>OZ242201.1:0-4103546 GCA_965206105.1 Longimicrobiales bacterium
ACCACTCCCTGAAGCGCGCGAACGGGCGGGACGTCACCTTCACCGACGGCAGCAAGATCTTCCTGGGCTCGTCCGGGACGGGGGCGCCGTACGAGGAGGA
Source organism: Longimicrobiales bacterium (assembly GCA_965206105.1). Classification (GTDB taxonomy): domain Bacteria; phylum Gemmatimonadota; class Gemmatimonadetes; order Longimicrobiales; family Gaopeijiaceae; genus Bin94. Next base: position 101 of record OZ242201.1, read on the forward strand.
GCTGCTGAAGGCGCGGAGGCAGCAGGGGCGTTGCTGACCGGTCGGCCGCGCGGGAGGTTGGCGGCCCCGGCCCTCAGGAAAACCCGATCCAGCGCCCGGCGGCGGCCACGGTAAACCAGAGCGCCAGCGACACGGCCCCGGCGATGCGGCCGGCCACGCCGGGGTCGCTGACTTCACGCCGCGCCACGCGCTCTCGTACCCCGAAGGTGAAGGCCAGGGCCACCGGCAGGGTGCACATCTTCACCCAGAACGAGGTGTTGTAGTAGGCCTTGATGGCTTCCGACAGAAACAGCGGAACGCCCGTCAAAACCATCACGACCAGGCTGGCGATGAGCCAGGGCCGGGCGTAGCGGGCAAGGCGCGCGACCGGCTGGCCGGTGAGGCCCGCGCCGAGCAGCCTGAGGTCGACGACGAGCAGCGCCCCGCCGAGGACGCAGAGGCCGAGGAGGTGGACGGCCTCCAGGATCGGGAAGGCCCACACCGAGTCGGCGATCGCCCTGCCGATCAGCGTGGACTCGCACCAGCGGAAGAAGGGTTCGAGCATGGCGGGCGCCTATTCCGTTCCCACGGAGCATCCCGCCGCCCAGTTCACCCACGCGGGCTGGGGCTGGATGTCGCAGTCGAACCAGTTGTAGGCGATCAGGCGGCCGGTGACAACCACGATCGTCCACACGGCCAGCGACACCGCGCCGGCGATGCGGGCGGCCCGTGGCGGGGAAGCGTCGGCGTCCCACTCGGCGGCGTGGCGGTGCACCCCGTTGTGGAAGATCGCGACGTTCGCGCCCGCCATCAGCAGCACCAGCACCTTGATGCGGAAGAAGAGGTTGTGGTAGTAGCGCAGCGGCTGGGAGTAGAAGAGGAGGAGCCCGGTCACGATCATGATGACGAAGCCGATGTGGGTCCATGGCAGAAGGCGCCCCGTGAATGCCGTGACCGGCACCTTGCGAAACGCGACGCCGAGGAGCCTCAGGTCCATCATCACGGTGGTGCCGACGAAGAGGCCGAGGGCAAGGACGTGGGTCGACTCCACGAGCGGCCACGCGTAGAGCGACTCGAGGAGGGCCACGCTCCAGGGAGTCTCGCCGAGCCAGACCAGGAACCGTTCGATCAACGGTGCCCGGGGGTCGAGCTGTCCGGCCGGCCGGCGGGGTAGGCCTCGCCCGCGGCAGGGTCCGGAAGCGTGTCGTAGTTGGGGCGCAGCGTCTGGGTGGCGTACACGGAATGGCACCCGGTGCAGACCAGGTAGACGTCGCCGCCGACCTCGAATACGCGGTCGGGATCGCGCGCCTGCGCCGCCTCGACCGCACGCATGCCGATGTCGATCATCGAGCGGGACATCGCCACCCAGTGGTCGCCCTGGACCCGCTCGCCCAGCAGGAGCAGGTTGCCCGATTCGGCGAGCACCCAGGCCGCATTCTCGACGGCCTCCCACTCCTCCGCCGTCCGGGGCTCGATCCTGTACTCGCCCTCCAGGTCCACGATGATTCCCACCGCGTCCCAGTAGACCTCGGCCGCCGGTTCCAGCACCGACAGCATCAGCTGGCGCGAGTCGGCTGCGGCAACGAAGGGTGGCGCGCCGGACGCGTCCGCGCAGGCGAGCAGGGCGGCGGGCAGGAGAGCGCGGGCGATCGGGGTCTTCCTCATGGCCCGCAAAGATACCGATGCGGCGCGGTGACCGCACCCTGCGCCGGCAGCCGAACTCCGGACCGCGCGCAGCCCCCCTCCGGGCCAAGGGCGTCACCCGGACCTCGCCGTCACCCGGGGGCGCTGGCAATAGCGAACCCCGCGTTCTGCACCCATCTTGTCATGGCCAGTTGACGCGAACCCGAACCGGACGTCCCCGCATGAAGCGCACGCCTTCGACGCACCCCGCTCCCCCGGCCGTCGTCCTCCTGGCGCTGGCCTGGCTGGCCTCGCCCCCCGCCGCGACCGCGCAGCAGTCGGACTGGCCCATGCACGGACGCGACGCCGCCGAAACGCGATACAGCCCGCTTGACCGGATCAACACCGGCAACGTCGACCGGCTGGGGGTCGCCTGGAGCTGGGAGATCCCCAAGACCGGGGCACGCCTCGAGACGACCCCCATCGTCGTCGACGGCGTGCTGTACGGCACTGCGGCGTTCAGCTTCGTCTTCGCCCTCGACGCAGCCACCGGGGAGGAGATCTGGCGCTGGGACCCGGCGATCCCGCACGAGGACGAGGGCGGGCCCCCAACCTGCTGCGGCGATGTCAACCGCGGCGTCGCGCTCGACGGGGACAGGGTGTTCGTCGGGCTCCTCGACGGGAGGCTCGTCGCGCTGGACCGTGCCGACGGGTCGCTCCTGTGGTCGGTGCAGACCACCCCGCCCGGCACCGACTACTCGATCACCGGTGCGCCGCGGGTGATCGGCAACACCGTCATCATCGGCAACGGGGGAGCCGAGTACGGCGTGCGCGGCTACGTCACCGCATACGACACCGAAACGGGCGGTGCACTGTGGCGCACCCACACCGTCCCCGGGAACCCCGCCGACGGATTCGAGAGCGAGGCCATGCGGGTTGCCGCCGAGACGTGGACCGGCGAGTGGTGGGTGGCCGGCGGAGGCGGCACGGTCTGGGATGCGATGGTCGCGGACCCGGGCGCGGGCCTCTTCTACATCGGCACCGGCAACGGATCCCCCTGGAACCGTGACAACCGCAGCCCCGGCGGCGGAGACAACCTCTACCTCTCCGCGATCGTGGCGCTCGACCCGGACGACGGCGCCATCAAGTGGCACTATCAGACCACCCCGGGGGACGATTGGGACTACACCGCCACCCAGCCGCTCATGCTGCTGGACCTCGAGATCGGCGGACGGGAGCGGCAGGTCATCGTGCAGGCCCCCAAGAACGGCTTCTTCTACGTCGTCGACCGGCTCACCGGCGAACTCATCTCGGCCGAGCCCTTCGCGGACGACCTGACCTGGGCGACCGGGGTCGATCTTGCGACCGGCCGTCCCGTGGAGACTCCCGAGGCCCGCTACGGGATGACCGGCCGGGGCGTCTACCTGGCCCCCGGGCCGCGTGGAGCGCACAACTGGCACCCCATGTCGTGGAGCGCCACGACGGGGCTCGTCTACCTCCCCGCCACGAACAACAACTACTACTTCCAGAAGGAAGAAGGCTTCGACTACCAGGCAGGGATCTGGAACACGGGGACCGTTCGCGGCACAAGCGGCGAGCGGCCGCCGCGGCCGCCCCTGCAGGGACCCAACAACGTGTTGCTGGCCTGGGATCCGGCGGAGAACAGCGAGAAGTGGCGAATCGAGGGCACCGGCGGACACGGCGGAACCATGGCCACCGCAGGCGGCCTTGTCTTCTGGGGCACGGGTTCGCGCCTGGCCGCGCTCGACGCCGGAACCGGCGAGGAGCTCTGGTCCGCGGAGGTCGGGGCCGGCACGGCGTCCCCGGTGACCTACGAGGTGGACGGACGGCAGTACGTGTCGATCGCGGCCGGGCTCGTCAGCATGGGCAGTCCCCCCAGCGTGTGGACCTTCGCGCTGGACGCGGGCGAAGCCACCCAGGACCTTACCACCGCCGCCCCCGAGGAGGTCGGCCTCTCCAGCGAGGTCCTCGCGCGCATCGGCCCGGCCATGGAGCAGTTCATCGACAACGATCGCACGGCCGGCATCATGACGCTGGTCGCCCGGCGCGGCGAGATCGTGCACTGGGACGCCCACGGCTGGCGCGTCCAGGACGAAGACCCCCTCGATCCCGACGACATCTTCCGCATCTACTCGATGACCAAGCCCGTCACGAGCGTCGCGGCGATGATCCTCGTCGAGGAGGGGCGCCTTTCGCTCGACGATCCGCTGTCCGGCGTCATCCCCGCCTTCGCCGGCGTGCAGGTCTACGACAACGGCGACCTGCGCCCGCCGACCCGTCCCGTCCTGATCCGCGACCTGCTCTCGCACACCTCCGGACTCACCTACGGCATCTTCGGCAGAACGCCCGTCGACTCCATCTACCGGGCCGGTCTCGGCGCCCTCGACATGCGCGGCGGCGGGGACCTCGCGGCGCGCACGGAGGCCATCGCGTCCTTCCCCCTCATCGACGATCCGGGCGACCGGTGGGTCTACAGCCTGTCCACGGATGTACTCGGGCGCGTGGTCGAGGTGGTTTCGGGCCAGTCGCTGGACACATTCTTCCGGGAGCGCATCTTCGAGCCGCTCGGAATGGACGACACCGGATTTCACGTGCCCGCCGGCAAGACCGGGCGCTTTGCGCAGGTGTATCTCCGCGGACGGGACGGGCTGGTCGCACCCCCCTCCGCCAACGGGGACGCCTTCACACGGCCCCCGGGCTGGTACTCCGGCGGCGGCGGCCTCACCTCCACGGCAAGCGACTACCTCCGCTTCTGCGAGATGCTCCTGGGCGGCGGCGAGAGGGACGGCGTCCGCATCCTCAGGCCGGAGACCGTCGAGCTCATGACACGCAATCACCTGCCGGATGAAATGATTCCGGTCCTGGGGCTCCCCGGCCAGGGCTTCGGACTCGGATTCGCCGTGTCGGTCGGCGACAATCCCGGCACCTACTGGTGGTCCGGCGTCGCCAACACCTATTTCTGGATCGATCCCGAGCAGGAACTCATCGCCTTCGCGTGGACCCAGCTGCAGCCGTACGGGATGGCACCGGTCGACCGGCTGCTGAGGCCCATCGTCTACGAGGCCATCCTGGACGGGAAATGACCACCACCGCGATGCGAACCCGACGGCCCTCGCACGGCGCCCTGCTCTTCCTCGCCGTCCTGTCCCTTGCAAGCTGCGGCGGCGGGGACGCGCCCACGCCACCCGAGCCTCCCGCAGTTGCGACCAGCGTAACCATCTCCCCGGCGTCGGCCAGCTTCACCGCCGTCGGGGACCAGCAGCAGTTCCAGGCCACGGTGCTCGACCAGAACGGACGCACGATGACCGGCGTCACGATCGTGTGGGAGGCCACCCATCCGCAGATCGTGGATGTGGAACGCACCACGGGACTGGCCACCTCCACGGGGCCCGGCCAGGGGGCGGTCCGCGCGCGCTCCGGCCGGGTCACGCACGACGCTCCGGTCACGGTTGCGCAGTTGCCCCGGGCACTGGAGAAGGCGGCGGGGGACGGGCAACAGGGGTTCCTCGCCGAAAAGCTCCCCGTGCCCCCCTCGGTGCGGGTGCTCGATGCGAACGGCAACCCCGCGTCGGGAATCCCGGTCAGCTTCGAAGTCACCTCCGGCGGCGGCTCGATCTCGCCCGGATCGGCGAACACCGGGACCGACGGAATCGCCCGGACCGAATGGACTCTGGGCGAGGATTCGGTCCAGACGCTGAGCGCGACGGTCGAGAGCCTCACCGCGGAGTTCACGGTCACGGGAATCGACGCACCGCTGGAGATCCTCAGCGACTCGCTCCCGCAGGGGCGCGTCACGCTGTCCTATGCGGAGACGCTCAGGGCCAAGGGAGGGTCGCGCCGGGAATACGCGTGGTCGCTGGCGGAGGGCGCGACGCTGCCCGCCGGGCTGGCGCTCACCGCGGACGGCGCGCTGCAGGGCACGCCGGAGGAAGCCGGCACATGGGAGGTCGGGCTGCAACTGACCGACTCCAAGGGGAATCTGGCCGAGGCGGCCTTCGGGCTGCGCGTATGCTACGGTCCACTCGGTCTGGCAGTGGGCAGCGTCCAGGCCGTCGATCCGGAAGCGCTGGCGCCGTGCGGGTTCTTTCTGCGCGCCGACACGGCAGGCGCATACTACCGCATCACCTTCGCAGGGCTCGACGGCGTGGGCGAGGCGACCAGCGGCACCCAGCTCACCGTTGAGGAGGTGCCCGGCGCCGAGGCGGCCCCCATGCGCCCGGTGGCCGCCGGCCGCGGACCCGGGGATCCTCCGGGGGCGGATTTCGACCGGGGCGACATCCTCGAGATCGAGCGGGCCAACGCCGCCCTCCACGCCGGGATCCGGGAGCAGGAGGCGGCACTCTACCGGGAGCTCGCTGCCAGGGGGCCCGTGCCGATTCTGCCGGACCGGCCTGCCGGTCAGTTGCGGAGTTCGGCCGGCGGTGCGGTCACCTTCAAGCTCCCCAACCGTGTGTCGGGCGGATTCACGTGCTCCGTGGACACGACGCTGGTCACGGAGGTGGTCGCGCAGAACGAACACTTCATCGTGTACGAGCCGGTCGGTGCCGCGAATGTGTCGCCGGACAACGCGAAGGCAATGATCGACTTCTATACCGACCACGGCGCGGAGGTGATCGACCGGTACTTCGGCGGAGTCAGCGACGTGAACGGCGACGGGCGCATCGCGCTCCTGGTGAACCCCAGGCTGCCCGGCACGCAGGGCTACGTCTGGTCGGCCGACATGACCTACCCGGCCACGGCGTGTCCCGCCTCCAACCAGATGGAGCTGGTGCACATGAGCCGCGACACCTTCGGCGACGGCCTGCTCTGGGCGCTTTCGGCGCTTGTGCACGAGGCGAAACACGTCAGCAGCCTCTACAAGCGCCACGTCAACGGCCGGCTGCGCGGGGGGACGGGGGAGGATCCGTTCCATCCCATCTGGATCGAGGAGGGCACCGCCGAGATCGCGAAGGAGATGAGTTCCCGCCTTGCGTGGGAGCGCACCGGGGGACCTGCCGCCGGAGACAGGGTCACGGGGGAGATGCTGCGCATCGCCTTGCGGGAAGACGAAACCGAGCGCGCAGCCTATGGAGTCCGCGGACTGATGCTGCGCACGGTCAACGCATTCCGGCTCGACCCGAACGCAATCACCTTCGAGACCCTGGGGACGAGGAACGTCTACGGGAGCGGGTGGCACTTCCACCGCTTCCTCCGCGACTGGATCGCCGGGGGCGGCGGGCTGGGGGGCCAGGCGGCCGACGAGGCGTTCGTGACCGCGCTCAACGACTCACTCACCGTGTCGGGGGTGCCCGGAATCGAAGCCGTGACCGGGTTCACGATGCCGGAACTCCTGCAGCAACACGCCATCGCGATGACCGTGGGCGGTTCCGAGGCCTCGCTGGCCGACGACCGCACGCCGCGATTCCTCACCTACGACTTCCCCACCGCCACCGAGATCTTCGTCAACCCCGACCCGGTCGGGCGGTATCCGTGGCCGGCGACCGTGACCGGGGAGGACGACTTCAACTCGACGATGTCCGCCGTCCTGGGCGCGGCGCACACCTTCAGGGGCGTCGTGGCGGACAGCGGCGTGCGCTTCCACGACTTCGAGGCGATGGTGGCGGGTGCGGGGGCGATCTTTCACGCAGCCGTGGAAGACGACGTGGCCGTGATCGTGGCGCGCATCGCGCCGCCGCTGAAGTTCGGAGCGGCGCCCACCCCGGGCGGCCGCTGACTACACGGCGACCTGCTCCCCTGCCGCAAGCTGCTGGGGCAGCGTCTTGAGCTCGATGACCCGGAAGCTCCGTTCGCCCGCGGGCAGCCGCACGCTCACGTCGTCTCCCTGGCGGGCACCCAGGAGGCCCCGGCCGATCGGCGAATCCAGCGAAATGTGGCCGGCTTCGAGATCGATGTAGTCTCCGGCCACGATGGTGAAGGTGTCTTCGGCTTTTGTCGCAAGGTCCCGCACGCGCACGCTGGACCCGAAGCCGACCCGGTCGTCGGGGATGTCCTTCACGTTGATCTTCGACAGCTCGGACATGCGCCAGGCCAGGTGCCCGATCCGGGCCTGAACGAACTGCTGCCGCTCCAGCGCCGACTTGTACTCCGCGTTCTCCCGCAGGTCCCCGAGTTCGGCGGCCTTCTTGATGCGGTCCGGCAGCTCGATGTTGAGTTCGCGGGTCAGCGCTTCGACTTCTTCCGAAATCCGGGTCTTTATCTCTTCAAGCATGGCTGTTTCGCTCCGTTGGATGAAGCCGGAAAGCTAACAGGGTGTTCGCGCGGACCATAGTGTAAAGAAAACATTACCAAACGTAATGTCTGCATTACACTGGAGTGTCGCAGCAGCTAGCAACCGGCCGTGCGGGGGAGTTCTCCGGCGCCGGGAAGAAGCTCCCAGACGCGGGCGACGGTGTCCATCACCGCCGCCGCGTCGTCGCCGGTGACGTTGACGTGGCCGATCTTGCGGCCGGGCCGCGGCGCCTTGCCGTAGATGTGGAGGTGGGTGCCGGGGAGCGCCGCCACCGCGCCGAGGTCCGGGAGTTCACCGATGATGTTGATCATCGCTGCCGGGCCGCACACCCCCGGGGCGGCGAGCGGCATTCCCGTGACCGCGCGGATGTGGTTCTCGAACTGGCTGGCGCCGGCGCCGTCCAGCGTCCAGTGTCCCGAATTGTGGACCCGCGGCGCGATCTCGTTCGCAAGCAGGTGGCCGCCCGCCTCGAAGAGTTCGATGGCCAGGACGCCGACGTAGTCCAGACGGTCCAGCACCAGCGAGGCCAGCCGCTCGCCTTCGGATTGCAGGGACGGCGAGAGGCCGGGGGCCGGCGAGCGGGCCGCGATCGCATCGAGGCCGGGGGCGGGCGCGTAGCTGACCCGCAGGATGCCACCCCGGTGGTGGTTTTCGGTCAGCGGGTAGAAGGCCCGCCCCCCCCCTCGCCCGGCTACCGCCAACACGCTCAATTCCCTGTCGAACGCGACGAAGCGCTCCGCGATCAGCCCCGCCCCGAGCCGCCCGGCCGCCGCCTCCGCCTCCCCCCGCGAGCGCGCCACCACCTGCCCCTTTCCGTCATAGCCGAGCCTGCGCGTCTTGATCACCACCGGAAGCCCCGTCACGGCAAGCGCCTCCTCGATGTCTTCGGGTCCGCCGACCGGGTGGAAGGGCGCGGTGGGGATCCCGAGTTCGCGGAAGAGCCGCTTCTCGGCAAGGCGGTCCTGCGCCACCTCGAGCGCGCCGGGGGGTGGCAGCGCGGGGAGGCGGGCGGCCAGGTACGCGGCGCTCTCCGCCGGCACGTTCTCGAATTCGTAGGTCACCACATCCGAAGCCTTCGCCACGGCGGCCAGTCCCTCCGCGTCGTCGTACGCGGCGGCCACCACGGTGCTCGCCACCCCGGCGGGCGGGTCGGGCGCCCCCTCGAGCACGGTGAAGCGATGCCCCAGAGGGATCCCTTCGAGCGCGAGCATGCGGGCGAGCTGCCCGCCGCCCAGTATGCCGACCCTCACTGCCCGGCCGGGCCGCCCCGCGGCCTCGCGCGGCTCACTTCGCGCGCCTCGCGTCCCTCACTCGCCGCGCAACCCTCACTGCGGCGGTGGAACGCTCGGGTCGCGGTCGGCGAGGACCGCGTCGGTGCGGGCACGGGCGTAGGCGCGGACCGCGTCCCGGATCCTCGGGTGGGAGGCCCCGAGGATCCGCCCGGCCAGCAGCGCCGCGTTGGTGGCCCCCGCCACACCGATCGCGAGCGTCCCCACCGGCACGCCCCCCGGCATCTGCACGATCGACAGCAGCGAGTCCATCCCCTTGAGCGCACGGGACTCCACCGGGACGCCCAGGACGGGAAGCACGGTCTTGGCCGCCACCATCCCGGGAAGGTGGGCCGCCCCCCCGGCCCCCGCGATGATCACTTCCAGTCCACGTCCCTCCGCAGTCGCCGCGTACTCGAAGAGCAGGTCCGGCGTCCGGTGCGCCGAGACCACCCGCACCTCGTGCGGAATCTCCAGGGCCTCGAGCGTCTCTGCGGCGTGTCTCATGGTATCCCAGTCGCTGCGGGAACCCATGATCACCCCGACGAGGGGGGGGCCGGTCAGCGGATCAGCTGCGCGTGTTTGTGAAGCCATCGGCGAATTCTTGTGGGAAATGGGGATGCAAATCAGGGACGCGGTCCGGTGCCGTGCCCCGCGACGGGAAAACCGACTTTGCCAGAGTGGTGGCGGATTATCAAGGGGGGCCGGCCCACAGACCGGCGGCCGGCGGGTCCCGGAGAGGCCGTGGAACAGGTCCCGCTGCATGCGGCCGGTGATGCATCCGGCCTGCCGGGCAACACGCCCGGCATTCTCCGGGCCACCGAACGCGGTATCTTTCGGGCATGACCGCGACCCGCAGCCCCCGCCTCTCCGACGACCGCACCTTCGTGGCGTTCCTGCCGGTGCTTTGCGCCGTCTGGGCGGACGGGCTCATGGAGGAGGCCGAGCTGAGCGCGGTGGAGCAGGCGGTGGACGGAGCCGGGTGGATGACCGCCGAGGGGCGCTCCCGGGTCCTCGACTGGCTCGACCCCGGGCTTCCGCCCTCGCCCGCGGTGTACGGCGCCGCGCTGGAGAGGCTCCGGGACGGCATGGGCGACAGCCGGACGCTCGCCATGGCGGGCGTGACGATGTCCGGGCGGGTCGCAGAGTGGCGCGCCGACGCGCTCGGCACGCTGGTCCAGCTGGAGCTGGCGCTGGGTCTGTCCGGGGCGGAGGCGCTGCGCGAACTTACCCGAGTGGACGGGATGGTGGTGCCCGTGGGCCGGGGGGTGCCGGCGCCGTCCCGGGCCGCGAGGGAGGCCGCGGCGCTGCTGCAGGGCGACTACCCCGAGGTGCGGGCGCGGGTGCGCGCCGCGCTGGGGCGTCCCGAGATGCGGATGCCGGACGAGATGCCGCGCGGCGAGTACCGCGAGCGCACCCTCGCCGCGGTCGGGGTGCTGGCCGAGGAGGGGCTCGGCGCGATCTCCTACCCGCGCGAGTATGGTGGCGAAGGGGAGCCGGCCGCCGCCGTGGCAGCCTTCGAGGAGCTCGCCCTGGGAGACCTCAGCGTGCTCGTCAAGTACGGCGTGCAGTTCGGGCTCTTCGGAGGCAGCATCGCGCAGCTCGGGACGGAGAAGCACCACCGCCGCTACCTCCGCCGGATCGCCACCCTGGAGCTGCCCGGCTGCTACGCGATGACCGAGACCGGGCACGGCTCCAACGTCCGCGACCTCCGCACCACCGCCGACCACGACCCCGAAACCGGCGGGTTCGTCATCACCACCCCCGACGACGACGCGCGCAAGGACTATATCGGCAACGCCGCGCTGCACGGCCACATGGCCACCGTCTTCGCCCGGCTGCGCGCCGGGGCCCGGGACCACGGCGTCCACGCCTTCCTGGTGCGCATCCGCGACGAGGACGGCCACGTCGCCCCCGGCGTCCGCATCGAGGACTGCGGGCCGAAGCAGGGGCTGAACGGCGTCGACAACGGGCGCATCTGGTTCGATGGCGTGCGCGTTGGGCCGGACGCGCTGCTGGACCGCTTCGCCCGTATCACCCCTGACGGCGAATACAAAAGCCCGATCCCGAACGCGGGGCGCCGCTTCTTCACCATGCTCGGCACCCTGGTCGCGGGGCGGATCAGCATCGCGGCCGCCTCCCACACGGTGGCGAAGAAGGCACTCGCGATCGCGGTGCGCTACGCGGCCGGGCGACGCCAGTTCGGCCCCGCCGGCGGCGCTGAAGTCCCCATCCTCGACTACCTGGCGCTCCAGCGCGAGCTCCTCCCCCGCCTCGCCGCCTCCTACGCCACCACCTTCGCGCTCCGCGACCTCGTCAGGCGCTTCGCCGACCCGGGTACCGACCGCCGCGAGCTGGAGGTCCGGGCCGCGGCGCTCAAGGCCGTCACGTCACGCCACGCGCTCGGCACCCTGCAGGCGTGCCGCGAAGCCTGCGGCGGCCTGGGCTATCTCACGGAGAGCCGATTCGCGCAGATGAAGGCGGACACCGACGTCTTCACCACCTTCGAGGGCGCCAACCCGGTGCTGCTGCAGCTCGTCGCCAAAGGCCGGCTGTCACGCTACCGGCGGGAGATCGGCGATCTGAGCATGTGGGGGATGGCGCGTTACCTCGCCGATCTCGCCGGCACCCGTCTCGCGGACATGAACCCCGTGATCACCCGCCGCACCGACCCCGAACACCTCGCCGACTTCGACTTCCAGCTCTCGGCGCTGCGCTACCGCGAGCAGCGGCTGATGCGCTCCGCGGCCCGGCGCCTGAAACACTGCCTGGACCTGGGGATGGACAGCTTCGACGCCGTGAACGCCTGCCAGGACCACCTCATCACCTTGGCGCGGGCCTACGCCGACTGCGCCCTGCTCTCGACTTCGGTCGCGGCCCTGCGGGAGATGGACGATTCGGGGGGCAAGGCGCTCATCGGGGAGGTGATCGCCCTGTACGGCCTGGCCACGCTGGAGGAGCACCGCGCCTGGTACCTGGAGACAGGCTATTTCGAGCCGGCCAAGAGCGAAGCCGTGCGCCGGGAGGTCAACGAGCGGTGCCGGAAGCTGGGGCCGCGGGCGCTGGAGCTGGTTGACGCGTTCGGGATTCCGGAGGAGGTGTTGTCAGCAGGCCGTGGACAATCCCCGCGTGGCACCGAGGGCGGCGAGGCGCCGGGCTGGCAAGTTGCGGGTGGCGGGAATCACGGCAAGGAATCACGCAAGTTCAACTCGGACTGCACGATCTGCCTTTCTTGCCTCCAGATAATGTCTGCTTCCAAAGTACCGCAACGGCGCGAAAACCGCACCAAACGGCGGGACTCTCGCGTTGATCACAGGATATGTCCAGGCCGTGCAGGGCGGCAGCTGCACCCGCCAAAACTAGTCCCAACCTGAGTAGGTAAAGCAAGATCTTCACTCGGCTTGTGGGCATTGATGTCCGGTCGCGGGCCAAGGCCCCAGCCCTCGTTGTCGGGGATCAGGCCGCCGCGTCTGCCCGCCTGGGCGCTCGCGTCCCATATTCCGCGAATGGTGATTTCGGAGACTCCTGTGGCAAACGGAGAGGCGAACGTGACGTATCGCTGGGCCCCTCTTACTTCTCCCGCGAAGGCATCCGGTACCCCACCCCCCGCACGTTGCGGATATATACCGCATCCTCCGGGCCCCCGACCAGCTTCCCGCGCAACCTCTTCACCAGCGCATGCACCAGTCTTGGCTGGACGGTGCCGTCGAAGCGCTTCCACGCCTGGCGCTGGAGCGAGCGGTAGGTGGTCACTCGTCCCGCGTTGATCGACAGCACGCCAGCACCTCGAACTCGGTGGCGGTCAGCTTCACCGCGCGGCCGGCCACAGTCACCCGGCGCCGCTCGTAGTCAATGGCCAGTTCCCCGAGCTCGAACGGCGCGGGCTCGGCCCGGCTTCGCAGCGCCGCCCGCACCCTCGCCGTCAGCTCCGTCGGCGAGAACGGCTTGACGATGTAGTCGGCGGCCCCTGCCCCCAGCGCCTTCGCGATCGTCTCGTCGCGGCCGTAGGCGGAGATGAAGATGACGGGCACATCGGCCAGTTCGGGCACGTTCCCCATCAGCTGGATGCCGTCGGTGCCGGGTAGCATCAGGTCTAGGAGCACCAGTTGCGGCCTCTCGGTCTGGATCAGGCGGGACAGCTCCCGGGGATCTCCCGCGAGCACCGGGGCGTAGCCCGCCACCCTGAGCAGGTCGCCCACATAGCGCAACGTCTGGGGGTCGTCGTCCACCACGAGGACGGGTAGGCGCGCCGGACCTGCCTGCCTCGGCTTCCCTCGGGCCGGTGCCGAGTCAGCCGTCTCGGGCGCGCCTTCCGCTCCGCCGGCAACCGGAACCGTGAATGTGAACCGGGCGCCCAGGCCCTCCCCGCCGCTCGCGGCCCGGATGCGCCCGCCGTGGGCCTCGATCAGCCCCTTGCAGATTGCCAGACCTAGGCCGCCCCGCACACCGCCGGTTCTGTCATCGGGCGAAGTGGACTTCCGGAACACGTGCGGGAGCCGGTGGGGTGCAATGCCCCTGCCCTGGTCGGTCACCGAGATCGCGACGAAGGCGCCATCGCGCTGCGCCGAGATCTGGATCGGCGACGATTCCGGAGAATGGGCGGCTGCGTTGGACAGTAAGTTGACGAGGACCTGAACGACGCGCTGCCGGTCCACCATGGCCTGCGGCAGTCCCCCCGGAAGATCGACCATGACCGCATGCCGGCCGCCGCCATCGAGGAACGTGCTCCTCGCCCGCTCCGTGAGCACCGCCACATCGGTTGCTTCCGGCGAGACCGAGAGCGTGCCCGTCGCGATGCGCCCCGCGTCCAGCAGGTCGCCGATCAGGCTGCTCATCTGATCCGCCTGTTCGTTGATGATGCGGAAGAACTGGGTCATCTCCGCCAGTGAGAATCCCGGCGAGTTCCCAAGCACCGTGGCCGCCGCACCCTTGATCGAGGTGAGCGGCGTGCGCAGCTCGTGGCTCACGACCGCGAGGAACTCGGTCCGCATCCGGTCGAGCTCCTCGAACGGCGCCAGATCCTGCATCGTCACCACCAACGACTCGACGCCGCCCTCCGGCCCGTGAATCGGCGTTGCGTTGAGCAGGGTCTTCACGCTCCGGCCATCGGGAACCGAGAGCACCATTTCCTCGTTACGAAGTGTCTCGGCGTTGCTCAGCCGGTCCCGCAGCGGCAATTCAGCGAGTGCCGTCTCGCTGCCGTCGGCCCGGCTGCACTTGATCAACTCGGGTAGCTGCTCAAGGGGGCGATCCTCCATCCGCAGACCCTCGACGATTCGTTTCGCTTCCTGGTTGAGTGACACGATTGCGCCGGATGCCACGTCGAAGACCGCGACGCCGACAGGGGACGTATCGACCAGGGCTTCCACCTTGGCCCGGGCCCGCTGCTCGTCCCGGTAGGCGCGGGCGTTTGCGATTGCCGCGGCCGCCTGCGACGCAAACAGCACCAGCACCTCCTCGTCGGTGTCGGTGAACTCGCGCCCGGGTTCCTTGCGGCCCACAAAGAGGCTGCCGACATGCACGCCTCGGCTATGGATCGGGGTGCCCTGAGCGGTCTTGCACGGCACCACGTCGCCGCTGAAACCGAGCGACCGGAGGTATTGCGGCAGGTCGGCGATTCGCAACGGGCCCGGTTGGTCGCGCAGGTACTCGAATAACCGGGGCCCGTCGGTCCATTTGCTCATTTCCTCGTGCTCGTCCGGCGTTGTGCCGGCGGTGACAAAGTGACCGGCCCCGCCGTCTTGGTCGATCGTCGTAAGCGCGCCGTTGGTGGCACCCGTCAGTTCGCGGGCGCCGTCCACGATCTCGCGCAGAACGGTGTTGAGGTCGAGGCTGCCGCTGATCCGGAGGATGGCCGCGCAGAGTCGGGAGATACGCTGCTGCAGGGCGTCTGTCCGTTGTTGCGTCTCGCTGGAGTCGGGGGTCACGGGAGTGTCCTGTTCGGTAAGGTGTTGTCGGTGCGCCTGGGGTGCGGGCGCCATTGATCGTCGGAATATCGCAAAATTCTCTGATTCTGTCACCCATGAGTCATAATCTGTTCCATACATTGGGATGAGGCTGGGTCGAAGGGATAATCGCAACAGCAGGCAAGGAGCCCCTCAATGAAATGCGTCGCACGTTATTCTCCCTCCGAGCCGCAGTGGCACCCGTCCAAGAGGACGAGGCGGCTGCCGTTTCTCGGGGTCCTGCTGGTCGGGTTGGCCGTAGCGGCACTGACTCCGGCACCTCCGCTTGCCGCGGCCCAGCCCCCGGCGGACGGCGACCCGGCGGTTTCCCAGGGGCCCGTGGTCGTCTACCTGGTTCGCCACGCCGAAATGGCCAATTTTGACGGGACCGACGATCCACCTCTGACGCTGGCCGGGGCGATCCGCGCGCAGGTACTTCGGGACCTTCTCGAGGATGCCGGGCTCACCCACGTCTACTCGACCGACTGGAAGCGGACCCGGGACACGGCACGGCCGTTCGCCGAAGCGCTGGGCGTGGAGCCGACCATCTACGACCCGAGCCGGCTGGAGGTCTTGGCGGTCGCGCTCCGGCGCACCCCGGGGACCCATTTCGTGGTGGGCCACAGCAACACCACGCCGGCGCTGGTTGCGGCCCTCGGGGGCAACCCCTTTGATGCGATCGACGAGTTGGAGTACGACAGGCTCTACATCCTGGTCATCCACCCAGGCCAGGCTCCAGTGACCATGCTTCTCAGATTCGGCGAACCCTATGTGGAGGGGTCGGAATTCGGCATCTCCGCATCCGGGGCGATCGCGCCGGGGGGTGCGGGGGGTACCGGCCGGGGGACGAGGGGTGGGGGCGTGGGCGCGGTCCGGCGATCAACGTGAGCTTGTAGAGCCCGCAGGCGTACGTGCGGTGCCTGTCGCGGGAGACGGGGGAGGAGTACCGGCTGTTGACGGAGGCCGAGTGGGAATACGCGGCCCGAGCGAGGACGGAGACGGCGAGGTACTGGGGGGAGGGGGAGGTGGATGCAGTGGCTACTCGCCTGCTGCGCAGCGGTCGAGAGGGACAGCTCGCCCCGGACGCGGCACAAGACCATTCGGGCGGAAGACCCATTTTCAATCACGATAGCCATTCAGTCATATAACTTATCAATTTTGTCGCCCAGGGATCATTTTCAGGTCACTATACTTCTGTGTCGGCACCCGGTTCTCCATCCGAGACCAGCGGTGCCAAGAGCAGGGCCGCGACCGAGAGGTCGGTGAACCAAGGTGATGGAAGAACTCCTTCAGCGGAGGAAAACCGATGCGACCGAGACACCTGCTGTTCCTGCCCACGCTGTTCGCGCTGGCCTGTGCGGACGCGGTTTCCACCGGACCCGCATATGTGGACGAGTACGAAAGGCTGGAGACATCGCCGGACGCGGTGGCCACGACGAACGGCCCGGGAATGGACGTGTCCGTTCCGCTCACCGCGACGTTCGCGGACCTGCCGGCGACTCACGACGGCCAGACCGCCTTCACGTTCAATCTGAGCTTCAGCGTCGAACCGTCCGGCCTGAGCTACAAGACGGTACGCGATAGCCTGCTCGACGTGACGGGCGGGCAGGTCACGCATGCGCGACGCGCCACGCAAGGAAGCAACCTGGCCTTTCTGGTTACGGTTCGGCCGTCCGGAGCCAGCGACATCTCACTCACGGTCAAGGGGACCACGGACTGCGAGGCGGACCATGCGGTCTGCACGGCGGACGGACGCATGCTGGCGGGAGGCACGGCCGGCACGGTGGCCGTGGGGGTGCTTGCGCTCACGATGAGCGTCGCCGACACCGAGGTCGAGGAAGCGGAGGGTGCGACCCTGGATTTCTCCGTGACGCTCAGCCGTGCGGCTGCCGGGGAGATCGAGGTCTGGTACCGGGCGTATGACGGCACCGCCACGGCCGGCGCCGACTACCAGGCGGTCGGTTCGAGCTTCACGTTTGCGCCGGGCGACACGGCCACGACGATCCCGGTGGTCGTGCTGCACGACGAACAGGAGGAAGATTCGGAGACCGTCGATTTCCGGTTGTTGGCAGTTCGGGGCATGTCGGCTTCGCAGATCACGGACTCCTACGCGGTCGGGACCATTCACGACGCCCGCCCGCGTCCCGACCTGCAGGTCCGCGCGTCGGTCGACGACCGCAACCCGTTAACAGGGGGTTCGTTCACGCTCTCGGCCACCGTGACCAATTCGGGTGATTCGGCCTCGACAACGACGACGCTGCGCTACTACCGGTCGGCCGACAACAGGATCACGTCCTCGGACACAGAAGTTGGCGCTGATGCCGTGGGTGCACTCGCCCCCGGAGGAACGAGTGACCAGTCGGTCGACCTGACCGCCCCGCCGACGGCGGGCACCTACTTCTACGGGGCGTGCGTCGACACCGTGGGGCGCGAGTCGGACACGACCGACAACTGTTCGGCACGGGTCCGGATGGACGTGTCCGTTCCGCTCACCGCAACGTATGCGTATTTGCCGCCGACCCACGATGGTGCGACGCCCTTCTGGTTCGAGCTACGCTTCAGCGAGGCACCGGCAGCAGGCCTGAGCCATGTCACGGTACGCGATTCGCTGTTCGACGTGACGAACGGCAGGATTGCGAATGCTCAGCGCGCCACGCGCGGAAGCAACCTGGTGTTCGTGGTTACGGTTCAGCCGTCGGCAGCCAGCGCTGTCTCGCTCAGCTTGAGGGAAACCACGGACTGCGAAGCTCGGCATGCCGTTTGCACTGAGGACGGGCGCATGCTGGGACGGGGAACAAACGTCACGGTGGATGCGGCCGAGCGGCCACCGATCGTCAATGATCCTTCAGTCGAGAAATTCGACATCGATCTTATATTCACCAGCAACGTCGACAGCGCTCAGCGCGCCGTGGTTGAAGCAGTGCGTGACACTCTTGAAGCGATGGTCAGGGGGACGGAATTGCCCGACATTCAAATGCCCGCAACAGTGGAATGCGGCGGTGTCTCGGTGGACGGTCTGGGGGTGGTCGACGATATCGCGGTTATTGTCGACTTCCAGGAGATCGACGGGACGAGTACAAGAGACAACACCGATGGCAACACCTTCGGCTTGCAACAAGTTTGCTACAGAACGACTGAGCACGATTTTCCTGTCCTGTCAATGATCGAACTGGACCGGGACGATATCGGGACTCTCCTCAGTGACGAGGAATTCAGGGAACTGGTGCTCCATGAGTTGCTGCACTCCATGGGATTCGAGAGTACAACCTTCGGCAACCTGGGTCTGGTTACCAGAGGGGAATACAATCTCCCCTACTTCATTGGTGAATCGGCGACCGCGGCATTCGTTTCAGCGAGCGGCGCACAATATCGCAGTGAGATGGTTCCGCTTCAGAGCAATGGTAGCCACTGGACAGTGGGGCTGTTCAAGAAGGAGACCATGGGTACACATAGTACTCTGAATCAACCGAAACTCAGTGCAATCACCCTTCAGGCACTGGCGGACATGGGATACACGGTTGACCTGAGGTTCGCCGAACCGTTCCAGTTACCCCGGACGAGGAGATCCTACGCCCAGGACACGCGCACTCTGGACATCAACGACGAGGTCGTCAGCGGACCCGTGACGGTGCTTGACCGATACGGGAACACGGTACGAGTGATCCAGCCTCCGCCGGATGCCAATCGCCGGCCCAAACGCCGTCAGCAGTAAGGGCACGTGGGGGTGGTGGTGGGGAGGCGGTCATGTAGACACCGCGTGTCGACCCTGGTCGCACTTGGCGTGGCCGGCGCCGTGGCATTCGGGGACGGCGGAACCGCGGTTGCCCAGGAGGCCACGACGATCTGGACGGCCACGATGGTCGTCGGCGAAGCCCGCAACGGGACTACCGGATCGGTCGACTTCCACGGGTATGTCAACGACTACGAGCAGTGGGGTTCGCTCGAGCCCGACCGGTTCACGTACGGCGACGGGACCTACACGGTCGTGGGCGTCTGGCGAAACGCGTACTTCGGGAACACCTTCCTCACCTTCGACGACGGCTTCCCGGGCGATCCATACCGGTTGACCCTGTCGCTCGGCGACCTGGTTCTGCGCGGGACCGATGTCGCCAGTGTCTGCGAAGGGAGGCCCCACTGCTCGAAAATGCGCTGGGACGACGTGGAGGTGGACTGGGAACTCGGCGACACGATCCCGGTGCGATTGACGACGACGGCGCCGCCCCCATCCCATCCCTCGGTCACCGCGTCGTTCGGCGCCTCATCCTACGAGGCGGCGGAGGGGGGGGCGCCGGCAACCGTCGAGGTTCGGCTGAGTGCGGATCCACGGCGGCGCGTGGCGCTCCTGATCGGGAGGGCAGGACGGGGCGGGGCTTCGGAATCGGACTACTCGGGTGTGCCAACGCACGTCGTCTTCGAGCCCGGTGAGACCAGGAGATCCTTCACCGTCCGGGCGGCCGACGACGCAATCGACGACGACGACGAGAGCGTGGAACTGTCGTTCGGCCGGCTCGCGGAGGGGGTGAGCCTCGGATCGCCATCCACCACGACCATCTCGCTCCTGGACGACGATCAGGACGGGCTGTCGGTTCCGGCGACCCTGTACGTCGACGAGGGCGGCACCGCAACGTACCCGGTCGTGCTGCAGTCGCGACCGACCGGCTCCGTCACGGTGGAGGTCTCGGTTCCCGCGGACGCCCCCTTCACGGCGACCCCGGGTTCGCTGACGTTCACGACCGCAAACTGGGACCAGGCCCGGAACGTTACCGTCGAGGTCCCGCTCGATGGTGACGATACGCCGAATCCTGCGGTGAACATCGTGAACATCGCGACCGGGGGCGGCTACGACGGCCTGAGCGCCACGGTCGAGGTCACGGTCGTCGAGGCCGGCCTCCCCTCGTTCGGCATCGAGGACGCGCGCGCCGGCGAAGCCGACGGACACATGACGTTCACCGTTTCGCTGAGCGAGTCGATTCCAGGCCAGCTGACGGTCGACTACGCGACATCCGACGGCTCCGGCGCTAGCGCGGCGGCCGCCGGATCCGACTACACCTTCGGATCGGGGACCCTGATCTTCCCTCCCAACACGCTCACGCGGACGATCGATGTCCCGATCATCGACGACAGGGAGGACGAGGCCATCGAAGAGACCTTCACCATCACCCTGAGCGACCCATCGGTCGGCGCGTTGCTCCGGGACCCCGTCGCAACCGGGACGATTGTGGACGACGACCTCGTGGTCAGGTTCGACGCGGCCTCGCCCAGGGCGACCGAGGGCGGGGCCAACGCGGCTGTCAGGGTAGTCCTGAGCGAGGCGGCGGGCCGGGAACTCTCGATACCCATCGAGGCGACCGGCCTGGGGGGGGCGACCCCGGACGACTACGACGGAGTTCCCTCCAGCGTGGTCTTCGCGCCGGGCCAGACGAGCCGGACCCTCGAGGT
This sequence comes from Longimicrobiales bacterium, assembly GCA_965206105.1. Classification (GTDB taxonomy): domain Bacteria; phylum Gemmatimonadota; class Gemmatimonadetes; order Longimicrobiales; family Gaopeijiaceae; genus Bin94. The sequence goes on from OZ242201.1 coordinate 20,605, forward strand.
CGTGGCGAGGGACGACTCGGTGGACGACGAGGGCGAGAGCGTGAGGCTCTCCTTCGGCACACTGCCTGCCACGGTCACGGCCGGATCCCCGTCCACCGCGACCGTCGCGCTCATCGACAACGATGCCTCCGGGCTGTCCGTTCCGGCGAGTCTGAGCGTCAACGAGGGGGGCACTGAAGACTACTCCGTGGTCCTGGAGTCCGAGCCGACATCGAACGTGATCGTGACGGTGACCGTGCCCGCCGGCTCCGATCTCACCGTGAATCCGGCGTCGCTCATCTTCACGGACCGGAACTGGAATCGCGCGCAGACGGTGAAGGTCACGGCCGCCCACGACGACGACCTGGATGACGGCGAGGCGGTGATTACCCACTCCGCGAGCGGGGGCGGCTACGATGGAGTGCGCGAAACGGTTTCAGTGACGATCGACGAAGACGACCTGGGGATCCGGTTCGATTCGGCGTCCTACACGGTGGAGGAAGGTCGCACAATCCAGGTGACGGCCGTACTCACCGAGCCGGCGGAGGCAGTTCAGCACATCCAGATCAGGGCCACGAATCTCGGGGGGGCGACCCCGGGCGACTATTCGACCATCCTAAGCCATTCCATACGTCGCGGAGGGACGCGAATATCGATTCCCTTCATCACCTTCAACGACCGTATCGACGAAGACGGCGAGAGCGTCACGCTCTCTTTCCAGTCCCTCCCGGAATCGATCCGGGCACAGTCCCCGTCCACCGCCACCATCACGATCATCGACGATGACGAGAGCGGACTGTCGGTTCCGGAGAGCCTGACCGTTGACGAGGGAGATACCACGACCTACGAAGTCGCGCTCGAGTCGCAGCCGATGGCGAACGTGACCGTAACGATGAATGTGCCCGGCGGAAGCGAACTGACCGTGAGTCCCGCGTTGTTCACCTTCACGGCTTGGAACTGGAACCAGGCGCAGACGGTTACGGTCACCGCCGCCCACGACGAGGACGTGGACGACGACGAGGTGGTGATTACCCACACCGCGAGCGGGGGCGGCTACAAGAACCTGAGGGAAACAGTTGCACTGACGATCAACGACGACGATTTGGGGATCCGGTTCGAGCAGGCATCCTACACGGTGAGAGAAGGTGACCGGGTCGACGTGGTGGCCGTACTCACCAGGCCTCCGGACGCCGCTGGGCAGATCCGGCTCGGCGCCACGAATCTCGGGGGGGCAACCTCTCCGGAAGACTATACCGGCCTTCCGTTGACAGCTGTCGTGTCACCGGGGCAAACGACCCGAGTCACGGTCGTTTTCCTGGCCGTCAATGACGACATCGACGACGACGGCGAGAGCGTGAGACTCTTCTTCGCTTCCCTTCCGCCATGGATCAAGGCAGGATCCCCGTCCACCGCCACCGTCACGATCATCGACGATGACGAGCGCGGGCTGTCCGTCCCGGACAGCGTAACGGTCGACGAGGGAAGAGCCTTCGTCTACAACGTCGCGCTCGAGTCTGAGCCCACTTCGGACGTGACGATAACGTTGGACGTGTCCGGCGGAAGTGATCTCGGTATCAGTTCCAGCAAGTCGCTGACCTTCACGCCCGCGAACTGGCGCTCGCGTAATAGCGTGATCATCGCCGCCGCGCACGACGACGATCTGGACGACGACGAGGTGGTGATCACCCATACCGCGAGCGGAGGGGGCTACGACGGCGTAAGCGACGAGGTTGCCGTGACGATCGTCGACGACGACGTGGTGGTCAGATTCGGCGCCGAGTCATACAGCATCGAAGAGGGAGGGGGCAGTGCGTTCGTGTCCCTGCACCTCAGCAGGCCGCCGGGCCGGTCGGTGACCATCCCCCTCGTGGTCTCCTACCTGAACGGAGCGGACTCGCAGGATCTTCGCGGTATCCCCGGAAGCGTGACGTTCGGTCCGGCCGAAGATACCAGGACCTTCCAGGTCAACGCGGTGGACAACGCCCTTGACGACGATGGAAAGCAGGTGGTGCTGAATTGGGGCACCCTTCCTCCGAATGTCCGGGCAAGCACCCCGTCCGGCCCTACCATCAACATTATCGACGACGACCAGCGCGGGATATCGGCGCCGGCGACGGTCAGAGTGAGGGAGTCGTCCGCAACCCAATACTCGGTGAAGCTGGCTTCGCGACCGACAGCTGCCGTGACGGTCACGCTGACGTTGGACCATGACGGCATAACCATCGCCCCCACGACGCTGACCTTCCAGCCAACGGCCTGGAACCGTTCCCAGACGGTGACGGTCACAGGACCCGCGGGCGACATCACCGGGACCAACACGTACCCCGATGTCAAGATTCGGCATGCCGCGACCGGAGGTGACTACAACGGCCTCAGCAGCGTGACCACTGTCCGAATCGAGGATCGCGCCAGCGGCGGCAACCAGAACCCACGCCGCCGGTTCGTGGCCCGGCCCGTCGTCCGGGACCGATCGGCGTCCGAGCGCGCCGACTCGATGGTCTTCACCGTGACGCCGGGCGAGGCCGTCGACGCACCCGTCACCTTCGCCTACGCGACTTCGGACGGCACCGGCGGCGATGGAGCGGTGGCGGAGTCCGACTACATGCCCACTTCGGGCACCGTCACGTTCCCGGCCAACTCCACCGATCCGCAGACCTTTTCCGTGCCGATCATCGACGACTCGGACGACGAGGGCGACGAGATCTTCACCGTGACCCTGAGCGACCCGGCGGGCGAAGATTCGGTGCCCGACGTGACCGTGACCGGCACGATCGAGGATGACGACGGCGCCGCGAACCCCGCGGGCCGAATCCAGGTGTACTTCAGGCCGGGATCCGTCACGGCAACCGAGGGCGGCGCGGCGGCGGTCGTGGAGGTAGCCGTGAGCGAGGCGCCGTCCGGCAGCGTGGTCGTCCCCCTTGTGACCGCCAACCGCGGGGGTGCCAGCGGCAGCGACTACTCGGGGATCCCCACCCAGGTCGCCTTCGGCCCCGGATCCATGGTCCGGAGCTTCGCGGTGACTGCCACGGACGATGGCGATGACGATGACGGCGAATTCCTGCACATCTCCCTTGGCGCTCTCCCGCCGGGGATGCTCGCCGCGAGCCCGTCCCATGTGCGCGTGGACCTTGCGGACAACGATGGCGGCGGTGGCGGAGGGGACGGTGGCTCGACGACGGTCTCCTTCGCCGCTGCCGGCTACCGGGTGGATGAAGGGTCTGGGATCGGCATTGCGTTGATGCTGGGTCTTCCGAGCGCGCATCGCCTGGAGGTACCCATCGTGGCCGTGAACCGTGGCGGCGTCGACGGGAGCGACTATTCGGGCGTGCCCGCAAGCATCGTCTTCGAGGCCGGCGAGACGATTGGGACATTCGTGCTCTCCGCCCGCAGAGATGGGCTGTTCGAGCGCGACCAGACGGTGGAACTCTCGCTGGGCGACATGCCTCCCGGGGTGCGCGCCGGCCAACCGGCAACCTCCGTCGTCACGATCGTCGACGAGTTCGCCGAGCCCGCGATCCTGGTCAGCGGCGGCCGGGCGTCGGAGGCCGACCCCGCTGTCGTGTTCGTCGCGCAATTGACGGCTCCCGCGGACGGGCCGGTCTCCGCCGAGTGGAAGACCTCGGACGGTACGGCCGTCGCGGGGCGGGACTACCGCGAGTCGTCCGGGCTGCTGAGCTTCCCGGCCGGGTCCGCCGGGCCGGTCATCATCCGTGTCCCGGTACTGGACGACGGCATCGACGAGGACGACGAGTCTCTGTCGTTGGACCTGTACAATCCCGTTAACGTGACGCGCGTGCGCGGAGCCGCCGGCACGATCGTCGACGACGACGAACGCGGGGTGAATGTCCTGCCCCGGCACCTCCGCATCGAAGAAGGGTCGAGCGGAAGCTATCGCGTGGCGCTCGGCTCCCAGCCCGCGGGCGACGTCACGGTGACCGTCGTGCCGGGCCGGGAGACTCCCATCGACGTTGTTCCGTCGACCTTGACGTTCACCCCCGGCAACTGGGAGTCGGCGCAAACGGTGACCGTCTCGGTGCCGGACGACGACGACGCGTTCGTCCAGCCTCCGGTCGCGTTGCGACACAGGGTCGCGGGCGGTGACTACGAGGGCGAATCCGCCCCTTCGGTCGAGGTGATGATTCTCGAAACGGACTTCCCCGGGGTGAGCATCGACGACCCACGGGCCGGCGAGGCTGACGGCGAGATCGTCTTCGCCGTCCAGCTGGACAAGCAGACCAACCGCACCGTCACCGTTGGCTGGGCCACGGAGGACGGCACGGCGATCGCGGGTGAGGACTACGTCGGGGCGAGCGGAGAGGTCGTCTTCGCACCGCACGAGACCGGGAAGCGCGTCGCCATCGATCTTCTCGACGACGGGGTGGACGAACCCGCCGAGCACTTCTCGGTAGTCCTCGCCGAGCCGGTGAACGCGACGCTGGAAGACGCCCGCGGGACCGGTACCATCGGCGACAACGACCTTCCGCGGGTCGGCATCGAGTCGGAGACGGACCGGGTGACCGAGGGAGAGGCCGCGCGATTCAGGCTTTTCCGTTCCGGGGACCTGTCCGTGGCGCTGGAGGTGCCGGTCAGCGTGACGCAGCGGGGAGACTACATGGCGGGCGAGCCGCCGGCATCGGTGTCGTTCGCGGTCGGAGCCGACACCGCGGTGCTCTCCGTCGAGACCGAGGACGACCTTCTGGACGAGACGGACGGCGCGATCTCGGTCGCTCTGGAGGAGGGCCCCGGCCATGAGATCGCCGGGTCCGCGAGCGCCGAGGTCGCCGTGGCCGACAACGACGAAGCCCCGACCGTCACGGTCTCCGACGCCAGGGCGTTCGAGGGCGCGGGCATCATCGCCTTCCCCGTCGCGCTCTCCGCGCCGAGCGGGAGGACGATCTCGATCGCGTGGACGACCGCCGAGGGGACCGCGACCGCCGGGGCCGACTTCGTCGCGGCGACAGGCTCCCTGCTCTTCGCCCCGGGCCAGACGGCCGACACGATCCCGGTCGCCCTCGTCGACGACCTGGTGGACGAAGACGACGAGACCTTCACCGTGTCGTTGGGCGACCCGGTCAATGTGGTCCTGGAAATCGGCGAGGCGACCGGCACCATCACCGACGACGACCTTGCCGTTGCCAGGGCGTGGCTGTCGCGGTTCGGCCGTTCCGTAGCGAGCCAGGTGGTGGATGCGGTCGACAGTCGGTTCTCGCGTGCTTCCGGGCAGGGGAACGCGTTCTCGCTGGGCGCCGCCGGTCTCGCCAGGGCGGGATCTGCGCACGCGCCACCGGGTTGGATGGACATCCTGAGCCGCAGCTCGTTCCGCTACTCGACGGTGAGCGGGGATGGTCCGGGAAGCCGCCCGGGCGGATGGACCGCTTGGGGCCGCGGAGCGAACACGGCGTTCTCGGGCATTGAACCCGAATTCGCGATCAACGGCCGGGTGGCGAGCGCGCTGCTCGGCGTGGACTACGAACGCGGCGCGCTTCTTGGCGGGGTACTGGTCTCGCACAGCCAGGGGAGCGGCGACTTCACGGGCTTCGCCATCGAAGGCGTCCCCGAACGCGCGGGCGAAGTCGAGAGTTCGCTCACCGGGGTTTTCCCCTACCTGCGGGTCGGCCTCGCCGACCGGATCGGCACCTGGGGTTTGGCCGGCCGCGGCTGGGGAAGCATGACGACAAGCCTGGACGGCAATGCGGCACCCATCGGGCTGAACCTGGGCGCCTTCGGCGCGCGCGGAACCATCCTGAAGCCCGGCGGGACGGCGGGGATCGGTCTGGATCTCAAGTCCGACGCGTTCTTCGCTGCCATGGATTCCGAACGGAGCAGTGGCGGCCTTCCGGCGGAGATGGCGAACGTGAGCCGCATCAGGCTGGCCGTGGAGGGCGTCCGCAGCATCGCGGTCGGCGCCGGCGGCGAGATCGGTCTGTCGCTCGAGGCGGGCCTCAGGCGGGATGGCGGGGACGCCGAGACCGGGATGGGCATCGAGGTTGGTGGCGGAACTCGCTTCTCCCACCGGGCACTGGGCCTCACCGTCGAGGCGCGGGCCCGGGCCCTCCTCGCGCACCAGGACGAGAACTACAAGGAGTGGGGGTTCTCCGGTGCGCTTGTCTTCGACCCCGACGGCACCACCCAGGGGTTCTCAATGCGCGCCCAGTCGCTGTGGGGCGCGGCAAGCGGTGGGGTCGACCGCCTCTGGTCGCAACGCACCATGGACGGAATCGCCGGACACGGGAGCTTCGGCGACCAGCGGAAGGGTCGCCTCGACGCCAGTTTCCGCTACGGCATTAGCTCACTCGGCGGGCGGGCGGTGATGACCCCCTATGCGGTTGTGAGGCTCGCAGGCGACGACGCCCGCGCCTACCAGCTGGGGTGGAGCGTCAAGGTCGGGCCATCACTTGCCATCGGGATCGAGAGCGGATTGGGCGAGCGTGCGGGTTCGATGCGGGAGGGGATGGCGCTGCGGGTTTCGATGCGGAGGTAGCTGGGGTCGACCTCGCTGTATCGCCATTTGATTATAAATGTCACCCAATTTATCGTCAAACGGTCATTTGCGATCTCTATATTGAACATGGGTACCCGGTTCCTGAGCCGGGGGCCAGGGGTGCGGAGCAGGACAAACCGTAGCTTGGCGAGCCGCTTGAGGGGCGGGGCGAACGCGCTTGGCGGCGAGCCACCGATGAACCGGCCGAACCCAAGCCGCGTCGCGCAACAAGGAGAATTCAAATGACTGGACACGATCGTGTGTGGGCTACTGCCGCCGCAACGCTCCTGCTGGCGCTGGGTGCGCGACCCACGGCCGCCCAGGAACTCCCCCCCGAAATCCAGCTCGACCGCCTCATGGTGCAGGCGGACCGGCAGATCGCCGGCGAGCAGTACGGGGAAGCGCTGCGCACCCTGGACCGGATCCTGGAGCTTCGGGACGAGCACGAACTCGAGCTCCCGGAGCCGTTCTGGATGAAGCGTGCGGAGGTGGCGGTCGGGGCGGGGGATTACCTGGAGGCGATGGCGTCGGCGACCCGGTACCTGGAACTCGCCGGCCGCGAAGGCGAGCACTACGAGGCGGCGCTGGAGCTGCTGGACGGGGCGATCGCCCGTGGGTGCACACCGGAGCGGATGACGGCGACGCTGGAGAGCGTACGGGCGTGCCTGGCGGCGGGCGCGGATCCGAACGGGGTGGGCGAGGACGGTCGGTCGACGCTGGACTGGGCGGCGGAGCGGGAGGAGCCGGGCATCACGGCGGCGCTGATCGTGGCGGGGGCGGATCCGGCGGTAGCGGCTGCGGCGGTGGCGAGGGCGGCCGGGGGTGCGCCGATGTCGCCAGGCACCGTGTTCAGCGACTGCGCGACCTGCTCGGAGATGGTGGTGGTGCCCGCGGGCAGCTTCATGATGGGGTCGCCGGAGTCGGAGGAGGGGCGGTGGGAATACGAGGGGCCGCGCCACCGGGTGACGATCGGGACGCCGTTCGCGGTGGGCGTGTACGAGGTGACGTTCGCGGAGTGGGACGCGTGTGTGGCGGCTGGGGGGTGCGGGGGGCACCGGCCGGGGGACGAGGGGTGGGGGCGCGGGAGCCGCCCGGTGATCAACGTGAGCTGGGAGGACGCGCAGGCCTACGTGCGGTGGCTGTCGCGGGAGACGGGGGAGGAGTACCGGCTGCTGACGGAGGCGGAGTGGGAGTACGTGGCACGGGCTGGGACGATGACGGCGCGGTACTGGGGGGAGGGTGAGACGAGGCAGTGCCGGCATGGGAATGGGTATGATCGGACCGGGCACGCGGAGCTGGAACTCACCAATTGGGATTCGGCATCGTGCTCGGACGGCTATGTCCATACCGCGCCGGTGGGCCTGTTCGAGCCGAACGATTTCGGACTGTACGATGTTCTGGGGAATGTCTTTGAGTGGACGGAGGACTGCTTGAACGAGAGCTATTCGGGGGCTCCGGCGGATGGCAGCGCGTGGAGTTCGGGCGATTGTTCCCGGCGTGTGTTGCGCGGCGGCTACTGGCTCGACTCACCGAGGTACCTCCGTTCGGCGCTCCGCAACTGGGGCTCGGCCGGGGACCGGAGCAACGGCCTCGGATTCCGGGTCGCCCGGACCATCAATTGACTCCTGTGTCCTTACCTCCTTACCTCCTGCGCGGGGGTCCAGGGGGCAGCGCCCCCTGGCCGCGGCACGCGGCCATCCTCCGGGCGAAAACCTACTACGACTTCCAATTGTCGCCATTCAGTCCCAAAAGTCGCTGTTTTTCTCACCCACCGATCATTTTCGGCCTGTTATACTCAACACGAGCACCCGGTACCTAATCCTGGAGCCCAAGGGTTCCGAGCACGACAGCCCTCAACGCAGGGTCCGCACCGGCGGCCCGCCGCGCTAGCAACGACGAAATGGAGAGAACGAACACCGTGAACCGGATTGGCGCCTTCGAGGTAGCGCGCACGCAAATGCTGCGGATCTGCGCGCCGCTGCTGGTCTGCCTGCCGGTTCCGTCGGGTTTGGTTGGCCAGACCTTGGCCGACCGGGAGTCGGTGGCTCGGGTGATGGACCAGCTCATTCCCAGTGACCGGGAGCGTGTCGGCCTTGAACTACCCCGCCATCCCGAGACCTGGAGCCTGGTGATCGCCCGGTTCGCCAAGGGCGACTCACATCGACATCTGCAATCTACGGCCCGGAAGGCAATCCGGTCGCCTGCGACACGCTGGAAGACGGCTACCCCATTGTGAGCTTCACGGCCAAGGCGGCGGGCACTTACCGAGCCGTACTCACTACGGTCTCAGGCTCAGTGGAGGGAGGCGGGACATCCTTCGCGGGGAGTGGTCGTGTTGCGGTATGTCGACGATGCGGAAAACGCGGAAGGAATCGGGAAGTGAGGGCGCCGGAGCGTGGTCGCACATCGTCCAGATTGGGCCGTGTCCTCTGGCGAGCCTCGTAGAGTCCGATGCGACCTGATAGCTTCTGGACCAATCCCAGCAAGGACAAGACAAATGAGTGAATTCAACGTTACAAAGGCACGAATCATCACGACCGACGCCTTGCGTCGATTCGTCGGGTACCTCGGCATTCTGCTTGCGTTCATCCTGCTGATCGGCGGATGCCTACTCTGTGAGAAGCCGCTTCAATCGACGGTGAGCGCATACTACTATACCTGCATGCGTGACGTCTTCGTGGGTGTCATGTTCCTGGTAGGCAGTTTTCTGGTCACTTATCGAGGGCATGATTCACGCGACGATTGGATTACGACCTTCGCAGGCCTGTTCGCTTTCACTACGGGACTGGTTCCGCCAGAAGGGTGGTCATTGACCGGAGCCGTTCATTTCGGTGCCGCAACGCTGTTCATCCTGTTCCTCGCCATCATGTCGCACGATCAATTCTCCAAGTGTTCCGATCGAAAAATGAAACAGGTGTACAAGGACTGCGGAGTGATAGTGCTCGGTTGCCTGGTCGTTATCGGCCTGTACATCTTGCTCCAGAGGACGGGGCACTTGGAGGCACAGCACGGATTCATCTTCTGGATGGAAACACTGGCATTGGTTGTCTTCGGGTTCTCCTGGCTGGCGAAGGGCGATGCGGCGTGGACAAAGGCGGCGGTGAGATACTGGCCTCCTCCTCCCTCCGTGACTAGCGCGGCGGATCTGGGGCCAACGTGAGCACCAACGACTCGTGACTGTTTGGCACTGCCATCGACCCGTTCTGTTACTGAGGATCATGACTAACACCAGCCAACCTGGAGTGTTGCGATGAAGAACATCGTTCTCCCCCTCTCCGACGGAACAGAATTGAACGACGGGCTACGGGGAGTGCGAGACTGCCAGATATCGACTGAGGGTTCGGTGACTTGGGTGCTTGTTCGCGACCACGGGCAAATGAACCGGCGGCCATGACCATGGGTGCGCCTTCCGCGTATAGGTCTCAATGTGCGGGTGGAGCACCAGTGGGTCCTCACCTCCTTCGTCTGACCATAGCCACCTTGGCCCTCACAATCCCCGCTCCTTTGGCCAGCCCAAGGCCAGCTGGACACCCTTCGCATCGATTCGCTGATGCCGGTCGCGGCTGACCGGGTCCGGAGCGCCGCAATCGCGGCTGCCCGTGAAGACGCGGCAGTGGTGTTGGACGCCCGCATCGACCTGTTCGGCTACGGCGGCGTATTCGGGGAGGTTCTCGGAGAAATGGCTGCGGCCGGTTGTGAACAGGCTCGCCGTTGGGTGACCAATACGGCGGAGGAGCTCTTCTGGCTCAGCAGTTCGCTGACTCTGGCGGGGGAGCGCTCGGCCGACGGCGAAATGGAGCAATGGCCGCTTGGGCCTGAGGTGATCCTCGACGAACTTGAAGCTCTTCAAGAGATTTGGGCAGGCATCAAGGATGAGAATCGGGAGATGTGCAACCGGCCCGCAGATGTGGTCGTGCGCGACTCGAGAATCGGTGAGGACAGCGGGCCGGGCACCCAGACCGACACCATCAGCTCGGGACTCCCGCCGCCGGGCGGCCCCGTCGTCGTCTATCACGTTCGCGACGCCGCAAGGGCAGATGACGGAACCGACGATCCACCCCTTACGCTAACGGGGCAGATCCGCGTAGCGGTGCCGGCCGTGTACGACCCACGACAGCTCACACGCCTTGCCGCCAAGATCTGGACCACCCCCGGCACCCACCTCGTGGCGGGCGACTGCAATACCACGCCGATGCTGGTCGCGGCCCTCGGAGGAGACCCGTATGGACCGATTCGCCGAGCGGCATACGAAAGCGACCGGAGGTACGCATGAAGGGAATCAAGATTGCCGTGCTCACCCTCCCGCTCCCCTTCCTCCTCGGCCTCGCCGCGCCCGCGGCCACCCAGGAACTCCCCCCCGATGTCCAGCTCGACCGCCTCATGGTGCAAGCGGACCGGCAGATCGCCGGCGAGCAGTTTGGGGCGGCGCTGCGCACCCTGGACCGGATCCTCGAGCTACAGGAGCAACACGATCTGGAACTCCCGGACCCGTTCTGGATGAAGCGTGCGGAGGTGGGCGTCGGGGCGGGGAACCACCTGGAGGCGATGGCGGCAGCGACCCGGTACCTGGAACTCGCCGGCCGCGAAGGCGAGCACTACGAGGCGGCGCTGGAGCTGCTGGACGAGGCGATCGCGCGCGGGTGCACACCGGAGCGAATGACGGAGACGCTGGAGAGCGTGCGGGCCTGCCTGGCGGCGGGTGCGGACCCGAACGGAATAGGCGAGGATGGCCGGTCGACGCTGGACTGGGCGGCGGAGCGGGCGGACCCCGGAATCACGGCGGCGCTGATCGCGGGGGGTGCGGACCCGGCGGCTGCGGCTGCGCGCCGGACGCTCCTGCAGCCTGTCTACTTCGACTGCGTCCTGAATACTCTGGGCGAGCCGTCTGATGCTTGTGTCGTCATTACACCGGCTACGGAAGCGGCGCTCCGCGCCAGGGCCGAAATCCTGCGTGCCAACCCGGGAGTGATGCTACGCATGGAGGGCCATGCGGACGAGCGACACACCACGGAGATGGGCATCGCCTTGGGTAATGACCGCGCAGAGGCGGTCATCCAGGTCTTGGTCAGGCTCGGGTTGAGCGCTGACCGGTTCACCCCGATCTCCTACGGCGAATTGATGCCGGCGGTAGAGGGGTCCAACGAAGAGGCTTGGGCGCTCAACCGCCGGGTCGAGTTCGTGATCACCGCAGGTGGCGAGTCCCTCGTCGGTGCGGTGGCCGCGGCAGCGGCCCCGCAGGCGGCCGGGGAGGCTGCGATGGAGCCGGGGGCGGTTTTCCGCGACTGCGCGGCCTGCCCTGAGATGGTGGTGGTGCCGCCGGGGAGCTTCATGATGGGGTTGCCGGGGGCGGAGGAGGGGCGGTTCGAGCGCGAGAGGCCGCGCCACCGGGTGACGATCGACTACCCGTTTGCTGTGGGCGTGTACGAGGTGACGTTCGCGGAGTGGGATGCTTGCTTGGCGGCTGGGGGGTGTGGGGGCTACCGGCCGGAGGATGAGGGGTGGGGGCGTGGGAGCCGCCCGGTGATCCACGTGAGCTGGGAGGATGCGCGTGAGTACGTGCGGTGGTTGTCTCGGGAGACGGGGGAGGAGTACCGGCTGCTGACGGAGGCGGAATGGGAGTACGTGGCCCGGGCAGGGACGGCGACGGCGCGGTACTGGGGGGAGAGGGAGACCGGGCAGTGCCGGTATGCCAATGGGTATGATCGGACCGGGCAAGCGGAACTGATATTCACCTGGGATCCGGCATCGTGCTCGGACGGCTATGTCCATACCGCGCCGGTGGGCCTGTTCGAGCCGAACGGATTCGGGCTATACGATGTTCTGGGGAATGTCTGGGAATGGACGCAGGACTGCTGGAACGAGAGCTATTGGGGGGCTCCGGCGGATGGCAGCGCGTGGAGTTCGGGCGATTGTTCCCTGCGTGTGGTGCGCGGCGGCTCCTGGGGCAACGCTCCGAGGGACCTCCGTTCGGCGTTCCGCGGCAGGGACTCGGCCGGGGACCGGGACAATCGCTATCTCGGATTCCGAGTCGCCCGGACCATGAATTGACTCCTATGTCCTTACCTCCTTACCTCCAGCGCGGGGGTCCAGGGGCAGCGCCCCCTGGTCGCGGCATGTGACCATCTGCCGGGCGAACACCTGCCGACAGTCTCCAGTTGTCGCCACTGAGTCACAAAAAGCGCCTTTTTTCTCACCCACCGATCATTTTGACCCCATTATATTCAACACCGCCACCCGGTTCCTGAGTCGGGGCCAGGGGTTCCGAGCACGACAGCCCACAGCGCAGGGTCCGCACCGGCGGCTCGCCGCGATAGCAACGACGAAACGAAGAGAGCGAACACCATGAACCGGATTGGCGCCTTCGAGGCAGTGCGAAAGCGAATGCTGCGGATCTGCGCCCTGCTGCTGGCCTGGCTGTCGGTTCCGTCGGGCCTGGTTGGCCGACCGGGAGTCGGTGAACCGCGTGGTGGAGTCACTCCTCGCCGGCGCGGGACTGGTCGGCGACGAGATTCCTCACAGCCAAGCGACCTGGAGTCTTGCGGTTGCCCGGTTCGCCAAAGGCCGCGTGTCGTCCCGGTTGGGCCGGGTCCTCTGGATACCTGCCGTGCTCGTGACCGGCTCATCAGCTTCGGCGGATTCCCCGTTATCTTGGCGACCAAGACCCCTCACCTTACATGATCGGAGAGGAACACATGACCCGCATTGCCCCCAGCAGAGTGATTGGCGGTGCCCTGCGCACGGAGCGATTGTCAAACGGCAAGCGCCGACTGCTGAGAGCCATCGTGGTGTGCGTGGAACGGCATGTCCAACGGTGCGACGACGGAGGCAAAGGGGAAACAGTGGTCGTGCCCGCCGGCTTCCACACAGACTACAGCTCGATCCCTCCGTTCGGTCGATGGTTGGTTCGGTGGTCAAAAGTGGATATTGCGGGCGTCGTCCACGACTACCTCTACAGCCGCGATAGTGCCGAGCCCTACCCCATGAGTAGGCGCAGGGCTGATGAAATCTGGTATCGTATCGCACGCTCGGGGAGGTCACACGCCAATTGGCTCCAGGCGAGGATCTGCTGGTTGGCTCTACGTGTTGTCTCCTGGTGCTTCTGGAGGGCGACGCCCGAGGTTCGCAGACGACCGATTCGCAAGTGTATTGCGATCGCACTAACGCTCTTGCTGCTCTTCGCCTATTTGGTCTTGAGGGGTATCAATCTCGGCGATCTTCTGGCTATGGACGTGTGGGTTGAGATGTGCCGATGCGTGCTCTCGACGCTCCGGATCGTCGCTCTTCTGCTCATCGCACTGCTTCTGCTCAAGTTGCTTGCTGGGGTCATCCGGCGTGCCAAGAGTCGCAACCGAGATCACTAGCAGAGGCGATGAAACGATCCCCCGTTGACGACGAAAACAGGCGCATGACGGACCCCGGGTGGCCTCGCCCTCCCCGAAGACTGTGCCCGCCACACGCCGAAACGCATCCCATCAGCACTGAGAGGCATCTCCATCAATGACCACGACAAACACCGGACCTGCCATTCGGTCCCTTCCGTTACCTACCATCCCCCTCATCGCACTGTGCGCATTGCTTTCCCAAGCAGTCTTCGCCGGCTCCAGCCCCGCGAGTGCCCAAATGACCCGTGCCGCCGCTGTATGCATCGCGTTCGAGGAAGAGAGCGCCTCGGTGCCCGGCCCGGTGGACATCACGCTCGAACACCACACCGAGCTCGTCTGGCGGATTGGCGTCAAGCCGATCAACCAGCAGGACATGGAGCGCCTTGAGGAAGCTCTCGTGTCACGCCTGGATGGCCGGGTATACATTGTCGATGGCGGCACCTGCAACTGGTCCGAGCCCGACGATACTCACCTTGTGGTGATCGCCTACGAGGGGGTAGTGCCCGGGGATACTTCCATAGATCCCGACGACCCCAGGTTCCAGGCCTTTTCAGTCGGGTACGGGAACAGCTGGGACGACGCTGAAGCGGAGGCTGTGGCAAGAGCCCGGCTCAACGGGTACGTCGTCGGGTCCAACTACGACATCGTGGTGCGGGAGACGTGGGATAATCACCCGCCCGTCACCGCGGCCCGGCAAGGACAAGCGGGTTGGCCGGAGTCGGCGGCCGACGCGGCAGATCCGGAGATTGAGCCGCAACCCGGCAGTATGGAACCGGGGACGGTCTTCCGGGAATGTGAAGCCTGCCCCGAGATGGTGGTGGTGCCCGCGGGCAGCTTCATGATGGGGTCGCCGGAATCGGAGAAGGGTCGGTTCGACACGGAAGGGCCACGGCACAGGGTGACGATCGGGTCGCCGTTCGCGGTGGGCGTGTATGAGGTAATGTTCGCGGAGTGGGACGCGTGTGTGGCGGCCGGGGGGTGCGGTGGCTACCGGCCGGAGGATGAGGGGTGGGGACGTGGGAGCCGTCCGGTGATCGACGTTAGCTGGGAGGACGCGCGGGAGTACGTTCGATGGTTGTCGCGGGAAACGGGGGAGGAGTACCGGCTGCTGACGGACGCGGAGTGGGAGTACGTGGCCCGGGCGGGGACGACGACGGCGCGGTACTGGGGAGAGAGGGAAACCGGGCAATGCCGGTATGGCAATGGAGCGGATGCAGCGGCGTTGGCGGAATACCCGGACTGGACAACGGTATCCTGCAGTGACGGCTACATTCGGACCGCGCCGGTGGGCCTGTTCGAGCCGAACGGATTCGGACTGTACGATGTACTGGGGAATGTCTGGGAATGGACGCAGGACTGCTGGAACGGGAGCTATTCGGGGGCACCGGCGGATGGCAGCGCGTGGAGTTCGGGCGATTGCTCCGTTCGTGTGTTGCGCGGCGGCTCCTGGGGCGGCTCTCCGCGGGCCCTCCGTTCGGCCAACCGCATCAGGGACACGGCCGGGAGCCGGAGCTACTACAGCGGATTCCGAGTCGCGCGGACCATCAATTGACTCCTGTATCCTTGCCTCGTGACCTCCTGCGCGGGGAGTCCAGGGGGCAGCGCCCCGGGCGCGGCACGCGGCCATCTTTCGGGCGGAGACCCGCCCCCAATCTATGATTGTATCTATTCAGTCATAAAACTCACCGATTTTGTCGCCCACAGATCATTTGCGCCTATTATACTCAACACCGGCACCCGGTCCTTGAGCCCAGGGCCAGCCGTTCCGAGCACGACAACCCACAGCGCGGGATCCGCACCGGCGGTCCGCCCCGATAGCCACGGCGAAATGAAGAGAGCGAGCAACGTGAACCGGACAGGCGCCTTCGAGGCTGTGCGAAAGCGAATGCTGCGGATCTGCGCGCTGCTGCTGGTCTGCCCGCCGGTCCCGTCGGGCCTGGCGGGCCAGACCGAGGCCGACCGGGAGTCGGTGAACCGGGTTGTGGCGCCACTGCTTGCCGCTGCGGGACTGGTCGGCGACGAGATTCCCCATCGCCCGGGAACTTGGAGTCTCGTGATTGCCCGGTTCGCTAAGGGCGACTTGCGAGAGGTCCCGATCCCGGCCGTGGCGGGGGAGGAATACGTGGCGAAAGGTGTCGCCGAGTCGTTCGGAACGGACATCGACATCTGCGTCTACGGCCCTGCCGGTGATCAGGTCGGCTGCGACACGCTAGCCTTGTACTCGGGCGGATACCGCCCTCGTCTTCTTCCCGCCATGGCACACCTCCTTGGTTGGCACCAATGGAAAGGTGTCCGTCATGGCGGGGCAACTCCACTATAGCTTCGTTCTGGCAAATGGCCCAACACCCATCAGATGCCCCCATCCGAATCGTCAGCTGGAACATTGCTGGACGAACAAAACCTTGGCGCGAACTCCGAGACATGGACGCGGACCTTGCGCTACTTCAGGAAGCCAGGGGCATACCGGCGAAACTTGACGGCCCCATGGAGACGGGCGGCGAGCCTTGGGCAGTCGATTCTCACGACCGCTGGCCACGCGTAGTGCGTCTCTCAGACCGCGTTCGGCTCAAATGGTTCCGGCAGGTTCCGCCACGGACCTCCACCGGTGCGGACGAGATCGCCGTCTCTGGTATCGGCACGATCGCTGCAGCCCAGGTGATTCCATCGAACGGTGTCCCACCGTTCATCGCGATTTCGATGTACGCCCGCTGGATCAGGCCGCATCCACTGGCGAGGACTAGACCGTGACCCAGAAGAATCCCGCTGAGGCCGACCGCCAACTCGACTATGTGTTTGCTTCGCGTGGATTCCACGAGCGCATTAGGGTGCGGGCACTCAACGAGGTGGCAGAGTGGGGGTCGAGCGACCACTGTCGCATCCAGATCGATGTGGCGTGACCGTCCGTCCGGCTGCCCTTGGCGGACGCTTCGAGCGCGTTCCACCAGGCGTTGACGCCGTGGGTACCGGGTCTCGTGGCACCGGCATGAACAGAATGCACTTGGGAGCGATCGTCGTCGCAATGGCCGTTGTCCCGTCCGCCGCGGCGTACGCCCAGGAGGGCTTTGGGGCGGTGGTGTGTGTGGGGAGCGAGCTGGAGAGAGTGGCGAACGCAGGGCCGGTACGGACGGTTCTACAGAAGGACGTGGAACTGGTCTACCGCGCGGCGGTCGCATTCGCGGACCGGGACCGGATCGAAGCGGGCCTTCTGGAGGACTTGGAGCAGACGGAGGTTCGCTGCGTGTGGTCGGAGCCCGGGAACACCCATGTGGTGGTGGTGAAGTACACCGGGGTGATTCCGCTCGACCTGACGATCGACCCCGATGATCCGAGGTTCGACGGTTTTTCGGTGGGGTACGGAACGGACTGGGACGGGGCGGAGGCGAACGCGAGGCTCGACGCCCGTTTCGACACGTACTACGACGGCAGCGGTTACGAGGTGATCGTGCGGCAGCGCTGGAGTGCCGGCGGGGCGCGGCGGGCGGACGCCGTGCGCGAGGCGCCGCGCCCGGCGGCGCCGGCGGTTTCGCGGGGTGAGGGAGGGGACCGGCGGGTCGGCGAGCACTTCAGCGACTGTGCGGCCTGCCCTGAGATGGTGGTGGTGCCCGCGGGGAGCTTCATGATGGGGTCCCCGGAATCGTCTTTGGAGGGCTTCTCCGACGAAAAGCCGCATCACCGCGTCACCATCGGGTACGTGTTCGCGGTGGGCGTGTACGAGTTGACATTCGCGGAGTGGGACGCGTGTGTGGCGGCCGGGGGATGCGGGGGCTACCGGCCGCAGGATGGAGGGTGGGGGCGTGGGAGCCGTCCGGTGATCAACGTGAGCTGGGAGAACGCGCGGGAGTATGTGCGGTGGCTGTCGCGGGAGACGGGGGAGGAGTATCGGCTGCTCACGGAGGCGGAGTGGGAGTACGTGGCCCGGGCGGGAACGCAGACGGAGCGTTATTGGGGGGAGAGTGAGACCGGGCAATGCCGATACGGGAACGGGTATGATCGGACCGGGCACGCGGAACTGGAGTTTCCGATGGATCCTGCATCGTGCACGGACGGCTATGTTCGGACTGCCCCGGTGGGTATGTTCGAGCCGAACGGATTCGGACTGTACGATGTTCTGGGGAATGTCTGGGAATGGACGCAGGACTGCTGGAACGAGAGATACTGGGGGGCTCCGGCGGATGGCAGCGCGTGGAGTTCCGGCGATTGTTCCCTGCGTGTGCAGCGTAGTGGCCACTGGCTCCTCGAACCGAGGTCCCTCCGTTCGGCGAACCGCTTCCGGAACCCGGCCGGAGGCCGGGCCAACAGCCTCGGATTCCGGGTCGCCCGGACCCTGAATTGACTCCTGTGTCTTTGCCTCGTGACCGCCTGCGCGAGGAGTCGCAGGGGCAGCGCCCCCGGGCGGGAAACCCGCTCCCAATCTACGATCATATCTATTCAGTCACAAAAGTCATCGTTTTTGTCGTCCACAGGTCATTTGCACCTATTATACTCAACACCGGCACCCGGTCCTCGAGCCCGGGGCCAGCCGTTCCGAGCACGACAACCCACAGCGCGGGATCCGCACCGGCGGCCCGCCGTGATAGCCACGGCGAAATGAAAAGAGCGAACAACGTGACCCGGATAGGCGGCTTCGTGGCAGCGCGAACCCGAATGCCGTGGATCTGCACCCTGCTGCTGGCCTGCCTGCTGGTCCCGTCGGGCCTGGTTGGCCAGACCGAGGCCGACCGGGAGTCGGTGAACCGGGTTGTGGAGAGACTCCTCGCTGACGCAGGACAACTCGGCGACGAGATTCCCCACAGCCCGGGGGCCTGGAGTCTAGTGATTGCCCGGTTCGCCGAGGGCGACTCGCGAGAAGTCCGGATCCCGGCCAGGGCCGGGGAGGAGTATCTGGTGTCAGGTTACGCCGAGTCGCACAGAGCGGATGTCGACATCTGCGTCTACGACCCGGCGGGCGACCCGGTCGACTGCGACACGCTGATGGATCGCTACCCGGTTGCGGCTTTCACCGCGAAGACGGAAGGCGCCTACCGGGCCGTCATGACAGCGGCCTCGGTGGAGGGAGGGGGGACATCCTTCGCGGGGATGATCGTCGTCAAGGTCGTGCCGGACCGGGGCGCCGACCCTTTCGGCGAGAGCAACGATGGCCGCACGCCTCTGCATTCGGCGCTGAGGTACCAGGCAGAGCCGGCTGTCGTGTCGAGGATGCTGGACGCAGGAGCCGACGAACATCTGACGCCGCTGCAACTCGCCGCGCTCCGGGGCGACGCGATGGCGGTGAACCGGCCTTTGGCGGACGGCGCCGACCCGAGGGCGGAAAACGAAGACGGCAACCGCTCCGTGGACCTCGCCTGGGAAATCCGTGGCAGCCCGGCCTGGCGGCACCTCGTCATGCCGGCCGGAGCGCTGGCACCCGGACGGACATTCAACGGCAGCCTCACCTCTTCCGACGCGGTCTGGGACGACGGCTCGCACTACGACGTGTGGACCGTTACCGCAGCGACGGTGGGGCAGCGTGTAGTCATAGACATGGAGTCGGACGACGTGGACGCCTACCTGAGGGTGCTCCGCAAAGACGGCACACCGGTCGCGGCCGACGACGACGGAGGGTCGGGATCGAACGCGCGGGTGGAGTTCCGGGCCGTCTACGCGGGGGAGTATCTGGTAGTCGCCTTGAGTTTCGGGGAGGAGGAGACCGGGGGTATCGGGTGGGGGTGGGGGTGAGTGCACCTGCAGCAGCTTGCATATGCAAAAGCTATTCGCTTCCCGCCTGGGGGCGACCGTACAACAGAAAGAAGTGTAATGAAAGCCAACCGAGCCGCTCGCCTAGTAGCCGTGGTTGTACTGCTGTCCATGCCGATTGTGGCTTGCATGCCTCAATCAGGAGTAACTTCGCGTGATGTCGATTGGGGTGCTGTTAGCGGGATTGGCAGCATTCTCATCCCTGTCGTCGCCGCTTGCCTCGGGTGGTTCATCAAGAGCTTGGAAAAAGCTCGCATTGCAAGAGAAAGAGAATTCGAGGATGCGCGTGCTGATCGCGAAAAGCACACCCAGGAACGACGTGATCGGCTCCAAGCCTTCGATGGCTATAGAAGAGAGCTCATCCGGTTCTCAGACGAAGTCATCGATGTAATGGGAGAGATCCAAACACTGATTGCGTTCAATCCGGATAAAGCAGATGTTCCTGCCAACGCAAGGCAGCGATTCGTCGAAGAGCATTCCAAGCTAATCGGTCAGGTATCGTCGCTTGTTGACCGTGGACGTTTCTTCTTTCCTAACGTGGGTGAGATGAGGATCGGCGAGGACATGGGTTTGGCACAACAAGGCCTCCGTGATCCGGTGTTGAATCGAGTATTGGCAGGATTCCATGTCCTGATGGCCATCGATCCCGAGAAGCCTGACCACAACAGGCCGTGGATCCGTTGGGAGACACTTAGCACCGTCAGACCGGGGACTGAAGGGTATGTGTGCTCAGCATTTCAGCACCTGTCGAAGGAAGAGCAAAACCGGCTCTGCGGTAAGCTGCAACAACGGGCCGGGCTAAGGTTGATGGATCTGGTCGTGTCTGCAAAACGGGCGTTTGTGAGTGAAGTATTCGGTATCATACAACCAGCGGAATGGCTTGACGAGGTGGAAGCTTCTTACGGAATCGAATTGCGGGCGCGTAAGCCAGAGGGACCAGGCGTACACGTCGCTCAACAACCGTAGATGCAGTAAGGAGGACAAACGCGGATGTCCCTTGTACCCACGACGACAACCAAGAGGAGAAGACGGATGAGACGGACGTTTGCATTGTTACCAGTGCTGTTGGTATTCGCCGCAATCGCGTGCGCGGACACCGAATCAGAGCCACGGGTCGTCGGCTTCGACATGTTGGCAACCTTTGTCGGGGACCGTGGCCCGGTCGAATTCCTGGCCGTTGGGGAGGATGCCACGTTGTATGCGCGTGGCGACAACTTGGCAGATGCTATCGCAGCTCACGGGGGAATGCAGCGATTGCTAGGCAATGCAGAATGGTCGCACTATGTTGTGGCTCTGCCAAAGGACGAAGCAGATAAGGTGAATGCCGACATCATTGCGTGGTTGCGCTCAGACGGCGACTCAGCG
This sequence comes from Longimicrobiales bacterium, assembly GCA_965206105.1. GTDB lineage: Bacteria > Gemmatimonadota > Gemmatimonadetes > Longimicrobiales > Gaopeijiaceae > Bin94. The sequence continues at coordinate 41,545 of OZ242201.1, forward strand.
ACAACCGATGACGCGAACCGCGGAGTGGCTGTTTCACCTACCGAAGAGGCAATACAACCAAGGCTCAGAGTGGTACCTAGGCCGGTGGCCAAAGCAAGTCTACGGAAGTTGAGGAAAATGCGAGGCAACGTGACGTTGCGGATCGTCTTAGGAGTGACAGTGTCGCGAATGCGAAGCGATGTTGCGCACAACGTCGATGTCTTGCCATGTACGGACCAATCACTCTTTGAGGATGAACTGGAGTATCACTGTCTGTTTATCTTGCGACGTGACAAGACGTGATGGACTGTAATACAACAACCAGCCGGTTCCGTCGGGCCTGGCGGTCCAGACCGTGGCCGACCGGGAGTCGGTGAACCGCGTGGTGGGGTCTCTCCTCGCCGGCGCAGGACTGGTCGGCGACGAGATTCCTCACATCCAAGTGACTTGGAGTCTTGCGGTTGCCCGGTTTGCCAAAGGCCGCGTGTCGTCCCGGTTGGGCCGGGTCCTCTGGAAGCTTGGTGGCTGCTCGCGACTACGGGCAATTGAACCGACGGCCATGACCATGGGTCCGCCTTCCGCGGGCGTGGAGCACCGGTTGATTCTTCACCTCCGCCTGACCATAGCCACCCTCGCTCTCACAATCTCCGCTCCGTTGGCCGCCCAAGGCCAGCTGGACACCCTTCGCATCGATTCGCTCATGTCGGTCGCGGCTGATCGGGTCCGGAGCGCTGCAATCGCGGCTGCACGTGAAGATGCGGATGTAGTGCTCGACGCCCGTACCGACCTGTTCGGCTATGGCGGTGTATTTGGCAAGGTTCTCGGAGAACTGGCTGGGGCCGGATGTGAACAGGGTCACCGTTGGGTGACCAATACGGCGGAGGAGCTTTTCTGGCTCAGCCATTCGCTGACTCTGGCGTGGGAGCGCTCTGCCGATGGCGAAATGGACCAATGGCCGAATGGGCCTGAGGTAATCCTTGATGAGCTTGAAGCTCTTCAGGAGATCTGGACCGGCATCAAGGACGAGAATCGGGAGGTTTGCGCTCGGCCCGCGCATGTGGTCGTGCGCGATTCCAGAACGAACTCGACCAGTGGCGTGGGGCGTCGGCCAAAGGACTGGGGAACCGACACCCTACCACGACGGGATCAACCCGATGGCGGATCGCACCCGATACCGGAAGCCGCACACGATACTCACCCTGCCCCCGATCCTGCCCGGCCGCACCCCTCCGCGCGGCGGCTCACTCCACCACCGACTTCCACCCCTCCTCCTCCCCGCCCTCCTCCTCCTCGCTACCCCCGCCGCCGCCCAGGACTGCGACATCGCCGACTACGACGACATCCAAGGTTTCCGGAATTGCCTGCAGGAACACGGGCTGGACGCACTGGGCCCCGGGATACTTCGCCTCACCGCGGCCCAGACCAACAATCCGGCGATCGTCCGTCTGCTGCTGCAGGCCGGTGCCGATCCGAACGCACCAAGCGATTTCGGCTCAACCCCGCTTCACTCCGGCGTGCAGAACAGCAACCCCGTGGTGACGTCGCATCTTCTGGCTGCGGGTGCGGATCCGAACGCCATGAACAACGAGGGCTACACGCCGCTCCATTTCGCGCACCTGAACCCGAATGCGCGGGTAACGGTGCTCTTGCTCGAGGCCGGGGGCGACCCGGAGGCCCTGAGCAACGACGGATGGACGCCCTTTCACTCCGCCGTGTTTTCGGCGAGGTCGAGGGCCCTTCCGGAATTCCTTGACCGGGGCGTGGATTTCGCCTTGACACCGCTGCACCGGGCAATCCTGCTCGGTGATTCCGAGACCGCCATGTCGCTGCTGGCGGGCGGGGCGGACGCCAGCGCCGAGGACGACTACGGCTGGAACGCGCTCCATTTCGCCGTGTCGATGGGTGAACGCGAGATCGCCATGGCCATTCTGGAAGCGGACGGCGACCCGGACGTCAGGACGGAGAACGGACTGACCGCGCTTCATCTGTTGGCCGGCCCCGGCTTCGTCGAGACTCTGGTTGCTGCCGGTGCCGGGATCGATGTCCGGAACGATCGCGGTCACACACCCTTGCACCAGGCTGTGAGGTTCCGCGGAGCCGCCGTCGTCGAGGCACTCCTGGACGCCGGGGCCGATCCGTCGCTTGAGGACAACGAAGGCAACCGGGCCGCGAACCTGGTCGCGGGCAACCCCGGAATCAAATCGGACAGTGACCTAGTGCGACGGCTGAGGGGCGGGGGGACGCGTGTGTTGGCGGGCCAGCGATGTCGGCCGGGCTCGAGCCGGGTCGCGCAGCAAGGAGAATTCAAATGAGTGGATACCGTAGGCTGTGGCGCTTCGCCGTCGCAACACTGCTGCTGGCGCTGGGTGCGCCACCCGCGGCCGCCCAGGAGCTCCCCCCCGATGTCCAGATGGACCGGCTCATGGTGCAGGTGGACCGGCAGATCGCCGGCGAGCAGTACGGAGCGGCGCTCCGCACCCTGGACCGGATCTTGGAGCTTCGGGAGGAGCACGACCTGGAACTGCCGGAGCCGTTCTGGATGACACGGGCGGAGGTTGCGGTCGGGGCGGAGGACTACCTGGAGGCGATGGCGTCTGTGACCCGATACCTGGAGCTCGCGGGCCGCGAAGGCGAGCACTACGAGGCGGCGCTGGAGATTCTGGATGGGGCGATCGAGGCCGGATGCACGCCGGAGCGAATGACGGCGACGCTGGAGAGCGTCCGGGCCTGCCTGGCGGCGGGCGCGGATCCGAACGGGAAGGGCGACGACGGCCGGTCGACGCTGGACTGGGCTGCGGAGCGGGCGGACCCGGGGATCACGGCGGTGCTCGTCGCGGCGGGTGCGGACCCGGCAGTGGCGGCTGCTCCGGCGAGGGAGGCCCAAGGTGCGGCGATGGCACCGGGCACGGTGTTCCGGGACTGCCAGAGGTGCCCGGAGATGGTGGTGGTGCCTGCGGGCAGCTTCATGATGGGGTCGCCGGACTCGGAGGAGGGGCGGTTGGATCGGGAAGGGCCGCGCCACCCGGTGACGATCGAGACGCCGTTTGCAGTGGGCGTCTACGAAGTAACGTTCGCGGAGTGGGACGCGTGCGTGGCGGCCGGGAGATGTGGGGGGTACCGGCCCGAAGACGGGGGGTGGGGCCGCGGGAGACGTCCGGTGATCCACGTGAGCTGGGAGGATGCGCGTGAGTACGTTCGGTGGCTGTCGCGGGAGACGGGAGAGGAATACCGGCTCTTGAGCGAGGCCGAATGGGAGTACGTGGCGCGTGCGGGCACGACGACGGCGCGCTACTGGGGGGAGAGCGAGTCGCGACAGTGCCGGTACGAAAACGGCTTCGATCTGGACGGATCCCGAACCGATCAGGGCCGGAGGTGGATGGAAGAATTCGACGACATGATACCTGTGTCGTGTTCTGATGGATACTCGGAAACGGCACCGGTGGGCCTGTTCGAACCGAACGCCTTTGGTCTGTACGATGTCCTGGGCAACGTGTCGGAGTGGGTGGACGATTGCTGGAACGACAGCTATGCGGGTGCGCCCTCTGACGGGCGCGCCTGGCTGTCGGGGAATTGTTCCATTCGTGTGTTGCGTGGCGGCGGCTGGACCTCCGGTCCGCGGCTCCTCCGTTCCGGGCAGCGCGCGGCGGGCCCCGCGTGGCACCGGGTCTACGACAGCTTCGGGTTCCGTGTCGCCCGGACCGTGAATTGAGCGCCCCGCTGGCCGCGGCAGGCCGCCATTTGGGCCGGGGCAAGCCCTTGATGCGCCATCCAGGCCGCGCTTTCGCCCTCACCGCTGTTCTCGCCCTCACCGCCGACACCGCGCTGCAGGGCCCTCTCGCTGCCCAGGCCGGTTCCGGTCTCGACTCCGTCAGCCTGATCCCGGGGAGCATCTTTCGAGATTGTCCGTCATGCCCACAGATGATCGTCGTTCCTGCGGGCACCTTCATCATGGGATCGCCGGAGTCGGAGAAAGGACGCCTCCGGGCCGTCTACGATGAAGACGGAACGGCGGTCCGGTGGACGGTGATCGATGACGTGGAACTTGAGGTCGAGCCAGGGCAGCGGCTCGTCATCGTGGAGGGTCCCCAGCGCTACGTCACGATCGAAGACGCCTTCGCAGTCGGCGTCTATGAGGTGACCTTCAACGAGTGGGACGCCTGCGCCCGGTCAGGCGGATGCGGTGGTCTGATTCCAGACAACGGAGGTTGGGGTCGGGGAAGCCGGCCGGTCATCAACGTCAACTGGGACGACGCGCAGGCCTACGTGGCTTGGCTATCGCAACAGACGGGCGAGGCGTATCGGCTCCTGAGCGAGGCGGAGTGGGAGTACGTCGCGAGGGCCGGAACCGAGACGGCCCGGTATTGGGGGGAGTCGTCGTCGGACCAGTGCCGTCATGCCAGCGGAGCCGATACCATGGCACTGGAGGAGAATCCGTTCTGGCGGACTGCCCCGTGCTCCGACGGACATGCGGGACCGGCCCCGACAGGCTCGTACGAGCCGAATGCGCTCGGCCTGTATGACGTCCTCGGCAACGTGTGGGAGTGGACCCAAGACTGCTGGAATGAACGCTACGCGGGAGCCCCGGTGGACGGGACCGCCTGGGAGACGGGCGATTGTTCGACACGCGTCGCGAGGGGAGGGGGCTGGGGGAATGAACCCGAGGCGCTACGATCGGCGAACCGAAGCAGAAACCCCGTGGACTACCGGCATGCCAGTCTCGGCTTCCGGGTCGCGCGGAGTCTCAAGTCAAGGAGGATGGTCAATGGAGGCCAAGACAACAATGAATGCGAATAGAGGCGACCGGAAGCAGCTGAGAGTCGCACTGGCCATGGGAGGAGGGGTGAGCCTTGGATCGTTCTGCGGCGGGGCCGTGGGAGAGTGTGTGAGGCAGCTCATACACAACCGGGCGGAGGAATATGGCTCGGTCCGATTCGATGTCTTCGCGGGGGCGAGCGCCGGAGCCATGTCCTTGGGACTGCTCGTTCACACCCTCGCGCACCCCCAATTCGCGGGCCGCGCGGACGAGCCGTTGAAGCGTCAGCACGACGCCTGGGTCAAGCGGATCGACATCGAGAACCTGATCCCCGATGAGAAGATGAAGGACGCGAACTCGCTTCTGGACCGGGATGCGGTGGACCAGATCGCAAAGGAACTCCTGGGCTGGGAACAGAACGTGACGCCCCGCACGGTAATCCTCGGTCCGAGGGTCCTCCTCGCCTGCACACTTGCAAACCTGAACGGGATTCCCGTGGATGGGAGGAAGGCGGGCCAGGGCACCGTCTTCCTCGACGCCCTCCAGACGACGCTCTACGAAGACATCCGGATCTTCGACCTCCGTCTCGATGGCAACGATGGCTTGGATGCCCCGCCCGGCTGGCTCGTACGGAACGACCTGACCTCCCCAAGGGCGTGGAGCGAGATCGCGGCCACATGCGTGGCGGCCGGCGCATTCCCCATAGCATTCGAGCCCGTCGCCCTGGAACGGAAAAAGGCCGAGTACGGTGGCTTATGGCCGAAGGTGTTGAGCGACAACGACGCCTTCCCCTTCACCTTCTCCGATGGGGGGATGTTCAACAACGAGCCTCTTCGCGAGGTGATGAAACTGATCAGGCGTATGGACGCCGACGACGGCAACTTCGAACGCATCGTGATATTCATCGATCCTAACCTCGGCGGAACGAAAGAAGACCTCTCCCTGGACTACTACCGAGAACTGGAAGTCCAGGATCCCGACAACACGCTCTGGAAGCTGGGTCGGATCTTCGATGGCCGTGACGTGGCGAAGCGGCCATACGTGGACCGAATGGTGGCCTTGGCAGCCCCCCTCTTTGGAGCGTTGGCGGGCCAAGCGGCGTTCAAGGACTGGCTCGCGGCCGAGAAGGTGAACAACAGGATCGAGTGGCGAAAAGAGCTGAGGAGTGCCCTGATCGACCTATTCTGGCTCCTTGCCCAGGGCACCTTGGATGACCGGGCTCTCAGCGAGTTCGCGACCAAGGTTGAGGATGGGCTCAAGGGTGTCCTCGAGGCAAAGGGCGACAAGTCGATCCGAGACCCTCAGCTAGATCTCCAAGACGAGGAGCGCCGGATTCGGGGAGAAGGGGTAGATCGTCGCATGGACACCCTCCCCGACCCTCACAGGCAAGCTTGCGTCCACCTCCTTTCGCTTGTCGACCAGGTCGCCGGACTCCGGGAACGGAAGAATGTCCGGATCGTAGGCATCGGGCCCGTGGACGAGGACGACAACCCCATCGAACTCGCCGGCAATTTCGTTGCCAACTTCGGAGGGTTCTTCCGGAAAGAGTACCGGGAATACGACTTCGACATGGGCCGGGAGCGGGCTGGAAGACTCTTGGCCGAGGCGAAGCTTCTCAGGAACGTGCACAGAGTTCCCGGTAAGCCCAGGCGCGACTTTGACCCGACCATCGGCACCACGCCCGAGTCAAAGCGCCTCTTCAGCCGGATCACGGAGGTGGCCCGTGTGTTCCTGGACGCGAAGGTGGACTGGCCCCTCAAGGTGGACAAACTCGTGATCAGTTTGGCGAAGGCAAAGCTCGGGCGCTTGATCGGAAGCGCCATCTCCGGTGACCAGGAGCAGATGGTGCAGTACGTGCTCCGCCTCGAGATCGAGCCCATTCGTCCGGGGAACCGCTTCAAGCTTGCGGGAATGCACGGAGGTGACTCCCTCGATGCCGAGGGAGTGGGCGGCGCGCACGTCATCGAGACGCTGATTTTCCTTGCGGCGGACACCGACTCTGACACGATCAAGGGGCCCCACGTGACCAAGCTCGGGAACCAGTACGTCGTCAAGCTCGTCCGCAAGGGCTGGTTCCCTCGGCTTTCTCGCGGCAAGCACCGGTTCCTGGCGCTACCCCACCGGAACGTGATCCGGAATCTCGAACACAAGGCCTACGGGAAGCTGGTGGGCGAAGTGAACTGGAGGGAGCTCCGCAGAGGCGACGCTAAGGAAGTCATAGATCAACACTGGATCGTGAAAGAAGCCCTGCCACCATGGCGGGGGCCTGAGAGTAGCTGATCCGATCGCCATGTGTGCCGTGCAGAGAAAGCGACACCCACAGAAACGGTAACCACCCTATGCTTCATTCCACCCAATCCGGCAGCCCGGCCCTGTCCCTTACGCTGTTCCCGCTCCTCTTCCTCCAGCCACTTCCCGCCCGCTCCGCCACGGCCCAGGAGGCGGGCCAACGCTTCCACGACTGCCCCACCTGCCCCGAAATGGTCGTCGTCCCGGCCGGGACATTCATCATGGGGTCGCCGGAGTCGGAGGACGATCGTCTGCGTTTCGTGATCGACGAAGCGGGCGCGGTTGTCCACTGGGTCGTAGAGGCGCTGAGGACCGCCGACGGCGAAGAGCTGGGCCACGGATCCGAGTGGGAGGGCCTGCGTGTCATCGAGCCGGAGGGTCCGCAGCGATACGTGACCTTCGCCTCCCCGTTTGCCGTCAGCATCGCCGAGATCACCTTCGCGGAATGGGATGCGTGCGCGCGGGCGGGTGGATGCGGCGGTCTGATCCCCGACAACGAGGGTTGGGGTCGTGGCTCGCGCCTGGTGATCCATGTGAGTTGGGAAGACGCCCAAGCGTACGTGGAGTGGTTGTCGGATGTGACTGGCGAGCAGTACAGTCTCCCGAGCGAAGCCCAATGGGAATACGCGGCCCGCGCGGGCACGGAGACAGCCAGATTCTGGGGAAGGGGCTTGACGGACCAGTGCTTGTACGCGAACGGTGCGGATGCCACGGGTCTTCGGAAGTATCCTGATTGGAACGATGGCGGCACCGCGCTATGTTCGGACGGTTACACCGAGACTGCCCCCGCCCTGCGATCGTTCGAGCCCAACGCTTTGGGCTTGCATGACATGCTCGGTAACGTGTCGGAATGGACGCGGGCCTGCTGGAATGAACGCTACGCGGGCGGGCCGGTGGACGGCACTGCGTGGGAATCAGGTGACTGCTCGCGGCCGGGTCACCCGGGTGGCTCGTGGATCAACCAGCCCGGAAACCTCCGCGCAGCGAACCGCTATCCGTTCTCGGTGGACGAGAGGGATCGCACGATCGGTTTCCGCGTCGCGCGTGTGGTGGCGGGCCAGCGAATGAGCCGCCCGGGCTCAGGCCGCCGCACGCAACAAGGAGAATTCAAGTGACTGTACACCATCGTCTGTGGGCTACCGCCGTCGCAACACTACTGGCGGTGCTGGGTGCGCCGTCCCTGTCCGCCCAGGAACTCCCCCCCGAGATCCAGCTCGACCGGCTCATGGTGCAGGCGGACCGGCAGATCGCCGGCGAGCAGTACGGAGCGGCACTGCGCGCCTTGGACCGGATCCTGGAGCTTCAGGAACAACACGACCTCGACCTCCCGGAGCCGTTCTGGATGAAGCGGGCGGAGGTGGCGGTCGGGGCGGGGAACCACCTGGAGGCGATGGCGTCGGCGACCCGGTACCTGGAACTCGCCGGCCCTGAGGGCGAGCACTACGAGGCGGCGCTGGAGGTGTTGGACGGGGCGATCGCGAGCGGGTGCACGCCGGAGCGAATGACGGAGACGCTGGAGAGCGTGCGGGCCTGCCTGGCGGCGGGTGCGGATCCGAACGCAGTAGGGGAGGACGGCCGAACGCCGCTGGACTGGGCGGAGCGGCGGGCAGACCCCGCAATCGCGGCGGCGCTGATTGCGGCGGGGGCGGACCCGGCGGTGCCAGCGGCAGCGGCCCAGGCTGTTGCGGCTACGCACCGGACGCTGCTGCAGCCTGTCTACTTTGACTGCCTCAGGCAGGGGTTTTACCAAGGGTCTCAGGCTTGTATCGCCCTTAGAGCGGAAACGGTAGCGGCGCTCCGTGGCAAGGCCCAGATCCTGCGCGCCAACCCGGAGGTGCGGCTGCGGTTGGAGGGCCATACGGACGAGCGGGGCACCTCAGAGTATAACATCGATGTGGGCAAAGAACGCGCCGAGGCGATCATCCGTTTCTTCATCGGCCTCGGGTTGAGCGCCGACCGATTCACCCACGTCTCCTACGGCGAGGAAAAACCGGCGATGCAGGAGTCCAACGAAGAGGCTTGGGCGCTCAACCGCCGGGTCGAGTTCGTGATCACAGCCGGTGGCGACTCCCTCGTCGGAGCGGCACCCGTGGCGAGGGGTGCGGCGATGCCGCCAGGAACGATCTTCCTCGACTGTGAGGCGTGCCCGGAGATGACGGTGGTACCTGCGGGGAACTTCTGGGTGGGAACATCGTGGTGGAATGAGTCCGAGCGGTCTGACGACGACTGGTGGTCCCGCCGGGTGACGTTCCGGTCGCCGTTTGCGGTGGGGACAACCGAGGTGACGTTCGCGGAGTGGGACGCGTGCGTGCAGGCTGGGGGGTGTCGGGGATACCGCCCGCAAGATGAGGGGTGGGGACGCGGATACCGTCCGGTGATCAACGTGAGTTGGGAGGACGCGCAGGAGTACGTGCGGTGGTTGTCGCGGGAGACGGGGGAGGCGTACCGGCTGCTATCCGAGGCCGAGTGGGAGTACGTGGCACGAGCGGGGACGAGGATGGCGCGGTACTGGGGCGAAGGCGACGCGGAGCAGTGTGACTATGCGAACGGCTACGATGCCGCCGGGCACGCCGAGCACGGGTTCGATAGGAGTCGCGTCGGGTGCCGGGATGCCTGGGCGAACACGGCCCTGGTCGGGTCTTACCGGCCGAACGGATTTGGGCTGTACGATGCTCTGGGGAATGTCTCGGAGTGGACCCAGGACTGTTGGCGTGAGTCGTCGTGGCGGGAGCAGCCTCCATTGGATGGTACCGCGGTGGATTCGGGCGATTGTGCGCGCCGTGTGGTGCGCGGTGGCGCATGGAACGACGAGCCGTGGGTCCTCCGTTCGGGGTTCCGCAGCGGGGACCCGGCCGGGAACCGGGCCAACGACCTGGGGTTCCGCATCGCCCGGACCGTGAATTGACGCCTGTGTCGTCGCCTCGTCACCTCCTACGCCGGGATGTCCAGGGGCGACGACCCTTGGTCCCCGCACGCGGCGGTCTTCCGAGCCGCGATCTCCCGATAGCAGCGATTTATCGCCATTTGATCACAAACGATATCCTTGTTATCGCCCACAGATCATTGACGATTCAGTAGTTTGAATACGGACACCCGGTTCTTGAGTTGGAGGTTGACGACGTTACGGAGGCTGGAGGAGCAATCAACGTATGAACGCACCAGGATCAATCGGCGCCAAGGTCGCATTCATCGCGTTCTTGGTCTTGTGCTCCGGCCTGGAGCTCGGCGCGCAAGACTGCGTTCTCAGGCGAGAACACATGAACGACATCGAGTACATCCGACGTTGCCTAACTAGCGGTGGGCCGTGGGAGGCAAATCCTGACGGCACTACGCCCCTGCACATGGCAGCGCAGCACACCGGCAACCCGGCCTTGGTGCCACTCTTCCTCGACGTAGGCTACGACCCGAATGCGGTTACCGACGACGGCTGGACACCACTGCTCTTGGCGGTAGCTTTCAACGACAATCCCGCAGTTTCCACTGCTCTGATCAATCGCGGAGCCAATCCGAATGTCAGCCGGGACGACGGCTGGACGCCCCTGCATTGGGCGGCACGCTATAGGGACCTCACGCTGTCATCAGCTCTGATCGGTGCCGGAGCGGATCCGAACGCCAGAACCAGCGGGGGCTCTGCACCGCTCCATCTGGCGGTTTACAACGACAACTCGATGGTGTCGTCGATTCTGGTAGATGGCGGAGCCGACCCCAATGCCAGAGACGGCGTTGGCGGGGCGCCACTCCACTACGCAGTCCTCGGAGGAAACCGGCTCCTGGTGTCGATTCTGCTGGACGCCGGAGCCCAGCCCAGCGCCAGGGTCTACGATGCCGAGGCATTCACACCACGTCACTATGCTGCGGTTCGGGACGATCCCAGGTTGGTTTCCATACTGCTTGACGGCGGCGCGGATCCGACAGCGAAGAGTGCCGACGGGCGGACCCCGATTCATTCTGCGGCGTACTATGCCGATGATCGCGGCGTGATGTCTGCACTTCTGCGGGGCGACGTGGAAGCGGCACTCACACCCGTTCATGTGGCCGTGCTCGCCGGCGACCGTTTGGGATTGACAGACTTGCTGCAAGGGGGTGCCGATCCCGACTCCGCCGACGACTACGGCTGGACACCGCTCCACTTCGCGGTCATGGAAGGTCGCTGGGGAAGCGAAACGACGGTGCTTTCCGGCTTGGTCGACGCCGGGGCCGACCCGAACAAGAGGGACCTGCGCGGCATGACCTCGCTGCACCACGCCGCCATGAGTCGCGATTCGGCGGTGGTGGCGGCGCTGCTTACAGCCGGGGGGGACCCGGACCTTCAGGACGCGGTGGGCAACACCCCGTTGCACCACGCGGCGATGAGCACCGATGCCGCCGGTGTGATTCTGGCTCTTGTGGAGGCTGGCGCCGATCGGGGGACTGTACAACTCCGCGGGCGTACGCGCCGCTGACCTCCTGGGATCGAATGCCTCACTTTGGGACGCGACGGACCGCGTGTACGGCCGCGTATACCGATCGCTGCTACCGGACAGCGGCCGCGCGGAAACGCCGCTGAGCCGGAGGTTCCGGGACTGTGGCGCATGTCCGGAGATGATCGTGGTGCCACCGGGTAGCTTCACGATGGGGTCACCGGAGTCTGAAGAGGGTCGTAACAACGACGAGGGACCGCAGCACCGCGTTACGATTGGTTGGCCGTTTGCAGTGGGGGCCTACGAAGTCACGTTCGCGGAGTGGGATGAGTGTGTCAGGGATGGCGGATGCGGAGCCCGAGGACGAGGGCTGGGGTCGCGGCCGCCGCCCGGTGATCAACGTGAGCTGGGACGATGCGGTGGCGTACGCGGAGTGGCTGAGCGAGGAGACCGGATGGACGTACCGGCTGCTGAGTGAGGCGGAATGGGAATACGTGGCGCGGGCGGGGACGCAGACGGTGCGGTACTGGGGGGAGGGCGAATTGGGACAGTGTCGTAATGCGAATGGCTTTGATCGGACCGCAGAAGCCGAAGTGGAGAGCCCAACTGTGTCGGCGGCCTGCTCGGATGGCTTTGGGCGCAAAACCGCTCCGGTGGGTTCTTTTCTGCCGAACTCGTTTGGATTGTACGATATCCTGGGCAACGTGTGGGAGTGGACACAGGACTGCTGGAATGAGAGCTATTCGGGTGCCCCGACGGATGGCAGCGGCTGGCAATCGGGAGACTACTGTGCCCGTCGTACGAGGCGCGGCGGGTCTGCGGCCTCCGGGCCGGTGCTGCTTCGATCGGCGGGCCGGAGTTGGAGGGCGACCGGGAACCCGAACAGCATCACCGGTTTCCGCGTCGCCCGGACCATGAACTGACATCGCTGTGTCTGTCTTGGCCGATTCTACCCATCCACTACGATGGCAAACCGGCTACCGTTCGAGACGTTCTGGAACGTTTTGGAACATCGGGACATCCTGTGTGGGTTGACTGCCCTGAGAGTTGCCCCTCAGCGTTTTAGGCATGGAGACATCGAAGCGGCGGTTCACTCCAGCGGTATGCGAAGCGTCGGCCCACCCTGAAGGAACGCGCCAAGGCACTGGAGCCCTTCGGCTGGACGCGACGCCGCGCTGAATGGCTCGCGCTCGCCTGCGTCCACGGGGGCGTGTTCACCCGGGCGCAGTGGACGAGCTTCCTCGGCTGCCACCACGAGATAGTTGGCCGCGCCGTCCGCAAGCTCGTCGCCCAAGGCGTGGCCAGCGAGGAGAAGCCACCCGGCATCAACGGCATCGGCCGGATCTGCCGGATCCACGGTCGCAGGATCTACAAGGCGCTCGGCTTGGGGGACCACCGCCGCCGCCGGATCACGTCGCCGGAGGTGACAATGCGGCGCCTGCTTGCGCTCGACTACGTGCTCGAACATCCCCGCCTGCCGCGGCTGCCGACCGAAGCCGACCGGGTCGCCGCTTTCGAGGCGCTTGGGATCGATCGGAGACTCTTCCCCAACGGGTCTACCGGGGCGCGCTCGGGGGCCTCCGGCGCTTCTTCCCGCTCGGCTTGCCCATCGCGCTGGACACGGAGCGCGCCGTCTTCGTCTACGCCGAACCGGGCCACGGGACCGCGACGGCGCTCCGTTCGTGGGGCGCGAAGCACGGCGATCTCTGGAAGGCGCTCTGGGACCTGGGCCTGAAGATCGAAGTGGTGGCGGTCATCCGGCGATGGAAGGAGTACGGTCGGGCGAGCCGGGTGCTGACCAGCTGGGCGCGGTATCCGCGCCCGTCCGAGATCGGCGAGGAGATGCGGCGCGAGGTCGCCCGGATCGAGCAGGCCATCATCGGAGGGGATGTCCGGGTCCTGGACGAGTACGGCGGCTTGCAGGCCGCCTTGAAGCACGCCGTCGCCCTTGAGCAGCGCGCGCGCAGGCGGGCGGGCCGAGGGCTGACGGAACGCGTCGATACATGGCGGACGGTTCGGCTCGCCGGGGCTCGCTTCTACTGGGAGGCCTGACGTATCGTTCCCGATCGGGGGTGTGAAAGAGACAATGGGGGTCGATGCACACTTTGGCGCTCGGGTGATGCACACCGGCCGGCACGGTGTATCCGCCCGGCACGGCAAGGTCTTGCGGCTCTGCCGCACGACCCGTCGTGGCGACAGGAGCCACTCCGGCCGTGGAGGGGAGCGACCCCCCTCGCCGAAGGCTCGGTACGGCATAGCGGCGAGCGTGCTTGCACACCCTCGCCCCTCATGCCTGGGTCGCTCCCGAACCACCAATCCCTGCGGGAAGGCGGTTTAGCGCCGCAAGAGGCGGCGGACCACCCGTTCGCCGACCTCCAGCCGGTCGAGGTGGCGGGCATCACGGCTGACCGCGACTACCCTCCTACTGCGCTTCCTCCGCCGAGACCGCGACCTCGGGCCGAAACGCCAGGCACCAGAAGTAGTCGTTGATGCGCGTGTAGTCCGAATCCTCCGCGTCCAGGAATTCGTCCACGGCTTGCCGCACGGCCTCCATGACCGCCGCCGTCGACTTGCCCGAGAGGATTTCGTCGGCGACGAGTTCGTGGTTAAAGATGTGGTAGTAGCCGTATCCACCGGCCCTCATCGGGTACCTCTCGCGGCGACGGCGGTCGATCGGCCTTTCGCGCACGAAAGCCAGCAGGTCTTTCACAGCCTCCTTGTTCCGGCAATGCGACGGAACCTCCAGCCACACACTGATCTGGCGATACTGGAAGTCCAGGACCCACCGGATACACCAGGGAATCCCCAGCGCCGGAGCCGCTTCCAGCTCCCAGTTCAGCCAGGGCCCCCGGATCGCCGTCTCGATCCCCCGACTCGTCAGCAGGTCGCGAACCTCGTCACGCAACCACCCCGGCTCCTGCCGGACATCCTTCACCAGCCGCACTACGGTGTCGCGGTAGTGCGCATGACCGTCCGGCACCATCTTCCGGACCTTGTGCTCGCCCCGCTCCTTGCCGAGCGCGCCGGACATGTGCTTCAGCAGCGAATGGTGGTCGTCCAGCAGCTTCCTGAAGTAGTCCGCGTCGCTCTCCTCCGGGCCGATCAGCCGGCCGACCGCCACGAGGTATTGGCGGATGAAGGCGGCCACGCTCCTCTCCCCGAAGGCGCCCTCGTCGATCATCGTCTTGATTTGCGTGCCTACATCCCGCCAGCTCACATGGGCAATCGGGTCCGGAGGCCTGTCCTCCCCCTCGATTCCCTTCCGTGAGGTGGAGAGCAGCACGCCGTGGCGCCTGTGGCCCGTGTACTTGGGACGCAAGCGCTCCAGGTGTGCCCGCGCCTGCTCGTAGTGCTCCGGCGAAGCCCGCGACGGCTTGTTCTCGACCGCGACGATGTGCCGGCCCCGATCGCTCTCCAGGAAGATCGTCACGTCCACATAGTGCAGCTCCCGCTCCACCCGCACCGTCTGCCCGCCGTCCCCGCGGACGATCTCCGGGGGCAACTTCCCCGGCAGCCTCGCCCGGTCCAGAAACCACTCCAGGATCCTTCGGCCAGTCCCGTGGGTCTCGCCGGGATCCAGCAGCCAGGCCATCACGTTGCTGTGACGAATCTCGTACTCCGCATACCGCAGCACGTCGAACGTGTTGAACTCGCGGGGCTTCGCATACTCCGCGTGATACCGCAGGAATCCAGAATCTCCGACCAGCTTGTCCAGCTCCTCGTTCCGTGTCATCTCGTCCGTTGCCCTCCGGTCCATCGTCGCTCCATGGTCGCGGTTTCTGATGTGATCGCGCCCTTCGGCCTCGTTCCAACAGTCACTCATGATACGCCGGAGGCCAGCCCCCTCGCACCTTCGGCGCGGAGGAACGTAAGGCTGGAAAGTCCTCCGCATGTGGCCGAGTGGCTGCCGCCGGGATGGGATGGAAGACGGCCTCCGACCGCGAACTCCCGTCAGAGTGCGGACATCAGGGGGGGTCTGAGGGGGCACAGCCCCCCTGCCAGACCGCAGTGGTGTTCGACATGCGTGGGCTGCCTTCGCCACGCAACGTGACTCAAGCCAGCCCCGCAGCCACCCGCGCCCCCCGGTATCGCCCGAGACGGCGGTGGCCGGACCGTCGCGGGCAAGCTCCTCGGCCTCTCCGCGGCCAACCCCGGGGACGGCCAAGGGCGACGGATAACCCGCCGCACCGCCGTTTTCTGCCGTACCTCTACCCCTCGGAGACCCGACTTCGTCGCCTCCGAGGCGATCCCACCGCTCGTAGACTCCCCGAAATGCCCTTGAAACGCCTCTAAGCGGCCCCCGAGCATGCCGAGCGGCCGAAAATGATGCAATCCGGTCTGCGCCGCGTAGTTCCCTGCCCCGAAGGCTGGCCCTTTACCAGTTGGAGTGGCGCGAAAACGGGCGCAGGCCCACCCAGTCGCTGGGGCGCCGCGAATCGAGGGACGAGCGGGGTCGCCCGCTCCTCGACAGGAACCCGCTCAAGGGCTTCAGGAAGCCCATGAAGAGGAATCGGACCCGGGTGGTGCTCGCCGCGAGGAGTCCTCACCCGGCTTCACCATCCCACTCAAGACTTGCGGTTCCGGACGCCGAGCGGTCGGTTGGCAATCCCAGCAATCACGGCGACTCGATCCGCGAGATCACCGATGTGGCACTGCTCGAACCGTCGCTGGTGACCAAGGGGGTAGTGTTGCAAGGGTCTCGTGGCCGTCTATGTTGGCGCCCTGCGTGTGTCGGCGGGGCGCTAGAGCCGCCTACGGGACCATTCCTGCAATCTGGAGATCCGGACTCGATGAGAAACTTGAACCTGGCCTTGGCCCTGGTGCTGACGGCGTGCGGCGGCGGCGCCGATTGCGAGTCGTTGATGGTGGCGCTAAATGAAGTCGCCGACTCCACTTACAACGACGACCCGAATGTCAAGAATCGCAACGAGACGCGTCACGACTCGCTGGCATACTTGGCAATTCAAGCATGTACCGGGGAAACCTGCGAATCATTAGTTGCGAAGGCTGACTCGGCATACGCAGCGTGGGTGCGGGCGGACAACGAGGTGGAAGAGGTGCTGGAAGCTATCCGTCATGCGATACAGCGTGACGTCTATGGACCCGCTTTCGACCGATTGACGGTCAGGCGCGACGAGGCCTTCGCGAAACGGAGCGCAGCGGATTCCGTCGCAGACGCGCTCGCGTGGGATGCGGAGATGTGTACCAACTGGACGACTCGATGAAGTCTGAAGGTGGGTTTCAAGGCTTGACGATCACGGAGCTGCGTCTTGCCGAGGCAGTCCAGAACGGAGCGACGATCAGCAATGGCACGGAACCCGTCGAAGAGGCTGCGGCACGCTGAGTCCTGTTCTCGGTGCTTGCAATGCCGCCCGCGAGACTAGCCGCCCAATCGTCCACGAGCCGACGGCGGCGCCCGAACAGGTGGGAGCGCATGTAGGCGGGCTTGATCAAGTTCCGCCTCCGGTCGGGTCAGACCCGGGCACACCTTGGCGTCCGGTGACATTGGGGGGGCAGAACCTCTTCGTTTTTTTCTACGGCCCAGTCCACGCGCTTCCAACCCCTCCGGCTGGCGGAGACGCCTTCCCGGCTCGAAGTTCCGATATGCAGATCGTGCAGTCCATCAATCGAAAGGAATCGAACGATGGCACGCACGAAACGAAGTCAGCGCTCGTACGGCGCTGGCGAATGGGGCCGGAACCGGGTCCGGGCGTTTCCCGACCCGAAGACCGGCCTGTTCCAGTTGGAGTGGCGAGAGGACGGGCGAAGGATCACCCGGTCGCTGGGGCACCGCGAATGGGTGAGGGCGAAGCGGCAGGCGGACGAGGCCGCCGCGGGCTTCGCGGTCCCGGACCTGAACGGCAAGGCGGAAGCCGAGCCGGAGCCGCTCACGCTGGGAGGGCTTCTTGACATTCACGGTGCGGAGGTGACGCCCACCAAGGGCGCGCATACGCGGGGGCACGACCGGGCCGCCACGCAGATGTTCCTCCGGTTCTTCGGACGGAACCGCGACCCGGTGACACTCTCCCAACGGGACTGGGACCGCTTCATCCGGGAACGCCGGGCGGGCAGGATCGGTCCGAGCGGAAGGCCCGTTTCCGACCGGACGGTCGAATAGGACCTCAAGTTCCTGATCGCGGTTCTGAATTGGGCTGCGAGGTCGAGGGACGAGGAAGGCCTCCCGCTCCTCGTCAGGAACCCGCTCAAGGGCTTCAGGAAGCCCACGGAGAAGAACCCGAAACGGGTCGCGCTCACCGAGGACGAGTACCGGGCGCTCCTGAAGGTGGCGTGCCGGGTTGTGACAATGCGAACTCCTGCCGGGCTGGCAAGGCGCGACGAAGGGCGCATAGCAGAGCTATTCGCCCGAGGAGCAACGCAGAGCGGTGCCTTGGCGCCAGCCAATGTATGGTAAACATGACATACTGTAAGGTTATCTTTACATTGCGAATCGGTGAGGGCATCGCGGCTGGCAGGTTGGCTGAGTCACACATCACGGCAAGAAACCACGTAACTTCAATTAGGACTGCACGATCTGCCATTCTTGCCGTTGGACCAGATCTGAGTCCAGCGTATTGAAACAACCGGGATGCGGCCCTCGAATAGCGGGAGTGCGGGGCGTGCCGGACCCGATGTCCATAAGCACCACGAATGCCGGATGGCGTCCGGTGGTGTCCCTCGGGCCGACCGCACTCGACCGGTTCGGTGCTTTGCCCGGCGGCCGGCGGAGTGGAGCGAGCCGGGCGGCTTGGCGCCCCGATGGTCAACGCTCATCGTTTCCAAGCGGCCGCGTCTGGGATTCCGCGGCTGAACAGCATCTCCAATCCCGGTTGCGCACCGACTTGGGCCGCGTCCATGGCCGCCTGGGTTGGGGCGGGAAGGTCTCGCAAGAAGCCCCTTACCTGTCCGGTTCTCGGATTGCGCAGGATCGCCATCGGGATGTCGCTCTCGCCGTCCAGGGTATACGAGCCGCCGGGGCCGACAAGCGTGATCGCCGCGAGGCTGCCCTCCCACTCGGCCCGCACCGGAATCAAGAGGGCGAAGGATGAGCTCCCGTCACCATCGGCAACTGCCGGCATGTCGAAGGCCAGGGAGAACAGCTCGGTTCCGCGGTCACTCCGTCCGGTCAGCCGGTACTCACCGCGAGCGCGCGGCAACTCGGGTGGAGCATCGACCACGAACACGGGCTCCAGGTACGGCGCGCCATCTGCTCGCACCCCACCCCAAAGGAGCATCGATCTGGACGCGACAGTCGTCGCGGCTGGCGGGCCTTCGGTGCGAAGCCGATACCGGAGCGCGTTGGTGAAATGGTAGTCACTGATCCGCACGCCCGCGCAGTAGGACATCAACTCCTTCGTAAACGGCGGGATCAAACGCCCACCTTCGCGGAAGTCGTAGGCCCATGCCCCGATAGAGCCGTCCGGGTAGGGATATGCTGGGTCCGTGTCAGGCGCGCTGCACGGCGCGTGCTGCAGGCTCATGTTGTGGCCCAGTTCGTGGCCCACCGTGGGACCGTGGGGAGCCGCAAAGGCCGACCGGCCAGGACGGTACGCTATTCCTCTGCCTTGAGTCCTCCCTGCCATCATGCCCATGTAGTAGCCGGCGCCACCCTCCATGAGCCGGATCGCCTCGGTTTGGGCCAGAATCGCCAAGTCCTCGTTGCTCGTGCTCAGAACCGGCTCATGGGACGTCACATCGATATCCGCGACCGGAAGTTGCGTGCGTGCGTGCCAGAGCATCTCGTGGTTCTCGGGATCGGCGGCCATCGCCTCGACCAGGTCCATGATCGACGAATCGGGGGCCGCGCTCCAAAGAAAGGGGACCAGATTCAACTCAAGGAGGGGCATGGCGCGCACGTTCACGCCCAAACGGCCGCTCGCGGGTATGCGCCTGGCGACTCCCAGCGCCGGATCCAGAGTCTCGTCAGGATCGATCTCGATCACCATCTCCAATCCCCGCCGCACCACGTGCGCTGGAACCTCGGCGTTGGCCGATGCGGAGAGACTGCCCTCAACCACCTCGGTCGGGATCGAGCCAGGTCTGCTCGGGATCCTCGCCAGATGCGTCTCGAGTCCGTTGAGGAAGAACCGTGCCCGAACCTCCGGAAAGCCCGCGCTGTTCGTACGGTTGGCCGTCGGGAATACACGCAGCAGCGCTCGCTCGCCGGCTACCAGAGGAACGGGGAACTCCCGCGACTGCACGGCCTGGACCAGGTAGGCCGCCGCGAGGTTCCCGGTGCCGCAGGAAGCGACGCGGCTCTTGTAGATCCTCTCCAGCCAGGCTTGGAAGCCGATGTCGGGGGGCGCACACAGGCCTGTGCCGCTGGCAAGAAGGACATCGAGTTGATCCAAAGCCGTGAGTTCGCCTGGCAGGGCGCCCGTCAAGCCAGCGTTGTGCGAAAGGTGCAGTTCCTCCAGACTTGACATCCTCCCGAAATTGGGAGGCAGCGGGCCCGTGAGTTCGTTGTCGTCGAGGTCCAGCCGGAGCAGGCGGGCAAGGTTGCCCAGATCCGGCGGGATCGGGCCCGTCAAGCCGTTCCCGTCAAGCCTCAGTTCGGTCAAGCCCGTCAGGTTGCCGAGTTCGGGCGGAATCGGGCCGGAGAGTGCGTTGGCGCTGAGCCACAGCGTCGACAGGCGGGCCAGGTTGCCGAGTTCGGGCGGAATCGGACCGGTCAGGTTGGTTTTTCTCAAGGTCAAACTGCCCAGGCTGGCGAGGTTGCCGAGTTCGCGCGGTATCGGGCCGGAAAGATCGCTGTTGCTGAGATCCAGAGACCACAGGTTCACGAGGTTGCCCAGCTCCGGCGGTATCGGCCCGGTCAGGTTGTTGCGGCCCAATACCAGCAAACCCAGCGCTCGCAGGTTTCCAAATTCAGACGGGATCGAACCGGACAGGTTGTTAGAGCCGAGAGTCAGCCATGTCAGGTTGGTGAGGTTTCCAAGTTCGCGGGGCATCGGGCCGGAAAGATTGTTCTGGTGCAAATGCAGTTCAACCACTCGTCCTTGGCCATCAACCCGGACTCCATGCCACTGCTCCAACGGTGCGTCGGTTAACCAGTTGTCGTTTTCAGTCCAAGCCACGCCACCGGTCGCATTGTACACGATTTCAAGGATTTCACGCTCGGGCGACAAGGGTGCGCACTCCATCCCCGTCCCCTCGAGCGACGAGATGCCGTTCAACCAGTGCTGGAACGATGCTTCGGCCGGAGCGCATAGCCTGGTGCCGGCGTAGTGGAGCTCTGTCAAGGAGAGGTTCGTCAGGGAGGACGGAAGACGTCCCGAAAGGGCGTTGCCGCCAATGCGCAGCAGGGTCATCCGGGTCAATCCGCCCAGGTCCGAAGGCAGTTGTCCGCTCAGGCCGTTTCGGGTCAGGTCGAGTTCCGTCACCCGGCCGAGGGAATCTGCCCCGACTCCGCGCCATTCCTCAAGGTCACGATCAGTCAGCCAGCTGTCCGATGCGATCCAGCCGCTGCCGCCCGTCGCATCATGCAACGCCTCGAGCGCGGCGACGTCGGCGGCGTTACAGAAACTCGAGTCCCCAACATCATGGATTTCGATGCCCTGAACCCATTGATGGAATGATGCGACTCCGGGCACGCAGAGGTTGGTGGATTTGATTTCAAGGAGTCTCAACTGGCGTAGTTGCAGAAGTCCACGCGGAATGGGGCCGCTGAGCCTGTTCCACTGGAGGCCCAGTTCGGTCAGGTTGGAGAGGTCGCCCAGTTCGGGCGGGAGTGGGCCACTGAGGTCGTTATTACCCAATTGCAAACCGCTCAGGTACGCGAGTTTGCCGAGATCCGACGGTATGGAGCCAGTGAGGTCGTTGAAGCGGAGGCTCAGCACGTTGAGGTTGGCGAGGTCGCCGAGTTCGGGAGGAATCGGACCGGAGAGCGCGTTGACGTAGAGCGACAGCCTCGACAGGTGTGCGAGGTTGCCGAGTTCGGGCGGGATCGGACCGGTGAGGTCGTTACGGTTCAAGACCAAACTGTGCAGGCTGGCGAGGTTGCCGAGTTCGGGCGGGATCGGACCGGTGAGGTCGTTACGGTTCAAGTCCAAACTGCGCAGGCTGGCGAGGTTGCCGAGTTCGGGCGGGATCGGACCGGAAAGCCTGTTTTGACCGAGCGACAGCTCCGCCAGCTTCCCGAGTCGTCCGATTTGGGACGGAATCGCACCGGTCAAGCCATGTGGTATCAATTCTCCCGTTACTTCGTCCCGTCGGCCGCGAAGGTCAAGCCGCACGACCCGCCCCGAAGCGTCCGTATCCACCCCGTACCACTCGCCCAAAGGCACGTCGGTGAGCCAGTGTTCGCTGTCGACCCAGTTCGGCCCGTCCGTCGCGTTGTAGAGCGCGATCAGCGCTGCGCGGTCCGGATTCTCGACCGTGATCTCGGACGTGCCCGAGGCCTCCCCGGCCGTCGCCGTGATCGTGGCCGTGCCTTCCGCGAGGCCCGTCACCAGCCCCGACGCGTCCACCGTCGCCACTGAACCGTTGCTCGACGACCAACTGAACTCCGCGTCTTCGACTACATGCCCGTTCGCGTCGAACGCCTCGGCTACCAGCCGCAGTGTATCGCCCGGTGCTACCGTGTCCGCCGCGGGCGACACCACGACCGAACCCGCTGACTGCATCACCGTCACCACCGCCACGCCGGACACATCACCGACCGTGGCAGCCACCGTCGTGGAGCCGGCCCCCGCTGCGGTCACCAGCCCCACCGAGTCGATCATTGCGATGGCCGTGTTTGTGCTCAACCAGGACACACCCACGTCCTTCATCACGCGCCGGGCTTGGTCCAGCACCTCGGCGGCGAGCTGTACATTCTGCCCGATGGCCGTGAACGCCACCGTGTCCGGCGTAACAGCCACCGTCGTCGGCACGAGGGCTACGACGGTCAGATCCGCGTGGCCGGTTACACCCTTGGCCGTGGCGGTCACCGCTACCGTGCCGGGTTCGATTCCCGTCACTAGCCCGGTGCTGTCCACCACGGCCACCAGCGTGTCGGCGGACGCCCACGTGAACGCCGTCTCTTCCACGACGTGACCGTTCGCGTCGATGGCCTCGGCGGAGAGCCTTAGCGTGTCGCCCAGCGCCACCAGGGTGTCGGTGGCCGGGGAGACCGTGACCGCATTCACCTCTTGAGCCACCGTCACGGCCGCGGTCCCCAAGGCCGACCCGGCCGTCGCCGTAATCGTCGCCGTGCCGTTGCCCGCCGCCGTCACCAGTCCGGAGCCGTCCACGGTCGCCACCGAAATGTCGCTGCTCGCCCACGCGATGGCCGCGCCCGCCACCACCTGCCCGTTCTGGTCGCGCACCTCGGCGGTGAACCGGGCCGTTTCCCCGAGGGCGCTCAGTGTGGCCGAACCCGGGCTGACCGCCACCGTTGTGGCGACCGGAGCCGGAGGAGGAGGGGGCTCGACGGCACCATCGCCGCAGGACAGGACCAGCACGACGACCGCGCCGATTGCCGATGCCCAGATCCCGACGCGCGCGCGCCAACGTGCTTCCTTGCCCCACCGTCTTCCACGGAAGCTACTCGATCGCACGTTCGTCTCTCCTCGTCGTGCCCGGTCGTTTCGCATCAGATTCGCGCTCGTCGCGTTACTCCGTCGGCTAAAGCGATCCATTCCGCGATATCATGCCCCATAAGCGTAAGCTCGTCGTGACGGGCACAACACTCTTGCAAGCAGAATCTCCGACAGGAGCTCTCAACTCAATGGAGTCGCCAGGAGGGGGAGGCTCGGAGCAAGCGGTGCTGCTATGGCGTCCGATGCCGCGATGGGATCTGCCCAGCGCCGTCTACCTCGGGGGGTCGGCGTCGACGACATCCTCCACTACTGCGACGGCCCGGTTCGGCAGTGGTCGCTGGTAGTCCCAGCCGGGATCCCCGGGGCACGTGAGCACATCGAAGAGGCCGATGGGGCACGCCGTGAGCGCCGGGCGCAAACGCTCGGGCGAAGAGCCCATGGCTTTCGACCATGTGTCATATGGTGATGCCGCCATCAGTGGGTCATCTATCGAACCCTCCCCCTCCACGTTCCGGGCTTCGGGGCCGGGTGGGAATGCGGGCTATTCTCTGACCACGCTCCTTCATCTTCCGCGCCGCCCGATCGATGTCGGTCGGCCGTTCGCGCCGCTCCGCGTCCCTCAGCCCCTTTCGGTAGGCCTCCCTCACGCGCCACTCAATCTGCCGGGCGCTGTCGGCGTGTGCCTTGCCCAGCGCGGCCCGCTCGCCCTTGTGGTACCGGTCGAGGTCCTCGCGCCAGCCCTCGACCAAGTCCTCCCGGCCCCGGACCGCCCCGACCAGTTCCCGCAGCGAGCGCTCGGTCCGCCAGATCCGCAGTCGGCCGCGCAGGGTGCGGCTCTCCCGGTCGAGCCTCTGGCGCATATCCTCCTGCCGCTTGTGCAACTCGGCCCACTCCTTCCGCGCCCGGCTCTCCAGCCGCCAGAACCCCAGCCAGCGCCGGTCCTCGACCCTCTCCCAAGCCTGCGCCTCGGCCCGCCGCCAGGCCGCCATGTCGACCCGCTCCTCGTCGTTCGGTTCCTTCGTCCGCTGCGCCCGTCCCGGCTGCATGCCCTCGCGGCGGAAGCGCGCCCAATGAAGGGGCCGGTCCCATATGGGGCGAAGCACCTCCTCGCCCACCCGTCGCCGCTTGTTGTTCTTGACCCGCCTCTCGACCCTGATCCGGCCCTGTTCCCGCTCGTAGCCCTCGGCCCAGCGCGACAGCCGGAGCTTGCTGTTACCCAGCTTCGCCGCCGTCCCGGTCTCCGGATCGACCCGGTTGGCGATCACGTGGACATGGGGGTGCCGGGTGTCGTCGTGCGCGACGATCAGCGCCTCGTGGCCCTCCAACCCCAGCGCCTCCAAGCTCCCGTCCACCGCGCGGCTCATCTCCTGACGGGTGGGCGTCTCGTCCTGCGCCCAACTGAGCGAGTAGTGCAGGACCGGCTTCGCCAGTTTCCGGCCCCCTTGCGCCGCGCCAGCCAGCCGTTTGAGGTCGGGGGCCGCCTTCGCGGTCGCGGCCATCAGCCGCGCGGCCCGCTCCACCCGGATCGTCGCAAGGTTCCGGGTGTCGGTCCAACCGACACGCTCCGAAGTCTCCGGACGGCGGTTGTCCGGCTCCGGGGCATCGTGCAGGCAGTAGGCCGCGACTCCGGCGAACGAGCGTCCTAGTCCGTTGATCTTCGGGATCATCGATCCAGCGCCTCGCCGGTCAGGAGCCCGGCCGCGAGTTCGCCCACCCGCTCGACCGCCTCCAGCGTCCCGGCCGGTGCCGAGGCCCCGGAGTTGAGGGCGCGGGCGATCTGGTTTAGGTTCACCCCGATCCGGTGGAGTTCGACGCGCTCCGCTGCGCCGAGCCGGTGAACGGCCGCCTCGCGGACCGGCTGCCCCAGCGCCCTGCGGCGCATGTAGCCGCCCTTCGTCATGCGGGCCGCTCCGGCCCGCTCGGCGATCTCGGCGGCCTCTGCGGTAGTGACGCGCACGCCGATCGTGCAGCTCCTGCGCTCGGCCTCGGACTTCCGGGGACGTGCCATGTCGGGCGACCTCCTTTGGTGGCGCGCGGAAATGTCGTTTGGGGGTCCGGGGGCGTCCCCCGGCCAGAGGTTTTCGTGAAGCGAAAACACATCTGGCTCCCCGGTAACCCGCAAACTGCGGGCCTGCGAGCCGCGACCGGCCGCTCACCCCCCGAGGCGGCGACAGCGGCTGCCCCTGGGGAGCCATGATCGCGCCCTCCGGTGCGAGAGCCGACGGGCGGAACCACGGGTCGTCGGAATCGCCGTGACCATCCAGTCAGGGGACCGTCTGGGGCGGTGTCAACCACCGCCGAAACGGCGATGTCCAACGGGTTCCAGAGCCGTCCGAAAGGCGAACCGGCCAGCGCCAGCGGTGCCTCCGCCACCACCGTCCGGCCGGTGTTCGGTGTAGTTGGACCGAACGCCGCGACACCCTGCGCGCGGTCAACCGCCCATGTGGACGACGCGCACGCACGGCGCGAGGTTTCAAGACGCGCAGATCGTGCGGTCCATCACGCGAGGAATCGAATGATGGCACGCACGAAACGAAGTCGGCGCAGCTATGGTGCCGGCGAGTGGGGCCGGAAGCGGGTGAGGGTGTTCCCTGACCCGAAAGCCGACCTTTACCAGATTGAGTGGCGCGAGAACGGTCGAAGGCTCACCCGGTCGCTGGGCAACCTGTCGAGGATGGTCCATCTCTTTCATCTGCCCAGCCCAGCAGCCTCAGAAAGAATCCCTGCGGCGGGAACGTACACCGCCGCCGGGCACGGATAGGTGACTTCCATGCACGGCAGATGTCCCAAGTGCGGTGACGATCAGGAACTCGTGCAAGGCTCGCCCCGCGCCGTTCTCCATGCGTTGACACAGTTGGGATCACCTCTTGAGGTTACCGTACCCTTCCGGTGCGCGAAGTGTGGCCACGAGGTCCGAACCAATGTTCAGTTCACCCGAACGGGCAGGAGAGTACCGCAGCCCTCCAGAATCGCTGAACGACCTCCTCCAGAGAGACGACACGGCACGATTCACGGGACGACTTTCCTGACTTACCCAGGCGTCTTGGACTCCGGGCAAGGCGTGCTGCATCCCGGACATGAGGGTAGGCTGAGTACCGGCCACGCGATTGATCGCTACGGCGATCCGGACCTAATGGCGGAGTTCGCAGGGGAGTACCTGAAGCAGTATTGGGCCATCGTCCCGAAGGGCCGACTACCGACGACGGTAACTGAAATGATGCCCGCGTTGAACCTGCTGGTGAACGCTGGAGAACTTGCCCTTAAGGCCGACCTCATTCGGTCGGCTAAAGACAGCGGCGGGCACTCTCTGCCAAAGCTCTACGGACGTTTGGAGCGCACGCACCGGGTGGAGATTGAGCGACGTTTCGCCGAGACTCCGCCAAACGTCAACCTGCGGATCTTGGGGTCGGAGCCTCCCACCGTGGAAAGCGTGTTGGCCACCTACGAGCACGGATTCGGTTGGAGTTCCGTGTACATGGACACCCGTTACTATGCCGAGCCGACGACGAAGGTGAGGTCCAAGGACGTGAAGGGTGGGAACCTCCTGAAATCCACGACCTATCCGATCTTCCTGCCCGTCGTCGTCCAGAAGATCATTGACGTGTACGAGCACTTCTCAGGTGCGGAGCGACTGAAACGGCTCGGGGCGGTAGTGGGTCATGGGTCGCGGGATACAGGCAAGAACCAACACGGCGATTGGGGACTGGTGCCGTCCTCCGTTGGACTCGTCGTCCTCCGTATTGGCCAATTCGTCGCCCAGGACAGGGGCGGAGAGTTCAGGGAAGAGTTCCTCCGGTTCAAGCAGGCGCGTCCGCCACTCTACAGTACGTCGTGGATGTACGGGGGAAACGTCCTTCTGTTCTACCGCGACGGCAGTGACCACCCCGCGGACGGTGAATCCATCATCGATGGCCTGAAGTGCGAAGTCTGGCATGCCAGGAGTCTGGGCATGCATCCTCGCGATCTCTTTCTTCTCGCAGATGCCCTCGAAACCCCGGGAGATATCCAGGAATTCCAATTGGGGATTCGTTGACGCGGGACTGCCATTTGATGTCCGCTCTGACGAGGTACACAGCACGCTCTGAGTCAGTCTGGCGGAGAATCCTCCGTTTAGCGAACTTTCCGTCGCGCAGATCGTGCAGTCCATCAAGAGAGGAATCGAATGATGGCACGCACGAAACGAAGTCGGCACTCCTACGGTGCCGGCGAATGGGGCCGGAACCGGGTCCGGGCGTTCCCCGACCCGAAGACTGGCCTCTACCAGTTGGAGTGGCGCGAGAACGGGCGCAGGCTCACCCGGTCGCTGGGTCACCGCGAATGGGTGAGGGCGAAGAGGCAGGCGGACGAGTTTGCCGCCGGATTCGCTGGCCCGGACCTGAACGACAAGGCGGAGGCCGAGCCGGAGCCGCTCACGCTGGGAGGGCTTCTTGACATTTACGGTGCGGAGGTGACGCCCACCAAGGGCGCGCATACGCGGGGGCACGACCGGGCCGCCACGCACATGTTCCTCCGGTTCTTCGGACGGAACCGCGACCCGGCGACACTCTCCCAACGGGACTGGGACCGCTTCATCCGGGAACGGCGGGCAGGCAGGACCGGCCCGAGTGGCAAGCCCGTGTCGGATCGAACGGTCGAATACGACCTCAAGTTCCTCATCGCGGTTCTGAATTGGGCTGCGAGGTCGAGGGACGAGCGGGGCCGCCCGCTCCTCGACAGGAACCCGCTCAAGGGCTTCAGGAAGCCCACGGAAAAGAACCCGACCCGGGTGGCGCTCACCGAGGACGAGTACCGGGCGCTTCTGAAGGTGGCGTGCCGGGTGGACTGGCGGTTCCGGGTGGCGCTCGTGCTCGCTCACGAGACCGGCCACCGCATCGGAGCGATACGCCAGCTTCGGTGGAGCGACATCGACTTCGAGGGCCGGACCATCCTGTGGCGTGCCGAGCACGACAAATCGGGCTACGGACACGTCACGCCCGCCACCGCCGAAGCGCTCGCCGCTCTCGACGAGGCGCGGAGGTGGAACCCCGAAACCGGCGAAGCGCCGGTGCTGCCTGCGCCCAAGAATCCTCTGGCGTGTCTCGGGGCCGCTCGGTTGCACGCATGGTGGAGTAGGGCCCAGATTCTTGCGGGGCTGGATCCGGTGCCCGGAAGAGGCTGGCATTCGCTGAGGCGGAAGTTCGCGAGCGACCTGATGGACCAGCCGCTGAAGGTGCTTTGCGCCTTGGGCGGCTGGAAGACCGCCAAGACGGTGCTCGAATGCTACCAGAGGCCGGACGCGGGACAGCTTCGGAGGGCTCTGGAAGCTCGTCGGCGGTCTCGCGGCTGAGGTCGCCAATCGGCGGGAGTCAATTGGCGGGAATCGGGCCTGTCAGACTCCCAAGTTCAATACCCGCAACGGATTGTGAGAATGCGACCTCCTGCCGGGCTGGCAAGGCGCGACGAAGGGCGCATAGCGGAGCTATTCGCCCGAGGAGCAACGCAGAGCGGTGCGTTGGGAGCTCGGAATGTAAATCCAACATGACAATTGGTAATGTTCTCTTGACATTCGGAGAGTCTGAGCACCGCGCCCAGCGCGGATGCATCGCCGCCCGAATGCAGCGGGGACTTGTTCCACGGGCTGCCTAGATCAACTCGGCCTGCGTGGCCACGTGCCTGGCGAACCCCGAGCCGGCTTCGGCCGAGAGATTGAACAGGATCGACGCCCCCGCCTCTCGTATTGCTTCGATTTCATCCGGAAACCTGACGGCGGCGGCGATCCGGCCCTCGAAACCGGAAGCGCCGATACGGTCCAGAACGGCGAGCTTGGCGGCGCGATTGGGTAGAGCCAGCATGACGATCTCGAGCGCTTGAGTGCTCTGAACGCGATCCCAGAAGTCCCCATCGCGTGGATCGCCCAGGAGCACTCTGCGGCCCGCTGACCGATGCTCGCGCACCTTTTGGGGATCGAAGTCCACGCCGACGACGGTCCCATCGTGACGCTGGTTCATGTAGTCGTAGGCCGCGGTTCCGATGCGGCCCATGCCGAGAATGGCGATCCTCGCGCCGCCGATGTCGAGCGGCAGTTCATCGGCGTCGTGCTCGGATCGTTCAAAGCGTGTCCACACTGCGCGGTATCGCTGGTAGATCGGATGGGCGGCGGCGTTGAGCGCTGCCGCGACGGCGCAGGAGAGCGAAAGGGCGATCGCAAGAACGATCAGCCAGTGGGCGTCGAGCCAGCCGCTGGCAACCCCGAGGGCCGCGACGATGAGGCCGAATTCGCTGTAGTTGGCCAGGGTCAGGGAAGCACGCAGCGAGGTCCGCGCCCTCAGTCTGAATCCTGTGAACAGGCCGAAGAACAGCGCCGCCTTCACGAGCACGAGGGGCGTGATGGCCGCGCCGGCGAGAAACGCTTCCAGCGTGAGCGGTCCCGAGAGTCCTATGGACAGGAAGAAACCGAGCAGAAACAGGTTCTTGAAGCCGAACATGGTCCCTGCCACCTCTTCGGCCTTGTGGTGGCGGGAGACGAGAATGCCGATGACGAGTGCGCCCAGGTCACCCTTCAACCCGACCAGCTCGAACACCTCCGCACCACCCAGGGCGAGCAGCAGCGAGTACAGTACGAGGAGTTCGCCATGGCCCACCCGGTCGAGGACAAGCGCCAGCAACCGCCGGGCCGGAATCAGCAACAGAAGCAGAAGCGCCCAGGGACTCGGCCATGCGTCCGACGAAGCCGCGATAAAGGCGACCGCGGCCAGGTCCTGCATGATGAGGATGCCCACCGCGATCCGCCCGGCCAGCGAAGCCGTCGCCCCCTTCTCCTCCAGCACCTTCACGACGAAGACCGTGCTGGAGAAGCTCAACGCGAACGCGATCAGCAGTGATTGGGCAAGACTGAGACCGGAGACCAACTGAGTTCCGGCGAGCGCCAGGAGAAGGATGCCGGCCGCGAAGCCCACGACGGCAATCGACATGTGCAGCCCCGCGACGGCCCACACCTGAGGGCGCACGAGGGTCCGAAGGTTGAGCTTGAGGCCGACCGTGAACAGCAGCAGGGTAATGCCGAGGTCGGACAGTTTTCTCAGCACTTCCCCGCTTACGATTCCAAACAGGTTGAGCGCGAACCCCGTTGCGAGGAACCCGACCATGGGCGGCAGCCCGGCGGCTCTGGACAGCAGGCCCAGGAGGAAGGCCAGAGCGATCCAGGCAACATCTCCCAGGGCGATGGCGATAAACTCGAAGTCCATGGTGCGTCCGGTGGTCGGGGCTGAGGCGCTGCGAGAACTTCCAAGGTACAGGCCGATTCCTCGCGGGCCAGCGTTTTGACAAGCGTGGTTGACCTACCCTGCGGAGCTTGGGCCGGACTTTGTTCGTTCAGCGAACAAAGTCAGCGACGCCCCCCTACCCCACCACCTCCACCACCAGGTGCCGCTTCCTCCCCACGCGGACGATCACGAAGCGCCCCTCGATGGCGTCTTCGGCCCGCATCGTGGCGCCGATCTCTGCCACCCTCGCGCCGTTGAGGTAGACCCCCCCGCCCCGTATCAGCCGCCGCGCCTCGCTGCGGGACGCGGTCACGCCGCCATCGGCCATCACCGCCACCAGCTCCACCCCGCCCTCCATCTCCCCCCTCGCCACCACCGCCTGCGGCACGTCGGCAAAGATCTCCTCGATATCAGCCGCCCCGAGCCCCTCCAGGCTCCCCCCGAACAGCACCGCCGAGGCCCGCACGGCCCGGTCCAGCCCGTCGGCCCCATGGACCGCGCGGGTCATCTCCGCCGCCAGGCGCTTCTGGGCCTCGCGCCGGTGCGGCCGGTCCGCGACCGCCCCCGCCAGCTCCTCGATCTCGCCGCGGTCAAGCAGGGTGAACATCTTCAGGTAGCGGACCACATCCCCGTCACCGGTGTTCAGCCAGAACTGGTAGAAGCGGTACGGCGAGGTGCGTTCGGGGTCGAGCCAGACCGTCCCCTCCTCGGTCTTGCCGAACTTGACGCCGCTCGCCGACTCGACGAGGGGGAAGACGACGCCGTGGCAGCGGGGCCCGCCCATCCGGCGCACCAGGTCGATCCCGGCGGTGATGTTCCCCCACTGGTCGGAGCCGCCCATCTGCAGCGTGCATCCGTACCTGCGGTTCAGTTCCCGGAAGTCGTAGGCCTGGAGCAGCTGGTAGCTGAACTCCGTGAAGGAGATGCCGGATTCGTCGTCCTCCAGGCGGCGGCGCACCGACTCCTTGCGGAGCATCGCGTTGACCGAGAAGTGCTTGCCGACATCGCGCAGGAAGTCCACGAGCCTCAGTCCGTCGAGCCATTCGAGGTTGTTCGCCATGCGGGCCGGGGCGGTCCGCGACTCGAAGTCCAGGAACGACGCGAGCTGCCGGTGGATCGCTTCGGCGTTCTCCTCGGCCCCGGCCCGGTCGAGTAGGGCGCGCTCGGACGACTTGCCGGACGGGTCGCCGATGAGGCCGGTGCCGCCGCCCACCAGCGCGATCGGGCAGTGGCCCGCACGCTGCAGGTGCACGAGGCCCATGATGGGGACCAGCGATCCGACGTGCAGTGAGGGGGCGGTGGGGTCGAAGCCGATGTAGCCGGTGACCTGGCCCGCCGCGAAGGCTGCGGCTGCATGCTCGCTCGCGTCGGCGAGAAGGCCGCGCCAACGCAGTTGCTCGATCATGTGGTCTCCCTTGGCTGTTTGCTGGACCCCGCGCGGGGGCCTGGGCCCGGCCGCGCGCCGTGGTGCCCGGTACCGGCCGCCGGGCGCAGGAGCGCGGCCGCCTCCCGCCTCAACACCTTTCCCGTCCAGGTTCGGGGCAGCGCCTCCGACGACCAGTATGCGGGACGGGCAGCGGCCTCGCACGAGCCGCCCGCGGCAGTGACGCTCCACCTCGTCGGCGCTGACGGCGGCCGCGTCGCCCTCCACGACCGCCGCCACGACCTCGCCCCACTCCTCGTCGGGCACCCCGAAGACCACCGCTTCGCGCACCCCGGGCAGCCCCTCGATCACCCGCTCGACCTCGGCCGGGCTCACGTTCAGTCCGCCGGACACTATCATCGCATCGCCGCGCCCTTCAATCCAGACGAGGCCGCCGGGGTCGACGCGCCCCAGGTCGCGGGTCGTGAACCAGCCGTCCGG
This sequence comes from Longimicrobiales bacterium, assembly GCA_965206105.1. Lineage (GTDB taxonomy): Bacteria > Gemmatimonadota > Gemmatimonadetes > Longimicrobiales > Gaopeijiaceae > Bin94. The sequence continues at coordinate 73,590 of OZ242201.1, forward strand.
GCCGGTCGCGAGCGGTTCGGGCGGGGCACCGGGCCTGGCGATCACGATGGAGGCCAGCGTGGGGCCGCGGACCTGGAGGGGGGCGGGGTGGGATGAGGGGGTGCCGCCCCGTGGCGGGGGTGATCCGCCGGCCGATCCAGCCATTGCATCGCCCGCCACGCGCACCTCGATGCCGTGCAGGGGGCGCCCGGCGGTGCCGGGTTGGCGGCGGGCGAGGGTGGGGGGCGCGGTCGCGATCTGGGACGCGGTCTCGGTCATGCCCCAGGTGGTGGCGAGCGGGAGGCCCGCCGCCCAGGCCCGGTCGAGGAGCGCGCGGGGGGCTGCCGCGCCGCCGACGAGCACGCAGCGCAGGGTCGGGGGTACGCGCCGGGCGGCCAGCCGGGTGAGGAGGCGCCGCAGCATGACCGGCACGACGGCCAGGTGGGTCACCTCCCCGGCCAGGATCGCGTCCGCCACTGCCGCCGCGTCGAATGAGGGCCACAGCCGCACCGACGACCCCGTCATCACGGCGCGCAGGACCAGGGAGAGCCCGCCGATGTGCCCCAGCGACAGGCAGAGCCCCCAGCGGTCGGCGGCGGTCAGTTCGAGGCGGCTCGCGACGGCGGCGGCAGAAGCGGCGAAGGCGCTCCGGGTGAACCCAAGTGCCCTGGGCGCGCCGGCGGAACCGGAAGTGAGGATGAAGGTGGTGACGTCCTGGGAGCCGGCGAAGAGGCCGGATTGAGCGGGTGTCTGGGCCCCGGCCAGATTGCTCGGCTGCCCCGGCTGGCCCGCTCGGCAACCTGGCCAGACTGGTCCGCTTGGCCCGCCTGGCTCCGCTTCGGCCGCCACACCCGCCTGGCCCGCTTGGCCCGGCCCTTGGGATTCCGTAATGTCGAGTTGTCAATATGTAAACCAGACATGACAATCCGGCGCGCGTGATCGAGTTCCGGCGGCGTCAGCCGCTCGTGGAGGGGCACCGCTACGCACCCCGCTTTCCACAGGCCGAAGAGCGCGGCCACGGTCTCCGGACCGGGGGTCGCGCACAGCGTCGCCGACTCTCGGGGCGCCGCGCCAAGGGAGCGGAAGTGCTCCGCCAGTGCCGCCGCGCGGGCATCCAGCTCCCGGTAACTCCACGCTCCCCCGTCCCACGAGAGGGCGGTGGCCCGGGGGGACTCCCGTGCCTGCCACGTGAGATCGTCCGCCGGGGTCGACCGCGCACCCGGCTGCGCGCGAGGATCGGAGTCCCGCCCGCCGGTCAAGATGCGCCGAAGAACCCCATCGAGCCGATGAGAGCGCCGACGCCCAGACCCGCACCGTAGAGCGCCAGGCCGCGCGCGGTCATCGCCAGCGCCGGATTCAGGGTCCGCCGGTCCACGGCCCCGCACGTGCCGCTCTCGCCGTCCTCGCCACCGGCCGCCGCGGATCCGCGCTCCCCACCGTCCCCGGCGCCAACCGGCAATGCCAGGATCCGGGACGCCGCCGGGATGCACGCCACCAGACCGAGCAGCGACAGGTACGTCCAGGGGGACCATCCCATCAGGGTATATCCGAGCACCGGCACCGCGGCCGCCCCGGTCAGGCACGCGAAGTACTGGATCACGGTGAAGCGGTCGCCGAACCGCACGGCGAGGGTGCGCTTCCCGGCCGCCCCGTCGGTCTCGCGGTCGCGCAGGTTGTTCACCACCAGCATCGCGGTGCTGAAGGCGCCGAGCCCGGCACCGGCCACGATCGAGTCCGCGGACCAGGTCTGCGCCTGCACGTAGTAGGTGGCCGCCGTCGCGACCAGTCCGAAGAAGACGAAGACGAAGACATCGCCGAGGCCGTTGTAGGAAAGCGGATAGGGGCCGCCGGTGTAGCAGACCGCCATCAGCATCGACACGAGGCCGATCACGATCACGGGCCAGCCGGCCACCGACGCCAGGTACACCCCGATGAGGGTGGCCAGCACCAGCGACACCACCATGCCGCGGAAGACCGCCCGGGGCGCCAGGATGCCCGCCTGGGTCACCCGCACCGGCCCCAGCCGCTCCCCGGTGTCGCCCCCCTTCATGAAGTCGTAGTAGTCGTTTGCGAGGTTGGTGCCGATCTGGATCAGAAGCGCTCCGGCCAGGGCGGCCAGTGCCGGAAGCCGCGCGAAGACGCCGTCCGCCGCCGCAAAACCGCAGGCGGCCACAACCGGCGCGGCCCCGGCGGAGAGGGTGCGCGGCCGGATGGCGAGGACCCAGGCCTGCGTGCGGGTTATCTGCATGGGAGCCTCCGCGGCCCCGGCAACTCCCCCGCCGTCACCACGGCAGCCAGGGATACTTGCGGAAGTCCGGCTTGCGCTTCTGCAGGTAGGCGTCGCGGCCCTCCTGGCCCTGCTCGGTCATGTAGAAGAGGAGGGTGGCGTTCCCGGCCAGCTCCTGCAGCCCGGCCTGGCCGTCCACGTCGGCGTTCATCGCGGACTTGAGCAGCCGGATCGCCAGCGGACTGTGCTCCAGGATCTGCTGCGCCCAGCGGAACCCCTCGTCCTCGAGTTCGTCCACCGGAACCACCTTGTTGACCAGGCCCATCTCCACCGCCTCCGCGGCGTCGTACTGGCGGCAGAGGTACCAGATCTCGCGCGCCTTCTTCTGGCCGACGATGCGCGCGAGGTAGGACGAGCCGAACCCCCCGTCGAAGCTGCCGACCTTGGGGCCCGTCTGGCCGAAGACCGCGTTGTCGGCGGCGATGGTCAGGTCGCAGACGACGTGCAGCACATGGCCACCGCCGATCGCGTAGCCCGCGACCAGGGCGATCACCGGCTTCGGCATGGTCCGGATCAGCCGCTGCAGGACGAGGACGTTGAGACGCGGGACGCCGTCGCCGCCCACGTAGCCGGCGTCTCCGCGCACCCGCTGGTCGCCACCCGAGCAGAAGGCGTACTTCCCGTCCTTCGAGGGACCCTCGCCGGTGAGAAGGACAACCCCGATCGACGGATCCTCGTTGGCGTCCCCGAAGGCGTCCAGGAGTTCGAAGAGGGTCTCGGGCCGGAAGGCGTTTCGCACCTCGGGGCGGTTGATCGCGATGCGGGCCACGCCGTCGCGCTTCCTGTAGGTGATGTCTCCGTAGTCCTTGGCGGTCTGCCAGGCGGTGTCGCTCATGTTGTCTCTCGGTTCAGATGTTCCCGGACCCGGTGCGCCACCCGTTCCCGGATCTGCTCATGTCTGCGCCGGTTCACCTCCCGGTCCGTGCGAACCCGGACGACCCGGCTCCCGGGGCTCGCAACCCCCTCCCGAACCGCCTCCCGCAGCTCGCCGGGGGTGGCCGCGTCGGTGAACGGCAGTCCGTACAGGCGGGCCGCGTGCTCGAAGTCGAGGCCGTGCGGGGTGGCAAAGTATGGCGTGAAGGCCGGCTCGAAGTCACGGATCGGAAGCATGTGGAAGATACCGCCTCCGTCGTTGTCCACCACCACGAAGACGACCTGCAACCCCTGATCCCGCGTGGCCAGAAGGCCGTTCATGTCATGGTAGAAGGCAAGGTCGCCGATCAGGACCGCAACCGGTCCGGCCCCGCCCGCCGCGCACCCCAGCGCCGTCGAGACGACGCCGTCGATTCCGCTCGCTCCGCGGTTCCCGAGGACTTCGATGTCGAGCGGGCCGGGCCGTCCGTAGCCGTCCACGTCGCGCACCGGCATGGAGGACGACACGAAGAGCGTCGAGCCGGGGGGGAGAGACCGGATCAGGGCGGCGGCGTAGTCGCCCTCGTTGCCCGGGTGCGGCGGACCTTCTTCGACCGCCGCCCAGGCCACCGCTTCGAGCTCGGTCCACTCCCGCGTCCAGGGGCTGTGCGCGGACGAAGAGGACCCCTCGTCATCGTCGTCGCCGCTTGCGAGCCGTTCCAGCACCGCTCCCGCGGAGGCGTGCAGATAATGGCTGGCAAGGCCCTGGTGGTCCTTTCGGTGACCCCCGTCGTCGACCACGATCTGCTTCGACCGCCTCCAGCGGGCCAGCGCCGCCTCGGCCGCAGGCGATGTGGGGGACCGGCCGATGCGGATGATCAGGTCCGGCACAAGCCGGCTGACCACTTCGGGCACGCGCAGAAAGTGGTCGTACGCACCCAGGACCGGCGACGGGGACCCCTCGCCCAGGGAAGCCGTGAACCGCGCACCCGAGAGGGGGTCGGCCAGAACCGGCACGTTGCGCTGATGCGCGAACCTTGCTGCGGCGGGGCCGTCCAGACCCGGGTCGGTGGCGGGTCCGGCGACGAGCAGCGGCCGGCGGGCGAGCGCGAGCTGGTGGGCCAGCGTCGCCTCCAGATCGCGGCCGCGCCGGCGAGCCTCGGTGCGGCGGCGCCAGGGTCCCTGCGGTATGAATTCACCACCCTTGACCGCCACCTCCACCGACGGCAGGTCGAGCGGTTGTTCCTCGCCCGGCCCCCTCAGGTCGAGCTCGTGCGGCGATTCGGGCTGCAGCGGCAGGTCGAAGGGAACATTGAGGTGCACGGGACCGCTCGGGGGCCCGACCGCGTGGCTGGCCGCCTTGCGGACGAGCGCCACCAGCGAGTTCGCGCCGGTGTCCTTCAGCCCGGCCGCAGTGGGCTCGGGAAGATCGGCCGCGAAACGAACCCGGTCGCCGAAGATCCCCGGCTGCATGATGGTCTGGTTCGCGTCCGCGCCGCGCATCGCCGGGGGCCGGTCGGCCGTGACCAGCAGCATGGGAACATCCGACATGTCCGCCTCGACGACGGCCGGGAGGAGGTTGGCGACCGCGGTGCCGGAGGTGGTGACCACGGCCGCGGGCCCCAGATGGCTGCGTCCGTATCCCAGTGCGAAGAAGCCCGCCGAGCGTTCGTCCAGGTGCACGCGAGTGTTCAGGCCGGGGAGGGAACGCGAAGCCAGCACCAGCGGGGCGGAACGGGACCCCGGGGCGATTTCGACCTCCTCGAGACCGTACTCCGCGAGCGTCGCCAGAATGGCACGCGCCCAGGCGAGGTTCAGTTCGCCTCCGGTCATGGGGAAGTCAACCCGAACCGGCGGCGGAGCTGCCCGTCGCTCCGGCCCGCTCCAACGCCCGCAGCACCGTGCGGAACTTGAGTTCGGTCTCCTCCCACTCCAGCGCCGGATCCGAGCCCGGTACGATCCCGGCGCCCGCGAACAGCCGCCATCCGGTGCCCGCGCTCACTGCCGAGCGGAGCGCGGGCACGAAGATCCCCCCGCCCTCCGAATCGAACCATCCCACCGGCCCCGAGTACCAGCCCCGGTCGAAGAGCTCGCTCTCCTCCAGAACCGACAGGGCCACACTGCGCGGAATCCCGCAAACGGCCGGCGTCGGGTGAAGAGAGGAGAGGATTTCGAGCAGGGAGATTCCGTCCGGCACCTCGGCGGCGATCTTGGTCTCGAGGTGCTGGATGCGGGCCAGGGCCAGCACGTGCGGCTCGACATCGCGCTGCACCGCACACCCCAGCGCGGTGAGGCGTCCCACGAGATCCCTCACCACCACGTCGTGCTCAGCCCGGTCCTTCTCGCTGCTGAAGAGGCGGCGGGCCAGCTGCGCGGTCGCCACCGAATCGGCCCCGACGCCCGCGCTCCCCGCGACCGCCGTCGCCCTGAACACGCCGCCGGCCAGCGTCGCGATGGTCTCGGGAGCCGCGCCGACGAGCGCGTGGCCCGGTCCGGGCTCAAAGAGGAACACATGACTGCCGTGGTTCTCCTCCCACAGCGCGACCACCAGCCGGGCGGGAGGCACCGGGGTCGCCGGCGCGACATCCAGCGTGCGGGCGAGCACCACCTTCTCCGCCTCCCCGGCTCCAATCCTGTTCAGCGCTTCCCACACCATGCGGCCCCACGCCGCCCGCTCGGTCCCGGAGCGCCGGGCGGAGCCGAGGTGCAGCGGCTGGTCCGGTCCGCGAACCGGGACGGGCCCATGCGGTACCGAGGAAGACCGGCCGCGCAACGAGCGGGTCCCGCTCCGCAATGAAGTCCCGGCCGGCAATGAACCGGTCCCGCCGCGCAGTGAACCGGTCCCGGCCGGCATTGAACCGGTCCCGCCGCGCAGTGAACCGGTCCCGGCCGGCATGGCCGCCGTCCCGCCCGCAAGCGCCCCTTCCCAGCGCGCCCAGGCGTCCTCGGCCTCCCCGCGGTCCCGCGCCCGCACCACAAGCGTGCAGACTTCGCGGTCGGGGTGGTGCTCCAGCTCCACTTCCGGAAGGTGGAAGAGGGCGGGGGGGAAGCGCGTCCAGACCGAATCGCCGTTGGGGCGGGGCGAAAACGAGAATCCCCCGAAGAGCCTCGCCCGGGTTTCGTCGCCCCGGATCCGGGCAAAAGCCTGCCCCGCCTGGTCCTGCACGGTGCCGAACCGCGAGCGGCCGGAGTCGGGAGCACCCGATTCGACCGCCACTTCGCCGGCCACACCGCAATGGGCGATCCAGCGGTCGCCCGAGGCCCAGAAGCCCCTGGGCAGGCCGGCGGCGAGATGTAGAAAGAGGTCGGGTCGGACCGGCGCGACCTCACGCCGGATCTGGCAGAGTCCCGGCGAGGTCAACGGGGCCGACCCGGCCCTCGCCGGACCCGAAGGCGGGTCAGAAGCTGTCAACCGTTCCCTGGAGCAGGTACTCCGCCTGCCCTTCCGAATTGCCGGTCACGTTGGAAACCCCGCAGTTCGCCAGCAGCAACCTGGCGTCGGACTTGCCGCTCTCGGAGGGACCGATGATGTCCTCCCCCTGTTCGGGTTCGTCCTCGGCCAGGGCCCCGATCAGGCTGACATCCTGATCTGCAATCCTCGAGACCGTAACCCGCAGGTGGGTCTCGCCGCTGGCCGGTACGTCGAAGGCGGCGGCGACGAGCTGGTCGTGGTAGGTATTCCCGGTGAGGATCTGTGTCCCGATCCCGGATGTCTGCTTGCGTCCCCGTACGAAGCCCACATCGGCGTTGCCGTCCTCAATGGTGTATCCCATGATGTTGAGCTGGGCCATGGCACACTGATACGCAGTCTCCCTGCCCGGAGGCGCAACTCCGGAAAACGAGACGGGGGCCGAAGAAACACAGCCTGTGGCCGCAATGGCCAGGAACGCGATCAACCTCTTCATCTGGATCCTCCTCGGGCGGAAGTTGCGTGAGGCCCGCTCAAGCAAACTGACCGCCGCAGCCCGGTCCGTCAACCGCTGAGCGGCCGGTCGCCGACTGATCTCTTTCTGGTTCCGCGGGCCGCGTTACCATATGTTTACGTCATGTCGGAATCAGCATCGTCGAAGTTGCGGAAGGAGCCTCCGTCCGGGGGTTCTGCGTTGTCGCATGACGCTGCAGTCAATACACCACGCGCGGCCACTCGTTCCGGCACGGACACCCGCTCGCGCACACAGCCGACACCGGCCGCCGCGGACATCGCGACGCCCCCGCGGTTCCGCACGCCCCCCGACCCCGCCCCCATCCCCGACCCGCCGGACGGCCACGACCTGAGCCGGCCGGAATACTACCTGAACCGCGAGCTCACCTGGCTCAACTTCAACTTCAGGGTCCTGCACGAGGCCGAGGACGAACGCACCCCGCTCCTCGAGCGCGTCAAGTTCCTCTCGATCGTCGGCTCGAACCTCGACGAGTTCTTCATGAAGCGGATCGGGGGGCTGAAGCAGCAGGTCGAGGCCGGAATCACCGAGCGGACGGTGGACGGCCGCACCCCCTTCGAGCAGATCGAACAGTGCTACGAAGTGGTGTCGCACCTGGAGGCCCGGCAACGCGAAGCCGCCCGTGCCATTCTCGCCGCGCTGGCCGCCGAGGACATCCGCGTCGCCGACTGGAGCGAGCTCGACGCCGAAGAGCGGAAATGGCTTCGCAAACACTACGTGCGGAACATCTACCCGCTTGTGACGCCCCAGGCGACCGACCCCGCCCACCCCTTCCCGTTCATCTCCAACCTTTCGCTCAACCTGCTGGTCACGCTGTCCTATCCGAAGGACGAGCATGCGTCGCTCGCGCGGGTGAAGGTCCCCGTGGGTGCGGGCATTCCCCGCTTCGTGCAGGTCGGCGACTCGAATGTGTGGGTGCCGCTGGAGAGCGTCATGGCCAACAACCTGGACCTGCTTTTCCCGGGCATGGAGGTCCTCGCCTGCGAGTTCTTCCGCGTGACCCGCAACGCCATCTACGATGTCGACGAGGACATGGCCGACGACCTGCTCGAAGGGATTGAGGCGGGGCTGCGGAAACAGCGACTGGCGCCGATCGTCCGCCTGCAGGTCGAGCAGGGGTTCGACGCCAAGCGGCTCCAGATGCTCACCAGCGTACTCGGCCTGCGGGACTCCGACGTGTTCGAAGGGGACGGGCTTCTCGGGCTGCGCGACCTCATGGCCCTTCACGACCTTCCCCGGGCGAGTCTGAAGGATCCCCCCCACCACCCGTCCGAGCACCCGGATCTGCTGACCGGCCGCAACATCTTCCACCTCATCCGCGAAGAGGGGCCGTTCCTGCTGCACCACCCCTACCAGGCCTTCGACACCTCGGTGCTGCGTTTCCTTCACGACGCCGCCCACGACCCCAAGGTGCGCGCGATCAAGATGACCTTCTACCGCATGGCTCCGCGCAGCAGCATCATCGACCACCTCGTGCGCGCGGCGCGCGACGGCAAGCAGGTGGCGGTCGTAATCGAGTTGCGCGCGCGTTTCGACGAGGCGGCGAACATCCAGTGGGCGAACGCGCTGGCGCGGCACGGGATCCACGTCACCTACGGGGTGCTCGGCCTCAAGACCCACTGCAAGGTCACGCTGGTGGTGCGCCAGGACCACGACGGCCTGCGGCGCTATGCGCACGTCGGGACCGGCAACTACCACGTCGGGACGGCCCGCCAGTACTGCGACCACGGGCTCCTCACCAGCGACCCCTCGATCGGCGCCGACCTGACCGAACTCTTCAACTACCTCACCACCGGGTACAAACCGAAGCGCAAGTACTGGAAGCTGTTGCCGGCGCCGAAGTTCCTGCGCCCCGCCATTCTGAAGCGGATCAAGCGCGAGATCGCGGCCCACAGCGAGGAGTCGCCGGGCCGGATCCAGTTCCAGATGAACGCGCTCGAGGACCCGGAGGTGACCCGGGCGCTCTACGTGGCGGCGTCGAAGGGCGTGAAGGTGGACCTGATCGTGCGCGACAGCTGCCGCATTCGTCCGGGGATTCCGGGGCTGTCCGAGAACATCCGCGTGGTCAGCATCGTCGGGCGGTTCCTGCAGCACTCGCGCATCTACTACTTCCGCAACGGCGGGGACGAGGAGTACTACATCGGCTCCGCCGACTGCATGGGACGCAACCTCAGCGCCCGTGTCGAGGCGCTGGTGCCGGTGGAGAGCCCGGCGTTGCGCGCCGAACTGCGCCAGGTCCTCGACATCCAGCTGGCGGACCGACGCTGCGCCTGGGAGATGGGGCCCGATGGCAGCTACACCCAGCGGACACCGCGCAAGGACCGCGAAACCTGCACCTTCAATGCGATGATCGCGTGGGCGCACGCCCGCGAGTTCGAGGGGACGCGGCTGCGTGCGCGGCTGACGGGGGGGCCGAAAGGGGTTTCCAGGCTTTCGCGGCGGAGGTGAGGGCGGCTATCCGTCCAGCAGCTCCGCCAGCGTCACCACCCTCCCCCGCCCCGCCCACCGCGCGAGCGTCGCGGCCTCCGCCTCGAGCCCGAGTCCCCACGTCGCGTCCCGAACGGCGGTGACCGCGTAGCCGCGCGCCTGCAACCCGTCGACGGCCCGGGTCACGCACACATCGCGCGCCACCCCGATCACGACGAACTCGAGCGCGCGGCCCACCACCCCACCCAGCGACCGCACGAAGCCCTCGCACGCCGCGTTGCCCTCAAAGACGTCAAACCGCGTCTTCCGCACGAAGACGGGCCGCCCCTCCGCCACGGCCTGCCGCGCCACGCGGGCGGCGTCGTCCTCCGTCGCGTCGTGGGCCAGCACCACCGGGTCGCGCGGCCGGATCTCCGCAATCACCTCGGCCCCCGCGCGCTCGTCCGCATCCTGCGACCGCCCCATGCAGTGCGGGGGGTAGGTCCCCGCGGCCGGATCGGGCGCAACCGGGTCGATCTCGTCGTCTTCGAGGCCGTGCCAGTCGCCCGTGTAGACGATCACGTCGCAGTGCGTGCGCATCCACGCCGTGGCGGCCTCCAGCGCGGGGATCACCTCGGCCGCGCCCGGGTCGGAGCCGTCGAAGAGGTCGCGCACGTACAGGCGGCCCTCCGGGTCCATGAAGTCCTCCTGCACGTCCACGATCCAGCCCACCCGCGCGGGCGAGTCAATAGCCCGATCGGTCACTCCACCACCCCCAATCTCTCATTCGGCCGGTGCCACCTGCCCGCCTTCGATACCGCCCTGCCCTCCACCATCACGATATCCGCGGTATAGTCGAAGCCCCCGCGCATCAGCGACGAGCCCACGCCGTACTGATCCACCGGCACGCCCGCCTCCTCGAAGGCCCGGATCTTCGCGGCGTCGAACCCGCCCGACGCCACGATCCGCACATGGCCGAATCCCTCCGCGTCGAGCGCGTCGCGCACCTTGTGCACCAGCCGGGGGTTCACGCCGCGCGGGTCGAAGTCGCCCATCTCTCCCTCCATGCAGCGGTCGACCATGGTGCCGGAGGTGTCGAGCCGCACCCCCCACAACCGCTCCCCGAGAGCGCGCGCCACCGCCAGGCTCGTCCCCACGCTGTCGTTGTCGAAGTCGACCAGCGACACGATGCGCACCTCCTCGGCCAGCGAATCGGCAAGAGCGAGCGTCGCGGCCACCGTGTCGCCTCCGAACGCCGCGATCAGCCCGTGCGGCACCGTGCCGATCCCCGACGACCCCCACCACGAGGCCTGCGCGTCGGTCGACACCCCGATCGCGCCGGCCACGTGCGCCGCCCAGCCGTCCCCCGTCTGCACCCGCCAGTGATCGTGGCGCGCCGGGAAAAACATGATCGGCTTGGGCCACGCGGCCTCGACCACCGCCCGCGTATTGGTCGCGATCCGGGTCCGGCGTCCCAGCACCCCCGCGCAGAGCGTCTCCAGATGCACGAAAGCCGGATACGGCCCCGTGACGAACATGACCGTCTCCCACGGCCCGGCGCGGTCGCCGTCGCGCAGCGATCGGACCTCTAGGTCGCCGAATCGTAGCCCTCGGTAAGACACAGCTTGAGCATCCCGATCGCCTCGTCCGTGCCCGCCACGACGGCGTCGCGCTTCTGAAAGAACTGCATCGTCACCGACGGGCCGCGCCCCCGCGACACCAGCAGGTCGCGCGCCCGCACGAAGTACTTGTCGGAGTAGTAGCCGCCCCGCATCTTCGCGACGGGGAAGTCGAAGATGGCCGGGTCGAGACGCTCGGCGTAGCGGATGGGGGCGGGGGGAAGAGTCCGGTTATCCTGGCTCTGGCGGGTCACGAGGCTGAATCTGCCGGCTGGGAGTGCGACCACTGCGAAAACGCTTGTGGTCCTATTTTAGCAGGAAGCGAGGAAGCGGTCGTGCTTGACTACGCCCCCCCCCCACCGCAACATGCCAGTCAGGGCGTTCCCGGCCGGGGGACGCACCAGGGTCCGAAGCCGCGAGGAGCCGTCATGAGCAAGCGCATCGTTTCCCGAATCTCGACGCCGGCGTTGCTGGCCGGCCTGCTGTGGGCCGCAGGCTGCGCCGCCGAAGAAGGCGCCGAGGAATCCGCCGAAGTCGACGCGACCCCCATCGAGCCCAGTCCCATCGAAGATCCGGCGCTGGACCTCCCGAACCCGAACCCGACCGTCATGGCCGACTGGGTGGACCTCCCCGACGGGCGCGAATGGGGCTCGACCGCGGGCGTCGACATCGACCCGATCGACGGGCACATCTGGGCGTACGACCGGTGCGGCGGCGTGGGGCTGGCGGGCGGATGCGCCGAGAACCTGGTCGACCCGATCTTCAAGTTCCACCGCGAGACCGGCGAGATCTGGCCAGCTTCGGCGCGGGGCTCTTCGTGCTTCCCCACGGCATCCACGTCGACGCGGACGGGAACGTCTGGGTCACCGATTCGCAGGGGACCGAGGACAAGGGGCACCAGGTCATCAAGTTCTCCCCCGAGGGCGAAGTGCTGATGGCGCTGGGGCAGCCGGGGGTGCGGGGCAGCGAACCGGGGCTGCTCAACGAGCCCTGCGACGTGATCACCGCGCCCAACGGCGACATCTTCGTCTCCGACGGGCACAGCGGCCAGGCGGCAATCCCCCCGAGGGCTCCACCGGGCGCATCATCAAGTTCTCCCCCGAGGGCGAGTACATCATGGAGTGGGGGATCATCGGCGACGAGCCGGGTCAATTCCGCACGCCGCACGGGATCGCCTTCGATTCGCAGGGCCGCCTCTTCGTCGCCGACCGCGGCAACCACCGCATCCAGATCTTCGACCAGGACGGCAACCACCTGGACACGTACGACGCGTTCAGCCGCATCAGCGGCCTCTTCATCGACCGCGACGACAACCTCTACGCGATCGACTCCGAGTCGAACCCGAACAATCACGAAGGCTGGGTGACGGGAATCCGCATCGGGCACGTATCGGAAGACCGGGTGACCGCGTTCATTCCGCCGCACGCCCTGTCCGCGGATTGGCCGCAGGGGTTCGCGGGCGAGGGCGTCGCGGTGGACTGGGACGGCAACGTCTACGCCGCGGAAGGGCCGATCTCGCTGCGGGCCGCGGGGGGCGGGCTGACCAAGTACGTGCGGACGGGGAACTGAGCCTGGAAGAATCGATACCAACCCAAGGAGAAACAGCATGAACCGCAGACTAGTCGCTATCGGCGCGCTTGCGACCCTCACTTCCGGGTGTTCCCTGGTGATGGTCAAGGGCCCTCCCGGCTACATCCCCGCAAACGACCCGGTGCCGGCCGGCGCATGCACATCCGGGATGACCATTCCGCTTATCGACGCGGTTGGTGCCGTGGCCGGCGTCGCGACCGCCCTCACGAATTCCGAAGGCGACGCCGTGATTCGGAGCCGTGGCGGGAGGAGCGCTGGGATTCTCCTCCTACACGGGATTCCGCAGGGTCGGGGCGTGCCGGAAGCGGATTAGCCCTGCCCCTCAGGGTCAGGGGTTCGCATTGCCGGCCGGCACGGTCCCGGGAGGGGCAACCCGGTACACCTGGCCGGTCGCCGGTTTGCGGCCCAGTGAGTTCCTCAATGCGCCGCGGTTCCGGCCGGTCTCGGCGACCCCGCTTCGGAGCCCGGATCCGGGATTCCTGACCGTGCCGCGGCCGCAGCTTCAGCCCCTCGGCAAGACCTCTGCGCCGGTCAGACCCAGGGGGTGATCGGTGGACCAGACGGTTTCGATCCCGTGCCGTTCGATGAACACCAGACTTGAGGCGTCGACATAGGTGAGGCGCGCGCCGCGCAGCCGGTCCAGGAGGCGGCAGGTCTGACGGTGATGCTCCGCGTCGGCTTCCAGGAGGACCAGGCCTTCAAGGCTGTCCGCGAAGAGCCGGAATGATCGCGCGGATTCCTCGCCGTGCCGGTGGAGGAACCACGAGTAGGCTTCGGACCAGACCAGGAGCGATGTGTGCCAGTGGGGACGGGCGCCGCTGAACAGCGTGCGGGCCCGCGGATGGTGCTGGTCGCGCCGGCTCAGCGCGGCGATGAAGATGCCGGTGTCGAGGAAGACTTTGGGACAATTCACGGGGACTGCCGGCCGTAGAGGACCTCGTCGACGGTGCAGCTGTCGTCCGGGCGGCCTTCCACCACCCCCATGTACGCCATCCACGGCTTGCTGCTGGGGACCCGTGCGAGAGCGATGGTCAGGCTGCGGCGGCATAGCTCCGCGAACGAGATACCCTGCTGCCGGGCGAGGGCCTTGGCCCGCTCGTAGAGGTCGGGATCCAGCGAGACCTGTGTGCGGATCATGTTATCACCTCCTGCAGTCATGATAACACTTGTGCGAGCGTCTCGACAACGTCAAGGGCTCGCCGGGGGCGTCCCGCCGCCCCGGGGGGATGAGCCCAGCCGGTCAGCCCGGCCGAATCACCCGGTACCGAACCACGCTCGCGAGACCGAGCGGGTCCCTTTCCGTCACCCACAGGTGCGTCTGGCTGGCCTGCCGGATCTTTGATCGCACCGGCAGAAGCAGAGAACCGATCGGGTCCCCTGCCTCGCTCAGCACGTGCACGGGCGTGCCACTGTCCGTGCGGCGCAGCTCCACCCAAATCGTCCCGTCGAGACCGAGCGTGACGTCGGTCGGCGGGTACACGACGGGCACGCGTTCGCGGGCCAGGGCTCTGAAGCGGCGGGCAAGATGGTTTTCGGGCACCATGTCTGCGAGGCCGCGTTCGATTGCCGAATCGGGGATCGGCTCCCCGGGGTACGCATAGGACCGTGAAAACACCGTGTCGTCGGCCGGGCGGACCAGCGTCAGGTTGTAGGTCGGTTCGAGCGTCGATTGATCAGCCGTCATGAACAGGAATCGGCTTCCATCCCCCGCGAATTCAACTCGTGCCCGGAAAGTGAAGGGAACCGGGTTGCCCAGACCGCCCACGACGACCATCCGATGTTCATCATCCGGCGGCGTGGCGACCACGGTCGGTTCCCCATCACGCGACACCCGCACAAACGCGTTCGCCCCCCAGTCGCTCCTTCCGCCGGTCGCAATCATCAGGCGGGCCTCCCCGATCTTCGCACCCTGGGCATCCACGGCCAGGGGGACGAAGAAGACAATGGTGCTATCCGCTCCCAAAGCACGGGAGTCCCGGCCAAAGAACCGGCCAGCCTCCGTGCGCACCAGAGTCCCATCCGCAAGCAGGTACGTTCCGCGGATCAGTTCCACATCCCATACGACCATCGTGTCCGCAGCCCAGAAAACGGGACCCACGCTTCGGAATTCTCCAGGTCCCTCTCCGCTTCTCCCGAGCATCGTCACCAACCTTCCATCCGGATCGTAGATGCGCACCCGGTGGTCCTGCGGCTCCGGCACGACGATGTGACCCTCGGGTCCGACGTAGACCCACCCGACTGCGGAAAAGTCCTCGGCGTTCGCGTCGAGCCGCAGATCCTCGACGAGTCTCCACTCCGCATCCGCCGGATCTCCGTCCGCATCCTCCGGTTGGGGGGGATCGTCTCCTGCGCCCGTGCAGGCCAGGCAGAGGGTCGCGCCCAGGATCGGGACAGTGGAAAGGATGGGTCGAGGGTCGGTTTTCGACTGTGGCTTGCGGGGCAATTGGTACATGTTATCACCTCCGGTGGTCATGATAACACCGCGCGTGACAGGCAGCGAGCGCGATGGGCACCGTGCGTGACGGAATCGCACGACGCGAAGGTGCTTGCCTGCCCCGTGGGGACTCGCCTCGTCGACAGAGCGCGCCCGCCGCGGAGCTTTGTCAATGCGACGGCTCTGGCGCACGGCGGCGTTGCCCCTTTGCTGGCCCGCAGCGGCGTCGACCCTTCGCTGGCCTGCCCCGCGACGGAGCGGTACAATTCCCACTCGGCCACCCCTAGTCCTTCAACCATCGGCCAAGCCATGTTCGACCATCGTCGCCTCCTGCTCGCCGGCGCCCTCATCGCCCTCGCGCTCTCCGTCCCCGGCGCCCCCCTCTCCGCCCAGGACACCCGCCACTTCGACCTGATCGTGCGCGGCGGCCGGGTCCTCGACGGCACCGGCAATCCCTGGTTCCGCGCCGACATCGGGGTCGTGGACGGGCGCATCGTCGCGCTGGGCGACCTGGCCGGGGCCACCGCCGACCGCGAGATCGACGCGACCGGCCGCTACGTGTCGCCCGGGTTCATCGACATCCACTCCCACGCCGACAACAGCGACGCGGAAGGCAGGGGCCGGACGATCCGCAACGACTCGACCCACCGCAAGACGGCGCCCAACGTCGTGTCGCAGGGGGTGACGACGATCGTGGTGAACCAGGACGGGCGCTCGCCGTGGCCGATCGCCAACCAGCGCGAGGTGCTGGAGCGGCAGGGGGTGGGTCCCAATGTGATGATGATGGTGGGCCACGGGACCGTGCGGCGGATGGTCATGCAGGACGAATTCCAGCGGGCCGCGACCCCGGCGGAGACCCGGCGGATGGCGGCACTGGTGCGGCAGGGGATGGAGGAAGGCGCGGTGGGGCTGACGGCGGGGCTGGAATACGCGCCCGGGCGCTGGAGCACGACCGACGAGCTGGTGGAGCTGGCGGCGGAGCTTGCGCCGTACGACGGGGTCTACATCTCGCACGAGCGGGCCGAGGGGCCGGACCCGATGTGGTACCTGCCCAGCCAGCACGAGGGGCGTCCGCCGACGCTGCAGGACGCGGTCATGGAGACGATCGAGATCGGGCGGCAGACCGGGGTGCGGGTGGTGGCGACACACATCAAGGCGAAGGGGGTTTCGTACTGGGGGTCGAGCGCGTCGGCGGTCCAGCTCATCCAGCGGGCGCGGGACGAGGGCGTGCGCGTGTGGGCCGACCAGTACCCATATTCCACGAGCGGGAGTGACGGCAACACCGTGCTGGTCCCCCGGTGGGCGCTCTTCGACCCGGAGGCCGAGAACCCGCGCGACGCCCGGCCGCCGGCCGACATGCTGGAGATGCGGCTGCGCGACCCGGAGACGGCGGCGCGGATCCGCATGGACATCTGGCACGAGATCGGGCGCCGCGGCGGGCCCGAACGGGTCGTGATCTTCGACTACCCCGACCCGGAATACGTGGAAATGAACCTCCGCGACGTGGCTTCGATGCGCGACGAGCATCCGGTGGAGACGGCGATCGCGCTGCAGCTGGAGGGTGACCGGAACCGGGCGGGCGGCGGGCGCATGCGCGGCTTTTCGATGTCGGAGGCCGACGTGGAGAACTACGCCGCGCAGCCCTGGGTCGCGACCGCGTCCGACGGCGGGATCGCGTGGCCCGGCGACGGTCCGGTCCATCCCCGCTTCTACGGCACCTTCCCGCGCAAGATCCGCCACTACGCGATGACCGCCGGGGCGCTCTCGGTCGAGTCGGCGATCCGCGCGCAGACCTCGCTGCCGGCCCGCATCATGGGTCTCGCCGACCGGGGCGAGATCCGCGAGGGCTACTGGGCCGACCTGGTCGTCTTCGACATGGAGACGATCGCGGACAGGGCGACCTTCGTGGAGCCGCACCAGCACTCCGAGGGGATCGACCACGTGCTGGTGAACGGGGAGTTCGTGGTGCGGGGCGGGGTGATCGTGATGGCTGTGCCGGGGAAGGTGCTGGTGTCGAGGCGGGGGGGGCGGCCGGCGGCTTGAGGGGGGGGGCGTGAGGGGGGGTGTTGGCGGAACAGAGTGCGGGCACGTATAGTTGTGGGGAGAAACGAGCGAGGTACGCCGCCATGGGCGTCGCGAAGCAAGAGGCAGGCGGGACATGACCCTATGCAAGTTGTTCGGTATCAATGCAATGCTACTCGCGCTGTTCTTCTGCGCATTCGGAGAAGGACTGGCGGCGCAGGACTGCAGGTTCGGCAATGACGACATGGACGACATCCAGCGAATCCGCAGGTGCTTGGAACAGTTCGGTCCCGGATCCTGGACTGCCGAAAACGGCTTCACCTTGCTCCATAGAGCGGCTCGATACAGCAGTAATCCGACGGTGGTATCCGCACTGTTGGAGGCGGGCTTTGATCCGAACGCCCGGACTGACAGTGTCGGGTGGACTCCACTCCACTATGCTACACGCTACAACGAGAATCCAACTGTTCACGCCATCCTGCTTGACGCTGGCTCGAATCCGAACGAGCCCACCAACCATGGGTGGACCAACTTGCATCTAGCGGTTTTCGTTGGAAACCCCACGGTTGTCTCAACTCTATTGCGCGGCGGAGCGGATCCGAATCGATCTAGGAACGATGGCGAAACAGCCCTGCATATGGCAGTGCAGCAAGACGAACTCACGGTATTGTCCATCCTCCTTGATGCCGGTGCCGACCCCAGCATTAGGAACAACCGTGGCGACACCCCGTTTCACTATTCGATTCCGTTCGGCAACTCGTCACTAGTGGCAATACTCCTCGACGGTGGGGCCGACCCGGACACGAGGGACGGGGACGGTGAAGCCCCACTCCACGTAGCCTCCCGGTTCGGCGAGAGGGCCCTCGTGTCCACCTTACTCAACGCTGGTGCTAACCCGAACGCGATCACCTACAACGATGACGCTTGGGCTCCGATCCACTTTGCAGCTGAAGGCTACGAGGCGGACTTGGTCACACTACTCATTGAGGCTGGCGCGGACCCTATGGCCAAACGTAGTGACGGCAAGACGCCTTTGAACTCCGCCTTGGTGGCGTACTCCAGTTTGAAGCAGGACGTGGTTGCCGCGTTGCTCGAAGGCGGCGGAGATGAGAGCCTCACGCCACTGCACCTCGCTGTGCTCCGAGGCGATGCTACTGAGTTGACCATAGCGCTAGGACAGGGCAGCGACCCAGACGCCGCGGACCCCTACGGCTGGACCCCCCTTCACTACATAGCCTTGACTGGGCAATCGATTGATGAGCCTGCCGTGCTCGATCGAATGGTAGCTGCAGGTGCGAACGCCAACGCGAGGGATTCGAACGGGATGTCGCCTCTTGATCTCTTGTCGCGATACGGCGGCAAGGCATCCGCGGTTAAGACCCTCCTAGAAGCGGGAGCTGAAGCGGGGCTTGCCGCCTCGGCGGAACACTAGAGGCCAGAATCCCGGCAGGAAATCACGTAAGTCTAATCAGGACTGCACGATCTGCGTTTCCTGCCGTTGGACTGGACCCTGCTGGACCGTACCGCGATAGCGGGAAAACCGGGGTGAATGGCGGGAAATCCGCACATCGCGAACAGATCGTCTCCGGGACGTAGACGACCACTCGGGAGTTCCACAGGCGACGAGCGTTTCCGCGCTCGATGCCGGATAGCGGGTCTACGTTCCTTGGTTCTTCCTGCAGTAATCCGGTCGGTTGAGGTGCGGCCTAGGGCCGACCCGAAGCCCCCGGTGCCTGGAGGAAAGGAGCGGGTGCGTCAAGAGGCGCTTTTCCCAATAGATGCCTCAGCGATCGAGTCGAGCAACGCACTGCGTATTCTTCCGCGCACCAGCAGCCCGTTCACGACCAACGTTGGCGTACCCGTTCCCCCCAGTTCGATCGCCTTAGCGATGTCCGCCTCGATGGATGGTACGGGCTCGGTGTTGCTGGCACATGTTTCGAAGAGGTGGAGATCGGGAACGTCGGCTTCGGATGCCATCTCCGCGAACGTCTTCACGCCAATGAAGTCCTGCTGGGCGTAGACGACGTCATGAAAGGCCTCAAACCGACCCTGCTGTGCGGCACACTCCGCCGCCCGGGCGGCGGGATAGGCAAACCGATGCCTCGTAAGGGGCCAGTGACGGTAGACAAGTGCGACGCTTCCCGGATACTTCTCGCGCAGTCGCGGGAATTCCTGCGTGGCCAGATAGGCGCATGTGGGGCACTCGAAGTCACTGAAGGTCACCAGAGTCACGGCGGCGTCTTCGGGACCGATCCGATGACCCCTACTGACCAACTCCGGCCAGTCATTGACTCTCACTGCCGGTGTCGGCGGGGAAGAAGCACGCGGAGCGAGTATCTCCCGGCGGAGGATTACGATCGTGATCGTGATCGTGCACAGGACCATCACGACCATCGTCAACCCGGGCACCACGTCGCGGACGCGTTTCATGAGAATAGGCCCTCCTGGTTTTCGGTGCAATCCAGTCGCTTCTGACGGATTCGCTCGTAGTTCTGCTTATGGGCGTACCGATGGATCAGCCCACCGACTGTTCCCTAAATACCCGGCGTAACCGGATCTTCAAGCGGACCCCAAGTAACTCACGGTGCTCGGGGCCCGCTCGCCCGAGCAGTCTGTCAGCTGGAGCTAGAGAGGGGCAGCCACGCAGGCGCACTCCCAGTATATCTTGTCATCTTCGCAGTAGTCTGCATCGACGTCACATTGCTTCCACTTGTCGTCGGCAATGCAGCCACCTGGCACTTCCGCGTTCTCACAGAGCTCGTCACAGTCGCCGCACTCCGTGCAACTATCGACACACCCGTGGAACTCGTCGAGATCGATGCATTCTTGCGGTGGGGGTTCCTGGGCACGCAGGCCTCCCGTGATCGACAGGGCCATCAGACTCACGGCGAAAGCGAGCAAGATGGTCACGTTGTTTCTCGATCGGTTCTTCATCCTTCGTCACTCCTTCTAGGGTTGAACGACATAAGAGGAACTGCAGTCCCCCGAACTCCGACGGTCAGCTGCACAGCCTGCCTCACACATCCGGCAGACCGTCCACACGGTATTTCACGACGTAGCTCACTCCGAACTCGTCGGTCCAGGAGCCGAAAATGTACTCGCCCCGCACGATGAACGGCCGGAAGTTCACCAGAATCTCGATCCGGCCCAGAAACCGACCGTCGGGCGAGAGCAGATCAAAAGGCCTCGGCTCACCACTGGCCCGTAGCTCAAGGAGGTCCCGCCGCAATACGAGCAGGTGCCCGTCGGGGGCCACCAGGATGTGGCCGACAACCGGAACGCGCTTGTGGGCGTGGGCGAGGACCTCCGGAAGGATCTCCTCAACGTATCGCATTCGTTCGCAACGTCGGCGCCAGAAGTCGTTGTGCTGGCAGCGAGCGATGAGATCACGCCGGACCTCTTCGAGCATGGCGCCGGTGACCGGCACCGGCTCCACTTCCATCCTCACGACGCGGCTCAGCCCACCGTCCGCGCCGTAGACCGACAGCTCGTAGTCCAGGCCGAGGGGGAGATAGACTTCACCCTTCCGGTCGACCGCGTGCCCGATGATCCGGTTGAAGGCCCGACTGAAGCGCTGTCCCGATGCCAGTTGCAACACATCCGGCTGATCCAGATAGGAGGCGACCGGCTCGCCTAGGGCGCCGGTGCCGGGATCCAGGTAGCGAACCTCGCGCGGCGGCGTTGGCGGCGCCGGCCCTGGCTCCAGTTGCACTGTCCTCCGATGGACTTCAACCGCCCAGCCCAAGTCGGTGGAATGGACCGTGAACGCCACGTACCCGGACGCCCGCGCGCCCGTCCACACGGAACTGAGCAAGCGCCCGCCGAGATCGAAGAACTGCACGCGTTCTCCATCCGTGACCGCTACGGTGTCTCGCGCCAGCGCCAGGCCCCCCGTCCCGTCGAAATCGCCGGGACCCTCGCCACGTTGGCCCCAGGAGCGGAGGAACTCTCCCGCGGGGGAGAAGACCTTTACCTCGTTGGCGTCCAGGACATAGATCTCGCCACCGGGTCCGATCTCGATGCCCTTCACCGCATGGAGTAGCTCCGCTTCGTCACCGCCCATCGCACGCCCGATCCGCAGTTCCTCCACAAGCGACAGCCGCTGTTCAGCACCGACCGGTTCCGCTATCCAGTTCGGAGCGAACTCGTTCCCGCCGCTGTCGGAGGGGCCGGCGCCGGTGCACGCGGCACCGAGCAGCACTGCGACCAACGTACGTTTCTTCATTTGGCGATTGGACCTCACCGGCTGGGAGGTTGCTTTCCCATCACGGCCTGCCCAAGAGGTAGACCGGATCACCACACAAGAAGTATCGGGTGCAGAACATCTTGTTGTCAAGACTGTCCGACTGCTCGCCGCCTGACTGCTCGCCCGCCGGTATGTGGCGGAGCTTCCGCACCGTGCAACGATTTCTGCCCTGCCTCTGCCCCACCGAGGGCACCGGCCCCACCGGCCGCGTAAAACGGCGCAACCGGCAGGAAGACAGTCACCACGCGCTACGAGCAGTGCAAGACCCTGCCCGGCGCCCAAACCCTCCTCCGGCCCGGCGTCACTCTCGACGCCCTCGACCAACGCGCCGCTGCCACCAGCCACCTCGCCGCCGCCCAGGCCGTCCAATGCTCCACCGACGAACTCCTCCGCGCCGTCGGCCAGGCCCGCAACGCCGTGGCATGACCCCTCTTCCCGACCGCCGCCTGCCCGGAGATCCTCCCGCAAACCGGTCTCGCCCAACTCGCCGGTTGCCCCCTCTCCCCGTTCGAAGAGATAATCGAGGCGTGAACGCCACGCGACGGGGTTGGGAGCCGTTTCCGGGCTTTCTGGACGCATTTCGGGTATTATACGGGCCGCAGGATCGCCTGAGGGCGACGACCGCCGATCCCCGAGGGGTAAGGGTAGGGCGGAAACCGTAGCGCGGCAGAGAGCGCGGTCGTCGTAAAGGCCGACAGGTCGTCGTCACCCCTCGCCGTCCGTCGGGCTGTCGGTCGCGAGGCCTACGAGCTTGCCTGTGATGGCCCGGCCTCCGCCGTCTCTGGCGTCGCTGCGGAGCGTATTCCCAAGCGTCCCAAGGCCGGCTTGACGCACGCTAAGGGCGTCAAGCCAGCCTACCCCTTGTGGGTACAAAGGGGCTGGCGAGGGGCTCCGCCCCTTCGAACCCGAACAGCCGCGCGCTCCGGTGGATCGCGCGGGCGAGGGCGTCGCCCCCGTTCCCCTTGACGGCTTTGATTGCCGCGTGACATTGACGCCGCCCGACCAACACTCGTCGAAGTACTTTCCAGAAAGGCTTTCGATCGAGTACAATTGACCGACCGCCGACTCAGCCGCGCCCGTCGGGGCGCGGACCTGCCTCCAGAAAGGGTAACGGACATGGGCAGCTTGCATGATGCCGTCATGCAGTATGTGGAACAGGAAGTGAAGAAGGACGCCGGCGTGAAGAATGCCACCCTGTTCGCCGGTGCCCGCGAGATCGACGAGTCGATCGGGGAGCTCAGGCCGCAGCAGTTTCACGCCAGGTATCGGCTGCCGGTGACTCGGCTGATGGCGAAGCAGCGGCAGCCCGCACACCGGCAGAAGTCGGTCCCACCGCCCGACGCGCCCGCGGCATCAGGCGATGGTGTCGCCGTCATGGAGTACGTGGAGCGGATGCTTGAGGCGAACCCCGGAATCGCGAACGCGGAGCTGTTCGCGGGCGCCCGCGAGATCGACCCCTCTGTCGCGGCACTCTCGGCCCGACAGTTCCACGCGAAGTACCCTCTCCAAGTGAAGGCGCGGCTCGCAAAGGCCGCCGCGCCTGAGCCCAAGACGCCGCCGGAGCCGGAGGCCGCAATGGCTGGGGAGCCCACCGCCCCCGACGAATCGCCGGCTGGGGAGGGCGACCCGCTCGCGGTCCGCCGCCTGCTGCTCGATCTGGCGAAGGAACTCGCGAATGCGGAGAGCAAGGCGGAAGTTATCGAGGTCATGGCCCGGCTGGACGACTACGTGGCCGAGATCATGGAGGCGGCACGAGGCTGAGTCGTCCGCGAGCCTCGGTGGCCCGTGGCGCGCACGGCACGATGAAGAGCATCGCACGGACGCGGTCCGGGGGTCCGGGGGCATCCCCCGGCCAGAGGTTTTCGTGAAGCGAAAACACATCTGGCTCCCCGGAAACCCCGCAAGAAACGGGGCCGCTACGGAACCGCCGCGTCCAGCCCCCTGAGCGGCGACGGCGGGCCGCCCGAGCCGCCACCGCGCCCTCCGTGCGAAACCGGGCCGCGAGTGGCGGAGAAGCCTTCTCTCCGCGATACTTCGTTCGCGCAGATCGTGCAGTCCATCAATCGAGAGGAATCGAACGATGGCACGCACGAAACGAAGTCGGCGCTCGTACGGCGCCGGCGAATGGGGCCGGAACCGGGTGAGGGTGTTCCCCGACCCGAAGACCGGCCTGTTCCAAGTCGAGTGGCGCGAGAACGGGCGCAGGCTCACCCGGTCGCTCGGGCATCGGGACTGGACCCGGGCGAAGAGGCAGGCGGACGAGTTCGCCGCCGGGTTCGCAAGCCCGGATCTGAACGGCAACGCGGAAGCCGAGCCCGAGCCGCTCACCCTGGGACGGCTTTTTGAAATCTACGGCGAGGAGGTGACGCCCACGAAGGGGCGGAAGTCTGGGCAGCGGGACAGAGCCGCGATGGCGATGTTCCTCGACTTCTTCGGCAAGGACCGAAGGCCGGAGACACTCTCCCAGCGCGATTGGGATCGCTTCATCCAAGCGCGGCGGGCGGGGAAGGCCGGTCCGTCGGGCAAGCCCGTGGGCAACCGCACGGTCGAATACGACCTGAAGTTCCTGATGGCGGTCTTCAACTGGGCCGAGAGGTCGAAGGATGAGCGGGGCCGCCTGTTGGTCGACAGGAACCCGCTGAAGGGCCTGAAGAAGCCCACGGAGAAGAACCCCGCCCGGGTCGTCCTGACCGAGGACGAGTACCGGGCGGTGCTGAAGGTGTCGCGGCGGGTCGGGTGGCGGTTCCACATCGCCCTCGTGCTCGCGCACGAGACCGGCCACCGGATCGGTGCCATCCGCCAGCTTCGGTGGGCTGACATCGACTTCGAGGGCCGCGAGGTGCGGTGGCGGGCGGAGCACGAGAAGACCGGCTACGAGCATGTCACGCCGCTGACCGACGAGGCGGCCGCCGCGCTGAAGGAGGCACGTAGGATGAGCGATGGGAGCGGGAATGCCCCGGTGCTTGCCTCGCCGAGGGATGCCAAGCGGTGCATGGGCCGCGCGGCCGCCCACAAGTGGTGGAAGCAGGCCGAGACGCTCGCGGGGCTGGAGCCGAAGCGCGGGAGGGGCTGGCACTCGCTCAGGCGAAAGTTCGCCAGCGACCTGATGGACCTTCCGCTCAAGGTGCTCTGTGAGCTTGGCGGGTGGAAGGATGCACAGACGGTGCTCAGGTGCTACCAGAGACCGGATGCTGGACAACTCCGGACGGCACTGGAAGGCCGCAGCAGCGTTCGCGGCTAAGATTCCGAATGGCGGGAATCATTCGGCGGGAATCCGGCTCACGAAATCCCTAAGTCCATCGGCTGACAATAGTTACAGAATCCATGCATCTTGCCGCCTCGGTAAACGTAGTCCCGACGCCACGGCAAACTTCGCTGACCCGAGCCGATTTGGCCGATCTGGCTCCCGGCCATGTGTTTAGTGATTGTGCCGAGTGTCCGGACATGGTGGTCGTCCCGCCCGGGAGTTTTACGATGGGTTCTCTAGGTACAGAGGAGTCCCGGGAAGAGGATGAAGGCCCACGCCATCTAGTGACGATCAGGAGTCGTTTTGCTGTGGGGGTACACGAGGTCACTTTTGCTCAATGGGATGCTTGTGCGCTGGCGGGCGGTTGTGCTGATCACTGGCCGGCGGACCAAGGGTGGGGCCGCGGCACACGTCCCGTGATCAATGTGAACTGGGAAGACGCGCAGGCGTATGTCGAGTGGCTCTCTGGGACAACGGGGGAGCAGTACAGACTGTTGAGCGAAGCCGAGTGGGAGTACGTCGCACGGGCGGGCACGACCACCGCGCGGTATTGGGGAGAGAGTGAAGCAGGGCAGTGCCGATACGAGAACGGGGCCGACTCTTTTGCTCCTTGTCCGGATACCTACGAACACACGGCCCCGGTCGGGTCCTTCGAGCCGAATGCATTCGGTCTGTATGACATGTTAGGTAACGTATCCGAGTGGACGGCGGACTGTGTTACCGACGACTACGCAGGTCATCCAACCAATGGAAGCCCGAGCTACGCTGGGGACTGTTCGGAGCGTGTGTTGCGCGGCGGGTCGTGGGAGGACAGCCCAGGGCTCCTGCGCTCCGCAAACCGCGATGGGTTTTGGGCCGATAACCGGTACTTCGACGATGGCTTTCGTGTGGCGCGGGTCCTGAGGGCAGGCGAAGAACTTCACACCAAAGGGCCAAACAGCCATGGACGACTTCCACCATCGGTACTTGACTTGACGGGTACAACCGGAAAGCAAACTGAACTAGCGAGCCTACATTTCACGCTGCTTCCATCAAGTGGACCGACACACGACGAAGCCAAGTGGCATATACGGTGCGGTATCAATCGGTGACAATAGGCACACGGTTAGTTTCGGTCAAGTCGGTCCAAGAGCAATCAGACTGACGATGCGGCATCCCCTCTTCGTTCTTCTGGTGTTTTGTCTGTCCGACCAAGTAGCGGTGTTGTCAGCGCAGAGCGATGCGCGTTGGGTCGGCCTATGCCGTGATGCACACCACCAATGTCAATCTGGCTTTATCCCGCCCTCCACCATCACGACCCAAGAGGGA
The DNA here is from genome assembly GCA_965206105.1 of Longimicrobiales bacterium. GTDB lineage: Bacteria > Gemmatimonadota > Gemmatimonadetes > Longimicrobiales > Gaopeijiaceae > Bin94. Next base: position 99,521 of record OZ242201.1, read on the forward strand.
GATCACCTGTGCGGCACCCGACTGATTCGTTTCATCAGGGAGGCCGACTCGACTTCACTGGCCCGGTGTCTTGACGACGAAACGCGTGCAGTCGCTTTCCTCTCAGATACAAGCCATGCCGGGAATACACCCCTCCATTTGGCTGCTCTTTATGGGAATGTTGAGGCAGCGAGACTCATTGTTTCATCCGAGCACTGCGACAAGAGGTGCGTTAGCGCTGAGAATTTCGGTGGCAACACGCCGTTGCACAACGTTGCACTTGTTGGAGGCAGCCCAGAACTGGCAAGAATCTTGGTAGGCAGCGGGGCGAAGTGCGGCGGCGTAAATGACCGAGGGTTTACATCTCGGGAACTTGCTATGTTTAATGGGCATGATGTGCTGGCGGGAGCACTAAGCGACGCGTGCTCAAGTAGTGAGGTGGACCCGCAATGGATAGCTGCGATTGTTTCGGTGGCCCTCCTTCTGCTGGCTTTGGTCAATCTGGCGAGGAAGCAAGATGGAGGTCGTCGCCTACGGGAATAGAGATCGGCGAACATGCCGTGCATCCTCCAGTGGGGGGACGGCGACTGCCCCAGTGCCGGGTTGTTCTCGTTTTGTTTGCATCTTCGGACAGATTGGTCCTCGGAATCCGCTCGGCACTCCGAAACCATCAACTGACAGCGCCGCCCCCTGGACCCCGCGCAGGAGGTAAGGATTCAAGGATACAAGAGTCAATTCATGGTCCGGGCGACCCGGAATCCGAGGACCCAGCGCCCGACGCCGGCCGAGTTCCAGATGCGGTACGCCGAACGGAGGTTCAGCTGTGAGAAGTCCCAGGAGCCGCCGCGCATCACACGCTGGGAACAATCGCCCGAACTCCACGCGCTGCCATCCGCCGGGGCCCCCGAATAGCTCTCGTTCCAGCAGTCCTGCGTCCACTCATCGACATTCCCCAGAACATCGTACAGTCCAAATCCGTTCGGCTCGAACAGGCCCACCGGGGCTGTCCGAGCATAGCCATCCGAACAAGCTACTGGATCCATCCAGTCACGCTCCAGTTCCGCGTGCCCGGTCCGATCATACCCGTTCCCGTACCGGCACTGCCCAGTCTCACTCTCCCCCCAGTACCGCTCCGTCTGCGTCCCCGCCCGCGCCACGTACTCCCACTCCGCCTCCGTCAGCAGCCGGTACTCCTCCCCCGTCTCCCGCGACAGCCACCGAACGTACTCCCGCGCATCCTCCCAGCTCACGTTGATCACCGGACGGCTCCCACGCCCCCACCCCTGATCCTCCGGCCGGTAGCCCCCGCACCCCCCGGCCGCCACGCACGCGTCCCACTCCACGAACGTCACCTCGTACACCCCCACCGCGAACTCATACCCGATCGTGACGGGGTGATGCGGCATCTCCCAGGACAACGCTTCCGAGGACGACTCCGGCGACCCCATCATGAAGCTCCCCGCGGGCACCACCACCATCTCCGGGCAGGCCGGGCAGTCGCTGAAGTACTCGCCGATCCGCCGGTCCCCTCCCCCACCCGGCTCAGCCGCTGGCACTGCCGGCTGCGGCGTCTCGCGTCCCGCGGCGTCCGCCCGCCGTGCCCCACCGGCATTCCACTGCTCCCGGACAATCACCTCGTATCCGCTGCCGTCGTAGTACGTGTCGAAACGGGCGTCGAGCCTCGCGTTCGCCTCCGCTCCGTCCCAGTCCGTTCCGTACCCCACCGAAAAGCCGTCGAATCGCGGATCGTCCGGGTCGATCGTCAGGTCGAGCGGAATCACACCGGTGTACTTGACCACCACCACATGGGTGTTCCCGGGCTCCGACCACACGCAGCGAACCTCCGTCTGCTCCAACTCCTCCACAAGGCCCGCTTCGATCCGGTCCCGGTCCGAGAATGCGACCGCCGCGCGGTAGACCAGCTCGACGTCCTTCTGGAGCACCCGCCGTACCGGCCCGGCGTTCGCGGTGCTTTCGAGCTCGCTCCCCACGCACACCACCGCGCCGAAGCCCTCCTGGGCGTCCGCCGCGGCGGGCGGGACAACGGCCAGTGCGACGACGATCGCGCCCAGGTGCGCTCTGTTCATGCTTTCTCCCGTGGGGTGATGTCCGAACCTTCGTGGCGCCACTCTCGATTCCAGCGATGCGGCTTTCGCGGAGCAAGACCCGGATGGACCAACCAACAGGATGGGGCCGAAGTCGGTCTTCTGCAACGCTGTGTCGGGCGCTGGGGCCGGTTCCCGAAGCCCGGGTCTGGCCGCCGGAACCAACCGCATCGCACCGGCGGCCTGAGGTCTTCAGGCTGCCAAGCACGGCCGTCGGCAAAGGAAAGTGTTATCCCGGCTTTACACTACCGTCGTGGTGGATGGTCATTGCCATTGGGTCGGACCCGCCGTGGTAGGGGATTGGCTGGCGGGCCCCTTCGCCGGCGCACCAGACCGCTCTCCGAGTTCGTCCTGGAGTCGCGCACGACCACATCCGCGGGCCGGGCGCACATGTCCCGATTCTCGTCCTTGATGCCGACCCCAATCTCTTGAAGAGCTTCAAGTTCGTCGAGGATCACCTCAGGCCCAATCGGCCATTGCTCCATTTCGCCGTCGGCCGAGCGCTCCGCCGCCAGAGTCAGCGAACTGCTGAGCCAGAAGAGCTCCTCCGCCGTATCGGTCACCCAACGGCGAGCCTGTTCACAGCCGGCCGCAGCCAACTCCCCGAGAACCTCGCCGAATACACCGCCGTAGCCGAACAGGTCGGTACGGGCGTCGAGCACTACGTCCGCATCTTCACGTGCAGCCGCGATTGCGGCGCTCCGGACCCGATCAGCCGCGACCGACATGAGTGAATCGATGCGGAGGGTGTCCAGCTGGCCTTGCGCGGCCAGCGGAGCGGGGGCTGCGAGAGCCAGGGTGGCTATGGCCAGGCCGCAGAGGTTGGGACGCACTCTTGCGCGGGCGGGCGGCCACGGATGTGGAGCTTCGGAAGGCTGCCAGTTTCGGTCTTTCAGGGTCATGGACATTCGCATTCTGCGGGCTGGGTTGTGGCGGGTTGGTCGAGGCGCAACGGCATCGAAGTCATCATTCTTGGAATCGAATCCATGAGGTGTTTTACAGGCATCCAGGAAAAGTAAAGACAACATGACATTTGGTAATGTCCGCTTGACAGTGCGAACGCCTGGAGCATCGCGGCCAGTCCGGATCCAGCCCCAATCGTACCGCAAACCGGGGCCCAGGTCCGCACGCCCTGGCGGACCGGCTCCAGCGCCGCCCAGCGGTCGCCCTTCTTCGCTACGTGCCAGCCAACGATGTCGGAGACGCAGTGGTCGACGGCCACGAAGAACCACCACCAGCTCTCCGCCATTGTCCAGAACCGCGACGCGTCCGTGCCCCAGAGTTCGGAAGCCGCCAACGATTGCGAGACACATCTATGAATCAGTGTAGTGTATTCTCCTTTCCGGTGTCCTCGACACCATCCGTTCGCGCCGTCCCGTCGTCAACTGCGCTGACGGGGAGCGGGGGGTTGATCCAGACCTCTTCGGGGAGTTCGGCGGCGCTGGGCGGGCCCGCCACGAAGCGCTCCGGACGGGCGGCGTAGGCGGCGGCGAGAACCTCCTGCCTCTGCCGGATCACCTCCGGCGCGCGGCCGAGGTGGACCTGTTCGGGCGTGAGCAGGCCGATGCCGCCGTGCCGGTGCTCGCCGTTGTACCAGGCGAAGAACGAGCGGCAGAAGGCCTTGGCCTCCTCGATGTCCGCGAACCGGCCCGGGAAGCCGGGGTGATACTTGACCGTCTTGAACTGGGCCTCCGAGTACGGGTTGTCGTTCGAGACCCGGGGGCGGCCCAGCGACTGCGTGACGCCCAGATCGGCCAGGAGCTGGGCCGTGCACTTGGCCGTCATGGGAGCTCCCCGGTCGGAGTGAAGGGTGAGCACCCGGGGCCGGACACCGTGCCTGAGGCAGCTCTCCTCGATCAGGCGTCCCGCCAGGCCCGCCGTCTCGCGCTCCGCCACCATCCAGCCCGTGACGTAGCGGCTGAAGATGTCCAGGATCACGTAGAGGTACAGGTACCGCCCCTTCTTCGGCCCGAGAAGCCGCGTGACGTCCCAGGACCACGCCTCGTTGGGCGCGCGCGCCACGACCTCGGGCTTCGGGTGGTTCGGATGGCTGCGCTGCGCACGGCGCTCATGTCTCCTACTCACCTTGACAGAACGCTACCAGCCTACCCATTGTGTCTCGCGAGAAGACCTGTTTCATTTCATCGCTTGGGGATCAAACCCGTCCAGTACACTCCACATTCTTCAGTTCAGGAGATCCGCACCATGAGAACACGGCTGTTCGCTTCCCTGGCTGTGCTGTTTGTCATGGCCGCTTGTGAAGGCCCCGTAGGGCCGGAAGGTCCGCAGGGACCGCAGGGTCCACAAGGGATACAGGGACCACAGGGGGTACCGGGGGTATCCCCCAACACCCTTTCCTACCAAGGGTTCCTTGATAGCGCTGGGGAAGGAGGGGCAATCTTCCCCGGTGCGAGTCTCACCCGCTCCATCGTCAACTGTTGGATTTCGTCCGACGGAACGACATGGCTGCAACTCGCCACGGACACAAACGGCAACGCAGGGGCGTCGTGCGGGGCCGCACAGAGCGGGAGCAGCCTGGTTGTCGCGGTCGTGGGCGGCCCACCGCGTTGGCATTTTCTCATCGTGGTTGCGGTCTACAGTGCCTCCAGCGACCGGGAGGAAGCCCAACGGCTTGCCAACCGCGAAGCCGAGCGGCTCAAGCGTCTTCGCTGATGAACCTTGGTGGGTGGTACTGGGCGGCCTTCTCGCCTACGCCGTCTGCGGCGGTTTGGAGTTGCCCCGCTATGACGTACACCATTCCTTTTGGGCCAACCAAGGAGGTGAGCTATGGCGGGAAGAAGGCGAGGGCGGTATCCGCCCGAATACAGGGAGCGGATCGTGGAGCTGGCGAGAGAGGGTCGTAGTCCGGGGTCTTTGGCCCGGGAGTTCGAGCCTACGGAGCAGACATCCGGAACTGGGTCAAGCAGGCGGACCTGGACGAGGGCCGGCGCGACGACGGCCTGACGACGGAGGCGCGCAAGGAGATGGTGCGAGGCGGAGATGATCTATGCGGGGATCGAAGAGCTGAAGGAACAGTATCGCGCGGAGGCGGAAAGGGCGCGGACAGAGGGCCGTGCGGAAGGCGGCAGTTCCGTGGTACGCCGCCAGACGAGGTTGAAGTTCGGCGCCAGTACAGGCCGAAGAACCGTCCAAGCCGGTGGGGGGGATCCCCGAACCGGAGCGCATCACCCGGATCGGCGACCTGACCATTGAGTGCGAGACGGGGGCGGAGCTGCTGGAGCGCGCCCGTGTGGACTGCCGGGGGTAAGCCCTGGGGGTAGTCCCCGCGCCGCACCGGGTGGGGCAGAGAGGACTTGAGGATGCGACCGGCGTCGGAACAAGGGTGACGTCGCGACCGGTCCGCTGGGTGGAGATCGGGCTGCCTTCGAGGGATCCACGCTCCAGTTGACCGCCCCTTGACCCAGCAATCGATTTTCCCAACATTACTGTTGCCAACAATGTCGTTGCCAACAAATCTGATGGGAGAAATGGAATGGGATTGCGAAAAGCAGGTGGAAACTGGGTCGCGGGAGACCGCTTCTTCGACCGGGAGGTCGAGATCGAGGCGCTCATGGAGCGGGTTGAGGACGGCACCCATACACTGGTGACCGCCCAGCGGCGAATGGGGAAGACCAGCCTGGTCCGCGAGTTGCTGCGCCGCCTCGAGGCAAGCGGCGACTTCGAGACGGTATTCGTCGATTTGGAGGATTCCTCCACTGCGGAGGACGCGGTGGTGGAGATCGCGGCTGCGTCCCGACGCGTTCGCGGCCTATGGACGCGCGTCAGGAGTTGGGTCCGGCAGTCGTCGACCGCAACCATTGATCGAGTCGACGAACTCCGGGTCAGCGAACTCAAGGTCAAGCTCCGGGCAGGAATCGATGCGGGAAGGTGGCGCACCCAGGGCGACGCGCTGTTCGCGTCGCTTGCTGCGGGCGAGAAGCCGGTAGTTCTGGCGATCGACGAACTGCCGATTCTCGTGAACCGCCTCCTGAAGGGCCACGACTACCGGATCACGCCGGAGCGCAGGCGCGACACCGATGAATTCCTGAGCTGGCTGCGCAAGAACGCGCAGGCGCACCGACCCATCCGACTGGTCGTGTCCGGCAGCGTGGGCCTGGAACCGATCCTCGAGCAGGCCGAACTGAGTGCTCACGCCAACATACTCACGCCGCTCGAGCTGAAGCCCTGGGACGAGGAGACTTCGGTCGCTTGCCTCGGCGAGCTGGCCAGGTCCTACGATCTTCGGATTCCAGAGGTTGTCCGCCAGGAAATGTTCCGCCGTCTGCGGTGTGGTATTCCGCACCATGTGCAGCAGTTCTTCGACAAGCTCCACGAGCACCTGCGCCGGCGCCGCGTGTCAGAAGCTTCCCTGGATGACGTGGACAAGGTGTATTCCGAGGACATGCTCGGCGTGCGTGGGCAGGTGTACCTGGAGCACTACCAGAGTCGGCTGCGAATGGTCCTCGGCGATGACGGCTATGAAGACGCCCTGGAGCTGCTGACCGAAGCGGCGGTCAGCGACGGGCACCTCACCGACGACTCGATTCGTCGGTACGAGACATACCGGTCGGTTCTCTCCCCTGACACCTCCGCGCGGATCACGGGGGTGCTGCACGTCCTGGAGCACGACGGCTACCTGACCCGCCACGACGACGGCTACCGCTACGTGTCGGGGCTGGTAGAGGACTGGTGGCGGGCGCGGAACGGCAGGCGTTTCGTTCCCTTCAACGAGCGGCAGACCTAGCGAGGGAGGGCGAACCATGGCCATCGCGACCAAGAGCTACAACCCGGGGTTTCTGACGGACGAAGAACTCAGGGCGATGTTCTGCGTGAGGGTCGGTGAGTTCCAATCGCTCCTGGAGACCCTCCGCGAGAATACCGGCGAGTCGAACCAGCACGCGATTGTGGTCGGGCCACGGGGGAGTGGAAAGACGACGCTATTGCTGCGCGTCGCACTGGAGGTACGGTCGGATCCCGAACTCTCGTCCCGGCTGCATCCGATCGTCTTCGCGGAGGAAAGCTATTCGGTGACCACCTGCGGCGAGTTCTGGTTGGAGTGTCTGTCGCGTCTGGCTCAACAGGAGCCGTCCCGCCACGGGGCACCCGATCTCCGCCGCACAGTGGAGGACGTGCGCAGAGAGCGCGACGACCGGGTACTCCGGGAACGCTGCCTCAGTGTAATCCTCGACGTCGCCGAACGGGAAGGAAAGCGCCTGGTGCTCCAAGTCGAGAACCTCAACATGCTGTTCTCCGACATGATGGACCGCGACGCCGGATGGTGCCTGAGAAAGACGCTCCAGACCGAGCCGCGAATCATGATGATCGGGAGCGCGACAAGCAGATTCGGGGAAATCGACAGGCCCGACCGGGCGCTCTACGACTTGTTTCGAGTTCTCACGCTAAAACCGCTCGATCGGGGGGAGAGTGCCGCTCTGTGTGAGAGGGTGTCCGGGAGATCGCTGGAGGAAGCAGTGGTCCGCCGCCTTCAGATCCTCACGGGGGGCAGTCCCAGGCTGCTCGCGATCCTGGCTCGCTTCGGCGCTGCAAGGTCGTTTGGCACCCTGCTGTCCGACCTCCTTGATCTCGTTGACCAACACACGGCCTACTTCAAGAGCCACCTCGAGTCCCTGCCCGCACAGGAGAGGCGGGTCTACCTCGCGCTGGTGGAATTGTGGAAGCCGGCAACCGCGCGTGAAGTCGCCGAGCGGGCCCGGACGGAAACCAGCAAGTGCAGCGCTCAGCTCAGGCGCCTGATGGGGCGAGGTGTGGTGTCGGATGCGGGGGGAACGGACCGCCGCAAGCAGTACTACGTCAGTGAGCGTCTCTACAACATCTACTACCTGCTTCGCCGCAGCCGGGGAATGGACAGCCTCGTGGGGGCGCTGGTGCAGTTCATGGATGCCTACTATTCGCGGACGGTACTACAGGAGATCGTGGATGGAATGGTGGCCGAATTGGGTGTCGTGGATCCCCGTACCAGGCTGATCTACGAGGCAGCGTTGAGACAATTCAGCACTATGCCGGAACTTGCTTGGCACTTCTACCAGGAGCACCCGGACCATGTGCCGGACGAGGTCAGGACGGTCACCGAGAAGGCGTCGGCCCTGCTGGAGCGTGGTGGCGTCAAGTTCGAAACTGGTGATCTCCGTGGAGCTTTGGCGGACCTGGAGGATCTACTGGAGACGTTCGGGGATCACACGGCCCCGACCGTCCAGGATTCCGTGGTCAAGGCGCTCGTGAACAAGGGCAACATCCTCATGCGTCTGGAGAGGGGGGAGGAGGCGATGCCCGCCTTCGACGAAGCCGCTGCGAGGCTCGAGGCTACCGGTTCGCAGGAACTCCGACCTGTCGTGGCCACGGGGCTGGTCAACAAGTCGTTCTTCCTCAGCAGTGTGGGACGGACAGATGAAGCGATCACGGTTTGCGACCAGTTGATCGCCAGGTTTGCCACCGACGGTTCGGATCCCGTCGCAGAGCCGGTGGCAACCGCCTTGTTCAATCGCGCGAACATGCTGGGCGAGGTGGATCGAGTGGAGGACGCGTTGGCCGCGTACGACGAACTGCAGAACCGATTCGGATCCAGTGAGTCGGTGGATACCCTGGTTCCCGTCACGAACGGGCAGGTCAACAAGGCCGTGACTCTTGTTGGTATGAAACGCTGGGACGAGGCACTCCAGGTGTGCGAGCAGATCTGGGAACACTTCGCAAACCACGAATCTTTTCGCGTACTGCAACCCGCATGGACCGCAATGACCATCAAGAGCGCGATCCTGAGCGTACAGGGGCGGATAGGCGAGCATCTGGCGGTTTGTGAGGAGCTGTTGAATCAGCTGGACCGGCATGAACAGCGTGCCATCCTCGGAAACCTGGCCGACTACGACTCCGAGGCCTTGCTCAAGGTGCGCTTGGCAACTTACGAGATTCGGGTTCTTACCTACATCAAGAATGGAGATAAGGCAGCCATAGCCGAAGAAGTACGGGCGATTCTGCGGGCTCTTCCGCGACTCGCGGCGATGCCGCCCAGATCGATCCAGAGCATACTGGCCGCCTCCGTTGCAATTGGCGCCGACCAAATGGTCCTGCTGGTCAAGGAGTCGCCGGCGGCCCGTCATCTCCTGCCTCTCACTACAGCACTCGAACTCGAAATGGGCGTAGAACCAAGAGTACCAATCGAGATCCGGGAGGTAGCCGAGGACATGCATGCGAAGCTCGGGGAGATTCGGGAACAGATGGGCGCGGCACAAGCAGATTCGAACTAGTGTCATGTCACATGTGATATGTCGAGCGGCGCGCGACCGGCGGGGAGATCGCCGGGGTGCTGCGGATCAGCGCGCGCAGGGTGGACCGGGTGAAGAAGCGGTTCGTGGAGGACGGCCTGGAGGCGGCGCTCGGGAACCGGCAGGGTCGCCGTGCGAAATACCATCGCAAGGCGGACGGCGAATTCGAGGCGCGCCTGGTCGCCCTCAGCTGCGGCGATCCGCCCGAGGGGCGCGCGAAGTGGTCGCTGCGCCTGCTGGCGGACCGTGCGGTGGAGCTCGGCTACATCGACAGCGTGTCGCACGATACGGTGCGGCGGGTGCCAAAAAAGAAGAGAGGACCCCCGGACCGTCGAACCGGTCCTGTCCGTCGTGGTCCGTCCGTCGGGATCCCGTACCCGCGCCTCATGGTCCCGGCACGGGCTCGCCCCGGACATCTTTTGTAGCCGCGTCCGTCCACGCAAACGCTGCGCCGCCACGCCGCCTTCACCAGAGCAAGGCTGGCCCCCTGATCAACCCCCATGGCGCCCCGCACCCCGCCGTGCTACACTACCCCCTGACATTCCCGGTCCGTTGTCCCCAGTGCACGAGAGGTGATCATGCCCGGCCGCAGCCCCACACCCCCGCTACGCGCCCTGACGCTTTCTTCCATGGCGCTCGCCGTCACCGCAACCGTCATCGCCACCGGCGGCCTCTGGAAGACCACGAACGACGGGACCAACTTCCCGCCGGTCTTCGACAGCTACGGCACCCACTCGGTGGGCGCCCTGGCGATCTCGCCCGCCAACCCCGACATCGTCCGGGTCGGAACCCGCGAGGCGAACAACCGCCAGAGCTCGCCTTCCGGCGAGGGGATCTACGAGTCCACCGACCGTGGCGAGAGCTGGAACCACGTCCTCGGCGTCGACGAGAACGCCGGCGCGACCGGCCTGGTCACCACCCCCGCCGACCCCGACGTCGTCCACCTGCAGATCGACGCTGCCGCCGACCGCAAGCGCCCCTACACCGAGGAGGAGCGCGCCGATACGCTATGTGTTGAAACCGTCGACAGGCACATCCATAAGCTGGAAAAGCACCTTGAGGTACCCATCGAGGGAGGGGTTATATCTTCCTTGAAAGTGACAAGAGAGGGAACCATTGTGGCGGGCACCGGGACTGGCGCGGTGTATTTTATCAACCAGGACGGCTTTTATAAGATCTTTATGACCGGGGGACCGGTGGGGAGCTTTATCGCCCTTTTGGACGATAATGGTCATGAAGTTATCGGGGTGGGGTCGTGGGATAGAAAGCTTTACCTTTTAAAGCCTGATGGCACGAGGCTGATCCGTCCCATTCCTACAAGTGGCAAAGTCATAGCCGCTCCCGCTCTGACCAAGAAAGGGATGCTTCTTTTAGGGTCGGAAGGGGGAGGGTTTCACTTTGTAAGACCAGATGGAAGCACGGCTTCCTTCAAAACGGATATCGGTTTTTCCTCGTCGCCTTTGTTGGTGGAGGATGGGGGTAAAGAGATTATTGTGGTCGGGGGAAACGACGGGATCATTTACTACTTCGATGCGGATAACAACCCCGTGGAAGAGCCCATCGCTTCTTTTGCAACGGGGGGACTTATTTACTCGTCCCCAGCCCTGTCCGAGGATGGACAAAGCATCGTCGTGGGTTCCGATGATGGAAAGGTGTATTCCCTGGATTTGCAGGTTCCGATGATGGAAAGGTGTATTCCCTGGATTTGCACAGAGAAAGTGGGTCTTCGAAACCGACGGAGCCGGCAGTGCTGAAGCCACTTGGGGGGAGGGCACGCATGAGGATGGTGATAGTGTTTGGTTTGGAAGGGAGGTTTTGTCGTCCCCTGCGGTGGTGCCGGGGGAGGGGACCATCGTTGTAGGAGGTGGTGACGGGAAGGTGTATTTCCTCAACCCTGACGGATCGGAGATGGCCTCTTATCAGACCCAGGGAGTGGTGGTGTCTTCTCCCCATGTGATGGAGGATGGAACGGTAGTGGTGGGTTCGGCGGATGGCTATATCTATTTTTTCTATCCCGATGGCCATTTAAAGGCGAGCTATAAGACGGAGTACATCGACGATACAGGGAGAAAACGCCTTGGAACCATGATGGCCTCTCCTACCTCCTACAAGAAAAATGGGCAGGAGTATGCGGTTATGGGCACGGGGGGAGGGGACGATAAGGTCTATTCCTTTAGGGTGACGGACGAGGTGAAAGAAGTGGTTCGTCACTGTGTCAGGTGGGCAGGTTGAAAGTGAGCTTCCCGCAGACGAGGTAGGGCATTGTGATGAAGTTCTCGGTGGTGCGGCAGCCGCGCGCCCGACCCTTGGCCGCCTGGACGAGCGAGTTGATGGCCTCCCGGGACCGGAGGAACGCCGGTGCTGCCCGCTCCCGGGCCAACCCATCGCACCCGGCAGTTGCAGTGTGTGTCAACGGACGGTGACTTCAAACTTCTTGAGCCACAAAACCCCCGTGCCGTGTTTCACTTCATTGCCGAATTCGACATCGCTCGCGTAGTCGTTCGCGGACACGATTTCCCGCTCCACCAGGTAGTCCAGGAATTGCTTGAGGTCCAGCGTGCCGCTGAACCGATCGGTGTGGCTCAGGAAAGCCACGTAGGTGTGCTCTATTCCGGCAGAGACATGATCCGGTCTGACGTAGACGGCGAAGGTCGCGCCATCTATGTCTGCGTGATCCATCAGGCTACTGGCCTCCAGACTCCCGTTGGCGGTATCCCATTCCCGATCCACCCAGATCATGATCTCCGTCTCCGGCTGGGCAAGTCCGTGGTCGTCGGCGATCGCCACGGCGTCCGCCCGTAGATCACCTCGGGGTAAGCCTTTGCTTGCCCTTGTCCATGGGGCCATCGCCACCGCCAGCCATACTGATCCTCTCCGCCGACAACGCGCCGCATCAGGCATTGCTCGTAGTCCGTGATCTCGCCCTTGTTCCAAACGTTGTTCAGGAACACATACTCGCCGTAGTCGCCGTCTCTCAGCTCCGCCCAGTCCGAGCAGGCCTCCTCCTCCGGCGCCGGAGTGGCCACCGTGATCTCGGCCGTGCCCTCGGCGCCTGCCTCCGTGGAGGCGGTGATCGTGGCCACGCCCCAACCGATGCCGCGCACCAGCCCGGATCCACCCACCGCGGCCACCAGGGTATCGCTGGACGACCAGGCGAACCGGGCTTCCGCCACCGCGTGGCCGTTCGCGTCCGTCGCCTGTGCCGAGAGCCTCAGCGTGTCGCCTACAACCAGCGTGTCGGCTGCCGGTGACACGCTGACCGCACGGATCGCCTGGGCCACCGTGACCGCCACGCTCCCGGCCGCCGACGGGGTGAGGCTCACCGTGGTCGGACGGGGCGGGTCAGGTGGCGGAGACGGCTCCGTGCCTCCGTCCCCGCAAGCGAAAGCCCACAGAACGGCGGTGAATGCCGCCGAGGCGATGGCGATGGCGCGAGGGTGGCGCATCGAAAGCTACCTCGAAACTGTCTTCCGGCTCGCGGGGGTCATCTGCGCTTTCGCGGGGGTCATCTGCGCTCCCGATTCCTGATCCATCTCTCTCTCCACACCCCCGCCAAAGATAGGGGGTTCGCTGCGGGCGGGAAGTGATTGCGTTGTGATCCGATGGCTCCGAGAACTTTGTCCGAAGCGCTGAGCACGGCAAATCGGTTCCCGAACGGCTCCGGCACTTGGTCCTGCCGACTTGACAGTCCCATCCGGCCATGTATTCGCCCCGGAGTCCAAGCGATCATGCGCGCAAGGGGCGGTGCGCTTCGGTCCCACAGGGGATTCCATGCCACTGCCCCACCCCAGGACGACCGCAAGCGCCGGAGGCCACGATTGTCCCGAAGACACGACCAGTGCGTCGAGGGGTCTCGAGTGGAGGAATGACGGTTCGGGCCGGTTCACGCGAGCGGGGGGACGATGAGGGGTTGGCGCTATGCGGTTGGTCGTGTCAACCGCACGCGCCACTGCTCGAATGTGTCACCGCTCGTGGTCGCGTGCCGCGACCAGGGGGCGGCGCCCCCCTGGACCCCCGCGCAGGAGGTAAGGAGTTAAGGATATAGGAGTCAATTGATGGTCCGGGCGACTCGGAATCCGAGGACCCAGCGCCTGACGCCGGCCGAGTTCCAGATGCGGTACGCCGAACGGAGGTTCAGCTGTGAGAAGCCCCAGGAGCCGCCGCGCATCACACGCCGGGAACAATCGCCCGAACTCCACGCGCTGCCATCCGCCGGGGCCCCCGAATAGCTCTCGTTCCAGCAGTCCTGCGTCCACTCATCGACATTCCCCAGAACATCGTACAGTCCAAATCCGTTCGGCTCGAACAGGCCCACCGGGGCTGTCCGAGCATAGCCATCCGAACAAGCTGCTGGATCCATCCAGTCACGCTCCAGTTCCGCGTGCCCGGTCCGGTCATACCCGTTCCCGTACCGGCACTGCCCAGTCTCACTCTCCCCCCAGTACCGCGCCGTCTGCGTCCCCGCCCGGGCCACGTACTCCCACTCCGCCTCCGTCAACAGCCGGTACTCCTCCCCCGTCTCCCGCGACAGCCACCGAACGTACTCCCGCACGTCCTCCCAGCTCACTTCGATCACCGGACGGCTCCCACGCCCCCACCCCCTGTCGCCGGGGCTGTATCCGCCGCAACCTCCCCCGTTCACACACGCGTCCCACTCCGCGAACGTCACCTCGTACACGCCCACCGCAAACACGTACCCGATGGTGACGCGGTGACGCGGCTCTTCCCAGGATAACGCCTCCTCAGACGACCCCGGCGACCCCATCATGAAGCTCCCTGCGGGTACCACCACCATCTCCGGGCATCTCGCACAGTCGCTGAAGACCGTCCCCGGCTCCATTGCGGGCTCCCCGGCCGGCTCAGCCGCTGGCACCGCCTCGCGTCCCGCGGCATCCGCCCGCCGCGCCCCGCCGGCATTCCACTGTTCCCGCACGATCACCTCGTAGCCGCTGCCGTCGTAGTACGTGTCGAAACGGGCGTCCAACCTCGCGTTCGCCTCCGCTCCGTCCCAGTCCGTTCCGTACCCCACCGAAAAGCCGTCGAATCGCGGATCGTCCGGGTCGATCGTCAGGTCGAGCGGAATCACGCCGGTGTACTTCACCACCACCACGTGCGTGTTCCCGGGCTCCGACCACACGCAGCGCACCTCCGTCTGCTCCAACTCCTCCACAAGGCCCGCTTCGATCCGGTCCCGGTCCGAGAATGCGACCGCCGCGCGGTAGACCAGCTCGACGTCCTTCTGGAGCACCCGCCGTACCGGCCCGGCGTTCGCGGTGCTTTCGAGCTCGCTCCCCACGCACACCACCGCGCCAAAACCCTCCTGCGCCGCGGCTGACGGGACAACGGCCAGCGCGACGACGATCGCGCCCAGGTGCGCTCTGTTCATGCTTTTCTCCCGTGGGGTGATGTCCGAACCTTCGTGGCACCACTCTCGATTCCAGCGATGCGGCTTTCGCGGAGCAAGACCCGGATCGGCTAACCACAGGATGGGGACCAAGTCGGTTTGCTGCAACGCCGTGTCGGGCGCTGGTTGTCGGGGTTCTTGCCTCGCGGGGTAACAGTTGCCGCGGGCAACGGCACCCGCAGGGCGCCCCCCCTTTGCCGAAGGGCGCACAGCGGAGCCATGCGCCCGAGGAGAAACGCATAGCGGTGCTTCGGAAGTCCAAGAAAAGTAAAGACAACATGACATTTAGTCCAAGGTGTACGCCGCGCCGGATGGGGCGAGGACCGTCCCCCCGAACCCACCGGAGTCTGCGTCACGGGACGTACGGCCTAAGTTGGCCTCAATTGACACTCCGGGCCACACGGAACCCTGCACTATCGTCGGAGTAGCCAACCCCGAGCGAATGGCGTCGAGCGGAGCGTATGTACCCGGGATCGCCTACCCAGGAGCCGCCCCTTACGACGCGGCGAAGACACTCTCCCGATTCCCACGCTCTCCCGTCCACAGGCGCGCCCGAATAGCCCGGGTTCCAACAGTCCTCCGTCCACTCGATCACGTTGCCCAGAATGTCGTATAGTCCAAAAGGATTGGGCCGATACGAACCCACGGGTGCCGTCCACGCGTATCCGTCCGAACACGGCACCGGATTCGCCCAATCAAACTCCTCCATCCACACGCGGCCCTGATCCGTTCGGGCAAGATCCTGATCGAATCCGTTTCCGTGCCGGCACTGCTCTGATCCACGCTCCCCCCAGTACCTGGCTGCCGTGGATCCCGCACGCGCAACAAACTCCCATTCGGCCTCGCTGAGCAGCCTGTACGGCTCTCCCGTCTGCTCGGAAAGCCAAGCCACGTATCTCTGTGCATCCCGCCAGCTCACATTGATCACTGGACGGCTCCCACGGCCCCACCCCTCATCGGGTGGACGATACCCCCCGCACCCATCCGCCCTAACGCAGGCTTCCCACTCCGCGAACGTCACTTCGTACACGCCCACCGCAAACGGCGTCCCGATCGTCACGCGGTGGCGCGGCCCTTCGTTCTCCCGCCGCCCCTCCTCCGATGCCGGCGACCCCATCATGAAGCTGCCCGCGGGCACGACCACCATCTCCGGACATATCGCACAATCGCGGAAGACCGTCCCCGTCCCCACTTGCCCAGACTCCCTCGCCATGTCAGCCGCCACCGCCGGATCCGCGCCCGCCGCGATCAACGCCGCCGTGATGGCGGGGTTTTCCCGCGCCGCCGCCCAGTCCAGCGCAGTCCTGCCGTCCTCGCCCACCCCGTTCGGATCCGCCCCCGCCGCCAGGCACGCACGCACGCTCTCAAGCGTCTCCGTCATTCCCGCCGGCATGCACCCCTCGGCGACCGCCCGGTCCAGAAGGCCCAGGGCCTTTCCGTACTGCTCGCCCTCGCGCCCCGCAAGCTCCAGATACCGGGTCGCCGATGCAATCGCCTCCAGGTAGTCCTCTGCCCCCAGTCCCCCCTCCGCCCGCTTCATCCAATAGGAATCCGGCAACGCCACGTCGTGCTCCTCATGAAGCTCCAGCACCCGGTCCAGCGTGCGTAACGCCGCCGCGTATTGCCCGTTGGCGATCTGCCGGTCCGCCTGCACCATGAAACGGTCCACCTGGATGCCGGGCGGAAGTTCCTGGGCGACCGCGGGTGCAGCGAGGCCGAGGAGCAGAGGGAAGGCCAATGCGGCGGCGTCAAGCATGGCCGCTGCCCACCCGAGCGATCGAACGGCCCGATCCCAATTCAAGGGTGCCCCATGCGGCGCAGGCGAGTGTCCGATTGTGACATGGCTCTCTCTGTTCCTGGGTCTCTCTGGTCCGGACAGAATGGGGCGTGACCACCCCAAGCGCTACTGAGATGCCCCCGACCATGTGCGGCGTCCGGTATCGGTCGGGGTCAGCCATTGGGTTGATTCAGTGGTGGTATCGGGCCGGTTCGCCGGTCCCTTCGCTGGCGCACCAGACCGCTTTCCGAATTCGTCCTGGAGTCGCGCACGACGACACCTGCGGGCCGGGCGCACACCTCCCGATTCTCGTCCTTGATGCCGGTCCAAATCTCCTGAAGAGCTTCAAGCCTTTCGAGAATCACCTCGGGCCCATGCGGCCATTGGTCCATTTCGCCGTCTTCAGAGCGCTCCGCCGCCAGAGTCAGCGAACTACTGAGCCAGAAGAGCAGCTCCGCCGTATCGGTCACCCAACGGCGAGCCCGGTCACAGCCGGCCGCAGCCAATTCTCCGAGAACCTCGCCGAACACACCGCCGTAGCCGAACAGGTCGGTACGGGCGTCCAGCACTGCGTACGCATCTTCACGCGCAGCCGCGATTGCAGCGCTCCGGACCCGATCAGCCGCGACCGACATGAGTGAATCGATGCGAAGGGTGTCCAGCTGGCCTTGGGCGGCCAACGGAGCGGGGGCTGCGAGAGCCAGGGTGGCTATGGCCAGGCGGCAGAGGTGGGGACGCACTCTTGCGCGAGCGGGCGGTGACGGATGTGGGGCTTCGGAAGGCTGCCAGTTTCGGTTATTCAGGATCATGGACATTCGCATTCTGTGGGCTGGGTTGTGGCGGGTTGGTCGAAGCGCAGCGGCAAGTGCCATGGGGGCAGGCGCGGGCTGGGCTACATCGTCAACGTGCGCGGGGTCGCGTATCGGATGCGGGGGGGGGTGAGGTGGGCATGAGCTTACCGCGGGCCGCAGGGTTCCCCGGGGTTCGTGGTGCCGGGGTCCCGGTCGCCTATCCACAACACGAATGTGCCGCTGCCGCCGTCAACATCGCTTGCTTGCACCTCGTACACACCGGTTGCCGGCACCCGAAACTCGACCCGCGCGTTAAGCCCGGCACCGCCGTCATCGTCGCTCGCGATTTCCGTTCCGTCCCGCACTACGCGCAGGCGGGAATCGATCAAGTCCGACATCATGTTGACCACGATCCGTTCGCCCTCCGAAAAGGAGCGGGTGAACCTCCAATACCGCCCGGCCTGCATGGCCTCCCTGTCGCGCTGCATCCACGTGCCGACCTGCTCTTCGTCGGCGTAGCACCCCTCCCATTCATCATCGACGGATCCGTCGTCTCCGTACGCCCGCCCAACAACCCAGCCATCGCTCCTGCCGCCCCCAAGACGCCCATCAACTGTCTGCGAGACCTCGTGGTTCTGATACCAAGTGGTCCGTCCGACGCCTTGGGCACGACCGTTTGAGCACCCTCCGCTCCACCGAACCGTCTCGTTGTCTTGGGGCTGCGGGTTCCACAGATAGCAGCTTGGGCGACCGATCACCGCCATCCAGCACGGGTCGGGCGAAAAGTCGCCCGTGCAGATCGGGCCCTCGGTACCCGGGGACTCAGGGCTCGTGGCCGCTGAGATCGGCGCAGGGATGGGCTGTGCCGGGACGGTGCGTTCGCCACCCTGCCACTCGCCGTCGACGAACGTCCCCTCCCCGATCTCGCTGTCTGACCACCGCCTGATCCAGTTGCCGGTCCGCTCGCCGTCGGCACCATAAGGTCCCTTTGACAATGTGACCTCGCCTTCGTCCCCCGTGATCACCACCTCCACCCACTGGCCGCGACGATGGCCGCCGAGCATCACGCCCGTCTCGAAGACAATCCGCTCGTCAATCTCCGTGGTCCATGTGGCCGTGCCCCGTCCGTCCGCCAGGCCGGCGCGACACGTACCGCTCCATGTGACGGATTGCGTAAGCTGGAGACCGTGACTCCAGAGGTAGCACTGCGGGTGGTTGGCGATCTCCATCCAGCAGGCGCTGTCCTCGGCCTTGCCGTCGCATGAGTTGTCGCCCGGATCGAAGTTCTGGCCGGCCGCGGGCGCCGGAGCGGCCGCGAGGAGAAGGCAGGCTGGGGCCAATGGGAAGCCCAAGAGGGGGATTGAGGGCAGGCGCATTTGGTATCTCCCGGTTTCAGTCTGGATCCTTCCGCATACGACACACATTGGGCCAACCGTGCCGGACGGAATCCCGGTTGCGAGTGCGCAACGTCGTCAATGCACTGGCGAATATCGGTGTTCACCGCCGAGTTCCGCGCTCATGTTGCTACTCGCAGGTCCTTTGGAGGTCGGTGTTGGCTATCCGTTGGCCCTGGTTCACGAACCCGGGTACCGGGATACACTGGGTGGCCCCCAGAGCTCCTTGCACTCCCCTTGTTGCTCACCCCTCACATATTCGACAGCACATGAGTTTCCGTCGCTGTCGCGATAGACCCATCGGCCGTGCCGAGCGTCATCGACGAATGGCCCCTCTTCGGTCCCGTCCGAGTATCGATTGACCCATCGACCCTGACGCTTGTCATCGACGAATGGCCCCTCTTCGGTATGGTCGGGAAACCTCAATACCCATCGGCCGTACCGGCGACCGTCGACAAAGGCCCCGGCGGAGTAGTACAGTTCCTCCCCTGAACTGTCGCGAGCGCCAAGTATGGTCCAGCGGCCGTTTTTCTGCCCGTCTTCGAGTCGGCCCACTTCGAACTGGAGCTTGTCGCCACCGAAGGTCCAAGTGACGGTGCCGTGGCCTTGCGCCAGTCCATTGTTGCACTCCGCGCCCCAGGTTGCCGAGGCTCCGAGTGCCAAGGCTGGATTCCAGAGGTAGCAGCGCGGGTGGTTGGCGAGTTCCATCCAGCAAGCGGTTCCCTCCGGCTTGCCGGTGCAGGACTCGTCGCCGGGGTCGAAGGACTGGGCGGAAACGGAGGGTGCGGTCGCGGCGAGGAGCGCCGCCAGGGCGGCCATCGCGAGGATCGGCGGGGCCGCGCTGTGGCGGGTTGCCCGAAGCGTGGCGGGCGCGAAGTCACGCCCTTGGCGGTTCGTCATGAAGAATCGGGACATGGGAATGGCTCCTGTTGCTACCGGACCTCACGGGGTGAATGGCTTAGGAATCGGTGCGGTTCAGTAGTCAATTCCGACTCCCCAAGCGTCGGAGGACCGGGTCATCTTCCTCTATCCTCCCGTTGCGTTGCGCCAGATCAATGGGTCGGTCTCCATTGGTGTCCCGTAGCTGCCTGTCGGCTCCGGCGTCAATAAGCGCTTGAATGACCAAGGCTTGGCGGAAGAGGGCCGCCTGGTGCAGGGGCGTTCGCTCAAGGTCGTTGCGCGCATCCACATCTGCTCCCGCCGCGGCGAGCAACTCAACTACTGTGGGATCGGCGACGAGGTGCAGCGCCGTAAGTCCGTTGTCACTCCGTGCGTCCGGATCCACGCCTGCCGCCAAGAGTCGGGATGCCATTGGGCGTTCTCCAATGGACACGGCGTAGTGAAGCGCGGTCCAGCCGAAATCGTCGGACTCGTTCGGATCGGTACCGCTGGCAAGCAACGAGTCCACTGCCGTCGAGTCGTCCTCGAGCACCGACAGTTGAAGGAGTGTCAAACCAACATTGACGCCTGTTTCAAGGAAGGCCGACACCGACCTGTCATAGAAGACGGCCGAATGGAACGGTGTCCATCCATCGTTACTCAGGGCGTTTGGGTCCGCACCCGCGGTGAGAAGTAATGAGGTTACACGTGGATTGTCGTTCCATTGAGCGTCATGCAGAGGCGCGTAGCCACGGTTGGATTGGGCGTTGGGGTCCGCACCCGCCGCCAAGAGGTGTGATGTGACCATCGGATTGCCGTTGCTTGCCGCATACTGGAGCGGTGTCATGCCGGCGTCGTCCCGGGCATTCGGGTCAGACCCTGCTTCCAGGAGCAGAACGATGATGGTGGGGTTGTTGGTCTGGAGCGCAGCGTTATGCAGCACTGTTCGCCCGGTCGCGCTGACTTCCCACGCGTCGAGGCCGCGCTCTGCGAGGCAACGACGAAAGAGCTGGATGTCGTTCCACTGTTCGCCGGAGATCGAGCAATCGGTTTGGCCGACCAGAGTTATCGGACAGACTGACAGCGCGATCGAAAGGGTTGCGATCAGCGCGGTGCGCATCGGTGGGCCAGGCACCAACCAGGCGATCGACCGCAGCACCGATGTACGCTTTCACCCACTTGGCGGACATTCAAACTGCCCATTCGTGCTCCCCTCCCTCTCAATTGTGAGCGCAAACTCACCTGTTTCAGCAGGAGCAAATGAATTTGCAACAACTGTGTAGACAGCATCCTTGTCAAAGCGGTAGCCCAGCTGAGCGTTAGTTCCCATACCTATCCCGCCGTCATCGTTTTCTGCTAGCCACTCAAAGTCGCCCGTCGTGACATCTCCGATGCCAAGAATGAGATACGTATCGAACTCTGCACACATCGATATGGTCACGTTTTCGCCATCCGCGCCTCTATACCTAAACGGCTGATAGTGCGTGCCGTCCGGGAGTTTATCGTCGGTCTCCTTCAATACACAACGCGTCTCAACATTCGCCATGATCTCACCTGATGTACATGCGCTCTCAGAAGAAGGCGGTTCTCCGGTTGTCTCAACCAAGAGCCCAACACCCGTGTCCTGGTCACGATCTACGCGATCGCGCTTACCGTTGTCATCGGCGAACTGAAGAGATCCGACTACAAGGCCAGCTATACCGACCATGAGATTTATGGCTTGGCCCCACCGGAATCCATCGCTCCTGCCTCGGATCGCAACCACAGCCGCAGTGACACCGTAAGCTACGAGGAAAGAACCGGTGACCGTGAGTATTGACAACACAACTATGGTCGGGAAGTTTGCCATTGTCGAAGTGGTCGTTTCTTCAGCAACGTATTCGCCGATTGCGGAAACGACAACCCACAACACACCCCGATTCGCCATGCGACCCCAAACCCCATACGTAGCGGCTGAGCGCCCCTGAGGTCCAGTTTCAGTTTTATTCGTTTGGCCCTATATCCCAACAACAATCCTACGGGAACGCTGATGCCGCCAGCGACATAAAAGTGTGTGTCTTTCGGCAAGCCGAAGCTCCATGCCGAGCAGACGAGTAAGAAATACAGGATTCCGGCTGTCGTTATCCACATCGTGTTCGCTTGGAGGGCCATTGGTGCGCCCAACAACCTACCGAGTTCGGGCATGACCAGCGGGTTACTGGGGTCTTGAATTGACTCAGAGCGATTGCGAGCGTTGATATTCATGTTGTTGTTAGCTTTCCTTTCGTTTGCGAGCTTGGTCATGCTCAGTTAGTCAGTTGTAGTTTGATCAGTTAGGATAGGGACTCCAGCGACTCCTTCACCCCACCCCCACCCGATACCCCCCAGTCTCGCCCTCCCCGAAACTCGTGGCGATCACCAGATACTCCCCCGCATACACCGCCCGAAACTCCACGCGCGCGTTCGATCCCGACCCTCCGTCGTCGTTGGTCGCGACCGGTGTGCCGTCTTTGCGGAGCACCCTCAGGTAGGCGTCCACGTCGTCCGACTCCATGTCTATGACTACACGCTGCCCCACCGTCGCTGCGGTAACGGTCCACACGTCGTAGTGCGAGCCGTTGTCCCAGACCGCGTCGGACGAACTGAGGCTGCCACCGATTGCCCGTCCGGGAGCAAGCGTTCCCTCCGGCACGACGAGACGCCAGTAGGCCTCGCTTCCGCGGACGCCCCATTCCGCTGGGCGTTCGCCGTCTTCGTTTTCAGCCCGCGGGTCGGCGCCGGCTGCCAGTAGCGCCTCGATGATGGCGACGTCGTTGGTCCAGCCCGCGGCGACGTGAAGAGGGGTATTGCCCCACCGATTCCGTGCCATTGGATCCGACCCCGCATCGAGCAGCGCCTCGACCACTGAGGCCGTGACTTCGGGGTTCGGCAGGGCCATGTGTAGCGGACTGTCCATATTCGTATCCGGTGATCCCGGATCCGCACCCGCCCGGATCAAGGCGGCGATCACCGGGAGGAGGCGTGCCCTCTCCCGGTACTGAGCCGCGTAGTGCAAGGGCGTCTTACCAGACGCCTCGTCTCGGACATCGGGGTCCGCTCCCGCGCGAAGCAGTGCTTCAACAACCGATGCGGGCGCCTGAGACGCCGCCAAGTGGAGCGCCGTCGCGCCGCTGCCCGTCCGCGCATGCGGGTTGGTCCCCGTAGCCAGAAGCGCCGACACGACTTCCTGGTCGGCAAGGGGAACGGCGAAATGGAGGGGACCCCAATGATACCGATCCGCCTCATTCGGATCAGCGCCGTTGGCCAGCAGCCGATCCACCTCCGTTGCATTCCCTTGTAGCACGGCGAGCTGCAGCGGCGTCAGGTGCGCGTCAGCACCCGCGTCCAGCATCCTCGACACCACACCCGGCTCGGCACGGTACCGCAACGCCGAGTGCAACGGCGTGCGGCCATCGTTGCTCTCGGCGAGGGGGTCTGCGCCCCGGTCCAACAGAAGGGCACCTCGATTAATGGCCGATGCGCGGCGGCCGAGGTGTCTGTTTTAGCGCCACGCGGGTTTGCAGGTCAGAGAGTGCACTGGACGGATAGGTACTGTTCGCCGACGTTGTGCAGGAGAGCTTGCAACAGGCGGCTGCGAGGATTGCGAGTTGCGTGGTATGCGGCACCGGCCTTGGGGCTGGGGCCCGGCGGGGCGGACCCGTTGGGAAGCGAGTGACTACGCGGGAGCGGGGGCCGCGGTCTCCAGGTACGTGAACCGCCGCATGTTGTAGGCCAGGTTCCTCAGGCCGATGTGGGCCCGCGCCCGCATGGCGCCGACGCTGCGCACCAGCGTTCCGCCCATGTCGTTCGCCTGCGACCCGAAGACGTGCTCCACCCGGGCCCGCACTCTTGCCTTCGTCCTGTTGCCCTGCTCCTCGCGCTTGGTGAGCTTCCTCGCCCCCGACCCCTTTCGCAGGATCCTGCTCTCGTACCCCAGCTCGTCCAACATCGCCTCGATCTCGGCGGAGCGGTACGCCTTGTCGGCCCACACCGGGGCGGCCGTGTTGTCCGGGTCCAGCACCTGTCCGATCACCTGGCTGTCGTGCGTGGCCGCGTCGGTCACCGCGTAGCGGCGCACCAGCTTGTGGCGCCGGTCCGTCGACACGTGGTTCTTGTAGCCGTAGTGGCTCACGCCGTTCCTCTTCGTCCACCGCGCGTCCAAATCCTTCTGGGCAAGCCTGTTAGCAGAGCCTTCCACCCAACCCGCCGGAATGTCGCCCGCCTTGATCTCGGCGTTCTCCCCCTTGCTGTTGCGCTGTGTCGGCACCGGCACGATCGAGGCGTCGATGATCTGTCCCCCCATCGCCCGGTAGCCTCGCTCCCGCAGGAAGCCGTCGAACATCTCGAACAGCTCCTCCACGATCCCCGCCCTCGCCAGGCGCTCCCGGTACAGCCACACGGTCGTCGCGTCCGGAATCCGGTCCTCCAGTCCCAGGCCCAGGAACCGCATGAACGTCAGCCGGTCCCCCATCTCGTGCTCGAGCGCCTCGTCCGACAGGTTGTACAACGCGCCCAGGACGATCGCCTTGAACATCAGCACGGCGTCCCACGGCTTGCGGCCCGCCGCCGACTTCCGCTCGTCCCCGGCCTTCCGCCACACCGCCTCCAGCACCGGCCGGAAGTCCTCCCACGGGACCATCTCACCGATCATCGCCAAATGTCTTCCCCGCTTCTTCTCCAGCTTCCGGCGCCGGCCTTCGGTCGCCACATCCGCAAAACTCAATTGGCTGCCATCGCCCGCTTGTGCCACTTGTCTTCTCCCGGTCTCCGATGTCGTTCAAGCCGTCAGACGTCCTTATGCAATATCGCCCCGGGAGCCGGTATTGTAAACCTTCCTCATGTTGTCACTTCACATGCCCGGAAAGCTATTCTTCGAGGTGCCCAGAACTTTGACCACCCGGTCGTTCCCGCTCTGTGCCGCCGCCCAATGGAGGGCTTTATAGCCTTCGTTGTCCCTCGCACTCAGGTCCGCGCCGGCGTCGATGAGGTGGGAGACGACCATCGGGTTGCTGTTCCGCGCTCCTTGGTGGAGCGGTGACAGCCCGTTGTCATCCGGAGCGTTCGGATCCCACCCTTGTTGCAGGAGCAGGCGTACCATCGTTGGGTTGCCCGTGAATCGCGACGCTTTGTGAAGGAGCCACGGATCACCCCATTGCTCTGGGGCATATTGCTCCAGGCACTCCCGAAACCGCCGCATGTCGTCCCAGTCGCCTCTGCGCGCGCCGATCGAGCAGTCCTGGGCCGAGGTGGGGAGCGAGATCGCGGCGGCCGACAGCATCACGATCGTGGCAGGGGCCCAGAGGACCCGGCCCAACCGGGACGACACGCGTCCGCGCTCCGGACCCGTCACTTCCCGGCCCCTCCCCGCTCCGCCCCCTGCTCGAGACGCCGCAACACGACCATCCCCGCGAACGAAGTGCCGCCTCCCTCTACTGAGACTGCGGTGAGCACGGCGCGGTATGTGCCTGCCGTCTTGGCCGTGAAGCTCACAATCGGGAGGCTGTCGTCCAACGTGTCGCAGTCGACCGGATTGCCCCCCGGGCCGTAGATGCAGATGTCGATGTCCGTCCCCGGCGACCCGGTAGCGCCAATCACCCGGTATCTCTCAGTTGCTTCGGCGGGGAACGCTACCTCTCGTGAGTCGCCCTTGGCGAACCGGGCGATCACGATACTCCAGCTCTCGGGATAGCTGGCTAGTTCAGAGCCGGGACGCTCCCTGTCACTGGGAATGAGCCTGTCCATCACCCGAGCCACCGCCTCCCGGTCGGCCACGGTCTGGGCTGCGAGGTGAGCCGGCAGCGCCAGGCAGACCAGCAGGAGGGCGCAGATCTTCGGCATTCGCTTTCGTGCTGCCTTGAAGGCGCCAATCCGGTTCACGGTGTTCGCTCTCTTGGTTTCGTCGCTGCTATCGCGGCGGGCCGCCGGTGCAGATCTCTCGCTGTGGGTTGCCGTGCCCGGAGCCCCCCGGTCCCGCTGGGTCAGGAATCGGGCGCTCGGTGTTCAATATATATATCAATAGTAGTCTATACGCGACATAATCCGCAACCCTGCCCTTCAGGATGCCGCACCGTGATCCCCGACTCCACCGGGACGCAACAGCCGACCGGCGGCCCGCAAGAGCGCATCTCCAGCCTTCGCGCGGCCATCCTCCGGATCAGCGGCAGCCTCGGCCTCGACACCGCTCTGCGCGAGATCGCCGGCAGCATCAGATGTTCGTCGGCCCCTGCGTCCAGCATCCTCGACACGACGGTCGGCTCGGCGCGGTACCTCAGGGCCGATTATTCGGAGGACCCGGCCCAACCGGGACGATGCGCGACCAGGCTCCGGCCCCGTCACTTTCGGACCCCTCCGCTCTCGTCCCCCTCGTCGAACTCCCGCAACACGACCATCCCCGCGAACGCTGTCCCGCCTCCCTCCACCGAGACTGCGGTGAGCACGGCCCGGTAGGTGCCTGCCGTCTTGGCCGTGAAGAACACAATGGGGTAGTCGTCTTCCAGCGTGTCGCAGTCGACCGGATTGCCACCTGGGCCGTAGATGCAAATGTCGATGTCCGTCCCCGTCCACCCCGACTCGGTAGCGCCGATTACGCGATAGTCCTGCCCGGCCTCGGCAGGGATCGCGATCTCCCGCGAGTCGCCCTTGGCGAACCGGGCGATCACGATACTCCAGCTCTCGGGATAGCTGGCTAGTTCAAAGCCGGGACGCTCCCTGTCACTGGGAATGAGCCCGTCCATCACCCGAGCCACCGCCTCCCGGTCGGCCAGAGTCTGGGCTGCGAGGTGAGTCGGCACCGCCAGGCAGACCAGCAGGAGGGCGCAGATCCGCAACGTTCGCTTTCGCGCCGCCTCGAAGGCGCCAATCCGGTTCACGGTGTTCGCTCTCTTGGTTTCGTCGCTGCTATCGCGGCGGGCCGCCGGTGCGGATCTCTCGCTGTGGGTTGCCGTGCCCGGAGCCCCCCGGGGTCCCCTGGTCAAGAACCGGGCACTCGTGTTCAGTATAATGAGTCGATATTATCGTGAGTCAAGTCAATAGTGACATGCATGCGACTGAATCCGCAACCCCTTCCCTACTGGACGGCGGTCCAGCAGGACCTTGACGACCCGGCCGTTGCCGCTCTGTGCCGTATCACGAGCATGGCAGGTGCCCAGAGGACCCGGCCCAACCGGGACGATGTGCGACCGCGCTCCGGACCCGTCACTTCCCGGCCCCTCCCCGCTCCGCCCCCTCGTCGAGCTCCCGCAACACGACCATCCCCGCGAACGAAGTGCCGCCTCCCTCTACGGAGACTGCGGTCATGACGGCCCGGTAGGTGCCCTCCGTCTTCGGGGTGAAGAACACAATCGGGACGCTGTCTTCGTCCGTGTCACAGTCAACCGGATCGCCCGCCGGGCCGTAGACGCAGATGTCGATGTCCATTCTGACCGACTCGGCATCACCCCATTCGGCAGCACCCCATACCTGATAGTGCTGCCCGGCCTTCGCAGGGATCGCGATCTCCCGCGAGTCGCCCCTGGCGAACCGGGCGATCACGAGACTCCAGGTCCCCGGGATGTGAGGAATCTCCGTGTACTCTCCTGTGCCGTTGAAGAGTGTCTCCACCACCCGGTTCACCGACTCCCGGTCGGCCGGGGTCTGGGCTGCGAGGTGAGTCGGCAGCGCCAGGCAGGCGAGCAGGACCGAGAAGAGCTGCAACCTCCGCATTTCCCTTGCCGGTTGGCTGGCTGCAATTGGACTCATGTCGCTCCTCCCGCTCAGGTTTGCTGTCGGTTCCGTACCGGTCGTGAGCCGGTTTCACAAGCTCCAAATGGATGGTAGGGAGTGGAATCGCGCATCCTACGGCCCCATTCCACGCTCCGCAACAGGAGACGTGATCGGGTTGGATTGGGTGCCTCCCAGAGCTCCGCCCGAAGCGCTGAGCCTGTTAGTCCGGCTCGCGAACCAATCCCGCACTCGGTCATGCTCGCTTGACAGTCCCATCCCGCCATGTATTCGCCCCGGCATCCATGGGATTATTCCGCAGAACGGTACGGCGAGCTTGCTCCCGCAGGGGACTCCACTCAGCCTGCCGGCACACAGGGACACCCCCAACGTCGGAGACCAACCTTGTCCCGAAGACACGACCAGTCGTACAAGCTGCTGTTCTCTCTTCCCCTCGCGGTGGAGCACCTCTTCCGCCCCTACATCGACAGCGAGCTTGCCCGTGAACTCGACTTCGACCGCGTCGAGTACCTTGCCAACGAACGCACCGGCCCAGGCCTGATCCGGTCTCTGGCCGACCTCGTCTGCCGGATCCATTTCCGCGGCAGCTCCCGCTACCTGCTGTTCGCGTTGGAGTTCCAGTCCTCCGTTGACCGCTACATGGCTCTGCGGGCGCTCGCCTACGTCGCCGGCGCCTACCGCGGGCTGGTGGGTTCGAAGCGGCGCGGCCGAAAGCTGGGTCCGCGCGGCCTGCTGCCCCCGGTGCTCACCGTCACGATCTACAATGGGCGCGAGCCCTGGACCGCCCCGGACGATGTGTTCGACCTCATCGAGCCCGTACAGGGCAGGCTCGCCGGCCGCCAGCCGAGGATGCGCCACCAGATGCTTGACCTGCGGGAGCTGGCGCGCCAACATCCTGCAGAGGCGAACGTGGTGTCGTGGGTGGCGAGGCTGGAGCTGGACCCGTCGCCGGAAAACGTCGGCCGAGTCGTCCGCGAGGTGCTGGCGGCGTACCCCGGACCGGAGCACGCGCTGCTTCGTGACGCGTTCCGGGAATGGGTGCTTGGCGCAGCCGAATCCTGGGGACTTGAAGGAGACACATTGGAGCGAGTTGAATCGCTGAAGGAGGCGGAGATGATCTATGCAGGCATCGAAGAGCTGAAGGAGCAGTATCGCGCGGAGGCGGAAAGGGCGCGGACGGAGGGCCGTGCGGAAGGCGGCAGTTCCGTTGTACGCCGCCTGACAAGGTTGAAGTTCGGCGCCGGTACGGCGGAAGAACTCTCCAGGCTGGTTGGGGGGATCGCCGAACCGGAACGCATCGCCCGGATCGGCGACCTGATCATTGAATGCGAGACGGGGGCGGAGTTGCTGGAACGCGCTCGTGTGGACTGCCGGGGGTAGGAGCCCCCCCTGCCCCACCCCGACCTCCCCCGCGCCCGCGACCTCATCGCCAACGCCCGCCGCGTCGTCGCGCTCACCGGCGCCGGCATCTCCGCCGAGTCCGGCGTGCCGACCTTCCGCGATGCGGGCGGCCTCTGGCGCAACTATCGCCCCGAGGAACTCGCCACGATCGGGGCGTTCGAGCGCGATCCCCGCACGGTGTGGGAGTGGTACGAATGGCGCCGCGGCGTCCTGGCCACCTGTGAGCCCAACGAGGGGCACCGCGCACTGGCCCGGTTCTTTCTGGGGCGCGGCACGGCGGGCATCGTGACGCAGAACGTGGACGGGCTGCACACGCGGGGCGCGATCGACGAGGCGGGGGACGCACCGCCCGACGCCGCGCTGCCGATCGAGATTCACGGCGCGATCGCGCGCGACCGGTGCAACGATTGCGGGCTCCGCGCCGAGGCCGAGCCGCTGGCGGTCCGTGACGAGCCCCCGCGCCGCACCGATGCCGGCGAGGCGCCGCCGGGCGACACCCTGCCCCGCTGCGCCGACTGCGGCGGCCTTCGCCGCCCCGATGTGGTCCTATTCGGCGAGATGCTCGACAGCGCGCTCCTGGAACGCGCCCAGACCATGGCCGCACGCGCCGATCTCTGCCTGGTGATCGGGACCAGCGCGGTGGTCTACCCGGCTGCGGGGATCCCGCTGGCCACGCTGCACGCGGGCGGGCGCATCATCGAGGTCAACCCGCAGGCGACCGACCTGACCCCCGCGGCAGAGGTGGCGCTGCGGGGGGCGGCGGGGGAGGTCCTGCCGGAGCTGCTCGCGTGACGGCGGGCGCGTCGGGTACCTTTGTCCCCATGTGGATCATCGTTCTTGCGGCCGCCACCATCGGGTGCGCCATCGTGTGCGCCCCATGGGGTCACTCAGGACACTCTATTGTCGAATGCACATCGGACACCCCTGTTGCTTCGTTCCATAATGGCCGGGACGCCACTAAGCACTTTTCATCATCTTCCAGCCCTTCGTTTTCGGCCTCCACGCGTATCGTGAGTCTCAACCCGCAGCCCAGGTATCTCTTGAACTCATTGAACCTCGAGCCCCACAGCGCTTTCGGCGGATTCCTGTAGTCGGTGAACGTGCATACCTCCTCGTCCTCCAATGCCGGAAGATCTTCATCCTGAATCACCCACGGCTCCAGCACGATGGTTCGGTACACCGTTTGCCCGTCACGGGTAAATGGGGTATTGTCGCCACCTGGTATCGGTTCGAGCGAAAGAACGGCGACACCCCCTTCCGGAATACCGTCCACAATCTGAGTGTATGCGCTGTCGTCAACGCCGGGCTCGCAGGCAAGCACGAACACCACAACGGTCATCGCAGCAAGTTTCCTCACTGGTTGCTCCTTTCGCTGATACTGAGTTAGCCTTCATTGGTCCGACCCTGTGTCGAACTCCGTTTGCCTTTTGTAAACATCCACTAGGACGCGCCAATCTCGGCGATTGACATCTACGCATCGTGACTACCACCGTGCGAAAAGACTTCTCGTGCCAACAATAAAGAAGCGCGTATAAGTGGGTATTGGACTGTCAGGCCACACCATCTCCTGTTCAGCCACCAACACGAACGACCAAGCGTTCTGTTCGCCGTTTGTATTGCCAAATGAGCTCCCCAAGTCCATCCCAAACCTCCAGAAAAGGCGATCACGTGGCGTTGGGTATACTCTCAGGAATCCCAGCTCGCCGCTGGCCCGAAAGCGTTCGTGGCGACGAATGCCAGCTGCCACTTCCAAGGCGGGAGTCGGCAGATGCCTTCCGTATTCGATGTCGACTCGGTCGGCCGTGTAGATCCGATACCTAACACCGAACTCACCGCGCAAACTCCACGGACCCACCCGATTGTCCGCCAGCCTTAGCGGTATCGAATCCGCCAGGGTGAAGTTGGCCACACGCTCTTGCCCCACACCAACAAAAACGTCAAT
Organism: Longimicrobiales bacterium; assembly: GCA_965206105.1. Classification (GTDB taxonomy): domain Bacteria; phylum Gemmatimonadota; class Gemmatimonadetes; order Longimicrobiales; family Gaopeijiaceae; genus Bin94. Next base: position 130,207 of record OZ242201.1, read on the forward strand.
CAACTGACTCTTGGGATGGATTAGATGAAGATTGAGAAAGAGGTCGTAGTATACTCCATCAACTGATCGTACAATTAGCCTTTCGGCACCGTCATCTTCCTCGCGTACCCAAACACCCAGTACGTCTCGCTGACCAATGCCGCCTGACAGACTTAGACCCTTGTAGGTGGCCGTTTCCCACAGAATGGTCGGTAGCTCGGCACCCCAATCTATCGCTCCACCTCCCACATCTTTGGCGAACACGGAATCGCCGTCGGTCGAGACATCCGATAAGACGAATCCAGATCGAACGACCGCCCGCAACGGCTGATTTAGGCCGCGAACATCGAGGAGGTGCTGCAACAACCTGCCGGTACCGCCTTGTGGGTCAGTACGGCCGGGCTCCCGTACGTAGCGGTCGTAGAGTCGCACCAGCACAGAATCCACGTCAATAGACACAGTGGTGTCGCGACGCGGGTCAACACACTTTGGGTCGTCGGAAACGAAAGCACCGATGCGGAGTTCGCCTAGCGCGCATTGTACATCGATTCCCACCTGAATTCTCGTGATCGGAACCGTTGCATCGGGCGAGCTTTCGCTTAGGCCGTTTTGGATCGCGCGGAGCACGCATTGAAGGAGTTCGCCGGTATGGCCGCCCGACTGGCGGTCAGGTTCGTACTCAGCGTGGGATCCAGCCTGGCAGGTGTCGGCCTCGACTTCGTGCGAATTGGACGTTCTTGTCTGTCCGCTCTCACCCACAGCAATCGGTATTGCGTCCACCAAATCCGCGATAGTGGTCAGGAGTTTTACCGGTGCCATAAATAGCAAGATCAAGCTCCCCGATGTCAGAGCACTGTGCGTCCAATAGGACATATGTGTTTTTCCCGTGTTGCATTGTGCAGTCGTCACAAGGGTGCCTCAGCAGATAGGAAACCCGAATCCAGTCCACTGCCCAGGATTGGATCGACGGATGCCATACACTGTTCCACAAGGTGAACGTCAATCGACGATCGCGCAAGCATAGCCACACGGACTGCCAGTCTCCACGGTCCCTCTGTCTGGGGTCGCATACGAACAGTTGTAGTGTCATATACCCATCACTAGTGGCCGTTGTGACTGAGATATTGATCTTGCCTTACGCAAAACGACTGCGGGCGCGAATCCGATAGCGGCGCCACTGGATTGCCTTTCCTCGCTGGGCACGGGGTCTGCAACTCCCCCGTTGCTCGATTCGGGGTCCCCATTCGGGTTCAGTAGGGTCACTCTGGCAGCCGCTCTTCGGGCCTCCCCGTTACATTGGTCAAGCACCCGAGCCCAACCCACCACCACCCCGGACTCCCCCTGCCCCCGACTTCCCCCGCGCCCGCGACCTCATCGCCGAGGCCCGCCACATCGTCGCCTTCACCGGCGCCGGCATCTCCGCCGAGTCCGGCGTGCCGACCTTCCTCGACGCCGGGGGCCTGTGGCGCAACTATCGCCCTGAGGAGTTCGCCACGATCGGGGCGTTCGAGCGTGATCCGGGCACTGTGTGGGAGTGGTACGAGCGGCGCCGCGGCTTCCTGGCCACCTACGAGCCCAACGAGGGGCATCGCGCACTGGCAAGGTTCTTTCTGGGGCGCGGCGCGGACGGCATCGTGACGCAGAACGTGGACGGGCTCCCCGCGGCCGAGGTGGCGCTGCGGGGGGCGGCGGGGGAGGTCCTGCCGGAGCTGCTCGCGTGACGGCGGGCGCGTCGGGTACCTTGGTCCCCATGTGGATCATCGTTCTTGCGGCCGCCATCGTCGGCTGCGCCCACAACCGCGCCGGGACACCGGCGACCGCGCAGGGGGTCGGCCCGGGCATGTCGGCCGCCACCACCGCGCAACAGCGCGCCCTCCTCCTCTCGGGCGGCATCGACGCCACGGGCACGCCCCACCTCGACCCCGCCTTCGTGCTCGACGCGCCGCCGTCGCCCCCCGAAGGCGAGGGCCGGCACACCATCACGGGCCGCGACGCCAACGGCGCCGAGCTGTTCTCGCTCCGGTTCGAGATGCCGGTGATCGCCGACGGGGACGGAAGCTCGTCGTTCGTCTTCGCCGTGCCGGTTGAGGAAGGATGGGCGGAGCGGCTGGCGAGCATCACCCTCGACGGGCCCGGCGGGTCGTTCACCCTGGACAGGACCACCGACCGGCCGATGGCGATCCTCCGCGACCCCGCAACCGGACAGATCCGGCAGATCACGCGCGATCTGCCGCCCGGGCAGGCGGGGCGGGAGGCAGCCGAGGCGCTGGCGGCCGAAACCGGCTTCGAGCTCTTCTTCAGCCGCGGGATCCCCGACCCGGCGGACTGGCGGCGCCGACCGCGCGATCCGGCAATCGCAATATGACAAGTGAACTTGTCATTCTGTAAGGTCCACTTTACATTCTCGACAGGCGCGGGCGAGGCCGCAATCCCGTCCAGACAGGTCTGCCGTTCCCGAGGCGAGGGCATCGGCGACCGCCCGTTCATCCGGACCGGGTCGCGCACTGGTACGGAGCGCTCCCGAGGGGCCGCTTCGATCTTGGCCGACGGTCATCTCGATTGCCATCACTGGAACGTCCGGTAGCTTACCCCGGTATTGAGGGATTCCGGGGACGACGCCCGAGGTCGTCCTCCAACCCCACAGGAGAAATGAAGATGGACCCCACCCGAAACCGATTGCGGATCGTTCGCGGCCTGCTCCTGGCCGCCACCCTCCTCCCGTCGGCCATCCAGGCCCAGGAGGTGCCCGTCATCCCCGGTCCGAGCGACACCGTCTACGAGGTGGGACTCGCCGATGGCTCGGTGATCATCGGGCGCATTACTCAGGTCGATGCGGAGCAAGTGACCATCACCACCGTGGGCGGGGGCACGCTGGAGATCGACCGCACCCAGGTCCGATCGCTCAGACCGGCGACGGGACGGGTAGTCGACGGCCAGTACTGGAACCCGGATCCGGCCGACACCCGGCTGTACTTCACCGCAACCGGCCGCACGCTGGACGCCGGCGAGGCGTACATCGGCACCTATCTGATCATCCTGCCCTTCACGGCGGTCGGGGTTACCGACCGTATCATGGTCTACGGCGGGGCGCCCATTACCCTGGGGCGGCTCCAGCCGTACTACCTCGGCGCCAAGGCACAGGTTGTCCGGACGGCTCGGGCGCAGGCCTCGGTCGGAACGCTCGCCTTCGTCTTCGAGGGCGATGCGGCGGGGATCGCCTATGGCGTGGGGACATTCGGCAGCGAGGACCGGGCACTCTCCGCAGGCATCGGCTACTTCTACGCGGGAGACGAAGTCGTGAACGAGCCGGCCTTCATGTTCGGGGGCGAAAACCGGGTCAGCCGCCGGATGAAGCTCATTTCGGAGAACTACATCCTTCCCGACGCCGTGGGCATCCTCTTCTCCGGAGGGGTCCGCATCATCGGCGACCGCTTCTCAGCCGAGATCGGCCTCTTCGGCGGGGCAGCGGAAGAGGATGCCAGCTGCTGTTTCCCGCTTATCAACTTCAACTACACGTTCGGGAGGTAGGGGGGAGCCCTTCAACCCGCAGGCATCTCGCAAATGTCAACGCGCGCCCACCCCCGCGTACCTCACCCCGGTCAGATCCGCCGTCTCACGCTTCCAGGTGGTGAGATCCCGGGGGCCGAACCCGTTCAGATGATCGTGGCCGCAGGCCCGCGCCAGGATCTTCATCAGCTCCACCGTGGCGTTCAGGTAGTTGGCGAGCTGTTGCGCGGACGCGTACACCTGCAGCCGGGCCCGGAGCTCCTCCCTCTGGGTAGCGATCCCGACGGGGCAGTTGTTCGTGTGGCAGGCGCGCATGCCCAGGCAGCCGATCGCCTGGATGGCGGAGTTGGCGATGGCCACGCCGTCGGCGCCGAGCGCCATCGCCTTGACGAAGTCGGACTCGGTGCGCAGCCCGCCCGTGATGATGAGGGTGACGTCGCGGCCCACACCGCGCGCGTCCAGGTGGCGGCGGGCGCGGGCCAGGGCGGCCATGGTCGGGACGGAGATGTTGTTCTTGAAGATTTCGGGGGCTGCGCCGGTCGCCCCGCCGCGCCCGTCCAGGATGATGTAGTCGACGCCGACATCGAGCGCGAAGTCGAGGTCGTCCTCGATGTGCTGGGCCGACATCTTGAAGCCGATGGGGATGCCGCCGGTCTCCGCGCGCACCTCGTCGGCGAAAGAGCGGAAGTCGTCCGCGGTCACCAGATCCGGGAACCGCGACGGGCTGATCGCGGGGGTGCCGGGCTCGAGGCCGCGCACCTGGGCGATCTTGCCCGTCACCTTGGTGCCGGGAAGGTGTCCGCCCGTGCCGGTCTTCGCCCCCTGTCCCCCCTTGAAGTGGAAGGCCTGGGAGAGCCGGGCCTTCTCCATCGACCACCCGAACTTCGCGGACGCCAGCTCGTAGAAGTAGCGCGAGTTGCTCTGCTGCTCCTCCGGCAGCATGCCGCCTTCGCCCGAGCAGATCCCGGTGCCGGCCATCTCCGCCCCCCTGGCGAGCGCCAGCTTGGCCTCCTCGCTCAAGGCACCGAAGCTCATGTCGCTCACGAAGACGGGGATGTCCAGGCGCAGCGGCCGCTTCGCCCGCGGACCGATGACGAGCTCCGTCCCCACGGGATCGTCGTCCGCGAGGGGGCGGGTGGCGAGCTGCGCGGTCAGGATCTGCAGGTCGCTCCAGCCGGGGAGTTCGGTGAGCGGCACGCCCATCGCCGAGACCACCCCGTGATGGCCGACCTTCTCCAGACCGTTCCGTGCGAGCTCCTGGATGTAGTGGTTGTGGGGCTCCTCGGGGGTGCCGTGCACATCGGCGTAGAGGCCCAGGTACTCGTCGCGCCGGTAGGCCTGCGGGAACCTGTCGTGCCACGCCGCGACCTCGGCCTCGTCCACGAAGACGGCGTCGGCTTCGGTGTCGATCCATGCGCTGAACTTGTGCAGCGCTTCTGCCGGGTTGTAGGAGCTGACGCCGGTGTCGAAGCGGTAGTCCCAGTTGTGGACGCCGCAGATCAGGTCGTCGCCCCGGATGTACCCGTCGGAGAGGAGAGCGCCGCGGTGGAGGCAGCGGCCGAAGAGCACGGAGACCTGGTCGTCGTAGCGGATAACGACGAGGTCCACGTTGGCGACGAGCGCGTAGGCGGGGCGGCGGTCTTCGAGCCGGCTCCAGGTGGCGACCTTGGTGGCGGTCTTGGCGGTGGATTGCATGATCATGGGGTGTGCGGGGGTTTGGGGAACTTTGTCACGCTACTGGTAGTATCGGGCGGAAACGAACGTTCCAGGGTTCCGGCCCGGCGAGGTCCGGCGGCAGGGAGAATCCGGCTCCGGATGGCGCGTTGATCGCGCCGGTCGCGGAGGGTGCGGCGGGGAGGATCGCGGCGAACACCCCACGATGATAGTTTGCGATGTTTGATTCCACCAACCTCGATGGAGGTTCTCCCATTCCCTATCCAGTCGCCGAAGCGGTGGTGATCGCGCTGGCAATCTACGGCGCGGCCGGGGCGATTTTCGCCGTTCCGTTCGCGCTGAGGGGCGCGGGCGCGATCGATCCCGCCGCGAAGGGGGGAACCTGGGGGTTTCGCGTCCTGACCTTGCCGGGTGTGGTGGCGCTGTGGCCGCTCATGCTCGTGAAGTGGCGGCGCGCCGGGGCGAAGGAGTCGTCGTGAGGAACGGCCACCGTTCAGCGCACCTGTGGGTGGTGCTGGTGAGCGCGATCCTCGCCGCCTGCGTCCTCCTCTACGGGTGGATGGCTTTCTCGGCGCGCCCTGAGCCGGAACCGCTGGCGACGGCTGGCGCGGAGGCCGCCGAGGCCGGATGGACAGGCGGCCCGGCCACATCCGCGGAGGCTAGCCCCGGAGCCCGCCCGTGAGCCACGTCTACCAGGCGGTGGGCTGGTCGCCCCAGAAGAGGAAGTACGACCTGCTCATCGCGCTCTGCATGGTGGTGTACCTGGGCGCGTTCGCGGCCATCACCCTGGCCACCCAGCCGTTCGTCACCGTCGAGACGCTGATACTGAGAGCGACCGGAAGCCTCGGCTTCGTCATGCTCTCGTTCATCCTGCTGATCGGCCCCCTGGCGCGCGTGTCGCCGCGCTTCCTCCCGGTCCTGTACAACCGGCGCCACCTGGGCGTGGCCACCTTCCTGGTCGCGCTCGTGCACGGGGCCTTCGCGACCTTGCAGTTCCACGCCCTGGGCGAGGTCAACCCGCTCGCGAGCGTGCTCTCCAGCGACGGCAGCTTTACAGATGGCGGCGCGTTTCCCTTCCAGCCGCTGGGCGCGATCGTGCTGGGCGTGCTCTTCCTGATGGCGGCGACCAGTCACGACTTCTGGCTCGCCAACCTGACGCCCCGGGTGTGGAAGGGGCTTCACATGACGGTGTACGCGGCCTACGCGGTCCTGCTGGGACATGTGGCGCTGGGTGCGCTGCAGGGGGAAGGGAAGGAGTATCTGTGGCCGGTGACCGGAGCAGTCGCGGTGACCGTCTTCGCGCTCCACGTGTACACCGGACTTGCCGAGCGGCGCCGCGACCGGGCCGACGCGCGGACGGAGGGACCTGGCGCCTCGCTCGGACGGGCGGCCGTCCCCTCGGCCGAAGCGGCCCCCGACGGCTGCGCCGGCTACACCCGCACAGATGTCCGCGCGGCCGCGATTCCCGACGGCGAGGGCCGCGTGGTGCCGCTCGGCGGCGAGCGCGTCGCCGTCTTCCGCAACGGCACCGAGATCTCCTGCATCTCGAACGTCTGCCGCCACCAGATGGGTCCGCTCGGCGAGGGCAGGATCATCGACGGCTGCGTGACGTGCCCCTGGCACGGCTTCCAGTACGACCCCGTGACCGGCTGCGCTCCCCCGCCCTTCGACGACCGGATCGAGACCTACGACGTGGCCATTCTCGACGGCTTCGTGTGGGTGAACCCGGCCGCGAACCCTCTCGGCACGGCCTCCCGGACCGCGCAGCTTCCAGTCGCCGGCACGGCCCCACCCCCACCCCCACCCGGGGAGACCTCATGACGGACTTCTACGTCGGCTACACGGATCCCCCGCCCCCCCGCATCCGCCGCTTCCTGCGCCGGGTCGCCCTGGGCACGCTGGCCGCCGCCGCCCTCGCCGCCGCCGTCGTCGCCCTCGGCCAGCGCCACCTTCCCGCCGCCCACTTCGAGTTCGGCCACATCCGCACCTTCGAGGGCTTCGTCGTGGCGGACCCCTACCCCTCGCTCATCGTCCCCGGCGACACCGCCTTCTCCCGCTACCTCCTGACCGCGCCCGGGAAGTTCGGCGCGGACGAGCTGGTGGCGTCCGTCGTGGGGCGCGCGGCCACGCTGCAGGGCACGCTCGCGTACCGGGAGGACCAGGCCATGATCCAGGTCGAGCCGGGCACGGTGGCGCTCCGCGAGACGGCCGAGCCCGCTCCCGAGTTGCCGGAGACAGACCTGGGGGACCGCTACGTGGAGGGCGAGATCGTCGGATCGAAGTGCTACCTGGGCGTGATGAACCCCGGGTCGGGCATCACCCACCGGGCCTGCGCGGCGGTCTGCATCAAGGGCGGGATTGCGCCGCTCCTGGACGTGCGCCGCGAGGACGGGCGGCGGGACGGGATCGTCCTGGCGGGAAGCGGCGGCGAAGCAATCGGGGACGCGCTCGAGGGGCTGATCGCCACGCCCGTGGGCATGACGGGCCGTCTCGTGCGACGGGGCGGCACCACCTTCCTGCACGTGGATCCCGCGGGGATACGGAGGCTGAGGTGACCAGGCCCGGGCGAGGTTCGCGCGCCCCCGGAGACTCCGCCACGCCCGCGACCCGCCGCCGCCAGGCCGCCGCCTTCCCCATCGCCGAGCCGGACCTTCCGCGCGATGTCGTCGAGTCGGGTCCGTACCGCCTCACCTTTGTCCGCACCGTGGAGGAGCTGCGCGCGTTGCAGCGGCTGCGCTTCGCGGTGTTCAATCTGGAGCTGGGGGAAGGGCTGGCCTCCTCCCTCGAATCGGGGCTGGACCGGGACGACCTGGACGAGGTCATGCACCACATCCTGATCACCGACCGGCGCACCGGCGAAGTGGTGGGGACCTACCGCATGCAGACCGCGGCCATGGCGGCCGCCAACAGCGGCTTCTACACCGCGCGCGAGTTCGACTTCTCGCAGTTCCCCATGGAGATCATCGACGACGCGGTCGAGGTGGGACGGGCCTGCATCGCGAAGGATCACCGGAGCCGCCGCGTGCTGCACCTGCTCTGGCGGGGACTGGCGGTCTACCTGACCCACACGGGGAAGCACCACCTCTTCGGCTGCTGCTCGCTGACCACCCAGGACGGCCGCGTCGGCAACGCGGCCCACACGTTCCTGGTCGCGGGCGGGCACCTGCACCCGCACGCGCGGGTCTGGCCGCTCCCCGGCTTCGAGTGCGGGCTGCACCACCACGGAGACGCCCCGGCGGAACCGGTCGACATTCCGCCGCTCTTCCGGAGCTACCTGAACCTCGGCGCGAAGATCTGCGGCCCCCCGGCGATCGACCGGGCGTTCCAGACCATCGATTTCCTGGTCGTGCTCGACGTGCGCGGACTGGAGCGCCACGTCTTCCGCAGCTTCTTCCGCTTAGCGGTCCGTGGATAATCCCCGCGTCGCACCGAGGGTGGCGAGGCGGCCTCCTGAAACCGAGGCGGGTCCGGCACCGCCGCATGTGCCGCCCGGCCGGTGGCCGGTGGTCGTGGCCAGGGCGCTGGTTGTCCTTTCCTGGACGGCCGCAATGGCCACACTCCTCCTTGTCCTCTGGCTGCCGACGCTCTTCAGGCCCCGCTCGGCCGCGGTCCTGCGGGCAAGGGTCCGCCGCCGGCTGAAGCGGGTCTGGGCCCGCGGGATGATGCGCGTTGCGGGGGTGCGGGTCGTGACCGCCGGGCAGCCCCCGCCGGCGGGAGCGCTCGTCGTCTCCAACCACCTGAGTTACCTCGACATCCCGGTGCTGGATTCGGTCATGCCGATGGTGTTCGTGGCCAGGGCCGACCTGCGCCGCTGGCCGTTCTGGGGACCCATGGCCAGCCTCGGCGGCACCATCTACGTCGATCGCGCCACCCGGCGTGACGTGCTGCGGGTGAGGCGGGAGATGGGCGAAGCCATGGCGCGCGGGGACAGCGTGATCGTCTTCCCCGAGGCCACCACCTCCGGCGGCGACACGATGCTGCCCTTCAAGCCCGCGCTCCTGGCCGACGCGGCCGAGGCCAACACACCCGTCTACTGGCTGACCCTGAGCTACCGAACGCCGCCCGACGGCCCCGCCGCGCGCGACCAGGTGTGCTGGTGGGGAGACACGGACTTCCTGCCCCACGTCCTGGGCCTCTTCGCGCTCAGGCGGGTAGAGTGCAGGATGCGGTTTGGGGATGAGCCGCTGCGGGCGGGCGATCGCAAGGTGCTGGCCGCGGATCTGCGGCGCGCCATGCTGCGGGGGGACTTCGAGCCGGACTCAGGGGGAATGACGCAGGGGAATGAGTCGCCGGCCTCGGTGGCTGCGGATCCGCAAGCGGGCGGTCCTGTTGGTCTACGCATTGCTGCTGGCTGCCTCCCACGCGGTGCGCGCCTCGCGTCCCGAGCCGCCGCCGCCACCGGGCTTGTCGGTGCAGCAGGTCGAGGGGTGGCCGCAGCCGCAACGTGGCCCGGTCATGATTACCTACCGAGAATGGACAGATTATGGTATGAATCTGTCCAATAATGACGACATGGCGACAGAGAAGACCCCGGAGACGGCCGAACGCGAAATCAATGTGACAAATTCTATGCCCAATCTGTCACACAATCTATCCGAAGACCGAAGTCGGGATCCGGCACCGGGTGCGGAGGAAGACGACCATGCCGAGGATGTGGCGCATGTCCAGGAGCGTCCGGATTCCCCCCCCTACCCCGTCCTGCTCCTCCACGGGAGCCCCGGTTCGGGAAGGGTGTTTCGCCGTCTCGGGCCCGCCCTGGGTGCCGGGCGCCGCACCATCGCACCCGATCTGCCCGGGTTCGGCGGGTCCACAGCGAAGATCCCCGACTACTCGATCCGGGCCCACGCCGCGATGACGCTTCAGCTGCTCGACTCGCTGGCGATCGAACGCGCGCACGTGGTGGGCTTCTCGCTGGGCGGCGGGGTCGCGCTGGAGATGTACCGGGCCGACTCGGCGCGCATCGCGTCACTCACCCTGCTCTCCTCCATCGGCGCGCAGGAATACGAGCTGCTGGGCGAGTACCACCTGAACCACGCCATCCACGGCCTGCAGCTCCTCGCCATCCGGGCGCTGCGCGACCTCGTCCCCCACTTCGGGTACGCCGACGACGCCTTCCTGGGCTACAGCTACGCGCGGAACTTCTACGACACCGACCAGCGCCCGCTGCGTGACATCCTGGGCGGCTACGCGGGCCCGATGCTCATCGTGCACGGCACCGACGACCCCCTCGTCCCCGCCGCCGCGGCCGAGGAGCACCACCGCATCGTGCCGCAGTCCGAGATGGTGATGCTGGACGGCAGCCACTTCATGACCTTCCTGGAACCGGACCGGGTCGCGCCGCCCATCGAGGACTTCCTGGACCGGGTCGAGGCCGGGACGGCCACCGTGCGCGCCAACGCCGATCCGGTCCGCGCCGCGGCCGCCGCCACCCCCTTCGACCCCTCCAGCGTGCCGCCGGTCACGGGTTTCGCCCTCATCGTGACGCTGCTGCTGATCGTCGCCGCCACCTTCGTGAGCGAGGACCTGACCTGCATCGGGACGGGCCTGCTGGTCGCGCGGGGGACGCTCCCGTGGACGGCGGGGGTGGGCGCGTGCCTGGCGGGCCTGGTGGTGGGCGACCTGCTCCTCTACGCGGGAGGACGGCTGCTCGGGCGGCCCGTGACACGGATCGCACCGCTCAGGTGGATGATCCGCCGGGAGGAGCTCGAGCGCGCGTGCCGCTGGTTCACCGAGCGGAGCGCGGCGCTGCTCATCGGCGGCCGCTTCGTGCCCGGGACGCGCCTGCCCACCTACGTGGCCGCGGGGGTGGTGCGGATGCCGCTGATCCCGTTCAGCCTGTGGATCGTGGTGGCGGCCGTGCTGTGGACGCCGCTTCTGGTCGGGGGCACGGCGCTCTTCGGGGCCGCCGCGGCAGAGCGGATCGGGATGTTCCAGGACCGGGCGCTGCCATGGCTGATTGTGACGGCGCTGGCGGCGCTGATCGCGCTGCGGGTGGGCGTCCCCCTCTTCAGCGCGGCGGGGAGACGGCGGTTCCTGGCCCGCTGGGGGCGCGTGCGCGGGTGGGAGTTCTGGCCGCCGTGGCTCTTCTACCTGCCGGTTGTGGCGTGGGGGGCGTGGCTGGCCGTCAAGTACCGGTCGCTCACCGTCTTCACCGCGGCCAACCCCGCGTTCCCGGACGGCGGGCTGGTGGGGGAGTCGAAATCGGAGATTCTGGGCGCGATCGGGGACCGGGCGCGAGTGGCGCGGACGGGGGTGGCGGGGGGCGGGGGGGTGGGGGGCGGGGGGGGAGATGGCCGGGCGGGCAACCTGGCCGCGGCGGTGGGGGGCCTCCCGGTCGTGGTCAAGCCGGACGTGGGGGAGCGGGGGGCGGGGGTGGCGATCGTGAGGAGCGAGGAGGAGCTGGCCGCGCGGCTGGCCGTGCGCGGACCCAGGCTGATCGTGCAGGAGTACGTGCCGGGCGAGGAGCTGGGCGTCTTCTACTATCGGTTCCCGGGCGAGGAGCACGGGCGAATCTTCGGGATCACCGAAAAGCGGCAGCCGGTGGTGACGGGGGACGGGCGGCGGTCGCTGGGTGACCTGATCCTCGACGACCGGAGACTCCGCTGCCAGCACCGGGTCTTCGCGCGCACGCTGGGGGCCGGTCTGGACCGCATTCCCGCCGAGGGTGAAGAGGTCGTCCTCGAAGAGCGCGGCAACCACTGCTTCGGATGCGAGTTCCGCGACGGGGCGCACCTGGAGACCCCCGCGCTCGCCGCGGCGATCGACGAGGTGAGCCGAAGCATCGACGGATTTTTCTTCGGACGGTACGACATTCGGGGCAATTCCATGGAGGATATCCGGGCCGGACGCTTCAAGGTGATCGAACTCAACGGCGTCTCCTCCGAGGCGACGAACATCTACGACCCGCGCGGCACCCTGCGCGCCGCGTACGGAACGCTCTTCCGGCAATGGGAGCTGGCGTTCCGGATCGGGGCGGCCAACCGGGCCCTGGGGGCGCCAGCGACACCGGCACGCCCGCTGCTGGGCCGCCTTTTCCAGCACTTCCGGCCCTCGGGGGCACGGTGGATGCGCCCGGCGGCGCAATCGGCGGACCCGACACGGGGCGCGTAGTCCCGGTGGTTCGCGCCTCCCCCGTACCTGCTACGGCGGACTTACGTCCAGAACGATCACCGAAACCTTGCGCTGAGCCTCGGTCGTCAATTGTCGCGTCAAGCGATCCTGCAGCTCGTCTGGCGTCCGCGGGGGCTTTCCTGTCGGGGCTGGCCTCCTGGCGTGCTCCCGACCGTGCCAGAAAACGACATAGATGCCGTAGCCGTCCGATCTCGGGTCGCGAGTGTATCGGGGGATCAGTTGATCGGTGACAGCCGTCCACAGGTCGCGGCTTGAACTCATCTTCATCTCGACAGGGACGGCGAAGTCGCCGAAGGAGACCTGCAAGTCGGCGCGCCTGCCCCCTGCATGCCTTGCCTCCGACTCCACTTGGACGCCCGCTGGCAGATGATGACGCAACTCGTGTAGGAGTGCCTGCTCGCAGGAGGGTTCCGTCTTGGGCGTCTTCGGCCTCCCGTGTTTCCCCTCGCTCCAGAAGTGACGCCACAGATCGGCGTCACCGTCCCGCACCTGCTCGCCGATAGCCAGGATCCTGTCCACCGCCAGCGCGGCCAGATCCGCGGCGCCGGCGGGCCGGCCGTCCTTCAGCACGCTCGCCGCGTCCAGGATCGCCGGCGGCTCGTATTCCGCGTCCAGCCGGACGATCCTCTGGGCGTCGAATGCTTCGGCGATCGGATCCCGCCATTCGGCAAGTTTCTCATCGTCAAGCAGGGCCTGAAGCAGTTCAGTGGCCTCCGGGGTGTGACGGTACGACAGCGCGTCGAGGGCCGTGCGGATCAGGCCGTCGGTTTGAAGCGCTTCGTCCACTTCAAAGGACATGTACCCGGGAACTCCTCCGGAAACCGGCCCGAAGTATCCGCCAAGCCTCCCCACAAGCATCGCCAACGACCGGCCCGGCAGAGACCGGACTCGCTTCGCGACCGCCGGAGACTTGAGAAAGGCCGCGAATTCGCGCACCCGGGCGTCGGAGCCGCCGGAGAGGAAGCGGTCCAGTTGTTCCCTCAACAGGTGGTCGCCAAGGAACATGCCCGTGGCCAACCACCGTATTCGGTGCCCGATGCGCAAGCTGGCCGTTTCGAGCTTCCGGTGAACGATCGATGCCAACTCGTCCCGGTCCAAATGCTCCAACGCCGCTGGAATCAGATGGTCCAGCACGAATACCTGATCGGCCGTCGCTTTCGCGGGAAACGACTTCAGCAGTCGCGGAAGAGCGGCCTGGGCTGCGTTCTCATGCGACTCGTCACCCGTCAGTGCGCGCAGATGCCGGTCCACACCCGAGGATCGGCGACGCCTCGACCGGTACACCCTGACGAATGCATCGGCCACGGCCGCCGGGTCGGAGCGGAGCGCCCTTCGATACCACGCCGGGCCGGAGCCGGGGTAGTCCATGGCCAGGAAGAAGGAGCCGAGTGCACGCCCCAACGCGTCTCCTCGCAGGCGCGCGCAGTCGCCGTTGGCCGTCCGTTCTTCTTCCTCCAGGGCCGCCAGCAGCGGAAGGATGAAATAGGAGACCCTCCCGTCCTCATCGAGCCGGACCAGGTCGTCCAGCGTCGGGAGGTCGGTGCGGCGAGCCATCCGGCGGAGGCCGTCCAATGCAACGCGCGACAACTCCTCGTCGCCAAGGAAGAGACTGCGGACCCGCTCTTCGGGAGTGTCGCCGCGCACCGACCGGTCGACGCCCAGAAAAGCCCTCGCGATATCGTAGTAGACACCTGGCGGACCTTCGCCGCACCCCAGTCCGCCGACGTGGTGCCGCACCCAATCGACCCACTCCTTCCGCTTGCGCTCCCGCTCCAGGGCGAGGGGGTGCCGCGGGTTCGGCTGCGGGACCGGCGCCAGTAGCGATTCGAGGCATCGCTCGAGCGGCAAATGCCCGGAGATGCGGGCCCGGACCTCGTCCAGGTTGAGGCCGGTGGCCTTCGGCGGGCGACCCGGGACGGTGGCCGGGTCCGCCAGCGTGCGCGCGGCGATGCCCGTCCGGCTCAGCAGGTGGCACGCGAGCCGCGGGCGGGACTCCGACAGCGACACGGCCTGTGCCAGGAACCAAGGTGCGAAATCCCCCGCCGGCGCACCGGCGAGTACGTCGTCCAGGGTCAGGGAGCCGGCGGGCGGGACCGGCCGAACCGGGCCGAGGATGATGTCATCGTCATCCTGGCGGCGAACGATCTCCAGCATCAGAGCCTTCTGCGTCGATGGCCGGTCTCTGAGCCAGGCGCCGGTCTTCGACCTGATGTCCTCCTCCGGTTTCTTCGCACCAAAGCGAAGTCGAATCCGGTTTCGCTGTTCGAGAGCACCCTTGCTCGGCATCAAGGGCAGGACCATCGCAAGCCAGGCGTACAGCCGCCCGGTTTCGATTTCGTCGCCGTGCTGTTCCAAGGCGCGCGCGAGCATCCTTGCAATGCCGTCGCGGGTGCAGGAGTCGTCAATGCGTTCACGCCTGCCGTCCAGCCATTGGCACAGGCCATCGAGAACCTCTGCCAGGCGGCCATCGTCCCCGGATCGTCGCGGCAGCTCGTTCTGCCAGAACTCCAGGTGGCTACTGCCAATGGGGTCGGGTGCGACCGGCCGCACATAATCCCAGAGCTTCTCGGGCGTGACGTGCCCCGGATACAGCAGGCCGAGCAGCAACCCGGTCAGGCTCCCCCTCGGATCATCCAATGCGTCTTCGTCGATCTCCTTCAGAAGCTTCAGGGCTTCATCGATGGCACCCTCATCGCCGGATGTGGTGCCGATCCACGCCTTCAAGGCTGCGGCCCGGGTCCCCGGCCACCAGCGCGAATCGCGTACAACCGCGAGCAACGGAGGCCGAAGCTCCCGGGGAATGGACGAAACGTCCGCCTGAGCCATGGCGCACAACGCCAGGTATGCGAGGGACTGTGTTGCGTCGTCACGCTCGGCGGCGGAGATCATGTCCTGCACGATCGGAAGGGCTCCGGGCGCTGCCAACGACGGAAGCGCGGAAGGCGGCCATCGCCAAATGTCGATCTCCCGGGCCCGCACCCGAAGGTTCGCCAGGAGCTGCCGCTGATCTTCGCACGAGAAATCCGAAGGGTCCCCGTAGCTCGCCACACCAACCGGATCATCGCGGATCAGAGAAGGGCGAGCTGTCGGGCTATGGACCGCGATCCACGCCGCCAGACCGCGCAGCGATCGCGCTGGTGCACCGTCATGGCCCGCCATGAGCGCGCGCAGCCGGGCCGGCGAGACGTTGCGGCCTTCCACCTGCCCTCCCAGGAATCGGCCCCCGAGATACTCTGCAACCTGTCGATGCACCGGTTGGAAGCGGCCGGCTGAAGTCATGGCAAAGAGCCGGGTGCGGAGCGCGCCGTCCAACTCCTCGCGGACTACGCCGGAATCCGCATCCTCGACTTCGCGAATCGACGGGTAGCCAGGGGTCGGTTCCGCCGGATCGACCCCCCATCCGAGAGTGTCCGTCAGAAGGGTCAGGGCACAGAGCCGACCGCTCGCATTCAGCAACGACGCCTCGGAGGGACGGGACGCACCCCGCGTGGCGGCCAGGTGCGCCGGATTCCGCT
This sequence comes from Longimicrobiales bacterium, assembly GCA_965206105.1. Taxonomy (GTDB): domain Bacteria; phylum Gemmatimonadota; class Gemmatimonadetes; order Longimicrobiales; family Gaopeijiaceae; genus Bin94. The sequence continues at coordinate 146,013 of OZ242201.1, forward strand.
CCCGGGTCATCGACTTGCAGGCCGATTCGAACAAGCCCCGGCGCCCGGAGATTCGGCCAGTGCCCATTCCGGCTTCCAACAGCAACTCGACATTGAGCGGGTGCTGGAGAAACCCGTATAGGCCATACTCATGCGCGTATCTCATGAGTTCGCGGGCCCGCGCCGGCCCGCTGCGGTGTTCCAGAAGAGCGCGGACCTCGTCTTCGTCCAGCGGATCCAGCCGGAGCACGACCAGACGTTCGTACGAGGCGAGCCGCCGAAGGGCAGCGGCATCATCCTCGCCCAACCATTCACCAGCCCTGCATGAGAGGCGAAAACGCGGGTGACCGAGACGCTCCAGACGTTTCCGAATGGAGGCAAGCGGGCTGCGCCAGTTGCCGGACGCCGTTCGCATCTCATCGAGCCCGTCGATAAAGAGTGTCTTCCCACCCCACTCGGGGTGGCTCGCCAAGTCCAGCTCCGTGAAGTCCCTGGCGCTCACCGGCGCGCTATTCTCCGGGTCGGCATCAGCTTCCATCTCGAACGCCGTGGTCTTTCCCGACCCGGGCTCGCCGAGCAGCACATACGCCGGCGCGTCGCGGTGGTCCGCCAACCAGTTCGCCTCCGCGGATGAGGCCGCATCGGGCTCCGCGGCGTGGTCCGCATCAAGGCTCACCTCGTGCACGCGACGCGGCAGCCGAAGCGTCGTCATTGTTCCTTCTCAAGCCAGTAGCCGGCAGGCTCGGACAGGAACTCGTGAAGCGCCACACCACCCGTGCCCACCACCTCCGTGCGGGTGGGCTTGAATCTCCTCGTGAACTCCTCCATTCCGCTCACGGCGCCGCGCCGCCGGCCGGTCTTTACTTCTATCGCCGTCAGGCGCGGCCCGCGTGCGAGTACGAAGTCCACCTCCAGGCCGTTGTGGCGCCAGTAGTAGAGCTTGACTCCCGGCGCGAGGGTATTGTGGAGATGGGCGCCCACAGCACTCTCCACGATCCGGCCCCAGAAGGAGCGGTCGGCCCTCGCCTCCTCGAACGTGTACCCTGACGAAGCCGTCATGAGGGCCGTATTCAGCACGTTGAGCTTGGGGCTGGAAGCGCGCCGGCGGTGCGTCTTCGCGCTGTAGTTGCCGAGACCGGCCAGCAGGCCCGCGCCGCTCAGCAGCGTGAGGTAGCGCGCCAGTGTCGTGGTGTTGCCGGCGTCCTGGAGTTGCCCGACCATCTTGTTGTAGGACAGGATTTGTCCGGAATAGAAGGAACCCAGTTCAAGCAGGCCGGACAGCAGCGCGGGCTTGTCCACCCGGGTCAGGGAGAGGATGTCCTTCTCGACGTTGCGTTGGACGATTCCGTCCTCGATGTAGCTCCTCCAATCGTCCTCGTCGTGCCATCGTTCCGCTGCTGCAGGGTATCCGCCAAAGAAGAGGTACTGGTCCATGCTGCAATCGAACGCGCGCACCATCTCGGCCAGCGACCAGTGGGTGACCGGAAACGGCAGGAACCGGCCGACCAGCCGTTCCCCCAAACCGACCAGCAACGGAAGCGGCGCGGATCCCATGACGACCACGCGGAGCGGACATCCGGTCGCCTGGTCCTGGTCCCAGAGACCCTTTACCGTTCGGGACCAATCGGGTACGTCCTGGATCTCGTCAAACACCAGTACGGCGCCGCGGGGTGAGCGCTCGGCCGCGTAGCGCGCCTGTTCCCAGACTCCCACGAGCCAGCGGGAATCGCGTTGACCGGCGAAGGCGCGACCATCGGTGTGCGATGGTTCCTGAAACCCGGGCCACGAGTGCGTGTCGCCTGGTTGCAGTTCCGGACCCGTGCCCGGAGGCGCGTCCACAGCCACATATCGCCAGGCGATGCCTGATGACTCCAGTGCCGCCAGCGCCTGACGGGCAATCGTCGTCTTGCCCGTCTGGCGGGGGCCGGTGATGGCGATGAGGCGTCGCCGCCCGCTCTTCGTGAGGAGCTTCACAAGGCGTTGCACGTGGGCGCGGTGGAAGGTACTCATGCGAGCAAAGATAATCGTTGAGTGAAAATACTCAATAGTGTGCCCAGCCGATGCACAGCAAGAACCTGACCGTCGGGATGACCGCATCGGGATGACCGCTTCCCATCGACGCACCACGCACCACCGCAGTAGCTTTGAACTGCCCCCCACCCGGAGACACCTCACGCATGGCACCACCCCTTCGCCGCCGCGGTCCCGCCCGCCATCGCGGCCCGGCCCACCTCCACAACCACCACCTCGCGCCCACCACCCCCCGCGCGCCGCGGCCCCTCACGCTGCCACGCCTCGCCCTGCGACCCCTCGCGCTCCTTCTCCTCCTCAGCCTCCCCGCCGCCTGCGGCGACGACCCCCCCACCACCCCCGACCCCGTCGCGGCCACCATCGAGATCCTCTCGGGCGACGCCCAGCGCGCGGTTCAGGGTCTCCCCCTCGAGGAGCGCGTCGCGGTTCGCGTCCTCGACGACGCCAACCGCCCCCTCTCCGGCGCAGCCATCACCTTCGCCCCCTCCTCCGGCGGCCAGGCCGATTCGGCCTCCGTCGCCACCGACGACGGCGGCCGCGCGTCCGCGATCTGGGTCCTCGGCCCCGATCCCGGCGAGCAGACGCTCACCGTCTCATCCGGAAATGCCAGCGCCCGCGCCACCGCCCAGTCGATCGACCTCGAGGCCGAGCTCGACCTCCTCTTCGTCCCGCCCACACAGGCCGAAATGGACGCGGTGCGCGCCGACTGGGCGACCCGCAGCACCCCGGCCGAGGACGTGCGCGTCGAACTCTCCGAGGACTATTCGCTGGGCGGGTCGGACGCCAACCTGCGCGTTGTCTCGCATGTGGTCTCCGGGAACCGCCACTACGGCGCGATCATCACCCCCGCGGGCGCGGAGGACGCGAGTCTGCCGGTCCTGGCATACCTGCACGGCGGCGACAACGGCGTATCGGTCGGCGATGTGCAGATCGCCGCGCTGGGGCTGGGCGAGGACCTCCGCGAGAGCTTCGTATACGTGTTGCCGTCCTTCCGCAGCGAGCCGCTCCGCCACGGCGAGACGCGGTGGGTGTCGGAGGGGACTCCGAGCCCCTGGGACTACGATGCCGACGACGTGATCGCGCTCGTCAACGTCGCCTTCGAGACGACGCCCGAGGCGAAGCCGGGAGGCTACAACCTGCTCGGGGGCAGTCGGGGAGGCGGCGTGGCGCTGCTGACAGGGATCCGCGACGAGCGAGTGGAACGCATCGTCAGCTTCTTCGGGCCAACCGACTTCTTCGACGACTGGGTGCGCGAGATCGTCCGCGAGGCCGCGCTGCGGATGCCCCGCAACCTGCCCGGAGTCGCGCACCTGGACTCCACGCTCGTCCAGGCGTACATCCGCGGCGACATGCCGCGCTCCGAGGCACGGCTCGAACTCGTCCGCCGCTCCCCCGTGCTGTTCGCGGCCGACCTTCCGCCCCTCCAGGTCCACCACGGCACCATCGACTTCGTCGTCTCCGTGTCGCAGGCCGAATCGCTGATCCGTGCGATGGAGGCGCTGGGACGCGGACCGCCCGATTTCGAGGCCTTCATCTACGAGTCCGGAGGACACGACTTTCTGTCGCTGGAAGAGGCCATCCCGCGTGCCGTGGCGTTTCTTTCCCGGGCGCTGAGGTAGCAGCCCGCGGACCGGCACGGCGGGGCACAACCCGGCTCGCTTCCCGCGCGATCCCCTTGAGCATCCCGCGGAAGATCAGCCAATGGACGGGGTACAGGCCGTACCAGTAGACCAGGCCCCAGAGCCCCAGCGGATCGAAGACCGCCGTCTGGATGATCCGGCTCCCCCTGGCTGTGGGCCTGACTTCGAACTGTAGCCAGGCCCGGCCGGGCACCTTCATCTCGGCTCTCAATCGGAGGAGCCGGCCCGCCTCGAAGGCCTCGACGCGCCAGAAGTCCAGCGGGTCGCCTGGCCGGATGTTGACCGGATGCCGACGGCCCCTCCGCATCCCGACTCCGCCCAACGCAAGGTCCACCAGCCCCCGCAACATCCAGAGCCCGTTGCCGAAGTACCAGCCGCGCTTTCCGCCGATGCGCCGGATGGGCCCGAAGGCCCGGGCGGGAGTGGCGGCGAGGATCACGGCCTGCTGCCGGTCGACCAGCCTTGAGCCGAAGCGCCGGCCGCCCCAGCGCGAGCCCACGCCACGCCGACGCGGCTGCCCGACCCCCGATGACACCGCGTCGCTCCACCGGGTGCGCGCCATCTCCCGGTCCTCTTCGCGGAGCGCCTCGGCAATCGCCTCTCCGACCCCCAGAGGGCGCACCGGAAACCGTCCCCGAGCCGCCGGGTCGTTCACGACCGACGCGTTGCGCATGCTGTCGACCAGCTTCCTGCCCACGCGGGCATACAGCGGGGTTACCAGTCCCAGCCACAGGCTCGAGAGCCGCGGGGTCAGCAGCGGCACCGGAACCATGACCCTCCGCACGCCGATCCGGCGGGCGTACTCCTGCATGAGTTCGCCGTATGTCACGCGCTCGGGACCCCCGATCTCGAAGACGACATGGCGGTCGGCCTCCACACCCAGCCCGTGGACGAGGTAGGCGACGACATCGCCGATCGCGATCGGCTGGGCCGAGGTCCGCACCCAGCGCGGGGTGACCATCACGGGAAGCCTGTTGACCAGACTGCGGATCAGTTCGAAGGAGAGCGATCCCGAGCCGATGATGATCGAGGCGCGGAACTCGATGGTGGGCGGGCCGTGGCGGGCGAGGATGGCCCCGACTTCGTGGCGGCTGGCCAGGTGGGATGAGAGCGCGTGGCGGCGGGGAGCGCCCGCCGAACCCGCCAGCCCCCCCAGGTAGATGACGCGCCGCACCCCGTGGCGCCGTGCGGCGCGCGCGAAATTGTGCGCGCAGACGCGGTCCCGCTCCCGGAAGTCGGCCCGCGACCCCATGGAGTGCACCAGGTAGTAGGCGGTGTGGACCCCCTGCAGTGCATAGTGGAGGGAGGGCGCATCCAGCACATCGCCGCGTACGATCCGGGTCGCTCGCGAGAACCGGCCCTTCAGGTACTCGGGCGTGCGGGCCAGGCAGCGCACGCGCTCGCCCTTCGCCTCCAGAGCGGGGACGAGGCGTCCGCCGACGTATCCGGAGGCTCCCGTGACGAGGACCAGGCGCGGGCGTCCATTGTTGCGAGTATCCATGTGGGTGGATACGCCGGGCACGGAATCCGGGTTCCCGGGTTCCGCGCAGAGCTTTCGGCTTGCCGTGTCCGCCCGCATCAGGCCAGATTCCGCGTGGTGCCTGCCGCTTTCGAAGGAGAGGACTCATGACGAATTCGCCCGCCACGGTATCCGCTTCGCAGGTCTCGCTCATCCTTGAGAGGGCCGCCGAGATCGATGCGCGCGGGGATGTGCTTGCCGTCGAGGAACTCAGGCGCATCGCGGCCGAGGCGGGGATCGACGCGGCGGCCACGGAGATAGCGATTCAGGAAATCATGGCGGATCGGGAGGCGGCGCCGGTGCCGGCGGTGCCGGAGGCGGGGGAAGGTAACCGGCTGCCGGCCAAGAACCCGCAATCTCCTTCGCCCGCATGGATCGTGGCCGGGGGCGCCGTGGGTATGGCAATTGGATTCCTCACCGCGCTGCCGGGCGTGGTTGGCATCCCCGCGTTCGGAGCCACCGTATTGTACATGGTGGTCAGAGCTTTGCAAAGCATGAAGAAGGGGTCCCAGCTCAGTTTCCAGCTGCAGAACTTTGCGGTCTGGTTCGGAATGGCAATGGGTGGCACGGCCATCGGAGCCGCTTCGATTGGCGAGATCTTCGCAGCGGCGCTCGTTTTCTGGGTCGTCAGCTCTGTCGTCGGGGGGCTGATCGTTCAGTTCGGACCCCGCGAAGAGGAGCCGGAGGTCGAGGTGCCGTGGCTCGCCCCAGGCGAGGAGTAACGCGGACGCACCGCCCCCTACCGCGACCGCTCCACCCTTACCGTCACCAGATCGTTCAGGTGGTAGTGCCGGTGGCGGACCGACGACGCGTAGTGCGTGAGCAGCCGCAGCGACATCTCCTGCTCGACGGGTACCGAATGCTGCTCGAGGAGCTTGATCTGCTGCTCGAAGTTCGTGCCCTGCGGCGCGGCGAGGAACTCCATCACCGCATCTCCCTTCTCCTGCCGCACGGATACCCGCAGGCGCCGCAGTCCCGAGATGTTCTCATCGGCGCCGGCCAGACTCATCAGCACCTCTTCGCCCGCGGCACGCAGCTTCGCGGTCGACGCGTCGTCCCACCCGAGACGGCGGGCGAATTCGTTCAGGTAGCCGTCGAGGAGGTGGCGCACGCCCGCATCCAGCGACATTTCGATGTTCCGGCGACCGCGCAGCCACTCCCCCCATCCGAAGAAGACACTCACCAACACGAAGAGCAGTGCGAGAACCACCACGATGGCGATCGCGATCCACACCAGGTACGAGGTTTCCATTGTCTAGCGTCCGGTTGTCGGCTCATCCCGCCGGCCGGTTACCCGCCGGCGGCGCCCCTCGCTCCCCACCCTTGTGCGTTCTCCTGACCGGCAAGCGCCCGCCCGACTCGGCGGCCCGCCAGCCACCCGTCAGCTGATCGGCCTGCTCCTCGGCACCAGCCTCGCCGACCACAGTCCCGAATTCGTATCCGAGAAGAAGATACGGCCCTTGAAGGGCATTACACTCCACGCCATAGGAGAATTCGGAACATAACCAATCGGATCGTAGGCCTTGAAGACCGCGATCTCACGCCCCTGCGTGTAGAGGTTACCCATCAGCTCGCCAGAAACGTCGACCATGCGCACACCGCCTTCGTAGTACGCCTGGTAGAGGATATCGTCTTCAACCCAGATGTTGTGGGTCCCGTACTCGGGGACTTCGTAGCGCGCGACCATCTCCGGGGCTTCCGGATCCGAAAAGTCGATGATCTGGATGTAGCCCTGGGTCGCCAGCGGGATGCCGTTCATCCCGGTTTCGGGATCGTACGGGAGCTGGTAGGAGCCCCTTCCCTGTCCGGGCCCCTCCCACGCGAGGCCGCGCCGGCTCATGATCTCGTCGCCGACGAAGACGTAGTGCTTCCCCGTGGACTGCGAGATGTAGGGGAAGACAGCGTGCGTCCCCCCGGTCGGCACCGGCAGGCTGCTCACGAAGACGGGGTTCTCCGGCGATCCCCCCCACCGCCCGTCTCCCACGTCCACCACGACCAGCCCGTTCTCCCACTCGGCCGAGTAGGCCAGCCCGTCGAGCACCCACACGTCGTGCAGCCGGCTGTCCGGGTGGTTGTACTCGCCCACGTAGCGCGGGTTGTAGATGTCGCTGACGTCCAGGATCACGTACTTGTCGCCCCCGGCCAGCGCGAAGACGTGCTCGTTGGTGGGAAAGGCGTTGTGGACGCCGCCGGTCAGCCCGTAGTCGGTGACTTCGGACGCGATCTTCGGGTGCGCGGGGTCGGCGAGGTCGAGGATGACGACGCCGTTGCGGCGGTCCGACGCGCCCTCGCGGGTCATGGTGGCGTAGCGGGCGTCCGGCGACACCTTCATGTCGTTGACGGAGCGGGCGTCGACCTGGATCGAGTCGGTCTTGACGATGTTGCCGGGCTCGGTCACGTCCCACACGAAGCCGTAGCCGTCGGAGCGCTTGGCGCCTGTGAGCGCGTAGTCGCGGCCGTCACGCCCCTCGAAAACCCAGAAGTCGGTGGTGCGGACGCGCTGCTCGCGCCCGTGGCCGTGGATCTCGATCTGCTGGATGACGTCGCGCTGGGTGACGCGGAAGGAGGTGCGGGCGGTGAGCGGGCCGGCGTCGGCGATGACGGTGTAGATGCCCGGGATGTCCGCGACGAAGCGGCCGCCCTGCATCTGGGCGGGCGCGGGCGGCGCGATGATCCCCTCCGGCTCCTCCCAGGCGTGGGACCACTCGACGGGGACGCCGGTGAGGCGTTCGCCGCCGGGGCCGCGCACCTCCGCGCCGAATTCGATGACGTCGCCGGTGCGGGCGCGGGAGACGCCGCCGGTGATGGTGAGGGTGGTGGCCGTGAAGGGGTCGGCGGTGACGGTGAGCGTGCCGTCCACCCCGTCGACGGTGGCGGTGATGGTGGCCGTGCCGGGGGCGTGGGCGGTGACGCGCCCGAAGCGGTCGATGGTGGCGATGTCCGGGGAGCCGCTCCGCCACGCCGGCTCGGTGCCGGGCCGGATCGAGCCGTCGGCGTGTTCGGCGCGGGCGCGCAGGCGCAGGGTGGTTCCCGCGAGTAAGCGGTGGTCTGTGGCGGGAGAGACCGCGACCCGCGCGATGGGGGGCCAGCCGATCGCGACCGGGACGCGCAGCGTGACGGGGGCGGTGCCGGGCGGGGGGTCCTGCTGGACGAGGGTGGCGATCAGCGTGAAGTCGCCGGCCGCGAGAGCGGTGACCGTGCCGCCGCGGACGCGCATGCCGCCGCGGGGACCGACAAGCCGTATGGGGGGGGCCTCGACGCGGACGCCGGAGCGCGTGATCCCGGTCACCGTGACCTGCACCTCGTCGCCGACCCGCATGGCGAGTTCGGGGGGCGCGGCTTCGAGCCGGACGATGGGGTCGTCGGGGGTCTGGGCGCAGAGCGGGGGCCCTGCCCCAAACAGCATCCCCGTGACGAAGGCAAGCACTTTGAGGCCGAACCTGCATGGGCTTCCGGTCATGTCATGTCATCCTCTCTCGATCGCATTCTCCGCGTCACGCGAAGTCGGAACGCCACAAACGGACCACGCGCTTGGCCAGGCGCCTCTGACGCAGCTCCAGGAGCCTTGGTGTCCACTCCTCCGGTGCCATCTCGGCGATCTGCCTGGTCAGCTCGTACCTGCTTCCAGTGTAGGCGTCCCTTTTCGTGCGGTAGGGCGCATTGCCCACCTCTCGATTCAATCCGGCTTCAAGCAGCGTCAGGTTTCCAATTCTGCCCAGCAGACCGTCCCGGGCGGCCTCAGGGAATTCGTGCTCCCAACTCGAATCCGGGTTCTCCGGAAGGATGTGCTCAATCGTCCCGGGATCGGAGCGCGCATCGCACGGCTTCCCCGAGATGTCTTCCTCCAAACGCGCGAGTATGTGCTTCACAAGTCGTTTGCGGGGTCCGCCAACTGGTATGGCGAGGAAGCTGAATGAGTTCTCGGTCTGTTCGTCCGGAAGGTAGATGGGACGCAAACGGTCGAAGAGTTGCCGGGGAGTCGTCACCTGGCCATCCATCACGGCCTTGCTGGCGCCGTGGTATACCGGCTCGAGCTGGTTCGGGTATAGTCGCCCCACAACCGCGTATCGGAACGCCAGTACGGTCACAAGCTTCAATGCCCGCAAAAAATCTCCCGGTGACCACTTCTCGCGTGTTGCGAAGAGCACCGGGAGCATGTGTTTGACGCGGAAGAGGCTCAGCTCGGAGACGTATTCACGGGCCCTCTGGTCTTCCACCCAGAAACCGTGTAAAGGATCCGAAATCGCGGCGAACAGCTCCGCACGTCGTTCGAGCACGCCGAGCAGGTCCAGAACATCGGAGGCGGACGTATAGCGGTCGCGTACCAGTTTGAACAGCCGCCGCCTCCGCACCTTTGGCAGTTCACAGAGCATGTGGTACCGGAGCAGGTCGGGAACGTGAGCCTGGCCGACAGTCTCGGTAACCCGTTGCCATTGCCGCAGCATCGGCGCCCGGTCGGGCACGGATGCCCGGGAGAAGATGTAGTTCTTGAGAAGATCTGTCGTGGTCAGCTCGAGACCACGTGCATTAAGCGTCTCGAACACGGTGTAGGCGTTGAGTGCATCATCCACGGTAATCAGGATGAAAGTCAAGCGTCGAGCTATCGCTTCGGATACCAACTTTGCAAGCTGTGTCCCATCGTTGCACAACGAGTCCAGTTCGCGAATGCGGTTCAGAAAATACCGGGAACACTGCCACAACAGCCCGTTCGAGGGCACCAGCCCGCGAGGATTGGCGGGCTCTCGCAGTCGAACCAGGTAGTCCTGGTAGAATCCATCGTCGGTGGCGTTCAGGCGCAACCTGCTGGACTCAACGAGCGAAGCCGGATCCTTCTCTCCGACAAAGCGGTTCCGAAGCTCCTTCGCCCGTGCCCTGTTCTTCTCGGAATCGATCCCTTCGCCCGCCAAACGGTCCAGCGCCTGAATCACGGCCAATATCAGAACGCTGAGGGTGGCAAGGCGCTGCTGTCCGTCGATCACGACGAATTCCCGGTCGGTCCTGGCTTCGACCACGAGCGCCCCCATATAGTGACGGCCATCGGGCGCGTCCCGCACCTCGATCAGATCGTTCCAGAGGTCTTCCCACTGTTCCTGGCTCCAGGAATAGTCACGCTGGTATGCCGGCACGACGTATGCCTTGCCGTTGCCGATCAACTCCTGATAGTTGACGGTGCGCGTGTCGAGGAGTGTCGCCCTGGGCATCCGGTCTCCGTCAAGGTGTGTGTGCCTTCAGACAGCCGGAACCATCGGCGCCTCGGTTCCGCAGTCCCCGCATTCAGTACCAAGGTACGCGGGCAGACAGTGCGGGCAAAGCTCGACACCCCACCGGGAACCCACACCCCGTCCCCACTGGACACCGCGCCCGCCCGACTCCACACTAACGGGCACCGGCGGCGCGGCGGCCACTGCCGCTCCAGCCGCCATCATCCATCACCCCCCACCCCCCACGCCACCATGCCCGCATCCGACCGCATCCACGACCTCCTCGGCGCCGAGGCCGAAGACCTTCTCACCTACCGCGCGCGGGGCTTCCCCAGGGAACAGCTCCACCTTCCCGGCCCCGACTTCGTCGACCGGGTGGTCTCCGGCACCGACCGCAATCCCCAGGTCCTGCGCAGCATGCAGTCGATCCTCGGGCACGGGCGGCTCTCCGGCACGGGCTACGTCTCGATCCTCCCCGTCGACCAGGGAATCGAGCACTCGGCGGGCGCGTCCTTCGCGCCGAACCCCGTCTACTTCGATCCCGGCAACATCGTCGAGCTGGCGCTGGAGGGCGGGTGCAACGCGGTCGCCTCCACGCTGGGCGTGCTGGGCTCGATCTCGCGCAGATACGCGCACCGGATCCCCTTCCTCGTCAAGCTCAACCACAACGAGCTGCTCACCTACCCCAACCGCTACGACCAGGTGATGTTTGCGAGCGTCCAGCAGGCTTGGGAGCTGGGCGCGGTCGCGGTCGGCGCGACGGTCTACTTCGGGTCGGACGAAGGGATGCGCCAGCTGCAGGAGGCTTCCGAGGCCTTCCAGATGGCGCACGAGCTCGGCATGGTCACCGTGCTGTGGTGCTATCTGCGGCAGTCCGCCTTCAACACCGGGGGGAAGAACTACCACGCGGCGGCGGACCTGACGGGCCAGGCCAATCACCTCGGGGTGACGATCGAGGCCGACATCATCAAGCAGAAGCAGGCCGAGCTGGACGGCGGCTACCGCGCGGTCGGATTCGGGCGCACGCACGACAAGGTGTACTCGGACCTGGTTCCGGGCGCGCACCCGATCGAGATGACGCGCTACCAGGTGGCCAACTGCTACATGGGCCGCGCCGGGCTGATCAACTCGGGCGGCTCCAGCGGGGACAACGACTTCGCGCAGGCGGCGCGCACCGCGGTGATCAACAAGCGCGCCGGGGGGATGGGGCTTATCTCCGGGCGCAAGGCGTTCCAGCGCCCGATGGCGGAGGGGGTCAAGCTGCTGAACCTGATCCAGGACGTGTTCCTGGACGAGGGGATCGAGGTGGCGTAGGGGGGCGCGACCGGGCGGACCCGGCGCAATGGGCCGCCGCCCGCGAGGGGAGCGGCACCGCGCAGGCCGGCCCGTCAGTCCACCCCCGCGACCTCGCTCCGCCGCTCCATGAACACCACGTCGCGCCAGCGGCCATCGTGGAAGCGGCCGAGGCGCCGGTGGGTCCCCAGGATTTCGAAACCGGCCCGCTCGAAGATCCGGATCGACGCGGCGTTCTCGGGGAAGATGCCTGCCTGGAGCGTCCAGATGCCCTGCGCTTCGGTCTCTTCGACGAGCCGGCGCAGCAGCCGCCCCCCCACACCCCGCCCGCGCGCGCTCTCCGCGATGTAGACCATCACCTCGCGCACTCCGCCGTAGACGCACCGCCCCGACACCGGGCTCAGCGCCGCGAACCCGATTACCTCGCCGCCGGCCTCCGCCACGAAGCGGCACTCGGGGCTGCGCGCCGCGTCCCAGCTCTCCCAGCCGGGGACCTCGGTCTCGAAGGTGGCGTTGCCGGATTCGATCCCCTGCCGGTAGATCTCGGCGACCGCGGGCCAGTCCTGGGGGTTCAGGGGACGGAATTGTATGGTTGACATTACATTATGTAAAGCAGACTTGACATTCTGGCCGCCCACCACCTCACCCGGCCGGCTGCAGCTTCACCACTTCACCGGGCGCCTCGCCCGTCATTTCGCCGTCGCGCAGCACGGCCACGCCGTTGACGAGGACGTGGACCACCCCCTCCGCGAAGCGCTGGGGATGGTCCCAGTCCGACCGGTCGATGATCGTCGCCGGGTCGAAGACGGCGATGTCCGCGCGCATGCCGGGCGCGAGGCGGCCGCGATCGGTGATGCCGTGAAAGTCGGCCGGCAGCGAGGTGATCTTGCGCACGGCTTCTTCCAGGGTGAGGACGCCCTCCTCCCGCACGTAGTGTCCCAGCAGGCGGGGGAAGGTGCCGGTGCCGCGCGGGTGTCCGGTGGGCGCGTCCGAGCCGTCGGCGTAGCCTCCGTCGCTGGCGATCATGTTCCAGGGCTGGACCATGAGGCGCCGCACATCGTGTTCCCTGATCGCGCCCAGCGTCAGGTTGACGGGCCCGGACGACCCGATGATCAGATCGGCCACGGCGTCGAACGGATCCTGGCCGCGCTCTTCGGCGATCTCGGAGAGATAGGCGCCGACCAGCTCGGGGTAGTCAGCCGAACTGGTGATCCGCATGCTCGTGTACCCGGTCGCCTTCAGCCAGGCGAAGCCGCCGTCGACCCCGTTTTCGCTGGCTTCCTTGAGACGGGCACGTAAACCCGGGTCCGCAAGCGCCGCCCTGAGCTCCGCCATCCCCTCGTCGGTCCGCCCCCGGCGTTGCATGCGGCGGAGGGCGTCGAGCCCGCCCAGGTCCGGGGGCACGACGATGATCCTGGCAAGCGTCGCGATGGCGGCCCCGTCGTAGGGGTACTGGTCGGACACGATTCGGGTGCCCTGCGCGCGCGCCGCATCGACGAGCTCGATGATCTCCTCGATCACGCCTTCGTTGTGGAGTCCCACCGCCTTCAGGTGCCCGATCTTGCCCGGCAGCCGCGCAATCTGCGCGATTCGCACCACCTCCCGGTCGGACTCCACGAAGGCGTGCACCGGGTTGCGCACATGCGAGTCGTAGACTCCGCCGTAGGCCGCGGCCTCCAGCGCCAGCGCGATCACCTCCTCGGTGTCGGCGAACATCCCGGGCTCGTACATCAGCCCGGTCGAGAGGCCGAAGGCGCCCATCTCCATCCCCTCCCGCACGAGCGCCCGCATCCGCTCCAGCTCGTCCTCGGTCGGCGGGCGCCGCTGGTCGTCCCCCATGACCTCGCGCCGGATCCCGTTGTGACCGACGTAGAAGGCGACGTTCGTGCCGGTCCCCTGGTAGTGGTACGCTTCCATCAGCGCCAGGATCTGCGCGGGTGCGAAGCCGCCATCGGGCCCGCCGAACACGGTCGTGACTCCCTGCCGCACCACCCCCTCGTTGAGGCGCATGGGCTGCTGCGCGATCGCCGGCGGGGTATGGCTGTGGACGTCGATGAAGCCCGGAGCCACGACCAGCCCGGTGGCATCGATCGTGTCCAGGGCCGCGCGCCCCCCCTCCCCCACCGACACGATCGCGTTCCCGCTGATCACCACCGTTCCCGCCCGGGGCGGTCCCCCTTCCCCGTCCACGATCATGCCCCCCGCGATCACGAGGCTTGCCGGTTCACGCGCCCGGCATCCACCCGTGGCGGCCAGCACGACCGCCGCGCAGACCAGCAATCCCGCCCGGTGCGTTACGCGGCCTCCCTCGGCCGGCCGTCGCGGGCGGTGCGGCATGTCGCCTCCCTCAGCCCGCCGCCGGCTCCGCGCCCGCAGGTTCCCCGGCAGCTTGCCCTCCCGCAGCCACTTCCGCCGCCTGGTGCACCGCGAACGCGATCCCCTGCGGATCCATGCACTGCGCGATGTAGTCGTTCCCCGGGACCTCCATGGGACCGTTGAGCAGCTTGCCGCCCAGCTCCCTGATCGTCGACACCGCCTGGTGCACGTCCGGGACGCGCACGTACAGCAGCCAGCCCACCGCCGGCATCTCCGGCGGGCCGTTGAAGATGCCGCCGAGCGGCTGCCCGCCCCTCCCGAACACCTGGTATTGCCCCATCTCGCCCATGTCCATGCGGCCCGCGTCCTCCCAGCCGAAGACCTCCGCGTAAAACGCCCAGGCCGCGCCGGCATCCGTGGTCGCCAGCTCGCGCCAGGAGAACTCGCCCAGCTCCGGCGCACCGTCGTGACCGGGCGTCGCGTCTTCGGGCTCCAGGATGGAGATGACGCCGCCCTGCGGGTCCGCGATGACGGCAAACCTCCCCACCTGCGGCACCGCGAGCTGGTTCATCACGGTCCCGCCGCCGGCCTTCACCTTCTCCATCGTGGCGTCCAGATCCGGTGTGGAGAGGTAGGTGAGCCAGCACGGCGGCACCTCCGGGGCCGGGAGGCCCATCAGTCCGCCCACCGGCATTTCGCCGTTCATCCACATCTCGTAGGGCTCGGCGCCCCCATCCCACATGCTCGTGCCCCAGCCGGTGATCCTCGAATAGAAGTCCCGGGCAGCGGCGGGGTCGGTGGTCATCAGTTCGTTCCAGCAGAAACGGCCCAGTGGCGTATCTGACATTCGCGCAGTCTCCTCGGTGTCTCGTTGTGATATCGGGGGGAAGCCCGTGGCGTCGCGGTGGACCGGGCTCCCGCGGTGGACCGGGCTGCCGCGGCGGATCGGGCGCTGGTTCCCGGGCGCCCCATGAATTATCGTTGGCAACCGCCCTGTGGCAATCCCGTTCGGCTCAAGCGTCCCGATGGATGGCATTCGATGAAGAAATGGTGCCCGGCAGTCCTCGCCGCACTTCTGTGCGCCGCCCCGCTCACCGCCCAGACGACCATCGGCGGAAGGGCGGGAATGACGCTCAGCCGGTTCGCGACGGATGACGAAGAGATCCAGCCATCCTCGATCGCCGGGATCCACTTCGCCGTGTCCGCATCCCGCATGCGCGGGGCGATCGGGCTCGCCCTCTCGGTGGGGTACACGGAGGGGGGCACGGGGTTCACCGCCGACGAGCTGCCCGAGGAGTTGAACTTCAACTTCAGGCTGGGGTACATCGAGACCGGCGTGCTCGGGAAGGTCGCGCTCGGGAGGGGGCCCTACCTGCTCGCCGGGCCCAGCATGCGTCTCCGCGTGTCGTGCTCAGCCGCGATATCCTCGCGGGGGCAGTCGCAGAGCACGAGGTGTGGGGCCCAGGGGGACGACCCCTTCAAGATCTTCGACCTGGGCGTCGCGGGCGGTGCCGGAATGTCCTTCGACGTGACCGATTTCCACATGGTGGTGGAGGCGCTCTACGGGTTCGGCGTGCTCAACATCTCGGATGTCGAGAACGACTCCGCCAGGAACCGGGGATTGATCATTCGGGTCGGCGCCGACTGGATCCTGTAGCTTCCGGCCGGGCCGCTTGCATACCCCGCGCCCCCGCCCGCCAAACGCTCAGCCGGCCGGCAGACCCGCCAGCAGCTCCCGTGCCGCGCGGCCCAGATTCGTGCGGCCCCGGTTGTAGTTGCGCAGCAGCACCACCGTAAGGCCGGTGGCCGGTTCGAACAGAAGGTGCGCGGTGTACCCCGACACGGAACCGCCGTGGCCCGCGAAGACACGGCCGTCCACGGTGGCGATCGAAAAGCCGAGGCCGTAGCCGGATTCCGGGTCCTCGGGTGTCTGGACGCTCAGCACCTGGGTGCGCATTTCGTCGCTGAGCAGCGGCGTGACGCCCCGCCCCATCACCCCCGCCGCGAAGGCCGCCAGGTCGTCCACCGTCGAGTAGACGCCTCCGTTGGGGACCTTGTACCCGCGCCCGCGGTGCTCCTGCGAGGGCCGCTCCGTGTTCACGTCACCGTCGGCGTTGTTGGCGTGCCCCTTCGAGAGCATCGGCAGGAGCGCGTCGCCCACGATGAAGGTGCTGCTCTCCATCCCCAGCACCTCGAAGATGCGCGCCTCGACCTGGTCCATGAAGGGCTCCCCCGCGGCCCGCTCCATGGCAAACCCGAGAATGCCGAAGCCGATGTTCGAATACGCATACTCCGTCCCCGGGGGCGTCCGGTAGCGCGTGGCCGGGATCGATTCCAGAATGCGCGCCGTCCATGTCTCGATGGGACCGGTGGCAGCGCCCGCGAGCCCCGGTTCCCGCGCGAATCCGGCGGTGTGGCTCGCCACCTGCCCCAGCGAGGGACTCGCCCCCGGAGGCCGCTCCTGCAGCCCGGCGACCTCGGGAACCAGCGACTCCAGCGGCTGGTCCAGCGCGACTGTCCCGTCGTCGGCAAGGATCGCCATCAGCACCGCGGTGAACGACTTGGAGATCGACCCGGTCCGGTAGATCGTCTCCCGTGAGGCCGGGATCCCGGCTTCCGGATCGGCCCAGCCGTAGGCGCCCCACCAGAGGACCTCCCCGTCGCGCGCCAGCGCCACGGTCACACCACCGACGCTGTCGCTCTCCACGTCGGCGGCGACCGTCTCGGCGAAGGTCGAGAGCGCGGGGTGCCACTCCGCCGGCAGCTCGCCAGCCTCCGGGGCACCGCACGCCCAGAGCGCGACCGCCGACGCTGCGGCCAGCCCGGCCACGACCCGGCACACCGCGTGGCGCACCGTCGCCGGCCAACGGTCATGCCCACGCCCCGGTGCCTTCGTTGCCCCCTGAGCCTCCTGCTGCTCCCGAGCCTTCGGTGCGGCCAGCGGAGCGAAACTCGTTCCCATCATGATGCCCTCCTGCAGAGTCCAATGCCCCCAACGTGCCACTGTGGGGCGCCGGGAGCAATCGGATGCGTTCAGGCGGCCGGCCGGGCACCCGGCGCGATGGCCCACGCAACCCCGGAACCGGCTTCCGGGGGTGCAAACGCCGCTCCGGGCGTGTAACATTGCCAACACCGGGTCGCGCTCCCGCATGCCCGCGACACCTCCGTGGGCCGCCCACGCGCCAGGACAGGGAAGATGAACCGAAAGACACACCCATGCGGCGGCTGATGCTCGCCAGGCACGCCAAGTCGAGCTGGGGCGATCTCACCCTCGGCGACCACGACCGGCCCCTCAACGGTCGCGGCCGCCGTGCCGCGCCCCTGGTCGGAGGGGAGCTCGCCGCGCTCGACTGTATCCCGGATGTCGTCTACTCCAGCACCTCGGCACGGACGCGGGAGACCTGGGACCTGATGGAACCGTCGTTCGGCGGCCACCCCCGGGTGGAGTTCCTCCGCGACCTGTACCTGGCGTCGCCGCGAACCGTGCTCGCCACCGTCGCGGCCGCTCCCCGGACCGCCCGGACCGTCATGGTCCTGGGACACAACCCCTCCGCCCATGCCCTGGCCGCCCTGCTCTCGCGTGCCGGTGACGAGGGTGAAATCGGCCACCTGCGAATCAAGTTCCCGACGGGGGCCGTGGCGGTGATCGACCTGTACGCGGACGAGTGGACGGGAGCGGAGGAAGGCGGCGATCTGCTCCACCTGATCCTCCCGCGCCGTCTCGAAGGAGGGGAGCGGCGATGACCGGCCAGAGGAGTGGCGACGGGCAGCCGGACAGCGGCAGTGACCAGCCGGAAAGCGGCCCTGACCAGCGGGAAAGCGGGCATCACCAGCCGGACAAGAGTCTGATGGGCGAAGATCGGACGCCGGGGGGACTCCCGCCGGGTCGCGACGTCATCAGGCGGGTCTTTCAGGAGGGTGTCTACCCGTACGAGACGAAGATGAAGCGCAAGGAGTACGAGCGCGAGAAGGCGCGCCTGCAGGTCGAGCTGCTCAAGGTGCAGCGCTGGGTGAAGGACTCCGGCGCCAGGATCGTCATCCTCTTCGAGGGGCGCGACGCCGCCGGCAAGGGCGGGACCATCAAGCGGTTCATGGAGCACCTCAACCCCCGCGGCGCGCGGGTCGTTGCCCTCGACAAGCCCAGCGATGTCGAACGGGGCCAGTGGTACTTCCAGCGTTACGTCCGCCACCTGCCAACCGCCGGCGAGATGGTCTTCTTCGACCGGTCATGGTACAACCGCGCAGGCGTTGAGCGCGTCATGGGCTTCTGTACCGGCCAGGAGTATCTGGAGTTCCTCCGCCAGTGCCCCGAACTGGAGCGGATGCTGGTCAACAGCGGCATCCTCCTCTTCAAGTTCTGGTTCTCGGTGTCCCAGCAGGAACAGGGGCACCGTTTCGACAGTCGCAAGACCGACCCGCTGAAACAGTGGAAGGTGTCCCCCATCGACATCGCTTCGCGCGACAAGTGGTCCGAATACACGCACGCCAAGCAGGCCATGTTCTTCTACACCGACACGGCCGACGCGCCCTGGACCGTCATCAAGTCGGACGACAAGAAGCGGGCGCGGATCGCGGCGATGCAGTTCTTCCTCTCCAGACTGCCCTACCCGGACAGGGACGAGGCCGCGGTCACGGGACCCGACCCGCTGATCGCCGGGCCCGCCACCCGTGTGGTGAGCCGCGACGAGCCCGCGACGGAGGTGCCGGACGAGTCGGTGGGTGAAGCGCTGTAGCAGTGATGGAACGCCCGCCCCGGATTCAACAGCGCGGCGCGGGGGGAATGGGACCGGCGGTCCTCCGCGTCCTGCAACAATCAAGCCCGCCGGTGTGTCCAATGGACATCCGCCTCAGCCGTGCACCCTTCAGACTCGAGAAGCGATGGCCGCTCCGCCCGTGAAGCTCACTTCCGCCCAGGTTTCGCTGATTCTGCAGCGCGCCGCGGAGATCGACGCCCGCGGAGATACGCTTACGGTTGAAGAACTGCGCCGGATCGCCAGCGAGGCCGGCATCGATCCCGCGGCCACCACGACGGCGATCCGGGAGGTGGTGAGCGAAGATGTCCCGGTCCCCGAGGAACCGCCCGCCCCCACCGTTCCCGCGAGCAAGTCCTCGCTCCCCTCTCCTCGGTGGATCATCACCGGCGGAGCAATCGGCGTGGCGATCGGGTTCGTGATCTCGCTTCAGGAACCGGCCCGGCCGCTCGCGATCGGCGGGGCACTGGTCTACCTCATTCTGCGTGCCATCCGAAGCATGAAGCTGGGCGCCCAACTGGACTTCCAGCTACAGAACTTCGTCCTCTGGCTCGGCATCGCGGTGGGCAGCTGGGCCACAGAGATCTTCTACGCCGAGGATGTGTTCCTGGCTGCGTTCATGGCGTGGTTCGTGACATCGGTGCTCGGTGGCCTGCTCGTCCAGTTCGGCCCCCGCGAGGAGGATGAAGAGACGGTCGCTCCCCCGCCGGGCGCACTCCCCAATCCGACCCCCCCACCCGGCCGGGACCCCGCCGGCAAGAGCACAATGACGCCGCCGCAGATCGCGCCGCCCGAGAGCGGATAGCCCGCCGGTCATCTGAGCAACAGAGTTGACAGCCTTGCTTCGATGGTTTACTCTATCTTTTAGAGTACTCTGCCAACGCAACGGCGAAAGGAGGGCCCGCATGCCCGAAGCCACCCCGCCCAGCAGCGCCGAAGACGATCTGGCCTTCATTCGGCGCCTGATGCAGGGCGCGCAGGAGACGGTCACCGACAACAGCCCCCACCTCGTATCGTGGGGCTGCGTGCTCGCCCTGGCCGAGTTCATCGCCCACCTGCGGCGCGCGGGCGAATTCCCCGTCTCGGCCAACATCACCTGGACCGTGGCGCTTGTGATCGGATTCACAATCTCCTGGCAGCTCAAGCGCCGGGCACTGGCGCGCGCACCGGTGAACTCACTCGTCGACAGGATCCTGGGGGCCATCTGGCTTGCGTGCGCGGTCGCGCTGAGCCTGCTCGGATTCATCGCCGGGAACGCCGGGTCGCTGCCGGCCGACGCCGCGCAGGGAGTCAAGGCGGTGGTGATCGGGTCGGCGTTCTTCGCCTGCGGCTTTCTTCCCGGCCGTGCCACCTACCGCCTGCTGGCGCTCGCCTGGTGGATCGTGGGCGGGGCGCTCCTGATCAAACCCGTGCCGGAATCGGGGCTGGTCATTGCCGCCGCGCTGGTCCTGCTCATGGCCGTGCCGGGATTCCTCAAGCGGACACGGAACAGGCCGCCGGTCCCCCTGCAGCTGATCGCATGACCACCTACGACTACCGCCAGTTCGACCCGTTGATCCACTCGAGAATCCGGCTGGCGGTACTTGCGATCCTGGTCAGCGTCGAGGATGCCGAATTCACCTATCTGCGCGAGCAGGTGAAGGCCACCGACGGCAATCTGGGCGCGCACCTGCGCAAGCTTGAGGACGCCGGGTATCTGCGGGTGGCGAAGTACTTCGCGGACCGGAAGCCCGTCTCCCGCTACCGCATCACGCGGGCAGGGCGCAGTGCGTTCCGTCGCTACGTCGACAGCCTGGAGCGGCTGCTGGGAACCCCGGCGCCGGACTCGCGGGGCCGGAAGGCGGTATGAAGACGCCACGTACCGGATATCGGCGCGGGGCCGGGCGCGGCGCGTGGCTCGTCACCGTCGCGGCCCTGCTCCCCACCGCCCCCCTCTCCGCCCAGGCGCCCGCCACCATCTCGGGCACCGTCCGCGACCCTGCCGGCCATCCCCTCGCGGCCGCCGACGCCTTCCTCCTCGAGACCCTGGAGGGCGCGCTCACCGACTCCGCGGGCGCCTTCGCCTTCACCACAACGGCCACCGCGCCCCTCACCCTCGTGGTACACAAGCCGGGGTACATCCAGCTCCGGCGCACGCTCGACGCCCCGCCCGCCGTCTCCCTCGCCATCGTGCTGCAGCCGGCCCCCATCGTGCTCGAACCCATCACCGTGCAGGCGGGCACCTTCCGCCTCGGGAGCCTCCCCGACGTCACCCTCGACGACCTCGACATCGTGCGCACGCCGGGTGCCGCGGCCGATCCCTTCCGCGCGATCCAGACCTTTCCGGGCGTCCAGCCGGTGGGAGAGGGGGCGGGTCTCTTCGTGCGCGGTGGCGACGCATCCGAGACGCGGGTCCTCCTCGATGGCGCGACGGTCCTCTCGCCGCTGCGGCTCGACAACGACGAAACCGTATCCTTTGGCCGCTTCGACCCATTCCAGCTTCGGGGCGTCAGCTTCTCCGCGGGCGGGTTCGGGGCGGAACACGGCAACGCTCTTTCGGCCATCGCCGACCTCCAGACCGTGGACAGGCCGGCGGAGAACGAGTTCGGCGCCACCGGCGCGGTCGGCGGAGTCTCCACCGGCGCGAATCTGCGTCTTTCGCGTTCGGCGGGCGTTCGCGCAACGGTCACCCGCAACGACTACGGCCTGCTCATGCGGCTGAGCGGGCGCAAGGACGAGTTCGAGCAGGCTCCGGCCTCCGCGGACGTCAGCGGCGGTGGCGAGTGGGCATACCGCGCGGGCGGACGGCTCAAGGCCTTCGCCATGGTCCAGACCGACAAGGTCGGCGTCCATCTCGAGGAACCGACCGGTGCCCGGGTCTTCCGCGCCGACGCGCGGGCGGACCTGATCGCCGTCTCCGGGCTCGACGCCTTCGGCCGGATCGGGGTGGCCTGGGGTCTCGCGACCAGCGGCGCCCGCAAGGACGAGGGCTTCGGCGTCTTCCGCCTCGAGCGCACGGAACGGCTGAACCAGGCCCGCGTGAAGGTCGAAGTTCCGGTGGGCCGCGGGCTCGGGCTGGTCGCCGGCGGCGAGGTGGAGGACCACCGCGCCGACATCGCGGGATCGCATCCGGTGGCGTGGCACGACAACGCCCCCGGGGCGCCGGCCATCTCCTTCGCGCGAAGGGAGTCGGGGGCGCGCGTGGGCGGCTTCGGCGAACTCCAGGTGCAGCCGTCCAACACCCTCCGGTTTCTGCTCGGGCTGCGCGCCGACCACTCCTCGCTCACCGGACGCGCGACCGCCGACCCCAGGCTGTCCGCCACCTACCGCCCGGCGGAGCACCTGACGCTGACCGCGGCGTGGGGCGTCTTCCACCAGATTCCCGACCCTCTGGTCTTCCAGCGGCCCGGGATCGCAAATCGGACGGAGGCGAGCAGAGGAAAGCCGCCAGCCGCGGGCCCGCCGGCAACCGGAGCCCAGCCATCCGCCGCAGACCCGCAGTCGTCCGGAAGTACGCCGGCAACCGGGGCCAGGTCGCTGGCCACGGATCCGTGGCTCCCGCCCATGTCCGCCCAACATTGGATTGCCGGTCTGTCCTACGATATATCATCGTATATATTGCGAATCGAAATATATAAAAAATTATATGAAAACCTGGTCTCGCAGACCCGTAACAGGGTCACGCGGGGTGGTGGAACGGGGGCTGCGACGGGTGTGGACCTCTTCGCCAAGGGCAGGATCCCGCGGATCGGACTGAACGGCAGGGTGGCCTACAGCTTCATCGATTCGGAGCGAACGGACCCGGACTCCGGACGGACGGCCCCGTCGCCCTTCGACGCCACCCATACCCTGAACCTCGTCGTCGACCGGGGCTTCCGCGGCTGGCTGGAGACCGGCCTCGCCTGGCGCGCTTCAACCGGCGCACCCTTCACCCCGGTCGACGGCGCGGACTTCGACCCGGCGCGCGGGGCATGGATACCCGTGTACGGGGCTCCGATGTCGGAGCGGTTCCCGTGGTACTCGCGCGTCGATGCGTCCCTGATCGCGCGGCACAGCTTCGCACCCGACAACATGACCGTCTTCTTCGTCTCCATCATGAACGTGCTCGGCCGCCCGAACGTCTCGGACCACCACTATTCGCACGACTACTCCGAACGCATTCCCGGCACCACCCCGTTCCCTCGCCTGGTGTATTTCGGGATCATGACTTCACTGCCGTTTTGACCCCTGGACAAGGAAAAATCCCATGACTTCCCTACGTGACCTGCTCGGCGTCGGCGCCGCGGTGGCGCTGTGCGCCGTCGTGCTCGCGCCCACCACCGGCCTCGCCGCACAGGCCCCCGACGGGCACGAGGCCGCGAACCGCCTTCGCGCCGAGATTCGCGAAGCGGTCCTCACCGGAAGCGAGAGCGGCCTGGCCAATGCCGTCATCCGCGCCCGGCGCGCCGTATCCGCCTTCCCCGACGACGCCATGCTCAACCACTACCTCGGCTACGCGCTCTATCGTACGGGCGCCGCGATGTTCGAACACGACGAAGGCATGGCGGTAGGGATGCTGGAAGAGTCGGAGACGTACCTGCAGCGTGCGATCGAGATCGAGCCCATCGCCGAATCGCATGCGCTGCTGGCGTCCGGGCTCGGGATGCGGATCCTGGACCCGGCACAGGCGATGTCGCTCGGAATGCGGCACGACGCCGAGATGGCGCGCGCCCGCTCGCTGGGACCGGAAAACCCCCGGGTCAGGCTGCTCGAGGGGATCTCCGCGTACCACAGCCCGCAGTGGGGCGGCGGACCCGAAGCGGCGCTGCAACACTTCCGGAAGGCGATCGAGTGGTTCGGCGCGGGCGATCCGGAGCCGCCGCTTCCGGCCTGGGGGCTCGCGGAGGCGCATGCCTGGCTGGGACAGGCCCATGCGGCCATGGGACAGGTCGAGGACGCGCGCCGGGCCTGGGAGCGGGCGCTGGAGCTGGAGCCGGAGTACGCGTGGGTGCGTGACGACCTGCTGCCCGGCCTGGAAGGGGGTCGCTGACGGCTCAGCCGGAAGTTGAGACGGGCGCGCGGCCACCCCCCTGTCGCGCTACCCGCGGTTTGCACCGGCCACATCGGCCGGCCTATTCTGCCCGGCGATCCTCAGGTTGCTCCAACCCCGGGAGTACTCCCATGACCTGGACCCGCCGGGACTTCGTTCGCACCGGTTCCGCCTTCGCCGCGGCCGGGCTCATCGGCCTCGACGGCCGCCTCCTCACGGATCCGTACGAAGTTTCCCGCACCCGCCGGCCCTTCCGCCCCCTCCTCCAGGACCCCGATGTGCGCGCGATCGCCATGACCGCGCTCCAGGCGGCCCGCGACGTGGGCACGGGCTACGCCGACGTGCGGATCACGAGCGGGATCGGCCGGGTGACGAGCGTGTCGGGCCGCCGGATCGGGCTGCGCAGGATCTCGGGTTCGCTCAACTTCGGCGTCCGTGTCCTCGTCGGCGGGGCGTGGGGTTTCGCATCGTCGACGATCTTCACCGAGGAGGAGGCGGCGCGGATCGCACGGCTCGCCGCGCGGCAGGCGTCGCTGAATCCATGGGGCTACACCGAAACCATCGAGCTGGCCCCCGCCCCGGTGGTCGCCGACGGCGAGTGGGAGACGCCGATCGATCTGGATCCCTGGAACTACCGGATCCAGGACCAGCTGGAGCAGCAGCTCGAGGCAAACGAACTGGTGATGAAGATCGCCGAAGCGGGCAAGCCCGAGCTCCAGGTCTTCTCCAACTTCAATTTCTCCAGGAACGATGTCGTCTTCGCCTCCAGCGAGGGGTCGTACATCGCGCAGCGCTTTCATGACTTCGGAGGCGGCTATACGGCGCAGGTGGTGTCCCCCGACCGCATGAACTTCGGGTCGAGCAGTCCGGAGTCGTTCCGGACGGGGGGATACGGCTGGGAGGCCATCGATGGAATCCCATGGGCCGGCGACGTCGAGCAGGCGGTCGAGGAGGCCTACATGATGCTGGGCGCGAGGGAGCCCGACGTGGGGCGCTACGACGTGGTGCTCGGTTCCGGCGCGGTGTCGTCCATACTCAACAGCACCATCGTGCGGGCGCTGGAGTTCGACCGGGTGCTCGGCTACGAGATGCACGGCGGCGGGACCAGCTATCTCGGGCCGCCGGAGGAGGCGCTCGGCCAGTTCTCCTTCGGCAACCCGATGCTGAACGTGCGTGCGACGGGGTCGGTGCCGCGGGCCGCAGGGGTGTACAGGTGGGACGCGGAGGGCGTTGAGCCGCAGGACTACCAGCTCATCCGCGAGGGCGTCCTGGTCGACTACTTCACTTCGCGGGAATTCGCGCCGCAGCTCGATTGGTGGTACAGGCGCAACGGAATGCCGGCGGGGTCCCGGGGCACGGCGGGAGCGGCGGGCTCGATCCTCACCCAGGTCGTGGCGCCGAGCATCGCGGTCATGGATCCGGGCGAAGAGGGGGTGTCCGAGGAGGACATGATCGCGGCGACCGAGGACGGCATCTATTTCCGGGACGCCGGCTTCGCGTTCGTGGATCCCCCCATGCTGAACATGCAGGGCGGCGGGAGCGGCCTGATCTACGAGATCCGCGACGGGAAGCTCGGGGACCTCCTGAGCCGGCCGCAGTACCTCGCCAACACCATCGACTTCTGGCGGTCGATGGACATGATCGGGGGCCCGGACACCTTCGGCTATCATGGAGGCGGGACGCAGAAGGGCGATCCCTTCCAGCTGATCGGGCGCACGGTCGGGGCGCCGGCGGCGCGGTTCCGGAACCTCAACGTGTTCACCTACGGGAGGCGATGATGAGCGAACGGAATCCCGCGGCGCGGGCCACCGGCGAGATCCGCGGCGAGGAAGCGGCCGCCGCGAGCACCGGCGAGATCCTCACGAAGGAGGAGGCCGAGGCGATCGCGAAGAAGACGCTGTCGTTCGCGGACCCGGATGCGGAGACGATCGTGAACGTCTCGCTCGCCAATTCCCAGAACACGCGCATCGCCCGCAACCGGATCACGACGCAGCGCGACGCGTCTCTGGGCGGGGTCGCGGTCACCACGCGGCTCAACGGCAGGATCGCGCAGGGCACGACGCAGCGCTTCGACGACGAGGGGTTGATGCAGGCGGTGAAGTGGGCCGAGGACTCCGCGCGGGAGGGGCCGGGGGGGCGGCAGGAGATGGGGCGGCTGATCCAGCCGCGCGACTATCCGATTCCTCCTGGGCTGTGGTCGGAGGCGACCCGCGAAGTGGACATCCCCGACCGGATCACGAAGGCGGTCTCCGCGATCGGGCGTGTGGACGGGTACGTGGCCGCGGGCACCCTCGACCTGGGCATCAACTCGATGCTGGTGGCCAACTCGGCGGGACTCGTCGCCTACTGCCGCAGCACCACCGGCACCATGCAGCTCGCCGCCCGTACCGAGGACAACACCGGGTCCGGCTGGGCCGGCAAGGCGATCTACGACTTCAACGACATGGACACCGTGGCGGTGGCGGACAGGGCCACCGACAAGGCGGAGCGCTCCCGCAACCCCTCCGCGGTCGAACCGGGGCGCTACACGGTGATCCTCGAGCCCGACGCCTACGCCCCGATGATCCAGCTGATGATGCAGTACCACATGGACCTGCCGAGCGCGCAACGCGGCTTCAGCGTCTTCGCCGACCCCAACGGGGGCACCAAGGTCGGCAAGCAGGTCTTCGACGAGCGGCTGTCCTTCGTCTCCGACCCGATGGATCCGGACGCGCCCTTCTGCCCCTTCAGCGGAACCGGAGTCCCCTTCGACCGCACCTGGTGGGTGCGGGATGGGATTCTCCGCAATCTGAGCTTCGGCGACGCGACCGCGATCGAGCGCGGCCTGGAGTATCCCCTGGCCAACCCGGTCTCGGTACGCCTCCAGCCGAAGGAGGGCACGGAGCTGCTGACGCCCGAAGAGATGATCGAGACGTGCGAGCGGGGCATCTACGTCACCCGCCTGACGACGGGGTTCGCCGACTTCCGGCGGCTCGTCTTCACCGGCGTCACCCGCGACGGGACCTGGCTGGTGGAACAGGGCAGGATCACCCGTCCGGTCAAGAACATGCGCTACGTGGACTCGCACATGTATTTTCTGAACAACCTGGAGGCGATCGGTGAACCCGTGCTGGCGGCGACCGGCGGCTTCATGATTCCGCCGGTGCGCTCGCGCGACTTCAACTTCACGGCGATCGCCGATGCGGTCTAGAGGCGTCCGGCAGATGTAAAGCAAAGCTTACAATGTGTCATGTACAAATGACAGGAGGACGGTGACATGAACTGGTCACGACGGGATTTCCTGCGCACAGGCTCGGCCTTCGCGGCGGCCGGGGTGGTCGGCTTTGACGCCGCGTTGCTGGCGGATCCCTGGGAAGCCGCGCGCCGCTACCGGCCCTTCCGGCCGCTCCTCCAGGACCCCGATGTGCGTGCGGTCGCGGAGGCCGCGCTGGACGCGGCGAACGCCGCCGGAGCCCGCTACGCGGACGTGCGCATCGCCAGCGGCGCCACGCGCAGGACCATCGTCCTCGACCGGCAGGTCTCGACGCAGGCCGTCATGGGGCAGTTCAACTTCGGGGTGCGCGTGCTCGTGGACGGGGCGTGGGGCTTCGCGTCGTCGACGATCGTTAGCGAGGATGAGGCAGCCCGGGTGGCCCAGCTCGCCGTGCGCCAGTCGTCGTTGAATCCCTACGGCAAGACGCGCACGCTGGAGCTCGCTCCCGCCCCCGTCGTCCCCGACGGCCAGTGGGAGACCCCGATCGACCTCGACCCGTGGAACTACACCATCCAGGACCAGCTGGAGCTTCAGCTCGAAGCCAACGAGGCGATCATGCAGGTCGGCGAAACCAAGGGACTCGCCGGAATCCGCGCCTACTCCTGGTTCGAGTTCGGCAAGGCCGATGTCGTCTTCGCTTCGAGCGAAGGGTCGTACATCGCCCAGCGCTTCCACAGCTTCGGCAACACCTATGCTGCCGACGCCATCTCGGAAGACCGCGTGAGGTTCGGCTCCAGCAGCCCGGAATCGTTCAGGACCGGCGGATATGGGTGGGAGGCGATCGACGGGGTCCCCTTCGCGGCGGACGCCGAGCAGGCGGTCGATGACGCCATCATGATGATGAACGCGCGCGACCCTGATGTCGGACGCTACGATCTGGTCCTCGACTCGTCCGCGGTGTCGGCAGCCTTCAATGCGTCCATCGTGCAGGCGCTCGAGTACGACCGGGTGCTGGGCTACGAGATGCATGCGGGCGGCACCAGCTACCTCGGCCCCCCCGAGGAGGCGCTGGGGCAGTTCTCCTACAACAATCCGAAGCTGAACGTGCGGGCCACGGGGTCGGCGCCCCGGGCCGGCGGCATGTACAGGTGGGACGTGGAGGGCGTGGCGCCGGCGGACTATCAGCTCATCCGCGAAGGCGTCCTCGTCGACTACTTCACCACGCGCGAGTTCGCGCCCCAGCTGGAGTGGTGGTACCGGCGCAACGGGATGCCGGTGGAGTCGCGCGGCACGGCCGGGTCGCAGGGGTCGGTGCTGATCCAGGTCGTGGCGCCGAGCATCGCGATCATGGACCCGGGCGAGGAGGATGTCTCCGTCGAGGAGATGATCGCCGAGACGGAGGACGGGATCTACATCCACCGCGGCGGGTTCGGCTACGTCGATCCCCCCATGCTCAACATGCAGTTCACGGCCAGCGGAATGGCCCACGAGATCCGCGACGGGAAGCTGGGCGAGCCGCTCAGCCGACCGTCCTTCCTGGCGAGCACTCCCGACTTCTGGCGCTCCATGGACATGATCGGGGGCGCGGGAACCTTCGGGTGGAACGGCGGCGGGACCGGCAAGGGCGATCCGTTCCAGCAGATCGGTCGCACGGTGGGGGCGCCGGCCGCAAGGTTCAGGGAGATCAACGTGTTCACGTATGCGAGGCGGTAGCGTATGCGCGGCGGTAGCCGTTGCAGAGCGGCCCGCGATCCCATAGTGTGGGACGGTTTGAGAAGCACTCCAGACGGGAGGAAAGTGACATGACCTGGTCCCGCCGGGACTTCGTACGAACGGGCTCGGCCTTCGCGGCGGCCGGCCTGATCGGCTTCGATTCGACACTGCTCACGGATCCCTACGAGGCCGCGCGCAGGTACAGGCCCTTCCGGCCGCTTCTGCAGGATCCTGACGTGCGCGCGGTCGCGATGGCCGCGCTCGACGCCGCCCGGGCCGCGGGAGCGCGCTACGCGGACGTGCGCGTGGCGAGCGGTGCGTCCCGCAGGACCATCGTGCAGAACACGCAGGTGTTCACCCAGTTGATCTCCGGATCGCTCAACTTCGGGGTCCGCGTACTGGTGGACGGAGCGTGGGGCTTCGCGTCGTCGACGATCGTCACGGAAGAGGAGGCTGCCCGGGTGGCGCAGGTCGCCGTGCAGCAGTCGTCCCTGAATCCGTGGGGCAAGACCCGCACGCTGGAACTCGCGCCGGCTCCCGTCGTCGCCGACGGCCAGTGGGAGACGCCGATCGACCTCGACCCCTGGAACTACACCATCCAGGATCAGCTGGAACTTCAGATCGCGGCGAACGAGGCGGTCATGCAGGCCGGCGAGGCGATGGGGGTGCCCGGAGTCACCGGATTCTCCGACTTCCTCTTCGGCAAGAACGATGTGGTGTTCGCGTCCAGCGAGGGGTCGTACATCGCCCAGCGCTTCCACGGCTTCGGCAACAGCTACGGCGCCCAGGTGATCTCGGAAGACCGCATGAACTTCGGCTCCAGCACCCCGGAATCGTTCAAGACCGGCGGCTACGGGTGGGAGGCGATCGACGGGATCCCCTTCGCGGCGGACGCCGAGCAGGCGGTCGCGGACGCGGTGATGATGATGAACGCGCGCGAGCCCGACGTGGGGCGCTACGACCTCGTCCTCGACTCCTCCGCGGTGTCGGCCGCCTTCAACGCATCCATCGTGCGGGCGCTGGAGTTCGACCGCGTCCTCGGCTACGAAATGCACGCGGGCGGAACCAGCTACCTCGCCCCGCCGGAGGAGGTGCTCGGGCAGTTCTCCTACAACAACCCGAGGCTGAACGTGCGGGCCACGGGATCGGCACCCCGGGCCGGCGGCATGTACAGATGGGACGTGGAGGGGGTCCCGCCCGCGGACTACCCGCTCATCCGCGAGGGGGTCGTGGTCGACTACTTCACGACCCGCGAATTCGCGCCACAGCTCGAGTGGTGGTACAGGAGGAACGGGATGCCGGTGGAGTCGCGGGGCACGGCGGGGTCGGCGGGGTCGGTGCTGATCCAGGTGGTGGCGCCGAGCATCGCGATCATGGATCCCGGCGAGGAGGACGTCACGGTCGAGGAGATGATCGCCGAGACGGAGAACGGCATTTACATCCACCGCGGCGGCTTCGCCTACGTGGACCCGCCGATGCTGAACCTGCAGATCTCGGGATCCGGGATGGCCCACGAAATCCGGGACGGCAAGCTCGGTGATCCGCTCAGCCAGCCGAACTGCCTGTCGAGCACGCCGGACTTCTGGCGCTCGATGGACATGATCGGAGGCGCGGCCACCTTCGCCTACAACGGCGGCGGGACCGGGAAGGGTGATCCCTTCCAGAACATCGGACGCACGGTTGGAGCGCCGGCGGCGCGTTTCCGCGACATCAACGTCTTCACCTACGGGAGGCGGTAAAATGAGCAAGCGAACTTCCAGGATCGAGCCGGCCCGCACGGATGGGACCGGGGGGCGCGCGCCGGGCGCAAACACAGGCGAGATCCTGACAAAGGACGAGGCCGAGGCGATCGCGCGGAAGGTGCTCGAGTTCGCGGATCCGGCCGCTGACACGGTCGTCAACGTGCAGCTCAGCAACGCCCAGAACACGCGCTTCTCGCGCAACGAGATCACGACGCAGCTCGACGCCTCGCTGGGCCAGGTGACGGTCACGTCGATGATGAATGGCAAGACGGCGAACGGGGTGACGCAGCGCTTCGACGACGACGGACTCAGGGAGGCCGTGCGCTGGGCCGAGGACGCCACCAGGGACGGTCCCGGCGAACACGGGACGAGCCGCCTCGTCCAGCCGCGCGACTACCCGGTTCCGCCCGGGCTCTGGTCCGAGGCGAGCCGGGCCGTCGACATCGAGGAACGCATCGGGAGGGCGGTCAGCGCGATCGAGCGCACCGACGGGTTCGTCTCGGCGGGAACGCTGGACCTGAGTGTGGCGTCGATGCTGGTCGCGAACTCGGCGGGACTGGTGGGCTACTGCCGCAGCACGAACGGCTCGCTGTCGCTGTCGGCCCGCACGAGCGACAACACGGGATCGGGCTGGGCCGGCAAGGCGATCTACGACTTCGGCGATCTGGATGCACGGGCGATCGCGGACAGGGCCACCGACAAGGCGGAGCGCTCCCGCGGGCCGCAGGCGATCGAGCCCGCGCGCTACACCGTGATCCTGGAGCCGGACGCGTACGCGCAGATGATCTTCTTCATGATGCAGTACCACATGGATCTTCAGTCCGCAGAGTCGGGATTCAACGTCTGGGCGGCCCCGGGGGGTGGCACCAAGATCGGACAGCAGGTCTTCGACGAGCGGCTCTCCTTCGTCTCCGATCCGATGGATGCGGCCGGCCCCTTCTGCCCCTTCAACCCGGTCGGGGTGCCCTTCAACCGCACCTACTGGGTCCAGGACGGCATCCTCAGGAACCTCAGCTACGGGGACGACACCGCCGCAGAGCGGGGCGAGGACTATCCGCTGGCGAATCCCGTGGCCGTGCGCCTGCAGCCGAAGGAGGGGACGCAGCTTGCCACGCTCGACGAGATGATCTCGACCTGCGAAAGGGGCATCTACGTGACTCGTCTCACGACGCTGTTCGCGGACTTCCGGCTGCTGGTCTTCACCGGCGTGACCCGCGACGGAACCTGGCTGGTCGAGCGCGGGAGGATCACCCGTCCGATCGCGAACATGCGCTACGTGGACTCCCACATGTACTTCCTGAACAACCTCGAGATGATCGGCGAGCCCGTGCTGACGGCGGGCGGCAGCTTCGTGCTCCCGCCGGTCCGGTCGCGCGACTTCAACTTCACGGCGATCGCGGATGCAGTCTGAGGCGGCGGTGCTCACGGGAGCCGAGGCGCCGGTGGACGCGCTCGGCGACGGCGCGCCGGCCGTCGCCCCCGCGATGTCCCGGGACGACCTCCTCACCGGCGTCACGCGGCTCAAGGGTGAGGTCGCCAAGGTCATCATCGGGCAGGAGCAGGTGATCGAAGAGGTCCTGCTGGCGATCCTGTCGGGCGGACACGCGCTTCTGGTGGGCGTCCCGGGGCTGGCCAAGACCCTGCTCATCCAGACCATCGCACAGGCGATGTCGCTGGAGTTCCGGCGGATTCAGTTCACACCCGACCTGGTCCCGAGCGACATCACCGGGACCGAGGTGATGGAAGAGGACAGCGCCACCGGGCACCGCGCCTTCCGCTTCGTACCCGGGCCGATCTTCGCCAACATCATCCTGGCCGACGAAATCAACCGCGCGCCCCCCCGCACCCAGGCCGCGATGCTCGAGGCGATGCAGGAGCGCCACGTCTCCGCCGGGGGCGAGACCATGCCCCTGCCCCGCCCCTTCTTCGTGCTCGCAACCCAGAACCCGATCGAGCAGGAGGGGACCTACCCGCTTCCGGAAGCCCAACTCGACCGCTTCCTCTTCGACATCCGGGTGGGGTACCCGTCCGGGCCGGAAGAGGTCGGCATCCTGCGCACGACGACCGCGGTGAGCGACGTGCAGATCCGGCCCGTTCTGGACGGCCCCGGCCTCCTCGCCCTCAACACCATGATGCGGGAAGTCGCCGCCCCGGAACCCGCGCTCGAATACGCGGCCGCCCTGGCACGCGCCACGCGACCCGCCGAGCCGGGCGTCTCGGAGATGGTGAAGCAGTACGTGCGCTGGGGTGCCGGGCCGCGCGCCGGCCAGGCGCTGATCCTGGGGGCGAAGGCACACGCGCTCCTGCACGGCCGGCTCAACGTCTCCCCGGAGGACATCCAGCGCGTGATCCATCCCGCGATGCGCCACCGGGTGCTCCCCAACTTCGCGGCCGAGGCCGAGGGAATCACGATCGAGGGGATCATCGAGCACCTCCTCGAGACGGTGCCCCCGCCGAAGAGCGACATTCCGCTGTAGGGTAGGCCGTGGTGAACGCCCGGGTCGTAGACGGCCGCCTGCCCGTGTTCACCCGCCGATGTCAATGAACGCCGCCGACGGAGCGCTCCTCGACGCAGTGCGGTCGCTTCGTTGGCCCGCGCGCCGGAAAGCGCCGGCCGGGCTGGCCGGGGACCACCGCTCGTGGATGCGGGGGATCTCCGCGGAGTTCGAGGACTACCGTGCCTACCGGCAGGGCGACGACATCGGCAAGATCGACTGGAAGCTGCTCGCCCGGCGGGACCGCGCCTACATCCGCCTGTCGACCGAGCAGACGGTTCTGCCCACCATGATCGTCGTGGACGCGTCCGCTTCGATGGCCTACCCCTCCGCATCGCTCGAGAAGTGGCACTTCGCGCGTCACATCGCGATCGGACTCGCCTCGGCGGCCCACAACGGGCGCGACCCGGTCGGGGTCGCCGTCGCTTCCGCGAACGGGGACCGACACTACCTCCCGGCGCGGAACCGGCGCGGCATCGTGCACCAGATCCTCGCGCTGCTGGCGGGCGTCGCACCCGGAGGAAGTCCGCGCCTCGCCCCGGTCCTCGACACCGTGGCCCGCCGGCATCCCCGCGCCCGGATCGCCGTGGTCAGCGACTTCCTGGGCGACGCCGAGCAGCTTCTCAAACAGGCCATGGAGCGGTCGGCGGCGGGACGCGAGGTGCATGCCGTCCACGTCATCCACACCACCGAGATGTCGCCCTCCGAGCGCCCCTCCCTGGTCGTCGATCCGGAGGAGGCGCAGCTGAAACGACCGCTGACCGAGTATTCCAGACTCGGCTACCTCGAGAACTTCGGGGACTGGCGCGAACGGCTTGCGAGAGACTGGCGCATGGCGGGAGCCGGCTACACGGAGGTCGTCACAAATCAGGGCGCCGCTCAGGCGGTCCGCCGCGTCGTGCTTCCACCCGAGACCGGGAGCCGCGCTTGATCTTCCTCGCTCCCGCGTTCCTCGTCGCCGCCGGGATTGTCGCGGCCGGGGTCGTCGCGCTCCACTTCCTTTCTACCCGGGAGCCCGACACCGACCTGCTTCCCACCGTGCGCTTCGTCCCCAGGGTGCCCTTGCAGGCCACCACCATCACGACGCGCTTCACCGACCCCTGGCTCCTCGCGCTGCGCGTCCTCGTGATCCTGTTGCTCGGGACGGCCCTCGCCCGGCCCCTGATCCACCCGTTCGCAGAGC
Source organism: Longimicrobiales bacterium (assembly GCA_965206105.1). Lineage (GTDB taxonomy): Bacteria > Gemmatimonadota > Gemmatimonadetes > Longimicrobiales > Gaopeijiaceae > Bin94. The sequence goes on from OZ242201.1 coordinate 180,077, forward strand.
CGGTGTCCCGGATCACGCTGGTGGACGTGTCGCGGGCCGTCGGGAGCCCCGGGGAGCTGGCCGACAGCGCGAGCGGCTACCTGGACGGCGCCGCTACGGTCGTCTTCTTCGACGACGAGGCGCGGGAGATCGAGGACGAGGCGGCCGACGCGCTGGAGGGCCTGCGCGACGAGGCGCAGTGGGAACGGGCCCCCAGGGGGTCGCTCTCCGCCGCCCTCATCGCCGCGTTGAGGATCGCCTCGCGGCTCCGCGATGGCGCCGATTCGCTGCAACTGGTCGTGGTCTCCCCGTTCGCGCAGGAGGAGCGCGACGCGGCAACCGGGGAGATCCGCGCGCTGTGGCCCGGCCGGATCGACGCGGTGCGGGTTGCCGGCGCGCCGCAGCAGCCCGACGAGGCACGCACCGCCGAGCGCGTGGAGTGGGCCGACTCCGGCGCGGCCGGGTTGTGGACCGAACGGGAGACCCCCGACACGATCGGCGGAGTCCGCGCCAACGACGCGGTGATGGTCTATCCCTTCGTCCGCCGCTGGCAGCCCACGCCCGCCGCCCTGGAGGCGGGCTTCGATTCGGAGATGACAGGCGGCGCGGAAGCGGCCGACGGCACGGAAGCGGCCGACGGCACGGAATCGCCGGACGCCGGGGAAACCCGCGTATACGCCCGCTGGATCGACGGCGAGCCGGCCGCATTCGAGCGCGCGACGGCCGACGGGTGCATGCGATCCGTCGCAATCCCGCTGCCCAACGAGGGGGACGCCATCCTGCGCCCCGACTTCCAGCGTTTTCTGGCCGAGTTGAAGGGCCCCTGCGGAGAGCCTCGCGACATGGCGCCCCTCTCGGATGGATTCATGGCCGCATTCGCCGGGGACGAACCGCTCGCCCCCGCCTCCCAGGTGCCCCGCCGGGTCATGCGAACCACGCCCGCCGTGCCCTGGCTCCTGGGATTTGCGTTGGTGGCGGCCCTGGCGGAACTTTGGCTCAGGAGGCGGCTGGCTACGGGAGCGGGCGCGAACCGGGCGGATGAGGGCCTTCGCAAGAGCAGGGCGGCATGACGGCGTTCGAACAGGTAAGGCGAACAAAGCGGGGTCTCGGACTCGTTGCCGGGATCACGGCCGGCCTGTGGGGCGCAGGCGTGACCTTCGGGGTCCTCGTCGCCGCGATGCTGCTCTCGCTCCTCGTCCCCTTCGAGCCCGGATTCCGGGCGGCGGTCCTGCCCGTGGCCCTCCTCGCGGGGGCAGGCACCCTGTGCCTCGTCCTCTGGCGCCGCCGCTTCGTGTGGTCGGTCCGCAGGGTGGCCCTGTGGGTCGAGGAGCGCGCCCCCGAGCTGCGCTACGCCCTGATGACCGCGATCGACGCCCGCTACGCCGAGCAGCTGGGCGAGCGTCTTGCTCCCATCGTCGCGAAGGCGAACCCGGGCGCGTTCGTGAAACGGGCGGCGTGGAGATCGCTCCTCCCCGCAGGGGCTCGTCCTCCTGCTCACGGGCGGCCTCTTCGCGGTCATGCCCGCCACCTGGCGAGAGGCCGCGGTCGGGGTCGGCGCCGTTGCCGCGCCGGCCGAAGAGGAAATGCCCAGCCGGCTGGAAGTCCTGCGCGGGTCCGTCACGCCACCGGCCTACGCGATGAGGAGCGGGCACGAGATCGTGGAGTTCGACGACCCGGCCTCGATCGCGGGCCTCGTGGGGAGCCAGGTCGATCTGCACGGCCTGGGAATCCCCGACGGGATCGAGATCGTGCTCGGCGAGACGCCTCTCGCGGCAGCTCCGGACGGCAGCGACGGCTGGATGTCCGAGTTCACCATGCCCGACTCCGCCGTCGCGCTGGAGCTCCGTGACCGCGAGTACCGGCGCCTGGTGGTGATCGCCCCGCGGACGGACGAGGCGCCCTCCGTCGAACTTCTGCTTCCGATGAGGGACACCACTGTGCGGGTCATCCGCGGCGACATCGCCCTCCAGGCACGGATGAGCGACGACATCGGGCTCGGCGGCGCCTTCTTCGAGTCGATCGTGACGATGGGACAGGAAGAGGGACACATCACCTTCCGCCGCGACACCCTCGAGCGGCGCAGCTTTTCGGGCGCCGGAAACGGCGAGTTCGCGATGACGGTGCCGCTGGCGGACTTCCGCCTCGGAGAGGGCGACATGCTCTCGCTGCGAGCCGTCGCCTTCGACAACAACACGCTGTCGGGCCCCAGCTACACCACCTCGGAGACGCGGGTGCTGCGCGTTGCGACCTCGTCGGAGTACGACTCGCTCGCGATCGAAGGGGCACCGCCGCCGAACGACACGCTGTTTCTCACCCTCCGGTTCATCATCCAGCTCACCGAGGAGATCCACGCCGACAGGGACCGGTTGGACCGAGACCTCTTCGTGGACTCGGCGCAGACCATCGGGCTGCAGCTGCGCCGCGTGATCCGCACCGTCGAGCAGATGCAGGTGGAGTGGACCATGGAGGGCGTTTTCGACGCCAATCCCCTCCTGGCGGAGGCTCACGAGGCGCTCTGGGAGGGCGCGCGGGCGCTCTACATCGCGGAGACCGGAGAAGCGCTGCCGCCGCTTTGGGCGGCCCTTGCCCTGCTAGAGGAGTTCGCGCTGGCGGAACGCTACTACTTCCGGGGCCAGCCGCCGGAGCTGCTCGTCAACCTGGGACGAGTGCGCCTGCAGGGCACGGACACGGGATACGCCGAACCGCGGGTCCGAAGACCGGTGTCCGGCGAGCTGCGGGAGGAAATGCTGGAGCGCTACACCCGGTCCGTGCAGTTCCTCGAGACGGCGCCGGACAGCGCCGTGAACACGCTCATGCTCATGCAGGTCGACGCGTTGCGCGATTATACCGACCTCGCATCGTTCCTCGGTGAAGCGATCAACGCCATCCGCGATGGCGAAAACGCATCCGCCCCCCTGGCGAACGTGCGCCGCCATCTCGAGGGAGAGACGATCGTCCGGCGCACCCTCACATCCTGGAGCGCAATGTGGCTGAAACGATGAATCCACTGGCCGGCCCGACCGCGGACGATCTGGCCGGCGTCACCCACGCCTGGGCCCGCAGGGGAGACCTCGCGCACCCCCTCGCACCCCCGCTTCCCGCTCAGGAGTTCCGCTGGACTTCCGTGCAGTACGAGGTGGGCGATTGGGAGAGCGGCCTGGCCCTGGTGGCCAACCTGATCGATACCATCGCCCGCTACACCATCCTGCCCGTGGCCCCGCGCGGCAGCATCGTCCCGCTCGGCAGCCGCCGCATCTTCGAGCACCCCTTCGTCTGGTTCACCGGCCACTTCCCGCTCGCCTTCACCGAGCAGGAGCGCACGAACCTGCGCGAATATGTGGACCGCGGCGGATTCATCGTCGTGGACGACCACAACCACGACATCGACGGGGAATTCCACAAGACCGCCCTCGAGGAGATCGCCACCATCTTCGGCCCGGACGCGCTCGAAGAGATCCCCAATGATCACCCGCTCTACACCAAGTTCTTCGAATTCGACCGCGGCCCGCCCGCCACCTCTCACGAGCTCAACGGCTGGGGCGACAACCTCCTGCACCGCCACCTTTACGGCGTCCTCCGCGGCGACCGCATCGGACTCCTGTACAGCAACAAGGACTACACCTCGGAGTGGTCCTTCGGCCCCGACACCAAGCGGTTCATCGCGGTGGACCCGACGCGGTTCGGGGTGAACCTCGTCGTCTATGCGCTCACCAGCTGACCGGTCGGGCGGCGGTCCCGGCGCGCCGACGCGGCCCGGCACCGATCGTGTACGCGCCGCAGCAGCCTCCATACAGCGGCGGCACCGGCTCCGCATCGGGCTGGAACGCACCGCCCACCTGGCCGCGCTGGTGCTGATCGCGCTCCTCATCGGACATGCCCTGTACGCCCAGCGGGCCCGCCCCTCCTTGCGTGCCGAGGGTCTCGAAGTCGGGGAGGCGCTCGCGCGGTGGAGCACAGAATCGAACCCGCAGCGCATCCACGTCGCGATGGACTCGATCCCCACGGCGCCGTTGCGCGACTGGCTCGCGGCCCTCCCCGGCGCGGGCACGGAGGCGGGCTGGGACGGCGAGACCCCGGCGCCCAGTGCGGTCAGCGTGGAACCGGTCGCGGATCCGCAGAGGCCGTCCCGGGTCTGGGTGGCGACATCTCCCGGTGCACGAGTGCAACTGAGCGACGAACTCGGCCCCGTGGACAGCGCTTCCGTAGATGGCCACGGAGCGGTCTTCGTCCTGCCGCGGCTGGAGGGCCCGATCCGAACGACGCTCGACGGACAGGAACTCGCCACGAACGCGCTCCGCGACTCCGTCTCCATCAAGTCGGCGCTGGTCGTGGGAATGGCTGGATGGGAAGGGAAATTCATCGCCGCGGCGCTGGAGGAGCACGGCTGGGAAGTCGACGCGCGCTTCGCCGTGGCTCCCAGCGGGGATGTGGAACAGGGCCCCGTCCAAATCCGGCTCGACACGGCCCGGTACTCCTTCGTGGTGGCGATGGACTCGGTGATCCGGCGCTACGCCGAACAGCTGCCACGCTACGTGAGGCAGGGTGGCGGGCTCATCGTCCTGGGCGAAGCGTCATCGGTTCCCGGACTTGAAGCGCTCCTGCCCGCGCGCTGGGGGATCCCCACCCGCCCCGTCGACTTCCGCCCCGAGACCGCCGACGATCCCCGCCGGTCCTTCGCCCTCGGCGACCTCTACAACCTCAAGGGCGGCGCCCTGGCGCTGGAGATGCGCGACGACGACATCGCCGTTGCCGGCTGGCGTCTCGGGGACGGCCGCGTCATCCAGGTCGGCTACCTCGACACCTGGCGCTGGCGAATGGCCGGCCTGGACGAGGACGCCGTGGAAGATCACAGGCTGTGGTGGGCCGCTCTGGCCAGCGGCGTGGCGCACGCGCCCCGTTTCGATCGCCCAGTGGCCGAGGAGGTTGAGCCCACCCCGCGCGCCACGCTGATCGAGACGATCGGAACGCCCGCTCCCGCCGAACTCGAACTCGCGAGCATCCTGGACGATCCGCGCCTGCTGCCGCTCCTGTTCGGTGCCGCGGTCGGCCTGCTCTTCCTGGGGTGGATGTCGAGGAGGCTGCGGGGGGCGGGTTAGCGCCGGCTTCAGCGACCGCCCGGCCCGGTGTTCTAGCAGTCCCTGGTCCTGGAACGAGCGGCGGAGATCGACGCCGCGGGGGACTCGCTCAGCATCGAGGAACTGCGCCGCATCGCGGTCGAGGCGGGTATCGGTGAGGAGGCGACTGATCATGCGCTCCAGGAGCTCCTCGGCCGGGGCTCCGGCCTTCAACCGGCCATGGCGGGCACGGCACTGACCCCGGCCGACAGGTACCATCGGCTACCTCTTGTGGCGAGCCATCCAGAGCATGAAGCGGAGGACCCAGCTCGATTTCCAGATGCAGAATCTCGCACTCTGGTTCGCAACCGCGGTGGGCCTCGCCGGCACCAACCCGATTCTGGGCGACGACGCCATCGGCATGGCGCTGTTCCTGTGGCTTATTGCCGCCGTCGTCGGCGGTCTGATCATCAAGTTCGGGCGACGAGGCGAGGAGCCAGAGGAAGAATAGCGGGGCGGAAGCAAGTCCGTCTCCGTTTCGCCCCCGATCAGGCCGACCAACGTCACTGGCCGCCGCTACTCCGTCAGCCTGCCTGCGCCTCCAGACGCCACGCCCATGACGGGCATTCGCAGTGAGCCGACTTTGCCGCCGGCTCTTCTCGAGTGGATCAGCCCGTCAGCGCCCAGGAGCAGACCGGCTGCCGTTCCACCGGAGGAGACTCTGCCTCGGGCGTCACCGACCCCACCCCCTCCGGTGCGGCGCCCGCGAAGACCCGGCAGGCGTCCAGCGGGGACGAGTCGATACCCCGCCGCGCGAACTCCGCCAACCAGCCCGCCGCCGGCCCTACGCGCGCCGACCAGCCCCCATTTGCGGGCTCCAGCGTGAGTTCGAAGAACTCCGGCAGGTCGTAGTCGGAAAACGCGAAACCCGGCAGGTCCTCGACACCGGCCGCGTACCCTCCGTGCTCGTCCCTGTACCGGTCCTGTGCGGCGATCAGCGCCTCGAGCGCCCGGGTACTGTTCGTACGGGTGCGCTCGACAAAGCCCTTTGTGTGGGCCAGGTAACCGGCGGACTGAACCTTCACCCCATAGTACTTCTCGATCCACTCCCAGCACACCAGGAAGAAACTCGAAAAGTCGTACTCTCCGACTGTGGCGGGGTCCAGCTCCTCCAGTTCACCCGGGAGCACCTCGCCGTCGACGATCAGTACGGCCATCCGCATCTCCGGGCCGCCACCCCTGGCAGGGCACTTGAGGGCATCGGCAGCCGGCGTGGGCGTGCCCGGCGGCAGCCACCCGGCGGAAGCCAGAAGCGTTGTGGCTACTAGAGTCGACATCGATTTCCTCCCCGCGTTGCGCGTTCGTTTTCCGTTGGCAGCCGTTCGTCAGGAGCAGAACGGGCTTGCGCTCCGGGCACCATGGAGCCTCCATGTACGATAAGTCTCGTACTCACTCCTGTCAATCCGGTCCGCGGGAGAATCGCGGGGACGCTCGCCCCTAACCCCGCCGAATCGGCAGCGTCATGCAGGTCGGTCCGCCCTCGCAGGGGATGCACAGCGCGTCCGCGTCGAAGCACGTGACCTCGCAACCCGCGTCCCTCATGCGCCCCAACGTCCCCGGAAACCCCGCCACCGCGATACATCTGCGCGGCGCGGTCGCCAGCACGTTCAGGTTCATGCCCCGCGAGGCCCTGAACTCATCGTCGTCCACCGCCAGGCAGCGGATTCCCCGCCCCCTCAGGAACCGGTACAACGCCACCGGAAGCAGGCGCGGATAGACCAGTGCCAGATCCCGATCCAGCGGGCTGATCACCGACAGCAGATGCAGGCACGCGTCACTCCCCTTCCACATCGGTAGGTCGAACGCGTGCACCTCCACGCCGCTGGAATCAAGCAGGGCACGCAGCTGCTCGATGCCGGCCTGGTTCGTCCTGAACGTGCGGCCCGCCACCAGCGTCTTGCTGTCCAGCCAAAACAGGTCGCCGCCCTCGGCGATTCCCGGCGGCTCGATGGCCCCGATGACCGGCAGGTCCAGGCGGTCGTAGAGCGCCTCGTGCAGCGCCACCTCGGGCCGTCGCAACGCCTTGCCTGGACGCAGCAGAACCGCTCCCGCCGAGGTCATGAACGAAGGATCGAAGACGAAATGCGAATCGGCGAGGCCATCTTCGTGCTCAGGGAACCATTCGATACGCACATCCGAATCGGCCACGCATCTCACAAACGCATCGTACTGACGCACCAGCCGCTTCCCATCAAGGGGCCCGGCGTAGTGCCAGAGCGCCGGATCGGCCTCCCGGGTCGCCCGGCCCGGTCGCCGCATCGCCACCCGGCGCAGAGGCGCCACCATATTGGTGACTCCGAAGTCGCCCCGGGCGCGCACCGCTACGCGAAGGGCCGGGACAACCCCGCGTCCCGACGCAGGCCCGGGTCCTTCAGCAGCTCATCTACCCTGCGTCGGTGGCATCCTACCGGCCGAAGCACGCGGCGATGCGCTCCTCGGGCAGGCGCCCTTCCGCCCGGATCGTCTCCCATTCACGAGGCGCCTCCCCTTCAAAGGCCACGCAGTCGTACAGCGGTGAAACGTGTACGTACACGCCTTTCGACCAGCTCTCCTTCGCTTTCAACCGGGCCGCCCAGCCGTTGCTCGTAGCGGTCAGGTCGAGCTGGAGGTGAGCCGGCAGACCGTAGTCGGAGAGTGCGCCGAAGCCCGGGAGATCCTCCACCCGGGTCGTGTACTCTCCGGTGAGCTGCCGATGCCGCGTCTGGGCGGAGACCACGGCCTCCAACGCCGCGATCCGGTCGTGTCGCGTCTGCTCGACCCATGCCCTTGTCAGGGTGTAGGAGGCGCCCAGACGCACCTGGACGCCGAAGTGCGCCTCGACCCAGCGCCAGCAAACGATCTCCACCGAATGGAGCGGCCCATGTTCCTCAAACGCGGAGATCGGCACCCTGGCGGTCTCCGGCGCCTCATCCTCCGTTCGCGCGGCCCAGGGATACAGCTCCTCGGGCCTTCCGTCGAACACCTCGTTGTCGAGGAGGATGATGGATGCCGGCATGTCCGGGTCGCCGCCGACCCTTGACGGGCACTTGAGAGGATCGGGCGAGCGATCGAAAACACCAGCGGGCAGGGCGCTCACGGAGAACAGAAGCAGTGCAGCAGCGAACTTCGGCATATTGTTCCTCCCCTCGGGATTCTCCTCCCGGACCGGTGGCGTCGGGCAGGCGCCCCCCACGGAACTGTTACACTCTCCAATCTACGGCAAAGCCCACCCCGCGCCACCAAGGGGCTAGTTTGAACCATGCCCTCCTTCTCATCGGACCGCGAACGACGCCTCTGGATCTGGACCGGGGTCGTCGTCGTGGCGATCTACTCGACCCTCGGGCTGGCGCGGCAGCTGGCCGACCTCCTGGGCAGCGACTTCTTCGGCGTGTGGCTCTTCCTCGCGGGATGCATGCTGGTCCTGTTGACCGCAGTAACCCAGGGCTTGCGGGTACGGCCCAGCGGGATCGAGATCGCCGTCGGGCTGGGCGTCGCCGCCGCATATCTGCTGGTCTTCGTGCGGATGGCGATCCCGACCGAGCGCAGCCACCTGGTCGAGTACGGGGTGGTCGCGGTTCTGGCGTATGAAGCACTCCGCGAGCGGGCCGGCCAGGGGCGCCGCGTCCCCGTCCCCGCACTGCTCGCCATCCTGCTGACGTCCCTGATCGGTACGCTCGACGAGGGGATCCAGTGGCTGCTGCCCAGCCGCACCCTCGATCCGGTGGACATCCTGTTCAACGTGCTGGCGGCGGTGATGGCGGTCACGGCCTCCGCCGCACTCGGCGCGGCAAGGCGATGGGCGCTTGCCCGGCTTCACCGTTCAGGCAGAGCGGACAGGCCTCCTCGTCCTCCGCAACCACCATCCTCGTGACTTCGCGCCGCCAGTCCGCGCCGTACTGATCCGCAAGCCGGGCCCGGGCCCGCTCGCTCCCCCTGGCACGCAGCCGCGCGATCTCGTCCCCCGAATGTTCCTCCTCGGACACCAGCCGCGGGCCCTCCGGCGTCACCTGAAATCTGCGAAAGGTCACCGGCCCGTCGTACAGGGCGAGCCGGGATAGCGGCAGGCTGTACCTGTATACGACGACCTGCTCCAGGTCCGGGGTCTCGCCGGTGATGACGTCCATCGTAAGACGTGCGGGATCCTCCGGCGGCGGAACGTAGTCTTCGAGTGAACCCGTCTCGGGACCGATAAGCCGCGCCAGGGTGTGCAGGTGCTCGGTGGTCCCCATCATGTTCCCGCCGAATGCAATCAGCAACGTGGGTTCCTTTGCGTAACCGACCATTCCCCCTTCTCGTCTCTTCGTCTCCGCTCGCGATCCAATCCGGCCACGACGCCACACCGCTGGTGTTCCGCGTTCGCGCGGGCATCCGTCATGGCTGATAACCCGGCACCGCCCCGGTGTTCCCGCGGGTTCCGCAATCCAACGAATCGGCCAGATCGGCGCGTGCGGCGGCCTCCCCCGGCCCATCGCTGCCGACCCGCTTGCCACTGGCGCGCCAGCCCTCCGTTTCCACATCCTCTACCTGTTTCCAGCGCCCACCCTCACCCACGAACCCCTCCAGGAACACCACCATGGACCTCTCCCACGGGCTCAGTACGTCCTTCACCCCGGCGGCCTTGTTCTCCGCCCTGATCCTCCTCTCCGCGACCGCCTGCGGCGCACCTCCAGACTCGGCCCGGTCCGCCGGCGAAGCGGCAGGCTCACCCGGTACCGTCTTTCCCCCGACCAACCGCCCCGAGGTGCGCGGGGTATCGGGCGCGGTCTCCGCTGGCCACCCCCTCGCCGCCGCCGCGGGCCACGAAGTGCTGCGCCTTGGTGGCAACGCCATGGACGCCGCGATCGCCATGGCCGGGGTGCTGGCCGTGGTGCGCCCGCACATGAACGGCGTGGGGGGCGACGCCTTCGCCCTCTACTACGAGGCCGCCACCGGCCAGGTGCACGCGCTGAACGGGAGCGGACGCGCCGGCGCGCTGGCCACGCCCGACCTCTTCGCGCAGCGCGGAATCGAACGCATGCCCGGCAACGGCCCCCTCTCGGTCTCGGTGCCCGGAGCCGTCGCGGCCTGGGTGGACGCCCTCGACCGCTTCGGCACGATGCCGCGCGCAGAGCTGCTGGCCCCGGCGATCGCCTACGCGCGGGACGGCTTCCCGGTCTCCACCCGCCTCGCCAGCGACATCGAATCCTCCTCCGGCGCCCTGAACGACCACGCCCGGGCGCTGTACCTGCCCGGTGGCAAGCCCCCGCCCCCCGGCAGCCAGCTCCGCAACCCGGCGCTCGCGGCCACCCTCGAGCAGATCGCCCGGGACGGCAAGCCAGGCTTCTACCAGGGCGACATCGCCGAGCGCCTCGCCGCCTTCATCGAGGCCGAGGGCGGCTACCTGCGCCCACCCGACCTGGCCGCGCACACCACCACCTGGGTCGAGCCCCTGCGCGACGGCTACGCCGGCTACACCATGCTCGTCCTTCCGCCCAACACCCAGGGAATCGCGCAGCTGCAGCTCTTCGAGATGGCCCGGGCCTTCGACCTGGAGGCGATGGGCGCGGGCAGCGCGGCCTACCTGCACACCCTCATCGAGATGAAGAAGCTCGCCTTCGCCGATCGCGATCTGTGGGCCGCGGACCCCGAGTTCACCGACATCCCCCTGGGCGACCTGCTGGACCCTGCCTACCTGGCCCGCCGGGCCGCCATGGTCGACCCACACGCGGCCGCCGAGTCGCGAGAGCCAGGGGTACGGGCGCAGATGGCCGCCGGATCAGGGACACCCGGAGCCCCGACGCGCGTGGCCGCCGCGTTTCGGGGGCACACCCGCGGCGCGAATGCCCACGCCCCCGATGACTCCGGCGACACCGTCTACCTGACCGCAGTCGACCGCTGGGGGAACGCCGTCAGCTGGATCCAGAGCCTCTTCGCCGGTTTTGGCTCCGGTCTGCTCGAGCCGGAAACGGGGGTGGTGCTGCACAATCGCGGGGCGCTGTTCAATCTCGAACCGGGGCATCCCAACCTCATCGCCCCCGGCAAGCGGCCCTACCACACCCTCACTCCCATGATGGCGCTCAACGCGGACGGCACCCTCGCCTTCACCCTGGGGACGCCCGGCGGGGACAGCCAGCCGCAGAGCCTGCTGCAGATCGTCAGCAATCTGGTGCACTTCGGCATGACGCCCCAGGCAGCCATTGAAGCGCCCCGTTTCCGCAGCTATGGTGGCCTGCGGGTCGCCTTCGAGGACCGTTTTCCGGCTTCCGTCCTGGACGAACTCGTGATGCTTGGCCACGAGGTGGACGTAGTACGGGGATGGACGGCAACCTTCGGCGGCGCCCAGATGATCCTCCGCGACCCCGACGGCACCTTGACGGCCGCCTCGGATCCGCGGCGCGAGGCGTACGCGATCGCCTGGTGACGCCGAAGGTGCACGAAACGGCAGGCCGCTCAAGGCTACGTACCCGGGGAGGCCGGGAAACCCTGCGGGCGCCGAACTCGTCATAACTGTCAGGACAGATGCTGAATCACCCCTTGATGCAAGGCCGGTCACAAATGAAGAAGAGAATGCTCGCGAGGTGGTTTTCCCTTCTCTCCATCTGCGCCGTTGCTTCCTGCGGCTTCGAAATCGGTGCGCTCCTCGAGGGGCTTGGCGGCGACGCCGCGCGCGAAGAGTTCCGCGACATCGTTGCGGACCATTCCCAGGGCACGCCGCTCGCAGACGACCAGGTGGACCAGCTGGTCACGCGGCTCGACTCGCTCCTGAATCCACCCGATTCCGAGGAGCTCACCCGGGTTGAGGCCGCCCGCTATATCCGCGGCCTTCGCTGGGCGCTCGGCAGGGGACAGGTGAACGGCGAACAGGTCGCGACCGTCAGCGCCTACCTGGACGAACTCAAGTCAGCACACCCCCGTGCGGCCGAGATGCTCGAAAAGCAGAAGCGGCTGTTGACCCTCACTCCGGGCGCCGTCGCGCAGAACATCGTCGGCACCGACACCGAGGGCGTCGAGTTCGAGCTCAAGGACTACCGCGGCAACATCGTGGTGCTGGTCTTTTCGGGCGAGTGGTGCGGCCCCTGCCGCGCCGAATACCCCTACCAGCGCGAGCTGATGGAGAAGTACAAGGACGACCCGGTCGTCCTGCTCGGGGTCAACAGCGACAAGGATGTCGAGACGATCAGGGAGGCGAAGGCCAGCGGCGAGGCACCGCCCTACCGCGCCTGGTGGGACGGTTCCACCTTCGGACCCATCTCGATGGCCTGGGAGATCTGGGCCTGGCCGAGCACCTTCATCCTGGACGCGGACGGCGTGGTCCGCCACGTCGGCAAGCGCAAGGACCGGATGATCGAGGCGGTGGGTGAGCTGCTGGAGGAGCGGACGCTTCCCGCTGGCAAATCCGCTGCCGGCACCCCATGTTGAATAGACCGGCGGCGTAGCGAGGACGGCAAATGGACGCCCGGAGCGGGTGCGCAAGACCGCCGGCCTTTCCCGGAGGCACACCGAATGAACAAGCCCATGGCCGCGGTGGCGGCGCTCATCGTTGGTGTCGGCATCGGATTCCTGGTGTCCCGGGCCGCGGACGGTCCCGAATCGGCCGGGGCGGACCCGTCGATCAACATCCCACCGACGGCGCTCAAGATGTGGTATCCGCCCGTCCAGGGGTTCGAGAACGACGGGGAGCCGCTGGACGACGAACGCTTCGACGCGCTGATGGCGACGCTCGACGAGGCCATGAAGGCCGACGAGACGCTCGCCGACATCGAACGCAGCATCGAGCCGGCCGTGCAGGGCTTCTTCCGGCGGATCGCGGCGGCTGAGTTGTCGCCGGAACAGACCGAACGGGCGTCCGCCTACCTCACCGGTCTGGTCGACCGGCATCCGGAGCACGAGAGCCTGATCGACCGGCAGGTCTCGATGCTCGGCATGTACGGCCCGGCCTATCCCGTGATGCCCTCCTTCATGACGTCCGTCCGGTCCGTCGTCTACCCCGACGGCCTGTATCCCCCGGACGGGGTCTTCGACGACGCGTGGATCGATCGAATGCTGGCCGGATTCGACGCCATGCTTGAGCTCCCGGAAACGGTCAACGACTTCGAGCGTGAGGGGCGACACCTTCTCCGGGGCCTGACCCAGCGCCTGCAATATGGACGGATCAACGACGAACAGACCGAGCGCGTCCTCGCCCACCTGGACGCGTTCGCGGAAAAGCACCCAGAACTGGCGGACGTGGTCGACGACCGGCGTCACTACATCAAGTATCTGCTCACCGGACGGGTGGCCCAGAACACCGTCGGGAACGACCTGGACGGGGTCGAGTTCGCGCTGGAGGAATACCGGGGCAAGATCGTGGTGCTCGTCTTCTCGGGCGAGTGGTGCGGGCCCTGCCGCGGCGAATACCCCTACCACCGCTTCGCCATGGAGCAGTACAAGGACGACCCCGTGGTCTTCCTGGGCGTCAACAGCGATGCCGACCCCGAGGTGATCCTGGCGTCGAAGGCACGGGGCGAGGCGCCGGACTACCGCACCTGGTGGGACGGCCACAGCCAGCCGGACGCCGAGATCACGGCGACGAAGGGTCCGATCGCCACGTCCTGGGAGGTGTTCGGCTGGCCCACGATCTACGTGATCGATCAGGACGGCACGATCGTCCACATCAACAAGCGGGGCGGTGACCTGATCGCCACGCTCGACGACATGGTGGGCGACATTCGCCGGGCCGAGTTCGACGCGGAGCAGGCCGCGGCGGCCGCGGCGGAAACCGACACGGAAAGCGACACGAACGAATAGGATTCAATCATGCAAAAGCCACTGCCGATCGCCGGCGCGATCATCGTTTCCTTCGCCCTTGGGCTCGTCATCTCGGTCAGCGGATCGGGCGCGGGCAGCGACAGCGCCAGCTCCCCGATCGACCTCCCCGCCGCGGCGACGCAGGTCTGGTTCCCGCCGCTGAGCGACTACGACACCGGCGGCGAGCCCCTGGACGACGAGAGCTTCGACGCGCTGATGGCCTCGCTCGACGAGGCGATGACCGCCGACGCGACCCTCGCCGACGTCGAGCGCGAAACCGATGTCCACCTGTGGAACTTCTTCCGCCGGCTCGCGGTCCCGACGGCAACCGAAGAACAGACGGACCGGATCTACGCCTACCTGATGGAACTAGGGGAGCGCCACCCGGACCACGCCGACGCGATCACGACCAACGCGGCGAGGTATATCGACAGGTACGCGGTGCCGTCCACGGATCCGCCTACCATGTCGTCGGCGATCGTGAACTACACCTACCGGGACTGGTTCAACCCCGGTGACAAGCCGTTTTCCGATGCCCAGATCGATGGACTGATCGGTGCCCTGGCCGCGGCGGTCGAGATTCCCGAGGCGGGCGACGACTTCGCAAGGGAGTCGGCTACCCATTTCTCACTCTTCGCCAACCGCCTGCAGGCCGGGTTCGTCAGCGACGAACAGCACGCGCGGATCGTGGAGTACTTCGACGAGCTGAAGGCACGCCATCCCGAAGCCGCCGAGTCGATCGACGGGGCGCTGCTGCGGGTGGAGAGCTTCACCCCCGGACGGGTGGCCCCGAACATCGTCGGGAAGGACACCGAGGGCGTCGAATTCGAGTTGGAGGACTACCGGGGCAACATCGTCGTCCTGATCTTCTCCGGGGAATGGTGCGGGCCCTGCATCGGCGAGTACCCGTACCACCACTTCATCCTGGAGCAGCATGAGGACGACCCGCTCGTGCTGCTCGGAGTCAACAGCGACGGCGACGTGGAAACGATCCGCGAAGCGAAGGCCAGCGGGAAGGCGCCATCGTACCGCACCTGGTGGGACGGCCACGCCGAGGTGTCGACCAGCGGGCCGATCGCGACCGCCTGGGGTGTGACGGGGTGGCCCGCGATCTACGTCATTGACGAAGAGGGGGTCATCCAGCACGTCAGGAGCACGCGCGGCGGCAACCTGATCGCGACGGTGGAGAGGATGCTCAGGGAGCTGCGGATGCGGGAGTACGAGGCCCCGGCCGTGCCCGTTCCGATGACGCCGGCGGTCTCGGCGCCCACGGGCGGGGAAGGCAGTGGCAACGGGTAGCCGCCACGGCGCCCGGCCCGCGAGACACCCGCCGGGGACCGCGTCCCGCTACTTCAGCTCCACCAGCTGCTCCGGGTCCACACGCACCACGATGTAGGTGATCGTCTCGGAGACTTCGCTGAACCCGTGCGGCGAGCCCGCCGGGATGATCAGCATGTCGCCGGGCCCGATCTCGCGGCTCTCGCCGCCTTCGATCCCGCCCACCGAACTCGGCCCGGTGAGCGTGCGCACGGTCGCCCCCTCCGCGGGAAGGGCTCGCGCGTTCGTGAGCTCGCCACCCGTCACCAGCGTCCCCCGCCCCGAAACCACGTAGTACACCTCGGTCTGGTTGTGGTGCTGGATCGCCCCGAGGGTCCGGCTGGGGGGCCGCTGCACGACCCCAACCCCCACGTTGTGCCCTCCCGCGTCGATGTGCCGGATCTGCTGGTCGCTGACCCTGCCGGCGGGCGCGTTGCCGATCGTGGCCGCGATATCGGCGGCGGACATGTAGGTGGCGGCGGGGTTCTGCGGGGTCGTCGCGCCGGCAACCCACCCGAGCGAGAACAGTGCGGCGCCGAGGCCGATTGCGAGCAGACTGCGCATTTCCAGGCTCCTTCGTGACGGGTTCCGGAACGGGCGCACCGGGGTTTCGTCACGGGGACCCCCGCTCCATCTTGAACCAAACTGGGGACACCCCGACGACCCGCACCAGCCCCGCAACCCCCGAGGACGCGAACGAATGAACGACCTGCGCACCTGCATCACCCTAATCTTCATCGCCCTCATCGCGGCCTGCGGCGGACGCGCGGCGACGGGCGCCCCACCCACTGCTCCCGGCCTACAGACAGGGGACGGTGCAGCCCCCGGCGAACGCCAACGCCCGGACGGGGGCGACGACGAAGAAACCAGCTACGCGAACTTCATCGAGGACGCCGAGTCCGACGCCGGGGTCTTCACGGTCCATCACAAGGACGAGGACTGGTTCTTCGAGATCCCGGATTCGCTTCTGGGCCGCGACATGCTCCTGATCAGCCGCATCGCGGGGAAGATGGACGGGCTGGGCGGATTCGCACCCGCCGGGGTGGCCACCAACCGCCAGATGATCCGCTTCGAGCGGCGCGGGGAACAGATCATGCTGCGCAAGAACTCCGGTGTGGCCGTGGCGGACGACACCCTCGCCATCGCAGCCTCGGTGGAGGCGAACTACTTCGCGCCGATCCTCGCGTCGTGGGACATCGAGGCGCGCGGCGCGGACTCGGCCAGCTCCGTCATCGACGTCACCGGCTTTTTCGGCGGGGACACCCCCCACATCTCCGGCCTCAGCCCGGCGCAGCGGCGCACCTACGGCGTGCGCCGGCTCGACGCCGGCCGCAGCTACATCAGCCGCATGCGCAGCTACCCGCTGAACGTGAACGTGCGCCACACCCTCACCTACGACGCTTCGTCCCCGCCGACCGACGAGCGCGCGAACACCGTCACGATCGAGATGAACCAGTCGCTGGTGCTCCTGCCCGCCGAGCCGATGCGCCCGCGCTACGCCGATCCGCGGGTCGGGTACTTCTCGGTGAGCCGCATCAACTACGGCCTCGACGAGCAGAAGGCCGCCACCGAGACCTTCATCCGCCGCTGGCGGCTGGAGCCCTCCGACCCGGAGGCGTACGCGCGCGGCGAGGTGGTCGACCCCGTCAAGCCGATCACCTACTACGTCGACCCGGCCACGCCCGAGCGCTACGTGGACGCGGTCAAGCGCGGGATCGAGAACTGGCAGCCCGCCTTCGAGACCGCGGGGTTCAGCAACGCGATCGTCGCGCTGGAGGCCCCCTCGAAGGATGAGGACCCCGACTGGGACCCCGAGGACGTGCGTTACTCGGTCGCGCGCTGGTCGGCGAGCGAGGTCCGCAACGCGCAGGGGCCGAGCACGTCGGACCCCCGCACCGGCGAGATCATCGAGTCGGACATCGTCTGGTATCACAACCACATGCGCTCCTACCGGAACTGGATGATGGTGCAGACCGGCGCCGCCAACCCCGATGCCCGCCAACTCCCGCTGACCGACGAGCTGATGGAAGAGGCGATGGAGCAGGTCATCACCCACGAGATCGGCCACGCGATCGGGCTGCCGCACAACATGGTGGCCAGCTCGTCGTACCCGGTGGATTCGCTGCGCTCGCAGACCTTCGCCAGCAAGATGGGCGTCGCGCCGACGATCATGGATTACGCGCGGCAGAACTACATCGCGCAGCCCGGGGACGGGCTCCAGCCGAAGGACTTCCTGCGTCGCATCGGCGTCTACGACCACTACTCGGTGAACTGGGGGTACCGCGTGCTGCCCGACGCCGCAACCCCCGAAGACGAGATCCCCACCCTCAACCGGTGGATCGTGGAGAAGGCGCACGACCGCATGTACAAGTACCTGCCGCAGGGCGGACTGGGCGTGAGCGACCCGCGCTCCCAGACCGAGGACATGGGCGACGACATGGTGCGCGCCAACCAGTACGGGATGGCGAATCTGCGCCGCATCGTGCCCAACCTGGTGGAGTGGACGACCCGGCCCGGCGAGGACTACTCCGACCTGGCCGAGATCTACGGGGAGGCGGTCAGCCAGTGGTCGCGGTACGTGCGCCACGTGGTGACGATCGTCGGGGGCGTGCACGTCGACCTCAAGACCGCCGACCAGGACGGGGCGGTCTTCGACGGCGTCCCGCGCGACCGGCAGAAGCGCGCGATGGCGTGGCTCGCGCGGGAGGCGTTCACGGCGCCGACCTGGCTGAACGACCCCGAGATCCTGAAGCGCATCGGCCCCACCAGCGCCAGCGTGGCGAACATCTCGAACCTGCAGCGGTCCATCCTGAACCAGCTGCTTTCGACCACCCGCATGTCGTCGCTGGCCGAGCTGGAGGTGACCGAGCCGGAGGACGCCTACCCCCTGGCCGAGTTCCTGGACGATGCGCGCGCCGCGGTTTGGGAGGACCTCGCGCGCGTCAACGAGGTCGGCCCCTACCGGCGCGCCCTCCAGCGGGCCTACCTCGAGCGCATGGAGGCCCTGATGACGGACGCCCCCGCGGCTCCCACGCCCTTCTTTGTCACCGGCCCCAGCATTGGCACGTCAGACATCCGCCCGCTGGTGCGGGAACAGCTGCGCACGCTGCGGGGTAATGTCGTGCGGCGGCTGAACCGCGGGATGGCCCACCGGGTGAGCGAGGCGCACCTTGAGGACGTGAGGGTTCGCATCGACGCGATATTGGACCCGGGTCCGGCATAGTGGCGGCCCGTGGACCGCAAGCCCATGGAATAATTCCCCGCTGAATCCGGACAGCGATGCTTCCGGGCTGGAGCGGCCGCCGGGGTGCGGGCACTCGGGGTGCGTGCGTTCGCGCAAGCTGGACCATGCTCGCGCTTGCCCCGCTGCATGAAAACGCGCTATCCTGTTGGCAAAATGCGCCGCACCTGCGCGTGCCCGCCGGGCATGTGCCGGTTAACCACAGGGGTCCCGCACCGGCGCAGCACGCGTACCCGCGCGGCACCCGCACGATGGAGCAGTTGACATGTCCGAATCCGCCCGCAGAGCAACCCGGGGTGTGATCCTCGTCCTGGCGGTGGCCGCCATCGCGGTCGCCCTGGGGACGGGGTACGGAAACGGGGACCCCATCACCGGCACCGGCGAGCCGGGCGATCCACGGATCGACCCGCGTGCCATCGCTGTCCTCGAAGCCAGCGAGGCAACCTTCGCGAAGAGCCGGTCGCTCTACGCCATCTCCGAGATGAAGTCGTCGTCCGACCGGGTCGACCGGACGGAGCTTAGCGAGTTGCGGCTCGCCCGTCCCAACCTCTTCCGGATCACGACCCGCAGCACCTTCTCCTACGAGGGACCGACCAGCCAGGACGACCCCACGCCCATGCGCAGGCACTCCCGCAGCAAGCAGGTCATCGCGTCGGACGGCGAGACGAAATGGAGTTTCAGGGCAGGAAACGAGGACTCGCCCGGCTACTGCACCGCCGCCCGGATGGGGCCACCGAGCCGGATGCGCGAGGTCGACAGCTTCAACCTCGTTCACTGGAGCTTCTTCGACTTCGGCCAGTGGCTGATCCGCTCCGCCGTGCCCGGACTGTGGTCCACCCCGTGGCGCCTGGAGGACCCCGGACTCCGCTCGGTCGAGTACGCGGGCAGGGACGAGGTGGACGGCGTTCCGGTGGACGTGATCGAGTGGCACTACAAGATCGCCTACAACTATCCCGACGACGATCCGCTCTACAAGAGCCGGCTGTACATCGGTGAGGACGGGCTCACGCGGAAGGTCGTGACGACCACGGAAGGCGAGGGCGGAAGCGTCTGGGACACCGGCGCCACCGAGCACCTCATCACCGAGATCCGCGAGGGCGACGAGGCCGACCCGGCCGATTTCGTCTTCACTCTTGCCGATGACATCGACTGCCAGGAGATCGATCCCGACCACGGGCTCTCCAGCGGTCCGTACGCCGACCTGCCGATCGGGACGCAGGCGCCGGACTTCACCCTGGAGTCCTCGCTCGGCGGGACGGTCACGCTTTCGGAGCTGGCGGCCGAGAGCAAGGCGGTCCTGATGATCTTCTGGTCGTATTCCTGCGCGGGGTGCCGCGTGGAGATGCCCCACGCCGAGAAGCTCTACCGCGAGCTCAAGGACCAGGGGCTCGCGCTCATCACCGTGACCTTCGACGACATGGAGAGCGTTCGCCGCCTCGTCGAGTACAACGGGGTCACGCACCCGATCCTCTCCGACCCCAGCGGCGTGCTCGACGAAAGCGGCTTCGGCTACGTCTCGATGCCGCAGGTGTACCAGGACTACAACGCCTACGACGGCAAGCACTACATCATCGACCCGGAGGGCAGGATCGCCGGGGCAGTCTCCAAGTACGGCATCTCCATCCCGATGATTCGGGAGGAGTTGAAGAAGTTCGGAATCGAGTAAGTGACAGATCGGTCATATACAATAGTATATTTTCGTAATGCGAATATACACAATACTGCATAACCGGGAGAAGAATATGTCGAAAAGAATATCGAAGATGACGCTCGCTCTGGTGGTCGCGGGCTCTGCGGCGCTGCTCGCGGGGACACTCGCCTGCGGCTCGCCCGACTCCGACGCGCCCGCCGCGGGTGCGCTCGAGTCCGGGTCCGCGTCGGAGTCGTCCGGCTCGGGGGCGCCCGCCTCGACAAGCCGCGCAGCTCCCGGCCCCGGCGGCGCCATGTCCCAGGATCCGGTCCACTGGACGGCGGCGATCGACGAGGAGAGCCTCGTGGCGGGGGGAAGGTCACGGTGGACGTGAGGGCGACCATCGATCCCGGGTGGTACATCTACTCGATCACGCAGGGCGAGGGCGGCCCGGTGCCGAGCAGAATCTCGCTCGCGGATGAGCAGCCGTTCATGCAGGCCGGCGACGTGAAGGGCACCACGCCGACGGTCAAGTTCGACCAGAACTTCTCGATGGAGGTCGAGATGCACGAGGGCAGCGTCGCCTACGTGCTCCCGGTGCAGGTGGCGGCCGACGCCGGCTCCGACGTCAAGGAGATCCAGGTCCGGGCCCGCTACCAGGCGTGCACGAACCGCGTCTGCCTGCCGGCGCAGACCGAAAGGCTCTCGGTGCCCGTGACGATCACGCCGTCGACGGAAGGCTGACGCGATGATCGACGGCGCCTTCTTCTGGCTCGCCATCTCCGCGGGGGCCTTCGCCCTCATCACGCCCTGCGTCTTCCCGATGATCCCCATCACGGCTTCGTATTTCGCGAAGCACGGCGGCGGGGGCCGCAAGGCGGCGCTCAAGAACGCGCTGCTATTCGGCGGCGGCATCATCGGCACCTTCACGCTGGTCGGGCTCGCCACGTCTGTGCTCGTCGGCGCCGCCGGGATGAGCCGTTTCGCGGCCAGTCCCTGGGTGAACCTCGCGATCGCGGCGATGTTCGTCGCCTTCGCGCTGAACTTCTTCGGCCTCTACGAGATCCGGATCCCGTCGGGGATCCTCACGCGCCTCGACGGCGCCTCCCGTGACCGCGCTTCGACCGGTGCCGTGGGGTCGGTGCTCATGGGCGCCACCTTCGCGGTCACCACCTTCACCTGCACGGCTCCCTTCGTCGGGACGCTCCTGGTCCTGGCTTCGCAGGGACAGTGGCAGCAGCCCGTCGTGGGCCTCCTGCTCTTCTCGACCACCTTCGCCGTGCCGTTCTTCTTCCTGGCCCTCGCGCCGACCGTGCTGGCGAAGCTGCCGCGCTCCGGCGGGTGGCTCAAGTCGGTGAAGATCGTCATCGGCCTGATCGAACTCGGCGCGGCGCTCAAGTTCGTCTCGAACGCGGACCTGGTGATGGGTTGGGGCATCTTCTCCCGGCAGGTGGTCCTCGCCTCCTGGGTGATCATCTGCGGGGTGATCGCGCTCTACCTCCTCGGCAGACACCTGCCCCTCGGGTCCGCGCGGGCCGGCGCGTCCGCCGCTGCCACCCCCGCGCCCGCCGGAGCCACCCCCGCCCGCGCGTCGATCCTCGCGTGGCTCCCCCACCCCGTCGCCGCCTCCCTGGCCGCCGGCTTCACGGTCTTCGGGATCTGGCTCGGCCTCGGGCTCGACGGCCGGCCGCTGGGCGAAGTCGAACCCTTCCTGCCGCCCCGCTTCGAGGACACGCCGGCCGGGGCTCTGGCGATGGCCCAGCGCGGAGAAGAGCACGACGGACTTCGCTGGTACCAGAACGACCTCGACGGCGCCCTCGCCGCCGCGCGCGAAGGCGGCAACCGCGTCTTCATCGACTTCACCGGCTACACCTGCACCAACTGCCGCTGGATGGAGTCGAACATGTTCACCATCCCCGAAGTGGCCGAGCAGCTGGAGCGCTTCGTCCTGGCCCGCCTCTTCACCGACGGCGACGGCGAGGTCTACGAAGACCAGATGGACTACCAGCGGGAGACGTTCGGCACCATCGCGCTTCCGCTCTACGCCGTCCTGGACGGGGACGGCAATACGATATCGACATTCCTGGGACTCACGCGCGACCGCGAGGAGTTCCTGGAGTTCCTGAAGGCGGCGCTGTAGCGGCCCGAAAAACCAACAGAGAAGGGATTTCCGATGAAGAAGCCAGTCGCAGTGAGCGGCGCGGTCATCGTCGCACTCCTCGTGGGGCTCATGACCCCCGGCCTCTTCGGATGGACCGGCGGGAGCGACCCGGACACCGACGACGCCGAGTGGACCCTGCCCGCCGCGGCCGCCCAGGAATGGTTCCCCCCGGCGAGCGAATACGAGACCGACGGCGAGCCCCTTAGCGACGAGAAGTTCCAGGCGCTGATGACCGCATTCGAAACGGCGATCACCGCCGAAGAAACTCTGGCCGACTTCGAGCGCGAGGCGGAAATCCACCTCATGAACTTCATCCGGCGCCTGGGGCCTGCGGATATCGGTGAGGAGCAGAAGGAGCAGATCACGGAGCGGCTCGCGGCCCTTGCCGAGGAGCATCCGGATCACGGCCGCATGATCAACCAGCGAGGCGGCCTGGTCGAGAGCTACTCGCGTCCCTGGCCGGGCGGCGGGCTCCCGTCGCTCTCGGGATCCCTGCTGATCCTCGGCGACGCCGACCAATACGACACCGGAGGCGCCTTCTTCGAGGACGCGCAGGTCGACGAAATGATCGCGCGCGTCGACGCCGTGCTCGCGACCCCCGACGTGCTGGACAACTTCGAGAGAGAGGCGGGCACGCACTTCTGGCGGCTCAACAACCGGCTGCAGCTGGGACGGCTGACGCCTGAGCAGGTAGAACAGGTCGCGGGCTTCTACGAGGAGGTGAAGGCGGCGAATCCCGGCCACGCCGAGATGCTCGACCGGTACAAGTTCGTCGCCGGCAACCTGATCCCGGGCAACGTCGCGCCCAACATCACGGGGAAGGACACCGATGGCGTCGAGTTCTCGCTCGAGGAGTACCGCGGCAACATCGTGGCGGTGATCTTCACCGGGCAGTGGTGCGGGCCCTGCCGGGGCGAGTACCCCTACCACCGCTTCGTGCTCGAGAACTACGGCGACCGGCCGATCGTACTGCTGGGCGTCAACAGCGACGCGGAGCTGGAGACGGCCCGCCAGGCCAAGATCGACGAGAACCTGCCCTACCGCACCTGGTGGGACGGCCACAGCCAGCCGGACGCGGAAGCGGCCGCCACCGACGGGCCGATCGCGACCGCCTGGAACGTGACCGGTTGGCCGCAGATCTACATCCTCGACGAAGAGGGCGTCATCCGCTACGTGGGCAAGCGCGGGGGCGAATTCATCGCGGCGCTGGACGAACTGTACACCGAGATGCGCATGGGACAGTTCGAAAGCGCCCCGCAGGGCATGGTCATACCGGCCAGCCGGCCCCAGCCCGCGCAGAAGGTGAACTGAATCCAAGGAGAGAGGTCCAACATGCGTAAGCCCCTGGCAATCATCTGCGCCATCGTCGTTTCCTTCGGCCTGGGCGTGCTTGTGGCCGGCAGCGGCGGAGTCCCCGGCGCCGAAGGCGGCGATTGGGAGCTCGACGTCCCTGCCGCCGCGGCCAAGCTGTGGTTCCCGCCCGCCGACCAGTACGACAACGAGGGCGAGCCGCTCTCCGACGAGAGCTTCGAAGAGCTGATGGCGGCGCTCGAGGTGGCCATGACGGCGGAGGAGACGCTCGCGGACTTCGAACGCGAGGCGGACCTGCACCTGTGGAACTTCATGCGGCGCCTCTCGGTCCCCGAGATCAGCGACGAGCAGAAGGAGCGAATCCACGCGTACCTGGACGCCCTGGCCGAAGAGCACCCGGACAGCAAGGTGATCGGCCGGCGCAAGATGCTGGTCGACAGCTACGCGTCGCACATGCCGTCGATGCCGGGTTTCGCCGGCTTCGTCACGCTGTTCGAGGAAGAAGAGGGAAGCTATCCGGAGGAGGGCGAACCCTTCGAGGACTGGCAGGTGGATCGAATGCTGGCGGAGCTCGAGGTGACCGCGAATTTCCCCGAATCCACCGGCGATTTCGAGACGGAACTGCGGATTCCCCTGTGGCAGATGGGCAACCGCCTGCAACGGAGCGCCTTGAGCGATGACCAGACCGCGCGGGTCGTGGCCTTCCTGGACGAACTCGAGGAGGAGTACCCCGAAGGCGCGGAGACGATCGAGCAACAGCGCTTCGTGGTCCAGAACCTCATGCCCGGCAAGGTGGCCCCCAATATCGTGGGCAAGGACACCGAAGGCGTCGAGTTCTCTCTCGAGGACTACCGGGGCAATGTCGTGGCGCTGATCTTCTCCGGGCAGTGGTGCGGACCCTGCCGCGGGGAGTACCCGTACCAGCGCGGCATGCTGGAGGCGTTCAAGGACAGGGACGTCGTGCTGCTGGGCGTGAACAGCGACGCCGTGCTCGACACGATCGTGCAGGCGAAGGAGAGGGAACGCCTCGACTACCGTACCTGGTGGGACGGGCACAGCCAGCCGGACGCCGATCTGGTTGCCGCGAAGGGACCCATCGCGACGCAGTGGAACGTGGTCGGCTGGCCCACGATCTACGTGATCGACGACGAGGGCGTGATCCGGCACGCCGACAAGCGCGGGGGGGATCTCGTCGCCGCCGTCGACAAGCTGCTTATGGACAAGACCATGCGCGAGTACGAAGCGCAGAGGGAGGCCGCGGAGGTTGAGGCGGCGGAGATGGGGGAGGCGGAGATGGGGGAGGCGGAGGCGGACGCGGAGGTGAGCGACGAAGGGGAGAGTGAGGACGCCGGGGCAAAGACGAAAGTCACCGGGAAGGGCAACGACGGAAACCGATCGGGCTGACCCTCCGCGAGGCGGGACGGTCAGAAAACCAGGGGTGTTTCCCCAAACAGACGAGGAGCTTTACCATGCGGCAGCCATTGGCGTTGGCAGGCGCGGCTGTAGTCGGAATCGGAATCGGGTTCGTCCTGTTCGGCGGTATCGGCGCATCGGGGGCGGCGGGAGGGGGTGAGCCGGGCGCCGACTTCCCGATGGCGATTCAGCAGGCCTGGTTCCCACCGGTCGACGACTACGACACCGGCGGCGAACCCCTCGACGACGAGCGCTTCGACGGTCTGATGTCCGCACTCGACGAGGCGCTCACCGCGAAGGAGACGCTCGCCGACTTCGAGCGGGAGGCGGACATCCACCTCTGGAGTCTGACTCGCCGTCTGGCCGTTCCCGCGGTCACCGACGCGCAGATGGAACAGATCCAGTCGTATCTGGACGAACTGGCCGAGAGGCACCCCGAACACCGCGAGACGATCGAGTACAGGCGGACCTTCCTCCCCTCCTACGCCGCGTCCAGGCCCGAAGCCCCGCCGTTGACCTTCGATCTGCAGCTGTTCGGCGACGCAGACCGCTACCCGAACGACGGCGAGCCCTTCTCGGACGCCCAGGTGGATGAACTGCTCGGCACCCTCGACGCCGTCGTCAACCTCCCCGAGGTGGCACCCCACCTGGAGAGAGAGGCCGGAACCCCCTTCTGGCGCTTCGGCGGACGCCTGCAGCGGGGGCAGGTCGACGAGGGCCAGGCCGCACGCATCGGTGCATACTTCGACAGGCTCATGGAAGCGCACCCGGATGCTGCCGGGTTCCTGGGCCGGCAACGCTTCCTGGTCGAGAACCTGACCCCGGGCAGGGTGGCGCCCAACATCGTGGGCACCGACACCGAGGGCACCGAGTTCGCGCTGGAGGACTACCGCGGCAAGGTCGTCGCGCTGATCTTCTCCGGGCAGTGGTGCGGACCCTGCCGCGCCGAATACCCCTACCAGCGCGCCATGCTGGACATCTTCGACGAGGACGATGTCGCGCTGCTGGGCGTCAACAGCGACGCCATGCTGGAGACGATTCAGCAGGCCAAGGAGGACGAGGGACTCGACTACCGGACCTGGTGGGACGGGCACAGCCAGCCGGACGCCGAGACCGTAGCCGCCGAGGGCCCGATCGCGACCGGGTGGGGCGTGCGCGGATGGCCCACGATCTATGTGATCGATGACCAGGGCGTGATCCGGTTCGTGAACAAGCGCGGCGGTGCGCTGATCGATGCTGTCGACCGGCTGCTGAGGGACCAGCGGATGCGCGAGTACCAGGAGCGGACGGGAACGACGACATCAACAAACCGCCCGGTGCGGGCGCTGATCGTCCCGGCCCAACCTGCCCAGCCGGTGTCCGAAGAAGGCAACCGGAAGTGACGGATGCGCGGACCGGCTCCGGAAACGCCGCCGGAGCGAATACCGGAGGAACCGGCAGGAGGTAGCCCACCTGTGGGGCCGGCCGCCGGGGCAACACTTCCCGCAGCGCAAAGCGACTAAGCGGGAAAGATCTGTTGGCCGCGGGGGCCGACGCCCACCGGACACCGCGGCCGCCTGTCATCCCGCAGCCAAAGTGAGGTTCCGACATGCGGAAGCCCCTGGCAGCAGCAGTTTGCGCCTTGATTGTTGGATTCGGCCTGGGAATGCTGCTTCCCGGACCCACGGGAGTCCCCGCAGTCGAGGAAGGCACCGGCGACCCCGCGCTCGAAATCCCGGCTGCGGCGGCGCGGATGTGGTTCCCGCCGGCCGAGCAGTTCGAAAACGGAGGCGCACCGCTCTCCGACGAGAGCTTCGACGAGCTGATGGCGGCCCTCGAGGTTGCGATGACGGCGGAGGAAACCCTCGCGGACTTCGAACGCGAGGCGGACGTCCATCTGTGGAACTTCATGCGCCGGCTGGCGGTGCCCGTGGTCAGCGAAGAGCAGCAGGAGAGGATCAAGGCCTACCTGGACGCGCTGGCCGAGGAACACCCGGACGGCCGCTCGACGATCGAACATCGCAAGGGGCTTGTCGACAGCTACGCCGGACACTCGCCGCAGATTCCCGATTTCGCCAACTTCGTCATCCTGTTTCGCTCCGACGGCAAAAGCTACCCGGACCCGGGCGAGCCCTTCGAGGACGCACAGGTGGACAGAATGCTGGCGGAACTCGATATCATCCTGAATCTCCCCGAGTCCACCGGCGGTTTCGACGACCACGCCCGGCTTCCGTTGCGGAACATGATCTTCCGCCTTCAGCGGGGCATCGTCAGCGAGGACCAGACTGAGCGCATCGTGGCGTACCTGAACGAACTCGGCGAAAGATACGCCGGCAACGAGGAGACGCTCGACGAGCATCGGTTCGTGGTCGAGAACCTGATGCCGGGGCGCGTAGCCCCCAACATCGTCGGCAAGGACACCGAGGGGATCGAGTTCGCGCTGGAAGACTACAGAGGCAAGATCGTGGCCCTGCTCTTCTCCGGGCAGTGGTGCGGTCCCTGCCGGGCGGAGTATCCGTACCAGCGCGCGATGTTGGAGGCGTTCAGGGACCGGGATGTCGTGCTGCTGGGCGTGAACAGCGATGCCGTGCTGGACACGATCGTGCAGGCGAAGGAGCGGGAGCGGCTCGGCTACCGCACCTGGTGGGACGGTCACGGCCAGCCGGATGCCGGACTGGTCGCAACGGACGGGCCGATCGCGACGCACTGGAGGGTCGACGGGTGGCCCACGACCTACGTCCTCGACGAGGAGGGCGTGATCCGGCACATCGACAGGCGCGGGGGCTCCCTCTTCGTTGCCGTGGACCGGCTGCTCAGGGACAAGACGTGGCGCGAGCAGCTTGAGGCGGCGGAGGCGGAGGCGGACGAGTCCGACTCCGGGACCGAAGGAGGCTCGCCTGGCACCGACCGGGCCACCCCGGAGAACGGCGAGGCCACCCCAGGAGCCGGCGAGGCCACCCCAGGCGCAGACCAGGGTGCCGGCAGGCTATAGGTACGTCGCCGGGGGGAGCCCGAAGATGTTGTCGATGAGCTCGCGCGCCTGAGGCGGCACGCCCTTCAGCGACGCCGGGATCCCCAGCGCGTTCGTCTCCTCGACCACGCGCTTGAGCACGAGCGCCCCGGTCAGATCGATCCGGCCCAGTCCCTCGAGGTGAATGATGATCTCGGAGACGCTGTCCGCGTCCGTGAGCCGGCTCATCAGCGCCTCCTCCAGGCGGGGCGCCGACGCGAACCAGAGGATTCCCATCACCTCCAGGTGCAGCACGTCGCCCTCCATCCAGCTGTCGAATCCGGCCCGCCGCTCCTGCCACACGTGGATGGCGAGCGAGACGAGGATGCCGACCAGCAGGGCCTGTTCGATCCGCGGGGCCAGCAGCAGGCACAGTGCGAGGGTGAGCCAGACGACCAGCGCCTGGATTCTGGACAGCGTCCACACGTTCAACAGCATGCGGGGCTTCACCAGTCCGCCGACCGCGGCGATCACGATGCCGGCCAGCACCGCCTTCGGGAGCGACGAAAGCACACCCGCGAAGGGCAGGAAGACAAGCACGGCGAGGCCGGTCATCGCCCCGGACCAGCGGGTGCCCGCGCCCGAGAGGTGATTCAGGCTGCTCCGTGACAGGGATCCGTCGACCGGCATTCCTCCGCAGACGCCGGACACCATGTTGGCGGCGCCCTGGGCCAGAAACTCCCGGTCCGGGCTCCAGCGGGCGCGGTCGAGAGTCGCGAAGGAGCGGGCGATGGCGGTCGTCTCGGCAAAGCCCACCAGCGCGATGACCACGCCGGGAAGGAACAGGACGGGGACCAGCCCCCAGGGCAGCGCGAAGCTCACGGGGGGCAGCGAACCGGGGATGTCGCCGACGATCGGCCCGCGGTATCCGGCCAGCACCGAGAAGAGCACTCCGCCGAGCACGGCGACCAGCGCGCCCGGGAAGAGGGGGTGGATGCGGCGCGCGAAGAGCGTGATCGCGACGGTGAGGACGGTGAGCGCGAGTGCGGCGAGGTTCCACGACGCCGGTGTGCCGAGAACATGGAGGGTGTTGCCGACCAGCCCGCTCTCGCCGACGGCGGCCATTCCGAGCGTGGAGGGGAACTGCGAGAGGAGGATGAGGATGGCCGCGCCGGAGGTGAATCCCCGCACGACGGGCTGCGACATCAGGTAGGTGACCTTCCCGGCGCGGAGAGCGGCGATGGCCAGCCGGGAGAGGCCCACGATGAGCGCGAGGAGCGCCGCCGCGCTCGTGTATTGGGGACTTCCGGGCGTGGCAATGGTCACGAGGGCGCCGTGGGTGAGCAGCGCGGTGAGGGCGACCGGACCTGTCTGCAGGTAGGGGCACGAGGCGAAGAAGCCCGCCGCCAGCAGTGGCAGCGCCGAGGCGTAGAGCCCGTGCACGGACGGGAGCCCCGCCAGTTCGGCGTAGGCCATGCTCTGGGGGATGATGAGGAGGGCGACGCTGAGGCCGGCGACCGCGTCGCGCCTGGTGGCGCGGTGCACGGCCCAGGCTTTTGCTCCGACGACCGGGGCCGCGCCCTGAGCGTTGCCGCGGGGGGCGGGGGCGCTCACCGACCGTCGGCGGTGGTGGTCGCATTCTGCGCTCCGAAGGGCGCAGCCTCCACATCGGCCGCCAGCTCGCGGAGGAGCCGGGAGGTCGCAGCCGCCCGGTCCGACCACCACCTCGCCACCGGCGCGGGGCTCGTCGCGGCCACCCTCCCACTCCAATCCTCCGCGTGGGCGGCCAGCCATTCGAGCGCCGCGCCGGGATCCTGCGCGAGGAAGGAGTTCAGGACGTACCGGCGCTCTCCGGCGCGGCAGGCCAGCCCGGTTTCGTCCGCGAGGCGTACAAGGTCGTCACGCAGCAGGATCACACCCGTACGCGCCGGCGCCAGCAGCGCGCCGATGAAGGCGGGTCCTCCATCGCGGCGAGGATCCGCCAGGTCAGGGGCGGCGCGTAGCGGGGCGGGCAGGTAGT
This sequence comes from Longimicrobiales bacterium, assembly GCA_965206105.1. Classification (GTDB taxonomy): domain Bacteria; phylum Gemmatimonadota; class Gemmatimonadetes; order Longimicrobiales; family Gaopeijiaceae; genus Bin94. Next base: position 209,937 of record OZ242201.1, read on the forward strand.
CGGGGAACGCCATCCGGGCTTCGATCCGGGCTAACGAGTCGCCAAGCAGCGACGCCCAGGCTTGGTAGAATGGCACGCCGCATCCCTCGAAGCTGGCGAGGTAGGGCCCGGTCCAAGACGCGAGGTGTTCCCACACCAGCGTGATTCGGGCCTGGGCGAGGAGGGCCTTGCGGGCGCTGTCGGATTCCTCACGCCGCCATTCGTCGATGGCAGCCAGCAGGCCCAGCAGGGATGCGAGGTGGTCGGCCGCGGAGCCCGCACCGTGGCGTGGTCCAGTCTCCCCGTCGAGTCCGAGCGCACGCTGGAACCCCTTTATCCGGTCCCGTGCCTCGCCGCCCATCATCCCCTCCGCCCCAAGATACACGGATGCGTAGGGATACCGCTGCTGCGCCACCACCCCGGCGTGTTCCGCCGCAGTCGGCACCGCCGGCAGGCCGAGCGCCGCCGCGACGCGCGCATGCTCCGCCGCCGGAACTTCGATCAGCGATCCAAGTGCGCGAAAAAGCTCCATTCAGGGACCGCCCGGTGGGGTGCCCCCTTCGGCTGCGCCGCCGGTTCGGAGGCTGGCCACGGGTTCCGCCGCGCGCCGGCTCACGGGGGCCCGGTCCTGTTCGCGTCCCCATTGCCCGCCGGGCGCGGCAGATCGTAGGCGGCCCGCTCGGGGCGCACCGGCCGCAGCAGCCACCAGGGCCGCCGGGTCCCGTCGGGGGAGTGCTCGGCGGCGGACCTGGTGAGTTCCAGCCACTGCCGGAACGCCTCGCGGGACTTGGCGGTGTCGACCGAGATGTCCCCGTAGCGGTCGCCGGGTCCGGCCTTGATGACGCGCACCGCCTGGTGCCAGCAGTGCGCCCCCGAGATGGGGTCCGGCTGGACGGGGAAGGTCATGTTCTGGTGCACGCCCACGTCCGTCCACCAGATCCGTGCGGTGTCGGGGTCGTCGGAACGGAAGGGGCCCGTGCCGCGCTTCTGCCTCATCCCCCACCCGCTTCCCTCATGGTGCAGCGCGACCGTTGCCATGTTCTGGCGCGGCCCATCCCCCGTCTTCCACCGTCCCATGTGGTGCGAGCACGCCACCACCCCGGGATGGATGCCCTCCGTCACCCACGCCTTCACCACGAAGTGCCCGATCCGGGTCTCGACCCTGACCAGGTCCCCCGTCCCCACCCCCATCCGCGCGGCGTCCTTAGGGTGTACCCAAAGCGGGTTTGTGTGCGCGATCTCGTTCAGCCACTTCGCATTCGCGCTCCGGGTGTGGATCTGCACCGGCAGCCGGAAGGTCGAGATCAGGCACATCCCCTCCTCACCCAGCTTCGACCTGTGCACATGGCTCCGCACGTAGCCCGGCACGGCCAGCTCCGGCCATCCCCACGCGGCCAGCGTCGATGACCAGAATTCGAGCCGTCCCGACGGCGTCGGAAAGCCCCGCCGCACCACCCCCTCCACCTCCACCCCCACCCGCCGCCGCCCTTCCCCGTCCCCGTCGATCGGCGGCAGCGGCACCACGTTCAGTGATGGAGGCGGTCCCACCCGAGTATACGCCCGCCCGGCCCCGTCGATGCGCGCATCGGCCATCTCCGCCTCCGGCACCCGCTCCTCGTACAGCGGCCCCACCGTCCCCCCGATCTCGAAGGCCCCGTAGCGGCGCATGTACTCGAGCGGCGAGCGTCCCTCGCTCCGCGGCCTTCTCCGGCAGACCCGGCACCGAGTTCGCGAAGATCCACCCGTAGTACTCGTCCACCGTCATCTTCTCGCCCGGCCGCTCCCGCGACTCGAAGAACTGCCGGATCCCGCGGCTGCCGTCCGGATCGATCCGCCAGGTCAGCTCGATCCAGAACTCGTTCTCCTCCCACACCTCGCCCGGGGTGACGTCGCGGGTGCTCTCCACCGATCTCGCCCAACCGCTCCCGCGCCGCGCGCAGCACCGGCTGCCGGAACCCGATCCAGAGCCCGTCGTACTGCTCGTAGCTGGTCAGGTCGTGGCGTTCCGAGGAGTGGCCCATGGGCAGCACGTAGTCCGCGAAGAAGGCGGTCTCGTTCCAGGTGGGCGTGAGCGCGACGTGCAGCCCGATCCGCTCGGGATCCGTCAGCATCTCGATCCAGGAGAAGCCGTCGGGGTTGGTCCAGACGGGGTTGTAGACGCGCGTGAAGTAGACGGCGAGGTGCGCTTCCTGCTCTTGCGTCAAATGCGGAAGCAGAAACGACATTTCCATCAAACTCAGCGGGTATTCGCCCGGCCAGGTCAGCTCGTTCCAGTGTTTCGGGTGCCTCGGAGGCATGCGGATCGGCCGTGGAACGAATTTGTTCCACGCGTTCGGATAGGTCCCGCCGGGCACCGCGATCGCCCCGAGGAGCGCATTCAGCAGGAAGAGCGCGCGCGCGACCTGCCATCCGCCCAGGTTGCCGGCGGCCGCGCTTCGCCAGTTGTGGGTGGACAGCCGGGTGCCGGCCCCCGCCACCACCTCCGCCACCGCCGAAAGCGTTTCAGCTGAAACGCCGCTCTCCGCGGCCGCGAACTCGAAGGTGAACTCCGCGTACAGCTCGCCGAGCACCCGCTGGAACGCCTCGAAGGTGACGGGTTCGTCCGGGTGATTCGCCTCCAGGTACTCGCGCCAGTTCCACCACCGCTCCACGAAGGCGGCGTTGTAGCTGCCGGTGCGGATCATATGGTTCGCGATCGCCAGCAGGACCGCGGCCTCGGAGCCCGGGTAGGTCGACAGCCAGTGATCGGCGTGGGTGGCCGTGTTGGAAAGCCTCGTGTCGAAGACGATGAGCTTCGCACCCCGCTTCTTGCCCTCCATCACCCGCTGCGCATGCGGGTTGAAGTAGTGCCCGGCTTCGAGGTGGCTGCTCACCAGGAGGATGACCTGCGCGTTCTCGTGGTCGGGGCTCGGGCGGTCCATCCCCATCCAGAGGTGGTAGCCCGCGCGCGCGCCCGAGGAACAGATGTTGGTGTGCGAGTTGTGGCCGTCCACGCCCCAGGCGGCGAGCGTCCGCTCGGTGAAGCCGTCCTCGCCGGGACGGCCGACGTGGTACATGATCTCGCGGTGCCGGTCCTCGTCGATGGCGGCGCGGATCCGCCCGGCGATGTCGTCGAGCGCGTCGTCCCAGCCGACCGGCTCCCACTGCCCTTCCCCCCGCTCCCCGGCCCGCTTCAGCGGCGTGAGGATCCGGTCCGGGTCGGTGAGCTGGGTGACGGTGGCGGGCCCCTTCGCGCAGTTGCGGCCCCGCGAGCCCGGGTGCTCCGGGTTGCCCTCGAACTTGCGGACCTCGAGGGTTTCGCGGTCCACATACGCCAGCAGCCCGCACGCCGACTCGCAGTTGAAGCAGGTCGTGGGGACGAGCATGTAGCGGCGCTCGACGCGCTCCGGCCAGGCGCGCGAGTCGAGCTCGACCCAGTCGCTCCAGCGCTCCTTCGGGGGGAAGGCGGCGAGGTGAACGCGGCTCGCGCCGGGGTAGAAGGTCTCGCCGCGGGCTTCCGTCTCGGCGCGGGCGGCGGAGACGCGGCGGTTGAGTTCGTCGAGGGTGGGGCGCGCGCTCATGCGATCGGCACCGACTGGCCCGCCTGCACATAGGCGTGCTCGTAGGCGAGCAGGGCGATGAGCCCCAGCACGACCGCGGCAGGGCCGAGCCACGGAGCCGCCCCGGCCAGCCAGGGAGCCGCCACCCCCAGGAGCGCGCCCAGCACCCCGACCCGGAACCAGCCCCGGAAGCGCCCGTGGGTCATCTCGCGCTCGGCGAGGCGGGCGTGGGCGGTGGGCGGGGGCATGAAGACCTCGCCGGCGACCATCAGAAGGTGTGCGCCGCTCGCGACCGCGAAGAGCTGCAGCGCGGCGGCGGCCACCCCGGCGGACCCGGCGGAGGTCGCGGCCGCCACGAGCACCACCGCCCCCGCGCCCGCAAGCACGGCCTGCACCAGGAAGTGCACAGGCAGCAGCGGGTTCTGCCACATGTCGCGCGCCTTGGCCTGGCCGAAGAGGAAGGCGGTGTAGATGGCCGTGAGGACCGCGAGGCCGCCGCCGGTCCAGCCGAGCCAGAGCGGTGGCGAAGCGCCGGTGAGCGCGACCGCGAAGTGCGCCGCCAGCGCCGCCGAATACCCGCCGATGATGAAGCCTCCCCGCACCAGCCAGCTCCGCCACTGGGGGCGCCGGAAGATGAGGTGGAAGCGCGCGGGGTGCTCCAGGTCCCAGATCAGGATCGCGCCGGTCAGCGCCAGGAAGACACCGGCCACGATCGGCGCGGCCCACGTCCAGAGCGGACTGGCCGGCCCGAGCGCGCCCGTCGTGAGCAGCAGCAGCGGCGCCAGATACGCCCCCGCCGCGATCGACTTCGTCCATGTGTAGAGCGAGACGCGGAAGTCCCACGGAGCGCGGTGGGGGATGTCGTAGCTCAGCACCGCGGCCGCCGACGAGTTCCACGGCCCCGGATGCCCCGACGGCACCCCGTGGTCCACCTCACCCTGCTCGCTCCACATGAAGAGGCCCCCTTCAGGACGCTGTGCGGCCAGCGGGTCGAGCGTCACCTGGTCGGCGCCCTTGTAGTACAGCTTCGGCTTCGTCTCCTTCTCCGGCCGCCGCACCGCCACCGGGTCGCGGTTGATGATGCGGGCCACCTCCGACAACGGGTCGTTCATGTCGCCCACCAGGAGCGCCTCCGTCGGACACACCACCACGCAGGCCGGCTCCAGCCCGATGTCGAGCCGGTGCGCGCAGAAGTTGCACTTCTCGGCCGAGTGGTCCTCCGGATTGATGAAGATCGCGTCGTAGGGACAGGCCGCGATGCACGCCTTGCAGCCGATGCAGATGCTCTTGTCGAAGTCGACGATCCCGTCGGGGCGCTTGAACATCGCCGAGGTAGGGCACGCAGCCACGCATGGGGGCGATTCGCACTGGTTGCAGCGGGTGACCTGGAAGGAGCGGCGCGCCTGCGGGAAGGCACCGGTGTCGACGTACTTCACATAGGTGCGCGTGACGGACAGCGGCACCTCGTTTTCGGACTTGCAGGCCGTCGTGCAGGCGTGGCAACCGATGCAGCGGGTCTGGTCGACCACCTTGGCCCAGGAGGGCCGGGCGGGGCTGTGGACCGGGTCGGATTCGGCGGACACGTAGGAAGCGGTCGCAGTTCGGTTGGTCGGTGGAAGGGGGACGGGCTACTCTTCACAATAGGTGCAGCCGCAAGCTGTGAACAGGTGCCTCTTCCGCAGTTCGTCAGAAGGCCAACGACAAGCGGCGCCCAGAGGTTGTGAGTTGTAAAGAGAACATGACATTTCGTAAAATAAACATTACATTCCGCAAAGCAGACACTACAGTTTGGCGGATTGGGCGGATCGACCCGACGCGGGTGAATCGCCGCTCGAAAGCCGCGCGGGTGTTGTCCACGGGTCGGCAGCCCTGATGAAGGCATGTCTGTTCACCGGTGATCGGCTGGTTCTGCCCAAGGGCGCCTCCGAGCTCCCGACCGTGGACGAGGCCAGGGGATGGGATGCAGGAGAAGAGGAGTGGTTTCCGGCCGGCGATACCCCCGCCGTCGCCGCCCGGGCCGCCCCCGGTTGGACGCCGCCGGAGGGTGTTGCCGCCATCGGGCTGCGCCGGGCCCTCGTCCTCCTGCAGGAGCCGGACATCACGATCGCGCTGAGGGCGGCGCACCTGGCGCGCTGGCGGCACACGTCCCGCTTCTGCGGAGTGTGCGGGACAGCAACGGAGGCGTCCCGCCGGCATCAGGCGATGGTCTGCCGCTCCTGCGGCCATCTCGCCTTCCCGAAGGTGTCTCCGGCGGTGATCGTGCAGGTGACGCGCGGCAACCGGATCCTGCTGGGCCGCTCCCGCCGACATCCGCACGGGGGCTATTCGGTGCTCGCGGGCTTCGTGGACCCGGGCGAGAAGCTGGAGGACACCGTGCGGCGGGAGGTCGAGGAGGAGTCCGGGATCCGGGTGCGGAACGTCCGCTACTTCGGCAGCCAGCCCTGGCCCTTCCCCGACTCGCTGATGGTCGGATTCACCGCCGAGTATGACAGTGGCGAGATCCACAGTGGGGATGACGAGTTGGTGGATGTCGGCTGGTTCCGCGCAGACGCGCTTCCTCCGGTGCCGCCGGCCTACAGCATCGCGCGAGCGCTCATCGACGATTTCGCGCGCAGCAACGGCGTCGATCCTGGGCGGATACCGACGTGGCAGAGGCGGTGAGGTGCTGGGCGGCGGATGCGCGGGCACGCAAGAATGCGTATGCTGTCGAACGTATGATTCATATCAAGCCCAACTCGAATGGATTCCAAATGAGCAGACGATTTGTGACTGGACTTCTCGCGGCGGCGGCGCTGGCCGCCTGTGCCACTGCTCCCGCCGGGCCTCCGCCCTTCGACCCGGTGGGCAGCTACTCCTACGCGGCCGACGTGAACGGCCAGATTATCCCCGGGACGATGACCATCGAGCGCGGAGACGACGGCTACACGGGGTCGGTGGTTAGCGACATGTTCCCGCCGCTTTCGGTCCTCTCGGTCGCGGTGGACGGCCAGACCGTCACGATCGAGGTGGCCGGGCCGGAGGGTCAGCTGCTGATCGAGGGGACCGTGTCCGGCGACACGATCGAGGGCACCTGGGCGATGGGAGAAGGGACCGGCACCTTCACTGCGACGAAGTCGGGCTGAGGTCGAGCGGCTGGCAGGCCTGCTAACCGCAGCCCAGAAACCGCAGCACCAGCAGCGCCACCGCCCGCGCCCCGTCCACAAGCTCGCTGATCGCAATCGATTCGTTCGGCTGGTGGGCGCCAGCGACGTCTCCCGGGCCGAAGAGGACGCCCGGGGTGGAGCCGGCGTTGACGAGGTGGCGCAGGTCGGATCCGTAGGGGACTCCGACGACCTCCCCGTCGCCGAGTTCCAGATCGCGGGTGACGCTCCGCGCCGCGTGGACGATCGGCGCATCTTCCGGCGTTTCGCACGGGGCGAACTGCCCCCCCCACCACCCCACCCGCGCCGCATGGTCGCGCAGGAACGCATCCCGCGCACAGAACGACGCCACCCGCGCTTCGAACGCCTGCCGCGCGGCCCCCACCTCTTCGCGCACCCCCACCCCGAACCGCCCCTCCGCGCGGACCGTCTCCGGCACGGACGACGCCCACTCCCCGCCCTGCACCGTCCCCACGCAGATCGGGTAGGGCACCGGGAAGGCGGCCAGGCGCGGCTCGTTCACCGCCGCGTTCCGCTCCCGCTCGAACGCCATCAGATCCTCGTACAGGCGCATGAAGTTCTCCAGCGCGCTCACGCCCTCGTACCGCAGCGCCCCGTGCGCCGCTCGCCCCGGCACGGTCAACCGGAAGTTGAGCGCGCCGGCCTGGGCGGTCGCCACCGCGAGGCGGGTCGGCTCCAGCACCACGGCGCCGTCCCCCACGTGACCGCGCAGCACCGACGCCAGCGTCCCCAGTCCACCATCCTCCTCACCGATCACGGACTGGAAGAGGACCGAGCCGCGAGGAGGCGGCGCACCGGGCGCCGGCCTCTCGCGAGGGGAAAAGCCCCGCCGATCGACCCGGCCACCCACCCGCCCCACCCCGTCCATCACCGCCTTCACCCCCGCCAGCCCCGCCACCAGCGGCCCCTTCATGTCGAGCACCCCGCGCCCGTACACCCGTCCATCCTTCACGACCATCTCGAACGGCGGCGTCTCCCACCGCCCTGAATCACCCGGCGGCACGACGTCAACGTGGCCATTGATGACCAGTGTGCGAGGCTCGCGGCCACCGCCGCCACCCTCCGGCCCGCCACCCCCGCCCCCCGTCCCCCACCCCACCCTCCCCACCACCCCGAGCGGATCCTCGCGCTCGATCTCGGTCGCGTAGTCCGGGTGGCGCCTCAGTTCGGCTTCGTCGATCTCCCAGACATCGAGATCCATGCCCAGCCCGGCCATCACCGCGGCCATGTACTCCTGGGCTGGACGCTCCCTGCCCTGCCAGCTCGGGATCGCGACCAGCCCGGCCAGCGTGTCGAGCAGCCACGATTCGTCGACCGCGGCGAGGACCGCCGCTTCGGCCGGGCTCACCGCGGGCGGTCCGGCCACCGGATGGCTCATTCCGCCGCCGGCCGTTCGACTCTCCGCAACCGCCCGGCTACGGCGATCCCGCAAACCTCATCGCCCAGAGCCCCGAGTTGATGTCGGCGAACCACACCAGCCCCTTGTGCGGCATCACGCTCCACGCGCCCGGCGAATTCGGGACGAAGCCCACCGGGTCGAAGGCCTTGTACACCGAGATCTCGCGGCCCTGCGTGTACAGGTTGCCCATCAGTTCGCCCGACACGTCCACGAGCCGCATGCCGCCCTCGTAGTAGGCCTGGAAGAGGATGTCGTCCTCCACCCAGATATTGTGCGTCCCGAACTCGGAGACCTCGTAGCGCGCGACCATCTTCGGGTTGGCGGGATCGTCGAAGTCGATCACCTGGATGTAGCCCCAGGTGGCGCGCGGATAGCCGCCCCGCCCGGTCTCGGGATCGTACTTTTGCCGGTGGTCCGGGCCGATTCCCTCCCACGCCATCCCCCGCCGCGTCAGGATCTCGTCGCCGATGAAGACGTAGAACTTGTCCGCCGATTCCGAGTAGTAGGGGAAGGCGGCGTGCGTGGCCCCGGTCGGGACGGAGTAGCTGGAGATGAACACCGGATTCTCGATGGATCCGCCCCAGCGCCCGTTGCCCACGTCGACGGCGACCAGCCCGGTGCCCCACTCGGCCGAGTACGCGATCCCGTCGTGGACCCACACGTCGTGGACGCGGCTGTCCGGGTGGTCGTACTCCGACACGTAAGTCGGGTTGTAGATGTCGCGCATGTCCAGGATCACGTACTTGTCACCGTTGGCGAGCGCGAAGAGGTAGTCGTTGGTGGGGAAGGCGTTGTGGACGCCCCCGGTCAGCCCCTCGGTGTACTCGGCGGCGATGACCGGGTGCGCGGGGTCGGCGAGGTCGAGGATCACGACGCCGTTGCGCCGGTTGGACGCGCCCTCGCGGGTGAGCGAGGCGTAGCGGCCGTCGGGCGACACCTTGATGTCGTTGACCGAGCGGGCGTCGACCTGGACCGAATCGGTCTTGATGACGTTGTCGGGGTCGGTGACGTCGAAGACGAAGCCGTGTCCGTCGGACTGCTTGGACCCGACCAGCGCGTAGTCGCGGCCGTCCACGCCCTCGAAGACCCAGAAGTCGGTGCTGTAGACGCGCTGGAGATGGCCGCGTCCGATGATCTCGACCGAACGCACGACCTCCCTCGGCACGGCCTCGAAGCCATGTGTGGCGCGCAGGTGGCCCGACCGTGCCACCACCGTGAACTCGCCCGCCACGTCGGCCGCGATCTTCCCCGCGGCCATCTGGCCCGGCGCCGCTGGCGCGATCACGCCCGGGGCGGGCACGTACGAATGGCTCCACTCGACCGGCGCGTCCGCGATCACCGCGCCGCCCGCGTCCCGCACGACGGCGGTGAAGGTCTGCACGTCGCCGGTGCGCACGGCGTCCCCGTCCGCGCCCCCCACGATCTCCAGCGAGGCGCCGGTGAACTCGCGCACCGCGCCGTCCAGCGCCCCGGTCACGCCCTCGAAGGTGGCCTCGACCCGGACCGCGCCCGGCGCGACCCCGCTCACGTGACCGAATTCGTCCACCTCGGCCCGCGCCCCGTCGCTCGTCCGCCAGGCGAACCCGGCGTCCGGGCGGTGCGTGCCATCGGCGTGCAGCGCGGTCGCGCGGTGGGTCACCGTGCTGCCCTCGAAGACGGGGCCGTCCGCCGCAACCTCGACGTGCACCACCGGGGGCCACTCGACCACCACGGGCACGGTGAGCTGGAGGGGGCGGCCGCCGGGGCCGGGCCTCACCGTCGTGACGACGATCTCCCACTCGCCGACCTCCAGCGCAGTGACGGTGGTTTCGGAGCGGCCGGGGGTTGCGGGGGCGGCGGCAGCCGCTGCACCCGCGCCGCCGCGCCCCACCGGGCCCGCCGCGTCCCCTTCCAGCGACAGCGCCCGCCGCGCGCCGGCAATCCGCACCGCTTCGTTGACGAGCCGGCCCTCGGCGTCGAGCACCCGCACGACCAGGGTGGCGGTCGCGCCGCGCTGGAGGACCAGGCTGGGCGGGTCGGCTTCGAGCCGCGCGGCGGTCTGGGCGGTGAGGGGGGTGGTGAGGGCGGGCAGCGCGGCGATCGCGAGGCCGGCCAGTAGCGCTTGGGCGGGCGAGAGAGCGGGTCTGGCGTGCATGGCGGCTGGTCCTTCCCGGGTTTGCCGGAACTGGGCGGCGCCACCCAGTGTGCTCAACGGCACGGGGGCGCGAGGTGCAATATGGGGTTGCGGGGCGGGGGTGGGCCAGAAGCGCTCCGGTGTCGGCGGCGCGTTGGACAGACATATCGCTTCATGTCGCGACATGTCGAAACAATCCGGAGCGATATATCGTAGTCTATCGGGAATGGCGGCGGTCCCGGGCCCGATACCCCGTCTGCCCGGGTCCCGCCCCACACTTCACGGAGGAAAACCAACCATGCGGTTCGACGACTATTTCGACTTCGACTCACTCCCCTGGCCCTTCAACCCCTCGGGCCGGCGGCGCCCGCGTCCGCGGAGACCGCGCAGACGCTGGCGCTGGCTGGAGCGGGGCGACCTCAAGTTCGCCATCCTCGCCCTGATCCGGGACAGGCCCATGCACGGATACGAGGTCATGCAGGTCCTGGAAGAGGAGTCCGCGGGCAGCTACAAGGCGAGCCCGGGATCCGTCTACCCCACCCTTCAGCTCCTGGAGGACCTCGGCTACCTCGACGCCCGCAGCCGCGACGGCCGCAAGGTCTACTCGATCACCGACGCCGGCCGTGCCTATCTGGACGCCAACAAAGACAAGGTCCGCAGCATCTTCGAGCGCGTCTCGGAGTTCAGCAACCGTTTCTTCACGCGGGACGTGTCCGCCCTGACCCGGAGGATCTCCCGGCTCACGCGCGCCACCTTCCAGGGCGCCGTCGGGTGGGTCGAGGACGAGCAGCTCTTCAGCGACATGAAGGGCGTGCTGGACCGCGCAGTCAAGGACATGGAGGCTGCGTGGGACGCCGCGCGGGAGCGTCGCCAGGCGAGGAAGGCGGCGCGGGAGGGGGAGGAGGGAGAGGGGGAGGGCTAGCCCCCCACCTCCCATATCCGCCGCATGTACCGCTCCGGCGCGGCCAGCACATCGCGGAAGAGCAGCACGCCGTCGAGTTCGTCGTACGCCACCTCGCGGAGCGGGGAGTCGTCGAAGCTGTAGATGGTCGCCCCCGGCACGGCCATCAGCAGCGGCGAGTGCGTGGCGATAATGAACTGGCCCCCCTGCTCCACCATCTCGCTCATCATCGCGACCAGCCCGAGCTGACTTTGGGGCGACAGCGCCGCCTCCGGCTCGTCCAGGAGATACAGCCCGTTCGGCACGAAGCGGGACCGGAAGAGGCGCAGGAAGCTCTCGCCGTGGGAGTTTGCGTCGAGGTCCTTGCCGTAGCTGGCCTCCATCGCGCCCAGTGACGCGGCGGCCGGCCCCCTCGCGAGCCGCCTCGCGAGTTCGGACCGGCCCACGTACTCGCGGTCGACCTCCTCGAGCCGGGCCTCAAGCTCCGCCCGCTCCCGCTGCAGCCGCTGCACGAAGCCGAAGAAGTCCTCGGCCCGCAGAAAGAAGCCGCGGTGCGTACGGCCGCGCCACACGGCGGTCAGTGCCCGGCCAAGCTTGCGGGCGGCAGCCAGGGATTCGTCCCTGACCGCTTCCGTGGCCCCCACCGTCGGCAGCTGCGCGACGACCGCGAGAGCTTCCAGCAGCGTCGACTTTCCGGAGCCATTCTCGCCTGCGAAGAAGGTCACCGGCCCCGGCAGCGTCATTTCACAAGGGCCCCTCAGCGCCGGGATGCTGAAGGGGAAGGCGTCGTGTCCGCCTGGAGGCGAGGCAGGCAGCCGGACGGCCGAGAGCTGGGGCCGCCGGTCGGATCCCGGTCGGCTGCTGCCGGCAAGCGGGGCGTCCACCAGATGGTCAGCGGGTGGCGGGGGTCATTATCGGGGACGCTCCGCGAGCCAAGGCTCCGCCGCGTTCCGTTCGAGGTCGAGCGTGTAGAACTGGATCCGCGTCCCCTCCAGGTCGGCCCAGGCGGCCAGAACCGATCGGCCGCTGCCGAAGAGATTGGCCCCCTCCGGGATGGGGAGAATCGTCTGCCCGCCTGAGCGCCCGCGGGTGACAAGGCGTACACCGTGCCAAGATTCTTCGCTGACCTGCGCCACATACACGAGATTCTCACCCCCGGCCACGAAGAAACCGATGAAGGGCGGATAGAACTCGGGGCGGTGGACGCGCATTCCCTGGCTTCGGGCGCGCGGCGCCAAATCCCTCATGTACTCGTCCGCCTCCTCCTCGGGAAACGGAACCCGGTCCATCCAGTCGTGGCAGATGCGTTCGAGCGGTGCCCCCTCCAGGTCGAACAGACCCAGGCATTCGTCGCCCGTGTACCCGAAGACAAAACCACGCGGATGAGCGGCCATGCGCGGGAAGCCCCGGTCCCAGCGGACCTCATTCACGTCAGCGGTGTCGGTGACCAGGGTACGGGCCGGGCCCCTGCCCTCGGCCAGGACGACCCTGGGTCGCGGCTCCACACCGGCGCGGCCGCCGCATTGCACTACGAGCAGCAGGCCCCTGGGCGATGAATCCATGGACACCCCGGAGGGAGCGAAGCAGTGGTCGTCCTCCACTCTCCAGTCGGCCACGGGCGCTCCCTCGAAGTCGTACAGGTGGAGCCCCCATTGGTCGCGAACCACGACGGAGTCTCCGCGCATCGCGATCGGCCCGGCGTTGCCGCGCAGCTCTCCGGGACCCTCGCCCTGCCCCCCGAAACTCCCCAGATAGGTGCCGTCGGACGCGATTCGGTGGATCCGCAGTTCTCTGATGTCGACCACGAACCAGACACCGTCGTGGAGGACGGCGTCACGAACCGACAGCACTTCGGGGAAGAGCCGGCCGTCGGGGGGCGCGGCCTGCGGGTCCGTCGGCGCGGCCCGCGGGTCGGCCGGTGCGGCCTGAAGCTCGTTCCCACCGGGCGCATCCCGCCCCTCGCCTCCGCCGGCCTCGTTGGCGCCGTCCCCGGAACCGCAGGCCAGGACGAGGACCGGCGCCGCCCAGGCAACGGCGGTGAGCGCCCGCATCGCTGCCGCGCGACGGAGCCGGGAATCGTTGCCTCTCGCGCCAGAAATGTAATGTTTACGTGACATAATGTAATGCAGGGATGACTTTCTGACGCCCTCGGGCGCCGCGCTTGCGCAACGTCGGACCCGCCTTGCTGCCCTTTCCCGACCCACTAACTTACCCACCATGCGAATCGCCACCTGGAACGTCAACTCCGTCAAGGCGCGGGAGGCGCGCGTTGTTGGATGGCTGCGCCGACACCGCCCCGATGTCCTCTGCCTGCAGGAGCTGAAGACCACCGACGAGGCCTACCCCTCCGAGGCGGTGCGCGACGAGGGATACGAGTCCGCGGTGTACGGCCAGAAGGCCTTCAACGGCGTCGCGCTCATCAGCCCGCACCCGATCGCCGACATACGCAGGGGGCTGGAGGACGACGACCCGCAGGCCAGGCTGATCGCGGGCGTGGTTCGGGGGGTGACGGTGTATTCCGCATACTTCCCCAACGGGCGGACGGTGGGGTCGGAGGCGTACGACTACAAGCTGGCGTGGATGGGGCGGCTTCTGGAGCTGGTGGACTCGCGTCACGTCCCCGCCGATCCGGTCGTCCTGACGGGGGACTTCAACGTGGCGCCGGACGATCTGGATGCCGAGGACCCCGAACGGTGGGCGCCGAGCGTCCTCTGCCACGCGGACGCGCGCGACTCGCTGGAGCGGATCCGCGGCTGGGGATTCGTCGACGTGGTGAGAAAGCACAACCCGGAGGGCCGGCTCTACAGCTGGTGGGACTACCGGAGGCTGGCCTTCCCGCGGAACGACGGACTGCGGATCGATCACATCTTCGCCACGACACCGGTTGCGGATGCGTCGACGGACGCCTGGGTGGACCGCGACCAGCGGAAGGGCAGGAAGACCGACATCCCGTCCGACCACGCGCCGGTGGTGGCCGACTTTCACCTCTGAGGACGCGGAGGCCTGCCCGCCGGGTCGACCGCCCGCGGCATCGGGGAGCCGCCGGCACTTGCGCTCGCCGCTGCGGTATGAATATTGATTGGTAGTGCGTGAAGTCGGCAGATCCCGGAGGACGCGATGAACTCGAGAGGGGACGCGGTGAACCCGAGGGCGGCGAGGGCCCGATCGAACCGGAGGATACTCCTTGCCGGAATTGCGGTCTCGGTGGGGCTGCACGGCTGGGCCTTCGCGGCGCTGACCGTGACTCCCGCGGATCTGTCCCGCACCGTCGGGGTGCCGCAACGCGCACCCGTTCCATCCGAGTTCGAGTTCTCCGCCATCGAGGTGGTCCGGGTGACCCCGGAACCGGAAGAGGTGGAGCCCCTTCCCATCCCCACGGATGACCGTCCGGTTGTCGCCGCCGCCGCGCCGGAGCGCAACCCGGAGTCGGCGGCACGAACAGCCGAGGCCGGGTCGCAGGTCGCCGTCGCGGATGGCGGGTCCCCGGGGATTCCTGGAAGCGCACCGGCCGCGTCCTACGGCGACGCCGGGCTCGCCGCCGAGAGCGCTCCGCCCCCCACCTTCGCCGAACTCCTCGAATCCGCCATGGGGAGTCGTCCCGCAGTCGCGATGACGCCCCGGTTCGCGGCCCAGCAACCCCTGGGGGGCTGGGCACCGGTCGAAGCGGTGGTCGTGGATCCGAACGCGGGCCAAGATCAGGCCGAGGAGGACGAGGGCTCGATGTGGGGCACCGTGTGGCGGCGGATGGGGAAGACCTTCGGGTTCGGCGGGGACAAGCTGTGCGACCCGATCCCCAAGGTGAAGGCAGGGAGCCGCTAACGGCTCCAACCGCCGGCCGGGTCCGTTCGCGGGCCGTTAGCGTTTGTCCTCGTCGCGCTCCCGTTTCAGCGACTCCAGGTCCTCCAGCTTCCGGGGCCAGTCCTGGCGCAACAGCCTTGAGAGCGCCCGGTCGGCCAGCAGCCGCCCCCCCGTCTGGCACACCGGGCAATAGTTGGTCTCGCGCGTCGCGTACACGATGCGCTGAATCGCCGTTCCGCACTGGCTGCAGGGCTCGCCGAACTTGCCGTGCGCGCTCATCGCGGGGTGAAAGGCGGTGACCTTCGCGGGGAAGTCGTCGCCCGCTTCCTCGATCAGCCGCGCGGACCACTCGCGGAGGGACGCGTGGGTGGCCTCGCGGAGACGGTCGATCTCGCCGTCGGTCAGGCGCGAGGTGAGCTGCACGGGCGACAACCGGGCCCGCAGCAGGATCTCGTCGGAGTGGGCGTTGCCGATCCCGGAGAGGATGCGGGGGTCGGTGAGGGCGCGCTTCAGGGTGCGGTTCTCGCGCCGGATCGCGAAGGCGAACTCGCGGGCGGTTGCATCGAGCGGCTCGATACCGCCGGGGTCGAGGTCGTGCAGCGCACGGGTGCCGCGGACAAGGTGCAGGGACGCGCGCTTGTGGCTGCTCGCCTCGGTGAGCAGCAGCGTGCCGTGGGCGAAGTCGAAGGCCGCGTGGCCGCGCTTGCGCGGAATCGGCGCGGAGGGTTTCCGCCACTGGAAGCGGCCGGCGATCATGAGGTGGATGACGAGGAACAGGTCGTCCTCGAGGCCGATCACGACGCGCTTGCCCAGCCGCGAAAGGGACTCGACCCCCTTGCCATGAGCGTGCGCGATTGCGGGGTCGAAGCTCTTCAGGAGGGAGGGAGACCGGATGCGCACCGCCTCCAGCCTCTCGCCGAGGATGCGCGCGCGCAGTGCATGGAGGTAGAGGGCGACTTCCGGGAGTTCAGGCATGATGGGTGGCCTACCCCTCCCGGTTGAGGTCGTACCGCATGATCCTGCCGTGCGGCCCCGAGCGGTCCCGTTCGGCTTCGTAGACCGCGCCCGGGACGGTGGCGGGGACGGCGGCCTGGAGGGCGGCAAGATCCTCGGGTCGCAATCTCACCGTGCGGGGGTCGGCCGTGAGGCGGCGCCGGCTGAGGCCGATGACGACCGCGCCGACCGATGGTTGGGCGAGCGTCCAGGAGGCCGCGACATCGGCGAGGGAGGCGTCCTGGCGGGCAGCGATCCGGGCCAGGGCGGCGCGCGCGCGCCGCAGGACGGCCGGACCCCCAACGTCGTCGAGGATGAGCCGGTACTTGGTGATGGAGCGGGAATCGGCGCCCACGGCACTCTCGGGCATGCCGGTGGTGGGCGCGGTGCGGGAAGGCGGGCTGCCGGACGAGGCGCCGACGGGCGGGCCGTCAGGTGCGGCGCCGACGGGCGGGCTGCCAGGTGCGTCGCCGACGAGCGGGCTGTCAGGTGCGTCGCCGACGGGCGGGCTGTCAGGTGGGGCGCCGACGAGCGGGCCGTCAGGTGGGGCGCCGACGGGCGGGCTGTCAGGTGGGGCGCCGACGAGCGGGCTGCCGGGTGCGCCGCCAGCGAACGAGCCATCGGCCAGCAGACCGCCCGCGAGCGCGCCGTAACAAAGCAGGGCCACCCCTCGCTCGGCGCAGAGATCGGTGAGGCCGCCGAGGGGGCGGCGGTCCAACAGGGAAAACTGAACCTGGTTTGTGACGATCGGGATCCCCTCATCCAGCAGGGTGCGAAGGGCGTCGGCACCGAAGTTGGTGACCCCGACGTGTCGCACGACGCCTTCCTCACGAAGTTCGGCGAGCCATTCGGCGGCGCGTACCCATCCCGGAACGCCGAAGTCCCACCAGTGGAGCTGGACCAGATCGAGCACGTCCCGGCGCAGCCGGCCGCGCGAGCGCAGCACGATGCGGCGCACGTGGGCGCGGTCGATGCGGGGCAGCGCGGCCAGGTCCGGGACGCACTTGGTATGCACGACGACTTCGCCCGCGGCCTCTCTCCGGCTCGCCATCCAGTCCCCCAACAACTCCTCCACGCCGGTGTAGATGTCGGCACAGTCCAGGTGCAGCGGCCCGGGAATCGATGCGGCGGAATCGAGTGCGGCGAAGGCGAGGCCGCGGCTCCAACCGGGCCCGTGCCCGCGCGAGAGCTGCCAGCACCCCCGGACGACGCCGGTGGCGGGGGGATGCCAGCCCTGGTTCATCGTGCCGTTCATGGTTCATCACACCAGTTATGGTACATTACACAGTTATGGTATATTGCATAATTGTGGCATATTGGGCGGTTTATGGTTCATGGCATCAAATCCGGTATATCGCGTCGGTCCTGGTTCACGAGGCTGGACCACCCAGCGGCACCCGGGTCACATCGCCGTGGCGGAAGGTGGTGACGCCCGTCCGAATGATGCGAAAGCGGGCGCCGCAGTACGGATCCGGGCAGGCCACCTCGCCGTCTGTGGTCATCCAGTCGTTCGGATCGGTCTTCCTCTGCTTCGCCGGCAGCAATGGCAGGAGGGCCGCGAGCGGATAGATCGGGAAGCTCTGGCCCTCGGGGAGCGAGAGTTCCTCGCCCCGGAGCTCGAAATAGTCCCCCTCGCGGTGGCTGCACACCATCTCCCCCTCTCCGGCCACGACCTCGACCCGCAGGTCATACAGCTCGAAGGCGTCGGAATCGTTCATCTCTCCTCCTCTGTGGTTGATTTGGGGCGGCACCCTCACCGATCATACACGATCCCGCCAACGACCGCGCAACCCTTCGACCCATTCGGCCCGCCACCTTGCCACGCGAAGCCCACCCCCCGCCCCCACCCACCCCCGCCCACCCCCCGCCCCTCCCCTTCCGGTTCGGCCTCGCCGGCGCCGCGGTCCCCCTCCTCG
Organism: Longimicrobiales bacterium; assembly: GCA_965206105.1. GTDB lineage: Bacteria > Gemmatimonadota > Gemmatimonadetes > Longimicrobiales > Gaopeijiaceae > Bin94. The sequence continues at coordinate 227,736 of OZ242201.1, forward strand.
TCTTCGCGGCCGGGGCGGCGTGGCTGGGATTCTCGGGCGCACCGGACGAGCGCGGACTCTGGCCCGTCCTCATCGCCGCCCTCGGCACGGGGCTGCTGCTCGCGCGCCGCGCCGCGGACTACAGCGCGGCCGTGATCCGCGGCATGTCGCGGCCGATCGTCATGCTCATGGTGATGGCGTGGCTGCTTGCGGGGATCTTCTCGGTGCTGCTGCGCGAGTCGGGGCTGGTGGACGCGCTGGTGTGGGCCGGAGGCGAACTGGGGCTGCGTGGCGGAGGCTTCGTGCTGCTGGCCTTCCTGGTTGCGGTCCTCTTCTCGACCGCGACGGGGACGAGCCTGGGCACGATCCTGATCTGCGCCCCGCTGCTCTACCCGGCCGCCGGGGTCCTCGGGGCGAAGCCGGCCGCGCTGATCGGCGCCATCCTCGCCGGCGCCACCTTCGGCGACAACGTATCGCCGGTCTCCGACACGACGATCGCGTCGGCAAGCAGCCAGAGGGCGCCGATGGGCGGGGTGGTGCGGTCGCGGCTGCGGTACGCGATCCCGGCGGCGCTGGTTGCGGGGGTGGTGCTGGTGTGGTTCGGGGGGGTTGAGGGGGGTGGGGCGACGCAGGCGGACTCGCTTCCCGCTGCCGCCGCCAACCCCGCCGCCTTCGCGATGCTCCTCGCGCCGCTGGCCACCTTCGTCGTGCTCTGGCGCGGCAGGGGGCTGGTGGAGAGCCTCTTCACCGGGGTCGTGGCGGCCGTGGCCGTGGCGCTCGCATTCGGCCTCGTGTCGCCGGCAGAGCTGATCCACATCGACGCCGCGGCCTTCCGCGCCGAAGGTCTCATCCTCGACGGGATGGAGGGGGCGGTGGGGATCGTGGTCTTCACCATCCTGTTGATGGGGATTGTGGGGGCCGTGCAGGAAGCCGGGATCCTGGACCGCCTCGTGCGGGGGTGGCGGGCGGATGCGGAGGCACAACGCCGCACCGAACTCGGGATCTTCGGGATCACGAGCGTGGCGGTGATCGTCACCACCCACTCGGTCATGGCCATCCTGGCGGTGGGGGAGCTGGTGCGCCGGGCAGGCCGCCGCGCGGGCATCGGGCGATTCCGGAGGGCCAACCTCCTGGACATGACCGTGTGCACGTACCCCTTCCTGCTTCCCTTCTTCATCCCTACCATTCTGGCGTCTTCGGCCACTGCCGCCGGGGAGGCCTACGGGGTGCCGCGGGTATCCGCGCTCGAAGCCGGACTCGCGAATCCGTATTCGTGGGCGCTCCTCGGCGTCATGCTCGCCGCGATCTTCACCGGGCTGGGCCGGCCGGAGCCGGGTCCCGACCCGCAACAGAGCGAATCAGAACCTCACCCATGATCATTCGACCCAGAGTCCGCGGATTCGTCTGCGTCACCACCCATCCCACCGGGTGCGCCCGCAACGTCCAGGCCCAGATCGCCCACGCCGGCGCCCGCCCGCTGGCCAACCCGCCGCGCTCGGCGCTCGTTCTCGGCTCGTCGACGAGCTACGGGCTGGGATCGCGGATCGCGCTGGCCTTCGGAGGGCGCGCGGCCACCTTCGGCGTCTTCTTCGACCGGCCGCCGCGCGGGAAGCGGTCCGGCACGGCAGGCTGGTACAACACCGCCACCTTCGAGGCCGCGGCGGCGGAGGCGGGCCTCCAGTCCGCCTGCTTCAACGGCGACGCCTTCTCCCACGAGGCGAAGGAGCGCGTGGTCGAAGTGCTCAAGCGGGACTTTCCGCCGGTGGACTGCGTGGTGAACTCGCTGGCGGCGCCGCGGCGCACCCATCCCGACACGGGGGAGACCTTCACCTCGGTGCTGAAGCCCATCGGCGCGCCGTACCGCTCGAAGACGCTCAACACCGACCGCGCCCAGGTGACCGGCATCGAGCTGGAGCCGGCCACGCCCGAGGAAGTCGACGCCACGGTGGCGGTCATGGGCGGCGAGGACTGGCGCCTCTGGATGGAGGCGCTCCGGCGCGGCGGCGTGCTGGCGCCGGGCTGCCGCACCTTCGCGTACAGCTACATCGGCCCGGAGCTGACCTGGCCCATCTACCGGGACGGCGCCATCGGCCGGGCCAAAGCCGACCTGCACCGCACCGCGCGGGAGCTCGACGCCGAGCTTTCGCAGTCCGGCGGCGGCGCCCACATCGCCATCCTCAAGGCGGTGGTCACGCAGGCCAGCGCGGCGATCCCCGTCGTCCCCCTCTACATGTCGATTCTCTTCCGGATCATGAAGGAGAAGGGGGACCACGAGGGGCCGATGGAGCAGACGCAGCGGCTCTACGGGACAAAGGTGTACGGGGACGCGGGCGTCGTGGCCGACGGGGACGGCTTCATCCGCATGGACGACCTGGAGATGAAGCCGGAGACGCAGGCGGCGGTGATGCGGGCCTGGGAGTCGGTTTCGACGGAGACGCTGCGCGACGACACCGACTTCGAGGGGTACCGCGCGGAGTTCCTTCGCCTGTTCGGGTTCGAGGTGCCGGGTGTGGACTACGGCGCGGATGTCGATCCGGTGGTGGAGATTCCCACGCTGGTGGGCGGGTGAAGTGGCGACCGCCGTGAAGCCGGTGCACCCGGGGCACCCGCGCGGACATGGAGCCGACCGCGCGGTGACCTGGGGCTGCGTCGTGGGCGAGGCCGCGTCGTGAGCCGCGCCCGCGCCATGAAGCCGACCCCCGACCAACTCGCCGGCCTCGCCCGCCGCGACCCGGTCCTCGGCGAGGCGATGGCCCGCGTGGCTCCCTACCCGGGCTTCCCGGCCGGCCCGCTCGCGCGGGGATCGCACTTCCAGGCGATCGCGCGCTCGATCACCTTCCAGCAGCTGGCCGGGGCGGCCGCACGCACCATTTACGGGCGCGTGTGCGAGCTCACCCCCGGGTCCGGCTTCCCCACCGCGCAGGAGTGCCTGGAGCTTCCGGACGAGGGCTTCCGCGGCGCGGGCCTCTCGGCCGCGAAGACCCGCGCGATCCGGGACCTTGCCGGGCGCTGCGCGGACGGTTCGGTGCGGCTGCGCACCGTGTCCCGCATGAGCGACCCCGAAGTGGTGGAGATGCTGTCGGCGGTGTGGGGAATCGGGGAGTGGACCGCGCAGATGTTCCTGATGTTCCGGCTCGGCCGCCTCGACGTGATGCCCGCGGGGGACCTGGGTGTGCGCGAGGGCGTGCGGTTGCTGGATGGTCTGGCCGAGAGGCCCGCGCCCCGGGAGGTCCTGGCGCGCGCCGAGCCGTGGCGGCCGCTCCGCTCGGTTGGGACGTGGGTGATGTACCGGCTGTGCGATGAGGCGCGGGAGGGGTAGGGTGGGGGCGGGGGGTGGGGCGGGCCGCGCCAGGGTCCTCACCACTCGTCTGCAGACGCCGCTGGGCGAGATGGTGGCGGGGGCGACGGACACGGGGGTGTGCCTCCTGGAGTTCGCCGGGCGCAAGACGCTCGACGCGCAACTCACGCGGCTGGAGAGGCTGGTGGGGCCGCTGGTGCCGGGTCCGCACCCGCACACGGAAGCGTTGGAGAGGGAGTTGCCGGAGTACTTCGCCGGAACGCGCAAGGAGTTCTCCGTGCCGTTGGTCCTTGCCGGAACGACCTTCCAGGAGCGCGTCTGGCGCGCCCTGCGTGACATCCCCTACGGGACGACGGTCAGCTACGCCGAACTCGCGCGCCGTGTGGGGTCGGCGCAGGGGGTGCGCGCCGTGGGACGCGCCAACGGCGACAACCGGATCGCAATCGTCGTGCCGTGCCACCGGGTCGTCCGAACCGGCGGCGACCTGGGGGGCTACGGCGGCGGCCTGGAGCGCAAGCGGCGGCTTCTCGACCTGGAGGCGGGGGCCTTGCAGCTCTTCGGGAGCTGGGAAACCTAGGCAGAACCGCATGGCGGACCCGGTGTCCGCGGCGCAATACCTGCCAAAATGGCAGGTCGGGACTGCCAAAATGGCAGCCGCGCGGGACCGCTCGGCCCGGAACCTGCCAAATTGGCAGCCCCCCATGCCGGCGGCGTCAAGAACCCTGCCAAATTGGCCGCAAGGCATCTCCGGCTCAGCGGCGGTGGGTGGCAAGCCCCCCTACCCCTCCATCACCCTCCGCGGATCCGCCGAGGCCGCCAGTCTCGCGCTGGGAAGGGCGACGACGAAGGCGGAACCTGCGAACAGCAGAGCCACGCCCAGGAAGAGGGGCAGGTTGAAGATCTCCACGGCCACCGGGCTCAGGAATGCGACGAGAAACGTTGCCGCCCACAGGCCCAGTCCCGTGCCGACAGCGGCGAGGCGCAGCGCCTCCCGGAGCACCATCCGGCGCAGCGTCCGCGGAGGGGCGCCGACCGCCGATCTGACCCCCATCTCCCGCAGCCGGGACCGGATATGGGTCCTCAGCGTGCTCGTCACTCCCGCCAGCGCCACGAGGGCCGCCAGCACCCCCGCTGCCCGTATCCCGCCTCCCAGCCAGCCGGCCGTATCGTAAACCCTGGCCAGCTCGTCGTCCGCCTTCCTGAAGTCACGGATGACCAGTTCGCCTTCCGGCGCGGCGTCCAGCGCCTGGCGAACGACTCGCAGCGAATCGTCCAGCCCCGCCCCCGCCGGCACGTTCACGCTGGCGACGAGCTCGATCTCGGCCGGCGGATGGTCGAGTGCGGAGTAGTACACCGCGAAGGGCGATCCCGAGGCCCCCAATCCGCCGCGGGGGGCATCGCTGACCACGCCGATCACGTCGTACCAGACCTCCTCGGCTCCGCCGCTCAACATGAGGGACTTCCCCACGGGGTCGATGAAATGGGCCTCGGCGTACGCCTCGTTGATGATCACGGACTGCTGGCCGGGACCGGCGTTTTCGCGTGCTACACCGTTTGGCCGGGGCGCATCTTCGTCGAAGCCGCTGCCGGCCAGAAAACGCATGCCCCGCTTGGCGAAGAACCCGGGCATCACCGCGTGCACCTGGACCCGGCTCCGGTGGATTGGATTGAACAGATCGCCGGCCATGCAGGGGCCGCACTCGTTCACCGCCACCGTCTCCGGGCCGCGCCCCAACCAGGCGCCGGGGGTGGAAAGGCTCTCCGCGGCGAGGCCGGGCGCGTCCTGCAGGGCAGCCAGCGCCGCTTCATAGATGACGGCCCGGGCGGCGGAACCGGCGGCGTCCTCCGACTGCGACGCCAGACGGCCGACCACGGTCTGGCCTGCTCCCGGGGCAGTCTCCCGCAGCGTCGGCCGCGCCACGCTTGAAAGCACCATGAGCCCCGACCCCGCCAGGATGGCGACCGAGATCGCGATCTGCCCCATGATGATGAGTACCCGGTTGAACTGCTGCGGGCGCGGATCGGTGTACTGCCTCTTGTCCGCCTCCTGCGAAAGTGACCGGCCGCGCGCGTATAGCCGCCAGACCGGCGCGACGCCGGCGCCGAACACGACCGCGACGATGAAGAGCAGCACCGCGCCGGCAGGCCACAGCGCAGGCACCTCGAGGCCTGTCCGTGCGGGAGCTCCACGCACCAGCCACGCGGCAGCGGCGACGCACATCCCCCCGCCCAGCGCCGCTGCGATCAGGAGGCGGCGGCGCCAGAGGTGCGCGGCTGCGCCAACGAGCCAGCCGGGCGGCGCACCCAGCATGACCTCGATCACACGGCGGCCCTTGCGCGCGAGGTTCTCGGAGCCGATGACACCGAGCAGGGTCACAAGCACCGCCGACCCGGCCAGCAACAGCAGGACCAGCGTGGTGCCGGCAAGCTGCCCCAGGTCGGCGCGCTCGGCCCTGGCGGCAGGGATGGACGGCGCGGGGAGCCCGGCGACCTCCACCGTCGGCGTGGCGGCGGTCTCGATGACGTGGAAAGGGCCGGCGCCACCGCCTCCGCGGACCAGCAGAGCCGCCGCGAGCATCAGGGCGACGAGCGCGGCGCAGCTCACGATTGCGGTGCGGTGCAATGCCATGTCGGCTCCGGTCGATTTAGCTTAGGGGCATGATGAAGGTACCTCTGCTCGATCTCACGGCACAGTACGCCGCCCTCCGCGAGGAGCTCGACGACGCGGTGGCCCGGGTCGTGCACTCGCAGCGCTTTGTTCTCGGGCCGGTTGTCGAGGCCTGCGAAGATGCCGTCGCCAGGTACGTGGGCGCCCGTCACGGGATCGGCGTGTCGTCGGGGACCGACGCGCTCCTGCTCGCGCTGATGGCCGAAGGGATCGGGCCGGGGGACGAAGTCGTCACCACGCCGTTCTCCTTCTTCGCGACCGCCGGCGTCATTTCCCGGGTCGGCGCTAGGCCCGTCTTCGCGGATGTGGACCCGGTGACCCTCAACATCGACCCGGCCCGGGTGGCCGAACGAATCACGGACCGCACCCGCGCGATCATGCCGGTCCACCTCTTCGGCCAGATGGCGGAGATGACCCCGCTCGTCGAGGCCGCCCGGGAACGCGGCATCGCGGTCATCGAGGACGCGGCGCAGGCGATCGGTGCCCGGCACGAGGGCCGCCGCGCAGGCTCGGTGGGCGACTACGGCTGCTTCTCCTTCTTCCCCACCAAGAACCTGGGCGGCTGGGGCGACGGCGGGCTGGTCGCCACCAACGATGCCGCCCGCGCCAAGCGGCTGCGTGCCCTGCGCGTCCACGGCGAGACGACCCGGTACCACCATCGTTTTGTCGGCGGCAACTTCCGCCTCGACGCACTTCAGGCTGCGGTTCTCCTCGCCAAGCTGCCCCACCTGGAGGACTGGACCGCGGCCCGCATCGCGAACGCCGCGCTCTACACCCGCCTCCTGGGCCCGGCCACGGAGCAGTGCAACGGCCGGCTGCGACTCCCCCGGGTCGTGACCGGCCACCACGTCTTCAACCAGTACGTCATCCGCGTCGCCGAACGCGACCGGGTCCGGGCGGAGCTGGATGCGGCCGGTGTCGGCACCGCGATCTACTACCCGATCCCGCTTCACCTCCAGGAGTGCTTCGCGGACCTCGGCTACCGCCCGGGCGACCTTCCCGTGAGCGAGCGCGCCGCCGGCCGGGTCCTCGCGCTGCCGGTGTTCCCGGAGCTGACCGAGGCACAGATCCGGCACGTCGCCGCGGTGGTCGAGGCGGCGGTGGGAGCGGGCGGCAAGGCGGATCCAGCCACCACGCCGGCCACCGCGGCGCCGGCCGCACCAGGGAGCAAAACGTGGAAGGCAAGAGCCGCAAACAGCTGATCGTCGTGGGGGACCGGGTTCTCATCGAGCCCGAGGAGGGCGAGGGCCGGAGCAAGGTCGGGCTGTACCTGCCCGCGACGGCGGTCGACAAGCAGTCCGTGCAGGGTGGACGGGTGATAGCGACCGGCCCCGGCACGCCGATCGGAGCGCCCACGGAGCTCAACGAAGAGCCCTGGAAGATCGGATCCGGCGAGGCCCGGTACCTCCCGGTGCAGGCCCAGGTCGGCGACTTCGCGATCTTCTTCCGCAAGGCGGCGGTGGAGATCAGCTTCGAGGGCAAGGACTACCTCGTCGTTCCGCAGGCGGCCATCCTGACGCTGGTGAGGGAATCCGACCCGGCCGCGGAACCGCTCTTCTAGCGTCCGTGGATAACCCCCGGGTGGCACCGAGGGCCGCGCAGCGCCGGGCTGGATGCGTGAGGCGCCGGACTGGATGCGCGAGGCGCCGGGCCGGACCCGCGAGGCGCCGGACTGGATGCGCGCAGCGCCGGGCTGGATGCACGAGACGCCGGACTGGATGCGCGAGGCGCCGGGCCGGACCCGCGTGAGCACCGGGAGCGGCGCGGAGCCGCCGGCTCGCGGACGCTGGAGCAGCCGGGCCGGGTTCATCCTCACCACCGCGGGATTCTCGGTCGGCCTCGGGAACATATGGCGGTTTCCCTACCTCGCCGGAGAAAACGGCGGGGGCGCGTTCCTGGTGGTCTACGTCGCCATCGCGATCCTCGTCGGCATCCCCCTCATGACCGCGGAGCTCAGCCTGGGACGCAAGTCCCGCCTCACGCCGATCGCCGGAATGCGCCGGCTCACCGGCTCCCCCGGGAGTCCGTGGAACCTGATCGGATGGCTTGGCGTGGCCGCGGCGGTGCTGATCACCAGCTACTACGTGATGTTGATCGCGTGGCTGGCGGCGTATTTCGTCATGTTCCTGTCCGGGGGCGGCGGTCTGGGCCAGGCGCCGGCCGAGACCCGGGAGGCCTTTGACGCCTTCACTGCCAACCCGGGGCCGGTGGTCGGCTACACGGGCCTGATCGTGTTGCTGATGGCCCTGGTCGTGAGCCGCGGGGTGGCCAGGGGCATCGAGCGGTACGCCAGGGTGCTGATGCCGCTGCTGGTCGTACTGCTCGCCGGACTGGCGGTGCGGGCAGTCACGCTCCCGGGTGCGGCCGCCGGTCTGGCGTGGTATCTGACACCGGACCTGTCCGCGCTCACGGGATCGGCGGTGCTCGCCGCGCTCGGCCAGGCGTTCTTCTCGATCGGGATCGGGATGGCGACCGCCTTCGGTCTGGGCAGCTACCTGGACGCCCGCAAAAGCGATGTGCCGGGCAACGCCGCCATGGTGGTCGCCTTCGACACCGGCGTGGCGGTGATGGCGGGCTTCGTCCTCTTCCCCGCTCTGTTCGCCTTCGGGATGGACCCGGACCAGGGCGCCGGGCTGCTCTTCGTGACGATGACTTCGCTCTTCCAGCAGATGCCCGGGGGTGCCGTGTTCGGAGCCATGTTCTTCTTCCTGCTGCTGGTGGCGGGGTTCACCTCGCAGGTGGCGGTCTTCGAGATCCTGGTGGCGTCGGCCGGCGACTCGCTGAGGATGTCCCGGCAACGCGCGGTCGTGCTCTGCGCCGTGCTTTCCTTCCTCATCTGCATCCCCGTCATCCTCTCTGAAGGAATCTGGTCCGGGATACGTATCTGGGGGATGGACCTGTTCGACTTCGCCAACCGGGTCTCGGGGGACTACATGCTGGGCGCGGTCGGGCTGTTGATCTCGCTCTACGTGGTCTCCACCTGGGGGTGGACCCGCTTCCGGGAAGACACCAATCGGGGCGCCGGGCGGGTCAGGGTGGGCACGGCGTGGCGTCCCCTCGTGCGCTACATCATCCCCGTCGCCGTCGCGCTCGTCCTGCTGGGAGGCTTCGGCGTGGGCGCAGGCAACCCGGCCCTCTTCCTCGGGTGCGCGGGCGCGGTGGTGCTGGTCTATGCATTCTTCCTGCGGCGATTTCCGGCGTAGCGGGCGGTGGACGACGGCGCGGCCGCACCAGGAGAACGGCAGTCCGTGGCGGACGCCCGGGTCGCACCGAGGGCGGCGAAGCACCCTTCCGGCGGGACGCCGGATGGACGCGGCCCCCTCCTCCTCGACGGCGGCCTGGCCAGCGAACTCGAGCGTGCGGGCCACGACCTGAACGACCCGCTCTGGTCGGCGCGGGTTCTGCTGGAGGATCCCGGTGCGGTGGAGGCGGTGCATCGCGACTTTCTGGAAGCCGGCGCCGACTGCATCACGACCGCGACCTACCAGGCCACCTTTCAGGGCCTGGAGGCACGCGGCCTCACGGCTCCCGAGGCCGAGCGGCTCCTCCTCGGCGCGGTGGAGCTGGCGGTCCGCGTCCGCGACCGTTTCGGCGCGGCGAACCCCCGCCCCCTCGTCGCGGCGAGCGTCGGGCCCTACGGGGCGTACCTGGCCGACGGCTCCGAGTACCGCGGCGACTACGGGCTCAGCCGTGCCGCCCTCACCGGCTTCCACCGCAGGCGCTGGGAGGTGCTGGCCCGCAGCGGCGCGGATGTGCTGCTCTGCGAGACCATCCCGGCGCTGGTGGAGGCGCGCTCGCTCGCGGCGCTGGCCCGGGAGGGCGCGCCGCCCGTGTGGTTCAGCTTCACCTGCCGCGACGAGGGGCACCTCAGCGACGGCACGCCCATCGGCGAGGTGGCGGCGTGGGCGGAAGCGTGCGACGTGGCGGCGGCGGTGGGGGTGAACTGCACGGCGCCCGAACTTCTTCCCGCGCTGATTGCGGCGCTGGCGGCCGGGACGCGCAAGCCGGTCCTGGCCTACCCGAACGCCGGGGGCGACTGGGACGCCGCGGCGAAGCGGTGGGGGCGCGCGGAGCGGGAGGCCGATTGGGGGGGAGCGTGCCGTGCGTGGATCGCGGCGGGGGCGGCGGGGGTGGGGGGGTGCTGCCGTGTCGGACCCGGGGACATCCGGCGGATGCGCGCGGCGATCTCGGCCGGATAGGCCTGCGCACCGCAGCCGCCCGCACCGCGCGTCAGTAACGGCGTCCGTCAGCACCGCGGTCCGTCAGTCTTCCACTCGATCCCCGGCGGCATTAGCTTCCCCGTCCACGGGACGTGGCGCAGTCCGGTAGCGCACCTGAATGGGGTTCAGGGGGTCGCCGGTTCGAATCCGGCCGTCCCGACTGTGGGGGCAGCACATGATCCTGGGGGCCATCGTGTCACGGCCATCGTGTCACGGTCGGCGCACCCTGGGCTCGATCACGGGCGCACCGCGGTTTTCAGCGCGGCAGCCCCTCGCTCACCCGCACCCCGGCTTCGCCCGGTGCGAGACCCAGCGCGGGAAGTTCGCCGCCGGTCCAGCCTCGCACGATCGCGCGCACCCGCCCGCTCCCGCGCTCGGTCACGATCGCCATCGGCGTGGAACCGAACGGCTCCAGCGTGACCTGCCCCTCCGGCCCCGACAACACCACCCGCGCGAGTCGACCTTCCACCGCGGGATCGTAGGGTACGGCGAAGAGGAACGTCCCCCCGCCCGTGGCCACCGGACGGGGCGCGAAGCCGAACCCGAAGCGGCGATCGCCCGCCGGGCCGAAGCCCTCCAGCCGGTAGGGACCCTCGCCAGCCGGCATCGTGGCCGGCAGGTCCACCATGAAAGCCGGGTCCAGCTCGAGCTGTCCGGGACCGGTCCTGCCCCACAGCAGCAGGGTCTCTTCATCCGCACCGGCACCGCCAACCGGGCCCGGAAGGAGGGCCGGTCCTATCGCTGCTCCGGGCCCCGACACCAGTTCCGCCTCCTCGTTGAGCCGGAACTCCATGGCCTTGATGAAGTGGTAGTCACTGACCCAGCTGGGGTTGCAATACCCCATGAAGTCCCGGTAAAGCGAGGCATCCACCAGCCGTTCGTCGTGAAAATCGAAGCCCCACACGCCGATCGAGCCGCCCATGTACGGAAAGCCCTGGTCGGGTGCGATCGCCCCTCCGCAAGGGGCATGGTGCAGGCCGAGATTGTGCCCGAGTTCGTGTGCCAGCACCTCCCCGTTGGCCCTGCCGACCGAGACCGGATGGCCGATGAAGCCAAGCCCCCTCGACGCCGTCCCTTCGTCCAGGTGCACCGCGCCGTAGTAGTAGCCGCGCTCCCCCTCGGTAACGCGCAGGAAGGTCACCTCTCCGAGCAGCTTGGACCAGCCTGTGGCGGTGGTCAGGTCCACGGAGGTCATGAATCCCTCATGGACGGTCACGGTCATCTCGCCGATCGGGAGAACCGCCCGCGCATGCCGCAGTTGTGCGCTCTCGGGGGTCATCCCGTCGGTCCAGTCGTGGACAGCCGGACCGTTCGGCGACGTGGTCACCACGGGTACGACCGTGAGATCGAAGCGCGGCACCGCCTGTACCTCGATCGGCAGCCATCCCCGTTCCGGAACCCTCGGCCGGGTCGCCGATCCTACCCGCACGCTGCCCTCGGTGTCCACCTCGATGGCCATCTCGGTGCCCGGCTCCATCAGCGACCCCGGAATCACCGCGTCGTAGGACCAGTCCAGCCGGCCCTCGTCGACCTCCGAAGGAAGCACGTCCGTTTCCGGCTCCATGACGAATGTGCGCACCAGCGTGCTGTTCCGGTAGAACGACGCCTCCACGACCGGCTGGTAGTAGCTGTCCCGGTCTCCGGTCACGAAGACCCGCAGCAACGCCGGGCGTCCCGCGATGAGCGGCACGTCACCCGCACGGGTCTGGACCCCCTGCGTGAAGTAGTAGCCTTCCACGGCGAGATCGATTGTCGCCGGGTTGGCACGCACCCGGGTGTGCCCCGTCACCCCTGCGTAGGAGACCGACACAGTAGTCTCTCCGAAGCGGACAGCCTCCGCCGTTCCGCCGGGCATCATGTGCACGATCCCCTTATCTTCGCTTCTCCAGACGGGTTGCGCCCACGAAGGCGGCATGCGAATCAACCGGCCGCGCTGATCCACGACCGAAACCGAGAACCTGCTCTCGTCGCCGATGGTCAACATGGTGTCCTGGGGAGAGATCTTCAGGGCGGACGGTACGGCCCCGGCCTCCATCCCCAGGTCGCCGCACCCCGCCAGGGCCGACGCCAGCAGCAGGCAGCCGCACGCAGCGCGGGGCCTCACCGACAGCTCCTATCCACCGTTCAACCGGATCGCGAAGCCGAGCTGCAGGGACAGCGCCACCGCGTGGGCCGATCTCGAGGCCGTGTTCGCGCTGAGCCAACGGTAGGAGACTCCGGGGAGCAGAAGCAGCCGCCCGAACGACACCATCCCACCCGCGCCCAGGTCGATCCCGGGCCCGAATTGGGGTGAGTCGCCCCGCATTCCCGCCTCCGTGGAACCGTAGAGCAGGCCGGCCCGAGCCCAGGGCTGGCCGCGCAGTCCCCCCGGGGCCGGCGTCCACTCCGCCCCGAGCACCCCGTGACTCCCGACGATGGACAGGTCGAGACCCGTGCAGAACCCCTCTTCACAACCGAAAGCGGTGCGGTAGTAGCCCCCGAACGCCGTCCAGGAGGAATTGACCTGCCGCTTGAAGACCAGATCCACCGACACCTTCGGGACGATGTCCAGCGCAGCCGCCGACTCCGAATGACTCCCAACGCTGAGCCCCGTGCGCACTTCGGCCTGGGCATCCCCGAGCCAATCCGCCCACTGCCCCGCCGCGGGGGCCGGGAGCAACGCGGCCAAGGCCGGCAAAACCGCCAAAAGCACCCAGCGGGCCGAGCCGCCCTCCAATCCCGGCACGCGCTCGCCGGGCGGGCCGCCAGTCGTCACCGCGCGTCCCAGGGCAGTCCGTCGCTGACCCAAACCTCCGTGTCACCGTCCGCGAGCGCCATCGAGCCGTCCCAGTCCCGCAGTATCGCGCGCACCTGCCCCGAACTGCGGTTGATGACGATCGCCATGGGGCTCGAGCTCGACGGACCGAGGACGATTTCGCCTTCCGGACCCGAGAGGACCACCCGGTCCAGCCGGCCGTCCCGGTCCGGGTCGTAGGGGACGTGGAAGTGGAAGTGCTGGCCGCCGAACTCCACGGGCTGGGGCGTGAAGTCGAAGCCGAACCGCAGCTCGCCGCCGGGACCGTAGCCCTCCAGCCGGTAGGGACCTCCCGCAGCGGGCACGCTGGACCGGGACTCTACGAGGAAGGCCGGCTCCATGTGCATTGCTCCCTCTCCCACGCTCCCCCACAGCATGATCGTGCTCTCTTCCGGGATGGCTTCCCACGCCGCGCGCGCCGACTCGGACTCCACCTGCAGCCTCCGGTTCAGCGCGATGCGGAAGCTGTAGTCGCTGATCCAGGCAGGGTCGCAATAGGTCATCAGGTCCTTGGCACTGAAGGGGTGGAGAACGGAGCCCGCTTCGACATCGAATCCGTAGACGCCGATGCTCTCGGGGTGGTGCGGGTAGTTGAGATCCGGGGTGCCCGCCCCTCCGCACGCGATATGCCGAAGGCTCATGTTGTGGCCGATCTCATGGGTGTACGTCTGGGCGCGATTGACCCCGACGCTCACCGGGATGAAGTAGTAGCCCAAGCCGCCAATCCGTGAGCCGCGCGGCAGGGGGCTGGCGCCGTAGTAGTAGCCCTGCCGTCCCTCCAGCTCCCAAATCGTTCGGATCTCGCTGATCCAGAGGTCCCATCCTCTTTCAGTGGTCAGGTCCACCGAGGTGTAGTACGGCTCATGCACGGTGACCTTCATTTCGCCGATCGGCATGACCTTGCGCGCGAAGCGGAAGAACGGGTCGTCTTCCGTCTTGCCCTCTGCCCACCTGACCACGCCCTCACTGAAGGGGAACACGGTCTGAACGGTCGGAACGATCGTCTGGTGGTAGACCGGCATTTCGACCACGTGCACCGGCATCCTGCCTTCCGCCGGAAACCTGAGCTGGCTTCCGGGGGCGTGCGGCACGGCTCCGTCCGGGTCCAGTTGCACCACGACCTCGAGGCCCGGCTGAACCACGGAACCGGGAATGATCGCGTTGTTCGATGTGTGCACTGCCCCTTCCTGGGGCTCCGTGAAGATCTTCTCCCTCACCGAACTCATCGAAGTCGAGTGGACGACTTCACCGTTCCGGTAGAATGTCGCGTGGGCCCCGGGCTCGAAGTAGCCGACCTCGTCACCCACCGGGAAGACCCGCAGAGCAGCCGGACGGCCCGCGATCAGCGGAACGTCTCCGTCCAGATTCTGGACGCCCTGGGTCAGGTAGACCGCACCCGCCCTGAGCTCCAGATCGAGCGGGTTGGTGCGCACGAAGACTTCTCCGGTAACCCCGGCCACCCTGGCAGATACCCGCACGTCCGCCCCGCCCAGGGCGGTAAAGGTGCCGTCACGCTGGAGATCGATGGCCCCCCGGGGGGCTACGACCCAGGTCACGGGCGCCCAGTCCGGCGGTCCCGGAATGACGTTCCCGTTTTCTTCGAGCACCGTAACCCTGAGTTGGGCCTGGTCCCCTTCGACAACGAGCGTGTCGACCGGCGTGATCACCAGCGAATGGGGCGTGGTCCCTATGGTCGAGAGGTCGCCGCAACCCGCCAGCGCCACGGCGGCCACGCCCGCGCCGGCCCGAAAGCTTCTCGCGAACCTTTCCATCATCTCCTCCTGCCTTTTCCTGCGCTTGTGCTTCGACATGCTTCCGGTAAGCATCACTCAACCTCCCCCCAGCGCGATCGCGACGCCGAGATGGCCCGACAGCGCAACCGCATACGCCGAACTCGACGGAGTGTTCGCCGTCAGGTAGCGGTAGGACACACCCGGGAAAAACGAAAGACGGCCGAAGTCCCGCTGTAGACCCGCGCCGAGGTCAAGTCCCACCCCGATGTCGGGGGAATCCCCCTCGGTGCCCACCCGCGTCGACCCGACGAGGAATCCGGCGCGAACCCAGGGCCCCATTGCCATTTGCGGCACGTCTGGCACCCAAACGGCTCCGAGGGCCCCGTGGTTCCCCACGATCGTGATTTCGCGGCCGGTGCAGAAGCCTTCCTCGCACCCGAAGGTCGTCTGGTAATACCCGCCGAAGACCGACAAGGTGGGGATGATCTCGCCCCTCACCACCAGGTCGAAGGACGGCTTGGGGGCGAGCTCCAGCTTGGCGGCGGACTCCGAATGCGTGCCGACGCTCATCCCGCCGCGCACCTCCACCTCGATCCGGCCCAGCCAGCCCGGCTGAGCCGCCACCGAACCCGGCGCCAACACGAACGCGGCGATCGCCGCCAGAAGCACCCGTTTGATCATCGTGTCCTCCCCGTCCGGCCTTCGCCGCCGGGGATCACCAATTCACTGCAATGCCTCTTCGTCATCGATTCACCTCCTCGTCGCCGGCTGGCCGGCGGGCTGGAACGTCCGAATCCTGATGTTCCGGAACCACACCGGGTCCCCATGGTCCTGAAGCCCGATGTGGCCGGCCGAAGCCATCCCGTATCGCGGCCACTCCCCGAATTTACTGCGCTGCACCAACGCCCGCCATTCATCCGTCCAGAGTTCGTAGGCGACGATCCTGACGCCGTTCATCCAGTGTTCTACCTGCGCACCGCGCAAGACGATCCTCACCTGGTTCCATTCGCCCACGGGCCGGGTGACGTCCTCGGTGGGGGCGTGGAGCGCGTAGTTGGACCCCGCGGAGGTCTCGGGCGTGGCCCCGTCACGGTGGCCGGCGTTGTCGAGAATCTGCATCTCGGGTCCCGTCCAGTACGGCCGGACCTCATCTTCCGTGGCCCTGTAGAAGACGCCGCTGTTACCGCCCTCCGTGATCTTCCACTCCAGCGCCAATTCGAAGTCGGCGTACTGGTCGACCGTCATGATCGTGCCGCCCCGGCTTCCGGGCGTGAACACCAGCGCCCCGTCCCGCGCCTGCCACCCGGAAGGCACGTCTTCGCGCCGGTATCCTCGCCACCCCTCCAGGGTGCCGTCGAAGAGCAGCTTCCATCCCGCTGCCTCCTCCTCTGCGGTCAGCCGGTTCAGCGGGGGGTCCTGGGCCGGGCCGGCGCCCGTCTCTCCGGCCACGGCGTCCCCGTCAGCCGCGCCGATCGCCGGGCCACATCCCTGCAGGGCGACCGCCCACGCCAGCACCACCGCGGCCATCGCCCCGGCGAACCAGCCCCGCGAAAGGGGCGGGACCCTCGAATCCGTTGTTGAGCGCATCGAGTCTCCTCCTTTTCCTGCGGCTCATTCGCCGCGGCCCGCGAAGGCCGCGTCGAAGGCCGTGTCCGATGGCGGAAAGGCGAGGTTGCGCACGAACGCGCACGCCTCGGCCGCCCCGTGTTCCCGGTCCATTCCCGCATCCTCCCACTCGACCGACAGCGGACCCCGGTAGCCCGCGCGGTTGAGAGCCCGAATCACCGCTTCGAAGTCCACCCGGCCCCTCCCGGGGGACCGGAAGTCCCAGTAGCGCCGCGGATCCCCGAAGTCGGTGTGGCCGCCGAACACACCGGCAGCGACCGGCCGCCGGGACCACCACACGTCCTTCATGTGGACATGGTGAATGCGGTCTGCGAATCTGCGTATGAAATCGACGTAGTCCACCCCCTGGTACGCAAGGTGGCTGGGGTCGTAGTTGAACCCGAAGGCCGGGTGCCCGTCGAGCCATTCCAGCGCCCGCTCGGCCGTGACGATGTCGAAGGCGATCTCGGTGGGGTGGACCTCGAGCGCGAAACGAACTCCCTCGGCCGAGAATACATCCAATACCGATACCCAGCGGCCGGCGAATTCGCGGAACCCGTCGTCGATCTGCTCGCGCTGCACGGGTGGGAAGGAGTAGAGCAGGTGCCAGACCGGGCTGCCCGTGAAACCGTTCACCACCTCCACGCCGAGCCGGGCCGCCGCCCTGGCGGTGTCCTCCATCTCGAGGGCCGCGCGCCGGCGGACCCCCTCCGGGTCGCCGTCGCCCCACACACGCGCCGGGAGGATGGCCTCGTGCCGTGCGTCGATTCTGTCGCACACCGCCTGGCCGACGAGGTGGTTGCTGATCGCGTGAACAGCGAGGCCGTGCCGGGCGAGCAGCGCGTGGCGGCCCCGGCAGTATTCGGGATCGGCGACCGCGGCCTGCACGTCGAAGTGGTCTCCCCAGCAGGCCAGTTCGAGTCCGTCGTAGCCCCAGGCGGCGGCCTTCGCGGCCAGGACCTCCAGCGGCAGGTCGGCCCACTGGCCCGTGAAGAGGGTGACGGGGCGGTTCATCGGCCTTCTCCCGAGATGGCGGCCGGGCCCGGCGCCGCTTGCGAGGCTCCCGCGCCGGCCTGGTCCCCGGCCGCGCCGGTGCCCGCCAGCTCCGTCCAGCGCCCCCGCGAGGACGCATCGAGGACGCCGGCGATGAAGCGGACGCCGTGCAGACCGTCGTTGTGGTCCGGGAAATCGAGGTCCGGCGGGTCCGGTTCGGCTCCGGCGATGGCGGCCCCGATCACCCGGCCCGCCGACCGGTAGATGTTGGCGAACGCCTCGATGAAGCCTTCGGGGTGTCCCGGCGGCAGGCGGGTCGCGTGGCCGGCCGCCGCGCACAGGTAGGGGCTTCCGCGGGTCAGCCGCTGCCGGGGCGCATCCGGGAAGATCAGATCAAGCACATTCGGCTCCTCCTGCCGCCAGACGAGTCCCGCGTCCTCTCCGTAGACCCTCAGCGACAACCCGTTCTCCTCGCCGGCGGACACCTGGCTGGCGGAGTAGACCCCTCGGGCGCCCCCCGCAAAGCGCACAAGGATGCCGGCATCGTCCTCCATGACGCGGCCCGGCACGAGGCTCGCAAGCTCCGCGAACACCGCCTCGACCTCCAGGCCGGTGACGTAGTGCACGAGGTTGTGCAGGTGCGAACCGATGTCCCCGACCGCCGACGACGGCCCCGCCCGCGCGGGATCCTGCCGCCAGCCCGCCTGCTTGTGGCCGGTCCCTTCGAGCCGGGTGGAGAGCCAGCCCTGCGGGTAGTCGGCCACCACCTTGCGCACCGTGCCCAGCCTTCCCGAGCGCACCAGGTCGCGGGCCTCCTTGACCATTGGATAGCCCGTGTAGTTGTGGGTCAGCGCGAAGGTGAGCCCGGTACGCTCCACCTCGCGGCAGAGTGCCTCCGCACCGGCGACGCTCCTCGTCATCGGCTTGTCGCAGACGACGTGGATTCCGCGCTCCAGGAACGCCTCCGCGACCACGCGGTGGAGGTGATTCGGGGTGACGATGGACACTGCCTCGATGCGCCGGTCCCCGCCCAGCGCGGCCTCCGCCTCGGCCATCTCGAGGAAGGAGCCGTAGACGCGCCGGGAGTCCATCCCGAGAGAGCGCCCCTGTTCACGGGAGCCCTCCGGGCGTGAGGCGAAGGCGCCCGCAACGAGGTCGTACTCGCCGTCCAGCGCGGCGGCCATGCGGTGCACCGCCCCGATGAAGGCGCCGGGACCGCCGCCGACCATGCCGTACCGCAGCCTCCGGCCAAGGAAGGGATTCACGCCGCGCGGGGGGTCATGCCGGGAAGCGCGCGCGCGTCAACAGCGCCCTGGCCAGCTCCGAAGCCAATCAGGAGAGCCGCTCCGCCCGGTAGCCGCCCGAACGCCGCTGCCGGATGTAGAGGGCCCCGAAGACCACGATGAGGAACCCGCTCAGCGGAACCACGTAGCGGAAGGAGATCAGGCCTCCGTAGTTCTCGGCCGGCCCCAGCAGCGCCCGCGCCTCTTCCACGGCCGGCGAGGCTGATCCCGATTCGATGACGCTGCGCAGTGCGTTGGCGGTTTCGACCGGCGGCAGCACGCCTGCCTCGTCGTAGGCATCGAACACGCCCCTCACCCGCTCCAGCGCGGCGCGGAGGTCGTCGCCCCCGGGGCCGGGGGTGCGGAGCGACTGCGACTCCAGCGCACCCGCCGCCTCGGTGAGAACGACAGCCACCCGGTCCTCGTCGAGGACTTCGTGGGCCGCGCGGTCGGCGATCTCTCCCATCAGCGGGGACGTGACGAGCCCGACGACGGCCATCCCCACCGTCCCCATGAGCCCCAGCCCCAGCGCCCCGCTCCTGGGTATCCGTTCCGAGACGAAGCCGAGCATGGTGGGCCAGAAGTAGCATACGCCGACCGCGAATACCGTAGCCGCCGCAAAGATCGAGGTGACCGAACCCCCGTAGCTAAGCCACAGCAGCCCGGCGCCCGAGAGCACCGCCGAAGCGAGCAGGATGCCCGTAGGCGACAGCCGGTGGACGACCGGACCCGCCCCGAGCCGCAACAGGGCCATGATCCCGTTGATGTAGACCAGCACCAGAATCCCCTGCATGCCGCCAGCCTCCAGCACCGCCGGCACCCAGCGATTGGGGCCCAGCTCCAGCGATGCGGTCATCGCCATGCAGAACAGCATGAGCAGCATGAGCGGGGTCATCAGCGTGGCCCGGAACATCTCCGCAACCGAGACGCCGGAACGCACCCCTTCGGTGACGGGAAAGCGCTGTCTCAGCAGGAGGAGGCCGTACGCCACGGTCGGAATAAGGATGAGCGCCACCTTGACCTGCCAGGACGCTACTCCAGCGGCGTCCAGTCCCCAGGCCGCCAGTCCGCCAAGAACGATCCCGCCCGGGAACCAGACGTGGAACTGGTTCAGCTTGACCGTCTTGTTGTCCGGGTAGAGCGCAGCCACCAGGGGGTTACAGGCCGCTTCGACCAGTCCGTTGGCCATGGCAATGATCAGGGCGCCCGCAAAGAGCGTCCAGAAGCCGGAGGCCAGAATCAGCATAATCGCCCCCGCCAGGTGGCCGACGAAGGCCATCCGCACAAGGAAGCGCATCCCCAGCGTATCGCAGAACGGCGCAAAGAAGACCTGGGACACCGCGAATCCCCAGATCGCGGCTCCGCCGATCCACCCTATCTGGGCGTTGTTGAGGACGAACTCCCCCTTGAGGTCGAACATGATCGCACCCACGGTGGCAAAGGCCACCGACGTCGCGATCAGCGCGACACAGCTTCCGAGGAAGAGGCGTCCCGCATCCACATCGGCATGTCCGCCGGATCCGCCGTTCATCGTTTCGCACTCCTTGCGTGCATGATGGTGAAGGCCTCCGGCTGCCCGCGGTGATCAGGTGCCGGAAAGGAAGCGATAGCTCGCCTCGATCGACGCCATCGGGTCGTCAGGCCGGTCGTGCTCGACGAAGTAGTGCCGCAGACCCGCGGTGCCCGACAACGCGAAGAGCCCCGCCCAGTCGATCTCTCCGGCGCCCACCTCGACCATCCGCCCGTCCGTGGAAATATCCTTGACGTGACAGAGGGGGAAGCGGCCCGGGTTTTCCCTGAGCAGCGCAGCCGAATCCACGCCAGCCGCCGCCGACCAGTGAAAGTCGATTTCCAGGTCCACCAGGCCGGGATCGAGGTGCTCCAGGAGGAGGTCGTACCCGGTCGCGCCGTCCTCGCCCACGGTCTCGAACTCGAAGGCGTGGTTGTGGTAGCCGACGCGCAGATCGGCCCCGGCGGCGGCCGCACCGGCTGCATTGAGCAGATCGGCGGCCTGCCGGTAGCCGTCGGCGGTCTGCATGTCGCCGGGCAGGGACGGCAGGACCAGCCACCGCTGGCCCAGGGTGAGTGCCGTTTCGATCGACGCCTCCAGGCCCGCACCCGCCAGCTCCGGAATCCCCACGTGAGCAGCGGGGGAGACCAGTCCGGCTGCGTCCAGCCACTCCCTCACCTCGGCGGGCGAGTGCCCGAAGTACCCGGCGAACTCCACCTCGCGATACCCGATGGCGGCCACGGCATCCAGCGTCCCGGCCACGTCCTCGCTCATCGGGGCACGCACCGTGTACAACTGCACCCCGATCACGTCCAGCGGCGGGTCGAGCCCTGCCCCGCCACCATCCTCGGCCGCTGGCGCACCCCCCCGCGTGCACCCGGCCAGCACTCCCAGCCCGGCCATGCGCAGAAAATCCTTGCGGTCCATCCGTCCCTCCCGGTGAGATCGTACGGGAACCTCCGGCTTGCCATGTTAGGCGCTCGGCCCTGCCTCCGCCACCTTGGCACCCCGCCCACGATCCGTACCCATTCAGCCATTGCCCCGCCCGCCCCGTCCACGATCCGCGCCCATTCAGCCATTGCCCCGCCCCGCCCAACCCCCGCCCCCACCCCGCCCCCCTCAGCGCACGGTGAAGCCCCCGCGCAGGGGGTCCCCCTCCTCCCCCCGGAAGCACGCTTCGCCCGTGTAGTGGGCCTCGCCCCCGACCAGAACCGTCACGGCCTCGTGCTCCCCCACCATCGTCTCCTCGATGATGCACCCCGTGAACACCGACCCCGTGACGCTGGAAAACCGCCGCTCGTCCCCCACGCCGGCGAGTCCCCGCGCCTTCTGGATCGCCATCCGCGCCGTGACCCCGCTGCCCGTCGGACTGCGGTCCACCTGCCGGTCCGCGAATACGCAGACGTTCGCGCTGGGACGGTCGTCGCCGATGCCCCCGTCGGTCAGGATCGTCCCGTAGAGGAAGGCCAGGTCCTCGTGCTCCGGGTGTTCGAGTTCGAGCTGCGACTTCGCCGCGCAGGTGACCGCCCACGCGGCGTCGACCAGCGCGCGCGCCGGCGATGTCCGCACGTCCAGCCCGAAGCGCGCGGCCGGCGCGAAGGCGTAGAACGCGCCTCCGTACCCGATGTCGACCTCGGCCGTGCCTGCCCCGTCCACCTCGACCGCGGCATCCAGGAGCGGCGCAAAGGCGCCCACGCTCTCGAAGTGGACGATCCCGGCGCGTCCATCCCGGCACTGCACGTGCGCGGTGACGAGCCCGCAGGGACACTGGATCCGCACGGTGGTCCGCGGCTCGCGCGCCGGCACCAGTCCCTCGTCCACCGCCCACCGCGCCATCGCGATGGTCGCGTGCCCGCACATCGTCGAGTAGCCCTCGTTGTGGCAGAAAAGCACCGCCAGATCCGCGTCCGGATCGTCAGGCTCGACCGGGATCACGCCGTACATGTCGTTGTGGCCGCGCGGCTCGTGCATCAGGAAGCGGCGCAGATGGTCGAGCCGCTCGCGCGCGTAACGCCGCTTGTCGAGGATCGTGGCGCCGGGGACCTGCGGATAGCCGGCCGTCACAATGCGGACGGGCTCGCCGCCCGTGTGCATCTCGCAGGTGCGGATTTCGGAGGGGAATCGGGGCTTCATCGATTCAGTATAGTCATGTTTGCATTACATTTTGTCATGTACACATGACATTTCGATTCACGCTCTGCCCAACCGCCGCCTCATCAATACCCGGCAGGCAAAGAATACCCCGTACGCCGCACCCGCCGCCAGCAGTCCCCACGCCGACGGCACCATCCACCCGCTCCCGTCCCACGCCGAGCGGGCCACCAGCAGCACCGCCACCCCGGCTCCGGCCGCCGCCAGCGCCTCCCCCGCCGCCGGCCTCCGCGAATGAAGCCCGGCCACCACCGGCACAAACAGGCTGACCCCGAGCAGCGAGTAGAAGATCGTCAGGTTGCCCACAACGCTGGGCAGCAACACGGCCAGTACAACGCCACCAACGCCCCCCGCCACCGCCGCGCCGCGTGCCACCCGCAACACTCGCCGGTCGGACGCGGCCGGATTGACGAAACGCTTGTAGAGATCCTTCGAGAGCGAGGTGGCGAGCATGAAGAGGATCGCGTCCGCTGAACTGATCTCGGCCGAGAGCACCGCCGCGAGCCCCAGCAGCCCGACCCACGCGGGAACCCCCTCGGTCAGGATCACCGGAAGCGCCGTCTCGGGGTTATCCAGCCCCGGCGACACCGCCCGCGCCACCATCCCCAGCGCCGGCGGAAGCAGGGCGAAGAGCAGCAGCGCGACCGCGCACGCCCCCAGGCCGAGGCGCACCGAACGCACGTCCCGGGCTCCGAACACCTTCTGCAGAATGCCGGGCGAAACAATGAACGCCGGGGCCAGGAGCATCAGGTACATCCACCCCGAATCGCCGTTGCTCATGAAGTCGAGGTGGCCCGGAACGGTGCGGGACGCCTCCAGAACCGCGGACATGCCGCCTGCGCCGTGGATCGCCAGCGGAACCGCGATCAGGAAGCCGCACACCAGCACCACGAGCTGCACCAGGTTGACCCACGCCGAGCTGAGCAGGCCGCCCGCGACGAAGTAGATCGTCATCACCACGCCGCCGGCCACCGCCCCCAGCCAGGGAGGCGCCCCGGCCACGACCTCGAGGATCCACGCCATCGCGATCAGCTGCGCCGCGAGGATGGCCAGCGTGCCCAGCCAGAGGAGGATTGCGATCGTTGCGCGGACCGACGCCCCGTAACGGAATTCCAGGTAGTCCCCGACGGTGAGGAGCGAATTGTCGCGCGCAATCCGCCAGACGCGCGGGCCCAGCCACAGCGCCAGCACCAGGGTGCCCACCCCCGCGGAGCCCACCCACCACCACGCCGCGAGCCCGTTCCGGTAGCCGAGCCCCGCCGCCCCCACCGTCGACCCCGCGCCGATATTGGCTGCGAGCAGCGTCGCGAAGAGCAGCACGGGACCGAGCGCGCGTCCGGCGACGAAGAAGTCCCCCGTGCCGCGGACGCGGCGGCCGATGGCGAGCCCGACCGCGGTGATCAGGGCCACATAGACGAGGAGCCCCGCCAGCAGCGGTGCGTTCAAGTGGCCGGCCCCTCCGACCCTTCCTCCCGCTCCGGCTCCGCCCCGTCGCGGAGATCCCGCGCCGCCGGAATCGACGGCAGGCCCTCGGCCGCCCGCACCGCGCGCACGATCGCATCGGCCATGGCTTCGGCCGCCAGCGCCCCGACCTGGCCCACATCGAAGCCGTCTTCGAGGACGCCCGTGGCGAGAGCGAAGACGGTGTCGCCATCGGAGGGGGTGTGGACGGGGTAGATGGCGCGGGCCAGCCCGTCGTGGGCCATCTGCGCGACCCTGGTGGCCTGGGCCTTGGTGAGGCGCGCGCTGGTCGCGACGACCCCGATGGTGGTGTTCCCCGCGGGCGGCTGGGACGGAACCTCACCGCGGAGCAGCCGGCGCGCGTCGAGGAGCTCGCCGCCGGGGCCGCGTACGCCCGCGATCACGGATCCCGTCGCCGGGTCGATGACGTCGCCGACGGAGTTGACCACGACGATCGCGCCGACAACGAGCCCGCTCTCCAGGGTGATCGAGGCCGTGCCGACCCCGCCCTTCATCGCCGAGGCCATCCCGCGCAGCTTCCCCACCGTGGCGCCGGCGCCCGCTCCCACATTCCCCTCCGGGACGGCTCCGGTGGAGGCGCCGGAGGCGGCTTCGTACCCGCAATCGGGGCCGGGCCGCACGCCGCCCGCGACGCGCAGGTCGAAGATGATCGCGCCCGGCACGATCGGGACGACGAGGCCGCCCCCCACGGGATAGCCCTCGCCGCGCTCCTCCAGGTAGCGCATGACACCGTCCCGCGCGGCGAGGCCGAAGGCGCTCCCCCCGGAGAGCACGACCGCATTGACCCGCTGCACGGTGTTGACGGGATCGAGCAGGTCGGTCTCGACCGTGCCCGGCGCGCCGCCCCGCGTGTCCACGCCGCCGACGGCGCCCCCGTCCGCGATCACCACCGTGCATCCGGTGGGCGCGCCCGGGTAGGTGTAGTGGCCGGCCCGGATCCCCGGCACGTCGGTGATCGTGCCCGTCTGGACGCCGGCCTGGGCTGGCGTGCCCGCGCGGGAGCCGATTGTGGCGGTTGCCCCGGCCAGCGCGCCCACCCCGGCCACCTTGAGGAAATCCTTGCGTTCCATGGTACCTCCCGGGTGAGATCGTCCGGCCGGCGTCATGCCCTTCCAAGTCGCAGCGGACTGCCAGGCGCCCGCTCCGGAGTCACATCAAGATAACGACCGCGAAGCACCGGGAGGCGAACTCCCGTAGGGAACGGTGTGCGGCTGCGGCCCGCCGGGCAACCTTCTCGGGTTCCGGGCTGTCCAATCGGCTACACGAGGTGCGGCAAGTGTTGGCACAAAAATTGCTGTAAGGTGTACACAGTGAGCACCCGAGGGGGTGCTCGGAAAACGCGGGAGGGAAAAATGACGAGGCTACACCTGAAACGAGGGTCGAGTCGGCGAACCTCGGCAGTGGGGCTGGTGCTGTCCCTGGCGCTGATCTTCAGCGCGACCGGGATCATCGGCATCAACGCAGCCGAGCCGGAGTCCCCTTGCCCCGAGGTCGGCGCAACCGCAGGGTCGGATGCGGTGGAGAAACGTCCGGACTCCTACACGGTGTCACCCACCGTCCGTGAAGAGGGACACCAGGGAGGCCGGCTCAACCTCTAGACCCGAAGGACAGGGGCCGACCGCCGCCTCCCCTCACTGGCGGGATCCGCCCCACCGCGCCATGATCATCCCACGGCGCCAAACCTTGAAGGCGCGTTTCTGATCCTCGACCGCCTTTCCGCCGGGACTGGCCGGCCATCCCCACCACCCCATGCAATCCCTCCTGAAGCGCTTCGCGGGTCGTATGGCGCTCACCCTCCTCCTGGTGGTCCTGGAATCCGCCGGCTGGGTTTTCTTTCCCCTCTTCATCGGGCGCGCGATCGACGGCGTGCTCGCCGATTCGGCCCGCGGCCTATACGAGCTGGCAGGACTCGGCATCGTGACGATGGGGATCGCGATCGTGCGGCGCCTTGTCGACAGCCGGGCGTACGCCAGGATCTATACCCAACTGGGGGAGGAGATGGTCGCCGCGACGGCGGATAGCGGCACCTCCGCCAGGACGGCCCGCCTCGGGATGCTGAAGGAGATGGTCGAGTTCTTCGAAAACTCGCTTCCCGAACTCATCAACAGCGTCCTGGGTCTGGGCGGCACCGTGGTGATCCTGTCGGTGTTGAACGTCCCGGTCTTCCTGGGATGCATCGTCGTCGCACTGGCGACCGTCACGCTCTACGCCCTCACCGGCAAGCTGACCATCCGGTACAACGAAGGGCTCAACGACGAGCACGAACGGCAGGTGGACGCCGTGGACAGCGGGGACCCCCGTCGCCTCGGCGATCACTTGCGCGCGATGATGCGCTGGAACATCCGGCTCTCCGACCTGGAAGCGGCCAACTTCGGGGTCAACTGGGTATTCATGATTGCGCTGCTGGTGTTCGCGGTGAGCGCCGCGGTCGAGCAGACGGCGGACTACGGGGCGGTGTTCGCCGTCGTCATGTACGTCTTCCAGTTCGTGGAATCGATGCTGATGCTCCCGTTCTTCTACCAGGAGTGGCTGCGGCTGCGCGAGATCTCGGGGCGGCTGGCCGGGGCGTTGGCGGAAGGCGACTGAGTCAGGACACCGCCGATGGGTTCCCGGACTCCCGTTCCCAGGCGGCTTTCCATTCGAACCACATCTCCACCGGTTCGCAGTCGACCGTAGCAGGCCGGAATTCGGCACGGCGGGCAGCACGCACCACCGCCTGGTCAAAGGCGTTCCAGCCAGAACCGGTCTCAATCTTCGTTTCACGCACGCGCCCGTTCTCGCCAACGAGGAGCGACACGGTAGCCTCACCTCCAGTACCCCGGCGTCCCGCGGTGGAGCGTGGCTGCTCCGGAAAGACGATGAATGTCGGAACAGGCACCTCCCTGTCCGTCGGGGCCTGCGGATCGCAAGGAGGTTCTTCAGTGACCATGGGAGGCTTCGCGCGTACCGGTGCACCGGTGGCACATCCGGTCAAGAGCAGCGCAGTGACGAGCACGGCACCCACCGTGGCTCCACCGGAGCAGTGCAACACGCTCCGTTCATTCACTGGGATCCGCGACATCGCAACACCGAGTCCGGGGGTGCGTCCCCCCGCGTGGTTTTGACAGATTGATGGTCACGATTGGGAATGCACCGCTCTGGCGCAACTCGTGAACGCCCCACCACACCCTTCCAGGAAGAACCCATGGACCGCCCACCAAGCCGATTCGCGTTCTTGCTCGCTGCTACCGTAATGGCTGCACCCGCCCTTCCAGCCATTGCGCCGACCTCGTTGGCGGTACCGTCCGCGCTCGCCGCGCAGGCCGCCGGGCCCCCACAGTTCGACACCCTGGCCTTCAAGGACCTCAGCTACCGCATGGTGGGCCCCTACCGCGGCGGCCGTTCCACCGCCGCCACCGGCTTTCTCAACGACGCCGACCGCTGGCTCATGGGCACCACCGGCGGCGGCGTGTGGGAGTCGGACGACAACGGGGTTACGTGGCGCAACATCTCCGACGGGTACTTCGGCGGCTCGATCGGGGCGGTGGCGGTCGCGGGCTCGGACCCGAACGTGATCTACGTGGGTGAGGGTTCGATGGACATCCGCGGCAACACGTCGGCGGGGCGCGGCGCCTGGAAGTCGATGGACGCCGGGCGGACCTGGAGCTTCATCGGGCTGCCTGAGGCCGGGCAGATCGGGCGGATCGAGGTGCACCCGCGCGACCACGATCTGGTCTACGCCGCGGCGCTGGGCCACCCCTTCGGCAAGAACCCGGAGCGGGGGATCTTTCGCTCGCGCGACGGCGGCGATAGCTGGGACCACGTGCTCGCGCTCAACGACTCGACCGGCGCGTCCGATCTGGCCATGGACATGACCAACCCGCGCATTCTGTATGCGGGGATGTGGCGCGGCGAGCGCAAGCCGTGGGCGCTTATCTCCGGGGCCGAGGAGGGCGGCGTGTACAAGACCACCGACGGTGGCGACACCTGGACGAAGCTGGGCGGCGGACTGCCCGAGGGGGTCGTGGGCAAGGTGGGTGTGACGGTCTCCCCTTCGGACCCGGACCGGGTGTGGGCGATCATCGAGGCCGAGCCGGACGGGGGCGTCTACCGTTCCGACGACGGGGGCGCCACCTGGACCCGAACCAACTCCGACAACAATCTGCGCCAGCGCGCCTGGTACTACACGCACGTTCAGGCCGACCCGGTGGACCCCAACACGGTCTACGCGCTCAACACCAGCCTGTACCGTTCGGTGGACGGCGGGACCACCTTCGTGGTCATTCCCGTTCCCCACGGCGATGTGCACGACCTCTGGATTCATCCCGGCAACCCGAACCGCATCGTGGTCGCCAACGACGGCGGCGCGCAGGTCACCGTGAACGGGGGCGAGACCTGGTCGACCTACTTCAACCAGCCCACCGCCGAGCTCTACGACGTGATCGTCGACAACGGCTTCCCCTACCGCCTCTACGGCGCGCAGCAGGACAACACGACGATCTCGGTGCCCGCCTGGTCCGATGTCAACACCCTCTACCCCAAGCAGCACTGGCTGAACGTCGGGGGCTGCGAGACCGGCCCCATCGCGCTCGATCCCGACCGGCCGCACATCACCTACGCGGGGTGCTACGGGGGCGTGATGGACCGCTACGACCTGCAGTCCGGCCAGCGGCGCAACATCATGCTCTACCCGCAACTGCAGCTTGGCATGGCGGCCAGCGACCTCCAGCACCGCTTCCAGTGGGTGTCGCCGATGCTGGTGAGCGCGCACGACAACCGGGTCCTCTACCACGGGTCGCAGTACGTGAATCGTTCGCACGACGAAGGCTCGACCTGGGAGACGATCAGCCCCGACCTGACGACGAACAACCCGGAGCACCAGGTGCAGTCCGGCGGGCCGATCAACGCCGACGTAACCGGCGTGGAGATCTACAACGTCGTCTTCTCGATCGCGGAATCGCCGGTCAACCGGGATGAGATCTGGGCCGGAACGGACGACGGACGGGTGCATGTGACGCTCAACCGCGGCGGCAGCTGGCGGGACGTCACGCCTCCGGAGATGCCGGAGCTGGGGACGGTGGACGAGATCGAGGTGTCGCTTCACCAGGCCGGGCGGGCGTACATCGCGGTACAGCGTTACCGGATGGACGACTTCAGCCCCTACATCTTCCGCACCGACGACTTCGGCGCATCCTGGACCCGGATCACCGACGGCATCCCCGGCCACCATCCGGTGCGCACCGTCCGGGAGGACCCCATGCGCCCCGGCCTTCTCTTCGCGGGAACCGAGTACGGCGTCTTCGTCTCCTTCAACGCCGGCGATTCCTGGCAGAGCCTGCAGCGCAACCTCCCCATCACCCCCGTCACCGGGATGCGGGTCGCGCACGACGACCTGATCATCTCGACGCAGGGCCGCTCGTTCTGGATCCTGGACGACATCAGCCCGTTACGTGAAATCGAGGAGGCGGTCGCGGCGGGCACCCACCTCTTCGCGCCGCGGGACGCGGTCCGGCTGAGCAACGTGGGCGCGCTCGGGCTCGCCGAGCTCAACCCGGATCCGGCACCGGCCGGGGCGCTGATCCACTACTACCTCGCCGAGGAGCCCGAGGGCGATATCCGCATCGAGGTCGTGGACGGGAGCGGCGAGGTCGTGCGCGTGTTCGCGTCGGACTCGGCGGTGGCGGCCGATGAAGATGGGGAGCGCATCACCAAGGCCGCCGGGCTCAACCGGATCGCGTGGACGCTCTCCTACGGGGGCCCGGAGCTGCCCGAGGGCTCGGTCGTATGGGGATACACGGGCGGCGTGAAGGCGCCTCCGGGGCGGTATTCCGTGCGCCTGGCGGTGGGCGACACCGTGCTCGAACGGGACTTCGAGCTGCTCCCCGACCCGCGCATCCCCGAAGTGACCGTCGCGAGCTACGACGAGCAGTTCCGCGTCGCGATCCAGGCCCGCGACTCGATCAACTCGATCGCGCGCGCCATCGAGGACCTCGCCGCCATCCGCGAACAGGTCGAGACCGTGATGGAGCGCGCCCGCGCCGCGGAACAGGAGGCCGAACTGCAAGCACTCGCCGACACCCTCGCGGACAAGTCGACGGGAGTGACCGAGGAGTTGATGCAGACCCGCAACCGCTCCAACCAGGACCCGATCCGCTTCCCGCCCCGCCTCGACAACCAGTGGCTGGAACTCTACGGGCGCATCACCGGCACGGACGGCTACATCTCGGGCGGCGCCGAGGGGGCTCCCCACCCCGGCACCCTCGAGCGCCTCGAAGACCTCCTCACGGAATGGGAAGCCGTGCGCGTCCGCTACATCGACCTGCTCGAGAACGAACTGGTGCGCTTCAACGAGGCGGTCGAGCGGCTCGGGCTGCCTGCGGTCGTGTTGCCCAGACGGGGACGGATCGTGAGCTAGCCCGCCGGCGGCAGCGCCTCCACGTATTCGACCATCCGCTGCTGCTCGTCCTCGTTCGGCATGCGCCCCAGTCCGGCACCCAGGTTGTCGATCATGTGCCCGGGGTTGCTGGTGGCGGGCGTCACGCAGGTCACGGCGGGGTGGGCCGCCGCGAACTTGATGAAGAACTGCGCCCAGCTGTTGGCGCCGAACTCGCGGGCCCAGTCCGGCACCTCGCGGTCGCCGACACGGTTCCACAGGCGGGTGCGCCCGAAGGGCACGTAGACCAGCACGCCGATCCCCCGCTCCTGGGCCAGCGGCAGAACCTCGTCGGCGGCGTCGGTGTTGTCCACCGCGTAGTCGACGCCGATGAAGTCCAGCGGGTAGTCGCGCATCGCCTGCATCAGCCCCTGGTATTGGGGTCCACGCGGCGTGAGCGTCGTGCCGATGTAGCGGAGGCGCCCCTCGGCCTTCAGCTCCTGGATGATCGGCATCTGCACGGGCATATCGCCCAGGTTGTGAACCTGCATCAGCTCGATCTCGTCCACGCCGAAGTAGTCGAAGGACGCCTCGATCTGGGCGCGCGCCGCCGCCGGGTCCGCCGGACCACGCCGCGCCACGTTTACCTTGGTGGCCCAGAAGATGCGGTCCGTGAGCCCCAGATCGTTCGCAAGCCGTCCGGCCACCTCTTCGGAGGACCCGTAGCTGGGCGCCGTGTCGAAGACGGTACCGCCGTTCTCCACGAGAGCGGTCAGCACATTCCCGAGCTGGGTCACGTCGTCGCCGCGCGCGACCCGCGAGAAGGTGGCGGAGCTGCCCAAGCCCACAATCGGCACCTGCTCTCCCGTGGACGGAATGGCCCGGGTCATCATCTCCTGCCGCTTCAGTGCGTTCAGGATGTCGGGACTCAGGGTGACGGCCGCTCCGGCAGCCGCGGTGGTACGAAGCCAGTCACGTCTCGTCAGCATCAGGATTCCTCCTTCAAGGGTGATGCGCCGGATCCTGTCCTCCGGCAGAGTGTAAAGGTCGTTGGCGCGCGGGGCGCCCCGCCACCTTAAGGACAGCGCAGGAGGCGTTTGTGTTGGGCCGAGGTATCGGACGACGCACCGTCGCAGGACGGGCCGTCTCACGGAGGCCGAAGGTTATATTCGGATAGGGTCGTGCAGCCGCGTCGCATTGACCGGCGGACGCTGCACGGACCGACGGAAACAACCGGCGCCGCTGAAACGTAGTAACGGTATCTTTCAGGCCGGGAGGCCGGAACACAGACCTGCATGGAGTGTCAGGATGAGCATCAGGGAACGCTTCAGAAAATACATCCCCGATCAGGACAGACGCTGCGCCACGATCATCCATGGGGCGTCGGCCGCTGCGGGGGCGGCGGCGGCGGGAGCGATCGTTCCCGGGTCCGACGCGGCTGCGATCATGCCGGTGCAGGTCGGCATGATCACCGCGCTGGCGGACGAGTTCGGCGTCCCGGTGACCGACGCCGCGCTCAAGTCGACGCTCTACGCGACGCTCGGCACGATCGTCGGCAAGGGCGGCGCCAACATCGTGCTCAGGTGGGTCCCCGTGTACGGCAGCATCATCAGGGGGGTGGTCGCGGTGGGCGTCACGGAGGCGATGGGCTGGGCCGTGGTGCAGAAGCTGCGCACCGACGGCAAGCTGACCTGACGGGCGGGGATTGACGACGGCCGGGTTCGGCAACACCAGGGGGTCGCCCGCGGCCGTGCGCGGGTTGGTCATGTTGCTCCTGGCCGTCCTCATCGCCTGCGGCGGCGTGGACGGGCAGATCGGTCCGGACCCCGACACCGCCGGCCAGTGTCCCGAACCCGGTGCCGGAATCCAGGTCGGCGGCGATGTCGGCAGCGGCACCGACACCGAGCGCACTCCGGTTCGCCGCCTCGTCCTGATGGGCGGCAGCCGTGAAGAGGACCAGGCTGCGAGGCGTTTCGTCGAGGGGGCCGCCGGGGGCGATGTCGTCGTTCTTCGCGCCAGCGGCTCACTGACCAGCTACCCGGACTACTTCGGGACGCTGCTGGCGCCCGTGCCCGCCCCGTCCAGTGTGGTCACGGTCCGCACCACCAGCCCGGAATCGGGAGCGGACCCCGCCGCGTTGTGTCGCGTAAGCCGGGCCGAAGCGCTGTGGCTCGCTGGAGGCAACCAGTGGAACTACCTGGGCCGCTGGCCAACCGAACTTCACGATTCGCTGGCTGCGGCCGTCGCCCGCGGCGCGGCGATCGGGGGAACCAGCGCCGGTGCCGTTTCGTTCGGCGAAATCGCGTTCGATGCGCAGCACGGGACCGTGACGTCCAGCGAGGCCCTGGCCAATCCCCTGCACCGCGATGTCAGTGTCTCCCGCTCCGCCATCGCTCAGCCCGAACTGGCGGGCACCATTGTGGACAGCCACTTCGCGGAACGCTCGCGCGAAGGACGGCTGCTCGTCTTCCTGGCGCGGTTTCTCGCGGAGCGCGGCGAGGGTCCGGTGGTGGGCGTGGGACTCGACGAGGGGGTTGCCGTGGTGATCGAGGACGGCGCATATCGGGTGACTTCGGTGGGCGCGGGTGCAGCCTGGCTCTACCAGGTTTCGGGTCCCGCCACGCTCGCAGCCGGGACGCCGCTGTCTCTGGACGGGATCCGCCGGGTGCGACTTCAGGCGGGCAGCACGGGAAGCTGGCCATTTCTCTTCGGGGATGGCGATGGTGCGGAGTTGCTGCGGGTTGAGGGCGGGGTGGTGCGGGTCTCTGCGCAGTCCGTGGACAGACCCTGGTGAGCAGCGACAGCGGCGTGGCGCCGAGTCCGCAAGACGCCCTGGAAGACGAACGCTACGCTACCGCGCCACCGCCGCGCTGTTGTTCCGGTTATGTGATGCGGCCCGCAGTTCCCCCGTCTCCGGATCCCGGCTGACCGCCACCCACAGGCCCTCGCCCGCTAGCCGCGCTTCCGTGGGGTCCACCTCCGTGTAGGCGTAGCCGGTGCCGTCGAGCACCTCGCGGGGGAACATGCCCGCCGGGACCCGCACCGTGAGTCCGAGCGTCGCGGGGTCGGTGGTGGGAATGAAGAAGTCGGGGGAATTGATCGCCTCGTCTACGGTCATCCCGAAGCGCATCACGTTGATCAGCGCCTGGAATGTGCGGTGGTGTAGCCCGGAACCCATGGACGCGAATCCCAGGAAGGGTTCTCCATCGCGGAAGAGGATGCCGGTCTCGGTGGGTGCGGGCAGGCGGCCGCCGGGTTCGACGGCCGCGATCTGCTGCTGCTGGAAGGATGCCGGGTCGCCGATGGTGATCCCATCGACGACGATCGCGGTCTTTCCCCACATCACCGCGTTGATGCTGTGCGTGATGGCCGCGATGTTGCCGTCGCCGTCGATCGCCACCACGTCGTCGGAGTGGCCGGGCCCCCGCGGTGTCCAGTTCAAGAACGGCATCTCGCGCTCCATCAGCGCCCACAGGCGCTCGGCGTGCTCGGGGGTCACGCGCGCTTCGTCCGTGAACTCGGAGGCCAGGAGCGTCTCCATGGTCTCGGCGGGCAGGAAGTCGAACATGTAGTTGCGGGTGATGTCGAGCGCCTTCCCGAGCGCGTCCGCCGACTCGGTCCAGTGACCGTCCCCGGCCAGCCCCGCCGCCACAGCCAAACGCTGAGCCTCGATCAGCGCGACCCCGCCGTTGTTGGGGGGCGGGTTCGTGTACACGGTGTAGCCGCCGCCCAGATCCGCCACGAGGGGCTCGTCCCAGATCACCTCGTACGCGCCCAGGTCCTCGACGGTCATCAACCCCCCGTCAGCCTGGACCGCGGCGGCCGCCTTCTCCGCCCAGGAGCCGCGGTACATGTAGTCGGTCCCCTGCTCCGAAACGGCCCGCAGCGTCGCCGCCAGCGCCGGCTGTGCGAAGACATCGTTCTCCAGGTAGGGAGAGCCATCCGCCTTGAGCAGCGTTGCGCCGGTCTCCGGAAGGCGCGCCAGATCTTTGGCCCGAGCCTTCCAGTACCCGGCCATCTTCTTCGGAACCGGGAATCCCTCTTCGGCGACGTGGATCGCCGGCTTGAAGATCTCCGCCCAGGGCAGCCGCCCGAAGCGATCGTGGGCCGCTCCCACCCCCTTCATGAAACCGCCCACCAGCGCCGTGCGCCCGCCCACCTCCGTGCCGTACATGCCGTCGGGCGAAGACATGTCGATCCCGCCGGGAATGGACGCCGGGTCGTCCTCCGCCAGCACCGTGTTCCATTCCGCGTTCATGGTGTGGACCTGGCCCGTGCCTGCGTCATAGTAGACGAGCGACAGGATGCCGAAGTAGCTGATCGGCGCACCGGCGGTCAGCGCGACCTGGGTGAGCGCGCTCGTGAGCGCGGCGTCGATCGCGTTACCGCCTTGGGCGAGGGCTTCGAGGCCGGCCCGCGCGGCAAGTCCGTTGTAGGCCACGGCCACCGCCCCATTCATCCCGGTCGCCACACCCGCCTCGGTGCGGTCGACGAGTTGCGCGGCCATGAAGGTCTCGTAGTCGTCGGCCCACCGCTCGGGAGACAGGTCGGGTTCCGGCGCGCCGGTGCAGGACTGGAGGGAAACGGTGGCCGCAGCGGCCAGTGCGAGCCCTTTCACGATGCCGGCCGCCGTCCCAGCCACTGTTCCCACCACTCCAGCTGCACCCAGGTGCGGTGCACGGTGCGCCACAGCGTCCAGCCGCCGTGGTACGAGTCCGGGTACCGCACGAACCGCGCCGGCACCTGCTGCTTGCGCAGCGCGACGTACATCTGCTCCGCCTCCTCGATCGGGACGCGGTGGTCCGACTCGCCGTGAACGAACATGGTGGGGGTCGACACGCCCTTCGCGTGGATGATGGGCGACGAGCGCATCAGGTTCTCCAGCCCGCGCTCCTCCCAGGGGGGGCCGAAGAACTCGCTCTCCTTGGTGCGGGGAATGTCGGCGACCCCGTAATCGCTGACCCAGTTCGATATCGACGCGCCCGCGATCGCCGCCGCGAAGCGGTCGGTCTTCGTGATGACCACGTTGGTCATGTAGCCGCCGTACGAGTATCCGGTCACGCCCATCCGCGCAGTGTCGATGTCGTAGTTGGCGATCGCGTGGTCCACCCCGGCCATCACGTCCTCGTAGTCCTTGAACCCCCAGCCGCCCCAGGTGCCCCAGCGGAAGTCCTCGCCGTAGCCGGTCGAGGCGCGCGGGTTGGTATAGAGGACCATGTAGCCGTGCGCGGCCAGGAGCTGGCGGTCGAAGGAGAAGTCGTTGCCGTAGGAGCCGTGGGGGCCGCCGTGGATGACGAGGATGAGGGGGAAGCCGCCCTGCCCACCGCTGCCCGCGCCAGGGCCGCCGCCCTGCCCATCCCCGCCGTACCCCCGCGCTGGCAGGATCCAGCCCTCGATTTCCGTGCCGTCCGGACTGTCGAACAGCAGCCGGTCGGGCGCGGAGAGTTCCAGCTCGGCGAGCAGCTCCGCGTTCACGTCGGTCAGCTGCATCTCCGCGGCGCCGTTCGTATCGGCGATCCAGATGTCGCCGGGTCGGACGGGGTCGGTGGCCCGGAAGGCCATCCTCGAGAAGTCGGCCGAATAGGAGAAGCTGCCCAGGCGGCGGTCGCCCGCAGTGACCTG
The DNA here is from genome assembly GCA_965206105.1 of Longimicrobiales bacterium. GTDB lineage: Bacteria > Gemmatimonadota > Gemmatimonadetes > Longimicrobiales > Gaopeijiaceae > Bin94. Next base: position 263,426 of record OZ242201.1, read on the forward strand.
TTCGACCATTCCCCCGCCCGCGGGGACGCGGAAGAGGTGGGTGTTGCCCCCGATCCCGCCCGAGAAGTAGAGGTGACCGCCGTCGGGGGACCAGGTGGGCGCGCTCGGAATCAGGTCCCAGTCCGCGGTGAGCGACCTGAGGCGCCGTCCGTCACCCGCGTCGAAGACGTACAGCTCCGTCGGCGAACCCCGGTCGCGGGCCTCCCGGATGATCACGTCCAGGCCCTCGTTGCCCCGCACCGCGATCTCGCGGCCGTCCGGCGACCACTCCGGGCTGGAGTAGTTGTACTCGTCGTCGGTCAGCCGCGTGACGGTGCCATCAAGGTCCACCACCCAGAGGTCGGCGCGCTCGTAGCTGTGCTCGTCGCGCTGGTGGGCGTCCGCGGTGAAGGCGAGCCGGCTGCCGTCAGGACTCCAGGCGGCACCGGACGCGTTCACGCCGAGGTCGGTCAGTTGCCGGGGCTCGCCACCTGCGGCGGGGATGATATGGATCTCGCGCGGAGGCGTCGCGCGCGGATCCCGTGGGTCGGGCAGGTAGCCGCTCCGGTCGAACCGGTAGTTCATCCAGTCGTAGTCGCGGCCATCGAAACGCTCGACTACCCGGCGCTCGAAGTCGGATTCATAGACGCGTTCCGGTGCAGGGGGCGGGCGCACCGCCATCGTGAACGCAATCCATTCGCCATCGGGACTGAAGTTGGGCGAACCGCGAAGTCCCTCGATCCGGAAGGCTTCCCCGGAGGGACGGTCCATGCGGAGGAACCAGGATCCCCCACCACCGCCTCCAGCCGGCCCCGGTCTGCTGGAGCTGAAGACAAGCAGCGACCCATCCGGGCTCCAGCGGGGACCCGAGGCGCTGTGGCTCGGGCTCGTCACCCGGAAGGGCTCGCCGGAGCCGTCGGCGTTGGCAAGCCAGATCTCGCTGTGGCGCCGGTTCTCGTCCTCCAGCACGGTGGTCACCACGTAGGCGACCCGCGATCCGTCGGGTGAGAGCGCCGGACTGCCGACGCTCTTCAGGCGGTAGTAGTCCTCCAGCTCGAGGGCGCGGCGTTCGCCGGCCCCGGCATTGCGCGCCGCCTGTGCGGCAAGGTCGGCGGGCAGCACCGTCAGGCCGACCGATAGCGCCAACAGACCGGCAACGGTAAGCGCAGGGGTGTGAAGTCGGGCGGCCCGATGTCTGCGTACGGCTTTCTGTCGGGACATGGCTGATCGCTTGGTCGGAGATGGGATCCGTGGATACCCAACCGGGTATCGACCCCAAAACTGGGGCGGGATCAACCGTAGCGCCAACCAGGTGTGCCTACCCGATCCCCACCTCGATCCCTCGCCAGTGGCCCTGCCGAAAGCGCCCGACGCTCAGCACGGAGCGAGTGACGTGCCCCAGCAGGATCGCGAGCCAGATGTGGTGCGCCTCAAGGCCCACCGTCACCTGCATCACCCAGCAGATCATCAGCGGCAGCGCCAGCTGCGAGATGAGTGAAATGTAGAGCGGACCGCGAGTGTCACCCGTCCCCTGCAGGGCGCCGGTATACGCCAATGCGACAGTTACGAACAACCCCGAGACGCTCAGGAAAGCCAGCAGCTGGCTGCCCAGGGCGGCGACCACCGGATCATCAAGCCCGAATGCCTCCAGGAGCGCCTTCGGTACCGCCAGGAAGACGGCCCCGATCACGGTGGCAACCGCAATCCCGATCCACGATGCGACCCGCGCCCCCTGCACGGACCGCTCCGGCCTTCCCGCCCCCAGGTTCTGCCCCGTCACGGCCGCTGTCGCGCCCATGATCCCGACCGAGGTCCAGGTCACGAGCGAAAACAGCTGGGTGTAGGCGACCGAGTACGCCGCCTGCGCCTCCGCACTGGCCTGGAGGGACCCGATGAACCGCAACAGGATGACGCCACCGATGTTCATCGCCACGCCCTGCAGTCCCGTCGGCAGGCCGAAGCGGAAGAGTTGCCGGATGACCGCCGGATCCGGCCGCCACGGCCCGCCGCGCTGCACCCGGATCACCCAACGGCCGCGCACCAGCGAGTACGCGGCCACCACCATCATGATCCCGGCGGCGATCACCGTCCCCATGGCCGCACCCAGCGTCCCGAAGCCCGGGATGGGGCCGAGGCCACGGATCAGGATCACGTTGAGGACCAGGTTGAGCACCGTCATCCAGATCCCGAGCCGCAGCGGCGTCCGGGCGTCCCCGGCCGAGCGCAGCGCTCCGCCCAGCATGAAGAAGACCATCATGCCGAAGCTGAAGACGAACATGACCCGGATGTACGGCAGCGCCTCGGCCTGCACCGCCGGGGTGGCGTTCACCAGATCGAGGAGCGATGGCGCGAGGAAGTACCCGATCGGCGCGAGGATCCCCAACGACAGGATCGCCGCGGTCAGGAACGCCTGATAGACGACCCGGTTGACGACTTCCGGCTCGTTCCGTCCTGCGAAGCGCGCGACCAGCACGCCCATTCCGGTGAAGAGCGATCCAATGAAGACGTGCACCACCAGGAAGATCTGCCAAGAGACCCCGATCGCCGCGTTGCCGGTGAAGCCCACGAAGTGCCCCACCATCGCGTGATCGACAAGTCCCTGCAGACCCCCGATGACGTTCTGAAGCATGGTCGGCCACGCCAGCTTCCACACCGCGCGGCCAATGGGTCCTTCGACGATCGAACGGTCGAAGGCCTTTCCGGAGGAGGCAGGAGGCGTGCTATTCGCCCTTCACGAGCCGGGCCCCAAGGTACACGCCCACGGCCCCCAGGAAAGGGGTCAGCCATGTGAGCCACGTGGGCTGCTCCTCGGCAACCTCCATGGCCTCGGCCACGCCGGCTTCCGACGCCATCTCGGCCATCATGGGACCCACAACCGCGAGCCCTACCCCGATCACCACCACGGCGGCGATCAGGATCCACATTCCACCGTTATCCGCGGCCACCTTGGCACAGACGACGCCGCCGAGGACGGCCGCCACAAGGCTCACCACGATCGAACCGGCGATCAATCCCGCGCCGTCGCCGGCAACGAACGCCATGACCAGACCCAAGGCCAGGACGGCGACCACCATCACCACATATCCCAGTACCGCCGCTCCGAGATTCCGCATAGCTCCCCTCCAGTCAAAGGTTGACGCCCTCCTCCAGGGCGCCCGAAGTTCGGCTACACTAAGGCTAGTGGCTCCGGGCGGCAAGAAGGACCCGGGAATAGCCTTTCAGGGACAGCCCCGCACAAAGGAGACGGACCGGGATGACCAACAGCGAGGAACAGGAACGGGCCCCGGCGGTCGATCTCTCAGCCCCGATCGCGGCCAGCGTGGACACGGTTTGGGGAATCCTCACTACCACCACGGGGTTCTCCGAATGGATGGAGGGCAACGTCACCTTCGAGCCGCGGGCGGGGAGCCCGTTCCGGGCCGAATTCCCCGCCTACCAGATCGTTCTGGGGGGCAAGATCGTGGAGGTGGACCCCGGGGCCCGTCGCCTCGCCCTGACCTGGGGCATCGAATCGGGTCCGGATGCGGACGTGTTCCCTGCCGGGTCATCGCTCGTGGAGATGCAGTTGCGCCCCGACGGGCCGGCGTGCCGCATCGAGCTGCGCCACACCGGCCTTCGCTCGCCCGAGGCCGCCGCGCAGCAGGAGGGTGGATGGCGCTTCCAGCTCGGCAAGCTCGACCTCAAGGCCAACCGCGCCGACCTCGCCGCCGGCCTGGACCGCACCCTGCCCGAGTGGATCGCCGCGTGGAACGAGCAAGACGCGGACGCCCGCCTGGCCGCGCTGGAGCGCTGCTGCCACGCAGACATCACCTTCCGCGACGAGTGGACCGCGCTCTCAGGCACCGCCATGCTCGGGATGCACATCGGCAACTGCCACCACTACATGCCCGGCTACACCCTCGATCACACCGGCGACGTCCGGATCTGCCGCGGCGAGGCGCTGGCAGGCTGGCGCGCGACCGGTCCGGACGGCCAGCCCACGGAGGGTTTCAACCACATCCAGGCGGACCCCGACGGGCGGATCCGCCGCGTGACCGGCTTTCAGGCGGGGTAGCGGAGCACCGGCCGGCCGGACTGGCCACCGGCGTCGGCCAGCCCCCTACCCCCTCCGCCTCGGCGCCGGCGGCAGCGCGTCGACGACCTCGACCATGCGCGCCTGCTCGTCCTCGTCGGGCAGCCGCCCCATCGCGGCCCCGATGTTGTCGAGCATGTGTTCCGGATTGCTCGTCGCCGGGGTCACGCAGGTCACCGCGGGATGCGCCGCGGCGAACTTGAGGAAGAACTGGGCCCAGGTCGTGGCTCCGAACTCGCCGGCCCACTCCGGCAGCTCCTGGCCCGACGCGCGCGTGAAGAGGTTCCGTCCGAAGGGCACGTACACCAGGATGCCGATCCCCCGGTCCATGGCGATAGGGAAGATCTCGTCCGCGGCGCTCAAGTTGTTGGCCGCGTAGTCGATGCCGATGAAGTCGAGCGGGTAGTCCCGCATCGCCTGGGCGAGCGCGGGGTACTGCTGCTTTCTCGTGCTCGTGATCCCGAGGTAGCGGATCCGTCCCTCCTGCTTCAGCTCCTGCAGGATCCCGACCTGCGTGGGCGGGTCGCCGAGGTTGTGCACCTGAATCAGGTCGATGGTGTCGACCCCGAAGTACCCGAAGGAACGCTCGATCTGTGCACGCGCGGCGGCCGGATCGGCAGATCCGCCCCTGGCCACGTTGACCTTGGTCGCCCAGAAGATCCGCTCGCTGAAGCCCATCTGCGCGGCGAGTTCCCCGGCCACCTCCTCGGAGTCGCCGTAGCTGGGAGCCGTGTCGAACACCCGGGCACCCCTGTCGACGAAAGTCCTCAGGACCTCCCCGAGCGGTTCCACCTCACCGCTGCCCGCGACCCGGCGGAAGGTCGCCGAGCTGCCCAGGCCGATGATCGGCACCTGTTCCCCGGAAGAGGGGATGGCCCGCGAGATCAGCTCCTGGCGATGCCATGCGCTGAGAATCCGCGGATTGAGCGAGAGCGCGGCGCCGGTGGCGGCTGTGGTTCGGATCCAGTCACGTCGAGTCAGCATTGCAGTCGTCCTCCGTTTGTTTGCGGCGCCGGCCAATCCGATGCCGACACAGGGTCGGCCTCTCGTCCCTGGTGCCGGACCGCGTCCCGGGTTTTTTCCCGATCGGTAAAACTCTTCGCATCCAAGTACATTCGCATAGACACAATGGGATTGTTTCTCTTCGCATGCAACCGGAATCGGGACGGATTTTCCCGATCGGGCAAATTCCTGTCACGCCCTCCCGAGATGCCCCCGGGCCTAGCGTGCGGCTACCCCGGAAACAGGCTCCGGTCGATCGCCGGCACCAGCTTCAGCGCGTTCTCGTAGTAGATCTTGCGGAGGACCTCGTCGGGCAGGTCCAGGCCGTACATCTGCCAGAAGGCGTGGTAGTTGCGGTAGTAGTCGAAGTACTCGTCCGCCGTTTCGAAGACGCGGAAGTAGGTGTGGAACTCCTCCTGGTTGTAGGAGTCCTTCCCCATCAGCACGCGGTCCTGGTACTCGGTCAGCCACTGGCGCGCGAAGCGGGGCTGCCGCCCCAGTTCGTAGATGACCGCGCCGAGCCCGACGTACATGTTGGGGATCTCGTCGAGGAGCTGGCCGAGCCGCCCGAGATCGTGGCCGAGCCAGCCGAGGTGCGCGGAGATGAAGTTCGTGTTCGGGTGGTTGCGGAAGAGGTTGTGCTGCTCGCCGATGATCTGTTCGAAGGACGGAAAGCGGTCGGGCGGGCGGATGCGCCGGGGCCGCAGCCGCAGCTCCAGCCAGCGTTCGTTGAAGCGGTCGTGCGGTTGCCAGAATTCGGCGGGGTCCGCGGAATGGATCAGCACCGGAATCCCCAGCTCGCCGGCCTTGTCCCACAACGGCGCCAGGCGGGGATCATCGACCGGGATGCGGTTGCCGTCGGTGTCCCGGTCGGACATGCCCAGGCCCTTGAAGATCTTCAGGCCCGCGGCGCCGTTCCCCACATCCTCTTCCAGCTGCGCGGCGGCCGCCTCGCCCCAGCCGGGCTCGCCCACGCCGAAGAAGTTGATGTTGGCGAAGAACACGAAGCGCGAAGGGTGCCGCCCCGCCAGCGTCTCGAGCCCCTCGACCAGCGAGATCCCGCTCCCGCCCGACAGGTTCACCATCACCGCCATGTTCAGTTCGTCCATCTCCGCGACCAGGCGGTCCACCGCCTCGGCGGACATCCCCCGGCCGCGCTGGTGCCCGTGTATGTCGACGAAGGGGAAGCGGGCGCGCGTCACCAGGTTCTCGGGAACGACGAGGGTGTTGCGCGGCTCGTACTCCACGACGGTCACGTCCTGGGCCGCGAGGGGCGCGGGGGCCGAAGGGCCGGCGAGTGCGGCGGCTGTGAACAGGGCGGCGGCCAGCGGGCGACACACGCACGGCACGGAGGCGCCATGCGATAGCGCAGGCGCACCCGCCTGAGGTGCGGGCCGGTGGCGGGGACGGGTTCCAGTGCTTCGGGACATCGTGCTCTCTTCCTTCCTTCAGCTCCTGCGGATTGTCATGAGCAGGTAGTGTTTGTGCGCGGTGAAGCCGGCCGGATCGATGACGGCGGTGCTCTTGCGGGCGGCCGCGCGGATCCGTTCGGCGACGTTCTCGACAACGTAATGCAGCGCGGGGCGTTTCGCCCGCAGCTTGTCCACGGCGAAGTCCACGGCGGGAAGGCCGATGCGGTTCGCCAGGAGGTGGGCGAAGCCGAGGGTGGGCAGCACGTTGCGGGTGATGTCGGTCTCGTCGGTGACTTTGAATCCGGCTTCGGCAAGCTGGGTGCGGAAGCGGTCGAGGCGCCAGCCGGAGCGGTCACGGCGGGCAGGGCGAGGTCCCTTGGCGACGGGCTGTCCGCGGCCCGCTTCCCCGTCGCGAAAGTAGTCCGCCACGATCCAGGTCCCTCCCGGCGCAAGGATTTCCCGCATCACGGCGAAGACGCCGCGGGGCTGCATGTACTGGATGGATTCCGAATGGATGACGGTGCCGAAGTGTCCGCGGAACCGGGGCGATCCCTCGTCCGCGAGCATGTCTTCGAAGCGACAGTGCAGGACGGGGATGCCGGGGTAGTTGCGGCTGATGTGTTCCACCTGGAAGCGGTCGGGGGTCAGTCCGGTGACTTCGTAGCCGGCGGTCCGGAGGAGGCCGAGCATGCCGCCCATGCCTGAGCCCGCGTCGAGCACCGGCTGGCCGGGGCGGTCGATCCGTTCCAGCAGCAATTCGGCGTAACGGAGTTGGGCGCGGTGGATGTCGTCGAAGCTGACCCTTTCGGGAGGCGTTTCGGGATCGTCGAAGTAGCCGTAGTGGAGGAAGTCGCCCGGGAGCATCCGGTTGTAGAGGAGCAGCTGGGCGTTCGCATGCACGGTCGGGACGCGACGGTGGGTCCTGCGCCGGCGGATCCAGCGGACGATGTGGTGCGGCAGCAGGGCGCGCCCGAGGATCTGCTTGAGGATCCAGGAGCCCCGCAGACGGGTGGAGGAGGCCGGGTCGGATGGTGAGCGATCCATTGTGATTTCTCGACGATACGGAATGGTACTTGCTGGCACAACCTCGCTTCCCGCCCCCGCTCCCGGCGCTTACAATACTAGTCGGTACCCTGTCCTCCCCACACCCGGAGACCCCGATGAAGATCACCCGTTCGGTCGCATTCCTTGCCATGGCGCCCGCCCTTGCCCTCGCGCTCGCCATCCCCCCCACCCTCGAAGCCCAGGAGCGGATCCCGAGCCCACGCGGCGAGGCCGCAACCCAGATCGGCGGATCGTACGAAGACGGCAGGTACTCTGGCGGTTCCTGGATCGTCGTAGACTACGGCCGTCCGATCACCCGGGGCCGCGACGTCTTCGGCTCCGGCGACGAATACGGCCGGATGATCACGACCGGCGCGGTCTGGCGCCTCGGAGCAAACCAGTCGACCCGCTTCATGACCGAGGCGGATCTGATGTTCGGCGACCAGCGGCTGCCGGCGGGTGAGTACACCATCTTCGCCGAGCTCTCGGAGGACGAGTGGACGCTCATCTTCTCCAACTGGGGGGCGTCGGAAGGCTATCCGCCGGACAGTCAAGACGCCCTTTGGGGCTCTTACGGCTACACGCCGGACCGGGACGTGTTGCGCACCACGATGGAGGTGCAGTCGACCGAGATGGCTTCCGACCAGATGGTCATCCTCTTCACGGATATGACGAGCGACGGGGGCATGTTCACGGTCTGGTGGGACGACCAGGTCGCGATGACGCCGTTCTCGCTGGCGCGGTAGCGGCTACCGCCTCGCCCCGATCAGCAGCGGCCGCACCGGCACGTACCGCGTGAGCCGCATGCGGTTGATCTCGCCGGCGTAGATGTTGCCGTCGAGGTCGACGCCCAGGAACTCGATCCCGGGGCCCACGTCCTCGTCGTGCTGCGGGATGAAGTAGGTGACCCACGCCTGCTCGTTCTTCAGGTCGCCGATGCGGATGCCCTTCTCCCAGCCGAAGTTGCTGCGCCACGGATCGGGCGGGCCGGTGCGCAGGTCGCCCGAGAGGCCGTCACCGGCGTAGAGGATGTCGTTGGGATCGATGAAGAGGCCGCTGGGCTTGCCGTACTGGGTCCAGATGTAGAGGAGATTGCCCTCGGCGTCGAAGACCTGGATGCGGCTGTTGCCCCGGTCGGCGACGTAGACGCGGCCGCGCGAGTCGATCTTGATGTCGTGGGGGTCGCTGAAGCGGCCGGGCTCGCGGCTCTCCGAACCGACGCCGCCGCCGACCGCGCGGATGAAGGTGCCGTCGCCGGCCAGCCGGACGATCCGGTTGTTGCCGCCGCGGTGGCCGTCGGCGATCCAGATGTCCCCGTTCGGGGCGATCGCCACGCCGGAGGGGCCGTTGAAGTGCGATTCGTCGTCGCCGTGCACCCCCGCCTCGCCGAGCCGCATGACGACCTCGCCGTCGCGCGTGAGCTTGAAGACCTGGTGGCCCATGCCCATCGACTCGCCGAGCGCGGCGCGGGCGTCGCCGTGCGCACCGCCCTCGGTGACCCAGAGGTAGCCGTCCGCGTCGAGGGCGAAGCCGTGCGGGAAGGCGAAGAGGCCGCCGCCGAAGCTCGCGACCAGGTTGCCGTCGAGGTCGAACTTGAGGATGGGGTCGATGTCGGTGCCGGCGCACTGGTTCGCGCCGCAGCGCTCCAGGATCCAGATGTGCTCGCCGTCCGGGTCCGGGATCGCCCCGCTCACGATCCCGAGGGTGCGGCCGTCGGGGAGCTGCTCCCAACCGAAGGTGGCCCGGTAGGGGTTGGGGGCGGGGGTCTGGGCGTGGAGGGGGGACAACGAAACAGCGAGAACGAATGCGCTGCGCCGGACAACTCGTCCAGCCATCCTACCAACCGCCGAGGAACACGCAGCGTCCCAGCCTGCACCGAATCCCGGTCAGCTCTTCGCTCAGCTCCTTCAGCCGGGCACGCGCCTCCGCATCGTACGCCTGGGCGTTGGCCCTCGCCTGCCTCAGCCCGCTGAAGTACTGCCCGCTATCGAATTCGTCGGAATCGACCACCTGCATCACCGCGTCGGCGCCCTCGGCGATCGTCGCGCGGGGGGTCACGCCGAGCCGCAGCACCATTCCGGTGGGCATGTAGGTGGCGGGGTGCAGCGAGCCGACCACGACGCCCGTCCCCTCCAGCTCTTCGGCCAGGTCGTGGGTGAACATGATCTGGGCAAGCTTGCTCTGGGCGTAGGCGCGGCCCCCGCTGAAGTTGTTCTCGATCATCACGTCGTCGAAGTCGATCGGCCTCTGCGCGCCCGAAGAGACGTTCACGATGCGCGACGGCGCGCTGTCCAGAACGCGCCGCATCAGCATGTGCGTGAGCAGGAAGGTCGAGAGGTAGTTGACCTGGAAGCGGTACTCGTGGCCGTCCTCGGTGAGCAGCCGCTCGTCGGGCGCCGAGCCGAAGCCCGCATTGTTGATGAGGATGTCGAGGCGGTCGTAGTCGGCGAGCAGCGTCTCCGCGAAGGAGCGGACCTGGGCCAAAGACGCGAAGTCCGCCTGGTAGAAGCGGGCGTTGCCGGGTCCAGCCGCGTTGATGGCGTCCACCACCTCCGCACCCCGCTCCTCGTTGCGCCCGTGCACGATGACGTGATCGCCGCGCGCGCCGAACCGCATCGCCAGCTCCCGGCCGAGGCCCGAAGTGGAGCCCGTGACCAGCACCACCTGCTGGTCCGGCGCGGGGACGGTGGGGGCCTGGGCGGACAGTTGCGCGGCAAAGCCGGAGGCGCCGGCCACGGCAAGACCGCAAGCCATGGCAAGACCGATCGCCAGGGCATGTCGGCCAGCCTCGGCACGCCCGCCAGCCTCGGCACGCCCGCCAGCCTCGGCACGCCCGCCAGCCTCGGCACGCCCGCCAGCTCCAGCCCGCCGGCCAGCCTCGGCACGCCCGCCGGCCACGCTCAACTGGTTTGTGAATCTTTTCACGAAGTCGACTCCTTTTCCGGGACTGTACCAGGATCCTTGTGCCAAGTTAGAATCGCCCTTGGGGAGGCGACAGGTGCAAGTCGTTCGGGCTTCGCGTCAACCCTTCCCGTCTGGCGCATTCCGCCCGGAGGAGCAGACGATGAAGACAATCCCGCGAACAGCCACTCTGGCGGCCCTCCTGCTAGCCTGCGGGGGCGACGAGGATCCCACGCCACCGGTGGTCGAGCCGCCGGAGCCGCCTTCCGGCCCCACATGCGACAATTCCATCACCGTGCCGGACGGCTTCTGCGCCGTCCGCTTCCACAACGGCGTCGGCCCGGCCCGCAATCTGGTGGTCGCCCCCAACGGCGATGTCTTCGTCGCGATGCGGGCCCGGTCCGGCAGCCGGGGCGGCGTGGTCGCGCTCCGGGACTCCGACGGCGACCACCGGTCCGACCGGACGCAGGCCTGGGGAGAGGGTGGCGCGTCGGGCATAGCGCTCACCGAAAACTCACTCTACCTGGCAACCGACAACGCCGTATTGCGCTATTCCATCGCCCCCGGCTCGCTGACCCCCACCGGATCCCCCGAAACCATCGTCCAGGGGCTGCCGAGCGCCCGCAATCACGCCACCAAGAGCATCGCCCTCGGTGCCGACGGCAGCATCTTTGTCGGGATCGGCTCGCCGGGCAACAACTGTCAGTCCCCCGCACGCACCGCCGGCCTCCCCGGCAAGAATCCCTGCGACGAACTGGAGACGCGTGCGGGCATCTGGCGCTTCGCCTCCGATCGCACGGGCCAGACCCAGTCGGACGGCGAGCGCTTCTCGACCGGCGTAAGGAACGGGGCGGCGCTGGCGATTCACCCAGGCTCCGGCGAGCTCTACGCCGTCATCCACGGCCGCGACCAGCTCCGCGAGCTGTGGCCTGCGCTCTACTCCCAGTCCGAGGGGTCCGAGAACCCGTCCGAAGAGTTCGCGCACATCACCCGGGGGTCCGACTTCGGCTGGCCCTACTGCTACCACGACCCCATCAACAACCGGAAGGTGCTCGCGCCCGAGTACGGCGGGGATGGTGAGACGGTGGGTCGCTGTGCCGACATGGACATGCCCGCGATCGGGCTGCCCGCGCACTGGGCCCCCAACGCGATGGCCTTCTCGCCCGGCGACGCCTTCCCGCAGGGCTATCGCAACGGCGCATTCGTCGCCTTCCACGGATCGTGGAACCGGACGCCCACGCAGGCCGGCTACAACGTGGTGTGGATCCCCTTCGACGGCGACGAGCCCACCGGCGAGTGGTCCGTGTTCGCCGACGGGTTCGCAGGGGGCCGGATCACTTCATCGAACCAGGCCGACAACCGACCGACCGGGGTGGCCGCGGGTCCGGACGGCGCGCTGTACGTAAGCGACTCGCTGCGAGGCAGGATCTGGAAGATTATTGTAGTGTAGAAGCGGCGTGGTCCTGCGAATTGACAAGCGGCGTACCGGTCGGCCGCGCCTGGCTCCGGCCAGGGACTAGCCAGCAGCCACGGGCTCGGCACCCGCCACGGGCTCGGCACCCGCCACGGGCTCGGCACCCGCCACGGGCTCGGCACCAGCCGCGGACTCGCAACCGGCCGTGGACCCAGCGTCAGCCGCACCCGCCTGTTTGGAGGCTTGAATGCGCAACAATCACTGTTCAACCCGGTCTTCTCGCGCTCCCCTCCCGCATCGCGGCGCGGCGCGTCCCGATCCCGTTCCGCGCCTCCCCGTCGGTGCTCTTCTCCTTGTCATGCTCGCTACGGCCGCCTGCGACGAGTCGCTGGACCCGCTGTTCGAGTCCGGTCCGATTACGGTGGCCGCATCGGTTTCCCAGACCGGCCGCTTTGCCCAGCTCGGAACAGAGGTGGGCCGGGGCTACACCCTTGGCATCGAAATGCTGAACGAGAACGGTGGAATCGGGGGCCGCGAAGTCGAGCTGATCCTTCAGGACGACGGGAGCGATGTGCTCCAGAGCGAGAACATCTACGGCACGTTTGCAGGGACCCGGAGCGACTTGTTTCTGGGGCCCTACAGCAGTCCGCTGACCGAGACCGCGGTCGCCATAGCCGAAGCGTCCGGAAAACCCATGGTGGCGCCCATGGCCGCCGCGCCCGGCATCTGGGCCGGACAGCACCGCCAGTGGAGCGTCCAGATGCTGAATCCCGGACCCACCTACCTGCAGGGCTCGGTCGAGCTGGCCGCGCAGAGCGGTGCGCGGAGTGCGGCCCTGGTGTATGAGGACAGCCAGTTCCCGGCGTCCGTGGCCGAGGGGATCCGCGCAGCCGCCCGGACGCACGGGGTGGAAATCGTCCTGGATCGGCCGTACGCGGTCGGCCAGGCGGACCACGAGGCGCTCGTGGCGGCGGCGATGGAAGCCGGTGCGGATCTCTTCATCGGCGGCGGCTACTACGACGATGCCGTCGCGTTCACCAGGGCCGTGCACGCGGTCGGATACAAGCCGCTCATGGTGAGCCTGAACCTCGGGGCTGCAGAGACCACCTTCTTCGAGCAGCTCGGGGACCTCGCGCGCTGCGTAGCCGGCAACGCACCCTGGCTCCCCACGATCCGCACCTCGGGCTTTCTCGCGACGAGCGAGGAGTTCGTCCAGCGCTACCAGGCCGTCCACGGCACACTTCCCAGCTACTACGCCGCGGGCGCATTCGGCGCCGTGGAGCTGCTGGCCGAAGCGATGACCGCCGCGGGCGGAGTGGAGGTGCTTGACCGTCACACCATCCGCGACCGGCTCTTCGCGCTGTCGACGGAGACCGTGCTGGGTCCGTTTGGCGTGTACCCCATGGGCGATGTAGACGCCGGAGCCCAGCGCGCCCTCAAGGGACTGCAGGTCCAGTGGCAGGATGACGGGGCGGGCGGGCTGACCCGCCGGATCATCCATCCGCCCTCGGCGGCAAACGCGGAGGCCTGCTTCCTGAGGTGAGCGGGAGGGGTCAGGAACGCCAGGGTCGATGGTCGCTCCGGAACGCTGCGCGTTGATCAGCGCGACGGGCATGGAGTACCCCCGAGGAACCAACCGGCCGGCTGGACGGAGGATCCCGGATTCAGGGCCGCGTTCGGAAGATTGAGGACGAAACCCGAACTTTTCCCGAACTGTGGGGTATAAGAAGGTGAGGACAGCAATCGCCCACGCCCGCACACTCCGGATTGAGACACAATGCCCGCCGACGCTACCGCCATCGCCCTGGTCCACCCCGCCCCCGCCCACCCCGCCCCGCCCGCGCCCGGCGCCGGCCCCGGCGCCCCCTCCACCGCCCCCGGCATCCCCGGCCACGATCCTCGCACCGGCGACGATCCGCTCGGCGACCGGATCGCCGCGCTCTGCGCCCACATCGACGCCGCCACCCACCGCCTCCTCACCCTGCTCCGGGTCTACGACGAGGAGGGCCGCTGGCAGGGCTGCCGCTCCTGCGCCCACTGGCTCTCCTGGCGCACCGGCATCTCGCTCGGGCCCGCCCGCGAGAAGGTCCGCGTCGCGCGCCGCCTCCCCTCCCTGCCCCTCATCTCGGCCGCCTTCGCGAGCGGAGAGATCTCCTACTCGAAGGTGCGCGCCCTGACCCGCGCCGCCACCGCCGGCAACGAGGCCGAACTCCTCACCTTCGCCCGCCACGGCACCACCGCCCACGTCGAGCGCCTGGTCCGCGAGTGGCGCCGGCTCGACCGGAGCGACGCCTGCGCGGACGACCTTGCCGGCCAGGCCGACCAGGCCGACCCCGCCGAGCACCGCGCCCTCTCGCTGTACCTCGCCGACGACGGCAACTACGAGATCCGCGGCCAGCTCACCCCGGAGGTGGGCGCCCTGCTGCTCAAGGCCCTCGAGGTGACCGAGGACAAGCTCTACCAGGAGCAGCGCGCCGCCGGAACCGAGTACGAGACCACCGCCGCGCAGCGCCGCGCCGACGCCTTCGGCCTGTGGCTGGAGGAGCGCCTCCAGCCCAGGGTCCAGCTGGTCGTGCACTCGTTCGCGGGGGCGGCGGCAGCCGGGGAGGCGGCCGAGGCGGCGGCGGCCGGGGCGGCGGCGGCGGCCGAGCCAGCGGCTTCCGCAGCGGAGGTCTCCGAAGAGCCGGCCTCCCCGAGCACGCCTGAGTTCCTCCACGTTTCAGCTGAAACGTCCCATCCCGGCATGGGAGCGCCCACCCTCGTCACGGAAGACGGCTGCCGCGTTTCAGCTGAAACGTCTTCGCGGCTCTGCTGCGATGCCCAGGTCGTGCCCATCGCGCGGGCAGCGAATGGCTCGGTGCTCGATGTCGGGCGCCGCAGCAGAACCGTCGGCTGGCGGCTGCGCAAGGCGCTGGAGGCGCGCGACGGCGGCTGCCGCTTCCCCGGATGCGGGTCGCGCCTGCGCACCCACGCCCACCACATCACCCACTGGGCCCACGGGGGAGAGACCGCGATGGACAACCTGGTGCTGCTCTGCCCCTTCCACCACCGTTCGGTCCACGAAGGCGGCTGGCGGGTGGAGATGGACGAGCGGGGAGTGCCGAACTTCTTCAACCCGCTGGGGGTGCGCATGCCCGTGGTGCCGGAGGCTCCGGATATCGGTGGGCTGGTGCCTGGCGATGGAGCGCCGGCACCGTCACAGGACTTCGGGCTGGCACGCTGGCATGGCCGCCGCGGTATCGGCCCGTCGACCGGGAGCAGCCTCTGGCAGGGCGAACGCATCGACTGGGGCTGGGCGATGGTGTGCCTCTGGGGGGAAGGGGGTGGGGACGGTGCTGGTGGCCAACCGGGCGTGTCGGCGAGTCCGGGCTGATGGCGGCCGGGAGGTGCCCAAGCTGGGGCGCGCGACTAGAAACCAGCTGCTCGCTCCGGCTGACTCTTCATCCGGGTGCCCGACGGGTCGAAGAGCGCCTCACCCACCGAGGCCACAGTTACCGGGAAGCACTCGTTCATGTACATCACCTGCAGCCGCTCTCCGGCCCGTGCGTGTTTCACCGGCAGGTAGGCCATGAGGAGATACCTGCCCACCGATGGGCCCATCCCGGCCGAAGTCACCCGGGATTCCCTTCCGAGCGAGTCCACGATGCGGCCGCCATCCTTCGTCAGGACCGGCTCATTCCCGCCGGTGGGGAAGCGCGCGACTCCGGACCCGGACGCGCTCGTGTGGTCGTCCATGGTGAGCGTGCAGATCCTTGCGCTCGGTCCCCGTTCGCGGGCCTCCAGGTAGGCGGCCTTCCCGATGAAGTCGGCCCGCTTCACGCGGGGGCGCGCCAGACCCGCCTCCACCGGCGAATACTCGGACGTGAGCTCGGCGCCCATGAGCAGGTAGCCCTTCTCCATGCGCCCCGTGGTGCCGTAGACGCCAATGCCGACGGGCCGCGCGTCGAAGTCGCGGCCCGCGCTCCAAATCGCATCCCACAGCGCCAAGCCGTGCTCGGTCCGCGTGTAGATCTCCCAGCCGCTCTCGCCCACATAGGAAATCCGCAGCATTGTGGTGGGAATCCCGTCAATCAGGACATCCCGCACCGTGCCGTAGGGGAACTCCTCCTGGCCCAGTCGGCGGTCCGCGACCGTGGCTAGCAGCGGCCGCGCATCCGGCCCCCACACCCCGAGCGTGCAGATCGCCGACGACCGGTCCTCGAAGTGCACCGACCCGTCCGCCGGCAGGTGCTTGCGGAACCAGAAGGCGTCGCGCGCTCCGTCGAAGACCCCGGTAACGACGCGAAACCGGTCAGCGGCCAGCCGCTGGATGGTCAGATCGGCGCGAAATCCGCCGTCGGGCGTCAACAGCGGCGTGTAGATGGAGCTGCCGACCGGACGGTCGCACACGTTGACCGTCAACCCATCCAGGTAAGGGACCACGCCGGGGCCGGACACATCGAAGATCTGAAAGGCGCCCAGATCCACCACCCCCACCCTCTCGCGCATGTGCAGGTGCTCCGCGTTGATGATCGGCGACCACCAGCGGCGGTCCCACTCGTGCGGGCGATCCGGCACCTCGTAGCGCGCCACCAGGTCCTCGTTCGAGCGGTACCACTGCGGGCGCTCCCATCCCCGCGCCTCGAAGTACTCGGCCCCGAGCGCTTCCGTGCGCGGGTGGAAGGGCGAACGGTTGACGCCTCGCGCCGACTCCCACTGCTCGCGCGGGTGCACGATCCCGTACGTCTTTGGGAAGTGCTCGCGGCAGCGCGCGCGGACGTGACTTCCGGTGCGCTCGTGCGGCTGGAAGCGGGTGATGTCGGAGCCGTGCGGGTCGAGGAGGCGCGGGTAGCCGTAGGTCATCCACTCGGCAATGAGCTGCGCCGAACCGGGACCCTCCCGCACCCACACCGCGGCCGCCGACCAGAGATTCGCCACCTCGGCGGTCTCGCCCAGCAGCTGTTGCGTATCGGGGGTGAGCGACAGCAGGCCGTTGACGGCGTACTCCATTTCACTCCCGGCCAGGAGCTCGCCCATGATCTCGCGCGCATGTTCGAGCTGCGGGGCGAAGTCGCCGGGTGTGAAGGGCAGCTCGGTGGGGGAACGCTCCGCCTCGGCGACGGAAGGGATGTCGCCTGGGTGCACCACGATGGGCCGATGCGCGTACGAGCCCACCTCCATCGCGCCGTAGCTCTGCCGCTCGTACATGAACGAATCCATGTCGCGCACGATGGGGTAGCCGATCTCGTTGCCGGTCGCGAGCAGGAGTTCGATTGGGCCGAAGTCGGCCATCTGGTGCACTGCCGGCGTGAGCGGGATGGTGGCGCCGGCCATGGCGGCCACCCGCGGGCTCCAGACCCCGCATGCGATGACCACGTGGTCCACCTCGATGGTTCCGCGGCTGGTCGCCACCGCCCGGATGCGCGCACGGCCAAACGGCCCGGGCTCGACCTCGAGACCCGTCACCTCGGTCTGGTCCAAAACCGCCAGCACGCCCCGGGCCAGCGCCCGTTCCCGCATGATCGCGCCCGCCCCCACCGAGTCCACGACCGACACGCTCGGTGTGTAGAAACCCCCCAGGATCACGTCCGGGTTGACGAACGGCACCCTGGCGACCACCTCCGCCGGGGTCAGCAGCTCGCTCTCGATCCCCCACACCCGCGCCGAGGTCATCCGCCGCCGCAGCTCCTCCATCCGCTCCTCGGTCCGCGCGACCTCGACGCCGCCGCAGGTCGTGTTCATGCCCAGTGCTTCGTACTGGCGCTGGCTCTCAAGGGTGATCAGCGCGATCTCGCGGCCGTGGTCGGTGGGGAAGATGAAGTTGGACGCGTGGCCGGTCGATCCGCCGGGGTTGGGGAGCGGCCCCTTGTCGATCAGGACCAGGTCGTCCCAGCCGAGCCGGGCCAGGTGCTCGACCATGCAGTTTCCGACGATGCCGGCGCCGATGACGGCGACCTTGGCCCTGGGGGGAGCGGTGCGACGCGAGGTCATGGACCGAGCACTTCAGCGACCGGGCGAAATACCGAGGTGGTGCGAGCGGCGAACTTGACAGCCGCCTCGCAGGGAGTAATACTGAATTGTCCTATTCGGTAATACGGTCGTGCCAGAAAGGGAATCGCCATGGTAGGCATTTCACTGAAGATGCCGGAGCCTCTTGCCGCGCAGGTCACCGCCGTCGCAAACGACAGGGGGGTGAGCAAGTCGGCGTTGATGCGCGAGGCCATCGAGACGTTCCTGAGCGGGGACGCGGCAAATCATCCAGGGTCGGCTCTGGACCACGTGGCCGATCTCGTCGGGGCTTGCGAAGGCCCCGAGGATCTGTCCGTCAACAGGAAGTACATGGAAGGTTTCGGTGAGTGAAGTCGGAAGTCATTCTCGACACGGGCCCCTTGATTGCCCTCCTGAATGCGCGGGATCCTCATCACCGTTGGGCAAGGGAGCATTGGGGCCTGATCGAACCCCCGTTGCTCACCTGCGAAGCGGTGGTCTCCGAAGCATGCTTTCTCGCCCGGCGCCTCGTCAACCGCGGGCCGGAAAGGGTGCTCGAATTCGTCCACCGTGGGGTACTTGACCTGACGTTTCCGCTGGCTGGCGAGATCGAAGCGTTGGTCCGGCTGGTGAAGAAGTACCGCGAAGTTCCCATGTCCCTCGCGGACGCCTGTCTCGTCCGCATGTCGGAACTACACCCGGCCAGTCCCATCTTCACCCTGGACCGCGACTTCACGATCTACCGCCGGCACCGGCGGCAGCGGATTCCGCTTGTGTATCCCGGCCTCCGTGACACCGGATCCGTCGCGGCGGATTCGCCCTAATTCCCCCCCTCCACCCGCACCCCCCCCACCCACACGCCCTCGATCTCGCGCAGGTTGCCCACATCCTCGAGCGGGTTGGCCCGCAACACCACGAAATCGGCGCGGCGGCCCGGCTCGAGCGTGCCGATGTCGTCCCTGCCGAGGCATTCGGCGGCCACCCCCGTCGCGGAACGCAGAATCTGCTCCGCGGTGAGGCCCGCCTCCGCCATCAGCTCCATCTCCATGTGCTCGAAGTAGCCCTGGAAGCGCCCGAGCGGCCCCGAGTCGGTGCCGAGGGCGATCGGCACGCCGGCTTCCGCCAGCCGCTCCAGGTTGGCCTGCGCGACCTCGAGCGCGCGCCCGTACGCGTCGGCCGCCCCCGACGCCCTCATCCGCGCCTGACGCCCGGGATCGCTCAGCGTCTCCACCTGCGCCGAATCGACGTCCGCCATCAGAAACGGATCGTCGAAGAAGTCCGGGCGGCCTCCGTAGGCGTACGTCGACACCTCCCGTGTGAGCGTCGGCACGTAGCAGACCCCGGTCTCGTGGAAGAGGCCGATCGTCTCGTCGTCGACCGCCTCGTCGCGGATGCTGTGCGCGACCATTCCCGTGCCTGCGCGCAGCAGCCCCTTCGCGTCCTCCTGGTAGAAGAGGTGCGAGGCGACGCGGAGGCCGTGCTCGCCGGCGCGCGCGATTACGGCGGCGTAGGTCTCGGGGGACATCTTCCGGGTGGTGCCCAGGTTGTCGTCCACGCGGATCTTGATCCAGTCGGGACCCATCGCGGCGACGGCATCAACCCGCTCGGCGGCCTCTTCGGGGGTGGAGCCGGTCACCACCGGACCGGACACGAGGAGGCGCGCGCGGGCCGGGGGGGCGGTCTCTCCGGGGCCGTCCGCGGCCCCACCCTCGCCCCAACTCGCATCCCTCAGGTCGAACAACGCCCCCCGCTCGCCACCCAGGCTCGCCACCGTCGTGACCCCGAACCGGGCGTAACGCTCCAGCTCGCCGTATGCGTACTCCCCGTACTCCACGCCGGTGCCCGGGACCCAGGTGCCGCCCACATGACCGTGCGTGTTGATGAGGCCGGGGATGAGGTACGTGCCGGTGGTCACGATCGACGTGATCCCGGCTTCGATTGCGTCTATCCCGATGTCGGTCACGACCCTCAACGTGTCGGTCCTGCCCGCCGCGCCGGCGAAGTCCATGACGGGATCGATGGCGAGAATCCTGCCCTGCGAGACCTGGACGACTGCCGGCCCGGTGACGGGCGCGCCCGTCCCGTCCCACACCCGCGCGCCGATGAGCACCCAGTCGGTGGCCGGGTCGAAGGAGACGCCGGACTCACAGGCGCTCAGGGACAGCGCGAGCACAACCGCAAGACGGGCGGGGATTACTGGTGCCTTCATGGTCCTGCCTTCCCTGATCTCGGTGCGGCCAGTACCTCCCGCTCCATTCTACGCCGAACCGCCCTTGCGAGCGACCCGTTGTGGCTCGGCGTAAAGAAGTGTACATTTCTACATGTACACTACGGGGAACGGAGGACTCCGATGAAGACCGTCGGCGCGGCCGAATTCAAAGCCCGGTGCCTGCGATTGATCAAGCAGATGAATCGGGACGGCGAGCCATTGACCGTCACGAACCGCGGTCGTCCCGTCGCCATACTGTCGCCCATGCCCGAACAGGCTCGATCCGAGTCGATCATCGGCGCCATGGCAGGTACGGTTCTGGCCTACGACGATCCCTTCGGGCCGGCCGCCGACCCTTCCGAGTGGGCGTCCCTGCGTTGATCGTGCTCGATACGCACACGCTCATCTGGGCCGTCGAGGGCGATGGGCGACTCGGCGCGAGCGCGTCCCGCGTGATCGAGGAAACGGTTCAGACCGGCCGGGTGGCGGTGTCGGCGATCACGCCCTGGGAAATCGCGCTGCTGGTGGAACGCCGGCGGTTGCGCCTCGGCCGCGAGGTCGGTGAGTGGATCGCACAGGCTCTCGCCCTGCCGGGCGTCACGCTCATCCCGATTGAACCGGCCATAGCAATCGATAGCGTGCGCCTGCCGGGAGAGTTTCATGCCGACCCCGCCGACCGCTTCATCGTCGCCACGGCACGTCACCTGAAGGTGCCGCTGCTGACCGGGGACCGGAAGATTCTGGCGTACTCGGAAGCGGGGCACGTTCGGGCCGTGGACATCTCCTAGGAATCCGCCGCCACGTACAGCTCACTCCCCCCGCGCCGGAACTCGTCGGCCTTCTCGCTCATGCCTTCCTCCACTGCGCGGGCCGTGTCCAGTCCCCGCTCCCGGGCGAACCGGCGCACGTCGTCGCTGATCTTCATCGAACAGAACTTCGGGCCGCACATCGAGCAAAAGTGCGCCACCTTGGCCCCCTCCGCCGGGAGCGTCTCGTCGTGGAACTCCAGCGCGGTCACCGGGTCGAGCGACAGGTTGAACTGGTCGCGCCAGCGGAACTCGAAGCGGGCCTTCGAGAGCGCGTCGTCCCACTGCTGCGCGGTCGGGTGCCCGCGGGCCAGGTCGGCCGCGTGGGCGGCGATCCTGTACGCGATCACCCCGTCCTTCACATCGTCGCGGTTGGGCAGCCCCAGGTGCTCCTTCGGCGTCACGTAGCAGAGCATCGCGGTCCCGTACCACCCGATCATCGCCGCGCCGATCGCGCTCGTGATGTGGTCGTAGCCGGGCGCGATGTCGGTCGTTAGCGGCCCCAGCGTATAGAACGGCGCCTCGTCGCACCACTCGAGCTGCTTCTCCATGTTCTCCTTGATGAGGTGCATGGGGATGTGCCCCGGCCCCTCGTTCATCACCTGCACGTCGTACTCCCACGCGATCCGGTTCAGCTCGCCCTGGGTGCGCAGCTCGGCGAACTGGGCCTCGTCGTTGGCGTCGGCGATCGAGCCGGGCCGCAGCCCGTCGCCCAGCGAGAAGGAGACGTCGTACTCGCGCATGATCTCGCAGAGTTCGCGGAAGTTCGTGTAGAGGAAGTTCTCCTTGTGATGCGCCATGCACCATTTGGCCAGGATCGACCCGCCGCGCGACACGATCCCGGTGACCCGGTCGGCCGTCAGCGGCACGTAGCGCAGCAGGACGCCCGCGTGCACGGTGAAGTAGTCGACCCCCTGCTCGCACTGCTCGACGATCGTGTCGCGGTAGACCTCCCAGGTCAGCTCCTCGGGCACGCCGCCCACCTTCTCCAGCGCCTGGTAGATCGGCACGGTCCCGATCGGCACGGGGGAATTGCGGATGATCCACTCGCGCGTCGCGTGGATGTTCCTCCCCGTCGACAGGTCCATGACCGTGTCCGCGCCCCACAGCGTCGCCCAGCGCAGCTTCTCGACCTCCTCGTCGATCGACGACGCCACCACCGAGTTCCCGATGTTGGCGTTGATCTTCACCTTGAAGCCGCGCCCGATGATCATGGGCTCGAGCTCGGGGTGGTTGATGTTGGCGGGATGATCGCGCGGCCGCGCGCCACCTCGTCGCGCACGAAGCGCGGGTCCAGCCCCTCCCGGAGCGCGATGAACTCCATCTCGGGGGTGACCTCGCCGCGCCGCGCGTAGTGCATCTGCGTGACGGGGCCGTTGCCGCGCCGCGTGGTGCGGCGGAGGCCGGGGGGCAGTTCGAGGGGGTCGTCGCGCTTGCCGGGGGTGAGGGGGGCGGAGCGGCCCGTGACGCGAACGTCCCGCGCGGCGATCCAGGGGTCGCGGAGGGGGGGGAGGCCTTCCCGGACGTCGTGGCCGCGCGGGCCGCCGGTGTCGTAGACGCGCAGGGGGGGCTCGCCGCCGGAGAGATGAGATTTCCCGCATGGGGACGCGGATGCCGTCCGGGCCGTCGACGTGGACGCGGGTGGAGTTGGGGAAGGCGTCGCCGTAGGGGGCGGGGGGTGGGGGGGCGGCTGGCGCCAGGGGTTCGGCGGGCTTGATCATCGCGGTCTGTCGATTCTCCCCGGCCGCCGCGTCGTCGCCGGACGGGAGCGGCCGGCCGCTGGCGGGGTCCCCGCCGAAGCCGCGCTCCCTACGCCGGTATCAGCCGGATCAGGTCATTGGGGTTCGCTCTCAATCCCTTAGGCGCGCGTAGTGCGCGACTCCCGCACTGGGCGCGGCCACGGGATGCCCCCGGCGACAGCGGGGAAGATAAGGCTACAAGGCGCTACCCGGCCATGGACAACCCAGCCCACGGCGCCATCCCAGCCCCACGGCCAAGTGATATGGGTTGACCATATTCATTCATATGGGTAATATGGGTTCATGAAAACGACGATGGAGATCCACGACGAACTCTTCGCCCGCGCCAAGCGACACGCCCGGCAAACCGGCCGTCCACTCAGGGCCGTTGTGGAAGACGGACTGCGCGCCGTTCTGGACGCCGCCCCGTCCACGGAACCCTACCGGCTGCCCGACCTCAGCATCGGCGATCCGACCGACGCCGATCCGCTGGAGGCCTATTCGTGGCAGGATCTCTCCGAGATCATCTACGAGCACCCCGAAAAGCCGTGATCGCGGTCGACACGAATGTGCTCGTCTACGCGCACCGGCGGGAGTCCGGGGTGCACGAAGACGCCGCCCGCACTCTCAGGGATCTGGCGGAAGGCAGCCTGCCCTGGGCGATCCCGTGGCCCTGCTGCTACGAATTCTTCAGCGTCGTGACCAACCGGCGGATCTGGCGGGGCGCCCAGTCGACTCCGGACCAGGCCTGGAGCCAGCTGCGCGCCTGGACCGATTCCCCTTCGGTCCGGCTGCTCGGAGAGACGCGCGACTTCATGGACATTCTGGAGCGGCTTCTCCCGCGTCCGCGTGTCCGCGGCCCGGTGGTCCACGACGCCCGTGTGGCCGCCATCTGTCTTGCGCATGGTGTCGACGAGCTGCTGACGCGTGACCGGGACTTCTCCCTGTTTCCGGAGCTGAAGACGCGGAGTCCGTTTGCGGCCGGAAGCTGACCGTCCGCTGGTCGCACCCGGCGCTGGCCGCCCGCGGCCTGTCAGGCCGGACCCTCCACCACCCCCAGCCCGGCCTGGATGAAGGCCCACTGGAAGCGCATCTGGTCCCGCACGGGCATCGCGCGCAGCCCCGCCCCCCCCGCCTCCCCCCGCACGGTTTCCATCTCGCGCGCCACGGCGCCGTCTCCCCCCACCCCCCGCACCCGCCCATCCCACCCCGCAACCCGCTCCCGCCACCGCATCAGCACCGGATCCGGCGGCCCCGGCTCGGCACCCACTCCCGGCGTGATGAACAGCGGCATCTCGGTCACGAGCGTCAGGGGATCCCCACCCAGCGCACGCACCGCCTCCATCGAACTGGGGCGAAACCGCGCCGCCGTCTCGGGGTCCCCAAGGCCGAGGAAGTGCTGCCGCATCGCGCGCGAATCCGGGCGGCTGCAAAAGCCGCGCGCCAGCCGGTGGAACCCCTTCTCGCCCTCGCGCTCGACGTCGTGCAGCTCGTACCCGGCTTGCCCCACCTCGCGGGCCAGGGCGCGCGCCGCCTTCCGGAAGCGCGGCCACCACGACCGCTCGACCAGGAAGTAGGGGCCCGCCGCCATGCTCATCCCGTGCAGACTCACGTGCAGGTCGAAGGGGGCGCCGCCGCGCCAGAACTCCCAGGCCGCACGGTTCTCGGGGCGGGCGCCGGCGTCGTCCTCGCCGGGCGGGAAGCCGAACTCGATGTCGTCGCCGGGGAGCTCCCGCACGCGGTGGCGCAGCCATTCAGCGAAGTCGTACCGCTCGGCATCCGGGGCCTGCCACGCGGCGTTGGCCGCGGCCCCGTCCGGGTTGAGGTGGGGGATGACGAACCAGGTCGCGCGGCGGCGCAACTCATCCCCGGCCGGGCCGGAGAGCCGGCCGACCAGGCGACGCAGGAAGCGGGGACCGACCGGCTCGTCCGCGTGGCACCCCCCAACCAGACTGACCCGCAGCGGACCCGCGCCGATCCGGTGCGCAACGATCGGCCTGCCCTGGCGCGAGCGGCCGATCTCGCGGGCGGCGTCCGGGGCCGCCTCAGCCAATGGAGCCGCCTCAGCCGCCCGGCGGCGATATGAACTGCGAGGCGTCCAGGTCCACCTCATAGCCGCACATCGTCCCCGCGTACCTGGCACTGAAGGCCGGCTCGGTCCCCGAGAAGTCCGGCCGGCCGGTCAACGTCAGGCCGATCTCGCAGGTTCCCGTCCTGCCCGCCAGCTCCCAGTCCAGCGCCCCGGTGGTGGTGCCGTCGAGCAGGACCTGGAGGGTCGAGGTGACGATCGATGTCGTGGAGATGTCGCGGACGCCGGGATTCCCGTCTACGGTGAACTCGAACCCCAGGCTGGTGAATCCGCACCCCGTCGGCGTGATATCGAAATCCGTCACCAGGCGGGCGGTGTCGTTCACCGGCGGCCTTTCCTCGATCGACCCGACCAGCCTGGCCCGCCCGGCAAGCGGGCAGCGCACGACGATGCTGTCCGCCGAGAAGAAGATCGGAGTGAAGGTGGTGTCCGACGTGGCGGCTCTCAGGCCGACGAACAGCGCCGTGGCCTCCGCCAGCGCCAGCGGGCTGCTGTCGGGCTCCGTGGAGTCGGCGCAGGCGCCCAGGACGAGCGCGCACGCGGACAGGGTGACTGCCCATACGGTGATTTCCGCCCTTGCCGATGCTGACATTCTCACCTCCTCTGATGGTTCCATCTCTGGACCGGACGCAGTCCCGGTTGCCTATCTTTGGACCACCGGCCGAGCCACCGGCTGGCCTCACGATGCCGACGACAGGTGTCCACTACAATATACAGCGCCAACCCCCCCGTTTCGGGGGCCGGCACCCAATTGCGACTCACCGACGACGAAAAACGACTGCTCGAAGGAGCCTCCGGCCCCGCGGCCGAACTCGCGATGCGGATCGTGGTGCGCATGGCGGAGATCCTCGGCGCGCGCGAACTGGTGCCGGTCACCTCGTCGCACATCGACGGGTGTCTGTACCACGGGGACGGCGGCGTCGAGTTCGCGGAGCGGCTGGTGGAGCTGGGTGGCAGGGTGGCGGTTCCGGCGACGCTGAACGTGGGCGCGCTCGACCTGCTTCATCCGGAGCGGGTGCGCGCGGGGGACCGCCGCCGCGAGATGGCGCTGCGCCAGATGCGGGCCTACCAGGCGCTCGGGTGCGCGCCGACGTGGACGTGCGCGCCGTACCAGGCCGGGCATCGGCCCGCCCTCGGCGAACACGTGGCCTGGGGCGAGAGCAACGCGGTCGCGTTCGCCAACTCGGTGCTGGGAGCCCGCACGAACCGCTACGGCGACTTCATGGACATCTGCTGCGCGCTGGCCGGGCGGGCGCCGCGCACGGGTCTCCACCTCGGCGAGCGGCGCCGCGCGACGGTGGTCGTGGACACGGGCGCGGTCGATGCCGGGCTGAAGCGGCGGGACATCTTCTACCCCGTGCTGGGGACGTGGCTGGGCGACGCGGTGGGAGACCGGGTGGCGGTGCTGACGGGCCTTCCCGCGTCCGTCAGTGAGGACCAGCTCAAGGCGATGGGGGCCGCGGCGGCGACATCGGGCGCCGTCGGGCTATTCCACATCGAGGGCGTTACGCCCGAGGCCCCCGACCTGGAGACCGCGCTGGGCGGCCGCACCCCCGAATCGGTGATCCCGCTTCGCCCGGCCACCCTCCGCGCCGTCCGCGACAGCCTCAGCACCGCCCCGGCCGGCCGCATCGACGCGGTCGCGGTGGGCAGCCCCCACTTCTCGCTGGACGAGTTCGCCCAGCTCGAGGCGCTCCTCCCGGCGGCCCCCTTCGCCGCGCCCTTCTACGTCTGCACGGGCCGCTCCGAGTACCGGGCACTCGAGTCGGCCGGCCGGCTCCCCCGCCTCGACTCGGCCGGCATCGAGATCGTCGTGGACACCTGCGTCGTCGTCACCCCGATCCTGCCCCCGGACGGCGGCGTGCTCATGACCAACTCCGGCAAGTTCGCCCACTACACCCCGCCGAACACCGGTTACGGCGTGGTCTACGGCAGCCTGGAGGACTGCGTCCGCTCCGCAGTTCGCGGCCGCGTGACCCGGGAGGAGAGGCTGTGGAGCTGACCGGCGATGGTGCGCCCGCACCCGCGGCCCCGGCGAGGAACGCGGATCGCGCTGCCGTGGAGCTGGCGGGCATCCTAGTCCACGGCGGCGCGGGAGAGGGCGGCGTCGCGGCCGGGGACAGCCACTCCGCGGAGGGCCGCCTCCTCGTCCTGGGCAAGCCGCTCAGCTTCTGGGGCGGCGTCGACCCCCTCACCGGAGAGATCTGCGACCCGCGCCACCCCCGTCACGGGGACTCCGTACGCGGCCGCATCCTCGTCATGGAGCGCACGATCGGCTCCAGCTCGTCGAGCGCGATCATGCTTGAGCTTCTCCGCAACGACGTCGCCCCGGCCGCGATCGTGATCGCGCGGCCCGATGCGATCCTCGTGCTGGGGATCCTCGTCGCGCGGGAACTCGGCTACCCCACCATCCCGATGCTGCAGGTGGGCGGGGCGGGGATCGCCCGGCTTGCGGAGCTGGACGGCCGCCCGGCGACGCTGTCCGGCGCCGTCCTCCGTCTGGCCCCTCAGGGCGCCGCGTAGCGCTCCAGGTACTGCAGCCCGAATTCGTCCATTCGCACCGCGTACAGGGTGCCCTCGCCAAACCCCACGATGCGCCTGTCCAGGGCCAGCTCGAACGTCATCACCAACTCGCCCGCGCCGTCGAAGACATCGTATTGCGGCGCCTCTCCCGCCTCGCGGTGGCGCCGCACCCAGGCTCGCCCCTGACGATCGACGGGGACCGGCCGGTTGTGGAAGGCCGCCGTCACCTCGGGCCACGGATATCCGTCGAGGGTGTCGTCGTCGTCGATCGCGCCTCCTCGCGCGGCGATGATTCTCATGTCCCCGTTCGCCATGGTGGCGGAGATCTCCATTCCGCCTCCGGTCTCCGACTGGCGGTCACGCCACTCTTCCTTCTCGCCCTGGCCGATGGAAACCGGCGTGTAGGGGACGGGCGGCCCGCTCGTGATCGATCCATCCGGCCCGATCCAGTCCACGTGGTAGTCGCCGGCCCGCACCACCACCACCCGTCCGTCCTCCGCGATCCCCCAGGCATCCGCCGGCGAGAGCGGAACCGGGGTGATGCGGACATTCTGGTTCTGGGCGCTGCCGGATTCCTCCCTGCTGGTGCCCGGCAGCAGGAATCTGCCCACCGAATCGATCGCTTCGGTCTCCAGGTCAAGACGCAGAATATGCCCCGAATCCGGCATTTCGTTGAATCCGGGCATCCCCCTGAAGTAGGCGCGGCCCATTCCATCCACCCCCTGGGGGATCGCGATGACCATGGCTCCGGTCGCCGGGTCCCCGACCGCGTAGGGACGCGTCTCGCCGAACTCCAGCTCGGGACTCAGCACGGTCAGCCGGCCGTTCCCGAGGTCGACGAGCAGCGTCCTGCCACCGGGCAGCGGCCACACCGCGTCGGGCTGGCGGTACTCCGCCGGGCCCCCGCCCACCCTACCGATCGTGTCGGCCACTCCCGCATCCATGTCCAGCGACACCACCACCTGGCTCAGCGGATCGGCCACCAGCACCCGGCCACCGGGCAGCTCGCGCACCGTCGAGACGACCGAAAAGGCTTCGGGCCAGCCCACACCCCCGTCCCCCAGCTGCACGGCCTCCACGCCACCCGCCGCACCGGCATCACCGCCCGCACAGCCGGCCGCCAGCACGGCCGCCAGCACACACATCGCCCCCTTCGTCGTTTCCTTCGCGCGCATTCCTGCCTCCCTCGTTCGCTACGCTGACGATCGCCTGGATCGCAACCGCTACTTCACGAACAGGATGTCGCGATAGCCCGGCATCGGCCACAGGTCGTCCGGAACCACCTTCTCCATCCGGTCGGCCACGTCGCGAACCGCGTTCATCGCCGGGATCACGTTGTCGCGCATGTGGAACACCTTCTCGGACACCTCGTCGCCCCCGAGCTCCTCGTTCTGGGCGTCGAGCTCGTCGAGCGCGTCGGTGAGCTCGTCGATCAGGCCCGAAACCCGCGCGATGTTGTTGTCGAGGCCGCTCGTGGGCGCCACCCCCTTCGTCCCGCTCCGCGCCGAAGCCAGCTGGTTGAGGTACGTCACCGCCGCCGGGAGGATCATGCAGCGCGCCATGTGGGCCGCGGTCTCGCCCTCGATGTTGATCTTGATGAAGTACTGCTCGGTGAGGACTTCGAGCCGCGCCTCCAGCTCGCGCGGAGTCATCACGCCGTACCTGTCGAAGAGCTCCTCGTTCTTGTGGGCCGCGAGCGCCGGCAGCGCCGCCACCGTGTTCCCGGTGTTGAGCAGGCCGCGCCGCTCCGCCTCCTCGACCCACTCGTCGGAGTAGTTGTCGCCGTTGAAGATGATCCGCTTGAACGACGGGATCTCGTTGGAGAGGAGCTTCCACAGCGCCGTCTCCAGCGACACGCCGGACTCGACGACGCCCTCGAGCACGTCGGTCCAGTGGTCGATCGCCTCGGCGACGATCGTGTTCAGCACGGTGGCCGGCAGCGAGATGCTCGACGCGGACCCCACCGCGCGGAACTCGAACTTGTTGCCGGTAAACGCGAAGGGGGACGTGCGGTTGCGGTCGCCGGAGTGGCGCGGCAGGTCGGGCAGGGCGCTGACGCCGAGGCCCAGCAGCCCCTCGCGCTCCCGCTCCGACGCGGATCCCGACTCCTCGAGCTGCTCGAAGATGTCCTGCAGCTGGTCGCCCAGGAACACCGAGATGATCGACGGCGGGGCCTCGTTGGCCCCCAGCCGGTGGTCGTTGCCGGCGGTCGACACGCAGGCCAGGAGCAGGTCCTGGTGCTTCTCCACCGCGCTCATCACCGCCGTGCAGAAGAAGAGGAAGATCAGGTTGTCGTGGGGCGTGTCGCCCGGGTCCATCAGGTTCCGGTCCGAGGTGCCGAAGGACCAGTTCACGTGCTTGCCGCTGCCGTTGATCCCCCGGAAGGGCTTCTCGTGAAGCAGGCAGACGAGCCCGTAGCGGCGCGCGTTCCGCTCCAGGATCCGCATCATCAGCTGCTGGTGGTCGGACGCGACGTTGGCGTTCTCGTAAACGGGCGCCATCTCGTACTGCCCCGGCGCGACCTCGTTGTGGCGCGTCTTCATCGGGACGCCGAGGCGGTAGAGATCCATCTCGACCGACTGGATGTAGGCGAGCACCCGCTCGTGGATCGAACCGAAGTAGTGGTCGTCGAGCTCCTGCCCGCGCGGCGGCTTGGCGCCGAAGAGGGTGCGGCCGGAGGTCATCAGGTCCGGGCGGCGGTAGTAGAACTCGCGGTCGACGAGGAAAAACTCCTGCTCGGGACCAAGGTTGGCGCTGACGCGCCCGGCGTCCACGCCGAAGATCTTGAGCGCGCGGCGGGTGACCCGGTCGAGGGCATCCATCGAGCGCAGCAGCGGGATCTTGGCGTCGAGGCTCTCTCCGGCCCAGCTGGAAAACGCGGTGGGGATGCAGAGGAAGGTGGCCGTCTCGCCGCCGAGGATGAAGGCGGGCGATGTCGGATCCCAGGCCGTGTAGCCGCGGGCCTCGAAGGTGGCCCGGAGGCCCCCGGAGGGGAAGGAGGACGCGTCGGGTTCGCCCTGGACGAGCTCGTCGCCGCCGAAATCGGTGATCGCGCGGCCGTCGCGGCCGACCTTGAGGAAGGAGTCGTGCTTCTCGGCGGTGCTGCCCGTGAGCGGCTGGAACCAGTGCGTGTAGTGGGTGGCGCCCCGGGAGAGCGCCCAGTCCTTCATCGCCGCGGCCACGGTGTCGGCGATCGCGGGGTCGAGTTCCTCGCCGTGCTCGATCGTCCGTACGAGCTGCTTGAAGACGTTGTCCGGGAGGCGGGCCTGCATCTCCCTCATCCCGAAGGTGTCCTCGCCGAAGATTCTCGGGAGGAGGTCGCGGTCGCCCGACCGGGATTCCGGTGCGCGGCTCCAGGTCTTGGCGGCACTGACGGAGTCGAAGCGTCTCTGGGTCATCGTGGGGGTGTCCTCGTCTTGCTGGAGTGGTTCCTCTGAAGTGTTTCATATCCAACTTGGTGGGCAGCCGGGCAAAGTCAAGAGGAAAAATAAGAAAAAATATTGTATGTTAAGGAATGTTATTTTACGAAACGATAGAGCGCTTGCGGTCGCTGGCGGAGGACCCGCGGCCGCTCCTGGTGTCGGTTGAGGGAAGGCTCGGACTTTCACCTCTGGGGGTAGTCTTGCAGGCGACGGAGGACGGGCGCCGGGTGGTATTCGTTCCACCCGCCCTGACCGACCGGGACAACCGCATGGCCCTGGCGGTCCGGCTTGCACCCCACGCGCCCTGGAAGGTGCCGCCGGACAACTGGCGCGAGTTGTTCGCCGCTATGGCGGAGATGGCCCCGCTGACCGTCGTGATCGAGGAGCCGGAGGCGCTCGCCGCAGCGAACCGGGACTTCTGGCGGGAACTGGGCCAGGCGTGGCGCGAGGTCCGCCGGAGCGGAGCCCGGGTACACCTCTTCCTGTCCAGCCAGGGACGCGGGCTGGGCGAGACGCTGAACACGCCCGATTCGCCGCTGTGGGAAGCGGCCATGCGGATTCAGCCGGGCGCCACCCCCGCACCGGTCAGGGTCGTCCATCTGGGGATCGGCACGCACTACGATCTCGCCGCGGCGGTTCCGCGCTGGCAGGGAGGCGAACTGCTGCTCGGCTGGTCGATATTCGGAGGATTGCCAGGGCTGTGGGGGCTGGCGGGCAGCCGGGGAAGTCCTGCCGCGGCACTTCGGCGTGGCCTTCTGCGCGGCTCGCGGCCTCTGGTCGAGGGGCCGAGGGCCCTGCTGGAGCGGGCTGTCGGCAAGGCCAACCGGTACGCCGCGATCCTGCGGGCCATCGCGACCGGCGCGGAGAGCTGGCCGGAGCTGTCGGCGCGAATCCCGGGGACGGCCGGCCCCTACCTCCTTCGGCTCCGGGAGCTGGGACTCGTGGACGCCGAACGACCGGTGGATGCCCCCCCGCGCAGCCGCCGCACCCGCTACCGCCTCTCCGACCCCCACGAGGTGTTCTGGTGGTCGGTGATCCACCGGCTCCGCCCGGGTCTGGTCGCCGCGGCGGCGGCAGGTCCCGAGGGCACCGCCGAGAGGATCTGGAAGGAGGCCATCCGCCCCTCGTTCGCCCATGCCGTCCGTCACGCGCTGCCGCTGATCTGCCGCAACTACCTGCGCTTCGGCTGCGAACCCGTCCTCGGTGCCCGCGCCCGCACCGCCGGTCCTCTATGGGGCTCCGGCTTCGACTTCCCCGTCGCGGGCACTCTCGCCAGCGGCGCGGTCTGCTACGGCCACATCCACCCCGGTCCGGCCCCCGCTCCCGCCGCCATCCTGCGGGAGCTCGACCAGCAGATCCGGGCCACCCGCTACGGCTACGGCCGCCAGGCCCGGCTGCGCCTGATCTTTTCCCTGAGCGGTTTCGAACGGGAACTGCAGCGGATGGCGGTCCGCGACGCCCGGGTCTGGCTGATCGGCGAGGAGGAGCTGGCCGCGGAGGCCCGCCAGCCCTGGTAGACGTAGCGGCGCTCGCCGCCGGCTCCGGCCGCGCCGCAGGCCCCGTGACCTACGGATGGCGTGTGAATGCGGGCATCCACATGTGTCTTCGGCAGGCGTCATGGGGATTTTACCGATCGGGAAAACTTTGCCAATCCGGGCGGTCTTTTTTCCCGATCGGGAAAACTCATGTCCGGAATCGGGTTTTTTTTTACCGATCGGGAAAATTCCCGGCACGGTGACGGAACACACCTATCAGGGGGCGAATCAACTGCGTCCGGGCAGCCCCGCCGGTCGGGACCGAGCCATGCCCGCCGGTTTGGCCGGATTGGCCGAATTCTGGTCCGTTTGTCCAGGGGTTCATTCTCGGTAGCTTCAACGGGCCCGATGGGCGCCAGCGAGGGAAACCGAAACTGCCGGAGGGAGTCCCCAGCATGCAGACCGGAAAAGTCCAGCGTTTCGCTCTCGGAGCTTCGGTGGCGACCGCTCTTCTCCTGATGTGGGTGATCGGAGCCGTTGGGCTCATCGGGGTCGAGGGCGATCCCTTTGACCGGATCTACGCGGGGGTGCTGGCGGTGGGCGTCGCCGGGGCGGCAATCGCGCGGCTGCGGCCCGCTGGAATGGCGCGCGCGATGTTTGCGACGGCGGGGGCGCAGGCGGTGGTCATCGTGATCGCGCTGATCTTGGGGAAGCAGCACGTCGCGGTCAGCTCGGTGCCCGAGATCGTGCTGTCGAACGGGTTTTTCGTCGCGCTGTGGTGCGGGTCGGCACTGTTGTTTCGGCGTGTGGCGCGGGAGTCCGGCGTGCTGGAGTCGGCGGGCTAACCAGCGCGCCGTCGGTGCGCTCGGGCTGGGCGGGCCGAGTCCCGCTACCCGGGTAGCTCTTCCAGGAAGTTCGCGAGCGGCAGCACCTCGACCCCGTCGAGCAGTTGCCGCCGCTCACCCAGGAAGATCACGATCCGCCGCCGCACCCGTTCGCTGCGCCCCGCGAGCGATGCCAGGCCCCGGAGCATGCTCCGCGACACACGGTGGCCCGCCTTGACCTCGATCCCCCAGAGGTCGCGCCCGACCTCGAGCACGAAGTCCACCTCGGCGCCCGCCCTGGTCCGGTAGTGGAAGAGCGCGGCCTCCGGCCAGAGCGTCCGCAGACGGCGGTGCAGTTCGCAGGCAACGAAGTGCTCCAGCAGAACTCCCTTCTCGTCGGGGAGCGGTGCGTCGAGCGGCCTCCTCAGGAGTGCGTTGCGCACTCCGATGTCGAAGAGGAAGAGCCGGGGATGCCCGATCACGCTCGAACGGCTGGAGCCGCTCCACGCCGGCACGCGGAACATGACGAGCGTGTCCTCCAGGACTTCGATGTAGCGGCGCGCCGTCTCGTACCCGAGTCCGGCCTGCCTGCACATCGCCTGAACGTTGAGGATCCGCCCTGAAGACGCAGCCATCAGATCCAGAAGCCGTGAGAATCCCCCCAGATTCCGCACGAGCGCCTCGGCCTGGATCTCCTCGCGCAGGTAGGTGTCCGCGTAGCTTCGGAGGTCCGCGGCACGCAGCGCACCGTCCGGTTCCGCGTAGATTCCCGGGAGCGTCCCGTGAGCGAGCGCGCGATCCAGGTCGAAGTCCCCGCCCAGTTCACAGGCGAGCAGCGGGTGCATCTGGTGGACGTGGATCCTCCCCGGCAGGAGGTTCGCCTGGCCCCGCCTCAGCTTGCGGGCGCTGGACCCCGACAGGAGAAAGCGGAAGCGCCCCGGGTGTTCGTCGAGGAAGAGCTGCACCACGTCGAGCAGGGCCGGAACCCGCTGAACCTCGTCCAGGAACACGGTGCGCGCGCTGGGCGGCGCGGCCAGAAGCTCGCGTTCGAGGCGTTCCGGATGGGCGACGAAGTCTCGAAAGGCCCTCGGACTGGCGAGGTTCAGCGAGATGTCGGGTGCGATGGATGCCAGCAGGGTGGACTTGCCGACCTGCCTTGGCCCGAGCACCAGGACGCTTCGCTGATTGGATTCGAGGACTTTGGCAAGATTTCTTGGGTACATGTGGGTAGAATAGCGGGATTTTTACCCACGATCAACTAAAACCTCACGGGACGTTGCCCGGAATCCCCACCCGCCCCCCCACCCACTCCACCATCTCACCCGGCACGCCCGCCGCGCGAGCCTGCTCCCGCCACCCCCCGACCGCCTCCTCGGCCGCGGCCACGATCTCGCGCCCGCCCCCCGGCACATCGAAGATCTCGCCCACCTCCAGCAGGTCGCCCCGCGTGATCCCGCGAAACTTCCCCCGCACCGACATCTGATGCTGGCGCGTCCACCGGTCGTTCTCGGCGTACGTCACGTCGTAGGCGGGCGCGAGGCGCCACCTGCCAGGCCGATTCATGAGGAAACCGAAGTTCTTGACCTGGTCGTCGAAGTTGACGGTGGCCACATGGAAGACCATGCGCCGGAATGCCTCGTTCACCGAGCGCTGACCGAGTCCGATCGCACGGATCGTGTCGAACCAGCCCTCGTAGCTGAACACGTACCGGTCGTTGAAGTCGATGTGCTGGAGCCCTCCGAGGCTGTGGAAATGGAGCCGGCGAAAGGCGCCCGTGGCGTCGTCGAGCACCCGGTCGAAGCGCCGGACCATGAAGTGCGCGAACTCACCGTCGCGAAGGAGATGCGTGTCGGGCATGTCGATGCCGGCCTCCCTGGCCATCCGCGCGTAGGCATACTCGATGCGTCCCCACGGTCCCGGCGTGCCGACGGGGCGCATCCCCTGCCCCGCCGCCTCGGCCGTCACACCATCGAACTTGATCAGCCAGGGCTCCTCGCCGTCCTGCGTCCGTCCCCGGTCCTCGAAGTAGCGGCGGATGACGGCGTTGCCGAACTGGTCCGGCAGGGCATCCGCGAACACGCCGGGAAGACCCAGAAAGGCCGGCTTGCGGGCAAGCTCCGGAAAGGCGACCGGCCCCCGCCGCCGGACGGGCAGGTGGATCGGCGAGATCTCGAGGCCGGATGTGCGGAACCCCGGATCATACTCGAAGGTGATCTTCCCGCCCGCCTCCTCCCGCAGCATGCCGACCTCCCGTCCCCAGATCCCCACCCGCACCCGGACGTCACCAGCCACGATCCCCCCTCGACGCCCGCTGCCGGACCTTCCCCTTCAACCGCTCTTGTTTTTTATACGTCCAATATAGCGTGTTCCAATAGTGATCTTCTACCGCCCCACCACCACCTCGTACACCTCCACAGACTCCACGAACAGTTCGTCCCGCCTCAAAACGGCGATCCTCCCGTGCGCCGCATCCAGCAGCTCGTGCGGCTGGTCCGTCACGGTTTCCGTGTCCTCCAGCCACGCGGGGCGATACACCGGAAGACCGAGCGTTGCCACCGGTGTCCCGTCGGGTTCAAGGATCGTCCACCGCCGCATCTCGTCGGTCAGTTTCGGGTAGTCCCCGATCCAGATCCTCCCCTCGTCGTCGACGCTGATCGCTCCATACGCGGGATAGGTGTCCCGCACGAACGACTGCTCAAGTCTCCGGCGCCAGTTCGACCGGGCCTCCCCCTGGAACATGCTCAGGAAGCTGGCGGTCCAGACTCTCTTCTCTGCAGCCGTGACCGCCACTGGGGCACCGCCGCCGCGGATCCGAACGGCCGGTACCGAACCGCGGTACAGCGTGAGGTCCAGCGAATCGGTCGTGCCGATGAGGGCGAGTGGCCCGCGGCCCGTGAAGAGTGTGGTGGCCCCGAATCCAACCGGGTTCCAACGCTCGGCGACAAAACGCTCCTTGCCCGCCCACTCGCCGAGCGTGTCGACGATCTCCCCCGCATCGTCAATGTGCAGGAGAAGGACCGGAGCACGCTGCGGCCCCGGAGGAAGGGGAGACCGTACGGCCTGCGCCGCGAGGAAGTCTCCGTTCTGCAAGCGGCTCAGGGGCACCGTCCCCAATCCGCGTTCCATCTCCTGGACCCCCGTCATTTCACCCCCGGGTTCCAGAAAGGTGAATCTCCGCTGACGCGAATCGAAGACGAACGGCACGCCGTCCACTCCGACCCCGATCCGCCCGATCGACGTGTACTCCCCTGGTCCCCTTCCCTCCCCACCCGAGCGCGCGCGCAAACTGCCATCGGAATCCAGGAAGACGATCTCGTGGGACCGGTCGTCGGCGATGGCCAGCGACGAGTCCGGCAGGAACACCGCTCCGATCACATGGCCGAAGAAGAGGTCCGGAATCGAAGCGGTGGAATGCAGCAGCCTAAGCTCGATCTCGGGCAGGTCAAGCGTCTGCCAGTCCGGGACCCGGACGATCTCCACGCCGGTGGAATCCATGGCGGTTATCGGGGCGGGCGGCGCGTCCTGGCAGGCGAGGACCGCGCAGGACAGGGCGAGGACCGCGGCGACGTTTGATCTCATCTTCCCGCCCCGCAGTCCTCCAGCTCCTCCACCCTCGCGATCATCGGCGCCTTGTCCTCATCGCTCACCTCCTCCAGCGACGCAAGCAGCGCCCGCACGATTTCCGGGCCCCTGTCATCCCAGCGCGCCGATCGCCACATTCTCGCCTCCCGCGAATCCGGACCGGCCGCGCGCGCGGCGGTGCACTGCTCCAGGGCGCCGCCCAGCACGGTTCGCGCCATTTCGATGGCCTGGGCGATGTAGCGCCCGTCCGGAAAGTCGGTCCAGTACCTGGCCAGCCTCTTGTTGACTGCTCCTCCACGAAGCACGTAGCCGTCCCCTCGCAGGAGGGGCCCTCCGTCTCGCTCGCGAACGTCCACAGGATCTCCTCGGCGAACGCGTCCGAACGGTGCCTTTCGTACAGAGTCAGATACGCTTCGTCGCTCACGGTCCAGGCACTGCCCTCGCCGGTGTAGGCGATCTCGTACCCGAGTGCCTCGATCCACGCGAGCGTCACCGCGTCGGCATTCCTGGTCCAGTACTCGCCCAGCACCCGCCGCAGCAGCTCAAGCCGCCGGAGCCCCAGCACCGCCGACTCTTCGACCGCGTCCCGGTGCCCGCGGCCTGGAACCGACAGCACAGCCAACAGACTTATGTGATTGAAGGTGGACCACCCCTCCCCGGAGGTCAGAAAGCGGTCGGCCATCGCAAGCACATGTTCGTCCGTGTCGCCCGGCGCGGTGTGCGCGGCCGCGACCCAGCAATCCCCCGGCGGGTAGAAGACCCAGGCGTCGCCAGCCACGGTGGTGTCCGGCCGATCGGTCCGGAAGTGAAGGTCCAATCGCAGCGTCGTCGGGCGGGCGAATGCCGGTTGGCCGGCGGCTGTTCGTGACGGCCGAACGCGGCACGCCACATCGGGGGCGATGACCGCCAGTTCCCTGCCCCCGGGCGCCGGTGCGCCCTCCGCCGGTTGGGCCCGCCCCGGCTCCGCCCGCTCCGCGCCGGACCCCGGGGTCCCCTCTTCCACGGTCCACGTGCCCCAGCCGGGCGGGCTCTCCGAATAGCGCACCCGGTCCCCGAACGACTCGATCCACATGACGATCCGCGGGTCGCGATCAACCGGGCGACGAAAGGACTGCCCCGTCCGTTGTGCCGCCTCCACCGCCCTGGCCATCAGGTCCGCCCGCCGCCGACTGAAAACGGGGGACTCCTCGACCTGCTCCCGGTACCGGGAATGCACGAACAGCGTGTGCACGGCCAGCAGGTGCTCCAGCGGCGGCAGGACTTCCGCGGACAGCAGGTGGTCGGCCAGCTCCAGCAGGTGACCGGCCCTCTCGGTCGAGACCACCATCGACTCCGGCACCCAGCAGCCCTCGGCGACCCAAGACGTGAGACCGGGCTCGAAGTGGATCCAGGTCTCGCCTCTCTCGTCGGTCGCGGTCCGCCGGACCCAAATCTCCACCGCCCAGGCATTGCCCGTGTGCTCGAGGACTTCCGCCACGTTCGCCGTGTGCGAAGGCGCGGCGTGGCAGGCGACTTGCGGCGTGGCCAGCGCCACGCGGGACGGCGTCTCCTGGGCTGCCGCGGCGGGCGTCGTCCCGATCACGGCGGCCGCGAGGAGGGTGATCATACACTTGAAATATGAACGCTCGTCGCTCATATTTCCATGATGATCATTCCCCGGAAGCACCATCTGGCCCGCGTCCGCCTGCTGCTGGACGAGTTCCCCGTCGTTGCCCTGCTGGGCGCGCGCCAGGTCGGCAAGACCACCCTCGCCCGTCAGATCGCCGCGGCTCACTCCGATCCCGTCGCCTGGTTCGATCTCGAGGACCCCGCCGATCTCGCCCGCCTGGACGATCCCGGCCTCGAGCTCCGGCCTCTTCACGGGCTGGTGGTGCTGGACGAAATCCATCGGCTGCCCGGCATCTTTCCGTTGCTGCGTGTCCTCGCCGACCGCCCGGGGCTCCCGGCCCGTTTCCTCGTGCTCGGCAGCGCCTCGACCGACCTGCTGCGGCAGACGTCCGAATCGCTCGCCGGCCGTGTCGCCTTCCACCACCTCGACGGCTTCGACCTCACCGAGGTGGACGACCTGGAGCGGCTCTGGCTGCGCGGCGGCTTCCCGCGATCCTACCTGGCGGCGTCGGGAGCCGCAAGTCGCCGGTGGCGCGACGGGTTCATTCAGACGCTCCTCGCCCGGGACCTCCCCGACCTCGGGAGCACGATCCCCCGGGCGACGCTCCGCCGCTTCTGGACGATGCTCGCGCACTGGCACGGCCAGGTCTGGAACGGCGCGGAGTTCGGCCGGGCGTTCGGCGTCTCCCACACCACCGTGCGCCGTTATCTGGATCTCCTGACCTCGGTCTTCGTGGTCCGGCAGCTCCAGCCGTGGTTCGAGAACATCCGCAAGCGCCAGGTGCGTTCCCCCAAGGTCTACATCGCCGACTCCGGCATCCTCCACGCGCTCCTTGGCCTCACCGGCCGGACGGACGTGGTGTCCCACCCGAAGGTGGGCGCCTCGTGGGAGGGGTTCGTGATCGAGCAGATCGTTCACCTGCTGCGCGCACCCCCGGAACAGTGCTTCCACTGGTCCACCCATGCGGGCGCCGAGCTCGACCTGCTGGTGCTGGACGGGGCGCGGCGCCTGGGCTTCGAGGTGAAGCGCGCGGAGGCCCCGCGAATGACGCGGTCGATGCGCTCGGCGATGGAGACGCTCAACCTCGACAGCCTGGATGTGGTCCACGCGGGGACGCAACGGTACCGGCTGGCCCCGGGAGTGCGGGCGCTGCCGGCGCGCGATCTGGAGGCGGCGGTGAAGTGAAGCCAAGCTACGGCGTGCGGCTGGATCGCCTCGGTACCTCTCCCGGGTGCACTGGATCGAGCCGCGTCATGGTTTTTCTCCTCAGTGGTAGTCGATTTGAAGATTCTCCGCCGCTCATTCGTATTTTGAGGATGGACCCGACCCAAACGGGCCGAAGCCACCGCGCCCCGCGCCCGAACAGGACACATGGAGGACCCGGATGACCGACGCCACCGACCCAATCGACGCGGCTGACGACGCCAGCGACGAGGCTGACGCCAGCGAAGCTGCTGACGCCGACGCCACCGACGACGCCGAAAGCGACGACGCTGCGGACGCCGACGCTGCTCACGACGAGGCTGCCTGCGCTGACGCCGACGCTGCCGACGACACCTGCGCTGCCGAAGACGCCGACACCGAGGCCCAAAGGGAGTTCAAGAAGAACGCCCGCGACGCCATTCGCAAGTTCCTCAAGTCCATGTCAAAACGCCGCGGAGGCGCGGACTTCTACTCGCTCCTCCTCCTGCTGTTCATCGGGCTGAAGCTCACCGGTCACATCGACTGGTCGTGGGTCTGGGTGCTTTCGCCCTTCTGGATCAGGGCCCTGTTCAGGCTGGCGGTGATTGCACTGATGGTCACCCTGATGAAGAAGTTCGGCTGGAAACCCTCCGGGAAGACCTGAAAAGTCCCCGAATAGGGGTCCGTGGGGCCCCATGTGAGCGGCCGAGTCAGCGCCTCTTCCACCAACATCCAGCCCGGTCACTCCTCCACCGTGAAGTGGAACATCATCCCCGCGTGCAGGTGCTCGGCGATGTGACAGTGCACCATCCAGTCGCCCGGGTTCGACATCTCCACCAGGATGTCCATCGTTGAGCCGACGGGCACGATCGCCGTGTCCTTCCAGACCAGGTTGTCGTTGGGCACCTCGTCGCGGGCGAGCACCACGAAGCGCTGGCCGTGGACGTGGATGGGGTGGTTCATGGGGTGGAAGGAGTCGGGCGAATTGAAGACGCGGATCTTGACGAGGTCGCCCCGCTGGAAGGTCCAGTGGATGTCCTCGTTTTCGCGGCCGGTGCCGGTGTCGCGCAGGATCCAGGTGACCTGGGTGCCCGCCGACAGCCAGTTCATCATCGGCATCGCGTCGTTCCACTCGATGGGGGGGATGTAGAGGGTGTCGATCTCCATGGAGCGGACGATCGGGAGCGGGAGGCCGTGGACGCGCACGGTGGCCTCGAGGGTGTGGTCGGGGGGGCGGCCGAGGTGGGCGCGGAGGGCGGCGGTTTCGGCCACGACCGCTTCGTGCGTGCGCAGGGTGGCGTGGGCGCGGGTGACTTCGTCGTCGACGGGCGGGCCGGCGACGGTGACGAGCGCGAGGGTGTCCACATGCGGGTAGAACTCGCCCCGGAAGTGGTTGACGGCCTGGATCGTGTTCGCGATCGCCACCTCCCCCGCCTCGGGGAAGACGACGTCCACCACGTACCGCTCGGCGGGCGCGATCACCACGTTCGGCACCCACATCTCGCGCTCGAAGCGGCCCACGTCCGACGCGACCAGCTTCACCCGCGCGTTCCCGAAGGTGACGTTGTAGGTGCGCGTGTTGGCGACGTTGGTCATG
This sequence comes from Longimicrobiales bacterium, assembly GCA_965206105.1. GTDB lineage: Bacteria > Gemmatimonadota > Gemmatimonadetes > Longimicrobiales > Gaopeijiaceae > Bin94. The sequence continues at coordinate 304,274 of OZ242201.1, forward strand.
AAGAAGCGGATGACCTCGCCGGGGGCGGCGTCGAGCGTGTGTCCCGTTACGCCATTGACAAGCATCACGTTGCCGAAACGCCCCATCAGCGCGTGGGTGGGCGCCTCCTTCCCCCACGGGATGAAGCCCTGGTCGTCCATGAGGATGTCGTCCAGGACGAGCAGCTCCTCGCGGTGGGCGGGGCCATGGTAGTCCGGGTCGGGTGAGGTGACGCGGAGGTTGCCGTAGAGGCCGAGGTCCTGCTGCACGTCCTCGCGGATGTGCGGGTGGTACCAGAACATGCCCGCGTCGGGGACGTGGAGCTCGTAGGTGAAGGATTCGCCGACTTCGATAGGGTCCTGGGTGAGGTCCGGCACGCCGTCGAAGCGGTTCTCGAGGCGGAGGCCGTGCCAGTGGACGGTGGTGGGGCTCTCGATCCGGTTGGTGACGCGCACCACGACGGTCGATCCCTGCGGCGCCTGGATGAGGGGGCCGGGATACTGGCCGTTGTAGCCGTACATGGCCGCCGTGTGCCCGTTCAGCGTGCGCCGCACGATCGAGACCTCGATGTCAAGGGTGTCGCCGGGGGCCAGGTGGACGACTTCGCTGGGCCGCGCCTCGGGGAGCGTCATGACGTCGATCCCCATCGCCGCCAGGAAGGGCTCGACCGGGGGCAGCGCCATCTCCAGCCCCGGGATCATCGGCATGTTCGGGTCCATCGGCGGCATGCGCCAGCCGCCGCCCATCATCATGTGGCCGGCGTGGTCCATCTCCTGGGCGGCCGCGGGTGCGGCCGTGGCAAGGATGATGGCGATGGCCGGCGTGGTCCAGGCTCGTCGCACGCTCACGCCGCGTCGATATCGGTTTGAGAGAAATCGCCGCCCTTGAACAGGAGCGGTTCGCCGGTCGTCCTGGCGAGCGCGTACGCGAAGCAATCGCCGAAGTTCAGTGCGGCCGGGTGATTCCCCTTGCCAAAGCGGCGCCACGCACGGCGCACCTCCTCCAGGTGTTCCACCGTGACGGGCACCAGCTCGATCTCCGCGAGCTCCAGGAGCGCATCCAGATCATGGCCGACCGGCTCGCCGGCTCGCCGTTCCAAGGCGATGGATGCCTCCAGGACGTTGGCCACCGACATGCGGCATGGGTAGGCAGCCATGATCGCGGAGGCATGACGCCTCGCGTCCGCCTCGTCAAACAGGATCGCGAGCACCGCCGAACTATCGACAATCACCTGGGCAGCCCGTGCTCGTCATAGAGCAGATCGCCATGCTCGACGGCCGATGGCCCCGGACCGAGCGACTCGGCACAGCGTCGCCCGATAGCCAGCAGGTCGTCGACACGGCCATCCAGGTCTCGCCGGCGCCTCTCGCGCGCAAGCCGCTCGCGAAGCGCGACGGTGATGGCGCCTGTCATGGTCTCACCGGTCAGCCGGGCGAGGTCGCGAGCGAGCAGACAGGTCTCGTCATTCTTGATGTTGAGCCCCATGGTGTTTCTTCCAGGGTAGAGAATCCGAAGCCGTATCTACCCTATGCCGAATTGCCGACGCAATCAAGGGGCCTACTCATACCCGTAGGCCGCGCAGTTCTCCTGCTCGAAGGGGCCGTGGCCGGCCATGGTGTGCATCATTCCGCTGCGGGACATGCCGCGGGTGACGATCGGGCCGGTCCACGTGGTGGCGCCGGGGTCGAATGTGGGCTCCAGGGTGACGACCACGAGGAACTTGTTCCAGGCGACCTTGCCGGAGAAGGCGGCCGGGTCGGTCATCTCGCCGGCGAGGGTGACCTGGTCCAGCTCCGGGGTGGTGGTCCACACCACGTAGGTGCCGGTGCGGGCGGGCCTCAGGCGCTCGAAGCGCACCGTGAAGTCGTAGAGGTAGCTGCCGTCTTCGGTTAGGGAGATGCCGAAGGGCGACTCGGCGAAGACGATCTCGCCGACTCCGGTCGCGTTGCCGGTGCCCGGGACGCGCCGGGTGGAGACCATGGGGAACTGGTAGTAGTCGGGGCCACACGCCACCGGCAACCCGGCCACCTCGGTAGGCGAGACGGCCTCCCGCCCGGCGTTCTCGGAGTCTGGAGCCGCGGCCGCGAGCACCAGCGCCGCCGCCAGCACCAGCCAGCCTCCCGGTCTCCGGGATCCAGTCCCCACACCCCTGCCCTTCCTCCCCCGGACCCATACATCCATACGCTTGACCCATATAGCCATACCGCGCACTCCTCTCCCCTCAGCTGATCGGGCGCTTGACCGGCCCGTTGTCCCAGTCCTGGGCCGACGAGATGTTGGGGACGCCCCAGTTCTCGCCGTTCCAGCCGCTGAATCCGTCCATGCGGAAGGTCCAGAAGCCGGTGGTCATGTCGCTGACGACGATCAGGCCGTCGGCGTTGCGGATGTCGACGCCGAAGGCGCCGTTGAAGACGGGGGTGCGGTCGCGGTTGGGCGGGCCGGTGTAGGTGTCGTAGTAGCCGACGGTTACGGGGTTTTCGGGGTCCATCAGCGAGAAGATCTGGAGGCCGTCGAGGTAGCCCGACGCGAAGACGTAGGGCCAGCGGACCTCGTGGTTGTGGACGAGGTTCTGCCAGTCGGCGGTCCAGGCGGAGATGGGGCGGTTGATGTTGGTGACCTCGCCGTCGAGGGCGGGCTGCAGGTCGAAGATGCGGATGGGGGCGTACTGGTACTCGGTCTCGGCGACGACGTAGCGGCCGTCGGGGCTCGGGGTGAAGGTGTGGCCGCCGCGCACGCCGCTGACGCCGACGAGGGTGATGCGCAGCTCGGGGTTCTCGATGTCGCTGACGTCGTAGATGTAGTAGCCGCCGCTGCCGCCGCCGTAGAAGCGGTCCTCGCCGGTGTCGGGGTGATAGCCGACGTAGAAGTCGTGGTAGCCGCGGCCGCCGCGGTTGAACTCGGTCTCGGGGACGGGGACGCGGCCGACCAGCGCGTTCTCCAGGTCGCCGGAGACGACGCGCGCCATGTCGTAGACGTGGGCGAAGGGGCCGCGCACGGTGCTGAAGAGGAGGACCCGCCCGTCGGAGTGCTTGTAGACGAAGATGTTGTGGAAGCCGCCGGGGAGGTCGGGCTCGCGGATGCGGGCGACTTCGCGGACGGTGGAGGCGTCGGGGAGCCCGGTGACGTCGAGGACGACCGCGCCCAGGTCCGGGTTCGGCCCGCCCTGCCCGAACTGCAGCGACTGCACGACGTAGTAGCGGTCGCCGATCTTGAAGTGCTTGACGTCCATGCCGCCGGTGCGCATGTGCAGGTCCTGGTTCTCGATCCGCCACTCGTAGAGGACCTCGGGGTGCTCGGGATCGGCGATCGAGATGATGTCGAGGCCCTTGGGCCCGATGTCCCCGTAGACCATGCGCGCGACGTACGCGTAGGGGCGGTCCATCTCCTGCTCCATGTCGATGTCGGCGACCGAGAGGCGCGGGCCGAGGGGGATGTGACCCAGGATGTCGATGTTGTCGCTCCCCGGCTTGATGGGCGACCACTGGGCGTGGGCGGCGGGGGTGGCGATGAGGAGGACTGCGGCGGCGGCGAGGCAGCTCGTGCGAACCGTGCGAAGACTCATTTGCCCGACTCCGTTGGTGGCTGGCGTTGGCGGGGGCGCCCCGGCGGGCGGCCCGTGATCAAACTAGCGCGTCGGGGCTCACCACGGCCAGCGCTGGAAGGCCATTGTGGCGGCGATGGTGCCGACGGCGAGGGAGACGGTGGCGTTCCAGGCTTTCTGGGGCAGGCGTGTGGCTGGCGTGGCCGCGTCCCGGAGCGCGCGGATCCCCCATGTGACCACCGCGCCGAGCGCGAGCACCGCGCCCGCCACTACGATCTGCGCGAGCTCCAGGCCGATGTTGAAGGACAGCAGGGGGACGAAGAGGTTTCTCTCGTCGCCGAGCGCGATGCGCAGGAAGTTGGAGAAGCCGAGGCCGTGGATGATGCCGAAGGCGAGGGCGAGGGCGTAGCGGAGGGGGCGGGCGGCGACGCGGTGCGCCGGACGCTGCCCGGCGGCGTCTTCGCGCGGTTGCCCGGCGCGGCCTTCCCGCCAAAGCCCGGCGAGGTTGGTGAGCGCGGTGGCGACGATGGTAACGGGGATGAGGAACTCGACCAGGCCCGAGTCGACGCTCACGAGCCGGAGGGTGGCGAGGGCGAGCGACACCGAGTGGCCGATTGTGAAAGCGGTCACAAGCACGAGGAGTTCGCGCCACCGGGTGAGGGAATACGCGGCGCACAGCCCCGCGATGAAGAGGATGTGGTCGTAGCCCCGCAGGTCGAGCAGGTGCTCGAAGCCGAGTTCCAGGTAGACGGCGAACATGGCTAGCGGCTGGCGGCGCCCCCGCCTTGGCGATGCCCCCGCCCCGCCGGCGCCCCCGCCCTCGCGCGCACCGCCATCCAGAGCGCGGCCCACACCAGCCACGACAGCCGTTCGGCGAGGGTGAGCGCGCGGAAGTGCTCCCACGCGAGCACGGGGACGGTCGCGGCGAGCGCGACCGCGCTGCCGTCGTGGTAGGGGACGCGGCGCTCCACGACCGTCGACGCGCGGCGGCGCTCCCGGTGCAGCACCTCCTCGATCGCGCCGCTGAGCTCGCCCGGCGACATCTCGCGCCACCCCGGGATGCGCATCACGCTCCACGCCGGGATGGTGCGCCCCCAGCCGTGCACGTTGGTGCCCGCCACCAGCGCCAGGTCCATGGAGTCGGCGAGTGCGAGGATCTCGGCGTGCTGCGACCGCGCCTGCTCCAGCCCGCGCGGCGCCCCGTCGCTGAGTTCGACGCCGACGACGCCGGCGGGTGAGCCGGGCGCACCCACGCCTGCCGTGCCCCCCCCTGCCCCGCGTCGGAGCGGGACGATCTGGTCGAGCGCGCCCGGGAGCGCGTAGAGCATCGTGGGGGGCGGCGCGCCGCGCGCGGTGGCGGCGGCGATCGAGTCCGGGTCGAGGTGGTGCCAGGTGCTGTCGAGGGCGAAGACATAGCGGGACCGGTCGCCGAGGAGGTTGGTGTGGCGGCCGCGCAGCCGCACCTCCATGCCGCTCAGCAGGACGGTGCGGTCGCCGGCCCGGGCGGGGTTGGCGGGGAGGGCGTCGTCCACGCCCGCCCAGGTGTAGTGGTCGGTGATGTAGGCCGCATCGAACCCGCCGGCTTCGTGCCACGCGCGGTTGCGGGCCGCCGTGAAGAGGGTCCACCCGTCGTGGGAATGGTTGGTGTGCGAATGGAAGTCCACCGCGAGGAGGTCGTCGGATGCGAGCCGGATCCCGGTCATGGGGCGCGGGATGAGGGCCGCGGCCGCGTAGAAGGCAAGCAGCGCGGCGAGGGCGCCGAGCGCGCGGAGGAGTTCCAGTGTGAGGCGGTGGGCAAGAGCGCGAAGGCCGCGACGTGAAGGCCGGGCCGCCACCGGGCGCCTGTTCGCGACCAGCCGCCAGGCCGCGTACGCCAGGATAAGTGTGCCCAGGACCGCGTAGTGCTGGCTCACTGTCAGCAGGGTGAGCGTGTCCCAGACGCCGAACAGGGGTGCGCCCAGGAGGTAGCCGAGCGGCTGGTGGAGCGTCGCGGCGGGAACGACCTGATGCGTGGCGGCGTCACGCAGGGCAGGCACGGCCGCAAGTGCAGAACTGATGACCAGCGCGATGACGGCCGGCGATCCGCGTAAGCGGCGTATTCGGCCTCCCCCTGCCACCTTCATCGCGTCGTCCCGGCCAGCCGTTGCGCCCGTCTCCTCACCAATGGCGCCAATCCCGCCAGCGCTTCTTCGCGCAGTCCCGGCACCGCCAACTCGGCCACCACCCCATCGCTGCACTCCTCCGCCCGGCCACACAGTTCCCGAACACGCCTCCGCACGAACGACGGATTCAGGCCGCACTCGGCGGCAAAGCGCTCCCAGTCACCGCACCGCAGCTCTTCCAGGGTGGCCCGTCCCGCCACCTTCATCAGAAACTCCGCCGGGATGTAGGGAAGTGTGGCGGTGGTGACGAGGCCGTAGAGCGGGGCGAGGGCAATCTCGCCCGGCCGCCGCCAAAGGAGGCTGTAACTCCGTGCATGCGCGCGAGTGTTGCCGAGCAAGACCTGCAGAATGGCCGCGTCGACCAGCTGCAGCACCGCCGCCGCGGGGAAGGTGCACGATAGCCGAACGAGGTCGAAACACTCGGCGTATCCGGGCCCGCCGTTCCACGCGGTCTTCGGCAGCGGGACCATCCCGAAGGCCTGGCGGAAATCCTCCTGGTGAAGCCGACGAACCCGCCCGTCGTCGCCGAGCATCCGGTCATAGCGCTCCACCAGCAGATACGATCTGCCATCCACGCTTCCGACGCTGACGGGCGCGACCGCCACACCAAGACACGCCGCCAGGCACATCGCGAAGGCCTCGTTTTCCGTAGAATCCTCAGATGCAAAGCTCCCGGGCTTCAGAATGTGGGTGGTCGGCTGACCGAAGGCGGGCAGCGCGACTCGCCCGTCCGCGAGCACCACCGGAATCTTCGGCTGCGACCCGCACAGCGACAGGCGTGGGCCCCCTTCCTCGCCGACCAGGAACGGCCACTCACGCATCATGACCAGAAGTTCCGCCAGCTCCTCGTCCGGGAGCGGGACGCACGGACCATGCGACGCCGGGTACGGCGGCGCTTCCTCTTCGCGAAGCACCATGAGCGCCCCCGCCAGCTCTGCCCCCATGTGGGCAAGCAGCGGCAAGCTCGTCGCTTCCCCAACCCCGAGCACCTCCCCGATCACATCCCTCTGAGTCCCCTCGGGCAGCAGGCCCTCGAAGAACGGACGGCAGAACCGGGAGTGAAAGCGCTGCCGATCCTTGGGCAAGTAGTGGGACACGGCCGGCGACGCCGGATCGGCGATCCAAGCATCCTCGTAGGCGAACTCGATGGGGTTCACCTCCTCGTACCGGCCCGGGCCGAGTGTCCCAACCCGGTCGTCATCCCACCAGACGCTGAGGGTCGCGGTCACAGCCGTGACTGCCCCCGCAACCGGCGGCGGCGCACCCAGGGCGGTTCCGTCGCCACCACCCGCGTGACTCCGTCCCGGTCGATCTGCGGCGCGTCGATATGAAACGTGCACCCCAGTGCTTCCAGCACGGCGAGCACCTTGTCGAGCCGGACCGTCGTCTTCCCGCGTTCCAGCTCCGAGAGAAACCGCACGCCAACGCCCGCCACACCCGCGAGCTCATCCTGCCGCAGGTGCTGGGCTCGCCGCACGGAGCGCACGATGCTACCTATTTCAGCCACCGTCATGAGAATTGTCCCGATCGGGAAAACAAATGCAGTTTTGCCACACATTCGCACCAGAATAATCCCGATCGGGAAAAAAACTGCCCTGATTGTCCCGATCGGTAAAAAACACGACACGGGGTGAGGAGACACTTGCCGAGCCGTCGGCAGCCGCCGGCCGGTCGGCAGCCGCGGATGGTCGGCAGCCGCGGATGCGGATGGTCGGCAGCCGCGGATCGCCGGCAGTCGCGGATGTTCGGCAGTCTCGGATGGTCGGCAGTCGCGCATTGGTCGGCAACCGGCCCGGTCGGTAGCCGCGGGTCAGCGCTCTCGGCGGCGACCTCGGCGGCGACGGACGCGACTGACGCAGGCGATCGCATCCCCATCAGCCCACAAACGTGTGCGAGTATTTCACCATCACCGCACGCCCGGACGAGAGCGGCCGGCGCGGCCCCAGGCCGTTGTCGCGTTCGTTGTGGAGTCCCTCGTTGTAGACGATCCATAGGTCCGTGCCTTCGCGGAAGTGGTAGCGGAAGCGGACGTTGAAGGTGGTCTGGCCGATCGCGCTATTGTATTGCCCGAAGGTGCTCAGCGAGATGCGGGGGTTCAGGGCGCTGTTCACCTTGAGGCGCGCCAGCTGGGTGGTGGTCGAGACATCCCGGTCGGCGAAGTCGAGGCGGTTGATTTCGTAGCCGGCTTCGAGCTCCAGGTACTTCGACACGACCCAGGCCGGATTCAGCGCAAGGCTCAGGCGCGTGCCGTCGTAGAAGGTGCCCGCCGAACCGTTGTATTCGCCGCGGTACCGGCTGCTGCGGGGGAATCGGAACATGAAGGTGGCCTCGTGAAACCAGTACTCTCCGGCGGGGACGACCACATCCGAGATGGGGAAGGGCTCGCGTACGCTCTCGAAGCTCGACAGCGTGCCGAAGGTCAGGTTCGAACCCTGGCGGAAGTCGAGCTCGATCTCGGGCTTGATCTCGCGGGACTCGGCGGTTCCGTCCTCGTTGCGGAAGTAGTGGGCGGTGCCGACCTGGATCGCGCGCGACACGAGGGGTGATGTTTCGCCGGCGAGCTGCCGGTAGCGCAGCTGCGCGCCGCCGTGGCTGAAATCCCGCCGTGACTGGAACCCCAGGCCGGGCAGGTAGTCGGCGCCGACCCGGATCGCCTCGGCGTAGTAGGAGAACCCGTCGTCCCGCCGACGCTCCAGCCGCCCCCGGAGGAGCCCGGACTCCAGGCCCCCTTCCTGCTCGGTGGCCTCGTCGAAGGTGTTTGCCCACTGCAGGATCGCGTATTCGTCGCCCAGCCACCTCACCACGGCGTCGAGTCCCAATGCGGTATTGTCCCGCCCGGACGAACCCAGCCGCGTCGTGAGCATTCCGCCAACCGCGGAATTCGCATTGAGGATTTGCTGGCGCAAACGCACCACGCCGACGTTCTCGGTGGACCGGTCCCCGCTTGGCGAGGTCTGCATGTTGAGGAGGCCGAAGTCCGTGCCGCCGAGCCTTCCGACCGCCCGGGCGCCCCCGTAGATGCGGACGATCTCCCCCGCGTCCAGCCCGATCTGGCGGCTGTGGAAGAGCCGGTTGTTGAAGCCGCCGGTGTTGAAGTCGAAGGTGGAGGAGCGCTCCTGGAAGAACTGCCGCTTCTCGGGGAAGAAGAGGGGGAAGCGGGTCAGGTTGATCTGCTGGTCGTCGGCCTCGACCTGCGCGAAGTCGGTGTTGACGGTCAGGTCGAGTGCGAGGTTGGAGGTGGGCGAAAACTTGACGTCGAGTCCCGCTTCCGTCGTCGGGTCCCGCTCGGTGCGCCACTGCCCGTCGAGCACCGGCGTCTGCCGGAAGCCGCCCAGCGCATACGGCGTGATGTAGAGCGGCGCGGACTGTCGCACGTCCCGCAACACCACCCGCTGGGCCCGCGATGGCTTGGCAAACCCCAGGCGGCCCCCGCTGGGGTCCAGGGCCGGGAAGGTCTGGCGCTCGTTCTTGCGCGGGATCATCCGGTAGACGAGGAGGCCCATCGTCACCTCTCCCCCGGCCGCCTGGAACCCGAGGGTGGAAAACGGGATCCGGAACTCCGCGAACCATCCTTCGTCGCTGCGCGAGGTGGCGACGTCCCAGTACGAGTTCCAGTCCCAGTTCATCGGCATGCCGTTCGTGAACTCGGCGTCGTTGAACACCGTGCGGTCCTGCCGCACCCCCGCCGGGTTGGCGACGAACCAGACGGCGTTCTCGTGGTCGTTGTAGCTGTCGATGATCACCGCGAGGATGTCGTCGCCGCTGTACTGGTCGCGGTAGAAGGTGCCGATCCGGATCTGGTCGGGGTCGGAGTCGTACATGCGCCCCGCCACGTACAGGTAGCGGTCGTCGTGGGCGATCCGCACCTCGGTCCTCTCGGTGAGCGCGCCGCGGAAGTTGGGCGAGTACATGGTCATGCCGAGCGGGGCGACCGCGTCCCAGGCGGCTTCGTCCACGACGCCGTCGAGCTCGATCGGGCCGGAGAGGCGGGGAATCGCGATCGGGGCGCCGGGCGAGGGGGGGATGGGGGGGAGCTGGGCGGAGAGGGGGGTGGGGGCGAGGGGGGCGAGGGCGATGAGGGCGGTGAGGATGGCGGGAGAGCGGAAGGAGGAACGTGTGGGCGTGATGCGGGATGCGGGCTTCAACGTGACGTGCCTTCTGCGATCGGGTGGCTGGCGGACGGGTGCGGGCGGCATCGGCGGGCACCGGAAACGCGCCCGTCGATGATAAGATACTTCATGTCGATCCTCCACCATGAAGTGATCGCGGCGCCGGGGGCCGCACCGTCGCGGCGGATGCTGCTCCTCCACGGGATCTACGGTGCGGGACGCAACTGGGGGAGCGTCGCGCGGCGCCTGGTGCGGGTGCGGCCCGAGTGGAGCATCGTGCTGGCCGATCTGAGGTCGCACGGGCGGTCGCCGCGGCTGAATCCGCACACCATCGAGGCCTGCGCCGACGACCTCCTGCACCTCGAGGCGCACCTCGGCCGGGCCGCCGACGCGGTGCTGGGCCACTCCTTTGGCGGGAAGGTGGCGCTGCTCCACGCGCGCCGCCGCGCGAAGGGGCCCGGGGCGGAGGGGCCCGGGCAGCTCTGGATCATCGATTCGGCGCCGGGTGCGGGCCGTCCGGGGGGCGGGGCGTGGCGCATGCTGGGCGTGTTGCGCCGCCATCCGGGTCCGTTCGGGAGCCGGGCCGAGGCGGTGGCGGCGGTGGAGGGGGAGGGGTACTCGCCACTCGTGGCCAACTGGATGGCGATCAATGCGGTGAGAGGGGAGGAGGGGTGGGGGTGGCGCCTCGACCCGGAGGAGATGGAGGCCTATCTGCGAGACTACTTCCGCATCGACGCGTGGGACATCGTGGAATCGCCGCCGCCGGGTACGGCGGTCCACTTCGTGAAGGCGCTGGGGTCAAGCGTCTTGGGAGAAGCCGATATCTACCGGATCCGGGCGGCGGGCCGCCGCACCGGCCAGGTCCATCTGCACGCTGCCGAAGGCGGTCACTGGCTCAACACCGAGAATCCGGAGGCGATGCACGGCCTGCTGGCGGCGAAACTGGAATAGGCGGCAGCGCCCGGCCGGCGGCAGCGCCCGGCCGGCGGCAGACACCGAAACAGACGGCGGCGGAGAGTGGTCCCTGCGCCCCAACGCAAGAAGGCCCCCGCACCGTTATCCCGGCGCGGGGGCCTTCTCACCTACCCCTGCCTGCGCAGTCGACCCGGTCCTACCGGCCCGCAGCCCTTCGGCCGCGGGGCCCGCCGGCCGTGATCTCGAAGCCGAAGTTGAAGGACCGCGGATAGCCCAGGAAGACCTCGGCATCGTCGGCTTTGTGGCTCAACATGCCGCGATCCCGTTCTGCGTCGTCCCTGTAGCCGTTGAAGCGCGAGTTGTCGCGCGCGTCCTGCACGTAGATCGTGTCGAAGAGGTTGAATGCGTTGAAGAAGAGCCTCATCTCGCCGCCTCCCACGGTTGCGGCCATCTCCTCCGGGAGCGTGTACCTCATGTGCAGGTCGAAGACCGTGTACCCCGGCGGGCTCCAGGACTGGATCCCCGCGTCGATGTTGGTGGTACGACCGAAGGGGTCGTAGTCGGCGTAGTGCTTGCCGTAGGTCTTCCCGACCGTCTGGATGCGGAAGCCGCCGCTCGGATAGAGAGAGAGCGCGTACGCGACCTGGAACTGGGGCGCATCGCCGACGAGCAACCCGTCGAGAAAGAAGGTGTACTCCTCGGTCTCCCCCTGGCGATCGTCGGGCTTGAAGGTACCGTTTGGATCGTTGGTGTACTTCCAGTCCCCGAACGACAGCGCTCCGTCGAAGCGAAGGAAGTCGGTCGGCTGGAAGGCGCCCTCGACCTCGACCCCCATGTGGCGCGCGTTCACGCCCAGCAGGTTGACCAGACCGTCCTGGTTGTCGCCCAGCAGGTTGCGGATGAACTGGTTGCGCGTGCGGTTGTTCCACTGGGTGAAGTAGAGGTTGGCGTCCAGCGATACCTTCCGGTTGACGGCGCGGAAGCGCGTCCCCGCCTCAAAGGAGAGGAAGGTCTCGTTCTTCGGATCCGGGTTGAGAATGCCCCGGTTGTCGTCGATCACCCCGTCGAAGATCGGAACCTTCGAGACCAGCCCCGCATTCCCGTAGACGGACCAGGAGTTGCTCACATTGCGAACCGCGCCTCCCTTGACCTGGTACCCGGTAAGGCCCCCGCTGCTCAGCTCCAGGAAGCCACCCGCCGGGCCCCGGGTGAAGAAGTCGGTGAAGTCGTACGAAATGCGCGAGACGCCGAGCATGCCGTAGAAGGAGCCCGCCGACGACGACTGCTCGGCCTGCACGTGCGCGCCGAGCCAGTTGACGTCGTTCTCGTTGTAGTAGTTGATCTTGTCGCCGAGCAGGCGGTTCTCTTCCGACTCGCTCCAGAAGTCCGAGCTGCAACCGCGGAAGCAGTCGTTGTAGTAGACGCCTCCGAGCAGGTCGCGGACTTCCCGGTAGTGCTCGATGGTAGCGGTGCGCCAGTCCACGCCCGCCTCTGTCACCACGGAGCCGAACACCTTCTGCAGCTTGGCGATCACTCCGTAGGTGTTCTGGTTGTTGACCGAGTTGCGCAGGATCCCCCGGGACCCGCTGTTGCTGCTCCCGTTGCGGGCGATGGTCGCGTCCCAGTCCGCGAAGCGCTGTCCGTAGGTGTAGTCCCACACCAGGGAACCGTACGTTCCCGTGCCGCCGCCCTGGCCGCCGGAGTAGTACATCACGGTATTGGCGGTCAGTCCATCACCGAGGTACGAATACCAGTTCAGGTTGACCTGCGGCTTGTGGAAGTAGTTCTCGCGCTCGTTGATGAAATTCCGGCTGTGGCGGCTGAAGACGCCGGCCCCCGGACCTGTGCTCGTGAACTGGCGGCCCGTGTAGCTCGGATCGACGCCGCCCACGTTCGGGCTCCAGAAGCGCCCGGCCTCCGAACGGAAGCTCGCCAGCGCTTCGCGGTCGTAGTCATCGAGCGAAAAGGCGAAATCCCGGTCGATGGTGGCGATGTTCAGCCTGTAGAGGTTCTGGCCGTGGCGCTGCGGGGCCCCGACGGCGAAGAACTCCAGCCGGTTGCTGTCGTTGAACCTGTACTGGGAGGCGAGGTAGTACGCCCACGCGTCCGTCCAGGTCCCATCGATGATCCCATCGCCCTCCTTGCGCACGGCGGAGGCAGTGACCGCGAAGTCGCCGATCGCCCCGGTGGACGCGGTCATCGTCGTCTTGCGGAAGTTGCCGCTGCCGAACTCCTGCTTGAGCGTGTAGCCGGGATCCTGGGCACTCGGGTCCGTGATCACGTTCAGCGTTCCCCCGATCGACGGGGTCGCCAGATTGACCGCGCTGAGGCCGCGCTGCAGCTGGATGCTGGTCGTGGCATCACCGAGACCGTCCCAGTTGGACCAGTACACCCAGCCGTTTTCCATGTCGTTGACCGGAACGCCGTTGATCATCACCGCGGTGTTGCGCTGGCTGAAACCGCGCACGTTGATGCGGGCGTCGCCGGCGCCGCCGCCCTGAGCGGTCGAGTAGACCGACGGGGTCACGTTGAGGACCAGCGGCAGGTCCCTCGACCCGAGCTGGTTCTGAATCTGAACCTTCGGGATATCGGTGAACGCCACCGGGGTCCGCCGTGCCTCCGCCCGCTCCGCGAGCACTTCGATCCCGCCGATCGACACCGCGGTGGGGACCAGGTCGAAGTCGGCGCTCTCCGTACCGCCCGCCTCCACGGTGACCTGCCGGCTCTGGCTCGTGTAGCCGATGAGTTGAACCGAGATGTCGTAGGTGCCGGCCGGGACTCCGGAGACCTCGTACCGCCCGTTTTCATTGGTGATGCCACCGTACTGCGCCCCGGTCCCCGACTGGACAAGTACCACTTGCGCACTCGCCAGCGAGGTGCCTTCCGCGGTCACGCTACCCGTGACCGTCCCGTTCTGCTGGGCATCCAGCGGAACCGCCATGGGCAGCACCGCCAGCAACAGTAGAACTCGCTTCATTTCAATCCTCCCGATCGTTGGGGTTGTCACCATCGGCTCGGTGCCGGCCGGCACCCTCTGCCGGAAAAGTCACTGAATGGACCTCCTGCCTGTACCCTTAGGACACCCGAGGGTCCAATCCGGTTGGTCACGCATTCGCGCCCGGTGGACACCATTTCGCCCCAAACGTAGATTCTTTTTCCTGCGGTCGCAAACGGCGCGCCCGAGCAGAGCCGAGCCTCCGGCGCAGGGCTCCGCTTCGACCGTCGGAAAACGCCGCGTCAGCCGTCGTGGCCGACGCGGTTTTCTTTCGGTTGCATCACGGTAGGAGGACGTATGATCTCGGTCGAAGGTGTCACCAAGCGCTACGGGGCCATCACCGCTGTGGACCGGGCCAGCTTCATGGTAAACCGGGGCGAGGTCGTCGGGTTTCTGGGACCCAACGGGGCCGGAAAGACGACGACCATGCGCATGCTCACCGGCACCCTGCAGCCCGACGAGGGCACGATCCGCTTCGATGGCAATCCGATCAGCGAGGACCTGACCTCGGCGAAGGCGCGGGTGGGGTACCTCCCGGAGGCCAATCCGCTCTACGACGACATGCTCGTCTGCGAGTTCCTGGAATACGTGGCCCGGCTGCGCGGGATGGATGCCGGCGCGGCCCGTCCCGCGATCGGACGCGCGGTCGAGGAGACGGGTCTGGAGGAGGCCTTCTTCCGCCCCATCGGGGAGATCTCGAAGGGCTTCAAGCAACGCGCCGGGATGGCCGGCGCGATCCTCCACGAGCCGGAGATCCTCGTCCTCGACGAGCCCACCGAGGGGCTCGACCCCAACCAGCGCGTCGAGATCCGCAAGCTGGTGAGTTCGCTTGGCAGCGAGCGCACGGTCATCCTGAGCACCCACGTCATGCAGGAGGTCGAGGCGACCTGCGACCGGCTGCTGATCATCTCGCGGGGCGCGATCACCGCGGACGGTACCGTGGGCGAGCTGATGGATGCGGCGCGGGGCGTCTCCCGCTACACGGTGGAAGCCGCGGGCGAGGGCGTGGCCGAGGCGCTGCGCGGCCTTCCCGGCGTGGCGGACCACACTTCAAAACCGGTCGATGGCCGGGTGCGGGTGCGGCTGGAGGCGGCCGCCGAACACGAACTCCGGCCCGAGATCTTCCGGCTGGCGACCGAGCGTGACTGGGTGCTCTGGGAGCTGCGGCGGGAGCGCGCGACGCTGGAGCAGGTGTTCCGGGAGCTGACGACGGGGGGTGGCGAGGCGGCCGCCGCCGGTCCCGGGGCGACATCCGGCGATGCAGGGGGGCTGGCCGGCGCCGATGCCGGGGAGCTGGACTCCGATGCCGGTGCTCCCCAGGCCGGCGGAGAGGAGGCGGCGAAATGAGCTTCAGGCAAGTCTCCGAAATCTCCCGCCGGGAGCTGCGCGGTTTCTTCGACCAGCCCACCGCCTACGTGCTGGCCGTCGCGTTTCTGGGGCTCGGGCTCTACCTGGCCTTCCGTTCGCTCTTCGCGATGTCCTACGCGACGCTGCGGCCCTTCTTCGACCTTCTTCCCTGGCTGCTGGTTGTCTTCGTGCCCGCGGTGGCGATGAAGAGCCTGGCGGAGGAGCGCCGGGGCCGGACGCTGGAGTGGCTGCTGGCCCAGCCGCTGACCGAGGCCGAGATCGTGCTCGGCAAGTTCGCCGGCAACTGGCTCTTCGTGATGATCACGATCGCAGGCACGCTGCCGATGGCGCTGGGGGTGCTGATGGCGTCGGAAGCCGATCCGGGGATCATGCTGGCGCAGTACCTCGGGGCGGCGCTCCTGGCGGCCCAGATGATCGCGATCGGGATCTGGGCGTCTTCGATCACCCGGAACCAGATCACGGCCTTCATCCTGGGCGCCACGATCTGCCTGGTGCTGGTGCTCCTCGGCTCGCCGGTGGTGCAGATCGGGCTGCCGCCCGCGCTGGGCAACTGGGCCGCGCAGCTGTCGGTAATCAGCCACTTCGAGAACATCGCCCGGGGCGTCGTGGACCTGCGGGATCTGCTCTACTTCGCGTCCACCTGCGGGCTCTTCCTCCTCCTCGCGGTCGCGGCCCTCGGCCGGGAGCGGCTCAGCCGCGCGGGCGACGCCTACCGCCGCCTGCGCCTCGGCACGGGGGTGGTCGCGCTGGCCGTCATCCTCCTCAACCTGCTGGGCGGTTACGTGCGCGGCCGCGCAGACCTCACCCGGGACAACCTCTTCACCCTTTCGGGCGGGAGCCGCGACATCCTGGGCGGCCTCGACGACGTCGTGAACCTCACCCTCTTCACGAGCGACGACCTGCCGCCCGAGATCCAGGTGCGGGTGCGCGACGTGCGCGACCTGGTGGCCGACATGGCCGGCGCCTCGAACGGGATGCTGGCGGTGCGTAGCGTCAATCCGGACGACGGCGACGAGCAGGCAGACGAGGCCACCTCGATGGGGATCATGCAGATCGAGTTCAACGTGCTGCGCGACGACGAACTGCAGGTGAAGCGCGGCTACTTCGGACTCGCGGTGACGTACGCCGACGAGCAGGAGACGATCCCCGTGATCGACCGCGCCGACGACCTCGAGTTCCGGCTGGTATCGGCGATCGCGCGGATGACGGCGGAGCGCCGCCCGACGCTCGCCTTCGCCCGCGGGTTCGAGGCCAGGGAGGCATTCCAGTACGGCGCCTTCCGCCAGAGCGTCGCCGACCGCTACTCGATGACGACCGTGGAGCTGGAGCCCGACTCGGCGTCCCCGCCTCCGTCCATTCCGGACTCGGTCGACGTGCTGGTCGTGGCCGCGCCGGCCCGGCCCCTCTCCGCCGCAGCGGTGGACGCGATCCGGGCCTATCTGGAGCAGGGGGGCGCGGCGCTGCTGCTGATGGAGCGCCACCTCTTCAACCCCCAGTCCCCGACCATCATGCCGGTCACCACCGGGCTGGAGGACCTGCTGGCCGACTACGGCGTCACCGCTTCGGGCGAAATCGTCTTCGACATGGCGTCGTCCGAGCGGGTGCAGATGCGGCAGGGGATCTTCACGGTGGTGCGCGAGTACCCGCTCTGGCCGGTGGCCTTCCGGGGCGCGGACCACCCCACCAACCGCGACCTCGGCAACGCCACCTTCGGCTGGGCCGCCCCCTTCACCTGGGAGGAGGGCGACTCGGCGGTGACGGCGCTGTGGACCACCACCGAATCCGGCGGCACGCGTCCGCCCGGGATGATGGCCGACCCCAGCTTCCCGATCGGCGCGACGCAGGACGAGGTCGCGATGCAGACGCTGGCCGTGGCGATCGATCCGTCGGCGGGCGCGGGCGATGGCCGCATCATCGCGGTGGGCGACGCCGACTTCCTCGAGGACAACTTCGCGCAGGCCAATTCGCAGAACCTGATCTTCGCGGCGAACGCGATCGACTGGCTGGCCCAGGACGAGGCGCTGATCGCGATCCGGTCGAAGGACCGGACGCCGCCGACGCTGGCGTTCGAGTCCGACGGGGGACGGAACGCGCTCAAGTGGGGGTCGCTGCTCGGGGTGCCCGCCGTATTCGCGCTGTTCGGGGTTGCGCGGGTGACGCGGCGCGGGCCGAGGGCGCAGCGGAGGTGGGGGGATGTGGTGGGGGTGGGGGGTGGCGGGGCTGGGGTGGGCACCGAGCCCGAGTCGGAAAGCGAGGCCGCGCAATGAGCAGGAAGACCTTGCGCGCGTGCATCTACTCCCTCGTCGCGGTGGGAGCGCTCTACCTGGCGGTGACGCTGGCGCGGGGGGGTGGCGGCGGCGCCCGCTCCGTCGACCCCGGGCTGGCAGCCGCGCTGGAGGGGATCGCCGCCGGGCCGCACGAGGGCTTCGTCCTCGAAGGGCCCGAGGGCACGATCCGGCTGGAGCTGGACGCGGGGGCCTGGACGGCGAACGGCTTCGAGGCCGATTCAAGCGCCGTCGCGCGGCTCATCCGCGCGGTCGAGGAGGCCGAGGTGAGCGGAATCGCCGGCACCAACCCGGCCAACCACGCGCGCTTCGGCCTGACGGCGGACAGCGCCTGGACCTTCACCGCCGGGGAGGCGCCCCCCATCCTGCTGGGCAAGAACGGGACCCGCTTCCGCACCGCGTACGCGCGCCTGCCGGACGCCGACCCGGTCAGCGTGGTCGAGGGGGACCTGCGCTCGGCGGCGGCACGCCCGCTGGTCGACTGGCGGGACAAGATGGTGCTGCGCGCCGACACGTCGGCGGTGGTGCGGATCGCGGTCACGCACGCGGGGGGGACCGAGGTCTACGAGCGCCGGGATTCGGTGTGGGCGGTGGGCGGGGAGGAGGCGGAGGCGGCGTCGGTGCGCGGCATCCTGCAGGAGCTGGCGTCGCTCCGCGCAAGCGGCTTCGCGCCCGAGGGCGCCGAGATGCCGGAGGCGGCTGACCGCTCCGTGGTGGCAACCGATGCCGACGGCAATGAGCTGGCGTCGCTCGCGATGGCCGAGCAGGAGGGCAACTTCTGGCTGAAGTCGGCGGCGAGCCCGTACATTTTCGAGATTCCGATCTTCCGCGCGAACCGGCTGGCTCCGGGGGCGCCGGAGGAAGAGTGAGAGGCAGACCGATGAAACAATCCCCCGAATACGACGCGATCGTTGTCGGTTCGGGGGCGGGCGGCGGCATTGCCGCATTCATCCTCGCGACCTCGGGATTGCGCGTGCTCCTGCTGGAGGCGGGACGCCACTACGATCCCCTGCGCGAGACCCCGATGTTCCAGCTGCCGAAGGACGCGCCGCTGCGCGGGGCCGGAGGGTCGGACAAGCCGTTCGGTTTCTACGACGCGACCGTCGACGGCGGGTGGCAGGTCCCCGGCGAGCCGTATTCGGTGGCCGATGGGTCCGAGTTCATGTGGTGGCGTTCCCGGATGCTGGGCGGGCGCACGAACCACTGGGGACGGATCTCGCTCCGGATGGGCGAGTACGACTTCAAGCCGCGTTCCCGCGACGGGTTGGGCTTCGACTGGCCCATGTCCTACGAGGATCTCGCGCCCTACTACGACAAGACCGAGCTGCTGATCGGGGTTTATGGGTCGAACGAGGGGCTGGAGAACACGCCGAACTCGTCTCCCGGGGTCCTGCAGCCGCCCCCGAAGCCGCGCGCCTACGAGCTGCTGACGCGCAAGGCGTGCCGGCGGATGGGGATCCCGGTGATTCCCGCCCACCTGGCGATCATGACGCAGACCCAGGACCCGGAGCGGCTGCCCGCCGAGCTCTTCCCGGACAACGAGCTCGCCCGGCGCGTCACCGCCGACTCGATGCGGGGCCGCGCCGCCTGCTACTGGGCGAC
Organism: Longimicrobiales bacterium; assembly: GCA_965206105.1. GTDB lineage: Bacteria > Gemmatimonadota > Gemmatimonadetes > Longimicrobiales > Gaopeijiaceae > Bin94. The sequence goes on from OZ242201.1 coordinate 323,230, forward strand.
CCCGTGCGGGCGCGGCTGCTCGATCCGCGCCAACTTCCAGTCCACCACCGTGCTGCTGCCGCCCGCGCTGGCCACGGGCAACCTGGACATCCGCACGGACGCGATGGTGCGCGAGGTCACCGTCGACGCGCAGGGACGCGCCACCGGGGTGCACTACATCGACCGGACCACGCTGCTCGACGAATTCGCCGGGGCGCGCGTCGTGGTGCTCGCCGCGAGTGCCTGCGAGAGCGCGCGCATCCTGCTGAACTCGACCAGCGGGCCCTTCCCCGACGGGCTGGCCAACTCGTCCGGCCTCGTGGGCAAGTACATCATGGACACGGTCGGCGCGGGTGTGTATTCGCACATCCCCGCCCTGCAGGCACTGCCGCCCCACAACGAGGACGGCTCGTCGGCGATGCACATGTACATGCCGTGGTGGCTCTACGGCGAGCAGCTCGCCGGCCGGCTCGACTTCCCCCGCGGCTACCACATCGAGTTCGGCGGCGGACGGCGCATGCCGGGCTTCGGCGCCTTCGGCGGCCTCGAGCCGCTCACCGGCGGCACCTACGGCCAGCAGTTCAAGGATGACTGCCGCCGCTACTACGGCAGCTTCCTCTTCTTCGACGGCCGCGGCGAGATGATCCCCAACGAGGACTGCTACTGCGAGATCGATCCGGACAAGGTCGACCGCTACGGCATACCCGTGCTGAAGTTCCACTGGAAGTGGGCCGACCACGAGCTCAACCAGGCGCTCCACATGCAGCGCACCTTCGCCGGGATCGTGGACGAGATGGGCGGACAGCTGCTCAGCACGGTGCAGACCGACGGCGCACGGGCGATCTCGAAGGGCGGGCAGATCATCCACGAGGTGGGCGGCGCGATGATGGGCGACGATCCGCGCACCTCGGTGCTGAACCAGTACTGCCAGTCGTGGGACGTGCCGAACCTCTTCGTGACCGACGGCGCGCCGTTCGTGTCGAACGCGGACAAGAACCCGACGCTGTCGATCATGGCGATCGCGTGGCGGGCCAGCGACTACATCGTCGAGCAGCTCGGGCAGAGGAGCATCGGATGAGCGAGGAGCAAGGGCGGCGCGGCAAGGCGGTGGCCGCCGGGGCCGAGCCGGTCAGGGCGGAGCGCACGGAGGCCGCGGGGCGCGCGAGTGACGGCGAGGGCGTAGCGCGCGAAGCGGCCCACGGTCGCGCGAATCACAGCCGGGCCGCACCGCGCGAGCCGGCCCGCAGCCGGGCGAACGATGGCGCAAGCGCAGCGCGCGAAGAATCGCCCGAAACCATCACCCGCCGCGGCGCCCTCAAGGTGATCGCTGCAGGGGCGGCCCTGGGGGCCACCGTGCCCGCGTGCGCGCCCGGCGAGGGTGGAAGCACCGGATCCGGCGGGAGCGCCGACGCCGCCCACACCGAGCTGTCGGGTTTCAACCCCCTGCCCCCCAGCAACCCCCTCGCGGCCGGCACGGCGACCGATCCCGACATGCTGGCGCCCATCGTCCCCTGGGAGATGGTCCTCACCGACGAGGAGATGCGCTACGTGGCGGCCCTCGCCGACGTGATCATCCCGGCGGACGACCGCTCCCCCGCGGCGAGCGCCGTCGGCGTCCCGGACTACATCAACGAATTCGTCTCGGCGCCCGCCCACACCGAACAGCTGACCCAGCTGCGCGGCGGCCTCGCGTGGCTGAACCGCACCGCCCGCGACCGCTTCGGCGCCGCCGACTTCCCCGCCCTCACCACCGCCCAGCAGCACGAGATCTGCGACGAAATCCGCTTCGAGCCGGACGCCCCCGAGGCACTCAAGCCCCAGGCCCGCTTCTTCGACGCATTCCGCGACATGTGCTCGACCGGCTTCTGGACGACCGAGGAGGGTATGCGGGATCTGGGGTACCTGGGCAACGTGCCGCTCCCGAGCTTCGACGGGCCGCCGCCGGAGGTGCTGGAGCGGCTGGGGCTGGCGGGGGAGGATCTGGTCTGAGGGGACGGCCACGTTCGCCGGCATGGTCAAATCACCCCTCCACGATCTCCGTGCCCTCGTTCAGAACCGAAGATCAGGGATCACCGTTATGATGCTCTTCGCAATAACTCCGATGGCTATTCTGTTTTGGAGATAAACTCGGAATAACGACATGAGACCGCACGCCCGGCAGAGCCTCCCGGTACTTCGCCAATCCCCGTCCATCCTCATCATCGCCCTTTTCACCCTCCTCCTCCCCGCCCCCGCCTGCGTCCCCGCCCCCGCCGAGCCCCACCCCGCGCTTGTCGAGGCAATCGACCACTACACCGGCGTGGCGGGCGCGGTGGACGATGTGCGCGCCCGCGCGCTGCTCGAGGAGGCGGCTGGCACGGGCGATCCCCTGGCCGTGATGTGGATGGCGCGCGTCCACTCTACCGGACGGATGGGGTTTCCCCGCGACGAGGAAGGGGCGCGCGAGATCGCGGCCGGCGTGATCCGGAGAGTCCAGCGCGCGGCCGAATCGGGGATCCTCGAGGCGGTCTTCCTGATGGGGACCGCCTACGACGAAGGGCTGGGCAAGCCGGCCGATCCCGTGCTGGCAGCGCTCTGGCACCGCCGGGCCGCCGAGCGTGGCCACGTACTTGGGGCGCACGTTCTGGGCAATCAGTACTCGGACGGCCGCGGCGTCGAGGAAGACCCGGCGCGCGCGGTTGAGTGGTGGACCGAGGCGGCCGAGCGCGGCGACGCGATTACCCAGCTGCGGCTCGGCGAAGCCTACGAAGCAGGGCGCGGCGTCCCGCGCGACTTGGAAGCGGCCCGCGAGTGGTATGGGAAGGCGGCGGCCTCCGGCAACGCCCAAGCGCAGGAGGCGCTGGACCGGCTGTCGCCAAAGGACCCGCCCGGATAGACGGTGCTCCCGGCAGCGACCCGCCCGGGGAACGCTGCCGCGCCCCCGGACGGATCACTTCTCGGGCATCAGTCTACCACCTGTAGCTCAGCCTCGTGTAGAGGAAGGTGCCGTTGAACCCGAACGGCGTGAACTGGCCGTAGCGGTTGCCGACACCATCGGCCGCCCCCGGATACTCCGCCGGCAGCGTGTTCAGCACGTTCTGGGCGCCGACGGTGAGGGTGTAGCTGTCCATGAAGGTGTGCGCCCCCTCGACATCCACGAGCATGCGCCCGGGGTAGTCGATCGTGTTGCTCGGGCTGTCCTCGTAGTACGGCGTCTCGCCGTCGAAGTAGCCGCCCCAGTAGCTGGCGCGAACCAGGGCCCGGGTGCCGGCCGGGAACTCGTGATTCACCGCGATGTTCCCGCGCAGGTTCGGCAGTCCTTCCTCCAGGATCCGGATGCGCAGGTCGCTCAGCGTCTCGGTGTCGTGCTGGGTGACGCTGGTCGTGGTCCAGTTCCAGGCAGTGGTCAGGTCGGTCGTGCCCCGTTCGCTCTCCATCTGGTAGGCGGCCACGACATCGATTCCCTGTGTCCGGGTCGCGAAGTCGTTGATGAAGAAGCGGAAACGCTTCAGCACGCCGCCGGGTCGGATGATTCCCTCGTTGAGGAGCCGGTCGATGTCCGCGGTGCTCAGCTCGAAGTTCCTGGAGGTCGTCAGCCGGTCGGAGACGTTGATGAGGAAGTAGTCAGCGGACAGATGGAAGTTGCCCTCCGAATATACTGTGCCAAGCGAGACGTTGACGGATGTCTCGGGCTGAAGCGCCTCGCCACCGTACAGCTCCGCCAGATCCGAAGTCGACGGGATGGTTCCGTTGTTCGTGAGATCCATGATGTCGGGATCGTAGATCGTGGAGATGTTGAAGGCGTTCTGCTGGCCCGGCGTTGGCGCACGGAAGCCGGTGCTCGCGGCGCCCCTGAGCGCGAACGCCTCGTTCATGCTGAACCTGGCGGCCACCTTCCCGTTGATCGTCAGGCCGAAGTCCGAGAAGTTCTCGACCCGGCCGGCCACGTCGACGAGCCACTTGTCGTCCGCGTCCTCAAACCCGGCCTGTCCGTAGGCCGCGAAGTTGCTGCGGCTCCAGTCCCCCGCGGTCAGCGGCCCGAAGCCCGTGAATCCGTTGGAGCCCGGGGTGAAGCCCTGGGTGGCAAGCGGACCCTCGGTCCACGACGCCATGTCGCCTTCGATGATCTCGAATATCTCGTTCCGCCACTCGGCGCCGCCCGATAGGCTCATCGTCTCGCTCATCGCGTAGGAGACATCGACGTTGAGGTTCATCTCCTGCTGGTCGTAGATCCCCGGTTTGAAGTACGGTGTGCAGGACTGGTCCGGCACGGCCGGTGACGTGCCCTCGTCGCTGCAGGGCTGGTTCGGTCCGAGCGAGGCGTTGACCGTGTTGTACATGTAGAAGTCCATGTTGGACTTGCCCCACGCGGCGCTGGCATCCCAGGACAGGTCGCCGCTGGTCCCCTTGAGTCCCGTAACCGCCGATGCGTCGAGCACGTAGGCACCGAACTGCGGGGTGAATCCGCCGGGGAAGAGCTTCTGGAAGGTGAAGCAGTTGGGGTCGTTGAGGACGTGGTTCCAGGCTTCCTGGTCGGCCACGACGCCGCCTTCGACGCGCACCTCGGGACACCCGGCAGACCCGTCGAGCACGCCGTCCTGCGCGTCGAGCATGTCGCCGACCAGCAGGATCGACTGACCGTCGGCGTTGCTGGTGCCGAAGACCCCGCTGCGTGTATTGGGGTTCCGGAAGTAGAATCCCCCCTCGACCTGCTTGCTGACGTAGTTGCCGTGCGCGTAGAGCTGCGTGTAGTCGTCGAAGTTGTAGCCGGCGTTGGCCCACAGCTTGATTTCGTCGGAGACCTCGGGCGAGCCCCAGATCTGCGCGGGCTGGCGCACACTCCTGTTGCCCTGCCTGTTGATCAGCGCCAGGGCGTCGTTGCGCTGCACGCTCCGGTCTGTGGGCAGTGCGTTGCCGTACTCGCCGGTCAGGTTCAGGAAACCGGTCTCGCCGAGAGGCAGCCCGATGTTCCCCGAAATCGTGTGCATCTCGCCATCGCCGGGGAAGAAGCCGCGCTCCAGGCGCTCGCTCGTGTCGCCGAAGAGGTTGGCGCCCGTCTTGTATTCGATCATGCCGCCGGAGCGGTCGTTCCGCAGGACGTAGTTCATTACGCCGGCGATCGCGTCGGAGCCGTACTGGGCCGATGCGCCGTCGCGCAGCATCTCGGCCTGCCTCAGCGCCAGCCCGGGGATGAGCGCGATGTCGGGGCCCTGGGAGCCGTCGGCGAGGCCGTTGCCGTACCACGTGATCACCGCCGTGCGGTGGCGCCGCTTCCCGTTTACCAGGACCAGCGTGTGGTCGGGCGCGAGTCCGCGCAGATTGGCGGGTCGCGCGAAGGTGGCCGCGTCACTGATCGGCTGGATGTTCACGTTGAACGAGGGGTTCACGTTGCGCACCAGATCCGCCAGGTCGGTCACTCCCTGGTTCACGATCTCCCGGGTCGGGATCACATCCACCGGCACCGGCGACTGGGTGACGGTTCTGGGCTGCGCGCGGGTACCCACCACGACAAGCCCCTCGAACAGGAGCGCCGCCTCGGTGAGGGCAACGTCAAGGCGCGTGATCTCGCCGTTCGAAATCGACACCTGCCTGCGTTCCTCCTGGTAGCCGATCAGCGAGATCACAACCTCGTGCGTGCCCGCTGGAACGTCGCGCACGGAGTAGCTCCCCGTGGGCCCGGTGGTGCCGCCGAGATTGAGGCTGGGGATGGCAACGTTCGCGCTCGCGAGCGTAGCACCCGTGCCGGTGACCGTCACCCTTCCCTGCAGCGTGCCCTGTGCGGACAGGGTCGCCGGCAGGGTCAGCGCGAGAAGCGCGGCGACGGAAAACAGTGTACGTCTCATCAGATCCATCCTTTCTTGCGGAAGTCCCGCAGGGTGTCACAGAACCGCCCCATGTCCTCCGGGAGACCGAAGGAAAGCCGGTTCCAGTCCAGCTTGGGCGGAAAGTCCCGTCCTACAAGGAACCCCGCATCGGCCATTCTGTTCCGATACGTGGCCAGGTCCCCGTTGATACGGTGCATGAGAAAGTTGGCCTGCGTGGGCATGCGTTCCAGGCCCAGTTCGTCGAGGGCGGCCTCGACCATCTCCCGCGACTGGCGGTTGACCTCGCGGCTCCTGGTCATCAGGTCCTCGTCGCGGAACGAGGCGTCCGCGGCCGCGATGGCGAGCTGGTTCACGTTGTTCCTGGACGCGAAGTCGGAGAGGCGGGCGATGGTGTCCGGGTGACCGACCCCATAGCCCAGCCGCAGCCCGGCCAGCCCGTAGATCTTCGAGAAGGTCCGCACGACCACCAGGTTGCGCTTCTGCTCGATCCAGCGGAGCGAACTCCACATGCGGTCGTCCTCGACGTACTCGATGTAGGCTTCGTCGGACAGGAAAAAGACGTGCTCGGGCGCGTCGGCGATCCAGGCGTCGATCTCGGCGCTGGGCGTCACCGTCGCGGTCGGGTTGTTGGGGTTGCAGAGGTAGACCAGCGCGGGGTGGCCCGAGCTCTCGGCCTCCTCCCGCATGCGGTCGAGGTCGTGCTCGTAGCTGCTCGTGAGGGGCACCTTGATCAGTTCGTACGACTCCGTGCGCTGGTAGTTGGTCACGGCCTCGTACGTCGGGTCGGCCATCACGAGTTTCGCTCGCGGCGCCGCGAAGGCCTGCACGACCATCTGCAGAACCTCCGCCGAACCCGTGCCGAGCACCACCTGGTTGTCCCCCACCCCGTGGGCAGCGGCGAGCCTGGAGACCAGCGCCCCATGCTGTGCGGAAGGGTACCGGTTGGCGAGCGTGATCGCCTCGACCAGCGTCTCGCGGGCGCGCGGCGAAATGCCCAGCGGGTTTTCGTTCGAGTTGAGTCGCACATCGCCGTCCGCGGTCCGGCGCCCGGGTGCGGCAAGGGCCGCCAGAGGGTGCGCCGAAGCGGCGAAGGCCCCACTTCCCGCCAGAACCCCCGATATGGTTCCCGTCCTTATGAAGTCACGTCGTCGCATGTGTTGGTCTCCTTCCGTGCTACAAACTCGGCTACTGGTGCGATGTTGTCTATATCCGGCACGGTGGTTCAGCCGTCGAGCAACGACTGATCAATATTCCCCGTCATCTCCCACCGGGTCAATACCACGGGAATAACCCCCGATGCGAAGAAACTGTCGAAGAAGCGCTGCATGGTGAAGGCGTCGCCCTGCTGGAGCGCCCACTCCCCCATCAGCTCCTCGATCTGGATCTTGCCGGTCAGGTAGCTGGTTCCGTAGCCGGGCTGGCGCAGGTAGAGGTGCTGCTCGTTGCGCACGAGGGCCGCGTCGGGGAGCCATCCGCGCGGGGTCCACTCGGTGGCGTGGGCGACCGCCTCGTCCATGTCGAAGACGTTTGCGTGCAGGTAGAGGCCGCTGAGGGCGCGGGCCGCGCGCTGCGCCAGCATGATCCACACCAGTTCGCGGGACCGGGGTTTGTCGTCCAGGAGGCCCGCGTGCATCATCATCTCCTCCATCCCGGTCGCCAGCCCCTCGGAGCGGGCGTCCCAGATGTTGTAGAGGAGCGGGACGCTGCGGATCCGGCTCGGGTGCGGTTCCTCGACCATCGCCGCCAGCTCGATCCAGTGGTGCAGGTGCACCCTCAGCACCACCGGATCGCGGTAGTTCACCTCCTGGAAGAAGTTGCGGATCTCCCCCGGGGCGGCCGGCGTGAAGGAGCCGTTCTTCGCCCGCAGCGCGGGATCCATCCAGGCCTCCACCCGATGGATCTCGTTCTCCTCCAGGAAGGTCATGAACTCGGTCACGGATGCGTTGAGCCGCGCGTCGTACTCCTCCGCCGTCTGGATGCGGTCGAGCTCCGGGAGGCCCCGGTTGCGGTGTTCCTCCAGGCGGAGCGAGGCGTGTGCGCGCGCCAGTTCCCTCTGCATCAGCGTCACCTGTTCCCCCCAGGAGAAGGGGACGAGGTGCACGTTGCGCATGTACCAGGTGTAGTTGTCCCGCCCGATGCCCGAAGGCCGGTTGCGGGTCGCGGCCTCGCTCTCGATCCAGTCGTGGAACTCCACGGTCGCCGTCCGCGCGGCCGCGACCGCCGCGTCGAGGGCCTGGCTGGTGCCGCCCACCCGCTCCGCGAAGACATCCAGATCGGCGGCCTGCCCGCGAAAGGTGCGCAGCCCCGCGACCCACAGGTCGTGCGCCTCCCCCGTCAGGTAGTCGCGCGCCCGCTCCAGGATCGCGGGAATCGCCCCGATCCTCTCCGCCAGCTCCTCCGCGTCCTCCGCCGACAGCGGGTAGTCGTACGTCCACAGGTCGATCCAGCCGTGAAGGACGGCGCCTTCGTGAGCGGGTACATCGCTCTGTGCCGAGTGGATCATCACGTAGAAGGCGGGATCGCGGGCCCAGGGCCGGCGGATCCGGTGGTCGAAGTCGAGCCCGTTCATCTCGGCGCGCACCAGGTACCAGTCGATCTGCCTGGCGACCGGCCAGTCGCTCGGATCCAGCGCGTTCAGCCGCGCCCGCATTGTGGGCAGCATGGCGTGCTGGATGGCCATCGTGCCCTCCGAATAGTCCGGCACTCCGCCCACGTAGTCCGGGGCCTCGAACTCGCGCCAATCGGCGAAGAGCGTCTCGAGGTCCGCGTAGCTCCCCGCGGATGGGTCGTCGGAGGATTCACCCGGCGAGCAGGCGGGCCAGGCCAGGAGTGTGGCGGCGGCGAGCAGTCCGCCGACTTGGCTCTTCATCTACATGCCTCCGTTCGCAGAGTTGGACTATTAATAGCGCGAACGGGCGCCCTTCCACCAGCGCGAAGGCGCCAGGCGCCTGCCCCGGCCGCTGATTCGGTCCAGCCGGAGGGCCAGCCGCCGCAGCCTCGTCCCCGCAAGCCACCGCCACGCCCGGCTCGGCCAGCGGTCGTAGCTCCGGTTGTACGGGCAGACGCGGACGCAGATCGCGCAGTCCGTGTTCTGGTTGGCCCAGAAGCGGAAGCACTTCTCCGCGTCCGTGGTCCACTTGCGGATGCCCTGGATGTTGGAGCGGTTGTGTACGTGGGTGGACGGCTCGCCCCCCGCGATCGCCCGGGCCGGGCACGCCTCGGTGCAGGCACGGCAGACCTCGCACATCTCGCGCACGCCGAAGCGGACCGGCCGGTCGTGGGCCAGCGGCATGTCGGTGAAGACCTTGCCGAGCCGGACGCGGGGACCGAATTCGCGCGTGATCAGCAGGCCGTGGCGCCCGTACTCGCCCAGCCCCGCCTTGATCGCCAGCGGGATGGCCAGCGCCGCGTCGTTCATGCTGGCGACCGCGCGGTACCCCAGGTTGGTGATGTACTGCGCGATCGCGAGCAGCACGATCGTGTCGCGGGAATAGGTCGCGCCGGTGGCCGCGCCGCTCAGCGCGGAGGGGGCGGTGCGCAGGAGATCCCGGTCCATCGACTGGGCGATCACGACGACGTTTTCGAGCTCCCCGGTGACCTCCTGCGGCTTCTCGGTCTCGGTCTCGCGGCTGTACGCATGCGTGTAGGTCCAGCGTTCGTCGTACCCCGTGATCCCGACGAGATCGGCGCCGAGCGTCCTCGCCGCGTGCTTCACCTCCCGCGCCATCTCCTCCGGCTCGGCCACCTCCACCGCGCTCCCGGGCCCTTCGCGCACGGCGGTGTACGGGTCCAGGAAGCCCTCGCGCCGGTCGGCGTCCGCCCGCAGCTCGGCGAAGATGTCCGTCACGTGCCACGACGCGTTGCGGAGCGCATAGTCGCGCTGCGTGAAGCCGTCGGCGGACCGCCACGTCATCCTGGGCGTCCGGTACGTCTCGTAGAACATGTCGCTGCGGTCGGAACGCACCTCCGGGTCCCAGAACGAGCGGCAGAAGATGTCGTCCTTCTGCGAGAAGCGGCGGAAGTCGTCCCCGACCTCGAAGCCGGCCTCGCGGTCCCTGCAAGATGTCATGTCTTCCATACCTTCCGCCCGCCCGCAACCGGCACCAGCTCCTCGCCCGGGTTCACGAAGCGGTTCATCTCGATCCGGTGCTGCCGGTCGTGAAGTTCGCGGTAGCGCCCGTCGAGCGCCATGAGCTCGGCGTGGCGGCCGCGCTCGACGATGCGCCCGTCCTCGACGACGAGGATCTGGTCGGCGCTGCGGATGGTCGAGAGCCGGTGCGCGATCACGAAGGTGGTGCGGCCGCTGCGCAGGGTCCGGAGCCCCTCCTGGATCTGGGCCTCGCTCTCGGAGTCGAGGCTGGAGGTGGCCTCGTCGAGGATCAGGATGCGGGGATCGGCGAGGATGGCGCGCGCGATCGCCAGGCGCTGGCGCTGGCCGCCCGACACCTTCACCCCGCGCTCGCCGATGACCGTGTCGTACCCGTCGGGGAAGGCCGTCACGAACTCGTGGCAGTGGGCGAGCTTCGCGGCGCGCACGACCTCGTCGCGGCTGGCGCCGGAACGCCCGTAGCGGATGTTGTACTCGACGGTGTCGTCGAAGAGGAAGTTGTCCTGGAGCACCACCCCGACGTGGCGCCGGTAGTCGGCGAGGCGGATCCCGGCCAGGTCGCGTCCGTCCACCAGGATGCGCCCCGAGTCGGGCGCGTTGAAGGAGAGGACCAGGCTCGCCAGCGTGCTCTTGCCGGAGCCGGACGAGCCGACCAGCGCGGTGGTGGAGCCCGGCGGGGCGTCCAGCGAGACCCCCTTGAGCACGGGCAGGTCCTCGCTGTAGGAGAACCATACGTCCTCGAAGACCAGATGTCCTTTGGTCCCGCGGAGTGGACGCTTATCCGCGTCCCCGTCCAGCTCGGTGGCCATCGACCGGATTTCGCGGATGCGGTCGAGGCCGGCGAAGGCCTCGGTGATCTGCGTGCCGATGTTCGCCATCTGCACCAGCGGATTGATCATCCAGCCGGTGAAGACCGCGTACATGACCAGGTCGCCGGTGGTCATGGCGCCGCCCGCGACCGCACCGCCCCCGACGATGATCAGGACCGTCCCGATCGCCCCCATGACGACCGAGGCGAAGGCCGACACCGCCGACACGCCGGTCACCGCCTTCGCGACGTTGCGGAAGAGCCGGTGCGCCCCCTTCGCGAAGACCCGGTCCTCCTTGCGCTCGGAGGTGTAGGCCTTGACGATCCGCACCCCGGAGAGGCTCTCGCCCAGCCTGCCGGTGACCTCGGCGTTGATCCTGCCGCGTTCGCGAAAGAGGGGTCGCAGGCGCCGGAAGGCCGCGGCCATCGCGCCCCCGAAGACGAGCAGCACCGCGATGGTGTAGAGGGTGAGCGTCCAGTTCAGGTAGAGCAGGACGCAGAGCGAGAGCGCGGCCGTGATCACGCCCCCGGTGAGCTGCACCAGCCCCGTGCCCACCAGGTTCCGGATCCCCTCCGCGTCGGTCATGATGCGCGAGATGAGGACGCCGGACTTCGTGGAGTCGAAGTAGTTGACGGGAAGCCGCCCGACGTGGGCCTGCACGGACTTGCGCATCTCCGTGATCGCGCGCTGGGCGGTGACCCCCAGGATCTGCGAGAGCGCGAAGGACGTGCCGCCCTGGGCAACGGTGGCCGCCGCGACGACCAGCGCCAGCGGGAGGAGGAGGTCGGTGCGGCCGCCGTTGAGTACGTCGTCGATGAGGAACTTGGTGGACCCGGGAATGGCCATCCCGGCGACGCGGCCCACGGTCATGACGGCGAGGCCGAGGGCGACCCTCCGGCGATACCGCCAGATGATCTCCCTGGCCTCGCGCCATACCGCGCCCGGTTGGAGTTTCTTCTTCTCGGTCAGTGGTCCCGTTCCCGTTCGTCCCACGATTCGATTCGTCGATCCGTAGGGTAGCGCGGGGAGCCCGGGAGGGCCAAACCCGCTACTACCGCTTCCGGGACCGGGAGCCGTGGGGAAACCAGCGTCCCGCGCTGTCGCTGCGGGCCGAGGATCCGATGACCAGCAGCTCGCGGTAGACCTGGGCGAGTTCGGACCGGGTCACCTCGGGCACCGCATCGGGGTCGATGCGCGCTTCGAGCCGGCGTGCGCTTTCCGCAGCCTTGCCGGAGGGGTCGATCTCCGCGGCGGAGCGGAAGGCGGCGAGGGCCGCGACGGGGAACCCGGCGCCCTCCAGCGCGCTGCCGAAGTTGTTCAGGAAGGTGACGTTGGTGCTGTCGACCTGCACCGCGAGCGCCAGGGGACCGATCGCGTCATCGTAGCTGCCCTGCCGGATGAGCAGGTATCCCATGTTGTTCAGCGACCAGCCGTCGTCGGGGTGGATCCACAGCGCGTCCTCGTACTTGTCGAGCGCGGTGGCGTGGTCGCCGCTTTCGGCCAGGGCGCGGGCGTGGACCCGCTTCGCCTGGATCGAGGCCGGGTCGAGCGCCTCGGCGGCCGCTGCCTGCTCGATCGCGTCGCCGGGCCGTCCGCCCTCGATGAGGACGCGCGCGAGGTTGATCCGCGACTTGACGTCGTCCGGGGCGAGTTCGATCGACTCCCGCAGGTGGGTCTCCGCAACATCCAGGTGGCCCGCCTTCCAGCCCGAGAGTCCCAGCATGTAGTGCGCCCACGGGTTGGTGGGGTGCTCCTCGGCGTAGATGCTGAAGAGGTCGATGGCCTCTCCGTATCTGCCCGCGTGGAAAGCGCCCTCGGCGTCGGCCCAGGTGGCGAGGCGAGACTCCTCCGGGATCACCGGGGGACTCGCAGGGGGTTCATTCACGGGGGCTTCACCCGCAGGGGGTTCGTTCGTGGCGGGACCGCCGTCGCCGGCCGAGGCCGCCGTCTGCCAGTCCGGTTCCTGCGCCACCACCCAGGTGTCGACGGTTCGCGCGTCGCCGGACCCGGTGCCCTCTTCGTCGCCGCCGCACGCGGCAGCGGCCACGAAGCACGCCAGCGCCAGCACCATGGCGAGCCAGCGCAGCACCTTCTCCGAGCGGTCCGGTCCAGCGGTTCCATTTCCGTCCGTCTTCTTCTTCATTGTGGCCTCCCAGGCCGGGGGCCCCGGCGGGGGAGCGGGCCGGATCCCGTCCACCCGCATGGGGCCGTTGATTCTGCCCTCTGGGAGGGGCAACGGGCGGGCCAGGATTCGCCGATGAAGCTGGAGATGGCAGAAGTCGCTGTGCGGAAATGATTTATGGAGTACGTACGACACCGTGAGACTGATTGGGCGACACAGTTTCGTGTCCGATCGGACACGGAGTCACGGAGGAGGGCGTGGCCGCCGATCCACCCGGCAGCCCGGCAATGGGGATTCAGCCGTCGCCCCGGCGGATCCCCAGGCGGTTCATGATCTTGATCAGGCTGGAGTGGTCGGCGAGCCCCAGCGCCCGCGCGGTTCGCCCGATCTTCCAGTCGTGGGTGTGCAGGGCGCGCAGGACGATCGCGCGTTCCGCGGCCCGCTTCTGCTCCTGGAAGCTGGCGTCGGCGGAGGCCTCCGGAGGGGAGACTGCGGCCGAAGTGCCGGATGACCCGGCGGGTGTCGACGCCGAGCCGCCGGGCGCCAACGCCGAGCCGTCGGACTGGCCCCCCGGGTCCTTCCCCCTGTGCCCCAGATCCGCCGGAATGTGCCCGAGGTCGAGGACCGGCCTGTCGGAGGCGATGATCATCCGCTCAATCGTGTTTCTCAGTTCGCGGACGTTGTTTCGCTTCCAGCGCCGGGCCCGCAGTTCCGCCAGCGCGGACTCCGAGACGGGCCTGGGGGAACGCCCCAGGTGGGTGGCCAGCGACGCCGCGAAGTGTCCGGCGAGGAGGTCGATGTCGTGGCCCCGGTCCCGCAGCGGCGGAACCGCGATGACGTGTACGTTCAGGCGGAAGAGAAGGTCCTCCCGGAAGGACCCCTTCACGGACTCGGCGTCGAGGTCACGATGCGTGGCCGCGACGATCCGCGCCCCGACCCTGATCGGCTGCTCGCCGCCGACGCGCACCATCTCCCCGCCTTCGAGAACCCGCAGGAGGCGCGCCTGGACGGGTCCGGGAAGCTCCCCGATCTCGTCCAGGAAGAGGGTGCCGGCGCTGGCCCGCTCGAAGGCGCCCCGCCGCGCCTTCACGGCCCCCGTAAAGGCGCCCCGGTCGTGTCCGAACAGATCGCTGTCGACCAGCCCCTCCGAGATGCCGCCGCAGTTGACGGCCACGAAGGCCTCGTCCCGGCGCCGGCTCTGGCGGTGCAGCTCGCGCGCGACCAGTTCCTTGCCGGTACCGCTCTCGCCCAGGACCAGCACCGGGCTGGGGATGTCGGCCAGCCGTCCGATCTCCGCTCGCAGCCGGACCATCGCTGCGCTCTCGCCGATCAGCGGCGAAGCCTTCGGGGACCGCTGCTCCAGCTCGTCCAGCCGCTCGCGCAGATCCGTCTGCCGGAGCGCCAGGCGCACTTCGTGGACGACGCGCTCCATCGGTTCGGCCTTGTCGATGAAGCTGAAGGCCCCCAGCCGGACCGCCTCCACGCACCGGTCGAAGTCGCCCGTCCCCGTGTACACGATCACCGGAACGTCGATGTCGCGGTGGTCCATCGCGCGCAGGACATCGAAGCCGTCCATGCCCGGCATCTCCAGATCCAGGATCACGCAGTCCACCACCTCGCGCGTCAGGAGTTCGAGACCCTCCGCTCCCCCCGGCGCCACGCGGGTCCGGAAGCCGCCGAGCCGTTCGATGTCGTAGGCGTACTGCTCCGCCAGCGGACGCACATCGTCGATGATGAGGACGAGTCCGCCCGAGGCCGGGGTCCTGCGGCCAGCGGCCGTCACCGGTCGCCCTTCCGGTCCATCGCCGGCTGACCCACGCCGGCCGTCACCGGCCGCCTGTTCCGGTCATCATCCTCCATCTCCCTCCGCCGCGTTCAGATGCACCGACACGCGTGTGCCGCGTCCCTCCTCGCTCTCCAGCATGATCGAACCGCCCACGTCGCGCACCAGCCTGCGGGCGATCGCGAGGCCCAGTCCGGTGCCCTCCCGGCGCGTGGTGAAGAAGGGCTCGAAGATCCGGGCGCGCACGTCGGCGGGGATCCCCGGCCCGTCGTCGGCCACCATGAGGCGGTACCCGGCGCGATCCCCGTCCCGCGCGGCCTCCACCGTCACGCGCACCCCCCCGCCCCCACCCCCCCGCACGGCTTCCACCGCGTTGCCGACCAGGTTGTCCACCACGCGGCGAAGCGACACGGCGTCCATCTCCACCCACGCCGGCTCCCGGCCCGGCTCCCCCACCACGCGCACTCCCGGCGGCGCGGCCTGGCTGGCCTCGACCACCGACCGGACCACCTCGCGCAGGTCTGTCCGCTCCCGCGCGCCGTGCACCGCCACCGCCCGGTACTGGTCGGCCAGCTCCCCCAGGTAGTCCAGGCTCGCCGTCAGGGTCCCGGAACGGGCGTCGAACGCCCCCGCCAGCTCCGCGGGACCGCTGCGGTGCGCCTCCCCGAGGTGGTCTATCACGTTGCGAATCGGCACCAGCCCGTTGCGCACGTCGTGATTGACCTGGCGCGCCAGCTCGCCGAGGGTCGCCCGCTTCTCCGCATCCTTCACCTGCGCGATCCCTTCGCGAATCCGCTTGAGCATGCCGTTGAGGAAGAACCCGAGCCGGTCCAGCTCCCTGCCCCCGCCCCTGCCGAAGGTCTCGTCGAGCCGCCCGAGATGGACGCGCCGGGCCGTGGCGGCCAGCCGCTCCACGGGATTCGACAGGCGGCGCGACATCGCCCGGCCCAGGAAGACGGCCAGCACGGCGGCCACCGCCAGCGAGAACAGCAGCGCCCGGTCGTAGGACCGGACCAGTTCGCCGAGGAGCGGATCCCGCCAGGCCAGCGCCATCTCCACCGGGACGGTCTCGCCGCCTTCGTCCCATCCCTGCCAGAGCACACGCCCGATGCGGTGGCGGTCCTGGTAGCCGGGCGCGGGACCGTGGCCGGCGGCGGCACCCGTGTCCGCGGGCCGCCCCGCATCACCGCCGCCGGCGATCCCATCCCCGATCACTCTCTCCGTCCCCGCCGCGTCCCCCTCCGCCGACGCCAGAAGAGCCAGCCCTTCGCCAGTGGGGACAAGTCCCAAAGCGGGCAACTCGTCGGCCACGATCACGATCAGCTCGATCCCGGCCACGCCAAGGCGCGCGGCGCGGGCCAGAACGGTCGCGTCCGCGTCCGGCAGCGAAAGGGTGGTGACGACCGGCGCGCCCCCGTGGCCGGCGAGGGAGGCCAGGGCCGTGGCGCGTCGCCCCGCGTCTCCGGGGAAGTGGCTTGCGGCGAGAATCGTACCGGTCCGGTCGAGCACGCAGGCCACGCTCAGCCCGCTCGAGTTCGCGAAGCGCGCCACCGCGTTCTGCAGCGCCGGTCCCTGCGCGGTGCGCAGCGCGACCCTGATCTCGTTGTCCTCCGCCAGCATGGTGCCGAGCGTCTCCAGGCGCCCCCCGAGCGCCTCTCCGGCCGACGCCCAGGCCGCGGTGAGCCGGTCCGCACGTTCCGCCATCCTCTGGGTGTTCGCCTCCGACAGGCGCCGAACCCCTGCACCGCGCACCAGCAGACCCAGGAGGAGGACCGGCAGCAGCGCCGCGATCAGTCCGCCGATGACGAGCCGGCCGCGAAAGCTCATGGAGTCTCCCTGCCGACCAGGAAGCTCGCCGCTTCGCCGAGGAAGAGGACTCCGGCATCCGGCGCCCCTACCGCGAGGCCCCATGCCGCCGTCGCCCGCAGCACCTCCGCGTGGAGCGAGCAGGGGTGGCCGGGACCGCCGTAGACCACGAAGATCCCGGCCACGTCGGTCTGCGCGCGCGCTCGGTTCCCGCCGCTCGCCGCCCGCACGGCCAGGCGCTCGGCCGACCCTGTAAGTGCAGCCATCGCATCTGCCTCGGCGCCCCCGCGCATGCCGGCCGAGACGAGCCGCTCCGCCGCCTGGCGGGCAGCCTGGTCCCCTTCCGGGTAGCTGATGGTGGGCTGGGACGGTGGTGGCACTCGACCGGCCGGAAGCTCTCCACCCGCGGACCGCTCCGTCACGGCGGCGGCGCCCACTAGCCCACCGCACCCTTCGCTGATGAACGTCCAGCCCGAAGCCGTGGGCGTCGGGGCGTCCGGACCGGGGTCCACCAGCCGCGAAGCCCGGCGGGCACCCGGCGCGCCCCATCCCACCCAGTCGCGAACAACCCCGTCCCCCAGCAGCCCGAGTCCCCCGGGGCCGGCACCGTGCGCAAACACCGCCAGGTAGAGCCGGTCAAAGGCAATCCTCTCCACGGACCGTCCCAGTGACCGTGCATACTCGATCGAGGCGTCGTGATGCGTGACGACTTCCCCGTCCCCGGCATCGATCGCGTCGCGCGCGTCACCCTCCACCGGCGACAACCCGGCGCCCGAGAGCCGCAGATCCGCGAAGATACGGGCCCGCTCGGCGGCGTTCGCCACGAATTCCACGTGCACGCGGTCCCCCTCGACCGCGATGCCCCTCACCCGGTGGCCCAGCCAGGGGGGCTCGTCCAGCGGCGGCCAGGTCCTCACCAGCGCGGACCCGGCCGGTCCGTCTCCATCCCGCGCATCGGCCCCGCCCGTCCCGAAGTCGAGAGTGACCACCTCTCCCTCGACCGCCCAGGTCGCCCGGCCGGGCAGAAGCCGGCCGTCGGCCCCCACCCGGAGGAGGGGCTGCACGGGCGCCGCCCCGCCCGAGGTTTCTTCGCTGTCCGCGGCTTCGCCCCCGGCGCCGGCGCCCGCCCGGTACTCCTGCGACCCGCATCCGGCCAGCCACACGCAGAGCGCGAGCGGCCCTCCGCAGATTGAAAGCGTCCTCATCCCCATACTGTAATCGCTGGCGCGCACGGACGCCCGGAATCGGTTACAATCGACCCATGGACAACACTTCTTCGGAGCGCCGCGTTTCCCTGCCCGGACCCGCAGTCACCGCGGCCTGGCTGGTCTCCCGCCTCGGCGCGCCCGGCCTCGTCGTCCTCGATGGATCGTGGTACCTGCCCGGATCGGGCCGCGACCCCGCGCGGGAGTTCGCGGAGCAGCGGATCCCCGGCGCCCGCTTCTTCGACATCGACCGCTGCAGCGATCCCGGCGCCCCGCTTCCGCACACCATTCCGACGCCGGAGCACTTCCGCGCCTGCGCCGAGGAGGCGGGCGTGTCGGACGGTTCGGCCGTCGTGGTCTACGACGGGTCGGGGGTGAACCTGAGCGCCGCGCGGGTGTGGTGGACCTTCCGCTACTTCGGGCTGGACAGCGTGGCCGTGCTCGACGGCGGCCTGAAGCGCTGGGTGGCCGGCGCACACCCCACCGAATCCGGGACGCCGGCAAGGACCCTGGAAGCTCCAGCGCCGTTCACACCCGCGCCGCGCCCGCACCTGATCCGCAGCGCGGAGGACGTGTTGCAGGCGATCGGGGCCGCCGGCACGCAGATCGTCGACATGCGCCCCCGCGGGCGTTTCGCGGGGACCGAACCCGAGCCGAGGGCGGGGCTGCGGGGCGGGCACGTGCCCGGGAGCAGGAACATTCCCTACACCGAACTCGTCGACCCTGCGACGGGTCTGGCGGTCGGGCGCGACATGCTCGACCGGCTCCTCCGCGAGGCCGGCGTGGACCCGGCGAAGCAACTCGTCGGCACCTGTGGATCCGGAACCAGCGCCTGTGCCTTCGCCTGGCGGATGGCGTGCGCGGGATACCCCGATGTTGCGATCTACGACGGATCCTGGTCCGAGTGGGGCGGCCGGAGCGATCTGCCGGTGGAAGCGGGGCCGCCACAGCCCAACCCGGAGCGGTCGAGCTGCTAGGCGAAGGCTGCCGCGGCGATCCAATCCGCCACGTAGCGGACTGCGGCCAGCAATCCCTCACCCACGGCTGTGAGCGCGTTGCCGACAAGCGTCTCGTCCAGGTATCCGAGCCATACCGCAAGCGCCGTCAGAATCGCCGCCGGCACGAGCACCTTGAGCACGACCCGCAGGAACTCGCGGAACACCATCCACACGATGCCGAGCAGCAGGAGCAGCACCACGAGTTCGCCGACAAGCGCCGGATCCAGACCGCTCATCGCACACCTCCGCCGGAGAGGGAATACCAGCCTGCCCTACAAAGGTAACGCCGCCCCTGCCGCCGGAGTTGCAGCCGCCCGCCGCCCCCGGGAAACGGACGAGCGCCGCGGTCAGCGCGGATCCATCGCCGCCCGAGGGCTTGCGGGGACCTGTCCCCGGGGTGCTAGCCCACCCTGTCCTTGAGGCCGGTGGCGGGCTTGAAGGCCGGATAGTTCCGGGCAGGTACCGAGATCGTCTCGCCTGTGCGGGGATTGCGGGCGGTCCTGGCCTCGCGGCGGCGGACTTCAAAGGATCCGAATCCGCCGATCGCGACGCGGCCGCCGCCATCCAGCTCGTTGGCGATGATGCCCGAGACGGGATTGAAGAGATTATCCACGACGTCGGCGGCGTCGGCCTGGGTGAGATTGCCGCGCTGGGCGAGCTTCTTGGCCATCTCGGTCTTGTTCATGCAGGTGCTCCTTTGGAGTCGTCCACCCGCTCGCATGTGAGCTGGTGGTGGTGTGTTGGCGCCTCCAGGCGCGTGGTCACAGGGTGGTGTATGTTTGCTGGATCGATTTCACGATGAATCACAGCAACTTGGAAGTCTCGAACAAAATGCCCCCGAATGGAAGCCCCCGCCGCCCCACCCCATCCGCGGGGCGGCGGCACCAACCCGCTGCCACCCCGTGAAGGCTGCAATATACCGCGACTACCGCGGCCCCGTCACCATCGAGTCGCTGACCGACCCCGAACCCGCTTCCGATGGCGCCGTCCTGCGCGTGGAAGCCAACGGCATCTGCCGCAGCGACTGGCACGGCTGGGTGGGCCACGATCCGGACATCGTGCTTCCCCATGTGCCCGGACACGAGATCGCGGGCGTGGTCGAGGAGGTGGGACGCGACGTGACTCGCTGGCGCCCCGGCGACCGCGTTTCAGTTCCCTTCATCGCCGGCTGCGGGCGCTGCATGCCCTGCCGGGCGGGCGACCAGCAGGTCTGCGACCGGCAGTTCCAGCCCGGCTTTCACGGCTGGGGAGGCTTCGCGGAACGGGTCGGTCTGCGCCAGGCGGACCTCACCCTGGCCGCGCTCCCGGACCACGTCGGCTTCGTGACCGCCGCGAGCCTGGGGTGCCGCTTCGCGACCTCGTTCCGGGCCGTGCAGGCGCAGGGGCGCGTCACCGCGGGCGACTGGGTGGCGATTCACGGTTGCGGCGGCGTCGGCCTCGCAGCCGTGATGATCGCCCGCGCGCTGGGGGCCAACGTGGTGGCGGTCGACATCCGCGCCGAGGCCCTCGGGATGGCGCTGGATCTGGGCGCGGCGGCCGCGGTGAATGCTGCGGAATCGGCAAACGTGGCCGACGAGGTGCGCGAAGTCACCGGCGGCGGAGCGCACGCCTCCCTCGACGCCCTGGGCCACCCGGACACCTGCTTCAACTCCGTCGCCTGCTTGCGGAAGCGGGGACGCCACGTCCAGGTCGGCCTGATGACGGGCGAGCACCGTAGCGCCCTGGTCCCCATGGACCGGATCATCGCCTGGGAGCTGGAGATGGTCGGCAGCCACGGGCTGCAGGCGTGGGAATACGACCGGATGCTCCGCATGGTCGAGGCCGGGTTCGTGGACCCGGCCCGGCTGGTGACGCAGAGGGTGTCGCTGGAGGAGGGGGTGGAGATCCTGACCGGGATGGACGACTACAGCGTGCTCGGGGTGGCGGTGATCGACAGGTTTTGAGAAACCGGCTGCGGGGGCCCGGTTTCAGGCCCCCGCAGCCGGCTCCATGTCATGTTGTCGTTACATTTTGTCAAGCAAACATGACATTCACCACAGGTCAACGCTGCACCACGGCACCAGCTTCGCCAGCCAGGCATGGACGGCAAAGCCGGAGGTGGCGGAACCAGCGCCCCAGCCGCCGCCGATCCAGTCGGGCGCGGGAGTGCCGATGGGGGCGCCGGGCGGGGCGGAAGGGGTCGCGGGGGCGTTGAGAGCGCCGTAGGGACGCCCCTGGAAGCGGTGGATGTCGCCGGCGAGCAGCGCGAAGTGGGCACCGTCGGCATCATGCACCTGGCCCCGTTCCGCCGCCATGAGCTTCAGCCTTTCCAGATGTTGCGACGCGATGGCCCGCACCTGCGGCATCTGGGCGCTCCCCGCGAGGCCCATCAGCCCTTCGGCGACGACCCTGCCGACCGCGCGCCGCACCTCCGCCTCGTAGGGGCTGTCAGCCGTGTTCGGCTCACCCACCTGGACGAAGGCGTCGATCACGCCGGCCAGATCCGGCAGCGAGGGGTCCAGCATGCTCTGCTCCAGGAGTCGCGCGGTCCGGCTCCCGTTGAAGACGTTCCCGACGACATGGGTGGCCGCGACCACCGCGGGCGAGATGGCGTCGAAGGCGGAACCCGTGTAGCGGGGGAAGAGTTCGCGCGAACGGCCGTAGCCGGCGGGCCTGGGCGGCAGGTCGTCCAGCACCGTGGCGGGGATGGTCAGTTCGGCGGGCTGGATGGCGCGCAGCAGGCCGTCGAGGGCGCGCTGCTGTTCGGCTGCGGAGGCCGGGCGCACGGGGTCGAGCCCGTCGCCGCGCGTGGCGTAGGTGTAGTGCAGGCCCCCGAGCACCGAAGCGGCCGCCGTGACCTGGTAGCGGTGGTGCAGGTACAGGGGTACGAGCACCTCCTCCAACTGCGCCATGGGCCTGCCTGTGCGGATCGCACGCTCGTCGAAGCGCTCCAGCGCGGCCCGGCGGACATCCAGCATGCGGTCGAGCTCGGCGCCGGCGTCGGTCCCGTTCGACCATTGGTCCGCCCGGGCATGGGTGGCGACGTCCTGGTTGGTGAACAGGCGGATGTCCTGCTCCCACGCCTCGTCGAGGATGCGGTCGAGCTCGGCGGCCTCGTCGGTGCCGGGCGGGAACTGCGTGTAGCCGTAGCGGACCGCGACGATGTCCCATTCCCCGATGTCGGTGTCGTAGACCTCGGAGTAGTCGAAGTCGCGGCCGTCCCAGGTGATGAGCGGGTGCGGGTAGTCCAGCACCGAGATGCGTCCCAGTTCGCTGTCGTAGTAGTTGTGGGACAGCCCGATCGTGTGCCCCACCTCGTGCGCCGAAAGCTGCCGGATGCGCGCCAGCGCCCACTCGCTGAGGTCGCCCGCGTCCTCGTCGCCGTTCTCGTAGGGCGCCAGCAGCCCCTCTGCGATGAGGAAGTCCTGGCGCACGCGCAGCGACCCCAGCGTGACGGTTCCCTTGAGGATCTCTCCCGTGCGGGGATCGGTGATGGACCCGCCCGTGCTCCACCCCCGCGTGGACCTGTGCACCCAGTTGATGACGTTGTACCGGACATCGTGGCTGCTCACGTCTTCGGGGCGCATCTCCACCCGGAAGGCGTCGATGAACCCTGCCGCCTCGAAGGCCTGGTTCCACCACCGGGCGCCGTCGAGGAGCGCCGAGCGGATCGGCTCCGGGGTGCCGGGATCCAGGTAGAAGACGATTGGCTCGACCGGTTCGCTCATCGCCGCGTTCGGGTCCTTCTTCTCAAGGCGATGGCGGCGGATGAACCGTTGCGTCATCGGCTCGTCGATCGCGGCCGAGTAGTCCTGGAAGGTCATGCCGCCGTATCCGGCGCGGGAATCGTAGGCGCGCGGGGTGTACTCGCCGAGTTCCGGGAGCTTTATGAACGAGTGGTGCATGCGGACCGTGGCCGCGCTCCCGGTCGCCGCGACGCTGCCGACTCCCTCGAAGGCGCCGCCGCCCCCGCCAAAGCCGCCGCCCCCGCCTCCGGGCTGGCTGACGAAGGTGAGCGCCGCCTCCATCTCGGTGTTCTCGGGGAAGTTCATCACCATGGGCATATAGACCCAGCTGCGGCTCTGGTCGAGCCGATAGGAGCCGGGACGCATCCGCCCCGCCAGCCCCGCGATGTCGTTCATCAGGAAGGGCGTGAAGTCCACCAGCACCCGGTCCCCCGTTTCGGCCTCGGCCGTGAAGCCCCACAGCGTCGAAGGCGCGAAGGCGTCCTCCACCGCCTTGCGCTCGGCCGGGTTGTCGCTGCTGGCGCGGAAGCGGTAGTTCGGCTGGATCATCAGCACCTTCGGCCCCACCCGGTGAAAGCGCACCACCCGCGATCCGGACTGCTGGCCGCGGTCGATGCCGATGTCGTTCGACCCCAGCCCGGCCCCGATGCCGGCCGCATGCAGGATGTCGGTGTCCCAGATCGCGATCTCGAGCCAGATGCGGCCCGCCGCCTCGTCCCAGTAGATGGGCATGAACCCGTCCATCCGCTCCATCGAGGCGGTCCGGTCCTCGATGCTCTGCAGGTCGCCGCCGCCTCCCTGGCGGGCCTGAGCCGCGGCGGGGGTGGTGGCGAGCGCGCAGGGCGCCAGGACGAGGGTCGCCAGAGCGAGCGTTCCCAACGTGCGCGTTCGGAAGCCGCAGGTGGCGGCTGTGCGGCGTCGATGGGTCCGAGCCAGCCGGTGAGCGCGTTTTCTCCGGGCGCGGATTTTGAGTGCGCGGCCTGCGGGGGAACCGGTGGCGGGGTTGGCGTTCTTCATCCTGTGGTCCTTTCTTCTCTGCGGGTCACGGGCTGCGGGGCCGGGCTCGCGGGAAGGCGATTCCGGCTACCGCGCCGTCATGTGGTTCCGGCACTGTCACCGGTCCCCTGCAAGCAGCGTTCGCACCGCGTCCGCCACCTGCTCCATCTCATCGTGCGTGTTGTAGAGGTGCGGCGAAACCCTGACGCTGCCGCGCCGCAGCGACGCCACCACCCCCGCGGCTTCGAGTCCCGTGAGGAGCACCTCGTCCTCCAGCCCGGGATGGCGGAAGGTGAGGATGTGCCTCCGGCATGCCGCGTCGGGCGCCGTCACGCACTCAAGCGCCTCCAGCCTCTCGGCCAGGTCCGCCACCAGAGCGCAGACGTGCGCCTCGATTCGATCGATCCCCGCTTCCTCCAGCAGCTCCAGGGCCGCCGAAAACCCCGCGATCAGCGGGTAGGCGAGGCTGCCCTCCTCGTAGCGGCCGGCGTCGTCCAGCAGCTCGAAGTGCACGCGGTCGAAGTTGAAGGCGTCGGTCGTGCTCCGCCAACCGAG
Source organism: Longimicrobiales bacterium (assembly GCA_965206105.1). GTDB lineage: Bacteria > Gemmatimonadota > Gemmatimonadetes > Longimicrobiales > Gaopeijiaceae > Bin94. The sequence goes on from OZ242201.1 coordinate 347,120, forward strand.
GAGGGGGGGATGGATTCCGCCGACCACCGACCGGTCCACGAAGACCGCGCCGATCCCCATGATCCCGAGCATCCACTTGTGGCTGTCGGCCGACAGGAAGTGGATCCCGGCCTCCTTCACGTCGACCGGCAGGGCGCCCACCGTCTGGATCCCGTCGACGCAGAAGAGCACGCCGCGCTCCCGGCACAGGCGGCCCAGCGCGGACAGGTCGGTCACCGCGCCCGAGGCGTACTGCGCCGAGCTGACCGCCAGCACCCGGGTGCGGGGCCCGATCGCACGCGACGCCGCCTCCACGGTGGCGGTCCCGTCCGCGCCGGCGGGGATCACGTCCAGCGCCGCGATCCCGCGCCGGTCGAGGTCCATCCAGGGGTACGCGTTGGAGGGGTACTCGACCGAGACCGCCGCCGCGACGCGGTCGCCGGGGCGCCAGTCGAGGCCGGAAGCGAGGAGGGACAGGCCGTGCGAGGTGTTGCGCACGAACGCGACCTCGGCGGGCCCGCAGCCGACCAGGCGGGCGAAGCGCTCGCGGCACCCGGTCGCCAGCGATTCCCAGTCGTCGAAGCTGGGCCGCCCGACCCGCACCAGCGAGTCCATGAAGCGCTGGACGGCGTCGGCTGCGCGGGTCGAGGTGGGCGCGACGCCGGCGTGGTTGAGGAAGATGTGGGTTCGGGAGACGGGGAATTCGTCGCGGTAGCTGACGAGAGGTTTCATGGGGAGGTGGGGGATGGGGCGCCCCGGGCGGGTTCGCCGGACTGCTCGATCCCGAAGGGGGTGCGGGTGATGCGCCGGGTGCGGGTTTCGCGCCGGATCGCCTTGTTGTGCCTGATCGTGTCAAGGTCGGCGTATCCGCGGGCGTGGTCCAGATGCACGCAGAGGGCGCGGTAGCGGATGCCGTGCCCGCGCACCCCCGCGTTCTCGAGGCGTTCGCCGAGTTCGCGGTCCTGGCCGCCGTATCCCATGCGCTCGTCGAAGCCGTTGGCGGCGATCAGGTCGGAGCGCCAGCCCGACGCGTTGTGCCCGTTCCAGCTGGGACGGGTCGTGGTGATCCGGTCGGCGGCCGCCCCGGCCCACCCCGGCACGGCGAGCTTGGCCATGCGGCGGTACCCCCGCCCGCCCCGCGACCGGATCCACCGCACCGAGAAGGCTGCCCCCGACTCGATGTCGGCCCGGGTGACCGCCCGGCTCACCCCCATCGGCAACTTCACGTAGCCGCCCGACAGGAAGCGTCCCTTCGCGGCATGCGCCCGGTGCACGGCCACGAAGTCCCCCCTGGGGATGCAGTCGCCATCCGAAAACACCAGGTAGTCGCCCCGCGCCACCCCGATCGCCCGGTTGAGGATGCGCGACTTGCGGAACCCCTCGTCCGGCTGCCACACGTGGCGCACCGGGATGCCCGCGCGCCGTCCCGCGCCCGAAATCGCCCGGATCACGCGGGCCGTCTCCTCCCCCGATCCGTCGTCGGCGATCACCAGTTCGAAGTTCCGCCGGGTCTGGCACAGGTAGCCCCAAAGCACCTTCTGCAACCACTCGGGCGAGCGGTAGGTGCTCAGGATGACGGAGAGCGTCATCGTGGACACAACGAGCGCGCGGCGGGCGGGCGCCGCGTCAGCCCCCCCGCCGTCCCGCGACCACTTCACGGTAGACCTTCAGGTTCCCCTCCACCATGGCATCCACGGAGAAGCGGGACTCGACTCTCGCCCTGGCACGTTCACCCATCCCGCGCGCTTCCTTCGGGTCCCCGAGCAGCCGCTCGATCGCCGCGGCCAGCGCGCCCGCGTCGCTCGGCGGGCAGAGCAGGCCGGTCTCCCCGTCCACCACCACCTCGGGAATCCCGCCCGCCCGCGCGCCCACCACCGGGATGCCGGCCGCACCCGCCTGAAGCGCCGCAACCCCGAGGCCCTCCTTGAGCGCCGGGTGCACGCAGAAGTCGAAGGAACCCAGCCACCGGTGGAGGTCGTCCCGGAAGCCGGCAAAGCGGACCTGCTCCCGGACACCCGCGGCCTCGGCCAGGGCCTCGACGTTGTCCCGGGCCGGGCCCCGGCCGAAGAGCACGACGTTCGGCGTGTGACCGCGCACCTTCAGGATGCTCAGAGCGTGCATGAGCACCCAGTGACCCTTGCGCGGGACGAACTGCGCCACCATCGCGGCGGCGGGAGCCCCCGGCGGCAGATCGAACTCACGGTTGCGCGCGGCGGCGTCCTCGGGATTCAGCCAGTCGGACGCGTCCACCGCCGAGGGCACCAGTGCGATCTTCCCGGGCGGCACACCCTGCTCCGCCAGCACATCGCGCACCGCGGCGGAGATGGCCACCACGCGCCGGTACAGCGCGTACTTCGCGCCCACAATCCAGTCGGCCTCCCGGTTGTCCACGCGGCGCGTCAGCACCACCGGCGCGGGCACCAGGATTCCCGCGAGACCCCCCAGGGTGTCGGCGCCGCGGCGCGAGTGCAGGTGGACCACCTCCACGTCCCGCCGGCTGAACCGCCGGAGCATCCTGGCGGCGGCCGGCAGGTCGCCCTCCCCGCGGTAGGGAAACTCCTCCACGCGCAGCCAGCGCTTGCGGGCCGCCGCCGCGATCTCCGAGCCCCGCGGCACCATCAGCACGGACTTGATTCCCCGCTCCTCGAGGCCCTGGGCGAGGTAGAGCACCTGCAGCGCCCCCCCGTAGAGGTGACGGCCGGTCTCCAGGTGTACGACGCTCACCCGGCGGCCTCCAGGCAGCCGGGTGCAGTCGTCCGCACAGCAGCCGTCGGCGTGGCACCCGCCCGCCCGGCCTCCAGGCATCCCGCCAGTGCCGCCAGCGCCTGCTCCACCGAGATGTCGGTCATGCAGTCGATGCGTCCGTCGCAGGTCAGCCTCCCCCGGCAGGGCGAACATGCGCGCCCCGAGTGGAGGATCGTGGCAGCCGGTCCGGGTGGGTCCAGGTACGGGGTGTTGGAACCGAAGATGAGCACCGCCGGGCGGCAGTAGGCGTGCGCCATGTGGCTGAGTCCGGTGTCGACGCCGACCAGGGCACGGCACCGCGACACCACCGCCGACGCCTCGCCCAGCGTGGTCCGCCCGACGAGGTCGACGAGGGGTGCGGCAGCGGCTTCGGGTTCACCCGATCCGGACCCGGGAAGCGCCTGCACGATCCGGTCCGCCGCCGCGCGGTCCGCCGGCCCGCCGAGGAGCACCACGCCGAGTCCCGTGCTCTCGCCAATCGCCTGGATGAGCGACGACCAACGGTCCTCCGGCCAGTGCTTGTAGAACCGGGTCGTGAACGGGCAGGCCACTACGAAGCCCTCCTTCAACCCTTCCTCCCCGACCAACCGCTCGACCGCGGCCACCTCGGCGCGGCTGCGCGGTATCTCCATCGGGAACGGATCCGTCCCCAGTCCCAGGACGGCGGCGAGATACCGGTACTCGGAAGAGATCGCGCGCGGATCGCCCCCGCGTTCGACCACCGCCGTCATCAGGCGGCCCGACCCTTCGCGCGAGCCCAGCCCGATCCTCACGGGCGCACCCGACAGCCACGTCACCAGCCCGCTCCGGAGCAGCCCCTGCGCGTCGATCGCAACGTCGAAGCGGCGCTCGCGCAACGCGCCGAAAAACCCGGTCACGGCAGCCGCCAGCTCCCCCCACCGCCCGCGGCGCAGCATGCGCCCCCACGCCCCCCGCTCCAGGACGATCACCTCGTCGAGGTGCGGATTGTGGCGCACCACGTCCGCGGCCGCGTCCTCGGCCACCCAGGCGATGCGGGCGCGAGGGTGGCTGCGGCGCAGTGCCCCGGCGAGCGGCGATGCAAACGCCACGTCTCCCCGGGCCGAAAGCCGCACCACGAGGATCTTCCCGACATCGTGAGGAATCATGACAGGAAGGTTATTGTTCGCCGGGTGCGCGGCAAAGCCGCCGGGCGAGCGCGGCAAAGCCGCCGGGCGAGCGCGACGGCCCCGCCGTGACGCGACGTTGTCCCCGGAGCCTCGGGATGTAAAGAAGACATGACATTATGTAAAGCCGACATTACCGGATTGCCGAGCGGGTGGAGCCGCTCCACCTGGAATCGATGACGGGGAGGCTCCGAGACCTGGTCGTCGGCGCGGGATACCTCGCGTTCGCGGCCCGGGAGCGCATCCGCACCGGGCGGTGGCGCTCCGATGCGCGCACCCGCAACGGGAAGGTGGGCGAGCTGAGGCGCCGCGCGCCCGGACCGAGGATTCTGGTGCACGGGGTGAGCGTGGGCGAGACGAACGCGCTCGTGCCGTTGGTCGAGGCGCTGGCCGGCTCCCCCGCCGCGCCCGATGTGGTAGTCAGCGCGAGCACCACGACCGGGTTCGAGCGCGCGCGGCAGCTTCACGGGGAAGACAGGGAGGTCGTGCGCTTCCCCCTCGACCTGACCTGGATGGTGAACCGGTTCCTGGACGCGGTGCAGCCCAACGCGGTGGTCCTGGCCGAACTCGAGCTCTGGCCCACCTTCATGGCCGCGTGCGCGCGCCGCGAGATACCGGTGTGCGTGGTGAACGGCCGTCTCTCCGCGCGGAGCTTCCGGGGATACCGCGCGTGGCGACCCTTCGTGCGGCCGATGTTTTCCCGCCTGGCGCTGGTCGTGGCCCAGACGGAACTCTACCGGGCGCGCTTTGTGGAACTGGGCGTGCCCGGCCCGAAGGCCGTCGTCGGGGGCAGCCTCAAGTGGGACGCCGCCCGCCAGGAGCCCGATCCCGCCGCCGCGCGGGCGCTCACCTCCGCGCTGGGAATCGACCCCGCCAAGCCCCTCATCGTCGCCGGGTCGACCGGTCCGGGCGAGGAGGAGGCCCTGATCCGCGAGCTTCCCGAAGGCTCCCAGCTCCTCCTAGCGCCACGGAACCCCGACCGGTGGGACGAGGTCGCGGAGCTGGTCCCCGGGATGAGGCGGCGCAGCACCGCACCCGCTCCCACCCCGGCCGAAGATCCACCCCCACCCACCCCCTACCCCCCCGTCTTCCTCCTCGACACCATCGGCGAACTCACCACGGCCTACCTCCTCGCCGACGCGGTCTTCGTGGGGCGTAGCCTCGCGCCGATGGGTGGCTCCAACCCGCTGGAGCCCATCGCGGCAGGCAAGTCCACCGTAATCGGCCCGCACCACGAGCACTTCCAGGACATCGTCACCACCCTGAGCGCCGCCGGTGCGCTCGAAGTGAGCGATGAGCCCATGCGCGTCATCGCGAAATGGATCCGCGATTCGGCGGCACGGAAGGCCGTGGTGCGGGCCGGAAAGCGCGCCCTATCCGCTCAACGCGGCGTCTCGGCGCGAACGGCAAGGCTGGTCTTCGGGGTTCTCTCCGTTTGCGGAGAGTGCCTGCGATGCGATGGCCCGGAGACTCTCAAGCCCACTACGACCACGGCCAGAGGAGTCTCCCGATAAACTCCATTTCGCATGCCCAAATGTCGGCAAACAACCCCGCGTTGCACAGCCTTCGGCCGGTAGCGCTCCGGTATTCGTTGACGCACTGCTGAGCGGCGTCCTCGGCGGCGTCGAGGCAGTGCCTGAATTCCTCCGAGGCAGTGCACTCACGCTCGGTGCCGTCCAGGTTCGTGCATTTCGGGTCCGAGCCGCCTTCCGGATCCTGGCCGCCTTCCGGATCCTGTGCCACCACCGCCGTCTCGGTCAGCGCGCACTCTAAGCTGGTGGCAATGTCGGCGACCGCATCCGACGCGATCGCATCCAGCACCAAGGCTCCGCCGTCGCTAGATGACTCGTGCGCCGAGGCCCCAAACGCGGCGCTGGGCAGAAGCACCAGGACTCCGCTGACGGCGAAGGTCCCGAAACAGGCTTTGGCAGCGCGTGATGTCTTGTCTCTCATTGTAGCCTCCAAGGGTACGTTGGTTGATCGACTCCGCCTTCCTGGCAGTGTCGTGTGCACAACGATACGCGGTGGTGATCCCGCCCGAGAGCCTGAAAAACCCACAATCGCAGGGGACAACACCTGGCGCGGATGGGCGACAATCCGTTGTGTCAGGAACTCGGGCGAGCGTGCGAGCAACTGCGGATGTATCCAACCCCCCAGATCGCTCAATGACGAAATAGACCCAGGCGGGAGGAGCGCACGGGCCCGTCGAACCCCGGGCAACCGCCCCGCTCCGGTCGCTACGTTCCCTCCGTGGGGCGGTGCTCAGAGTGTGACATTTTCTGGCCAGAAGTGTGACGTTTTCAGTGGCCATTGGCACGCTGACGGGTTGAGCCCGGTAGGACGCCGAGAAGCGCTGTTTAGCTCCAAGCATCCCGCCGCCTCGTTCAATCTTCCGTCCTGCGCGGTGATTCTCCCTCGGTCTTGGGTGTGGGGCCGATTCCCCTCAGCACCCAGTGCCACCATCCCACGCGGCAGTAGGGGAGCGCCTGATCCAATGCCCCGGCCTACTGGTTGGTATCTAGCCCGTCCAGCGTGAGCAGGGCGATCCGGGTTCCGTCCAGTTCGTCCCAGGCCGCCAGAATCCTTGTGCCGTCTTGAACCATCACCGGCGCCTCCGGCGCCTGCAGTACCACTCTCTGCCCCGCATTTCCAAGTGTGAACAACGCCAAGGTCTCCGCCTCAGCGTCGCCAGGTGCCGGCCCCAAATAGACCAGCCGGCCCCCGGCTGTCACCGACACTCCAAGAAACGGCGGCAAGGTTTCCGGTATCCGAATCCGTCCCCCGGCCCGTCGCGCACGCTCGCCGCTGCCCTCGAGTTGCCGGGCCATTTCCTGCGGCATCTCCGGCCGTTCGAGCCAGTCGTGGCAGACCTCATCCAGCTTGCCCCCCGAGGGGCTGAAGAGGCTCAGGCATTGGTCGGACGCCGACCCGAATACGAACCCGCGAGGATGGTCAGAAATCACAGCGAAAACGCCGACGAAGTCGAATACATCTCCAGCCTCCGCATTCAGGCGCGCGAGGGAACGAACGAAACCCTCTCCCGTCTCGATTGCGGCGTGGGTGGTGGACCTCGCGTCCCTCCCCATGCAATGCAGCAGCAGCAAAAGCCCGGCCGGGGTGGACACCGCATCGCTGACTTGCACCATGGCTGTAAGGCAGTCGAAGGCTGGTCCAAGCTGTACTCTGCGGTCCACGATATGCTCACCTCCTGGGCTGAACACATGCAGGATGCCATCATCCACCACCATGATCGAGTCGCCGTGCGCCACAATTGCCTCTGCAAACCCGAATTCGCCCGGACCGCTCCCCGCCCGTCCGAACGTGTGCAGCAACTCACCCTCCGGACTGATGCGATGGACCTGCCGTCCGCGTCCGTCCAAGACGAACCAGTTTCCGTCGAGCACGGCAGCATCGATAACCGAAAACACCTCGGTATAGAGAGGTGTCCCCGGCGGGGCGCCCCCCTTCTCCGATGTCCGGTCGGGGGAGGACACCGAACCCGCCGGGGAACCGATGTCTTCCCGGTCCGCGTCGGAGCAACCCGATGCGACTGCCCCGGCGAACATGCATAAGGTGACTGCAGCGATGAGCCCGGCGTGTCGCTTGCCAGGGCGTGTCAATGTGTTACTCACGACTCTCTCCAGTTTCATGCGTTAAGCGGCATCACGATGTCTTCGAGGAATTCGAATGTGCACTTGAGGCCTCGCCGACCAAGCTGCACCCTGCAGCCCTGACGCTCCCAGAAACCGGCGTCCTCCATGCAAGCTTCATATTCGTGTTTTGCTTCCCTGACGCACATATCGTAGAGCTGCTCGGCAGTGCACGGCTCCAGATGGCCGTCCTCGTTCGGGCACATCGGAACGCCCGGCTCGCCGGGTGGCAACTGGATGGCTGCTGCCAGCGACCCGGCGGGCGCGCAGGGAGCGGAATCGACGGCGGCGGGCGCGGACGCGTCCGGAACGGCGCCCTCGTCGCCGGGTGAATCGCTGGCCAAAGTCCCGAACGCGAGGCCGGGCAATAGGGCCAGACTTCCGGCAACGGCGACAACCCTGAGCACTGTATCGGGTACAGAAGCCCTTCTGGCTTTCATGGTGACCTCCTTGTGATTCGGTGGGCGGAACCCGCCCTCGTGACGGGTCCCGTGCCACACGATACCTCGGACCGAGGTCACCCGAGAGCGGACAACGCCCACGAATCGCAGAGGAAAACACCTGGCGTCGATTTGGGACAAACCCATGGTGGCGGAGCGTCGGAGCCGGCTGCGGGGATCGCGAAGTCCCTCTCACCGGAGCTCCGCCCCGTTCTGGGAGAGCACCCCGGTCTCCAGCGCAAAGCCGACGATCTCGGCCCGCGTGCGGAGTTCCAGCTTCCTTCTGATGCTGGCCCGGTAGTTCTCGACGGTCTTCGGGGCCAGGAAGACGCGAGCGCCGATCTCCTTGGAGGTCAGGCCGAGAGCCACCAGCGGCAGGATCCTGCGCTCGCTCCGGCTCAGCCGGTCGAGCCCGTTCCCGTGGGGGCTGGCACCGTTGTCTTCAAGCCGTTTCCGGAGGGTGTGGGTGCCCCAGCGCGGGACATACATCCGGCCGACGGCCAGAAAGTCGAGGGCCGCCACCATCCTCTTGCCCGAGCGGGCGGTGGTGATGCAGCCCATGCCCCCGGCGTGAAGCACCCGGTCCAGGAGCGCCGCATCCTCTTCCGCAGCCAACACGAGGGTTCGCGGGGAGGGCGTCAGGCCATTCAGTTCCCGGATGACAGAGGACAGATTCCGCCCGTCATGCCCGGCTTCCAGGACGACGATGTCAGGGTGCGTGGTGCGAGCCAGCGGCAGCGCCTTCTCGCAGGCGGAAGCAATGCCGCGGACCCTGAACCGGCCCGTCTCCTCCAGGATCCGCCTGACCCCCGCCAGCAGCAGCGACTGCCGGCCGGCCAGGACAACGGCGAACACGTCCGGCACTCCGTCCCGCACCCACATCGCTCCCGGCCCCAGGCATCGAGTGTGGGCCGGAACGACCCTGCTCATCTCCCATATTATGCTGAACAAGATATATTCTCCTGCTAACTTGACTCAAGAATCCAAAGTCGATTTCAGCCGATCATTGGTGCCGAATATAGGCATGTCATAAACTCATACGCAAGTCCACAGGCCGTGATACGCCCCGGCCTGCGTTGTCACCGCCTGGGAAAACCGCTACAGTGCGGAGCTTACAGCGGCCTGACGGCCAGGGATGGCGGATACCGGATCGGCGCCACAAGCGACGAGGCCCACGCCGCAGGCCGGAGACCCCGCGGACACCCCGCACGGCAGAAACTCAGCCCGCCGCCCGCCCCCCCTCCACCACCCCCAGGAACCCCTCGTACAGCCGCCGCGCGACCGGCCCCGCCACCCCGTCCCCCACCTTCCGCCCATCGATCTCCACCACCGGCCGCACCTCGGTGGTCGTCCCGCTGAGGAACGCCTCGTCGGCGTGGTAGAGCTCGGAGAGCGGGATGGCGCGCTCCTCCACCGGGATGCCCATCCCTCCGGCGAGCTCGACCAGCAGGTCGCGGGTGATCCCGTGGAGGATGTAGTTGGACTTGGGCGCGGTGGCCAGAACGCCGCCGAAGACCGCGAAGAGGTTGTTGTGCGACCCCTCGAGCGCGATCCCGTCCCGGACGAAGATGGCGTTCCCCGCCCCCCCCTCCACCGCCGCCTGCGCGGCGAGCACGTTGGCCAGCAGCGCGATCGCCTTGATGTCGGCGCGGGCCCAGCGCTGGTCCGGGACGGTCACCGCACGGATCCCTCGCGCCCACTCCTCCATGGACGGCCGCGCGAAGCGGTTCGCGAAGGCGTAGACGGTCGGCGCCACCGGCGGATCCGGGAACCAGTGCGTCCTGGGCGCCGTCCCCCGCGTCACCTGCACGTACACGTACGCGGCCCCCGCCCCGTCCAGCCCGTTGCGCGCGAGCAGCTCCTCCTTCACCTGCTTCAGCGCCGCCGCGCCGAAGTCGATCCCGGTCGCGGCCAGCCCCGCCGTCAGGCGCGCGAGGTGCTGCTCCCAGCGAAACAGCCGGCCCCCGTACGCCGGCGTCACCTCGTAGACGCCGTCCCCGAAGAGGAACCCGCGGTCGTTGACGGAGACCTTCGCCTCGCCGGCGGGGAGGAAATCCCCGTTCAGGTAGACGACGCTCACCTCAGGAGCCGCCTCCGCCCTGCTCCAGCTTCTCGAACTCCTCGATCAGCTCCGCTTCGCGAATCGGAGGCGTCGCGGAATCGCCGTCCGCCTGGCCCGCCTCGTCCGCCTCGTCTGCGCCGCTCGTCCCGCTCCCCGCCCCCAGCTGCTTCGGCTTCTCCGCCTCCGGCGCCGCGATGAGCCCCATCTTCGCCTTCAGCGCCAGCAGCTTGTCGTCGACGTCCGTGGCGTCCGAACCCGCCTCGAGCCTCACGAACTCGGTCTCCAGGGTGTCGCCGGTGAGCGCCTCGGTGACCTCGGCCTGGGCGAGGTTGCGCCGCTCCTCTTCGTCGATCTTCTCCGCCATGCGGTTGAAGGCCTCGAAGGCGGAGGTGTCCGACAGGCCGGACATGGTCTCGTGGATCCGGCGCTGCGCCTGCGCCCGCTTCTGCTTGGCGATCAGAAGATTCCGCTTCCGCTTCGCCTCCTCGATCTTGTCGTTGAGCTGGCGGAGCGACCCCTTGAGCTTCTCGGTCTCGGCCGCCTGGGCCTGCCAGGTCTGCTCGAGCGCCGCGGCCTGCTCGGCGTGCTCCTGCTGCCGCACCAGCGCCTGCTTGGCCAGGTCGTCGCGTCCCTGCTGGACCGCGAGCATCGCCCGCTTCTCCCAGGCCTGCTTCTCCTTGGTCGCATCGGCCAGCTGGCGCTGCAGCTTCCGCTCGTCGGCGATCGCGCCCGCGACCTCCCGCTTGGCCTTCGCCAGCTGGTCCCGCATGTCGATGATGATCTGGTTCAGCATCTTCTCCGGGTTTTCCGCCCGGGAGATCAAGTCGTTGATGTTGGACTTGATCATCGTCGAAAACCTGCTGAAAATGTTCATTGCTGATCGTCCTCCCCATTGCCGGCCAGCGCCCGGATATCGGACAGATGGGACGAAGCCGCGAGTTGCACACTCTCCAGCGAGGCCTGCAATTCCTCGAAGTCGAGGCTTCCCAGTTGCAGCGTGTCGCTGATGATGAGTTCGCCCTCCTCGATCCCGTATGCGCCGTGGACCATATCCGTGGCGTTGAGCTTCAGGAGGGTCTCGTAAAGGCCGCACAGGGTGTCCGCGTTCGCCGACAGGTCCATGACCTTCATCCGGATCAACAGAACCGGTTCAGAGTGATGGACGACGATCGGCGCCCCCCCGTTTTCCGTGCGGAGGAGGAACATCCCCTCGTCCACCTCCTCGAAATCCGCGTCCATGCGGATCAGATAGCTCTCAAGGTCGTCCTGGGTAACCATGGATTCTCCTTACTGTGTGGCTGAAGGTAGCAGGCGGAACGTAACATCCGCGGGCCAGCGGGACCAAGCCCATTGATACTGACGTCGCACCGGCCCCCGGAGTGTCACACCGCGGCGTGGCCGGCCGATCCCCGCACCGCCCCCTCCGCGCGCTCCTTCAGCGCACGGGCCATCGCGTTGAAGCCGCCCCGGACGAGCCGGCCGAAGAGCAGCACGACCAGCGGCGTCAGCGGGCCGGCGAACGCGTCCGTCGTCACGTACCGGCAGCGCGCCTCTCCCAGCGCTTCCAGGCGTTGTTCCCGCCGTGCGGAGAGGAGCAACCGGTGGCCCGTCTTCGTGCTCCAGGCCAGGAGATGCGGCGGGTCGACGACCTCGATCCGTTCACGCTGCTTCACCCTGAGCGGTCCCAGCCTCACATGCAGATCGACCGGAGAGCCGACCGCGGAATCGGTGTCCACGCGTGTCGTGAAGGGGTTCCACTCGCCGTAGCGCGCGAAGTCCACGAGCACCTCCCACACCCGCTCGACCGGTGCCTCGATCTCCACGGCATCGGACCGGATCAGGTGCCGGAACACTGCGCCCTCCGCCCATGTTTCGCCAGCAGCGCCGCGCTCTCCTCCCACAGCCGCTCGCCCGCGGCCTCGTCCACCGCCAGCGGGGACGGCTCCCGCTCCCGCATCAGGTGCAGGTAGACCCCGCTGCGCCGCCCCATCTCCTCCGCGCAGCAGGCATGGATGACCGGCGCCGCGGCCTTGGCGGGCGGCGCGAAGAACAGCCGCATGACGGGTTGGAGCAGCGGCTTCAGCGGTGCCGGCGCCTCACGGGCCAACCGCGAGTTCACCGCCCCGGGGCAGAGCGAATGCACGGCCGCGCGAATCTCCCCGTCCGGATTGAGCCGGCGCGACAAGACCTGTGCATATGAGCATATGTGCAGCTTGCTCAGCCCGTAGTGCTTCAGGCCGTCCTTCAGCCCGTAGTCGGTGAAGGCGCCGAAGCGGTCGAAGTCGATCGGGCCGGCGGACCGGTGCATCTCCGACGCGACGAACACGATCCGGGGCGTTTCTCCCGGGCGGGCGGAGGGGCGGAGGGTCCCGTCCGCGAGGAGCCGGTCAACCAGCAGCCGGTTGGCGAGGAAGTGCACGGCGAACATCAGCTCGTAGCCCTGGGCCGACCGCCGGGCGCGGCGCGGCATCACCCCGGCGTTGAGCACTGCGATGTCCACGCGGCGACGGCCGCCGCCCCCACCCCTCAGCCCGTCGCAGAGCGCGTGCACGGAATCGAGGTCCGCGAGATCCACCTTCAGCATCTCCACCCGGTCCGACCCGGCGAGCCGGCGCACATCCTCGCCCGCCTCCGGATGGCCGCTCCGGCACGCCATCAGCACGTGGCCGCCGCGCCGCGCCAGATCCACCGCCACCGCCTTGCCCAGCCCGCTGTTGGCCCCGGTCACCAGGCAGACCTTGCCGTCGATGCGGACGCTGCCGGGAACCGGGCTCAGCGTCCTGCGCTGCGCGACGCGGTCGGCGATTGCGCCCGATACCGCGCTGAAGATCGTGTCGCGCTTCGAGGCCGGCATCCGGTCACCCGCCCCTCGGTGCACGCAGTCGGCCGCCTTCTCGAGACCGGGCAACTTCATCGGGTATCCGGTACTCCCGCCGGTAGAGGGCGCAGGCCTCGTCGATGATCTCGTCGTCGAGGCCGAAGCCGGCCGGGGAATAGACGTGCCTGCCGTGGCGGTTCTTCACGTTCCGCGCTGAAACGGCCCTCGCCGCCATCTCGGCCTCCCGGGTGAAGCGAATCCCGGCGGCGCCGTACACCCTGCGCAATTCGCCGATCGGATCCGCGACCAGATCCCGGTACGATACGTCGACGAACACGCCGGCGCCCGCTGCGGCCCGCACGGCGATGGAGCGCTCGATCATGCGGCGCGTCTTGCGCAACCAGTGCGCGCCGATCTCGGCGGGATCGACGTGATCGCTCAGGATGCCGCGCCCGTGGGCCACCATGCTGCAGAACGACGCGACGGACCGCTTCGGATCGCGGTGCGTCTGCACGATGCACGCGCCGGGAAGCACATCGAGCAGGACATCGAGATACTCCATGTGATGAGGGGTCTTGAGCACCCACACGTCGCCCGGACGCTGCCAGTGCAGGATCTTCAGCACCGTGAGCATGTACCGGTAGCACTTCGTGTGATCCTGGCTCTCCAGCCAGCGGGAGTAGCCCGGCACATGCATCATCGCCTCCCAGCTCTGGCTCATGAAGGAGAGGTCGAGGAGGAAGATCTCCTCCTCCGGCGCGTCGTAGCTGACCGGATGAACAGCGAGGAAGTCGGGAGCCAGGTAGCCGATCGCCCGGGCCGCCCGCTTCGCCTCGCGGATGCGGCGGCGGGGATGGCCTCCCGCGTTCCGGCCCGGACCGCCCCCGCGACCCTCGTCTCCATCCGGCAGCCTCCGGCCCCGCGCCGTCTCCCCCGGCGGCTGTTCGCGCGGCAGCCCCTCCCCCGGCAGCGGCACCGGACTCAGCGACTCCCACGACCGGAGCGCGCGGACCCGGGGATCCGCCGCGATCAGACGGTGCAGCGTGGTGGTCGCGGTGCGCTGCAGCCCGGCGATGACGATGACCTTGCCGAGGTCCGCCTCCAGGATCTCGGGCCGCTCGCGCAGCAGACGCTCCACCCGCAGCCGCGTCGACAGCGCCGACACGATCCGCGAGCGCTGGATTCGCATCCCAAGCGGCGTCAGGCGCGCCTCCCGGTTGATCGACCGGACGAGGACCTCCAGCGGTTCCAGAAACCACTCGTCGCCGAAGTCGGAGAGCCCGGTCCTGCGCCTGGCGGCGGCGATCATGCGGCCGATGTCCAGCCGGTCGCTGAAGCCGAGTCGCCGGGCGATCCGGCCGGCCCGGTTGAAGAGCGACACCGGCAGGGGGCGGTAGGGGCGGCTGTAGTCGGTCGAGGTCTCCGCTCGGCCTCGTCGCGCCTCACCGCCACGTATGGCTCGCCGCTGGTCTGCCGGCGGAGTCGTCACCGGCCGCCAGGCGCGCGCAGTTCCACAAGCTTGACCAGCCTCGTCCGCGGCTGCGGATGATCCTTCGCCCGGATCCACCGGAAACACATCGTGCCGGAGGTGTGGCCGGCGGTCTCCAGCCAGTTCGGCAGCCCGGGATCGGTGTGGGCGACCACGATGCGCACCGATCCGTCCTCTTCGTAGCGGGCGAGGTGCTTGTTGGTGTGAATGGTGTGATGGCGGTAGTCCAGCGACTCCATCCAGTAGTTGTTGAGCTGGAAGTTCCAGTGCTCGCACTCGGGCGGCGTCGCCTCGATCACCAGGGCCTCGTCCTCCGCGACCTCCCAGTGGCTGTGATAGTAGACGATGTTGGGGTCACCGCCCGCCGCCAGCGACACCTCCGGGTCGAACATCGGCAGCGTGTTCGTGTGCTTCCGGAAGCCGCGCGCCCAGTTGGCGAAGAGCATCGCGGCGCCCGCCACCAGCGTGCTCGCGGACTTCAGCCCCTCGTCGATCTGCTCCGGGGTCAGGGGACGGGGCCGCTTCTCGTCATCCCGGCAGTTGATGCGCTCGATGTGCAGCTCGGCCGGCACCTCGGTATCGCGGTCCAGGAAGGTCTGGCGCACGATCAGCGTCCCGCTTTCGGCCGTCATCGGCAGCCAGTTCCCGTCCTGCCTCCGGCTGCTGACGATCAGTTCGAAGCGGCCGTCCCCGCCGATGTCGAGCTCCGCGGCCTCGACGTAGCCTGTGGGCGGCATGCCCCCGCCCTGCCCGTAGTGCCCGGCCTGGGTGCCGAAGCCGAGGTAGCGGACCGTGTTGCGCCGCCCGGTGATCCGGTACTCGTAGTCGCCGCGGATGGCGGCGGTCTGGTAGTAGTTGTCGGGGTTGTCGCTACCGAGCTTGACCGTCTCGTGGGCTACGCGGTGGAGCACGGGTGCGTGGGGGTCGGCGTGCTCAACGAAGGCCATCAGCCCGCCGCGGGCCAGCCGGCTCAGGTAGCGGTAGCCCTCCGCCTGGTTGAAGGGGTCTCGGGGCGCGCCGGGGAAGTTCAACGCGGCGCCGGCGGCCTTGAGCGTGTCGCAGAACTCGTCCCAGGCCCGGCCGCTGACCACGCGCTCGGCGGCGGCATCGGCAGGGGTCCGGCCCCGCAGTCTGAGCAGCAGCAGCGAGGCCCGGCGGAAGAGTGAAAGGAGGCGGACAAGGAGTCTTCTCATCGTCCCCATTCTGGGGCGTGGGACTGGTCGCGTCCAGAGTTGAGACACCGCCGCGCGCCGCACGCGGTTCAGCCCGCGACAGCACCGACCATCGAGGCTTGGGACGGGTGTCCTACACCGCCACCGTCAGCTCCGCGGTAAGGCCCGAGGCCCTGTCGCCCGCCATCGCGGCCATCTGCCGGTCCACGCCGTCGCGGAAGACGCTGTCCCTGGTGAGCGAGACGCGCTGGAAGGTGCGCGCGCTCGCATCGTACCCTTCCAGACCATACACCTTCGCACAGGAATCTTCCGGGAACGCGAGCTGCGAGGTGGCGATCTTGTCGCCCGCCCCGGCCGCAGCGGCCAGGTCGCGGAAGATCTCGAAGTGGATGTGCGGCCAGCGGCCCCGGTAGCAGCCGGGGAAGATCGTCGTGAAGGACAGCTTGCCGTCCGCGTCGCTCGCCTGGACCCCGCGCAGGTAGTTCTGGTCGGTGGCGCCCCGGTTGTAGAGCGAATAGAGGCCGGCGGCGTCGCAGTGCCAGACGTACACCGCGAGGCCGGCCGCAGGCGCGCAGCCGTTTTGCAGTTCGACGAGCTGCAGATTCACCGTCAGCGGCACCCCGGGCGCCACCCCCGAGAGGCCCGCGAAGCTCGGCCGGATGTCTTTGCGGACCACCCCGGCCTTGCTCAGGACATCGGGCCCGTTCGACCCGTCGGCGGGGAAGGGACCGGCGGTCTCCTGCGGGATTCTCTCGCAGTTCGCGCTCCCGCCCTCCGCGCCGCGGAGCTCGTCGGCGCGTCCGAAGAGGTACAGCGCGCCCATCCCGACCCCTCCCATGGCCAGCCTCAGCACGTCGCGGCGCCTCATCGCGGCGCCCGTGCGCTTCAGGTCCTCGTGCAGTCCGCCGTAGTCGTGATGGTCCATGGGGTCCTCCTTGCGTCGGGAATCCTCTGTATTTGGGACCGCTCCCGGTGGGGGAAGGTTAGCGCGGATTGGCGACAGCGGCTACCGGCGGCGTGGGTGTGTCGATCAGGCCCGCGCAGACGGTCGATATACTATAGAGCATATTCCTGCAACGAATATGCCGTTTACTATATCGTCACCGCCGCAAGAACTCGCCAGCGCGTCCAACTCCTCCGGGGGCCGGGACGTACCCGCGCGCGGGGTCACCCGATATAGCAAAGCCGGAACCACCTCACGGCAGCTTCGTCAAGTCCCGGCGGGAGCGGCGGGATTCCGCCATCGTTCACCTGCCACACCCCTGTGAACCCCCGCCTCCGGGCATCTTCCTCGCGGGCGTCATGCACGATCTTCGAGTACAATGCACCGCCCGCAATGCACCAGGTGGAGTCCCACCGGCACATCGCCCGGTCTTCCCGGGTTAGCTGCTTCCGGTCCTGTCCACAGTACTCCGGAGGCGGATTGCTCCTTTGCTGGATCCCCAGCACGTAGTCACGCCCGCGGACTTCGGGATCCGCCCCAATGATGTCGAAAAGACTCAGGCTCAGCAGCTCCCCATGGTTCCCTTGGGCCTCAAGAAACGGATCCTCTCCGCCGCTGGCGGCCAGCACCTGCGCCGCACGGGTCTCGTACACCCGTATCAGGGCGTCAAGCGACCTTGCGTGCGGCGTGCCCCCGTAGTCGGGGGTGGTAGGCGAAGATGCCGCCCTCAGGGCCGCCGCAGCGTTGCGCCGGACATGCCCCTCCGGCGACCGATCCGCCAGAATCATGTCCGCGAGCGCGTCGGCCAGCGCGTCGAGATCCATTGCCGGATCACGACCCAACGCCTGCCGCAGGATGGCTGCCATTGGGCTGTGAACGGCTTGTCTGCGCAGGGGGCGCCATTCGCCCCGGTGCTCAAGCGTCAGCGCATGCAGCGCCTCTTCCACGGTCGGGCTCCGCCACTCGCCACCATCATCCGCGACCATGCCACGGGCGGGGGGCGGGCCTAACGCCTGCCCGGCGGCTGGCGCCGCGGAGGACAGGATGGCAATCGCCAGCGTCGCTGCGATCGTGCGGTAGGTCATGTCTGCCTTCCTTCGGTTGCGGGTTCAGCCATCGGCTGGCAACCCACCGTTCCAGTGTGACCGCCAAGAATCAGAGAGTGCTTGTTCCAGGCCCCCAGGTCCCGGTACTCCCATAGGAACGGGCTGTTCGGCTCATTATAGGGAGTCTCAGCGGCTGCACTGAGTTTAGTGTACAGATCGGTGGTGGGACGGCGCCACCGGCAACCAGGTCGCTGTGCAGGTAGATCGCATTGAGGAAGCTTGGCTTCGCGTCCGTCATGTACTCGTTCTCCCACGGTCCGCTTCCCTCGACGGGCTCGGGATCCGTCACTTGCCTTGGTCGCTCCCGCGACAGCCGCCGTAACCTCCCCGGTACCGGCTGCCACGCCTGCGAGTGAGCGTGCACGGTACATGAGGCCTGGTCAGGCCAACCGTCCATATACTATAGCGCATATTTCGGCAACGAATATGCCGTTTGCTATATCATCCCCGCCCCAACAGTTCGTTCAGGTACTGCCCCGTGTAGGATATCGACTCCATCGCGACCTGCTCCGGCGTCCCCTCGGCGATGATCCGCCCCCCCGCGTCGCCCCCCTCCGGGCCGAGGTCGATCACCCAGTCGGCCGTCTTCACCACGTGCAGATTGTGCTCGATGACGACGACGGTGTTGCCGCGCTCCACCAGGCGGTGCAGCACCCGGAGCAGGATGCGCACGTCCTCCATGTGAAGGCCGGTGGTGGGCTCGTCCAGGATGTAGACGGTCCTCCCGGTAGCCTTCTTCGAGAGTTCGGACGACAGCTTGATGCGCTGGGCCTCACCGCCCGACAGCGTCGTCGCGGCCTGGCCGAGGTGGATGTAGCCCAGCCCCACGTCGGACAGCGTCTTCAGCCGCCGCCGGATCTGCGGGACCGCCTCGAAGAAGTCGAGCGCTTCGGCGACGGTCATCTCCAGCACGTCCGCGATGTTCCTGCCCTTGTAGTAGATGTCGAGCGTCTCGCGGTTGTAGCGGCGCCCGCGGCAGACGTCGCAGCGCACGTACACGTCCGGGAGGAAGTGCATCTCGATCTTGACGAGGCCGTCGCCCTTGCAGGACTCGCACCGCCCGCCCTTCACGTTGAAGGAGAAGCGTCCGGCCAGGTAGCCGCGGATCTGCGCCTCGGGGACGCCCGCGAAGAGCTGGCGGACCGGGGTGAAGAGGCCGGTGTAGGTGGCGGGGTTGGAGCGCGGGGTGCGACCGATCGGGGACTGGTCGACCTCGATGACCTTGTCCACGCCCGAAAGGCCGTCGATGCGGTCGTGGGCGCCGGCGACCGCGCGGCTGCGGTAGAAGTGGCGGGAGAGCGCGCGGTACAGGGTGGCGTTGACGAGCGTCGACTTGCCGGAGCCGCTGACTCCGGTGACGCAGATGAAGCAGCCGAGCGGGAAGGCCGCGTCGATGGACTTGAGGTTGTGCTCCGATGCGCCCCGCACGGTGAGGCGCTTGTCCGGATCGGGAGGGCGCCGCTTCGCCGGAACCGGTATCTCGCGGTCGCCGCGCAGGTACGCGCCGGTGATTGACTCGGGCGCGGCGCGGATCTCGTCGACCGTCCCCGCCGCCACCACCCGCCCGCCCGCGCGGCCCGCCCCCGGGCCCAGGTCGATCACGTGGTCCGCGGCCAGGATCGTGTCCTCGTCGTGCTCCACCACGATCACCGAGTTGCCGAGGTCGCGCAGCTCCTTGAGCGTGTCGAGCAGGCGGTGGTTGTCGCGCTGGTGCAGCCCGATCGAGGGCTCGTCCAGGATGTACAGCACGCCCACCAGGCGGCTGCCGATCTGGGTCGCGAGCCGGATGCGCTGGGACTCCCCGCCCGACAGGGTGTCCGCCGAGCGGCTCAGCGTGAGGTAGTCGAGGCCCACGTTCCGCAGGAAGCCCAGCCGCTCGGTGACCTCCTTGAGGATGGGGCCCGCGATCTCGCCGGGGAGGGGGTGGGGGGGCGGGGGGGCGGGGCGGGTGGGGGGGCGGGGCCGGGGGGGCGTTCGCCGCAGGGGCCTCGGCGTCAGGCGGACGGGCGTCGGCGGGCGCGGTGCCGTCCCCTCCGTTCGATGCGTCTGTCACGGGAAGTGTCCGCAGGAACTCCAGTACCTCGCCGATGGGCCTTTCCACCAGGTCGCTGATGGGGGCTCCGCCGATTCGCACGGCCCTCCCGAAGGGGCCAAGGCGCGAGCCTGCGCAGTCGGCGCAGGTGCGCCGGGACATGTACTGCTCGAGCTGCGTGCGCACGTGCTCCGAGGTGGTTTCGCGGTACCGGCGTTCGACGTTGGCGACGACGCCCTCCCAGTAGTCCTCGTAGTGGCCCTTCATCTTCCCGGCGTTGTAGGGGAAGCGGATCTTCATCCCTGCCGACCCGTGCAGCAGGGCGTCGCGCGCGGCTTGGGGCAGGTCCCGCCAGGGGATGCGAGGGTCGAACTCGTAGGCCTCGGCCAGCCCCGGGATCACGGAGCCGCGCAGGTGCCCGCCGGGCTCCCCCCAGGGGATGATCACGCCCTCCAGCAGCGAGAGCGACGGACTGGCGAGGAGGAGCGCGCCGTTGACCTCGCGGGTGGTGCCCAGGCCGCCGCAGCCGGAGCAGGCCCCGTGCGGGGAGTTGAAGGAGAACACCCGCGGCTCCAGCTCGGGGAAGCTGGTCCCGCACTGCGCGCAGGCGTAGTGCTCGCTGAAGAGGTGGGAGATGTCGTCGCGGCCGCGCCGTTCGATGATCTGCACCACTCCCTCGGCGGCACCGAGCGCGGTCTCCACCGAGTCGGAGAGCCGCGTGCGGTCTTCCTCCCGCACCGCCAGCCGGTCCACGATGATCCCGATGTCGTGGTTCTCGTAGCGGTTCAGGCGGGGGACCTCGCGGAGGTCGTGGACCCTGCCGTCGACAAGCGCCCGCGCGAAGCCGTCGCGGCGTGCCCGGTCGAAGAGATCGCGGAACTCGCCCTTGCGGCCCCGCACCAGCGGCGCCACCACCTGGATGCGCGTGCCCTCCTGCATTTCCAGCACACGGCCGACGATATGGGAGGCGGGCTGCCGCCTGATGGGCAGGTCGCATTCCGGGCAGTGGGGCGTACCCACGCGGGCGTAAAGCAGTCTCAGGTAGTCATAAACCTCGGTTACGGTACCGACGGTGGAACGCGGGTTGCGAGACACCGACTTCTGCTCGATCGAGATGGCCGGCGAGAGCCCCTCGATGGTGTCCACGTCGGGCTTCTCCATCAGCCCCAGGAACTGCCGCGCATACGCCGACAGCGACTCGATGTAGCGGCGCTGGCCCTCGGCGTAGATGGTGTCGAAGGCCAGCGACGACTTCCCCGACCCCGACAGCCCCGTCACGACCACGAAGCGCTCCCGCGGGATATCCAGCGAGATGTCCCGCAGGTTGTGCTCCCGGGCCCCGCGGATGACGAGCTTCAATATCCCCATTCGCGGAAGAAGGAGAACCCCCAGATGCGGGCCAGCTGGAGAGAGATGTCGTCGAGCCCGCGGTACTGCTCGCGCGTGCAGCGGCCCTCGAGGAAGCTCTCCATCGTCACGTCGCGGGGCAGTGCGACCTCGATTCGCATGCCGCCGCTGGTCACGGGGATGGTGGGGTCGGCGCAGTAACCGCGCCGGTACACGCCGATCGCGAATACGTTGTCGCGGAGGTAGCGCCCGAATTCCACCTGCAACGACGAGGTGCCGAGGGCCGTGTTGGCCAAACCGTAGTCCGGCTGCGACACCAGGAAGTAGTCCAGGTTCAGCCCCCGCGCGAACTCGTTGCCGATCACGTTGCCGACCTGGCTCAGCAGATAGCGCTGGCCGGCCAGGAACGAGGCCGTGCTTCCGGAACCGAGCAGGGTGGAGGAGCAGCGGCCCAGGATCAGCAGGTTGTACAGCTCGGCCTCCGAAGTCGTGCGCTCGGCGTCGCTCTGGATGTTGAGCAGGGGCGCCACCAGCGTGCCGTACATGTTGGTGGTGATCTCCTGCGGCTCACCGTCGCAGGTGGCCAGACGGGTCACCGCGGTCACCGAAATCCCCGGATCGAATCCCGGCGTGCCGGGGAAGCTCAATACCCCTTCCTCCATGCGCAGGGTGCGCGAACTGAGCCTGTAGGTCCCCCTGACGAGGTTCGCGTCGCCATAGACGATCAACTGGTTGCCCGCCCGGTCGAAGGTGAGCGAGAGGTCTCCCGCCGCCTCCACGTTCATGTTGCGGGACCGGATCTGGTTCCCCCGTCCCAGAGCCAGGTCCACGTCAAGACGCAGGTTCTGCAGGAAGGGGACGCGCTCGCCCACGGCGTCCTCCTCGGCGCCGAGACCGAGTTGCACGGCGGCCGCGCTGAGGAGCACAGGGTCGTACCGGTCGACGACGTCGGCGCTCCGCTCGAATTCGTCGATGTCGACCGTGGCTTCGACCACCTCGACCGAACCCATGATGAGGGGGTAGTTGAAGGTATTCGTCAGCACGACCGAGTCGCCCGTGACCGCCGCCTCGATGTCGGGCCGGTTCACGATCTGGAACTCCCTGGGCCAGAAGGCGAGTTCCAGGCCGATATCGTCCTGGTAGCCGGCCAGGTCCACGGTGCCGCGGATGTCCAGGGTGCCTCCCGAGACGGCCGAGCCGGACACCGTGACCAGGCCGCTCCGGTCCAGTTCCAGATTCATCTCCGCCGCGGACAGCCGCGTGCCGAAGGCGGCGACCACCGCTTCCCCGTCCCGCAGGCGCAGCGAGCCGTCGGGTTCCAGCGCCGAAGGACGCCCCCGGAGCCTCACGTCGCCGGTGACCGCTCCCGCGACCCCCTCCAGGCCATCCAGCCCGCCCAGAACCATCGCCGCCGGGAAGGAGTCGGCCTCGACGCGCAGGTCCACCGGCTCGTCCGGAATGCGGTCGGCGACCGGCGTCAGACGCAGGTCGAGCGGGACCGTGCCCTCGGCGCGCAGGTTGCGGCGTCCTCCACTCCACGCCTCCACCCGGGTCGCGAGCGCCCGGCCCGAGTAGCTTCCGTCCGCGGAGACCCGGTCGAAGCTGAAGTTGCCCAGCTCGATGTCCGATGCTTCCAGGGTTCCTGTCCAGCGCGGGTCGCGTCCGGATCCGCGGGCGCGCAGGTTCGCGGACACCACGCCCGTCGGGGGGGCCTCCATCTGCAGCAGGCTGCCCACGACCCCCAGATCCAGCTCGGCGATCTCCAGTTCGAAGTCCGACTCCGCGTCACCACGGGCGAGCCGTCCGTCCGCGCGCACCCTCAGCCCGTCCGTCCCCGGCCGGATCAGCCCGAAGTCCCGGATCCGCACGACCTCGGCGTCCCATTCGAAGCGCGCGGGTCCCCTCAGGGTCCAGCGGCGGTCGTCCCCCGCCACCGTGAAGCGGTCGAGGTCGATGCGTCCGCCCTCCTCGCCCAGAGCAACCACTCCCTGCGCTTCGTACGATTCGGTGAGCGAGCGCGCGATGAAGATCCGTATCGGTCCGCGACCCCCCAGAGCGTAGTTGCCCTCGACCAGAGCGAGCCGGTACTCGCGGTCGCGGAAGGAGACGGAGGAGCTCGTTACCATTCCCTCGATCGTGACCGGTTCGCGGGGAGCGGCCGCCGCGCCGGCCGAGTCCTCGGCCTCGCCCGCAGGCAGGCCCAGGCCGCTCACCGTCAGATCGGCGTCCAGGGCGCGTGCGGAGAACTGGCCATACTCCGGCTCCTCCAGGGTGATCTCCGCGTGCGCGAGAAAGTCGCGCACCGCGCCCTCGATCCGGACCTGTCCGTCGGCTCTCCCGTCGAAGCGGATGTCGCGCGCCCGCGGGAAGGTGTCGGGATCCACCCCGTCAAACTCGATCATGGAGCTCTGCTCGAGCGGCAGGAGTTCGTCCCAGGCCACCAGGTTCTCGCCCATGAACAGGTCGCGCAGCGGGTGGATGGAGGCAGACGAGACCGCGAGCGTCACGCCTTCACCCGCCGCGGAGACCGTCCCCAGCGTCCCCCCGCCTCGCACCCCCACGCCTCCCGCTTCCGCGTACACCGACTCGACCCTCAGCACTCCGTCTTCATCCACCCACGCCTCCAGACCGGCCGAGTCGACTGCGAGAAGACCGATCGTCGAGGGCTCGACCTTCACCACCAGGCCCGCCCGCACCGACTCCAGGTCGAGTCCGCGTCCGTTGAGCGTGGCGCTGGCCGTGAGGCTGAGGGAATCCGGGAGTCCGGTGACGAATTCCGAGAGCCGGAACTTCTCCACCGATGCTTCGATCTGGTAACCGGCCGCCAGGTCCCTGGCGTTGACCTGGCCCTCGGCGGCCAGTGGGCCGGCGGCGGTTTGCAGTTCGGAAGCGAATGCCAGTTCCTCGAGGCTGCCCGACAGCGCCACCGTGCCGGTGACCGCACCGGACACGGGGAAACCGGGGTACATCTCGCGCACCGTCGTCAGCGACAGCGGCTCCAGGCGTGCCTCCAGGTCGACCACCGAGATCGCGGTGTCGCCGTACACCGTTCCCTGCAAGACGACGGAGCTGGCCTCTCCCTCCGGCATGGACTGGCCGGCACCGATCTCCACCGCCATGCCGGTCCTGAGGTCGCCGTCCAGACGCACCGTCGCTTCGCCGCTGCCGGTCCATGGGACCTGGGGAACGAGGGTTTCCAGAAGCACGAAATCCAGTTCCTCGGCGTTCAGCGAGACGTCCTCAACTGCGCCCCGCGTGAGCACTGTGCCGCCGCCGGACAACCGTGCGAGCGTCCTCCCGCCGTCCGCAGAACGGAGCGCGAGCTCCCCCGCCGCGCTTAGCCGCCCCGGCTCGCCGTCGAGGCGGACATCGCCCGACAGCAGTCCAGCGACTTCCACGGGGTCGGGCAGCCAACGGTTCAGCTCGGCTGCGGGCATTCCTTGCGGCGCCACCTTCAGCGCCTCGAAGTGCACCGTGTCCCCGGAGTCGTCCACGGTGAACGCGCCGGCAACACCCAGGCGCCCCGATTCCAGCCTGGCCTCGACGCCGACGAAGTCGACCCGGGTGCCGGCGGGATCGATCGCGATGCGCACCCCGCCCCGGGCCGTGCCGCGGTCGAACCTCTGGTCGAGCCAGGCAAGGTCCGTCAGAGACATGCGGCCGACATCCAGATCGAAGACGGTCGACCAGCCCGCCACGTCCCACTCCGCGTGCAGGCTGCCCCGTCCCTCGGAAGCGGGCAGTTCGAAGTGCTCGACCTCCATCGCCACCGACGGCTCACGGGCGCGGACCGTGCCACGGATGTCGCGCAGCTCGAGGACCCCGGTGCCCAGCGGGTAGGAAAGGTCCAGGTCGTCCACTACGGCCACCAGCGTCGGCTCCGGGCCCGGGCCCACCTCGACCCGCCCCAACCGCGCCTCGATCCCCCGGATGTGCACCGGGGCACCATCGGCATCGCGCGCGATCACCGTGCCGCCGTGGATCCGTCCCCCCCGGATCGTGAATCCGGGGCCGTCCGCGACGGGACCGCTCCCGGCCTCGGGGGCATCGGTGAGGGCGCCCGGCACCAGGAGGCTGTCGAGCTGGATGCGCCTTCCGCCGGCGGCCGCGACATCGACGACGGGCGACCAGAGTTGCAGGCCGTCGAGGCCCGGGCGGCCACCGAAGAACGCGGCCACCGTGTAGCTGGCGCGGACCGAGTCCACCGTCAGCACGGTGTGCCCCTCCCGGTCGCTGATCCGGACATCGTGGAGGGTGGCTCCGCCGAGCAGCCCGCCCGGCGACACCGAGCCGACCGTGAGCGAGCCGTTGATCGCGGGGCGCAGCCAGCCCAGGAGCCAGTCCAGGGCGAGTCCGCGGCCCGCCGCCGTGTGGCTGATGACGACGGCGCCGGCGACCCCGCCAACGCACAGCGCCGATACGGTGACGATCGCCCGGATCAGGAGCCGCGAGCCGGGGCTGCGCCTTCCGCCGGGGCCGCGCCGTCCCATCGTCAGAACGCCTGGCCGATCGAGAACTGGAGCTGGAAGCGCCCCCAGCTGAAACCCGGCGCGCTACCGAAGAGAACGGGCGGGCCCAGGATGGCCAGATCCTCCGACACGACCCAGTCGATCAGCTCGCGGGAACCGCCGCGCGCACCGATGTCGATCCGATCGTCCGAGTCGTCCCGGCCGGGCGCGAAGGGGCGGATCTGGGATGTGACCACTCGAAGGGGCTCCTGCTCACGGAACGAATAGGCGATATCGAGGCGCACGGGACCGAACGGCGTATTGTAGCGGACTCCGATCCCCGGGCTCACCTCCAGGTCGTCCAGGCTGAGCTGTCTGGGCCATACCTGGCCGACATCGACGAAGGCCACCCCGCCGAGGGCGTCTCCACGAAGTCTGAAGCGCAGTTCGGCGCTCGCTTCCAGGGTGGCAAGTCCGCCGATGGGGCGCAACTGGTATCGCTCCGACCCGGCGAGCGCCGCGCCGTCGCAGCTCAGATCCCGCACGGCTTCGGGCGTGCATGCGGGCTGCCCGCCAGGACCTCTTCGAAGCAGCTCCTCGACCCCGATCGACAGGGTCCTTGGTCCCAGCGTGTTCTGTGCGAACCCGCGGACGCTGTTGGCGCCGCCGCCGTAGAAGCGCTTCTGCGAGGGCACGATTTCCTCGAAGCGGCCCTCGCCCGACAGCCCGCCCGCGAACCCTGCCGCGCCGACGCGTCCCGCCCTGGCCCGCAAGGCAAGCACCGCGTCCGGCCCGGCCTGGTGGTAGACGCTTGCGTCGGTGAAGGCCCGGAAATAGGCGTAGTCCGAGCCCGTGAACCTGCTCGCGTACTCGAGGTCCACGAGGAGCCGGTAGCCGCGCGCGGGGTTCAAGATGTCGTCCGTGCGGTCCCTGCTGAAGGACAACCCGACGGGCGAAAGCCAGGTGTAGCTCGACAGGAGATCGATGTCGGCCGGGGTGCAGGTGAGAAAGGTGGCGCACAGCGTCACTTCCGCCGCCCTCAGGCGGTTGAGCTGCGGCCTGATCCGAAGACTGGCGAGCGACCCGCCGACGATGCTCCGGTTGATGGCGAAATCGAGACCGAAAGTCTCCCGCACGAATACGTTCTTGCGTGACAGGCGTTCGGAATAGAGCCCCGCCGCCAGTGACATTCGGCGGGTGAAGAAGCTGGGCTGGTTGAAGTCGGCGCTGACGAGCCAGTTCAGCCGGCCGAAGTCCCCCCTCCCCGCCTGCGGGCACAGCGGCGTCGCCTGCAGGGTGCCCGCGAGGAGGTTGGAGAGGCGGGTCTGGAGCTGGAGCGTACGCCCGCCGCCCACGAAGTTCCGGCTCGCCCAGCGACCCTCCACGTTGACGCACTCCGAGTTGTCGAAACCGCCCTCGGCACGCACGATGTGAAGATTTCCCTCTTCGATCTGCACCCGTATCGGTATGACCGGGCCGGCCTCCGCACGGGTGTTGTCGCGCTCCACCAGGGCCCGCGTCACCAGCCCGAGTTCGTAGAGGCTGCGCTGCCCCTCCAGGATCTCCCTTTCGCTGAAGCGCTGTCCCTCGCGGAAGGGCAGCCGCGCCAGGATGACTTCGTCCTCCAGGAGACGGTTGCCGTACACCTGAATCGGCCCGACGGCCGCCAGCGGACCCAGTTCCACCCGGTAGGCAACGCTCGCGGTGTCCCTCGCGAAGGCGAGGTCCAGGTTGATGAAGACATCGGCATGGGCGTAGCCGGCGTCCCTGAGGCGGCGCGCGAGGGTGTCCGCGGCCTCCTGGATGAGCAGGTACTGCAGAGCGTCGCCCGCTCCCAGGGGCAGGTCGCTCGCGATCTCGAGGTGCGGCGGGATCGTGTCGCCGATGAAGCTGATCGAGCCCACCTGGTAGACCGACCCCTCGGCGATTCGGAAGGTGACCGACACCGCGGAGTCGGCGGTGAGCGCCGTATCCGGAATCACGGCCGCACCCTGAAACCCGTGCGCCTGGTAGTAGAATTGCAGCCGCCTTGCATCTTCCGCGAGCACCACGGGACTGAAGGGGACGGCGCTCCTGCCCCAGTCGATGCCAAGGGCGCAGGTGAGCGCCAGGATCGGCGGACAACTGGGCGCCCTCGTCTGAACCAGCCGCCGGAGTTCCGAATCGGGGAAGAACTCATTGCCTTCGAAATCGACCGACGCCACCTCGGCGCGAGCGGCCTGGGCCTGGGCCCGCGCCTCCGTGCTCCAGCCGATCGCGCAGAGCACGGCGACACCCGCGAGGAGGCCCTTCGGCAGGCCCCGCCACGGCTGGCGCCCGGCTTCCCGCATCACCTCGACGATTTCTGACGTTTTCATGACAGCACCAGAGCTTGAGCGCCGCGGCCGGCCCGGATGCATCGCCGACCGAATGCAACGGGGGCCTATTCGACGGGCCGTTGGGCCCTCCGGTCGAATCGGCGGCTCTCGTGGGCGAGAAACCGACCCGCCTCCGGACGGTAAAGATACACTGTGACATCAACCCCGGATCCATCGACCGCGACCGTATTCAGGGAGTTCCGGCCGGTCTCGGGGCCCCTGCCCCGGTTCGAGGTCGTGGTTCCCGTCACGACCACCGGGATCCCCCGTGCACCGGTTCGGGCGGACCCGTCCCCGCTCCGAGCCAGGAGCGTGTGGTGGATATGTCCCGCCAGCACCACGTCCACTCCCCACTCCTCCGCCCGGCGCAGAATGTGCGGCGCTCGCGGCAGCGTGGGAACCGGCTCTCCCTCGCCGGGCCGAAGCAGATTGTGGTGGAGCACCAGCACTCGCCGTGCCTGCTTCGGGGTCTCGGCGAAGGCGGCGGCCGCGAAGTCGAGCTGGCGGTCGCTCAGCCGTCCGTTGACGATGGCCGCCAGGGGCGCGGTGGAGTTGAGGGAGACGAAGCGCAGCCCGGGACCGCCACCCTCGCCGGAGACGTCGAGCACCGAGTCCAGCCGGTGCGCGATGTGCCTGCGGTAGTTGCGGTAGGGCGCGAAGAGGCGTTCCTGGACGCGGTACAGGGGCACGTCGTGATTCCCGGCGGTCACGACGAGCGGGACCGGGGGCAGCCGGTCCAGGAAGTCCCGCGCGGCGCGGTACTCCCGCACCTTCGCCCGCTGCGTGAGGTCGCCCGAGATCACGATCGCCGCCGGCGATGTCTCCTCTGCGAAGCGGAGCAGCGCTTCAGCGGCGGCAGGACGGTGCGGTGCGCCGAAGTGCAGATCCGAGGCATGCAGGATGGTCACGCCGGGCGGCTCGCGAACACGCCCCGCCTGCCCGGCAGAGCACCTGAAGCCTAAATCACGGCAGGAAGTCACGTAAAGTCAATCAGGACTGCACGATCTGCGTTTCCTGCCATCGGACTGGACCCGGCTGGATCGTGCCTCGATAGCAGGAAATACGGGTTTGAATAGCGGGAACTCCTGCACGCGGTGTCTCGTCGGCCACCCACGTCCCGGGCACCGACTTTCCTCAGCCGCGGGCACGGTTCTCCATCGCCCCGAGTCGCAGATCTGTGTTCGGGACGCGCATTTTCACCCGCCCTCACGTATGAAACGCAGTCGGCCGACCCTAATCCTCCGGTTTCCGTCCGGCGTATCGACCAAATCGTAGGCCAGATCCCCGTCACCCAACGGACGAACCAGCGTGTCCAGCTGATCCGTTCCAACCAGGATCAGGCCGCTGGGGTCGAGGCGAACCGAGTAGATGAAGGTGTCGAACATCTCTTCAACCGACGGCCGGGGGCCCTGCAGGCGCCGAATCTCGTTGGGGTCGATGACCGGCGCGAACGCGAAGACCCAGACTCCCGATCCGTCGGGCGTGGGGCGCATGCCCAAGACCATGGCCGGCGGCGCGGCGGGCCCGGTGTTGGGATTCCACGCGTCGAGCCCGGGCAGTTCCAGTTCCAGGGAGCCCAGGAGTGCGAGGTCCTCGTCGAACACCTCGACCACCCCCAGCATCGAGGCGATCCAGATCCTGCCGTCCGTGCCGCGGATCGCGTCCCCCACCATGAGGCTCAGACTGGAAGACTCCTCGCCGACCGGCATGGTGCGGACCACCTCGGCGCCCTGATCGAGAAGCAGCACCCCCGCTTCGGTCCCGTCGTCTGCCCCCATGTAGCTGACCAGCCAGCCCCCGGTCAGCGGATCCGGCTGAACCGAGCCGACAACCCCGGGAACCCGGAAGGTCCTGGTGAATTCGAGGTCGCTGGAGTACAAGTGCAGCGAGGGCGCGCGCTGCTCATGAATGAGGATGCCGCCAGGGCCCATGGCGAACTCTGGAAACCCGCGGAGCTCGCCCGGCCCGTCCCCCTCGCGCGTCAGCTCCCTCTGGAAGCGTCCCTCCGAATCGTAGACGATCACCACGGGACCGAGGAGATCGGAGCTCATCAGGTAGCCACGGTCCCCCATCCTCAGAACTTCCGCGATTAATCCCCCGCCTGCGGGGTCGGCGGTTGAGCCGAGCGTATCCGTCGGTTCGAATTCCACGGTGCACCCGGCGCAGAGCTGGGTCGCGGCGGTTACGGTCAGCAGCAGGCTCATGTGGGTTTCTCCTCTGTGGGCTGGATGCCGCTACAGCTTGAGCGGCCTGTGTTCGAGTCGGCGCAGCCCGAGCCAGGCGATCGCCGTCCAGAGCGCGAAGTGATACAGGACGAGACCGGTGGCGCCCCAATCCCAGGGAACGCCGGACTGGAAGCCCGCCATGAACTCGCGAATCGGACGCGTCGGGAAGATCAGGAAGAACATCACGTCCGACGAGCCGAGCACGGTGTCCCTCAACTGCGCCGACATCGTCATATTGGAGAAGAAGTAGTACGCGAACCCGTAGAAGGCGGCGCGCCGGATGCCGAGGGCGGAGATGGCGAAACTGATAGCACAGGCCAGTAGACCTGCGAGGGTGGATTGGCCGAGCTGGTCCATCGACGGGATCGTGCCAGCGGGCAAGGTAAGGGCGACGATGGCGGAAACGCCGATCAGCGCGAGCGCGGCCAGGGTGGCGATCTGCATGCCCAGATAGCGCTGCATGTAGAAGCGGCTCAGCGGCATCGGGTGCTGGGCCCAGAGCATGATAGCGCCACTGCGCCGTTCGTTGGCGACCACTCCGCCCGGCATGAGCAGGCCGACGAACAGCGGGCCAACGAGGAATAACCCGTCGAGGATCATGAGAAACGGCGACAGTCGTCCCCAATCGGTGATCGCAGCGGACTGCGCGGGCGAGCGCAAGTCCGGTTGCATCCGCGCCGCTTCGTAGAACGTCTCGCGCAACTCGGTCACGTCGAAAGCGTGATACAGCACGACCAGCGCCACGCCGCAAAGCAGTACAGCGGCCGGGAGCTTCCACTTGCGGCGCAAGAGGTGCTGTAGCGTCGCCTTCACGATGGTCATGACACCGCCCCTTCCAGTCCAAGGAATTCCTCCTCAAGGAAGTCGCGGGTGAAACCTCCGTCCGGTTGCTCGATGAGCTTGCAGCGGCCGCAGTCAACGAAAAGGACTTGGTCGCTCATCAGGGCAAGTTCCCCGAGGTCGTGACTGGCCACCAAGATAGTCATCTCATCGCGTATCGTCTCGATGTGTCGGCGCAGCCTGTGACGCTGCCCGGGGTCGAGTCCCGATTCCGGCTCGTCTAGGATCAGAAGACTGATCGGCCGGATGAACGCAACTGCCAGAGCCAAACGGCGCTTCATCCCCTTGGAGAGCTTATCGGCAGGAACATCAGTCGGGTAGTCGATTCCGGCGAGTCTGAGAGCTCTGCCGACATCCGCATCGCGCCCGGCGGCGGCCGCAGCGAGTGCGAGAATCCCATCGCATGTCCACCCATCAGGCATGGCCGTGTCTTCAGCCAAGTAGCCGAGACCGTACCTGCCCCGGTAGTCGGCAGGCGTGAGACCGGCTACCAAGGCCTCCCCACCAAGGGGGGCCAGAACACCCAGCAGGGTCCGAAAGAGGGTCGTCTTTCCGGACCCGTTGGGGCCGACGATCGCGAGTACGTCCCCAGGCACTGTATTGACGGTGAGCCCAGCGAGAACAGGCTGGCCGGGGTGGTATCCCACGGAGAGATCTACCAATTGGACAGGGGCTGGTTCGGGATGCCTCACGGGTGCTGGTCGGGTCTATGGGTTGGGACGGTCACTCTATCCTGTAAGACTACGGGCTGCCATGCTGTGGTTGCCAACTGCAACAATTGCGGTCGCCCCCATTGTCCCGTCCCCTTGGGCCCTCCTCCCGAGCCAGCGATCCGCGCCGGAAGGCGGCTAAAACGCCCCATGTAGGCTGCGGAGCACCCGCTCACCCACCGCCGGTTCGTGGGCGCTAGGTCTCGCTCGGCGGGGCGAACCACAGTGGCTCCGGGCCACCATCCTTCCGGGCCGTGTGCTCCGCAGCATCGGGAAACACTCCTACAATCGTAACACCGAACTCAAGCGACTGCTGCTGTTCAGGTCGTCGTTCCGCGATTGGGCCACCGAGGAAAACGGGGCACCCGCGCGAGGTCGTGGAGGCGGCGTTGTCGCACGCGGTCCACAACAGAGTCGAGGCCGCGTACCGGCGGCCGCCCAGTTCAAGCGGCGGTGGCTCATGGACGATTAGGCTGCCTATCTCGCGGGTGGGTGAGCACCGTGACCTAATCTGACCCCGCAACCGGGCTCAGAGGGATTTGCCTGGTCGTCCTCGCCGTCCGTGCGGCTGACGATAACGATGCCGGGGAGTTAGCCCACGCCGGCCCGGCCACCGCCGTTCCGAGCCGCGTTGGGGGGCGTTCACGGGTGTCCCCGGGGCTGGCTCAAGCCACTGTTAGGTGGCTCAAGCAGTCTACCCCCTGGGGCCACACTCCGCGTGTCCCCGAGCGAGGCTGGCGGGGGGCTGCGCCCCCTCTGACCCCTGCGTTTCCGGCCCGCCACGGGAGCGGCGGGCGGCGAGATGCTCCAACCCCCGCAGCCCGTCACGGCGGCCACGACCGAGCGTAGCCCCGTCGTGGCCGACGATCCGGCCGACGTGATCCCTCGTCGGACCGCCAGCCGGGAACTTGGCCCGTGACCGGCGCGGGCTTGAGGATCCGCCCGTGGATGGGTCCCTGGCCGACTGGGTGGCAGCCATCCGGGTCATGCTCCCCCCCACCCCGGAAAACCGCTCTCACGGCGATTCTGGGCGTTTTGGGGGCCGTTTGGCGGAATCCGAGGCCGTGGGATCGGCTGTAAACGCACGACCTCGACCCCCGGAGGGGTAGGAGTACCCCCGGTTTCGGGCTTCCGGCCGAGAAACTCGACATCCTCGCGGCGGAGGATCGAGCTGCGAAACCGGGTGGAGGCGCGCTAGCGACGGCGGAACGGCTGGCGGTGGCCGCGTGGCCCGCGTGCGCCATCCGGTGATCCTACCCCGGCGCTCCGCGCCCACGCCGCCGGCGCGCGATGGTCGTTTCGGGGGTTCGGGGGCATCGCCGTCTTCAACTGGGCGGCGAAGTCCCGCGACGAGCGGGGCCGGTTGCTGCTCGACCGGAATCCGCTCAGAGGGCTCAGGACGCCGAGCGAGAAGAACCCAAACAGGGTGGTGCTCGCAGAGGAGGAGTACCGGGCGCTTCTGAAGGTGTCGCGCCGGGTGGACTGGCGGTTCCGCGTCGCGCTCGTGCTCGCGCACGAAACCGGCCACCGGATCGGTGCCATCCGCCAGCTTCGGTGGGATGACATCGATTTCGACGGCGGAGCCATCGTCTGGCGCGCGGAGCACGACAAGTCCTACGAACACATCACCCCGGTGATTCCCGGGGCCTTGGATGCCTTGAAGGAGGCGCAGAGGTGGAATCCCTCGACCGGGGATGCCCCGATCCTCCCCGCGCCCCGAAACCCGTCAGCCTGCATGGGAGCCGCGTTGGCGCAGGGATGGTGGGACAGGGCCGAGAGGCTGGCGGGGCTGGAGCCGAAGCCCGGCAGGGGCTTGCACTCGCTACGGCGCAAGTTCGCCTCCGACCTGATGGACCAGCCGCTGAAGGTGGTCTGCCAACTCGGCGGCTGGAAGACGGCCAAGACGGTCCTCCGGTGCTATCAGAGGGCCGACGAGGGACAGCTTCGGAAGGCTCTGGAAGACCGCCGCCGGGCTCGCGGCTGAAAACCTAGAACGGCGGGAGTCAATCAGCGGGAATCCGGGCTGTCGAACATGCAAACACCTTCACCGCAACAAGATGCGAAAAAACTACCACATGCCTGCCCGGCACCTCGCCGCCCTCGCCACTCTCGCGGGCCTTGCCAGCCCGGCGCCTCGCCGCCCCGGGTGCCATGCTGCGACTCCTAGGCCGCACCCCTTCCGTTTCCGCCCCTGCGGAGCCGGAACATCCCGTAGACGCCGGCGGCAACCAGGCCGATGGAGATCACCTGGGCAAGGGTGAGCACGCCGAAGAAGCGGTCGTCCTTGGCGCGGAAGATCTCGACCACGAACCGCTCGGCGCCCGCCAGCGCCAGCCAGGTCATGAAGAGCCATCCGGCCGGGTGCCGCCCGCGGCGCAGCGACCACAGCAGCACGAAGATCAGGGTGGACATCCCGGTCTCGTAGAGCTGCGTGGGATGGACCGGCAGGATCTCCCCGTACTTCTCGACCATGGCCGGATCGATGGTGATGCCGAACCGTTCGGCCATCGTGTCGGCGTGCGTGGGCGGGAGCCCTCTGGGGAAGGCGATCCCCACCCAGGAATCGGTGGGGCGGCCGTAGTCGTCCCCCACCAGGAAGCACCCGATCCGGCCCACCGCGTAGGCGAGCGCCAGCCCTGGCGCGGCCGCGTCCACGGTCCGCCCCAGCGGCAGTCCGGACTTGCGGATCCGCCAGACGACCAGAGCCGTGGCTCCAAGGAACCCGCCGTACCAGACCATCCCGCCCCTCGCGAAGAGCATCCCGAACGGATCGGCCGCGAAGCGATCGTAGTTGAGGAATACGTAGTACAGGCGCGCGCCCACGATCCCGCCGATCACGGCCATCAGGACGATGTCCCAGGCCTTCTCGGCATCCTCCCCGATGCGCACGAACTCCAGCTTCAGGATGTAGCCGCCCACCACGAAGGACAGCAGCATCATCACCCCGAACGAGGTGATCGGTTCCCCTCCCAGGATCGGGACCCACTCCGGCAGGGTGAACAGGTTCGGATACATGGATTGACCGTGTCAGTTGGGTGAGGGTTGGACCGCGCTTCCGGGGCAGGATCCCTGTGAACTGTCGCGCATTCCCGGCTTCCACGGAAGCATTCCGGGGAGGGGTGCGCTGGCGGCGGCCTCGCCCAGGCCCCCGAAGGTCCCGGCCTCGAGGCGGAACTGCGCGGCCCTTGCGATCATCGCGCCGTTGTCCAGCGACACCCTGGGGGACCCGGTGAAAAGCCGCCCGCCCGGGCCGATCTCCCCGCGGATCCGCGACCGCAGCGCACGGTTGGCCGACACCCCCCCGCCCACGAGCACCCTGTCGCAGTCCACCACCTCCATCGCGGCCACCGTCCTCCCGGCGAGCACGTCGAGCACCGCCGCCTGGAACGACGCGGCCAGGTGCGCGCGCTCCTCCTCCACCCTGCCCTCCCCGGCGAGACGGGCCACCGTCCGCGCCACCGCCGTCTTCAGCCCCGAAAAGGAGAAGTCGAAGGTCCCCCTCTCCGCGGCCCCGCCCTTGGCTCCCATCATCGGCCGCGGGAAGGCGTATCTCGCCGGATCCCCGCCGCGCGCCGCGGCCTCGATGGCCGGCCCGCCCGGGTACGGCAGCCCCAGCAGCTTGCCCACCTTGTCGAAGGCCTCGCCGGCCGCATCGTCGCGCGTCTGCCCGAGCAGGTGGTAGCGCCCCCACTCCGGGACCCAGAGCAGCATCGTGTGCCCCCCCGAGACGAGCAGCCCGACGAAGGGAGGCACGGCCGCCGGGTCCTCGAGCAGGGGGCCGAAGAGATGCCCCTCCATGTGGTGCACCGGCACCCATGGGATGCCCAGGGCGAAGGCGGCGGTGCGCGACCAGGTGACGCCGACCAGGAGCGCGCCGATCAGCCCCGGTGCGGCGGCCGCGGCGATCGCGCGCAAGTCCCGCCGTGCCACACCCGCCTCGCGGAGCGCGGCCGCGACAACCGGCTCGATTCGCTTGAGGTGGTCCCGCGCGGCCAGCTCGGGCACCACGCCCCCGTAGACGCGGTGCACATCCTGCGAATGGATCACCAGGCTGAGAATTGTCCCTCCCTCATCGAGCACCGCCGCCGAGGTCTCGTCGCAGGTCGTCTCGATGCCGAGGATGGGTGCCGTCACGGCGAGCCGGCTCTTCGGACGGTCACGGAATCCGCCTCCAGCGAGCCGTCCACCCACTGTGTCAGACCGCTGAGCCCGACGGGCACCCGGGCCTCTCCGTTCCGCTCGATCTCGAGCCGCACCGATGCGGCACCCGCCGTGACGGAAACCCGGATCGCGTCCACGTCGATCGCGCTGAGCTGCAGTTCCGCCCCGAAGAGCGTCACCTCCAGCGTGCCGGGATCGATGACCCAGTCCGCATCCGCCTCCGGGAACTCGACCTGCAGCTGTCCCACCACCCAGCTTTGCCGTGGAGCCACCTCCACACTCAGCGCCGCCGTCAAGGGGAGTACCGTCAACCCGCCGAGCCCCGTCGTATCCAGCGCCACGTCAAATCGCCCGGAACCGGTCACCCCGCCGAGGTCGAACGGCTCCAGGAAGACCGTCTCCAGGGGATCGACGGCCGAAGCCGGACCGCGCACCTCGGCGAAGAGAAGGTTGGCCCGCGGTTCGCTCACCAGGGCCAGGGAATCGGGAAGCCGTCCCGTAAGGCGGCGGGAAACCGGAATCTCCACACGCCTCTTCCTCTCGAAGATGAGCCGGACGGAGCTCGGCGCGAAGCTCTCGATGCTTATGCTTCCGCGATCGACGTTCCTCACCCAGCTGGAGGCAAGTGCGAGCAGCACGTCCTCCTGCCCGACCGAATCCACGGGGATGACGACCTCCGGCTCGGCCATCGCAGCCCGCAGCAGTTCGCCGTAGGGCCCCGTGACGGTCATCTCGACCCGGTCGGGCGACGGCGGCCCCCTCAGAACCCAGTTCTCGTCGACCTGCCCCACCCTCACCGGCACGTCGGGGATACTGATCCGGCTGATGCTCTGGTCGCTCAGGCGAATCGTCACCCAGAGAAGCACCGCCAGCGCGAGGGCCGCGATCTTGAGACGCCAGTTGCGCGTAACGATCCCGGCCAGTGACATGGTCCTACCCGCCCTCGATGAGCCGGCGCACCAGGCCGACGTTGGCTTCCGAGGCCCAGTCCGTAGCTCCGGCAACCTTCTTGTAGATGATGCCATCGGGACCGATCAGGAAGGACTCCGGCACCGCCGTGGCCTGGTAAATGCGCGAGATCTCGCCCGACGGATCCACAAGGATGGGGAATGTCAGCCCCAGCCTGCCGGCGAAGGCGAACGGGTCGCCGCCCGGGTTCCCCGCCGCATCCCGGTCGCCGTCCGGCGCATCGATGCTGACGGCGGCGATCTCGAAGTCATCCGGCGAAAAGGTCTCGTACAGCCTCTGCATGGACGGCATTTCCTCAAGGCACGGCGCACACCAGGTCGCCCATATGTTGAGCAGCACCACCCTGCCCCGGTAGTCGGCGAGCGTCACCGGGAGACCCTGCGCGTCGAGGGCTTCGAAGCCGGGTGCCGGATAGCCGGCGACGACCGGCTGCGCGCGTCCCCGGGCAAGCCATGCGACCGCCACGACCCCCAGAACGAGCGCCAGGGCCAGCCAATGGCGAGCGCTGCCCTTCATGCCGCTCTCCGTTCGGCAGACAACGGTTCCCCGATCGGGAACGGAGCGTCCCCATTCTCGGGCGACGCCTCCCCTTCCACGTGCGACGCGAGGGGCAACGCCTGCCCTTCCACACGCGACGCGACGGGCAACGCCTCTCCTTCCGCGGACGACGCCGTGGGCGGCCTGCGGAAGAAGGTACCGAATGGCCGGCGAATCCGCCGACCGACAATCAGGTGGACATCGGCGCCCTGTTCGATTTCGGATGTCGGTTCAGGATATTGGCCGAAGACAGTATTCACGTTCAAAAGGCTGTATCTATACTCGATTCCGGACACGACCAGACCCAGGGACCGGAGCAGCCTCACCGCCGACTGCTCGGTCAACCCGGCGAGCGACGGCATCGGGATGGTCGGCGGGCCGAGACTCACCGCCATCCGCACGCTCCCGGGGATCGCCAACGGCGTGCCGGGTCCGGGTTCGATCCGGATGACGCGCCCGGCCGGTGCCATCGATTGGACCGTATCCACGTAGACCAGGAAGCCGCTTTCCTCCAGCAGCGCCGCGGCCCTGCCTCCGGCCAGGCGGGTCACGTCGGGAACCGGACGCACATCCGGACCCAGCGAGACCGTCACCCTGACCGGCGCCCTGGGTAGCGCCGTGGGCCCCGGCAGGGGGCTCTGGCCGATCACCACTCCCCCTGCCACCGAGGGATGGTGGACCGAATCGACCCGGCTTGTTGCCAGCCCCGAGTCAGCGAGCACCGCCATCGCCATGGAAAGCGGGTATCCGCGCAGGTCGGGCACGCCCTGCAGCGCGGGAGGCGCGGGCAGGGGGCGAAAGAAGAAGGTGGTCGCCACCAGGTACCCCGACGCCAGCCCGCCAACGGTGACCGCCAGCGCGGAGAGGAGGGGCCGCTCCGTGAGCACCGGCACGCGGGGCTTCACGGCGGCACCGGCCGCAGCGACCCCCCTCAGCGCCCGCCGCGCGCCCGCCCCGCCTGCCCGGCCGGCCCGCCGGAGGCGACGCCAGGCTCCGGTCCGGCGCCAGCTGCCTTCCACCACCCGCCGGCCGGCAGTCCTGAGCCGTTCCCCCGTCTTCTCCGCGGTGTCCCGACTCCACTGGGCGGCCCTGGCGCCGCCGTCGCCGGCCCGGCTGCGCAAGCCCTCCGCCCGGCCTCGCCAGCCCTCCCGCCATCTGCGCCACTTTGCCGCCAGTGCGCGCCAGTTCACCACCTTCTCCTGCGGCGGCCGCTCGTCACCGGGGGGCCGGCCGGACGTGAGCGGAGCCTTGCCCCTCGCATCCTTTCCGCGCGCCTTCCTGCGGCGGCGAATCGAGCTCCCCAGATCCATCCTTTCAGGTCCTCCTCAGGCGGGCCGCGTACGCGCCGTCGAAGCCGCTCTCCTGCGGGAGCACCGCGAGGCACCCCTGGCCGTCCAGAAACCGGTCCGCAGCGCCCGCGGGCTCGATGCGGAAATCCGGATGACGCTCCAGGAATCGCTTCACCTGTCCCCGGTTCTCCTCGGGTTCGAGGGCACATGTAGCGTAAACAAGGAGGCCGCCGCGGGGAACCACCGGCGCCGCGCCTTCGAGAATGCTCCGCTGCACCTCAGCCAACTCGTGAATGTCTCCCTCCCGCAAGCGCCAGCGCGCGTCAGGGTGCCGGCGGATCGTGCCGGTGCCGCTGCAGGGCGCGTCCACCACGACCACCTCGGCGCTGCGCAGGGGCGGAAGGCGGGCGTCGGCGGCCACCGCCCAGACCGGGGCCCCGAGTCGCCTCACCCCCTCGACGACCCGGGCGAGCCGCCGCGGCGACCGGTCGGCGGCGACGACCCCGCGCACGCACGTGCTCAGCGCAAGGGCCTTGCCCCCCGGCGCCGCACACAGATCCGCGACCAGCGACCCGGCCGGGGGAGACGCGTAGTCCACCACCAGCGAGGCCGCCGGATCCTGGATCACCGAGGGAACCGTGGCGAGTGCCGCGCCGGGATCGGTCCCGCGCCGCAGCCGGACCCAGGACGGCCGGGTGGGTCCCGGGGCCGCGCCCGGCTCCGGGGGATCGCACAGCCCCGCTTCCGCCAGCACCCTCGTCGCCCGCTCCACCGTCATTCCCACCGGTCTGAGGAAGATCTCCGGCTCCCGGTTGTTGGCCTCCACCAGGGCGCGCGCGCCGGCGGGACCGAAGTGCCGGAGCCACCGCCGCACCAGCCAGGCCGGGTGCGACCCCCACGAGGCCAGGTAGCCTTCCAGGTCGCGCTCGGGGGATGGAAAGGACGACTCCGGCGCCCCCTCGCGCGCCACCCGCCTCAGCACGGCGTTGACCAGCCCCGCCGCCGCCCGCCCCTCCCCGCCCTTCACCAGCGCCACCGACGCGGACACGGCTGCGTAGTCCGGCACGGCGTCCATCTCGAGGATCTGGTAGGCGCCCATCCGGAGCACGGCCCGCACCTCGGGGTCGAGCTCCCCGGGAGGACGGGAGGAGAACCGTGCAAGGACATGGTCCAGCCGTCCCTGCAGCCGCACCGTCCCGTAGACGAGCTTCCGGATCCATCTCCGCTGCGGAGCCCTCGCGCCCGCTGACGCCTCCCACGCCACGTCGAGGCGCCGTCCCGCCTCCACCTGCCGCAGCACGGCCAGGGCCAGCCTTCGCGTCAACCGTCCTCCCCGTCCGGGCCCTGCCCCGGCATCCGCCGCGGCACTTCCAGTCTCCGCGGCCACCCCGGCGCCCGCCCCACCGTCCCCCTACTCCAGCATCCCCGCGGCCGGCGACGAAGGCACCGCGATTTCACGGGAATCCATCCGCCCGGCCAGGTAGGCCTCGCGCCCCGCCCGCACCGCCAGCCGCATCGCGCGCGCCATTCCGACCGGATCCTGCGCGGCGGCCAGCGCCGTGTTCATCAGCACGCCGTCAACGCCCTGCTCCATCGTCAGGCAAGCGTCCGAGGCCGTCCCGACGCCGGCGTCCACGATGACGGGCACCTCCAGACGGCGCTTGATCTCGCGGATGTAGTAGGGGTTCACCAGCCCCAGGCCGCTCCCGATCGGGCTGGCCAGCGGCATCACCGCCGCACACCCCGCATCCTCGAGGTGCAGCGCCGTGATCAGGTCGTCGTTGGTGTAGGCCAGCACCTGGAAGCCGTCGGCGACGAGTTCGCGGGCCGCCTCCAGCGTCGCGGCGGTATCGGGGAGCAGGGTGCGTTCGTCGCCGATCACCTCCAGCTTCACCCAGTCGTTGAGCCCGGCCGCTCGCCCCAGGCGGGCGTAGCGAATCGCGTCCGCCGCCGTGTAGCAACCCGCCGTGTTGGGAAGCAGGAAGAACTCCGCCGGATCGAGGTGGTGGAGGACCCCCTCCTCCCTGCTGCGGTCCAGGTCGACCCGGCGCACGGCAACCGTCACCATCTCGGCGCCGCCGGCCCGGATGGCGCTGACCATCTCCGCGTTGGAGCGGTACTTCCCGGTGCCCACGATCAGCCGCGAAGCGAAGGACCTGCCTCCGATCACGAGCGGTCCGTCCGCGGGCGTCGCGCTCCCCATCTATCCTCCTCCTACGAAGTGAACGAGTTCGTAGCGGTCCCCATCCGCGACGGGGATCCCGGCAAGGTTCCGGCGGGCAAGGATCTCGCGGTTGCGCTCGACCACCACCATCCCGGGATCGAGTCCCAGGTCATGCAGCAGCTCCGCTACGCTGAGGCCGGGTTCCAGCAAACGGCGCTCGCCGTTGAGGACGATCGACACCCCGGGGGGGGATCCCCCGTCCACCGCGCCGGCCGTTCCGGACCCGGCCCGCGGTCCCGAATCCCGTGAAGTCGTCACTGCAAACCCTCCTCTTTCAGGACTTGAAGGTAGCGTGCAACGGCACGCCCGGGGCGACTGCGGCTCCACACTCCGCTCATGACCGCGATCCCGTACACCCCCAGCCCGGCCAGCTCACGCACGCGCGACGGCGTGACTCCCCCGATCGCGAGCACGGGGGTGTCCGTCCGTGCAGCGGCCGCCGTCACGGCCTCCCTCCCGGCCGGCTTGCGCTCCGGGTGGGACGCAGTCGTGTACGCGGCCCCCATGAACAGGTAGTCCAGGTCCTCGTCCGCCAGCTCCGCCGCCTGCCCCGCCGCGTGGATCGACCTCCCGAGGCGCAACATCGGGCCGGCGATCGCGCGCACGGCCCCGGCGGGGAGCGAATCCTCCCGCAGGTGGACGCCCCCCGCGCCCGCGGCCAGCGCCACATCCACCCGGTCGTTCACCACCACCAGGGTGCCGGTTGCGCGCGATGCCTGCGCAAGCCACTCCGTCACGCCGAAGAGGCGAGCGGCCGGGGTCCGCCGCACCCTCAGATGCACGGCCAGCCCTTCGCCTCCGGCCTCCAGGAGCGGCCCCAGCCGGAGCTGCCAGTCCTCGGCACCCACAAGCCCGTCACCAGCGAGCACATGCAGCCGCGGGAGCCGCCCGGCCCTCCCCCGCACCTCTCCGGCCACGCCCCTACTCGAAGCGATCCCCGGGCCCCGGCCCGGAACCCCGCACCCAGGCGGCCGATTCCATGCGCCTCTTGCCGGGGGGCTGCACCTCACCGATGCGGAGGAGCCCATCGCCTGTGGCCACCACGATCCCGTCCCTCGGGTCGGCGGCCACGATCCCTCCGGGCAGGCTGTCCGCCGCCGCCGAGCCTCCCGTCACGCCGCCTCCCTCTTCAATACCCCATCCTTTAAATACGAATTCCGGAGAGAAAACCTTCACCGGAGAGCCCTTCAGCAGCGTCCACGCGCCCGGCACATCGTCCATCCCGCGGATCAGGCCGGCCACCTCGCGGGCCCCCCGCCCCCACCCCACCCGCGCGGCGGCCCGGTCCACCTTGGGCGCGAAGGTGGCTGCGGCGTGGTCCTGCTCGCTCTCCTCCACCGGCCCGGCCTCCATCCGGCGCAGCGTGCCGGCCATCAGGCGCGCGCCCAGCCCGGCGAGCTCGCGCGACAGCCCCGCCGCCGTGTCGCGCGGCCCGATCTGGGCCGCCTCCTGCGCCAGCACCGGGCCCGCGTCCATCTCCTCCACCATCCGCATCACGGTCACCCCGGTTTCGGCGTGTCCCCGCGCGATCGCCCAGTTGACCGGCGCGGCCCCCCTGAGCGCGGGGAGGAGCGACGCGTGCAGGTTGAGCGAACCGCGCGGCGGCACCTCCAGGATCCGGCGGCGCAGGATGCACCCGTAGGCGACCACGACGGAAACGTCGGGCGCCACCTCCCGGATCGCGGCCTCGAACGCCTCCCCGTGCGGCGCTTCGGGCGCCAGCACCCGGTATCCGGCCTCTTCCGCATGGCGGCGCACGGGAGAGGGCAGCGTCCTCCGTCCCCTTCCGCGCGG
Organism: Longimicrobiales bacterium; assembly: GCA_965206105.1. Taxonomy (GTDB): domain Bacteria; phylum Gemmatimonadota; class Gemmatimonadetes; order Longimicrobiales; family Gaopeijiaceae; genus Bin94. The sequence continues at coordinate 389,602 of OZ242201.1, forward strand.
CCGGTCCGGCCGCGTCACGACCCCCGCGATCTCGTGGCCCGCCTCCGCCACCGCCCCGAGCGTCGGCAGCGCGAACCGGGGGGTGCCCCAGAAGAGGACCCTCACCTGCCCCTCCGGCCCCGGCGCCGGTGCCGGAACGAAGCGGAAGCCCCTGTCAACGGCCCGCTACCCCGACGCCCGGCTCTTCCGCCACTTCCTGAGGAGGATTCCCCGTTTCAGCGGCGACACGCGGTCGATGAAGAGCACCCCGTCGAGGTGATCGACCTCGTGCTGAAGTGCGCGCGCCAGCAGCCCTGCCGCCTCGATGCGCACCGGTTCGCCATCGGGTGACAGCCCCTCGACGGTGATGCGCGCCGGACGCGTGACCGTCTCCTCGATCCCCGGAATGCTGAGGCACCCCTCCACGCCCTTGTCGGTGTCGCGGCTGGACCGGGTGATCACCGGGTTGACCAGGGCGAGGACGTGCCGGGTCTCGTCCTCTTCCGTGACGTCCACAACCAGAATGCGCTCCGAGATCCCCACCTGCGGGGCGGCCAGGCCGATGCCCTCGGAGTGGTACATGGTGTCGAACATGTCGCGCACCAGGCGCCGTGTTTCGCCGGTGACCTCCTCGACGGGTGCAGCCCGCCGGCGCAGCACCTTCGCGCCGAGCAGCTGGACTTCCAGCAGCGCCATCGCGTCGGGTCCCGCCGGCTCAGCTGTCCGTGATCTTGCGGGCGACGTAGCCGCGGTCGATCACGATCCGCGTATTCTCCGCCGTCTTGAGCGTCAACTCGGCTTCGGTGACGTGCACGATCTGGCCCACGATGCCGCCGTTGGTCAGCACCCGGTCGCCCTTTGCCAGCTTGCTCAGCATCTCCTGGTGGCGCTGCCGTTCCTTGCGCTGCGGGCGGATGAGGAGGAAGTAGAAGATCGCAATGAGGAGGACGACGTTGATCAGCATGAAGGTCATGCCGTCCGCTCCCTGGCGGGGGCCGGCGGGCGGGGGCGGGGCGGCCGCGAGCGCGGTGGTCAGAATGGCGTGCAGTGACAAGGTTCGTGCTTCCTTACCCGTTGTGGATTTCCGTTGGCGTGAGCGGGTTCCCGGCGCCGGCCCGTCCCCGCCGCATGCGTGCGCCGCCCTTGCGAGGCGGGTTCGCGGCCGTGCCCGTCAGGACGCGGCGCGGCAGCGGGCGGCCCGGTAGCGGTCGAGCCAACCGCGGACCCACATACTAAAGCTTCCCCGGCGGATGCGTAACCGTGCCTCGTTCGCGAGCCGGAGCAGAAAGCGGAGATTGTGGATGGAAACCAGGCGGTGTCCGAAGCGCTCTCCCGCGACCAGGAGGTGTCGGATGTAGGCGCGGTCGTAGCGGGCGCAGGCGTGGCAGTCGCACTCGGGATCGATGGGGTCGCGGTCGAGGCGGAAGCGCGCGCCCTTGAGGTTGATCTGCCCCTCGGCCGCCGTCCAGGCGGTGCCGTGGCGGGCGTTCCGGGTGGGGGCGACGCAGTCGAACATGTCGCAGCCCCGGGCGATCGCCTCCAGCAGGTCGTCCGGGTAGCCTACACCCATGAGGTAGCGGGGCCGGTCCGGCGGAATGAGCGAGTCGAGCAGCTCGATGGTGCGCCACATGTCGTCCTTGTGTTCGCCGACCGAGAGGCCGCCGATCCCGAAGCCGGGCCAGTCGCCGAGCTCCAGGACCTGTTCGAGGTGGCGGGTCCTCAGGTCGTCGTGCACGTTCCCCTGCAGGACGGGAAAGAGCGCCTGCCGCGCGGGGGCCTCGTCCTCCGTCGCCTCGAAGCGGTCGCGGCAGCGCGCCAGCCACGCCAGCGTCCTGCGGCTGGCCCGCTCGGCGTCCTCCCGCGCCACCCCGGCGGGCGCGCACTCGTCGAAGGCCATGATCACGTCCGCGCCCAAAGCGCGCTGGATGTCGATCACGCGCTCCGGCGTGAAGTGGTGGCTGCTTCCGTCGATGTGGCTGCGGAAGGTCACCCCGTCGTCGCCGATGTCCCGGATCGCGGCCAGGGAGAAGACCTGGAAGCCGCCGGAGTCGGTCAGGACCGGGCCCTTCCAGCGCATGAAATCGTGAAGGCCGCCCAGTTCGGCCACCACCTCGGCGCCCGGACGGAGGTAGAGGTGGTAGGTGTTCGCGAGGATCATGGACGCGCCGGCCTCGGCCAGCTCTTCCGGCGAGATGCCCTTCACCGCCCCCTGCGTGCCCACCGGCATGAAGGCGGGGGTCTTCACGGTCCCGTGCGGGAGGACCAGGCGGCCCGCGCGGGCACGGTCCCCGGTCGCGTCCAGCGTGAAGCGCGCGGCGCCTTCGCCCGCCGGCCCGCTCACGGCACCACCGCCATTGCGTCGCCGTACGAGTAGAACCGGTACCCCGCGGCCACCGCCTCCCGGTACGCATGCAGCACCGCTTCCGTCCCGGCGAAGGCCGCCACCAGCATCAGCAGGGTGGAGCGCGGCAGATGAAAGTTGGTCACCAGGCAGTCCACGGCCCGGAACTCGAAGGGCGGCGAGATGAACAGACCGGTCGACCCCCGCCCGGCTTCGATCCCGTCCCGCCCGGCGGCCACGCTCTCGAGGGTGCGAACCACCGTGGTCCCCACCGCCCACACCCGCCCGCCCCGCTCTCGGCAGCGGCGGTATTCGCGGGCGGCGCGCTCCGGCACGGCGAAGTGCTCGGCCTCCATCGCGTGATCGGCCGGGTCGCGCACCTCCACGGGGCGGAAGGTGGCGGTCCCCACGTGCAGCGTCACTTCGCAGCGGCTCACCCCCCGCGCGGCGACCTCGCCCAGCAGCTCGTCCGTGAAGTGCAGCCCGGCGGTCGGCGCGGCCACCGACCCCTCGTGGCGGGCATAGACCGTCTGATAGCGGTCCCGGTCGGACGGCTCCTCCTCGCGCCCCAGGTAGGGGGGCAGCGGCACCTCTCCGAAGCGCTCCAGCGCCTCCCGCGCGCCCAGGGCTCCCTCCAGCCGCACGATCCGGCGTCCGTCCTCGCACGCCTCCAGGACCCGCACGGAGAGCTCCGGGGCGACGACCAGCAGCCGGCCCGGCTTCAGCTTTCGGCCCGGGCGCACCAGCGCTTCCCAGACGCGGCCGTCGTCGCCCGGCACCGGCCTCAGCATCAGCACCTCCCCCGCGGCGCCGGTGGGTTTGCGTCCGCGCAGGCGCGCGGGAAAGACCCGGGTGTCGTTGACGACCAGCAGATCGCCGTCGTCCATCAGCCCGGGCAGATCCCGGAAGCGCCGGTGATGGACTCTTCCGCTGGAGCGCGACAGCACCAGGAGCCGCGAGTTCGCGCGCAGGACCGCAGGATAGCGCGCGATCCGCCCCGGGGGCAGCTCGTATTCGAAGTCGGCCGTCCCGCCCAACTCAGTTGAAGAGGTTCGGATGAGAGGGGCCGGGTTCGCCCCCCGCGCCGCCGGGCCCCTTCGCCGGGAATGAGCGTCCCAGCCGGGCGAAGGCCTTGCCCGTCGCCACGCGCCCCCTGGGACCCCGCATGATGAAGCCCTCCTGGATGAGGAAGGGCTCGTACACCTCCTCGATGGTGCCCGCGTCCTCGCCCAGCGCCACGGCCAGCGAGTTCAGCCCCACCGGGCCGCCTTCGAACTTGTCGACGATCGTCTCCAGGATCCGGGTGTCCATCGCGTCGAGGCCGTATTCGTCGACGTTGAGGAGTTCCAGCGCCTCGCGCACGACCTCGACCTTGAGCACGCCGTCCGCGCGGACCTGCGCGAAGTCGCGCACGCGCCTGAGCAGCCGGTTGGCCACGCGCGGGGTGCCGCGCGCCCGCGCCGCCAGCTCCCGCGCGCCCCGCTCCGTGGCCGTGACGTCCATGATGCGCGCACTGCGCTCGATGATCCGCGCGAGGTCGGAAGCCGGGTAGAAGTCGAGCCGCTCGGTGATCCCGAAACGCGCGCGCATGGGAGCCGTGAGGAGGCCGAAGCGCGTCGTGGCGCCGACCAGCGTGAAGGGCTCGACCCCCATCGTCATGGTGTGGGCGCGCGGCCCCTCCGAGAGGCGGACCTCGACCTTGAAATCCTCCATCGCCGGATACAGGAACTCCTCGATGACCGGACGCAGGCGGTGGATCTCGTCGATGAAGAGGATGTCGCCCGGCCGCAGGTTGGTGAGCGCGCCGACCAGGTCCGCCGCCTTCTCGAGCACCGGTCCCGAGGTGGTGATGATGTTCACCGCCATCTCACGCGCCAGAAGCAGGGCGAGGGTGGTCTTGCCGAGCCCCGGCGGGCCGTGGAAGAGGATGTGATCCAGCGGATCGCCCCGTTCGCGGCTGGCCTGAATCGAGATCTCCAGGGCCTCCTTGAGCTTGTCCTGGCCGATGAAGCCGGAGAGTCGCCTTGGCCGGAGCGAAATCTCGGAGAGCTTCTCCTGCGGGAGGACCTCCGGCGTCGTGATCTCGGTGCGTCCGCTCATTGCGGCGTCATCCCTGCCCCCGCTGCGCGAGGACCTGCCGGACCAGCGCCTCGGTGCTTGCGGGGCTGTCGGCGGCCATCGCGTCCCGCACGGCCTCATCGGCCTCCGTGAAGGCGTAGCCCAGGGCGACGAGGGCCGTGACCGCATCGGCAGCCCGCTTCGCCTCGGGTCCGGTACCCTCTCCGGCCACCGCCAGGTCGGAGACCTTGTCGGAGAGCTCCAGCACGATCCGCTCCGCCGTCTTCTTCCCGACCCCGCTGACCCGCGAAAGCAGCTTGGCGTCCTTCTCCGCGATACCCCTGGCCAGCCGGCCGGCGTGGTAGCTGCTCATCAGCGCCATCGCCAGCCGTGGACCGACCTTCTGGACCTTCATCAGCCGGTAGAACAGTTCGCGCTCCCCCTGCTCGAGGAAGCCGTAGAGGTTCGGGATCTCGTCCCGGACCACGTACGCGGTGCGCAACTCCAGCGCGGCGTCCTCCTCCGGGAGACGCTGGAAGACCGTCCGGGGAACGTGGATCTCGTACACGACCCCGCTCGTCGCCAGCAATTCAACGCGGTCCCCGTCCCGGCCGACGACCGTACCCCGGACGCGGCTGATCACGACGCCGCCAAAGCCCGCGCGGGGGAGCCCGGAGAACGGCGCGGCAGCGGCCCCGTGAAGGCGTGGCAGAGCGCCACGGCAAGGCCGTCCGCCGCGTCGCTCGGCCTGGGGTCGCTACGCAGGCGGAGGTGCCGGCGCACCATGTAGGCGACCTGGTCCTTGGTCGCGGCGCCCGTTCCCACCACGGCCTTCCTGATGTCGCGGGGCGCGTACTCCACGACTTCGACCGCGCGGAGCGCCGCCGCCACGATGATCGCCCCCCGAGCCTGTCCGAGGGTGAGCGCACTGCGCACGTTCTTGCCGTAAAAGGCGCTTTCGACGCAGACCGCGGCGGGAGAGAACTCTTCGATCAGGGAGGCCACTCCCTCGTGGATCTCCGCCAGGCGAAGCGGCAGCGGCGCCCCGGACGAGGTGCGGATCACCCCGCACTGGAGGAGCTCCGCCCGGCGCCGCTCATCCACCGCAACGACTCCGAAGCCCGTGGCCGCGGTGCCGGGATCGATGCCCAGCAACACCCGCCGGCCGCCCCCGGACCCCTCGGTCACGCCACCCGCGCTTCGCACACCTTCGGCCGGCTCTCCGCGTCCGCCGCCCCCCGCCTCCCCGCTCACGACGCCCGCGCCAGCACCGATTCGTCCAGATCGGCGTTGGAGTGGACCTGCTGGACATCCTCGTGGTCGTCCAGTGCGTCGAGCAGCTTGAGGAGGCGTTCACCCTCACGCCCTCCGACCGGCACCTCGGTGCGGGCCACCATCGTCACCTGCGCCGACGCCACGGCCAGCCCCGCATCCAGCAGGGCGTCCCGCACCTCGTGCAGCAGCGCGGCCTCCGTGGACACCACGAACTCACCCGCTTCGCTGCGCACATCGTCGGCACCCGCCTCGACGGCGGCCTCGAAGACCTGGTCCTCGTCCGCTCCATCCGCCGAGACGTACACCATCCCCATCCGGTCGAACTGCCACGCAACCGACCCCGCCGTACCCAGGTTTCCCCCGTTCTTGTCCAGGAGGTGCCGCACGGCGGCCACCGTGCGCTTCTGGTTGTCCGTCAGGGTCTCGATGTACAGCGCCACGCCCCCCGGCCCGTATCCCTCATAGACGACCTCTTCGTAGGTGACCCCCTCGAGTTCGCCGGTCCCGCGCTTGATCGCCCGGTCGATGTTCTCCTGCGGCATGTTGGCCGCCTTGGCCGTGTCCACCGCCAGACGGAGCCGCGGGTTGAAACCGGGATCGCCTCCGCCCTCCCTCGCCGCCACCGTGAGTTCGCGGATGACCTTCGTGAATACCTGGCCGCGCTTCTGATCGTTCACCGCCTTCTTGCGCTTGATCTGCGACCACTTGCTATGTCCCGCCACGGAGCGCCTCCTTCGGGGTGGAACGACATCCAATCCTCAATATAGCGACCCGCCGCCAGCCCCCGGTCAGCGACCCGCCCGCCTCACCCTTCGGGCCGCGGGGCGCTATAATAGGTACCGGCCCGGAACGGGTACGCCCCGACCGGCTCCGTGCAGTCCGCTCCATCTGAATGACGTAGCCATATGAGATTCCCGGCACCCCCACGGTGGCCGCTCCGGCATCGGTCGCGAGCCGCACTTTGCGCGCCGCTCGCGGTCCTGGGCGTGGTCTTCCTCCCGCTCTTCGCCCCCGCGGCGTCGGCGCAGGACGAGCGGCCCGGCGTCGTCATCGGCCTGGTCTACGACAGTACGACGAGCGTGCCGCTTGCCGGCGCCCGGGTGGCCGTCGTGGGCACCACGGTCATGGGAGAATCGGACGAGGAGGGGCAGTTCCGGCTGGAGGACGTTCCGGCCGGGGAATACCAGGTCATCTTCTTCCATCCCCGGCTCGGCACTCTGGGGATCAGCATTCCTCCGGGACAGGTGCGCGTGAACGCCGGCGCGGTCTCCGAGGTCTACCTCGCGGTGCCGTCTCGCAAAACCATCCTGAGCGCGTGGTGCTCCGCCGATCCCGGGACCGGGGACACCTCGATCGGCGGGATCGTGACCGACGAGCTCACCGGCGTCCCGCTTCCGCGCGCCCGGGTGATCGTGGTGGGCGACCGGACGGGTGTGCTCCAGCGCAGGCGGCTGGTCGCGGAGGTGCGCACCGAGGCCTCCGGGGAATTCAGGGTCTGCAAGCTGGATTCCGCCGAAGAACTCACCGTCTTGGTGAGCTTCGGCAGGGACCAGGCCCCGCCGCTGGACGTGACCGTGGCAGGACCCAACATCCTCGACATCGTCGTCACCATATCCGAGCCGGTCACGATCACCGGCGTCGTGGTCGACCACGGTACCGGAGGCCCGGTGCCGGATGCGCTGGTGGAGCTCGCCGGGTCGAGTTTCTCACAGCTCACGGATTCCCTCGGGAAGTTCGGATTCACGGGGATTCCGCCGGGTTGGCAGACCATCGAGACCAGCCGGCTCGGCTACGCCCCCCGGGTCGATTCGCTGACCGTCTTCAGCAACGAGGCGCTCGGGCTCGAGATCGCCTTGTCCAACGAGGCGCTCGTCCTCGATCCCATCGTGGTGACGGGCCGCAGCAACCGGCCCAGCGGGCTCACCACCCCGGGCGCCCGGTTCAGCGGGTTGACCGCGTTCCAGGTGGACTCGATCGCGCCCCGCGTCTTCGACTTCGCCGGTCTGGCGAGGGCTGCGCGCGTGCCGGGTCTCACCATCACCGAGAAGTTGCTCGCCAATGCCTTCGGCGATCCCGAAATGGGCGTGTGCATCGAGATGCAGCGCAGCCGCGCCGGTGCCAATCCCAACACCTGCAACATGGTCGAGGTGCGCCTGAACGACGGACCCGTGCCCGACCCCGCCTTCTTCCTGTTGACGCTCAACCACAACGACATCAAGGAGTTCCAGTTCCTGACCCCCCTGGAGGCCGGGCTTGCCTACGGTCAGCGCGGCGCGAACGGAGTGCTGCTGATCTACACCCGGTAGCGCGGCCGGGCGCGGCGCCAAGCCCCCGGCACGCGGGACTTCCGCGAGCGTCCCGCCACGCCCGGCTCAGGCCTCCCTGGCGGCCTCCGCCTCAGCAATGATCTTCTGGGCCCGCACCGCCGGCACCAGGTCGTAGCCGAGCAGCTTGCGCCTGTGGTGCCCCCGTCCCTGCGTGATCGACCGCAGCGACGATGCGTACCTGTGCAGCTCCGCCTCCGCCACCTGTGCCCGGATCACCGTGTTGCCGCCCAGCGGATCCATTCCCAGCACCCGGGCGGACCGGCCGTTCAGATCACCCATGACGTCGCCCAGGTACTCATCCGGCACCGTCACCTTGACCTCGATGACCGGTTCCAGCAGCGCCGGCCGGGCCTTCTCCGCCACGTTCCGGAAGGCGTACGACCCCGCAACCTTGAAGGCGATGTCGGAAGAATCGACGGAGTGGTAGGAACCGTCGTAGCACTCCGCCTCGAAGTCCACCATCTGATAGCCCGCCACTACCCCCTTCGCGGCCGCCTCCTGGATCCCCCGGTTTACCGAGGGCACGTACTTCGTGGGGATCACTCCACCCTTGATCGAATTGAGGAACTCGTAGCCCTCGCCCCGCGCCCGCGGCCGCAGGCGAATCCAGCAGTCGCCGAACTGTCCCCTGCCGCCGGTCTGCTTCTTGAAGCGGCCCTGGCCCTCGGCAGGAGTGGTAATGGTCTCGCGGTACGCGATTCTGGGCGCCTCGGTCTCCACCGAGACCCCGTACTTCCGTTTCATCCGTTCGAACTGCACCAGAAAATGCAGTTCACCCAGGCCGCGCGCGATCGTCTGGCGCAGTTCGGGAACGAACTCGGCGACAAAGGTGGGGTCTTCGTCGTGCAGCCTGCCGAGCGCCTCGCCGAGCTTGTCCTCATCCGCGCGCGCCGCCCCGCGTACCGCAATCGATATGTCGGCCCGGGGGAAGTCGACGCCTTCGAGGGTGACCGGGTTGGCGGTTGCGGACAGCGTGTCGTTCGTTCGCGTCGACTTGAGCTTGGCCACGACGCCGATGTCGCCCGCGTGCAGCGCCTCCACTCCCACCCGCTCCTTCGCCTGCGGGATCGACAGGTGATTGATTCGTTCGGTTGCTCCCCGGCTGACGTTCCGCAGCTCGCTTCCGTTTACGAGCATTCCGGAATACACGCGGAACAGGGAAAGCTCACCGACGTGCGGCTCCGCGCTGGTCTTGAAGACGAGCGCGGTGGGCGACTCCTCGTCGGTCGCCCGCAGGCTGACGGCTTCTCCGCCCGCCGCGAGGGCATCCACCTGGCTGGTCCGTCCCGGGTGGGGGGCCAGCTCCACCAGCTTGCGGGCCAGCTCCGCCACTCCGAAGGACTGTTCGGCCGCTCCGCAGAAGACCGGGACGACCTCGCCGTCGGACATCGCACCCGCCAGCGCCGCGACCAGCTCATCGAGCGGGATCTCCTCACCCTCCAGGTACCGGTCCAGCAGCTCCTCGTCGGTGGTGGCCAGCGTCTCCATGAGCTCGGTCGACCACTCCTCCACCTCGTCCTCCAATTCGGACGGGATCGCAGCTTCCTCGGATTCGCCCGTGGCCGTGCCGGGCTTGAACAGGACCGCCTTGCCCGTGAGGAGATCCACGACGCCGCGGAAGTCCTCGCTTGCCCCGATCGGGATCTGCACAGGCACCGCGCCGGGGGCGAGCTTCTCCCTGACGTCGTCCAGCGCCCGGGCGAAGTTCGCGTGCGCCTTGTCCATCATCGACACGAAGATCATCCGGGGCAGGCCGCGCTTTTCGCACAGCTCCCAGACCATCTCCGTGCCCACCTCCACGCCGGAGGCCGCCCCAACCGTCACGAGCGCCGCGTCCGCGACCCTCGCGGCGGCGGCGGCGTCACCGAGGAAGTCCATGTAGCCGGGGGTGTCGAGGAGGTTGATCTTCGTCCCGTTTTGAATGGCATGGGCCACCGTCAGCTCCAGGGACATGCCGTGCGCCTTCTCCTCGGGCGTGGTCATGGTCAGCGCGGTGCCGTCGCCGACGCTGCCCTTCCGCCGGGATGTGCCGGACGCGAAGCAGACCGCGTCGATCAGGGTGGTCTTTCCCGAACCGCCGTGCCCGAGGACCACCACGTTGCGAATGTCTTTCGTTCTGAACGACCTGGCCGCGGCCATGCCACCCCCTTTTCCTGTCTGTGTGTCTGGCGCAAGGGACCGGATTGTAGAAACCGTCCCGCGGACGGGTCAAGGCCGGGCGGCCGCCGGTCAGTTGGCCTGTGTCTTGCGTGAAACCCGGTCGAGCAGGTCGCGCTCCTCCGCGGTCAGCGAGTTGATCCCCTTCCGGGAGATCTTGTCCAGCACCGCGTCCACCTGGTCGAGTTCCGCCCGCTGGCGCTCCGCCCGGCGGGCCCCGGCGTCCTTCGGACCCCCGGTTCGGGCCGCTTCCCCACCGCCACCCCGGACGCCCCAGGCACCTCCGCCGCGCCTCCGGCCGCCCATCCGGCCCCACCATCGCGCCCCCCACCGCTTCGCGGTCGCCGCGCTCGCCCGCCCCCTGCCAACCCCGGCTCCGGGACCCCAGTCGCTCCGGCCCGTCGTCCCCGGCGCAAATGCGGGCAGCCAGCCGCTCTTCATCATGACGAATCCCGCGATCGCACCCCCAAGGTGGGCCAGGTGCGCGATCCCGCCGCCGCCCGGACCGATCGCGCTGAGAAAGCTGATCCCCACCAGGAAGATCACGAGCCATTTCACCTTCACCGGGACCAGGCCCCAGATGTACACCGGTGTATTCGGCCAGATCATGGCAAAGGCGAGCATCATCCCGTAGCACGCCGCCGAAGCGCCGACGATCGCCGAGTCGGAGAAGGCGAAGCTGAGCAGGACGCCACCGAGACCGCAGAGCAGGTAGAACCGGATGAAGATCGTCGAGCCCCAGCGCGACTCCAGCGGCGGCCCGAAGAAGAAGATGAACAGGCAGTTCATCAGCAGGTGCCAGAAGCCGGCGTGCACGAACATGTAGGTCACCATGCCCCAGGGCCGGGACCAGATTCGCGCGGGTGAGAAGGCGAGCACATCGAAGACCGGCTCCGCCCCCCTGCCGAACCAGGCCGCGAACCAGGTAACGAGGAAAACGACCCCGTTCGCGATCAGCAGGCCCTTCACCCAGGGCGTCATGTGGAACCGCACGGTTGCGCTGCCGAATCCGGGTGGTTGCCGGGTGTACCTCACAGCTCCCCTCCTTTCGTGACACGCTTCCTCGGCCCGGCGTCCCGTCCGAAGATACAAATACGTTCACAGAGCTCCGGGAATTCCAGTCCGGCCGCAGCCGCCGCTTTCGGAAGGAGGCTGTTTGCGGTGAGGCCGGGCAGAGCGTTGGCCTCCAGGCACCACGCCCGCCCGCCGGCGTCCATCATGAAGTCGACCCGGGAGAAGTGCTCCAGCCGCAGCGCCCCGTGCACCACGAGCGCGGCCGATTGGAGCGCCTCGGCCGCTTCGCGGGGAATCATCGCCGGCGCGGTCTCGCGGGCCCTTCCCGGCTCGTACTTGCTCTCGAAGTCGAAAAGCTCGCCCACCGGTTCGATCTCCACCACGGGCAGCGCCTCCCCGCCCAGGATGCCAACGGTGAATTCGCGCCCCCGCACGTAGTGCTCGTAGAGGACCGGGTCCCCCCCGCCCCCCGCCAGCTCCGCCGCCACGTCCACCTCCGCGGCGCTGCGGGCCAGCGTCAGCCGCACCGACGAGCCCCCGCCGGCCGGCTTCACGATCACCGGAAGTCCGAGCCGCGCGGCCACCTCCTCGCCCGGCGCTCGCCCGGCGAGCCAGTCCGGAGTGGCCACCCCGGCGTCGCGGAGCAGCCGCTTGGTGAGATCCTTGTCCATGGCGAGCGCGCACCCCAGGGGGCCGCTCCCCGCGTAGACGATCCCCGCCACCTCGAGGAGGTTCTGCACGGTGCCGTCTTCGCCCGGGCCCCCGTGGAGCGCCAGGAACACCACCTCCGCGTCCCGGAGCGCCGGCACCCGCTCGACCATTTCGCCTTCCGGCAGCGCACCGGTGCGGGAGGGCGCGGCCAGCGGGATCTCCGCCCTGCCAATCCCCGATTCCAGGATCGTGCGCTCCTCCCCGGCCGACAGCACCCCGCCCGCGGCGTCAACCGCGACGACATCGTGTCCGCGCGAGCGAAGCGCCGCCGCCACCTCGCAGCCGCTCGCGAGCGAGACGCCGCGCTCCTCCGAGCTTCCGCCCAGCAGGACCGCGACGCGCATCGGCGCGGGTGCCGCCCGCCGGCGCGCGCTCACGGCGACGCCGCCAGCGACCGCACGAGGTCGTGCCGCGTGAGGATGCCGTCCAGGGTACCGCCCGAGCGGATGAGCACGGCCTGGGCGCCACCGGTGAGAAGCCGGGTCGCGGCCTCGCCGTCGGCATGCTCGTCCACCACGGGGAACGGCTTGCCCATCACCGACCCCACATCGGCCGCCAGCACCGCGCGGTCGGCGAGCACCGCCCCCATGAGGCGCCGCTCGGCGACGCTGCCCACGCACTCGCCGCCGACCACTACCGGCAACTGGGAGACGTTGTGGGTGGACAGCGTCGAGATCGCCACGCGCACCGGCGTGGCCGGCGTGACGGTGAGCAGCTGCGGCAGCCGGTCCAGCTTCGACGCCGCCATCTCCGCGACGGTCGACCGCTTGCGCTTCAGGAAGCCGTTGTTGCGCATCCACTCGTCGTCGTACTGCTTGGTCAGGTAGCGCTCCCCCCAGTCGCACAGGATGGCCACCACACAGGCGCCGGGGTCGGAGACTTCGCGCGCCACCTCCAGCGCGGCGTGGACGATCAGCCCCGTCGAGCCGCCCACGAAGAGACCTTCCTCCCCGGCGAGGCGCCGCGCCACGGTGAAGGCGTCGCGATCGGACACCGTGCGGTACTCGTCCAGGTACTCGATGTCGAGCGTCCCCGGGACCTGGTCGTTCCCCAGTCCCTCGACCATGTACGGCTCGCTCTTGCCGACCTCGCCGGTCGCGAAGAAGCGGGACAGGACCGAGCCTTCGGGATCCACCCCGATCACCCGGACCCCCGGCTTCTGCTCCTTCAGGTAGCGTCCCGCCCCGGATATGGTGCCGCCGGTGCCGGCGCCCGCGACGAAGTGGGTCACGCCGCCCTCCGTCTGCTCCCACACCTCCGGACCCGTCGTCAGGTAGTGGGCCTCCGGGTTGTCCCGGTTGTGGAACTGGTTGGCGAAGAAGGCCCCCGGCGTCTCCTCCACGATGGCATGGGCGCGGTTTACGTAGTGGTCCGGGTGGTCGGCCGTCACCGCCGCGGGCGTGATCACGACCTCGGCCCCGAACGCGCGCAGGAGCTTCACCTTCTCCAGGCTCATCTTGTCGGGCATCGTAAACACGCACCGGTACCCGCGGATCGCCGCCACCATCGCGAGCGCGAGTCCGGTGTTGCCGCTGGTCGCCTCCACGATCGTCCCGCCGGGCTCCAGCAGCCCGCGCGCCTCGGCCGCGTCGACGATCGCAACCCCGATCCGGTCCTTGACCGACCCGCCCGGATTCATGAACTCGGCCTTCCCGTAGACCGGCGTGCAAATCCCGTCGCAAACCCGGTTCAGACGGACCAGCGGCGTCCATCCCACCAGATCGAGGACACTGCCGTACGGACGCTCGTGCCGGGGTGCGTTCATCGGGCCGCCATCCCGCGGCCATCCGTGAGCGGCCGCCCTCCCTGCCCCGGCGTCACCGCGGGGCTCGCGCCGTCGCCCGGGCCGGCGTTGCCCGGGCCGGCCTCGGCCCTGGAGAAGTGCACGGGCACGCGCGCCCACACCCGGATCGGCTCCCCGTCTCTGCGCGCGGGCTCGAATGCCATCCCCCGAGCCCCCCGCACGGCCGCCGAGTCCAGCTCCGCGTTGCCGCTTCCCTCGGCGATGATCGCACTGTCGACCCCTCCCAGCGCGTTCACCAGCACCCGGACAAGCGCCACCCCCTCGACATCCGCGTCCCACAGCTCGACGGGATACTCGACCGGGGTCTCCGTGAAGCGGGGCACGGGACGGGCGATCTCCGATTCCTCACATCCAGCCGCCGGCAGCCCGGCCGCAAGCACAATCGCCACCTTCACCCTCCCACGCTTCATTCAACCGCCTCCTTGTGCTTGTCCGCCTCCGTGTGCTTGTCGGCCTCAGCGCGCCTACCCGCCTGAGCGCGCGCACCCGCCTCCGTATACGCGCCCGCATCGGTACGCTCGCCCGCCTCGGTACGCTCGCCCGCCTCCGTAGGCGCACCCGCCCCGGTACGTCCACTCGCCCCGGCCCGCAGCTCATACAGCGTGCGCAACGCCTCCAGCGGGGTCATGCCGTCCGGATCCAGTCCGCGAATCCGCTCCACGAGCGGGTGCGAAGTCTCGAACAGCGACAGCTGCCGCTGATTCGCATGGCGCCGCTCCCCCCGGCGCCGCGATCGCGGAGCGGCCCCGGAATCCCCACCCGTATGTCTTCCCTCCAACTCGGTCAGAAGTTCCATCGCCCGCTCGATCAGGGAAGACGGCAGTCCCGCCAGCCGCGCCACCTGGATGCCGTACGACCGGTCCGCCCCACCCTCTTCCAGACGCCGCAGGAAGACGATCCCGTCGGCCGTCTCGCGCACCGCGACATTGAAGTTGCGCACTCCGGGGAGCAGATCCGCGAGCCGGGTGAGCTCGTGATAGTGGGTGGCGAAGACCGCCTTCGCGCCGAGGTGGTCGTGCAGGTGCTCGGTGACGGCCCACGCGATCGAAACCCCGTCGTAGGTGGAAGTCCCCCTCCCGATCTCATCAAGCAGGACCAGGCTCCGCTCGGTGGCCGAGTTCAGGATCGCGGCGGTCTCGTTCATCTCGACCATGAAGGTGGACTGGCCGCGCGCAAGGTTGTCCGACGCGCCGACCCGGGTGAAGACGCGGTCGCAGATCCCGAGGCGCGCCCGTTCGGCCGGGACGAAAGACCCCGTCTGGGCCATGATCTGGATCAGCCCCGCCTGCCGCAGCACGGTGCTCTTCCCCGCCATGTTCGGACCCGTCAGGATCACGATCCGCCCCTCCTCGTCGAGACGCAGGTCATTCGGGATGAAGTCGCTGGCCGGCATCATGGTCTCCACCACCGGATGCCGTCCCGCGACGATCTCGAACTCGAATCCGTCGTTCACCCGCGGCCGGGCATACCCTCCGCGGGCGGCCACCTCCGCGAACGCGGCCAGCACGTCGATTGCCGCAATGCGGCGGCTGGTCTCCTGAATGCGCGGAACCACGAAGGCCAGCTCGGCGCGCACCCTCAGAAAGAGGCTCTGTTCCAGGCGGCCGATCTCCTCCTCGGCTCCGAGGACCTTCTCCTCCCACTCCTTGAGCTCCGGAGTGAAGAACCGTTCGGCGTTCGCCAGCGTCTGTTTCCTGAGGAAGCGGTCCGGCACCCGCGACAGGTTCGGCCGGGTCACCTCCAGATAGTAGCCGAAGACCTTGTTGTAGCCGACCTTCAGCGACCCGATCCCCGTGCGCTCGCGCTCGCTGGCCTGCAGAGACGAGATGAATTCCACCGCGCCGTCGCGGAGGTCCCGGAGCCCGTCCAGCTCCTCGCTGAAGCCGCTGCGGATCACTCCGCCGTCGGCGACCGCCGGGGGGGCATCGTCCGCGATGGCCTCCGCGATGCGCGCCTCGATGTCCTCCAGCAGATCGAGGTCGCCGGCCAGCTCCGAAAGGATGTCGCTCTCGAGCGCCTCGCCCGCGCGAGCGACGGCAGGGAGCTGGCGAATCGACCCGGCGAGCGCCAGCAGCTCACGCGGGCCCGCGCGGCCGGAGCCGAGCTTGGTGCCCAGCCGGTCGAGGTCCCGGATGGAGCCCAGCGCACTTCGAATGCGTCCGCGAATCGTGGGAGAGTCGAACAGCTCCGCCACACCGCTCTGGCGCCGCCAGATTTCCTCGAGGTCGACGAGGGGTGCGAGGAGCCAGCTGCGCAGGAGACGGGCGCCCATCGGCGAGCGCGCCCTGTCCAGCACCAACAGCAGCGACGCGTCGCCGTCGTGGGGCCGCAGGGGCTCCACGAGTTCGAGGTTGCGCCGGGTCATCGCGTCCAGCGCCATCATCGCGCCGGGGCGCTGGATCGCGGGGGCGCGAAGGTGCTCCGCCGCCCCGGGCCGAATCTCCTCGACGTAGGCGACGAGCGCGCCGGCCGCGCGGATCAGCACTTCGTCGCCGGGCTCGAAGCCGAAGCCGTCAAGCGACAGCACGCCGTAGCGCCGAACCAGCTCCTCCCGCGCGGTCTCGAGGTCGAAGAGCCAGCCGGGCCGCATCGTGCGGACCGCTCCGCGCCCGTCCGCCAGCGCCAGGTCGCCCGCCTCCGGCATGAGGATTTCCCTGGGACCGAGCCGCTCGAGTTCGTCCTCCACTTCGGAGCGGGAGGTTTCCAGCACCGTAAGCTGTCCCGTGGAGACATCCATGGCCGCGACGCCGACGGCCGCACCCGCCGGGACGAGCGAGACGACGAAGTTGTTCCGCCGGGCCTCGAGGAGCGCATCCGCGACCACGGTCCCGGGGGTGACGGTCTCCACGACTTCGCGCCGCACGATTCCGCGAGCCTCGGCCGGATCTTCGGTCTGCTCGCAGATCGCGACGCGCCTCCCGAGCTTGACCAGGCGCGCCAGGTACTCGTCCAGCGCCTTGGCGGGCACGCCGGCCAGCGGGACCTCGTCCGCGGCGCCGTTGTTGCGCGAGGTCAGGGTCAGGCCAAGGAGGCGGGACCCCTCTTCGGCGTCCTCGCAGAACAGCTCGTAGAAGTCCCCCACCCGAAAGAACACGAGCGCGTCCCGGTTGCGGGACTTGATCTGCCGCCATTGCCTCATGAGCGGTGTGTCGAGAGCGCTGGTCGGTTGCTTTGCCAAGGCGATGGGGTGCTCGCGCGGGGACGGGAGAACCGCCCCGCCCTGCCCCTTGCCGAGCCGGGCCGCTCCTGCCGGAAGAAGTTGGACGGAAGGATAACCGCGCGCGCCGCAGCGGATCAACGGCGCCGCGCGTCAGCCGGGCCTGTAGCGCCGCAGCCGGTTCGCGTTCGCCACCACCGTGACGGAGCTGAGCGCCATCGCGGCGCCGGCGATCATCGGGGAGAGCCGCAGCCCGAGCGCCGGATACAGGACACCGGCCGCCACGGGGATTCCGATCACGTTGTAGATGAAGGCGCCGAAGAGATTCTGGACGATGTTGCGGTGCGTCGCTCCGGAAATCCGCAGCAGGGTGTCCACTCCCCGCAGGGAGTCCCCCATGAGCGCTGCGTCTCCGGTGAGCAGCGCCACGTCGGTTCCGCTCCCCATCGCGATCCCCACGTCGGCCGTCGCCAGCGCGGGGGCGTCGTTGATCCCGTCGCCGACCATGGCGACCACGCGCCCCTCGTCCCGCAGCCCCTGGACGACGCGCGCCTTCTCTTCCGGCGTGACCCGCGCCCGCACCTGCGAGACCCCCGTCAACTCCGCCACCCGCCCCGCCGCCGCCTCCACGTCTCCCGTGAGCATCATGATCTCCACGCCCCTCTGCGCCAGCCCCTCCACCGCCTCACGCGCACCCGGCCGCACCGTGTCGGCCACCCCGAACACCCCCGCCGCCACCCCGCCCACCGCCACCACCACCGGCGTCGCCCCCTCGCCGGCGACGCGCCCGAGGTGCGCGTCCACCGGCGCGGTGCCGACCCCGGCCCCCGCCACGAACGACGGCGACCCCACGAGCACCCGCCGCCCGTCGACCACCGCCGAGGCGCCCCGCCCCGGGTGCGCGGCGAAGTGCCGCGCCTCCCGGAGCGCGACCCCCCCGGCCCGCGCATACTCCGCGATCGCGCGGGCCGCCGGATGCTCCGACAGCGCTTCCACCGAAGCGGCCACTTCCACGAATTCGACCGGTTCGAAGCCCTCCGCGGCCTCCGCGAAGGTCACCGCCGGCCTGCCCAGCGTGAGCGTCCCGGTCTTGTCCAGCACCACCGTATCCACCTTGCGCGCCCGCTGGAGCGCGTCGCCGTCGCGGACCAGCACCCCGTGCGAAGCCGCCTTCCCGATCGCGATCATGACCGAGATCGGCGTCGCGAGGCCCAGCGCGCAGGGGCACGCGATCACCAGCACCGAGACCGCGCTCACCGTGGCGAAGGCGAGACGGGGCTCCGGCCCCACCGCGTACCACACCGCGAAGGTGACCGCGGCGACCAGCACCACCGCGGGCACGAAGCGCCCCGACACCACGTCGACCGTGCGCTGGATCGGCAGCTTGCTGCCCTGGGCCCGCCGCACCATCCCCGCGATGCGCGCGAGCACGGTGTCCGCTCCCACCCGCGTCGCCCGGACGGTGAGCGCCCCGGTCCCGTTGACCGCGCCGCCCACTACCTCCTCCCCGGGCCCCCTCGCGACCGGCATGCTCTCGCCCGTGAGCATGGATTCGTCCACCTCCGATGTGCCACTCACCACCTCGCCGTCGATCGGGATGCGGGCGCCGGGCCGCACCAGCAGAACGTCGCCGGGACGCACCTCCGAGACCGGCACCGTCTCCGTGCCTTC
Organism: Longimicrobiales bacterium; assembly: GCA_965206105.1. GTDB lineage: Bacteria > Gemmatimonadota > Gemmatimonadetes > Longimicrobiales > Gaopeijiaceae > Bin94. The sequence goes on from OZ242201.1 coordinate 408,096, forward strand.
CGCGGTGACGCGGTCGGCGGTCTCGGGCGCGAGGTCGAAGAGGGCGCGCAGGGCGCGGTCGGTTCGGCCCCGGGCGCGGGACTCGATCGCCTGGCCGAGGACGACCAGGGTGATCACCGCCGCGACGGCCTCGTAGAAGGGGCGGCCGCTCCCGGCCGGGAAGAGGTCCGGCAGCGCGACGGCCGCCGTGGAGTAGAGCCAGGCCGCGCCCGTCCCCAGCGCGACCAGCGTGTCCATGTTCGCGGATCCCCGCCGGGCGAGGTGCCACGCGCCCGTGAAGAAGCGCCTCCCGACGTACAGGACGATCGGCAGCGTGAGGAGGCCGGAGAGGATCCAGGCCGTGCGGAGGGCCTGTCCGGCGAGCGCCGGCAAGCCGGGGATCATCTCCCAGTGGCCGATCACGACCACCGGCACGCCGCAGACGAGTCCCACGATGAAGCGCCGCATCAGGTCCCGGTATTCCGCCTCCCGTTCGGCGTCGCGGGCGCGGGCGGCTTCGCTCGCGGCTCCGGTCTCCACGAGAATCTCCGCGCCGTACCCGGCGTCCTCCACCGCGCGCACCAGCGAATCCGGTTCGCCGTCGCCTTCCGGCACCCGCACCCGCGCGAGCTCCTCCACCAGGTTGACGCTCGCCCCGGCCACCCCCTTCACACCGGCAAGCGCCCGCTCCACCGTGGTCACGCAAGACGCGCAGTGCATTCCGCGAATGCGGAGCTGCACCTCGGGCGCGCGATTCCCCGGAGTCTGCTCCGCGCCCACCGGTACCACCGGCCTGCCTGCCGCGCTCCCGGCCCCCGCCGTTGATTCCGCCATGGGGCCCCTACCCGGCCCTCGCCGGATCCCGCCGCCGCACTGCCAGCCCCTGGAGCCACTCCTCGATCAGCACCTCGTCGTCGATCGCGCTGGCCTTGAGGAGCTGATCCAGGCGGCGAAGGCCCCTGACCGCGGCCGCCAGCTCCGCGCGGTTCCACAGGCGGGCTTGTGCCATGAGCTTGCGCGCGGCAAACCGCTGCCACGACGGGAGCACCTTTTGCAGCCCCGGGGCGCCGGCTTCCATGGCCACGCCCAGCCTGAGCAGGTGGAGCGAGAGCGAGATCACCAGCCCGACCGCGGTTTCATCCTGTTGCAGCAGGATGGGCAGCCCCTCCACGGCCTCACGAATGCGGCGTCCCCCCACCAGATCAAACCACGCCCAGCGGTCCTGCCGGGGAATCCTGATCCCGCCCCTGCGCACCGCGTCGCTGTCGACGGGACCATCCCCCACCATCTCGGCGAGCTTCCGCACCTCCTGGGTCAGCACGCCGAGGTCCGTCCCCACCGCCCCGGCGAGCTGCTGGGCGGCCTCCAGCTCCACCTCCACGCCGACATCCTCGCGCGCCCACGAAACCAGCCACGCCGGCACCCCGTCGGCCGGAACCGGCTTGAACTCCACCGAGGTCGCCACGCGGCGCAGATCCTTGTAGAACTTTGCCTTCGACCGCGCGGGCACCGTTCCCTGGAGGATCAGCACCAACCCCGGCGGCGGGCTCTTCGCGGCCTGCAGCACGACCTCCCGCGCCTTCGGACTCGCCGCCAGCGCCTCCGCTTCGCGCACATGCACCACCCGCCACTCCGCCATCATCGGGGGCGTGGCGATGACCGATGCCAGCCGCTCGACCGTAACCTCGGAGCCGTGCAGACGATCGAGATTGAAGTCGCTGGTTGCCGCGTCGGCGAAGCGGTCCACCAGGAACCCGGCAGCGACGGACTTGCGGTATTCGTCGCTGCCGTGCAGAAAGAAAACGCCTCCGTCCGCAGCGGCCCGGATCGACCCGGGCAGGAGGGTCGTCACGGTAGCGGCTCCCCGGCGGGGTCGCAGGCAGCGGACGGATCACGGAATGGTGCGCGGCAGCTCGCGCGAGCGGCGCGGCTCACGCGCGCAGGTAGGTCCACGGCCCCTCAGTCGGGATCGACCGCAACCACCCCGGTGGTCTGCGCTGGCGGGGGTGCGGCTTCGTCGCCGGGCTCGCCCGCCTTCGGGCCGCGCGGCAACGGCGGCGGCGGGAAGGGGACCGGCGGGGTCGCCGGCAACGGTTCGACAGCGACGACCGGCGGGATCTCCACCTCCGGGAGACCGGGTGCAAGCACCGGGGCCCAGTTGGTGGCCCCGTTGAGCCCGATGACCGCAAGGGTGACCGCCACGGCGACCCCCGAGGCCACGGGTTCGGGCCGCCGCGCCCGGGTCCCGTCGGCGCCGTCATCCTGCCCGCCGCGCTCGCCCTGCACACCCGCGTCCTTGCCGATCGAGTCGCGCAGAACCGCTACGCCGGTCCGGATCACCCTGTCGTACCGGCGGCAGGAGGCGCACTCCGCCAGGTGGGCGGCCACCTCGGCGCGGGTGTCCGCGTCGAGCCGGTCGTCCCTGTAGTCCGAATACAGTGCGATGAACCAGCGGCGACAAACCCTGGAGCCGCCGGCCTCCCGGCGACCCGAGCAGCTCCCGTCTGCAATGTCCTTGCGCACGATCATGACTCCGAACCCGAGGGTTGTTCCATGGCGTCCCACCCAACCATGGATGCCGGCGATCGGGAAGTGAAACACTCCCGGCTGAAGTTGCCAACGTACCACTTCGCGGCCACGGCTGCCATCTACTATACCGCCGCGGAGCCCGAAGGGTTCCAACCGGGCTGGATCGGCCGGTCAGAGCCGGCCGCCCGGCGTTGCCCGGTCGCGCCCTACTTCACCATGGGCGCGATGATCCGCGCAAAGTGGTTGCGGGCCCGGTTGAGCCGGCTCTTCACCGTACCCAGGCTGCAGCCGGTGATCTCCGCGATCTCCTCGTAGCTCTTGCCGTGCAGCTCGCGGAGCACGAATACCACCCGGTGGTGTTCGGAGAGCTGCTTCACGGCTTCGTGGACCTTTTCGCGCAGGGCACGCCTCCTGTACAGGTCGTCGGGGCGCGTCTTGGGGTCCTCCCACTCGAGCGGCCGGAAGTCGGCCTCCCAGTTCTTCATCAGCGCCTGGAACAGCACTACCGGGTTTCGCGATCGATTGCGGAGCTCGTTCTTGGCGAGGTTGCCCGCGATGGTGTAGATCCAGGTGGAGAACTTCCGCGACTGGTCGAACCGCTCGAGGTGGCGGTAGACCCGCACGAAGGTCTCCTGGACCAGGTCCTCGGCCCGCTCGCGATCGCCGAGGGTCCCGAAGACGAAATTCTGAAGGCGGTGCTCGTACCTCCGAACCAGCTCGCTGAACGCTTGCTGTTCACCGTCGAGGAACAACTGCACCACCTGACTGTCGGTCAGCTCGGCGATCTCGCGCCGTGCTTCGCTGGCCGTCTTTCTTTCGGCTGGAAGCTGTCTTGCGTGCATCACCGTCCCCCCTCCTGTCCTTGTCTGTCCGGTACGGCTTCCGGTTCCTGCGAATCGGCCGCCGTCTCACGTGCGCACACCACTGCGCACGATCCGTGCCAGAACTTTCCGGGGTATTGTGCAGCGCTACCGGGGCCGGCCTGTCCTAATCCGTAGACAGTCCTTCCCCTCCGGGCGACAGGGGCTCCGTTGGCAGGCGGCGCCTATCCGCGGCCGGCCAGCAGGAAGCGCGCGGCGTACAGGAGCGCAACCAGGGACTTTGCGTCGCTGATCCCGCCGCGCCGCGCCAGCCCCAGCGCCTCGCTCAGCGGCATTCGTATCACCTCGAGGAACTCATCGCTGTCGGTGCCGGCAACGCCGGGTACCAGGTCGAAGGCCGCGTACAGGTGGATCTCCTCGTTGGTGAACCCGGGGGTCGTGTGGATGGTCGTCAGCCGCACCAACCGCCCCGCCCTCACCCCGGCTTCCTCTTCCAGTTCGCGCCGCGCGCACTCCTCCCAGCTCTCCCCCGGCTCGATGATCCCCGCCGGCACCTCGTGGATCACGCCGCCCGCCGCATAGCGGTACTGGCGCAGCAGCAGCACCTCCGGATCCGGGTCGCCAGCGGCTCCCAGAACCGGAAGGACCGCGGCGGCACCCCGGTGGCGGACGAGTTCGAGTTCCCCGACCGACCCATCGGGAAAGCGTACCGTGTCCACGCTGAGGTGCACCACTCTCCCGTCGTGCACCAGCTCGCTGCTCAGCAGGGCTCCCTGATCCTCGCTCATGCCCCGCCGCTCACTTCGTCGTCCCGGTGCACGACAACCGGGCCGATCCCCAGCGCCTCGAGCGGCCCCGCAACCTCGTCCGCATCACCGACCACAACCGTGCAGAGCGCGTCCGGCCGGATGTGGCGGTGCGCCGACTCCGCCGCCTGCTCGCGGGTCACTCGCCGCACCCGGTCGCGGTAGGTGCGGTAGTAGTCGGCGGGCAGGTCGTAGATCACCATCTCCGCGACCCGGGAGGCAATCTGCCCGGTGGTTTCCAGCCGCAGCGGAAAGACCCCGGCGAGGTAGCTGGTGGCGGCCTCCACCTCCTCCTCCGTCGGCCCTTTCTCCGCGATCGTCTCGATCTCGCGGTGGATCTCCTCCGTGGCGGCTCCGGTCACCGCGTTCTCCACCGAGGTGGACACGACGAAGGGGCCCGGTCCCCTGCGCGTTGCGAAGCTGGACCGCACCCCGTAGGTGAAGCCGTTCCGTTCGCGCAGGTTGAGGTTGAGACGGGACGAAAAGAAGCCGCCCAGGACGAGATTCACCACGGTCACCGGGAAGTAGTCCGCCACGAATCGCGACACGCCCACATGGCCGACCCGAATCTCCGACTGGACCGACCCGGGCCGGTGGACAAGATGCACCCGGCGTCCCGGCCGGCGAGCCGACACCCTCGGCTCCGGCGCACGCTCCACTTCGCGGCTCCATCCGCCGAAGGACCGCTCTCCGAGCGCCAGTGCCTCGGCCGGTTCGATGTCTCCGGCCACGATCAGCGCCGACTGCGACGGTCCGTAGCGGGCCTTCACGAAGGCGCGCGCGTCGCCGGGCCCGAGGCCGGCCAGCGAGGAACCTGTTCCGGACAGCGGCCTCGCGTAGGTGTCCCCGTCACCGAAGACGAAGCGCGCGTAGGCGTCGGCCGCCAGCGAGGCCGGGTCCATGCGGCGGTGTGCCGCCGCCGCGAGGCGTTGCGCCCGGTAGCGTTCGAAATCGGAGGCCGGGAAAGCGGGCGATCGCACCATCTCGGCGAGGAGAGGCAGTGCGCCGCGCAGACGGTCGGCCATGCAGGAAAGCGCCACCGTGGTGGAGTCCCAACCGGCCGCGGCGCCGAAACTCGCGCCGACCGACTCCAGCTCCATCGCCAACTCGCGGCTGGTACGGTTCACCGTCCCGCCTTCGAGGGCGTCGCCGGAGAGGACCGCCAGGCCGCCGCGGTCCTCCGGGGCAGCCGTCTCGCCGGCGCGGATGACCACCATCGCCGTTACGACCGGGAAGGGGAGCTTGTGGACGACCCGCACCTCCATCCCGTTGGCCAGCCGTCCCTGCTCCACGGCGGGAAACGCGTAGGGACGGATGGCGCCAGGCAGGGGGACGCCGGTCCGGCCGCCTTCGCCGCCGCCGGCCGCCCCGGCCGACGGGTTGCCGCCCGCGCCGGCACCGGGGATGGCGCCGCTGCCTCTCACGCCTGCGCCTCCACGTGATAGCGCACCAGCACCCGGTTCTCGCCGTTGAGGTAGCGCCCGGCCCAATCCCGCGCTTCATCCAGCCCGACGCGCCGCAGCCGCCGCAGGTCGTCGTTGAGACGCTCGGCCGTGCCGAAGTGGGTGGCGTACATCGAAAGCAGATCGGCGCGCGTGTCTACCCTCTGCAGCGCCCGGACCATGCGCGTCTCGGAACCGACGATGGCGCGCTCGAGCTCCTCGCGGGTGACGGCCGGCCCCTCGAGCACCTCCGCCAGCGCGCCTTCCAGCTCGTCCATCGCGGTGCCGGGCAGCCCGGTGGCGATCACCAGAAAGATCGCCGCGCCCGTGGTCAGGGGGAGGACGTGGCAGGACGCCGCCCGCGCCAGCCCGCCCCGCACCAGACGCTCGTAGAGGCGCGACGAGCGTCCCGCTCCGAGGCAGTACGACGCGACCTCGCCGGCGTAGAAGGCGTCGGTCGTGAAGGGGGGAACCCGCGCGGCGGCGTAGATCCGGGGCAGGGGCACCGCCGCGACCACGTCGTCGCGCAGGGTGCCGCCGGTGGTGTAGGGGAGGTCGCCGCCGGGGGGCGGGGGGGGCGGGGCGGGGGCGGGGGGAATGTCCGCGAAGTAGTGCTCGACGCGCTCCAGGGCGTGGGCCGGGTCGAAGTCCCCGCAGATCGAGAGGACCGCGTTGCCGGGGACGTACCAGGTGGCGAAGAAGTCGCGCACGTCGTCCAGGGTGGCGGCAGCGATGTCCTCCATCGAACCGATCACGGTGTGGTGGTAGGGATGGCTGGCAGGGAAGAGGCGGGACTGGATCCGTTCGTCCCAGTCCCCATAGGGCTGGTTGTCGTAGCGCTCGCGGCGCTCATTCATGACGACCTGGCGCTGGTTCTCCAGCTTCTCCTCCGTCATCGCCGGCAGCATCCATCCCATTCGGTCCGACTCCAGCCAGAGCGCCATGTCCAGGTGGTGCGAAGGCACCGTCTCGAAATAGTTGGTCCGGTCGAACCAGGTGGTGGCGTTGGCCGACCCGCCGACGCGCTCGATGTGCTGAAAGTGCCCGTTCCTGGGGACGTGCGCGGATCCCTGGAACATCATGTGTTCGAAGAGGTGGGCGAAGCCGGTGCGGCCCTGAGTCTCGTTCCGCGATCCCACGCCATACCACAGGTTCACGCCCGTGACCGCAGTCGTGCGGTCCGGCGCCAGGACGACCCGGAGGCCGTTGCCGAGCCGGTGTTCTTCGATCTGGATCATCGCGGCGTCATATTCCATGCTGATAACGTTCACCGCGGGCGGCCGCGCCTTGTGCGCCACCTCACGGCACTGAAACACGAGGAGATACGTTCGTGCAATTTACCCCATTCCAGATGGAACGCTGGCAGTCGACCTGGGAACACCGGGTCGAATACAACCTGTCGGAGAGCGGCGTGCACCCGCTCACCGTGGGCGAACTTCTCTCCTTCGGGGGATCCGAGGCGGACCTCCTCTCCGTCCCCCTGGGCTACAGCCAGTCCAACGGCACCGACGAACTGCGGGCGCTGATCGCCTCGCTCCACCCCGGAGCGTCGGACCGGTCGGTGGTCGTCACCATCGGGGGTGCCGAGGCGAACTTCGTGGCCTTCTGGGAATTGGCTCTCCCGGGCAGGCCTGCGGCCGTCATGCTTCCCAACTACATGCAGGTCCCGGGATTGCTCCGCAACTTCCAGGCCGGGGCGATGCCCTTCCACCTCCGGGAAGAGGACGGCTGGCGCCCGGACCTGAACCAGCTGGAATCCGCGCTCGCGGCCGGAGCCGGGTTCATCCTGGTCACCCATCCCAACAACCCCACCGGCGTGGCGCTCACCCCGGACGAGATGGACGACATTGTTGCGCTCGCCGGCCGTCACGGCGCGTGGATCCTCTCCGACGAGGTCTACCGGGGAGCGGAGGTTGGCGGCGATCCCGTGCCGAGCTTCTGGGGCCGTTATGACAGGGTCCTCGTGACCAACTCGCTCTCCAAGGCCTACGGTCTGCCGGGGACGCGTCTGGGTTGGGTGGTGGGGCCGGAGGACGTGGTCGAGCGGCTGTGGGCGCGCACCGACTACACCACGATCGCGCCTCCGTCCGTCTCCGATGCACTGGCGCGCATCGCCCTCTCACCCGGGGTCAGGCCCCGGATTCTGGAGCGCACCCGGCGGATCATCCGCGACAACCTCGGCCACCTCACGGAGTGGATGGAGTCCGGCGACGGCCGCTTCACCTTCACGCCGCCCGACGCCGGGGCGATTGCGATGGTTCGCTACCACGCGGACGTCCCCTCCCTCGAGTTGGCCGAACGGCTGCGCGTGGAACACAGCCTCCTGATCGTCCCCGGGGCGCACTTCGGGATCGAGTCGACGATGCGGCTGGGCTTCGGGCTGCCTGCCCACGAGCTGCTCGCCGGGCTGGAGCGGCTGCGCGAGGGGTTCTCCGCCCGGATGCCGCGCGCCACCGCAACCGCCTGAAGGAGTCCGCCCGGCGCCTCGCCGCGCCCGGGTGCGACGCGGGGACCATCCTCGGACTGGCCGGCGGATCAGCCGACGGGCCGCACAACCTCGTCCGCCGGCTCCACCTCGTCCGGCAGCTCCACCTCTTCGATGCAGTCGGGCTCATCGTAACCGGCACGGTTGACCGCCCGCGACACGGGATGGAGGTGCAGCTCCGGAGGCGAAGTCTCCGCGAGGATGGAATCCAGAACCCGGGGCGTCGTGCCGCGCGCCAGCCAGTCGTCCCATACCGTCTCCGGGAGGATGACCGGCACCCGGTCGTGGAGCCATCCGAGCGCGGGAGGCGCCTCCCGTGTAAGGATCGAGAAGCTCGCCAGCCGGGTGCCGGCCGGAGGCCTCCACATCGCCCAGATTCCCGCCATGGCGAAGAGTCCGGAGCCGGGACTGTGGATCCAGTACGGCTGCTTCCCCGAGGCGCGCGCCTCCCACTCGTAGAAGCCGTCCGCGGGGACGAGGCAGCGCCGCGCCAGGAACGACTCGCGATAGGCCCTTCTCTGCAATACGGATTCGGACCTCGCGTTGATCATGCGGGCCCCCACCTTCGGGCTCTCCGCCCAGTGCGGCACGAGGCCCCACCGCATCGGCCCGGCACGCCGCCCCTCGGGCGCGGCGATCACGACCGGCACCTCATCCGTCGGCGCCACGTTGTAGCGCGGGAGCCGCACGTCCCGGAGCGGCTCGACGCCTGCGCCGAAGGCCTCGCCGATCGCGCCGGCCCCCTCCGCCACCGTGAAACGGCCGCACATCGTGTCCCCCTGCTCCGGCGAGCCCTACCCGGCGCGGCTCTCCCCGGGGGGGCCTTCCACCTCCCGCACCACGAAGAAGCCGTCCTCGCCCAGCCGCTGGTAGAGCGGCATGAGGAGCATCCCGCTCTCCGGCGCCACCACCTCCCCATCTCGATCGTCTCCGATCACGTCGCCCGCCTCGATGCGCTGGAAGTTGCGGAAGCCCGGCCGGGTGACGTAACGGTCGCGTTCGTCGAACGGGTGGCGGTAAACCGTCTCCAGCTCGCGCGGAAGGTGAGCACACGTATTGCGCAGCATCTCGAAGGCGCGCCTGGCCTCCGGAACGTTCCCGTCAGACAGCAGGCCCGCCGCGCGAATGGCGATCCAGACCGCCGCTACCGCCCTCAGCGCGGCGCGGGGCTCCCGGTGCTGGCCGCACTCGCAGAGCATCGTCGTATGGCCGAGAGTGCGCAGATAGCCCAGCAGCGTGCCTTCGAGGTGGTCGTCGAGTCCGAGCACCAGCGGAAACGGAACCTCCATCGCGAACCGGCGGTACCGCGGGTGGTCCTCGGTCGAGGTAAAGGTCCCCCCCTTCCCGGAGGTCGTGTGCAGGTCGAGCACGTATACGGGTCCCCGCCGGCGCGACGCTACCCTCTCGAGCAGCTCCAGCACCCGCACCACCTCGAGATCCTCCGCCATCGGCACCCGCGCCCGCCGGCGCGTGATCGAGCGCACCGCCCCGTCGGCTGATTCGGTACGGCGCCCCGACTGCAGCGCCTCCAGGTGCACCGGCGTCCACGCCCGGTTCAGATCGTAGGCCATGAACCTGCGCCCGGCCGTGAACGCGGGGATATTCCCGATGATGGCAACAAAATCGCCGGCGAGCACATCCTGCCGCAAACGCACCTTGTCGACCATCGCCTCGAGCGCCCGCACACCGGCGGGTTCGTTTCCATGAAGCCCTCCGACGCACAGCAGCAGGGGCCCCTCCGAACGGCCCTCGACCCACCCGATGAGGCCGTCGGACTCCAGGGGCGCGTGCCCCCGCCCCATCGCCAGCGCGGCGCTCGCCCCGCCCGCCGACAACGACGAACGTCCCCTGTCCTTCATCGCCCGGGAACCGCCCGGGGCCGCCTCGATCTGCAGACTCATCCCGCTCAATCCTCCTTTATTCCGGTCAAATCCCGCTACTCCTCCGCCAGCCGCTCCTCCAGCAGGTGGTACGCCATCGGCATGAAATCGATCTCGCTCACGAGCCCCACGAGCTGTCCGCCCTTGACTACCGGAAGGGCGCTGACCTTGTGGCTGCGCATCTGCTGGATGGCCTCCAGCGTCGTGGTCTCGGGGGTGACCGTCACCGGGTTGCGCTCCATGACCTCGCTGACCGGCATGTTCTCGGCCTCGGCCTGCGTGAGTCCCTGCGCCATGAGTCTGAGAACCGAACGATAGGAGACGATCCCGACCAGGCGGTGGTCGTTGTCCTCGATCAGCACGTGGCGAATCTGGCGAAGATCCATCAGGTACGCCACCAGCTCCACGAGCTCGTCCTGGTTGACGGTGGTGAGCGCGGTTGTCATGTACTGCTCGACGCGCACGTAGTGGTGCTTCCACCCGCCCGCCTCGTGGAGTTGCGCAGGCTCCCAGCGAGCGATGGGAATCCCCTCGTTCTGCTGCCGCACGGTGGCCGAAACGATCGCCGCCAGCTTCTCGGCCCGCGTCCCGGCCTTCTTCAGCTTCCGCAGTGAGCGCAGTGCCCACCCCGAGCCCGTGACGCCCGCCTTCACGCGCTCCTCGATGACCCCCAGATACCGCTCCACCTCGCCCGGATCGACCGGGTAGTCCGCCAGCCCCCGGTGCGCCAGCGGCAGCAGGGTTTCCAGGATCAATCGGTCGGCGGGACCGCTCTCGCCGTCCAGCCAGGCCTGGCCGGCCCCAAGGCCCAGCCGTGACGCTGCCAGGAAGTTGCTCTTGGCGTCGTCGAAGTCCATGCGGTCGACAAGGTCCGGGAACTCCTTCGCCGCCCCGAGCACCGTGCCGATCCAGAAGACCGTGTTCGCCATCTCGTCCAGGGTGGTGGGTCCCGCGGGGAGGACGCGGCACTCGATGCGCAGGTGCGGCTTGCCGCTGGAGATTCCGTAGCAGGGGCGGTTCCAGCGATAGACCGTGCCGTTGTGCAGCTGCAGCGCCTGCAGCCTGGGCACTCCGCCCTCGTCCAGAACCTGCAGCGGGTCCTCGTCAACTTCGGTGGCCAGGAGGACGCGGAAGTTGGCGACATCCTCCTGGAAGAGCTCGACCACACAACGTTCGAGCCAGCTCCCGCCGAAGTGAACGCGCGGACTCATCTCGCGCAGGTGAAGGTCGGCGCCACGCGTGTCCAGCGACTGCTGGAAGAGCGCAATCCGGGTTTCGTGCCAGAGGCGCCTGCCGAAGAGCAGTGGCGAATTCACGCACGCCGCCAGGACGGGGCCCGTGACCGCCTGCGCCACGTTGTAGTGGTGCGCGAACTCCTCGGCAGAGACCTGCAGGTGCACCTGGAAGCTGGTGTTGCACGACTCCAGCATGACCGAATCGTGTTCGATCATCAGCTCGTCGGTGCCGCGGATGCGCAGCCGGAAGGCGCCCCCGCCCGCGTGGTGCATCGCCTCGTTCAGCGCGTAGTAGCGGGCCCGGGGCGTGATGTTGTCCAGCGACAGATCGGACTTGGACAGCGTGGGGAGAATCCCCGTGAGGACGACGTCGGCGCTCTGGCGGCGGGCGGCCTGCCGTACCCTTGCCACATAACCGTCGAGCTCCTCCTTCATGTCCGAGAAGCACGAACCCTCCATGACGCGCGGCGAAAGGTTCGCCTCCAGGTTGTAGCGCGCCAGCTCGGTGGTGAAGGGGTCGTCGTTGAGGTCCTCCAGCACCTCGACGGCCACGGGGGCGGCCCTCCACGCCTCGTCGACCAGGAACATCTCCTGCTCGGCGCCGAAGCGGCGGATGCCCGATTCGATCATCCCCTCATCCAGGATCCGCTCCATGGCCTGCAGGTCCCGGAGCAACGCCCGCGTGAATCTGCGGATTGCCTCCGGCGAGCGCTCCGGCGCGACATCTACGCCCATCTCGTCTCCTCGTGACCATGGTGGCGGGCCCGCCGAAAAGGCGCCCGGTCCGGCGACCGGCAGCACCCTCCATCTCCGCACGAAGGGGAGCCCGCAGCCTGTCTAACGCTGTTTAGTCTATCCCACGGCGGCCTTCGGGGGAAGGTGGCGCGCCGCAATCGGTTACGTCCGGTGGTAGCCCGCGGGACCGACAGTCCCCCTCACAGAAAAGTCGCGATTTCGCCGAGCGGCTTCTTCGTGATGGCGGGCACCCGGGCGTCCCCGGCGGGGTAGCCGGCAACAAGGATGAGAAAGGGCCGCTCGTTGTCCGGCCGACCCAGGATCTCGTTCAGGAACCCCATCGGGGAGGGCGTGTGGGTCAGCGTCGCCAGACCCGCCCGGTGCAGCCCCGTGATGAGGATGCCGGTGGCGATGCCGACGCTCTCCTGCACGTAGTAGTTCTTGACTTTGCGGCCGCCGGCGGCCAACTGGTAGCGCTGCGCAAAGATCGCGATCAGGTAGGGTGCCGTCTCAAGGAAGGGCTTGTGTTCGTCGGTGCCGAGCGCGGCCAGGGCGTCCAGCCACTCCTGCGGCGCCCCGCCCCCGTAGAAGGCCCGCTCTTCTTCCTCGGCGGCTACCCGGATCCGGGCCTTTACCCCGGGGTCGGAGACGACGACGAAGTGCCAGGGCTGATGGTTCGCCCCGTTGGGAGCGGTCCCCGCCGCGCGGATGCACTCCTCGATGATGCCCCGCGAAACCGGCCGCGAACTGAACTGCCGCACGGTCCGCCGGCGCGAGACCTCCCGCCGGAACTCGGCGGCGCGCCGCTCCATCTCGGCAGGCGGGTATTCGACCCAGGAAGCGAGAGGGACGAAGCGGGGAGCCTTCGCGGCCCCGTCGCCGGAACCGCGCGTCAAGGCCCGCCGCCGCCCTTGAGCCGGACGAATACGGCGGCCACGCCTTCGCTGGCGTCCAGCTCCGCGACCACCTCATCCGGCCGCAGGCGGAGTTGCCGCGACAGGAAGCGCACGTTCACCAGAGTCACCACCTCCGCATCGGAGAGGGTGACCTCGTGCCATTCGGCGGCCGGCCGCGCCGCAAAGCGCTCGTAGGCACCGGCCAGACTGCCTGGATCGCCGTCGATCGGGATGTGAAAGTCCCCCGCGTGCACCGAGTATCCGCCCGCGATCGCCATCCACCCCTCGCCGCGGCGGCGCTGGGAGATCACCAGATCGGGGGACACCCCCGCGCGATCGGCCACGAAGAGCACGACCGGAATCTCGGCCATGTCGAGCTTCCAATGCGCCAGCACCGCGACCTCCCGCTGGGGCGTCGCGTAGTGTTCGGCCACGGCACGCAGGAACGCCGCCTCATCCGGCCCGCCCGCACCCGGGCGCTGTCCGTGGGCATCCGCCGGAAGAGGCAGGAGGGCGAACGGTGCCAGGATCAGCAGTCGGCTGGTTGTGCTCATGGCATTGGTGATCCTCATGGCGTGAATGATGTCCTGCCCAGCGCCTTCAGCGCCAGCGCGCGCGCCGAGGCGACCGACGACGTTCCCCGCGCGTCCGCATCCCTGAATATCTCCGCCAGCGTGTTGCCGATGCCGCGCACCCGCCGGATGAGCTCGCCGGAGTCGAGCACGCCGTCCTCCATCAGTCCGAAGGCCATCGCTCCGCCTCCATTGATGACATAGTCGGGGGCGTAGAGGATGCCGCGGGAGCGAACCCGCTCGGCATCCTCGGCCACCTCCAGCTGGTTGTTGGCGGATCCGGCGACGATCCGGCAGCGCAGCCGCGGAATGGTCCGCTCGTTGAGCGTGGCGCCGATGGCGCATGGCGCATAGACGTCGCAGGGAGTGTCGTACACCGATGCCGGGTCCACGGTTTCAGCGCCGCAGGCCTGGGCCACCGCCTGCGCGCGGCCGCCGTCCACGTCGCTGATCAGCACCCGGGCTCCGGAAGCGGCGAGGAGGTGCGCCAGAGGGCCGCCCACATCGCCGGCGCCCTGGACCAGCACGGTTCTGCCGGAGAGGTCCCGGGTCCGGTCCACGTGTTCCACCGCCGCGAGGATCCCCGCGTGCACGCCGGCGGCGGTGAAGGGGCCGGGATCGGGAGGCGGGGCCCCTCGTCCGGAGCCCGCCACATGGGGCGTCACGGTCGCCAGAAAAGCCATGTCCCCGGGAGTGGTGCCCAGGTCCTCGCCGACCCCGTAGGCGCCGTTGAGGCCGTTTAGAATCTCCCCGAACCGCGTGAACAGGCTCCGCCGGGCCCTGCCCTCCAGGGGACCCGGCACGGCCAGGACGGACTTGCCGCCCCCGTAGTGGAAGTTCATCGCAGCCCACTTCCACGTCATCCCCTCTGCGAGCCGCATCCCGTCCAGAAGGGCGGCGGCGGGCGAATCATAGTGCTTCAGGCGGCAGCCGCCGGTTGGCCGGCCCAGGGTGTCGTCGTGGAGTGCCACGAAGATCCAGCTGTCCGTCCCGGCGTGATAGGAGCTGACCACGCCCAGTCCGTCCCACTCCTGGATCAACGATTCCAGCGATTCGCTCATGCACGGTGTCCCGGCCCAGTGTCTACGATTGCGGTCCACGGGCCGCACCCTTGAACCCGCGCGGCCCCGCAGTCCCGATGCTTGCGGCGGGAAGATGGTGTAGCTTCCCATCCAGAAAGGAAACACCCGCGTCCGGCGAACAACAACCCGCGAGCCTGCGAGCAACTCCGCCCCCGCCCGGCAATCGGCGGCCGTCCCTGACATCCCCCGGATCCCGAGAACAGCCCCATGGAATGGATTTCAAGTCCCGAAGCATGGGTTGCCCTGGCCACCCTGGCGGTCCTCGAGATCGTGCTCGGGATCGACAACATCATCTTCATATCGATCCTGGCCGACAAGCTTCCCGAGCACCAGCAGCCGAGCGCGCGCCGCAACGGCCTCATCCTCGCGATGGCCACCCGGCTGGCCCTTCTGGGGACGATCACCATCATCATGCGGCTCACCGAACCCCTCTTCAGCGTCTTCGGGCACGGCTTCTCCGGGCGCGATCTGATCCTGCTGGTGGGGGGACTCTTCCTGCTTACCAAGGCGACGCGCGAGATCCACCACCGTCTCGAAGGCGAGGCGGAGGGCGGAAAGAAGGCCCGGGCAACGAGCTACGGCGCCGTTCTGGCCCAGATCGCGGTGATGGACATGGTCTTTTCGCTCGATTCGGTCATCACCGCGGTGGGCCTGGCGGAGGACCTGGCGGTGATGGTGATCGCGATCGTGCTGGCCGTCGTGGTCATGATGGTGGCCGCGGAACCCGTCTCGCGGTTCGTCAACCGGCATCCCACCGTGAAGATGCTGGCCCTGAGCTTCCTGCTGCTCCTGGGCATGACTCTGGTCGCCGACGGACTCGGCCAGCACATCCCGAAGGGCTACATCTACTTTGCGATGGGGTTCTCGATCTTCGTGGAGGCTCTGAATCTGAGGGCACGGGCCGGAAATCCGATCCGGCTGAGACAGCCTCTCCGCCACCCCGATGTCCCCGCGAGGCGGGCACGGCGCCGGTCCGCTGGAGCGGGCGAGGGCGCGGTGGATCCGGCTGCTCCCCCGCCACCGTCCGCGGAAGGCTAGTACGCCCGAGAGGATTCGAACCTCTGGCCTCTGCCTCCGGAGGGCAGCGCTCTATCCAGCTGAGCTACGGGCGCAAGGTGCTGTAAATGATCCTGCGGTGAAGATCGCGGGTCAACCCCCGGCACGAGTGGGCGTTCCGCACAAGTCCGTCGTTCGCAGGCATTTGGACAGCTTCCAGCGGCCGGCTGACCCTGCGCCAGGAGGACGGGCGTCATAAGCCGAGTTCTGTGTCCCGCCTCGGGAGGCGGGCGGGATCATCTGTCTGGGACCCGGATCGCTCCGGGCCTCGAGCGGCCTACCCGGGACTCAAGCGGGACGGGCCGCCCCAGAGTCCCCTATTTGGCCTTGCTCCGGATGGGGTTTGCCGTGCGACCCCTGTTGCCAGCGGCCCGGTGCGCTCTTACCGCACCCTTTCACCCTTGCCTGTGCCCCGCTGCCGGGGCCATCGGCGGTCTGCTCTCTGCTGCACTTTCCGTCACCTCGCGGTGCCCGGGCGTTACCCGGCATCCTGCCCTGCGGAGCTCGGACTTTCCTCCGCGCGGCAAGTCCTGCGGACTCCCGGCGGCGATCCCTCCGCCCGTCCTCCTGGACATTGGAAAGATGGCCAAGGGGCGGGCGCGTGGCCAGTCCGACCCGGCGCGGGTCGGTTTCCGCCAATTTTAGTTTCCGTGAACATTAGTTTCTACAAGACGGGTAACCTGTTTCCGGATTGGCATATAGACAGGGTTGACATTTCCGAATTCGCACTGCATCATTCAATGTACGTCTCCGGTGGCGTGCGATGGGTTGTCCCCCCTTCCATCAGACATCGGGAAAGGCGGTCGCAGATGGTCTGGTTCCGAGCCGCAAGAGCTGGAGTCGCCCGCAGCTGGCCGACGGCCTTGTTCGCCGCAGTGTCGGTGTTTGCAGCGGTGCCCCCGGTCTCGGCGATTCAGTTGGCCGGAGGGAGCGAAGCTCCACAGGATCCCGTCGTCGTGTACCTGGTCCGCCACGCCGAAAGGGCCGTCGATGGCACCGACGATCCTCGCCTCTCGCTGGCCGGGGAAATCCGCGCGCGGATGTTGCTGCAGTTGCTGTCCGAGGCTCGCCTTACGCACATCCACACCACCGACTGGAGGCGGACGCGACATACGGTGCGTCCGTTCACCGAAGAGCTGGACATGGAGGCGATCGTCTACGATCCGCGTGAACTCGAAGCCCTCGCCGCCACCATCCGCAGCACGCCTGGAAGACACCTCGTCGCGGGTCACAGCAACACCACTCCGACGCTGGTGGCGGCCCTCGGGGGCGACCCGTTCGGTCCGATCGCCGAGATGGAATACGACAGGCTCTACATCGTGGTCATCAACCCGGGGCATCCTCCGGTGACCACCCTTCTCCGCTTCGGTGAACCCTACGTGGAGGGGTCCGACTTCGGCCTGCGGGCGGAACGCGGCAGCGCCGGCCTGCTGTCCTCGCGGCGCCGAAACTGACGCTGGCGCCGGGCCGCCCCCGGGTGCGCGTGGATCCAGGGGACAAGCCAGCCACGGGCTGGAGCTAGAAGGTCACCACCAGCGCCACCGTGAAGACCCGGTCCAGTTCGTGTCGCGGAACCAGTACCGTACCCGTCCTTTCCCCTCCCGGGGACTGCAGCGGCACCCTGCGCAGCGCGGGCTGATTGTCGAAGGTCGTGCGAAACGATGTCTTCAGACCCAGATGCTCGTTCATGGTGACGCTCATCGAGTTGGTCCAGTCGGCCCGCACATCCGACGGATCGTCTCCGTTCCCGTCCAGAACGAGGTTGCTCCTCCACTCGGTGTTGTCGGTCACCTGCCGGCTGTATTCGGACGAGACCCGCAGGCCCACGAACCGATCCGCGGCATCCGGGTCGGGATCCACGTCGCGTTGCACCGTGTGCGTGACCCCGTAGGCGGTGCGGAACCTCTGGCCCGGGTTTCGGAACCACCGGGTCGAGACCCCGAGTACATTGACGAGGCGGTGTCTGAATCCGGCGAAGGTATCCCGCTTCCATCCCGATTGCAGGTACACCGACGTCCGGGGCGAGAACCGCCGGTCCACCCGCACCAGCGCGTTGTATTTCTCGGCGGACAGGTTGCTTTCGCTGGTCTCTTCGATGCGGTAGTCGGACTCGCTGCCCACGGCCGAGCGGCGGACGCGCGTCGAACGCGTCCGGATGCCGCCCGCTTCCACCTTGACCTCGGTCCGGTCCCAGGCGCGGGTCACCGTGGTGCCCAGGCCGAAGGTGGATGACTCGGCGTTCCCGCCCGTGCGGACAAAGCTGAATTCGCTGGAGGCGTTCCACCGGCCGTTCGGCTCCTGGGCCCCAAGGGCCGTGGCCGCCAGCAGCAACAACGCCGGCATCGCCAGCGGCAGCACGCAGAGTCTGTGGCCGGTCGCCATTCCGGCTATCGTCAAGGCTCGCACCTTCACTCGCTTTCCTCCCGAAGCCTCGTGTCCATGGGTCGCTACGCCACCGATTTCGCTGGCAAGTTCTTCCTTGTACCAACCATCGGGCTGTCGATTGTTCACGATGTCGCGCGGAATAACCGGCGAGACAAGGGCCCGCGCTACCAGGTGGTCCGGTAGCCGTCCGCCGCGAGGTTCCAGCGGCGACCGTACACGTGCAACCGGTCGGTGGCCACGCCGTCCAGCACGAGCTGCCCACCGATGTGCGTCCAGGACAGCACGCTGCCCTCCAGGTTCAGCGCCTCGACCCCGCGCCCGCGCATTTCTCGGACGTAATTCGAGCTGCGGACCCCGACGGTGCAGTACGCGACCACGGTCCTCCCGGCCAGCTCCTCCAGCCTCGACTCGAACTCGGCCGCGCTGATCGCGCCGGGCAGGGTGGATACGCTCCTCTCCCGGTCGGTGCGCACGTCCACCAGCACGATCTCGCCCGACCCGAGCGACTCCCGGAGCGCGGAGGCCGTGATCGTGGGAACGTCGGGGTAGTCCACCCGGATGTCCTTGATCATCCGTTCCAGGGTGGCTCGCCGCGCAGCCTCGGTGCCCGGGGCCTGGGCGGTGGCGGGGGTCGCCGGCACGACCGCGAGGACCGCGGCCACCAGGCCGGTCCGCCAAGGTCCGATGGTCCCGGCGCGCACGCTGTTCCTAGACATGATTGCCTCCCCCGTAGCTGAAGAGGTCGTTGACCGCGGATACCTCGAAGCCCTGTCCGGCCAGGTACGATACCGCGGCCGAGGCCCGGGCCCCGCTGAGGCAGTGCACCAGGAGACGCTTGTCCCTGGGCAGCTCGCCCAGCCGGCCGGCGAGGCGGGTGTGCGCGATGTTGCAGGCGCCCTCGACCCGTCCCGCGGCGAACTCGGTGGCGCGGCGCACGTCGAGGACCTGCACGGCCGGGTCTCCGCGCCGCCGGGCTACCTCGTCGAAATCGATGACCTCGATACTGGCGAGTTCCCCGCCCGCAGCCTGGTAGGCCGCCAGCTCCCCGGGGGGCGCCCACCCGGTGACGCGGTCGATCCCGATGCGCACGAGGTCGCGCACCACGCCTTCCAGCTCCTCCTCCCGGCAGATCAGCACGATCGCCGACGCCGGATCCAGGTAGCATCCCGCAATCGTGGGGAAGGACTTGTCGAGGGGCGCGTAGAGGGAGCTCCGGATGTGGCCTCCGTAGTAGCCGAGGCGGTCGCTACGTGTGTCGACCACCTGCGTGTGAACCTTGGTGACGGCGGCGAACAGGTCCCTTCCCGAAAGCCGCCGGGGCCGGGGCAGCGAGCCGAGCAGTGCGGGCCCGCGCCGGTTTTCCTCCTTCATCCGCCCGAAGTACTGGGGGGGCTCCGGCTGCCCGTCGAGGATGTATGCGACGAAGGCGTCCTCTCCCCGGCGTACCGCGGCCAGGGCCGGGCTGAAGCGCTTCTCGTAGCCGGCGGTCGTGTCGGGGATCGCTCCGAGCGCCTTGCCGCACGCGCTCCCCGCGCCGTGGCCGGGCCAGATGCGCAGGTAGTCGGGCAGTTCGAAGACCCCGAGCGCCGATCCGTAGAGGCTGCGCGCGGAAGGCTCCATCTCGCCCGCGTGACCCGCCGCCGATTCGAGGAGGTCGGGCCGGCCCAGGTCTCCGACGAAGACGAAGTCGCCCGAGATCATCCCCATGGGGCTGTCGGCTCCGGAGCCCCGGTCGGTGATGAGGAAGCTGATGTGCTCCGGGGTGTGGCCCGGGGTATGCAGGACCTGGAAGCCGATGCCGCCGACGGTGAAGTGGTCGCCGTCGCGCAGAAGAGTTACGGAGTCGTGCTCCGCAGCCCATTCGTACTGCCAGTCATCGCCACCCTCGGCGGAGAGGAAGGCGCGGCACCCGTAGCGCTCGACGAGTTCGCGGCAACCGGAGAGGAAATCGGCGTGGATGTGCGTCTCCGCGGCGGCCGTGATGCGCAGGCCCTCGCGGCGCGCGATGGCGATGTAGCGATCCACGTCGCGCTCGGGATCGATGATGAGCGCCTGGCGCGTGCGCTGGCAGCCGACGAGGTAGGCGTGCTGCGCCAGCTTGTCGTCGACGATCTGCCTGAAGAACATGGTGGGCTCCCGGGACATTTGTCGGAACGCAGGAAGTCGTCCCTCCCTATCTACCCTAACGGAAACCCCATGAAGCCTGTCAACGACCGTGAACGAGGCAGCGACCGGTCTCACGAACAGCTCATCGGCCGGCCGGCTCGTTCCAACGTGCAGAACCTGAATGCAATTCAACACAAGGAGACGACGATGATCAGGGCATATTTCTCGAGGTCGGGGGTGGTCGCGGCCGCGTTGGGGCTGATGGTGACCGTGATGGCGGTTGCGCCCGACGTGGCAGCGCAGCGGTGGGGTGGCGCCAATCGCGGCGGCTGGAGTGCGGGCATGCGGACGGCAGGCGCGCGGATCGCGGTCGGCAACCTCACGGTGGAGCGTGTCATCCGGTTGGCCGGCGAACTGGAACTGAACGCGGAACAGCGCGAACAGCTGGAGTCCATCCGGGTCGAGCTGGTGGAGGCGCGCGCGCGCCAGGCCGTGCGGCGGATGGGACTGCTCTCGGAGATCCGGGCCGGAATCCGCGAGCCGGAGGCGATGCGCGCCGAGGCGAGGGAGTCGGCCGCGCAGGCCAGGGAAAGTCTGGGTGGGATACGGGACCGCTACGCCGAGATCCTCACCGAGGAGCAGCGCCGGGAGATCCGGGAGCTGAGCCGGGGTGCCGGTTGGCGCGCCCAGGCCGTACGCAACGGCCGCGGAAGTGCACGCTTCGACCTTTTGCGGGACTCGCGTGGGCGGGGCGCGCCGGACCGGTGGCGCGGAGCGGTGGACCGGTGGCGCGGAGCGGTGGACCGGCGGCGCGGGGACTCGAACCGAGAGCGCGGGGACTCGAACCGAGAGCGCGGGGCCATCGACTCTGGGCCGGTCGGACAGGGAGGCGGGCCGCCTTCCTGACACCCGCACGGCATTCCGCGGACAGTCCCCGCGCCGCACCGGGGGTGGGGAGGGGCCGGGCTGGCAAGGCTCGCCGGCGGACAGGGACACGCGGACTTATCCGCAAGCTGCCGGAGGAGGTATATTGAGTGTCGCCGCCCTGCTAGCTCAACTGGTAGAGCATCCGACTCTTAATCGGCAGGTTCGGGGTTCGAGTCCCTGGCGGGGCACTTGATTCGACGCAGCCGGGCGAGCAGCCCGCGGCGGGACGGCTTCCCGTCGCGGGCTGCTCGCCGTTGGGGCGCCGGCAACTCTACCACCGCGGGTCAGGGCAGATAGCTGCGCAGAACCACCGAATCGGCGACCGCACTGACCCGGCAGGGCCCCAACGTCGCGGGGAGCAGCGTGAACCCCACCGCCCCCACCCCCACCGGCGGCGACGCCCGCGCGGCGAACGCCGCCTCCCCCGCCACCACCCCCCACGCCTCGAAGGTCTCGCCGCCCAACACCATCCGGAACCCGGCCCCCGCCCGCAACGTGAGCCGCTCGACCACGAACTGGTCGCACTCGGCGATGATCTCGCGACGCACCCCGTCTCCGGCCTCCACCACGCGCGGCTGCACGATTCCCGGGCCCGGGTCGCCGAAGTCGATCACCTCCATCGCCCGCTCGACGTGCAGGTCGCGCGGCCGCCCGCCGGGCCCCTCGCGGCCCCAGTCGTGGATGCGGTAGGTCGTGTCGGCGCTCTGCTGGATCTCCACCAGCACGATCCCCGAGAGGATGCCGTGAACCGTGCCGGCGGGAACCATCACCGAGTCGCCGGGCCGCACCGCGAGTCGTCGCAGCCGGTCCTGGAGCGTGCCTTCGTGCGCCGCGCGCCGCAGCGCCACCCTGTCGGTTCCCGGCTGCAGGCCATGAATGATCTGCGCCCCGGGGCCGGCTTCCAGGATGTACCACATCTCGGTCTTGCCCGGCTCACCGAGGCCGTGCGCCGCGGCGTATTCGTCTCCCGGGTGGACCTGCACGGAGAGCGCGTGACTGGCGTCGAGGAGCTTCACCAGCAACGGGAAGGCATCCGGCATGCCGGCGGCCCCGCCCGTGCGCACCCCGCGCCGCCCCACCAGCGCCGCTCCGTACTCGGCCACGAGCGCGGGCAGGCTGCGTCCCTGCAGCGGTCCCGAATCGACGATCGACGGCCCGGCGGGGTGGCCGGAGACCTCCCACGTCTCCGCGACAACACCGTCGGGCAGCGACCGCCCCGTCAGGCGCGCGAGGTTGTTTCCCCCCCACATGTAGTCCTTCACGCAGGGCGCAAAGGTCAGGGGCGCTGCGAGGGGTGGGGTGGTGCCGGGCATCCCCTAATGTAGCGGCGGGGATGCCCGGCGATCGTGGAGGGGCTGCTGGCGCAGCGCGGTCGAACGGTGGCCGGTGCCAACCGCCTGTCAGGGCGCTCTGCCGGCCCGGCGCCGGCGCTCACGCGGCCTTGTCCACGGGCTACTCGTTCGCCGTGAAGGCGATGTCCATTTCGATCCACACCGCCACCGCCTCTTCACGGTTCATCGCCGGAGAGAACCTGCCGACCCTGCCGACCCGCAGGGCCGCCTCGTCCAGAGCAGCGTGCCCCGAACTCTCCCTGACAAGAGCATTCCGGACCCGCCCCTCCTCGTCGATGAACAAATGCACCCTGGTGGTGCCGCCGATTCCTGCGTCCTTGAGGAGCGCCGGGTACTCCCGTTCCAGGACGCGGTTCACTTCTGCTTCGTTCAGCATCTTCGGCCTGACGGTGTGAACCACGAACCTGGGTTCGTTTTCCAGGCTCGCTTCGGCTTCCGCCTCGGTCGGCGGCAGAGGCGGCACGATCACGACGTCCGCGCGCCGTCCGCTGCGCGCTACTCCCATTACGATGATGGTGTCGGAAATCACACGCTCGCCGTCCTGGATCGCCTCCGACTCCTCCTCCGTGGTCACCACCTCCGGGACCGCCTCCACCTCCGGGGCCCTCATCTCCCTCGTGATCCCCGGGACCCAGACGGCCAGGCCGATCACCATGACCGCCGCAAAGGCCAGGAACGCGACCTGCGCCATCCCCACTTCGGGGGCCCTCCCGAGCAGCTTGCGAAGCCGTGTTTCCAGGAAGGAACGCCGCTCCGCGAATGCGGCCAGCGCGAGCCCCGGCCGGGAACCGAGGCGGGCGCCCACGCGGAAGAGCAGGTCCCCGTAGAGCCAGCGGCGGTGCGGGAGCCGCTCCATGACGCGCTGGTCGCAGTCGAGTTCGATCGCGAGACAGAGGCGCCGGTAGTGCAGCCAGAGCACCGGGTTCCAGGGGAAGGCGATGAGCAGCACCGCCATCCCGAAGCCCAGGACGGCGTCGCCGGCCCCGAGGTGCTCTTCCTCGTGGGCCAGGATCAGCTTCTGGCGGGAAGGTTGCACGTCCCTTACCCAGGCCGGCAGCACGACCCGGGGCCTGAGCAGCCCCACCACCGCGGGGCCGGCGTCACGGGCCCAGAGCACCGAACGACCGAGGAGCGTGCCCGGCTCCCAGAAGCGGCGGCGGCGCAGGAGGTCGGCGCTCCCGAGGAGCGCCCAGAGCGCCAGGCCGCAGGACAGCAACACCCAGCCCAGGAGCAGGATCCCGTCCAGCCCGTGCAGGAACGAATCGGGGGGGACGGCGAATCCGAACAGCCCGGGCGCGGTTGTTGCGCCGACCCCTCCCGCTCCGGCGGGGGCCGCTTGCAGCACGCCGCCGATTTCCACGCCGCCGGCACCACCCCAGCTCCCGCCACGCGAAAACACCCGCATGGCGGTAAGCGCGAGTGTCCCCACCCCCGCCGCGGCCCAGACCCAGCGCCGCCCTCCATCGAGGATCCTTTCCATCGCCAGGCCGGCAATCAGAAACAGCAGGCCCACTCCGACCGACCAGAGCATCCACGCGGCAATCATCGTTCGTTCTCCCTTTCCAGACGCTGATCCAGCAGCTTGCGGAGGCGCTTCACGGCCTCCGGCGAAAGCTGTTCTTCCGATACGAGCTGAGTCACGAGCAGTTCGGCCGAGCCCTTGAAGAGCTTGTCCCGCATGCGCGCGACGACCGACCGCCCCGCTTCCTCGCGACCGAGGAGCGCGTGGTAGCGGTGGGCGCGCCCCTCCTTGCGATGGTCGACCAGACCCTTCGACTCCAGAATTCGCAGCACCGTGAGAACGGTGTTGTAGGCGAGGTCGTCCTCGAGGCGCTCGTTCACCTCGGAGACCGTTGCCGACCCCAGCTCCCACAGGACCGACATGATGTCGAGCTCCCGCTCGGTCAGTCTACGTTTCAAGGTCGTCTCCCTGCGGGCCTGTCTGCCCGCGTTTCGAGTTGTCGTGCCGGGCGGCGCCGAACCGGGCGGCACCCGCTCGGGGCGGCCATCGTGGACGGCGAGGTCCGCGAGTCCGCCCGCTGGCCCCTAAGACATTAGGAGAAACAGTACAGGGTGTCGCGCCGATTGTCAACTATTTTGTTAGTACACCGGTTTCGGGGGTTGGTTCCACACGGGCCGGGCAAGCGGGTGGACACCCCAGGGCCGGGTGTGCATTAAGAAAATATTTGTTACGCTAAGAAAATTTATTTTACGATCCCTGCCGGGCGCGCAGCCTCGGGGAGCAGACGCGATGCCTCGGGCGACAGGGCGGCGCCGCGGCGGTGGCTGATCATCAGCAGTGGGCAATCCGTCGCCCGGGCGACGCGCAGCATGAGGCTGCTGAATACGGTGCGGCGGCGGCCGCTGCGGTGAAACCCCAGAACAAGGAGGTCGGTGTCGGCCGCGCGGCGCGCGACTTCGGCGGCGACATCGTCCCCCACGGCCAGTTCGGCGTGGGCGGATTCCCCCATCTCGTCCCAGGCCAGCCGCTCCAGGTCCCGCCGCGCACGCCGGTGCGCACCGGCGCCGGCCTCCTCCGACAGCACGCCCAGGAAGGTCACGTCGCGGGACGCGGTCCGCCCCAGGCTGGCCAGTAACCGCGCGCGCACCGGGCTCTGGTCGCGCCCGCCCCGCGAGGGAATCAGGATCCGCCGGGCCTGCTCCGGCGTCCACTCGCTCGGCGCCCGCAGGATCACCACGTCGGCGTCCACCGCGCCGATAAGACGGGCGAGCGACCCCGTCATCAGCGAATCGTCGAGGTGCCCGACGCCCAGGAGCAGGCTCTCGCAGCGGGTTGCCTCCGCCACGCGGGCGATCTCTCCCCAGGGGTCGTCGTGCAGGGTGATCAGCGCCTCCGGGCGAAGATCCACCTCCATCGCCGTGCTGAGCGCGCCTCCGAGGACCGCCTGGGCGTCGCGGACGCCGTGCGGCTGTTCGCCGGGTGCGTGGCGCTCCTTTGGGGAAACCACCGAAAGCAACTGCACCCGCGCGACCTCGGGAGGCGCCAGCGCCTTGGCCATCGTCACCAGCGTCTCCGCGCTCGCCGGGTTCGCGATCGGCGTGAGCACTACGGGCCGGCGACCGCGCAGCCTCACGATCTGCGGGTCAAGCCCCTCCGTGGACGCATCCACTACACGCGCGCGCGGCGCCAGGTAGATGGCGTAGAGGATCCCGCCCAACCCCAGCCACAGCGCGGCCAACACCCCGGCCGACGGCACCGCGACCGCCTGGTAGAGGCCGATCGCCAGGCACGCCGTCCCGCCCACCACCGGCACCGCCGGGAACCAGGGTGTGCGAAATCCGTCGGGCCTGCCGGCCCGCTTCCGCGCCAGATACCCGATCCCGTGCGTGAGGGCGAAGCTCGTCAGGAAGATCAGGCTCGCCACCGCGCCCGCCGCCGCCACATCCGGGACCGCGATCAGCAGAAACGCGACCACCACGGCGCTCAGGCGCACGGCCGCGGTCGGTGTGCCGGTGCCCGGAGCGAGCCGGGCGTAGCGGGGCGGAAGCGTCCGGTCCGTGCCCATGGTGCGCGCGAAGCGGGAAGCCGCCAGCAGGTTGGCCTGCAGCGCCGAGAGCATTGCCAGGAGCCCCGCCGCCAGCACCAGCCAGTAGCCCATCGGACCCATGAAATTGCGGGCGGCCACCGCCACCAGGATCTCCGGGTGCTCCGCCGCCACCTCCGTCACCGGCTGGCCCGGAGCCCCCACCGCCACGATCAGAAAGAGGAGCGGCAGGTAGATCACCAGCGCGGTGCCCAGCGACAGGAACATCGCCCGCGGGATGTTGCGTTTCGCGTCGCGTACCTCTCCGCCCACCGCCGCGATCAGGTCGAACCCCTGCAGCGCGATGAAGGTGTAGCCCATCGCCTGGGCCAGTCCCACCAGTCCATCCGAGAAGAACGGCCGGAAGCGCGCCGCCAGTGCGCCGGGGCCGGGGGCCTCGCCGGCCAGCGCAAAGAAGCCCGCGACGAGCAGGACAATGAACACAACGACCTTGCCGATCGTCTCCCACTGCCCGCCGCCCGCCGCGGTCCGGGTGAGGCGCCAGGAGTAGAAGCCCACCGCGCAGAGCGCGAACGCCAGAACTGCGAGGCGCGTACCGATCCACCCGGGGACCTCGCCGCCTGTCATCAGCGCGACCTGCTCCAGGAACGGGACCAGGAAGACCGCAAAGCCCATGGCGTAGAGCACCGCCCCCACCACCGAGGCGAACCACACCACCCACCCCACCCCGAAGGCGGCCCCGACCGTGAGGACCTTGCGCGCATAGGTGTAGGTGCCGCCCGACTGCGGGAAGCGCGCGGCGAGTTCCGCGAACGAGCACACCGTGATGAGCGCGATCACCCCGTTCAGGGCGAACGCCAGGATCGCGCTCGGGCCGGTGGTCGCGAAGGCGACGCCGGCGAGCGCCAGGATGCCGCTACCGACGATGGCGCCGACGCCAACGCCGGTAGCGGCAAGAAGCCCCAGGTGCCGCTGGGTTTGGGGCGAGGCCCTCATCCCCGGCGCCCAGGTATCACGTCACCGGCCGCTCCCTCTTCGCCAGGTGCACCTCCAGCCACGCGGTCCAGCGGGCCCACAGATCCAGGGTTGTTTCGACGGTTGCCGGACCGTGGTCCTCGAAGGGATACATGTACATCGCGGCCGTCTTCTCCAGCCCGTTCAGGGCGTGGAAGAGCCGGGGCGAGTGGTCTGGAGCGGTGCCGACGTTCTGGTCGTGCATGCCGTGGTACAGCAGGACCGCACCGGTCAGGTCGTTGGCGTGCATGAAGGGCGACATGTCCAGGTACACGTTGGGCGCGTCCCAGAAGATCCGCCTCTCGCTCTGGAAGCCGAGCGGGGTGAAGGTGCGGTTGTAGTTGCCGTCGCCCGCGATCCCGGCCTTGAAGAACGGTGTGTGGACCATCGCGTTCAGGGTGCTGAACGCCCCGTAGGAGTGCCCGCCCAGACCGAGGCGCTGGCGGTCGATGATGCCCCGCGCATCCAGCTCGTCGATCACGGCCGCGAGGTTGTTGCGCAGGTCGTGTTCGTAGTTGTTGTTCATCGCGCCCGCATCGCCGACGATCGGCGCGTCGGGTTCGACCACGACGTACCCGAGCCGGATCAGGTACTCCATCGAGCGGGTCCCGAAGTTCGGGAAGGCGTTCTTGTTGTAGGTCCGGCCGCGCTCGTCGTACGACTCCTGGTCCTGGTACTCGCGGGGGTAGAACCAGAACATCGCGGGGCGCCGCTCACCCTCCACGAAGTCGGGCGGGAGCGTGACGTTGACGAGGAAGCGGAAGCCGTCCGGACGCTCGACGGTGAAGCGCTGGCGGGGGGCGTTCGTGATATCGGGCGTGTAGTCGATGTTGTTGGTCAGCTGCGTGCGCGTGTCGCCGTCGACCAGATACGACTGCGCGATCTCGGTCGGGGTCTCGCGGCGGACGATGAACTTCCCGGCGTCGGCGTCCAGCACGGCCGCGATGCGCTCGGACTGGCCGTCGTTGGAGCTCTCGTAGACGCGCTCCTTCTCGCCGGTCCGCACCGACACCCGGTCCATGAACGACTGGGGCGACGATTCGAGCGGGTCCTCGTGGTAGATCGTGCCGGTCAGGAAGACCACCTCGTTGCCCGGCTCGCCGCCCATCTCGACGAACGATCCGCCGCCACCCCCGCCCATTGCAGCGAAGGCACCACCCGCAGCGGCCCCACTGGTCATCACCAGCGAACCGGGATTCTCGTAGAAGTCGCCCGTGTTCCACTCGGTGATCGTGTAGGTGGTCTCGGGCTCGTCGAGCCGCACCGCGTATTCGGTGACCCGCCCGCCTCCGCCGCCACCGCGGAAGGCGGCCGGTCCACCCCCGCCGCCACCGGGCCGCCGCGTCACGAACAGCCACTCGTAGCCCGCCGAGTAGCGGTGCGAGGACATCCGCTGGTCGGACTCGTAGACCACGCTCACGTCGTCCTCACCGAAGGGAGGAACCCAGAGCATGACCCGGTCCTTGCGCGGGGCGCGGCGCTGTTCGCCTTCCTCCTCTTCCTCCGGCTCCTCCGCGGTGTCGTCGCTCTCCTCCTCCTCCTCGGGCTCCGGCTCCATCTGCAGATAGGTCAACCCGGCCCCGTCGGCCCTCCAGGACATCGAGCGGCGGTCGGGCTCCTCCTCTTCGCCCGCCACTCCCGGCGCGGCCGGCGTCCCGCGGATCCCGGTGTTGAGCTCGGTCTCGTCGAGCTGGGCGAGGACGTCGCCGTCGCGGTCCCAGATCTCCTCGACGCGGCCAAAGCTCGTGACCGGGACGATGTAGCTGAAGGGGCGCCGCATCGTCGTGACGCGCGCGTGCTGGCCATCAGGCGAGAAGTTGAAGCTGCGGATCATCGCCGGCTCGCCGATCCGCGTCACCCTGCGGTTGCCCACTGCGACCGTGGCAAGCTGCCCGGTCACGTGCCACTCGAGGAGCTCCTCGTCGTACGGGGTGGCCATCAGGCTCGCGTAGGTGCGGAGCCGGTTCGCTCCGTCCTCGGTCAGCTTGACGTGCGGTCCGGGCGGGACCTGCGGTTCCATCGGCCGCGAGGCGCGGCCCTGGGGGATCAGGACGGTCGCGATCTCGTCCCCGTTCGCGGTCCACTGGAAGGTGGTGACCATCGTTGCGAGCACGGGCTCGCGGGTCACGCGCCGGGAGCGCCCGTTCTCGGGGTCGGCCACGTAGATGTGCGTTTCCGTGTCGTAGTGCGCGTAGAACGCCAACTGCGAGCCGTCGGGCGACCAGCTGGCGTTCGAGAAGCGGGCGTCACGGGGCACCTCGATGTCGGTGACCGAACCGTCGGCCGCCGAGATCAGTTTGTAGCCCACCGCACCCCGGGTCGACAGCCGACGGGTGCGATTGGCCTGGGGTTCGAGGAACTGGCCGCCCAGTTCGTCGAAGGGGCGCGAGAACCGGTCCATGGTGACCTGGCCGTCGCTCACCTGATGGAGGAACCAGCGCCTGTCCGGACTGGCGGAGCCCAGATTCATGTTCAGGTAGCGGGGCGCCAGCACTGCGTCCATGATCTCCTGCGGCGGCTCCATCCACTCCGGGGAGGCCAGGATCGCCTCTGCAGCGGACTGCGGCGGCTCGGTCTGGTCGGCGGTTGCGTCCTGCCCGACCAGTGCGCCGGCCGGCAGCGCGACCGCAAAGAGGGCGGCGAGCGGGACGAGTGCGGTGGCGAAACGGATACGTCTCATCTTCTTCGACTCCATCAGGGTTGGAACGGTCACCACGGGTTCCCGATTAAAGTGGGGTCCCGAACCGCAACTGGATAGGGGGAGGGCGCCCGGAGCGTCGGCGCGGCCCGGGCGGAGTGTGCGGACCAAGGCAACGCCGGTATGGCCGTCTGCTACGGCATGCGCAGCCGTCCCCGCACCCCGATCGCATGCTCGGGCGGACCGAAGGCGGCCTCGCGGCGGGTCACCTCCACCCGCAGCCCAAGTCCGCTACCCAGATCGTAACGCACCCCGCTGCTGTAGGCGCGCAGCCCTTCGCCGGCGAGGAGCAGTCCTCCGTACGGGGTGCCCGTGAGCCCGCGCAGACCGTAGGACATCTCGGCGTCCAGCCGTCCACCCACGGGATCCACACCGTCCCGCCGCATCTCGGAAACGCCCCGTTCCCAGAGCTCCCGGGCGCCGCTCGCCGCCTCGCCCCAGGTGGGAGCCACCCGCAACGACAGGCCTTCGCCCCGGATCTGCGGGTCGATCTGCAGCGTGGCCCCCAAACCCCATTCCTGATACCCTTCCTGGCCGGTCAGCAACGCCCGTCCGCGCGCCTCCAGGCGCACCCCGAGTCCCGCGTTGACCAGCCGCATGCCGCTCCCGACCTCGACCCCGGCGCCCTGCGCCCCGCTGCCGCCGTCGTAGCGCACCCCGCCCTCGAGCAGGAACGCGATCTCGTCCCCGCGCTCCGTCCGGTATCCCTGCGACCACTCCAGGAGCAGCCGCGCCCGCTGCATGTCCAGCGTGAGCGAGTCCATCTCCTCGCTTTCGCTCACGGTCATGCGCGTCACCCACCCCTCGCCCCTCACCCGGACGTTGCCGAGGCCGCTGGTCAGCAGCGTATGGCTCCCCCCCGCCGCACCGCTCAGCATGCTGGTGCCGGTCGTGCGCAGCTCCACGCGGTCGTCCTCCATCTCGACGTTGCCCCAGCCGTAGCCGGCGGCCGCCCACACCACCGATCCCTCGCCGTCCAGCAGCCAGGCGCCATAGGGGTTCACGGTGGTGAGGCGGTTGCCGTAGCTGCCGCCCAACGGGTTCGCGCCCGTGCGGTCGGTAAAGTCGAAGTTCCCCGACGATGTCGTGGCCGCCACACCGGCCAGGATGTCCGGTCGCACGCGCACGTCCGCGCCCACGTGCAGGTTGGTCAGGTTGCCGCTCCACTCGATGTCGGTCGCTTCGGGCTCGGCGATGCTCACGTAGTCGCCGCCGCCCCAGGTCGACAGCGTGCCCATGATGCCCCGGTCCTGCCGTGCAATCTGGTTGCCGACCGGCAACACGAAGGAGGCTCCGTCGAGAAGCCGGGCGGCCCCCGGCATGCCGGGGTGCATGCCGCCGAACCGGACCGGGAAGCCCCCTGCCCCACCCGCGCCCGGGCCCCGGAGCAGCGACGACGCGCTGCCCAGACTCGCCCTCATTCGTTCGCCGTCCCGCATGGCCACCGCGTCCACGCGGGAAGCGATCGCCGAAACCGTACTCGATGTCATCGCCGCGGCGGCGTGCGGGAGGATGCTCTCGCCGACCCGCCTCGACCGCTGCCGCCCGTCGTCCGTCGACGCGCTCGCCACCCCGGACGGCATTCCGGTCCCGGCCGCATTGATGGCCGATACGCGGTAGAACCGGGTGCTGCCGGGCTCCAGGCCGATGTGCAGGTAACTGGTGGTGGCGACCCCCGTGTTCCGTACAAGGTTGGTCCACGCCGCGCCGTCCTCCGACACCTCGATCCGGTAGCCGACGATCGGAGCCCCGCCGTCGTAGGCGGGCGCCGTCCACGACAGGTCGATCTGGGTTGCGTCGACGGCCGTGGCGAGCAGCCCCGTCGGAGCGTCCGGCACGGTGGCGTCGGTGGTGGCGGTCTCGACGCTCGAAGGTTCGCCCACGCCCAGGGCGTTGATGGCCGAGACCCGGTAGTGCCTGGTGGTCCCGGGTTCGAGCCCCGTGTGCGAGTAGCCGGTGTTGGTGTTTCGGGTGTTGGCGACGAGGTCGCTCCAGGTAGTGCCCCCGTTTTCCGAGACCTCGACGCGGTACCCGCTGATGCGCCTGCCGCCGTCAAGGTCAGGCGCCCTCCAGCGGAGATCGATCCGCGACGTGCCGTTCGCCGCCGCGGACAGCGCCGTGGGCGCGCCGGGAACCGACGACTCCGTGGTCGCGCCCGCCTGCCGGGACGGCTCACCCACGCCCACCTGGTTGATCGCGGACACCCTGTAGTGACGCGTGCTCCCAGCCGACAGGCCACCATGCGCATACGCGGT
The DNA here is from genome assembly GCA_965206105.1 of Longimicrobiales bacterium. GTDB lineage: Bacteria > Gemmatimonadota > Gemmatimonadetes > Longimicrobiales > Gaopeijiaceae > Bin94. The sequence continues at coordinate 439,857 of OZ242201.1, forward strand.
TCCGGTCGACCGCGTGGTCGGCACCAGGACGCTCCACGACGTCCCGGCGTTCTCCGAGACCTCGATCCTGTAGCCGATGAGCAGCACGCCTCCGGTATTGGCCGGGGCGGTCCACGACAGGTCGATCCGGGAGGTGCCGTCCGCCAGAGCCTCGAGCCCGGTGGGCGGGCCGGGGAGGCCGGGGTCGGTCGTCGCCCAGTCGACGTTTGAGAAACGGCCTGCGCCCGTGCGGTTGACTGCGGCAACCCGGTAATGGCGCGTGGTGCTGGGCGGCAGCCCGGTGTGCGAGTACCTGGTCGTGGTCGCTCCCGTCACATCGTCCAGCACGCTCCATGTCCTCCGCCGGTCCTCGGAGACTTCGATCCGGTACCCGGTGATCCGCGCCCCGCCTTCGTCGGATGGCCGGGTCCATCTGAGATCGATGCGGGACGATCCCACGGCATTGGCGCTCAGGTTCCGCGGCGCACCCGGCACGCCCGCGGCGGTGGTGGCCCCGGCGGGTGCCGAGAACGGCCCAGCGCCTGCGCGGTTGATCGCCGCGACCCGATAGTGATACGGGGTCGAGGGTTCCAGGCCGCCGTGCGTGTACTGCGTGCTCGTCGCAGCGGTGGTGGCCGCCAGCTGCCAGCTCACGCCGCCATTGCGCGAGAATTCGATCCGGTAGCCGGTGATGGCGGCGCCACCGGTGGTCAGAGGGGGATTCCAGGCCAGGGTGATGCTCGTGGCATCCAGCATTTCGAACCGCAGACCGCTCGGTCTTCCAGGCAGGTTTGCGGGCGTGGATGCCTGGACAACGTTCGAATACGGCCCCCGTCCTCTGCTGTTGACCGCGGCCACCCGGTAGTGGCGGGTAACGCCGGGCGGGAGACCCCTGTGGACATGACTGGTGGTCCTGCTCAGGGTGTTCGCCACCAGGATGGTCCAGTTGGTTCCGCCATCGGAAGAGGACTCGATGGAGTACCCGGTAACCGCTGAACCGCCCGTCTCGGCAGGTCCCGACCATGTGAGGGTAATCTGGCCGCTCGCGGCTGCGGCCCGCAGGTTGAGCGGCCGCCCCGGGATCGTCGCCCCGGTCGTGGCCCCGGCCACGTTCGACGGCGATCCCACACCCGTCCGGTTGATCCCCGAGACGCGGTAGAAGCGCCGGGTACCGGGCGCCAGTCCCGTATGGGAATAGCGTGTGGATGTCGAGCGTGTGTCCGATACGAGCGTGCTCCATCCCGACACCCCGTTTGCCGAGACTTCGATCTCGTATCCCGTCACCGCCCCGCCGGACCCGCCGGGCGCGGCGCTCCAGTTCAGGTTTATGCGGGATGATCCCACCGCGGTGGCGCTCAGTCCCGTCGGCTGCCCGGGCACCCTGCCCACGGTGGTGGCGCTTGCCGTGTTGGAAGGCTCGCTCACACCGAAATCGTTGATCGCCATCACCCGGTAGTGGCGCGTGGTGTGGGCGGCGAGGCCGGTATGGCGGTAAGACGTGGCGCTGGTGCGCGTATCGGCCACCAGAGCACTCCAACTGCTTCCGGCATTGCTGGAAACCTCGATGCGGTACCCGTCGACCGCAGCGCTGCCGGAATCGGCCGGTGCGGTCCAGGTCAAATCGATCGCCGATGTCCCGCTGGCGGCCGCCGACAACGACCTGGGGGCGCTCGGAGCTCCGGCGCCCTGGACGGTCGTGTTCGTGACGGGCTCCCGCACGATGGCCTCGACGCGGTTGCCCACGGCGTCGCTCAGCGGGCGCGTTCCGGGCGTGTAGCTCACCGTGACTTCGTCGCGGTGTACGACGGGGGAAGCGAGGGTCAGAGTCACCTCGTCCTGGCCTACGCCGACATCCGAGACGGATCGCGACCTTCCCTCGACGCGGACGCGAAAGTCCTGCGTCCCCGGCACCGACGCTGCGTCCAGGTCATCGTCGAAGACCAGGACGAGCTCGTCGCCGTCGACGAAGGCGTCGTGCAGTTCGGGCCGCACGTTGTCGGCGAAGAAGTGGTACACTGCCGGCTGGCTGTCTTCGTCCTGTGCATTCTGAGCGGCACTGTCAGCAATGGTGACCGTGATCGTACCCTCGAAGTCGTCCGGAGGCTCGATTGTGACCGTGTAGACCGCCCCGCTGCCGCTGAGGTCCGAAAGGCTGCCGTGATTGAGATCGATGTCGTCGAGGCGGAATCCGGTGACGCTCTCCGAAAAGGTGATCGTCAGCGCAAATCTCTCGTGGCCCGTGCCCGATCGCTCTGCCTTCATCGAGACCGTAGGGCGAGCGGCATCGGCACGCTTCGTGTCAGGCCCCGGGGAAGCGGGCGCCGCCGGGGCCGGGATGGCGAGATTGTGGCCGGTCGCGATGGACGGAGCGGCCAGAGCTCCACACGCCACTGCCGCCGACATCACAGCGAGCCGCCAGTCCCTGAACAACGCGGAGCCTCGAGAAATCATCATCGTGTCAACCCATCCCCGCGGGCGCACGCAGCCGCGGCAAGTGGAAGCGGGCGGGGGCGGAGGATGAACAACCCAACTGCCGGGCAGCCGCCCCGATAACGGGATTCAGCAGTAGCACAAGGGCCATTCTTCAAACTACGGCATACACTCCGTAGCTGGAAGTTGCACTCCGCACGCGCACCGATCTCCGGCAACCGTCACAAGCAGGAGCCCCCGGTTGGCCCGGTCAGTTCCCGAAGAGCGCCTCCCCACCCACCTCGGAAACCCACATCGAGCTGCTGGAGTGGCCCACCCCCGGCACGATCATTTCGGTGTGTGCGTGCCGCGGGTGGAAGGCCGCCATGAAGCGCACCAGCGTGCGCCCGCGAACATAGCGGTTCGCCCCCTGCAGGTTCGCGCCGCAGCTCACGTCCAGCGAGGCGTTGAGGGTGTCGGCGTCCCCCAGGAGTATGCGCACGTCCCGGCGAATCAGCTGGGCCCGGATCGTGTCCGCTTCCAGCGCACCGGGGTAGCTGGGGCGGTCGGCGAGTCCGTAGTGCCAGTCGTCGTAGTCGTCGCAACCCGCCCCCGGCACCGAGAAGGTCCCATCCCCCCCTCCCGCCGCGGGCCCAGGTACAGGAAGGTGGAGGGATTGGTGACGACGTACCGGAACGCCACGCCCGCGCGGGCCTCCTCCTCCTCGCGGCTGGTCGCCGCGTAGCGATGCACGACCTGCCCGCCCGCCGAATGGCCCGCCACCACGATCTGCCGCATCGCCGGGAAGCGGTTGCCGTCGAGGAGGAGCCGTACGATCCGGTCGAGGGCGGCGTACGAACTGACGCGCGGGGCCGGACCCTCGGGCCTGGAGAGGTGTCCCCGCTTCCACCCGGCGCTGGACCAGAAGGGCTCGTCCGGCTCCGGATCATCGTCGCTGGTCTGGAAGTGAGGCGCGACCACCAGGGTGTTCCCCAGAGTGCCGCCGCCGTTGGTAACCGCCCGGATCCCGGTGTCGAAGTATGTGTCGGCGTTGCGGATGTTGCCGTGTATGACGATGAGCGCCCGCGTCACTTCGGCGTTCCTCGCAGTGAGCAGGTGCGTGGTGAAGGTGGGAAGGAAGAGGCCGTCGCCGAGTCCGATCCGCTCCGCGCAGGTCGCGTTGCCGAAGACGCACGGGACCGGACGGGCGGGTGGATCCGGTGGATCCGGCATCTCCGGCTGCACACCGTTCGACCCGCCGGAACAGGCGCTCAAAGCGATGCAGAAAGCGAAGAGGATCGCTGATTTGCGAAGCCGGCGAGGCAGTCGCAGAAGGCTCGGATGAAGGCTCATGGGCACCGCGGCGGCAGATTCCTGTAACCCCGGCCCGAAGCGCCGCGCCCGCTGCCACAGGGACGCGCCCGGGTTTCCCGGCGGGACGACAGTGAGCCGGCTGGGGATCGAACCCAGGACCTACGGATTAAAAGTCCGTTGCTCTACCAACTGAGCTACCGGCTCACGGGAAAGCTAACGCGGAGCGTGAAGCTGCGGGACTTCGGCCAACCCGCCGGCACGGTCCAGCGGCAATTCCAGTTGCAGCAGCCCGAAGGTGACGCGGTGATGGGGTGTCAGCCCCGCCTCCCGCACGGCTTCCCGGTGGCGCCTGGTGGCGTAGCCCATGTTCTGCTCCCACCCATAGCCGGGGTAGCGCCGCGCGAGACGGGTCATGAGGCGGTCGCGGCAGACCTTGGCCACGATCGAGGCGCACGCCACCGAATGCACGAGCCCGTCACCTCCGACCACCGCGTCGTGCTGCCACCCCAGGTCACGAACCGGCAGTCCGTCCACGACGACATGGTCCGGCCGCACGGCGAGCCGGTCGAGCGCGCGGGTCATCGCCCGGGTGGTCGCGCGCAGGATGTTGAACCGGTCGATCTCGCGGACCGAGGCGGCACCGAGCGCCACCGCGACCGCGCGGCCTTCAATCTCGGCTGCGACTTCGCTGCGGTCGGCGGGGGACAGCACCTTGGAGTCGGCGGCGCCGTTCACCTCCACCCCCTCACCCAGTATGACCGCCGCGGCCACGACCGGTCCAGCCAGCGGTCCCCGTCCCACCTCGTCCACCCCCGCGACGCGGGCCAGACCACGGTCCCAGAAGCTGCGTTCGTAGCTGAGCGGCAACCCGCTGTCCACGGGCTAGTTTGCCCGGGCCGTCCGCTTCTCCTTGATCCGGGCGGCCTTCCCGCGCAGGCCCCTCAGGTAGTACAGCTTGGCCCGGCGCACGCGGCCGCGGCGCACGATCTCGACCCCGCCGACGGTCGGCGCGTTGACGGGGAAGATCCTCTCCACCCCGATCCCGCCGGAGAGCTTGCGCACGGTGAAGGTCTCGCCCATGCCGGAGCCCCGCCGTCCGAGGCACACGCCCTGGAAGACCTGGATCCGCTCCTTCTGACCTTCGCGGACGCGGTAGAGGACCTTGATCGTGTCGCCGGGCGCAAAATCGGGCAGGTCGTCCCGGAGGTGTTCCATATCCAGTTGGTGGAGGACATCCGTCATGGCCGGGCTCCTCAGGGCAGTCAGTTTCCAGATCGGCATCGTGCGATATGCAGCCTGCAAAGATAGACAGGCCGCGGGCCGATTGGAAGTGCTGCTATCCGCCCGCCCTGCGGATCCGCGTCAACCGCTCCGACTCGGCGCGCCGCCAGGCCTCGATCCGGGCGTGATCGCCGCTGCGCAACACCGAGGGCACCGGGAGGCCGCGGTATTCGGCGGGGCGCGTGTAGGACGGAGCCGAGATCGCGTCGCCGTCGTAGAAGGAGTCGGACGAGGCGGACTCGTGGTCCCCGAGTGCTCCGGGCAGGAGCCGCACCACCGCGTCGGTCACCGCCAGCGCGCCCACCTCGCCCCCCGACACGATGAAGTCGCCGATCGAGAGCTCCTCCGTCGCTAGGTGGTCCGCCACCCGCTGGTCGACGTCCTTGTAGTGCCCGCAGAGGAGTGTGACCTCCTTTTCCAGCGACAGTCGCACCGCGTGGTCGTGCCGGAAGGGGCGGCCGCGCGCGGAGAGCAGCACGACCGGCCCGTCGGGCCGCAGATCGTCGATCGCCTCGAAGAAGGGCTCCGGCTTCATCACCATCCCGGCACCGCCGCCGTAGGGCTCGTCGTCCACCGTCCTGTGCCGGTCGTGGGTGTAGTCCCGCAGGTCGATCACACGGTAGCCGGCCAGACCTGCCGCCGCCGCCCGGCCAGGGATGCTCGCCCCCAGCGGTGCGGTAAAAAAACCGGGGAAGATCGTGACGATATTGATGCGGATCACGGCAGCGGCCCTCCCGGCGCCACAGCCACGCCTGCACTCCTCCAGCAGTCCGTGGATAAACCCGCGTGAGCACAGAGAGCGGCGAGGCGCCGCGTTGGCAAGGCGCCTTGAGAGGCGAATAGCAGTGCTATTCGGCCGAAAGGCAACGAAGAGCGGAGCCTTGAGACTGAAATATGTAAAGAAAACACGACAATTCGTAAAGGATACACTACATCGTAACCGGGTCGGCGAAGCGTTCCAACGCGGATGCATCGGCGCTCGAATGCCGCGGGGGCTTTGTCCACGGGCTGCCAGGCGGCAGGGCTCACGGCAGAAGACCCTCCGGCGGGTCGATCACCACGCGGCGGTGCTCCCGCTCGAAGGAGACGACCATCTCGCCCACAAAGGGGATCATGATCTCTCCACCCGGACCCGTCACCTGCAGAAGGTCGGCCGGCTTGAGCGGGAAGACCTCGCGTACTTCGCCCACTCGGGCGCCTTCCACCGTAACCACCGCGGCCCCGACAAGCTCGTGATAGAAGACCTCGCCCTCGTCGAGTTCGTCGATGGCGTCGAAGGGCCGGAGCAGATAGTGCCCGCGCAGCTCCTCCGCCGCCGTGCGGTCGTCGATCCCCTGGAATCTGGCCAGATACCCCTTCCGGTAGGGCCGCACCGACTCGATGGTCAGCGGCGCCAGCGAAGGGGACGGATTCTCGCCGGCCTCGTCGCCCGGAAAGTGAACCGCACCGGGGATGAAGTGGGTGTGGGGGTAGTCGGTCAGGGGCCAAACGAACAATTCCCCCTTCTTTCCGTGGGCCTTGTTGAGATGGCCGACGACCAGGAACGGAGGATGACGGCGGCCCCCCGCCACGGTTGGCTACTCCGCCGGATCCCCGTCCGCGGTAGCCTCGGGCGGGTCGCCGGCATCGGCGGTGTCCGGAGGTTCGTCGGCTGCGTCGGGGGCGTCATCCGCATCGGCGGCTTCGGGCTCGTCGGGAGCGTTGCCCTCCGCTGACTCCCCGGCCTGGCTATCACCCTCCTCGGCGACCGCGTCATCCGATTCGGACTCCGAGCCTTCGGCAGTCTCGGGTGCTTCGTCGGCTTCGGGTTCTTCGGCGGCTTCGGCGGCTTCGGGTGCCTCGGCGGCTTCGGCGGCTTCGGCGGTCTCGGGCGCTTCCGCGGCCTCGGGCGCTTCCGCAGCCTCCACAACCTCGTCGGCCTTCGGCGCGTCGGCGGCTTCATCGGCTTCGGCGGCGGCGTCCACTTCAGCGGGTTCGTCGGCCTGGGGGGCGTCGGCGGCCTCCGCGGCTTCGGCAGCGGCCTCACCGGCTTCGGCGGCAGCGTCCACTTCGGCCGCAGCCGCGTCGGCGTCGGCCGGCGCGCCGGGCCCGGCTTCTGCCACCGCCTCGGCCACCGGGGCCACCTCGTCCCCGTCCCCGACCAGCGCGACCTTCGCGTCGCCCCCGGCCCGCGCCCTGGTCACCAGGTTGCCCACCGTGCGCGACGCGACTGCGCCTTCGCCCAGCCAGTAATCCACCCGTTCAAGATCGACCTTGAGCCGGGCCGGGTGTGTGATCGGGTTGTAGTAACCCAGGTTCTCGACGAAACGGCCATCCCGGGGGGAACGGCTGTCTGCGACCACGATGCGGTAGTGGGGTTGTTTCTTTCTACCCATCCGCCGGAGGCGAATCTTTACGGACATGTTCTTCCTGGCACTCAGTTCTGTGGGAAGGGGAATTTCACGGAGGGCATCAGCCCTTTCATGTTGTTCATCATTTTCTCCATCTCGGCGAACCGGTTCAAGAGGCGGTTGACCTCCGCCACTGTCGTACCGCTTCCCCGGGCGATCCTTTTCCGCCGCGATCCGTTCAGAATCTCGGGACGAAGGCGCTCGCCCGGCGTCATCGACAGGATGATCGCCTCGATGTGCTTCATCTTCTTCGGGTCCACCGCTCCCGCGGGGAGACCCCGGGACATACCGGGCACCATCTTCAGCAACTGGTCGATGGGACCCATCTTCTGCACCTGCCGCATCGCGGCGAGGAAGTCCTCGAGGGTGAAGCGCTGCTTTCCGAACACCTTCTTCTGCAGCGACTGCGCCTCGCTGACGTCCACCACCGCCTGCGCCCGCTCGACCAGGCCCACCACGTCGCCCTGCTGGAGGATGCGGCCCGCGATCCGGCCCGGATCCACCGCTTCGAGGTCGTCCACCCCTTCGCCGGTGCCGACGAACTTGAGCGGCTTGCCCGTCACGCCGCGGATCGAGAGCGCCGCGCCGCCGCGGGCGTCCCCGTCCATCTTGGACAGCACGAAGCCGGTCACGCCCAGAGCCTCGTCGAAGCCCTGCGCGATCCTCACCGCCTCCTGCCCGGTCATGGCGTCGGCTACGAGAAGGATCTCCCGGGGATCGAGCGCCGCCCTGAGACGCGCCAACTCGTCCATCATCGGTTCATCGATTTGCAGCCGCCCCGCCGTATCGACGACGAGCGCCGCGGACTTCATCCGCCGGGCGCGGCGGTGGCCCGCCTTCGCCACCTCCACCGGGTCGGTCGCGCCTTCCTCATGGTGGACCGGCACTCCGGCGCGCTTGCCCAGCACCCGCAGCTGGTCGACCGCGGCCGGGCGATACAGGTCGCAGGCCGCGAGGAGCGTGGGCTTTCGCTGACGGGCAAGCCGTCTGGCGAGCTTGGCGGCGGTGGCCGTCTTGCCCGAACCCTGCAGCCCGACCAGCATGATCACCGTGGGCGGCGCCGGGGACCAGTCAAGCCGGGTCTCCCCTTCTCCGCCGATCAGCGCCGCCAGCTCGTCGTGCACGATCCTGGCGATCTGCTGCCCGGGCGAAACGGCCTTGAGCACGCGTTCGCCCAGCGCCTTCTCCCGGACGCCGTTCAGGAAGTCGCGGGTGACCTTGTAGTTGACGTCGGCCTCCAGGAGGGCGCGTCGCATCTCGCGCAAACCCTCCTGGACCATGCGCTCGGTGAGGAGCCCGCGCTCGCGGAAGCGCCCCAGAACCCCGTCCAGTCTCCTGCTCAGATCTTCAAACATCCAGCAGCCCGCGGTTGGTTCCCGTGTCGCACCGAGGGCGGCGAGATGCCCACGGGCTGCTAAAGCCTGCGGCCAGCGGTTGTGCGTCACATCCGGCGGCGCAAGCAGCACAGCATTTAAAGCTAGCCAAAGCTGACATTGTTCTCAAGCTTCTCGAATCACCTGGCTGCGCCGCGTCCCCACCGAAACCATCGCGATGGGCGTGCCCACGAGCTCCTCGATCCGCTCCAGGTAAGCTCGCGCGTTGCGGGGAAGATCGTTCAGCGTGCGCACCCCGGTGGTGGGGGACTGCCATCCCGGCAGGGTCTCGTAGGCCGGCTCGACGCGCTCCAGCTCCCAGGAGGTGGGTGGGAAGGGGGTGTCGCCGGCGTCGGCGAGGCGGTATCCGGTGGCGATGCGGATCTCGGGAAGCGTGTCGAGGACATCCAGCTTCGTGACCGCGATCCCGGTGAGGCCGTTGACGCGGGCGGCATAGGCGACCACGACGGCGTCGAACCAGCCACAGCGGCGCGGCCTGCCCGTCGTCGCGCCGAACTCGCCGCCGAGCTCGCGGATCCGCTCGTCCATCGCGGCGTCGAAGGCGGTGGGGAGCGGCCCGTTGCCGACCCTCGTCGTGTACGCCTTCACCACCCCCACCACCGAGTCGATGGCCGTGGGGCCGATGCCCGCGCCCACCGCCGCCGCCCCCGCGGTCGTATTGGACGAGGTCACGTACGGGTACGTCCCGTGGTCCACATCCAGCGCCGTCCCCTGCGCGCCTTCCAGCAGCACCCGCTTCCCGGCCGAGAGAGCGCTCGCGATCTCGTCGCCCACGTCGGTCGCCACTTCGGGGACCCGCGCGGCCACCGCCATCGCCTCCTCCACCGTGCCGGCCAGGCCCGGATCGGCCCCCAGTTCCTCCAGGCGGCCCCGCGCCCACGCGATCCCCCGCCCCACCCGCTCCACCCCGCGCCGCCTGTCGAGCAGGTCGGCCACCCTCACCCCGCGGCGGCCCGTCTTGGCCTCGTATGCGGGCCCGATCCCCCGCCCCGTCGTACCGATCTTCCGCTGCGCGGCCGCCTCCGCCGCCAGGTCGAGCGCCTGGTGATAGGGAAACACGACGTGCGCACGCGTACTCAGTCCGATGCGCCCCCGCGGATCCAGCCCGCGCTCGACCAGACCATCGATCTCGGCGAAGAACTGCGCCAGATCGACCACGACGCCGTTGCCGAGGAGACAGCGCTTGTCGGGGTGGAGGACCCCCGAGGGGACCTGGTGCAGGACGAAGTGCTGGTCCCCGGCGTGCACGGTGTGGCCCGCGTTCGCTCCCCCCTGGTAGCGCGCGATCACGTCCACATCGGCCGCCAGCACGTCGACGACCTTGCCCTTGCCCTCGTCGCCCCACTGGCACCCGACGACGACGGTGCACCGGCCGTTCAGCGCGCTCGTGTCCAATCGCCGCTCGTCAGGCGTGCGCCATCGCGGGACGCGGAAGGAGGCCGGCCCTGGCGAGAGCCTCCCCGGCCTCGCCCCGGCGGCCTTCCGGCAGGGGCTTCAGCGGCGGCCGGGGCACCCCGCCGTGATACCCCAGGAGCTCGAGCCCGTACTTGACGCCAGCCACCCCCATGCCGCCCACCACCGCGTTGTGAAGGGGACCGATCCGCTCCTGCAGGGCGCCCGCGCCCGCCCTGTCGCCGGCCACGTAGCGCTCGTGCAGCCGGGCGCTCTCCCGCGGCGCGAGGTTGGCCACCCCCAGGATCCCGCCCACGGCCCCGATCTCCAGCGCCCCGTAGAGCAGGTTGCCGCTCCCCACCAGCACCTGGAAGCCGTGCGCACACTGCGTCACCAGCTCCCCGACCAGCTCCAGCTTCCCGCGCGAGTCCTTGATCCCGACGATGTTCTCGTGCGCGGACAGCTCCGCGACCAGCCCGGCGGGGAAGTCCAGCGTGCTGAAGCGGGTCGGCACCTGGTAGACGATCACGGGAACCGGCGACGCCTCCGCGACGGCGAGGTAGTGGTCCCTCACCACCTCGGGGGTCATGGCCCCCTTATAGAAGGCGGGCGGCTGCACCAGCACCGCGTCGGCGCCGCGCGCCGCGGCCATGCGGGTGAGGCGCAGGGTGGTGCGCAGCGACTCGGCCCCCGTTCCCGCCACGAGGAGCACGCGGTCGGGGAGCGTCCCGCCGACGACATCCCAGCACGCGTCCCGCTCCCCCTCGTCCAGGAACACGGCCTCGCCGGTCGACCCGCCGATCACCAGGCCGCTCACACCGGTCCCTGCCCACTTGCGCACGTTGTTCCGGAGCGCGACCAGGTCGAGCTCGCCGGTGACGGGGTCGAAGGGGGTGGTGGTGGGGATCATCACCCCGCTGATGTCGAGGGGCGTCGCCGGGTGAGGTGCGGTCATGGTCGGGTCCGGTGCGTGGTGATGGTTCAGTGTGTCAGCCGGGCGGGCGCGCGGGCGGGAACAGGCCCACCATCTCGCGGGCTCGCGCGAGGGTTTCGCCGGCAATGGCCCGGGCGCGTTCACCCATGGCCATGATGCGGCCGTCCAGGTCGGCCTCGCGGCGGAGAACATCCGCACGCCGGGCACGCATTTCGTTCGTCAGCGCGACCAGCGCGTCCGCGGTCCGGCCCTTCAGGTCCACGTAGCGAAGAGTACCGGCAAAGTAGTCCTCGCGCATCTGCGCCGCGTCATCGTCGTGGCCGCTGGCGGCGAGCAGGGTGAGGAGGTTCTCGATCCCGGGGCTGACCTCGCCGGGCGGCGTGTCCCCCGAATCGGTGACCGCCGAGCGGATCTTCCTGCGGATGGAGTCCTCCTCCTCGAAGAGGCCGATGTAGTGCCGGGAACCGAGGCTCTTGCTCATCTTGCGGGCCGGGTCCGCGGTCGACATGACCTTGGGCACATGCGTGAGGAGGGTGTCGGGCTCGGGGAACAGGTACCCGAAGCGGCTGTTGAAGCGGCGCGCGATGCCGCGGCTGAGTTCCAGGTGCTGCGACTGGTCCTGCCCCACCGGCACGCAACCCGCACGGTAGGCCAGGATATCGGCCGCCTGCAGGACGGGATAGAAGAGGAGCCCCGCCGAGATGAAGGTCCCGTCGTCCTCGCCCAGCCCGCCCTTCAGCAGACCCGACTTCTCCTTGAACTGCGTCATCCGGCTGAGGTCGCCCAGGGAGGTGAGGGTGGCAAGCAGCCAGCAGAGCTCGGTCTGCTCGGGCACGGTCGACTGGATGTAGACGGTGGTGCGGTCGGGATCGATTCCCGCTGCCAGCAGGCTGACGAACATCTCGCGCGCCGACCGCCTCAGCTCGGAGGCCTCGTAGGGTGCGGTCATCGCGTGCAGATCCACCACGCAGTAGATGCACTCGCGTTCGTCCTGCAGGCTCACCCAGTTCTTCACCGCACCGAAATAGTTCCCGATGGTCATTACGGCGGTGGGCTGGATGCCTGAGTAGACGCGGGTGGGAGACGGCATGGCGGTGGCGGTTGCGATGTGGCTTGTCGAGTGAAATGAAGTCGGGCCGGTGGCCGCGGCGACCCGCTAACTTAGCGGAGCGGGTCCATTCGTTCGACCCTTGACATCGCGAATACGTGAGCGCCGCAGCCCGGATGCATTCGCCGCTCGAATGCCGCGAGGGTTTTGCTCGCGGCGGCCCGTAGCGGTCCCGCTTGCAGGCGGCGGCACCCCCACCGAACCGGAACCCACAATGCGTGGACAACCCGAACAGCTGCTGGCCACCGCAACCGAAGCCGCCCGCGCGGCGGCGCGCATCCACCGTGAGGCGTGCGATCGCGGCGGCGGCCGGTGGGTGGACGTGAAGACCGCATCCAGCGACTTCGTGTCCGATGTGGACGTGGCCGCACAGGAGGCGGCGATGGAAGTGATCGCCGCCCGGCACCCCGCTCACGCGATCCTGGCCGAGGAGGAGGGCGGCGGCCGCGACGGCGCGCCCGGCAACCGGCACCTCTGGCTCGTGGATCCGCTCGACGGCACGACCAACTTCCTGCACGGCCACCCCTACTACGCGGCTTCGGTGGCCGTCTGGGACGGCGAAGGCCCCCTCGCGGCAGCGGTCGACGCCCAGGCGCTCGGCAAGGTATGGACCGCCGCGCGCGGATCGGGCGCCCACGAGAACGGCGAGCGCATCCGGGTCAGTTCCACGGAACGGATCGACCGTTTCCTGCTCGGCACCGGCTTCCCCTTCAAGGCGCACGCCCTCCTTCCCGCGTATCTGGGGCAGCTCGACCGGGCTCTAAGGCACACAGCCGGGGTTCGCCGCACCGGCGCCGCCGCAATCGACCTGGCGTACGTCGCCAGCGGCATCCTCGACGGCTTCTGGGAGTCGCGGCTGGCGCCGTGGGACTACGGCGCGGGCGTCCTGCTGGTGACCGAAGCGGGCGGCGTGGTGGAGCGCGCCGGGGGCGGACCGGTGGGATTGGACGCGGGGTCGGTGCTGGCGGCCAACTCGGCGGAGGCGCTGGCAGAGCTGAGGCGGGTGCTGGCCGGAGGCTGACCCCCTCGTCCCACCGGGCATCCTCCATGCGAACGGGCTGGACGACCTTGGTTGCCCCGAGGACCCGTGGCTATAGTTGTGGACGCTGCGACCGACGCCCGGTCCACCAGAACCCGGCGATAGACATGGCTGAAACAGGCAGACGAACCGAAGCACCTGCCGCGCGACCGGCGGCCTCTCCCCTGGACCGCTCACCCCCGACGAGTTCGAACGGATGCGGAAGGAAGACCGGCCCTTCCTGTCTCACGCGATGCAGTCCGCAAGGCCGATCCATGTGGGATAGGAGAGCCGAGGCGGACCGCTGGCTGAAGCAGGCCGAACGATGCCGGGATTCTTGACCAGTACTACATCCCCACACGCTACCCCAACGGCCTCCCTGGGGGCTTTCCCTTCATGGCCTTCAGCGAGGAGCAGGCGACCAACGCGGTTGCTGCCGCCGAGCGCTTCCTTCGTCTCGCAAGCGCGCGCATCGACGCAGCCGGCGGCTGACCTCCGGCGTCGCGGCCGCCTACCCCCTCCCCGCCGCCCCCCTCCCTACCGTCACGGCGGCCGGATCGCTCACGATGAACACCCGGAAGCCCTGCTCGATCCGCGCGGCGATGTCGTCCACCCCCGCGGTGATCCCGCACGGCACCCCGTGGCGCTGGCAGGCGGCGAGCACCTGCTGGATCGCCGCCTCGACCGCCTCCATGTCGCCCTGGTAGGCCCTGCGCAGGTCGCCCGGCCCGGCGAAAACCACGCTCACCCCCGGCGTGGCCACGATCTCGTCGACCCGGTCCACCGCTTCCGCGTCCTCCACGATCAGGATGCTGAGGAGCGTCCCGGCAGGGTTGCCCGGCCAGAGATCGTCGCCCATCACCGAGACGGCCACGGCCGCGTCCTCGGCCGATTCCGCATGCGGGAAGACGATGCCGCCCACTCCCGCCGCGAGAGCCTCCGCGGCGTGCGCCTCCGCGTCAGCGACGCCGTTACGGATCGGTGGAATCCTCAGGATCAGCGGGTGCGGCGCGTCCTCCCCCGAGCCCTCGGCGATCCCCTCCATGTAAACTTTAGTTGACATTATGTCAAATGGACCTGACTCCAGCGAGTAGAAGACGAAGTCCAGTTCCCGGTTCTGCCCCATGAGCGCGCCCTGCTCACGCGTAGAGGGCCCCGGGAACACCCCGAAGACCGCCTGCCCGTCCGCGAGGAGCCGGGCAAGGGTGAACGGACTCGTAGCGGACTCCGCGGCGGGATCGGCGGTCCCGGCGCCGGCATCGCCGGACTCGTCCGGAGCGGCGCAGGCCAGGGTCGCGGCGAGCACCGCCACGAGGGCGGCGGAATGGGCGTGGTCGCAGAATCGGAACATGGCGTCGAACCTCGGCTGAATGTGGTCACGCGGTCGGGTCCCCCGGGCGGGTGGCGCCGGCACCCGGGCTGCAAGTGTAATGGCCGGGACTCCATGGCGCACCAGCACGGCGTACCACAGCACGGCGCACCACCGCGTCTGGTTCCGCGCCGCAAAGATGCGTACCTTGTCGCGACATTCCTCCACACGTTGAACTCGCCCACCTTCAAGACCCGGAGAATCAGGACCATGGCGAAAACGAGAATCGTGACCACGGCCGCGCTGGCAGCCATCGTGGCAGCGGCAGTCGCCGCGCCGCAGATCTCCGCGCAAAGCGCAGCCCACCGCCACATCGGCCACGTCGCCGACATGTGGCGCGACACGCCGGACCAGGTCGGACTGCTGGTCGCGGCCCAGATGGAAGCCGAGGTGGCGGCCCAGCACGCCGGACTGGCCGCGGGGTCCGGAGATCTGGCCGGCATCCAGCGGCACATCGTGCACGTTCTGCACGCGATCGACCCCTCGACCTCCGAGCGGGGGCCGGGCAAGGGCTATGGGCTGATCAAGGCCGCGTCCGGCGCCGCCCAGCACATCGGCATGGCCGGTGACTCGGATGACGCCTCCAACGCCGTCAAAACCCACTCGAACCACGTCGGCACCAGCGCCCGGAACGTCGTGACCTGGGCCGAGGCCATCGTCGAGAAGGCCGCGATGGTCGCCTCCGCCACGGACATGGCTGCCGCCAAGGCGGCGGCCGACGAGATCGCCGCCATGACGCAGGCCATCCTCTCCGGGATGGACGCGGACGGCAACGGCAGAGTGACCTGGCAGGAGGGCGAGGGTGGCCTGGAGCAGGCCGCGACCCATCTCAGGCTCATGAAAGAGGCGGAAGGGCTGGGCTGACCGCCCCGCAACCACAACCGCCCCGCAAACGAACTAAGGTGAAAAGATGATGCGCATGCCACGATCAGGGGGAGTGTTGCGCGCGGTATGGCTGACCGCAGCTGCAGGGGCAGTCGCCGCCAGCCTGGCCGGACAGGGTGCCTCCCCCGGCGATGCCCCCGCGCTCGACCGCACCGCCCTCCATGCCGACACGGTCAGCTACAAGGAGGACGTGCTGCCGATCTTCCAGAAGCGCTGTGCGAAGTGCCACGGCGCGGAGAACGAGGAAGGTGAGGTGGTCGCGGAGGTCAGCCTGATCGTCATCGACCACAGGCGCTTGATGATGGGCTCCGAATTCGGTCCCGTCGTCACCGCGGGGGATCCGGAGGACAGCTGGCTCCTGGAGATGATCACCGAGGGCGACATGCCCCCGGAGGGCGAGGGCGACAAGGTCCCCGAGGAGGAGATCGCGGTGATCAGGCAGTGGATCCTGGAGGGCGCGAAGAACAACTGACGGAGCAGGCACCGTGCCCGAAGCCCTTGCGCGGGCAGGTGCTCGGCGTCTTGTTTCGTATATTGGTCATTACTTCGCTCTGAAGTACGGACTTACCGGTTTCCCGCCACTTTGAGGCCGATCCTGACGCAAGCTCCGCTGTCAAGATTCGGAGGGCCGATGTCGAGGCTGTCGTACCCGCTGTTTTCCATTCGTCCCCGCGGACGGCGATCCGCCCTCGCCATCGGCGCCATTCTGTCTTGCGCCCTGGTCTCCGCATGTGACCAGGGGCCCGACGACCAGCCCCCGCAGGCGGTCGGGGAGATTCCCGACGTGCTCCTGCTCGAAGGCAGGACGGCCGAAGTCGACGTTTCCTCCCACTTCACCGACCCCGAGGGTGGCGCGCTGACCTTCGGCGCCGTGTCCTCCAATCCCGGGGTCGCGACGGTGTCCGTGTCCGGCAGCATCGTCAACGTCTCGGCCGTGTCGGCAGGCACGATGCGGGTCGTCGTCACCGCGATGGATCCCGGCGGCCAGTCGGGCCAGCAGGACTTCCAGGTGGCGGTGCCGGCCTCGCCGGTCGTTGAACTGGGGGCTCAGGAAACGATCGGCCCGGAGAGCGACGGGGCCGTGCTCCCGCTCACCCTGTCCGCCCCGCCCGCCCTGCCGATCACGGTCACCTACACCCTCGGCGTGGACGCGGACGCCGGCACGCAGGACGCGGACGCGGAGGACTTCGCCGGGGGGCCCTCGGGCTCGGTCGAGATCGGAGCCGGTGCGACCGAGGCCGCGATCGAGATCGTGTTCAACGACGACGAGGACATCGAGCCGGCCCGGGAGTCCTTCACGATCACGCTGGACGCACCCGGCCCCAGCGCCGGCTACAGGGTCGGAGCGAGGCGACGGGGCACCGGCACGATCGCGGAAGGGATGTGCGACCGGACCCTGGAGGTGCGCCAAGCGATCGCGGCCGCGCTCTTCGCCCCGGACTGCGCCGTCATTCGGGACGAGGATCTCGCGCATGTCCGGTTTCTCGTCATCACGTCGCTCCCGGGAGCCGGGGCATGGCGTCCGAACACGGAGCTCTCCCCCGAACCCTGCGATGTCGATTCCCCGTTTTCGTCCACCGCGGTCCGGACGTGGCCCATGGGGTGCCCGTCGGACTCGCCGGAACCGGCCATCGGTCCCGGGCCGCCTTCGCTGGCGCGCGCGAACTCCCTGACCACCCTGAAGCCGGCGGACTTCCGGAACCTGGAGAACCTCAGTGTGCTTGCGATCCTGGGCACTCGCCTCGAATCGCTGCCTGCGGAGGTGTTTTCGGGGCTGGCCAATCTCCGGGAGCTGGTGATCTTCCAGAACCGGGTCACCGAGCTGCCCCAGGGGCTGTTCTCGGGTCTGGAATCACTTCAGGCCCTGTTCCTCGCGGAAAACCTCATCTCCGAACTGCCGCAGGACATGTTCTCCGATCTCGGGGGACTCGAGGCGCTTGTCCTCGACAACAACCGCCTCGCAACACTACCAGAGGGCATCGCCGGCCTCGGACAGCTGCGGGAGCTGTCCGTGAACGAAAACCGGTTGAGTTCGTTGCCGGCGCGCGGCCCGCCGGGGCTCTTCTCCCTGCAATTGGCGTCCAACCAGCTCACGGAGATGCCTCTGGGATGGCTGTCGCCGAGCCTGCAGCAACTCTACATCCACTCCAACGAGATCAGTTCGATTCCGACCGGCGCCTTCATGAATCTCTCATCGCTGGGGCAACTGATTCTGGCGGACAACGAAATCAGTGACGTTGCCCCCGGAGCCTTCGCCGGACTCGACAGCCTGCGCGTCCTCGGCCTGGACAGGAACCGGATCAGCAACCTGCCCGCGGGCGCGTTCGCCGGCCTTCCCGCCCTCGAGCGACTCTTCCTGAGTGCGAACCCGATCAGCGAGCTTCCGCCGGGTGTCTTCTCGGGCCTTCCCGCGCTCCGGATTCTGGCACTCGCGGAGATGCAGCTGACGGCTGTTCCGGCGGGGATTGCCGAACTCGCCAACCTGAGAATCCTCTTCCTGAACGACAACCGGATCACCCGTCTTCCCGCCGGCCTGCTGGCGGGGCTCGACTCGCTCCAGGCGCTGGTGGCCCCGAAGAACCGGATCGAGGAACTGCCTTCCGGCTTCTTTGTCGGCCCTTTGCAACTCAGGGCACTCGACCTTACGGAGAACCCGGGGGCACCCTTCCCACTGCGCGTCACCGTTGAGCGGACGGACAGCGACAATGCCCTCGCTCCGGGCCCGGGGACGATCGCCGGGCGGCTGCCGCTGGGAGCGCCCTTCAACCTCAGGCTGCCCCTCACCGCGTACGGCGGCGAACTCGGCGCCGGCGAGCTGTTGCTGAAAGCGGGGCGGGAGTTCACCGATTCGGTCACCGTGACGCGCACAGCCGGGTCGGCCGGCGCCCAGATCAGTGCGGGACCGGCACCCCGAGTCCCGCAGGGCTTCGACGGCGTCACCCTGCAGGTCAGCGACCCGCTGGTCGTCTTCGGCGAGCTGGACAACCACCCCCCGTTCCCGGTGCGCGAGATTCCGTCCTACCGCATGCGCGAGGGAGGTGAGCCTCAGGCCTTCGATCCGTCTCCGCATTTCAGGGACCTCGACGGCGACCCGCTGGACTACGCCTTCGAGTTCTCCGTCCCAGGGGTCGCATCAATCACGCGCGGCGCCTCCGGGATCGTGATCGAGCCCGGTCAGACCGGAAGTACCACGGTCACCGTCACGGCCACGGATCCGGGCGGCCTCGGCACAAGCCTGTCCTTCAGCGTCCTGGTGCGCGGTTTCGTCCCCGGCACCTTCGACATCGACGTGATCCTGGTCGATTCGATCGGTCCCGAACTCCAGGCCGCCTTCGAGAACGCTGCCGAGTGGTGGATGACGATTCTCGGCGACAACGAGCTTCCCGACATCCCGACCGGCCAGATCGGCCAGCTTGGTTGCGCCGGAGTGGTGTCCGACCAGCAGGTCGCCACCATCGACGACCTCCTGATGGTGATCGCCACGCCGGTGATCGACGGTCCGCGGGGAATCCTCGCGGGAGCCACTCCCTGCGCCGTCCACGCGGAGTCGATGCTGCCCTTCATGGGCATCATTCAGTTCGACCTGGCCGATCTGGAGTGGCTCCTCGACGGCGGCCACGCCGACGATCTGGAAGAGCTGATCCTCCACGAAATGGCCCACGTGCTCGGGTTCGGCTCCATCTGGACCGACTTCGGCCTCCTCCGCGAACCGTCGCTCGGAGGCCCGCCGGGGGCCGACACCCACTTTGCGGGTCCGCTGGCGATCGCAGCCTTCGACTCGGCCGGCGGCGAGGACTACGGCGGGGCCAAGGTTCCGGTGGAGAACCAGGCAGGGCCCGGCTCCGGAGACTCGCACTGGCGCCAGTCCGCGCTCGTGACCGAACTGATGACCCCGTTCGCCTCCATCGGGACCACCGACCCGCTGAGCGCGATCACCATTCAGTCCCTGGCGGATATGGGCTACACCGTGCGGACCGACCTGGCCGACCCGTACACGCTGCCCGGCGCCGCGGCCGCGGATCGCTCCGGAGTCGAGCTGATTCCCTTCGGAAACGACTTGATCAGAGGCCCGGTCATGGTCGTGGACCGGGAGGGGCGTGTCGTCGGGATGATCAGGAATTGACCAATGTCTGACAGTCGCATGAGACCGACGGCTCGCCGGATTGTCCACGGCCTGCTCGGCATCCTGTGTGCCGCGGGCTGCTCCGATTCGACGGAACCGAACCGTCCCCCGGAGCGGAGGGGAGCCATCCCGGTGCAGACGCTGCACCCCGGGGAATCAAGTACGTTCGACATCGCCGATTTCTTCAGTGATCCCGACGGGGACCGGCTGACCTACACGGCCGGCTCCAGCCACACGGGCCAGGCCACGGCCGAGGTAGCCGGCAGCGACCTCACGATCTCGGCCTTGGCGGAGGGCGACCCTTCGGTGACCGTGACGGCGACCGACCCGGGCGGTCTCTTCGCGGCACAGAGCGCGAACGTATCGGTCAGGCTCCCCAACCGGGCGCCCGGGGCGATCGGGAGCTTGCCGCCCGTCAGCGTGGACGAGGACCGTCCGGTTGGGGTGGATGTCCTGTGGTATTTCACAGACCCCGACGGGGACCGTCTGGAATACTCCGCAACCTCGAACGATCCGGGTATCGCGACGGTTCAAGTGACTGGAAGCGTGGTGACCTTTACGGCCGTGACGTCCGGTGCGACGATCGTCACGGTGACCGCTACCGATCCCGGCGGGCTCTCCGCGGATCAGGAGATTGCGGTGCGGTCAACAGCCGGGCCACCGGGCTTCCGCGACGACTTCGACTCGGAGGAGTTGGTGGGCTGGGAAATTGCGCAGGCCAGTGCCCAGGTATCGGAGGGCGTTCTGCAACTCACGAATACCGGAAGCGGAATGCCGGGACGCGCCGGCCATGGCCTCAACCGGAATCTCGTCGACTGGCAGACCGACATTCGGCTGGGACGGGCGCAGGAGAACGCAGTGGTGCGCGTGGTCTTCCACACGCCGAACCAGATCACCCCCTCGCTCGGTGCCGGAATCGGATCGGGGCTGGAGATCGACGGACAGGATACCAATTTCCGATTCCAGGTCTTCGTGCGGCAGGGTGGTGGTTCCTGGCAGCCGCTCGAGGCCGGAGAATCGGACGCCATCAGCGACGAAGCCGGGGAGTTCACGGAACTCAGCGTGGCGCTCAAGCAGATGAGCCTCAGCATGGTGGCCGGAGGTGACACGATACTCGCCGTGAACCTGCGGGAGCGTGGTGCCCCACCCGACGTCGCAATCCTCACCGGTTTGGAGCTGTGGGTGGTGCCCCTGGACGGCGCGAACGAGCGCACCGGGCTTTTCGACTGGATCGAAGTGACCGGCACGCCGGTGGCGGGTGCGCCGGCGGCCGACAGCCAATCCCGTGCCTCCGGCGTCCGGGTCCGATGGGGCGGTTCCGCCCCGCAGGCTGCTCCGGCCGAACGCGCCGGGATCAGCCTGGCGCCCGCCTCCGCAGCCACGCCACCGCGACCAGGAGCAGCACCGCGAATACGATCAGGAAGGTGGCCACTGCCAGGATCGCGGGACTGATCTGCTCGCGGATCCCCGACCACATCTGGCGCGGGACCGTGCGCTGCTCGACGCCCCCCATGAAGAGCACGACCACGACCTCGTCGAAGGACACGGCGAAGGCGAAGAGCGCCCCGGAGATGACCCCGGGTGCGATCAGGGGGAGCTGCACGCGGCGGAATGCGGTCCACGGTCCAGCGCCCAGGCTGGCGGCCGCGCGGGTGAGGTTGCGGTCGAAGGCGGCCAGGGTGGCGGTCACCGTGACGACCACGAAGGGAACGCCGAGCGTGGCGTGCGCCAGGATGATCCCGAGGTGGGTCTGGCCGAGCCCCAGGTTCGAGTAGAAGAAGAACATCCCCGCCGCCGCGATGATCACCGGGGTCACCATCGGCGAGATCAGGATGCCCATGATGACGCGGCGCGCGGGGACGCCCGGGCTCGCCAGACCGAGAGCCGCCAGGGTGCCGAGCACGGTGGCGAGCACAGTCGCGCTGACCCCGATCACCAGGCTGTTCACCAGGCTCCGTGTCCACGCTTCGTTCTCGATGATCTCCCGGTACCACCTCAGCGAGTAGGCGTCCGGGTCGAACCGGAGCATCCCCTCCGTGAAGGTGAAGTATGGCTCCGCGTTGAAGCTGAGCGGCACGATCACCAGGATCGGCGCGACCAGAAAGACGAACACGGCCGCGCAGAATGCGAGGTAGGCGAAGCGGCCCACCCGGGGGGGCGGGGCGGGGCGGGTGCGCGCGGCGGTCACGGGCGGCGAACCCGGGCCCTCCGGATGCTGCGCCACCATCTCAGCTCAGCCCCATCCGCTCGACGCCGACCAGCCGGTCGTAGACCATGTACAGCGCGAGCACGCCCGCCAGCAGGATCCCGCCGAGCGCGCCCGCCAGCCCCCAGTTCAGCGATGTCTGCATGTGGTAGGCGATCATGTTCGAGATGAGCTGGCCGTCGCTTCCGCCGACGAGCGCCGGAGTGATGTAGTACCCGATCGCCAGGATGAAGACGAGGAGCGCGCCAGCCCCCACTCCGGGCAGCGACTGCGGCCAGTACACGCGCAGGAAGGCTTGCAGCGGCGTGGCGCCGAGCGAGGCCGCGGCGTTCATGTGCGTGTGCGGGATTGAGCGCATGACCGAGTACAGCGGCAGCACCATGAACGGCAGCAGCACATGGGTCATGGCGATGATCGTCCCGGTCATGTTGTAGACCATCGACAGGCGTCCCTCGTCGCCGACCAGGCCGATCGCGACGAGGACATCGTTGATGACGCCCTGCGTCTGCAGCAGCACGATCCACGACGTGGTGCGCACCAGCAGCGAGGTCCAGAAGGGGACCAGCACCAGCACGAGCAGCAGGCCCGCGCGGGCCGGCGGGGCGCGGGCGATCAGATGCGCGATCGGGTAGCCGAGGAGCAGGCACAGCACGGTGATCGCGCCGCTGACCAGCAGGGTGCGCCAGAAGAGGCGCAGGTAGATGCGCCGCTCCTCGGGCTGCCGGGCGACGGAGCCGTCCGGGAGGCGCTCCATGTCCACCGCGTTCAGGTAGTGGCGGGACGTGAAGCGCTCACCGGTCGTGCGGATGGCGTGCCAGGTCGCGGGGTCGGCCCAGGCCGGGTCGAGGGCGGTCATCGTGCCGCGCCAGGTCTCCTCCGTCGCTGCCGCCGGATCGGGAGCCACATCCCGCAGCTCCCGGGCCGTGCCCGTCAGAACGCTGCGCAGACCGCCCTGCACCCGGTTCACGCGGCCCGCGACCTGGCCGATTGTCCTCTCTTCGCCCGATCGCTCCAGCTCCCGGGCCGCAGCCTCGTACACGTCCTCGGCCGGGAGTCCCTCCCCATCCCACCCCCGCAGCAGCGCCACCGTCTCGGGCATCGCATCTGCGACCACCGGATCGTGGACGCTGCGCACCAGCATCGTGGCGAGCGGCGCGATGAAGGTCACGCCAACGAAGATCAGGAGCGGCGCAACCAGTCCCAGCGCCCGAAGCTGGTCGCGCCGGACGGGAATCGCACCGCGAAGCCGGCCGCGGCGGTCGGCCATCGGACCGCGAAGCCGTCCCTGCCGGCCCGGCCCGCCGCCTCGCGGCACCCGCTCCCTTCCGGCCACCGCCCTCAGCGGGCCAGCCAGGCGCTGAAGCGCTCGTTCAGCTCATCCTGGTGATCGACCCACCAGGCCCAGTCATAGCGCAGCGCCCGCGCGGCATTGGCGGGACTGGCCGGCATGTGGGGCTCCATCTCCACCCCCGCCACGACGTGCGTGGTCACCAGCGGCATCCCCGACTTGCGCATGGGCGAGTAGGATATCCGGCGCGCGATCCGCGCCAGCGATTCGGCGCTGGTCGCGAAGGCCACATACTGCAGCGCCGCCTCGAGCCGCGGCGTTCCCGCGACGATCCCCACCTGGCCCACATCGAGCAGCTGCCCGTCCCAGACGATCACGAACGGCTGGTTCTCAAGCACCTGCGCGTTGAAGATGCGGCCGTTGTAGGCGGTGGTCATAACCACCTCCCCGTCGGCGAGCATCTGCGGCGGCTGGGCGCCCGCCTCCCACCAGATCACCACGTCCCTGATTGTCTCCAGCTTCGCGAAAGCGCGGTCGAGCCCCTCGGGCGTGTCCAGCGTGGCGTACACCTGTTCGAGCGGCACGCCATCGGCGATGAGCGCGAACTCCAGGTTCACCTGCGGGACCCGCCGCATCCCCCGGCGGCCGGGGAACTTCTCGAGGTCGAAGAAGTCGGCCATCGTCGCCGGCTCCTCCCCGGGCATGTTGTCCGCGTTGTAGGCATACACGGTGGACCAGTACAGGTTGCCCACCCCGCACTCGGTTCGCCCGTCGTCCACAAAATCCTCTTCGGCGGGCGTTCCGTCCGCTCCCGGCGGAAGCGAGGTGATGTCGATCCGCTCCAGCAGCCCCTCGTCGCACCCCCGCACGGCGTCGGCGATCTCCAGATCGACCACGTCCCAGTGGATCTCGCCGATGTCCACTTGTGCCCGGATCTGGGCGAGGCCGCCGTTGTAATCCTCCACCTCAACGCGGATACCGGTCGCTTCCGTGAACGGAATGTTCGCGCCTTCGTTTACGGCCCGCCCGTAGGAGCCGCCCCACGACACCGTGGTGATGGACCGCGGCGCGTCGGACCCGGATCCGCACGCGGCCACCGCCAGCACTGCCGCCAGCACTCCGGTGACGCGCCCGTGCAGGTCTGGCCCGCGGATGCCGCGCCCGAACCTGTCGCGGACCCCGCGGCCCCCTGCCGACTCCGCGATCGCGCGATGGGACCCGAATACCCTCATTCTTCTCCTCCTTCATGGTTGAGTGCGCGGCAGTCGCTGGCCGTCCACCCGATCCGCACCGCGTCCCCCTCCAGCAGAGCTCCGTGGCCGAGTACGTTCGGGATCTTCACGATGAAGTCGCCGCGGGCGCACGCGGCCAGGCGCACGCGCAGATGATCGCCGAGGAAGGTCAGGTCCTCCACCTTCGCGCCCAGTTCGTTGCGGTAGCGCCCCGGCTCCGGGTTGATCTCGACGCGCTCGGGCCGGATCGACAGGGTGACATCGTCCCCCACCTCGCACGGGGCAACCTTCAATGCGCGCACCAGCTCGCCGCCCGTCTCCACCTCGCACACGTCCCGGTCCACCATCCCCGTGACCCGCCCGTGCAGCCGGTTGTTCTCGCCGATGAAGCTGGCCACGAACGCCCGCTCCGGCTCCTCGTAGAGCCCCTCGGGCGGCGCGATCTGCTCCACCACCCCGTCCCGCAGCACCGCGATCCGGTCCGACATCACCATCGCCTCCTGCTGGTCGTGCGTCACGTAGACGATCGTGACGCCGAGACTTCGGTGGATCCGGCGGATCTCGTACTGCATCTCCTCGCGCAGGCTGCGGTCGAGTGCCCCAAGCGGCTCGTCCATCAGCACCAGCGAGGGCTCGAAGACGAGTGCACGCGCGATCGCCACCCGCTGCTGCTGTCCTCCGGAGAGCTGCCCGGGCCGCCGGTCCGAAAGCGCTCCGAGACGCACCAGCTCCAGCGCCCGCTCCACCCGCTCCCGCCGCTCCTCCACCCCCATCCCCCGCACCTCCAGCGGAAACGCGAGGTTGGCCCCCACCGTCATATGCGGAAAGAGCGCATAGTTCTGGAAGACCATCCCGATTCCGCGCTTGCGGGGCGGCAGGTTCTGGATCGGCCGGCCCCCGATGCGGATCTCGCCGCCGGTCGGCGCCTGGAACCCCGCCAGCATCATGAGGATCGTGGTCTTGCCGGAGCCGGAGGGGCCGAGCAGCGTCACGAACTCGCCCGTCCGCACGCTCAGGTCGAGGTCCTTAACCACCAGGGTGCGCCCGTCGTAGCTCTTGCTGACTCCGTCGAACTCGACGTGGATGCCGGGGCGCGCGTCCACCGGCGCCTCGGGGGCGCTGGCCGGCTCGGGATTCGTGGGCATATCCCGACTTGCCTCGCTCAAGACACCCCCGGCGGCCTGGTCGGCGTCAGCACAATCGCGGGGCCGGTTGCCAGGACCCCGCCCGGCACCGGCCGCGGAGGCGGAGGCGGGCGAGGCGGTCCCGGTTTCGGCGGCGGCTTGGGAGGCTTCGGCGGCTGCGGCGGCAGGATTGAATCCGGCAGGGATCCGGCAGCCGGACGCCTCGCCGCTCTCGGTGCTCGGGCGGATTCATCCACGGACTGCTAGTTCCTCCGGCGGGCGGCCACTTCCCGCTTCAGCTCATCGACGGTGACGACGCGATGCTCCCCTTCGTCGTTCCTCAGCGTGATCGTGTCGCTGAAGATGTTCACGCTGACCACCCTCTCCGGTCCCTGGTCCGTCTTCAGCGTGCGGCCTTCACGCGGAAACCGGCGCCGGGCCTCGACGTAGCTGGTGTGCTCGTACATGAGGCAGCACATGAGGCGCCCGCAGCACCCGGAAATCTGCGCCGGGTTGAGCGACAGGCTCTGGTCCTTGGCGAGCTGCAGGCTGACCGGCTTGAGCTCGGGCAGCCAGGTCGAGCAGCACAACTCCCGCCCGCACCGCCCCACCCCGCCCAGCAGCGCGGCTTCGTCCCTCACACCGATCTGCTTGAGTTCGATGCGCGTTCGGAAGGCCCGCGCGAGGTCGCGCACCAAAGCGCGAAAGTCGACCCGCCTCTCGGCGGTGAAATACACGATCAGCTTCTTGCGATCGAACTGCCACTCGGTCTCGGTGACCTTCATCTTGAGGCCGTGGCGCTCGACGTGCTTGCGCGTCTCCCGGCGCGCCCGCAGTTCGTCCTCCTCCTTGTGCTGCGCGCGGCGAACCTCATCGGGCCCGGCCCGGCGCAGGATCCGCTGCGTGGGGGTGGGGGTCGCGCACCCTCCCGACGACGAGCACTTGCGCTCGGCGATGTTCCCCAGCGCAGTGATCTCGCCCAGATCCTCACCCCGGTCAGCCTGCACAATCACATGATCACCGGGTGACAGATCGAGAGCCTCGAAGCGGAAGTAGTCCCGCCGGGTTCCCTTGAAGGTCACCTCCGCGAAGCCGGACATCGCTATCGCCGCTCGATCGCCGGGAAGAGTCTGTTCACGGGCCGCTAACCGTCCGAAGGCTCGACCCAGGTGCCCAGCGCCTCGTACCGCGCCCAGCGCTCCCGCACCAGCAGATCGGTCTCGTTGCCGTCGAGTTCGGTCAGATGACGGGTCAGCGCCTCCCCAAGGCTCGCCATCGTCGCGGGCCCGTCGGCGTGCGCCCCGCCAGGCGGCTCCGGGATGACCTCGTCGGCCACGCCCAGCGCGAGCAGGTCCGACGACGTGAGCCGAAGCGCCCGCGCCGCCTCTTCGCGCTTGTCGGCCGACCTCCAGAGGATCGCTGCGCACCCCTCCGGCGAGATTACAGAATAGATGGAATGTTCCAGCAGGAGGATCCGGTCGGTGACGCCCAGCGCCAGCGCGCCCCCCGAGCCGCCCTCGCCGATCACCACCGAGATCGTCGGGACGCGCAGGCGGGCCATCTCGCGCAGGTTGGTCGCGATCGCCTCCGCCTGTCCCCGCTCCTCGGCACCGAACCCGGGATAGGCTCCCGGCGTGTCGATCAGGGTGACGACAGCCCGGCCGAACTTCTCGGCCATCTTCATCAGGCGGAGAGCCTTGCGGTAACCCTCCGGGTGCGGCATCCCGAAGTTGCGCCTCAGGTTCTCCTTCATGTCACGGCCCTTCTGATGCCCGATCACCATCACCGAGCGCTCGCCGAGCCGCGCCCATCCACCGACGATCGCCTCGTCGTTGCGGTAGCACCGGTCGCCCTTCAGTTCAAACCAGTCGGTGAAGACGTGTTCGACGTAGTCGAGGGTATAGGGCCGCCGCGGATGCCGCGCCACCTGGACCTGCTCCATCGGGTCCAGGTTGCGATAGGTCTCCTGGCGCAGGTGTTCCAGCTTGGCGGTGAGCACACGCACCTCGTCGCTGACGTCCAGGCCGCGCTCCGCCGCCATCTCGCGGAGGCGCACGATCTGGTCCTCCATCTCGACGATATCGCGCTCGAACGCGAAATGAGCCGCCGATGACACTGGGTCGGTATACTCCTTTTGCGGGTACCACAGGTTCCCGGTCCGGCCCCGCAACACCGCACGCGGCACCCGGGGCGGCTCGGGACCAAACCGGCCCCGCGAGCGCCACCGGGCCGCCGGCCACGATTCCGCCGGGCGGAAAAAGGGAACGCTACAGAGTGGAAAAAGGTATAGAGACGGTACGGTTGCGCGAAAGCGCGAGTGAATCCGGGAGACCCGGGAAGGCGTAGGGGACAACCCGCAAGGCCCCCGGGTGTGTCCAAGGATATGGCGCCGCGCGCATGCAAACTATAGCCTTGGGAATAGCAGATGTTCCCCGCCGGGAAGGCTCGGATTCACTAAAGGGATCGAGAGAGCGAAGCATCAGGATGTTCCACCAGGCCCAGGGATGGACGGTACGCATGGCCGTCCTGACCGCGATTGCGGCGTTGGCGGCCCCCGCCTCCGCCCAGGACCGCCCGCTGGTCGCCGATTTCCCCGAGGTCTACCGCGCCGGCGGCTTTGACGCCCCCGACTGGGCGCTGTTCAGCAGCCCGGGTTCGCTGGGCTTCGATGGTGCGGGGAACCTGTATGTGCTGGACGCCGAGGCCCCCCAGGTTGCGGTGATCAGCCCCGATGGCCAGCCGGTCATGGTCGTCGGACGCGCGGGCGAGGGGCCCGGTGAGTTCGACTTCCCGACCGACCTGGTGGTGTGGCGCGACGGACGCTTCGCCGTGTTGGATGCCGGGCACAACGCCATGCATGTGTTCGGTGCCGACGGCTGGTTCCAGCGCATGGTTCGCTGGAGCGCACGGCCGGGAAGCCCGCTGAGCCTCTTCGCGCAGGTAGGCCGGGTCATGAGGCCGGATCCGAACGGAAACGGGCTCTACGCGCAGGGCGCGCTGGATGCCATGGGGGACATCATCGGAGCGTTCGACGAGCTGGCGGGGGCGAATCCGGATCCGGGCGTGGGGGTCGACGAACGGGGCGTCGAGCGCATCGATCTCAGCGGTGAGGTGGTGGTTGCGGAACCGGTATTGCAGGGGTGGCGGGCGCCCCGCACGCAACCGGTCGACATCATCACCGCGGACGATCTGAGGAACAGCAGGAGCCTCGCCGAAGCCGCCACCGCACCCATGTTCTTCGATCCGGATTTCCACTGGGACATCCTGCCGGACGGAACGATCGCCTACTCGGACTCTTCGGCCTACGTGATCTGGATATGGGTGGACACATCGGTGCGGGACGTCATCCGGCGTCCGATCCAGCCGGAGGCGGTCGACGGGGACATTCGCTCGGCGATGATCGAGTGGGAGATCCTCAGGCTGCAGCGCAGCAGCCAACAGATGAACGCCGCCGCGGACGACCCTGAACTCCGCGCGGCCATGACAAGCTGGGACGAATCCCGCCGCCAACGCGTCGAGAACCGCGAGTTCTACGGCGAGGTACCCGTCATTCGGGGCATCAGGGCCACCTGGGACGGTGCGCTGTGGGTGCAGCGGCGGGGCGAGGAGCCGTGGGACGACCAGGGCCCGATAGACGTCTTCCGGGACCGGCAGTACCTGGGCACCTTCCCGGCCGGGGCCACGCAGATGCCGCGCGCCTTCGGACCGAACGGCCTGGTCGCGTTCTGGGAGACGGACGAGCTGGACGTGCCGACGATCGTGGTGAAGCGGTTGCCGGTGATAGCAAGGTAGCTTGCTCAAGCCGGGCTTCCAGGGCCCCGCACCGTCGCAGTTCATTCACTTCACTTGCGGGCCAAAAACAAAGGAGGAATTGGAGATGCGCGGGTACACGGCATTCTTGCGGGCATGGACCGGTCAAGCCGCGGTGCTCGCCTGCATCGCTGCAGCCACGCCGGCCTTCGCCCAGGACCGCCCCCTGACCGCGGATTTCCCCGAGGTCTACCGTGCGGGCGGGCTCAGCGCTCCCGACTGGGCACAGTTTTCAGGGCGTGGGGCAGTGAGCTTTGACGGTTCGGGGAACCTCTTTGTCCTGGACACCAGGGCCGCGCAGGTGATCGTGATCGATCCCCGGGGTGAGCACCTCAGATCGGTCGGGCGGTCGGGTGAGGGACCCGGGGAGTTCGAGTTGCCCTTCCAGCTCGTGGTATGGCGCGACGGTCGTTTCGCGGTAAGCGATATGCTTCGCGAATCGATTCAGGTTTTCGCTCCCGACGGCCGGTTCGATCGCATCCTGCGGATGGGTGACCAGGGCGCGCTGATGATCAAGCCGGATCCGAATGCCGTGGCACTCTACGCTCAGGGCTCGTCGCAAAGTGGCTCCCGGGCCAGTAGCGCCTTCGACGAGTTGCTCGGACGAGAGCCACAACGGGATTCCATCGACGACTTCGGGATCGGGCGAATCGATCTCACCGCTGAAGAGTTCGTCGTGCAACCCCTGTTGCAAGCGTGGCGGGCACCCCGCGACGAAGCCCCGGAAGAAGCCCCCGAGCAGCTGACTCTCGACGATTTCCTGGACCAGGCCAAGATGGATGCACTGTGGTTCGGCCGGGTGGAGGGACGCTTCTTCGAGCCCCAGCTGCGCTGGGACATCCTGCCGGACGGAACCATCGCGTATTCCGATTCGTCGGCCTATGCCGTCAAGGTCGTCCGGCCCGGGGGACAGGTGATCGATGTTCTGCGGAGGCCGATCGAGCCCGGAGGCGTCAGCCGTCGCCTGCGGTCGGCCGCGATCGAACGGGAAATCGAGAGGCGTGAATCCCTGTTCGAAGATTCCGGCGGCTTGCCCCGCGACGTGCGCGAGCGGATCGAAGAACGGGAGTTCTACCCGGAAATCCAGATCATTCGCCAACTCAGCGCCACATGGGAGGGCGGTCTGTGGATTCGGCGGCCCGGAGAGGACCCCTGGGACACCGGGGGCCCGATCGATGTCTTCGGCCCGGATCGGCAGTACGTCGGGACCTTCGCGGCCGGCACCATCAGCATACCGTGGGCTTTCGGTCCCGACGGCCTGGTCGCCTACTGGGAGGTCGACGAGATGGACGTGCCGACGGTTGTGGTGAAGCGGTTGCCCGAGCGGGTGAGGTAGTGGCAGTGGGCTCAGCTTCAACCGGCCTTCGGGAATGCCGTTGTCACGGTGCCGTTGCACGTCGATTGCACGGCGCTGCGGTACCGCTGGCCGGGGTCTTCGTGTTCGCCACAGCCGTGACAGCGTCCTCCGGGGCGGCCCAGGACCGCCCGCTCAGCGCAGATACCCCCGAGGTCTACCGCGCTGGCGGACTCACCGCCCCCGACTGGGCGCAGTTCACCGACCCTCGGCGGATGGGTTTCGACTCCGCCGGCAATCTCTACGTCCTGGACCCGAGTGCCTTCCAGGTCGTCGTGATCGGCCCCGGTGGCGAGCTGGTGATGACCGTGGGACGCGAAGGGGAAGGACCCGGCGAGTTCAGGAACCCGACCGATCTGGCGGTCTGGCGTGACGGGCGCTTCGCGGTCGTCGACATCCGGCACGGTGCGTACCAGCTCTTCGGGCCTGAGGGCGAACTTGAGCGTTTCGTCAGGATGAACGCAGCCGCGGGCCAGCCCGGCGTACTCGCTGCCCGGGACACGGTCAGAGCCGATCCACGCGGGGGTGCATTGATCGCCAGCGGCGGGAGGTTTGCCGCAGCCGCAGCCGCGGGGATGGCTGCGGGCCGTGCAGCGGCGGGCGACCCCACTGACGAGGAGTTCGAACCCCTTGGGGCAGACGGGAGGCTGGACCGGCTGGATTTGCGCGGAGAGGCCGCCGTCGCGGAGACCATCATCCGCGCGCGGCCCATCCCTCCCGACGGGACCGAGGCCCGCAGCCTCTACTTCGCACCCAGGTTGATCTGGGAGGTGCTGCCTGATGGCGCCATCGCCTACGTCGACTCGACGGCGTACGAAGTCACCTTCGTTGCGGCCGATGGGACCCCGAGAGGTGCGCTGGAGCGCCCTCTTCGTCCCGAGACGGTGACCGCACGGATTCGCTCGGCGGTCCGCGAGCACAGGCTCAGGGAACTCGAGGCGCCGCCGACGGACGCCGGCAGGCCGGATTTCATGACCGCACAACAGTGGGAGGAAATGCAGGAGATGCTGCGGGCTGCCGCACGCGAAGGCATTGAAAGCCAGGAGTACTTTCCCGAGATCCCCGTGGTGCGCGGGCTGCGGGCCACGTGGGACGGGTCGCTCTGGGTCCAGCGCCGCGGCGAGGACCCGTGGGACGACGCCGGGCCCATCGATGTCTTCGGCCCTGACGGCGACTATCGGGGAACCCTCGCGGTCGGCCGGCCGGGAATGCCGGTGGCTTTCGGCCCCGGCGGACTGGCCGCGTTCGTGGAGACGGACGAGCTGGACGTGCCGACGATCGTGGTGAAGCGGTTGCCCGAGCGGGTGAGGTAGTGGGACGGGTCTGCGTTCGAGGCTATCCTGCGCTGCATGTGGCGGCGCGGAGGAACATACACCTGATCTCCGCCACAATCGCCCCCCTCGCGTGGGCAGCGGCCCGGCCCCATGTCGTTCAGGCCCAGGAAGTCAACTGGCGCGGGCCGGTCGAGGGAGATCACGACGGTCCTGAGGGGCTACTACATTCGGGTGATGTCGTCGTCCACCCTCAGGCCGGGCTGCAGGGCGGACGAGGGCGAACTCTGTTTGGCGGGGATCCCGAGGACCAGGGCTGCCGCGTGGTGCGTTGCCGCGAGCCGGAGGACATCGACCGCTTTCTGGCCGAACTGGCCGAGGCCGCCACGGCCCAGCCCGGAGATGCCCCCGCCATCGGACACGCGGTCTATGCCCATGCCCGGCTTGCGGACTTCGAAGATGCTCTGGCTCTGGCTCGCGATGGTGCCGTTGCCTCCTGGTGGTGCGAGCTGCTCCTGGGCATGGTCCACGACCGTGCGGGTCGGCCCTCGGAGGCCGATTCCCGATTCCGTTCCGCCCTGCAAGGTGCCGATACGGCCCTCGCGTCGCGCCTCATGGGGATCGGAGAGTTGCTGGGTGACGCCGACCGACCGGAGTACCCTCGCTGTGGACATTGCCGACCTCAATGCCGGAGATTACACACTCAGGATCGAAGTCGCCGGGCCGGACGGATCGGTGGCGAAGAGCGAGCGGCACTTCCGGGTGAAACGTTGACGTTGACGCCGGGGCCCGGCGCCCGGCCATCTGCAGCTGACGACCGTGTACACAACCTGCCTGTACTGCAACCGGCCCCTCGGCGCCAACGAGGTGGTGGAGTCCTTTCCCGTCGGCCGCAGGCTCGCCTTCGACGCCGCCAAGGGCCGCCTCTGGGTCGTGTGCCGCGGCTGTGAACGCTGGAACCTGACGCCGCTGGAGGAACGCTGGGAGGCGGTGGAAACCTGTGAACGGCTCTTCCGCGGAACCCGCATCCGCACGTCCACGGAGAACATCGGGCTGGCCCGGCACCCGGAAGGGCTGGAACTGGTGCGGATTGGACGGCCTCTGCGACCGGAGTTCGCTGCGTGGCGGTACGGGGACCAGTTCGGGAGAAGACGGAAGCGGCTGATCATACTCGGAACATCCGTCGGAGTCGCGTGGATGGGCGGCGTAGCGGTGGCATCGAGTCTCGCTGTGTCAGGACTTGTCGGGGGATTCCTCGCCGGATTCGTCGCCGCACTCCCTCAGGGCCTGATCCTGCGGTGGCACAACAACAGGCAGATCGCCCGTTTCGCCCATTCGGACGGCAGGGTCAGGGAACTGCACCCGGCGGTTCGCGACACAACCCGGATCTGTCCCTCCGACGACGAAGTGGGATTCGCCGTGGAGACCCACATGGGCAAGAGCCCAAAGCTCGGCTGGGGCCGCTACCTGACCGACAGGAGAGAGTGGTTCGAGGGCGAAGATGCCCGCCGGGCCATGAACGCAGTCCTCTTTCTGGTCAACTATGGCGGCGCAGGACGGGAAGAGGTGAGGCGCGCGGTGTCGAGTATCGAGTCCCACAAGCACCCGCAACGATTCCTGAGTGATGTCGTCGGGGACCAATCACGATACGGTTGGGGGGGTGTTCCCGGCTGGATCCACAAGATGCCAAGACCCACCCGGCTCGCCCTCGAAATGGCCCTCCATGAGGAAGACGAGCGCCGCGCCCTCGAGGGCGAGCTCTGGCGGCTGGAGCGGGCGTGGAGGGAAGCCGAGGAGATCGCGGCGATCTCGGACGACCTGCTGCTGCCGAAGGGGATAACGCAATTGGTGAAGGGGACGGAAGAAGCCCGCTGAGCGGATTGAAGGAACACAGAATTCAAGACGTACTTGTTAAGGGGCCAGCTGATACTCGGATGGACCCGCTGATACCCGGTCCCCCTTGCCCGGCCCCAAAAAGCCCCGCCGCTCACCCCTCCCTGCGGTAGACCCTCACGATCCCTACAGCCGGGGTCAGCCGTTGCGCCTCGTACGGCGCCCGGTGAATCGCGCGCACCACTTCCATCCCCTCCACCACCTGGCCGAACGCGGCGAACCCCTGCCCGTCCGCGTTGCGCATTCCGCCGAAATCGAGTGACGGCTGGTCGCCGATGCAGATGAAGAAGCTGTGCGTGGCGGAGTCGGGCCCGCCCCGCGCCATCGAGACCGTGCCGTCGAGGTGGGCGAGGCCGGTCTCGCTGGTCCGCTCCAGGGCGATGGGCGGGAAGGCCGCCGTGCCCGTCTCCCGGTTTCGGGACCCCTGGATCACCGCGATGCGAATGGAGTCGTTGGGCTGGTTGTCCTCGTGGACGGTGCGGTGGAAGGAGCCGCCGTCGTAGTGGCCGCCGTCGACGTAGCGGAGGAAGTTCGCAGCGGTGATGGGGGCACGGTCGACATCGATTTCCAGTTCGAAGGTGCCCAGTTCGGTCTCGACGACGACCCGCACGGGATCGCTCGCGCCGGGCAGGACGCCGGGGGAGCGGAGGGCGCCGAGGAGCAGAAGGGCGAGGATGGCCGTCGGCGCCGCAAGGATGAAGGAGCGCCCCCGGTGGCGCGACCCGGCTCGAACCCGCCGGGGCGACGAACCCGGCCGCGTCTCGGATCTGCGCACTGCATCACCCCCCAATCCATTCAGACTTCATCGGCACCCGGACCATGAGCGAACAACGAAAGTCCGGTCCGCGGCCCAACCCCGCAACCATCATGGTCGCCCTTGTGGCCGGCCTGGGCGCTCCCGAATGGGCGCTCTTCCCCGATACCCGCAACCTGGGTTTCGACGCCTCCGGAACCCTCTATGTTCTCGACGCGGAGGCCTTCCGGGTGGTCATCGTGTCGACCGTTGTCGCGGCGGACATGTGGCCGATCACGTTGGTCGCGGAACGGAACACGTCCGGCACGCGGTCGACCCCCAGCAGAATGCCCAGCCCCGCGACGGGCACCCCCACCACGTCGAGCGCCGGCACCATCGACACGATGCTGGCGCTGGGCACCGGGGCGACCGTCATCGAGGCGAGGAAGATCGCCAGCACGGCCGCCGCGATCAGCCCCGCGTCGAGTGGCACGCCGTACATCGCCGCGAGGAATACCAGCGACGCGCTCTGAAACAGCGCGCTCCCCGGCCGGTTGATCGATGCCGCCAGCGGCAGGACCAGCGTGAAGCTGTCCTTCGACACTCCAAGCTTCTCCGCCTCCTTCAGCATCATCGGCAGCGTCGCAACCGATGTCGTCGTGGTGAAGCCCACCGTGTAGCTGCCAACCGTCCCACGGATGAACCGGCCCGGCCGGACTTTGCCCAGAATCCAGACGAGGGGCAGCAGAACGAGACCCTTGAGGATGAAGAGTCCGACGACGACGGCAACGATGAAGACAGCAAGGTTCTGCAACATTGCGATCCCCGTTTTCGCGACAACCGGGGCCGCGAGACCGAAGACGCCGACCGGAGCCGTCCAGAGGATCCAGTTCATGAGCTTGATGAGAGCGTCCCCTAGCGTCTCGGCGACCGAGGTGAGCGTCTGCCGTTTCTCCGCCGGCAGCGTCGTCGTTGCAGCGGCGAGGAGGACGACGAAGATGAGCACGGAGAGGAGAGATCCGTCGGCGGCGGCCTGGACCGGATTGCGCGGGATGAGATTGACCAGAAAGTCGACCACGCCGGGCGGCTGGGTGTCGAGGCCCGCTACGTCCGTGGGGGGCGGCACGGGAGCCGTGAAGGAGAGGGCGAGGCCCATCACGCCCATTCCGATCAGGATTGCCGGCAGCGTCGTGGCCCAGAAAAAGCCCACCGAGAGGCCCCCCAGCCGGCCCAGCTTGCGCAGGTCCCCGATTCGCCCCACGCCGACGAACACGACCGCTGCCACCAGCGGGATCACGACCATCTGAATCGCGCGCAGGAAGACCTGGCCGAGCGGTTCGACGGCCTCCGCTGCCCGTAGCAGCGCCGGAGATCCGGTTGCCGAGGCGGCCACCCCAAGCCCCAGCCCGAGTGCAAGCCCGATGAGTATGGCGCGCGTGTTCACGTTCCGCTCACCGCTTCACTCCTTTGCTGACCGGATCGGGGCGCGCTTACGTTGTGAGACCGGGGCGAAACCCGCCCGCACACCGACTTCCAACGCGTGGACACCATGAGCGACAAGAGAAAGTCCAGTCCGAAGCCCGGCGCCGCCAGTGGCCGGGGGCAATCCGACGGCGCCTCCGTCCCCCCCGGTGACCGGCAAGCGTCCCATCCGGAACCCGCCGCCAGCAGCCGGCGCAAGTTCGTCAAATCCGTCGCGGCCGGCTCGGCGCTCGCGGCGGGCTCTGCCCTGACCGGTCTCCCCTCCCTTCTGTCCGCCGAGGCGCGGGGGGCCGTTCGCCGCACGCTGCGCCGCGAGCCCGGGAGCAGACAGGTGCCGCCCTCGGACCGCGTCGGCCTGGCCGTGATCGGGGCCGGGGGGATGGGGATGGCCGACGTCAACACCGCGCTCCGCATCCCCGGGGTGGAGCTGGTGGCGGCCTGCGATGTCTTTGACGGGCGGCTCGACGCGGCGACGGAGCGGCACGGCGAGATCTTCACGACGCGCGACTACACCGAGGTGCTCGCCCGGGACGATGTCGACGCCGTGATCGTGGGCACGCCCGACCACCTGCACCAGCCCATCTCGGTCGACGCTCTGCGCGCGGGCAAGTCCGTGTACTGCGAGAAGCCGATGGTGCACGACATCGCGGAGGGACGCGACCTGATCCGCGCGGAACAGGAATCGGGCAAGGTCTTCCAGGTCGGCAGCCAGGGGATGAGCTCGCTCGGCAACGAGAAGGCCAAGCAGCTGTACGAGGAGGGCGCGATCGGCCAGCTCAACTACGCCGAGGGATTCTGGGCGCGCAACGACCCCATCGGAGCATGGCAGTATCCCATCCCGGCGGAGGCTTCCGCGGAGACGGTGGACTGGAAGCGCTTCCTGGGACCGGCAACCGACCGCCCCTACGACCCGCTCCGCATCTTTCGCTGGCGCAACTACCGCGACTACGGGACCGGCGTCGCGGGCGACCTCTTCGTGCACCTCTTCTCCAGCCTGCACTTCGTGGTGAGCTCGAACGGGCCGACGCGGGTGCAGGCGGCGGGCGGGCTCCGCTACTGGAAGGACGGCCGCGAGGTGCCGGACGTGCTCCTCGGCGTCTTCGACTACCCCGAGACCGACACGCACCCGGGCTTCAACCTGTCGCTGCGGGTCAACTTCGTGGACGGTACCTCGGGGAGCACCTTCCTGCGCCTGGTGGGGAGCGAGGGCGCGATGGACGTGACCTGGACCGATGTGGTGCTGCGCAAGAATGTCGCGGTCGACCCGATGGACGCCTTCAGCCAGGAGAAGATGGCCGAGGCGGCCGCGGACGAGGGGGGACTGCCCGCGCGGGTGCGGATGCTGCCCCCGGCCGAGGTCCGCTACCAGGTCGAGCGGGGCTATCGCGGCGCCCACGTGGACCATTTCTTCAACTTCTTCGAGGCGATCCGGGGAGGGCCGCCGGTGCGCGAGGACGCGAGCTTCGGGCTGCGCGCCGCGGCGCCGGCGCTGGCGTGCAACACCAGCTACTTCGAGGACCGGAGCGTGCGGTGGGACCCGGATGCGATGAGGCTGGTGTGACGCGTCCGAAGGGCAGCGGACCGAGCACCGCGCCTGGGGAGCGCCGGGTCTGGGCCGTACCTTCGCGAATGAACCGCCGCGCATTCTTCAAGGGAGCGCTCGGTGTGGCGGGGCTCGCTCCGATGGCCGCCCTGGTGCCGACGCAAAGCGTATTGGGCCTCGGGCGCCGGGGCCTCTCCCCACCCGATTCCCCACGGCGTAACCAGAGCGTCGTGATCATCGGCGCCGGTGTCGCTGGTTTGGCCGCCGCCACCGAACTGCGCGCCAACGGCTTCGACGATGTCGTCGTGCTCGAAGCCCGTGACCGGATCGGCGGGCGCGTCTGGACGGACACCATCGGCGACGGCTTCCCGATCGACCTCGGGGCGTCCTGGATTCACGGGATCGACGGGAACCCGATCGCCGCCATCGCCAGGGAGAACAACATCGCGACGCACCGGACCGACTGGGGCAACGGGGTGTTTCACTACGACGCGGGCGAGCCGGCGCGTTCCGCCCGTCGGGCGATGCGGGACTTCTGGAGGCTGGCGGAGGAGAATCCCGAAAGAAGCTTCCAGTCGGTCCGTGAAGAACTCCTGTCAACCATGGACTTCAGCGATGCCGACAGGCACTACCTGGACTACCTGCTCACCACCGAGGTCGAGAATGAATACGCCGCCGACCTGAGTGACCTCTCGTACCGGAGCGTCGATGGCGCGAGTTCCTTTCGTGGGGGAGATGTCATCTTCCAGGGCGGCTACCGGCAGATCGTCGATGTGCTGGCCAGCGGCGTGGCGGTCAGGCGCGGGCAGGCCGTGACTGAGATCGACCATTCCGGGTCGACCATCGTCGTGACAACGGCCGCCGGTGCGACCTTCGAGGCGGACAGAGTCATCGTGACGGTTCCGCTCGGGGTGTTGAAGGACGACTCGATCGCGTTTCGTCCGTTGTTGCCGGTCCGGAAGAGGAACGCGATCGCCAACCTGGAGATGGGCGTGCTCAACAAGACGTACCTGCTGTTCGACGAGGTTTTCTGGGACATGGACGTCGAGCGCCTGCAATACGTCAGCGCGGACAGGGGGCAGTGGGCAGAGACCATCAGCCTGTATCCGTACACGGGGCAGCCGATCCTCGCGATGCTCAACTCCGCCACGTACGGGACCCAACTCGAGCGTCTTTCCGACCGCGAGGTCGTGGCGCGGGCCGTTGCCGCCCTCACAAACATGTACGGGGACGTGCCATCGCCGAGGGGCGTGCGCACTACGCGATGGCGCTCCGATCCGTGGGCGCACGGTTCCTATTCGTATGTGCCCGCGGGATCTTCGTTTGCGGAGCACGCCGCACTGGGCGAGCCCGTCGGCGACAAGGTGTTTTTCGCGGGCGAAGCGACCAACGACAACTACCCGGCGACAGTGCACGGCGCGTTTCTCTCGGGCGTGCGCGCGGCCCGGCAGATCGCTGCAACGTCCACCGCCCGGCAGCCCGTGAATAATCCCCGCGTCGCACCGAGGGCGGCGAGGCGCGGGCTGCCAGACCGGAATCCCGAACACACGAGGTTTGCATGATACACGCTATACACACGATACACACTGACGGTTCGCCGACGGTTCGGCCGACCGCCTGCCGCCGCTCGCGCAGGTGTCTGCCGAATGCGTTCGCGCTCGCGGCCGTTGCCCTCGCTGCCGCCTGCTATGGGGACTCCCGCGCCAGCTCCGGCGATTCCGCCGCCAACTCCGACCCACCCCCCAACACCCTCACCGATGTCGAACGCGAGGCCGGTTGGCGCCTCCTCTTCGACGGCGAGACCACCGACGGCTGGCGCGGCTACAACCGCGAGGCCTTTCCCGACACCGGGTGGGCGGTTGTCGACGGCATGCTGGTCGTGGGCGCGACCGCCGGGGACCCGGACGTGGCGATCGGCGGAGACATCGTCACCACCGAATCCTTCTCGGATTTCGACCTGAAATTCGACTTCATGCTGTCGGACGTGGCGAACAGCGGCGTGCTCTACCGGGTGATCGAGGCCGATGGCTTCGCGATCTGGAACAACGCGCCCGAGTACCAGGTCCTCGACGACCCCGCGTACGTCGAGATGGGCACGATGGACATGAACACCCACCTCACCGGCGACAACTACGACCTGCACTCGGCCGGCGACAAGATCCTGTACGGCCCCGGCGGGTGGAACAGCGCCCGCATCCGCGTCGCCAACAACCACGTCGAGCACTGGCTCAACGGCGTCAAGACCGTGGAATACGTGCTCGGCTCGCCGGAGTGGGAGGCGCTGGTCGCGGCGAGCAAGTTCGAGCCGTTCCCGCAGTACGGCCGCGCGGCGTCGGGCCCGATCGGGCTGCAGGACCACGGCCGCAACGTCTTCTACCGCAACATCAAGATCCTGCCGCTGGGCCCGGTCTCGCTCTTCAACGGCGAGAACCTCGACGGCTGGCAGGTGCACGGCACCGAGCGCTGGTACGTGGAGAACGGCGAACTGGTCTGCGAAAGCGGCCCGGACGCCCAGTACGGCTACTTGAAGACCGAACGCACCTTCCGCGACTTCGACCTGAGCGTCGATTTCATGCAGGAGTCCGACGGAAACAGCGGCATCTTCTTCCGCTCCAGCGTGGAAGGCACGACGGTGAGCGGCTGGCAGGCGGAGGTGGCGCCGCCGGGGCTCTTCAGCGGCGGGATCTACGAGTCGTACGGGCGGGGATGGCTGGTGCAGCCGGATCCGGAGCTGGACGCCGCGCTGCGCATGGGAGACTGGAACACGATGCGTGTGCGTGCCGTGGGCGACCGGGTCACGACGTGGCTGAACGGGACGCGGATGGTCGACTACACCGACGAGCAGATCGGCGCGGCCGAGGGGTCGATCGCGCTGCAGATCCACGACGGCGGCGGGATCAAGGTGCGGTGGCGCAACCTCGAGGTGGTGGATCTGGGGGGGTGAGGTCGTAGGGAGCCCGCCCGGCGTCCAGCCCCTCGACCAGATCAAGCAATCCCGACGCCTCCCAAAGACGGTTGCGCCTGGACGTCGAGAGGGGAATCAGCACGCCGGCAGCCACCAGCTGCCCCACCGCGGCGTGAACCGCGGACTTCGCCCGGCCGGTCAGGGCGGCGGCTCCTGCGGTAGAGATCACCGGGCGAGCCGGCAATGCGTCGATCAGCGCCCAGGCCGCCGCGTCGGCCCGGGGATTGGCGGCGGCCGCCAGAAGACCGCGCCAGTCGTCCTGCAGTTCGCGGACCGCGTCGAGGTATTGGCGAGTGAGTGTGGCCGCCCGCGCGGTGGCTGATGCGAATCGCACAATCCAGCGGACCGGGTCACCGAAACGGAACTCGCCCAGACCGGCGAAGTACGCCTCCCGTTCCGCAGCCAGAATCACACTGATCGGCGGAACGTAGCCGGCTGCCATGCCCCGCCGGCGGAGCACGACCTGGAACAGTGCGCGTCCGGTCCTGCCGTTGCCGTCCTCGAATGGATGAATCGTCTCGAACTGGGCATGGACGATGGCGGCCTGCACCAGCGGAGGGAGGTCCTCCCGGTTCACCGCGTCGACCAGATCGTCCAACAGGCCGCGGACATGGTCCGGAGGGGGTGGCACGAAGTCCGCACCGCAGGGGTTGTAGTCGTTTCCGCCGATCCAGTTCTGGACGGTTCGCACCTCCCCGGCGATGTGACGGTTGGGCGCCTGCGCCATGACACGCCGATGGATGTCCGCGATGTCTGTGACGGTGAAGCAGTGATCGGCCGAGGCGGCATCCATCGCGGTTTGCATGGCGTCGATGTTGGCCAGCACTTCGCGGGCGGTGGGGCCGACGCGAATCCCCGCTTCGGCGCGCACCTCGGCACGTGCCAGCGCGCGTGCGCCGATGGCCAGCCCCTCGACACGCGATGAGGAGAGCGACTCGGTCCTGAGCAGCAGCCGGGCGAGCGGGGCGAGGGCACCGGTGGGATGCGCG
This sequence comes from Longimicrobiales bacterium, assembly GCA_965206105.1. GTDB lineage: Bacteria > Gemmatimonadota > Gemmatimonadetes > Longimicrobiales > Gaopeijiaceae > Bin94. The sequence continues at coordinate 481,343 of OZ242201.1, forward strand.
TTGAGGTCACGGATCGCGCCCTCGGCGTCCGAGACGATCCCTGCGGTTGCCCCGTCCATCGACAGGCAGAGATCCGCAAGCCTTTCGGGAACGAAGGCGTGGTACACGCATGACCTCCGGAACTTCGAGGGCGCGTAGAGAATCGGATCGTGGCGCCAGATCAGGCGAATGTGGTGTCCCGGCATCCTGGACTACGGTTCGATGTTAGTACAGTTTATGTGATAAATCAAACTAATAAATCGAGTGGTTCCGGTCTAGAGAGGCTATTGTCATAGCATGCATGATCTACACCGGCCTCCGCTCCCCTCGCGGCTGAGCCTCCTTGCCACGCTCTCCGTCCTGATCACGGCGGTCGGGTGCGAACCGGGCGGCCAGCAACGCGCAGCCCCCGCCGAGCCGCCGGCAAGGCTCACGCTCGACACCGTCGCCGTCATTCACAGCGACCTACTGTACTACGTCCAGGAAGTGAAACGGGGGCCGGACGGCCTCTTTGTCGTGATGCAGATGGGACCCGCGGAGGTGTTGCTGCTGAATGAGGCGGGAGACTCGGTGGGGACGGTCGGCCGGCTTGGCGAGGGCCCCGGCGAGTTCCGGGGGTTGCTGGACCTGGACACGAAGGGTGATTCCATTCTCCTCCTCGATGGACTGGCGCGCCGGGTGCTGCTGTTCCATCGCGAGTCCCCGGTCGCGACCTGGTCGTTGCGCGACCTCCCCGTGATACCGCACAAGATTGCATTCGGCGCCGGCGGAGCCCCGGTGGTGTCCGTAACGAGGAATTCGGGCACGCGTTCGCAGAGCGTCATGCAAATCCTGCGGGACACGATCGAGTTCTATCGGGTGGACGACCCGGGAACTCCGCTCGAAACTCCCATGAAGATCCCGGGCGACGAGGAGTTCGTCCCCAGAAACCCGAGCGGGGATTTTCGGATCGGCATGCCGGCGTTTGCAGCGCATGCGCAGTACGACCTGGTGCCGGCCGGAGTCGTCGCCGCGGATGCGAGGGACGGTCGTGTTGTGTCATTCGATTGGGACGGACAGGCGGCGCGGACCCTGCGACCGGCCTCTCCGCCGTCCCCCGTGTCGGAGGCGGAGATGGACGCTCTCTGGGAGCGGGTCGAAGCCAGCGTGCGCCGACCCCCCGGCGAGGACTACGAGTCCCTGGCGCGGCAATCGGTCGAGGTGTGGGACGGGATGGTGCCGCGACCCTTCTATGCCGAGGTGATCAGCGACGGATCGGAGACCCTCATCGGACACTACGTGCACAGATCTGCCGACATCGTCGAGTGGTTTCTCCTGGACCGGAACGGCGAGACGGTCGGCGCCTTCACGCTCGAAGAGGGCATCAAGCTCTTCTCGCTCCAGGACAGGGAAATCCTCGCAGTGGGCCGCGACTCGATGGACGTTGAGCACCTGCTCGTTCTGCGGATTGTGTCCCCGCCGACACCGACCCAGCGGCAGCCGTGACTTCCTAGACACGACACGCCTGTCGCGGCCGCTAAACGGGCGCCCCGGCGCTGGCACTTTCCTTGCCCTCTCAATGGCCAGAACCGAAGTTCGCCCTGAGGCGCAGCCCAATCTTCTGCCTGGAGCATGGTCATGCCCATCCTGCCGCACCGCTTCACCCGGCTCTCCCTGGCGACCCTCGCCGCCCTCGCCGCCTGCAGCGTTGTCGAAGGTCCCGATTCGGCCGGCCCGCCGGTGGACCCCAGGTGGGGATCGCTGATCAGCGCCCGCACTCACGGGACCGTTTCGAGTCGCGACCGCGTCACGATCGAGTTCACCCGCGACGTGGCGGGCGAGCACCTTCTGGGCCAGCCGACGGCCGGGGTGCTGGAGCTTGAACCGGCGATCGACGGCACCGCAGTCTTCACCAGTGCCCGCCAGCTCGTCTTCACACCCGCAGCCGAACTGCCCTCGGGCCGCCTCTTCCGGGTCACGCTGGCGCGGGAGGGACTGCTCGGCCTGCCGGAGGACCTGGGCGACTACTGGTTCGCTTTCGAGGTCATCGAGCAGGACTTCGAGATTTGGGTGGACGGACTGGAGGCGCAGGTTGGCGGGGAGGACGACCTCGTTCTGACCGGGACGGTCGCGACCGCCGACTTCGCGGAGGGCGGCGCGTTGGAGCAGGTGCTGACCGCCCAGCAGGGCGGCAGGCGCCTCGAGATGCGGTGGATGCACGGCGAAAACGGCACCGATCACAGCTTTACCATTGACGGCGTGACGCGTGGGGCGCGCGACGGCGAAGTGAGGCTGCGCTGGGACGGGAGTTCCATCGGGGTGCCCTCGCGAGGAAGGCGGGACATCACGGTGCCGGGGCAGGACGTGTTCCGCGTCACCGGTGCCCGGGCCGAGTCGGCTGACCGCCAGTACGCGCAGATTCGGTTCTCGGACCCCCTCGACCGGAGCCAGGACCTGGCCGGGCTGGTGAGCCTGGGGGACGGGCGCTTCACCCTGGAAGTCTCCGGCAACACTCTGCGGATCTTCCCGGCAGAGCGGGTTATCGGGCCCGCAACGGTCATGCTCGAGGCCGGGATCCGGGGAGCCGGTGGCAAGCGGCTCGAGGAGCGCAGCGAGCACATCGTGAACTTCGTCGACGTGAAGCCGGGGGTGCGCTTTGCCGGGCGCGGGGTGGTGCTCCCCGAGGCCGAAATGCTGACCGTCCCGATCGACGCGGCCAACGTGCATTCGGTCCAGGTCACGGCCTTCGAGGTGTACGAGGCCAACATCGGACAGTTCCTCCAGAACAACGAACTCTCCGGCGGCCGCGAACTCGGGCGCGCCGGGCGCACGTTGTGGCGGCGCACGATCTCCCTCCCCGAGGCGGAGGACAGCGGTTGGAACCGGTACACGCTCGATGTCGGCGATGTCGTGCGCGCCCATGCGGGGAGCCTCATCCGGCTGACTCTGTCGATCAACCGCGGCAACTCGACCTTTGGGTGCTCCGACGCGCGCAGCCGGGTGCCGGTCGCCGCCGAGCCGGAACCCGCCGACCTGAACGACCAATACGAACGGTTCGTCACGGGCTGGGACGGGATCCGGGGAAACGAGGCCCCCTTCGAGTGGGCCGACCGCGAAGACCCGTGCACGGATTCCTACTACCGGTGGTCCGGGCGGGCCACCAACGCCAGGAACTTCCTCGCGTCGAACATCGGGATCACGGCGAAGCGGGACCCGCGGGGCGACGTCCTGGTGGCCACCACCGACCTGCGCACCTCCGATCCGATGGGCGGCGTGTCGGTCACCTTCATGAACTACCAGAACCAGCCGCTCGCGACCGTGGTGACGGGGCCGAACGGACTGGCCCGCGCCACAGTGGAGGGGATTCCGTACTACGCGGTGGCGGAGAGGGGCGGCGGCAGGCAGACCGCTGCCCGCCCCGGCGCCGGCACGGGCATGCGCACGAGCGGCAGGAGCCGGCCTGGAGGCGACAAAGGTTATCTCAAGATGAACTCCGCGGCTGCGCTGCCCACCAGTCACTTCGACGTGGGCGGTTCCGTGGTCACCGACGGGCTAAAGGGCAGGATCTACGGGGAACGCGGCGTGTGGCGCCCCGGCGACGACATCCACCTGACCTTCGTACTCGACGACGCCGAAAACCCCCTGCCCGACGACCACCCGGCCACCCTGCAGCTCCTCAACCCGCTCGGCCAGGTCGTTCACGCGGTCACGAACGCCGATCCCCTTGACGGCTTCTACGCCTTCACCCTCGGCACGGCCCCGGACGCGCCCACCGGAAACTGGAACGCCGCCGTCGAGGTGGGCGGGGCGCGCTTCTCGGCGCCGGTCCGGGTCGAGACGGTCATGCCGAACCGACTCAGGGTGGAGCTTGATCTGGGCGTGGACGCCGCGGGCGCGGCCGATCCGGGCGCGGGCGCGCTCCTGCAGGCGGGCGATCCGCGCGAAGCCACCCTCTTCGGGCAGTGGCTGAGCGGCGCGGTCGCGCGCAGCCTGGAGGCCGACGTGCGGGTCGCGTTCCGGCCGGTCCGCACCGCCTTCGCCCAGTTCGGCGACCACGTCTTCGACGATCCCGCGCGCCAGTACGCCGGGGAGCCGGCCACGATCTTCGAGGGCGCGCTCGACGACGAGGGCCACGCCGCCTTCACCCCGGAGCTGGCCCCCGGCGGCCCGGCCCCCGGGATGCTCGCGGCGACCTTCACCACGCGCATCTTCGAGGAAGGCGGCGCCTTCAGCACCAACCGCAGGAGCGCGCGCTTCTCGCCGTACGAGACCTACGTCGGGGTGCGCACACCACCGGGCGACGCGCTGCGGGGCATGCTCCTCACCGACACGACGCACACCGTCCGGATCGCGACCCTGTCGCCCGGCGGCGATCCCGTCGCGGCCGAATCGGTCGACCTCACTCTCTACAAGATCGACTGGCGCTGGTGGTGGGACCGCTCGGCGGAGTCGCTGGCACGCTACACCGACGCCCGGTACAGCCAGGTGGTCGCGGAGGGCACCATCGCGACGACGGAGGGGCGCGGGAGCTGGGACTTCCGGGTCAACTCGCCCGAGTGGGGCCGCTACCTCCTGCGGGCGTGCGACACCGCCGGCGGCCACTGCACCGGCAAGGTCATCTACCTCGACTGGCCGGGATGGGCGGGCCGGCCCCGGGCGGAGTCCGGCACCGGGGCAAGCGTGCTCACGCTGCTCGCCGACAAGACGAGCTACACCGTGGGCGAGGTGGCCGAGATCCAGCTGCCCGAGGCGAATTCGGGCCGCGCGCTCGTAACCCTGGAGACCGGAAGCCGGATCCTGGACCAGCGCTGGATGGAACTCGGCGGCGGGCGCCAGCGCTTCGAGGTGCCGCTCACCGCCGAGATGAGCCCCAGCGTGTACGTGGGCGTCCACCTGATCCAGCCGCACTCCGGGCGCGCGAACGACCGGCCGATCCGGCTCTACGGGGTGATCCCGCTCGAAGTGGGGGATCCGGCGACGGAGCTGCGCCCCGAGATCGGCGTCCCCGCGGAGTGGCGTCCGGACACGACGGTCAGCGTGCGGGTTTCCGAGGCATCGGGGCGGCCGATGACCTACACGCTCGCGGTCGTGGACGAGGGGCTGCTGGGCCTCACCAGTTTCCGGACCCCCGACCTGCACGACCACTTCTTCGCCAAAGAGGCGCTCGGGGTCTCGACCTGGGACATCTTCGACGAGGTGGCCGGGGCGTACGGCGGCGAACTGGAGCGGCTGCTCGCGCTGGGCGGGGACGACGCCGAGCTCGAACCCGAGGAGGAGCGGAGCCGGTTTCCGCCGGTGGTGCGCTTCATGGGGCCGTTCCGGCTCGGGCGCGGAGCGGCGGCGACGCACTCCGTCGACATCCCGGAGTACCTCGGGCAGGTGCGCGTGATGGTCGTCGCGGGCCGTGACGGCGCCTACGGTTCGGCATCCGAGTCGGTGTTCGTGCGGCAGCCGCTCTCGATCCTGGCGACGCTGCCGCGCGTGGTGGGTCCGGGCGAGGAGATCGCCGTCCCCGTGACGCTCTTCGCTATGCAGGACGGGATCGGCGAGGCGACGGTCACGGTGGACCCGGGCGCCCTGTTCCAGGTGGTCGGGACATCGAGTGAGACGGTCGCCTTCGACGGGGTGGGCGATCGCATGGCGCGGCTGCAGCTCCGCGCGGGGGACGCGCCGGGCCAGGGGCTGCTGCGGTTCGCGGCCGTCGCCGGAGAGCACACGGCGCGGACCGGGATCGCGTTGCGCGTGAGGAGCCCCAACCCCGTGACGGCCAACCTGGTGCGCGCGGAGATCGCCCCGGGTGAGGTGTGGAACGCCGACGTGGAGCCCCACGGTATCCCGGGGACGAACTCGGCGACGCTGGAGGTGACGAGGCTGCCGCCCGTGAACCTCGATGCCCGTCTGGGATACCTCGTCCGCTACCCGCACGGCTGTTTGGAGCAGGTCGTCTCCGCCGTTCTCGCGCAGTTGTACCTTCCCCAGCTGGTGGACCTCGACGACGACGCGCTCGCACGCGTGGAGGGTAACGTCCAGGCCGGCCTCGACCGCCTGCGGGGGTTCCAGGTCTCCTCCGGCGGCTTCGCCTACTGGCCCGGCGGGTATCCCTCCGCCGACGGCCGCAACGGATGGGTCACCAACTACGCGGGCCACTTCCTGATCGAGGCGGAGCGGCTCGGGTACTACGTCGAGCCGGGGATGCTGGCGGGGTGGCGGGAATACCAGCGCCGCCGGGCCCGGTCGTGGAGAACGCGGGGCGACACGCCGCCGATGGACCAGGCCTACCGGCTTTACACGCTGGCGCTGGCGGGCGCACCCGAGATCGGCGCGATGAACCGGCTGCGCGAGTCGGGCGATCTGGACCCGGCCGCGCGCTGGCACCTCGCGGCGGCGTACCGTCTGGCGGGGATCGATGATGTCGCGGCCCGCCTCGTCCGCGCCGACGACGAGGTGCCCGAGTACATCGACGCCGGGTGGAGCATGGGGTCCCGGCTCAGGGACCGGGCCATTCTGCTGGATGCGCTGGTGCGGCTGGATCGTGCAGCGCAGGCGGCACAGGTCGCCGAGGAGATCTCGAACGACCTCTATTCGGACCGCTGGCACGGCACCCACTCCATTGCCTACGCGCTCTTTGCGATGACGCGCTTCTACGGAGTCGGCGACGCGGACACGGGTTTCACCTTCGATGTCCGCGCGGAGGGCGCCGAGACGAGTTGGACGGCCTCGTCGCCCATCCACACAGAAGAATTGACCGGACTCGCGGAACGCGGGGGACCGGTGGCGGTGGCGAACACCTCGGACGCGCCGCTCTTCGTGAGTCTGGTGACGCGGGGGGCGCCCGCCGCGGGGGACGAGGTCGCGGCCTCGTCAGGGCTGGCGATCCAGGTGCGCTACACCGACCCGGACGGCGAGCCGATCGATGTGGCCGAGGTGGCGCAGGGCACCGACCTGGTGGCCACCGTCACCGTTCGCAACGAGTCCGGCCGCGACGCCAGGGATGTGGCGCTGGAGTACCGCGCGCCGTCGGGGTGGGAGATCCACAACGCCAGGCTGGACCGGGGCGAGGACCCGGCGGACGGCCGGATCGACTACCAGGACGTGCGCGACGACCGCGTCCTCACCTACTTCTCGCTGGACGAGGACCGGGTGCTCACCTTCTCGATGTGGTTCAACGCCGCGTACCAGGGCGAGTACTACCTGCCGGCCGTGGCGGCGGAGGCGATGTACGACGCATCGGTGTACGCGCGCACCGAGGGGACGGTGGTGCGGGTGGTGGAGGAACGGTGAGGGGCGCGCGGGATCGGAGGATGGCGGCGGGCGGGCGTGATTGGCCCGGGCGGTGGCTGGCGCATGTCGGGCGGCTCGCTCCCCGCCCGCGGCGCATGGCCGCGTGGGGGCTTGTCGCCCTCGCGCTCCTGATCGCGGCCGAGGTGGCCACTCGTCTCCCCGACCCCCTCTTCGACGCTCCACTCTCCTCCGTCCTGGAGGCCCGGGACGGCACCCTTCTCGGCGCGCGGATCGCGCGGGACGGTCAGTGGCGCTTTCCGGCTCGCAAAGACATGCCCGCGAAGTACGCCGCCGCCGTGATCGCCTTCGAGGACAAGCGGTTCCGGTGGCACCCCGGGGTCGATCCGGCGGCGCTGGCGCGCGCCGTCCGGGCCAACTGGCGCGCGGGCGAAGTGGTCAGCGGCGGAAGCACGATCACGATGCAGGTGATCCGCATGTCGCGCGGCGACCGTCCCCGCACCTACCGCGAGAAGCTGATCGAAGCCGCGCTGGCCATCCGCCTCGAACTCGGCACCACCAAGGACGAGGTGCTCGCCCTCTACGCTGCCCACGCACCCTTCGGCGGCAACGTGGTGGGGCTCGAAGCGGCGGCCTGGCGGTACTTCGGGCGCGGTCCCGGCGACCTCTCCTGGGCGGAGGCCGCGACGCTGGCGGTCCTGCCGAACAACCCGGGGTCCATGCACCCGGGACGGAGCCGCGCCGGGCTGCTGGCCAAGCGGGACCGGTTGCTGCACCGGCTCCGGGAGAGAGGCGCGATCGGCGCAGAGGAGCTGGAACTCGCCCTGCTGGAGCCGCTGCCGGATGCTCCGGGACCGCTGCCGGAAGGGGCGCCCCACCTGCTGCAGCGGCTCGCGGCGGAGGCCGGAAGCGCCGGGCACCGGTACCCGAGCACCCTGGACGCGCCGCTCCAGCGGCTGGTGAGCGATGTGGTGGCCCGCCAGTCGCAGTCGCTGGCCACGCTGGGGGTCCACCACGCGGCCGCCCTGGTGATCGACAACCGCACCTTCGAGGTGGTCGCCTATGTGGGGAACAGCCGGTGGGGAGTCGCGGAGGGCACCGGCTACGCGATCGACCTGGTACAGCGGCCGCGCAGCACGGGGAGCATCCTCAAGCCGTTCCTCTATGCCCGCATGCTCGATGCGGGCGAGATCCTCCCCGAGACCCTCGTGCCCGACGTTCCGTCCCAGTTCGCCGGGTACATGCCCGAGAACTACGACCGGGAGTTTCGGGGCGCGGTCCCCGCGAAGGACGCGCTCGCGCGATCGCTCAACGTGCCCGCCGTCCGGATGCTCCAGCGCCACGGTGTGGACCGGTTCTACGACTTCCTGCGCGGCATGGGGATGGGGACGCTGCAGAACCCGCCCGGCCACTACGGCCTGACGCTGGTGCTCGGGGGCGCGGAGGGGACGCTTTGGGACATCACCTCCATGTACGCGAACCTGGCGATGATCGGGGGAAGCGGCGTTCTGGCGGCCGGGCGAGCCCCCGGCCAGCCGCCAGAGGGCCAATACCTGCGTCCCCGTCTTCTCTCAGGTGAGCCGCCAGGGACCGCCGGCCCCGCCGGACTCAGCGTCGGCGCCGCATGGCTCACCCTCGAGGCGCTGGTGGAGGTGGTCCGTCCCGGGACCGATTCGCAGTGGCGCGTCCTGGGCGACGGTCACCGGGTCGCGTGGAAGACGGGCACGAGCTATGGCCACCGCGACGGGTGGGCGGTCGGCATCACGCCGCGCTACACGGTCGGGGTATGGGCAGGCAACGCCAGCGGAGAAGGACGGCCCGAGCTGACCGGGATCGGCACCGCCGCGCCCGTCCTCTTCGACATCATGGGCCGCCTCGATGGCGACGAGTGGTTCCCGATGCCCGAAGTGCACCTCAAGCAGCTGAGAATCTGCGAGTCGGACGGATACCTGGCGGCCGGCGGCTGCAAGACCACATTCACATGGGCCCCCAGGGACAGCCACTTCACGCGACCGAGCCCGCACCACCGCACCACCCACCTCGATCCGGCCAGCGGCCAGCGCGTCCACGGAAGGTGCGAGTCCGTTCACGCCATGTCACACGAGACCTGGTTCGTCCTGCCGCCCGCTCAGGAGACCTACTACCGGCGCCGTCACCCCGGATACCGCCTGCTGCCCTCCTACCGCGCCGACTGCACGGCAACCGCGGCACAGGCGCCTGAAGGCGGTCCGGTCGACTTCGTCTACCCTCATCCGGGCGCCCGCATCTACATCCCCGTGGAGCTTGGCGGCCGCAAGGGCCGCACCGTCTTCTCGGCAGCGCACCGCGATCCGGAGGCGACGCTTTACTGGCACCTCGACGACCGCTACGTCGGCTCCACACGCGTCTTCCACGAGCAGGCGCTCGACATCGCGGAAGGGCTCCACACCCTCACGGTCGTGGACGACCTCGGGAACCGCGCACGGCGGAGGTTCGAGGTGTTGGCGAAGGGTACGCGGTGATTTGCCCGGGCCGTGGTGATGTGACCTGAGACCGACGACTGGAGTCGTGCCCCACTCGGACTGCCGACTCCGGCAAGTGGATGTTTGACTTGCCGATACGATATAGCTAGACTTAGCCTAGCTAATTATCGAAACCGCACTGCCAGCCCTGCGCCCGGACGTTTTCCAAGGACAGAGGCACCGGGCGAGCGATCGGGAGCGATTCATGTGGGTCAACATGCATCAGGCGAAATCCCAGCTCTCCCGCTTGGCCAGACTCGTCCGGGAGGGGGAAGAGGTGGTGATTTGCAGGTCGGGACAGCCCTGGGTGCGGCTTACAGCCTACCGGGAGCCCGTCGAACCGCGGGAACCGGGAGGTCTTGAGGGGCAGATCGTGATCGGCCCGGACTTCGACGCCGAGGATGACGAGGTCATTGCGGCCTTCCAGCGAAGCGAGCTCTTCCCGGGCACACGGGACGACGAGTGACGATGCGCCTGCTCCTCGACACGCACACCTTCCTCTGGTGGGTGTCCGATTGGGAGAAGATTGCGGAGTCCGCGCGCGCGGCCATCGCCGACCCGGGTACCGTGGTACTCGTGAGCGCGGTGTCGGGCTGGGAGATCGGCATCAAGAAGGCCAAAGGCCGGCTCGTGGCACCGGACAATCTGGCTGGCGTCGTCGAGGAAAAGCGATTCAAGCACCTGCCCCTGACCTTCGCCCACGCGGAGCGGGCGGCCTGCCTGCCGCCGCACCACCACGACCCCTTCGACCGAATGCTGATTGCCCAGGCGCAGGCGGAGGGGCTGACGCTGGTGACGCGGGACTCGCGCATCCCGCTCTACGACGTGGGGACGATGCCGGCCTGAGGGGGGCGGCCGAAGCCTCACCCGCACCGCGCCGCGATCGCGTCGACCGCCGCGTCTATCTCGCTCCGCGTGTTGAAGAAGTGGATCGAGAGACGGAAGTCACGCGGTTCGCGGACCGGAGAGGCGAGGATGCCGTCGTCTTCGCGCAGGTCGTTGTACAGCTCCGTGGCGTCGCAGCCCTCGGGGAGCTGAAGGACGAACACGCCCGAGCGGTCCGGACGTGCGCGCGGGGACGACACACCAAGCCGGTCCGTGCCGTCCACCGCCTCGATCGCATGGTCCACGAGTGACTGGATCCGCTGGTGGATTCTCTCCAGACCGGTCTCCTCCATCCACTCGACGGCGCGGGCGAAGCCGGCGAAGTCCGCCAGCGCGCGGGTGCCGAATTCGTAGCGGGCGGCGCTGGGGAGGAGGGCATAGGCGCCATCGTAGTCCATCGTCTCGTGGCTGTGGGAACCGGCCCAACTGAGCCGCACGTCATCGAGCAGCTCGCGGCGGACGAAGAGCGCGCCGGTGCCCTTGGGGCCCAGCAGCCACTTGTGTCCGCAGGTGGAGTAGCAGTCGGCACCGAGCGCGCGGAAGTCGGTGGCGACGCAGCCGGGGCCCTGCGCGCCGTCCAGGTGGTAGCGCACCCCGCGGGCGCGCAGGAGGCTCCCCAGTTCGGCGGATTCGCCGGTCCGCAGCGCCCGTCCGTTGTTCCGCGACACGTGGCTGATGCTCACCATCCGGGTGCGGTCCGAGAGCTGCCCGCGGACCTGGTCGATGAGCCCCGTGCCCGTGCCCAGGTCGATCTCCCGGATCACGATCCCGAACCGGTCCCGCAGGACGTACCACGGGATCACGTTGGCGGGGTGTTCCACGTTCGAGATCACGACCTCGTCGCCCGGATTCCAGTTCAGCGACCAGGCAACGATCGAGATCCCCTCCGAGGTGCTGTGCGTAAGCGCGACCTCCTCGGGCGCGGCGCCGAAAACGCGCGCCAGCCGCGCCCTCAGGTCGGGCTCAATCTGCGCCATCCCGGTTGCAAAGCGGGGGTCGGCCGGGCCCTGGTTCTGGAAGGCGAGGCGCTCCTGGACGTGCTCGATGACGGCGTTCGGCGATGGGCCGATCCCTCCCGTCTGGAAGTAGCGGCTGCCGGTCGCCGCGGGGATTTCGGCCCGCGCACGGGCCACCCAATCCTGGCGGCTATCCCCCCCGCCGCGCCCGGCAAGCCATCCCACCGGAACGATCGGGGCCAGGGACAGAGTTGAGGCTGACTGATGGATGAATCGGCGTCGGCTGGTCGTCATTGCGTTTGGCCGGTGGCTGGAGACGGGCTCAGTCCCGCGGCGACCCTTCCAGCAGCCCCTCGAGCGGCTCCTCCCGGGCCCCGTTTTCGTCGCACACCGCAAACGCCGACTCGGCCGATCCGTACATGGCGACGCCCGCGTAGTCGCCGGCCTTGTTCACCACGAAGAAGCGCAGGTCGAAGGCCGGCAGGCCGCGCGAGTTCTGGAGCCGGGATTCCACCGTGTTGCTGCGAACGCGCTCCAGCACCGCCATCCCGGCGTCCTTCGGCGCCATCCCCTGGCGCATGAACTCGACGATGAGGCAGCAGCTCAGGTTGTAGAGGTTGGCCTCGCCGCGCCCCGTGGAGCCCGCGGCGCCGACATCGTTGTCGACGTACTGGCCCGCGCCCAGGATCGGGGAGTCCCCCGCCCTGCCCGGGATCTTCCAGGAGAGCCCGCTGGTGGTGGTCACGCCGCAGATGTCGCCGTCGGGGGAGACCGCTTCCAGGCTGGTGGTGCCCCAGAAGGAGTCCGCGTCGATGAGGCCGTCGTCGACCATGGAGAGACCGGCGGCGAGCGAGGCGTCTTGGAAGCGGCGGAGGCGGGCGGCGTGGGCGGGGTCAGCCGGGTGGACGGGACCAAGGCGGCGCGAGTCTCCCCGCCGGCCGCGCCGGATCGCATCCGGATCGGTGTCCTCGCCCGGGCGGCCGATGCCGCGCAGCCGCTCTTCGGGGTCGAGCCAGTGCGACGGATCCACCCGGCGGCGCCACTCCAGCCACAGCGCGCGGGATGCCTCCGTGTTGAGGTCGTCGTGGATCTCGAAGCCGAGCGAACGCGCGAACTCCCTCGCGCCTTCGCCCACGATTAGGTGATGGTCGGTGAGCTCGGCAACCGCCTTCGCGACGAGCGATGGCGTCTTCACACCTTCCAGCCCCGCCACCCCGCCCGCCCACCTGCGCGGCCCGTGCATCAGGCAGGAATCGAGCTGGACCACGCCGTCCGCGTTGGGCAGCCCCCCGTACCCGATCCCGCGCTCGTCGGGGTCCATTTCGGGGATGTTCACCCCCGCGACGCACGCGTCGAGGATGTCCTCCCCCTCGGTGATCCCGCGGAAGGCGCGCTCGATCGCGCTCTCGGGGCCACCGTTCCGGTACCGGATCGAGGACACGTCCGCGACGAGGACGGGCCGGGTGGCGCGGGTGTGGATGGCGGGGGCGGGGGCAGCTTCGGCGGCATGAGTCGGTGGCGCACCAGCCAAACCGGGCACGGCGCCCGCCGCCGCTCCCGCCGCGGCGGTCTTCACGAAGTCTCGTCTGTCCATTGTCGTTCCTCTGACGGTCTTCAAGGAGCCGGTAACTGGTCCCGAACCCAGCGGACCCAGGGATCGTCGGCACCGCGAATCTGCTCGTTGGTGGGTCCCAGCGCCATCCACCAGACAGTCATCGAAAAGCGGCCATGGACGGGCGAATCCGGTGCAAGAGGCCTAAGCATAAGAAGGTACTCGCTCCCGATTCGATACTCCGTCGCAAAGCAGTCGCCGCGCTGGCCGGACGGCCTCACCATACCGTAGGGGACTTCATCTCTGTTGAAATCGTCCTGGTCGACGACTCTCCCAGGCAGTGCGAAGACGGAGTCCGGCCACGGGCCGCGGAGGACTTCGGTCGTCCGGAAGTCAATCCGGTGCTCGTGGAACGGCGGAACCGGGAACTCGCCTTGCTGCAATTCCACCGCCTCCGCCTGTGCCGAGTCGACGGCCACGGCCCGCACAATCACGTCGGCCCTCTCCACCATTCCCCGGATTTGCGCGGCGGTGTATCGATACCCGGGCTGCTCCCTGAGGGTCATCACACTGCATAGTGACGTCCCCGGGGCCGCACCACGTGTCGGCACCGCTGCCAAGCCCGTCCCGGGGACACCGGCCAGCACGGTTCGGGCACCAGGCGCGTGGGACGGCGGCACCAGGAGCACCGCTATGGCAGCGACAAACAGCATGCGCATCCGAACCCTTCCTTTCAGCTGGCGGCGGAGGCATGGGATCAAAGCCCGGGCCGCCCACGGAAGTTACGATTCGACCGAGCGTCCATCCATAGGAGGCGACATGCTCGGCCGCATCGACGGCACCGCTGTGGTGCTGGCCGGCCGTCCCCCGTTTGATTTCCAGCGCTTCGCACACCAGAATTGCCCCCATGGTCCGACGCCGCTCATGCAGAGTTCATGACCGGCGCGACTCGCGGACCGGACGCGACCCGACAAACCACGCGCGACCCGCAACACCCCAGGAGGCTCCGATGACCGCCCGCTCCCCCCTCCCCGCGAACCCCGCCCTGCCCGCACGCACGGCAAGCGTCGGTCGCGCGGCCCTGCCCACCCTCGCGGCCACCCTCACCCTCGCGGCCGCCCTCGCCACCACCCTCACCCTCCCCGCCCCCGCCGCCGCCCAGCAGCCCAGCGGCCTCCTCGACATGGACACCTACATGGAGATGGAGTCGGTCGGCAGCCCGCGCATCTCGCCGGACGGCGCCTACATCCTCTTCACGCGCGGCGGCGTCGACAAGATGAACGACCGCGGCAAGAGCGAGCTGATGATCATGGACCTGTCCACGCGGCGGATCAGCGAGCTGGAGACGGGAAGCTTCGAGGTGTCGTCGCCGATCTGGTCGCCCGACGGCACGAAGATCGCCTTCCTGTCGGACAAGAGCGGGACGAACCAGATCCATGTGATGTGGCTCGACACGCGCGAGACCAAGCAGCTCACGAACCTCGACCGGTCGCCGGGCGGGATCCGGTGGTCTCCCGACGGGACGCAGATCTCGTTCACGTCGTTCATTCCCGAGAGCGGGTCCCCGCTGCCGATCAAGATGCCCGCCTTCCCGCGGGGCGCGAACGTCGCCGCGCCGGCCGTGGTGGAGGACCGGATCGCGTGGCAGCGCGACGGAAGCGGATACTCGCGCAAGGGCAACACGCAGATCTTCATCGTCGACTCGGACCTGGGCGGGACCCCGCGGCAGATCACCTTCGGCGACAACTCGCACGGCAATCCGCGCTGGGCGCCCGACGGCACGAAGCTGTACTTCAGCGGCGACCTCATCCCCGAAGAGGGCTACGAGCGCGGCAACTCCGAGGTCCACGCCATCGACCTCGCGACCCTCGAAATCACCACCCTCACCGACCGCCTCGGCCCCGACGGCGGCCCCAATCCGTCCCCCGACGGCTCCATGATCGCGTATACCGGCTACGACCAGAACGAGAACTACAGCAACCTGTCGAACCTGTACCTGATGAACGCCGACGGCTCGAATCCGCGGATGATCGCCGGCAACCTCAAGAATTCGCCCGGCGGCGTCACCTGGGCGCCCGACGGCTCCGGCCTCTATTTCACGCTTGGCGAAGAGGGCTCGTCGAACCTCCACTTCGTCTCCACCGGCGGCGACATCCGCAAGGTGACGGACGGCGTCCACTACATCTCCGGCGTCTCGATCGCGAAGAACGGCCGCGTGGCCGCCACCAACTCGACCTTCTACCGCCCCAGCTACCTCGTCACCTTCGACCTGGACAGCCCGGACCGGCTTGAGACGCTGGTCGACTACAACGAGGACGTCCTCGGCAACATTGAGCTCGGCGAGGTCGAGGAGATCTGGACCGAGTCCTTCGACGGCTGGCCGGTGCAGGGCTGGCTCATGAAGCCCGCCAACTACGAGCCCGGCCGGAAGTACCCGCTGCTGCTCTGGATCCACGGCGGGCCCGTGTCGATGTACACCGTGCGCTGGAACTGGAACTGGCAGAACTTCGCCGCGGACGGCTACGCGGTCCTCTGGATGAACCCGCGCGGCAGCACCGGGTACGGCCAGGACTTCGTCAACGGCATCAACTACCTCTACCCCGGCAACGACTTCCACGACCTCATGGCCAGCGTCGACGCGGCCATCGATCGCGGCTTCATCGACGAGGACAACATGTTCGTCACGGGGAGCAGCGGCGGCGGCGTGCTGACCGCCTGGATCGTGGGCCACACCGACCGCTTCCGCGCGGCCGTCTCACAGCGGCCCGTCATCAACTGGCACTCCTTCGTGGGCACGACGGACGGCTCCGGCTGGTACCGCCGCTTCCGCTCGATGCCCTGGGAGGACCCGATGGAGTACGCGGAGCGGTCGCCGTTGCACTACGTCGGCAACGTCACCACGCCCACGATGCTGCTCTCGGGCGTCGAGGACCTGCGCACCCCGATGCCGCAGGCGGAGGAGTTCTACCGCGCGCTCAAGGTGCTCGGCCAGGAGACGATGCACGTCAAGATCCCCGACGAGTACCACGGCTCGCGCCGGGTGTCCCACCGGATCATGACGCAGCTGTACCTTAAGGCGTGGTTCGACAGGTACAGGGCGAAGCCGGTGACGTAGGGGGGTGCCCCTCGGCCCGTTCCGGAGTGACTCGGTCTCCTCGTGCTGATCGTTTCTTCCAATTGGATGAGGGTAAGAGTTTCATTTGGCCGATAGATGGGTTACATTCGGTCGATGATCGACACGACCGTCTATCCCCGCCTCATCGAGCCGCACCTGGTCGAAGCCCTTGCCGACTCGCCGGCGGTTCTGATTCACGGGCCGCGCCAGTGCGGCAAGACCACGCTGGCCCGGATCATCGGGTCGTCGCGCGGATACAGGTACGTCACCTTCGACGACGACGTGGTCCGGAGCGCCGCCCAGGACGATCCGCTGGGCTTCGCCGCCAGCCTGCCCGAGCGGGTCATTCTGGACGAGGTGCAGAAGGCGCCCGCGCTGTTCCCCGCCCTCAAGATCGAAATCGACCGCAGACGCACTCCCGGACGCTTCCTGCTGACCGGATCCACCCATGTGCTCCTGGTGCCCAGGCTCTCGGAGTCGCTGGCCGGCCGCCTGCAGACGCTGAGGCTCCACCCGTTGGCCCAGTGCGAGCTGAAGCAGCGCGATCCCGGCTTCCTGGACACCCTGTTTGCGGGCGAGTTCACGATCGAACGGACCGAGCGGCTGGGCGAGGATCTGCCCCGGCGCATTACCGCCGGCGGGTATCCGGCAGCCCTCACCCGACCTGCGGGGCGGCGGCGCTCCAACTGGTATCATGACTATGTCGACGCCCTGGTTCAGCGCGATGTCGTTGACCTGGCACGACTTCGCCAACTGCAAATACTCCCGCAACTGCTCGCATCCGCCGCCGGCCAGACCGCAAGGCCGTTCAACGCGAGCGACCTCGCCGCGCCGTTTTCCGTGAGCCGCCCCACGATTCGGGACTACGTCACGCTGCTCGAGCGGGTTTTCCTGCTGGAGCACCTGCCGGCCTGGCACAGCAACCGGCTGCGCAGGCTGATCAAGAGGCCGAAGCTCCATCTCTGCGACACCGGAGTCGCTTCGGCGCTTCTCGGCGTGGACGGTCCGGCGCTTGCCTACGACCGGACCCTGTTCGGCCAGCTCCTCGAGACCTTTGTGTTCCAGGAACTCCGGCGGCAGGCCAGCTGGCAGGATGTCCGGCTGTCCTTCCACCATTTCCGTGACAAGGACGGCGCGGAGGTCGACATCGTCCTGGAACGGGGCGCGATGGGAGTCGCAGGGGTTGAGGTCAAGGCCTCGGGGACGGTGCGCCCGGCAGATTTCCGGGGCCTGCGGAAGCTCCAGGGGGCCCTCGGCGACCGATTCGCGGGCGGGATCGTGCTGTACGACGGTGAAGTCACCGTTCCATTCGGAGACCGGCTGCACGGGGTGCCGTTGCGACGGCTGCTGGAGGGCAATGGGATGCCTTCAGGGACACGACAGACTACCTGAAAGTTTCATTCGGACGACCATAGAACTTTCATTTGGACGAATCACTCGCCTCCTCTACCCACTCGGCACGCGCGCGCGGCAGCAAACCGGGCTTCCCCCAGGTCCTCCAGCCAGAACGGATCCGACGGCAGGTGCGGGAAGCGAAACGCCGCGGCCCGTTCGCCTTCCAGCATCGGAAGCGGCACCTCGAAGAGTGACGGATTCAGCGAGAAGCCGGTGCCCAGGGCCTTGATGAGCGCCTCCTTCAGGCTCCAGAGCCGGTAGAAGAGGTCGACCTTGTCGCTGCCGGCGGCCGCGGAGAGGGCGCGCCGCTCGCGCGGGCCGTACACTCTGCCCCCGATCCCGTCGAAATCCCTGAGGGGAGTGCGCACCTCCAGGTCCACGCCGAGGCCATCCTGCGTGGCGAACCCGATCAGGCCGTGCCCGCCGCTGTGGCTCACGTTGAAACTCGCCTCCGACGGGATGCCGTCCACGATCGCGAACGGCTTGCCGTGCTCCAGATAGCCGAAGGACAGGTCGTCGTTGGAACACCCCAGCCGGTTGCAGAGGTTGGCCCGGAGCGCCGCGCGGCACAGCGCAAACCGCCGCCGGGCGCCCTCGACCACGAACCGTTTCCAGCGCGCGTGCTCACCATCGTCGAGCAGCTCGAGGGCCCGCTCCTCCCGTTCGGCGTCGGCGCGCAGATCGACGTGGAGGATGAGCGAGCCCTCGGTCTCGCGCCACGGACTCCACCAGCGGTCGCCGAAGGTCATCGGATGGCGGAGCGCCCGAGGGATGCGTTGGGGGATGGCGCGCCGCCGGCCGCCTCGCCACCGGCCGCTCCATCCCGGGGAACCGCGCCCCGGAAGACCGGCGTCACTTCCCGCAGGTAGGCACCGACCCCCCGCCGGCGGCTCCACTGCTTCGGATACCCCAGCGACACCTCCTCGAACGGAACGCCGTCCAGCCACTGGGTGCCCCGGATGTGGAGGTGACCGTACACCACTGCGCAGGCGTTGAAGCGGCGGTGCCAGCCCCGGGTGCGCCGGGTCCCGCACCAGGGCGTGAACCGGGGGATCCGGGGCAGCACGGCGTGCTCTTCCTCCAGCGGATGGTGATTGATGAGGACCTTCGGCACATCCGCCGGACACGACGCGAGCCGGGCGGCGGCCTCCTCGCAGCGTGCCGCGCACCACGAGTCCCGGTCCGGGAAGGGGTCGGGATGGAGCATCAACTCGTCCCCGCAGACGGCGCCATCATCGCGGGCCCACTGCACGACCTCGTCGCGGTGGACCTGCCGGGGCCGAAAGCTGTAGTCGTAGAGCAGGAAGAGGGGCGCGATCAGGAGCGGCCCGTCCCGGTGTTCGACCACGGGGTACGGATCCTCCGGGGTCAGGACGCCGTGGGAGCGGGCGATCCGGACCAGCCGCTCGTAGAGAGCGACGCCGCCAAGCCCGGACGCCGAGTTGGGAACCGTCCACAGTTCGTGATTCCCTGGAACCCAGACGATCCGGCGGAACTTCCCCGTCAGCTGCTCGAAGCACCGGTCGAGCCGCCGGGCGCCGTGGGTAAGGTCGCCCGCAAGGATCAGCCAGTCGTCGGGATGGGACGGAATGCCCTCCAGGACTCCCCGGTTGCCCGGATGGGAGACGTGCAGGTCGGAGAGCGCCCATAAACGCAACTTGTTCCCTCCATGGCAAACGCCCATGATGCAACTTCCACGTTTGCCACCTTACCAGAACGGGGGCCGAGCCTCAAGCGCGGCGCTGCTCAGCATGGACGATTCCTCTCGCGGACCCGACCTCCGCTACCAGGCCGACGACCGCGTCCCCCTGCCGCTCGCGCTCGGGCTCGGCCTGCAGCTCACGGCGCTGATCGTCGGGATCCCGATCCTGATCCCGACGGTCGTGCTGCGGGCCGCCGGCGCGAGCGAAGCGTATCTGGCGTGGGCGGTCTTCGCGGGGGTCGCGGTCTGCGGATTGGCCACCGCACTGCAGGCGTGCCGCTTCGGCCGGATCGGCGCGGGCCACGTCATCGTCATGAGCACCGCGGCGGCGTTCGTCGGGATCGCCATCGACGCGATCGACAGGGGCGGCGGGGCGCTCCTCGTCACCCTGGTCGTCGTCGCCTCGCTCTTTCAGTTCCTGCTCTCGGCCCGGCTCGCGCTCTTTCGCCGCATCCTGACCCCGACCGTCTCGGGAACGGTCCTCATGCTGGTCCCGGTGACGGCCATGCCGGAGATCTTCGGCATGCTGGACCAGGTGCCCGCAGGGAGTCCTTCGCACGTCGCACCCCTGAGCGCGCTTGCCACCGTGGTCGTCATCGTCGTCATTGCGCTGAAGGCGCGGGGAGGGATGCGCCTGTGGGCCCCCGTCATCGGCGTGGTCGCGGGTTCGGTCGTCGGCGGCATCTTCGGGCTCTACGACCTGGGACGCATCGCCGGCGCACGCTGGGCGGGACCCCCGGCCGTGGCCTGGCCCGGCATCGATCTCGGCTTCGGCCCCGCCTTCTGGTCGCTCCTTCCGGCATTCCTGCTGGTGACCCTGATCGTGACGCTGCGTTCGATCAGCAGCTGCGTGGCCGTGCAAAGCGTCTCGTGGCGGCGGAAACGGGCGGTGGACTACCGGGAGGTGCAGGGAGCGGTCAACGTCGACGGGGTCAGCAACCTGCTCTGCGGGCTCGCGGGGACCGTGCCCAACACGGGCTACTCGGTGAGCGCGCCGCTGGCGGAACTCACCGGGGTTGCCGCCCGCAGCGTGGGAATCGCCACGGGCGCGATCTTCCTCGTGCTGGCATTCTTCCCGAAGGCGCTCGCAGTCGTGCTGGCGATACCCGGCCCGGTGGTCGCGGGCTACCTCGGGGTGCTCATGGCGATGCTCTTCCTTGTCGGCATCCGGCTGCTCCTTCAGGAGAGCCGCGACTACCGCAAGGGACTGATGGCGGGCATTGCCTTCTGGATCGGGCTGGGCTTCGAGACCGGGATGGTCTTCCCTCAGCAGGCGGCGGCGTTCGCGAGCGGCCTGTTCAGCAACGCCATGACCACGGGCGGGCTGGCGGTCATCCTGATGACCCTCTTCCTGGAGTTGACGGAGTCCCGCCGCAGCCGGATGGATGTCGCGCTCGATCCCTCGCCCCTGCCGGGGATCAGGGAGTTCCTGGGCGCTTTCGCGACCCGCGAGGGGTGGGGCGCCGAGATGGTGAACCGTCTGGAGGCGGTCGCCGAAGAGGCCTTGCTGAGCCTGGCCCCCATGGAGAACACCGGGGCCGAAGCTGCCGGGGCGCGCCGCCTGCGTCTGGTTGCGCGCCGGGAAAGGGCCGGGGCCGTGCTGGAGTTCGTGGCTGCTCCCGGGGAGGACAACATCGAGGATCGGCTCGCCGTGCTCGGGGAACCGGACGACGACGCGTCGGTGGAGCATGAGGTGTCGCTGCGGCTGCTGCGGCACCTCGCGTCCTCGGTTCGGCACCAGCAGTACCATGATGTGGATGTCGTGACCGTGCGCGTGAAGGTGCCGTAGCGGCACGGCAGTCCAGCCGCGTGCCTGACGCGGAAGCCGGCGGGCGATGTTGCCGCTGCCGCATCATAGCGGTGGCGGGAGCGGCCGGGGTTCCGCTCTCAGCCGGACCCATGCGATCCCGTCCACATGTTCGAAGTGCCGGTCGGCCGACACCAGATCGGCTCCCGTCTCCATGGCGTGGGCGGCAATCCAGATGTCGTTGGTGGGAATGGGGCGGCCTTTGGCGCGCAGCGACGCGGCGATCCTCGAGTACCGGTCGGCGGTGGTCTCTCCGACCGGCACAACGGTGACGTACGGATTGTCGAGGAAGGCGCGCATCGCACGGGCGTTGCGCTCCTGGCGCGAGCCGTGGCGGAAACCGTACAGCAGCTCCCCGAGGGTAACCGCCGAAAGCAGGACTTCCTGGGCGCCCCGCACGATCCGGCTCACTCGCTCCCGTCCGCGCATGAGTTGCGCGTACGCGTTCGAGTCGAGCAGCACCCTCACTGCCACATGTCCTCGTCGATGGTCTCGAAGTGCCTGAGTGCCCGCTCGAACTCGTCCGCTTCCGCGTCGGTCCACGTGCCGATGAGGTGGTCAAGGGACGAGCCGACCGTGTCCGGCCCCTTTTTGTCCTCCAGCCCAGCCCCCCGGCGCAGCAGCTTGACGGCGGCCCGGTTGAGCGATGTACCGTCATGGTTGGCCAGGCGCCGAATCGCCCGGGTCAGTTCGTCCCCAAAGCCTCGAATGGTAAGCTGTTTCATGCGTTTCTTTCATCTGACTCAGAAAACGATGTGTTATGACTCATAATATGACTCGAACGCTCGCACGTCAAGGCGAACCCAAGGACCCGCCCTTCGGCAAACGCATCCACGTCACCGGCAACGTGGCGTCGGGCAAGAGCACGCTCGCGCGCGGGCTGGCCGAGGCGCTGGATGCACCGCTCGTCGAGCTGGACACGCTGAACTGGCTGCCCGGCTGGGTGGGCCTGAACGCAACGGATCCGGAAGAGTTCGAACGCCGGATTCGCGAGGCGACCAGGGGCGAGCGCTGGGTCGTCGCGGGTTCCTATGGAAGATTCTCCCGGCGGATCGTCTGGCCGCGCCTCGATACCGTCATATGGCTGGATCTGCCGATGCCGGTTCTGGCCTGGCGGGCGCTGCGCCGCTCGTGGAGGCGCTGGCGGACCCGTGAGCTGCTCTGGGGGACGAACGTGGAGCGGTTCTGGCCCCAGCTGATGATCTGGCGCAAGGAGGATTCGCTGCTGGGGTGGCTGATCACCCAGCATGGCCGCAAGCGCAGGGACATGCTGGAGCGGCTGGCCGATCCGCGGTGGGCGCACATCCGGTTCGTGCGGCTGAGGTCGGCGCGTGAGGTGGAGGAGTTCGCGGGGCGGGTGGAGCGGTGAGGCGTCAGAACCGGAGCCGCCGCTGGATGTTGAAGCCGAGGCGCCATGAGCCCGTGTCGAAGAAGTCCTCGGCTGCGCCGGCGAGCGTCTGCGCAGGATTCATCTGGTGCTGATTGGTGACCAGGAGCTTGAAGAAGTGCCCGCGGGTGCGGATTTCCACGCCGAACGAGCCCGAATCGTACTCCTGATCCTCGCGGGCCTGGCTGAAGATCCACTCGCCAAAGAGGCTCCACATTCCGTCGAGGTACAACTGGCCGTTGACGCCGAGCGAGACGGTGGTCGCCGGGTCGTGGCTCTGGATGCGGGGATTCCAGAGGACCGTGGGCACGACACCGAGCGCGACGCGGTCGCCGACCATCGCGTTGGCGATCACCTGGGCGTAGGCCTGCATCTCGTTTTCCTCGGCCTCGTCGCCGTTGCGTGCGGCGGTGCCCGCGTTGCCGTCCAGCAGGATCACATGCTGATGACCTCCGTGATCGTCCACTTCGACTTGCAGGTTCCACGCCACCCCGGCCTGCGCCGCGAATTCGAGCGGGCCCGTCGCGGCATCGAGGGCCAGTCCGGCGAAGCGCGCGTTGAACTCCAGGTTGTCCGCGCTGTTGGAACGAAGAACCCCGACGGTGAATTGGTCGTGGGGCGAGTATGCCAGACCAAGGCGATTCAGCACGAATCCGTCGAGTCCCCACAGGTCGCTCGCGCCACCGGACAGGTGGCCGAACCTGTGGGAGATCTCGAACTGGAAGTCGCCCGCGCTGGACGGGGCCGCGGTCGGCAACGTGGCCGACTGGGTGGAGGCGAAGATTTCCTGGGCCGAGGCGGCGACCGGAGCTGCAAGGCAGAGCAACGGAACGGCGAGGGCGAGCCATGGGTGCCTGGTGGTCATTCTCATGGCGGAAGAGTTAGCCTTCGACATGGCAAACGGCAACCGGTCGTGCGCACTTTGAGCGTGCAAGCAAGGCGGAGAGAATGATCGGCGCGAAGGAAACCATGATGCGTACGGCCTGCGGGGTCACTGTCCTGTTCCTCCTGACGATGGGGGCCTCGGCCGCCCAGGAGGTGATCGAGGTGCAGGGCGAAGACCGCCGCCTTGAGGCCAGCTTCGAGGAGCTGTACCGGATCGGCTCCATGGACGGCCAGGACTGGGAACAATTCGGCAACGTCTCAAGCGTGGCCTTCGATGGGGCGGGCCGGTTGTTCGTGCTCGACAGCCAGGTCAGCCAGGTCTTTCTGGTGGATACCGGCGGAACGCTGATCCGCCGGATCGGGCGGGAAGGCGACGGACCCGGCGAGTTTCGGAACATGGTAGGTATGGTGGCCATGGACGACGGGCGGCTGGTGGTTCGCGACCTGCGGCATCGCGCCTACCACGTGTTCGACCCGAACGGCGATTTCGAACGGATGGTGCGTATGGCGGGCAATCCCCCGCTGATGCTCGCCGGACTCCTCATCGCCCAGCGAGGTGCAAACGCGGTGGTCACGACCCCCATCGGCAGCCGGGAGTTCGCTACGTCCATGCAGGCGGTGGGCGGCCAACTCGCTCAGAGCGACCCCGCGACATCACGGCCGATCGAACTCGTCAGCCTGGACGGCGATGAGATCGTCACCGATACCATCGTCGATGGTTGGCTTCCTCCCGGCAAGGCGGGGGAACCGAACATGTTCGGCCTGCCCTCGCCTTTGACGTTCGACCCCAAGCTGCATTGGGGCGTTCTCCCGGACGGGTCCGTGGCGTTCGCGGACTCCACGGCCTATGCGATCAAGATCGCCGCGGCGGGTACGGGGATCTCACGCGTTCTCACGCGCCCCATCGCGCCGGAACCGATGACGGATGGGCTGATCAGGGCCGAGAAGAACCGCCGGTTCCGAGAGCTGGACGCCATCCCCGATGAAGAGTTGGGCGGCGTCCTCGGCATCATGAACGGCCAGCCCATTCGCCGGGACCCGGAGGAAGAGCGGCAACGGCGGCGCGAACGCATCGAGAACATGGAATTCTCCTACGAAGTCCCGGTCATTCGCGGGCTGTTCGTGGCCTGGGACGGGACCATCTGGGTGCGGCGGCGCGGCGAGGAGCCGGCCAGCAATGACGGGCCCGTCGATCTGCTGACTCCGGACGGCACGTACCTGGGCAGCTTCCCAGGCGATGATGCGGACATCCCGGACGCCTTCGGCCCCGGCGGCCTGGCCGCATTCATCGAGACCGACGAGCTCGGGGTGAAGACCGTAGTGGTCGGGCGGCTGTCGGTGGGCTGACGAGGCGGTCACACGGGCGGATCCGGGTTGCCCAGGCGGTCGGCCGGATTCGGATCACCCGGGCGGTCGGCCGAATCCGGGGTCTGCCCGCCACGCCGCCTGAGGATCCGCCGCGCCGCTTCGACATCGGCATCGGCCGCACGTTCGGCGAAGAAGTCGGCCGTCCGCATCGCCGAGAGCTTCTCGGCCACCGCGGTGGCGACGAACTGGTTGATGCTGGTGCCGTCCCTGCGGCTCACCTCTCTGACCGCCGCCTTCAGCGACGACGGCAGACGAAGAGGATAGACGCTGGTCTGCTTTCGTCTCTCAGTCATTTCGATCTCTCCCGGGGATTCGTCTCAGGGTTTGCAGAGGGGTGAGCAACTCGATCCCGAAGGTTGCAGGAACTTCGCTGAAGTCCCGTCGGTTGAAGGTGACAAGTGCGTCGGCGCGGCCGTTGACGGCGGCTTCGAGCACCATCTCGTCAGCCGGATCACGCAGCTGGGGCCGCCACAGAAACCGGCTCTGCACCGGCTCCGCCACCGCGCATAGCGCCGACATGACCGTTTCCACCTCGGACCGGTCGAGTCCGGAGGCGATCCGCTGGGCGGGGTCAATGCAGGTTGCTTCGTATTCCAGCACGAGGGGTACAGAAAGGAGGAGGGTGAACCGGCGGGCCAGCGCGTTCTCGAGGAGCGCCGCCGAGGCTCCGGAAGGGCTTCGCAGAGCCGCGACGACAACGTTGGTGTCGAATACACATCGCATCTCATAAGACTACATCCTGGGCGCGGTCCGGGACGAAATCGATTTGCCAACGGTGCACATGGGGTCGCTGAAGCGGTAGGGTATCGAGCCGCCGGTCAGGGTGGGGCTTCGACGCCGATGCGGGTCACCGCGGCGAAGTGGCGCACGTTCCATGTGACGATTGTCGCGGCACCGGCCTTTTGCGCGCATGCCGCAATGAGCATGTCGCAGGTCTGTCCGCCGATCACTCCCCGCCGATGGGCTCTGTTGAGCGCCCGCCAGGTCTCGGCTGCCGTCAGTTGGACGACCGGGGTCTCGCGCCAGTTCGCCTCCAGGAGCGCGATGGCGTCCGCGGATCGCAGGCGATTGGGCCCGGGCAACCGGGTGAGGACGGCGTACGTTTCGGCCAGCGAATGAGCGGCAAGTACAAGCTCTTCACCGGCACGCTCGCGTCGCTCAAGTTCCGCCAGGGTTCGGGCGTGGTGTTCGTGCCAGGAACAGACCGTGGCGACGAGGACGCTGGTATCGCAGAGGTATCGAGTCACTCGGCGGCTTGACGCTCGCCCGCCGACGAGGCACTGGCGCGAATGTCGCTGGTCGTCTTCTCGACCTCGGCCGCCGTCAGAACAGGTCCTTCCCCTCGCGGGACCGCGACCACCGCGGAGCCACGGGATTCAAGCGCTACATCCAGAGGCACCGGCTCTATCTCGATTCGGCCCGGGCGGACCCGGAATCGGACGCGGGTTCCGGGACGCAGCCGGCTTGCCTCGCGAACGGCCTTGGGTACAACGAGACGGCCAGCTTTGTCGATGGTAGTTTCCATGGCAGAAACAATGGTATTCTTGGTACCATCACGCAAGTGCGGGCTATGGCGGATACCCGCGCGTGCTTACGCCGGTCCGTATCAACTCGAAGGCGAGTGTCACCGACGGTCGGCGCGGAGGCCGATCTGTCCCGTCAGCTGCAGGCGCTGGCCGCCCGATGCGCGATCGTACACGGTGGCGACTTCGAGCAGCCGGCCACTCAGCCGGGTCCGGTACGCGCCGCGCACGTCCATCGTCCAGCCTTCCGGCGCGGCGTCCGGTCCTCGCGTCATGCCGGGCGCGCGGTCCTGCCAGAACGCGTAGCCGCCTCTGGTTTGGCCGCCCCAGTGGGGTGACGCGGACAGCGAGAATCCCTCCTCCGCGCGCCCGCCCACCGTCAGGGTCAGGCCGGCGCCGCTCTCGCCGTAGCGGGTGGCTGAATGGTAGGCCAGCCATCGCCCCTGTGCGTCAAGGCCGACGAAGCCGATTTGTGCGCCCAGTCCGCCGGAGAGCTCCACACCGCTGCCGGTCTGGCCGTCGCCCCCGTCGTTGCGCAGGTGCACGGCGCCGAACGGAGCGATTCTCGCGCCGCCGACGCGCATCTCGCTTCGCACATCGAGGCCGAGACGGGCCTGGTGAACGCGCGCGCGCAGGTCGCTGATCGTCTCGGTTCCCTCGCGGGTCGACAGGCTGGCCCACCCCGCGTCCGCCCTGAGTCCGAACGCGACCGGGCCGCCACCCGGTCCCAGCCGGTGCCGGAAGTCGACGAGTCCCATCGAGAGGTCCAGCGGACTCTCGCCGGCGCGGCCCGTCGCGGTCCGTTCATTCCGGGCCTCGCCCCTGCCCGCGCCGAATGTCGTCCAGACCGAGGTGGCTCCTCCGGACCAGCGCAGATACGGGTGCACCGATGTGATCGAGGTGCTCAGCCGGCCGCTCGCCGTCCCGGCGTTCCAGTCGCCTGCGCCCCGGCTGCTGCCCAGCGCGACGCCGAGGAGCCAGCTCTGAAGCTCTGCGTCGAGCCCAAGGTAGCTGACGCGCAGGTCTCCGTCGTAGTCGCCATCGATGCCGGCCGGCCCCGACCCGGGTTCGGCCGCACCACCGTCGAAGCGCTGCACGTCCGTCTGACCCCACAGCGACCACGCGATTCCGGGACGTGCCGAGCCGGCGGTCTGGCCTCCCCAGCCGAGCGTGAAGTCCGTGCCGGAGATTCCCGCCGGGGGTCGGAGATGGGCGAGCGGGTTGGAAACAGCCGGGAGGACGAGGTCCGGCTGTGAGAGCTCCGTGTACGGAGCGGGCCGCTGTGCGCCCAGCGTCGACAGCATCCCCTGGGGGTCGGGCAGCCATCCCGCCACGATCTGCTGCGCCGCGTCCCAGAGGGCGTGTCCGTCCGGGAGCGCCACGGATCTGCCGCCAACGCGCAGCCCCGACTGCCGGCCCGCATCGCTACTCCCTGCGCGAGTGCCGGGCGCGACGCGACGTTCGAGCGTCATGCGCGCGCTCGCGAGATAGGATCGCGCCATGGCGGCGAATGCGTCGCTCAGCACTGCTCGTGCCGCCCGGTCGCTCACGCCGACGGTGACGCGCTGGGTGGCGGCCAGTCCAGCCGGGTCCGTGGCCGTGACTGTGACCGTGGCGTCCCCGTAGACCACCGGAAGCAGGACGAGCGCCGCTCCCCTCACCTCCGCGGTGACGACGTCCGCGTTGGAGGTTTCGGCGCCGAAGACCAGAGGATCGCCGTCGATGTCGGTGAAGAATGGCGTGAGGTCCACCGTCACCGCGTCTCCACCCTCGTCCAGCCTCTGATCGGGGATCGTCCCGACCGCGGCTGGCCCGTCGTTGACCGGCGTCACGGTGACCTCGACCGTCGCGGTGTCGGCGAGGCCGTCCGGGTCGGCAACCACGTAGGTGAAGCGGTCGGGGCCGTGGTAGTTCGGGTCGGGGGTGTAGGTGACGTTCGTCCCGTCTGCCGCGACCTCCGCCGCGCCGTGTCCGGCGGCCGAAACGCTCTGCACGCGCAGCCGGTCGCCATCGAGATCGGCGTCGTTGTCGAGAACGGGGATCTCGACCGGTTCGTCCTCGGGGGTGGTGGCCTGGTCGTCGGCGGCCACGGGGGCGTCGTTGACCGGAGTGACGGTGACCTCGACGGCCGCGGTGTCGGCAAGGCCGCCCGCGTCGGCGACCACGTAGGTGAAGCGGTCGGGGCCGTGATAGTTCGGGTCGGGCGTGTAGGTGACGTTCGTTCCGTCCGCCGCGACCGCTGCCGTTCCGTGCCCGGCGGGCGAAACGCTCTGCACGCGCAGCCGGTCGCCGTCGAGATCCGCGTCGTTGTCGAGCACGGGGATCTCGACCGGTTCGTCCTCGGGGGTGGTGGCCTGGTCGTCGGCGGCTTCGGGCCCGTCGTTGACTGGCGTCACAGTCACCTCGACGGACGCGGTGTCGGCGAGGCCGTCCGGGTCGGCGACCACGTAGGTGAAGCGGTCGGGGCCGTGATAGTTCGGGTCCGGCGTGTAGGTGACGTTCCTTCCGTCTGCCGCGACCGCTGCCGCGCCGTGCCCGGGGGGAGAAACGCTCCGGACGCGCAGTTGGTCGCCGTCGATATCCCCGTCGTTGTCGAGCACCGGGATCGCGGTCGGTTCGTCCTCGGGGGTGGCGGCCTGATCGTCGGCGGCTTCAGGCGCGTCGTTGACCGGCGTCACGGTGACCTCGACCGCCGCGGTGTCGGCGAGGCCGCCCGGATCGGCGACGACGTAGGTGAAACGGTCGGGGCCGTGGTAGTTCGGGTCCGGCGTGTAGGTGACGTTCGTTCCGTCCGCTGCGACCACCGCCGCGCCGTGCCCGGCGGGCGAAACGCTCCGGACGCGCAACCGGTCGCCGTCGGGATCCGCGTCGTTGTCGAGCACGGGGATCTCGACCGCCTCGTCCTCCGCGGTGGTGGCCTGGTCGTCGGCGGCTTCGGGCGCGTCGGCGACCGGAGTCACGGTGACCTCGACCGCCGCGGTGTCGGCAAGGCCGCCCGCGTCGGCGACCACATAGGTGAAGCGGTCCGGGCCATGGTAGTTCGGGTCCGGCGCATACTGCACGGCCGCCCCGGCGTCGACGACCTGCGCCTGCCCGTGTCCGGGCGCGCCGACCGAAATCACGCGAATCCGGTCTCCGCGATCCGGATCGGCATCGTTCGCCAACACGTCCGCCCTCGCCTCCCCGTCCTCGGCCACGCTCAGCGCGTCGTCCATGGCCACCGGGAATTCGTTCCCGTCAACCACATGCACCACTACCTCCGCCCGCGCTTCGCCGCCCAGCGTGTCCGTCGCCATCACGGTGAGCGCGTAGCGGTTCGGACCGGTCTCGAAGTCCTCCCCGGGGCCGATGTAGCTCAGAGTCCCCGTCGACGCGCTTATGACGAAACGATCGCTGCCCGCCACCAGCGCAAGCTCGAAATCGTCTCCATCGGGATCGGTCACCCGCACGCCGCCGAGCGTCACCGGTGTCGCGCGCCCGTCACGGTTCTCGGCAAGCTGGAAACGAAGCGACGGCCCGAACACCGGGGGGCGGTTCACGACCTCGACCACCACTTCCGCGGCCGCCGTCCCGCCCCGGCCGTCGGCGACTTCCACCCGGATGACCACGGTCCCGATGAGGCCCGGCGCCGTCCACCGCGCACCCTGCCCGTCGGTCGCTCCCGTGAACGTCCCCTGCGCGGCACTCCAGCCATATGAGACCGCGTCGCCGTCCGGATCCGAGGCGGCGGCCGTCAGCTGCACCTCGCCACCGCGCGGGACCGTGCAGGGCTGGCAGGTCGCCTGCACAGCGGGCGGATTGTTCGACGGGGGCGGCGGCGGGGGCGAGTCGCCGTCAGAGATCGTCACCTCGACCGATGTCGGACTGCCCGCCGTCACCTCCGCCGGCAGCGTGCCCAGCGCCACCGTGAATGTCTCGTCGTCCACGTCGGCGTCGTCCGTCGTCGGGATCGTGCCCGTGCCGGCCGTCTGTCCGCCGGTGACTGTAATGCTCGCCAGCGATCCGAAGTCCCCCGATTCGGCGGTTCCAGCCGTCAGCGCCAGCGGGATCGTCACGCTGTTCGGCAACGTGTCCGAAAGCTGCGCCGTCACCGTCACCGGCTGCCCCTCGTCCACCGGGTTCGGAGAGACCGACAGGCTCACCGTGGGCGTCGGCGGCGGCGGCGGCGAGTCGCCGTCGCGGATCGTCACCTCGACCGATGTCGGACTGCCCGCCGTCACCTCCGCCGGCAGCGTGCCCAGCGCCACTGTGAATGTCTCGTCGTCCACGTCGGCGTCGTCCGTCGTCGGGATCGTGCCCGTGCCGGTCGTCTGTCCGCCGGTGACCGTGATGCTCGCCAGCGCCCCGAAGTCGCCCGATTCGGCGGTTCCAGCCGTCAGCGCCAGCGGGATCGTCACGCTGTTCGACAACGCCACGGACAGCCGCGCCGTCACCGTCACCGGCTGCCCCTCGTCCACCGGGTTCGGAGAGACCGACAGGCTCACCGTGGGCGTCGGCGGCGGTGGCGGCGAGTCGCCGTCGCGGATCGTCACCTCGACCGACGTCGGACTGCCCGCCGTCACCTCCGCCGGCAGCGTGCCCAGAGCCACCGTGAACGTTTCGTCGTCCGTGTCGGCATCGTCCGTCGTCGAGATCGTGCCCGTGCCGGCCGTCTGTCCGCCGGTGACCGTAATGCTCGCCAGTGCCCCGTAGTCGCCCGACTCGGCGGTTCCAGCGGTCAGCTCCAGCGGGATTGTTACGCTGTTCGACAATGCCTCCGACAGCTCCGCCGTCACCGTCACCGACTGCCCCTCGTCCACCGGGTTCGGAGAAACCGACAGGCTCACCGTGGGCGTCGGAGGCGGCGGGGGGGTGTCGCCGTCGCGGATCGTCACCTCGACCGACGTCGTGTCGCCCTCCGTCACCTCCGCCGGCAGCGTGCCCAGCGCCACCGTGAACGTCTCGTCGTCGAAGTCGGCGTCGTCGGTCGTCGGGATCGTGCCCGTGCCGGTCGTCTGTCCACGGGTGACCGTGATGCTCGCCAGCGCCCCGAAGTCGCCCGATTCGGCGCTTCCGGCCGTCAGCGCAAGCGGGATCGTCACGCTGTTCGGCAACGTGTCCGAAAGCTGCGCCGTCACCGTCACCGGCTGCCCCTCGTCCACCGGGTTCGGAGAGACCGACAGGCTCACCGTCGGAGTCGGCGGGGGCGTTGTCATTCTGGTGAAGGTGAGCCTCGCCATGCGCACGTTGGAGAACTTGCCCGTCCCGGCAATGCGCGTGATGACGCCCTGCGGGTTCGTGGCGGCATTGTTCAGCTGGAACTCCGTCCCTTCCTCGGTCCCGGCATCGTACGGAAAGAGGTCCACCACGTGCGATTCCCGCCACTGATCCGTGTCGTCGAGCAGGGACTCCCCCGACACGCCGACGAACCAGTCGGGACTCGGGCCGATCATCGACAGAAGCGTCACCAGCGGATGCGTCCGCGTGACGTCGATATTGAACGTTGCGGTGCCGGTTCCCCCTCCGGAAACGCCTTGCTGAATGACGGACAGCGTGTGCGAGCTGGCCTGGACTTCGCTGCGGAAGGTCGACGTGGCCCCCAGCTCCGCCACCCGCTCGACACCGGCGCTGGCTTGCGCGCCGGCCGCCCAGAAGGTGACGCCGCTCCCGTGCACACCGCCGATCAGAGTCGTGAAGTGCGCACTGGACACCACCCCCCCGGGCGTGCTCGCCAGCGTCCAGTTGCCCTCGAACTTCACCTGGTAGGTGATCGTTTGCGCCGCGGCCGGCAGCGCGGAAAAGGCGATGGCAGCGGGCACGGCAAGGAGTGCGCCGAAGCCGAAGCGCCAGCGTCGGAGGAGTCGAGGTTGCATTTCTCAAATCTATCAGCGAGCGGGAGGGGCACCTACGCCCTCGGCGGCCGGAAAGCGCGCATCGACCCCACCCTCGCCCGGTAGCCCTCCTCTCCTCTCTCCAGGAATTCATGCTTCACCAGCCAGTTCATGTCCCGGGCCAGCGTCTTGCTGGTCTTTTCCGCGTAACGTCTGGCCAGATCAGGGCTCAGATCCGGTATCGCCCGCTTGCGGACCGGCGCGGCCACGCGGCCGAGCGCCAGGGTCACTTCGCGGCGCCGGCGCATGGCCGGTGATGTCGGGATCCGCTGGAATTCGCCGTACACGTAGTGCTCCCAGGCCAGCGTCAACTGGACGCCTGCGATATACCGGCTCTGCTCCCGCAGGCCGTCGACGAACCCCTGCAACGAGTAGAGCAGGAATCCGAGCGGGTCCCCACGACCGGAGTTGGCCCGGCTGGAGCGATCCAGCTGCCGTTGGTATTCGGCCCGGGTGAGGTTGTAGTGGTTGCTGAGGAGGTGGGCGCAGGGCGACGGCACACCCTCCCGTGCAAGGATCATGAACTCGGCCAGCCGCGCGGTCCGCCCGTTGCCGTCCCCGAAGGGATGGATCCACGCGAGATACAGGTGAACAAAGACGGCGCGCAGAATCGCGGACGCGACGCGGTCTTCGTGCCGGTCCGGGCGCACCGGCCAGTCGCTTCCCTCAAGCCACCCGCAGAGCCGGCCGAGGAGGAAGGCGCAGTCCTCCCGGGGGGCTCCCCTGTACCGCATGACTCCGACAGGACGCGCCGGGATCTCTCCGGGAACCACGTCCTCTGCGAGGTGCTCCTCGAGACCCGCGAGCAGGCGCCGATTCGCTCCGGCGATCCAGTCCGGCGTCAGTACCGGCGGCTGGCCCCCCACAATGTCCGCAAGGATGTCATTGACGGCCGTCAGGACGTTTTCGACCTCGTGCTTCAGGTATTCCCGGGATAGGGGGAGCTCCAGTTGCCCCTCCAGCTGCGCCGCGATCTGTTCCTCGCTCAGCGTGTTCCCCTCGATCGCAGTCGTGGCCCGCGCACCCTTGATCAGGTAGAGTTGGTGCAGTTCACGGGCGCCCGCAGGCGGAAGGACGGCCTGCGCGACATGATCGCACCTCGCGGCCGCCTCGCCGAGCAACGACCAGTGGAGAGGGTCGGCCCGTTCCAGATGGTGGCGGAAGCTGATCCACGGGTGGGTGCGGCGGTATTCGCGGTCATTCGTCATGATCGGAGCTCCCGTGCGGGGAATTCGGGATATGATCTTACAGAATGTCCGATCAAATGTCCACTGAGTTTGAATCTCCCATGAATATGACTGATTGGTTAAGTCACTGTAAATAATGGTGTTATCAACCAGGAGCGATTTGACTCGTTAGATTATGGGTAACATAATGACCATAAAGATGTCCAAGACCTCCGGGCGGACGGGCAGTCCTCTCTGGATCCCGCCCATGCATCTGCCTATTGTTCATGCCCGGCGGCGCCCCGCCCGAATCGCCAGGGCGCAACGCTGGACCTGGCGTGGCGGCGCACGCCGCGGGGAAGGAGGATTCCAATGCGCACCCGAAGCTCGGCTCCCCTCTGCCTGCTGACCCTCGTCCTTGTCGGCTGCGGCCTCTTCGGACCCGAATACCTCGAAGTACGCGAGGTGACCGTCGGCCCCACGCTGGCCAGATGCCAGGGCGTCGGCCCGCAGTCATGCATGGTCGTCGACGGCAACCTCTTCTACGGCGGAATCGAGGGATTCACCTGGGAGGCCGGCTACGACTATCGCCTGAGGATCGGCAAACACGATCCCTGGGATGGGAAGGAACCGCCGCAGGATGCCGGCCGGTACGCCTACCGTCTGCTGGAGCTGCTGGAGAAGACGCAGGCACCGTCCTCGCCCGCAACTCTGTCGCTGGCGCCTACCCGGGTGACGTGCGTCCGCGGGGACGACTTCTGTCTGGTGGTGGACGGAGGGCTGTACGACGACATGATCACCAGCTTCGAATTCGAGGCCGGCAATCACTACGTCCTGGACGCCGACAGGTATCGCGACGGCCGGTACGTGCTGAGCGAGGTCGCTTCGAGAACCAGGGCGGCGGGCCCGGTGGAGGAGATCACCGTCGATCGCCACCGGGTACCTTGCGACGACGGCCATCCCGGGTACTGCAAGGTCGTCAACGGCGTCCCCTTCCGCGGCGAGATCGTGGGCTTCCGCCCCCGGCACGAAGACAGCTACCGCCTGCGCGTCGAGCGGTTCGACATGTTTCCCGAAGGCGTGACCGGGGCCCCCTACGTTCCAGCCTGGGGCTACCGCTGGCTGGAAACGCTGGAGCGGACTCCGGGCGGTTGACGGCATGCCTGGTCCTGCCGGCTTCCGGCCCGCATGGTGGCTCCGCAACCCCCACGGGCAGACGTTTGCGGGGAGGTACCTGCGATCCCGTGCCGCCGTCCCGCTGGAGCGGTGCCGGATCGAGACGCCGGACGGCGACTTTCTCGATCTCGACTACGCGCCCGAGCCGGTGCCGGGCGCACCCGTCGTCGTGCTGCTGCACGGACTCGAGGGGTCGACGCGGCGGGGCTACATGTCCGGGATGTGCCATCATCTCTACGCGCGGGGCCTTAGGGGCGTGGGGATGAACTTCCGCGGCTGCGGCGGCGAGCCCAACCGTGTCGCTCGCTTCTATCATTCCGGCGAGACGGGCGACCTTGCGCATGTGGTCGCGGAGCTGCGCGCCCGCCACCCCGGGGTTCCCGTCGGCGCGGCGGGATTCAGTCTCGGGGGCAACGTGCTCCTCAAGCATCTCGGGGAGCGCGGCCACGATGCGGGGATCGCGGCCGCCGTGGCGGTATCGGTGCCCTACGATCTGGCGGGCTGCGCGGCGCGGCTCTCCGCGGGCCTGGCGGGACGCACGTACGGCTCCCACTTCCTGCGCGCCCTCAAGCGAAAGGTCCGCACGAAACGCGGGTTGCTCGATGGCGTCGTCGATGTCGAGGGCGTTCTGGCGACCCGGACGCTCAGAGACTACGACGACGCGCTGACGGCGCCGCTGCACGGTTTCTCGGGGGCCGACGACTACTACGGCCGCGCCGATGTGCGCCGCCAACTCGCAGACATCCGGGTGCCGACGCTCCTGGTGCAGTCCCGCGACGATCCCTTCCTGCCCGAGGGCGCGATCCCCGAGGCCGCGGCCGCCGCCAACCCGCACCTCACGGCGGCGTTCACCGACCGGGGCGGCCATCTCGGGTTCGTGGAGGGGGGCCTGCCCTGGCGCCGGCGCTTCTGGGCGGAGCGGACGGCCGCGGGGTTCCTGGCGGAGCGGTTGTCGTGAGCGGGCTTGACCGTGAAGAGGAGTCCGGTCGTCAAGCGAGCCGGCGCCTGCGCAGCGAAGTCCACATGCACGCTGTGCAACCATCCGGCCACCGCCCGTGTCCTCAGGCCGTGACAAAACCGAGATCCCCCTCGACTGGGAAGAACACCCGTCCTCAAGGAGAGTTCCGTGAGCGAGAATCCCGAACGACTGACGCGCGCGATCCGTTGGCTCCAGGCGTACGCCGCCCTCATTACCGTTGCACTGGCCGTTCTGTTCTTCAGGAGCGGAACGGAGACCGACGGCGTGTTGCGCGCGCGTGGACTGATCATCGAGGACGATGCCGGACGCGAGAGGATTCTCATCGGCGCGCCGATTCCCGAGGCGGCCAACCGCGTTCGCACCGACGAAGCCAGGGTGCGGGAGGTCTGGGGATCCCGCTTTTCGGACGAGTATATGGGTTGGTACCAGGACTACAACCACTCAACCAACGGCATTCTCATCCTGAGCGAGGACGGCTTCGACCGGATTGCCCTCGGCGACCCGAAGCCCGATCCCAACATCGGCAAGCGCATCGGTCCGAGCACGGGCATGGTGATCAATGACGCCGAGGGATTCGAGCGGATGGGGTATGGCCTGCTCGACATAGACGGCACGTATCGCGTGACGCTTGGCCTCGATTCGGATCGCCATCCAGAAACCGCCAGAAAACAACCACTCCGTCAGGTGGCACTTCCCAACAAGCTTGTTGCCAACAATCCTGTTGGCGGCCCGGTCAAGGTTGCGCTTGGTCGGAGCGGCCAGTTGCCGCCTCGCGGCTGAGCTTCATGCGCTTGCGGAGGGCCACGACGTGCTCCGCAGCGGGATCATCGACGATTCGGCAGGGGAGCGACGTCTCTCCTCGCACATGAGCAAGCACTTCGCCAAGGGCCGCTTCCACCTCGCGTCCCAGATCCGTTCGTCCGGTCGTCATCGGTTCCGTTCCTTCTTCTTGATCGCGGCGACGAGCGGCCCTCAACCCATCCGCACCCGCTCGATGAACTCGTCGCCCGTTGCGCACTCGACCAGGGCGTCCGTGACCCTGTCGATGTCTTCGGGAGCAGGCGGTTCGTCGAGAATGCGTGACAACCGACCAGCCGTGTCCTCGCCGAATCTGCGAGTGACCTGCCGACGCAGAACGCGCGCCTCACCCTGCCGGGCTCCCTTCTGGACCAACTCGTCCATACCCTGCCGGAATCTGTCCACTACCTCTGCCATGGTATTCGCTCCTCCCTTCATCAGTCTTTCCGGATAGTCCCTCAACTCTAACATCGTATCCACGCTCTGGACCACCAATCCGGCCAGACCCGGGTCACCGCTCGTCTCGACAGCCCGCCACAGGCCCGACAACTGCGCGGCCATCTCCTCCGGCGAGAGGTTGCGGGCAAGTCCGAGGACCAGCGCCGTGAGATCGTCAGGCGATCGGTCACCTCCGGTATCCTCTTTCCATGGGACCAAGCGGTAGCGACCCGGATGGGAGTGCCGGAACAGGTCGGCCACGTCGCCCGGTGCGGTCCAGGGGCCATCGCCGTGATAGAGGACGAGGTAGACGAACTCCGGGAGCGGATCCCCAGGCCGGTAGTCCGGTCCGGCGGCGATTCCTTCGAGCGCGAGCGCGGAATAGGTCGTCGTCCGGAGGGCCATCAGCCGATCGACCGTGCGTTGGAATTCGAGCAGGAACAGGACTCTCTCGCCGTTGACGGTGTCGGCGGACCAGATCATGTCCGGGTGGCGCCGTTGGAGGGTCTTCTTGCTTACGAGACCAGCGGACTCCTCGCGGAGTGTGGAGAAGTCGATGTCGGACGCCCACTCGGGTGCGTGGTGGCGGATGAGGATCTCGGCCATGCGGCGGTCGGCGAAGACCGACTTGAGGAAGGCGTCGTGCATGGAGTCTCCGGGATGGCGGGGACTCCAAGGTGGGGGAGGGGCGGGGGCGGAGGGATGGCTGGATGGGCAGGGGACGCCCGGAGGTGCGTGAGCCACGCTGTCCGGGGACGCCGCTGAGGTCCCTTGGGGCGCCGCGAGGTCTACATTAAGTCAGCTACACATGTCATAGTGTAATGCGGAGTTTACGTTTCCGGTTGCTTTGGAGCACGTTGAGCGCCGAGACTACTGGACTGTCCGGACGTCAATCCCGATCATCGGATTCCGATCAATGCCATCATTCCTGACGGGGAATGATGCAGGGGACAGTGAGTGTTTTCCGAAACGGAGGACGGCTTGGGGCACAAAGGTCACCGAAGGCAGGAAGCGGCACGCGTTCGCGAACGTCTGACGCGGCTCGCCGCCGAAACGGCCGACCTAACCGCTCGACTCGCGGAGCTGGAGGAGGAAGGACCGCCGGTTCCGGACGGTCAGAGGGCTGCGGGCTCCGTAACCAACGCGTCGACCCCGAGCGAAAAGATCGCATTGTTCCGCACCCTGTTTTGTGGTCGTGAGGACGTCTTTCCGAGGCGCTGGGAAAACACACGGACCGGGAGGGTCGGCTATGC
Source organism: Longimicrobiales bacterium (assembly GCA_965206105.1). Lineage (GTDB taxonomy): Bacteria > Gemmatimonadota > Gemmatimonadetes > Longimicrobiales > Gaopeijiaceae > Bin94. Next base: position 519,296 of record OZ242201.1, read on the forward strand.
GCCCGCGTGCAGCAACGAATGGAAACCACGGGTGTGCGGCAAACCCAAGGTAAAGTGCGGAGCATGCCCGAATCAGGCCTTCCTTTCCGTAACGGACGAGGTGATCGAGGGGCACTTGCGTGGTCGTCACACCATCGGCGTCTATCCGATCCGGCTTGACGACACCTGCCGCTTCCTGGCCGCCGACTTCGACAGGGAGACCTGGAGGCGGGATGCGGAGGCCTTCCTCGAAGCCTGCAGGTCGAAGCAGATTCCGGCGGCGCTCGAGCGCTCGCGCTCCGGCAACGGCGGGCACGTCTGGATCTTCTTTGGCGACCCGGTACCGGCCTCGCTCGCCCGCCGCCTGGGCGCCCATCTTCTGACCGAAGCCATGGAGTGCCACCCCGACATCGGCTTTGGATCCTACGATCGGTTCTTTCCGAGCCAGGACACGCTGCCCACTGGCGGTTTCGGCAACCTCATCGCCCTGCCTCTGCAGCGCGGCCCGCGAAAGTACGGGAACAGCGTGTTTCTGGACGACGGCTTCGAGCCGTATTCCGATCAATGGGCCTTTCTCTCTTCGCTGCGCCGTGTGTCCGTCGCGGAAGCCACGGCGCTTGCCGACGAAGCCAGCCGGCAGGGCCGGGTGATCGGATTGCGCCTGCCGCTTGAAGACCGCGATGAGGAGCCTTGGACGGCACCACCCTCGCGGCGTCTGCCACTGCCCGAGATCGCCGGGGAATTGCCTGACCGGATCGACGCTGTCCTCGGTGACCAGATCTACATTCCTCGCACCGGTCTCTCGTCCGGTCTCGTCAACCGCCTCATCCGTCTCGCGGCATTCCAGAATCCGGCATTCTACAGTGCTCAGGCAATGCGGCGATCGACCTTCGGCATCCCCCGGATCGTGGCCTGCGCCGAATTGCTGTCGCACCACATCGCCCTGCCACGAGGTTGCCGCGCTTCAATGGAGACGATGCTTGAGGACCTGGGCACGCGTGCGGCCGTACAGGACGTGCGTAACGCCGGCCATCCGGTCGAGGCTGCCTTTCTCGGCAAGCTGACCATTGAACAAGACGCGGCCGCCAAGGCGCTGTTGCGGCACGACAACGGCGTCCTCGCGGCAACGACCGGGTTCGGCAAGACCGTGGTCGCCGCATCCGTTATCGCCTCGCGCCGCACGAGCACGCTCGTGCTGGTTCACCGCCTGCAGCTGATGGATCAGTGGATCGCCCAGCTCGCGGCATTCCTGGATCTTCCGGCATCTTCGATCGGGCAGATCGGCGGTGGCAAGCGCAAGCCGCGTGGTCTCGTCGATGTCGGCGTGATACAGAGCCTGGTACGCAAAAGGGAAGTGGACGACATCGTCGCCGACTACGGGCATCTGGTGGTCGACGAGTGCCACCACATCCCCGCCGTGAGCTTCGAGGGCGTCGCGCGCCGTGCCAAGGCCAGGCATGTGCTCGGGCTGTCGGCGACCGTAACCCGCCGCGACGGTCACCATCCCATCATCTTCATGCAGTGTGGCCCCGTCCGGTACAGAGCAACCGCCAAGGCACAGGCCCTGCAGCGCCCCTTCCAGCACCGGGCGATCCTTCGCCCGACTTCGTTCCAAATGCCGATGGGCATGGACGGCGAGCGACCATCCATCCAGCAGGTGTATGCCGCGCTCGCTGCAGACGAGGCACGTAACACACTGATTCTTCGCGATGTCCGGGCGGCGCTCGAGGCCGGGCGCTCGCCGATCCTTCTCACCGAGCGCAGGGAGCATGCCGGCTATCTCGCCGAGAGGATCGCCCACTTTGCCCGCAACGTGCTCGTCCTACGCGGTGGCATGGGAACCCGGCAGCGCCGCACGCTGACCCAGCAGCTCGAGGAGATTCCGGAGGCGGAGGAACGAGTCCTCGTCGCTACCGGCCGGTACATCGGCGAAGGGTTCGACGACGCCCGCCTCGACACTCTCTTCCTGACGATGCCGTTCTCCTGGAGGGGAACACTCGCGCAGTACGTGGGCCGCCTGCACCGGCTGCATCCGGAGAAGAGCGAGGTTCGGGTCCATGACTATGTCGACGAGCGCGTTCCGATGCTCAGGCGGATGAGCGAGAAGCGGATCCGGGGCTACAGGGCTCTCGGTTACCGCGTCGATGCGGACGGCCCGGGAGACTCCCGCGAGGGTGGCCTGCTGAGGATCGACCCGAAGGATTCAAGTTGAAAACGACGACCGCGGGCCACGGCGAGGCACGGCATGCACTCGCCCGGGTTCTGCTCACGAGCGATCCGGGACCGGCCAGAATCGAAAGTTGGACGGGTGACATCGGGCGGCGTCTCCTCCTCGCTTCGCGCCATGTTCGTGAACGCAACTTCACCCGGATTCATGTCGAGGACCTCTCGTTGCTGTTCGCCGCCTACGACGAGCGTTTCCTGAACGGGCTCTGCGGGGAGTTGCTCGGGCGGGACGGTCCGGCGTTCCGCCTCTCCGGCCGGATGACGAGGGCGGCGGGGAAGACCACGCGCCTACAGCACCCGGACGGTACCAGCAGTTTCGAAATCGCGGTGGCCACTTCGGTCCTCTTCGACGGATTCCTGGCGGACGATCCGGCGGTGACCGTCTGCGGCCTTCCCTGCCGCGACCGGCTGGAAGCGCTCCAGAGGGTGTTGGAGCACGAGATCGTGCACCTCGCGGAGTGGCTGTGCTGGGAGGTGAGCCACTGCGGCCGCGCCCGCTTCCAGGGAATAGCGTCCCGGCTGTTCCTCCACCGTGCCCACACGCACCAGCTCATAACCCGCTCCGAGCGCGCCGCGAAGCTGGGCGTCAAGGTGGGCACGCGCGTGAGTTTCCGCTACCGGGACCGGTGGCTGACCGGCCGCGTCAACCGCATCACCAAGCGCGCCACCGTGCTGGTGGACGATCCGGCCGGCGAGCTGTGGTCCGACGGGCGCCGCTACGTCCGCTACTACGTGCCGCTCGGCGGACTTCGACCGGTCTCGGCACGTCCATGGAGTTGACGTCTTCGGTTCCTTTGAGGACGTTGAGCCCCAGAGGCTAGCCGTCCCTCGCGAGCCGGGCACTCACCAGGCGATTCATGCTCACTCCCTCCTCCGCCGCTCGAATGGCCAGGGCGCGGTGCGTCTCCGGCGGCACCCGCACCATGAACTTCCCGCTGTAGGCCCGGTCCGCCATCGGCTCCGGGACCGGCTCGCGATTGGTCCGCATGTCAGCCACGCAGTCGGCCACGAGGCGCCGGATGCCCGACAGGGGAGCGCGGGCACATTTGGCGCGAGGCGAGCCGGGCCCACAGGGCTGGAGAGCCGGGAATACCTGCGAGAGAAGCGATCCGGGTGCTGGCTGAGGAGCTGGGTCTGGAGTTGTGACCGGGAGAACCAGCAGGCAACCGAAACGGCCAGAAGTCAGGGCCAACGTCCAGAGACCGTCCGCAGTACACAGGCAATGAGATCGTGGCGAGGCCGTCGGGGTGACGGGGGTGTGGGAGCGCGCGGCAATCAAGCGGTACCACTTGCGCGGGCGCAAGCATTATGCGAGCATTATGCGATCATCGCACCACTTCGCTGGAGGCTCGCATGGGCAATCTGACCATACGGAACCTGGACGACGGCGTCATCGACCGTCTCAAGGCCCAGGCACGGGCGAATCACCGTTCCCTTGAGGGGGAAGTTCGCCATGTGCTGACGCGCGAGGTGTCCGACTACCTCCGGACCGCAGAGTTTCTGGAACGCGCGGACGCTTTGGCGGCGACCACGTCCGGCACGAAGCAAACGGACAGCACCATCCTCATTCGGGAGGACCGCGACCGGTGAAGGTGACGGTCGATGCGAGCGTGGCCGTCAAGTGGTTCGTGGCGGAGGATCACCGCAAGGAAGCCCGGAGTCTGCTTGGACCGAGAATCGAACGCTACGCGCCCGACCTGCTGCCGGTGGAATGTGCCAGCGCGACCTGGAAGAAGGCCCGCTGCGGGGAAGTCAGGGACGCCGCGCCCTTCCTGGATGAGATCACGAGGCTGTCGAGCGTCATCCGAATCCAGCCCGGCGAGACCCTGCTGAGGGAAGCGACGGAAACGGCGCTGCGAATCGGTCATCCGGTCTACGACTGTCTGTACATCGCCTGCGCGAGGCGTACGGGATCGGTTCTGGTAACGGCGGATCGCAAGCTCTTCGAGGTCGTGTCGGACCGGGTTCCCGATGTCGAAGCGATCGCGCTTGATGATGATCAGGCGATGGCCAGGGTCGAGGCGGCGGGGATTCGGCTCACAATCGAGCGAGGCCGTCGAGGCACTGAGGCGTGACGAGCGGATGGACCTGCTGGTGGTCTAGCCAAGGAGGCGACGCCGTAGGGCCCGTCACCCGATCCTGTAGGAGCGGAGCGGCAGTGCGGTTGTTTCCAGCGAGGAAAGATCAAGCTGGTTCGCCGCGCGATCGATGTCGAAGCCGACCAGTTTGCCGCGCGCATCGATATCCACCTTCACGCCATCGACGACTTCCCTGGTCTCCACGCAGGGCTCTTCGCTGAGCTCGATGTAGAGACTGTCGGTCTCGGGGTAGTAGTGGAGCTTCATGGTGATCTGCTGATCGGGAGGCCCGCCGGGTCGGAGACGCAAGCAGACGCGAGACCCACCCTCAACCCATCCGAACCCGCTCGATGAACTCCTCGCCCGTGCGGCACTCGAACAGGGCGTCCGTGACCCGGTCCATGTCTTCGGGAGCAGGCGGTTCGCGGAGAAGGCGAGGGAATGGCTGGATGGGCGGGGGCCGTTAGTTGTCAGGTCTGCCAGCCCCGTTGGGGACTGGACAGGCCAAGCCCAACGAACCATACTGAATTCAGTCCGAATAACATACGGAGGCCGACATGCACCGCACTCAGGACACCTACTCGCTGAGCGATTTCCGGCAACGCACGAGCGAACACCTGGACCGGATTCGAGAGGGGCGGGTGGAGACGATCACCCAGAACGGCCAGGCCGCCATGGTCGTCATGAGCCCCGAGCGCTACGACTTCCTGGTCCATTCCGCCGAGCGCGGACACATGTGGCGCGAGGCGATCCGGGCCCACAGGGCTGGAGAGCCGGGAATACCCGCGAGAGAAGCGATTCGGGACCTGGCTGAGGAGCTGGGTCTGGAGTTGTGAGCCGATATGAGGTTGTCTTTTCTGCGAGGGCACTGGAATCGCTGAGGCAGGTGACTCGTTACATGGCCGAGGAAGCCGGGCCGGGCCGAGCCACCGACTGGTTGGCCAGGGTCACGGATAAGCACGGTTACTCTCGAGACCCACCCCTACGCCTTTCCGTTCGTTGGCGAATTCGAGGGAGAGCGCATCCACGCCCGATCCATCATGCGGCACGTCCTCTACTACTTCGTCGATGAGTCCGCCAACACCGCGACGATCGTAGACGTGGTCCACTCCGCCCGTGCGACCGCAAGGGAACGATACGAGGGTGGTTGAGGGGCTCGTAATCCACCCCCACGATGCCTTCCTCCAACCCACCCTTGCGATTCTCCCCCGAACCGAACATCCTCACAGCCGAAGACGCCCGGATGCGGCCGACCGCCGCACCATCCGCGCGGCCTCCAGCGACCACCACGCGGCAACCGCCGGCACCTAACCGCCCCCCCGTGGCTGGTCGTTTCCAACCCACCTGATCGGTTCCCTTGCCGAGCCGACCTCGCCCGGAACCACCCCCCTGGGACAACAAGAGCACGGAGACCGCCTACACGTTTCCGCCGTCGCACCTGAGGCAGTTCAAGCGGTACATCCGCGACTCGAGCGATCCGGTCGCCTGCTTCCTCGTGGTCGTGGCGGACGCCGACGACTCCGCGATGGACAGAGTCTGGCAGCTTGCGGCCGACTGCGCCGGGACGAACGTCGCGGTGATCGCGGCCGAGAATCTGGGGTGGTGGCGGAGGAGTGGTGGGGGCGTGGGGGGGATGGCGGGTTCAATCTTGAGGTGCTGAATATGACGGGGATTCTGAGTCGGCAGTTGTTGGAGCAGAGGATGAGGTTGTTTCTGTAGGGTCGCGGCACCGCGCCCGGTGGTTACGGAGCGCGGCTGCTCATCGGGTCCGCCCTAACCCATCCGCACCCGCTCGATGAACTCCTCGCCCGTGCCGCACTCGAACAGCGCGTCCGTTACTTCGGCGATGCCCTCGGGGCCGCACAGCCTATCGAGTTGGCTTGCCAGCCGCTCCGCAGTGTCTTCGCCAAACCTGTGCGCGATCTGCCGACGCAGGAGCCCTGCCTCACCCTGCCGAGCTCCCCTCCGGACCAACTCGTCCATTCCCTGCCGGAATCTGTCCACCACCTCTGCCATGGTCTTCTCACCTTCCTTCATCAGTCGTGCCGGATAGTCTCTCAACTCTAACATCGTGGCGACGCTCTGGACGATCAATGCGGCCAGGCCCGGGTCCCCGTGCCTTTCGATCGTACGCCACTACCAGACCCTCGATGGCGCCCTTGCGTGCCTGATCGAGGACTTTAGTCTGTCTGGAATCCGCGCCGACCCCGATCACCCGAGTCTGTTCAATGGCCATCAATCCTGACGACCTCCAGAGGCGGCTGTGCGAACAGCTCTGCGCGTCCGTCCGCGTGGAGCAGCGCCCCGACGGCGAGTTCATGCTGCAGGCGGATTTCGAGTTCCCCGACGGGGACCGCTATCCGATCTACTTGTCGGAGGCACCGGGCGGCGTCCGCCTAACCGACAGGGGCGACACGCTGATGCGGATCAGCTACGACCATGACATCGACGCGTTCCTGGCAGGAAGCCGCGGGCAGCTCATCGAGCGGATTCTGGGTGAGGAACGAGTCGCCCAGGACCGGGGCGTGTTCCAGCTGGATGCGCCCATCGACGGTCTTTCCGACGCCCTCTTCCGGTACGGCCGCGCTCTGACCCGGATCTACGACCTTACGCTCCACTCGCGGTCACGGGCCACCTCGACGTTCTACGAAGACCTCGCGAACCTGCTCTTCCAGACGGCCGACGAGGAGCGGATCCAGCGCGACCATCTGCTTCCGGACCTTCCGAACGCCGAGGCTTACCCGATCGACTATCGAATGGAGGGGAAGAGCGGCGGCCAGGTCTTCCTCTACGGCGTTCCGAACCGGGACAAGGCCCGCCTGACCACGATCATCCTGTCCCACTTTCACCGAAACCACCTCGACTTCGATTCGATCCTGGTCTTCAGCGATCAGGCCGAAATCCCCCGGATGGATCTGGCGAGGCTGTCGGATGTGGGCGGGGACATGCTCTCGTCGCTGGCGTCGCAGGAGGACTTCCGGCGGAAGGTGGAGAGGCGGGTGGCGTAGGGGGGCAGCTCGCCGCCACCGACGCGCCGCTACCCACCTATCCGTTCACATCCGTGGCCAACTCGAACCGCGCGGAGCAATGTCCGCAGTTGACCAGGACGCTGATGAGCAGACGCGGCACCCTGGTCTTCTCCCCGCAATGCTGACACGCGACAACTCGCGGCACCAACGCAGGGTCCACAAACCCGGAGCGCGGAGTCCGTCCGAGTGGAATCCGCCAGTGGCTTGCGGCCTGATCGAGTGCGCGGACCACCGTCATGAGCGGCGCCTCGAAGAACTCCTTCGCCGGGTTGACCCGCGACGCTCCCAGCGCCTGGTGGACATGAGCCTCGGCCCGGTCTCGATCGGAAACGTGAACGAAGTACACGAGCTCGAACGGGCGGTAGACGGAAGTGGAACTGCTCAGGCCCTCGACTCGCATGACCGGCGAGACCTTCGTCTGACCCACCTTGAAGACCGGGTCGGCGAAGCACGGGTTGCGTGCGACGTATACCCAGCCCAGCCTCTTGTATTCCCGATAGCGCTTGTCGAACGCGTTCAGCCACATGATGCTCTGCATGATGGGTTGGTTCCGGCTCGGAAGGCCTTCGAGCCGGGTCTTGGGTCGCGTCATCCTGGAGCAGATCGTCGCTGAGGGCCGGGGCGCGTGCCAGGTGAACTCGGCTCCGGCAAGACCTGAACGAGGATCGAGAGTAGCGGCGTGAGCACCCGGATCGCAGCGGCGCTTACGCCCGCAGCAGTCAGCAGTTTGGGAGCAGTGGTCAGCACGACCAGTACCACGGCGATCACATCTCGCCACTCCACACCCTTGGCGACACTCTTGAGAGCCCGCCAGACCTCGTCCACCAGTGACGCGAGGAACCCAACCACGCGAATGCGACCCTTCTTGTCGTTCGCTGACCTGGCGGCCGCCACGAGTTCCCCAATCTTCTCGCCAACCTGATCCGGGTCCAACCGAGCCACGAGGCGCTTGAGAGCTCTTGTTGCCTCGGCGGCCATCTTCACGGCTCTCTCAGGGCCGATCTTGGCGACGGCGGCCTTGGCTGTCCTATCGAGCTTCGTACCTCCTGGCCGCCTGTTCTTCTTTCCATTGCCGTCCAAGTCGATGGTTTCCGCAACTCGGCGGACGGCATCCTCGACCCGACGCGGATCAAGCTTGGCGACCGTCGTCCGTGCCAACTGAGTCGTTTCACGGGCCACACGGGTAGCAACGCTCGGACTGATGTTTCGGACCAGCCTTCGCAACACGGTGGTGACCACTCGAACGCTACGCGCCTTCCGGGGTGAGACGAGGCCAAGCCGACCGCCCGCACCCTTCGCTCCACGGCCGACGGCGCGTGCCAGCCGGGCGAGGTCGGCCGAGCCGATTCTACGGAACTCTCGGATGGCTCGCGCCAACCTGCGCGGACGAAGCTTGACGACTACCGACTTGGCTGCCCGGCTAGACTTGCCCACCGCTATCCTCGCCGGCGCAGCTGGATTGAGCTGGCGGGCCAAGCGCCGAGACCGCGACAATAGGCGTGCAACGCGACGGGGCTCCCCTTGGAGCTCCTGGCTGGCTGGCTCATCGACGAGCAGTTCATCCGCTGGAAGCTCTATGACCACAAGAGCAATGCTGTTGGCAGAGCTCTCCGACTCTCTTTTTCGCCAAGGGAGACGCATGCACAGCAGGTCCTTTCGTATCCAGAGACAATCGAGAATCTGACCTGCACCCAGGAGGTGGGGCGCTACGAGCGTGAAGACGATGGCGGTCTCGGCCGCCTGGAGCAAGGAAAGTCTGCAGTCTTGCGATGCGACATTCCTTTGGCGTCTCGTCCGCTGCGCCGTATCTTGGCTCGGCGGGATTCCAGAGTTCCGATCCGCAACCTGCCGCATTCCGCACTGCGAACCACCTGGAAGGAAACAACGCCATGGCGACAACCGACCTCGGCCGTCTCGAACCCGTGGACCTTCGCGAGGTCTGGCCAAACGAGGAAGGAGACTTTACCCCATGGCTCGCTGACCAGGAGAATCTGGCGATTCTCGGCGACGCGCTGGGAATGCCGCTGGAGTTCGTGTCGCGCGAGGAAGCCGTGGGCCCGTATTCGGCCGACATCCTCTGTCGGGACTCCAACGACCGCACCCAGGTCGTCGTCGAGAACCAGCTGGAGTCCACGGATCACGATCACCTCGGCAAGCTACTGACCTACGCCGCCCACCTGAGCGCACGAGTGGTAGTCTGGATCGCGAAGAGCTTCACGGACCAGCATCGGGCTGCGCTGGATTGGCTGAACGAGGTATCCGAAGCAGGGACCCGGTTCTTCGGTCTGGAAATCGAACTGTGGCAGATCGGAGATTCGGCACCGGCTCCAAAGTTCAACGTCGTGGCAAAGCCGAACGACTGGACCAAGGAGCGAATCGAACCGACGCCCCTGACGGCCACGCTCCAGATGCAACTCGACTTCTGGAAGGGATTCGCGGAGTTCGTGGCCAGGCAGGGCAAGATCGTGACCAAGATCAACTCGCCCAGGCCGCAGAATTGGTTGGGAATGAGCGGCGTTGGCCGGGCCGGATTCTACCTGTACGGGGTGGTCTCCACGTGGTCAGAGAGCGGCGGCCACGAACTGAGGGCGGAACTCGTCATCACCGGCCAAGACGCCGATCACTACTTCGACCTTCTCCACGCCGATCGACAGAAAGTAGAAGAGGAGCACGAGTTCAGCGACGAGATGGAGTGGTACAACCCCACTGGCGTCCAGCAGCGGAAGGTCTACTGGCGCTATGCGACCGACTTCGGGGATCGGGACCTGCGTACCGACCAGTACCGCTGGCTGCTCGAAAGGGTGGAGGCGCTCCACCGCATCCTGGCACCTCGGGTAAAGGCGCTACCTGTGCCGGAGTAGCCGGGTCGGGCCTTCCGACATGGCCAAGACCCCGGGAATGACAACTACACGTTACATTATGTAAATACGAGTTGACATTCCTTCAGCCAGATCTGCCATCGGCCCGATACACTCGGTAGGGCTCGCACCCCGAGCGGGGTTTGGCGCCGCCGTCGGGCCTTGACCGCGCGGCTTGACGCTCCTCCCGCCCGCCCCTAATGGTGATTCCCCGCAGGTAACCCCACCCGCCAACGGAGCACCACCCCCCCACCCCCATGCCCCTCCGAAAATCCCACCTCTACTCCTCGCTCTGGCAGAGCTGCGACCAGCTTCGCGGCGGGATGGACGCGTCCCAGTACAAGGACTACGTCCTCACGCTGCTCTTCATGAAGTACGTCTCGGACAAGTACGCCGGGAGCGACGACTTCGCGGACATCACGGTGCCGCACGGCGGCGGGTTCACCGACATGGTCGCGCTCAAGGGGACCAAGGAGATCGGCGACGGGATCAACAAGGTCATCGGACAGCTTACCGACGCTGGCGACAGCAACCAACACCTCCTCAAGGGCGTGATCGACCAGGCCGACTTCAACGACGAGAGCAAGCTCGGCCGGGGGAAGGAGATGCAGGACCGGCTCACGAAGCTGGTCGGGATCTTCGAGGGGCTCGACTTCCGCGCCAACCGCGCCCACGGCGACGACCTGCTGGGCGACGCCTACGAGTACCTGATGCGGCACTTCGCGACCCAGTCCGGGAAGAGCAAGGGACAGTTCTACACCCCGGCGGAAGTCTCCCGCATCATGGCCCAGGTGATCGGGATCGGCCCGGACACCAGGCGGGATCACACCGTCTACGACCCGACCTGCGGCTCCGGGTCGCTCCTCATCAAGGCCGCCGACGAAGCGCCCCACGGGCTGACCGTCTACGGCCAGGAGAAGGATGTCGCGACGTGGACGATGGCGCGCATGAACATGATCCTCCACGGACGGGTGGCCGCTGAAATCGCGCGCGACAACGCCTTGGCCGCCCCTCGGTTCACGGATGGACCGGGGCGTCTCAAGCGGTTCGACTTCGCGGTCGCCAATCCCCCGTTCTCCGACAAGGCATGGACGAACGGCCTCGACCCGGCCAACGACGAATACCGCCGGTTCGAATACGGCGAGCCGCCGGCCAAGAACGGCGACCTCGCCTTTCTCCTGCACCTCGTCGCATCGCTGAACAGCACCGGCAAGGGCGCGATCATCATGCCCCACGGCGTGCTCTTCCGCGGCAACCGCGAGGCCGACATCCGCCGGCGCCTCGTCCGGCAGGGCCTGCTCAAGGGCGTCATCGGGCTCCCCGCCAACCTCTTCTACGGCACCGGAATCCCGGCATGCATCGTGGTGATCGACAAGGAGAACGCGGTGGGCCGCCGCGGCATCTTCATGATCGACGCCAGCAAGGGCTTCCAGAAGGACGGCGCCAAGAACCGGCTGCGGGAACGCGACATCCACCGGATCGTGGACGTCTTCACGGAGCAGAGAGAGGTTCCCGGTTACTCGCGCATGGTGCCGTCGACCGAGATCGCCAGCGAGGCCAACGACTACAACCTCAACATCCCCCGCTACATCGACTCCAGCGAGCCCGAGGACCTGCACGACCTGGCCGCGCACCTGCACGGTGGCATCCCGAACCGCGACATCAATGCTCTCGGCGCCTACTGGGAGGTGTTTCCGGGCCTGCGCGAGCTGCTCTTCTCGCCGAATGGCCGGGAGGGGTACAGCGATGCGCGGGTCGAGGCGGACGAGGTGCGGAGTGTGGTGCTCGAACACGGGGAGTTCAAGGCGTATGGGGACCGGGTCCGCCGGGTATTTGACGGTTGGCGGCAGGCGCATGCGCCGCGTCTGCGTGACCTCCGCGTCGGGGACTCGCCCAAGGTGTTGATTCGGAATCTGTCGGAGCACCTGCTGCACCGCTTCGCCGGACTCCCGCTCCTCGACCGATATGGTGTCTACCAGTGCCTGATGGACTACTGGGACGAGGTCATGCAGGACGACGTGTACCTGGTGGTGACGGAGGGGTGGACGGAGGCTGCGCGGCCGCGGGTGCTGGTGCCGGTCAAGGGCAAGGGGACCGCGGAAACGCCGGATCTGACCGTGAAACAGAAGAAGTACAGAATGGATCTGGTGCCTCCAGGGCTCGTGGTTGCCCGGTACTTCGCGACGGAGCAGGCCGAGGTTGACCGCTTGCGTGCGGAACAGGAGAGGATAGCTCGCGAGCTGGATGAGTTCATTGAGGAGTTCTCCGGGGAAGACGGGCTGCTGGAGGGCGCGACAAGCGATTCCGGGAAGGTGACGCAGGCCGCTGTGAAGGCGCGGCTAAAGGCGGTGGTTGGCGATCCCGAAGGGCAGGAGGAGCGGGATGCGCTGGATGTGTGTCTGGATCTGATGCAGGCGTTTGCCGCGGCGAAGAGAGCGGCGAAGGCGGCACAGACTCGGCTAGATTCGAAGGTGCTCAAGCGGTACGCGACGCTGACTGCGGTGGAGATCACCGAGCTCGTGGTCGGCGACAAGTGGATGGCAAGCGTGGCGGGCGCGATCGGACAGGTGGTGGAGCGGCTGACGGGCGGGCTGGTGGAGCGGGTCAGGGTGTTGGAGGGGCGGTACGCGAGGCCGTTGGCGGTGATGGAGCGGCGAATGGAGGACTACGGAGCGAAGGTGGAGGGCCACCTTGAGCGGATGGGGCTGTCGGTATGAATGGAGGATTCGATTTCGAACGGCTGGTCGAGCTGTGCCAGCGTACGCATGAGGAGACGCGGCGCTCGGCCGTGCGTGCGATCGACCTTTCGCTGGTCGTGCCGGTGTTCGACAAGCGGCGAACGGTGTGTTCCGTTTCTGCCACCGAGGAGATTCGGCAGACACTGTTTTCCGAATTGCCCGTTTCGACTGGCGGGGAGTCGGAGGCTTCAGTTCCCGCCCTCTTCCTGCAGCGGCTCCCGCTGACCCCGATAGCCGAGGAGGGTGCCGGATGGGGAAGCAGAAGAGCTACCAGCCGTGGACGCAGGACCAGATCTTCCTGATGCCGCCGTCTACTAAAGAGTGGCTGAAGGACGACCACCAGGCGTCATCGAGGCCACCCCGGAGAACCTCCAACGCTTCGAAGCCGTGAACGCCAAGATCGACCGCTCCACCGGTGGAACCACCATCCAGCACGAGGCGCTGCCGGGGTGGACTGGCTTCTAGGAGCGGGGGCCGTTGCCGGTATCATCGCGGCTATCGTCATTGCGGGTCCACCCGTGCGCAAGTGGTGGACGGGCCTCAAGTGGCCTCAAACCCTAGCCGCTTGGTGGAAGCGGTGGAGGCTGAAGCGTACCATCCGCCGCGCGGTGTTAGACATCCTCGTGGAGTACGAGGCGAGTCTCTTCAAGGTGCTGAACGAGCCCCCAAGGTTGGGGACGCTTCAGTCGGCCCACGAGCGGCTAAACCAGCAGCTTGCCGAAGTGCGTAAGGCTGTCCGGTCCAACCAGTGGCTTTTGTTCAACCGACGGCCACCGCTCGTTTTCTTCGCCGGCCTGCCCATCCCCGATGTTCCAGAATACGTGCCGTGGGCACGCCTTCACGTACCGTGGGTCACAACCTACGAGGGGTTTCTGTCCGTCGTCACGCAGTTCGATGGTCTATTCGTGTACGGCTGGAGGCTCCGGCGAGCACACGCGCTGTGGAAGCTGAAGCACCGCAGGGGTATGGTGGACCGAAAACCCTAGCAACCAGCCCAGTCAGCCTGCCCGTCTTGCCCCTCCATCCACCGGCAGGCGTAGGTGCGCAGGCCCTCACCTAGAGCGGAAGAGGGTGTCGGTATGAGTCTTAGGACGCGGGCTGGGGCTGGAAGTTCGCAGACAGCGTTTGCGGAATCCCGTGGGCCGCTGGGGATTCCACAGACGGTGTCCGTGGAACCTCTCGGCCCGGATGCAAGCCCGCAGTCGATGCGTCAGCACCCGTCGAAAGTGGGTTCTCGCCGCGTTCGCCGAAGGGACTCCCCGAAAAGGTCCGACGCTGTCGGACCAATTCACCCAGCCGGGCCTGCGGGCGGACGGCGTGCGCCCAGCCAGTCACGATGAAGAAACCCGCAACACCGTCGCGGAGTTCTGGCTGCCGATTCGATTCCCGAGACGGCGTCTCGGAATTCAGCCTCTCTCGCTTGGGACGGCTCCACGCCCTACTCGGCCCGCCAAGCGATTCCTCCTCGGATGACCCTCACTGCTTGACACGATGCGCTGCCAGCGTGCTGATCGGCCCCTGAGCGGATCACGCTATATTCCCGTGACCCGTTCACTCACCCCGACCGGACCGCACGATCACTGATGACCTACCCGCCCCAGCCGCCGTTCCTCATGTACGTGATGTGGCATCCTGATTCCGATGACGCCGCCTCGGTGGCCGATCGCATCCGCGAACATTTCCAGAGCCCCAGGTTCCGGCATGTGGCAGGAGGCGAGAGCATGGAGGTTCTCTTCCGCAGTGCGCGAAGTCCGGACGCACCCCCCTTCGATGTGGCGTGGGACGCCCCCTGTCCCGTTGCGGTAGTGGTGATGGTCGATGACGCGGTCGCAGGGGATGCGGAGTGGGTTCGGTACTTGCGTGGCCTGGGAGAGCGAGCAGAGAGGGAGGGCCCGCGGGCACGCATGATACCGGTCTTGATGGAACCCTCCGTCCTCGACCGGATGTCGCTGGACGAGCAGGCCATTCGGTGGGATCGATGGAACGATGCAACGGAAGAACGCGCGGCACGGCTGCTGAGGGACCTGACCTACGAGTGCTGCAGGATGCTCCGATACCACCTCGACCAGAGCCGTTCCCCGAACGAGGATGCCAGCAATCTCGAGCGATACCTCGAGAAGGTCCGGGTTTTCCTGAGCCACTCGAAGCACGACGCGCACGGCTCGGCCCTGGCCACCGAGATCCGCCGCTGGCTGAATGCGAATACTGCCCTTTCGAGCTTTCTTGACGCGCCCGACATCCCGGCCGGACTCCGCGCCGCGCAAGTCATCGAACACTACGTTGGACGTTCGGTCATGCTGGCGATCTACACGGATAGCTACTCTTCGCGCGAGTGGTGCCGCCGGGAGGTGATCGCGGCAAAGCGCCACGGCGTTCCGATGGTAGTGGCGGACTGTCTTCAAGAGGGTGACGATCGCGCCTTTCCATATCTCGGCAACGTTCCCTTTGTTCGCATGAATCCGGTGTCCCGGGATCGCATTCCACGAGTGATTGCACGACTCCTGGACGAAGTGCTTCGAGGCATGCTGTGGCAAAGCCGAGTCGAGGCTTTGCGGCCCGGCGAAACGCATCCCATATTCCTGACCCGTCCCCCCGAATTCGCCTCCTTGGCGTCACAAGGATTGGACCCGGGCCGACAGAGCCTTGTCGTTCATCCGGATCCGCCGCTCGGAAATGAGGAGAAGACCCTGCTCGCGTCTGCTTGGTCCGGCTTGAGGCTGCTCAGCATGAACCAGTGGCTGGCGGAGATGCAATGATCTCCGCGACTCGACTTCGGCCGCCGGTCAGGGTGGCTCTTTCGGCATCGGAAAGCCCCGACATCGCGGCCTTCGGGCTGAGCGCGGGACACATGAAGGACGCTGTGGCCGATCTCGTGCTGCAACTGCTGGCCGCGGACATGGACATCGCGTACGGAGGCGACCTCCGCAAAGACGGTCTCACCCATCTGCTCTTCGAGTTGGCGATTCGGTATGCCCGATCGGAAGATCCGGAGGAGAGAACTAGAGTTGCGAACCACCTGCCCTGGCCGGTCCACATCGGCATGCCGATCAAGAAGATAGAGCGCACCGCCAAGGAGCTTCGGGGAATCGCGGAGTTGGTTCTCGTCGGGGAGGACGGCGGGCGAATGACATTGCAGAGCCGACGTGGCCTGTCGAGCAGGGAACCCTCCCAGGACGAGTGGGTCGGTGGCCTGACCGCGATGCGACGGCTCCAGCAATCCTGCACGGATGCGCGAGTCGTGCTTGGCGGGCAGGTTGACGGGTACAAGGGCCGCATGCCGGGCGTGGCCGAGGAGGCGCTCCTGTCCCTTGGTGGCCGCCAGCCGCTCTTTTTGGTCGGGGGATTCGGGGGAGCCGCCCGTGACGTGGCCGAGGCCCTCGATCTTGCCAAGCCGTGGGCCGGTTCGCGCGGCAGCTGGCGCGGAAAGAGTGATTTCGAGGAGTGGACTGGTGACGACCTCAACAACGGGTTGTCTCGTGAGGAGAACGGCACTCTGGCCACCACTCCATTCGTCGGGCAGGCCATCGTGCTCGTTCTTCGCGGACTATTGCGGCTGAAGGCCGATCATGTCGGGGACTCGGGGGGCACAGCCGATGCATAAGGTATTCGTCAGCTACCACCATCGTAATGATCAGCAGTACAAGGAGGATCTGGTCGGGATGGCCACGGGACATGTCTTCCTGGACCGATCGGTCCATAGCGGCGATATCGACGACCGCCTCTCGGATCAGCAAATCCGCAAGATCATCAGGGATCGACACCTCCGTGAGTCGACGGTCACGATCGTCCTGGTGGGCGCCGAGACGGCCCGCCGAAAGCACGTGGATTGGGAGATCTATTCGAGCATGTTTGACGGCAAGGTCAACAAGAAGTCGGGAATCCTGGCAATCAGCCTTCCGGGGACCTCAAATAGTTGGCATGTGGCGCACGAGGGGGAAAAGGAACGAATTTACCCCGGCTTCACACGGTGGACACCGGTGACCTCTCGTGCGGAGTACGAGCAAAGATATCCGTGCATGCCTGCCCGGCTGATCGACAATCTCGTCAAGCCCGAAGCGAGGATCTCGGTGGTTCCCTGGGATCGCGTCTACAACAATCCGGGAAACCTCTCCTGGCTTGTGGAGGCGACGTTTCGGGATCGAGCGAAGTGCGAGTACGACCTTTCCAGGCCGATGCGCCGTGCGAATTCGTGACTCGAAGTGTGAACGGCAAGACATCGATCGGACCGAGCGCGGCACCCGACTTTTGTCGGGCATGGCGGGGCGGGTTCTGACCGACCAGTTGGCGATGGTGCGGCGGGAGGTTGCGACGGGGGCCGGAGGGAACCGTGTGTGAGCGTTGGGTGGGTGAGGAGAGCCACGATCCACACGGTGCGGGGTACGCGCCGGAGGTACCGGTGGGGTATCGGGGTACCGACGTTGGGGTGATTCCAGAGGATTGGGTTGTCTCAACTGTCGGTGAAGAGTTCAAAATCCAGCTCGGCAAGATGGTCGATGCCGCCAAGAACACCGGAGTGCCGAAGCCCTATGTCGGCAATCGCTCTGTTCAGTGGGGACGGATCGACGTGACCGGCATCGAAACGGTTCCGATGACTCCGGCGGACCTGCAGCGATTCCGCCTCCAACAGGGTGACCTGCTCGTGTGCGAAGGAGGCGAGATCGGGCGTGCTGCGATTTGGAACGAACCCATTCGGGAGTGCTACTACCAGAAGGCACTACACAGACTTCGACCTACTCGTGGCTATGACGTACACATGATGATGTCGCTACTGCAACAGTGGGCATCGACCGGCTACCTCGCGAACTACGTAACTCAGACGAGCATAGCCCACTTGCCAAAGGAAAAGTTCGAGATTGTTCCTTTGCCTGTCCCCTCTGTTGCCGAGCAGCGCGCCATCGCCGCCGTCCTCTCCGACGTCGACGAACTGATCGAATCGCTGGAAGCGCTGATCGCCAAGAAGCGAGACATCACGCAGACCGCGATGCAGGAACTGCTGACGGGTAGGACGCGGCTGCCGGGGTTCGGGAGGGAGTGGGAGGTACGGCGGTTGGGCGATCACCTCAAGTTCCTACGGCACGGAACCAATTCCCGTTCCGATCTCACCATGGACGGCACGATACAGTACCTGCACTACGGAGACATCCACACATCCGCCGACGTCTATCTCGATCCGACGGTCACACCAATGCCGACCATAGCGACAGAACATGCGAAGAAGCTGGACCGGCTTGACGAAGGGGACCTGGTATTCGTCGATGCCTCGGAGGATGTCGAGGGCGTGGGGAAGTCAGTTGAGCTCCATGGGTTACGCGGTCACCACATCGTATCGGGCCTTCACACCATCGCGGTCAGATTTAACAAGTCATTGCTCGCCGATGGATTCAAGGGCTACCTGCAGTTCTGCCCACCGTTTCTTCGTCACCTTCGACGGCTCGCAGCGGGTACCAAGGTATATGCCACCAACCGCGCTCACATCGCCAGCGCGGTGTTACCCCTCCCACCCCTTACCGAACAACGCGCCATCGCCGCCGTCCTCTCCGACATGGACGCCGAGATCACCGCACTCGAACACCGCCTCGACAAGACCCACGCGATCAAGCAGGGTATGATGCAGCAGCTCCTCACCGGCGCGATCCGGCTGCCGGTCCCGGACAGGGCGCCCCACGAGAACGCGGAGCCGTGACCCCGACCCGCATCTTCATCGGCGGCGCCCAGAGAGAGTTCGCGCGGGAACGGGCACACCTGCGCGACTATCTGCGCGGCGACCCCCTGATGCGGCGCTTCTTCGAGGTTCTCGTCCCGGAGCCTGCCCCAGCTCGCGACGGACTGCCCGATGCGGCCCGCCGGGACGCCGTCGAACGTTGCGACATCTACGTCGGCCTGTTTGGCGCCGACTACGGTGACGAGGGCAAGGCCGGCGCCTCGCCCGTCGAGCGCGAGTTCGACCGAGCCGTCGCCTTCGGCAAGCATCGGCTGATCTTCGTGAAGGGTGCCGAGGGGGCCGAGCGTCACCCCGGGATGCGCGCGCTCATCGACAAGGCGCAGGCGGGGATCGCGAGAAGACGCTTCAACACGCTGGCGGAGCTCCTCGCCGGACTGTACGCCGCGCTCCTCCGGCACGTCGAGGCCGAGCGGATCCTGCATCTCGTCCCGTTCGACGCCGAGCCGTGTTCGGGGGCCACGACGAACGACCTGGACGCCGAAGCGATGGGCCGCTTCATCCGCACTGCGCGAAGGTCGCGCGGGCTCCCGGTGGCGGACGCGGCATCGCCAACGGACCTGCTCCGCCACCTTGGTCTTCTCTGGAGGGGGCGCCTCACGAACGCCGCCATCCTGCTCTTCGGACAGGCGCCGCAGCGGTTCCTCATCTCCTCCGAAGTCGAGTGCGCGCACTTCCACGGCACCGCGGTCTCCCGGCCGATCCCGTACCGACGGGTGTACAGGGGGACGGTCTTCGAGCTGGTGGACCAAGCGGTGGACTTCGTTTTGGGCGCGATCGACCGGAGCGTGGGGACAAGGGCCGAGACGGTTCAGGCACCGGTTGCCTACGAAATGCCCAAGCAGGTCGTGACGGAGGCCATCGTGAACGCCGTCGCCCACCGCGACTACGCCCAGCCGGAGGGCGTTCAGGTTCTGCTGTTTCGCGACAGACTGGAGGTCGTGAGCCCCGGCTATCCGCCGCCGTCGCACCCCGGGGTGAAGCGTCGCTTCGAACATCCCTCGGTCCCGACCAATCCGCTCATCGCCGCACCGATGCACCTGCTCGGCTACGGTGAGGGGACGGGCACCGGGACGGCGGCCATGACGCGGTTGTGCGCGGAGGCGGGCCTACCCGGGCCCGAGTTCGAGGAGGACGCCGGGTTCTTCACGACGCGGATATGGAGAGCGCGGGCCGCCGCTCGGAACCCTGAGCGTCCGGGTTCGCCATCCATCCCGGCTCCACCCATCACTACCCAGAACGCTCCACCCACTGCCCCCACTACCCAGATTCCAACGCGCCAGCGTATATTGGAGCTGCTACGGGCCGAGCCCAAGCTGACCCGCAACGATTTGGCCGTGCGCACCGGCATCACGCCCGACGGGGTGAAGTACCACCTCGCCAGACTGAAGAGGGCCGGCCTGCTCCGCCGAGTCGGTTCGGACCGGGCCGGCCACTGGGAAGCCCTGGACCCCAAAACCGCACGATCATGACACCTGAAACCCAGAACGTCGAGTGGAAGAGCTCATGGCGCGACGAGTACCTGGCATGGATCTGCGGGTTCGCGAACGCGCAGGGCGGTGTCCTGGAGATCGGCAAGGACGACGCAGGCGAGGTCGTCGGGGTCCAGGGTGCGCTGGGGCTGCTGGAAGAGATACCCAGCAAGGTGCGGTCCCTGCTCGGGATCGTGGTCGATGTGAACCTGAAGTCGGAAGACGGCCTGGAGTACATCCAGATCGTCGTCGAGCCGCACTCCAACCCGATCAGCTACCGGGGCAGATTCCACTACCGGAGCGGCAGCACGAAGCAGGTGCTGGAGGGGGCGGCACTCACCCGGCTCCTCCTGGAGAAGCACGGCCGCACCTGGGACGACGTGCCTTTGCCCGGCGTCGCGCTCGGAGACCTCGAGAGCCGCGCCTTCGCCGAGTTTCGCCGGCGGGGCGTCAAAGCCGACCGTCTGCCGAGGAGCATCCTGCAGGAATCGGACGCGGCGGTGATCGACCGGCTCCAGCTGCGCGAGGGCATCCACCTGAAGCGCGCCGCCGTCCTGCTCTTCCATCCGGCACCGCATCGGCTGGTGAGCGAGGCCTATGTGAAGATCGGCTACTTCCGAGGCACGGAGATCCTGTACCAGGACATCGTACAGGGCGACCTCATCAGCCAGATCGACCACGCCATGGAGCTGCTATACAGCAAGTACACGCGAGCGCTCATCTCCTACGACGGCATCTATCGGGTCGAGACCGTCCCGGTTCCCCGCGACGCCATGCGCGAAGCGGTGACCAACGCCGTCATGCACCGCGACTACGCCAGCCCGACGTCCACGCAGATCCGCGTCCACGACGACCGGATCTCGATCGGGAACGCGGCCCAGCTGCGGTCCGATTGGACCGCTCCGTCCGATCGGGCCATGCAGTCGCGGCCCCACAATCCCCAAGTCGCTCACGCGTTCTTCCGGGCGGGCATGATCGAGGCGTGGGGGCGAGGCATCCCGCGGATCACCGAGTTGTGTCGGGACGCCGGAAACCCGCCGCCGACCTGGGAGGTGCAGCCGGGCGGCATCCTGCGCGTGCGATTCCCGTTCTCTGCGGCCTACCAGGAGGCTGACCGAAGGGTTCGCGTGGGCGACGCGGTGGAAACGGGTACTACCCAGAACCCGCCCGATACTACCCAGAATGGAGACGCGGCGACCGGAGGGACTACAGGTAGGGCTACACAAGAGACTACACGTAAGAAATCGGCCACTACACAAGAAACTACACCTAAGGCGGCCGCCACTACACAAGAAACCGTCCGGAAACGCACGAGACGCCGGATCCTGTCCCTCCTGAGTGACGAGCCACGCATCACGCAGGTCGAGATCGCCGAACGCCTTGGGATCACCAGGGATGGCGTCACCTACCACTTCCGCAAGCTCAGGGCGGACGGCATCATCCGCCGCGTCGGCTCAAGGAAGTCCGGCCACTGGGAGGTCGTAGGCCGGTGACCCAAGTCGGAGCCCTCGAGATCCAGACCCAACGCCGCGTCATCCACCACTTCCGCGACCAGCTCAAGTACACCTACCTCGGCAACTGGCACGAGCGCGACGGCAACCGGCACATCGAGACCGACCTTCTCACCCAGTTCCTGAACCGCCAAGGCCACCCCCCCACCCTCATCGCCAAGGCGCTCCAACAGCTCGACCAGGCCGCCGCGCTCGGTGGCGGCAGGACGCTCTACGACGCCAACCGCGATGTCTACGGCCTGCTTCGGTACGGCGTCAAGGTCCGTCCCGGACTCGGCGAACAGACCGTCACCGTCAACCTGATCGACTGGCAGAGTCCCTCCGCCAACCACTTCGCCATCGCCGAAGAAGTCACGGTCACCGGCAAGAACATCAAGCGGCCCGATATCGTGCTCTACGTCAACGGGATCGCCGTCGGGGTCCTCGAACTCAAGCGCTCGACGGTCTCGGTGGCGCAGGGGATCCGCCAGAATCTGGTCAACCAGAAGAAGGACTTCATCCAGCCGTTCTTCAGCACCGTACAGCTCGTCATGGCGGGCAACGACACCGAAGGACTCCGATACGGCGTGATCGAGACCTCGGAGAAGTACTGGCTCCGCTGGAAGGAAGCCGATGCCCCCGGCGACGACGCCAGCACATCCCCCCTACTCGCCGAACTCGGCCACCTCTGCGCCCCCGACCGCCTGCTCGAACTCATCCACGACTTCGTGGTCTTCGACGCCGGCACCAAGAAGATCTGCCGTCACAACCAGTACTTCGGGGTGAAGGCGGCCCGGGAGTTCGTCGGCCGCCGCGAAGGCGGGATCATCTGGCACACCCAGGGCAGCGGGAAGAGCCTCACGATGGTGTGGCTGGCGAAGTGGATCCGCGAACTCCGGAACGTGGACGGACGGGTGCTCATCGTCACCGACCGCAAGGAGCTCGACGAGCAGATCGAGAAGGTCTTCAAGGGCGTGGAGGAGGACATCTACCGCACGGAGAGCGGGGCCGATCTCGCGAAGGCGCTCCGCGACCCCGCCAAGTCGCTGATCTGCTCGCTCGTCCACAAGTTCGGCAGCTCCGAAGAGGGCAACATCGACCGCTACGTGAGCGACCTCCAGAGCCACATCTCAAGTGACCTGCGGCCACCCGGCGAGATCTTCGTCTTCGTGGACGAGTGCCACCGGACGCAGTCCGGCAAGCTGCACCGGGCCATGAAGGCGATCCTCCCCGGCGCCACCCTGATCGGGTTCACCGGAACGCCGCTCCTCAGAGCCGACAAGCAACGCAGCATCGAGATCTTCGGCCCGTACATCCACACCTACAAGTACGACGAGGCGGTCGACGACGGGGTGGTACTGGACCTGCGCTACGAGGCGCGGGACATCGATCAGGACATCACCTCGGAGGCGAAGATCGACAAGTGGTTCGACTCGAAGACCAAGGGGTACAGCGACCTGGCCCGAGCGCAGCTCAAGCAGCGGTGGGGCACGATGAAGAAGGTCACGAGCTCGCTGCCCCGGATTCGCGAGATCGTGGCCGACATCCTTATGGACATGGAGACTCGGGATCGCCTCAAGAGCGACCGCGGGAACGCGATGCTCGTATGCGACAGCGTCTACGCCGCCTGTCGCTTCTTCGAGGCGTTCAGCGAGACCGAACTCAAGGGCAAATGCGCCATCGTCACCTCCTACAGCCCGGCGACAGGAGACATTACGGGGGAAGAAACGGGCGAGGGGCTCACCGAGAAGCTCCTCAAGTACGATGTCTACCGGAAGATGCTCGCCGACCACTTCCACGAACCCGAGGACACGGCCATGCACAAGGCCGACCAGTTCGAAAAGGAGGTCAAGCGGCGCTTCGTGAACGAGCCCGGGCAGATGAAGCTGCTGATCGTCGTGGACAAACTGCTCACCGGCTTTGACGCCCCGCCGGCCACGTACCTCTACATCGACAAGAAGATGCAGGATCACGGTCTCTTCCAGGCGATCTGCCGCGTCAACCGGCTCGACGGGGACGACAAGGAGTATGGTTACATCATCGACTACAAGGACCTCTTCCGGTCGCTCGAGGGCGCGATCAACGACTACACCGGCGAAGCGTTCGAGAACTTCGACCGCGAGGACGTGGAGGGATTGCTGAAGGACCGCCTGGAGCAGGGGCGGGAGCGGCTGGAGGAGACCCGTGAGGCGGTCAAGGCGCTGTGTGAACCCGTCGAGCCGCCTCGCGATTCGCACGCGTATCGGCACTACTTTTTCGACGGCGGCAAGGGTCTCGCCGCCAACGAGCGGAAGCGCCTCACACTGTACCGCGCGGTTGCGGCTTTTGTGCGCGCCTACGCCAACCTGGCCAACGAGATGATCGAAGCGGGCTACACCGATGCCGAGCGGCAGACCATCCGGGACGAGGTGGGCCACTACGAGAAAGTCCGCCAGGAGATCAAGCTGGCCAGCGGTGACTACGTAGACCTCAAGGTGTTCGAGCCCGCCATGCGGCACCTCCTGGACAACTACATCAGGGCCGAGGACAGCGAGATCATTTCCAAGTTCGACGACATGACGCTCGTGGATCTGCTGATCAAGGACAGCAAGCGCGCCATCGGAAGTCTTCCTGGAGGAATCCGGGGCAGCCGCCGCGCAGTCGCCGAGACGATCGAGAACAACGTCCGCCGCCTGATCGTCGACGAGATGGCAGTCAATCCGAAGTACTACGAGAAGATGTCGGCTGTGCTCGATGCGCTGATCCAGCGGCGCCGGGAGGAGGCGATCGAGTACGAGGACTATCTGAAGAAGGTGATCGAGCTGGCGGAGATGGTGAAGCGGGGGGAGGGTGGTGGATCGTATCCGGCGAGTATCAAGACCCGAGCGCTTCGGGCGATCTATGACAACTTGCCGGAGGAAGTGCTGGAGACGAAGGTGGTGGAAGGCAGCGGCACACTGGAATCGGACGGCACGGACGACCCCCGTGCATCCATCGCACTTGCCATCGATCGCAGGGTCCGCGATGCGAAGATGGCTGACTGGCGTGGCAATCCCATCAAGGAACGGCGAATCGCCGCAGCGATCCACGCCGCGCTCGGACCGCACAAGACCTACACGCTCAAGATTCTCGAAATCGTCAAGGCCCAGCGTGGGTACTGACGGCGCCCGAATGGAGATTCGCGGCATCGAGGTCGAGATTGTCCGCAAAGACATCAAGCACCTGCACCTGGGAGTCTATCCCCCGGACGGACGTGTTCGAGTCGCAGCGCCGCTACGTCTGGACAACGACGCAGTGCGGCTGGCCGTCATCTCACGGCTGGCCTGGATTCGCCGCAAGCGGGCCGAGTTCGAGGGTCAAGACCGCCAGTCGCGGCGAGAATTCGTGACCGGGGAGAGCCATTACTTCGAAGGGCGCCGCTACCGACTGGACGTGATCGAGTCAACCGGCCCAACCGGTGTTTGCGTCCGCGACAACGCATGGATGGAGATGCGGGTCCGCGCCGACACCGGTCGGGACGCTCGGGAGGCCATCCTGTACCGATGGTATCGGGCTCGGCTGCGGGAGCGCGTCCCCGAGTTAATTGCCAAGTGGGAGCCTGCGATCGGTGTGACGGTCGCCGAATGGCGCATTCGCCGGATGAAAACGCGATGGGGAACTTGCAATCCAAACGCCCGTCGCATCTGGTTGAATTCGGAGCTGGCCAAGAAGCCGCTTTCCTGCCTGGAATACGTCGTGATTCACGAAATGGTCCACCTCATCGAGCGCGCTCACAACGATCGGTTTCGCAGAGTCCTTGACCGGCTCTTGCCCGGGTGGGTCGCCCGGCTCGACGAACTGAACCGGACGACTCTTGCGGAGGAAGAGTGGGGTCCCTAAACTATCGCCTTCAGCATGCTCGGAACCCATCCACGCTTGTCCTCACATCGATTCTTCTCTATCTTCCACATACCCTCCCACCATCCGATTGCATCGACTCCGTCACCCTTCAGTGCGCCGAGAAATGACCGCTTCCTCGAACTCCGAGCCTCCCAGGCTACCATTCGTGTCAATCCTGCCATGCCCGGGACGAACCGTTTCCCGAGCCGAGTTTCAGGAATCCACGAGCACACCATCGCCAGCTTGCCGAGAATACTGATAGACATGGGCCCCTGACCGGTCTCACACCACCTTCCCCACCTTCCACTGCCAACCGCGAGGTCAACCACCGATGCCTACAGACTCAACCGCGATCAAGAACGTGTTCATCAGCCACATTCACGAAGACGATCCCGGTCTAGACAAGCTCAAGAGCCTCCTGCACGACAATGGCCTAGCCGTTCGTGACTACTCCATCAGCTCAGACAACCCAAACAACGCTCATTCCGAGACCTATATCAAGTCCGAGATTCTCGCACCTCGAATCCGGCAATGCAGCACCTTGGTCGTCTACGTGTCTCCCGAGACCAAGGAGAGCCCTTGGGTCTCGTGGGAAATCGAATACGCACAAAAGGAGGACAAACGCATTGTTGGCGTATGGGCCTACGGGGAACGTGGTTGTGATATCCCAGAAGCCTTGAACGAGTACGCCGACGCCATGGTAGGCTGGCATGGCAACAGCATCGTCGATGCGATAACCGGCGGCGTCGACATTTGGCAGAAGCCAGATGGCAATCCGGTCCCGCCAAGAGAGGTCACTCGATACAGCTGCGGATAGACCTACCGGATTTCGTGAGACTCTTTTCCTACGTGGTCGCACGCGACTATGGGTTCGCTCCGAATCCGTTCTACGGAGTGTGCACGCTCGCAACGTGCAAGCCACAGATCCGCCGCTCCGCTCAACCGGGAGACTGGATCATCGGCACTGGGAGTGCACGGCACAACCGTCGTGGCCACCTCGTCTACGTGATGCGCGTTTCCGAAGCGATGACTTTTACGGAGTACTGGAATGATCCGCGATATCACCGAAAACGGCCGATCCTTCGCGGCAGCACGAAGCAAGCGTTTGGGGACAACATCTATTGGCGAGATGCTTGCAATCGCTGGCATCAAGCGAATTCCCACCACAGCCTCGCCGATGGCGGACTGAACCCTCACAATTTGACACGCGACACCAGCGCGGATAGAATTCTAGTCAGTGACACCTTTGCCTATTGGGGCGGTGTTGGGCCAAAGATCCCAGATAGCCTTCGTGACTCCGACGGGTACGACATTTGTGTGTTTGCCCAGGGTCACAAGTGTAATTTTCCACCTGCCCTTATTACCCGGTTTTTGCGTTGGTACGACTCTCTCAACGCAAGCGGGTATCTAGGCCGTCCAACCGATTGGGAACGCGATTGTGCCCGTCTGCCAACCGGCAGTCTCATCACTGGCGGTCCCTAACACTCACCTCCGTTTGAATGCTCTGCGGCTTTTCGTTCTGTCCGTTCAATCCATCTTTCCCACAACAGAGAGAGCAATGAATTGCTGCAACTTCCCATTACATCGCAAGCCGCCTCCACGTCGCCCTTTCGCCGTATGGCGTCCGCGAGAATCACTCTCAGAATGTTCCGATAGGACTCTGGCCAGTCGTCTGGGGGAAGCAACCCGCGAAGATCATCGGACTTCACTTTTGGAGACAACATAGTCTCCATCCTCCGACCGATTTCACCAAAAAGACTGATTGAGTGTCGATAGTCCAGTCTAATGTCGTCGCTATTGGGAGGTGCCGCGGGCGCTGCAGGCAGGGCGCAAAGCTCCGTCCACTTGTTTTCGTACACATGCAGGCTATCCGCCAGGTGATGGTAGTCCCCAACATCGCATCCTATCCACCCCGCGACAATCTCTTGAAGACTTGTGAACTGAACGAGATTGAGCGGCAAGCCCAACCACAAATCGTTGCTGCGCATGACCTGTGTCCAATGCAATCGTCCGTCTCTAACCTTGACCATCGAGAACACGTTGCAGGGAACGTCCCTGGAACGGGGTGCCCCCATCACCCTAGGCATGTCGGTCGTGGGGTTCCAGATGCTCATGCACACTTGTCGTGAGTTCGGATTGGCCAACAGCGCTTCAGCTGTAGCGACCAATTGATCAAAGCCGTACGCCCTCCGAAGTCTGTATCCATATGCCCCGTAGTATCTATCACCGGTGCCGGCGAACCTTGGCAGGGCGGGATTCCAGAAATTCACGAAGCAAGCATCCCTGCGGCCGCAGACGATCCAAACCACTTCCGTCAGGGCGGCGGCCGGATTCATCGGGGTCCGCCGGACCACCCATCGTTGCCGTGGATCCTCGAGGACCAGCAGAGCTGACCGAAACTCTGCCGTTCGCCCACTCCGTCCGTCCAGCCAAGCAGGCGCCTTTCCACTAATAAACCCTTTTCGGACCGCTGCCCATAGTACATCCGCACTCTCAGCACTAAATGTCCACATCGCCCAGTTCTTCCGCAATACATTCGTTCAGCCCCCAGGTCGGGGGGAACCACGGGCGGCGGCACTTGGCGCTACTCTGCCGGAACACCTGCTTTATGCGGCCACGACCGCCCGATTCGGTGAACTCTGGATGAGCGATTCGCGAATACTTATCGACCTCGCAGAAAAGGTTCTGGATGTCGATTAGCTGAAGCCGTCGGCCCCACAGGTCCTCGAACGCGAGTCCACGAACCTCGAATTCCTCTTCTTGCCGATCATGAACCATTCGAATCAGATCCGACGCACCGAAACCCCCGTTGTGCCTGAAGCATTTCCGAAGACCCGAAAGCGCCCCCGGCCCCGGCACCACGAACTCTTCCTCCGAAAAGTCGGTTAGCGAACTGTAGTTGAGGTCCGTCACATATTGGTAGGCGAGGAAATCACCGAAGGATGAAACGCCGCGAAGGAGATTGAATGCATCCCCCATCCCAGGCGAATCTTGGATCTTTTTAGGGTATTGGTCCTGCATGAGAGATTCCAAGAGCGCAAGATGGCTGCTGTGCTTGCGATTGTATCCGTACCCTCTCGGTGACGGAATAATGTAGGCCCCCGAGTAGATTGTCACTCCTCGATGAAAAGCCTCAGTTAGCACCCGATCATATCGGTCAAATGAGTACCTTTCCCAACAAATCGCTCCTGTCTCTGCCTCCAGCATTTGCCATGTCTCGATTTTGTTAAACAGCTTGAAGAGGAGTACTCGGAAGAAGATGTCCTCGGGCGTCTGCGGCCCTTCGTGTATGACTTGTCGAATCAAGAACTGGCTAGTCCGATCCGAAGCCCTGTATGCATTCGTAAACTTGAACGTGTTCAGAATAGGGTCGGTAGTCCACGGTGGCTTCTCAAACCGAACCCTAGCCCTAAAGATGCGCTGCCTCTCGGCAGCGAAACGCCAGAACGTATCATATACGATGGTGGTCTTCGCGGAAATCGCCTTGGTCACGATGATCGGCAGTGGCAACTTCTGTGGCCGGTTCTCCAACGGGATTGTGTATTGCACTTCGCAGGCGCGACCTCTACTCATTGCTTGTGGCCTTCCGGCTCCCCAATCCTGGCAAGGCGAGCCATTACGTACGCCGTCGCATCGTCTCGTGTCATTTGCTGATCCATTATCTCGACGGCATGGTCTGTCATTCGTGAGACCTCGCGGTAAATGGCGGAAAGTCGTTTGAATCTGTTTAGCTCTATTTCGTCATTGTACGGCTTTGGCGGCATTAAAAGAAACCCCAGATCAGGTGTAAGCTCACCCCAGTAGACCCTCTCGACCTCGATCATCTTCCTCAATAGTGTAGGGTCGATTCCCGCTTCAGTGCCGTATGTCCAAGTTGACCACCAATAGCGATCTAGTAGCACGGTGATACCCGAATCGATCGCGGGACGAATCACCCGATCGATCGCGTCTAGGTGAGCGGCGATGTGAAGTAGCTGCAGTGGGGCCTCAGATGGTTGCTGGATGTCGAGAGTCCCGTGGTGGATATCGTACACTAGTGTCATGTCACACGTGATATGTCGTAAGTATCGTGTTAGATTCCTTGCCAGTCCACAACGGCAAGGAGGCTGGCATGAAGCGGTATCTGGTGGAGTTGGAGGCGGAGGAGCGCGAGGCGTTGGAGGCGATCACGCGCAAGGGCTCGCACCGTTCGCAGAAGGTGGTCAACGCGCTGGTCCTGCTCAACTGCGACGAGGGCGATTTCAACAAGCGGCGCGCGACCGGCGGGGAGATTGCCGGAGTGCTGCGGATCAGCGCCCGGAGGGTGGACCGGGTGAAGAAGCGGTTCGTGGAGGACGGTCTGGAAGCGGCGCTCGGGAACCGGCAGGGTCGCCGGGCGAAATACCTTCGCAAGGCGGACGGCGAATTCGAGGCGCGGCTGGTCGCGCTCAGCTGCGGCGACCCGCCCGTGGTCGCTTCGCCTGCTGGCGGACCGTGCGGTGGAACTCGGCTACATCGACAGCGTGTCGCACGAGACGGTGCGGCGGGTGCTAAAAAAAACGCCATCAAACCCTGGCGGCGCATCGGCTGGGTGATCCCGCCGCAGCGCAACGCCGACTTCGCGGCGGGGATGGAGCGGGTACTCGACATCTACCGGCGTCCCTACGACGCGAACTTCCCCGTGGTGTGCATGGACGAGACGCCGCGCCAGCTGATCGGCGAGACGCGCACGCCCGTCCCCGCGGCACCGGGACGGGCGGCCCGAGAGGACTACGAGTACCGGCGGCTCGGGACCTGCAACGTGTTCATGGCCACCGAACCACTGGCGGGCTGGCGCCTGACCAAGGTGACCGAGCGCAGAACCAAGACCGACTGGGCCCGCTTCCTGCGCGACATCGCCGCCGAGTACCCCGGCGCCACCCGGATCACCCTGGTGATGGACAACCTCAACACGCGCCCCGGCGCGCTCTACGAAGCCTTCGAGCCCGCGGAGGCCAAGGCGCTCTGGGACCGCTTCGAGTTCGTCCATACTCCCAAGCACGGCAGCTGGCTGAACGTCGCCGAGGTCGAACTCAACGTCCTGATACGCCAGTGCCTCAACCGCCGCATCGACTCCATCGACACCCTGCGCGCCGAGGTCGCCGCCTGGCAGGCGGCCAGAGACCGGATCCGAGCCAAGGTCGACTGGCAGTTCACCACGGACGACGCACGGGTCAGGCTCAAGCGATCCGACGTCCCGTGCGTGACATGACACTAGTCTTCCAACCGTGCCGGCGTCGTTGCCTGGAAATGCTAGAGCGATAGGCGGAGGTGACACAAGTGCTGCTACTAGATTGTGAAGAGTAGTCTTGCCAGCGCCGTCCGGCCCTTCAAAGAAAATCAATCGACCCCGAAGTTCCAATGAGCGTCCGTCCAGATCTCGGCCAGGGTGGCGCGGGTGCACTTGTCGGTCAGGATCAGCATTGCCACGATCGGTGCGCCTCCGAGGAATGGAATCCGGTTGCGCTCTTCGGCAAACTCTCATGGACTTCCGTGTCTTAGGGTGGCACAGGAGACCATGGGAAAGATAGCACTTCTCTGGCATATTTCCATTCGCTGTGATTTCTCGAGTACGCCCGTCGCTCCCCTGCTCCCTCCGACAATCTCGCGTTCAGATCATCCCCCCACCCCTTCACCTGCTCGACCTCCCCGTCACCATCTCCACGCTCACTCGACCTCCCCATTCCCCTATACGATCCGACCACCTCACCCCCGCCACCCGTCTCGCCCTCCGGCCCCCTCCCCCCCACCATCACCCAGCCACCCCCTTCGCGGCAAGCACCCCCCACACCCTCCCCGGCGTAATCGGAATATCCATATGCGTCACCCCCAGGTGCGCCAGCGCATCCACCACCGCATTCGCGATCGCAGGCGGCGCCCCCACCGTGGCCGACTCCCCCACCCCCTTCGCCCCCAGCGGGTGATGCGGCGACGGCGTCACGGTATGCCCGGTCTCCCACGCCGGCGTCTCCACCGCGGTCGGCACCAAATAGTCCATGAACGACCCGGCGAGATTATTCCCGTCCTCGTCGTACGGGATCTCCTCATACAGCGCCGGCCCCAGCCCCTGCGTCAGCCCGCCATGGATCTGCCCCTCCACGATCATGGGATTGATGATGTTCCCGCAGTCATCCACCGCCACGAACCGCCTGACGCTCACC
Organism: Longimicrobiales bacterium; assembly: GCA_965206105.1. GTDB lineage: Bacteria > Gemmatimonadota > Gemmatimonadetes > Longimicrobiales > Gaopeijiaceae > Bin94. The sequence continues at coordinate 550,922 of OZ242201.1, forward strand.
TCCCCCGTCCCCCGATCGATGTCCACCACGCAGATATACGTCCCGAACGGGAACGTCAGGTTCGGCGGATCGTAGTAGTTCGTCGCCTCCATCCCCGGCTCCATCCCCTCCGGCAGGTTCGTGTACGCCGCGAACGCGCAGTCCTGGATCGTCACGCTCTTGTCCGGCGCGCCCTTCACCGAGAACTGCCCGGGCTCCCACTCCAGGTCCTCCTCGCCCACCTCCAGCAGATGCGCCGCGATCTTGCGCGCCTTGTCCCGGAGCTTCCGCGCCGCCATCGCCCCCGCCGCCCCCGCCGTCGGCGTCGACCGGCTCGCGTACGTCCCCAGCCCATACGGCGCCGTGTCCGTATCCCCCTCCTCCACCTGAACATGCGCCGCCGGCAGCCCCAGCTCCTCCGCAATAATCTGCGCGTACGTGGTCTCGTGCCCCTGCCCCTGCGACTTCGTGCCGAATCTGGCTATTGCCTTGCCCGTCGGATGCACGCGCACCTCGGCCGAATCGAACATCTTGATGCCCAGGATGTCGAAGTCCTTCGACGGCCCCGCCCCCAGCACCTCGGTGAAGCTGCACACGCCGATCCCCATCAGCTCGCCGCGCTCCCGCTTCTCGGCCTGCTCCCTGCGCAGCTCGTCGTAGCCGATCATCTCCTTGGCCTTGTCCATCGCGGCCTGGTAGTCCCCGCTGTCGTACTCCCAGCCTAGCGGCGAGTGGTACGGGAACGCCTCCTTCGGGATGAAGTTCTCCTCGCGCAGCTGCGCCGGGTCCTTCCCCACCTTGTGCGCGAGCGTGTCCACCACCCGCTCCAGGCAGTGGACCGCCTCCGTCACCCTGAACGAACACCGGTACGCCACCCCCCCCGGCGGCTTGTTCGTGTAGACCGCGTCCACCTCGGCGTACGCGTTCTCCATGTCGTACGACCCCGTGCAGATCGAAAACAGCCCCGCGGGGAACTTCGACGGCGCCGCCTGCGCATCCGAATACCCATGATCCGCCAGCGTCTTGATCCTCAGCGCCCGGATCTTGCCACTGGCGTCCGCCGCGATCTCGGCATCCATGTGGTAGTCCCGCGCGAACGAGTCGGCCTGCAGGTTCTCCATCCGGTCCTCGATCCACTTGACCGGCTTGCCCAGCACGACCGACGCCGCGATCGCGATCACATACCCCGGGTACACGGGCACCTTCCCCCCGAACCCGCCCCCGATGTCGGGCGACACCACGCGGATCTTCTCCTCGGACAGCCCGACGTGCCCCGCCACCAGGGCCAGCACGGTGCGGATCGCGTGCGGGGCCTGCGTGGTCATGTACACGGTGAGGTGTCCCTCGACCGGGTTGAAGTCGGCCAGGCAGCCGCAGGTCTCGATCGACGCCACGTGGATGCGCGGGACGTGCATCTTCTCGCGCACCACCACGTCGGCCTCGTCGAAGATCCTGTCCGTCGCCTCCTTGTCGCCGGCCTCCCAGTGCCAGATGCGGTTGTCCTCCTGGCCCTCCTTGTCGGTGCGGAGCACGGGGGCGTCGTCGTCGAGCGCCTGGAAGGGGTCGATCACGGGCTTCATCGGCTCGTATTCGACCTCGACCGCGGCGACCCCGTCGGCGGCGGCATAGCGCGATGTGGCGATCACCCCGGCCACTTCCTGGGACTGGTACATGACCGTATCGGTCGGCAGCACCATCTGGGTGTCCGACATGAGCGTCGGCATCCAGTGCAGGTTGTAGGCCTCGAGGTCCTTGCCCGTGAGCACGGCGAGCACGCCGTCGATCTCGAGCGCCTTCGAGGTGTCGATGTTCTTGATCTTCCCGTAGGCGATGGGGCTGCGCACGATGTCGAGCCACAGCATCCCCGGCAGGGTGAAGTCGTCGATGTACCTGCCCTTGCCCTGCAGGAAGCGCGGGTCCTCCTTGCGCTTCATGGAGTGGCCCATGCCGCAGATCTTGGCGGAAGTCCTGGGTTTGTTGGTCCCGTTAGCCATCAGTTGGCCTCCTCGTCGGCGGGGGCGTCGGCGTCGGCCCCGGCCATCTTCGCGGCCGCGTACTGGACCGCCCTGACGATGTTCACGTATCCGGTGCAGCGGCAGAGATTCCCCGATATCGCCTCGCGGATCTCGGCCTCGTTGGGGTTCGCGTTGGCGGCGAGCAGCGCGGTCCCGGTCATCAGCATGCCGGGGGTGCAGAAGCCGCACTGGAGGCCGTGCTCCTGCATGAAGCCCTCCTGGAGCGCGCTCATGCCGTTGGCGTCGGCGAGCCCCTCGACCGTGCCGATCTCGGCCCCGTCGGCCTGGACCGCCAGAACGGTGCACGACTTGGTGGGCACGCCGTCGACCAGCACGGTGCACGCGCCGCAGTGCGTGGTGTCGCAGCCGATGTGCGTGCCGGTGAGCGCGAGTTCGTCGCGGATCAGGTGGACGAGGAGCAGGCGGGAGTCGACCTCGCGCGCGTGCTCGGCTCCGTTGACCGTAACGGTGATATGGTGCTTGGCCATGGTCCTTATCCTCCTGCGGGCGGGTTGGGGGCGCCGCTGTGGCCTGAAGCCCGGGCGAGCGCCTTCCGGATCGCCCGCCCCGTCAGCACGCGGGCCATGTTCCTCTTGTATTCGACCGAGCCGCGGCGGTCTTCGACGGGGTCGGTGGCGTCGGCGGCGGCCTGCGCGGCGGCGTTGATGATCTCGTCGTCGTCGGGGGCGCGGGTGATCGCGTCGCGCATCTTGTCGAGCGCGCCGCGGAACCCCCCGCGCGCCACCAGCCTCGCGCCCGTCAGCACCTCCTCGGCGACGGTCGCCCGAATCGGCGCCATCCCCAGGTTCGTCAGCCCGACCCCGGCCCTCGCAACCTTGCCGCCGTCGTCCAGCGTGAGCTGCACCGCCACGCCGGCGACCGCGTAGTCGCCCACCTTGCGCTCCAGCTTCAGGTAGGCGCCGCCACTTTGTTCGCCAGCCGAACGAAGTCCGTTGCCGCCCCCGCCGCCGGACCCGCCGCCGCTCGCGCCCCCGGGCGTTGGGATGCGAATTTCGGTCAGAATCTCCCCCGGCTCCAGCGCCGTCATGAACAGTCCGTGGAAGAAGTCGTCGACCCCGATCACGCGCTCGCCGCCCGGCCCCGTCGCGACCATCTGCGCCCTCAGCGCGATCATGGTCGCCGGGTGGTCGTTGGCCGGGTCCCCATGCGCCACATTCCCGCAGATCGTGGCGCGGTTCCGCACGAGCGGGTCGGCGATCACCTTCGCGGTGTCGAGGAGGATGGGATAGCGCTCCGCCACCACCTCGCTCTCCTCCAGCGCCGTCTCGGTCACCAGCGCCCCGATCCTCAGGAAGCTGGCCGTTTCGGTAATCGAATCCAGACCGGGGATGCGGCTGATGTCCACGATGTTGGCCGGTGACGCCAGGCGCAGCTTGAGCATCGGCAGCAGGCTCTGGCCGCCCGACATGACCTTGGGATCGTCCAGCTGGCCCAGCAGCGCGAGCGCCTCCTCCAGGCTGCCGGGGGCGTGATAGTCGAATTGCGGGGGGATCATGTCAGCTCCTTCTCCACGGCCTCGGTGAACTCCTTGAACATCTTCTTGCTGACGTGCTGCATCATGCCGCGCCCGAGCTGGGCCAGGATCCCGGTCACGCTCAGGTCGGCCACGACGGTAACTTCGGTCTCGCCGGGCCCGAGCGCCACCACGCGGCTCGTCATCTTCATGTCGGCGTTGCCCATCCCCGCCTTCCCCTGCCCCTTCGCGTGCACCACCGCCGAGCGCTCCTCCTCGTCGAGCTCGAAGGCGACGGTGCCGGTGTAGGCGGCGGCGAGCGGGCCGACCTTCATGGCCATTCCGCCGGAGTAGGTGTTCTCGTCGATCTGTTCGGCGATTTCGGCGCCGGGGAGCGCGGCCGCGACCCGCTCGGGGTCGGTGAGGAAGGCCCAGACGGTGTCGGCGGAGGCGGCGACGGTGAATTGCTCTTCGATTCGCATGGGGGGGTGTTCTCGTGGCTGTCAGGGTTGGCGTGGCCCCGGGCCCGGGCTGGCCCTCATGGCCGCAGTGTGTGCATCACTTCCTCAAGGGACTCGATGTTGTGCGCCGGCACCAGCCGGTCGATGTGCGGCAGCGCGGCCTTCATCCCCCGCGCCTCGGGGCGGTAGCGCGGATCGCCCATCAACGGGTTGAGCCAGATCACGCGCCGGGCCCGCCGCCGGATCGCCAGGAGGGCGCGTTCCAGTGCCCCGGTGTCACCGCGGTCGAGCCCGTCGCTCAGGATCAGGACGGATGTATCGCCCGTCACGGTCTGCCGCAAGTAATCGCGGGCGAACTCGCCCAGGCACTCGCCGATCCGGGTTCCGCCGGACCAGTCCTCCACCCGGCTGGCAAAGCGGGCCAGGGTGGCCTGGACGTTCCCCGCGGTGATCCAGGGGGTGAGCCGCGTGAGGGAGGTGTTGAAGGAGAAGGTCTCGGTGCGGCGCGCCACCTTCCCCAGCGACAGCACGAAGGTGAGCAGGAAGCGGGAATAGGGGTCCATCGAGCCGCTCGTGTCGCATAAAACCACCAAACGGGGGACTTCCACCGCGCGCGCCCGCCTCGCCAGCTCGATCAGCTCGCCCTCGCGAGCCAGCGCCCCCCGAAGACTCCGCCGCAGATCCACCACCGGCCCTCGCTTCGAAGGCACCAGCCGCCGGCTCCTCCGCGTCGCGAACCGCCGCACCAGGCGCGCCAACAGACGCTCCATCTCCCGCAGTTCATCCTCCGTACACGCCTCGAAGGACTTGCGCCTCAGCAGCGCGCGCGGACTGTAGCCCGGACGCCCGCCCCCCGGCGCCGCGTGATCGGCCGATTCCACGCCCCGCTCCATACCCACGGAACGCCGAAGTTCTTCCAGCGGATTGACTTGGCCCGGCCATCGCCGGGGCGCGCGGCGGGTTCGTCCTCTTGGCGAGCCCCGCTTCTCGCGTCCGGGGCCGCCCACCCTCCAGTGGCCGTCAAACAAGCGGTCGAAGAGCGGCCAGGCCCTGTATTCGACGCGCAGGGCGGACCTCAGGCCGAGGCGCACCTCCTCGCGGTCGCCGATGTCGATGTGGCCGAGTGACGCGGCCGAGTCGATCTCGTCGCCGAGCGCAACGGGAACGCCGGCCTTCCGCAGGGCACGCGAAAACCCCGCCACGTGCGTCACCAGATCCGTCGGCACCGGCGGCGGCCAGCCCCCTTTGGGTGGCAAGTCGGGCGCGCGCATGGTAGCTTGTTGGCTGATCCTCACATTCACATTTGAAAGGACGGTCACACTGTGAACATCCAAGGTACTGAAGGCGGAGTTCCGACGCCGCGCAAACTGGCGGCTTGCGGTCTGGCGCTGGCGCTGGCCCTGTCGGCGGCCTGCGGCGAATCGACGGAGCCTCCCATCATCGGAGCGGTCCAGGGCACGGTCACCGTGGAGGGCACCGGGCTCGACGGCGTCTCGGTTTCGCTAAGCGGCGGATCCAGCGCCACGGCGACCACCAGCGGCGGCGGGAACTACTCCTTCCCCAACCTGGAGGCGGGGTCCTACACCGTGATGATCAGCGGCTTCCCGCAGGACGTGATGTTCGCCCAGACCTCCGGCAGTACAACCGTCGCCACCCAGGGACGCGCCCAGGTCATCGACTTCGGCGGCGACTACATCCGCACCGCCTCGGTCAACGGGACCGTCTCGGTCAACGACATGGGGATCGCGGGCGTGACCGTCACCCTCACGGGCACCGAGTCCGGGAGCGGCACCACCGGCGCCGACGGAACCTTCAACGTCTCCAACCTGCGGATGGGCAGCTACACCGTCACGATCTCCGGCTACGAGGAGCCGCGCTACGTCTTCGACCCCACCAGCCAGCAGGTCTCGCCCGGGCTCGGCCAGGCCGCGACCGCCGACTTCACCGGCATGATCGGCGAGATCCCCTTCACGGTGCGGATCGAAAACATGTCGATGCCCAAGGCGTTCCCCTTCAGTGGAATGCTCGCCACGCCGCTCGGCGAAACCATGGACGACATGGCGCCGGGGATGTCCTACGGCTTCAACTTCGACGCCACCCCGGGCCAGATGGTCTCCTTCGCGGCCGGGCTGATGGGTTCGGAAGGCATGTTCTTCGCGCCCGACGGCATGGGAATCGCGCTGTGGAACGACGACGGCACACAGGTGACGGGCGACGTGACCGACCAGGTGATGCTCTGGCAGATGGGTGACAACGTGGCCGCGGCCATGGGCGACGACATGCCCGAGGTGTCGGATGTGGTCATGGTCACGCTCGAATCGATCGGGCCGGCGTCCTTCCATCTCAGCATCCTGAACGTGACGGAAGAGGTGAGGGGCGAGCAGATGATGATGCTCACGCCGGGAGTGGCCGTGGTGCACTCCACGCCCGACCCGCTGTTCACGGCGGGCATGCCCGACCGGGGTGCGGGACTCGCCGCGCTCGCGAGAAGGGGCATGGCGGGAGGCCTCGCCGCCGCTTTGGGCGCCCACACGGGAATCACCGGAGTACTCGGGCCCGGACCCTACGCTTCCCACACGGGGTCCGGGGTGCTGTTCATGCCCGGAACGCCGGCAAGCGCCGGCCTGGAGGCCTACGCGGAAACCGGCGACCCCACGATGCTCGCCACCGAAGTGACGCCCGAAGACGGCATCCACCAGATGGGGGCCTTCTTCGTACCGGCCGGCGGCATGGCACCCGGGCCCCTGCATCCTGGCCAGGCATACGAGTTCACCGTGGCGGGCCGGCCGGGCGACATGCTCACCTTCGCCACCGGGTTCGCCCAGGCCAACGACCTCTTCTACGCCCCCGGACCGCACGGCATCGCCCTCTTCCCCGACGGTGCGCGGCCCTTCTCCGGGGACGTCACCGACATGCTGACGCTCTGGGACGCGGGCACCGAGCTGAATGAACGGCCGGGTTCGGGGCTGAACCAGGTGCTGCGCCAGACGGCGCCGAACATGGGCACGCCCGAGATGGAGATGGTGGAGGAGCGCAAGGTCTGCTTCGTCTTCCCCGACATCACCAATGCGATGGACTTCATCAGGGTGACGATCACGGCCAACTGACGGGTGTGCGGTCGGCGGCGGCCGGGCGGCCCTGGCTCGCCCGCCGCCGATGCGCGCACGGTGTGGGGACGCACGCGGGGGGTTCGCCGGAGGACGGCGGGCCCCCCGCGGTGCGTTCGGGGTGGGCCGCGGTTGAACGGTACCGCACTTGGCGTCCGGAATACGGGTCACCGTAATGACACGATACTTGACTCGGGGGACTGAATCCGGTCGATTTCAGCCTCAATCGTCTCACAATCCACCATAATACGTTTCATGATCCTCATCGACCGCGCCGTTCTGACCTATGTGTCGAATCATCCGGGGTGCGCCCGTTCGGAGGTTCGCCGCGATGTCGCGCCGGAGGCGAGCGCGTCAACGGTCTGGCGGGCGTTGCGGCGGCTGGTGGACGCGGGGAAGCTCGAGGTGGTGGGCGAGGGCCGGGGGACACGCTACCGGGTCGCCGGGGGAGAAGCGGTGCTGGCGCATCTGAAGACGCCGGCCTCCCACCGGCCGCCCGCTCGCTACCGCAGCGAGTTCGCCGGGCGCTACCGGCCCAACGAGTCGCGCTACCTCACGGACGAGGACCGGTCGGAACTCGTGAAGGCCGGAACCCCGGTCCTGGATCCCTTGTTCATCGTGGACGGAGTGACGTACGCGCGCCGGGTATTGTCGGAACTGGAAATCGACATGTCCTGGGCCTCGTCTCGGTTGGAGGGCAACAGCTACGACGTTTTTGAGACCGAGTCCCTGGTGCGTGCAGGCAAGACCGCGGACGGCAAGTCGTTCGATGACGCGGTCATGATCCTCAACCACAGGGACGCGATCCGGTACGTGGTCGAAAACCTTGACGACATCGAGATCGGGTGGCCGGACCTGCGCAACATCCATTCTCTGCTCTCGGACCGGCTGATTCGCGACCCGACACTGGTGGGCAGCGTGCGGCGCATGCCGGTCAGAATCACACGCTCCGCCTACACCCCACTGGAGGACCGGTTCGCGCTACAGGAGGAGCTGGACGGCCTCCTCGCCAAGGCCGCGCAAATCACCGATCCCTTCGAGCAGTCGTTCTTCCTGCTTGTCCACATACCGTACCTGCAACCGTTCAGGGACGTGAACAAGCGCACATCCCGGGTCGCGTCGATCATCCCCCTCCTCAAGGCCGACCTGGCTCCGATGTCGTTCCTCGCGATCGACGACCGGGACTACATCCGCGGGCTGCTCGGCGTCTACGAACTGAACGATGTCTCGCTCCTGCGCGAGGCCTTCGTAAACGGCTACGTCGCGGCCGCCTGGCAGTATCGCCACCTGCGGCCGGAAGCCATCGACATCAAGAGAGTGACCGTCGTATACCGCCGCTTCGCGCGTGGCGCGGTCCGGCGCTGCATCCTGGAATGGCGCGCCTTCGAGCCGGAGCCGGTCCGCGAGATGATGGAAGACGCAGACATCCCCCTGGCCGACCGCGATGAGGTGCTCGACTTCGTCGAAGAATCCTTCCGCACCGTCACTCCGGGGAACGCAATCCTGTACGGGGTCAAGCCGGAGGCGCTGGAGGGGCTGGAGGGTGTCACGATGACCGGCCGATGACCGCCAACTCATATCCTCCGCCCTCGGAATCGTTCGCACACCCGAAGACGGGGAGGTATGATGTGTCCACTATGCAGACCAAAGCACCGCGCACCTGGGAAGATGTCGAGCGAATGCCGGACGACGGCAACCGCTACGAGTGGATTGGGGGACGGCTGTATATGACGCCCGCCCCGGTAACCCGTCACCAGCGCATCTCCAAGCGGCTTCAATACACCCTCATGCGCATTCTGGAGCACTCCGGCCACGGAGAGGTATTCTACGCTCCGTGCCTCGTCGGATTCCCGGGAACCGACGATCGGGTGCAGCCCGACCTGCTCTTCATTTCGAACAGGAGACGCGGAATCATCGGGGAGAAGCAGATGCTGGGCGCTCCCGACCTGGTGGTCGAGATCCTCTCTCCTTCCACCGCGCACCGGGACCGCGGGATCAAGCTCGATCTCTACGCGCGAAGCGGTGTGCGCCAGTACTGGATCGTGGACCCGGACTTGGACGTGGTGGATGTCTGGCGCTTCGGCAAACGGGAGCAACCCGGGCACGAGCGCTTCACGGGGGAATTGCCCGTCCGGTTTGGAACCGAGCTTCTGGGCATGATCGACCTCGGCGAAGTCTTCTCGCGCCACCTGGATCTGTGGGAGGACTCGCCGGACTGAGCGGATTCCGGCGCCGTCAGATCCCCCAGAGCACCCACGCCGCCCAGACGCTCGCGGCCAGCGCGCCCCCGTAGCACGGCAGCTTCAGCGCGCCCGAGAACCGGCGCAGCCCCACATCCATCAGCAGGTGACGGATCCGGTGCGCGCAGTGGAACAGCGACAGCACGATCACGCCGAGCAGCGCGACCTTCACCGGCCACCAACCCACCGCCTGCGCGAACGCCGCCGCCCGCTCCGCGGCCACCCCCTCGTCCCCCGCGGGCAGCAGGAACCCCGTCACGATCACGAACGCGGGCACGAAGAGCGCCGCCATCACGCCGCCGGCCGAAAACAGCGCCCACCAGAAGGCCTCGCCGGAGGGACGCCCGGCGCGCCCGCCCCTGGACCCGCCGCCCCCGCCCGCGCTCACCTGAGCACCCACCACAGGACGGCTGCCGTCACGGTCAGCCACGGCCCGTACCCCATCACGATCATCGCGACCGGCGCGCTCAGCCGCTTCTCGCCCAGGAAGATCGGCATCGCCTGCGGCACGGCGCCGAAGAAGGTGACCGCGTGCCATACCGCGGCGGCCAGCGCGACCACGTGGGCCGCCATCCAGCCCGGGCTGCCCAGCGCCGCGATCCATTCGGCGAAGGCCGCCTCACCGGCCCCGACCTTCGCCAACGTCATTATAAACAACACCAGGTATCCCGCCATGAAGACGCTCGTCAGCTCCCGGATCATGAAGCGGATGTAACCGGGCCGCTCCGTCCACCACGCCCAGCGGTGCGAGCGGTGGTATTGCCCGCTCATGGGCGCGCTCCTTCCGGCCCCAGGCCGGCCTCGCGGCCGCGAACTCCTGCTCGCCCGCTCAACGGCCCGCCCCTTTCGGCATCACAAAGCTCTTGAAGTACTCCTGCGCGCCCATCGCCTTCGCCTGCTGGATCGCGCCCGCGGGGTCCACGTGCTTCGGGCAGACCACCGAGCACTCGCCCACAAAGGTGCACCCCCACATGGCCTCGTCCGACAGCATGACCTCCATGCGATCGGAAAGTCCCCGGTCGCGGGAGTCCTTGTTGTAGCGGTGTCCGAGTGCGAGCGCCGCGGGGCCGAGGAACTCCTCCTCGTGGCCGACGACGGGGCAGGCGCTGTAGCAGAGCATGCAGTTGATGCACATCGAGAACTGCTTGTAGCGCGCCAGCTCGGCGGGGGACTGCCGGTATTCGCCCTCGGAGGTGTCGTTCACGTCGTCGCGGATGATGTACGGCTTGACGGCGTCGAGCTTGTCCATGAAGCCGTCCATCGAGACGACCAGGTCCCGTTCCACGGGGAAGTTCACCAGCGGCTCCACCTTGACCGGAAACGGGTAGTAGTTCTTGAGGAAGGCCGCGCAGGTCAGCTTCGGCTCGCCGTTCACCATCATCCCGCAGCTCCCGCACACGCCCATGCGACAGCTCCAGCGGTGCGTGACCGTCCCGTCGACGTGGTCCTTGATCCAGTTGATGGCGTCGAGCACGACCCAGTCCTCGTCGTAGGGGACTTCGTACGACTGGAAGCGGGGCTCGGAGTCGGTTTCGGGGTGGTAGCGGAAGATCTCCAGCGTGATGGTGTCGTTGTCGGCCATGGTCCGCCCCCTTTATGTGGTGTCGCCGGGCGCGCCGGCACCGCCCGCGCCGCCCACCACCCCGTCCGCGCCCGCGGGCCGCTTCAGCCCCGAGCCCGCGCCGTAGGTGCGCTCGCCCGGCGGCCACTTGGTGATCGTCACGGGACTGTACTCGATCGTGGGTGCGCCGCCGTCCCCGGTCCGGAAGGCCAGCGAGTGGGCGAGGAAGTCGTCGTCGTTGCGGTCCGGGTGGTCGAGGCGCTGGTGCGATCCGCGCGATTCCGTGCGCTCCCGGGCCGAATGCGCCATGGCCTCGGCGACGTCCAGCAGCGACGACAGCTCGAGCGCGGCGGTCAGCTCGGTGTTGAAGCAGTTCGACTGGTCGTCGAGGGTGATGTTCGCGTAGCGCTCGCGCAGTTCGGCGATCTTGTCGCATGCGGCGTCGAGCGAACCGGCGTCGCGGTAGATGCCGGCGCCGTCCTCCATCGCCTCGTGCAGCTCGTTGCGCAGAACCGCGATCCGTTCGGTGCCGGAGCGGGCCTCCGCGCTGAAGTACGTGCGCCGGATGCGCTCGCCCTCGTCGGCCGCCTGCGCCTCCAGTGCCGATACATCGTAGCCGGGTTTGTCCATGGCGAAACGGGCCGCGTGCGTGCCCGCCTGGGCGCCGAAGACCAGCAGCTCGGTGAGCGAATTCGACCCCAGCCGGTTCGCGCCGTTGATCGAGACGCAGGCGCACTCGCCGGCCGCGTACAGCCCGGGGATGTTCGTGGCCGAGTTCGAGTCCACGTCGATCCCGCCCATCACGTAGTGGACGACCGGCCGCACCGGGATCGGCTGATGCACCGGGTCGATCCCCGCGTAGTTGCGCGCGAGTTCGCGCACGAAGGGAATCCGCTTGTCGATCTTGGCCTCGCCGAGGTGGCGCAGGTCGAGGTGGACGGCGTGACCGTCCTTGGTCTTGATCGTGCGCCCCGCATCCCTCTCCTTGATGAAGCACTGGCTCAGCTTGTCGCGGGGTCCCAGCTCCATCGCCCGCTTCTGGGGGTGCCGCGGATCGCTGACGTCCAGCGCCTCGCCGAGGTCGTAGTCCTGCAGATAGCGGTATCCGTCCTTGTTGACCAGGATCCCGCCCTCCCCGCGCGACGCCTCGGTGATGAGGATGCCGGTACCCGGGAGGCCGGTCGGATGGTACTGGATGAACTCCATGTCCTTCAGCGCGACGCCCGCATGGTACGCCATCGCCATCCCGTCGCCGGTCTTGATCGCCCCGTTCGTGGTGAAGGGGAAGGCCTTGCCGGCCCCGCCCGTGCAGATGATCACCGACTTGCCGAGGATGGCGCGCACCGTGCCGGTTCTGAGCTCGATCGCCGCGCACCCGCGGCACTGCCCCGCGTCGTCGAGGAGCAGCCTGGACGCGAAGTGCTCGTCGTAGCGAACGATGTTGCCGTACTTCAGCGTGGTCTGGAAGAGCGAATGGAGCATGTGGAAGCCGGTCTTGTCGGCCGCGAACCACGTGCGCTCGATCTTCATCCCGCCGAAGGGGCGGACGGCGACGGACCCGTCGGCCATGCGGCTCCAGGGGCAGCCCCAGTGCTCCAGCTGGATCATCTCGCTCGGGGCGCGGTTCACGAAGTACTCGACCGCGTCCTGGTCGGCGAGCCAGTCGGCGCCGCTGATCGTGTCGTAGATGTGGTCTTCCAGGCTGTCGTTCGGCTTGATGACCGCCGCCGCGCCCCCCTCGGCCGTCACCGTGTGGCTCCGCATCGGGTAGACCTTGGACACGCACGCCACCGAGAAGGACGGGTTCTCCTCCGCGATCGCGATGGCGGCGCGGAGCCCTGCCCCGCCCCCGCCGATGATGATCACGTCGTGCTGCTGCGTCGTCATGTGGCTCTTGGGTTCAGGCTGCCGCGGAGGAGCGGCGCCCGGCGGAGGTGGCGGGGATCGAAGTGGTCACGATGGGAAGTTAAGGAATCACCTGTAATCCGCAAAATCGTCAAGCGGATCGTCGAAATCGTCACCCATCCGCTGGACCAGACCCCGTGCACCGCCCAGTACGGGGCCGTCCCCGGGCTCGTCAGCCGCCTCCGCGCGCGCCTCCCCGGTCAGCGCCCGCAGGTCGTCCCCCTCCACCTCGCGCATGTCGTGCCGGTCCTTCACCAGGCACCCGAGCGTCTCGGCCACGGTCTCGGCGTCCAGCGCGTCCTTGTGGAGCGTGACCAGAGCGTGCGCCCAGTCCAGCGTCTCGGCCACTCCCGGCGGCTTCATCAGCGCGCGCCGGCGCAGCGCCTGCACGAAGTGGGTGATCTCGGCGGCGAGCCGGCCGGCGATCCCGGGCACCTTGGCGCGCACGATTTCCACCTCCTTCTCGAACGGCGGGTGCTCGATGTACAGGTAGAGGCAGCGCCGCCTGAGCGCGTCGCCGATCTCGCGGGTCCGGTTCGAGGTGAGGATGACCACCGGGCGATGCTCGGCGCGGATCGTCCCCAGCTCGGGGATCGTCACCTGGAAGTCGGAGAGCACCTCCAGCAGGAACGCCTCGAACCCCTCGTCGGCGCGGTCGATCTCGTCGATGAGCAGCACCGGCGGCGCATTCGGCCGGGTGATCGCCCGCAGCAGGGGCCGCTCCAGCAGGTACCGGCGTCCGAAAATGATGTCTTCGAGGTCGTCTTCGGCGTGGCGTTCATCCCGGCGGCTGCCCGCGGCCTGCTCCGCGGCCGAAGTCCCCCGTGCACTCCCCGTCCGCTCATCCGCCGCAATCCGCAGCCGCAGCAGCTGCTTCTGGTAGTTCCACTCGTAGAGCGCCGTGTTGACGTCGAGTCCCTCGTAGCACTGCAGCCGGATCAGCTCCGTGCCCAGGACCGCCGCCATGACCTTCGCGACCTCGGTCTTGCCGACCCCGGCGTCACCCTCGATCAGGAGCGGCTTCTCCATCGCGCGGGCCAGGTGGACGGCGGTGACGATCGAGCGTTCGGCGATGTAGCCGTGTTCGCGCATCGAGGCCTGCAGTTCGCCGATCTCCGGCCTCATCGGCTGCCTCGCGCCCGCGGCAGTCCGCAGCGCCGGGCCGTGCAGCTACACATACGCCGCAGGATCGGCTTCGAAGCGGGCCCGACAGCCGGGGCAGCAGAAGTGCAGGGTTTGGTCTTTGTAGGTGAAGGACGGCGACCCTTCCACGGCGACGGTCATGCCGCAGACCGGGTCCGTTGCGGTAGCAGGTGCGCCTGCGGGATTCGCGGCGGCCGCTCCGGCCTCCTCCCCGGCGCAACAGGTGTCTCCCGCCGGGCCGGCTCCCATTTCGGCGCCCGTCTCCGCGTCCCACGCGGCAGCCCCCTCCCCCCCCTCCCCCTGCGCGGCCTCCTTCCCCGCGCCCACGGCCACGATCTCCGCGAGGATGCTCACGGCCACCTCCTCGGGACTCTCGGCCCCGATGTCGAGCCCTGCGGGACCGTGCACGCGGGCGGCCTCGTCCGCGCCGACCCCGAGCCCCTCGAGCACCGCCCTCACCTGCCGCATGCGCTTCGGCGACACCACTACGCCCACGTAGTCCGGCCGCGCGCCCAGGATCTGCCGCACGGCGTCCTCGTCGCCCCGCCCCATCGTCGCCACCACCGCGAACAGCCTGTCGCCCGGCGACCGATCCGACCATTGCTTCGCCCGCGCCTCGAGCGACTCCCCTTGCGAGCCCTCCGCGCGGCCGCCGACCTCGCCTTCCCGGCCGCCGGCCTCGCCCCCGGCGCGGCCCGCATCCCCCTCCCCCTCGACCCCCGCCCGCGCGACCTCATAGCCCATCGCGCCGCCCAGGCGGGCCACCGCGTCCGCGATCGGCGACGATCCGGCCACGACCAGCCGGGGCGCGGGGAACACCGGATTGATGTGCACTTCCACCTTCCCTTCGCTGCCGCATGACATGGGAACGGGAACGATATCACGATTCTCGCCCGGGAGCGCCCCGAAGCCGAGGAGCCTGGGCCGCCCGCCGGCGAGCGCGGCGAGAGCGTGGCGCACCACCTCGGGCTGGGTGCAGCTCCCGCCGATCCAGCCATGGACACGCCCGTCCTCCGTAATCACAGCCGTGTTGCCGGGGGCCGCCGAACTGGGGCGTTCGCGGTGTACCACCGTGGCGAGTGCGTAGGGGCGCCGTTCGTCAAGGAGGCGCCGGGCCACGCGGAGCAGCGCGCTATCCACGGGCCGCACCGTCCGGTGCTGCGCTGACCGGGGTCACGGCGGCGGCCACGCCGTCCCGGGCCACCTCAGCCACCGTGCCCGCCACCTCCGCCCGCGCCCGCTCGTAGTCCTCCGCGCTGTCCAGATCGCGCAGCGCCTCGGCCTGCCAGTCCAACACCACCGCTTTCGCACGGTGCCGCCTCGCCACCTCGCGTCCGCAGCGCCGGTCCATCCGGAGGAGTTCGCCGAAGAGGCGGCGGCCGTAGAGCATCGGGGGGGCGATCGTGTCGCCACCGTAGCGCGACAGGACCAGGGGGGCGCCGGTCTCGCGATAGCGATCCGCCACCGCGCGCAGCATCGCGACGGTCACGAACGGCATGTCGGCGAGCACGACCACGGCGGCTGCGCAGCCATCTGCGCCGTTACGCCCGCCGCCCGCGTCCCCGCCCCCCTCGCCCCCCAGCGCCGCGATCCCCGCGCCCACCGACGTGTGCTGCCCCGCCGCGTGCTCTGCATTAAAGACACTCCTGCATCCGATTCCGTGCAATTCCCCCTCGACGGCCTCGCGCTGGTGACCCGTTACCACCACTACCGGGCTCATCCCGGCATCCACCGTCCTCCGGGCCGCGCGACGCACGACACTCTCGCCACCCAGCTCCAGCAGCAGCTTGTTGCGGCCCATCCGCACCGACGCGCCGGCCGCCAGCACGATGGCAGCGACGTCACTCACCGGCGCACGGCCTCTGCCGGACCCGCCGGCTCTCCACCCGCCGCGTCCCCGGGGGCACCGCCCTCCCCACCATCCCGCCGCCCACCCGGCAGCGGCGTCGCGCTCTCGACCCACGCGGACCACCAGAGGACCGCCAACATCTCCGCACCGGCGGCCAGCCTCTCCGCCGCGAACTCCAGCGCCTCGGGGGCGGCCGGCTCAAATGGATCGAAGCCGAAGTCGCGGTCGAGGCGGTAGAGCGTCTCGACCTCCGCGTGGGAAGCCATGATGTGGTCCATCACCGCCGCGCGCGCCAAACCCGCCACGGACCGCACCGGATCCGCGCCCAGGTGCCGCGCCACATCCTCGTCGCGCACCCGCGTCGTCACGAATGCGGTTTCAAAGCGCGCGTGGAATCCGTTGTCGGTGGTGTAGCCCTCCGGGTTGGGGGTGTCCCGGTCCCAGCCGTTGAAGTGGATGGTGGTGTGGTGGGGCTGCGATCCGTCGGTCACGTAGTGGCCCAGGATCCCGGCGTCGTTCACGATCCGCTCGGCGATCCAGGCGCGCCTCTCGGGGTCGTCCTCCACCCGCCACAGCCGCCATTCCGTGACGATGCGCTGGTACAGCTCGGTGATCCGGAAGGGCAGGAATCCGGCGTCCCGCTCGGGGCGTTCCAGCCCGGCCGCGTAGAGCCGACGCAGGAATTCGAAGCGGTCGCGCGCATCCAGCGCCCCGTCGGGAACGTTCTCCAGATCGATGTAGTGATCGTACTGGAACGCCTGGTCCATCTCGCGCAGCCGGCCCACGCGCCACCGGTCCGGCTCCGGGTTCAGGTAGACCAGCCGCTCCCCCGCTTCGCGGAAGAAGGCCGGCATCTCGTCCGGCAACCGGCTCACCGCGGCCCGGGCCGCCATTTCATGACCCGCGCCACCCCACGGCGGGGCCGGAAGGGCGCGTGAATCTTCACCTCCAGGCGCCGCCAGCATCAGCAACCCGAGGGCAATCACCTTCGCCAACGACATTCCACCGGACATCGCACCCTACTCCTTCTCCGCGCCCGCGGGCCGCCGGTCCATCGCGTACGGCGACCGCTGCACGGTCGGCATGATCAGCATCTGCTGCACGTTGACGTGAGGGGGCGTGTTGAGGACGTAGCAGACGGCGTCGGCAATATCCTCGGCCTTGAGCGGATCCACGCCCTCGTAGACGGTGCGTGCCCGCTCCTCGTCGCCGCGGAAGCGCACCAGCGAGAACTCGGTCTCCACCATGCCGGGATCGATGCTCGACATGCGCACCCGGGTGCCCAGCAGGTCGATGTTGGCCCCCTGGCTGATGGCGCGGACGCCGAACTTCGTGGCGCAGTAGACGGCGCCCTGCGGGTAGACGACGTATCCGGCGATGCTCCCCAGGTTGACGACGTGGCCCGAGTCACGCTCGACCATCCCCGGCAGGATCGCCCGCATCATGTTCAGCAGGCCCTTGAGGTTCGTATCGATCATCTCGTCCCAGTCCTCGTGGCTGCCTTCCTGCACGGTATTGAGGCCGCGGGCCAGTCCCGCGTTGTTGACGAGGATGTCGGGGGCCACCCCCTCCCTCTCCAGGCGGGCGACGAAGTTCCTCACGGCGGAGCGGTCCCTCACGTCGAAGGTGGCGGTGACGGGCTCCGGTTCGCCGGCGCGCCCGATCTCCCGGGCCAGCGTCTGCAGGCGTTCGCTCCTGCGCCCGGTCAGGACGAGACGCACCCCCATCGCGGCGAGCGCACGGGCGCACGCCTCGCCGATCCCGGCCGTCGCGCCGGTCACGATCGCGGTCTTCCCTCGGATTCGATTCATGGATTGGGTGCGAAAATGTAATCTTTGTTTGTCATTATGTCGTGTAAACCTGACATAATGATCGTTTCGACGACCGCCGGCACATCCGGCGGCACGGAGAATGTCTGGTCGACGGGTGGGGCTTCGCCAGTGGCGGCGCTCACGGCCACCCGCAGGCGCGCCCCGTAGGGAACGTCGCAGAGGAGAAAGAGGCCGCGGTGGTCGGTGGTGGTCGAAACCGTCACGGAGCTGCCGTCACCCCCTATCGTCCAGCCGTTGCCGGTCTCGCCGAGGGGGCCGATGGGAGCAGCAATCAGAGGCGCCGCGTATTCCGTTTCCCCCAGCCATTGCAAGTCGACCCGGGCACCCTCGGCCGGGGTCCCGTCGACGTGCTCCACGCGCCCCATGACCGCTGCCGTCCCCACGGGGCGCGGCGCCCCGCCGCAGGAGAAGGCGAGCGCATCGGCCACCGTCGGGATCTTCATCCTCACGTAGGATACCTGCCCGAGGATGCCTTCGACCGCCACTTCGGGTACGGCCAGCCCCATCTCCCTCAGCGCCGGACTCGGGACGCGAAGGATATGAGTCCCCGGAGGGAGCCTGCTGAAAAGGAAGGAGCCGTCGGCGGAGGTGGGCACGCCTCTGGTCGCGGAACCGATGACCTCGCGCGCAACCACGACCGGCCCTGGCGGCGGCCCCGTTCCCGCCGAGTCCGCGACCACCCCGAAGATGCTGGCCCACCGGGCGTCAAGGACGGTGCGGCCGGCCGCGTCGGTAACCGCGGCCGTCGAGCCCCCCACGACGCGGTGCCCGAGGCGGAGGATTTCCCCCCGGCTCGCTTCCGCGAAGGACGGCATCCGGATCCACCATTCCTTGACCACCCAGGCGCCGTCGGGCAGGCGCGTGAAGCTCACCTCTCCGGGCGGGTAGCCCACCTCCGGTGATTCCATCATGCCCACATATCCGAACTGGATCCGTTGGAGTTCGGCGGTCTCGGCATCGAGCCAGAGCACGCCGGCGATCTCGGGGACACGGCGGTCTGCGGTCGGCTGGAAGGCGAGCCCCACCGTTGCCTCGCCACCGTCCACGACGGCGAGGCAGTGGGCGTCCAGGAAGGCGTCGGAGAGGAGCGCCTCGGCGTCGGGTGCGTAGTAGACCGACAGCGAGTCGCCCTCGTTCTGCACGAACCCCTCTGCGACCAGATCCTCGATGGGGGCCGACGTGAAGGCCGCGCGCTGATCGGGCATGAGCATGCTCGTATCGGACAGCACCTCGCGCGCGTCCCGGTCCAGCCGCCGTTCGTAACGCAGCAGCGTGTAGCGGTACAGGCCGGCCTGGCGGGTCCAGGCCTCCGCCGCGAGTGCCTTGCGCGCCTCCTCCCAGACCCGCCCCGCCGCTGCCCCCTCCTCCGGCCTCACCCGGCAGCCCCGCTCCGCCGACACGACGATCCCCTGAAGCCTGATCGGCTCGAAGGGAACCTCGATGCGCATCTCTTCCGCGCCGGCTACCGGCGTGAAGGGATCGCTGGTGAAGCTGGCGTAGCCGATCCGCTCCACCGTGATGGTGTGCGGGCCCGGCCGGCCCGTTTCGAGCATGAATCGCCCGAGCGCGTCGGTGAGCGCCTGGTCCACCCGGGTCCCCTCTTCGTCGAAGAGCAGGACCATCGCGCCGGTCACGGGCACACCCGTGCCCTCTTCGACGACGACCCCGGGCACGGGCTGCGCCGCCGCGCGAAGCGGCCCGAGGCCGATCAGCAGGAGCAGGAGGATGGTTTTGCGCACGCCCGAATAGTAAGCGCATGGGTTCGCCGCCGTCACGCCGTCCGCGCCTTTCATAATCTCCCCTTCGGATACAGATTGGTGGGCCGCAGCTCCCCATGGGCCGCAAACCGGCTTCCCCCACCGATCCCTTCCTCAGGAGACATCCATGACCGCCCCCCAGGTCCGGCATTTCCGTATCGCCGAACAATCCGTCGAGCAGCTCAATCCCCTGATCTCCCGCAGCCTGATCACCGGAGAGCGCACGATGCTCGCGCATGTCTACCTGAAGAAGGGCGCCGTGGTTCCCATGCATTCCCACGACAACGAGCAGATCACCTACGTGCTCGAGGGCGCGCTCAAGTTCAGGATCGGGAACGGCGGGCCGGACGGGCTCGTGGTGCGCACGGGCGAGGTGCTGCACCTGCCGAGCAACGTGCCCCACGAGGCGGAGGCCCTCGAGGACACGATCGACGTGGACGTCTTCACCCCGCCGCGGCAGGACTGGCTGGACGGGGACGACGCCTACCTGCGCGGCGGCGGCGCCCCGGGCCAGGAGGGCTGATCCGATGGGAAGCACAGGCAAGCTCACGGGCAGCCCCTGGATCTGGAAGGACGGCGAGTTCGTCCGCTGGGAGGACGCGCAGGTTCACGTCATGAGCCTGGCCGTGCAGTTCGCGGCCTCGGTCTTCGAGGGGATCCGCTGCTACGAGACCCCGAACGGGCCCGCCGTCTTCCGGCTCCACGACCACCTGAAGAGGCTGATGACGTCGAGCCGGACCTACCGCATGCAGCCGGACCACACGATCGACGAGCTGGTGGACGCGACCCTGGCCACGATACGGAAGAACGAGCTGACGTCCTGCTACGTCCGTCCAACGGTCCTGCGCGGCTACGGCGCGTCGAGCATGCACCCCGAGCAGAGCCCGATCGAGACCTACATCCCGATGTGGCCATGGGGTGCGTATCTGGGCGAAGAGGCGCTCACCCGGGGCGTCGACGTGTGCGTCTCGTCGTGGAACCGCCCGGCGCCGAACACCATCCCCAGCGGCGCCAAGGCGTCGGGAAACTACATCCTGTCGGCGCTGATGGTGATGGAAGCGTCGTCCCACGGCTACGCCGAGGCGATCGGCCTTGGGCCCGGCGGCCTGGTGAGCGAAGGAAGCGGCCAGAACCTCTTCATGGTCGTGAACGAGGAGGTTGTGACCCCGATTCTGGACGGTACGTCGCTCTCCGGTATCACCCGCCACACGGTGCTCAAGATCGCGGCGGAGCTGGGCCTGACCGTGCGCGAACAGCTGGTGACGCGGGAAATGCTCTACGGCGCCGACGAGCTCTTCTTCACCGGGACGGCGTCGGAGGTCACGCCGATCCGTTCGGTCGACGGGTTGGCGGTGGGTGAAGGACGGCGCGGGCCGGTCACGGAACGCATCCAGCGGCGGTACCTGGAGCTGGCGAGGGGCGAAGGACCGGATCCGTGGGGGTGGCTGACGCATCTTGGGTGAGGAACCTGGACGGCCCGCCGGGGTAGCCAAGAGTGAACCCGTGCGGTAAGGTGATGGATCCTCCATCGCCGGACACACCCCCGGCAGGCAGCGGAAGGACCGTTGCTCGTACAGGAAGGGAGATGCCAGGATGACAACTGCGAGAATGATTCTGCCCGCCGCGATCGCGCTTGCGCTTGTGAGCGCCGCATGCAGCGACACGACCGAGCCCGAGGAGGAGGCTCTGACGGAACAGGAGGCGACGGACCTCCTGAACGGGTACAGGGCGCTGATGCTCCAGGAAGAGCCGACGATCATCTCCGCGACCGAAAACGGCGCCGTCATCGCGTGTCCCCTGGGGGGACAGATGGAGGTGGTCGGTGGTGGACAAGAGGACTTCGCCGGCGACACGGTCCGCCTCAACTTGGACATCAACACCAATCCCACGGGCTGCCGGGTAGGCGGAAGCGGTGCCTGGTATGACCTGACCGGGGACCCCGGCGTCCGGGAGCGAATCAACGTCGAGATCGTCGGCTTCTTTGAGAGCTTCGACGTCAGCGGGACCACCACCGGGAACGTCGCCTGGGAGTCCGGAGAACGCTCGGGCACCTGCGAAATCGACCTCGCGCTGACCGCTGTGCCCGACCTTACGGACCCGGCGAACCCGGCCGTTCGGGGAACGCTGGCCGGGATGTTGTGCGGGAACGAGGTCGAGATCGACGTGGCTGACCTGCCGATCGAGTAGGAGGCCGTGGCCAGTCCCCGCATCGCATCGAGGGCGGCACCCGGCGCGATCACGCTGGTTCTCTGCGCGGCCGCCTGCGGAGGCGACACCACGCCGCCCGAGCCCGCACTGACCGAGCAGGAGGCGATCCAGCTCTTCGAGGCGCTCAAGGAATTCGAGAGTGATGTTTCCTTTGCCGGAATCCCGGGGCTGCAGGAACGCTTCGTGATCGACTGTCCCTACGGGGGTCTCGCCGAGTTCGTCGGCTGGCTGGATGAGGAGACCGTGGCCGACACGACCCGGCTCTACCTCAACCGGCAGATCAGCCCGACCAACTGCTGGCTCTCCATCGACGACGTCCTCTACAGCGTGCACGGGAACCCTTCGGTGATCGAACAGACGCTGACGGAGACGATCGGAGATTCCGGGCATTTCGTTGTGGAGGGCGTCATCTTCGGTGCGCTGGGATGGGTGTCGGAGGGCAGGGCGGCCGAATGCAGGCTGGATCTGACCCTCAGCATGGAGTCGGACCTTGCGGACCCGGAGAATCCGATGCTTGCCGGCGACATCAGCGGGGAGCTGTGCGGTCACCTCGTGATCATCGAGGTGTCGGAACCTCTCTGATCACTCCCGGTCCAGGACGAGGAGCGACCGGAGCAGCACGTTGGCGCGGCGAGGCTCTCGTAGAATTGCTCCAAGGCGACGGTTACCTCACGGTCGGCCTCGATCGTGCGCGCCCGGGCTTCGATCTCGGCGAAGACGCGGCCGATCTTCGCCATCTCCAGGTCGCGGATCTCGAGCGTGGCGCGCACCTCGCCCGGCACGACGTTGGGCGCGCCCGGCACCGCCTCGATGCGGCCGACGGTCGCGACCTGCCGTCCCGGCATGGTGGTGGCGACTTCGTTCGCCGTGCGTCCAAACCAACGGCGGTCGTCGATTGGCGGGCCGGTGAGCATCATTCTATCCTGGCAGCTGGTCACGACAGATCACCCGAGAATAGGCGGTGCGGCGGCGTTGGACGAGACAGTCTTCGACTTCGACGGCGATTACGGGAAGGACTACGAGGCCCTCGCCCGGCAGGTCATTCCGGGGTACCGCACCCTCTTCCCGATGTTCACCGCGATCATCGAGCCGGATCTGCCGCCGGGCGCGCGGGTTCTCGTGGTCGGCGCCGGCACGGGAATCGAGCTGATCGCACTGAAGCGCGCGCGGCCGGATCTTCGGCTGCACGGGGTCGACCCGTCGGAACAGATGCTGCAGATCGCCGAGCGGCGGGTGGCCGAAGCGGGCCTGGAGAGCGGAGTCACCCTGCAACTCGGCTATGCATCGGACGTCCCCACGCGCCCCCGGTTCGACGCGGCGACCCTCATCAACGTCCTCCACTTCGTCCCCGACGACGGGGCCAAGTCCGCGCTGCTCCACGACATCGCCCGGCGGCTGCGGCGCGGCGCGGTCTTCGTGCTCTTCGACCTGCACGGCGATCCCGGTTCGGAGGAGCACGAGCGCTACATGCCGGCGTGGCGGCGCTACTGGAAGATCCGGGGGATGACGGCGGAAGAGATGGCCGCGTTCGACGAGCGGATCCGCCACGGGATCCACTTTGCGCCGGCTGAGCGGGTGCTGGGATTGGCGCGGGACGCGGGTTTCACCGACCCGCAGCGGTTCTTCAAGGGCATGCTCTATGGGGGATGGACCTTTCGGCGGGGGGTGGGTTGAACCGACCGAGCGACCACGGCATGCAGGCATCAGGGTAGGAGATTCAGGCGATTTCGTGATGAGGCTGGGGGCGGGGGCCGCCGGCAAGCCCTCGACGGGTCTCAGCCACCAACGCCGGGAAAGGACCTGTTGAAGACATCCTCGCCCGCGGGCGCGAGACCGGCGAGTGCTCCCGACTCCAGCGCGGCCCTGGCAAACGTCTCCCCGTAGCCGCGCGCAAGGGTCATCACAACCAGCTCCGCCGCGAGGGTGACCACCTGGCAGGGGACGTGCAGGACCGGTCCCTGGGTGAGGAAGGGGGTGGGGCGGGCCGGGTCGAAGAGGTCGAGCGGGGTGAGGTGTTCCAGTGCGGCAGAGACGCCGTGGCCGACGAATGCCAGCATGCAGTGGCCATCCGTGGTCTCCGTGAGGGCGGTCTCGGGCGGCGGTTCGGGCGGGCGGCCCGCGCCCAGGTGCCAGATCGCTACCTGGGTCCGGTTCATCCGGTTGATGACGAGGGGCCCGTGGATTCCGACCTGGCCGAATCCGTCCGGGACCTCCAGTTCCATCGGTCGATGGGAAGTGAGACTGCTGTCCTGGAAGTCCCAGCGCCGCCGGTGGCTGAGGTCGACGATCCACGGGCCGCCGCGGCGTTCCTCCTCCTCGTAGCGCAGCACCACCTGCCAGCCGTCGCGCAACTCGGTTGCGGCGGGGGTCGCAGCGAATTCGACCGGGGACCTGCGGACTGCGGTCTTCATGCGCGCAGCCTCGCGCCTGCGGGGTCGTGGAAGGGCGGCGAAACCACGGTGGCGGTGCAGGTCTGTCCCTGCCCCGGCACCTGTTCCTCCTGCAAGACGATCTTCCCCCCCCTCACGGCAACCTCCTCGCGCACCAGCGCCATCCCGTACCGCCACCCCAGCGCGTCGCTGCGGCGCGTCGTGCACACGTGCCCCACGATCTCGCCGCCGGCCACCACCACCGCCCCGTCGCGGGGAGCCGCCACCCCTTCGGCCGGCCCTCCTCCCTCGCGGGACGACCCCGCTCCCTCGCGCGACCCAGCCCCGACAGCCAGCGGCCCCGGCGCCTCCTCCACCCGAAACCCCACCAGCTTCATGCGGCCCGGCTGCTTCTCACAGGCCCGCAGCGCGGGCGCGCCCACCTTCTTCGACACGGTGTCCTCGCGGTCCCACAGCCACCCCATCCCGATGTCGGTCAGGGTGACCCGCGCCTCCGATTCCGCGCCGACGATGATGTGCCCCTTCTCGGCGCGGAGGCAGTACTGCGCTTCCAGTCCGAACGGCTGGATGCCGAAGTCGGTGCCGGCGGCAACCAGCAGCTCCCACACGTATTGGCAATAGCTCGATGGGACATGCAGTTCGTACGACAGCTCGCCCACGAAGCCGAGCCGCAGGCAGCGCACCTGGACTCCGGCAGCCACGGGGCCGGAGTGCGCGCCCCCGGGACCGGGCGGGGCGCCGCCGTCCCCCACGGCGATCCACCGGCACCCCATGAACGGGAACGCCTCGTTGGAGATGTCGTCGTCCGTGACCCGCTCCAGCACCCGGCGCGCATTGGGCCCCGCGAGGTTGATCGACCCGAATGCGTCGGTGAGGTTGACCAGATGGAAGTCCCACCCATCGTGGCGGGTGTGATAGCGAAACCACTCCACGGTGGATCCGGCGCGTCCTGAACTGGTCGTAAAGTAGTAATTGTGTTCATCATCCATGACGATTGCACCATCATCCAGCACATGTGCCATGTCGTTGCACAACGCGGAGTACATGCACCGGCCGGGACGCGCCTTGCTGATGTCGGAGATGTAGACCCGCTGCAGCGCCCTGAGCGCGTCCGGTCCGAAGATCCGGAACTTCCCCAGCGGCGAACTGTCGAGCAGCCCGACGTTGCGGCGGACGTTGAGGATCTCTTCGCGCAGCCGCCGGGCGGTCTCCTGACTGGCGCCGTGTCGCGGGTCCTCACCGAAGTAGCGGGCGCGCAGCCACGGACCCGCCCGGCGGAAGACCGCACTCCGCGCGGCCAGCTCACCGTGCAACGGCGTGCGCTTGTGCACATCGTGTCCCGGTCCCGCCAGCGTGGCCAGGCTGGGCGCCACGAGGGGCGGGCGCACCGTGGTCGGGGACGCGTCCTCGAGCGGGTCGCCGCGCAGGCCGGCCATGATCATGGCGAGGTTCTGTCCCGTGACCCGGTACTGGCCCGGACCGAGCCCGAACCCGCCAAAGCGCTTGGCCAGCTCCGGCACGTCGAAGCCCTGAGCCGCCGATTCGATGACGTTCTTGTATGTGCCGTCTTCGTCGAGGTCGATGAATGCCTTGGCGCCGCGGCCGATGCCCGGGCCGTGGAGGATGGCGCAGCCGGGCGCCGGACCGGGGAGGGACCCGGCATCGCGCTCGGCGACTTCGACCGCCCGGGCCGCGGCCGCCGACGTGGCCGCACCCCGTGACTCCGCCCCTGCCCGGCTTCGATGCCCGGCCCGGGCCGCATCGCCCAGGCACCACTCCACCGCGCGGTATCCCGCGAGCCGCCCCCACGCCTCGATCGAACGGGGATCGCGCAACCCGGTCAGGCTCCCCGCCGCGAAGACACCGCCGGGTAGCTCGGCGGGCTGGAAGGTATGCGTGCGCGCGCAGTACGCGAGCCGGGCCCCGGCGGTGGCGAGGGTCCCGATTCTGGGCTGCCATCCCGCGTTGGCGACGAGAAGGTCGCAACGGACCTTGCGCGCCCCTGCCCCGTTGACTGCTCCCAGCTCGCATCCCGTCACCCGCTTCCTGCCCATCGCCCGAGAGGCCGCCCAGCCCGGAAGGAAGGGGATCCCCCGCTCCTCCAGCGCCGTGACGAGCGCCGGATCCTGCCGCCCGGGGTCTCGGGCGTCCGCCACGGCGCGTATCCGGACCCCCAGGTCCGCAAGGTCGATCGCCGCCTCCAGGCTCGCGTCGTCCGCCACGCTGAAGACGGCCTCCTTCCCCGGCATCACCGCATACGTACGCGCGAGCCGCCACGCCGTCCCCGCCTGCACCACCCCGGGACGGTCGTTGTGGTTGAAGACGAGCGGCCGCTCCATGCACCCGGCCGCAACCACAACCGCTTTCGCCCGGCACTCCCAATGGCACTCCCGGAAGGGGTCGCCCTCTCCGCCAACCGTGAACCCCGTCACCAGGTTCTCTCCCCACACGCCGGTCACCGGGGAGCTTGTGAAGACTTTCACATTCTCGGCCGCCCGCAATCGGGTAGCCAGGGCGTCGCCGCGCCGGTACAGGGGCTCGCCCTCCAATTCTCGGACTCGCCAGGCAACGTGCCCCCCAAGCCGCGCCCTCCGCTCGAAGAGGCACACGCGCAGACCGCTCTCTGCCGCCGCCAGCGCCGCTGCCATCCCGGCCGGACCGCCCCCGATCACCGCCACATCCGCGTTGAGGTAGCGTTCGGCGCGCACATCGGGGCCCGGACGCGCGACCCCGTCCTCCCGCCCACCGGTCCCCGTCATCCGCCGCGGATCCAACACCCCCGTCCCCGCCATCCGCCGCAGCCCGTTCTGAAACAGCGGCCACAGCCGGTAGGGCCGGTGAAAGAGCCGGTAGTAGAACCCCGCCGGCATCAGCCGGTCGAAGGCGTCGATGAAGGCGAACCGGTCGGTCCGCGGGTCGCCCCGGACGTTCTGGGCCCGCACCGACATCCCTTCCCGGAGCCCGGTCGTCTCCGCGCCTTCGTTCGGCACCCCGTCGATCCCCATCAGCGTGTTGGACGACTCGCCCTCCATGCTGTAGAGCCCGCGGGGGCGATGGTACTTCAAGCTGCGGCTGAAGATGCGCACCCCGTTCGCGTAGAGCGCGGACGCCACCGTGTCCCCCGCGAACCCCGTCATCGGCCGCCCGAGAAAGCGGAAGGCGAGCGGCCGGGAGAAGTCGACGCGGCAGGTGGGGCCGGGCGTCAGGCGGCCCGGCGCCTCACCCGTCCCCACCGTCACCCCCCACCTCCCGGTTCGTCGCCGGGTCCCTCGTCGTCTTGAACCACACCCCGCACCCCTGCCCGTGGTACCACCATTCCTGCTGCAGTGCAGCCTGACCCCCGGTGCGCGGCCCGGCATCCTCCACGGCCTGCCGCCCGGCCCGCGGCCCAGCATCCTCCACGGCGCCCGCCCCGCCCGGAATCATCCGAAACTGCACCCACCGGAAGTGCTCCCCGGCGCTCAGCCCCTCCTGCTCCGGGCGCGGCCCCCGCTCCTGTCCCCCGAAGGTGAACTCCTGGATGTCGCGCTTGCCGCAGACGGGACAGGTCAGGCGGAAGGTCATGGTTGCCGCCCGGAGCCGGCGGCCCCCTTCCGGGCCGGCATCACCGGCCGCGCGGCGCGGCGCTCGCCCCCCATCAGTCCCAATGCCCGTACTTCATGACCGCCGCCGTCTCTCCCGAGTAGCGATTCTCCAGAAAACGTTTCAGCTGAAACGTCCTGAGGATCTCCGGCCGCTCGCCCGTCGCCATGTATTCCGCCATGTACTTCCCGGCGACCGGCCCCGACTTGAAGCCGAAGTACCCCCAGCCGGCGTCGAGGTAGAGGCCGCCGAAGCCCAGGTCGCCCTCCAGGATCGGGGCCATGTCGGGGGTCATGTCGGCGAGACCGGCCCAGATTCGCATGAAGCGGACCCGGCGCAGCGCGGGCATGAGGTCGACGAGCGCCTCGGCCTGGTGCTTGAGGTAGTACGCGGTCGCGTCGGTGGTGTAGTTGACCTGCGGGTCCATGTGCGCGCCGGTCGCGATCTCGCCCTTGAGCGTCTGGTTCGCGTAGACGTGGTACGCGCCCGAGCTGAAGACGTGGTGGAGGAAGGGCTTGAGCGGCTGCGTGACCATTGCCTGGATGGTGAGGGGGTGGATGGGGAGCTCGATCCCCAGCATGGCCGCGACCGCCGTGCTGTACCCGCCGGCCATGATCCCGAGGCGGTTGCAGCCGATGTGGCCCAGGCTGGTGCGCACCCCGGTGATGCGGCCGGCGTCCGTGTCGATCCCCTGCACCTCGCAGCCCTGGTGGATGTGCACGCCGTGCCCCGCGGCCCCCTTCGCGAGCCCCCACACCACCGCGTCGTGCCGCACGATCCCGCCGGGGGGATGGTACAGCCCGCCGTGGATCGGGAAGGCCGGCCGGTCGGAGATGTCCAGCCCGGGGATGACCTCAGCGCACTGCCGCGGGTCGAGCACTTCGGACTTGACGCCCAGGAAGTTGTGGGTGCTCGCGGCCATCCTGAACCCGGTCAGGGCGGCCTCGCTGTGCCCGAGGTTCAGGTTGCCGCAGTTGAAGAACATGAGGTTGAAGTCGAGCTCGTCAGTGAGGACGCGCCAGAGCTTCAGCCCCTCGGCGTAGAGCCGCACGTTCTCGGGCGTCCGCTGGTTCGCCCGCACGATCGCGGTGTTGCGCCCGGACCCGCCGAAGCCGATGTACTGCGATTCGAGGACCGCCACATCGCGGATGCCGTGGGTGCGCGCGAGGTAGTAGGCGGTCGCGAGCCCGTGGACGCCGCCCCCGATGATGACCGTGTCGTAGTGGCGCTGCAGCGGGGCGGGGTGCCAGAGCCGACGGAGCCTGAGCCAGTGCACCGGCGGGCCCCGGTCAGCGGCTCCGGCCAGACGAGCCGCGCCCCGCCAGCCCGTCCGTCATCCGATCACCGAATACGAAGAATCCGGGTTCAGCGGCCGCCGCCGGCTGAAGAAGCCGATGTCGCAGGTCCGGCGGGTGTACTTCAGCGGCATCGTGACCGGGTCGGCGTCGTGGTCGTGGCCGCCCTCCACGCGCTCAATCAGCTCCGCCATCAGTTTCCCCGCCACCGGCGCGTTCTTGAACTGGTTCCCCGAGGTGCCGACGGCCATGTAGAAGCCCGGCAGGTCGGACTTGTCGTAGATCGGGATCCAGTCGTCGGACACGTCGTAGAGGTCGACCAGCCCGCCCGTCTGCCCGGGGATCCCCAGCCCCTTCACCCGCTGCGCCTCGCGCATCACCTGGGTCTCCCACTGGTGGGTGAAGCCGGTGTTGTAGTCGTCCGGGTCCTCCACCCACTCCAGCATGTCGCACTCCGGATCCTCGGAGCCGATGAGGATGTGGTTGCCGGTGGTGGGGCGGGAATAGCAGCCGATGTCGCCGTCCGAGATTAGCGGGGCGATCTGGTGGTAGTCCATGCCGGCCGGGGCCGGGACATGGCAGACCTCCTGCTTGAGCGGGCGCGTGCTGATGTTCATTCCGTCGAGGACGCCCGCCATGCCGTTGATGATCGCGGAGTGCGGTCCGCCGACGTTGACGACGACGGGGGCGCGGATGGTGGAGCCGTCGGCCAGGCGGACGCCGGCGACGCGCTCGGCGAGGCCCCCCTCCTTCAGGATCTCCACCACCTCGGCGCCGAACCGGAACTCCCCGCCCCGCGCCTCGCACGCGCGCTGCACGTTGTGGCAGGCCAGCGTGGGGTCGTCGATGTAGCCGGATTCGGGGATGTAGACGGCGCCGCGGATCTTCCCGCCGGTGGGTGCGCCGAAACGGCCGTCCGCCATGGTGACGGGGGGGCCGTAGGAGCGCGTGTCGATCCAGGGGAAGCGGGCGGCGACCTTCGCCGCGCTGAGGTCCTCGTAGGCGACGTGGAGCTCGTCGAGGGCGGCCATCACGTTCACCAGGTCGTGGTTGCGGTCGTTCTTGACGACCAGACATCCCGTGTTGACGTACTTCGCCAGCCCCATCTCGTCGGGCACGCCCAGGTAGCGCCCCCAGTCGAGCCAATGGAAGTAGCTCTCCCGGGCCATCGCACAGCCGTCCGGCGTGGAGTAGTGCAGCCGGATGATCGCGCAGGTGTTGCAGGTCGACCCGGACCCGGCGGCCGACTGCTTGTCCACGTTGAGGGAGCGGTAGCCGCGCTTGGCGAGCTCGAACCCCGTGCAGACGCCGATGACGCCTGCACCGATGATGATGGCGTCGTAGTCGTGGCGCATGGGTGGTTTCGCTGGGCGTCCTGGAAATATTCCCGATCGGGAAGATTCCCGGGACGGCATGGAAGAACACCCCGGAGGTTTACACGATCACCCCGCTGAAACGCAAGTTCCTATCCGTCCGCCCGCGCCAGCCTCAGCCCCACAACGTACTGCACGTCGAGCTCGTCAAAGCGAATCCCCCATACATGGGTGGCGTTCACGTCCAGGGGCCTGAACCGCTCCGGCAGCACGACACTCCGGACCGGTGAATCATCCTCCCCCTTCCGCACCGCATACCACACGGTCGGATTCTCGTGGCCCGCCGGCTTGAACCAGATCTCGCCGTTGGACATGAGCCGGATCTCGTTGGTCGCGGGCCAGTGGCTCGGAATGATGTACGAGGCCCGAATCGCACGCCTCAGCATTGGCGACAGGCCGCTGGAGTCCGCGCCGAGGTACGGCGCCTGCGCTTCCACCGCCGTCTCCACGTCGTCCTCCGTAACGGGGATGGGTGGCAGCTGGACCTGGCGAGTCCAGATCGTATCGCCCGCAAGCGAGACCTCGATGAGTTCCAGCACGCCGGGCCGGTTCCTCAGCGACCGGCTGATCACTACGCTGCCGTTCCAGGGATCCATCTGAAAGTGGTCGGGCCGGATCCACGGCTGGACGGGGTTGATTTCGCCGAGTTCCGGGTGATCGAGCGTCGCAAACACATCCCTGAAGCTGAGCAGGCCCAGCGTGTCGATTCCCCAGGCGTCGTCGTCCAGCGAGGCCCGAAGGACGGGAACGACCGGGTCTTCCTCCTCCGGCACGTCGCCGTCCAACACCCATGGCGGCTCACCGAGTGCCCCAACGCTTCCGTCCGCGAACATCGCGAAAACCCGGAAGCTCGTGAAGGAGCGGCGCTGCGTGGCCATGTCCATACCGCGCTCCAGCACCCCCACCCCGGGCGGGAAGCCGTCGGTTCGGAGGACCTCGCCTTCGAGCGCAAACGTGGTGTACCTGGAGTGGTCCCCGACCTGGAAGCGGTCGTCGAAGAGGAAGAGCGGGCCGGGATCCGAGAACTCCCCGGGCCCTTCGCCCCGGCCACCCGCGCGCCCGATCAGGGTGCCTTCGGGCGTCCAGATCGTCACCTCCAGGCTCTGGGTGTCCAACACGTAGACCCTGGAGCCGTCGGCGGTGGGGCGCACGTCCTGGATCCGCCCGAAGAGCGCGTCGCCCTCCAGCTGGTCGCCGATTTCAAATTCCGGTTCGGCAGTCCACTCCTCGATGGCGACCGAGGTGACTGTGGCTTCGTCCGCGCACGCGGCGAGCGCGCAGGCGGCAACGGTCCACGCTGCAAGCGCTCTCATTGTGGCGATCTGCTTCGTCATGGTGATCTCTCCTCCGTGGGGACAAGGCGCAGGCCGACGACGTACTGCACGTCCATTTCGTCTTGCGGGGTCCCCCAGAGGTGTGTGTCGCTGACGTCCCGGGGTCTGAGGGATTCCGGCACCACGATCCTGCGGATTGTACCTCGCACCACCCCCTTTCGGACCGCATACCATATTTCGGGATTCTCGTGTCCCGCCGGCCGGATCAGCGTTCCGTCCGGAGTCCAGATCGTGACATCCTCCCCGCCGGAATCCAGCACGTGGATCCGTGACCCGTCCGCGTTGGCACGCACGCCGGTGATGACGTAAAGTAAACTTTACCAAATGTCGTGTTTACCATACAACCTCTTCCGCAAGTGTTGACGCCGCGCTCACCAATCGACCTCCAGCAGCCGGTTCATACCTTGCAGATTGTCAATCCGAATGACAATCGGCAACCGATTTCCGGCGCATCCCGACACCCTTGTAGATTGTCCACTCCGCGTCCCCCGCGGCCACACCCACCCCAACCCGGGAGCCCACCCCGATGGGCGTGATGGAACGCCTGGCATCCGACATCCCCGCGCTGCCGCTCGACATCGGGCGCATCATCGTCGGCGCGGTCCTGTTCGTCTACTTCTTCAACACGCTCAGGCAGGCGCGCGATTTCAGCGACCCCGACGGCCTGATCGACCACTCCCTGCTCTGCCGTCTCTTCCCCCCCACCCGCGTAAGCCTCTTTCAGCCGGGAATGCCGGGCTGGCTGTTCCGCGCGGTCTTCGTCTGCGCGTGCGTGGCGGCGCTCATGGTGGTCGCGGGATTCCACGCGCGCGCCGCCGGGGCATTCCTCTTCCTGGCGGCGTTGTCCACCCTGCGCTGGAACGTGCTGGCCTCCTACCTCGACGACGCGATGATCCACATCTTCTGCCTGTGGATCGTGCTGCTGCCGGTGGGAAGCACGCTGAACGTGCCGGATCTGCTGGCGGGCACGTCGGGGGTCCTCGACACCTGGCTCGCCGCTACCGTGCCCGGGGCGGCCCCCCGCGCCTTCATCGTCAACATGGCGCTCGTCTACATCGTCGCCGGCCTGTACAAGTTCACGAGCCCCATGTGGCGGGACGGCTCCGCGATGCACTCCGCGCTCCGCATGCCGATCGCCCGCGCGCCCGGCTTCTGGACCCTGCGCTGGCGCACCCCCCTCCGCCTCGTCACCTGGGCCGCACTGATCCTGGAGCCCCTCTTCGCGCTCATCTTCGTGCTGCCGCCGGGCTCCGCGCTCAAGTGGCTGTTGGTCGCGGGGGCCATCGTGTTCCACCTCGGGATCGCCTTTACGCTCAAGATCCCGTACTCCAACCTGGCGATGCTCGGTGCGATCCCGCTCGCGCTAGCGCCTGAGATCATGCAGGGGTGGCCGGGGACGCCGCCGCTTGAGGGCGCGGTTGCAGGCGCCGCAGAACCGGCCGCCGCCAGTCCCGGCCCCGCCGGCTGGATCGCCCTCACCCTCGTGGGCCTGATCATGATCCAGGTCGTCTGGGAAGCCGCGAACACCGGCCGCCGGCTCCGCCCCCGCTACTCTTCGAGCGGCTGGGACAACCCCGTGCGCGGGCTGCTCTGGATGTTCGGCATCTTCCAGAGCTACCGCCTCTTCGACTGGGTCGACGAGCGCAACCACCACGTGCGCTTCGAGGTCACGCGGGTGGGGGGCGACCCGCCGGCCGACCCCGGCGCCCTCTTCCCCCGGACCATGCGCCACCTCCTCCTCCAGTCGTACCTTGTCGGCAACATCTGGATGCGCATGAGCCCGGCCCAACTCGAACAGGTCCGCCGCGCGCTCCTCGTCCGTCACGCCCGCCGCTACGCCCGCACGCACCCTGACGCGGGCACCATCGACGCGGTCGCAATCGTCCAGCGGGTCACCAAGGATAATCTTGAGCTAACCCGGGGCGAGCGGCGGCCGATGATGCGCTTCACCTGCCGGGGTGGTCGCGCCGTCATGCATCACCCGAAGGAGGAATAGAGGGCGACGATGTGCGGTATTGCAGCGATCCTGTCCCGTAACGGACCCGCCGACCCGGCAGCTCTCCGCCGCGCCACCCGTGCCTTGCGGCATCGTGGGCCGGACGCGGAGCGCACCTGGGTTTCCCCGAGCGGCAGGATCGCTCTGGGCCACACGCTGCTGGTGATCAACGACCCCGAGGGCCACCAGCCGATCGCGAGCGAGGACGGTCGGCGGCACATCATCGTCAACGGCCAGTTCTACGACTTCAAGCGCATCCGCGCCGAGCTCGAAGCGAAGGGACACCGCTTCCGCACCCGCTCCGACAGCGAGATCGCGCTCCACCTCTACGAGGACCACGGCGCGGGCTGCCTGGAGCACCTGCGCGGCCAGTTCGCCTTCGTGATCTGGGACGAGGAGGCCGGTTCGCTGTTCGCGGCGCGCGACCGCTTCGGCCTCAAGCCGCTCTTCTACGCGGAGCACGACGGCGCGCTCTACCTCGCGTCGGAGGCGAAGGCGCTTTTCGCGGCGGGGGTGCCGCGCGCGTGGGACGAGAGCGGGGTGTACCAGTGGCTGCTTGCGTGTCCGGATGAGCGGCGGTCGCTGTTTCGCGGGATTCGACAGGTGCCGCCGGGGCACGTGATGAGGGCCGGGAAAGGGGCGGTGAGGCTGGAGCGGTACTGGGATCTGCCGGGGTCGCCGAGGGGGGGGCGTACCGGGCCCAGGCCGCGCGGCGGTACCGCCAACGCCGGCCACGCGCCCGCCTCCGCGCCCACCACTGCGACGTTTCCCAACGCCGTCGAGCGCGCCCGCGAGCTCACCGAGGAGGCGATCCGGCTGCGCATGGTCGCCGGGGTCCCCGTCGGCTGCCTGATCAGCGGCGGCCTCGATTCCTCCTCCGTCCTGGCTGTCGCAGCCACCTGCACGGACGGCCCGGTCGCCGCTTTCACCGTCGGGTTCGAGCGGCGCGAGTTCGACGAGAGCGACGGCGCGCGCGAAGCGGCCACGGCCGCAAACGCCGACCACACCGTCGTCATGCTCGGCGACGCCGACCTGGCCGACCACTTCGCCGACGCCGTCTGGCACGCCGAGACCCTCCAGTTCAACACCCACGGCGCGGCCCGCTACCTCCTCAGCCGGGGCGTGCGCGAAGCCGGCTACCGTTCGGTGCTGGCCGGCGAGGGCGCCGACGAGGCTTTCTTCGGCTACGAGTTCCTGCGCGCGGCGGCCGGTGCGTCCAGCGGCGGCCTCGGCCCGGCCAGGATCCTGCGCATCCTGTCGGGATTCCTGCGCTCCCCCCGCCGCCACCACCCCACGCTGCACGCCGTCTCCCCCTGGCTGGCCCGCCTCGCCCTCCTCCTCCCGGCGGCCCCCTCGCTCTTCACGCGGCTCTCCGGCGGCCTCGGCCTCATCCAGTCGGTCTGCTCGCGCGACTTCCTGCGCGACTTCGACGGCTACGACCCCTACCGCACCTACTACCGCCGCTGCAAGGAGGCCGCCGCCATCTCCCGGCGCGAACCGGCCCGGCAGCTCCTCTACCTCTGGCTGCACTCGATCTTCGCCAACTACCACATGGCCGCCGACCGGCTCGACATGGCGCACGGCGTCGAGGTCCGCCTCCCCTTCCTCGACCACCACCTTTTCGAACACCTGAACCGCCTCCCGCTCGCCCTCCTCACCGACCACCCACGCGAAAAGCACCTCCTCCGGGAGGCGATGCGCCCCCACATCCCCGACGCGGTGTACGACCGGGTGAAGCGCCCCTTCATGGCGCCGTCGGCGGTGGGCACGGGAGGGCCGCTGCACGACTTCCTGCAGGACACGCTGCACGGGGATGCGCTCAAGGCGGTGCCGTTCGTGGATGCGGCGGCGGTGGGGGGGGTGCTCGACGGGCTGCCGAACCTCGCCGACCGTGATCGCGGCTCGGTGGATTCGCTGCTGCTTATGCTGGCGTCGGTGGCGGTGTTGCAGGAGCGGTGGGGGTTGTAAACACTGGACGATTCAACATAAGCCGCTTATGTTCTTTACATGGACAGCGCAACCCGAAGCTATCTGGCAGCAATCGGTCGGCGAGGTGGCAGGAAGAGCCGCCGCAAGCTTGACCCCGAAACCGCCAGGGACATGGTGCGCGTCCGCGAGGCCCGGCGGGCGTTCCACAAGTTCCACGCACTGTGTTTCTGGTCCTACCGGAAGGATCTGAAGATCGGCCTGGCCAACATCGACTGGGTAGTGGAGACCCTGAGGAAAAACGGCGACATGAGGGCCTGGAAGGCGGCCGAGCGACTGTGCCGCTAACCGATCTTCAGCGCGAACTGTTGGCGCTGCTCGCGAGTTCAAGGGCTTCGGACCGTTATTTGGCCGGTGGAACGGCGCTCCACCTCTCTTCGACATCTCATCGCTTCAGCGAAGACCTCGATTTCTTTCACGATTCCGCCGAAGCCGTCGCGGAATCGTTCGCGCGGGACAGCGCGATGCTGGAAGCGGCCGGCTATCGTGTCCAGGTCCGCCTGAGCCAGCCGG
Organism: Longimicrobiales bacterium; assembly: GCA_965206105.1. Classification (GTDB taxonomy): domain Bacteria; phylum Gemmatimonadota; class Gemmatimonadetes; order Longimicrobiales; family Gaopeijiaceae; genus Bin94. The sequence continues at coordinate 586,922 of OZ242201.1, forward strand.
GTTTCATTCGGGCGATGGTAGAAGCTGATGACCGGGAGGCAACGCGCATCGAGTGGGCTCACGATTCGGCATGGCGGTTCATGCCCCTGGTGCGGCTCGACGATGGCGGCCTTGTGCTGCACGACGTCGACCTGGCGATCAACAAGGTGCTGACGCTCGCGGGTCGCGACGAGCCGCGGGACTTAGTGGACATCCTCCATGCGCACGAGCACATCCTGCCCCTGGGTGCCCTGGTCTGGGCAGCCGTCGCGAAGGACCCGGGATTCAACCCGGCTTCGCTTCTCGAGCAGTTGAAGCGCCGAGGCCGCTACCGGCCGGAGGATGTCGCCGAGCTGGTACTCGCCGCGCCTCTGGATCTCGTCGAATGCAAGGAAGCTTGGCGGGCCACACTCCGCGACGCAGCAGAGTTCATCCGCGAAAGACCCTACGAGGAGGCCGGCTGCCTGTACTACTCTCCGTGCCGGGACTGCTTCGTGGCGCCGTCGCCTGAAGCCTCCCTGCGGGAACAAGGCCTGGTCACCCACTTCGGACAATCCGGGGGCATACTGCCGAGGGTCGCGGACATCACCAGTACTCCACTGTGAGGCCTTCGACCCTGTGGAAGCTCCTGCGGTCCCGGGTGGCCACCCGGTAGCCGAGGTGCACGGCTGTGGCCGCGACCATCAGATCGTGGGGACCGATCGGGGTACCGGTGCGCGCCAGCCGCACGCCGAGGGTCGCGTATACTCGGGCGACCTCCAGACCGAAGGGTATCACCGGCAACTCCTCGAGCCACCGGCGGGTGAACCTCTCTGCGCGGACGCGCCGAACCCCGCCCAGCCGGTGGAGACCGTGGAACATTTCCGACGCCGTGATTGCCGCAATCGCCACGGGCCGCTGTCGCTCGTACGGTGTGCCGAACACTCGATCCGCGGCGAGCAGGCCCTGTTCCACCGCGATCAGGACGCTCGCGTCGATCAGCGTTCCCAAGGACTCCTCGGCACCTCGGCCCGGTTGAGGAACGCAATCCCCTTCTCCACCGCGCAAGCGTATTCAGGACCTGCCGACGGATCCGAGGTGGCACGGGCAAGTTCGACGAAGTCGGCACCCGTGAATGTCCTTTCCTCCACCGGACGGATCTGCGCGACCGGCTTTCCGCGTCGCTCCACGACGTAGACCGCGCGCTCCTCCCGGACACGCGCCAGGACCTCACCGAAGTTCTTCGCAGCTTCGGTGGCGCTGACGATTCGTGAGCGGTCCGAGGATCCGGTTGGTTTCGACATTCTGACAAATTACGGAATTTACGGATATTCCGCAATTCGGGTTTTCAGCTGGTTGTGGGTAGGACCGCGTAAGGCAAACTGCAACCCTTCCGATTCAACTCCGACTCCGTAGGTTACGATGGAGGGTCAACGGACGGGCCCGCAGAATCGCGGCGACCCGGTACCCACGTCACGGAGGAATCCCGTGAAACGATTCGCGATCTCCACTTTGACCGCCCTGTCCCTGCCGGTCTTGTCCGCCGGGTGCGCGGACACCGGTCATATCCTGGAGATCGACTACGACGCCGGACGGCTCGTGATCGACGACGAGTGGCGCAGCATCCGCTGGGAATCGAGCATCGACCACGAACGGGGCATCGTGTACGTGCGTGATGACGAGGAGCCGGAGGGCATCATGGCCTTCTCGCTCGAGACCGGCGAGTGGATCCGGACCTATATGGTGTCGACGGGAGAGGGTCCGCAGGAACTGCCCGGGGGGATCCATGGCCTGTCGGCCGCTTCGGACGGCAGGCTGTATGTGGCCGGCGCACAGAAGGTGATCGAGTTCGGTCCGCAGGGTCAGTACCTCAGCACCTGGATCCCGCGTGTTCCCCCTCGGGATGGCGCGGTATGCGAACTCGACGGACAGCCCGCCGTGCCGGCACTGGGCGGCGTCGTCAGGCGTGGGGACGATGGCGAAGACGAGGCGATCGGGCCCGTGGTGACCGGCGACTACGATCCCGACACCTGGGCGCACGACGGAGTGATCGTCGAGTGGCAACTGTGGAAGTCGAAGATCGCATGCACCCCGCACGCCGCCTTCGTGGTGGCGGAGTACGGTACCGACCTGGTGCCATCGGAGTACGACGAGGAATCGGATTCGGTCACCGTCTACTACCGCGCGAGCAACCGGAAGGGCAGGCTGCTGATCCCCGAGGCATTGGCGGTGGGCCAGGCGGAGACCGTGGGGCCGGAGGCGGCAACGGACGGCCGGGGCAACCTCGTGCTCGTCGGCGTGGCCAGCGTCCGATTGGTGGGACTGTGGGGCGGCTTCAAGGTAACCGGCGCCGTAGTCGATCCCGCGAGCGGGTGCCACGCCGTGATCCGCAACCCGAAATCGAACCTGTTTGAGCGGAAGTTCATGGGCATCTATCGCGACAGCGCGGTGGTGGCGAACGAACACTACGAAGACGACGGACGGGGAACCGTCCGCTTCTTCAACTATGCCCATCAGGTGGGGCTCTACCCGCTACGCCGAATCAGCGGCAAGCCGTGTGCGGGGATGCTGCCTTCGGTGGGGTAGGCCCCGATCCCCCTAACTCGCCGTCCCCCTCACCACCACCGTCACCTCCACATCCGCGTACAACCCGCCATCATCCGCCCGCCCCCGCAGCAGATACGTCCCCGGCCTGTCGAAGGTCACGTCAACCGTCCACCGCCCGTCCTCGGGCAGCGCCGGCGGCACCCACAGCGGCGCCCATGGCGAATTCGCTCCGGCACGCGTGTCCTCCCACCCCTTGATCTGCGGCGGATCGAAGGTGACGGCGCCCGCGAGGCCGGGGTCGTTCGCGCCCACCTCTTCGGCGGCGGCCACCTGCCGGTCCACGCCCCCGCCCCCTTCCCCGCGGTACAGGAACCACGACATGAAGAGGCCGTTCACCTTCTGCACGGTGATCCGGGACGGGGGCCTCAGCTGCCTGCTGCTGAGGGTCGGCGGCGCGTTCCAGATCGAGTCGGCGCGGGCGGAGTCTTCCGCTGTTTCCGGTGGGTCCGGCGGAGAAGGGCGGCGCGATCGCAGCAGGCCATCGTCCTCGACGAGCACGCTGATCGTCAGCGGGCGGCCCACGGTGGTCTGCAGCTCGTTCGGCCCTTCGAGGCTGATCGTCGGGGGCTGGTTGCCACGAATCCGCGCATCACTGGAGCCCGCCCCGAGTGCGCCCGTCTCGGACATGATCACCGTGTTGTCGACGACGTAGTCCGGCCTAAGCGTCGCGTAGGCGCGTTCGGTGACTCCGTTCGTCGTCAGCGTCCACACCAGCTCCTTGTCCCCCCAATCGGCTGGCACGCGCACCTCGAAGACGAAGCGGTTGCGGCGCGGCAGGAAGTGGGTTGGCTGCCCGCGGTCCGCGGGCCCCGGCGAGAACCCGTTTTCCTCGCCGACCGGCACATCGAGCTCCTCGCTCCAGTTCCGGTTCATGTAGCCGAAGAGGAAGCTGAAGGTGCCGTCCTCGTTCGGCACCCAACCCTCGAAGGCGGGAGCGACGTTCTGGCCACGCTGGTAGGTCTGGGCGGCGGCGTCCTGGAGGCAGACGGCGCTGGCCGCCAAAAGCAGAACCGCGAGCCGGGTCTTCACTCCGCGCATTGGGCTACCGGTTGCCTCGGTTGGCATCGCTGCCCCGGCCAGCACCGTTGCCCTGGTCAGCATCGTTGCCTCGACCCGGCCCATCACCCGCCCCGCGCCCGTTGCCCGACCCGTTCCCGTTCCCGCTGCGATCTGCCGATCCCGCTCCACCCCCCTGCGCCCCGTCATCCGCCCAATACTCAGGATTCCCGTTCGCCGGGATCACCATGCAGAGCGGGCACCCGACCACATGATCGTTCGGGCCCAGCGCGAGCTTCGCGCGCCGCCTCGCCATCTCCTCCACGAACTGCTCGTCGGTGAGTTCGACCCGCATCCCGAGGTCGATGAACATGTTCGCCACCGAGCGGTTCCCCGAGCCCTGCCAGTTGCGGGTGTCCGGCACGTTGCGGTTCGCGTCCGACGTGTCCATGTAGCCGATGATGTGCAGGATGGTCCCCTTCGGCAGCAGCGGCTGGTGGTCCTGCGCGTAGGTGTAGCCGCGGACCCAGTTGTGATCGTAGCCGACGCAGTTGATCGTCTCGACGTTGAAGCCCCAGATCGCCTCGAGGCACATGCGCATCCCGGGCGCGTGCAGGTGGGGCTCGAAGGTGACGATCTTGGTGTGCTGGTTCAGGACCTGGTAGGCGTGCAGCTCCTGCCCCGCCTCGCCGGCGCGGATGTCGATGTCGCTGCCGTTGCCGAGTCCGAAGGAAGTCCGCCGGTATTTCGGCTCGTAGTCGGGGGGATGGAAGCGGAAGCCGATCTCCAGGTGGGCGCGGGTGTCGCGGCCGTTGGAGTGCAGGTGAAGCGAGTTGGAGACGATGGACGAGCCCGCGCGCAGGAGGCGTCCGGCGTCCTGGTCGAAGATGTCGGGTTCGCGGCCGACTTCGTGGACGGGCCATGTCACGACGCTGGACCGGGTCCGGGTGCCGTCCTCCAGGGTCTCGGCCGCCTTGTACGTGCTCCAGATCATGTGATGCACGACGAACCGGCCGCCGACGGTGTGGCGGCCTTCGTGTCCGCCGTCCGCGGTCCGTCCGACGTCGTTCACCTCGCGGATCTCGACCGACTTGACGTAGCGGTCCTCCTCCAGACCCGTCGGGATGGGCTCGATGTCGCCCCACCAGTCGGGCACGTCGCTCTCGACCAGTACCTCGGGCAGCTTCACGATCAGGTCCGGTTCGCCCGCGACCCACACCACGTCGTCGTCGAATTCGAGGGGCGGCGGCAGGTCGGCGGGATCGCCCTCGGGGGTGCCCGCGCGCCACCAGCGCGCCAGCGCGTCGATCTCCCAGTCCTGGAGCGACATGTCGTCCTTGAAGTGCTGGATCCCGATGTCCTTCTCGACGTACCAGGGCGGCATGGCCCCGGCGCGGTCCCGGATCCCGGTGCGGCGGACGACCTGGCTCGCGTACTCCTTCACCTCGTCGAACTCGACCAGCGACATCGGCGCCACGCCGCCATCGCGGTGGCACCGCACGCAGGAGCGCTGCAGGATCGGCGCGATGTCGCGGCTGAAGGTGACTTCGTTCTGGGCGGCGGTGCCGTTGGCGGGGCCGTTGGTTTGAGCAGTGAGGGCGGGTGCGGAGAGGGCCACGCCGGCAATCCCCGCAAGGGCGAAGGCTCCTGTCAACGAGGGAGAATTCTGGTCAGCTTCGCAATCGACATTCTGCACGGCTCCTTACCGAAGGGGGCGACCCGGTCACGGTGGAAAGTCTACCCGGTCGGTCTGCTGTGCGCAAAGTGGTGCCAACCGGCCGGCCGGACCATCCACGATGCCCCGCGCAGCCAGGTGACGCATTCGACCCGGTCCCCGCCACGCACTCCCCGCACCCCGATGCCGCGGCGACCCAGCCCGGTTGACCCCGCAGGCGCGGACGCCAACCTTGTCCACCACGCGCCCCCGTCCCACCCCAGCCGCCACGCCCTCCATGCACCGCACCGCCCTCATCACAGCCGCATTCCTCGCCCCACTCGTCACGCATGCGGTCCCGCCGACAGCGGTTCGAGCGATGCCGCCCCGGCCGAGACACCCGCCACCGCCGTCACTCCGGCGCTGCCCGAAGGCGCCGAAGCCTTCTCCCTGCTCGGCGAGCCGCTCTCCCCACCCCGGCTTCCCCCGAGGTGGCGGCCCGGCGTGAAGACGACATCGCCGCCGCCCAGGCCGACTACGACGCCGACCCCGACGACGCCGACGCAATCATCTGGCTCGGCCGGCGCATCGGCTACACCGGCCACTACCGCGACGCGATCGAAGTCTTCTCCGAGGGCGTCCGCAAGCACCCCGACGACGCGCGCATGTACCGCCACCGCGGACACCGCTGGATCAGCGTCCGCGAATTCGACCGGGCCATCGAGGATCTGTCCCATGCGGCCGTGCTCATCGCAGGGCAGCCCGACGAGGCGGAACCCGACGGCCAGCCCAACGAACGCGGCATCCCGACGAGCACGCTGCAGTCGAACATCCACTACCACCTCGCCCTCGCCCACTACCTCAAGGGCGACTTCGAGACCGCCCTCCAGTCATACGAAGACTACTTCGCCGTGACCACCAACCCCGACCAGCTCGTCGCGATCTCGCACTGGTGGTACATGGCGCTCCGCCGCCTGGGCCGCGACGAGGAAGCTGCGGCCGTGCTGGAGCCGGTCACCGCGGAGCTCGACGTGATCGAGAACACGAGCTATCACCGCCTCCTCCTGATGTACAAGGGCGAAATCGAGGCGGACGAACTGTGGGACCCGGAGAGCGAGGACCCCGCCGGCGTGGCGATCGCGTACGGGGTCGCCAACTGGCACCTCTACAACGGGCGTGCGGAGCAGGCGGAGGAGATGTTCCGCCGCATACTGGAGGGGTCCGGCTGGGCGGGCTTCGGCTACATCGCGGCCGAGGCGGAGATCGCCCGGCTCGGCGCTACCCGCTAACGCTCCACGTTCGCCCCCACCAACTGCGCGATCGCGGCCAGCGTCGTCTGCGCCGCGTTCAGCCCGAGCCGGAAGTCGTCATCCGTGTACGTCGTCCACACGTCGGTGGGCTGGTGCCAGTTCGGGTTCCACCCCGCCCCCACCTGCGCACCGCGCTCGTTCTCCCGCAGGCTGATCGCCGCGACGAGGTTCATGAAGGGCGTCGAATCGGTGTTGGTCATGTGCGGGCCGACCGTGGCCGGGTAGTCCGTCGCATAGCGCGCGTTTGCGAACTTGAAGAGGAACGCCAGGTTCATCGACTCCTCGACCATCTCCGAGTTCCACTGGAATTCGATGTTGACGTCGGCCTCGGGCCGCTGGTTGCGGCTGACCCGCCCGTCCGGACCCGGCGCTCCGTGATCCCACAGCATCATGTCGTGCTGGACCATCCCCAGCCACCTGGGCTCGGGATACCGGCCGGAGCCCGGGGGATCCTCGATGCCCTGCAGCTCCTGGCGCTGCTCCACGTAAGCCCGCGCGCCGTTCAGCCCGGTCTCCTCGTTGTTCCACAGGATGAAGCGGATCGAGCGCTCGGTCTCCACGTCCGGCGAGCTGAAGATGCGGGCCAGCTCCATGACCAGCGCCGTGCCGGAGCCGTCGTCGTCCACCGCCTCGTTGACGCCGTGGCCGTCCATGTGCGCGCCCAGGATGTACATCTCGTCGGGGCGGGTGGTGCCGACCTTGGTGCAGTAGACCTGGGAGCGGTCGCCGTCGACCGGCTCCTCGCGGTTGAGCTCGCGGATGCGCTCGTCGGGCTGCGCCATGAGGCCGCGGTTGACGCCGGTGCGGCCCCGGTAGCCGAAGATGGTGCTGCCGCCGGAGCCGCGTCCCCGGCGTCCCACGAGGCCTCCGGTCGCCGTCGTCAGGTCCTCGACCTGCTGGCGGGGTGGGGGACGGCGGGCGGCGCCCTGGGCCTGAGCCGGCGTTCGGCGCGGCGGATCGGCGAACCGCACCGGCGCATACTCGTAGTGGACGCGCTCGGTGTTCGTGCAGCCTGCGTCCTGCAGCCAGGCCTCGATCCAGTCCACCGCGTCGCGGTTGCGCTGCGTGCCCTGGCGGCGGTCGCCGAACTGCGTCAGCCCCTTCAGCGTCGCCTTGTACTCGTCGAGGGTGAGGCGCTCGACCATGACGGCGACGGGGTCGACCTCCTGCTCCTCCTGCTCCTGCAGGGCGGCAAGCGGCCGGGTGGCGGCACCCACGGCCAGAAGCGACAGAACTGTAAGGAGAACACGACATTTAGTAATGGTCTCTTTACAGTCTCGGCGAGTGCCATCGGTTTGGAGTGGTGCGGGCGGGTGGCAGGGCATGGGACCTCCTTGGGAAGGCGCGGACGCCGGCTCCGGTCGTCCGGCCGTGGATCGCAGATTCCCCAAGTGGGTACCGTAGGGCGGCGGCGGCGTGGCCGCAAGCGTCCCGGTGCTAGCGGGACCCCCCTTCCTGTGCCCGCACGTAGCTCTCGAGTACGCGGTTCATGCGCGTCTGGTAGCCCTTTCCGGGAGCCTTGAAATAGGCCAGCACCGAGCGCTTGACGCGCATGGTGATCTGGTCCGTGCGATCGGGTTCGACGAGTTCCGCCCGGTCCCAGAAATTTTCGTCCAGTTCCGGAATATCGCTGAAGTCGATGTCTTCGTCCTTCACTTCGGCGATTTGCTCGGGAGTGAGGGGTTCATCGTAACGTCCGCTCATGGTGGATTCTCTTTTCCTTGCGCGATGCCGGGCGGGCAGAGATCAGACGGTACCTACGAATTGTAGTTATAGCAACCCCGGACGGCGTCCACAGGCCGATGGGATTATCTTTCCGCCTGCGGTGTATGACCCGCAGACCCCACCTGAAGAGAGGAGGATTGACCCTACGATGACGGTGTTTCCGCTGATGGGCGAACACGACTACGAAAAGCTGGTTTTCTGCAACGACAACGACTCGGGACTCCGAGCGATCATCGCGATACATGACACGACCCTGGGCCCTGCACTGGGCGGGATCCGCATGCTCCCCTACCCCACCGAGGAGGAGGCGCTGAACGACGTGCTGCGCCTGGCGCGCGGCATGACCTACAAGGCCGCGATCAGCGGCGTGGACCTGGGCGGCGGCAAGTCCGTCGTCATCGGCGACGCCAGAACGGGCAAGAACCCGGCGCTGCTCCGCGCCATGGGCCGGTTCATCGAGACGATGGCGGGCGAGTACATAGCGGGACAGGACATCGGCACCAATTCCCACGACATGGCGGTGATCCGGGGCGCGACACGGCACGTGTCCTGTGTGAACGAGTCTGCCGGCGGCGCGGGAGACCCTTCGCGGACGACTGCGTACGGGGTCAGCTGCGGCATTCGCGCGGTGCTCAAGGCGACGAACGGGAGCGACTCGATCGGGGGGCGGCACATTGCGATCCAGGGGCTCGGCAATGTTGGATTCGCGCTGGCGCGCTTCTGTCACGAGGCGGGCGCGCGGCTGACCGTGACCGACATCTACGAGCCGGTTCTGGCGAAGGCGGCCAGCGAGCTGGGGGCCGAGGTGGTCGGTCCGGACGCAATCTACGACGTGGAGTGCGACGTCTTCTCGCCGAACTCGATCGGCGCCGTGATCAACGACGACACGATCCCGCGCCTGCGGTGTCCCGCGGTCGCCGGCGGTGCCAACAACGCGCTGGCCGAAGACCGCCACGGGGACGAGCTGAAGGCGAGGGGAATCGTCTACGGACCCGACTTCCTGGTGAACGCGGGCGGCCTCATCCGCTCCCAGGAAGAGGTGAACGGCCGCGCGACCGAGGACTTCACGGTCTACTCCAAGGTGGCCAACATCTACGATCAGACCCTGCAGGTGATCGCGATGGCGGACGAGTTGGGGATCAGCACTGCGCGGGCGGCCGACTGGATGGCCGAGGAGAGGATCGCGGCGGCGAAGGGGCGGTAGAATGCCTGGGACCGGGCCAGCGGCTCGAAGGGATATGCTGCCAGGCAGAGATCCTGGACTTCAACGGGCCGTTACGGGAAAGAGGACTTCGCCGGTGAAGGCGTCGCTGACGGTGATCGCGGAGGTGGGACAGTTGCTCGCCGCCTCGAGAACGTCTTCCAGCGTGTCTCCCTCGGGGTCGACCACCTCGGACTGCCGCCAATGGTTGAGCGCGAAGACGCCGGGCGCCAGTTCCAGACACATGGCGCTGCCGACGCAGCGCAAGTGGTCGACCTGGATGTCCAGCGGCGGGGGCGGATTTCCGACCGGCCCGCGCGCGCGTGGTGTCTCGTTCATGCGGGCCACCTTACCGGCAACTATCCAGCCCTGCCACGGGCAGCGAAGTGCTTAGTTTCATCCATGCAACGTGAACGGAGCCGCACCAACGCGCCACCTGCAGATGTCTACGCGCAAAGGGCTGACCGCTTCGATCGGGAGGCCGCCGCCCAGGAGGGCACGGTTCGGTTCTACGGGCGACTCCGCCTCGCCCTCTTCACGGCTTCCACCCTGGGCGCATGGTGGCTCTTCGCTTCGGGACGCGGCGCACCGGCGTGGCTGCTGCTGGCCGCGGCGGCGGCGCTCTTCGTGGTGTTCGTGGCGCGGCAGCAGGCGGCCCGGCTGCGCAGGCAGCGCGCAGAGTTCATGGCCGACTTCAACCGGGAAGGGATCGCCCGCATCGCGCGTTCGTGGCCCGGACTGCGATCCGCCCCCGACCTCGCGGCTCCCAACGGCCACGACTACGCCGACGACCTCGACCTCTACGGCCACGCCTCCCTCCTGCACCTCGTGGGCGTGTGCGGGACGCCCCCCGGCTGGCGAACGCTGCAGGAGTGGCTGCTCCGTGGCGCGGACCAGGATACCATCGCCCTGCGCCAGGAGGCGGTCCGCGAGATGGCCGGGGCGCTCGCCTTTCGGGACGGGCTCGCGGCGGAGGGGCGGCTGGCGGCCATTCCCGCGGCGACGCGTCTCGTGGCCACTCCCACCGAGTCGCGGCTCGGAGCCACACCCACCGGGACGCGGGCGCGCGACTCGCAAGCCGCGCCCGAGGACCGCTTTCTCCGCTGGGCCGAAGGCGACCCGTGGCTGCCGGGGCACCGCTGGCTCCGCGCCGCCAGCTTCGTGCTCCCGCCAATCAACGTGGCCGCGATCACCCTCTTTTCCCTGGGCATGGCGCCACTGCCGGCGCTGGTCTGGCCGCTCCTGATCTCGGCGCTGGTGGTCGTGCCGCGATGGCGCGCGATCCACGCTGTCTTCGACGAGGCGGATGACGGCGAGTCCGGGGTGCGGCGCTACGCCCCCATTCTCGGCCATCTTCGCGATGCGCCGCTCGGGTCGCGCTACCTGGCGGCCCTGCGCGAGCGCGTCGGCGCTGCTCCGCCGGCCGTCGCCGGGCCCGCGGGCGGCACCGTCGGGCCACCTTCGGCCGCCGGGCCACACGCCGCACCCGAGGAGATCGCCACCCTGCGCCGCCTCCTCGACATGGCCGAGGCCAGAAGGTCGCCGCTCGGCCACATCCCGCTCGCGCTGGTTTTTCACTGGGACGTGCATGTGCTGGCCGCGATGGAGCGGTGGAAGGCGCGGTCGGGCCGCCGCGTGAGGGGGTGGCTGGGGGCGGTGGGGGAAGCGGAGGCGCTGGCCGCCCTTGCTGCCCTCGCCGCCGACAATCCCGGCTGGATGATGCCTGCGCTCGATGACCACGCTCGCACGCTCCGCGCCCGCGCCCTTGGCCACCCCCTCCTGCCGCCGCAGGAGTGCGTCCACAACAATGTCGAAATCGGCCCCGCGGGCTCCTTCCTGCTCGTCACCGGCTCCAACATGTCAGGCAAGTCGACCCTGCTCCGCGCAACCGGACTGAACGCGGTCCTGGCCCAGGCCGGCGGTCCCGTCTGCGCCGAGGAACTGCGGATGCCCCCGCTCCGCGTCATGACCAGCATCCACATCGAGGACTCGCTCGCCGACGGCGTCTCCTACTTCCTTGCCGGACTCCAGCGGCTCAAGCGCGTGGTCGACGCGACCGCCGGCCCCCGGCCCCGCACCCTCTACCTCCTCGACGAGATCCTGCAGGGCACCAACAGCGCCGAGCGCCGCATCGCGGCCCGCACGGTGCTGAGAAAACTCGTCGCCACCGACGCGATCGGCGCCGTGACCACGCACGACCTCGCTCTCGCCGACGCCGACGACCTTGCCGAACGGGCAACCGCCGTCCACTTCACCGAATCTGTTGGGGCAACGGATAGGGAGCTCAGCTTCGACTATCGGCTGCGCGACGGCATCACCACTTCGACGAATGCGCTGCGGCTGCTGGCGTTGGCCGGGCTGGGAGATGGAGATGATTCCGGGGATTCGTAGCGCGGTTCGCGCAGCTGTTCCTATTCCCAGGGTGCGTCCCGGGAATTTTCCCGATCGGGAAAAAATTTTACCGATCGGGAAAATTCTCGTAACGGTGCCCCGAACCCCACATCGACCCTGACCCCTGCAGCAGGTGCCCCCACCCCTCACCCTCGTCATCCTCGCGGCCGGCCGCTCGACCCGCTTCGGCCGCCTGAAGCAGCTGGCGCCCGTCGGCCCCGGCGGCGCGGCCCTGCTCGACTACGCGCTCTACGACGGCGCCCTCGCCGGCTTCACCCGGTTCGTCCTCGTGATCCAGGAGGCGCTGCGGCCCGACTTCGACGCGCACCTGCGCGCCGCAATCACAGCCGGCCTCGACATTCGCTTCGCCTACCAGCGGCTCACCCACCCCGGCCTGGTGGACGACCCGCCCCCCGGCCGCACCCGGCCCTGGGGCACCGGCCACGCGGTCCTGACGGCTGGCGAGGAGGTCGGCGGTGGCGGCCCCTTCGCGATCTGCAACGCCGACGACTTCTACGGACGGCAAGCGTACGCGGAGCTGGCAGAGGCAATGCGGAGTCCCCAGCCCCAGAACGCCACCAAGAGTAAAGCCAACATTACAGAACGTAAAGCAAACATGTCATTCGCCATCAGCTACCCCCTCTCGGCGACCCTCTCCGACAGCGGCGGCGTCTCGCGCGGCCTTTGCGAAGTCGACGAGTCCGGCACCCTCCTGCGGCTCACCGAGGGGCTGGAGCTGCGGCGGGTGGAGGCCGCCGACCGCAACCCCGCCCGCGTCCACGGCCGCGACATCGCCGACCGGCCCATCAACGTCCCCACCGCCACCCCCGTCTGCACCAACCTGTGGGGCTTCGCACCCGGAATCCTGCCCCCCCTTCGCGACCTCTTCACCCGGTTCCTCGCCGCCGACCCCGGCCTTGACCGCGAGTTCTACCTCTCCGAAGCGATGAACGAGCTGATCGCGACCGGTCGCGCCCACTGCACCGTGCTCCCCACCGGCGCCCTCTGGCTCGGCGTCACCTTCCCCGGCGACCACGCGGGAGTGGCCGAATCGCTGCGCAAGCTGGTAGACTCGAAGGTCTACCCTGCGCGACTCTGGGACGCTCCGCCCCTCCCCTTGCCCCCCGATTGACGCCGATGCAACTCACCACACTCGACTGGATCGTCATCACCCTCTACGGCCTCACGGCCCTCGCCATCGGCCTCCGCTTCGCCCGGCGCGCGGGTTCGGGCGCCGACGAGTTCTTCCTCTCGGGTCGCAAGCTGCCCTGGTGGCTGCTGGGCACGTCGATGGTGGCCACGACCTTCTCCACGGACACGCCCAACCTGGTCGCCGACTTCGTGCGCAGCGGGGGCGTCGCGCAGAACTGGTCGTGGTGGGCCTTCCTGATCACCGGGATGCTCACGGTCTTCTTCTACGCGCGCCTGTGGCGCCGCTCGGGCGCGCTGACCGACATCGAGTTCTACGAACTGCGCTACTCCGGACGGCCGGCGGCCTTCCTTCGGGGCTTCCGCGCGCTCTACCTGGGTGTCTTCTACAACGTGGTGATCATCGCCACGGTGACGCTGGCGGCGACCAAGATCGGCGGTGTGCTGCTCGGGCTCGACCCGCTCACGACCGTGCTCATCGCCGGGTCCGTGACCATGCTCTATTCGGCCACCTCGGGGCTCTGGGGGGTCGTCGCCACCGACCTGCTCCTCTTCGTCATCGCGATGATCGGATCCGTAGCCGCGGCGGTCTTCGCGCTCCAGCAACCCGAGGTCGGCGGGCTCGCGGGCCTCGTCTCCAACCCCGAGCTGCAGTCGGCAATGCGCTTCTTCCCCGACTTCTCCGACTGGAGCGTCGCGATGGGGATCTTCATCATCCCGATCGCGGTTCAGTGGTGGAGCGCGTGGTATCCGGGCGCCGAGCCCGGCGGCGGCGGGTACGTCGCCCAGCGCATGCTGGCCGCGAAGGACGAGCGGGAGGCGATGAAGGCGACGCTGTGGTTCAACATCGCGCACTACGGGCTGCGGCCGTGGCCGTGGATCATCGTCGCGCTCTGCTCGATGGTCATCTACCCGGAGCTCTCCGACATCCAGGCCCGCTTTCCGGAACTCGACCCCTCGCTGGTGGGCAACGACCTGGCCTATCCGGCGATGCTCGTATTCCTGCCGGCGGGTCTGCTGGGGCTGGTGGTCGCGTCGCTGGCGGCCGCCTACATGTCGACGATCAGCACGCAGCTGAACTGGGGGTCGTCGTACGTCGTCAACGACTGCTACCGGCGCTTCGTGAACCAGGGGGCCAGCGACCGGGAGCTGGTGGCGGTGGGACGCCTGTCCACGGTCGGGCTGATGGTGCTCGGCGCCTTCGTCGCGCTCCAGCTGGATACGGCCGGGCAGGGATTCCAGATCCTGCTGCAGATCGGGGCCGGGACGGGGCTCATCTTCCTGCTGCGCTGGTTCTGGTACCGGGTGAACGTGTGGAGCGAACTCTCCGGGATGACGATCTCGTTCCTCATGGCGTTCTACTTCGCCTTCGGCCACCAGCAGCTGCTGGGGTTCGATCCGCTGCCGGCGTCGATGCAGCTGGTGATCGGAGTGGCGGTGACGACGGTGGTGTGGGTCGGCGTGACCCTCGTGACGCCGCCGGCCAGCCGCGAGACGCTGCAGGCCTTCTACGACCGGATCCAGCCGATGGGCAAGGGGTGGGGACGGGTCGTGAGGGTCGGCGACGGGCCAAAGGATGCCGGCACGATCACCGCGTCCTTCCTCGCGTGGTTCCTGGGGTGCGTCCTCGTCTACGCGGCCCTATTCGGGACCGGATACCTGCTCTACGGGCAATTCCACTGGGCAGTGCTGGCCCTCGGGGTGTCGGCGGCGGCCGGCGTGTGGCTCTTCCGGCTGCTGCCGAGGATCGGTTACGCGGGTTGACGGGGTGACGGGGGGTAGCCGCGGCCGCTCGCATGACGCGCGGGTATCTTCCGCGGGCTCCTTTACGGCGATCGCGCCCGGGCGCGTCAACCTGATCGGGGAGCACACCGACTACAACGGGTTGCCGGTGCTGCCGATCGCGATTGACCGGGCGGTCCGTATCGGGTTTCGGGTCGTGGGCGAGCCGGTGGTGTGGTTGGACAGCGCCGGGGCGCGGTTTGCGCCCTTAACGTTTCAGCTGAAACGTCCCATCGAGCCCGCGGAGCAGGGAGACTGGTCGAACTATGTGCGGGCGGCGGCGCGGGGGCTGCTGGAGAGCGGGCTGCTCGGCGCCGATCCTCTGCCCTGCGGTATCGAAGGAACCGTGAGCGGCGATGTGCCGATTGCCGCGGGGCTGTCGTCCTCGTCGGCGCTGGTGGTGGCGAGCGCGTTGGCGCTGCTGAGGGCGAATGGGGTGGGTGTGGGGGGGGCGGGGGGGGGCGGGGGGCGGGGCGAGGTGGCGGGGGCGGGCGCCGGGCGGGGCGAAGCGGGCGCCGGGCGCACCGAGGTGCCGCGCCTTGACCTCGCCGCGCTGATGGCGCGGGCCGAGCGCTTCGTGGGGCTGGAAGGGGGAGGGATGGACCAGGCGGCGTGCCTGTTTGGGGAGGAGGGGCATGCGCTTAGGATCGAGTTCGAGCCGCTGCGGGTGACGAAGGTGGCCGTGCCGGAGGGGTGGCGGTGGGTGGTGGCGTCGTCGCTGGTCCGCGCGGAGAAGTCGGGGGGTGCGCGCGAGGCATACAACGAGCGGGCGAGGCAGTGCCGGGAGGCGCTGGGAGCGGTGGTGGAGCACCTGTCGCGGAGGGGAGGCGACGGACGCCGCGGCAGAGAGCGGGACGCGGGCATGTCGCGTTGGGACGGCCCCGACGCGCGCCGCGGCAAAGCGCGGGACGAGGGCATGTCTGGTTGGGCGGTCGCCGGATCCACGACCTACTCGGGCCTGCTGGCGCGCGGTGGTCTTGGCGAGCTGATCGCGGATGCCCAGCGCGTACTCTCGCCCGTGCTGCTGCGCCGCTTCCGCCACGTCGTGACGGAGGGCCGCCGGGTCGCGCAGGCCGAGGCGGCGATGCGGGCGGGCGAAATGGGCCGCTTCGGGGAATTGATGGTCGCATCGCACGAGAGCCTCCGTAGCGACTACGAGGTGAGCACGCCCGCGCTGGACGAGATCGTGGAGATTGCGCTCGAGGCCGGAGCCGCCGGGGCCAGGCTGACCGGGGCGGGGTTCGGGGGATGCGCGGTGGCGCTGTGCGACGAGCGCACCGTCCGCGCGGTGATGGATGCCCTCGCCGCGCGGTTCTACGCGCCGCGCCTGGGCGGGCCGCCGGGGGGCGACGTGATGTTTGCCGTGAAGGCATCGGGGGGGGCGGGGGTGGGGGGGGCGGACGGGGCGTCCTGAGGGGCCAGCTTGTGCAGTTTCGCATTGCGCTTGGCTACGACATAGTGTCATAATCATACGACAACAGATCGTAAATGCATCGGAGGGGACAATGTCCGCAGGAACCACCGCTCGCATCGCAATCTTTGCCGTCACCGCAGCCGTAACGACCACCGCCTGCGAAGCCTCCCCGGCAGGCGACCTCGCATCGTCCACCCAGGTCGAGGACAGCGCCGGCGTCATCATCGTCGAGAACGCCCGCCCAGCTTCCGAATCGCGCCTCGGCTGGGAGGTGAGCCCGGAGGCGAGCCTGTCGATCGGGACCGCGGAGGGCACCGATGACTTCCAGCTTCACCGGGTCGACGATGCGCTCAAGCTGAACGACGGGCGGATCGTGGTCGCCAATGGAGGATCTCACCAGCTGCTGGTCTTCGACGCGGCCGGCAACTACCTGACGGCTTGGGGACAGCGGGGGGAAGGTCCGGGCGACTTCGGTGGCTCACGGAGTGACGATGGATTGAGCGCCGGTCTCTTTTGGATGGATCGTTGGCCGGGGGATTCGCTGGCGGTTTGTCACGGTGGACCGCCCGTGGGACCGAAGCACTTCGTGTCGGTCCTGGACACCCGGGGACGCCATGGTCGCAGACTCAATCTGGCCCGCGACGAAGTTGTACCCATTTGTCGCGATCCGGTGCCGGGGGGAGCAATCCTGGCCAGTCGCTCCCTCGGGCCATCCCCTCCGCTCCCGAAGGAGGACCCGGAGAAGGGCCTCTACCGCCAGGAAGTGGAGCTGTTCATCGTCGCGGGAGACGGCTCTTCCCAGGTATCGCTCGGTCCACACTCCGGTGCCGAGACCTTCTGGCACTGGGAAGAGGCCATCTGGGACGGCACCGCCTTCACCATCATGCAACCGCCATTCCAGAAGTCGCTGGTGTGGGCAGCCTGGGGCCAACTCGTGGTCGTCGCTCCCACGGAACGATATGAACTCCGGGCCTACCGCCAGGACGGGTCCCTGGCGCGGATCGTGCGGCGAGAAAACGACGTGCGTAGTCCCACGCAGGCCGATCTGGACGGCTACCGGGCGGCCGAAGCACCCGAGGGTGAGCTGACCAACTTCTCCCGCAACCGCCTGGCGGCCTGGAACGCCCTTCCGCTCGCCGAGTCCTTCCCCGCCATCTCCTCCATTCAGGCCGATCTCCTCGACAACCTCTGGGTCCGCGAACACAACCTTCCCGGCGAGGAGGGCCGCGCCCTCTGGACCGTCTTCGACCCGGAAGGGCTCGTTCTCGGATTCGTCGAGACTCCGCCTGAACTGGTCATCTACGAGATCGGCGAGGACTACATCCTCGGCAAGGTCAGGGATGAGCTGGGGGTGGAATACGTGCAGGTCCGGGGGCTGGATCGGTCGGGGTAGACGAAGAGCCGGGTTGGCGAACGGCCCGCAGCCGGTTAGCCTTGCTAATCTATAGTCTCCACTAGAGATTAGCTCATATGATCACCAGACGCAGCAGGGAACTGATCCGGCGAGACCTCGCCTGGTTCCCCTCGGTTGTTCTGTTGGGACCGCGCCAGGTGGGCAAGACGACTCTCGCCCGGGAGATCGAGAGCGAGGTTCGCGATTCACTCTATCTGGACCTGGAGGATCCCGGCGTCGTGGGCCGGCTATCGAACCCGAGACGCTATCTCGACCTGCACCGCCACCGCCTGGTCATCCTCGACGAAATCCAGCGAATGTCGGATCTCTTTCGGGTCCTGCGTGGCGCCATTGACGCACGCCGGCGGGAAGGGCGTGAGAGCGGACACTTCCTCATCCTCGGATCCGCCTCCGGGGCTTTGCTGCGCCAATCCGCCGAGTCCCTCGCGGGGCGCGTCGCCTATCATGAGCTGCCGGGTCTCGACGCGCTGGAAGTGGGCCGCGATCCGGACCGTTCCTGGCTCCGGGGCGGGTTTCCGGACAGCGTCACCGCACCTGGCGACGAAATCAGCTTGCGCTGGCGCACCAACTTCATCCGCACCTACCTGGAGCGGGACCTTCCTCAGGCCGGGCTGAGGGCACCCGCCGAAACGCTGCGCAGGTTCTGGACGATGCTGTCGCACTCGCAGGGAACGCCCTTCAACGCCGCGAGACTGGCGGGCAGCCTCGGGGTCTCGGTGCCGTCGGTGAAGCGGTACGCCGACACGCTGGTCGACCTGATGCTGGTGCGCAGGCTCCAGCCCTACCATGCGAATGTGGGCAAGCGGCTCATCAAATCCCCCAGGCTCTTCGTGCGCGACAGCGGGATCGTCCACGCGCTGCTCCACATCCGGTCGATCGACGACCTGCTCGGCCATCCGGTGGCCGGAGCAAGCTGGGAGGGCCATGTCGTCGAGAACCTCATTGGGGCCGCCCCGGAGGGGACGGATGCGTTCTTCTACAGGACGCGGGCCGGTGCGGAGATCGATCTGCTCCTCCTGCTGCCGGGGCAGGAGCTCTGGGCAATCGAAGTGAAGCGATCCTCGGCCCCCAGGGTCCCGCGCGGCTTCCGCATCGCGACCGCCGATGTCCAGGCGGCCCGGAGCTTCATCGTCTATCCGGGTGAAGAGACCTACCCGTTGGGCGACGGGATCACTGCGACGCCGCTCCCCGCCCTGATGGGCCGGCTCGTCGAGACGCGGTAGTCACCCCGGGCTGTTCGGGCGCCGCCCTCCCTCTCTGCCTTGCCCGGGGCCGCGGCCCCGCCCGCCTCGCGATTCCCGCCACTCCCGCATCTGCTGCTCGATCTGCTGCTGGATCTCCCGGAATCGGGGGTGCCGCCGCAACGGGTCCCACACGGGACTGGTCGAGAGGAAGGCCAGCGCGGGATCCCTCGCCTCGACGGCCGCCTCAAGGTGGTCGAGCGCGCCTCCGCGATCGCCAAGGTGGAGGGCCACGGTCGCGGCCTCGACCTGCGACACGCGGTTGCCCCGCTCCTGGCGTGCCGTGAGATGGTCGCGCCGCCACTGCCAATAGGTTTGGGGATTGCCGGGGTCGAAGGTCGCGTGCAGCGCTTCGATTGCAGTCCCGGCGGCCGCCGCATCGCGCTGCGTGGCCCGGATCCACTCTTCGCGGATCCCCACCGCGGCCTCGTAGTCACCCTGGTGGAGGTGGAGATCCTCCAGAGCTGCCCAGGCCGGACTCATCCTCGGGTTTTCCGTGAGTTCCGTCCGCAGTACGACATCCGCGCTGTCGTACTGGCCCTGTTCCCGATACCGGTACGCCCGCATGAGCGGGGACGGTTCACCGAACTGGCGGCCGATTCTGGTCCCCTGCATCAGCCTGCGCCGCGTGAGCGAGTCCGTGTCCGGCCCGGCCTCCGCGACCCCTGCATCGACATCCCCTTCGGCCAGAGCAAGCAAGCCCGCACCCCAGCCCAGCCGCGGACCCACCTGTCTGGCTGCCTCCTCCACCGCCAACACCTCATCCTCGACACCTCCAAGCCCCCTGGCCCGCTGCAGGTGCGCGACCGCCATCGCCAGCGTGTCCTCCGGAATCGCCCTCCCCTCCATACGGGCGCCCAGCACGGCGCCGAACAACAAGACGCTGGGGAGCGCGAAGGTGGAGTCCTCTCCGATCGCCTGATCGAAGAGGGCCACGGCCTCATCCCACCTCTCGGCCTCCAGTGCCTGCCGGCCCTCCAGGTTCAGCCGGTACGCCTTCGGATCGATCTGCGCGAACTGTTGCGGGACCGCGACGCCGTCCAGCTCCCCCGCCACCGTCCTCGCGATGTCGACGGCAACCTCCGTCTGGAGGCGAAGAATGTCCCTCATCTCGCGCTGGTAGGTCATCGAGCGCAGGTGCGTGTCCGTGGGCGCGTCCAGGAGCTGCACCGAGATCCGCACGCTGTCGCTGTCCGCCGCCATCGCGACCGACCCCGTCACGATCCGCTGCACCCCCAGCTCCGCCGCGATCTCGGGGAGGAGCTTGTCCGTGGTGCGGTACCGCTCCACCGAGGTTCGCGACACGACCCTGAGCGTGGTGAGTTCGCTCAGCAGCGTGATGATCTCCTCGTGCAGCTGGCGCGCGAAGAGGTCTTCACCGCCGGTGAGGTCCGCCAGGGGAAGGACCGCGATCGCGGTGACGGTCGTGTCGATGTCCGCGATCGCCAGCACCTCGGCGCCCAGTCCCTCCGCCGGCGGCGCCGCTCCCTCACCCCCCGCCCGCGCATTTCGCTGGAACCACAACGCTCCCACCCCGGCCACGATCAGCGTGACCACCAGAAGCGCGACCCGGGGCGCCAGGGTCACCCGCGTGACGCCCTGGTCGCTCGTTCGTTCGAGCCCGTGGGGGGTCAGGTCATACACCCAGGCGCAGGCCAGCACCACCGGCAGGCCCAGGAGCAGAACGACGACCAGCGACTGCATCACCCAGTTCGGAGCATCGAAAGCCGGAAGAATGATCTCCCCAAGCTGCAGGAGCACGAATGCCGCGACCACGTAAAAGCCCCCGCTGCGGACCACACGGCGGCGTTCCACTTCCTTCCAGAACGCGCTCAGGCCCGTTTTTCGCTTCATTGGTCAGGCTCCCTGCCGGTTTCGATGATCCCTCGACCTATATGGTGGACCCTTGAGGCCTCGATTTTGCTAGGGGACCTCGCCCGTCGCCCGCTTGCCGCCGCACCCTGTCCCCGGTACTGTACGCCCGCCGGACGCTCACGCAAGCTTGCCTCGCCGTCCGGTGCCGCCGCATCATTATGGCGGGGACCGGGGCCGTACCTTGCCCGGCACGGGGCTCGCATCGGCCCCCGCGCGACCGCTCTTGAAGGAGGATCTGCTCATGCGCCGCATGCATGACCGCCCGTACCGTCCGTCCAGCCCCTTCACCGCCCCGGCGCTATCCATCGCGGCGGCGGCCATCCTGGCGCTGGCGACCACCCCTCCCGTCGCGGCCCAGCAGTCCGCGGGCAACGGCGAATCGCACGAAGCCGGCGTGACCTTCAGCAAGGACGTCGCTCCCATCCTCCAGGCCAACTGCCAGATCTGCCACCGGCCAGCTTCCGTCGGCCCGATGTCGCTCCTCACCTACCAGGAGGTCCGCCGGTATGCGTCGCGGGCGCGGGATCTGGTCTCGAAGCGCCTGATGCCGCCCTTCCACCTCGACACCGGGGTCGGCATCCAGGAGATCAAGGATGACTGGCGGCTGAGCGACGAGGAGATCGAGACCTTCGTGGCGTGGGTGGACGCGGGGGCGCCGGAAGGGGATCCGGCCGACCTGCCCCCGCCGGTCGAGTGGCCGAACAAGCAGATGTGGCAGCTCGAGGACATCCTCGGCCCGCCGGATCACGTGATCAGGTCGACGCCGTTCGACGTGCCCGCCGAGGGTGGCGACACCTGGTGGCGTCCGCGCGTGCCTACGGGGCTCACCGAAGACAGGTGGGTGATGGCGGCCGAGACGCGTCCCTCCTTCCCGGCCGGCCGCCAGGTCGTCCATCACGCGATCCCGCGCCTCCTGCGGCTCACCGAGGAGGGCGAGTACCGGCGCATCCAGAGCCTGTCCGAGTACGCCATGGGCAAGGTCGGCGAGATCGTGCCGCGCGACGCGGGAAGGCTCCTCAAGGCAACCGACCTGATCGAGTGGGATGCCCACTACTATCCCATGGGATACGAAGTGACCGGCGACCAGTTGGAGCTGGGGATCTGGTTCCACGAGGATGGCTATGAGCCGGAGTTCCGGCAGGACCTGCGCCTCTACCCGCTCCGGGGCGACATCGCGCTCGCGCCCGGGGGGACCGCAATGACACAGGGCTTCCACCGCTGGGACCACCCGGTGCGCATCGATAGCTACCAGCCGCACGGACATGTGCACCTGCACGCGATGTCCGTGCAGGCGGTGTATCCCAATGGCGATGTCCGACTCATCAGCATGGTCACGGACTTCGACGCCCGCTGGCATCACAGTTACATCTACGAGGACGACGTGGCGCCGCTCCTCCCGACGGGAACGGTCGTCGTCCTGACCGGGTGGTACGACAACACCGCCGAGAACGAGCTCACGCCGGACCCCGAGATCTGGTATGCGCGGGGCTCGCGGACGATGGACGAGATGTCGCATGCGTGGATCGCGGTCACCCACCTCACTGAGGACGGCTACCAACGGCTGGTCGAAGAGCGGGAGAAGAAGCTCGCGAGCGGCGAAAACGGGGGCGACGGCAACTGATGCGGGGCGGATGGGGGGTGCGGGATCCGGGCGCGGCGCGGGTGCTGGGCGCGGCAATGATCCTGCTGGCGGTGTCGGCGGCTGCGGGCGGACCGCTGGAGGCGCAGCAGCGCCGGCTGCCGCTCGCCCCGATCCTGCCCGAGGGGGACGAAGTGGCCCCGTTCTTCGAAGGCTGGTACCGCAACGACGACGGCACCTTCACGCTCTCGTTCGGGTTCTTCAACCTGAACAGCCGGCAGATCCTGGACATCCCGATCGGGCCGGAGAACTTCATCGAGCCGGCCGAGTTCGACGGGATGCAGCCCACGCACTTCCCGGTGCGGCCGCGCCGGGACCGGGGCGTCTTTCATGTCACGGTGCCCGCTTCGTACGGGGACGGGGAGCAGACGGTGGTGTGGACGATCACGGCGAACGGGTACACGAACGCGACTCCGGGGCGGGTGGGGGTCCCGGCGCTGCAGCTGGACTACGGGCCGCGGGCGATGGGATCGGTGTCGCCGGTGGTGCGGTTCAGCCCCGACGGGGAGGCAGGCCAGCACATTCAGGGCGTGTGGGGGGAGCCGCGCACCGCGAAGGTGGGCGAGCCGCTTACGCTGACGCTGTGGACG
Organism: Longimicrobiales bacterium; assembly: GCA_965206105.1. GTDB lineage: Bacteria > Gemmatimonadota > Gemmatimonadetes > Longimicrobiales > Gaopeijiaceae > Bin94. The sequence continues at coordinate 609,868 of OZ242201.1, forward strand.
GAGGAGGTTTCGGTGCGCGCGCCCGAGGACCTGGTCAACGTCTCCGTCGACGTGGGGGTGAGCTGGTTCAAGCACCAGGGGCCCGCCGGGCGGGTCTCGGTGGACCCAAGGCGCATCACGGTGGAAGGCGGCACCGGCGAGGCCACGGCGACCCTGGTCTTCAGCGAGCCGGGGGAGTACGTGCTGCGGGCGCGCGTCGACAACTGGTCCGCGAACGACAGCACCGGCGGCGACCAATGCTGCTGGACGAACGCGTATGTGCGGGTGACGGTCATGCGCTAGGCGTTGCCGTGACGTGCCTGACGTTTGTCGTGACGCTCTGACCTGTCGCTGTCCCGCCCCGACCTTTACTGTCACGCCCGGACCTTTCACCGTCACGCCCTGACAAGGAAGCGAAAATGGACACGAATCGGCGGGATTTTCTGAAGACGACGGTTGCCGCGGGCGGGGCTGTTGCGGCGGGGGTCACTCCTGTGGGGCTCGCGGGGTTGGCCGGGGGTGGTGGCGTGGGAGGCGCGTCGACGGCGGAGGGCGCGACGCCGCAGCCCAGCGCCGAGGCACAGACCAGGGCCGCGCAGTCGCTCCGCATCCTGATCCTGGGCGGGACCGGGTTCATCGGTCCGCACCAGGTCGAGTATGCGCTGTCGCGCGGGCACGAAGTCACGCTCTTCAACCGCGGCCGCACCAACTCGCACCTCTTCCCCGGAGTCGAGAAGCTGGTCGGCGACCGCGAGAGCGACCTCTCCGCGCTGGAGGGGCGGAGCTGGGACGCGGTGGTGGACAATTCGGCGACCAACGCGCCGCACTGGGTGGAGGCGAGCGCGAACCTGCTCAGGGACTCGTGCGAGCGCTACATCTTCGTCTCGACGCGGTCGGTCTACGCCGACACCAGCCGGGTGCCGATGTCGATCGAGGCGCCGGTCTGGACGTACGAGAACGCCGGCGTGGAGCGCGGCGCGGATCGGCTCCCCTACGGTCTCGGCAAGGCAATCTCCGAGCAGATCGCCCGGGACGTATTCGGCGAGGACCGCACCCTGGTCTTCCGGCCCGGCCTCATCATCGGCCCGGGCGACAACACGGACCGCTTCACCTACTGGCCCGTGCGCATCCACCGCGGCGGCGAGGTCCTCTCCCCCGGCGACGGCACCGACCCGGTGCAGATCATCGACGTGCGCGATTTCGGCGACTGGCTGGTGCGCATGGCCGAGGCGGGCGAGCACGGCACCTACAACGTCGTCGGCCCGGCGACGCCCCGTCCCATGAGCGAGATGCTCTACGGCATCCGCGCCGTGACCACCGCCGAGACCTCCTTCACCTGGGTGGATGCGGACTTCCTCCGCGAGGCGGGGCTGCGCCCCTACGGGGAGATGCCGGTGTGGCGCCCCGCCCGCGACGGGTTCGAGGGCTTCGCGCGCTTCGACCTCACGCCGGAAGTCGAGAAGGGCCTCACCTTCCGCTCGCTCGCCGACACGACCGCGGCGACGCTGGAGTTCCATTTCTCGCGTCCGGAGGAGCGGCAGGCCCGGGTGTTCAACAGGCTGAGCCCCGAGCGGGAGGCCGAGGTGCTGGCGGCGTGGCATGCGTCGCGGCGGGGGTAAGTCAAGCAAACCTTACAAACTGTAAAGCGAAGTTTACCATGATGGGATTCGGATCGCGATCGGGGTGGTCCAGCAGCCTCGTGGCCACGTTCGCCGTGGCTGGCGTCGCGCTGCTCGGCGCTTGCGCCGATGACGCTGCCGGGCCAGCCGCGCCCGCCGACCTGGTGCTGCGCGGGGGGGTGGTCGCCACGGTGGACGCCGACAACACGATGGCCGAGGCGGTGGCAATCACCGACGGGTGGATCGTGGCGGTGGGCAGCGACGAGGAGGTCGCCGCGTTCATCGGCGACGGCACCGAGGTGATCGAGCTGGACGGCCGGTTCGCCATGCCCGGCTTCATCGAGGGACACGGCCACTACATGAGCCTCGGCAACTCGAAGACGATCCTCGATCTGAACGACGCCGCCAACTGGGACGAGATCGTGCAGATGGTCGCCGAGGCGGTGGCCGACGCCGAGCCCGGCGAGTGGATCCGCGGTCGCGGATGGCACCAGGAGAAGTGGGACCGGCCGCCCGACCCGGTCGTGGAAGGCAACCCGACCCACGCGACGCTAACCGCGGTCAGCCCGGAAAACCCGGTGCTGCTGGGCCACGCGTCGGGGCACGCGGCCTTCGCCAACGCGCTGGCTTTGGAACTGGGAGGCTTCACGAGAGACTCCGAACCGCCCCCCGGCGGCGAACTGGTTCGCGACGAGAACGGCGAACTGACCGGCCTCCTGCGCGAGACGGCCCAGGGACCGGTATCCGCGGCCTTCGCCGATTCGCAGCTTGGCCGCACGGCGGAGGAGATCGATGCCCAGTTCCGGCGCGAGGTAATGCTGGCCGCCGAGGAGGCGCTCTCCAAGGGCGTGACCTCGTTTCAGGATGCGGGCGCCGGCTTCGGCACCATCGACCGCCTCAAGGAGATGGAGGCCGAGGGCGCGCTCCCCGTCCGCCTCTACATCATGGTCCGCCGCCAGTCCAACGAGGAGATGGATGCGCGTCTGCCCGACTACTACATGCCTTCCGAGGGGGACGACTATCTCACCGTGCGGTCGATCAAGCGCCAGATCGACGGGGCGCTCGGGTCGCACGGGGCGTGGCTGCTGGAGCCGTACGAGGACATGCCCGAATCGGTCGGGCTCGTGCTCGAAACGGTCGAGGACATCACGGGGACCGCGCACGTCGCGATCAAGCACGGGTTCCAGGTCAACACGCACGCGATCGGGGACCGCGCGAACCGCGAGGTCCTGAACATCTACGAGGCCGTCTTCGATTCGGCCGGCGGCGCGGAGGACCTGCGCTGGAGGATCGAGCACGCACAGCACGTCCACCCCGACGATGTGCAGCGCTTCGCTGAACTCGGCGTCCTCGCCTCGATGCAGGGCGTGCACGCCACCTCGGACTTTCCGTGGGTGCCCCTCCGCCTGGGCGATGACCGCACCGAGAAGCGGACCTACCTGTGGCGCTCGTTCCTCGACGCCGGCGTGCTCATCAACAACGGGACCGACGTGCCGGTCGAGGACATCGATCCGCTCGCCAGCTTCCGCGCCTCGGTCACCCGCCGGACCGCCGACGGGTCCATCTATTACCCGGAACAGAACATGACCCGTATCGAGGCGCTCCGCAGCTACACGGTCAACAACGCCATTGCCGCCTTCGAAGAGGAGTACAAGGGCTCGCTCGAGGTCGGCAAGCTCGGCGATGTGGTGGTGATCGATCGCGACATTCTCACCGTGCCGGACGGGGAGCTGGCGGACGCGCGCGTGGACATGACCATCGTGGGAGGAGTGGTGCGGTATGCGCGGTAGCGGCCCCGGGCAGAGGCAACGCGGAGGTCCACGGCGGTCGGGCTCTGGGGATCAAGTACGACCGATTCCGCAATTGCGCCGCCCCTACCCCGAATCAGCTGCGATCCGGTCCCGGGGCGCCTGCACGATGCTCTGCGTTGCCGCGCTGGCTGCGTTCGCCGCCTGCGGGGGGACCCCTGGAACCGGCGAAGGTGCACAGGAATCGGACGGCACGGGGTCCGGCGAAGTCGCACAACAGGAAGGCGGCGCAATGTCCGAACCCACCCCCATCGAGCACATCGTCCCGGAGGGCGTGGCGCGGCTGCCCGTCTTCACCCCGGCCGTCCGCGTCGGCGACCTCGTCTTCCTTTCCGGCGCGATCGGCACCCCGCCCACCGGCGAACTCCGCGTCGTCGAGGGCGGCGTCGGGCCCGAGACCCGTGCAACCATGGAGAACATCCGCCGTGTACTCGAAGCGGCGGGACTCGGCTTCGAGGACCTGGTGAAGTGCACCGTCTTCCTCGCCGACATCGCCGACTACGCGGCCATGAACGAGGTCTACGTGACGTACTTCGAGGGCATGGAGCCGCCTGCGCGTTCCGCGATGGCCGGGAGCGGGCTGGCGCTGGGCGCCAGGGTGGAGATCGAGTGCATCGCGAGGGGGAAGTAGCGGCACCGGCGCCGACGATGTGCGGCGCAGACTCCTAGCGCCTCGGCACTCTCGCCAGCACGCGAACTTCCGGTAGGGACCCTGGACTTGCGTTAGCGGAGGTAGAACATCTACATAGATTGGACATATACTGTTTCTTTATCTATGCTTCCGACGACCTGCTCATGTACGGTAATCGACAGCCTTCTGACGCAGGAAGGATACGATAAGGCGCTTAGGGGGTATCTGGCGTGGAACTCGGGCGATGGAGGTTTGGACCAACATGCGAACGCGATCCACGGCTGCCGGCTCGACCGCGGCCATGCTCCTCGCCGCGTTGGTTGCGCTTCTGCCGGGGGCGCCGGCCGGGGCACAGACCAGGGTTTCATCGGACTGGCCGCTCATCCCTCCCGAGGTAGGGGCCGGAGACACGTTCCGCCTGTTGTTCGTGACCTCCACCGAGGTTCAGCTCAACTCCGACAGCATCCACCACTACAACGCGTTCGTGCAGGCCCGTGCCGCCGCGGGCCATGCGGCCATTCAGTCGCACAGTTCGCTCTTCCGCGTCCTGGCCAGCACCGCCGCGGTCGCCGCGCGGGACAACACCGGCACGAACCCCGGCACCGATGGCCCCGGCGAGCCCATCTTCTGGCTTGGCAGCGGCGTCAGGGTCGCGGACGACTACGAGGACCTGTACGACGGGTACTGGGACAGCGAATCCTGGACCACCGAGGCGGGCGGATCGGGATCGGACCAGGCGCTTGGCATACTGAACGGCAGCACGGCGGACGGCCGCTCCAAGCCCAAGTGGCCGTTTCGGAACATTACGACCCAGGGCGAAAGGGTCGGCGGCGGAAAGCTGAACTCCGGCGGAATGCCCATGTACAGCGTGGACAGGGGCGCTGGTGCCGACGGTACGCTGTCCACCCGGGTCTACGCCCTCTCCTCCGTCTTCCAGGTAGCGCCCGACACCCTGGGACCGGGCGGCATCTACGTGGCCGACGCGATGGCCGTCGAGGGCTACACCGCGGCCTTCGTCGTGACGATGGACGGGGCGCTGCCGGATGCGGCCACAGTGGACTACGAGACCTCGGACGGGACGGCCACCGCCGGATCCGACTACACGGCCGTTTCGGGGACGCTGACGTTCGCCGCGGGCGAGACCTCGAAAACCGTGACCGTAACGATCCCCGACGACGACGTCCACGAGGACTCCGAGGAATTCAGGCTGACGCTGAGCAACCCGAGCGCCAACGCGCGAGTCCTGGACGCGATAGCGACGGGGCGGATCGACGGGGCCGAGCTTACGGCAGAGTTTGTCGGGGTGCCGACCAGTCACGACGGGGCGGCATTCGAATTCCTGCTCAGTTTCAGCGAAGAACCGGATTCGGCCTTCAGCTACCTGAACCTGAAGGGGGATGGAAGGCGGGCGGGCGCGCTTGCCGTGGCCAACGGACGGTTGGAGCGGACGTACCGGTTCGGGTCGGACCACCGGAATCTTGTCTGGCGGATTCGCATCGCTCCGGACAGCGACGTCGCGGACGTTGCGATCACTTTGCTCGCGACGACGGACTGCTCGGCGGCCAACGCGATCTGCACCGACAACGGGCGGCCGCTCTCGGTGCCGGTGACGGCGACGGTTCCGGGTCTGGCGCCCTGGCTTGCGGTGGTCGATGCGAGCGGGGTGGAGGGGGCGAACACGGCGGTGGACTTCACGGTGACGCTGAACCGCGCGGTGGCCGAAACCGTGACGGTGGACTACGCGACCTCCGACGGGACGGCGACCGCCGGAGCCGACTACACGGCCACGTCGGGAACGCTGACGTTCGCGCCGGGCGAGACCCGCAAGACGGTCTCCGTGCCATTGCTGGACGATGAAGTCGAGGAAAGCGCCGAGACGTTCACGCTGACGCTGAGCAATGCGTCGGGCGGCCGCGCGTATCTGTCGGACGCCACGGCAACGGGCACCATCGCGGACGACGACTCGACGACACCGCCCGTGGGCGTCCCGCAGGGCGATGTATTGGTCAGCAACCTGGACCGACCGCTGGACTGGCGACCCAAGATCGGCATGGCAGACACTGTCGGCACCAGCCTCAATCAGCGGGGGGCACAGGTCTTTACCACCGGCGATTCAAGGGATGGCTACGAACTGACAGCGGTCGTGTTGAACTTTGCCTTCTACGAAGAGATCGACGGGGACAATCTGGAGGCATCGCTCCACTTGTTCGGGGTCGCAAGCGACCCGCTCGGGGAGAAGATCCTGGACTTCGAGAATCCAACGACGTACGCCAGGTTCCGCGGTGACCGCGGCCCGGTGACGCTCGTACCTGCCGATGGCACGTCGGAGGAGAGCAGGATTCTTCGGCCCAATACCGACTATGTGATCCAGTTCGCTTTGCACACTTCAGGCATTGAGCGATGGTTCAAGATCGAGGCGACCAACAGTGGCGCTGAATCCGGAACGGACGCCTGGCGGATTGCAGACGACAGTCATTGGAAGCAAACCGGCTGGATTGAATGGAGCACCAGAGACTATGTAATGAAGATGAAGGTCCTGGGCACACGCGTTGAACGTCCGCTTGTATTCGACGCAGGTCTGCCGGTGGCGCTGTCGGTAGCCGAGAACACGCCGGCGGGCACCAGGATCGGCCGACCCTTCACCGCCTCCCGCACGGATCCGAACGCTGCGTTGACCTATTCTCTGGACGGCCCCGGCAAGAACGATTTCGCGATTGATCCGGCGACTGCGCAGCTGAGGACGAAGGCGGTGCCGGACTTCGAGAACGCCAGCGAACACGCGCTTTCGATCATTGTGCGGGACGGACAGGATAGCGCCAGGCACGGACTGACGATCACGGTCTTGAATCAGGACGAACCACCCGGCAGCCCGGCCGCGCCGACGCTGGAGTCGAGGGACGGCGAGAGTTTGACGGTGTCCTGGCTCGCCCCGGCCAACTCGGGCAAACCGGACATTCTCCACTACGACCTGGGCTACCGCCTCGTGGGGTGGCCGGCCGGCGACCCGTTCAGAGACGGACCGCAGGATGTGGCGGACACCGTCGCGAGAATCCCGGCGCTGGTCGAGGGAGCTACGTACAAGGTGCGGGTGCGGGCGACCAACTCCGAAGGCGATGGGGAGTGGTCCGCGGCGCTCCTTGGTACGGTGCCGGGAACACCGCCGGTCGCGCCCTCCGTGACCGCCGTGGAACTGGCCGCGGACGAGTCGGGCGACCGGGCCTGGACATACGGAGAGAGCATCGAGGCGCGCGTCACATTCAACGAGCCGGTGTCGGTGAGGGGCAGCCCGACCCTTTGGATAACGATCGCGGGCGGGCCGGCGCCACTCGCCCTTGCGTCCGGTTCCGGGTCTGCAACGCTGGTGTTCGAACACGAGGTGACGGTTGACACGGCGAGCTACACCCGGATCGGGATCACGGAGAACAGCCTGGGATCGACCGGCGGGACGATCGTGTCGCGAGCGACCGGAATGGTGGCGGATCTGTCCCACGAGGGCACGGAGCCTACGGCGGAACCGGACCCCGATGAGACGGTGCCCCTGACGGCGGAGTTCCAGGACATGCCGGAGTCGCACGACGGGAGCCGGATCCGGTTCGGGCTGACGTTCAGCGAGGAGTTGAGTCTCAGCCACCTGACACTGCGCGACGAGGCATTCGAGGTGACGGGCGGCACGGTGTTCGGCGCACAGCGCAAGGAGACGGGCAGCAACCGCCGCTGGACGATCTCGGTCGATCCGGCCCTGGCGAGCGAGACGGTGACGATCACGCTGCCGGAGACGACGGACTGCGGGGCGAGCGGCGCGATCTGCACGGGAGACAGCCGGCCGCTCTCGGCGACGGTCACGGCGACGGTCGCGGGCGAGACGCACGTCCCGGCGCCCGAGCTGACGCTGGCCGGCGCGAGCGCGACCGAGGGCGGGAACGCGACGGTGGACTTTGCGGTGACACTGAGCCGCGCTGCGACGGACACGGTGACGGTGCAGTATGCGACCTCGGACGGCACCGCGTCGGCCGGAACGGACTACACGGCCATGTCGGGCACGCTCACGTTCGCTGCGGGCGACACGGCGAAGACGGTGTCGGTGCCTGTGCTTGACGATGCCGACGACGAGAACGACGAGACATTCACGCTGACCTTGAGCAACGCCTCCGGTGCGTCGCTCGGCAACACCACGGCCACCGGCACGATCGTCGACAACGACACCACCACCGCAACGCCGCTGACGGCGACCTTCGAGAACATGCCGGAGACGCACGACGGCAGCCGGATCCGGTTCGGTCTGACCTTCAGCGAGGATCTGAGCGTTAGCCACCTGACGCTGCGCGACGAGGCGTTCGAGGTGAACAGCGGCACCGTCTTCGGCGCGCAGCGCAAGCAGCCGGGCAGCAACCGCCGCTGGACGATCTCGGTCGATCCGGACTCGGCGGGCAGCGCCGTGACCATCATTCTGCCGGAGACGACGGACTGCGAGGCGAGCGGCGCGATCTGCACGAACGACAAACGGCCGCTGTCGCACTCGCTGACGGACACGGTGGCGGTGGAAGTGGAGGAGCCGACCGTCCCCTCGCTTGCCGTGGCCGGCGCCAGCGCCACCGAGGGCGACGCGGTCACCTTCACGGTGTCGCTGTCGGAGGCGAGCGGCCAGCGGGTGACGGTCGACTACGCGACCTCGGGCGGTACGGCGGCGAGCGGAACCGACTTCACGGCTGCATCGGGGACGCTGACCTTTGACGCGGGCGACAGATCGAAGACGGTGAACGTGACGACGACAGACGACTCGGATAACGAGGAGGACGAGACCTTGACACTGACTTTGAGCAACGCGTCCGGTGCAACGCTCGGCAACGCGACGGCGACCGGCACGATCGTCGACAATGACACCGCTGCAACGCCCCTGACGGCAACCTTCGAGGACATGCCGGAGACGCACGACGGGAGCCGGATCCGGTTCGGGCTGACCTTCAGCGAGGAGCTGGACGTCAGCTACCGGACGTTGCGCGACCACGCGTTCAGCGTCACGGGCGGCACGGTGTTCGGCGCGCAGCGCAAGCAGACGGGCAGCAACCGCCGCTGGACGATATCGGTCGACCCGACCTCGGCGAGCGACACGGTGACGATCACGCTGCCGGAAACGACGATCTGCGCTGCGACGGGCGCGATCTGCACGGCGGACAACCGGCCGCTGTCGCACTCGCTGACGGACACGGTCATCGACGCGGCCTCGTCGTCCTCGAGTGACATCGCCGGCGGAACCGAGCAGGGCGAAGTGGAGGCCGCGCTGGCCGCCGCGGGCGGCATCACCCCGGAGGAGGCCGCCGCCGCGCTGTTCGGCGAGGGGCGGCTGAGCGAGTCGCAGCTGGACGCCCTCGACCGCCTCGGCAACCGGAACGGCCGCTACGACATCGGCGATCTGGTCGCCTGGAGGGAGCGCTGCCGCCAGGGCACCGCGGACTGCGGGGGAAGCCCCGCGAGCCCGGGGCCGGCGGGTGCGGCGGCGCTGCTTGCGGTCGTGCCCGGCGGCCGCAGAGGGTCGCGGGGTGGTCCGGGAGGGCGGCGGGGTGCCGGGCGACGGCGGCGGACGGCCGCGCCCCGCCAGGCCCTGGCGATGCTCTTCGCCGTGGCCCTGGCCTGGTCCTGCACCGACGGCGGCCTGGTCGAACCGGCCGCCCCCGAACGGGCCCCGGACCCGGGCTACCTCACCGTGTCGCTGGTCACGCCGGCCGACAGCCGCGACAGCGGCGTACTGCTGGAACTCGAGGGCCCGGGCATCGCGGAGGTGCGGGCTCCCGGGTTCGAGCTGTTCGAATCCAGAGCCTCGGGGCGCCATCAGGTCATGGTAGCGGGCGCGCTGCGGGCGGGCCCCGTCCTTCAGATCCGCGTGCCGGACCGCAACCGGGTCTCGCTCTACCGGGTCCGCGTGATGCAGGTCGCGGGAGAGGACTACGCACTCAGGGATGAAGCGGAGTACCGGACGGTGATCACGCGGTGACACGGCTCGGCGCGATGCCCCCCGGCGTGCACGCTACGCCTCTTGTGCGCCGGGGGGGCGTCATTCCTGCCTTCCAGCCCGGCGCCTGACCGCACTCGGGCGTTCACTCGGACAATAACGTACACAATATTGTACAGTATTTCATGACAAGTTGACAATACAATTCCCCACGGTGTTTGCCATATTCGTCGCACATGTTAGAATCTACGCCGTTTTCGTGCAGTTGTTGACGCCGAGTTCCACGTTGCGACCTCGGTTGGCAGGTTCAGTTCCTCGGTGGGGAAACTGAGCGGAAGTCTCGCTGCGTTCCTCCGACGTTTTGGGAAGCTGGCCGCCGCCAGGTCGCCAAACCCGAATCGGAGATCGCAAAGCGGATGACACGGAGAGTTCGAGGGATCGAGCTGGTTGGGGATGAGCGAGCGGTTGGAGGTTCCCTCGCACGGCGGCACGGCAGGCGCCTTGCCGCCGCGTTTCTGTTCGCGTGCGCCTTCGGCGCCCTCGCCACCGGCGCTGCCGCGCAGAACGAGCCCGGTGCACCGAGGAACCTCACGAAGGAACTGGCCGACACGAACGACGTGATCGTGAGGTGGGATCCGCCGGATCGCGGCGGTCCCGTCGAGTACTACCAGTACCTGATCGGGGATCCGGAGGGATTCGGTTCATTCTGGAGACGGATCGCCGGCAGTGATTCGACCACGACATCCTACACCTTCGAGGACGTCCCCGGCGGAGAGAGCCAGTTGAACATCCGGGCGCGGAACAGCGACGGAGCGGGGCAACGGGCAAGCGTGATCGTGAGAATCAATCGGCCGGCCACCGGGCAGCCGCGAATATCCGGCCGGCGCCATGTGCCCAACCGTCTGAGAGCCAATCTACACCTTGTCGAGGACGAAGACGGCCTGAGGAAGGAACTCCTGGATGGCTCCTCGCACAACCCGTACCGCTACCAGTGGCTGCGCGGAGACGCCGAACCGGAAGCGTGCGACTTCACCCGGTTCGGGCGGAAGGAATACGAGATGGGCCTGGCCAAGGAGTACAGGCTGAAGCCGGCGGACGCCGGCGATAGCCTCAGGGTCGCCGTCTGCTTCCGGGATCTCATGTCCGAGACCAACGTGGAGATGGTGATCAGCGACTATACCGAGGTCATCGAGGCCGATACCCGGCCACCGGGGGTCAAGAGAGCGTTCACCAGCGAGGGAGGCGGCGGCGTCACGCTCTTCTTCGACGAGATCCTGAACCCCGGGGCCGACCCGCTGGACGACATCGACGAGAACGATCCGCCCGCCGAGTGCGACAGTTCGTGGCTGCCGCCGCGGAGCGCGTTCCGGGTGAGCGTGGAAGGGGGAAAGCGCACCTATCGTCCGCGCGAGGTCACCGTCCAGTATTGCAGCAAGAGTACGGGCAGGAGGGACAGAATCGGTCCCCTGGACGGCAGGGTCCACCTGGATCTGGGGACGACCCAGCTGTTCAATCGGGGGATCAAGCAGGGACAGTCGGTCAGGGTCATCTACACCGATCCCACGTCGGACGACGACAAGGCCGCCCTGCAGGACCGGACCGGCAACGATGTCGTAAGCTTCGACGTGGAGGTCGAGAACCGCTCCACGCAAGCCCCGAGCGACGAGGACGTTTCGGCGGAGCCCAAGCCCAAGTCGGTGTGGGTACCCCCCGACGGGCGCACCATCCGCATCACCTTCGACGAACCCCTCAACCCGGAGCGCGAATCGCCGGCGGACGCGTTCACCGTGACGCAGGGGAACGCTTCCCTGTCCGTCAACAATGCCTTGCTGGATGGTCCGCGCGCGCGGGTCACCCTCCAGGTGTATCCGCGCGTCCGGCAGGGCGGGAGCGTCACCGTGGGCTACCGGAACCCCGGGGGGAACGACGCCCTGCAGGACGTGGACGGCTTGCTCGCGAAGACCTTCAGCCGCCGGGCGGCGAACAGCTCGGCCCTGAAGCCCGGGCTGCGGCCCGTATCCGCCGAGGTCCAGGCCGATGGCCTGGAGGTGGAAATGCGTTTCAACACCAGGCTGCTTGAGAACGACGTGTCGCCCGGCGCCTTCACGATGCAGGTCGGTGGCACGGCGTACACGTTTGGAGACATAGAATTCTTCGACAACGGCAACTACATGCTCCTCTCGCAGTTTGGGGGGGTTGTCCCGGCGGACGAGACGGTCACGGTGGGCTATACCGAGCCGGCGCACGGCGCTCTGCTCCTGGCCCAGGACTCGAGGACGGCCGGTTCGTTTTCCCGCTTCGGGGCTACGAACTCATCGGAGTGGCGTGACGTGCCGGTCGCCGTCGACGCGGTCGCGGAGGAGCTGGACGCGTTCGACATTCTGTTCGTGGGGGAACTGGATACCACAGTGGGATCTCCGCCGAACAGCGCCTTCAACGTGACGATCGACGGCACGGCGACCACCTTCGATTCGGTTCGAGTGGTCGCATCGGACAGGGTCCGGATTTCGGGTCTTGCGAGGCAGATGAAAACGGGCCAGCGCGTTGTGGTCTCATACACCCAACCGGCCACCGGGATCGTATTGCAGAGCGCGACAACAGGAAACGCGCTCGCCGGCTTCGAGCTGAGAGTGACGCTGGTCTTCCCGCCGAAGCCGGTGGGTGCGCAGGTGTCGGAGTCAGTCCGCCACAGGCTCTGGATAGAGTTCGACCGCCCGATCTCACCGGACAACTTTCCGCCGACGTCGGCGTTCACAGTGAAGGTCAACGGCGTGGCGCGCACGGTGCACTCGGTCTCCCGCGGCTCGGCATCCGAACCGGAGTTGGTGTACCTGACATTCCCCACACTCGTGCGCGGCGACCCGGTCACCGTGAGTTACGAAAAGCCCGCGGGCTCCAGGCGGCTCCGGGGAACCAACTCCAGGGAAGTCGGCAGCTTCAGCGACTACCGGGTGGACAACCCAAATCCAGGCGTGCCGCGGTTGCTGAGACTGACCTGGTCGCTTGAAGACGACGAGGATAGGTTCAGCAAGGTCTTGGTCAACCTCACTTTCGACGCCGATCTGTCGTCGTCGTTGCCGTCAGAGTCGGCGTTTACGGGATCGACGTTCACTGTAGCTCAAGGTGGGGGCGTGAATCGAGTGCGCTTTGACGTAGACGAAGTGTGGCTTGATTCCAACAATCCCAGAAGGCTCCGGCTGAAGACCTCCATTTTCGAAGCCTCCATAAGAGAAGAAATCGTCATTGGATACACCAAACCCACGTCGGGGAACACGCTCCAGGGCGCACGCGGCCACGAAGTGCCCAGCTTTTCCTTTACCGGAGATGCCGTCCGGGCAAATGGGCAAAACGCCCCCCCCTCCCCGGTCACGGCGGAGTTCACCCAACTGCCGCTACTTCACGCCGGCGAGGTATTCACCGTCCGCCTCGTCTTCAGCGAGGAGTTCGCCGTGACGGCCGACCAGATCCGGGCTGGGCTGACGGTGACCGGCGGTTCGCTGACGGCGCTGGCCCGGGTCACCGACGGCGAGGACCGCCAATGGGATCTGACGGTCACGCCGGACGCGGCGGCGGATCCGGTGGGCCTGACGCTCACGCCGAAGGAGAGCTGCGAGACGGAGAATGCGATCTGCACGGAGCAGGGCGGCCACCTCGAGGCAGAGGCCGTCGCGGAGGTAGCCGGACGCGAGCCCACGCACGTGGTGAGCGCGCGGCTGACCTCGCACCCGGGGGCCAACGGGACCTGGGACACCGGCGAGACCGTTACGGCGGCGGTCGAGTTCAGCCGCCAGGTCAGCTATCAGGGCCCCCCGGGCGTGACGCCGACGCTGGGGATCACGCTCGACGGGACGCGCCGGGAGGCGGCGCTCACGAGCACGGGCTGGACCGACACGCTCACCTTCAGCCACGCCGTCACCGCAGCCGACAGCGGCGCCACGACCGTCGTGTTGGTTGCGAACGGCCTGGCGCTGAACGGCACGCTTCTCTTCGATAGCGACGCCTACCGGCTCGAACCGGAAGTCCCCGCCGACACGCTCTTGACGACGCCGCTGACGGCAAGCTTCGAGGACATGCCCGAGTCGCACGACGGGAGCCGGATCCGGTTCGGCCTGACGTTGAGCGAGGAACCCAGTGTCGGCCATACGGCCCTCCGCGACGAGGCGTTCGAGGTCACTGGCGGCACCGTCTTCGGCGCGCAGCGCAAGGAGTCTGGGAGCAACCGCCGCTGGACGATCTCGGTCGACCCGGACTCGGCGGCCGCAACGGTGACGATCACGCTGCCGGAGACCACGGACTGCGAAGCGGCGGGCGCGGTCTGCACGGCAGACGGCCGGCCGCTATTGGGCTCGCTGTCGGCGACGGTCGAGGGCGAGGAGCGCGGCCCGGAGCTGAGCGTGGGCGACGCGAGCGCGACGGAGGGCGACACGGTCGCCTTTGCGGTTTCGTTGTCGGTGGCGAGGGACGAGCAGGTGACGGTGGACTACGCGACCTCGGACGGGGCGGCGGAGAGCGGCACGGATTTCACGGCCGCGTCGGGCACTCTGACCTTCGCCCCGGGCGAGCTGTCGAAGACGGTGGGCGTCGCGACGGCCGACGACTCGGACGACGAGGAGGACGAGACCTTCACGCTGACGCTGAGCAACGCCTCCGGCGCGGGCCTGCGCGGCGCAACGGCGACCGGCACGATCGTCGACAACGATTCAACGGTGCTCACCGTGAGCTTCGAGGATCTGCCGGAGTCACACAACGGGATGGCGCTTAATGTGCGCCTCGCGTTCAGCGAGGAGGTGGAGGTTGGCCACGAGACGATTCGCAGCGCGTTGGAGGTGACGGGCGGCTCGGTGACCGGCGTGAGCCGCAGTCAAGGCGCCAGCAACCGACGCTGGAGGGTCACGGTCGAGCCCGCTTCGAAGACGGACACGGTGACGGTCACGCTGCCGGAGACGACGAACTGCGACGCAAGCGGCGCGATCTGCACCGGGGACGACCGGCCGCTGTCGCACTCGCTGTCCGCGACGATTGCCCCGCCGACGCTGCTGACCGCGACCTTCGAGGACATGCCGGCCACCCACGACGGGACCCGGATCAGGTTCGGCCTGTCGTTCAGCGAGGAGCTGGAGGTCAGCCACCTGACGCTGCGCGACGAGGCGTTCGAGGTGACGGGCGGCACGCTGTTCGGCGCTCAGCGCAAGGAGAGAGGCAGCGACCGGCGCTGGACGGTATCGGTCGATCCGGTCTCGGCGGACAGCACCGTGACGATCACGCTGCTGGAGACGACGGACTGCGACGCGGACGGCGCGATCTGCACGTACGACAACCGGCCGCTGTCGCACTCGCTGTCGGACACGGTGGCGGTCGAAGGGGAGGAGCCGACCGTCCCGTCGCTTGCGGTGGCTGACGCGAGCGCCGCCGAGGGCGACACGATCACATTCACGGTGTCGCTGTCGGCCGCGAGCACCGACCAGGTGACGGTCGACTACGCGACCGCGAGCGGTACGGCGGAGAGCGGAACCGACTTCACGGCGGTGTCGGGCACACTGACCTTCGAAGCGGGCGACAGTTCGAAGACCGTGAGCGTGGCGACAACGGACGACTCGGACGAGGAGGAGGACGAGTCATTCACGCTGACCTTGAGCAACGCCTCCGGTGCAGGCCTCGGCGACGTCACGGCGACGGGCACGATCGTCGACAACGACGCCAGCGTAACGCCGCTGACGGCGACCTTCGAGGACGTGCCGGAGTCGCACGACGGCAGCCG
Organism: Longimicrobiales bacterium; assembly: GCA_965206105.1. Taxonomy (GTDB): domain Bacteria; phylum Gemmatimonadota; class Gemmatimonadetes; order Longimicrobiales; family Gaopeijiaceae; genus Bin94. Next base: position 625,610 of record OZ242201.1, read on the forward strand.
GATCAGTTTCAGCCTGACGTTCAGCGAGGAGCCCAGCGTGGGCTACCGGACGCTGCGCGACGAGGCCTTCGAGGTGACGGGCGGCACGGTCTTTGGTGCCCAGCGCAAGGAGACGGGCAGCAACCGCCGCTGGACGATCTCGGTGGATCCGGACTCGGCGACCGCAACGGTGACGATCACCCTGCCGGAGACGACGGACTGCGAGGCGGAGGAAGCGATCTGCACGGACGACGAGCGGCCGCTGTCGCACTCGCTGACGGACACGGTGGCGGTGGAAGTGGAAGAGCCGACCGTTCCGTCGCTTGCCGTGGGCGACGCCAGCGCCACCGAGGGCGACGCGGTCACATTCACGGTGTCGCTGTCGGAGGCGAGCGGCCAGCGGGTGACGGTCGACTACGCGACCTCGGGCGGTACGGCGGCGAGCGGAACCGACTTCACGGCCGCGTCGGGGACGCTGACGTTCGACGCGGGCCAAACGTCGAAGACGGTGAGCGTCGCGACGATCGACGACGCGGTCGACGAGGAGGACGAGACGTTCACGCTCACCCTGGGCAACCCCTCCGGCGCGAGCCTCGGCGACGCCGCGGCGACCGGCACGATCGTCGACAACGACACCGAAGCGCCCGAGCCGCTGACGGCGACCTTCGAGGACATGCCCGGCACCCACAACGGAAGCGCGTTCACCTTCGGGCTGACCTTCAGCGAGGAGTTCTCGGTCAGCTACCGGACGTTGCGCGACTCGGCGTTCGCCGTGACGGGCGGCTCGGTGACCCGGGCGAAGCGCAAACAACCGGCCAGCAACCTGCGTTGGACGATCACGGTCGAGCCGGCTTCGACAAGCGACACGGTGACGATCACGCTGCGGGAGACCACGGATTGCGCTGCGACGGGCGCGATCTGCACGGCGGACAACCGGCCGCTGTCGCACTCGCTGACGGACACGGTCATCGACGCGGCCTCGTCGTCCTCGAGTGACATCGCCGGCGGAACCGAGCAGGGCGAAGCGGAGGCCGCGCTGGCCGCCGCGGGCGGCATCACCCCGGAGGAGGCCGCCGCCGCGCTGTTCGGCGAGGGGCGGCTGAGCGAGTCGCAGCTGGACGCCCTCGACCGCCTCGGCAACCGGAACGGCCGCTACGACATCGGCGATCTGGTCGCCTGGAGGGAGCGCTGCCGCCAGGGCACCGCGGACTGCGGGGGAAGCCCCGCGAGCCCGGGGCCGGCGGGTGCGGCGGCGCTGCTTGCGGCCGTGCCCGGCGGCCGCAGAGGGTCGCGGGGTGGTCCGGGAGGGCGGAGGGGTGCCGGGCGACGGCGGCGGACGGCCGCGCCCCGCCAGGCCCTGGCGATGCTCTTCGCCGTGGCCCTGGCCTGGTCCTGCACCGACGGCGGCCTGGTCGAACCGGCCGTCCCCGAACAGGCCCCGGACCCGGGCTTCCTCACCGTGTCGCTGGTCACGCCGGCCGACAGCCGCGACAGCGGCGTGCTGCTGGAACTCGATGGCCCGGGCATCGCGGAGGTGCGGGCTCCCGGGTTCGAGCTGTTCGAATCCAGAGCCTCGGGGCGCCATCAGGTCATGGTAGCGGGCGCGCTGCGGGCGGGCCGCGTCCTTCAGATCCGCGTGCCGGACCGCAACCGGGTCTCGCTCTACCGGGTCCGCGTGATGCAGGTCGCGGGAGAGGACTACGCACTCAGGGACGAAGCGGAGTACCGGACGGTGATCACGCGGTGATGGGTCCGGGGCGTGGACGCGGCGCGGACGATGGTATCGGCACGGCAAGTGGGTGCAGCGGCCCCGGTGTGCCAGGCTCCCCGACCCGCGCATGGGTCGCGGCCGCATGGCTGGTCCTGTCATTCGCATGCCTCGTTCCCCAAGCTGCCGCCGCCCAGCCCCCCCCTCCGCCTCCCCGCAAGATGTGGGTCCTGGCGTGGACCGAGGACTTCAACGGCACCACGGTCGACTGGTCGAAATGGAACCACAGGAGCGAGGCGCTAAGGAGAGTTCGCACCCACGGCGGACGCAGGATCCATTGGCGGTACGAGCACGACAACGTCGGTCTCGCGAACGGCCACCTGGTCTTGCGCAACACCCGGCAGCAGCAGGGCGGCAGTTTCGACATGGTCAGGGCCGCCGCGATCGACACCAAGGGCAAGTTCGAGCAGACCTACGGGTACTTCGAAGCCAGAATCAGGATCGCCCCCACCGCCGACGGCATCCACACGGCCTTCTGGCTTCAGAACGACGATCGGGACAAGAGGCCCAGTGAAGGTGGGGTCGGTGGCCCCTCCGACGGAGCCGAAATCGACATCCTCGAGTCGGTGTATACCAGCAACCACTATGGAATGGCCGTCCATTGGGACCAATACAGGTCGGTCAGCGAGAAACTGGACTTCGCTCCGATACACGACGGACAGTTCCACGTCTATTCGCTCGCGTGGACACCGGACGGCTACACGTTCTATGCGGATGGAGAGCGGAAGACGGAGATGTCGGATGGCCTGTCCCACAGTGACGGATACGTCATTCTCTCCACCGGGGTGAGCTGGGGTCAGGGCAATGCCCACACCGGGACGTTCCCCAACGAGGCCCTGGTGGACTGGATCCGGGTGTACGAGTTGGCGGACGACCCCTCGTTCAACTATGCGCCGGTAGGCAAACCCACCATATCGAGTCTGGGCGGCACGCTGATCGCATCCGCCACCGACATCCGCGACGAGGACGGACTGACCGACCCGGCCTTCGAGTGGCAGTGGTACGTCGGCGATGGCGGCGACGGCGTTGGTGAGGCGATCTCCGGAGCCACCGAACCCGAATACGCGGTCAGGCAATCCGACTTCGGCAGGTCGCTCATTGTGCAGGTGGCCTTCACCGACGACCGCGGCACCGAAGAGAGCGTCTACAGCGATCCGTTTCCCGTCACTCATCCGCCGGTGATCACCAGCACCGGTCCGTTCACGGTGAACGAGGGGCAAACGTCGGTGGCGGCCCTGACGGCGACGGACGAGGACACGCCGGTCGAGGACCTGGTGTGGTCCATCGAGGGCGGCGCCGACGGAGATCACTTCACCTTGACCGGGAGCAACGTGCTGGCCTTCCGGGTGGCCAAGGACTTCGAGGCGCTGGACGACACCGGTCGCGACGGAAGCTACGAAGTCGTGGTGCGGGTGGGCGACGGCGCGAACACGGCGAGCGATACCCTGGCCGTCACGCTCCTGGATGTGTACGAGGAGCAACCCCGGCGTCCCCCTCCCCCTCCCGGCAAGCGCTGGGTACTGGCGTGGAGCGAGGGCTTCAACGGCACCACGCTCGATTGGTCGAAATGGAACCACAGGAACGAAACCTATCGGCCTGAGCGCACGCATGGCGGACACAGGATCCATTGGCGGTACGACCACGGCAACGTCAGTCTCGCGAACGGCCATCTGGTCTTGCGCAACAATCTGCAGCAGTCGGGCGACGGTGCCGTCGTGGTCAAGGCTGCCGCGATCGACACCAAGGACAAGTTCGAGCAGACCTACGGCTATTTCGAGGCGAGCATCAGGATCGCTCCCACCGCGGACGGCATCCACACGGCCTTCTGGCTCCAGAACGACAACCGGCACATGAAGGCCAGCAACGGCGGTGTCGATGGGCCCTCCGACGGAGCCGAAATCGACATCTTCGAGTCGGTTTACACCCAGAACCTCTATGCCGTGGCCGCGCATTGGGACGATGGCGCCAGCGTCTCGGCAGACGCGGACTTCGCTTCGATACACGACGGACAGTTCCACGTCTATTCGCTCGCGTGGACACCGGACGGCTACACCTTCTACGCGGATGGAGAGCGCACGACGGAGATGTCCGGTGGCCTGTCCCACAGTGACGGATACGTGATTCTCTCCACCGGCGTGAGCTGGGCTGGCGGCAATGCCAATACCGGCACGTTCCCCAACGAGGCCCTGGTGGACTGGATCCGGGTGTACGAGCTGGCGGACGACCTCTCGGTCAACGCTGAGCCCGAAGGCAAACCTACCATCTCGGCTGGGCCGAACGGGAGCGGCACGCTGATCGCATCCGCCACCGACATCCGCGACGAGGACGGACTGACCGACCCGGCCTTCGAGTGGCAGTGGTACGTCGGCGATGGCGGCGACGGCGTTGGTGAGGCGGTCGCCGGGGCCACCGAACCCGAATACGCGGTCAGGCAATCGGACTTCGGCAGGTCGCTCACTGTGCAGGTGGCCTTCACCGACGACCGCGGCACCGAAGAGAGCGTCTACAGCGATCCGTTTCCGGTCACTCACCCGCCGGTGATCACCAGCACCGGTCCGCTCACGGTGAACGAGGGGGAAACGTCGGTGGCGGCCCTGACGGCGACGGACGAGGACACGCCGGTCGGGGACCTGGTGTGGTCCGTCGAGGGCGGCGCCGACGGAGATCACTTCACCTTGACCGGGGGCAACGTGCTGGCCTTCCGGGTGGCCAAGGACTTCGAGGCGCTGGACGACACCGGTCGCGACGGAAGCTACGAAGTCGTGGTGCGGGTGGGCGACGGCGCGAACACGGCGAGCGATACCCTGACCGTCACGCTCCTGGATGTGGATGACGAGACAGCGCCGGAGCTTCAGGGCGCCGAGGCGAGCACGGACTCGGTGGTGCTGACCTACAGCGAGGCGCTCGACGAGTCCTCGACGCCCGCGGCGGCGGCGTTCGCGGTGACGGTGGCGGGCGAGGTGTGGAGCCTTGCGGCGACAGGCCCCGTGGCGGTGAGCGGATCGACCGTGACGCTGGCGCTCGACTCGGCGGCGGCGCCCGGCGACACGGTTGAGGTGAGCTACACCCCGCCGCTCGCCGACGCCCTGCAGGACACCGCGGGCAACCGCGCGGCTTCGGCGACGATCGCGGCCAGCGTCCCCGCGGACACGGTGGTGACGCCCGTGGTGACGGTGCCGCTGACGGCGGAGTTCCAGGGGCTTCCGGAGCGTCACGACGGCGGGCCGTTCACCTTCCAGCTGGTGTTCAGCGAGGAGTTCAGCGTCAGCTACCAGACGCTGCGCGACGAGGCGTTCGAGGTGACGGGCGGCACGGTCTTCGGCGCCCAGCGCAAGGAGACGGGCAGCAACCGCCGCTGGACGATCTCGGTCGATCCGGACTCGGCGGACATAGCGGTGACGATCACGCTCCCCGAAACGGCGGACTGCAATGCGGCCGGCGCGATCTGCGCGGAGGAGAACCGGCGGCTGTCGCACTCGCTGACGGCGACGGTCGAGGGCGAGGCGGCGGCCGTCCCGTCGCTTGCCGTGGCCGACGCCAGCGCCACGGAGGGCGCCGCGGTCGCATTCACGGTGTCGTTGTCGGAGGCGAGCAGCGGACAGGTGACGGTCGACTACGCGACCTCGGGTGGGACCGCCGTGAGCGGAACCGACTTCACGGCGGCGTCGGGGACGCTGACCTTCGCCGCGGGTGACAGCTCAAGACGGTGAGCGTCGCAACGGCCGACGACACGGTGGACGAGAACGACGAGACATTCACGCTGACCTTGAGCAACGCCTCCGGTGCGAGCCTCGGCGACAACGCCACGGCGACCGGCACGATCGTCGACAACGACACCACCGCAACGCCGCTGACGGCGACCTTCGAGAACATGCCGGAGACGCACCACGACATTGCGTTCGAATTCGCGCTGAAGTTCAGCGAGGAATTCCCGATCAGCTACAAGACGTTGCGCGACGGTGCGTTCAACGTCACGGGCGGCGAGGTGACAGGTGCGCGGCGCCGGCTGAAGAGCAGCAACCTCATCTGGTTCATCCAAGTCGATCCGGCCTCGGCGAACGACACGGTGACGATCACGCTGCGGGAGACGACGGACTGCGATGCGGCCGGCGCGATCTGCACGGCGGACAACCGGCCGCTGTCGCACTCGCTGACGGACACGGTCATCGACGCGGCCTCGTCGGCCTCGAGTGACATCGCCGGCGGCACCGCACGGGACGAAGTGGAGGCCGCGCTGGCCCTAGCGGGCGGCATCACCCCGGAGGAGGCCGCCGCCGCGCTGTTCGGCGAGGGGCGGCTGAGCGAGTCGCAGCTGGACGCCCTCGACCGTCTCGGCAACCGGAACGGCCGCTACGACCTCGGCGACATGCTGGCCTGGATCGAACGCTGCAGGCAGGGCAACGCGGACTGCGGGGGAAGCCCCGCGAGCCCGGGCCCGGCGGCTGCGGCCGCGCTGCTCGCGTTCGTGCCCGGCGGCCGCAGAGGGTCGCGGGGTGGTCCGGGAGGGCGGCGCGGGGCCGGGCGTGGGCGCCGGGCCGCCGCGCCCCGCCACGCTCTGGCTATCCTCTTCGCCGCGGCCCTGGCGCTGTCCTGCACCGACGGCGGCCTGGTCGAACCGGCCGCCCCTGAACAGGCCCCGGACCCGGGCCTCCTCAATGTGTCACTGGTCACGCCGGCCGCCAGTCGCGACAGCGGCGTGCTGCTGGAACTCGAGGGCCCGGGCATCGCGGAAGTGCGGGCTCCCGGGTTCGAGCTCTTCGAATCCCGAGCCTCGGGGCGGCATCAGGTCATGGTAGCGGGCTCGCTGCGGGAGGGCCGCGTCCTCCGGATCCGCGTGCCGGACCGCAACCGGCTCTCGCTCTACAGGGTCCGCGTGATCCAGGTCGCCGCCGAGGACTACCAACTCAGGGACGAAGCGGAGTACCGGGCGGTGATCACGCGGTGACGACCCGGGGCGCGCCCGTGGTGCGGGCGATTCGCGCGAATGCCGCATTGGGCACAACGGCTCATTCCTGCGGTGCGGATTGGGAAGGCGCACCAAAAAGCGTAAAGCAAACATTACCATATGTCGTGTTTACTTTACAAACCAGTCCAGCCCTTGACATCGGCAAACGCTGTTAGCTCGTCGTCTTGTGTCGTAGTATCTTGATTGGTCGAGAATGTATAGAAATGTATCGACCCGAAAACTGAGGCCAGCCTACCGCCAGCAGGCAGGACCCATGACGAACACCCGGACGGTTGCATCCCAACGCAGGTCGATCGACACGGTCGCTGCAACAGGTACCTCGAGCCACGAGCCGCCGACAGGCATCCCGCCGGGCGCATGGGTAAGGGCGGCGTTGGTGATCCTGTCACTCGCGTGCGTTGGGCCCCAGGTTGCCGATGCGCAACCTCCTCCTCCAACCGGCAAGCGCTGGGTCCTGGCATGGAGCGAGGACTTCAACGGCTCGTCGCTCGATTGGTCGAAATGGAATCACAGGAGCGAGGCGTCTCGAGGGGAGCGCGGCCACGGCGGACACCGGATCAAGTGGCGGTACGAGCACGACAACGTCGGTCTCGCGAACGGTCATCTGGTGCTGCGCAATACCCGGCAGTCGGGTGATGAATACGACCTGGTCAAGGCCGCCGCGATCGACACCAAGGGCAAGTTCGAGCAGACCTACGGGTACTTCGAGGCCAGCATCAGGATCGCCCCTACCGGAGACGGGATCCACACGGCCTTCTGGCTCCAGAACGACAACCGGCACAGGAAGGCCGGCAACGGCGGTGTCGACGGGCCCTCCGACGGAGCCGAAATCGACATCCTCGAGTCGGTGTACACCACCGATCGCTATGCCATGGCCGTTCATTGGGACGGCGGCCGCAGTCAGGTCGAGGAAACCGACTTCCCTCCTTTGCACGGCGGACAGTTCCATGTCTACGGGCTCGCCTGGACACCGGACAGCTACACCTTCTACGCAGACGGACAACGGAAGGAGCAGATGTTCGATGTCGTGTCTCATAGTGACGGATACGTCATTCTGTCCACCGGCTTAAGTTGGTTCGCGGGCAATGCGCACACCGGCACGTTCCCCAACGAGGCCCTGGTGGACTGGGTCCGGGTATACGAGTTGGTGGATGCCCCCGCGATCACCGTGACGGGCAGCGCGAACGTGGGCCGCACGCTGACCGCATCCGCCACCGGCATCCAGGGCGAGGCCGGATCGGGCACTCCGACGTTCGGGTGGCAATGGCTCGTCAGTGATGGCGACGGCGATTCCTACGCGGAGATTGCCGGAGCCACCGCGACGGAGTACACCGTCAGGCCATCCGACCAGGGCAAATCGCTCAAGGTACGCGCCACCTACACCGACGCCGACGATACCCGGCAGACCGTGTACAGCGAGCCACTTCTCGTGACTCAGCCACCGACAATCACCAGCACCGGCCCATTCACGGTGAACGAGGGCGAGACGGCGGTGGCCACTTTGACGGCGACAGACGGAGATACGAAGGCCGGGGAACTGGTCTGGTCCGTGCGGGGCGGTGTCGACGGAGACCACTTCACCTTCACCGGAGGCAGCTCGCTCGCCTTCAGGGCCGCCAAGGACTTCGAGGCGCCCGACGACGGGGATCGCGACGGAAGCTACGAGGTGGTGGTGCGGGTGGGCGACGGCGCGAATACGGCGACCGATACCCTGTCCATCACGCTCGCGGATGTCGACGACGAGGGTGGTCCCGAGCTCCAATCGGCGAGGGGTGACGGAAGCGCCCTGCTGCTGGTGTTCGACGAGGTACTGGACGCGTCGTCCACGCCGGCAACGGCGGCCTTCGCGGTAGCTGTGAATCGTGTATCGAAGGCCATTTCGCACGTCCAGCTGGAGAACAACCTGGTCAGGCTGACGCTGACTGGCCCGCCGCCGGCTTTGGGCGATTCCGTCACCGCAAGCTATACCGTACCGTCATCGAATCCGCTGCGGGACGTCTCGGGTACCCCGGCCGCCTCGGCGACGATCGAGACCCTCCTGAAGCCGCGGCTGACCGCGCGTTTCGACGCTATTCCAAATGCGCATGGTGGCGCACCCTTTTTGCTCTCGGTGATCTTCAGCGAGGCGACCACCGTGGCCTGGAAGGCGATGCGCGACCGCGTCCTGACCGTGAAGAATGGGCGGGTGACCCGTGCGGTACGGCTCAACCACGGTGGTCCCGAGAACGCGGCCTGGCAGGTCACGATCGAGCCGGCTGGCGGCGACGTGACCGTCGAGCTGCCGACGACGACGGATTGCGGGGCTGGCGACGCGGTGTGCACGGAAGATGAACGCCCCCTGATCGAGGCCGTGACGGCGACGATAGCCCAGGGGACCGTCCCTCCGCTGACGGCGGAGTTCTCGGAGGCACCTGGTGAGCATGACGGATCGGAGGGCTTTACGGTCAGGCTCAACTTCACCGCGGCGGTCAACGTGACCGAGACGGCACTGCGCACCAGGACGCTGAGCGTGAGCGGCGGTCGGGTAGAGTCGGCGGAGCATGAAATCGGACGCCGCGACCGGTGGTTGCTGACAATCGCGCCGACATCGCTCGAGGACGTGACTGTGGCACTCTCATCACCGGCTTCCTGCGGCGAAGCGGACGCGGTGTGCGCGCCGGACGGGCGCAAGCTGTCTGCCGGCGCGGATGTCCGCGTCAAGGGACCGGCGAGCATTCCGCTTACGGCGTGGTGGCGGCCGTACTACCGGAAGCACGACGGCTCGAAGGTGTTCACGCTCAACGCCGAGTTCAGCTGGCCGGTGGCGACCTCGCGCGAGGCCGTGCGGGATGCCGTCCAGGTTACCAACGGCGAGGCCACCGATGCGTTTCCCAGAGAGAATCAGCCAAAGGTCTGGGTGTTCCGGATCAAGCCGCTGTACAACGAGACGGTGCGCGTCACGTTGCTGCCGGCCAGCGACTGCGCCGCCGAGGGGGCGATCTGCACCGACGACGGGCGTCCGCTGTCGAGCACGGCGCTTTGGGATGTCCTGCCCAGGAACCCGAACGCGGTGGACGAGACCGCGCCGGAAGTGCAGGGTGCGGAGGTGGACGGCGCGCACCTCGTATTGCTGTACAACGAGGGGCTCGACGAGGCCTCCACGCCCGAGGCGGGCGCCTTTGCCGTGACGGTGGAAGGCCAGGCGCGTGACCTGGCGGCGAACGATCCGGTTGCAGTGGACGGGCGGCGGGTGCGGTTGACGCTCGCATCGGCGGTCGGGCACGGCGACACGGTGACGGTGAGCTACACGGTGCCGAGTTCGAACCCGGTGCAGGACAGGGCCGGGAATACGGCGGCCGCGTTGAGTGATGAGGCGGCGACCAACCATACGCCCCAGGACACACCGGCAGGCGACACCACCGCGCCGGAGCTTCAGGGCGCCGAGGCGAGCACGGACTCGGTGGTGCTGACCTACAGCGAGGCGCTCGACGAGTCCTCGACGCCCGCGGCGGCGGCGTTCGCGGTGACGGTGGCGGGCGAAGCGCGGAGCCTTGCGGCGACAGGCCCCGTGGCGGTGAGCGGATCGACCGTGACGCTGGCGCTCGACTCGGCGGCGGCGCCCGGCGACACGGTTGAAGTGAGCTACACCCCGCCGTCCGCCGACGCCCTGCAGGACACCGCAGGCAACCGCGCGGCTTCGGCGACGATCGCGGCCGGCGTCCCCGCGGACACGGTGGTGACGCCCGTGGTGACGGTGCCGCTGACGGCGGAGTTCCAGGGGCTTCCGGAGCGTCACGACGGCGGGCCGTTCACCTTCCAGCTGGTGTTCAGCGAGGAGTTCTCGATCAGCTACGCGCTGCTGCGGGGTACCGACTCGGAGCCCGGCGCGATCTCGGTGACGGGCGGCGGCGTGACGGGGGCGGGTCGCGTGGTGGCGGGCGAGAACCGGCAATGGAACATCACCGTCGAGCCGGGCGGCACGGGGGATGTGACGATCACGCTGCCGGAGACGACGGACTGCGGGGCGAGCGGCGCGATCTGCACGGGGGACAGCCGGCCGCTCTCGGCGACGGTCACGGCGACGGTCGCGGGCGAGACGCACGTCCCGGCGCCCGAACTGACGCTGGCCGGCGCGAGCGCGACGGAGGGGAACGCGACGGCGGACTTCGCGGTGACACTGAGCCGCGCTGCGACGGACACGGTGACGGTCGACTACGCGACCTCGGACGGCACCGCGGCGGCCGGGACGGACTACACGGCCACGTCGGGCACGCTCACCTTCGCAGCGGGCGACACGGCGAAGACGGTGTCGGTGCCGGTGCTTGACGATGCCGTCGACGAGGAGGACGAGACGTTCACGCTCACCCTGAGCAACGCCTCCGGTGCGAGCCTCGCCGACACTGCGGCGACCGGGACGATCGCTGACAACGACACCACCGCAACGCCGCTGACGGCGACCTTCGAGGACATGCCGGCGTCGCACGACGGCAGCCGAATCAGCTTCGGGCTGACCTTCAGCGAGGAGTTCAGCGTCAGCTACCAGAAGCTGCGCGACGAGGCCTTCGAGGTGACGGGCGGCACGGTCTTCGGCGCCCAGCGCAAGGAGACGGGCAGCAACCGCCGCTGGACGATCTCGGTCGATCCGGACTCGGCGGACATAGCGGTGACGATCACGCTCCCCGAAACGGCGGACTGCAATGCGGCCGGCGCGATCTGCGCGGAGGAGAACCGGCGGCTGTCGCAATCGCTGACGGCGACGGTCGAGGGCGAGGCGGCGGCCGTCCCGTCGCTTGCCGTGGGCGAGGCGAGCGCCACGGAGGGCGACGAGGTCACGTTCACGGTGTCGCTGTCAGCCGCGAGCAGCCGGCAGGTGACGGTCGACTACGCGACCTCGGGTGGGACGGCCGTGAGCGGAACCGACTTCACGGCGGCGTCGGGGACGCTGACCTTCGCCGCGGGTGACAGCTCAAGGACGGTGAGCGTCGCAACGGCCGACGACACGGTGGACGAGAACGACGAGTCATTCACGCTGACCTTGAGCAACGCCTCCGGTGCGACGCTCGGCAACACCACGGCCACCGGCACGATCGTCGACAACGACACCACCACCGCAACGCCGCTGACGGCGACCTTCGAGAACATGCCGGAGACGCACCACGACATTGCGTTCGAATTCGCGCTGAAGTTCAGCGAGGAATTCCCGATCAGCTACAAGACGTTGCGCGACGGTGCGTTCAACGTCACGGGCGGCGAGGTGACAGGTGCGCGGCGCCGGCTGAGGAGCAGCAACCTCATCTGGTTCATCCAAGTCGATCCGGCCTCGGCGAACGACACGGTGACGATCACGCTGCGGGAGACGACGGACTGCGATGCGGCCCGCGCGATCTGCACGGCGGACAACCGGCCGCTGTCGCACTCGCTGACGGACACGGTCATCGACGCGGCCTCGTCGGCCTCGAGTGACATGACAAGCGGGGATGTCGCGGACGACGCGGCCGAGGCGCTGATCGTCGCCGGCGGGATCAGTCCCGACGAGGCCGCCGCGGCATTGTTCGGGGAGGCGGTGCCGGGCGGACAGCGGCTGGAGGCGCTGGACCGGCTCGGCAACCGGAACGGGCGATACGACCTCGGCGACCTGCTCTCCTGGATCGATCGCTGCCGGCGGGGCGAGGTGCGCTGCGGCGGCACGCCCGCCGGCTCCGAGGGGTCGGCGGCATCCGCCGCCCTGCTGGCAGCTACGGGCCCGGGCTGGAGGAAGTTCGGGCAACCGCGCAGGCGGAGGCGCGATTCCGGCCCCGGAGGCCGAGCGCCGGCTCACCGGGCGGGCCGAAGAAAGGACCCGGTGCGATGGGCACTCGCCGCGCTGTTGGTCGCCGCCGTCGCCTGGTCATGCACCGGCGACCTGACCGGACCGGGCGCACCGGAGCAGGATCCCGGTTTCGTGACGGTGCAACTCGGCGTCCCGGCCGCCCATCGCGCCACAGGTGTCCTGCTGGAGCTGGAGGGCCCCGGCATCGAAGCGGTGCGGGCTCCGGACCGAGAGCTGTATCAGTCCGAATCACCGGGCCGGCATCAGGTCATCGTGGCGGGCTCCGTGACCACGGGTCCCCTGATGCGGTTCCGCGTTCCGGACCGCAACCGGCTCCCCCTGTACCGGGTCCGCGTCGTGCAGGTTGCGGGGGAGGACTACGGGCTCAGGGACCCCGGCGACTACAGGGCCGTGATCACGTCGAACTGAACGGACCCCGGCTGACAGGGGGCTCCAGACGCGCGCTGGATGTACGAGGTCGGGCGTTCAGGCGGTCGCCGGCAGGACGCCCGCCACCGGGTCGTCCACCAGCTCACCAACGGCTCCCCCGCCAAGCGCGACCTGAAGCTGCCACGGCTCGAAGGCCGCAACGCCCAGGGTACCGGCTTCCGCCAGCAATCCCCGGTGGCCGGTGCACAGCGCGCGGGAAAGTTCCATCAAAGCCGAGCGCTCCGGACGCGAGAGGTCCTCGAAAACCTTGATCCGCACACGGTGTTGCTCGCGTTGCCGCAAACCCGGGTGCCGCCCGGAGCGGTCCCGCACGAGCCACGCGTCCGGCCCGCTACCGGCGGTGTCGATGAGGACAACACCCAGCGGCGTTTCGGCCATGATCGCATCACAGATCCGCGCCCACCACAGGACCTCGGCGTTCGCACCGTCTTCCATCATCGGCTCATCGGCCAGCCGCGTGGGCACCACCAGGACGTAGCCCCGCCGCATTCCCGCCTCGTGGAGGCGTCGGAGGGCGGCGGCGAGTTCCAGCGGTCCGCAGCGGCATTCGGGACCGGGGACGGCCAGCCAGGAGATGACGTTGGATGGTTGCATCCATCAACGATCGCGGGCACGATTGGTGATTTCCGCGACGATTCGGTAACGAATGTGTCACGGGCCACTCGGCGCGGCAGACCCTGTCCGCCGAGCGAGCCAGCCCCGGCTACATCTCCGGAGCAAGCTCCCGGTGCCAGAACCCATCCCTCCGGGCAAGCACCAACTCCAGGCGGCCCTCCATCAGATCCGCCAGAAGTCGCGGTGAGAGCTCGACCGCGCCCACCGTCTCCACCTCCCCGGGACCACCCAGCCGCAGCACCACCACCCCCTCCCCCTCCTCCGCGACGCGGCGCAGCACGGACCCGTACACGTCGGCCGGCTCCGCATCGAGAAAGGCGATCCGGTAGGAGAGCTGCCCGCGCGGGAGGTCGACCTCCATCTCGACCGACGCGATGGCGGTGCCCCTCTGCACGGCTGCGTCGGCAGCATCGCTGTCAGCGGCAACGGCTCCGTCCTTGAGCGCAATCCGCACCGGCGGGGGAACCGCCCCATCCACGAGCGGCGGCGTCCGCAGCGGAGCCCGCCGCCTGGGCGCCGCGGACTCGAACGCGAACGCCATCCCGACCAGGCGGGCATCGTCCAGCGTCCGGCCCAGCAGCTCCAGCCCGACAGGCAGTCCGCTCTCCGTGAACCCGGCCGGGATGGAGAGCGCGGGCAATCCCGAATGCGCGCTCAGGGAGCAGGTCGCGCCGGCCGGAGCCGCGCCGATCAGCGCGGTTTCCTGCCGCATGGTCGGGTAGGCGAGCGCGTCGAGATCCTCCCGGTCCATGAGGCCGGTCACCGCCGCGGCGAGGGCGCGCCGGCGCTCCAGGGTCTCGGCCAGCTCTGGGGTCTCCCGCTCCTCGCGCGCGTTGCGGCGCCGGAAGGTGCGGTCCAGCGCCTCATGATGCAGTCCCATCTCGATGATCTCGCCCAGCGAGATGACGGGCGCGCCCGGGATCCCGGCCAGGTAGTCCGCCAGATCGAACTTGAAGTCGAAGTCGATGAGCCCCGTGCCCGACAGCACGCCATCCGGCAGCGACACGTCCACCACGGTCGCCCCCAGCCCCTCCATCTCCTCCAGCGCACCGCGGATCACCCGCACCACGCTCCCGGCGCTCCCCTCCTCGATGTCCAGCGCCCCAATCCGCGCGCCCTCCAGCGCACCCGCATCGAGCGCGTCGCGGAAGGCCGGCACCTCCCGCCCCTCCAGGATCGCGGTCGCGGGGTCGGCCGAATCCATCCCCACCGTCGCGTCCAGCGCAATGGCCAGATCGGTCACCGTGCGCGCCAGCGGACCGCCCGTGTCCTGCGAGTGCGAGAGCGGCAGAATCCCGTCGATGCTCGACAGGCCCTTCGTGGGACGCAGCCCGAAGAGGTTGTGCACCGCGGACGGAATCCGGATCGACCCGCAGGTATCGGTGCCCCAACCCACCGCCGCGAAGCTGGCCGCGACGGCCGCGCCCGTTCCCCCCGAGCTGCCGCCCGGATTGCGGGCCGGATCATACGGATTCCGCGTCTGCCCGCCCAGCGAACTGATCGTGGTGATGCCCGCCGCCAGTTCGTGGAGATTCGTCTTCCCCACGATGACAGCACCCGCCTCCCGCAGCCGGGCCACCTGAAAGGCATCGTCAGGCGGCTGGAGCCCCGCCAGCGCCAGACTCGACCCCGTCGTGGGCATCCACGAGACATCGTAGTTGTCCTTCATCAGCACCGGGATTCCGTGCAACGGCCCGCGCACCGTGCCCGCCGCGCGCTCGGCATCGAGCGAGTCCGCCTGCGCCCGCGCCCGCGGATTGAGGCGGATGATGGTGTTGAGCGCCGGGCCCGCCCGGTCGTAGGCCCGGATTCGCTCAAGGTACAGGTCGACGAGTTGAGCCGAGGTGACGCGGCCCTCCAGCATCGCGGCCTGCAGCTCGACAATGGACGCCTCGGCCACTTCGAAGCCGGCATCGTCCGGCGGCGCGCAGGCCAGGAACAGCAGGCAGGCGAGGAGTGCGTGCTTCACAGCGTCAGCGCCACCGCGCCGATAAATGCCGGAATGAGCATACTCGAATACAGAATGAGCGCGAGGAGTCCCTTGATCACGGTCCATATCCATCCGTCCCGGTAGAAGTGCCGCATGGCCGCCAGCGTGTAGTACAGCACCCACAACGATGTGGCAAGCCAGACCACGTTGGCGACGACGCCCGCGGGGAGCAGGAGGGGAATGGCGGACGCGAGCAGAGCGAACGTCTGAAGATGAATCTGGAAGACCAGGTGCTCGACGAAGTACCGCTTCTTTCTGAATTGGATGATTGCGAACACGAGGGCCTGGAAGGGCAGCAGGCAAAGGTAGGAGACCGACAGGTTCCCAATGACCCGTTCCATGAAGAACACGGGATCATGCACAAAGTCGATCATCAGGCTCCAGAGTGCCTTCTCCAGCCAGCCCGTTTCGCCCGGGGCCCTCGGTTCCATGTCCCCGGACAAGCTGAGGATCATTCCAACGCCGGCAGCTTCGCCGGGCCGGCTCAGGATATCGTCCAGCTTCTGCCGGTACCGCGGTTCCAATCGCGTCTTGAGGGCGTCGACCTGCGCCTGGTCGGGAGCGAGATCGTCAAGCACGGCGTCGGTCCCGTCGCCCACACCTGCACTATCTGCCGCCAGGTTTCCGCGGGACACATCGAACGACACCGATGGGTCGATGGTCCCCGTGTCCACGCCGCCGAAGAATGCCCGCGCGAACGCGAAGAAGTAGAGGATCGTCGCGAACAGGTACATCCGCACCGGCGACATGTAGTTCGCACGGTGGTTGCGCGAGAACTCGGCGGACAGACGCCCCGGGCGGATCAGCTGCTTCAGGGTCTGCAGCAGCTTCGAGTCCACTTCGAGGGTCTCCCGCAGGAGGTCGCCCATGACGGACCACGCGGAGCGGATGTAGTTCCGGTCGTTCTGCCCGCAGTAGCCGCAGAAGCGTTCCCCGCGCGGGCGGCCGCAGTTGAGGCAGGCGGGGCCGGGATCGGGGGTGGATTCGGGCGCGGATTCAGACATGCGTCACCCTGTCAGGAACAACACGACCAGGAAGCCCGGGAGCAACACCCAGAAATAGAGCCATTCCACCACGAAGCCCTTGATCAGGGTCCGGATCCAGCCGTCCCCGTAGAAGCGGCGCAGGGCGATCAGGTAGTACACCTCCGCAGCGAGAATCAGGAACAGGCGTGCCAGGCCTCCAAACGTGCCCCCAGGCATCACCAGCGCTGTCCCGAGGGCCAGGAAGATGAAGGTCTGCACGTGAATGGCGAAGACCAGGTGCTCGATCAGGTACCGTCGCTTTCTCAAGTAGCAGACTTTCAGGGCAAGAGCCAGGAACGGCAGCAGGAAGAACATTGCGATCGGCATGTTGCCGATCATCCGCTGGAGGAAGACCTCGGGATCGTGCAGGAGGTCGACCATGCTGGTCACGAACGCCCTCATAAGGAACCCGGGGGGATCCGTCCTTAGCGCTGCGACGGGAGCCACCGAGTCCTCCGGACTCACCAGATCCGGTCCAAACGGATCGCGATAGGCCACCAGCCGGACCAGCATCGGGAGGAGATCCCGCGACGTACTCGCCCCTGGTCGGGCGAGGATGTCTTCCACTCTCTGGCCCTGTTCCGGCCGCAACGCCGTCATCAGAGCAGCGAGTTCGGCCTCGCTCACGATCTGTGATGGATAGACCTCCCCAGGGTCCGATTCGATCATCACGGCCGAATCGTCGTAACCGGTGTTCGGCAACTTCCACGACAACACGAGGAAGAATACGAGGCTCGTGAAGAGATACAGCCGAATCGGCGACATGTACCGGGCCCGCCGGTTGCGTGAGAATTCGGCCGACAGACTCCCGGGCTTGAAGAGGAGGAGCTTCAGGGTCTGAAGGATCCTCGCGTCCACCTCGAAGGCCTCGCGGTTCAGTTCCCAGAGCATGGGAAGCAGCGACCGCTTGTAGTTCCGGTCGTTCTGGCCGCACCGGGCGCAATAGCGGCCAGAGCGGGCGTCGCCGCAGTTGAGGCAGGAGGCGGGGGAGGACGGCTCGGGTCCGGCGGGATTCCGATTCGGTGAGTCGGGCACGTTGGTTCAACCGATAGTCACTAGCAGTACAATCAGGAGAGCGGGCAACAGAACGATGGAATAGAGTACACCGGCCCCGATGCAGTGGCCAGCGCCCACAATGGGGTTGCGGCGCCGACCAATCCAGATCGTTGCGGACCTGCGTGGGGAGGATGGCTGCAAGCTTCCCCGCCTTGCGGCTACCATCCCCGCGCGGTCCATTTCCACCCCACGCGGCACCCCCTCACCCCCCCGCCGCACCCCACCCTGCGACCAAGGCCGCGCGCATGCACCGCTCCACGATCCCACCGACCCGCCACCGTTCCCTCCCTGCGGCGATCCCCGCCCGCCCAGCACACCCTGCCAGCCCCCCACACCCCGCCCGCCGCCCGGCACCCCGCACCCGGCACCCCCTCGCCATCGCCGGCCTCGCCCTGTTCCTCGCGACCGGCGCCCCGCCCCACCCCACCGCCGCCCAGACCCCCCCCACCGACGCCGACCCCGCCATCATCCACGAAGCCGCGCAGGGCCTCGCGCTGCGCGGGATCGGCCCGGCGCTGATGGGCGGGCGCATCGCCGACATCGCGGTCCACCCCGACGACCCCACCACCTGGTACATCGCGGTCGGCTCCGGCGGCGTCTGGAAGACCACGAACGCGGGCATTTCCTGGACGCCCGTTTTCGACGACCAACCGTCCTATTCCATCGGCGATGTCGCCATCGATCCGTCCGATCCGGACATCGTGTGGGTGGGCACGGGCGAGAACGTGAGCGGGCGGCATGTGGCCTGGGGCGACGGGGTGTACCGGAGCCGCGACGGCGGCCGCACATGGCGCCGCATGGGGCTCGCGGCCTCCGAGCACATCGGCAAGATCCTGGTGGATCCGCGGGACGGGAATGTCGTGTTCGTCGCGGCGGAGGGGCCGCTTTGGTCGACGGGCGGCGAGCGCGGGCTATACCGGACCGGGGACGGGGGCGAGACGTGGGAGGCCGTGCTGACGGTCGACGCGAACACCGGCGTCACCGACGTGGAGTTCGATCCCGTCGACCCCGACATCATGTACGCGGCAACGTACGAGCGGCGGCGGAGCGTGTGGGCGCTGCTGGCGGGCGGCCCCGGGTCGGGGATCCACAAGTCGACGGACGGGGGGCGGACCTGGCGGCGGGTGAGCCGTGGGCTCCCGGATGCCGATATGGGAAAGATCGGGCTGGCCGTTTCGGGCGCCGACCGCAACGTGGTGTACGCGACGATCGAGGCCGCGGCGGGCGACCGGGGCTTCTACCGCTCCACCGACCGGGGCGAGAGCTGGGAGCGCCGCAATTCCTACATCTCGGGCGGGACCGGGCCCCACTACTACCAGGAGATCGAGGCGTCGCCGCACGATGTGGACCTGGTCTACCAGATGGACGTCTTCGTGCACGTCACGCGCGATGGCGGCGCCACCTTCACCGAGCTGGGGACGGGCCGCGAGAAGCACAGCGACAATCACGCCTTCTGGATCGATCCCGCGAACGGCAGGCACCTCCTCGCCGGGACCGACGCGGGGCTCTACGAGACCTTCGACGAGGGGACGACCTGGCGGCACTTCCCGAACATGCCCGTGTCCCAGTTCTACAAGCTCGCGCTCGACAATTCCGAGCCGTTCTACAACATCCTCGGGGGCGCACAGGACCTCGGGACGCTCCACGGGCCGTCGCGCACGATGAACCAGGAGGGCGTACGCAACCGCGACTGGTACGTGCCGCTGGGCGCCGACGGGTACGCCGCCGCCTTCGACATGGCCGATCCAGCCATTGCCTTCATCCAGACCCAGCAGGGGAATCTGCAGCGGGTCAACCTCGTCAACCACGAACTCATCAACATCCGTCCCCAGCCGGCCCCCGGCGACCCGCCCGAGCGCTGGAACTGGGACAGCCCGGTCATCGCGAGCCCCCATGCGGAGGGCCGGATCTATTACGCGTCGCAGCGGCTGTGGCGGAGCGATGACCGGGGTGGTTCATGGCAGGCCGTGAGCGGCGATCTCACCCGCAACGACAACCGCTACGAGCTGCCGATGGCGGGACGGGTGCGCAGCATCGACGCGCTGTACGGGAACACCGCAATGTCCCTGTACTCGACCATTTCGGCGATTTCGGAGTCGCCGGTGGCGGAGGGCGTCCTCTACGTCGGGACCGATGACGGGCTGGTGCAGGTGACGGAGGACGGGGGCGAGACATGGCGCCAGGCGGCGGCGCTGCCGGGCGTGCCCGAGCGCGCGTTCATGAACGACATCAAGGCGTCGCAGCACGACGGCGCGACGGTCTTCGTGGCGCCGGACAACCACAAGGAGGGCGACTACACGCCCTATCTCCTCGAGAGCAACGACGCCGGACGCAGCTGGCGCTCGATCGCGGGCGACCTGCCGGACGGCATCGTCATCTGGTCGGTGGAACAGGACCACGAGCGTCCCGATCTGCTATTCCTCGGCACCGAACACGGCATCTATTTCACGACGAACGGGGGCGACCACTGGGTGCTGCTGGGCAACGGCGCCCCCACGATCTCGTTCCGTGATCTGGAGATCCAGCGCCGCGACGACGACCTGGTCGGCGCGACCTTCGGCCGCGGCTTCTACATCCTCGACGACTACGCGCCGCTCCGGGAGATGGCCGCCGGCGCGCTGACCGCCGGCGCAACCCTGTTCCCCGTGCGGGACGCCTGGTGGTACGTCCCCAACACCCCGCTCCAGGCGGCCGGCCAGCCGACCCTCGGCACGACCTCGTTCGTCGCGCCCAACCCGGACTTCGGCGCCACCTTCACCTACTGGCTGGCCGAAGCGCCCGAGACGATGCGCGAGGAGCGGCGCCGCGAAGAGCGCGCGGCCGCGGGGCGCGGCGAGGACATCGCCTTCCCCGGCTACGATCGCCTCGCCGCCGAGGCCCAGGAGAGCGGGCCGCGCGTGGCGCTCCTGGTGCGGGACGCCGCGGGCAACCCCGTGCGGCGCGTCATGGGCCCCGCCCGGCGCGGCCTCCACCGCGTCACCTGGGACCTCCGCCGCCCCGCCCCCGACCCGGTCAACCTCACCACGCCGGGATTCTCGCCCCCCTGGGCGGGCCAGTCGCGCGGCCCGCTCGCGCCGCCGGGCGACTACACGGTCGAGATGGCGCTCATCACGGAGGCCGGTGTGGAGCCGCTCGGCGAGTCCCAGTCCTTCACGGTGAAACCCGTGCCCAACATCGACATGAGCACCGATTTCGTCGCCGCGATGGCCTTCGCCGAGGAGACGGCCGACCTGCAGCGCCGCGCGAGGGGCGCCACCGCCGAGATCGGGCGCGCGCGCGACCGGCTCCGCCACATGCGCGCCGCCCTCGACGAGACCCCCGCAGCGGGCGCCGAGCTCTACCAGCGCCTGGAGGAGATCGACGGGCGGCTCGCCGAGGTCGCGGCCGAGCTCCAGGGCGACCCCACGCCGGGCCGCTACAACGAGCCCACCGCCCCCTCGATCACGGGCCGCATCGGGCAGGTCGCCGGGGGGCACTGGGGTACGCGCCAGGAGCCCACCGCGACGCAGCGCGAGAGTCTCCAGGTAGCGCGGGCCGGGTTTGAGGAGGTCGTCGTGCGGCTCAGGTCGCTGCTGGAAGACGATCTTGCCGGGCTGGAGCGGGACATGGAGGCGGCGGGGGCGCCGTGGACGCCGGGGCGGCGGATCGGGTGAGGTCCCGGCGGATCCCCCGGCGGTTCAACGACCCCGCCGGTAGATGTCCTTGCGCTGCCCGACCTTGAGAATGATGATCACCAGCCGTCGTCGCGATACGCTGTAGAGGATCCGGTATCGCCCAACGCGGACGCGGTAGACATCGTCGTACCCCGTCAGCTTTCTCGCCCCCTGCGGAAACGGGTCTTCCGCCAGTAGCAGCATCCTGCGGACGAGGCGCTCCTGAACCTCCCGAGGGAGCTTGCGCAACTGCTTCTCCGCCGTGCGGGAGACCTCGACTTCATGCTGTCCCATCGAGGTGGAGCTCCCGAATCACATCGGCCAGCGGCCGAGTGGGCTCGTGTCGGATCCGCTTCAGATCGTCAATGTCCTCAAGCTCCTCGAGTCGATCCAGCAGGGCCTCCCGGACAAAGTGACTCACGACCAATCCCCGGGATCTGCAGCACTCGTCGACCGCCTTCTTCAGGGCTTCGTCCACCCTGACGTTCATCTGTACCTTTCCCATCTCGTCTTCCTCGGCTGGTGGCATCCGCGAGAACCATTCTAGCATCTGCTATACAATGAGGCAACGCGGCGGGGTATCCAGAATCGGCTCCGACTCTCTCAACTTCGGACGAGATCGTGGTCACGCTTGTTCATTCCGACGAGACCGCCCATATCCCTCCGGGCGCCGCACGAGCCGGGCCCGTTCAACCAGCCAAGCTCGCGATGGCGCAACCCCGGGTTCTCCGGTCACCGCCGGCGCAACGGATCCACCACGGTAAGAAACGGAAACCGGTGAAATCCCGTGTCGCGCGTGCAGATCCGGCTGACTCCATGCTCGCGCATCAGCACCGCAGTGTGAAGATCGTGCATCTGGTTTCCGCGGACATCCGGGAGCTCGGCCACGGTCTGCTCAAGCACGGCCGCGTGCCGTCGCGTCGCGAGGAGCAGATCGATCCCGGGCGAACTCAGCAGCGCCGCAATGAAGCGCCTCGCCTCCGCGGGCGTCCACGGCGAGCGGAAGACTCGCCGGTGCGTGCTGACCCGCAGGAACTCGTAGCAGATGTTCCAGGTGAGGAAGGCGGGGGAAGGATCGCGGCGGGCGGCTTCGATCCAGCGCCGGCAGGGTTCACGAAACTCGGAGCCCTCGTCCGCCGCGTAGAGGAGCACGTTGGTGTCGAAGACCAGCAATCAGTCGTCCTCCATCACCCGGTGAAGCTCTTCCCGGTTGGATATGTCGACCAGGTGGCCACCGCTGTGCCAGGACGGCAGCGTGGGCAGCGTACCCGGACCCTCCTCCGCCTCACGGTCCCCAGCGAGTACAAGCCGCAACCCTGCCTCCACAAGCGCGGACATGGTGGTTTCGCGACGGACCGCCTCCGCGCGCAGGCGCCGCATGACCGTGTCGTCGATGTTGAGCGTCGTTTTCATATGGATTACCATATGCTTGATATGGGAATATGGCAAGAGCGTGGCGCGCGGCATGGCCCACGACGCGTGCGCCCTCTTGGACTTGCAACAGTCAACTCCGCGACCGCATCCGCGCCGCTTGTCGGTCCCCGGCCCACGACCTTACCCGTCAATGGCGTCTCATAGCAGATCTGCAAACTCCTCTGCCGTAAGTCCAGCGTCGCGGACAATGCGACCCATGGTGAATGCGTTCACGGGGTTGTTGCGGGGAACAGTCACGATGCGCTGGCCATCGGTCAGCACGATGTGCTTGCTCTGCCGCGATGCGGAACCCGGCCTTCTCGAGGGCGCGCACCGCCCGGAGGTGGTTGATTCCGGGTATGCCGGGCATGGCCTACACGGCCACCTCGATTTCGCGGATCCTCATGCCCGTGGCGTTCTCCACCGCCACTTCAAGGTATTCTCGAATAGCATCGGTGATGTTCGCCAAAGCTTCCTCTTCCGTCTCACCCTGGGACACACAGCCGGGTAAGCCTGGAACCCAGACGGAGAAGCCCTCGTCGGATTCGTGAAGCGCTACGCGGTATTTCACTCCCGATCTCCTTTCGAGATTCTGTCTTTCAATTCAATTCAATGGAATTCGAACGATGGAATGTAGCGGATTCGGAGGCAACAGGGCCCGCGCGATGTATGCAGCGCGCTTCGCTGGTCAAGGCAATCGCCGCCCCCGACCTACACTTCGCGGCCCTGATGGCGGGGCCCGAGTTCTTCACCGATCCCCGCACGGCCACGTAGGCGCCGGGGCGGGCGGGCGATGTGCTCGACGGAGGACGCGATGGAACTCACCCGCCAAGCCTGCGAGGCCGCCCGAAGACGCCCGGGTGCGCCGTCAACCGTCGTGAGGTCCCCCTACCCCGACCTCTCCAGCGGCCACACCTGAATCGACTCCACCCCCATCTCGTCCACGACCCGTCCCAGGATGTAGTCCCCGCCGATCTCCAGGACGTCGAGCTCCGCGGGAGTCTCCACGTACCCCAGCACGCGCCCCGCGGGGTCGAATACCGTCCAGAGCGGGGCGGGCCTGGGCTCCAGCGGGTAGTCGTATTCCCGGACCCAGAGGTGGCCGGCGCCGTCGCCCATGAATTCGGAAAACGCCGGAAAGGACTCCGCGATCTGCGCGGATTCGTGATGCGCCAGCCCCGTCACCGGCAACTGGCTCACGTAGTGATCGTAGTCGGCCTGCGTCGGAGCTCGGGGGACATGTCCGCGGCGAACGATCCGGGCGAGGGTGCCATCCGCCCGGAACGCCTTGATCTCGTAGCCGTGGATGGAACCGATGCAGACGAGATCGCCCCAAAGTCCCACTTCGCGGCTCTGGCGGAAGACGACCGGGTAGGTGCTGCGGATCATTTCATCCGGAACGGGGACCTCGTAGTTCTCGCCATAGAGATGGTAGCCCAGAGAGACGGACATGGTGTTGTCGCCGTTCCAGATCTCGACGGTATGCGAATTGGTGGTCACGAGGATCGTGCCGTCCGCGCGCGGGGCCTCGGGCCAGCGGATCTCCGGCGGCGGTCCCCCGAAGCGCAGGGAGCGGCCGAAGTTCCCGTCCGCATCGTAGATGGATACGACACCGGCCTGCGCCGTATACCACGCCATGATCGAGTCGCCCTGCCAGGGCTCGGCAGTCACCAGGTGTCCGTATTCTAGCCATGCCGCTTGAAGAACTCGTCGGTCCCCGCAGGCAACAGCAGGTTGTCGGAGATCGCGGCGATCTCTTCCGCCTCCTTCCAGGCCTGTTCCAGCACCCAGAGTTCGCCTTCGAGGGCGCGGCGCTCCCGTTCTTCGTGGAGGGCCATCTCGAGGGCGAGTTTTGTGCTCTGCGGGAAAGCCGCAATCGATCCCTCTCCGCGGAGTCTCTTCTTGTACCCACGCCTGGCCACGGCGGAAGCGAAGCGGCTCGGGTGCCCGCAGTCGTTGATCTCCCGCACCGCCTCTCTGACCACATACCGAGGCCCGCCCTCAGGGTTGAATCCCGATATTACGGCTGCGGCCACGCGCCGGGCGTCTTCGCCTTCGAACCGGGCTCTTCGCGTCAGCTTGCGAAGCTCCACAGAGAAACCGGTTTCACTGTTGTCGGGCAGCAGGCGGAGCGACCTGAGGTCCTTGAATCTGAACCTGACGAAATCGCTCGCATCGCCGGCTCCCGGGGCATCTTCGTTGACAGTGCTCCCAAGGCGGACCTTGCCGACGGTGCGCAGCAAGAACCAGGCGAAGAACGCCGATACGCCCACCGACCAGCCGGTCGCCACACCGGCGGGCAGTACGAGCCAACCCGCGTCGAGTCCCATTCCCCCACCAAAAGAGGTGGCAAAGTACGTATATGCCGCCGCCTTTGAACGAAACCACCGGCGCCTGAACAGATCCCCGTAGCGCCAGGCCGCGAACTCGCGCCGCCGAGCCCGGCCGATGCGCACCAGGTCCAGGCCCCCGCCGTGACGCGCGATGCCGATGTTCTCCGTCGAGACCCGCACACGGGTGTCGCGGTAGATGCGCTCGCACTCTTCGATCGCTTCCCACCGCTCCTCGATCGGGGTCAGGTTCCAGCGCAGGCACTTCCGGCATACCACCCATAGCCGGCCCTTCGCCTCGTCGAAGGCGAGACGGCGGCCGACGGGGAAGTGCTCGACCACCTGGTTCTCGCCGAGCGGCTTCTTGCAGAACAGACAGGTCTTGTACACTCTCGGCGGCACTCCTCGGTCCTGGGGCCCGCCCAAAGAATGGCAGCGCGGGCGCGCCGGGGCAAAGCGCTGGCGAGCCGGGGCAAAGCTGGACACATTGCCGGGCGCGCCTCATCGTTAGCGTCACCATGGTCGAATCCACGTTTCGCGCCTTTCGCGCACCGCTCCTTCTCTTCGCGACACTCCTGTGTGCCTCCTGCGGCGGTGGGCACCTCCTTGGCGGGGACGGGCCGCGGGGCGCGCCCAAGGTCCTCCTGTTCGGGATCGACGGGGTGCGGCCCGACGTGCTCGCCGAGGTGGCCACGCCGAACATCGACGCCCTGGCGGCGGCCGGCTGGTACACCGCGCAGGCCCGCACCACCAACCCGTCGGTCAGCGGCCCGTCCTGGTCCTCGATGCTGACCGGGGTGTGGCCCGAGAAGCACGGAGTCACCAACAACGCCTTCACGGGACGTGATTACGCGACCTATCCCTCGTTCCTGACGCGGGTCGAGGCGGCGCGCCCCGAGCTGGCCACCTTCGCGGCGCTCGACTGGGTCCCCCTCGCGGAGCTCGACAGGGTCTCCCTCGCGGAGCTGGAGGACGACTCCGGCCCCGTCCTCCCGGCTGCGATCGACGTGCGGGAGGTGGTCAACGGCTACGATCTCGGCTGGGCGGAGGCGGACGGCGAGATCGCTGCGCGCGCGGCCCGGCACCTGACCGAGGCCGACCCCGACGCGATGTTCGTCTACTTCGGCAACCCCGACGAGACCAGCCACCGGCACGGCTCGATCGGTGCCGAATACCGGGACGCGATCGCGCTGTCCGACAGCCATGTCGGGATGGTCGTGAACGCGATGCGCGCGCGCCCCACCTTCGCCGACGAGAACTGGCTCGTCCTCATGAGCACCGACCATGGCAGGCGCGCCGACGGGGGCCACGGCGGTGACTCGCCCGAGGAGATGATCATCTTCATCCTCGCAAGCGGCCCGGCGACGGAGGGCTGGCCGCCGCCCGGGCCCGCCTTCATCGTGGACGTCGCGGCGACGGCGCTGGCCCACCTGGGGATCGAGATCGACCCGGGCTGGGGGCTGGACGGAGTGCCGCTGGGGGGTCCCGAATGACCGACACGGCGATGAGCGGCGAGAAGGTGCCGGGAAAGGGGACCGAGTCCTAACGCCATGCTATACGGAATCTACGGCAGCCACACCCCGGAAACCTGTCCCATCTACTTCCCCGAGTACGCCCGGGTGTTCGCGGACATTCTGGAGCGCGACCCGCAGGAGCTGGCCGACGCCTACGGCATCCACCGGATCGAGGCCCGGTATCATTCGGCGCTGGAGCACACGTTCCTCTGGGTGGTCGATGCGGACGATCCTCAACTCATCGAGACGTTTGCCGTCGAATCCGGCCTCGCCTCGTTCAATACGCTCCGGATCGTGCCGGTACACACCTTCGCCGAGACGGTGGAGCGTCTGAGGGAGAGGCACGACTTCGGAGCCAGTGGATGAGCCCACCAGGGAACGTAAAGACAACGTTACATTTCGTAAAGCAAACATGACATCGCACCGGACCCGCACCCGAATCGCCCACACCATCGAGATCTTCGACGCCGCGCGCAAGCCGCTCTTCCTGGTCCTCAACGGGATCGCGCAGGCCGACCTCGACTGGAACCCCGCGCCGGGGACGCGCGGGATCGGCAAGATCTGCCGCCACATGTACCGGGTGGACATCTGGTTCCTGAAGCGGCTGGGGATCGAGCCCGTGATCACCCACGACGCGCCGGGCACGGCGGACGAGATCGCGGGCCGGATGCGCACCATCCAGGAGCAGATCATCGCCGAGGTGGAACGGTGCGGCAGCGACGCGGATCTGATGGCCGAGCGGACTTCGCTGGATGGCGAGACCGGGGCGCGGCTGGGGCCGGACGTCATCCACATGGCCCAGCATTACTTGTACCACCTGGCACAGATGACATATCTGCGCCGCATCCGCGACCGGGAGTGGGAGGCGCCTCTCGACGAGTGGGAGCATGCGACGCATTTGATCGGAGACCGGATTCTGGAGTGACCCCGCGTGGAGACCATTAGGAGGACCTCGATGAGAAACCGTTTGTTGCTACTGGCCGCGACGACCGCATGGGTCCTCGTGGCCTCCGAAACCGCAAGCGCCTCTGCCGCTCCCGGGCCGCAAGTCGTCGTCGCGACAATCGGCGACACGACCGTGGTGCGCACCCTCTCGGGCAGCGTATGGCAGGCGGAGGCGACCCTGGTGCCGGAGGTTTCGATCGGCGAACTCGACGGGCCGGATGAGCTTCTGTTCGGCTGGATCCGTTCAATCGCGGTCGACGATGACCACAACGTCTATGTGTTCGACGACCAGGCCCAGGAGGTGCGCGTCTTCGACTCGGCCGGGCAGTACGTGGAGACGCTGGGCCGGCGGGGAAGAGGTCCGGGCGAATTCAGCCGCGCCGAGGCCATCGCGCTGCTGCCGGACGGACGTCTGGTGGTGCGCGATCCCGGAAACGCGGCCCTGGAGGTCTTCGTTCCCGGCACCACCGAGACGGAACGATGGCGGTACAACGTAGGCGGCCTGCATTCGCTGGCGCCGCTGCACACCGACGCGAGCGGCCGCACGTATCTCCACACCACCGACCTGTCTCGCACCGACTTCACCATGCACATCGTCGTGTTCGGACCGGACGGCACGCAAATCGACACCCTCCCGGCACCCACAAGCACATATGAGCCTCTGGAGGTCACCGCCGAGCAGGGACCCAGTTCGGTCGGCTACTACGTGCCCTTCAGCCCCGAGTTGCATTGGACCGTCCACCCCAGCGGCCATTTCCTCAGCGGCGTCTCCACCGAGTACCGGATCGACCTCGGCCGCGACGACGGCGTACTCCGGATCGAGCGCGCGGCCGATCCGGTTCCGGTCCACGAAGAGGAACGTGCCCGCCAACGCGAGGACATGGTGCAGCGCATGCGGGCCTTCGCCCCGGGCTGGACCTGGAACGGCCCGCCGATCCCCGATCACAAGCCGTTCTTCGGCGACATCGTGGCCGGCCGCGACGGCCGCATCTGGGTGGAGGTCCCGACCGAGGCGCGCGCGGTCGAGAACCCGGACCACGACCCGGAGGATCCTGCTTCGGCGCCGGTGCTCTGGCGCGCGCCGGTGCGCTACGACGTCTTCGAAGCCGACGGAACCTACCTGGGGGCCGTGACGCCCCCGGCGGGCTTCTCGACCTCCACCAGGCCGGTCTTCGACGGGGACTACGTCTGGGCCGTGACCCACGACGAACTGGGGGTATCGCGGGTGGTGCGGTTCAGGATCGTGGTGGGTTGAGGGACAATGGCCCGAAAACGAAAGCGACCCCGAAAACGCGGCAAGCGGAAACCCCGGCAGCGGAAGTCCCACCACGGCCCCGATGCCGGGGTCCTCTTCATGGCCAGGCGGGGAGTTCCCGAAGCGCAGTACCGGCTCGGCGAGATGTACCTGACCGGCGAGGACGGTGCGACGCACGACGCCACCAAGGCGGCCAGATGGTTCCGCGCCGCGGCCGAGCAGGGTCACACCGGCGCCCAGACGATCCTCGCGGAGCTGTACCGGGACGGCGACGGCGTGGAAATGGACCTCGATGAAGCGGCCAGGTGGTTGAGGGAGGCAGTCGCGGGAGGCGATCCGGACGCGCCCCTGCTGCTCGGCATGATGTACGGCGATTTCGAAGCGGACATGGATGAAGACCCCGACGCCGAGAGTCATCTGGAGGTCGCCGCGGCGGCCGGGTACACGTCGGCGCGGCACATGCTCGGCGCGCTCCGCGGCGACGACGAGTCTCTCGAACCCGACGAGGAAGAGCTTCGCGAGCTGGCCGAGGCGACCCTTCGGGAGGCCTGGCGCGGTGACGTGGAAGCGCAGTTCTTCATCGCAAACGCCTACCTGGACGGCCTGGGCGTGCCCAAGGACGACGCCGAGGCGGTTCGCTGGCTGCGGGCGGCGGCCAGGCAGGGCGACGCCGCCGCGCAGAACGACCTGGGGGTGCTGTGCCAGAAGGGCGAGGGCCTTCCCGAACCCGATCCCGTGCAGGCGCTGAAGTGGTTCCGTGCGGCCGCCGACCAGGGTGACCCGATTGCGATTCACAATCTCGCCGGCATGTACCACTTCGGCGACGGGGGGCTGGACCCCGACCCGGCGAAGGCCGCGCAGCTGAATCTCCGGTCCGCGGAAATGGGATTCGCGGACGCCCAGTACAACCTCGGGGTCTCCTATTCTCGCGGAATGGGAGTCGGGCAGGACAGCCGCGAGGCCGTCCGCTGGTTTCGCGAGGCAGCCGGCCAGGGGCACCCCGACGCGCAGAACAGCCTGGGTGTGGCGTACTCGGAGGGGAAGGGTGTGGAGCGGGACGATGAGGAGGCGGTGAAATGGTTCCGCGCTGCAGCGGAGCAGGGAGAGAGCCATGCCGCATACAACCTGGGTGTCATGTACGCGGACGGAGTCACCGACCTGGAGGATGAAACGGACCAGGTGAAGTGGCTGCGGGCTGCCGCCGAGGGTGGGTATCCGCACGCGCAGCTGCACCTGGGCCGCGCCTACGTGCTCGGCATCGGGGTGGAGAGGGACGCCGCCAAGGCCGAGAAGTGGCTATCGGCGGCGGCGGACAGTGGATTCCTGCCGGCGATGCACGTTCTCGGCCGGTTGTACGAGGAAGGGGACTTTCTGCGCGGGGACGAATCCAGGGCGCTCGAGTTGGTTCGAGAGGCCGCAGAGGGAGGATGGCCTCCGGCCCAGCACGACCTGGGGGCGGCGTATCAAGAGGGCCGGCGTGTCAAGCGGGATGCGGACGAGGCACTGAAGTGGTTCCGGGAGGCGGCCGAGGGGGGCTACGGGCTCTCCATGCACAACCTGGCTTTCGCCTACCACCAGGGCAGTGGCGTGGAGCAGGACTTCGAGAAGGCTTTCGCGTGGTATCGCAGGGCCGCCCTGGAAGGGCTTTCGCGTTCGCAGGTGGCCGTGGGCACGATGTACTCCACCGGCCAGGGGACGGAGCGAGACCTGGCGGAGGCCGTGAAATGGTTCCGACTGGCCGCCGCGCAGGGGGAATCCGTCGCGGCGGAGATGTTGGAACTCGTCGAGCAGATGCGGGCGCCGGATTGAGGGTGGGCGGTCATCTCGCTTGGCAGGGGCGGTCAAGCGCCAGCGGGCTGGATCGCGCCCCCGGCGACGGGTCCGGCCAGTTCCCTCATCAGTCCCTGAGAGCGGCGGCCACCCCTTCGGCGACGCGGGCGATGCACAGGTCGCCGATCTCGCGGCTCATCCCGCGTGCGTCGCCGAGAATGCCGTTGGGCGTCACCGCGCGGAACCCGTCGTCGAAGATTCGCTTCGCCACGGAGTCGTCGAACGACACCAGCGCGCCGGGTGCCGCCAGCTCTTCGCGGACCAGGTCCGGCCGGATGCATAGCATCTCGGAGCTCTCCGCGATGTCGGCGTGTCCCCCCACCCTGTGGGCGAGGCCGGGTGCCAGATCCCGAACCGCCCCCTCCCACAGCGCGACGAAGCCGCGCAGATCGGTGTAGGCGCGCACTTCGCACCCGGGCCCCGCCGCCGCGCGCAGCTCACTCAGCATGTCGGCGAGGGGGGCGAAGTTGCCCCCGTGCGACGGGATGAAGCAGATCGTGCGGAAGCCGTGCCGCGACAGGCTCTCCGTGTAGTCGACGCAGATGGCCGCAAAGGTTTCGGGCCGCAGCGACAGGGTGCCCGGAAAGCCCATGTGATGCTCGGAGCACCCCACCCGGATCGTGGGCGCGACGAGGGCGTCGCCGAGCCGTCGCGCCACCTCGACCGCCAGGCGGTCCCCGCGCGCCGCGTCCACCAGCAGGGGGAGGTGCGGGCCGTGCTGCTCCACCGCGCCCGCCGCAACCACGATCGTCCTGAATCCCGATGCGAGGGCCCGCTCGACTTCGGGCCAGGTCATCTCCTCCAGAAGCAGCTGTGTGTCGGACATGCGGGAACCTATGTTCGGGGCGGTGTTTGCTCCAGCCAGCCAGCGGAGGATGTGGCCGTTAAAGTGGATCCCATGATCCTGTGGGGCACCTGGCCGGGTGACGAGCCCATCGAAGAACTGCTGGCGCAGTTGGACTCAACACTTCAACAATATCGTTGACAACAATCGCGTTGACAGTCCCCTTCCCCCCCTCCTCCTCGTCAAGCGGTGACCGTCCGTCCCACCAGCCCCCCTACTCCTCGGGACGCCCCCTCCGCGGCGATCTCACCATCGGCGCTTCAGCCCGCTCCGAAGTCGCCACCGGGTATCCCGCCAACTCCCCGCTCCTCCCAGCCAGCATTGCCCTCCCCGCCGCGGTCGTCCGATACCTCTGCATCCTGCTCGTGGGCTTGTCGGGGACGGTCATCTCGATCCACCCGGCGTCCAGCAAGGGCCTGAGAACCTGGTTCCTGAACTTGGTGCGGTTCGTCCTTCCCACCGCGGCCATGAGTTCGGTGATGGGCTGCGCCGCCAACGACTTACGGAGAATCCTGACCTGGTCCCGACTTGGTCCCGACCTGGTCCCGGCCTGGTCCCGGCCTGGTCCCTCGGAGGTTGCCCCCGACCCTTCGCCGCGCCTTCGCGTCACCCCCACGCTCTCCAGGTAGTCTTCCGAGAACCGGAACTCGAACCAGAGGCCGCCGGGCGCCAGCCGAATCTTCGGCTCCGGTGTCCCCGCCCTCCTGCAAGCGCGCAGCACGCGGTCGATCCCGCGTCCCCATGTCTCGATCTCGCCCGCCCAGAAGAAGGCGTACGCGATGTCCGGGTTGTAGGGGTGCGACGGATGCGGGCCCAGCAGCTTCTCCAGCGTCCACCCTTCGGGGAGGGAACCCGGATTGTAGACGCTCAAGCGGTCGTCGTAGACCCGGATCTGGATCGGAGTGGGGACCGCGTAGTCCCGGTGGACCACTGCATTGAGGAGAGCTTCCCGCAGTGCGGGCTCGGGCATCGGATAGCTCTCCACCCGTTGGATCCCTTCGTAGGTAATCCCCGCCTTCAGGTACTTGAAGAGCAGCAATTCCAGGGTCTTGGCGACCTGCGTGAAGAGATCGCCCGAAATGACATCGTGAAAGCGCACGTCCGACTCGTCACGGAAGTAGCCGACCTTGACGTGCGCGCCCGCCACAAACCGCTCCGGGTCAGGGTGGAACAGGAGGATGCCGGCCTTGGTCAGGTAGTCGCCGTCCGTGAGGCGCAGCTTCTCGATGAGACCGGGATCGTCCTCGTCGAGCGCGTTCCGCGAGAGCCTCCCCTCTTTCCGTGCCAGCTTCCGGAACTTGGCGATTGCGACGGAATCGAGGTCATCCAGCACCACGCGGGGATCCGGCATTCCGTCCCAGCATCTGCCGGTCTTTCCGAGAAGGAAGCGGTCCAGGGCGGGACCCCGGAGCACCTGGTTCGTGCTTCCGCTGCGCCGGTAGTAGACCCCCCGGTAGCTGATCGCCACCGGGTACGGCTCCACGACGATGCGGACGTAGGGGACTCCGTCCTCCTCCCGCACAGTGATGGCGGCAACGATGCCGAGCAGGTCGCGAAGCTTGTTCGGCAGCTCCTCCAGCAAGCGCCTGCGGTCCCGTGCCCCGATCCCGACGACTTCGCCCTCGTCGTCGCGGCCGATCTCAAGGGCACCGCCATCCGCGTTGGCGAAGGCGCACGCCGTCTTCAGGTGGCCGTCGTGCCACGAGGCCTTCCATTCGAGTTGCTGTCCTCCGCTCATGGAACTCGCTCTGGCGGTCGTGACCCTCGTGGCTGGCGTGATACCCGGGAATCCGTCATACAGGGAACGTAACCCCGGATCGCCGACGACCAGCAGGAGTACGTCGTCTTCGACGCCTTCTTCGGCAACACGATGTTCCACGAGGTGGCGCACGGGCTCGGCATCAAGAACACGGTGAACGGGATGGGGACGGTGCGCGAAGCGCTGCGCGAGCACGCCTCCCCGATGGAGGAGGGGAAGGCGGACGTGGTGGGGCTGCACATGGTCACCCAGCTCTTCGAGCGCGGGGAGCTCACCGAGCACTCGGTCGAGCACCACTACGTGACCTTCCTGGCGGGGATCTTCCGCTCGGTGCGCTTCGGTGCCGCGAGCGCCCACGGCCGCGCCAACATGGTCCGCTTCAACTACTTCCAGGAGCACGGCGCCTTCAGCCGCGACGAGGCGACGGGCAAGTACCGGGTCGACTTCGACGCCATGCGCGAGGCGGTGGCAGGGCTGAGCGAGCTGATCCTCACCCTGCAGGGCGATGGCGACTACGACGGGGTCGCGCAGCTGATGGACGAGAGGGGGATCGTGCCGCCGGAGCTGCAGGCCGACCTGGACCGGCTGGATTCGGCGGGGATTCCGCGCGACATTGTCTTCGAGCAGGGGGCCAGCGTGTTGTTCGGGGGGTCTTGACATGCAGAACGTCAAATGTAGTTGTCAAACTGTAAAGTAAAGTTTACATGACGTGACGAGGGGAAGACGATGAGACCCCGTCCAATGTTGCTGACCACAGCGACCGCATTTGCCCTGCCGGCCTGTGGAACCGACACCGGCCCTACCGCCGCCACACCGGATGTCGTCACCGAAACCATCGGCGACACGACCGTGGTCCGCACTCTGTCGGGCAGCGTCTGGGGCGCAGAGGCCACCCTGGTCCCCGAAGTCTCGATCGGCGAACTCGACGGGCCCGAGGAATACCTCTTCGGCTGGATTTCCTCGATCGCCGTGGATGATGACCGCAACGTCTACGTGTTCGACTACCAGGCCCAGCAGGTCGGCGTCTTCGACGCTGAGGGGAATCATTTGGAGACGCTGGGCGGACGGGGCGAGGGGCCGGGCGAGTTCAACCGCGCCGAGGCCATCGCGATGCTGCCGGACGGGCGGAGCACATGAGGGCCGAATCAGGGCAGGAAGTCGTTTAAAGTCAAACGGGACTGCACGATCTGCGTTTCCTGCCTATGGACTGGACGCTGCTGAACCGTGCCGCGAAAGCGGGAACACCGGGGTTGAATGGCGGGACTCCCGCATGCGCTGTCTCGTTGCCGAAGGTCCCTGCCGCCGACTTCCGCGCCCGCGCGTCCGGTCTCGCCAAGGTGATCGACATTTACCAGAACCCGACACGGAATTCCGCGCACTCGGATAGCGCAATCACCACCACTCCGCCCCCGAATCGCAGATCCATGTTCGGGGCTTGCCTTCACCCGCCTCCACGCATGAAACGCAGTCGGCCGACCCTAATCCTCCGGTTGCCGTCCGGCGTCTCGATT
Organism: Longimicrobiales bacterium; assembly: GCA_965206105.1. GTDB lineage: Bacteria > Gemmatimonadota > Gemmatimonadetes > Longimicrobiales > Gaopeijiaceae > Bin94. The sequence goes on from OZ242201.1 coordinate 660,301, forward strand.
ATGTCGTAGGCCAAGTCTCCATAGCCCAACGGACGGACTAAGGTATCGAAGCGATCCGTGCCCACGAGGCTTAGCCCGTTCGGCGTCAGGCTAACCCAATAGACAAAGGCGTCTCCAACCTGATCCAGCGTAAGCGTTCCCTCCTGGCGCCCTCTCCGTATTTCGTCATCGCTCATTTCGGCGACGCGCTCGTCCAGTGTGAATGCGAATACCCATACGCCCGTGCCATCGGGTGCGGGGCGAACGTCATTGACTTGGGCTCGCCAACCGGGTGCCCCTTCGCGGGGGAGCTCCCACCCTTCCAGTCCGGGCAGTTCCAGTTGGAGGGAGCCTAGGATGCCCATATCTTGGTCGAAGACCTCCACCAAGCCGAACAACGAGGTGCTCCACAACATACCCGCTGGGCCACGGATGACATAGGGCAACCCACGCGCATTCGAGGCGGCGGCCGACATTGTACGAAGCACGTTTCCTTCTTGATCGAGGAGGATGATCTCTTTCTCCATAAAGTTGTTCCCACGAGAAGTAACCAGCCAGCCTTCGGTCAGGGGATCCGGTTGGATCGACCAGACGCCTGTAGTCGCAGGAAGCCGGAACGTTCTCTTGAAAGATAGGTCGCTAGAGAACAGGTGGAGGCTAGCGGATCCCGGTTCACGCATGAGGATTCCGCCGGTGCTCAAGGCGAAGGTAGGGGCGGCACGTAGCTCGCCGGGGCCGTCGCCTTCGCGCGTCAACTCCCGCCAGTAGCGCCCCGTCGAGTTGTAGACGATAACCACCCCGCCGAGGATATCGGAACTCACGAGGTACACATCCCCAACGCTGAGGACTTCAGCGAACGTTCCGACGCCCGCAGGGTCCTCCACCGCACCCAGCGTATCCAAGACTTCGAACTCTAGGGCGCAGCCCCCGCACAACTGCGCTACCGTGGCGATGTTCACAAACAGGCTCATAACGACCCCTGTGGCGTGCCTCAGTTAGGCTTCTTCTTCTGATAACATAGGCCGTTGCATGCCTGCTCGTGAAACAAGCCGCATCCAGTATCGATATCTCGGCAGACATCAAAAATGATCCACTTCCTGCTTCTACAGTCGCTACCTTCCACGCAGTTGAAGAAAGGCCATCCCACCCTGCATGAGCAGTCGGGCAATTGGGGGTCACCTTCTTCCAAGGTGGGAGCGGAGCCCAATACCCAGAAGGCGTCACGAGCCAGATCCTTGCCGAGGACCGAGATTGCCTCCTCTCCAAAGGCCTCCAGCCCCGACTCCGACGAGTTCTCCGAAATATATCTGCCCAACTCGGGAATCGCCCTCTGAAGGAAAAGACGCTGATCAGGCAGCGTGACCTGATCGGCCACGGCCGCGACGTGTTCTTGCCACAGCGAGATGCGGGCCTCGACATCGAGCGCGCGGTAGATCGCACGGCGGTAGATCATGGAATGCTCGCTAAAGGCTACGAGCGTCGTCGGCAGTGCTTCACGGTGTGCCTCGACCCATCGTTCTGCCAACACACACTCAGGGACGACTGCCGATACATCAGCGGACGATTCGGCTTTCGGCTGGGGCGCCGCCCAAATGGCTGAGCCCAAGAGCGCGACGAAACCAAACAACAGCTTGTTCATGACCTGCCCTCCGTAGCGGTGGGTTTCGATTGCCCCCGGAAGCGATCGCGGAAGGAAAGGCCGCTACGGGAAAGTACGGTTGCCAGAGTATATCGTGGCCATTCCCGTGTCAAGACTGCCCCCCTCTTGTCGGGAGCAAATGAAGTGGCCGGTTCTTGGACCGAGGGAGCGGTGAGCGGTAGTCGGGCGACTCCGGTGGAGTGTACCGGATCGAGGGCAGCCCCTCGGTGACGCTGAGAACGGCGGACCGGATTAAGATGCAGCGAAGCTACGACCGACCAGCTGCGGTCACGAATCTAGGCGTGCCGGATCGAGAGAAGGTTACGCGATGCCGCTGAACACGAAGCGCGCGGGCTCTAGAGATCGTGCTGAAGGTGGAAGTGTGGTTCCCCAAGCAGATCGCGGGAACGCCGGCCGGCGCACCGAGGGGCTTGAAGGGCAGCACGACCAAACGAGTGACACGCCTGGGGAACAGCGTAGTCAGTCTATCCAATCGACGGCCGAACTGACGGTCGTGTCCATCAAGCCGTTCGACCGGATCGGCCCGGTGCTCAGAGCAAAAGGGGAACTCGTCATACTTGAGGCGGCCGAGGCCGGGGGGGCTTGCCGTCGTCGCCGATGGCCGTTGGTCCGGGCGCGGTGCCCGGAAGGGCTGTTTTGGCGGCTCTGGAGGGCTGGCTTGAATCACGCTAACGTGGTCAAGCCAGCCCACCCTGTGGGGCCACGCTCCGCATGTCCCCGACAGGGGCTGACGAGGGGCTCTGCCCCCTCGACCCCCGCCACGTCCTGCGCCGACGCGGGCGGGATGGCGCGACGGTTTCGCGGCTTCGCCGACCGCCGCCGGACACGCGGCGGCACGATCCCGAGGGCCAAGTTCCAGTGGTGGCCCTCGCCTCCCGTCGCGCCCATGTCGGCGCGGATCCCCTGGGGGTATAAGGGGGCCGGAGAGCCCCCTTGCCAGCCCGCGACGTTCAACGTCGCGTGTGCTGGCTCACGCACTTAAGAGCGGGTGCCAGCACTGGCGCGGGAGCCTCCTATCGCGGCGTGACGTAGTCGCTCCAAGCCTGTAGGACCTCGACGCGGCGCTCCAGCAGGTCGGAGCGCTGGTACGCCCGAACGACTGGGCTTCTCGGGACGTGGGCGAGGCAGGCCTCGGCGACCTCCGCAGGGACTCCGGACTCGGCCATCCACGACCAGGCGCTCGAACGGAACCCGTGCGGCGTCGAGGACACTCCGGCTCTCCGCAGCACGCGCCCCGGCGCGCTCCTCGCCAACAGCCCGCCCGTCTTCGAGGGGAACACCAGTGAAGACTCGGGAGACAGCGCCCGCGCCCGCTTAAGCACATCGAGCGCGCCCGTGCTCAACGGGACACAGAACTCGCGTCCGGCCTTCATCCTCGCCGCCGGGATCATCCACCGCGCCGACCCCACGTCGATCTCGTCCCACCGCGCCCCGAGCGCCTCTCCGGCCCGCACCGCCGTCAGCGCGACCATCTCGCCGCACAACACCGCGGACGGGTGGATGTACTTCACCCCGCGGATCGCCCCGAGCGCGGCGCCGACCTCACCGTGCGGAAGAGCGCGATAATGGGTGGGCGCGTTGCCGTTCGTCCTCGGCAGCGCCACCACCGCCCGGTCCACCGGGTTGTCCGGGCGGAGGTTCTTCCCAATGCACCAGCGGAAGACCGCAGAGATCCGGTGCCGGGCCTTCTTGGCGGCACCCGGCTTCGAGTTCCAGATCGGCGCGAGGCACCCGAGCACGTCCGCGCTCGTGATGCGGTCCACCGGGAGGTCCAGGAGCGGGGCGGCATGGAGGCGGAACGTGGACTCCCACTGCACGGGCAACGGGCTCCCGGCCTTCCACCCGTCTCGGTGAAGCTCGATGGAGCGTTCGGCGGCCTCGGCGAACGTGGGGACGCCGCGCCCGCGCGGGTCGCCGCCGTGCCGGACCGCGCGGCTGTTGTCCAGCGCCTTCCGGCGTGCCTCGGCAAGCGTCATCTCGGGATACGGCCCGAGCCCGACCGAGATCAGCTGCCCCTCGATTCTGAGGCGCTGCCGCCATGTCTTCGTGATGCGGCCCGTCGCCGTCCGATGGACCCGGAGACTCAGGCCACGCCCGCCGCGTCCGTCCCCGTATCCGACATTGGCAATCCACACGCTTGGGATGGGTAACCTCCGCCACTCCGCCCCGAATCGCAGATCCTGTGTTCGGGGCGTCCCTTCTTACCCGCCGCCACGCATGAAACGCGCGTGCGGTCCATGAGTGCAGTCCGCCTGTCGTCTGCGCTCATTTCAACGATGCTGTCCCAGAGTCGAAGACGGCATCGCGACTCATACCATGATAACGTGGGTGCAGGAAACTACCGCCTCAACCCCCTCCCCGGGTGAAGTGCAGCCTGCCGACCCTGACCCTCCGGTTGCCGTCCGCCGTCTCGACGATGTCGTAGGCCAGATCTGCATAGCCCAGCGGACGCACCAGGGTGTCGAAGCGATCCATCCCCGCGAGTTCCAGCCCGTCCGGTGTCAGCCTGACCCAGTAGACGAACCCATCTGCCACCTGCTCCAGCGTAAACGCCCCCTCCTGACGCGCCTTCCGTAGTTCGTCCATTCCGGCGGCGACGCGCTCGTCCAGTCCGAGTGCAAAGACCCAGACGCCCGCGCCACCCGGTGCGGTGCGAACGTCCGTGACGGCGGCAGGACCACCGGGGGCCTCACCGGGCTCCCACCCCTCCGTGCCGGGCAGTTCCAGCTGCACGGAGCCCTTGATGGCCATCTTCTCATCATAGACCTCCACCAACCCTAACATCCCAGCACTCCATATCATGCCGTCCAAGCCGCGGATGACACTCGTCATCCCGCGCGCGCTCGATTGGTCACCCGACATCGTGCGCAGCAAGTTCCCTTCCGGGTCCAGCAGAAAGACGATCTCCTCGCGAAGATCGATTCCAGAAGCCGCGACCAGCCAGCCGTCGGTCGCGGGGTCGGGCTGGATCGACCCGACCATGGCGGCGCCCGGAAGGAGGAAGGTCTTCTGGAACGACAGGTCGTGAGAGAAGAGATGCAGCCTTGCCGAACCAGGTTCCCTCATGAGGATCCCGCCCGTGCCCACGGCGAAGTGGGGTGCGGAAAGCAGCTCCCCCGGGCCTTCCCCTTCGCGCGTCAGCTCCCGCTGGTAGTGTGCGGCCGCATCGTAGACGATCACCACACCGCCGAGGTGCTGGGAGCTCACGAGGTACCCCAGATCCCCCACGTCGGCCACTTCAGCGAAGCTCCCGATGCCCGCAGGGTCCTCTGCGGCACCCAGAGTATCCCGGACGTCGAACTCAAGGGCGCAGCCGGCGCACAGCTGGGCTGCTGCTGCGATGCCCGCGCACAGGCTCATGTGACTGTTACCTCTCGTCGGTGTTTTCAGTTAGGGTTCTGCTGGAAGCACAGGCCGTTGCACGGCATTTCCAAAAACAAGCCGCATCCAGTCTCAAGGTCTCGGCAGACATCGAAGATGATCCACTTCCTGCCCTTGCATTTGCTTCCTTCCACGCAGTCAAGAAAACTCCATCCCACCGCGCATGAGCAGTCGGGCAATTGAACATCACCTTCTGCCGTGGTGGGCTCTGGAGCGAAGCCCAATACCCCAAAGGCGGTTCGAGTCAGATCCTTGCCGAGGACCGAGATTGTCTCCTCTCCAAAGGCCTCCAGCTCAGACTCTGACGGGGCGTCCGAGACGTACTTGTCCAACTCTGGAATCGCCCCCTGAAGGAAGAGACGCTGCTCAGGCAGCTTGACCTGATCGGCCACCGTCGCGACGTGCTCCTGCCACAGCGAGATGCGAGCTTCGACGTCGAGCGCGTCGTAGATCGCACGGCGGTAGGCCATGGAATGCTCACTGAAAGCCGCGAGCGTGGTCGGGAGGGAGGCACGGTTGGCCTCGACCCACCGTTCTGCTAACACACACTCCGGGATGACTGCCGGTACATCGGCGGAAGAACCGGCTTTCGGCTGGGGTGCCGCCCAAACGGCTGAGCCCATGAGCGCGACGAAACCAAACAACAGCTTGCTCATGACCTGCCCTCCGTAGTGGAAGGGTTTCGATTGCCCCCCGAAGCGACCCATTCGCGGAAGGAAGCGCCGCTACGGGAAAGTACGGTGCGAGCGTATACAGTTGCCATTCCCGTGTCAAGACTGACCTGTGACTCCGGCGTTTCCGGCCCGCCACTGGAGCGGCGGGCGGCGAGGTGCTCCCACCCCCGAACCCCGTCGCGGGGGGCACGACAGAGCGCAGCCCCGTCGTGGCCGACGACCAGGCCGACGTGATCCTGGACGGACCGCCAGCCGGGAGCTTGGCCGTGACCGGCCAGGGCTTGAGGATCCGCCCTTGGGTGGGTTCCTTGGCCGATTGGTGGCTATCCGAGCCCGTGCCCCGGAAAACCGCTCTCACGGCCATTCTGGGCGTTTGGGGTCCGGTTTGGCGGAAACCGAGGCCGTAGGATCCACCGTAACGCACGAACGCGACCCCAGGAGGGGTAGGAGTACCCCCGGTTTCGGGTTTCCGGCCGAGGAACGCGACATCCTCTCGGTGGAGGGTCGCGACACCGAAACGGGTGGAGGCGTCGCGCTCGACGGCTGAACGGCTGACGGTGGCCCGTGTGGCCCGTGCGCACTACCTGGCGGGCGATCCTGTCCCGGCGCTCCGCACCTGTTTCGGGCAGGCGCCGAACCGGGACATTCCGCGCCCGTGGACACGGTGCGAGGATCCCGCAGGGGGTCCGGGGGATCCCCCGGCCAGAGAGTTTTCGTGAAACGAAAACACATCTGGCTCCTCCGCAAACCGCAGAAACCAGCGCCGCCGTGGCGGCTGCCCCGCACACCCGATCCCGCTCCCTCCCCCGGACGGCCGACCGTGCCAAAGACGGTCAACCGAAGACTAGCGGAAAACCCCCGGCCACGCGAGCTTTCGTTCGCGCAGATCGTGCGGTCCATCACCGAGAGGAATCGAATGATGGCACGCACGAAACGAAGTCGGCGCTCGTACGGCACCGGCGAATGGGGCCGGAACCGGGTCAGGATCTTCCCGGACCCGAAGACCGGCAACTTCCAGATTGAGTGGCGCGAGAACGGTCGAAGGCGGTGCCGGTCGCTGGGACACCGCGACTGGGTGAGGGCGAAGAGGCAGGCGGACGAATTCGCCGCGGGCTTCGTCGGCCCGGACCTGAACGGCATGCAGGAAGCCGAACCCGAGCCGCTCAAGCTGGGCGAGCTTTTTGACATCTACGGCGAGGAGGTGACGCCCACCAAGGGCTGGAAGTCTCGTCGCTACGACCGGACCGCCACGCGCATGTTCCTCCGTTTCTTCGGATGGAACCGCGACCCGGCCACCCTGTCACAGAGGGACTGGGACCGCTTCATTCGCGAACGGCGGGCGGGCAGGATCGGGCCGAGCGGCAAGCCGGTGAGCGACCGGATGGTCGAATACGACCTGAAGTTCCTGATCGCGGTGCTCAATTGGGCCGCCCGGTCGAGGGATGACCGGGGCCGCTTGCTGCTCGACAGGAACCCGCTCAAGGGACTCAAGAAGCCCACGGAGAAGAATCCGAACCGGGTGGTGCTCACGGAGGAGGAGTACCGGGCGCTGCTTGAAGTTTCCGGGCGGTTGGACTGGCGGTTCCGCGTTGCGCTCGTGCTCGCGCACGAAACCGGCCACCGGATCGGTGCCATCTGCCAACTTCGGTGGTCCGACATCTCCTTCGAGGGCCGGACCATCCGCTGGCGTGCCGAGCACGACAAGTCGGGGCACGAGCACGTCACGCCCGTTACCGCCGAGACGCTCGAAGTTCTCGAAGAGGCGTGGAGGTGCAGCCCCGGACCCAGCGAAGCTCCGGTGATGCCTGCGCCCAAGAGTCCATCGAAGTGCATGGGATCCGCACTGGCGCAAGGGTGGTGGGTCCGAGCGGAGAGGCTGGCGGGGCTAGAGCCCAAGCCGGGAAGGGGCTGGCACTCGCTCAGGCGGAAGTTCGCCAGCGACCTGATGGACCAGCCGTATGTGGACGCCCCCGGGTGGGCAAGCCCGGACTCAGAACCGAGTCGGTGGCAGCCTGGTCAGGTACTGTCGTATGTCCGGCCTCTTGATGCGGCTCTTGTTGGCCGCGGGCCCGTATGGTGTTCGTGAGATCGGATCCAAATCGCTCAAGCGGGCTCGATGGCCCCCGGCTGGTCACTGGTTTTTCCGACCCCGTTCGACCGTTTGCCCTTACTCGTTCCTTGCGTCCTGTTGCCCACATCTCCCGGCGCCTTCTCTGCCTTGTGCTTCTCTCCCTTCTGCGACCGCGCTCAGGCGGCAGCACGACCCCGGTAGGTCTCCTCCTTCGTGGACAGCGCCCAGACCATCCGCGCCGTCTTGTTGGCGAGTGCCACCGCAACCACCTTCTTCGGCTTGCGCGCCAGCAGCCCGGCCAGCCACGGATCCGTGGCCTCGGGGCGCCGGCTCGCCTGCCAGATAATCGACATGGCTCCTGTGACCAGAAGCCGCCTCAGGTCCTTCTGGCCCATCTTCGATATCTTGCCCAGCCTCGGCTTGCCACCGGTCGTGTGCTGCCGCGGCACGAGGCCCAGCCAAGCCGAGAAGTCCCGCCCGCACCGGAAGCTCTCCATCGGCGGGGCGAAGGCCTGCAGGGCCATCGCGGTGACCGGCCCGATGCCCGGGATCGTCATCAGCCGCACCGTCTCTTCGTGCTCCCGCGCGCTTGTCCGGATCTTCCGGTCGAGTCCGTCGATCTTCTCGTCGAGCTCCCCGATCCGCCCGAGCAGCAGCCGGCCCAGCTCGACGACCGCCTCCGGCAGGCCACAGTCCCCGTCTTCGAGGACCCCGGCCAGCTGCCCGATCCGCGCCCTGCCCTGCGGAGCGACGACGCCGTATTCGGCCAGATGGCCGCGAAGCGCGCTGATCGTCTGCGTCCGCTGGCGCACCAGCAGGTCACGCGTGTGGAAGAGCATCGCCTGCGCCTGCTGGGCCTCCGGCTTGACCGCCACGAAGCGCATGGTCGGACGCTGCGCCGCCTCGGTGATCGCCTCCGCGTCGGCCGCGTCATTCTTCTGGCGCTTGACGAAGGGCTTCACGTAGACCGGCGGAACCAGCCTCACTTCGTGGCCGAGCGCCAGGATCTCCCGGCCCCAGTAGTGGGCGCTGGCGCACGCCTCCATCGCCACCGTGCAGGGCGGCTGTGAGGCGAGAAAGCCCAGCAGCTTCCCGCGGCTCAGCTTCCTGCGGTACGCCACCGACCCGTCCGCCCTCGCCCCGTGCACCTGGAAGCTGCGCTTTGCCAGACGATCCCGATGATGCTAACCTCTTCCATGTGGATGTCTCCTCCCTGTGATGGTCAGTCTCAAGGTCGCATCGCTTCGTACCCTCGGCACATCGGATGCCGCCGGGAGGGGCGTCCACTCCATCGCTCAAGGTGCTGTGCGAGCTGGGAGGCTGGAAGACGGCCAAGACGGTGCTTCAGTGTTATCAGAAGGCCGACGAGGGACAGCTTCGGAAGGCTCTAGAAGCTCGCAGACGGTCTCGCGGCTAGATCCGCAATCGGCGGGAGTCAATCGGCGGGAGTCCGCCCGTCCAATCTCGTAAGTTCAACGGATATAGGCAGATGTGAATCCACTACCATCCGCCGGACGGGCGGCTGGTGGTGCGCAATCCCGGCAACCAGCGCATCGAGGTCTTCGGTCCGGAGCGTGGACAGACGGAGCAGTGGCGATACCCTGCGGGGGGCCTGCACACGTTTGCGCCGCTGTACACGGAAATGCACGGTCGCACGTTCGTAGATGCCCCCGACCCGTCAGCGGACGGTTTCGTCGCCGACCTCATTGTGTTCGGCCCCGACGGCACGCAGGTCGACACGCTCCCACAACCCTCCAGCACATATGAGGCCGCGACGCTGGTGGCGGAGCGAGGAGGTATGTCGGCGAGCGGTGTGGTACCCTTCAGCCCCGAGCTGGTTTGGACGGTCCACCCCACCGGCCGTTTTCTCACCGGCTTCTCCGGCGAGTACAGGATCGACCTCCCCCGGGCCGACGGCGTGCTCAGGATCGAGCGCGCCGCCGAGCCCGCCCCCGTGCGGGACGAGGAGCGCGCCCACGAACGCGAACAGGTCGAGCGCTACATGCGGGAGACGGACCCGAGCTGGAGTTGGAACGGCCCGCCGATCCCCGATCACAAGCCGTTCTTTCACTACTTGCTGGCTGGCCGGGACGGACGCATCTGGGTGTGGCTGCCAACCGAAGCACATGAGGCCGAGAACGAGGATCACGACCCGGAGGATCCCTCTTCGATGCCTGTGCTGTGGAAAGAACCTCTGCGGTACGATGTCTTCGAACCAGACGGAACCTATCTCGGGGTCGTGGTGCCGCCAGACGATCTCACGCCCTACCCGTACCCGGTCTTCGATGGTGATAACGTCTGGGCGGTGACCGAGGATGAGTTGAGAGTGCAGCGGGTCGTGCGGTTTCGGATTGTGGTGGGTGGCGGTTGAGGGCGGTGGGCGCCAGCGGTTGGCCCCCGGCTGTTCGTGGGGCCACTATTGCCGTTGTGGACGACTCTCAAGCGTCCTGTCCTTCCCTTTCCCCGTGCCGTTCGAAGAACGCGTCCGTCCCGGCGGGTACCAGCAGGTTGTCCGCGATGGCCGCGATCTCCTCCGCTTCCCTCCACGCCTGCTCCAGGATCCAGAGCTCGCCCTCCAGAGCGCGGCGTTCCTGCTCTTCGTGAAGGGCCATTTCGAGAGCGATCTTCGTCGTGTGTGGCAAGGCCCAGATCGATCCGGGAGGACCACGCCCGTCCCGGTCCGTGTCCCTGGCCACCCGTTTCAGGAAGTGGGCGGGGTGGCCGTCGGCCTCGATCTCGCCCACCGCCTTCCGGACCGCCCGCCGAGAGCCGCCCACCCCGTTGATGTGCGGAATGATGGCCGCGGCGACCCGTTGGGCATCCCCGCCCTTGAACCGCGCCTTTTTCCACCCCTTGACGACATCGACCGCGAAACCCGACTCGCGCTTGTCGGGAACCAGGCGGATGGACGGGACCGCGCCTTGCCTGAAGGCCACGACCTGCGACGCCTCCAGGGTGTCGCCCTCAACACCGTCGCTCCCGACGCGCACTTTCGCGATGGTGCGCAGCCGGACCCAGGCAAACCACCCCCACCAGCCGACAAGCAGCAGGCCGGAAGAAACCGGCAGTGACACGAGCGCCAGTCCCGCGGCGCCCGAGACCGCCCCACCCACTACCGCCAGTCGCAGCCGCCGCCTGAACTGATCCCCGTATCGCCAGGCCGCAAACTCCGGACGCAGCGGCTTTCCAATGCGCACGAGATCGAGACCCCCGGGGTGGCGCGCGATCCCGATCTGATCAGTCGAGGTCCGGAGCTTCGTCCCGCGGAACAGCCGCTCGCAGTCCTCGACCGCCTCCCACCGCTCCTCCAGCGGCGTCAGGTTCCACCGCCGGCACTTCAGGCAGACCACCCAGAGCCGTCCCCTGGCGGCGTCGAATGCGAGCCGCCTCCCCACCGGGAAGGTCTCCAACACCTCGTTCGAGCCGAGGGGCCGCTTACAGAACATGCACGTCTTGAACATGCGCTAATGATACGGTCTGAGCGCGCGGCAGGCCTGCTAGAACAGCATGTCCCCCTGAAAATGCGCCCTCAGGACCGCGCGGGACCGGCCGTCCCTCCCCAGCGGCAGTCCCTGAGCCAGGTCCAGCCGGGTGATGCCGTTCATGAAGACGACGCCGACGCCGGCCGCGTACAGGTCGTCGCCCCCGGTTGACGCCCAGTCGGCGAAGACCGAAAGGCGCAGAAAGCTCACCGGCCGCTGCAGGTCGATCCGGCCTCGCCATAGCGCGGACGACCTGAGGATGCCCGAGTGTCCGCGGAGCCAGATGCCTGTCCCGCCCAGGCTCCAGAGGTCGAGCGGCGCGGGATCGCCCCAGACCCGGGCTCCGCCGGCCTCCAGCGCCACGCTGTAGTCGCGGCCGAGGGGGACCGTCAGCGCTCCGGTGACCCCCGCCCGAAGATGAGGGTTGTCGCCCAGCGTGGCCCGGACGTGCGCCCACCCGCCTGCTCCGAGCGACCGGGGAGTCAAGCCGCCCCACCACGGGCGCCATGAGGCCGCGGCACCAAACCGGTTGCGCACATCCCCGATGACCGGATCCGCGCCGGCCTCGCCGCCGTGCACGCTTCCTCCTCCGTCCCCTCCCGGCCCCGGGTCGCCCGTGCCCACCAGATCCGCGTCGCTCTCGGCGAAGAAGCGCAGCGACATCCAGTACCGCTCGCCCCTGGCCGGGAGCACCCTCAGCGATACTCCCCTCGACCAGTAGAAGTCGGTGGAGTCTCCCGAGGTGACAAAGACGCCGGGAGATTGCCCAATCCCTCCGTCCTCGATGCCTCCTCCCCGCAACGCACGGTAGAAGGTGAGTTGCAGCCGGCCAGCCGGGTGATCCCTCAGCAGCGTCAGCTGGACATCCGGGGTCTGGAACCGGCGGGTCGGGATCCGGACCGTCGCCACAGCCCGGCCCCAATCGAAATCGCGCCGCAGGCGGGTGCCCGCCGACACCCATTCCACCGGGTTGTAGCGCAGCAGCCACAGCGTCTGGCCGGGCGGATGGAAGACCCAGGAATTCGCGGCCAGGGCCGGATCACCGCCCTCCCCGGTGCCGATCGCGGCCAGCTCGGAAGCGATTTCGGCCACCGCCTCGTCGTCGAGGCCGACCGGGCGTTCCTCCCAGAGGTTCGGCGGCAGCAGTTCGCTCAGCGCCAGCGCGGCCCGGTCCGTGGGGGTGATCGTGACGGTCTCGCCGGGGTCGTCCGAGTCCACGTCTCCGGTGATGCTGTCGTCCGGCTGGCGCCACTGCTGCAGCGCCTCCGCCGCCGTCGCCGGTGTGCCCGCGGCGGGCTCCGCGCCGCGCTCCAGGATGTCCTCGATCTCGATGTTCCAGGCGATGGTGGTCGGGATCGCGGGCGCGGGCTCGCCGCTCGGGCCCGGGTGCTCATCGACAGCCATGTGGCCTTGCCAGAGTACCTGCCGGGGCAGCCAGTGCCGGAAGTCCCAGAGGGTGTAGTCGGCGACGACGGTCGTGATGTCGAGTTCGAACGGCGGGATCAGGTTGTCGATGACTCCGTTGAGGAATCGGTCGAAGAGGGTGTTGCGGCGGGTTGGGGCGTCGGTAGGAGCCGAGTCCGGGGCAGGCGCCGAGTCGGGGGGCTCCGCGGCGCCCGGGGTCCGGGCCGTATCCGCAGCTTCCTCGACGGCGGGATCATCCTGTCCCGCATCCACGGTAATGAGCCCTCTCCACCGCCCGCCCTGTCTCAACCTGATGGAGATCTCCTGGTTGACCGGCTTGGCGAGCCGGTAGGCGACGCGCACCAGGGCCATCTCCTCGGGCTCGATCCACATCATCGCCGAGAGGAGCCGGATGCTGCGGACCCGCGGGATCGCGGTGACGGCGACCGTGCGGATCGTGCGGCCATCGCCCAGCTCCACCGAGGTCGTGTCCCCCGAGCGGAACTGATAGTGGCGCTCCGAGTCCGGGTCCAGGGGACTCAGGATCATCCTGGCGACGTCATCCCGACTCGCTCCCAGCGCGCCAAGGCTGAAGAGGAATGGGTCGGCCCGGGGGTCGGTGGCGAAGCGCTCGGATCGCAGCCCGGAGAAGTAGCCGTAGGGATCGTTGGGGCCCTGGCCGGGATCGCGGAAGCGGCTCCCCAGGACGCGCGCCACATCGAACTCCTCGCGCGACCAGCGGACCCGGGTGACGCGCTCGCCGTTCACATACGGCTGGTCGCGCCGGGAGGTGGGCGCGTCCACCGCCATCCGTTCGCGGATCAGGGCCGTGTACGCGTCGATCCCCAGCCGGGCGGTGTCGCGGGCGGCCTTCAACCCGCGCACGAGATGGCGGGCGGTCTCGTCGAGGTAGGCGTCCTGGGCGGCGATGGTGAGGGTGTCGCCGGGGGGGGTGCCGGGCTGCTGCGCCGAAAGCGTGCCGGGTGAGGTGGTGGGGAGGAGGGGGAGGGCGGCGGCCAGGACGACAGTGCCGGGGGAAAACCGGGCGCCGAAAACCTGGACGGGACTCACTCGCCGCCGCCGTGCCGGCCTGCTCTACTGCTCTCTCCGGAACGAACCCCTGAGCTGGAGGCCGCTGGCCAGGGACTCGCTCCGGGGATCTGCACCGATGGTGTTCTCGACGCTCAGCCTGAAGGAAGGACCGACCTTGACCCGCCACCCGAGGCGGTACGCCGGCGTCCGACTGCCCGCCATGGAGATGTTGGCGTACGGCGTCAGCAGAGTTTCGTCGCCGCGGGTGGCGATCCCGTAGTTCAGTTCCGCGTTGACCTCGGGTTCGCCGCCCCCGCCCAGTCCTCCGCGCGCCAGGCCGCGGACCGACTGCTGCGACCAGAGCTGGTCCACCCCGCCGAACACCGAGCCCCACGCGGTTCTCATGCGCATCGAGAAGCCGCGCTCGGCGCTGCCGGGGTCGAAGAGGAGCGATCCGGCGAGGCCCCACTCGTCGTAGCCGGCGTCCTGGTGCGCGATGAGCCCACGTGCGGCCGCCTCCACCGAGAGCCCGTGCTGCAGGTTGGCGTAGCGCACCCGTCCGCCCATTTCGACGCCCGTCCCCGTCTCGGCGTCGCCGCCGTCCCGCCGGACACCCGCTTCAACCGATACCCCGAGGCGCCCGTCGCTCCCGGCGACCATGTCCCTTGATCCCTCGACTGCCAGCCGCACCCGGTTGACGCTCACATCCTCGGCGGGCAACCCGCCGGCACTCCGCTCGGAGGTCAGCCCGGTGTAGAACGCGTCGGACTTGAGCGCGAGGCCGAAGCCGCCGGACGCGCTCGGCGAGAGCAGCATCCCTCTTGCCCCGAAGGCGCCCAGGGTCATCCCGATCCCGGTGTCGTGGCCACCCTCGCTGATTGTCATGTTGCCCCACCCGCGTCCCAGAAGCCCCCAGGCCGCGATCCGGTTGGTCACGTTTACGCGCAGGTACGGGTGTATGCCGGTCAGCGTGCCACCCAGGTCGCCCTGGCCGAGGGAGGTCCGCTGGCCGAACAAGTCGATGTAGCGGCCGCTGAAATCGCCATCACCCCGGCTGTGCGACAGGAGCAGCCCGGCCAGGAGCCGATCGCGCTGGTAGTCCACGCCGACGAATCCGCTGGCTACCCCTCCGTTGAGGGTCATCTCGGTTTCTTCACCCGAGAAGCGGGTGCTGGCGCCGCGGCCCCATACCGTCCAGCCCCGGGGCGCCTCTCCCGGCACCACCTGACCGACCGTCGAGTACCGGAAGGAGCTGCCCGTGACGAGGTCGGCCCACCCCGCGTCCATGCGATTGCCGCCACCGAGCACCAATCCCCCGCCCGGCCCGTAGTCGCGGTAGACCCGGTCGCTCACGGCGTCCACTACCTGGGTTGCCACGGTGCGCCCGAACCTGGACAGCCACGCCTTGGCAACGGGCAGATCGTCGTCGAGGATCGTGCCGGTCGCGGTCAAGGTGCCGGGCAGGATGTTCACCAGCGCATCCAGCGTCACCGAGAAGGTCTCGCTCTCCTCGTCGAGCAGGTCGTCGACGATCTCGATTCGGACGGTGTCCGTCATCCGTCCCGGCCCGATCACCAGGGTGCCGGTGCCGGATCCGTAGTCGTCGCCCGCGGTGGCGGTCCCGTCCGACGTGCCCCATCCGACGGACACCATGCGGCCGCTGGGAGCCCCCAGCGCCACCCTGAAGACGATCTCCCCGGTGCGTTCCAGCGCCTGGGCCGGGAGGATGGTCACCGTGGGCGCGGCATCGTTGTCCACGACGGTGACGGCGGATTCGCCCGTGCTCGTCAAGGCATGATCAGCGCCCGTGCCCAGCGTGGCCTCGACCGTGCCGTCTTCCTCATCCAGCTGGTCGTCCAAGGTCTCCACCACGAGGACTGCGGTGTCGGCTCCAGCCTCAAAGGAAACGTGCGTGGGCGGCGCGCCCGACAGGACATCGCCCGTCTGGACGACTTCCAACGGCACCTCCAGCGTCACGGACAGGTCTCCAAGGCGGACGACGCTGAACAGGACATCCTCGCCCTCCGTCACCCGGTCCCGTGTAGCCAGGATGCTCACTGACGGCAGATCGTCGTCGAAGACCGTCACCACCACACTGCTCTCCCCAGACACTTCGTGGTCTTCGCCGGACAGGATTCGGACCTCGATCCGTGCATCGGCCTCGTCCAGCTCGTCGTTCCGGGTCGGGATGCTCAGCACCGTGGTCGCCGAGCCGACCGCGAAGGTCACGGCTTCCGGCAGCGCCCCTTCGAGCACATCACCCACCTGTTCGATCTCGACGGAAACCGTCAGCGGTGCCGTCAGGTCGCCAACCCGGCTCAGGACGAACTGCACCGGCACGCCTTCCATCACCTGGGGCGTCTCCGCTCTGATGCTGACGGCGGCCAGGTCGTCATCCGCGATCAAACCGGTGGCCGTGGCGTCGCCCAGCATCGCATTCGTCGGGGACCTGAGCGAGAATGCGAAGCTCTCGGCCGGTTCATCCATGCCGTCGTCGAGGATTGGAACGGGGATCTCGACCCGTGTCTCCAAGGGCGGGAAGGTCAACCGTCCCCGGCCACCCGTGTAGTCCGTCCCTTCCGTCGCCGAACCGCCCTCGGTTCTCCAGCGCACTTGAACGACCCGGTTCGTGGGCATGTCCAATTCAGCCACGAATACGATTTCCCCGTCGCCCTCGCCTGCCTGGGCGTCGCCGACGCTCACCCGGGAGAAGTCCGTTTCCGCGATCGACACGTTCACGGAGGGACCCGACAGACCATCGTAGTCGCCGCCGCTTGCCCCATGGCCGATCGTCACCGGCGCCTCGACCAGCGCATCCTGGTCGTCGGGGGCACCCACCCGCACGGTCCGGGCCGTGTTCCAGTCGGCGGCGGTGAAGACGAGTGTAGCCGGAGTCAGCAGGAGTTCCGTCTCCCCTGCCATCGACATGAATACGGTCACCGGTTCGGTGGGGGCGGACCCCAGGACCACCGAATAGCTCCCGGTCCGACCCTCCTGAATCACGATGTCCTGCGGCGTGATCACAACGTCGCGCTGGTCGTCGTCGAAGATCTCGCCCGTGGCAGCCGGACCCGCCCTAACGTTCCGCGGATCGCTCATCACCAGTGTGAACGTCTCCTTCGGTTCGCTGAGGGCGTCGTCGATGATCGGCACGCGCACGATTACCGGTTCCGTCACCCCGGGAGCGAACAGCGCAATGCCCGCAGCCGACTCGTAGTCCTCGCCCGCAAGCGCCTCTCCGTCCTGGGTCCTCCAGCGCACCGAAACCGTCTCCGAACTGGGGAAACTCAGACTAACCGCGAATGCCATCTCGTCCCGGCTCTCGGGCGCCGCCGCGTTGCCGATCGTCACGATCGGTTCGACGAACAGGTCCCGGATCGCGATCGTGGTGCTGATCGGGTTCCCGCCGGTGAGGTCGGACGGCAGCGTGCCGAAGTCGAGGATCACCCTTTCGTCGTATTCGTACAGTTCGTCCTTGTTGGCGACAAAGCGGAAGCTCTGCGTAACCTGCCCTGGAACAAACACCAGGCTCTTGGGCACACCTGAGTAGTCGTCCTTCGTGATGCCGTCGCCGTTGGTCGTCAGAATGGGAATCGTGACGGGCTTGGCGAAGTCGGTGTTGAGCAGGCGTACCGTGACGGATACCTCCCTGCCCTCAAGCACTGTGTGGGAATGGGTGCCAAACGCGACCATTTGGGGAGGCGGCTCATTGCGACCGCTGTCCTCGCCGTCGTCCTCGCCGTCGCCATCCCCGTCGCCGTCTCCATCCCCGTCGCCATCGCCGTCCCCATCGCCGTCCCCATCCCCATCGCCGTCGCGGTCGCCATCGCCATCCCCGTCACCATCGCCGTCGCCATCCCCATCGCCGTCACCGTCGCCGTCTCCATCGCCGCCACCATCCCCATCGCCGTCGCCGTCACCATCGCCGTCGCCATCCCCGTCACCGTCGCCATCCCCGTCTCCATCGCCGCCACCATCCCCGTCGCCATCCCCGTCACCATCGCCGTCGCCATCACCATCGCCGTCCCCATCCCCGTCACCGTCGCCATCTCCGTCGCCATCGCCGTCCCCATCGCCGTCCCCATCTCCGTCGCCATCCCCGTCGCCGTCGCCATCGCCATCGCCATCGCCATCGCCATCGCCGTCGCCATCGCCGTCCCCATCTCCGTCGCCATCCTCGTCACCCTCACCGTCCCCGTCACCGTCGCCCTCACTGTCCCCATCGCCATCACCATCGCCATCACCATCACCATCCCCGTCACCATCGCCATCGCCATCACCATCGCCATCGCCGTCGCCGTCGCCATCGCCCTCCCCGTCCCCATCCTCGTCACCATCACCGTCGCCATCCCCGTCACCATCACCATCCCCGTCCCCATCCCCATCGCCGTTGTTGTTCGCGCCGTCATTGTCCATCAGCGACACCATCGCGGTCACCGGGTCGGCCGCCATGACGCCGCAACCGATCGACCCTATGGAGAGCGCGATCGACTCCTGGTCGTCGTCGTCATCGTCATCTTTCGCCATCACCGTAATGGTCGTCCGCTTCTCGCCCTGGGGGAACCGGACCCAGCCCTCCCAATGGTCCCCGGCATACGTCAACTGGTAGTCGTCGGACCCGGCTCCCCCATACCGTTCGAGTGCAATCGGCACACTGACTTCGTGTTCCGGATTCCCGGTCAACTCGAGTTCCACCTGTACCGGGGAGCCACCTTCAGTTGCCTCGTAGTTGGCCTTGGCGAAGGAAACAGCCAGGTCCGGATAGGAGGGCGCAGGGTCCGTGGCGGTCAGCCGGATCGCAAGCGTATCACCCTTGGACCACTCGACGGTGCTCGGGCCGGGCCAAACGAACATGGCACTGCACCCGTTCCTGTGATGCGCCGCACTCAGCGGGAGGTTGACGGATCCTATCGAGAGCGTCATGCCCTGGTGATTCGGGAGAGCGCTGGCCAGGATGAATGAAAGCTGCTTGAGAGCCGCGTTGCGCCAGAGCCCCTTAACCCTGATGGGGTGGCCGTAGACGAACTGGTCGTTACTGAGCGAGCCCCATTGCTGGTAGTCGTTCGTCCACCCGTCCCAACTCGCTCCGTGCCGACAGTCTTCGGTAGGCAGATCGCAGTTGTTGCCGACCACCATGGTGGCGGACCAGATGGTGGTCTGGCCGTGGACGACGGTTGTGCCGCTGTAGCCGGGAACGAATGCGAAGGCGCAGATCACCCCGAGGAGAGCGCAAACGCTGCGGAGCCGACCGTATGGTGCGTCTACCGATCCCATGAATGACCTCCGCAACCAGGCCGTGCCCGATAGGCCGTCCCCGAGTGGCCTTGAATCGCCGCGGCACGTCGCCCGGGGCCGACCACCGCTCGCGATGACCGATCCTTCACAACTCGCAACACGGCGCAACCCCAGCTGTGGAGTATCCATCCTCAATAGTAAACAAATGTTTATTTCCCTGCAAGACAGCCCCCCTCCCGCAAGTTCCCTTCTTTCCTCGTGAACGGCGCCGGCGAACAACTTCGACCGTGAGAAATGCATCTTCCCCCCCTCCTCCCATCACGTCCATCTAATGCAATGAGCATACGACCGGAAGGACTGCTCGCAACCGGCCGCATCGGCTTGTGACCAGGCTATTACCCCGTAGGGTTCCAGACGATCCCCCGGCCCACGGACAGCTCCGCAGATCCGTCCCGGCAGCTACCCCCCGGCCGTCAGCCCCTGATTCGGCGGGCCTGCGCCCTCCCCATCCCGATCGACAGCGCGATCCACATGGCCGCGAGCGGCGCCGTCGACCCCGCCACCCACACCAGCGTCAGCCCCAGAACCGCGAAGAGACCGTCGATCCCGGCCCCGGCGGCATCACCGAAACGGTACAGGAAGACATCGACGACCGGCTTCGCCTTGTACTTCTCCGATGGCGACACGACGCTGAAGAGCGTTTCGCGGGAGGGCCGCGAGACGGCGTAGCGGGTCGCCCGGTGCAGCGCGCTGAAGATGAGCATGACTCCGTAGATCGGCCATACAGCCAGCACCGCGAAGCCGGCCAGCGTCACGACCGGGAGGATCGCCAGGGTCCAGCCCACCCCCACCTTCCTGATCAGGTGGGTGGTGATGAAGATCTGGGTGATGAGCGTGAAGCCCTGGGCAACCCAGTCGAAAAGGGCGAAGTTCGCCACCAGTTGGCTGAAGTTGTCCGATTCGGTCAGGATGATGTTGGCCTGGGTGAAGTAGACCATCGTGTTGGCCACCGCCATGAACACAACCCATAGGCCGACCCCGAGCAGATAGGGGGATCTCGCCACCGCGGCCGCCCCATCCCAGAAGGTGCCCCCGATCCGGCCGTCGTCCGTCGAGCGTCCTTCCTCCAAGTCCGCCGCGCCCGATGAATCCGTCTCGCCGCCGGCCGGCGTCCCGTCCGCCGAGCCGGGGCCCGCCGCACCCAGCGACGACGCCTCCGAACGCACCGCGATTCTGTCCAGCGTCAGCATGACCGCGATCGCCAGCGCGAAGCAGCCGGCGCCGATCAGCATCAGGCCGGCTGGCAGGTAGGGAGTCTCGGTGGCGCCGCTGATCCGGTTGGCCGCCCATCCGCCCACCGTCGCCCCCAGCGTGCCCCCGATCCCGATGAAAGCAAACAGCCGCTTGCCCTGGTGCACGTCGAAGATGTCCACCATGAACGCCCAGAAGACGCTGGTGGTGAACAGGTTGACCACCGTCAGCCAGACGAAGAAGGTGCGACCGACACCCAGGGAAAGCCCCGACTGGGCGTCGGTGCCGATCAGCCCGCCCCCCGAACGCACGTCGTGGATCAGCAGGGCCGCGAACCCGATCAGGCACACGATCACGAAGAGATACGCGATGGGGATGAAACGGCGCCGGTTCAGACGCGCCACCACGCCGCCGAAGATCAGCACCGCCACCAGCGCCGTCACCGAAGTCACCACGAAGAGCCAGCGCAGTTCGTCCATCCCCCGCGCCACGCCCATCGCCTCGCGCACCGGCCGCACGAAGAAGTACCCGCACAGCACCAGGAAGAAGAAGAGAGCGGACATGAGGGCGAGGGGGAGTTCGCCGCGCTTCATGTTCGTCAGGCGGGCCAGAACAAGCGCGATCCCCCCGGAGAGATTCGGTTCCTGCCGTGTGTCAGCGTTCACCCTTGCACCTCCTGTGGCGGCCCTCGACGGATCCCGGCGGCCGGCGGAGGCCGCTGTGGTCAACGTGTCCGAAAAGAAGCCCCCCGCGCATCTGAAGCAAGCTGCCAGTGCTGTTGCCACGGCGGGCCGCCAGGTCGCTGCCGGTCCGCTATCGTCGGCCGGTCTTGCTGACGTCAGGTGCCCGTCCGCAGATTCGTCGCGTGACCTCACACCCGCCCAACCCCTCCCGGCTCCCCCGCCGCGGCCGCAGCCTCCTGGCTATCCGCCTTACCGGCGTCCGCCCCGACGAGGCCCGCGTCGTCTTCCTCTCGGCGGCCTACTTCTTCTGCCTGCTGTCGGCGTGGTACGTGCTCCGGCCCATCAGGGACCAGTACGGAGTGGCCGGAGGTCCCCGGGAGCTGGCCTTGCTCTTCAGCGCCACACTGGTGGGCATGCTGATCGCCCACCCGGTCTATGCATCCATCGTTTCGCGCTGGCCGAGGCGGCGGTTCGTGACGGTCACCTACCGCTTCTTCATGGTTTGCCTGCTGGCCTTCTACGTGCTCCTGCAGACGCTGCCCGCCGGGCCCGCACCTGCCTGGACGGGACGATCCTTCTTTGTGTGGAGCAGCGTCTTCAACCTCTTCGTGGTCTCCGTCTTCTGGTCCTTCATGACGGACATCTACCGGGAGCGCGACAGTCGGAGGCTGTTCGGTCTCATCGCCGTCGGCGGCACCCTCGGCGGCATCGTCGGATCGTCGATCACGGCGTTCCTGGTCGAAATCGTCAGCGTCCCCAACCTGTTCTGGTTCACAATCCTGCTGCTCGAGTGCGCGATTCTGTGCGTCAAGGCGCTCGACCGCCGAGTTGGCGGCCCGCCGGCACGCGACGCGGATTCCGGACCCGCCGGCGGCAGTCCCGCCCCCGGTTCCACCATCGGGGGATCCGCGATCGAGGGCATCAGGCGGATCCTGGCCTCGCGCTACCTGATGGGAATCTGTGCCTTCATGCTGCTCTTCACCTTCCTGTCCACCTTCCTGTACTTCTTTCAGGCGCAGATCATCCAGGAGACCTTCGTCACCGCCGAGGAGCGCACATCGGTCCTGGCGCGCATCGACCTCGCCGTCAACATCCTCACGCTCCTCACCCAGCTCTTCCTGACGGGACGCATCCTGAAGTGGCTCGGCGTGGGAGCCACCCTCGCGATCGTGCCGGTCCTGAGCATCCTGGGGTTCTTCGCGCTGGGGGTTGCACCCGTCTTCGCGGTCTTCGTCGTCTTCCGCGTGCTCCGCCGCGGCGGCAATTTCGCGGTCGCCATTCCGGCACGCGAAGTGCTCTACACCGTCCTGCCCCGACGCGACAAGTACAAGGCCAAGAACTTCAACGACACCTTCGTGTACCGGCTGGGCGACCAGGTGGGCGCATGGTCCTTCGCCGGCCTGGCCTGGCTCGGGTTGGGCATGGCGGCGATGGCCTGGATGGTGCTTCCGCTGGCGGGGGCTTGGCTGCTGGTGGCGCTGTGGCTGGGGAGACGCCAGGAGCGGTTGGCGGCGGCGGGCCCGGGGTCGCAACCCGGCCCTTGAGCCGCGGGGCCCGTTTCGGCCCTGAAGCTGCCGCCGGGGCGCAGATGGGACGGGCCCCGACTTGCATAACTGCTATGACAGCAGTAGATTCGGAACCCATGTCTCGAAACGTCCCCCCCCACCCGCCGCTCGCCCTTCTCCCCTCCCTTCTGGTCGTCCTCGCGACCGCGACAGGGTGCGCGATAGGGGAAGCCCGGCGGGCAGGACAGCTGCGCTCCGAATGCGCCGATGGCGTGTCGGCCGCATGCCTGGAGATCGGCCTCAGGCTCCTCGAGGGCCGGCTGGTTTTTCGCGATGAAGCCAGCGCAGGCCCCTTTCTCCGGCAGGCGTGCGACGCAGACGAGTGGGAGGGCTGTTTCGCACTCGGCGGGATGCACCGGGACGGGCGCGGTGTCGACGAGGATCCGCGCCGGGCGGCGGAGCTCTTCGGGAAGGCGTGCGACGCGGGCCTCGGCGGCGGGTGCGCCGAACTGGGACTCCTGCACCAGGAGGGGATGGGTGTCCTGCTGGACCTGACGAGGGCGGCGGACCTCTTCGAGATCGCGTGCGACGACGGGCTCGGGGAGAACTGCTGGAGGCTGGCCCTCGCGTTCGAAGGCGGGCAGGGGCGTGAGCAGGATGTCGCCAGGGCGGCCGGGTTGTATGTGACCGCGTGCAGCGAGCACCACTACGCCGACGCCTGCCTGCGGCTGGGCCGCCTCTACCGTTCCGGCAACGGCATCCCCCGGAACCTGGTCCGGGCGGCCAACTTCATGGAGCGGGGCTGCGAAGCGGGGTCCAATGAGAGCTGCGCGGAGCTGGCTGCAATGTACGCGGCCGGCGAGGGCGTGACCCGGAACCTCGAACGGACCGCGGAGCTTTACGAGGCGGCTTGCGGCCGGCGGTGGCGGGACGGCGGGGTCGGGGAGAGCTGCTACCTCCTCGCCGAGATGTACCAGTCCGGGACGGGGGTGGAGCGTGACGATGAACGGGCGGAGTTCTTCTTCAACCAGGCCTGCTGGCGCGGCTACCGCGCGGGTTGCGCGCCGCCCCCGCCACCCCCGCGGGACTCCACGTGACGCCGCTGCCCGAGTCCGGCGCGCTCATGACGCTCGGCAACGTCACCAAGCGCTACCCGAACGTGGTCGCCCTCCACGAGGTGGATCTTTCCTTCACCGAGGGGATCACGGGCCTGCTCGGTGAGAACGGCGCGGGCAAGAGCACGATGATCAAGATCCTGCTGGGCCTGTTTCCGCCCACCTCGGGGTCGGTGCGGGTCCTGGGCGAAGATGTGACCCGCAATCCCCTCATCCGCTCCCGCCTCGGCTACATGCCGGAGCACGACTGCCTTCCCGTCGAGGCGCCCGCCGCCGAATTCCTCTGCCATATGGCCGAAGTCAACGGGCTGCCCACGAAGCGGGCGCGAATGCGCGCGGCGGACACCCTGAGGCACGTGGGCCTGTTCGAGGCGCGGCACCGCCCGATGGGCACCTATTCGACCGGAATGAAGCAGCGGGTGAAGCTGGCACAGGCGCTCGCGCACGATCCGGACATCGTGCTCCTCGACGAACCCGCCGCCGGTCTCGATCCGGCCGGCCGCGACGAGATGCTGGACCTCGTCCGCAAGACCTACCGGGAGTTCGGGATCACGGTGGTCTTCTCCTCCCATCTCATGGCCGACGTGGAACGCACCTGCGACCGGATCACGGTTCTCGAGGGAGGCCGGGTCGCGAGGTCGG
Organism: Longimicrobiales bacterium; assembly: GCA_965206105.1. Taxonomy (GTDB): domain Bacteria; phylum Gemmatimonadota; class Gemmatimonadetes; order Longimicrobiales; family Gaopeijiaceae; genus Bin94. The sequence continues at coordinate 684,415 of OZ242201.1, forward strand.
GAGAGGTCGCCGAGTACACCGCCGAGAGCCGGACCTTCTTCATCGAGGTGGACGGCCACCGGGAGCGCTTCGTGGCGGCCCTGAAGGAGCGCGGGATCGCGGTGGCCGCGGGACAACAGGGCGGAGTGGCGGTCCAGGCCGTGGACGAGCATGCCTGCGACCTCGTGCGAGACGCCCTGGTCGAGGCGGAAGCCCCGCTGCGCCGAATGGCCCCCCGGCGGCGGGATCTGACCGAGCTGTTCACCGGTGAGGCCGAGGGTCGCCGCGAATCCGAAGGGGCCGAGCGATGAGCGAAGCGACGACTCCGCAGCCCGGGGGCGAGCCCAGGGCGGCCGGTGTCGTCTTCGACATCGGATACCAGCGCTACTCCGGCCCTCGCGAAGGCCGTCGCCGGGCCCGCCTCGCCGTCTACAAGGACGGAATCCGCAAAGCCCTCGGGCTCGGCAGAGGCGCCCGGACGAAGCTGCTGCCATGGGCGATCGTCGGGCTGCTGGTCATCATCGCGACGATCATGGCGGTCATGGCCGGGGCCGGCCAGCGGGCCCTGGGAGACGCCGGCGCCGAGCTCCTGGGTGGCGCGTCCCATCCCCTGTTCTACACGATCGCCATCACCATCCTCTTCGTGTTCGCCGCCCTCGTCGCCCCGAGGCTCCTCTGCCCCGACCGCCGCAACGGCACTCTCCACCTGTACCTGGTGCGGCCGCTGACCAGCACGGACTACCTGGCGGCTCGGTGGGCCGCCTTCCTCACGGTCATGCTGCTCGTCGCGTGGCTGCCGCAGTTCGTCGTGCTGCTCGGCCGCGTGCTGGGCCATCCCGAGCCAATGTCGTATCTGGACGAGAACTGGACGGACATCCCGAAGTTCCTCCTCTCCGGCGCCGGAATCGCGGCGGTCGTCACCACGGTCGCGATGTTCGCTTCCGGCCTCGCCACGCGCCGCGGCTACGCCTCCGTGCTCCTGATCGCGCTCTACCTGGTTCCCAGCGCCGTGACCGCCCCCCTCAGCTTCGTCCCGGAGCTTCAGTGGGTTTCGGTGTTCGACCTGGGCCAGGTGCTGGGGGACACGAACGCACTGATCTTCGAAGGGGCCGAGCAGGCCGCCGACGGTGAGGCGCAGTCCTCTTTCGGGCCCGCGTTTTCCGACGACGGGCCTCCCTTGCCGGCGCGGCTCCCTCCGCGGCTGCTGCTGACGGCGTTCTTCGTGTGGCTCGTCGCCCCCGGCGCCTTCCTGTGGCGCCACTACCGGAGGATGACGCTGTGACCTCCGGCCCGGCGACTCCGGTGATCCGCGCCGAAGGGCTCTCGCGCTGGTTCGGGAACATCGTGGCGGTCAACGACATCGCGCTGGAGGTCCGCCCCGGGATCACGGGGCTGCTCGGCCCGAACGGCGCGGGAAAGAGCACGCTGATCCGCATGATCGCGGGACTCGCCAGGGTCTCGAGCGGCACCGTCAGCGTCTTCGGCGAGCCCGTTCGCAACAACCCTCGACTCGCCAGGCGGATCGGGGTCATGCTCGAGCACGAAACGGTCTACGAATTCATGACCGGACGCCAGTTCGTGAGGCTGATGGGAGAGCTCCGGGAGGTGAGCCCCATCAACGAGGCGGTGGAAAGGGCCATCGGACATGTGGAGATGCAGGCGGCGGCCGACCGGAAGATCCGCACCTACTCCCGGGGCATGCGCCAGCGAATCCGCCTCGCCGGAACGCTCGTCCACGAGCCGGAGGTCCTCCTACTGGACGAACCGCTCAACGGCGCAGACCCCAGGCAGCGCGTCCACTTTCAGCGGCTGCTGCGGAGATTCGCCGGCGAAGGCCGCACCATCGTCGTCTCTTCCCACATCCTCGAGGAGGTCGAGCGGATCGCCGACACCGTGCTGCTCCTCGTGAACGGGAAGCTCGCCGCCTCCGGGGACTTCCGTGCCATACGGGCGGCCCTCAACGAGCGGCCCTACCATGTGCTCGTGGCGTGCGACTCGCCCCGGGCGCTCGCATCAGCGGTGGTTCAGCTCGATTCGGTGGAGGCCGTCAAGGTGGATCACGACGGAAGGATGGTCATCCTCAGCCGCAATGTCCGCGAGCTGCAGATCGAGATCCCGAAGCTGGCCCAGAGGCACTCCGTGACGCTTCGCCGCGTGGTGCCGCTCGACGACTCGCTGGAGAGCGTCTTCGGCTATCTGGTGGGCGGAGGAGAGCCACGGTGAGGTCGCTCTTCCTCCTGACGTTCCGCCGTATTCTTTCCCCCACGCGTCTCCTGATGCTGGCAGGCCTTGCGCTGGCACCCCTCGTGGTCACGATGATCATGCTCGCGGTGCCCAACACGATGAGCCTCGAGGAGTTCGAGAGGTCCATCCTCAACGCGATGCTCGCCGGGGCCATCATTCCGCTCGCGACCCTGGCGACCGCGCGGGCGGGATTCGGGGACGAGATCAGCGACCGCTCGCTCGCGAACGTCACCCTGACCCCCTATCCGCGCTGGAAGATCGTCCTGCCGAAGCTCCTGGCGGTCACCGCCGTTCCAGCCGTGGTCATCGCCCTCACCGCCGCCCTCACCAGCTACATGGCCTACGGGGCGGACCTCGCCGCGACCCGGGCCGTGACCACCGGTGCCGTCGCGGCGGTGCTGGTCTACAGCTCGCTCGTCGTCTGGCTCGACCTGATGACCCCCCACGCCGTCGGCATCGGTCTCGCCTACATCGTCGTGTGGGAGGGGCTCTTCTCCCGCTTCATCTTCGGCGTGCGCTTCCTCAGCGTCCGGAGCCATTCGCTCGCGATCATCCACGGTGTGGACGACCGTCGCTTCGGCGGGGAGCAGCACACGGCCGTGGAACTATCGGTGGCGGTCGCGGTGGTTCTGATCGCCGTGCTCTTCGTGCTCAGCGTGCGGCGGCTGCGGACGATGGACGTGCCGTAAGGGGGTGAGGGCGTCGAAAGCGCCCCCGCTGCATTCGGACCGCGATGCGCCCACGGACCGTCCTCAAAACGCCGAAACCCCCGTGATCGTCTGCCCCAGGATCAGCGAGTGGACATCGTGGGTGCCCTCGTAGGTGTACACCGACTCCAGGTTGGCCATGTGGCGCATGGACGCGTACTCGGCGAGGATGCCGTTGGCGCCGAGCAGCCGCCGCGCCTCCCGGGCGATGTTGCACGCCATGTCGACGTTGGCGCGCTTGGCCAGGCTGACCTGCTGGGGGGTCATCGTCCCCTCGTCCTTGAGGCGGCCCAGCCGGTAGCAGAGGAGCTGGCCCTGCGTGATCCAGGTCAGCATGTCGGCGAGCCGCACCTGCTGGATCTGCTTGCCGCCGATGGTGCCGTCGAACATGACGCGCGTGCCCGCGTAGCCGGCCGCCTCGTGGAAGCAGGCCATGGCCGCCCCGACCGCGCCCCACGCGATCCCGTAGCGGGCCTGGGTCAGACACATCAGGGGACTCTTCAGGCCGGTCGAACCCGGCATCAGCGCGTCGTGTGGAACGTGAACATCGTCCAGGACCAGCTCGCTCGTATCCGACGCCAGCAGCGACAGCTTGCCCTTCTGGTCGCGGGCGCTGAAGCCGGGTGTGTCGGTCGGCACGACGAAGCCGCGGATGCCCTTGGTGTCGCCGGGCTCCCGGGTTTGGGCCCAGATCACCGCGACATCAGCCATCGAGCCGTTGGTGATCCACATCTTGGTGCCGTTGAGCACCCACCCGTCGTCGGTGCGGCGGGCGCGGGTGATCATCCCGGCCGGGTTGGAGCCGTAGTCGGGCTCGGTGAGGCCGAAGCAGCCGATCTTGTCGGCGGATGCCAGCGCCGGCAACCAGGTCCGCCGGTGCTCCTCGCTCCCGAAGGCGTGGATCGGGTACATGACGAGCGCGCCCTGGACCGACGCGAAGGAGCGGATGCCCGAGTCACCGCGCTCCAGCTCCTGCATGATGAGCCCATAGGCGACGTTGTTCAGCCCCGCGCACCCGTACTCCTCGGGCAGGTTGGCGCCCAGAACGCCCAGCTCCCCGAGCTCGGGGATCAGTTCCGTGGGGAAGCGCCGGTCGATGTACGCGTCGCCGATCAGCGGAATGAGCCGCTCCTCGACCCAGTCGCGGATCGTGTCACGCACCATGCGCTCCTCTTCCGTGAGGAGGGCGTCGATGTCGTAGAAGTCCAGGCCTTCGAACCTTGCGGCCATTGCAGGTGTCTCCTGTGGGGGATTCAGAACGTAATGAGGACCTCGATGGCGGCCTCGCGCATCGTAACCGCGAGCGTGCGTCCGTCGGGGCTCACGCTCGGCTGGAGTGCCCCGAGCGCGCCGGTCGTGACCTGTTCCGTCGCGCCGGTGAGGATGTCCACCCGCCACACCTGGAAGGGCCCGAAGCCGTCGTTGCGCGAGTAGAAGAGCGACGCGCCGTCTGCGCTCCACTCGGGCGCGCTGTAGGGTTCGCCATTGGCAAAGGAGATGACGGCCGCGGGGGTTCCACCCGCTGCCGGCACCGTGTAGACGGTGACGCGCCCGTCCTCGCGCGAGCGTCCGTAGAAAGCCAGCCGCTCGCCGTCCGGCGAGAAGCGGGCGCCCATGGCAGAGCTCCGGAACCCGTCGAGCGGGACCCGGACAGGGTCTCCCGCCGCGCGCCCCGTGACGGGATCGACGGCCACCGTGTATACGGACCCCGGGTTCTCCTCGAACGGCGGGCCGTTGCTGCTGAAGGCGAGCGTCCGCCCGTCCGGGCTCCAATCCGGCTCGCCGGTGTCCGCGCCCCGTCCGAAGTGCGTGAGTCGTGTGGGCCGCTCGCTCCCGCCGGCCCGGACGAGCCATATGTCGTCGCTCTGCTCCAGGTGTCCGTGGAAGGCGAGCCACCGGCCATCGGGCGACCACGCGGCTCCGTAGTCTTCGTGCTCCTCCGCGAGGAGCGCGCGGACCGGGCCGGCCGGGGCGCCGTCCGCATCGAGGTCGAGGACGCCCAGGTCGAAGTCGACGGGCATGCGGACGCGTCGCCAGGAGAAGGTGATGAAGCCCAGAGCCTCGCCGGCGGGGTGCCAGGAAGGCAGGAAGGCGCTGGTGGAACCAGCCGTCGTCACATCGGTGGGTTCCCCTCCGGTCGCGGGGACCAGGCCCACCGCGGTGCGCGTGTGGTAGACGCTGAGAGCGAGGCGGCCGTCGGCGAGCGGCGTGACCGCGAGCACGTCACGGCCATCGTACTCCAGCCGCTCGGCCGGACCTCCGTCGAGTGGCACGCGCCAGCCGGCAAAGAGCGAGTCGGCGGCCGCCGCTGCCGCGAGATAGAGCGCACTGCCTGTAGGGGACCACTCCAGGCGGCGGTCCCATCCGAGCCGGAGACCGGTTGCGAGCGTGCGCGTCTCGCCCGTCGCGATCTCCGTCACGGCGAGGGTCGCGCGGCCGTCCAAGACGCGAAGGTACGCGACCGCGCCGGCGTCGGGAGATCGCACAGGCGCGACCCATCCTCCGGCGCCGTCGACGAGCACGGTCGCGTCGTCGAGTCCCGGCGCATACGCGACCCACGCGGTGTCGGCACCCGCGTGTCGAAGCGCGGTTACGGTCCCGTCGGGCAGCAATCGCGGGTAGTCGATGCGTGCATCCCCGGGATCCACGATGCGCGACTCCTGGCCGGTGTTCGGGTCCAGTGTCCAGACCCCGTGACTCTCGGGCCAGCGGTCGACGTAAACGACGCGCGAACCGTCGGGCGACCAGGTCACCCGGGACCGTCCGGCTGGCGTCCTCGTCACCATGCGGCCGACCCCGGTCGTCACGTCGTATACCGTCAGCGATCTGGCGTCGGCGGCATAGTCGGCGAATACGACTCTATCGGCAGCGGGCGACGGAATGCCCGGGTAAGCGTCGTAGAGGTCTGTGTGGACATGTCGTGCGAGCACAATGTCCGAGACCTCTTCGACGTTGCTTCCGCACGCCGCCGCCATGAGGAGCGGCACTGCTACGAAGCCGCGGGACATTTGATCTCCTTCCGATCATGTGATGGCACGCCAATGGTGCGCCCTCGCCCTCCCGGCCCGCAACGGCCTGCGAGGAGAGCCCTCAGCGGGGCCGCCTGCGGAAGCGCAGGTGACCGTACCAGGACTCCGTCGCGATCCGCGAGCAGAGCCAGAAGGTGGCCAGCACGACTCCGACCCAGCCGCCGATCAGAATGGTCGGCTGGACCACGAGAAAGATCCAGGCCGCGAGCGCCGCGGCAGTCCCGGCACCGAAGACCCAGCCGGTTCGCTTCGCCCGGGCCCGCGCCGCCGCGATACACTCCTCGCACCACAGGTGACGGTCCAGTTCGGTCGAGCGGCAGGTGCGCCCACAACTGCCGCAGGAGAAGTCGCCCGCGATGTCCGGGAGCCGCCGGGCCCGCAGCCCGATCATGACGGCGCCCCGATCACGACCACGCCCTCGACACGCCGGTGCCCCAAACGCGCCCGCGCCCCCGTCACGCCCGCTCCCCCATTCGCCAGTGCCCCGATCACGCCAGCGCCCCCTTCACCGCGCGGGTGAACGCCGCCGTCCCGTCGCGGCCACCCATGTCGCGCGTACGCGCCACGCCGTCCCGGATCACCCCCGTGAGCGCCCCCCTCACACGGGACGCGACCCGCGCCTGGCCCAAATGGTCGAGCAGCATGCACGCCGACAGCAGCAGCCCCGTCGGGTTGGCCACGCCCTGCCCCGCGATGTCGGGCGCCGACCCGTGCACGGCCTCGAAGACCGCGTGCGTCTCCCCGATGTTGCCCGCGGGCGCGAAGCCCAGCCCCCCCACCAGCCCCGCCATCAGGTCGCTCAGGATGTCCCCGAACATGTTTTCCATCACCAGCACGTCGAAGCGGTACGGGTCGAGCACGAGGAACATGGCGGTCGCGTCAATGATCCGGTCCTCGAAGGCGACCCGTTCCTCGTACTCGGCGGCCATACGCTGGCCCACCTCCAGAAAAAGTCCCTGCGTGTGCTTGAGGATGTTCGCCTTGTGCGCCAGCGTGAGCTTCCCGCGGCCGTTCGCCACCGCGTAGTCGAAGGCGAAGCGCACGATGCGCTCGCAGCCGTACCGGGTCGTGATCATGACCGATTCGGCCGCCGCCCTGGGGTCGCGGTCCATCCCGATGAAGTGCTCCACGCCCACGTAGAGGCCCTCCGTGTTTTCGCGGATGAGAACGAGGTCGATGTCTTCGTAGCGTCCGCCCGGGAGGATCGTGCGCACCGGCCGCACATTCGCAAAGAGATCGAAACGCTTGCGGATTTCGACGTTCACGGAGCGGAACCCGGACCCTGAAGGCGTCGCCAGCGGACCCTTGAGCGCCACCCGGTTCCGGTCGATCGAGTCGCTGGTCTCCTGCGGGAACGGACTGCCGTGGGTGGCGACGGCCCCCACGCCGGCGGCCTGAAAGTCGTATTCCAGCTCCGCCCCGGCCGCCGACAGAACTTCGAGGACCGCGTCGGTTACCTCGGGCCCGATCCCGTCCCCGGGAATTACGGTGATATTCTTAAGCATATATTCGCTTTGCGATTTTATCGTTTTGTATATATTCGACTTCCGAATATATCGTTTGCTATATTGATATCCGCGGCGGTGCACCCCGCAGCGGCATCCGGTGCGACTCTCTGCAGGGCGTCCCGCAAAGCGGCGGCGGCGTCCCCACGGCGTCCTTCACCCACCATCCTCGCCGCCTTCCGCCTCCAGACTCAGCGCCGCCGAATTGATGCAGTAACGCAGCCCGGTGGTCTCGGGTCCGTCCGGGAAGACGTGCCCGAGGTGGGCGTCGCAGCGGCTGCACACCACCTCCGTCCGGCGCATGAAGAGGCTGCGGTCGTCCCGCTCCTCCACGCTCCCCTCGCCTGCGGGGCGGTCGAAGCTGGGCCAGCCCGTCCCGGAGTCGTACTTCGCCGAAGATTCGAAGAGCGGCTGCCCGCAGCAGACGCACACGTAGGTCCCGTCCTTCTTCTCCGCCCAGTACTCCCCGGTGAAGGCGCGCTCGGTGCCTCCCTTGCGCGTGACCCGGTACTGCTCCGGAGTCAGCGTCTCCCGCCACTCGCGGTGGCTCCTTCGAATCTTCGTCATGTCAGGTATCCCCCGTCCACGGGTATCACCACCCCCGTAATATGACGGGCCAGCTCCGAACAGAGGAACAGGATCACCGACACCACGTCCTGGGGATCGCCCAGGCGGCCGAGCGCGCTCCGCTCCCGGGCCCGGTCCATGTTCTCGGCGGGGACCCGGTCGGTGAGCCTGGTGGTGCGGATGTAGCCGGGCGCCACCGCGTTCACGTTCACGTTCGACGGACCCAGCTCCAGCGCGGCGGACCGCGTCAGCCCGATCAGCCCCGCCTTCGAGGAACAGTAGTTGGCCAGGCCGAATTCGCTCGACAGCCCGTGCACGGAGGACACGTTGACGATCTTGCCGAACTCCTGGGCGCGGAAATACGGCGCGATCGCGCGGATACAGTAGAACGCTCCCGATAGATTGGTGTCGATCACCGACTCCCACTCTTCGTCCGACATGCGCCAGAGCGCGTGGTCCGCACCCACGCCGGCGTTATTGACGAGGATGTGCAGCCCGCCCAGGCGCTCGTGCGCCTCGGCGAAGAACTCGGCGGTCTGTGCGGGGTCGCGCACGTCGCCCGCCCGGATCAGCACCTCCACGCCGTGCTGCTCCAGCTCCTCCCCAAGCTCCTCGGCCTGAGCCCGGCTCTCCTCGCCCGTATCCAGATAGTTGACGGCGACGTTGGCCCCACCCTCGGCCAGGCCGATCGCCGTGGCGCGGCCAATCCCGCTCGATCCACCGGTGACGACCGCTCCGCGGCCCCGCAGCGACGAGAAGAGCGGAGCCGGCTCCGGACTGGTTTCGATCGCGACCTCGCTCAGCAGCTCCTCGACCACTTCGCCGAGGCTTGCCGCCCCCCCGGCCTCGCTCTTCACCGGCTCACCGGCCCGGCCCTGCGGCGGCTTCGCGCCCCCGTTCACGGCGCCGGCGACTTTCCGGCGTGCTTGATCGACCGGCCTTCGGCGAGGAACACCGCATCCTCGGCGAGGTTCGTCGCCAGGTCTCCGATCCGCTCCAGGTTCTGCACGACCAGAATCATGTTCACCCCCGGACGGATGTAGCGCGGCTGTTCGGACATGAACGACAAGATGACGCCGAACGCGGAGCGCCGCATGTCGTCGACGATCTGGTCCTCCGCGATGACCGTCCTGGCCGCTTCCGTGTCGCGGTTGTTCAGCGCGCCGAGAGCACGGCTCAGCATGCTGCGCACCTGCGTTCCCATCTCGCGGATCTCCAGGATGTCGGGCAACGGCGGGTGCCGTGCCGTCCGTCTGGACGCATTGGCGATATTCACCGCGTGGTCGCCGATCCGTTCGATGTCCCTGGCGGCCCTCAACACCGCGAGCACGAAGCGAAGGTCGCCCGCCATGGGGTTCTGGAGTGCCAGCAGCTCCAGCGCGCGCTCGTCGATCTCGATGTCGAGGTCGTTGATCCGGTCGTCGGCGCGGCGAACGAGTTCCGCCTTCTCTTCATCCCGCTCCTCCCACCCCTCCATCGCCAGCCGCACCAGCTCCTCGGCCCGCCCCGCGATCTCCAGGAACAGGTTGTGGAGCTGATCCAGTTCCAGTTCGAAGCGCTGCTTGCGGGGCGGGTACTCCGTCATCGCATCCGGCCGGTGAGGTAGGACTCGGTACGCGGGTCCGCGGGATTGGTGAAGAGCGTCTGCGTGGGACCGTACTCCACGAGTTCGCCGCGGTCCAGAAAGGCGGTCAGGGTCGATGCGCGGGCCGCCAGGCGAACGTCGTTCGTGGCAAGGACGATCGTGAGGTCCGGCGTCAGCGAGTGGACGAGGGACTCGATCCGGGCGGTCGCCGTGGGGTCCAGCGCCGATGTGGGCTCGTCCAGGAGGAGGACTTCCGGCCGGACGGCCAGGGCGCGGGCGATGCAGAGCCGCCGCTGCCGGCCTGTCGAGAGCGACGCTGCCGGCACGTCGAGATCCTCCTCCAGTTCGGTCCAGAGTCCGGTCGCCGTGAGGACCTCCTCCGCGAGGCTGTGCAGGTCGCCGCCGAACCCGCAGGCCCGCGGTCCGAACGCGAGGTTGGCGAAGACCGATCCGGGGAAGAGCGTGACCTCCTGCAACACCAGGCCGACACGCCGCCGCACCTCCACCGGATCGACTTCCCGGCGATAGAGCTCCGCCCCTTCGAAACGGACGCTGCCCCGGGTGCGCGCTCCCGGAATCAGCTCGTTCATTCGGTTGAGCGACCGCAGCAGGGTGGTCTTGCCGCATCCGGAGGGGCCGATCAACGCGACGATCCGTCCCCGGGGAATGTCGAGCGAGATGCCCGAGAGCGCGGGCCGGTCGCCGAAGTGGACCGACAGGTCCGCGAGCGACAGCACGGGAGGCCGGTCCTGCGGGGCGTCGGCAGGGCCGGCGCCGGGGGGCGGGGCGGGGTGCGGCGCGCTCACCGTGAGGCACCGGCGAGGCGGTGGCGCAGGGCCAGCCCGGCCAGATGGAGGAGGAGAAGGAACGCGAGGAGCACCACCGCCGCGCCGGCCGCGAGCGCGGCGAAGTCAGGCTGCGAACGGGTGCTCCAGGCGAACACCTGGGTCGGCAGTGCGGTGAGGCGGTCGCCCGGGGTGGCGGGTGCGTAGGTGATGAAGGAAGCCGCGCCGATCACGAGGAGCGGCGCGGCCGCCCCGGCCGTGCGGGTGAGCGCCAGGGTCAGGCCGGTCACGATCCCGGGAGCCGCGGCGGGCAGCACCTGGCGGCGGATGACCTCCCACTGGGTCGCGCCGAGCGCGCAGGCAGCCGCGCGAACGTCTTGTGGAACCTGCCGGATGGCCCCCTTTGCGGTCACGATCACGGTGGGCAGGGCGAGCATCGCCAGGGTCAGGCCGCCCGCGAGGACCGTCGGGCCGAGCCCCAGGCCCCGCACGTACAGCGCCAGCCCGGCCACCCCGAAGACCAGGGGCGGGACGCCCGCCAGGTTCGTCACCGCGGACTGGATCGCGGCCATGGTGCGGGTGCGCGGAGCGTATTCTTCGAAGTACACCGCCGCGCCGATCCCCACCGGGCAGGCGAGCGCCGCCGTGAGCAGGGTCAGCCAGAGCGTGCCGGCGAGGGCGGGGCCGGCGCCCGCCTGCGCCGCGAAGCGGGACGGCGTGCCGAGGAGGAAGCCGAAGTCGAGGAGGTCCCAAGCCTGCACGAGGAGGATAGCGAGCAGGATCAGGGCCGCGGCAAGGGTGATGGAGGCGCCGACGCTGCACACCGCGCTGACGGGACCCTGGTGGCGGAACGCCTTCATCGGTGGACCGTCCTCCTGCCCCTCCCGCCGAGGGCGTGCACCGCAAAGGTGATCGCGAAGAGGACCGCGGCGACCGCGAAGAAGGCCCGGTATTCGATCGTGCCGGAGGGTGCGTCCCCCATGCTCGCCTGTGCGACGTAGGCGGTCAGGGTGCGAATGCCCTCCAGGGGATTCCAGGTCAGCCGCGCCTGGTTGCCGGCCGCCAGCGTCACGATCATCGTCTCGCCCACCGCCCTCGCCACCGCGAGAGCCAGCGCAGCCGCAATGCCGCCGGAAGCCGCCGGCAGGATTCCCCGCAGGAGCACCCGGTCCGGGCTCGCTCCCAGCGCCAGCCCGGCGTCGACGACGGAAGGCGGCACGGCCTTCAGCGCGCTGCGGGATAGCAGGGCGACGGTGGGAAGGATCATCACTCCCACCACCAGGCAGGCGGAGATCCCGTTGTAGGCCTCGATCGAGGGCCAGACGTTCCTCAGCGCGGGCGTGACGAAGTTGAGTGCGACGTAACCGTAGACGACCGTTGGGACCGCTGCCAGCACCGCCAGCGCGGCGGCCAGGATCACGGCGACACGCGGGTCCGCGTAGTACTCCAGGTAGACCGCGGTGAGGAGTCCGAGGGGGAAGGCCACCAGGGCCGCGCCCACCGTGATCTGTGCGGTCGCGGCGAGCAGCGGCAGGATGCCGAAGCGTGGCTCCTCGGCCAGCGGGGTCCAGGCGGCTTCGGTGAAGAAGCGGACCGGTGAAACCTCCCGGAAGAAGAGCACGGTCTCGCTCGCCAGCGTGACGACGACTGCGGCGGCGACCAGTGCGGACAGCGCGGCGCAAAGCCGGAAGAACCGGCTGGCCACGCGCTCCGGGAGCGCCCTTGAAGCGCTTCCGCCGCCCTCGAACGAAGGCGCGAGGCCCCCCTCCTGCACCGGCTGCACGGCGGCGGGCGGCGTCATCGGAGACCCTCGCCCGTCTTCATGAGGCCCCCGGTCCCGAACCCAGTACCGCCCGGGCCCGCGCGTACTCCGCCGCCGGCAGGGGCACGTATCCGGTCTCCTCCGCCAGCGTGGCGGCGGCAAGGAGGTAGTGCTCGGCGAGGGCGAAGACCTCCTCGCGGGCTAGCGAACCGACCCCCACATAGATGAACAGGTCACGGACCAGCGGGCTGTAGCGCCCGTCGGCCACCGCTTCCGGAGCGGGATCCACGCAGCCGAAGCCGGTATCCACCGGGACCGTGCGGAGGCGCTCCCGATTCCTGGCATGGGCGGCGGAACCGAGGTACCCCAGCCCCCAGCGGTCGCCCGCGACTCCGCGTGCAATCAGATCGTCATCCTCGCTCCGATAGTGGTCCGTGCGGCTGGCCCCGGAGCGTCCGACGACCACCGACGTGAAGAAGTGAAAGGTGCCCGAATCGGGTCCCGGCCCGAAGAGACGGAGCGTCTCGGCGGGAAACGCGGGCCGGAGGTCGCGCCAGACACGCACCTCCGACCCGGGCTCCCAGAGCCGGGTGAGCTCCGCCAGCGTCAGGCACTCCACGACGGTGTTTTGCGGATTGGCCACGACAATGATCCCGTCCCGGGCCACGGGGATCTCCAGGAAGGCCAGGCCCAGTTCGCTGCACCGCGCGGCCTCGGCCGCGGAGATCCTCCGCGACGCCCCCGCGATGTCGAGCTCGCCGTCGCACAGCCGCCTGAGTCCGCCCGCGCTGCCCGAAAAGCCCACCGCGACCCGGGATCCCGGGCGCACCCCCGCGAACGACTCCGCCACCGCCTCCGACAGCGCGTAGAGGCTGCTGGAACCCCCCACCGTCACCACCCGTGCACCGCCGGCCGGCGCGCAGCCCGTCTGCGCGACGACCGCGCCCGCCGCCATCGCCAGCCACCCGGCGCGGACTGCGGACTTCGCGCGCGCGACCAAACCCTCCCGGAAGTCCAGCCGATCCAGGGGAACGCCAGGTGTTTGGGGCATGGGCAACGGTCCTTTGCCGTCAGGGCAGGGCGTATTCACGTCCCTCCGCGCGATCGAAGGATCCGGCGACGGGAATCGTAAACGTTATGGTGGTGCCCGCACCAAGCGAACTGCGCGCGTCCACCTCTCCACCCATGCTCGACACGAGGTGGCGCACGATCGCCAGGCCGAGCCCGGTGCCTCCCTCCTCGCGCGAACGGGCGGCGTCGACCCGGTAGAATCTCTCGAAGATCCTGGGCAGCGAGGATGGGGGAATCCCGGAACCGTTGTCCTCGACGCCGACCTCGATCATGTCCTCCGCCCGGTCTACCTCCACCGTGATCCGCCCGCCCGCATCGGGAACGTACCTCAGGGCGTTCTCGAAGAGATTGCGGAAGATCTGGTAGAGCGCGGCTTCGTCTCCCATCGCCTCCCCTTCCCCGGCAACCCGGTAGTCCAGGTCCTGTCCGGACCGGCGCTCCGCCAGCTCCTCCCATGCCTGCCGGGCCACCTCCTGAACAAGGAGCGGCTCCCTCTCCGGGCGCCACGCTCCGGACTCGTAGCGCGACAGGTCGAGCAGGTCGTCCACGAGCCGCTGCAACCGCTCCGTGTTGCCCTCGATCGAGCGCAGGAACCGGTCGCGCAGACCGGCCGGCAAATCCCCGTCCAGAACCGTCTCGGCCGCCGCGCGGATCACCGTGAGCGGGGTCTTCAGTTCATGTGACGCATTGGCGACGAAATCCGTGCGCACCGCTTCCAGCCGCCGGATCTCCGTGATGTCCACGAGCAGCACCACCGCTCCGCCCGCCGTCCCCCGCTTGGTGCGGACCTCCAGCTCCCGGTCGCCGACGGTCACCTCCAGGCGGCCCTCGGCGCGGACCACGGACGCCTCGAGAAAGTCCCGCAGCACCGGGTCACGGACGAGCGACCCGACGGGCGAGAACGGCAGCACCTCGACCAGCCCCAGCAGGCTGCCGGCCGCCGGATTGATGCGCAGGATCCTGGCGTCGTTGGTGAGCGCCATGAGGCCCTCTCCCACCTCGTCCATCAGCTGGGCGAGTTCGTCGCGCTCGCGGGTGACCCCGCCCAGCTGCTCCTCGAGTTCGCCCCTGACCCGGTTGGCAGCGGAGGCTACCCGCGCGAGTTCGACAAACCGCGAGAGTTTCACCCGGGGACCGGCGGGGTGACCCGTCGCGATGCGCGTCAACAGGTTCCGCACGCCGTCGAGTCCGGCTGAAACCACCCCCGTTGCCCGGTAGAGCGCGTAGATGCCCGCCGCCCCGGCCAGAAGGACCGCCAGCACCACAACGCGCGCAACACGGTCCGCGGCGTCCGCAATCGGGGCTACGGGGGCCGCGAATCGGATCACAACCGGACGGCCGCCGCGGTACAGGCGGGCCGCGCTGTAGATGTAGGGGCGGCCGTCGAGCGCGCCGACCCGCCGGGAGGACGCGGTTACGCGCCGCAACGCCCCCTCGACTTCGGACCTCTCGGCGCGCTCCGGCACGGGGCCGGCCTGCTCTGCCCCGAAGTCCGAGTCGGCAATCAGCCGCTGCTCGCCGTCGAAGATGCTCACCCGGTAGCCGGACGAGCGGGCCAGCGCCACGGCGACGCTGTCCAGCGGTTCTTCCTGGGCCGCACGCAGGCGCTCGGCTCCCAGGGTGGTCGCCGCGACCAGGTGGCGCTCGGTTTCTGCCTGCATCGCCCGCGTCGCTGCCGAGCGCGCTACCGCCCACGCGGCCAGCGCGAGCACCAGCACGAAGCCGGCGCCCGCCAGTCCGGTCGCCACCCTGAGTGGAAGCCTCAAAGTACCGCCACGCGTTGGGGCGCTGCCCGCCCGCCGGCCGCGTTTGCGGATGAATCGCGCCGGGCAACGCCGTGACTCCTCCAGCTACCCCGCAGGCTCAGGCTCCCGAAACCGGTATCCGAATCCGCGGACGGTCTCGATCCAATCACCGGCATGCCGAAGTTTGGTGCGCAGGCGACGAATATGCATGTCCACGGTCCGGGTCCGCACCCCCCTCCCTGACGCTGCCTCCCCGTCCCACGCCGCCTCCAGAAGGTCCGCCCGCCTCTGCATCCGTCCCGTGTTTTCCAGCAGCACCCGGAGCAGCCGGTATTCCGTGGGCGTCACGGGAACCTCCTCTTCGCCCAGCGTCACACGCATCGAACCGAGGTCCAGAGACAGCTCTCCCGCCCTCAGCACGCCACCCGCTTCACCGGCCGGCCCGGCGAATCCCCGTACCCGCCTCAGTATCGCTTCGACCCGCAGCAGGAGTTCCTTCGGACTGAAGGGCTTGGTCAGGTAGTCGTCCGCACCCATCTCCAGTCCCTCGATCCGCTCGGCCTCCTCCCGTTTGGCCGTCAGGACAAGCACCGGAATGGTGCGCGTGGCGGGGTCCTGGCGGATGGCCCTGAGAACCTGATCGCCGGACACGCCCGGCAGCATCCGGTCCAGCACGACCAGGTCGGGGATCTCCCGGTGGATCGAATCGAGGCCGCCGTCGCCGCTCCCGGCGGTCTCGACCCGGTACCCCGCGCGGGTGAGCTGGTACGCGACCAGCGCCGCGATGCCGGGGTCGTCCTCGATCACGAGGATGCGGGCCGGCAGTTCGGGCTTGCGCGTCACCCCGGGGACTCCGCATGGACCTGTTGGACGATGCGGATGACTTCGTCCTCCGAGAGCGTGTGGTCGACTTCCTTCGCCCTGTTGAAGATCCGTTCGCACAGCTCGGTGTCGCCGGGATCGAAGCCCCGGTCCGCCAGCCAGTACCTCACGTTGGAGATCCCGGACATGGGTCCGACCTCGATCACCTGGCTCCGCCCCACGAGCGAAGCCGGAACCCCCGAGTAGACCCTGTCGGCCAGCCAGTCCGCACCCTTGGCGTGTGCCTTGATGATGGCGGCGGCGTGGACGCCCGTAGCCGTGCGGAAGGCGTCGCCGCCGATGACGGGGTAGTTCGGCGGGAGCGGAACTTCGCACTCGCGGGCGACCGTTTCGCAGTACTCCGACAGGAGTGACAGGTCCGCATCGTGAACACCCGCCAGAGCCAGATTCACGAGCAGCAGGTCCATCTCCACGTTGCCGACCCGCTCCCCGATGCCCATGGCCGTGCCGTGGATCCGGTCCGCTCCCGCCTCGATGGCCGCGAGCGCATTGGCCAGGCCCAGCCCGCGGTCCCGGTGGCCGTGCCAGTCGATCTTCACGCGCACTCCCGAAGGGTCCACGATCTCCCGTTTCACGAACCGGACGAGCGCCCTGACCCCGGAAGGCGTGGCATGTCCGACGGTGTCCGAGAGACAGATCCGCCGGGCGCCCCAGCGGATTGCGTTGCCGTAGAGCGCCTTGAGCGTGTCCGGGTCCGCGCGGGTGGTGTCCTCCGTGACAAACATCACGCTGAAGCCCTCGCGCACGCAGAACGAGACCGATTCCTCGGCGGTCCGGAGCATGCGATCGAGCGTCCAGCCCTCCGCGAACCGGCGGATCGGCGAGCTGCCGATGAAGGCGCTGACCTCGACGGCAACCCCGGTCCGCTCCCCGATCCTGACTACCGGTTCGACATCGCCGACCACCGTGCGGGCGGCGCAGTTGGGCTCAATGGACAGCTTCGAGTCGCGGATCTCCTCGCAGAGACGGGTGACGTCCTCCACCGCTCTCGGTCCGGCCGCGGGGAGGCCGATGTCGGCGGCGTGAAGCCCCAGTTCGTCCATAAGGTGCAGGAGGCGGATCTTGGCGGCGATCGGAGGGTCGGTGACCGAGGGCGACTGCAGGCCGTCGCGAAGAGTCTCGTCGTTCAGTTCGACGTGGCGGCCCCAGGCGAGGGTCTCGAACTCCGCCACGTTCCAGTCGTGAATCAGGCCTTTGCCGTTCATCCTCGCTCCATCCGTCGTTCCCGGTCCCGTGGCTGCCCCGGGCGCAGCCGCCGGACGTGGCCCGCGCGCCATCGTGCCCCGGCGTGAGGCCAATTCAAGATTGCGACCCGTCCGGCGCGGAGCAAAGCACCTCGGAATGATCCGGGATGTTCACGGAGCCTTCAAAGCCCGTCACCACGGCGCCGCTGCCGATGATCGAGCGCGTCAGGCGGCTCCCCTCCACCCGCGCCCCGCGCCCCACGATCGTGTCGCCCAGCTCGGAGTCCCGCACCCGGGCGCCCGCCTCGACCGTCACGTTCCCGCGGATCCGGCACCCGGCCACGCGAGCCCCCGCCTCGATCCGCGCAACCGGTGACACCACCGACTCCGATAGCCGCGCCGACGGGTCGACCCCGCCCCGGCCGCCCCCCACCAGGTACCGGTTGGCCTCGAGCAGCGCGTCCACATTCCCGGCGTCGAGCCACGTCCGCACCGGCGCGGTGGCGATACGCGCCCCCGCGTCCACCATGTACTGAAAGGCGTCGGTGAGGTAGTACTCGCCCGCCGGCCCCGGTCCTCGCGCCAGCGTCGCCTCGATTCCCTCGAAGAGAAGATCGGGGTCGCGAATGTGGTACAGCCCGATGTTCGCCAGCCGCGACACCGGTTCGCTCGGCTTCTCCACAATCCGGGTCATGTCGCCGTTGCCGTCGGTCACGATTACGCCGAAGCGCTGGTAGTCGTCGACCTCCCTGGCCCAGATCACTCCGGCACGACCGGCGTCCAGCGTCCGCGTGATCGTCAGGTCCACCTCGAAGAGGGTATCGGCGAAGAGGATGAGCAGCTCGCCGTCGGCCCAGGGACGGGCGAGCGCGACCGCGCCCGCGGTGCCGTCCTGCACCTCCTGGACGACATAGTGCGCGCGCACGGCGGGGTAGCTGGCGGCGATGTGCGCCCGGATCGCGTGTTGCAGGTGCCCGACGATGAAGACCATCTCGGAAACCCCGGCCGCCAGCAGGTCGTCGAGGATGAAGTCGAGCACGGGCTTGCCCGCCACCCGGAGCAGAGGCTTCGGAGTGAGGTGGGTGTGTGGCCGCAGGCGGGTGCCTTTGCCCGCGAGCGGAATGACGGCTTTCATCTGGGCGCGCGAGTTCCTTTCTCGGTACGGTTCACGGCGGCGGGCAGGCGCCGGGAAGGCTGGTGGCGCAGGGGGCGCAGTGGATTCTGGTAGTGGATTGAAGATAGCGGAGTGCACGGGGCTCAACCGCCAGGCTCCCGCACGCGGTGTTGACCCCGGGGCTCCGCTCTGGACAGCTTTCGCAGGCCCTGCGGGCATCAGCGGATCGGCGTTCGTTCCATCGGGGGAATCAAATATGTGGCACGGATTCACCAATCGTTTCGCACATTCCAGCGCGGACTCCGACGACCCCGGGCTCGCCGGCAGGACCTACGCCATTCCCTTCGGGATCGTCTGGGAGGCCGCCGTTCGACTCGCTGCGGGCGGACTCCGGGGCTGGAGGGTGACGGGCTCGGACGACACGGCCGGCATCATCGAGGCTCGCGTACAGGGCCTCGTCCCGCGTCTTCCCGCAGCCATCATGATCGCGGTCTCCCTGGACGACGACGCTCAGACCCGGGTCGATCTCTCGGCCGAGGCACAGCATCGTGGCGGCGACATCGGCGTCAACGCGCGCCGGATCCGACGCTTCTGCTCCGCCCTCGACCGCGCCCTGGCAGCGCAGCCGGACCAGGTGCTCAACGTGCGGATCGGAAGGGGACGCGCCGCGTGAGGAGTGTTTCCTGGCGGACGCAGGCCGCGATGGCCACCGCCATCCTCGCCGGTGCGTGCGGAAGCGGGAACCCGGAGCAGGGGGCGATTGGCGGGAATGCGGACCCGGATGCCGGCGGCGGTGCCCCGGCTCCAGGGGTCGTCGTTCCGGGCACCACCTATCAGCGCACCATCGTCTTCCTTGACACTGCGGGCGACTCGGCCCAGTTCGTCCCGTGGGACTTCGAGAACCGGGTCGAGACCGACGGCGTGTACAGGCACGTCCGTGGCTGGCTCGGCCGCGCCGGCCAGTGGGGCCTCTTCATGGAGGACGAATGGACCACGGATCCCACCCGCTCGCCCTGGCGGATCGTGCCACGGGGTCCGGTGCGTCTGGTGATGGGGCTCGAGGACGCGCTTGAGGAGATCTACTATCGCGAAGGGCTGCGGGACCTCTCGCTCCGGCTGGGGCGTTCGGTCGCCGAGTGGAGCGGACAGCGGGGCGCGACCTACCGCCTGCTTGAAGGCACCATCCGGCTGGCCGATGTGGAGACCGAGGGTCTGGTGCTGGACGCGTTCGCGGTGCGGGCCGCCGACGCCGGGGGCAGCGCGGAGATGGGTGTGCTGGCCGGACGCGGCCAGATGCAACTGGTGTTCGCAAACGCGGAAGCACCGGGCCGCTACCGGGCGTGGGCCCGCCAGGACACCCTCGAGTTCTTCTGGCCGGAGGTGGAAGTGACCTGGGAGGAGACCCGCGGCGTCGAGCGGGCACGGAGAGGGGTTCCGGTCCTGTGGCGTATCGATTCGGGGGACGGCATGCTCTCCGGTGCCTTCGAAGCCCTCAGCTCCCACGTCCAGGTCCTCGACGGCACCAGTGCCATCCTGCCGGTCCTGGTGGTCTATGAAGTCGCCGGCCAGGTCAGGGTCGGCGAAGCGGAGGAGGCAGTGAAGGGCTTCCTGCGCCACTTTCAGCGATGACCCGCGCGCGGGGGCCGGCCGAATGAACGACGTGCTCGTCCGCGCCATTGTGGCGATCGTGGGCGGTGCGCTCGCGGGCGGCCTCACCAACACGGTGGCGATCTGGATGCTCTTCCACCCCTACCGCCCGCCGCGCTTTCTGGGTCTGCGGATCGGGTTCCTGCAGGGTGCGATCCCCAAGAACCAGGCCCGGCTGGCCGCCGCGATCGGGAAAGCCGTGGGGAACCGGCTCCTGACGGAAGAGGACCTCACCCGCGTGCTCGCCGCGCCCGAATTCCGGGAGGCGTTCGATCGTGGGCTCGCGCGCTTCCTCGACGAGGTGCTGGAGGTGGAAAGGGGCTCGCTTCGGGATCTGTTGGGGCCGGAGGTGATGGCCGAAGCCGCCCCGGTCATCGAGGACATCCTGGATCACACCATCGCAAGGATCGGGAAGCACCTGCATTCCGCCGAGTTCGCCGAGGCGGTGGAGGCGCGGGCGTCGGAGCTGGCCGCCTTCGTCGCCGACCAGCCCGTCAGCGACGTGCTGGCACCGGGACGGGAGGCCGGTGTCGCCGCCGCGGTTGCGGGCTGGGCCGAGGCCGCGGTTTCGACCGAGCGGTTCCAACAGGCGGTGGCCGAGTCGCTGCGAGATGGCGTGGAACGGCTGCTGAAGCCGGACATCACGCTGAGGGATCTGCTCCCTCCGGGGACGGTCCCCACGGTGGAGCGGGCGATCGCCGGTTACGTGCCGCTGGTGATCCGGCGCCTGGGCGCACTCCTCGAACAGCCCTCCACGCGGCTCCGCTTCGAACGCGTGACCCGCGACCTCCTGCGGCGCTTCCTCCAGGACCTCCGCTTTCACCAGCGCGTGGTCGCCCGCCTGGTCCTCAACGAGGAGACCATCGCCAAGGTCTTCCGTACGATCCAGTCCGAGGGCGCGGAACGGATTGCCGGGCTGTTCCACGAACCTGACGCCGAGGAGGCCACCGCCCGGGGCATCAGCGACGCGATCGGCGACCTGCTGGACCGGCCGGTGACCGATGTCTTCGGCGAGCCCGGGGACGCCGGGGTGACCGAGACCATCGAGACGCTCACTACGTGGCTGGTAAGGCTGGCGCGCGATCCCTCCGCGCGCGACTTCGTGACCGAAAAGTTGGAGGCCGGGCTGGCCCGCGCCTCCGAGCGCACCTGGGGCGAGCTGTTGCATGAGGTATCGCCGGAACGGGTGTCCACCTGGCTGGTCGCGGCGGTCAGGACGGAGGTCGCCGCAAACATCTACCGCGACGGCGTCCGCCGCCTGGCTGTGGCCGCGCTTGATCGTCCCATCGGGCGTCCCGCCAGGCTGCTCCCCAGCGGGGCGGCGGACAGCATACGGGAGGCCGCGAGCGAGCCGCTCTGGCGGGGGATCCAGGCCCAGATTCCCTCCGTGGTGACGCGCCTCGATGTTGCGCGCCGGGTCGAGGAAAAGGTGCTGGAATTCCCCGTCGAACGGATGGAAGAACTGGTCCGGCGGGTGACGCACCGGGAACTCCGCATGATCGTCTACTTCGGCTACGCGCTCGGAGCGTTCATCGGCACCCTGCTGGTCGCGCTCAACCTTTTCTGGAGCTGAGGCCGCGTCGGGGCCGGCTGGTCCGCCGCTTTCTCGTTAGGGCCGGCTGGTCCGCCCTCTTCCCGCGTCGGGGCCGGCTGGTCCGCCGCTTCCTCGCTACCGCCGCCTGGTCCGCCCTCCCCGCGTCGGCGCCGCCGTGCGGAAATACCGCCTGGAGCGTCGCTGATGGGATCCACGCGCGTCCTTCCTCAGCCATCCGAAGATGGTGAAGTGGCGCCTGGCTTTTCGGCTCTGCCGCCACTCATTCCCCAACGCCCGCTCCAGCTCCTGGAGATGCCTCTCGGTGTGCTCTCCGACTCTCCGGGCATCCTTGCCCCCGAACCACCGCCCGAGGAGCGGTCCTCCTCCATCCGACCGGCCCGGCATCCCCAGGTAGAATCCCAGCGCCAGCGCGAGCACCCCGACGATTACCTGCCAGAACAGCGTCATCGCGCAGTCACACCTCGATCCCGCCCCACCGGCCGATCATCGCGCGGCCTCCACCCCGCCACGGCACTCCGCCCTCACCCATTCGAGGTAGTCCGCCGTCCCGTCCACCACCTCGTGCGCAATCAGCTCGGGCACATCGTACGGGTGAAGCTCCGCCGCGCGCTCGAGCAGGCGGGCCAGCGTCGCGCGCGTCGTCTTGAGAATCGCCACGGCTTCCTCGTCCCGCTGCACCTCGCCTTCCCAGCGATAGACGCTCACGGCACCGGGCACGATGGTCCCGCACGCCGCCAGCCGCTCGTCGACGAGGGCGCGGACCACCACCTCGGCCACCTCCGCCCCAGGCGCGGTCATGAGAACCGTCACCACTCCGGTGCCCCCCACGCGGCTCATCGCGACATCCTCGCGCCCGCGACGCGCCCGAACTCCACCGGTGTCCTCCACACGGGCGTCAGGCCACGAACATCGTCTGCTCGATCGAGTCCGCGCTGTAGAACGACTCGATGAGCCCGCCGTAGCGCTCCGTGACCACCGCCCGCTTCACCTTCTGCGTCGGGGTCAGCGCCCCGTTCTCGACGGTGAACGGGTCGGCCACGAGCCCCACCTTCTTCGGCTTCTCGAAGCGCGCCAGATCCCGCATCTCGCTGAAGAACTCCTCTTCCAGCAGGGCCTGGCACTTCGGGTCGCCCAGCAGCTCCCGCGGATCGGACGCGTCGAGCCCGGCCCCCTCGGCCCAGCTTCCGAGCCGCTCGAAGGCCGGCACCACCAGCACCGAACAGAACTTGCGGCCCTCGCCAACCACGACCGCCTGGTCCACGAACGCGTTCTTCTTCAGCAGGTTCTCGATCAGCTGGGGGGCCACGTACTTGCCGCCCGATGTCTTGATGAGGTCCTTCTTGCGATCCGTGATCTTCAGGAATCCATCACCGCTCAGTTCGCCGATGTCGCCGGTGCTGAACCAGCCGTCGTCCGAGATCACCTCGCGGGTCATCTCCTCGAGGCCGTAGTAGCCCTTCATCACCTGCGGACCCCGAATGAGGATCTCGCCGTCCTCGGCGATCCGCACCTCGGTCCCCGGCACCGGCGGACCCACGGTCCCGATGCGGAATTGCTCCGGGGTGTTGACGTTGGTGACGGGAGACGTCTCGCTCAGTCCGTAGCCCTCCAGGATCATGATCCCGGCACCCAGGAAGAAGCGGTTGATCTCGGGCGCCAGCGCGGCCCCGCCGCTCACGAAGTAGCGCAGGCGTCCGCCCACCCCTGCCCGGATCTTGGAAAACACCAGCTTGTCCACGATCCCGTACTGGAGCCGCACCAGGAACGGGACCTTCGACCCGCTCTCGCGGCACAGCGCCACCCGCCGGCCCACGCTCGCCGCCCAACCGACGATCTTCGCCTTCAAACCGCTCGCGTCGAGCACCTTCTGGTAGACCTTCTCGTACAGGCGCGGCACCGAAACCAGGACGGTGGGCCGCAGCACCTTCATGTCGGCCGCGACCGTTTCGATCCCGCCGTGGGTGACCATGCACCCGCAGGCGAAGAAGAGGTAGTCCACCATGCGCTGCAGGACGTGCGAGAGCGGCAGGAAGGAGAGGCTTACGTCGTCGGGGCCGACCGCGAGCTGCTGCTCGGACGCCCAGATGTTCGACGCCACATTGTTGTGCGTGAGCATCACCCCCTTCGGCGTGCCCGTGGTGCCGGAGGTGTAGATCATCGTGGCGACGTCTTCCGGCCGGGCCTGGCCCGCATCGGCCTCGAAGTCGTCGCTCCCGGCGTCGTCACCGCGCGCCAGGAAATCCACCCACGCGACTGCCCCGCCTTCCCGAGCCGCCGCCTCGTCGAAGACCACGATCTCAACCTCGTGGTCGAGCCCGGCCACCGCCTCGCGCGCCTTCGCCAGCTGCTCCGCGTCGGAGACGAAGACCAGCGAGGCGCCGGAGTCCTTGATGATGTAGGCGACCTGCGCCGCGGGGAGCGTGCTGTAGATCGGCACGTCGACCACTCCCGCGCAGAGGCAGGACCAGTCCGCCAGCGCCCACTCGACGCGGTTCTCCGACAGGATGGCCGCCCGGTCCCCGCGCCCTACGCCCGACCGCGCGAGCGCCGCGGCACCCCGGCGCGCCACGTCGCGTACCTGGGCGTAGGTGTAGGTCCGGGCCCCTGCGCCGGTAACGTTGTACGCCGCCTTGTCCGCAAAGCGGTTTACGGTACGGAAAAACAGCTCGACCAACGTCCCCTGGGGCACATCGGCCTTGTTGGCGTAGTAATCGATCGTGTCTGCCATGGAGCTACCCACCTTCCAGGACGATCTCCACCGGAATGTCCTGCCTCAGCGAGAACAGGACGGAACAGTATTTCTCACGGGAAAGTTCCAGCGCCCGCTCGACCTTGGAACGACTCGCCGGCGGCACACCGGTCACGTTGAACACCAGCCGCAGCCCGCTGTAGTGGCGGGGAGTCTCGTCCCGGCGCGCGCCCCCCGCCGCCACGTCGATGCTGTCGAACGGCACCCGTCCCTTCTCCAGGATCACCTTGACGTCGATGGCCATGCACGCCGCCACCCCCGTCAGCACCAGGTCCATCGGCGACGGGCCGGTGGCCGAATCGCCGTCAACCATGATCTGCGGCCCGCCGTCCGGTCCGCCGTCGAACACGAGCCCCGAACCCGTCCACGCGAGCCGGATCTCCTTGTCCGTCTTCATCACGCGTCTTCCGGAGGGTTTTCGGTCGCCTCGCCGTCGCCCCGCAACTCCTGGAGGGTAGCGCGCGCGTGGGCGATGTGCTCCCCCGCATCATCCTCCGACGGCTCCCCGGCCAGAAACGCCTCGAGATGCTCGCTCGCCTCATCCCTTTCCCCCTGCCGAAGCAGGATGAACGCGAGGCCGTAGTGGGCACCGGGCGCCTGCGGATACCGGTACAGGACGTGCCGGTAGGTCTTGGCCGCATCCGCGTCCATGCCCATCCGCGTGTAGGTGATGGCGATCTGCTGGAGGACGATGGGGTCGCCCGGGGACTCCTTGAGCGCCAGCCGGAAGGAGGTCAGCGCTTCATGGAACTTCCCCTCCTGGGAGAGCGCGAGCCCTTCCTCGTAGTAGTCGACTCGCTCGGCTCCCGAGGTCCCCCCGAAGATCTTGTTCCAGATCGTCATGGACGAAAGTCGCTGCCCCTTGGTTGTTTCAGCGGGCCGGATCCTGCCCCGTGCACGGGCACGTCCCTTGAAGGTATGGGAATCCGGAACCGGGACAAGACGCTATTTGACATCGCCCGTCAGGTGCTTCAGGAAGGGACTGACGAGGAGCGCGAGCAGGCCGCCTCCGCCGATGATCAGGCCCACGGTCCGGAAGAGCGGAGACGGTTCGAGTCCCTCCAGGCCCCCGGCCACCAGCCCGGCGATCAGGTTCCCGAGCGCAGCGGCGACAAACCAGACGCCCATCATCTGACTGACCCGGTTCCTGGGGGCCAGCTTCGTGACCGCCGAGAGCCCGACCGGAGACAGCGCCAGCTCGCCAACGGTGTGCAGGAAATACATCACGATGAGCCATGATGCCGATACCGGAGCCTCTGGCGTCGCGTTGGCCGCGCCCCATGCGATCACAAAGAACCCCGCGGACAGCCCCAGCAGCCCGAGAGCGAACTTCATCGGCACCGACGGATTGGCGTTGCGGTTGGCGAGCCACACCCAGAACCACCCGAAGATGGGCGCCATGACGATGATGAAGAAGGCGTTGACGGACTGGAGCAGCCCGGCCGCGTACTCGAAGGACCCGATGGTCCGGTCGGTGTAGTCGCGGGCGAAGATGTTCAGCGAGGAGCCCGCCTGCTCGAAGCCCGACCAGAAGAGCGCGGCCAGCACGAAGAGCCAGAAGATCACCAGGACCTTCCTGACCTCGTCCCGGGTGTGCCCCCCCATGAAGACCACGTAGAAGAAGTACACGGCGATGATGATCAGGATCGCGGTGGCCAGGTACTGGGCGATGTCGGGCAGCGCAAGCGGAATCGAGCCGTTCCGGACCAGGAGACCGAACGCGACCAGAGCGACGGCCACGGCGCCGAAGATCCCGTAGAAACGGTTTGCGGTCCTTGCCACCTGTTCGGGCGACTTGTCGGTGCGGAGAACGCCTGCGTTCCCCAGCGACCGGTACCCCAGCCGGAACTGGATCAGTCCAAGGACCATGCCGAACCCTGCCGCCGAGAATCCCCAGTGCCAGTTGTACTGCTCGCCCAGCGTGCTGCAGATGAACGGCCCGATCATGGCCCCCACGTTGATCCCCATGTAGAAGATCGAGAACCCGGCGTCACGGCGGGCACCGCCTTCCGGGTAGAGATCCGCCACCACCGAGCTCACGTTCGGCTTGAGCAGCCCGGTGCCGATGACGATCAGGATCAGTCCGAGGAAGAAGGTGAAGTGCGTCGGCACCGCCATGCTGAAGTGGCCCAACGCGATGATGCAGCCGCCCACGAAGACCGCCTTGCGCTGTCCCCACAACTGGTCCGCAACCC
The DNA here is from genome assembly GCA_965206105.1 of Longimicrobiales bacterium. Lineage (GTDB taxonomy): Bacteria > Gemmatimonadota > Gemmatimonadetes > Longimicrobiales > Gaopeijiaceae > Bin94. Next base: position 710,720 of record OZ242201.1, read on the forward strand.
AGCCACCCGGAAGTGCGAGGAGGTAGACGAGGCTGGTGTACAGCCCGTAGATGGCGCCTGCGGTGACGACATCGAACCCCAGCCCCGGATTCTCGCCGATCGTCGTTCCCGTCATGAAGAGGATCAGGAGCGCGCGCATTCCGTAGTAGGAGAAGCGCTCCCACATTTCGGTGAAGAAGAGGATCGGAAGCCCTCTCGGATGGCCGGGGAACAGGCCGGGTTCGAATTCGATCCCTTCTCTTGTGCTCATTGGCGCCTCTGGGTCGTGGGATGCTGACCGACTGATTTTCGCGAACCGTGCAACCTATCGCCCGACGGGTCTGGCGGCGAGGTCAGGGGATCCGCCCCTCCATGATCGTGCGGAAGACCTGCGGGTCGATGTTGCCGCCCGAAACCACCGCCACCACGGGCCCCTCCCCGACCCCGGGCAGCCCCCGCAGCGCCGCCGCCACCGCCGCCCCCGCCGCCCCCTCCCCCACCACGCGCGCCCCGCCCCCCAGCACCCGGATCGCCGCGCACACCTCCTCGATCGAGACCACCACCGACCCCGCGAGGAGGGTGCTCGCGAGCGGCCACATCTCCTCCAGGACGCCGGTCGACCCGATCCCGTCGACGAACGAGGGGCGGTGCCGCACCTCAACCGGACGGCCGGCCCCGAGTGCGGCCGAAAACGGCGCCGCCGTCTCGACCTCGGCGGCGAAGACCGGCACCCCCGGCGCGACCTCACGCAGCGCGGCCGCGATCCCGCACGAGAGACCGCCGCCCCCGTACGGCGCCACCACCGCACGCACCCCGGGCAGCTCTCCCGCGATTTCGAGCCCGACCGTGCCGTTCCCCGCGATCACCGCCGGATCGCTCACCGGGTGGATGAAGTACCCGTCCTCGGCCGGGTGGCCGTGGTCGCGCAGCACGGCCCACCATTCGTCGAAGGGGAGCGGCACCGCGGTCCCGCCCAGCCGCGCGATGGCGTCCAGTTTGGTCCGGGGTGCCGTCTCCGGGACGATCACCCTGCAGCGCACTCCGAGCCGGCGGGCCGCGAGCGCCACCCCCTGGGCCATGTTCCCCGCGCTGCCGGTGTAGACGCCGCGCGCGAGCCGCGCCGACTCGGCGAGCGCCATGGCGTTGGTCGCGCCCCGTATCTTGAACGACCCGATGGGCTGCAGGCACTCCAGCTTCACCCACACCTCGGTGGGCGCGCCCGGAGCATCGAGGCGCAAAAGCGGCGACCGGATCGCCACACCGGCGATACGCGCACGTGCGGCCCGGATGGCGCTGGGCGGGACAGGCAACTTGTTGGGGGGCATCCGGCAACCTATGGTCAGACGCCGCATCGCTCCAGCCGCGAGAAACCCATGAACCGCGAAGTTTCCTCAGTCCTCGAATCCGACAGCCGTGCGGCGCACACACCTGGCAGCCAACCGGCCCTGGAAACCATCGGCGACCCCTCACCGTCCGAATCCCCGCTCGCTCGCTTTCTGTTCCCCTCCCCCGCCCGGCGGCGCACGGCCGGCGGCATCTTCAAGTGGTGGGAAAGCCGGCGCCTGGCCTACAACGTGATTGTCGGGGTGAGCGGGGCGCTCACGATGTCGATCGCGACCGTATTCGGGCAGCTCATCGGAGAGCCGATGGCGGTTGGCCAGCTCCTGACGCCCGTGGTTCCCATCGCGATCATGGCCAACATCTGCTACACCCTCGGTCCCCTGACCGAGTGGTTCCTACACAGGCTCTGGGGCAAGGAAGTACTGCCGGTGGGCCCGCACCTCTTCCGGGCGGGCCTGATCCTCTCCACGGGCGTCATCTTTCTGATCCCGACGCTGTTGATGGGGTTCGCGCTGGTACTATGGTTGGTGCGGGCCGTTCTGGGACTCGGCTAGCCGGCCTCCGCCGAACGGGTCCTCAGGCCCACCCCTCGTCCCCGATCAGGGGAACGAAACGCACGGACCCCAGTTCCTCACGACTGAACCCGCCGGAGCCTTCCCGCCGCTCCCGTACCAGCACCTGCCTCCCCCCGCCCGTCCCCACCGGCATGACCAGGCGACCGCCCGGCGCCAGCTGGTCCCGCAGCGAGCCCGGGATGCGCGGCCCTGCGGCCGCCACCACGATCGCGTCGAAGGGCGCGTGCTCGGGCCACCCCAGCGAACCGTCCCCGCAGAGAACCCGCACGCGCTCGTGCCCCAGCCTGCCCAGGAGCACCCGGGCGCCATCGGCGAGCAATCCGTGCCGCTCCACCGTGTACACCGCCCGGCAAAGCCTGCCGAGCACCGCGGCCGAGTATCCCGACCCGGTTCCCACCTCCAGCACCCTGTCCTCCGGCTCCAGTTCGAGCGCTTCCGCCATCCACGCCACCATGTACGGCTGCGAGATCGTCTGTCCCATCCCGATCGGAAGCGGCCGGTCGGAGTAGGCCTCGTGCGCCCGGCCCCGGGGCGCGAACAGCTCCCGCGGCACGACCGCCATCGCCTCGATGACGCGCGCGTCGGTGATCCCCCGCCCGGCCAGGTGCCGCTTCAGCATCCGCTGCCGCGCGCGCTCCAGTCCGCGATCCCCCGCGGCGGCCGAACGACCGGCAGGCCCGCGCACACGGGCGCCCACACCCCGCCCCCTGCCACTTCGCGCGGGGTCCCCGCCCACGGGCCGCGACCTACCGCGCGCGCCCGGCCGCCACGCTCAGCGACCAGAAATCGATCCCGCCGGACTGGTGCTGAAGCTCAATGCTGTCCACCAGCTCGAGCGTCTCCAGGTCGATCACGTCGAGGGTGCCGCGCACCGAACCGGCCGACTCGTTGGACACGAAGGCGTAGCGGCTGTCCAGGCTAGCCACGACCCCGTGCGTGACCGGGCGCGATGTCGTGATCCGGACCAGCTCCTCCCCCGTCTCGAGGTCGAAGACCGCGATGGCCTGTTCGCCCTTCAACGTCGCGAGGAGCAGCTCGCCGTTCGGGGTCACCTCCAGGTTGTACGGGGCCATGCCCGTGGCAAAACGGCGGGACACCTCCCACCGCTCCGTGTCGATCTCGAGGATCTCCCGGTTCCGGTTGCAGGCCACGTAGACCACGCGGTTGGCGCGCGTGCCCGCACCGGGCTCCACCCAGGTGGGACTGCACACCCTGTCGCCGGCGCCGGCGGCCACCGCGCCGTGGCCCGCGCCCCCATGTTCTCCGCCCTCGCCGCCAGCCCGCTCCAGCCCCTCCAGCCCCGGCGACACGTCGAAGCGGGCGCTCACCTCGAACGTCTCCAGATCGATCTCGACCAGCCGGTCCGAGTGCATGCACGCCGAGTAGTGCTTCGTGCCGTCGCTGCGCACCCGGCTGCCGTGCGGCATCAGGCAGGTCCGCACGCGCGTGACTTCGATCATCTCCGGCGTGTAGACCACCGAGACATCCGACGGCACCATGTCGCCGTGCAGGTTGAAGTTCACCGCGAGGAGGAATTGGCTGTCCGGCGTGATCCCCATGGTCGCCGGGAAGAGCCCGAGCCGGGTTCGCGCGACCAGCGTGTCGGGGCCCGCTTGGAACTTCCACACCTGCCCCCGGGGCGTGCCGTGGGCGATGGTGACGTACCAGTACTGCCCATCGGGGGATACGCTCACGCCGTGCGCTCCATCGTTGTCCGCCGGCATGATCCCGACCGGGATCTCCTTCTCCACCGCAAGGCCTTCGCCGGGAACGAAGACGACCCGGCTGACCAGGTCGGAGGACTCGTTGGCGACGTAGAGCCGGTACCCCGGCCCCTGGGCCTGGGCCGCGAGCGCCGGGGCCAGGTGCGCGAGGAGGAGCACGAGCGCCGGCCATCTCCGGCCGGCCAGCCCGTGGATCCGCATCCTCAAGCCCGCACCCACCTTGCCGAAGCCCCTCACGAGACCGGCGCCTTGCGCCGCGGCTCCAGCCGCACGACCCAGAGCCCGGAGTTCAGGTCGGAGACGAAGATGTTCCCCTTGAAGAGCTGCGGCCCCCAGGCCATCGGCGAATTGGGGACAGCTCCGTCGGGCGTGCCGGTAGGCAGCCAGGCCATCTCCCGGCCCTGGCGGTAGAGGTCGCCCCTGAGTTCGCCGGAGACATCCACCACCCGCAGCCCGGCCTGGTAGTAGGCGACGTACATCCTGTCGTCCTCGATCCAGAGGTTGTGCGCACCCGCCTCCGGCACCTCGTAGCGCGCCACTTCGCGCAGGTTTTCGGGATCCTCGAGGTCCAGGATGTGGACGAACCCGCGCGAGCCGTCGCCGGGATGCCCGTTGCGCGACACGCAATCCTCGCAGTCGAAGATCTCGTCGCCCACGAAGAGGTAGCGGTGCCCGTCCGCGTTGGTGTAAGGCACGGCGAAGTGGGTGTTGCCCTCCGGGTAGGCGTAGTGGCCGACCTCGACGGGCACGGCCGGCAGACCGCCCCAGCGCCCGTCTCCCACATCGAGGATGTAGACGCCGTCGTTCCAGTACGACACGTAGGCCAGCCCGTCCACCACCCAGATGTCGTGGAGGTACTTGCCGGGCGTGTCGATCCCCCAGCGCCCGACCTCGACGACTCTCCCGGGGTCGCTGAGGTTCAGGATGTGCACGTCGAAGGTGCCGTTGTGGATCGCATAGAGGATGTTGCCGGCGAAGAAGACGTTGTGCACGCCCCCGGTGAGGTCCCCGATGTAGGTGCTGGCGATCACGGGGTGCGCCGGGTCGGCCAGGTCCAGCACGACGATCCCGTTCCTGCGGTCGCGGGCGCCCTCCCGGGTGATCACCGCAAGGGTGCCCTCGGGGTTGACCTTGACGTCGTTGACCACCCGCGCGTCGACCTCCACGAAGTCGGTCAGTACGGGCGTCGCCGGGCTCGTGACGTCCCAGACGAGCATGCGCTGGCCCCCGAGGTGCGTGCCCGTATAGACATAGTCGCGCCCGTCGGCGCCGGTGAAGGCCCAGAGGTCGGAGGTCGGCCGGTCTGCGACGAGGCCGCGCCCCACAACGACCGGATCGTGCTCCACGCCGCGGTCCACGACTTCGATCAGCGCCTGGCCGGTACGTCCGGCGGCGTTTGCCACGACCCGGTAGAGCCCCGGCTGCTCCGCCACGAAGGCGCCGTCCCGGTATACGGACGCGCCGGAGTTTGTTCGCTCGGCGAACGAAGTCACGGAGAAGTCGGTGGGCGCATCCGCCACCTCCGCCCCGTCCGCGTCCCTGGACACCACGGAGAACCGCACCACGTCACCGGTGCGCGCGCGGGAGGCACCGGTGACCTCCACCGTGGCAACCGGGTTGTTCTCGACCTCCAGGGAGAACACCGTCTCGGCCTCCTCCGCCCGAGCGGTGATGGTTACCTCGCCGGGGAGGAGCGCGTGCACGAACCCGCGCGGATCGACGGTGGCCAGGCGGCCGCGGTCGCTCCGCCACTCCACCTCCACCGAATGCCGCTCGCTGCCGTCGGCGGCAAGCGCCCGGGCCCTGAGCTGTACGACCGACCCCGCGTAGAAGCGGATCCCCGGATCGTCGATCTCCAGCGTTGCGACCGGCGGCCCGACCACACGCACCGGCGCCGTAAAGGTGCGGACCTCGGGCGGGCCGGTGCCGGCGGCCGGAGGAGCCCGGATCGCCATCCGCAGCTCACCCTCCCCCTCGACCACGCCGAAAAGGAAGCCGCCCTCCAGGACTGCCACTCGCGAATCCAGGGCAGTGAGGATGCGGATTCCCGCGACGGGGTCGCCGTTGGCGTCGTACGCGACGAGCTCAACATCCTCCCCCATCCGGAGGGAATCACCGACCTGCACGACGATCTCGGCGGGGTCCGGACGGACCTCCGAGACGCGCGCGCCGATCCGCACCGCAGCCGAATAGCCGGGGGCGGCGCGAGCGGGGTCGGGAGCCGCGGCCACGGCCGAATCGGGGGGCTGAACCGGTTGCGGGCGGGTCGTCTCCGGCTGCGCGGCCGGTGGAGTGGCGTCGGCGGGCGGCGGGGTGGGCGGCGCGGCGGTCGTGACGGTCGCCGTCGATGTACGACCGCCACAGGCGGCGAGAAGGAGGGCGAGTACGGATGTAACGGCGGATCTGGTCATTGGGACTCCTGGTTTTGCTTCCCGGAGCGGGCGCCAGCGGGCCGTGGACGCACCGCCGGCAGAATGCAGCGGCGACTTGTTCCACGGCCCGCCAACGGAATATGGAGAGGGCGCCCTCGTTAGTACCAGCCGACCCCCGTCCCGGGTTCCGCTTGCGGCAGGGCGTCCCCCCGATAGCTTGTGACGCCATGACCGCGTTTTCGGAGCGAGTATATGACTGTGTGCGGAGGATCCCCAGAGGGCGGATCATCAACTACGGCAGCGTGGCCGCCCTGGTCGGGGAGCCGCGCGCCGCACGGGGAGTCGGCTACGCCCTCAGCCACCTCCCGCCCGGCTCCAACGTGCCCTGGTGGCGCGTCGTGAACCGGCGGGGCGCGATCTCCACCTCGCGCTTCACCGGGCTCGCCCAGCAGCAGCGGGCGATCCTGGAGAGCGAAGGCGTGGAGTTCGGCGCTGACGGAGAGGCCTCCTGGGAACGGTTCGGATGGGACCCGCACGGTTGAGCAGGCCGGCGCGGAGCGGAATCGCGCGGCGCCACGCGCCCATCGTCGCGGTCCTCGCCACGGCGGCGATCCTTACCACCTCGGCCTGTGGCCCGCCGGTGACCGACTTCCACGCCGCCTACGCGGAGATCGTCGCCGAGGAGGACGCGCGCGGCCAGGCCGGGCTGGAGCGCGTGCGGGCCCACCTTGGCAGCGATGACCCCCGCATCCGCGCGGCTGCCGTGCGGGCCCTCGGCCGCCTCGAGGAGCCACCCCTTCACGGTGAGATCTCGCCGCTCCTCGGCGACCCGGACCCCGCGGTGCGCACAGCCGCGGCCAACGCCCTCGCGCAATCCGTCTTCGGTACCGGCCCCGGCGAGGCCGCCCGGCTGCTCGCCTCTCGCATCCCCGAAGAGACCGACCCGGCTGCGCTCGGCGCGCTCGCCACCAGCCTCGGCCGCCTCACCCTGCCGACCCCCGGTCACCGCGCCGAGACCGCCAACGCGCTGACCACCGCCTCAGCCCGCCTCCTCTCCCTGCCCGGCGACCCCGAGCTCCTCGCGCGGCTCGGCCTCGCGCGCGGCATCGAGGCCTTCGCCCGGGGCGGCCAGGCGGGCGACGCCCTGACCCCGGCCCTCGCCGCGGCCGCGGCCTCCCTGGCCACGCTCACCCTCCCGCCCGGCGACCCGAACGCGCCGGCCGCCGCCCGGATCCGGCGCACCGCCGCCGCCGCCCTCGTCCATACCGACCAGCTCGGTGAGGAGGCCGCGTTGCGGCTGCTGCACGACCCCGACTGGGGCGTGCGGCGCCAGGTCGTTCTCGGCACGAACCGCTTCGGGACGGTGCTCGGCGAGATCGTCCCCGCAGCGCTGGACGACCCCGATCCGCGGGTGCGCGTCGAAGCGGTGCGCGCGCACCATCGCTGGCTCCGCTCCACGCGCGGCTGCGACGCGATCATCGCGGCGGTGGCGGACCCGGACCCGGATGTCGCCGCGGTCGCGATCGGGCTGCTGGGGCGTCCCTGCAGCGATGTGGAGGCGCAGGTGGCCGCGCTGCGGGGCCGGGTGGCGGAGCTGGGGGGCGGTGGCCGTGCCGCCGCGGGCGACGGCGACGAGAGCGCCGCGGAGGACGCGCGAGAGGACGCGGGGGATGCCGCCGGCAGCGCGGGGGCCGCTGCCGCACCCGACTGGCGGGCGCCGTGCCGGGCGCTTCACGCACTCGCGGCGCTCGTGCCGGGCGAGGTGGCCGGCGATGTCGGGAGATTTGCGCGGCACACGAACCCGTTCGTGAGGGCGTGGGCAGCGCGGGCCGCGGGACAGGCGGGGATCGCGGACGTGCTGGCCGAGCTCGCCGGGGATCCCGATCCCAACGTGCGCGAGGCCGCGCTGCAGGGCCTGGCGGTGGCGGGGGGGGAGGGGGTGGGGGAGATCTTCCTCGCGCAGCTCGGCCAGGACGACCCGCAGCTCGTCATGACCGCCGTCCGGCAACTGGCGCGGCTGACCCTCGAAGAGCCGCCCACCCCCGCGCTGCTCGCCGCCCTCGCGCGCTTCACGGCCCGCGAACGAGAGACCGAACGGGACGTGAGGGTCGCGCTACTGGACGCGATCGACGCCGTGGGCGGGTTTGCCAGCGAGGACCTCGAGCCGTACCTCACCGACTTCGACCCGGTCGTGGCCGACCGCGCCGCCACGATGCTGAACGCGCCAGGCGGAGCCGGGAGCGGTGGGGCCGGGGGCCGGCGCCCCGGCGGCGACGAGTACCAGGCCGCGCCCGAGCCCCTCCCCCGCACCCCACCCCCTGCGCCCGCGCGCCTCGCCGAACTGGAACGCTCCGCCGTCGTCCTCACCATGGCCGGCCTGGGCGACATCGTGATCGCGCTCCGTCCGGACCTCGCCGCCACCAACGCCGACCGCTTCGCCCGCCTCGCCACCGAGGGGTACTTCGACGGCCTCACCTTCCAGCGCGTCGAGCCCAACTTCGTCATCCAGGGGGGCAGCCCCAACGCCAACGAATACTCGGGCGACGGCCCCTACAGCCGCGACGAGATCAGCGACCATCCCCACTGGCGCGGCACCGTCGGCCTCTCCACCCGCGGCCGCGACACCGGTGACGCCCAGATCTTCGTCAACCTGGCGGACAACCTTCGCCTGGACTTCAACTACACCATCCAAGGGATCGTCGTGGAGGGGATGGACGTGGTGGACGCCGTCCAGGAAGGTGCCGTGATCGAGAGGGCCACGGTGGTGCGCCGGTGAAGTCACGCGCTCGCGCCCGCGCACGCTCCGCGCCCGCGCTCCTTTCAAGCCAGGATTGTAAAGTTTATATTACATTTAGTAATGTTTTCTTTACATCTTGCCCGCGCACTTTGGTTTGTGGCCTCCTGGCGTCCACCCTCATCGCATGCCAGCCCCCGGCCCACGAGATCGCCCGTCGCGTGGAGATCGTCCGCACCGACTACGGCATCCCCCACATCCTCGCCGAGGATCTCGAGGCGATGGGATTCGGACTCGGCTACGTCCAGTCGGAGGACTACAGCGCCTCCATCGCCGTCGCGATGGTCGCCAGCCGCGGCACCCTCGCCCGCCACCTGGGCGCCGACGAACTGAACGCCGACTTCGCCGCGCGCGAGTCGCACGCCCGCGCCGCCGCAACCTTCGGGCAGCTCGATCCCCGCGCCCAGGCCGTCTACAGCGGATTCGCGGAAGGCGTCAACCACTACATCCGTCTGCACCCGCACGAGTTCCCCCCCTGGGTCGCGCCCGGCTTCACCGGCCCGGACGCCCTCGCCCGCGATGTCCAGAGCTGGAGCCGAGGAGACGCCGCCCGCTTCCGCCGCAACCTGGCCACACGCACCGGGCCGGCCGTCACGGCCTCCGCTGCCGCGCCCGCCCCCGATCTCCACCAGGCTCCGGCCACGGTTTCCCACGCGCACGACCGGCAACCCGACCCTTCCGCCGCCGCCTTCCTCCTCGACGGCTCGAACGCCTGGGCCTTCCACGGCTCCCGCACTGCATCCGGCCACACCATCCTCCTGCGCAACCCGCACCTCCGGTGGGACGGCGACTACGATCTGCTCGACCGGCCATCCGGCCTCACCTACTACGAGGCGCACGTCCGCGTCCCCGGCGTCATCGACTTCTACGGCGACTTCCGCATCGGGACGGCCTTCGGGATCATAGGCGGCTTCAACCCCCGGCTCGGCTGGGCGACGACCAACAACTACCCGGTGCTGTCCCAGGTCTACCGCCTCCGCGCCCACCCCGAACTCGACGACCACGCGCTCCTCGACGGCCGGCCCCTGCCCCTGGAGCCGCGCGACGCCACCGTCGACTACCTCACCGAGTCCGGAGACACGGCCACCGAGACCCGCACCTCCTGGCACACCCCGCACGGGCCGGTCATCCACCGTACCGAGGACGACATCTACATCCTCAAGGACCCCAGGGACGGCGAGTTCCGGCGCGGCGAGCAGTTCCTGCGCATGATGATGGCAAGCGACCTCGAAGAGTGGCTCGGCGTGATGCGGATGCGCGCCCACCCCACGTCCAACTTCACCTACGCCGACGCCGGCGGGAACATCGCGCACTACTACAACGCCCGGCTTCCCCTGCTCCCCCACCCGGTAACCGGCGACACGGCCGCCCTGGCTGAATCGTCCGCCGACATCTGGTCCGAACTCGTCCCCTGGGAGGACCTGCCCCTCTACCTCAACCCGCCCGGCGGCTACGTCCAGCAGGCCAACGACACCCCCGACTACACCAACCTCAACGTCCCCTCGACCGCGACACGGTCCCGCCCAACCTGCCCGAGCCGCGCCTGAGGCTTCGGAGCCAGCTGTCGCTGGAGCTGGCGGCGGGTACCGGGCTCATCGGCGTTGCCGCTCCCGGCGGGATTTCCGGCCCCGCGGCCAACCACGATCCCGGAGACGCCGGCGACCAGGTGAATGCCGCCGCACGCGCACACACACCCGAACCCCTCACCGCCGAGGCCGTCGTCGCGCTCAAGCACTCGCCGCGCATGCTCATGGCGGAGCGGGTCATGGACGACCTCCTGGCCGCGGTGCGGGAGGCGCTCGACCGGGAAGCTGGTGGCAACCGGGGTCAGGCGCCCGACCCCGAGGCAACCGCCCTCTCCCGGGCCGAGGCCCGGTCCCGAGTGGCCGAAGCGCTGAACGTACTCGCCGCCTGGGACCGGACCGCTTCCGCGGACAGCCGGGGCGCCATCCTCTTCCAGAGGTGGGCGGGGGAGTACTTCTCCGGCGCACCCGACTCGCTCCGCTGGCGTCAGCCGTGGGATCCCGAACGCCCGGCGACGACACCCATCGGCCTGCGGGATCCGGCAGCGGCCGTGGCCGCCCTTGCAGTCGCCGCAGACTCACTCTCCGGGCAGGGAATCCCGCTCGATGTCCGATGGGGCGACATCCACCGCGTCATCCGTGGCGACGTGGACGCGCCGGTTTCCGGCTGCCCGCCGACCCTGGGTTGCTTCCGCGTCCTGTCGTTCGGGGCTGCCGATGGGGACTCCGCCTACCCACGCCTCGCGGCCAACCGCGGCGACGCCTGGGTCCTGATCGTGGAATTCGGCGAGGTCCCCACGGCCTACACCGTGCTCTCCTACGGGCAGACCGCCCGCAGCGAGTCCCCGCACTACTCCGACCAGGCCGCCATGTTCGCACGCGGCGAAATGAAACGGATCGCCTGGACCCCTGACGAGATCGAGAGGGCCACGATCCGGCGCTACCGGCCGGGGCGGGAGGCGCGGCGGTAGGACGACAACCCGGCCGCATGGCCTTTCGTCATCGCGGCACCAGCTCCGCCGACACGATGTCGACGAAGGGCAGCCCGTCGTCACCCACCTCGTACCGGTATCCCCGCAGCGAGCCGCGGAAGAGCTCCATTGCGGCCTGCTCCGTGAATTCCGGTACGCGAAACACGTCGGAGGCCAGGAGCTCGCCCGATCTTGTATCGATCACTTCGATGACGACCTCCAGCAGCTCCATGATCTCGCTGTCCTCGTCGTCCTCGTAGGGTCCGTCCCCGTGGCGGGGACTTTCGTAGGCGTCGAGGAATTCCCGGGTCGGACGTGGGAGCGCCACCATGAGGAGGCCGTCCTTCGCGACGTGCAGCCGGGACACCGCCGAGGACGTTTCCAGCTCGCCACGCCATTCGTACCAGGACACGTCTCGCCGGAAGGCCCGCTTGAGCTCGCCGTCCAGCCCCCACTCCTCCAGAACGTACTCGTGCGGGCCCTCCTGGGGCGGAGCCGCCCAGAAGGTGTCGCCGCCCGCGTAGGTGATCGGCCGCACGATGTATCCGGCTTCGCCCTCCGGCCCGAACGTCCGCGCCAGGGCGCCCGACGGGTCCACAACGCGAAAGTGCCGTGACCGGTCCTGAGCGTAGCCGGCACTTGCCAACGCCGATCCATCGTCAAGGATGACCGTGCTCTGCTCCATCGCTCCGCCCATCACGTTGGAGGGGGCGCGCCGCAGGAACTCGTGCTCCGGAGAGAAGACCGACCAGCGAAGGCCCCCGTCCCTGACGTGCAGGTTGTCGCGACCATCGATGTACAGGCTCATCATGCCGTAGTCCGTGAGCTCTCCGGGACCCTCTCCTTCCCTCCCGAACGAGTGCATGTACCTGCCCCGCGAATCCCACACGCTGATGACTACCCCCCACCCGCGCGCGTTCGCCGAGTAGTAGCGGCCGTTGGAGTCGACCAGGACGGTTCGGCCCGGGTCCGGCCGCGACCCGTCGTCCACCGCTTCGAGCCGGATCCCCACCTTGCGGTACTCGATGCGGCAGGGCGGGCGCCCGTCCTCGATGACCGATGTATCGCCCGCCGCGAAGGACCGCTCGGGCTTCCGGGGGCAGGGTGGCTGCCGGGCATCCGCCGGCAGGGAACCGGACACGGCCAGAACCCCGCAGACCAGTAAGAGCACCATCAATCCATTCCAGAGTCTCATCCTCAAGCTCCTCATCAAGTCGCGCTCTGTTCCGCGCTGTCGATTGAATACACGCGGACCTCCTGGAAGTTGCCGCCGACATGCACCGCCGCGACCACAGCCCGGTCGCCGAATGCCCGAACGGCGCTACGCCGATCCTAACCATGCAATACGCGCGCGCAAGCAGGCCGGATTCCATTGACGTCCAATTCACGCGAGAGCCTCGCGCCGTGCAAGGTGGCCCCGCGTCCCCCGCCACGTCATTTTCATCCGGACGCCAGCCGCAAGTGTTCTTTCCTCCCGGAGACAGTCACTTCATGAGCACCCCCCGCCACCCCACCCCGCCCCGCACGGCTGCCATCCCCGGCACAACCGGCCTCCACACCCCGCTGCTCCTCCTCGCCACCCTGGCCGCGCTGCTGGCAGCCCCCCACCCCGCCACCGCCCAGGCCCCACCCCCCCTCGACCTCGCCACGCTGTTCGATTTCGGCCACCTCCTCCTTGACGAGAACGGCGACAGCGTGCCCGACCGCCTGGGCGCGACGCTGGTCCTCGCGCCCGAACCGACCACCGCCGAACGGGTAGCCGCCGCCGAGATCGCGGCCCGGCTGGGTTTCGAGACCATGGCGCTCGATCTGCCGCTGCGGCGCGGCCTCCGGCCCGGACAGGTCGGCATCCTGATCGGCCACCGTGCCCTCGAACCGCTGGGGCTGTCGCCCGCGGACTTCGCCGTCCACACCCCGGCTCCCGGCACGCCCCCCACCGTCGCCACCCTGACGACCCCGTCCGGCGACCGCTGGGTGGCCGTCCTGGGCGGCGACGACGACGCCATTCTTCGCGCGGCACGACTCCTGGCGGGCTCGCTGCCGCACATCCGGTCCCTCTCCGGGCCCACCATCGCCGACGTCGGCGAGCAGATCAACGAATGGCTCGCGGGGGGCGACACAATGGCCCGATCGGCCACCTTTTCCTACCCGCGCGTAACCGTCAACGGCCCGGACGACGGCATTCACCTGTTCGCCGAGCTGAGTTTCGCCCCCGGGGGCGAGGCGGATCCGGCACCGGAAGCCGCAGCCGCGACGCCGGCGAGCGCCACCGCCGACTCCCTCACCGCCGACGCGCTCGATCGCCTCGGCGCCCTGGCCCGCGGGCGCACCGGCACCGAAGCCGGCAGCGACAGCACCGAAAGCGCCCCCGCCGATCTCCGCTTCCGAAGCCTCGCCACGGTGACCGTCACCGGCGGCGGGTGGGAGGTCGAGCTTCCCGCACTGTCACCCTCGTCGCCGTCCGGCGGCCGGCCCGGCGGAGGCGGCGGCACGCCCGACCTCGCCGACCTGTACCGGAGCGGGGGTTTCCTCGGCGGCGGCGACATCCCGAACAGCATCAACGTGATCGTCGTGCCGGGAGAGGGCGCCGAGGGCGTGCCCGAGCTCGCGGCCCGGCTGGGCCTGGAGACCACCGGGCTTACCGTCCCGCTGGTCAAGACCGCGGACGAAATCGAGAGCCCGGCCCGCGAGCCCACGATGGTCCTGGTCGGCAGCGATCATCCGTTCATCACCGAGCTTGCCGACAGCGGCAAGGTCGCGCCGGGCGAACTCCCTCCTGGCCACGGTCTGATCGAACTCGTGGAGGACGCCTTCGGGAGCAGGTCCGCGGTGGTGGTCACCGGTTCCGATCACGCGGGCGCCACAATGGCCACAAGACGCCTGGCCGAGATCTTCCCCGGCGTCAGCGCCTGGGCCGACGGCACCCCCACCTTCAGCGACATCGAGCAGGAACTCTGGGGCACGCTGTCCGGGTACACCCCCGGAGGCCAGGCGGCGATCGGCCTCTACAAGCTGGACCGGATCGTGGCCGGGCTGGCCGAGGAAGACATCGCCTCGGCCGAGATCCTCGTGTCGGCCGAGAAGGCCCCGCCGGGTCTGGCCGACGTGGTGCGCCAGCGCGCCGCCGCGCTCGGCACCGACGACATCACCGTCACGATCGACAACCGGGACGTCTCGGAGGCCGCTCCGATTTTCGATGACGAATTTGAAGTGCCCTCCGAAATAGTCAGCTTCTGGGACGCCTTCGAGGCCCGCGTGCTCCCGCAAGCCGCGAGCGGCGGCCCCATCCACCTCCATGCGCGCCTCTCCGAACCCCCCGACATCCGCCAATCCGTCGCCGACGAAGCGCGCCGCCGCCTCATCGAAGCCGGAGCCGACCCCGACGCCACCACCGTCGAGGTGCTCTCCGCCTTCAAGCAGGGCTTCTTCTGGCTTCGCGAATCCGTGGCGCCCCGGCTCGCAGGCGAGGAGATCGGCGAAATCGTGATCGAGTTCCTGCGCAACGAGCCGCCCGGCGACTGGCCCCAGCAGGCCATGCTCACGCCCCTGCGCTGGCTGCACGAGATCTTCCCGATCGACGAGATCCTGGTCATGGATCTGGGAATCGATCTCGGCCAGGTCCGCTTCGAAATGGTCGAGGACGGACCGATCTACCGCGTTCGCGCCACTTCATCCGGCGGCGGCACCCTCCTGGAGGAGACCTTCGACCCCGTCTGGGTGCTGCGCCCCTACGTCGACCGCTTCCGCGACTACGAGCACGTGCGGGTCACGACCGGTTGGATCACCGCCACCTCAGGCGCCGACACCCTCGCGCACGAACGCATCGTCACCGACCCCGAGTGGTTCTGGGACCGCTTCCAGGCCAGCACCCTGCCGGCGGTCTACGACTACGTGATGGAGCGGCACGACGGGAACCCGCGTTCCGGGCGCGCCGACCAGCCCTACTTCGGCGCGCTCACCGTCGAACTGGAGCTGAGCGAGCCCGACTACCGCCTGGGCGTCGACAACGAGATCATCTCGACGATGGACGCGCTGCACGAGGAGATCTACTTCGGCACGATCGAGTTCTTCCAGCTGCTCGGGCGCAACGCGCGGGGCGCGGGCCTCAGCTATCCGGGACGCATCATCCCGGTCATGCGGCCCAAGGGCGACGGCGGCAACGGGCGCGGCCGCATCACCTTCACCGGATTCGCCACGGACCGGCCAACCGTGATCGTGCGCTACGAGCGGGCCGACGGCACCACCGGCGAGGAGCGCCTCGACATCCCGAAGATCTCGATGGGCCGCCCGAGCCTGCGCCGCGTGGTGATCGCGCCCGCGCCCATGGCCGCAGACGCGCCCGCAACCCGGCCCGCAGCCGCGGCCCCAGCGACTCCGCCGGCGGCCGGCCCCGGCGCGCAGCCCGCCGGCAATCCATCCCCCTCCATCCTCTCCCGCCTCGACTTCCGCCTCCGCGTCGACTCCGAGACCGACCAGCGCGATTCCCTCCTCATCCTGGCCACCCCCGACGCCGTCGACGCCCGCATGATCTCGGCCGAGCAGATCGCGGCCACCCTCGCCAACCTGGGTACGCTGCGCGACGCGGGGCTCTACGCGGACGCGCTCGCCTACCACGAACTCGGCGAGATCGGCGTGCAGGCCTATTGGACTCACGAATCGACCGACTCCACGCGCCTGACCGCGGTGCTGCCCGCGAACGGGGTGCCGGAGCGCATCCCCGTCTGGACCGATCTGCTGCCCGATGGCTGGAACTACACGGGCGAGAGAATCGTCCAGTGGGATACCCCCATCCCCCCGCCCGAGGGCCACGAGATGACGGCCAAGCTGAGCCACGCCTTCGACCACGCGACGATGTACCGCGTCGGCGAGAGCTATCTCGGCAGGACCACCTGGGCGATGGATCTCATGTCCCCGGTCACCACGACCCACTGGTCGCGCGTCAAGGCAACGACCTTCAAGCCGACGGTGATCTATTCCGCGCGCGAGCACGCCAACGAGGTCTCGTCCACGAGTCACGTGCTGCGCCACGCCGAACTCCTCCTCACCGACCCCGGGCAGGGCCCCAAGCTGGACAAGGTCAACGTCGTCATCCACCCCTTCACCAACCCCGACGGCGCCCAGCTCGCCTACGACCTCTACCGGATCACGCCCGACTACATCCTGCACGCCGGCTACCTCGGGTCGCTGGGGGTGAACGTGACCGCGGGCGGGATCTTCCCCGTCTATCCCGAATCCCGCGTCCGCCGCGAACTCTGGGAACGCTGGCTGCCCGACATCTTCCTCAACCCCCACGGCTACCCCAGCCACCAGGTGGTCCAGCTCTTCTCCGAGTACAGCGGGCTGGTGCGGAGCGGCCGCGTCACCGAGCGCAACTGGGGCCTCAACAAGGGCTGGTTCATGCCCGGATTCGGCTACATCGACGATCCCGCCTTCCCGCGCCACAAGGACGCCGCGTTCAAGATCCGCGACTACATCACCGCGGGAATCAACTCCAACCGCGACGTCTTCGAGATGAATCAGCGCGCTTATGATCGTTATCGCCGTTACGGTGCAGATTTCGACTCGGAAGTCTACCGGCTGCCAATGTCGGACAGCGTGTTGATCGAGATGCCGCTGAAGGGATCGAGCGGCGGCGGCGGCTACAACCCGCGCATCACCATCTGGAGCGGCATCACCGAGGCGCCGGACGAGACCGCCTACGGTCCGTGGATGGAGCTGGTGGCGAAGGCGGGCCTCTCCTGGGACCAGGCGCTCCTGGACTATCTCTACGACGGGAACCACGAGGTGAGCCGGAGCGGTTCGGCTTTCCGGGGTGGAGCGACGCTGAGGATGAGCCGGACGCGGCCGCCGGAGGATCCGGACGACGACGAGGCAGAGGAGAACGCGACGAACGGGAACTCCGGGGGGAACGGGTCACGGTGACCATCCGTCCCGAACCCGCACCCCGATGACGCCGCCCATCGATCTCGCGCGTCTGCGGGCGCGGGATCCGGAGCTGCTTACGGCACTGGTCCGGGAACTCAGCCCTCAACTCCTGGCCGTGATCCAGGGCTACGCCCGTGACGACGACCACGCCGACGAGCTGTTGCAGGAGTGCTGGGTGCACATCCTGGAACGGCTGGACAGCTACCGGGCCCGCGGACCGTTCGCGGGATGGGCGGTCGCCGTCACCCGGAATGTCTGCGGTTCCAGCCTGCGCCGGGATGGACGCGAAGGTCGGGGCAAGGTGGAAATGGATGAACTCGTCGATGTCCCCGCGGACAGCCCCGATGTTGACGAGCGGCTCACGCACCGGCGGCTGCGGAAGGCGCTGTTCAAGGCGCTTGGCAGGCTACCGGACCGGGAGCGCGAGGCGATCGTGCTTCGCGTACTCGAGGGGCGGAGCACCGCGGAGACGGTGGAAGCGCTGGGCGTCAGCCGGCGGGCAGTGGGGGACCTGGTGCGGCGCGGGCTCTACCGAATGCGGCGAAACAGGGGGCTCGGCAGGGCTTTGGAGGCCTGGTTGGAGGAACATGTCGTAAAATGACCGCCCAGAATCGGGCCCGCGAGCGTCTATAGAGTATAGGGACGGAACTCCAGGCCTGAACCCGGGAACTGCTCGCCCATGGGAAATGACTTGAATCTCTTCCGGTCGCGGCCGGATCGCGACGCGTTTCCTCGCGCCCTCGGGTGCGCCCTTCTCGTGGTCGTTGGCCTCTACGTTGTCTATGACGTGGGGGTGTTCGTCGCCCTGGGGTCCGACACGTCCATCGCGCACCGGGTCCTGATCATGTTCGCGATGGCGGCGTTCCCTCTTCCGGCTCTGGTGGCGCCCGCCACGTACTTTGCGGCACTGGACGCCTTCGATCTCTACGGAGAGCACGGGCCCGGGGTGCGGGCGCGCCACTGGAAGCTGCTCGGGGCGCTCGCGGCGGGGGCGTACCTCGTTGTGGCCACGGGTCCCGCGGTCCACGACTACGCCGTGGAAGCCGTGATGGGGCCCGTCGAGGCCATGCCGGAAGAGGGCATGGTGGCCGACCCGCAGGCACGCATCATGATCCCCTTCGCGGTGGCGCTGTTCGTGGTGGTCGGGGGGGTGGCGGGCGCCCTGGCCGGAAGGATCACCGCAGGGATGCCGGCGGGCCGGCGCAGTGTTGCGCGATGGGCGGTCTGCATCGGGATGCTCGCATCGTTCATGGTCACGCTGGTCATCGTCGCCGACCTCATCAAGATGCACGGGATACTGTCGCCGCCCTGGCTCGCCCTGGCTCCGCCGGCCGGGCCGTTCGTGCTGGTGTGCGCGCTGGCGTGGAGGGACTGCGCCCGACTCGCGGGGTCCGGGCTCGCCCGCCTCGGCCGGGGGCGCCGCGCGATGGACACCGACGCCCTGGCTGATGCGCTGCGGCGGACCGCAGCCCCGGAAGTCGCGGTCAGCGAATCGCAGGTGGACGCCTTGGTCGAGGCCCTGGCCACCGCGCCCGAGCCACCACTCCCTCGAAGCGACCAGCGGCGCGGGCGCTCGTGGCACTGGATCGGGATGATCGCAGGGTTCATGGGTGCCTGGGCATCGGTATCGGCCGGCCTTCTGCTGCTGGGGGGCGCGAGTGTGTCGCCGCCCACCATGGTCTCGGGAATCGCGGCCGGGTTGTTCGGCTCCGCGGTCGCCGTTTCATGTCACCTTCGCGGCCGGACGCCGGCCCTGACGCGGAGGTCGATCTGAACCACCTGCCCACCCCCCCGCTCCTCGCGCTGCTCGCCAGTCCCCGGCTTCGCCAGCGCACCCGGGTTGCGCTTGAATTCGGCACCGCGTCCCGGATCATCGGTCCGGTCACCTTCGCGGACAGCTGGGACGAACTCGGCGGACTGGCCGCGCAATATCCGGGATCGCCGGCGCTGGTCGATACCCTCCACGACAACGGCAGCCCCGCCGAGCCGGAAGCCTCTGACACATGGAACGGCCAGCTGACCCGCACCCCGGTCATCTGCTATGCACGGCTGGACCCGGGCCTGGACCGTCAACTGGCCCGAACCGGCATCACTGTCGCAGCCCACCTCATGCCCGGCGTGGACGACGAGCTGGGCGCCATCAACACGGCCATCCTGAGCAGCATCGACGCGCGGTGCGTTCACCGCCTGCGCGACCGCATCTGCCAGGCCGCGCACCCCGATGCCATCGAGATCCTGGGGTACGCCATCGATCTCGCCACCGGTCCCTGCTCCGTGTCCGACATTGCCCGCCGGGTCGACCGGACCGAGCGTACGCTGCAGCGCCGCTGCACCGTTCTGGGGGTCCCGTCGCCGAAGAAGCTGCTTGCCCTGGCGCGCATCTTCACCGTGCAGCGGCTTGCGGAGTGGAGCGGCCAGCCGTACGGTTCCGTCGCCGTGGCGCTCGGGTTCTCCGACCGGTCCAACTACCGGAGGCTCGTGCGCGGCGTCCTGGGAAGGACGCCAACCGAGATATCGTTGTGTGGGGGGCACGTCTACGTGGCCGACACAATCGTCAATAGCGTGGGCTCACCGAAGCCATGAAAACGAAGAACGTGCGCCTCTCCACATTGCTCCTTGCGCTGCTCCTGGTGGCGATCGGTGTGCAGGGCGTTCTGCTCCTGAGTCGGACGCGTCCGGAGGGAGACGCGCCCGCGCCCGTTCCGGCGCTCGGCGTGGGGGACAGGGTCCATGCTCTGGCAGGCGAGACCGCCGAAGGAACGACGCGCGTCATTCCCATGGAGACCGGCACCGGTTCCGCGACCGTGCTCTATGCCTTTCACCCCGAATGCCCCTACTGCGATTCCATCGCGCCGGCGTGGTCCCTCTTCCCGCCGACCGACGATGCCGGCGGCACCCTCGTGCGCAGACTGGCGGTCACCATGGATCTGCCGGAGCCGGCCCTGGCCTACGCTGCGCGATTCGGCTGGCAGATGGACGTGCTGAGCATGTCGCGGCTCACCCCCGCGGACCGGGACTACTCCCTGCTCGCCAAGACCCCCTGGATCTTCGTCTTCGATTCAGGCGGAGTGCTTCGCTTCCAGGGTCACGGTACGGACCTGGAGGTGGCGGAGGCGGCCATCCATGGGCTGGGAGGCAAGTCGTGAGCCGCTTTCGCCGGGCATGTGCCGTTGCCGTCCTCCTGTTGGGTGGGCCGGCCTGCGCCGGCGAACCGCCACAGGATCTGCCGCAGTTCGAGATCCGTGCGCCATCCATGACCCTGCTTTCGCCCGACGACGGCTCGCTGTGGGATGTCCGGGACGTGCTGGAGGCCGGCGGCGTCTTCTGGGTGCTCAAGGCGTCCCCGCCCTTCCTGCACGGTTTCGACGCAAGCGGCCGGCAGGTGGCGAATATCGGGACCGCGGGCGAGGGACCGGGCGAGCTTCGGTATCCGCGTGCGCTCTGGGCGGCAGGAGAGGCCGGAGGCGCCGTGACCGTCTGGGACGCCGGTTCCAGGGCCGCGCTGACCTTGTCGGCGGACGGGAGGCTGCTCTCGTCGCGGCCGATGCCGCGGTTGGGAGGCATGCGCGCCGACATCGAGACCGTGACCTTCGGCCATCCGTTTCGTCTGTTCCGTGCGGCCGGGGCGACCGTCTTCGGGCAGTTCGATTCGGGAGTCACCCACGGCAGCGACCTCTGGAGCGGCAAGCTCGTACGCGTTGCCGACAATGGTCCCGGCGAACAGGGGGAGCCTGTTGGCGACATCCTCGTGGATTTCGCGGCACGACTTGCAGGAGCCGCCGAGCGCCCCTCCTCGCAGGCGCCTGGCCTCGTGCCGGTCCCGCTGTGGGACGGATGCCCCGACGGGCGAATTGCCGTGCTCGATCCCATCGCGCTGACGCTCCATCTGCTTGGCCCCGGGGAGGGCGAGGCAGAGGCCATCCAGCTCCCCTGGGAGCCCGCTACCCTGCGAAGGACCGACAAGTTCTCCTATCTGCGGTTTCAGATCGAGGCCGAGGCCCGGGGCGAAGGTGCGGACGCAGCCATGATAGACCGTGTCGCGGAGTCGGCCTTCTCCCAGGCCGAGGAGTACTTCCCCACCGAGGCTCCCGCGGGCGTCGACCTCAAGTGTGCGCCCGGCCGCGTGTGGATCCAGGAGTTCGACGGTGATTCGCACCCACTGGGATACGGCCCACACTGGCGCGCCGTGCGGTTCGACGGCTCCGCGCCACGGTTCGCGCGGGTTACTTTTCCACCGGGATTCCAGCCCGTACGGGTTTCGGGCTCCAGACTGCTGGGCGTCGCAACCGATTCGGTCTCGCTGCAACGCCTGGCCCAGGTTGACCTTCCACCAGAGCTTCGATAAGGATCGGGGCACAACGAAAGGGCGTACTGATGAAGAAGCGAACCAACTGGATCCTGGTCGCCGTGGCGATCAACCTGTTCCTGCTGCCGTTCACGTTGCAGAAGACCCCGGCGGCGACCGCGCAGCTGGCTACGAAGGCGTGGATGTTCGACTGCTGCCGTGACTGGTCGGATGGCAAAAGGCTGTGTTGTTTCCGGTGCTGCTGGTGGCCCAAGATCTGCCCGCCTGAGGGGTGCGAACAACCAAATGACAGTTAACCGACTCGTGCCGGCTGGTCCCGTGGCCAGGGGTTGTGACATCGCTTCGGACGTGCGTGGGCCTCTGTCTCCTGGCGCTCGGCCCTCTATACGGTATACGCGTTCGGCGCATTCGTAGCCCTCGGATCGGCCACCCAATTGCCATCGCTCGTAAGACTGTTCGGGATGGCAGTCTTCCCGCTCCCGCTCTGGTGGCGCCCGCGACGTATTTCGCGGCGCTGGACCGATTCGATCTATGGCGAGATGGGAAGCCCGGATTGAGCCGTACACTGGAAGCAACTGGGTGCATCGCGCTCGGCTACCTACACGGTCCTGGTCGTGGCTCCCCTCGGGTACGAGTACGCTTGGAAGGGTCATCGGACCCTATGAAGCCATCCTTCCCGAAGGCATGGCAGCCAACAACGCACGCCTGATGCTCCCCATCGCGGTCGCGCTCTTCGTGATCGTCGCCGGCATCGGCGGCGCCGTCACGGGACGGATCACCAGAGGTCTCACTGCCGGGCGCCGGTACGTGGCCCGCTGGACCGTGGGCGCGGGCCTGGTCGGGTCCTTCCTGGCCACCATGGTCGTCATGGCCGACCTCATCGCGATGCGCGGCATGCTCTCGCCGCCGTGGCTTGCCCTCGCGCCACCGGCGGTCCCCTTCGCGCTCGTGTGCGTCCTGGCGCGGCGCGATTGTGTGCGCGTCGTCCAGTCCATGGCCGAACGGGTCGGCCTCCGTCCGGGCCATCGACCGGACCCCGCAGAGATCGATGTCCTCGTCACCGCGCTGAGGCAGATTGCAGCGCCGGCAGTCGCGATCGGCAAGCCGCGAGTGCAGGAGATCGTTGCCAGCCTGACCGCAGCGGCGAAGGAGCCGGCGGCAGCTCCGCGCACACGAATCCGCCGCGCGACCGAGGATTGGCGCTGGGGAGAGATGGCCGGCGGATTTGCGGGCTCCTGGGCCTATCTGTCCGTGGGTTTCCTGTGGCTGGGAGGCGCGGGTCTGTCGCCGGCCACAGTGGTGTCAGCGCTTTCGGCGGGGCTTATCGGAGCGGCGGGTGCGGTATTGACGTCGCGCTGACATCCCGGCAGAGACCGCCTCGCGCATCGCGCGCCGGACCCGTTCCACCAGTTCCCGATCCTCCTCGGTGAGGTTCCTGACCGAGAGCACGATCTCGGGCGAAATGTCGATCCTGGTCCAGGTGTTCATCGACCGGGGCGTATCGCTGCACCTCAGGCCGGCTACCTCCTGAAGGCGCGAAAGCAGTTCCGCCAGGCCCTCCTCGGCCATGGGTGACTGGGCGTAGTCTCGCGGAGCCGCCGGGCCCGGCGACTTCAGAGGCTCCTCCGCAACCTCGCTGGGATACCATCGCGGACTCTCTCTTGGCGACCTCAGCCCTTCTACCGACCCCCGCCGCCGTTCTACCCGCTCCCGCAACGCCGCCCTTCGCATCTCCGGGAGCCGAAACGCGGTCGACGCCGGCAACACCAGGTCCTCCGTCACCGCCAGCCGCCCGTCGGCAACCCCCGCGACCAGAGCCTGGGACACGCGTTCGAAGATCTGCCGAAACTCGCTCAGGGACACCGCTGGCACAGCCCCCGCCTCTTCGGCCTCCCTCACGCGCCGGATGAAGAGCAGGCGATCCCGCACGAGCTTCGGATAGCGCGTCCGCGGCCCCCGCCGGCCTACGCGCGGAAGCAGTTCCTCCTGCACGTAGTAGGCGATCGTCCGCCGGTCGAAGCCGGTTTCCTCCTCCAGCTCCGCGACCGAGTAGCTCGGATAGCGCGTGGTCATCTGCTGTCGTTCACTGGTGACTAGTGTTGACTTGCTGTCGAATATCCGCTACTGTTCAGTACTGGTCACTACTGGCAACATAACAGGAGGCACCCAATTGGAACACGTCAAGCCTTCCGAACCCGGCGGGGCCGCAGGCCACCTCCGGACCGCGATCACCAGCCTGGAGCTCGGCGAACCCGCCGCCCACCGGGGCCTGACGGTCGTCCCCCTGACTTCCGGTCTCACAAGCTCGCTGCGCTACATGCTCCTTGAAGAGGGGTTGCGGCGGGACCTCGTCACCATCCGCGAGGTCTCGGAGGGCGGCAGCGTCCCGGAGCTCGCGGTCGAGAACCGGGCGAGCCGGCCCGTCCTGATCGTCGATGGGGAGGAGCTGGTCGGCGCCAAGCAGAACCGCGTCGCCAACCTCACCATGCTGATCCCGGCGAAGGGCACCACGATCATCCCCGTGTCGTGCGTGGAGGCGGGCCGCTGGTCGTACAGCAAACGCGACTTCGGGGTGACGGACCGCGTGCAGAACGCGCGTGGCCGGGCCGAAAAGCTCGGGAGCGTGCGGCAGGCTCTCCGCTACAGCGGCAGCCGGCGGTCGGACCAGGGCCAGGTGTGGGATTCGATCGCGGAGGAGGCCGCCGCGCTCGACGCGGAGTCGCCGACAAGCGCGATGAGCGAGATGTTCGAGCGCCACCGGGAGACGCTCGACGACTACGTCGGACTCGTGGAAGCCGCGCCGGACCAGGTCGGCGCGGTCTTCATCGCGGGCGGCCGGCGCTGCGGCCTCGACCTCTTCGACCAGCCGGCCACCTTCGCGGCCTTCCTGCCCAAGCTCGTGCGCAGCTACGCGATCGACGTGGTGGGGCGGAGCGCGCGGCAGGGCGACCCTTCACCCGATCACGACGCGCCCGCCTTCATCCGGCAGATCCAGGCCGGGTCCTTTGACGACCATCCGGCGGTCGGGCTCGGCCGTGATGTCGGAGTTGCCGGCGAGGGGGTGGTGGCTGGCGCCCTCGTCGCCGACGACACGGTCGTGCACCTCACCGCGTTCGCGGAGCCGAATCGCCGGCGGTCCGGTGGCACTTCGCATCGGCGGTACGCGGGCTACCGGCAGAGGCGGGAAGCGCTGGAGAATCGCTACCGGCGGTAGGGGACGAGGGCGCTGGGTGCTCAGTCGGCCCCCGCGTAGACATGTGCCCGAAAGTCCTCCCGCAGGGCCAGCATCGAGTGGGTGAGTCCTCTCAATTCGCCTCGCACCTCCCCCAGCCCCTCGCGCAGATCCGCCTGGCCATCGCGGAGCTGGGCGAGTTCGCCGCGAAGGTCCTGACCAAGTTGCGCCATCTCGCCGCGAAGGTCGTCGCGCACCCGCCCAAGCGCGGCTTCCTGGTCGTTGCGGAGCTGCGCGATCTCGCCGCGAAGGTCGTCCTGCACCCGCCCAAGCGCGGCTTCCTGGTCGCTACGGAGTTGCGCGATCTCGCCGCGAAGGTCGTCCCGCACCCGCCCAAGCGCGGCTTCCTGGTCGTTGCGGAGCTGGGAAATCTCGCCACGCAGGTCACTGCCGAGTTGCGCCATCTCGCCACGCAGGTCACTGCCGAGTTGCGCTATCTCGCCACGCAGGTCGCTGCCGAGCTGCGTGATCTCACCACCGATCCTGTCGTGCGCTTTCCGGTTTTCGTCCCGGAGGCTCTCCGTTTCCCTGCGCAGCTTGTCGGTCTCCTGGCGGAGGACCCGCCAGCCAAACGTTGCCACGGCCGTGCCCGTCAGCACCAATGTCCCCATCAAGCCGGCCGTTTGCCACCAATCCATACTTCCCTCCAAATCCGGTGTCGGCGTCTGGCTCCGACCCTGGAATGGTATCGACATTCCGACGGGGGTCGCAACCGGTCATCGCCGCCGAAGATCGAGCGGGCCGGTGGGCGTGGACATGGTTGGATGGGACCCCTCGCCCGGGCCACCCGTCGGATGCTACCATTTCACCCACGCCCGCCTGTCTTCCCTCGCTCCCCAACCCCCCCGTCCGCCATGCCCGAAGACACCATCTTCTCCCGGATCGTTCACGGCGAGATCCCCGCCGACATCGTGCACCAGGATGATCTCGTTACCGCCTTCCGGGACATCCAGCCGCTCGCGCCCACCCACATCCTGATCGTGCCGAACCGCGTGATCCCCACGCTCGCGGACGTTTCGGCCGAAGACGAAGCCGTGCTGGGCAGGATGCTGCGCGTCGCCGCCGACCTCGCGGCCGACGAGGGAGTCGCGCGGAACGGCTACCGCGTCATGATCAACTGCCGCGACCACGGAGGACAGGAGGTCTACCACCTCCACCTGCACCTGCTGGGCGGGCGGCCGCTTGGCCGGATGGTGATGCGGTAGCGGCCGCGGCTGCCCGATCAACCCGCGCAGGCCCCCACCACCTGTTCATCCGGCCTCTGGCAGGCCGGTGAGGTCAGCGCACCTCTTCCGGCAACCGCTTCACCACCACGTAGAAGGACTCCTGCCAGCCGCGCTCCACGTAGGCGACCAGGCCATCCGGGCCGAACGCGACCGTGCCTGAACTCAGGCGTCGTGCCAGATCGCCAAGGTCCTCGGGATCGAACGTCCCCAGGTACCGGCCATCGGGTCTGATGACATCGATTGGGCCGCCGCTTCCCCCGGGCTCTTCGCCGCTGCGCCGAACCCAGAGGGTGCCTGCCCAGGTCGTCCTCAGGCTCCGGACCGCGGGGATCTCCGGGTAGAAATATGCACCTTCGATGGCCTCCAGTAGCTGTCTGCGGAATTCGTCCGGATCCGTGAGGTTGCGTAGGGAATTGACGTGCGACTCCACTCGCTCACGTAGTTTTTCCGTCTGCACCAGCCGCTCCTCTTCGGTCACCGGCCTCGGCCGGATCGGTCGTTGCAGAATGCGGCTCAGCTGCCCATCCGGGCCGAAGACCTTCACCGCATAGGCGGACGAATCGACCAGGGCGATCCCACCGTCCGCAAGCACGTCGTAGCGCAACGTCGGAATGAAAAGCTGGATCGGCCGGACCGTGGTGGAAAGCTGCCAGCCGGTCTCGGCTTTTGCGCTGTCCCCGAGGGGCCTCACTCCATAGGCGATTCCCGCGTTTGCTCTTGCGTCCTCTTCCGGAGCGCGCCACACGCGGGTGAGCGGACGCCTCTCGATTCCCGATTCGGTGAGCGAAATCCGGTCGATGGTCCGCTCCCCGGCTGTGTCGCGGACGGTGAGCACGGCTTCGGTCGTGCGGCTCGGGCGATTGGGAGCTGCAGCACCCTCAAAGAGATCCGCGGGGGCAAAACTCACCTCGCGCTCCGCCACTCCCGCCGGCGAGTAGCTGCGGAAGACGCTCCTGGGCAAATCTGCGACGACCGTGCCGCCGTCCGAGGCAACGACCAACTCGGCAGGTGTGCTGGAATACCCCGCCGGTCGCGCGTCGTCCCCTTCCGCCTCGTAGTCACGTACCGCGTCCCCCTCCGGATCCACCACGAAGATCCGCCAGCGCCCGCGATCCGGCCCCCCGGGATCGAGGATGTACAGGTGCCCCTGTGCGTCAAAGCCGATCCGCGCAGCCTGCGCAGCCAGCATGCCTTCGGTCGTGTCCGCCGACCGGCGAATCCGCCGCAGGAGCCGGGTGGCGATTCCCAGGGTGCGCCATCCGTTGGTGTTGAGCTGCCCGATGAACACTTCTTCCGTTTCGACTTCGAGCAGCCGGTCTTCACCCGGCAGGTCGATGATCTGCTGTGCATCCGCGCCCGCCGGGATGAGGGCCGGGGCCGGGGCCAATGTCAGGGCAATGAAGGACAATGCCGGTGAAAGCGACCGGCGTTTGCGGGATTTCATGGTGTGCCTTCCTTGTCCAACGCCCACACCTGGACCCTCTCGATCCCGAGTTCGTCGGCCGTGTGGCCCAGCAGGTAGTCTTCGCCGATCTCGAGGAGCGACAGCCCGGCGGGCGTCTCGACGAACCCGAGCGCATGGCCTTCCGCGTCGAACACCGTCCAGAGTGGTGCGGGGCGGTCCGCGCCCGGGAGGTCGTATTCACGTACCCAGAGGTGGCCCAGGGCGTCGGACAGGATCGCGCGGAACGCCGGGTAGCTCTCCACGATCGGGGCTTCCGCGGCCGCCGCGCGGCTCATCTGGATGAACCGCTCCGGCAGGTTGCCTTCCGCTATCGACCGTTCACGCGCCTCGATCAATTCGGCCCTGGTCGGAGCCGTGATTGCATGCTCGCGCCGCACAATCCGCTCAAGCGACGCGTCCGCCCTGCCGAACCCACGCAACTCGTATCGATCGTTGTTTCCGATGACCAGCAGGTTCCCCCACGCCGCCTCCATGACCCGTCGGCCGAAGGCCATTCCCGCTGTCAACCGCGAACCGGCGAAGACCCCGCTGTAGGCCTCGATGTCCGGAAAGCGGCCAAATGAAACCGTGGTTGTCCCGTCCCGGCCCAGAAGATCGTACTCGGCCTCATTGCGATAGTAGCCGTCCTGGGGTTGCCGACCGTCAGGGCCGCGTGCTCTGATTGTCGTGCGACCGAGAATGCTCCCGTCGGCCAATACGATAGCCGGCTCGAAGGGGAATCCGGGGCCGGACGGGGTGCGGAAGGAACGCCCCGGTCTGCCGGTACTGTCGAAGATATCGCCGCGCCATGAGGAGCCCCCGTCCGACGCGCCTTCCAGCGTGTGCAACGCCAGAATGGAGTCCCCGGGCCACATCCTGACGCCCGTGAGGTACTGGAACTCGCCCGGGCCCTCGCCGGTGCCGCCCCAGGTGGCCTGGTGAACTCCTTCCGCGTTGTACAGGCGGATCTCGTCCGTCCCGGTGTTCACGATCGCCACCCGGCGGTCCGGGAGCATCAGCGCATCCATTACCCGGTGGAGCAGGTAGGGATCCTCGCCCGTGGCCTCGCCGATCGACACCAGCGGTTCGGTGCCGATTCTCCAAGGAAGCCGGGAATCGTCGGCGGGGCGCCCATTCTCGACGATCCGGACGCCGGCGCTGTCCCGGATGCCTGTTACGAGTGGATACTCCGCCGGGTCCCATTCGACGGGGGTCCCGGCATCCCCGGTCGCGGCGCTCTCGCCGCAACCGCCAGCCATGAAAAGGGGCAACGTCACCAACCATCTGAACGCTGGAGCCATGGTCAATAATCCTCCACTGTCATGTTTGGGTTACATTTCGACAACTATACATTACATTCTGTTGCCTTTCGGCAACCGACCCACCCGCCGGCATCCCGTTGCCACTTCCCCCCGCCGTTCGGATATTCTCCAACATGAACGATTCCAACCTCTCCGTCCATCCCGTTACACCCGTGATCGGTGCCGAGGTCCGCGGCGTCCAACTGGAGCAGATCACCGACGCCGACTTCCACGCGATTCGCGACGCCCTCATGTCGCACTGCGTCCTCTTCTTCCGCGACCAGGATATCTCGATCGAGAGCCAGAAGGCCCTGGGCGCGCGCTTCGGCGAACTCGTCGCCCACCCCAACGATCCCGGCGTGGACGGCCACCCGGAGGTGATGCCGATCCACGCCGACGAGAAGTCCGTCCGCGCGACCGGCGAGCAGTGGCACTCGGACGTCTCCTGCGACCCGAAGCCCCCAATGGGGTCGATCCTGCGCATGCACACGGTCCCCGAGACGGGGGGCGACACGCTCTTTTCCAACATGTACGCCGCGTACGAGGCGCTGTCGGAGCGCATGCGGATCCTGCTGGACGGCCTGACGGCGGTCCACGACGGCGGCCCCTACTACCGCGAGGTCAACCGGCTGATCGGCCGCGACGACGGGGGTCGCGCCTACCCGTCCGCGGAGCATCCCGTCGTGCGCACCCACCCGGTAACCGGCCGCAGGGCGCTCTTCGTTAACCAGATGTTCACGCAGTACATCGTCGGCCTGCCCCCTGGCGAAAGCCGCGCGATCCTGGGCTTCCTCTTCGAGCATGCGGGGCGCCCGGACTTCCAGTGCCGCTTCCGCTGGCGCCCCAATTCGGTGGCGATGTGGGACAACCGCTGCACGCAGCATCACGCGATCTGGGACTATTGGCCCGCGACGCGGTCGGGGTATCGGGTGACCATTCGCGGGGAGGCGCCGGTCTGAGGGACCGGGGGCGTCCTTCGCGGTGGCCGAGTGGCCCGTGCTTGCGCGCGGGGTCGGCAAGGCACGATCCGCCCCCTTCGGCGAAGCGGCCTAGCGCGTCACCCGCACGCTGGCCACCGAGGGCAGGAGTTGCTCATAGTCCGTCGCCGCCGCCTGCTCGACCCAGGCGCTGTACCGGCCCAGGAGGTTCGCATTCGACGTCCAGAATTGGAGAACGGTGCCCGAATCGGGCAGCGGACCGGCGACAAAGGCGCGCACCGATTGCGGCGCAGGCGCATCGTAGACGATGAGCCCCGGCGCGCCCCGGATCGAATCGGGTAGCGGGTCCCCGGACATGCGGATGACGAGCGCGCCGACATCGGCCCGGTTCAGCGTCAGCGAGACCCGGAGGAAGCCTGCCGGGTCCGGGGGAGGAGGCTCCGGCTCGACGCCGTCCCCGCATGAATAGGCCACCGCCACCACGCCCGCGGCGAGCATCAACAGACCGAAACGCCTGAACCCCCTCACGGCTTCCTCCCCACGCGACCGGCCGGGCATCCCGACCCGGCCGGGCCCGCCGCGCAGTGGTCCAGCCACCTCAGCACGTCCCCGACGTTGAAGGTCCCGTCACGGTTCCCGAACCAGTCCAGGAAGCGCGCCTGCCCGGCCTCCAGCCTGTCGAGCCCCAGAACCTGAAGCGCCGCATCCTCCACGGTCATGCCCTCCACCACCTCGAAGCGGTCCACGATCGCTCCCGCAAGCTCCGGGTGGCCCTGCACCCGCACGACGATGCTGTCCTCGTGCACACCCGCCCCCAGCGCGGCCGAGCTCCGGGTCCACACGACCGCCTCGCCGTACGCGCCAGCACCCCGCTCGATGGCCAGCCACTCCGCCCCCTCCGCCGCCGCGGTCCACCGCGCCAGCTCGGCCTCGAAGCCGAAGAGGCCGGCGTCCAACGAGTCACGAGACATCAGCGTCCAGCCCGCCACACCATAGCCAACGGTACTGCGCGCCCCCGCCACCCCCAGCGGCGGCTTCACCAGGAAGCTGTCCAATACGATCGCCGGACTCCCCGAGGCGTACTCGGCCTCCACGACGACCGTGTCCACGTAGGTGCCCACCCCGAGGCCGCCGGGATCGACCGTCCAGGTCACCGCACCGTCGCCCGCTCCCGACGCGTTGCCCGGTGTCGCCCACGGCCCGCCATCGAATTCGGCGGTCCACTTCGTCCCGGCTCTCGGCCCCGTGAAGACCACCCGGACCGAATCCGCGAACGACTCGGTGCTCCCGACGAGCACCGACCGCGCCGGGCCGCCCGGGAAGAGCGCGAGGTTGCTCGCCAGCGGGATGTGGAGGCTGACCGGAATCGAGACCGGACCGGCCACCCCCGCGACGGCAATCTCGATGTCCGCCGTGTAGTCGCCGGAAGGAAGAGCCTCCGTCGACAGCTGGTACTCGAACCGGCCGCGGCCCCGGCCGTCCGTGCCGGGCACCACCACCCATGAAGAGTCGCTCGCGGCGGTCCAGGTTGCGTTGTAGTCCTCCCGTCCGTGCGGGGCCACGATGACCGTGCCCACGATCCTCCTCTGGCCGGTCACGAT
The DNA here is from genome assembly GCA_965206105.1 of Longimicrobiales bacterium. Classification (GTDB taxonomy): domain Bacteria; phylum Gemmatimonadota; class Gemmatimonadetes; order Longimicrobiales; family Gaopeijiaceae; genus Bin94. The sequence continues at coordinate 741,972 of OZ242201.1, forward strand.
GGTGGTGTCGGTGATCGACGACGGACGGACGCGGGCGCTCAGCGGAACGTCAATGGAGAGCTCGAACATTCCGCGCCCGTGGGTGGCCGCGACGAGCCTGCCGGTGCCCGGCTGCGCGGCCACATCGTAGACGGCCGACACCGGGAGCCCGTCCTGCAGCCGGGTCCAGTTGCCGCCCCCCGTCGGTGAATGGAACACCCCGAAGTCGGTCCCGAGGAAGACCCCGTTCGGATCCGCCGGATCGTAGATGATCGAGTTCACCGGATGGTCCGGAAGGTTGCCCGTGCGGTCCTGCCAGCTGCGGCCGCCGTCCATCGTCTGGAAGACATGGCCGCTCAGGAAGCCGCCCGCCGCCGCGTACGCCTGGCCGGGGTCCGCCGGGTGTGCCGCAAGTCCCCCGATCCACCGGTCGGGAAGGCCCGCCGGCGCGCCCGCTTCCAGCCATGTCCGGCCCCCGTCGTGCGTCACCACGATCCGCCCGGTCCTGATCGCCGCGTAGACCGTGTTCGGGCTGGCCGGCGAGGGCGCGATCGCCGTGATCACGCTTTCGTCCGGGGTCCTGTAGATCGGTGTCCAGCTTCGGGCCGAGTTGTCCGTGCGGTACAGGGTCTGCGTCCCGAAGTAAAGTCGTCGCGAGTCGACGGGATCGATGACCAGCGGGGCGATGAAGAGCGCGTCTTCGTTGATGTCGATCCCGTCGACCATCCGGATGCCGTTCTTGCGCGGTCCCGCGTAGCCCGCACCCCGGATCCACTGCGTCTCGCCGTACCAGACACCCGGGTTCTCTGCGTCGAACGCCGTGTATCCTCCGTCTCCGCTCAGGACCTTGTCCCACGCCAGCGTCCCTCCCGACGGCCGCAGCGTTCCCTGGTCCTGCGTTCCACCGAGCGTGATGACGGGATTCGACGGGTGCATGCTGATGCCGCGGTAGAACTGGGCCAGTCCCAGGTTGCTGTTCAGCCCCGTCCAGGTCTGGCCGCTGTTGATGGTGCGGAAGGCCCCTCCGTCGTTGGCCACGTAGAGCCTGTAGGGATCGCTGAGGGTGTCGAAGGCGAGCGTATGCTGGTCGACATACAGGTTGTCCGGGTGTATGGGGCTGAAGGTTACTCCCCCGTCGATCGACTCGTACATCAGAACGGTTCCGAGATACACGACATCGGCGTTTCGCGGGTGCACCGCCATGGTGAAGTCGTACCAGCACTGGCCGAAACAGCTTGCGCCGTCCGCGGGGATGGCTCCCCAGTACGTCCCGCCGTCGTCCGTACGGTAGATCGCCATGTCGGCGCTTCGCCTTTCTTCTCCCAACAGCACCACTCCCGCGTAGACGACATCGGGGTTCGAGGGTGCAATGGCCAGGATGGTCCGGTGGGCCCCCTCGCGGGGAATGGATTCGAACGAATGGCCCCACGACACCCCGCCGTCGGACGAGCGGTAGATCCCCTCGCCCAGGAGGGCTGCGTAGAGGATTGACGGATCGTTCGGGTTCGCCACCACGTCGGTTGCGTAGCCTTCCAATGCGAGTTCCCAGCTCCGCCCGCTCGATGTCGAGCGGTAGAGGCCGAAGCTCGATGCGGCCAGCACTGTCGTCGACACCGCCGATCCGGCGGTTGCGCGGTCCACCACGACCCGAGCGATGCGGGCGCCGCCGGTCCCCATCCCGCCCCTCCCGACGAGGGAACTCCGCCTCACGAAGACATCGGCGCCGAGCTGCTCCCAGGTCGCGCCGCCGTCCAGTGAGCGGAGCACCCCGCACCCGTAGTAGCTGTCGCCGGAGAAGTGCTGCTCGCCCGTCCCCGCGTAGACGATCTGCGGGTCGACCGGATCGATGGCGATCGAGCCCATCGCCAGGGAACATTCGTTGTCGGTCAGCGGTGTCCAGTTCAGTCCCGCGTCGTCCGATCTCCAGACTCCGCCCTGGGCGCCCCCCACGTAGAGGATGTCCGGATCCGTGGGGTGGATTGCGATCGTCGACGCGCGGCCGGCGAATTGTCCGCTCGGGGAGAAGTCCTCTCCGTTGATCCGGGTTGGGCCGAGCGCCCGCCAGCGGGTGTCCCGCAACGACATCGCCTGGGCGGCCCCGAACCCGAGCGCCACCACCTCGCGGAGCGCGTTCTGCTTCAGGACCGCCAGGTTGACGCCGGGTCCGGAGTACAGCCGCATGCGCTCGAATTCCATCCGCGCCCGGATCTGTTCATTCTCCTGGGCGGCGGCGGGGCCGATGCCGGCAGGGACGGCAAGGGCAACGACTCCGGCAAGCAGGAGAACGCGGGTCGCCGTTGAAGCGCCGATCACGCGTTCAGGTAGTGACAGTGCAACGATGGTGGCGGCCCGATCGGTTGGGGGATTCCGTCCGCGTACGGTTGAGCTGCGCTCTGCTACCCTACGCATCTGCGCACAGTTCCACCGCCTGCGCAAGGGAGCGCAGTGGGTCGCCGCTGCGGGGGATGAACTCGTGGGCCATGTATCCGCTGAAGCCCGTGTCGCGGATCGCGCGCACGATCGCGGGATAGTGGAGTTCCTGCGTGCCGTCAATCTCGGCCCGTCCCGGAACGCCACCCGTGTGATAGTGGCCGATCCACTCCCGGGCATCGGTGAGGGTGCGGATGATGTCCCCTTCCATGATCTGCATGTGATAGATGTCGTAGAGGACGCGCACGCGCGGCGAATCGACCGCCCGCATCACCTCGAGGGCATAGTCCATGTGGTCGCCGATGTAGTCCACGTGTCCGCCGGCCTTGGAATTCAGGACCTCGACGAGAATCGTGACGCCCTCGGCCTCGGCGATCGGGGCGCACTCCCGCAGGCAGCGGATCGAGTTGTCGATTCCCTCTGCGTCCGGCATCCCCCGCCGGTTGCCGAAGAAACAGATGACGTTGGGCACGCCCTCGCGGGCGGCGCGGGGGATATGCTCCTCGAAGGCGCCGATGATGGTGGCGTGATTGTCCGGCTCGTTCAGCCCGTCCTCGATGCTTCCGGCGGCCACGTCCCCGCAGGAGACGGTGAGGCCGTGGTCGTGGGCGACGCTCCACTCGTCCACCGTGAGCAGGTCCATCGCGGTCAGTCCCATGTCGGCGACGGCCGCGCAGAAGGGTTCGAGCGGGATGTCGGAGAAGCACCAGCGCGCGACGGACTGGACGGGGCCGGCCTGGCTGTTGATTCGGCCGGCGGTGCCCTTCTGGCTATTGACTCGCCCGGCGGCGCCGGGGACCATCAGTCCCAACGAGGCGGCTCCGGTTGCCATGAGGGCTTCGCGGCGTGTAAGGTTCGGCATTCTTGAAATCCGTTCCGCGTGTTGACGCACACGCTTGCGGCGGTGATTCCGGTGCGCTGAGCCGGCTCAGCAGAACGGGAAACGGTAACGCATGCAGAGAAGGCGAGCCATTCGGGTGCTTGGCGGGGTCGCGGGCGCGCCGCTCGTCATGCCGTCGGGCGCTCTTGCGGAGCTGGTGGCCTGGGGCGAGCGCGTCCGAGCCACGATGACTGCGAACGGCGGCCCCGATTCCGCTGTGGGCGGCCCTGCCACCGCCACCGAGCTCACCCCCGAGCGCGCCCGGGCGCTGGAGGCGCTTGCCGACATCATCATCCCCGAGACAGACACCCCGGGAGCGGCCGAGGCCGGGGTCACCGAGTTCGTGACTGCGCTCGTCGACGGGTGGCTTGACGACGAGGACCGCGACCGCTTCCTCGCCGGGCTCGACACCGTGGACCCGACCGCCCGGGAACGCTTCGGCGCCGACTTCGCGGACTGCACTGAGGCGCAGCGCACGGAGCTCGTCCGCGAATTCGACGCCGAACTTGTCCGGCTGCGCGAGGACCCGGAAGCGCGCGCGTCCCGCTACTTCTTCCACGATGTGAAACGTTTCACAATCACCGCCTACTTCACCTCCGAGGTCGGGCTGGACGCGCTCGGCCACCGCATCAGCTTCCGCACCTTCGAGGGGTGCGCCCCGCTCACGCCAGCCGAGGCAGGCGTCCCATCCAGCCATGGCAGCGCCCACGCCAGCGCGCCGCCGGCCGGGGCCCAACGGTCGCCCGGCGCCTCACCGGAGTCCCGCCCATGAACATCCGTCCCCGCCGCCAGGACTACGACGTCATTGTCGTCGGCTCGGGCATGTCCGGAGGCTGGGCCGCCAAGGAGCTCTGCGAACTGGGCGCCCGCGTCCTCGTCCTCGAAGCGGGCCCGATGATCGTGCCCGAGCGCGACTACGCCGAGCACCTTCCCAGCTACGAGATGCCGTACCGCGGCTGGAACGACCGCAAGGCGCTCGCCGAGACGCAGCCCGTCCAGCGCGAGTGCTACGCCTGCGACGAGGTGGCGCGCAAGTTCTTCGTCAACGACATCGAGAACCCCTACACCACCGACCCGGACAAGCCGTTCCGCTGGATCCGTGGCCGGCAGGTGGGCGGCCGCTCGATCATGTGGGCGCGGCAGAGCTACCGCCTCAGCGACCTGGACTTCGAGGCCAACGCCCGGGACGGCTTCGGCGTGGACTGGCCGATCCGCTACGCCGACCTCGCCCCCTGGTACGACCACGTCGAGGCCTTCGCCGGGATCAGCGGGCGGGCGGAAGGGCTCCCGCATCTCCCCGACGGGGTCTTCCTGCCGCCGATGGAGATGACCTGCGTCGAGGCGCACGTGGCCGACGCGATCGACCGGGCCTTCGGCGGGCGCCGGCGGATGACGATCGGCCGCACCGCCGTCCTCACCGCCGATCACAAGGGGCGCAGCGCCTGCCACTACTGCGGCCCCTGCCACCGCGGCTGCCGCACCCGCAGCTACTTCAGCTCGATCAACGCGACGCTGCCCGCCGCCGAGGCCACGGGACGCCTGACTCTGCGGCCCAACAGCGTGGTCGCCGAAGTCATCTGGGACGCGCAGACGGGGCGGGCCGCAGGCGTCCGCGTGATTGACGCCGAGTCCCACGAGGACATGGAGTTCCGCGCCCGCACCATCTTTCTCGGGGCCTCCGCGCTGGAGTCCACGCGCATCCTTCTCAACTCGAAGTCGACCGATTTCCCCGATGGCATGGCCAACTCCAGCGGCGTGCTCGGCAAGTACCTGATGGACCACACCATGGGCGTCGGCGCGCGGGCGACCTTCGACGGCTGGGAGGACCGGACCACCCGGGGCAGGCGCCCCAACGGCATCTACGTCGCGCGCTTCGCCAACGTCACCGAGCCCGCCGCCGGCTTCCTGCGCGGCTACGGCTATCAGGGGTCGGCGTCGCGGGCCGGCTGGGGCCGGGGCAACTCCATGCCCGGATTCGGCGCCGACTTCAAGCACGAGCTGATGCGCCCCGGGCCCTGGTCCTTCGGGATCAACGGCTTCGGCGAATGCCTGCCCCGCGAAGAGAATCACGTCGCCCTCGACCCCGAGCAGGTCGACAAGTGGGGGATTCCCACCCTGCGGATCAGCTGCGCCTGGAGCGACAACGAGCGGATCATGATGCGCCACGCCGCCGAACGCGCGGCCGAGATGCTCGACGCCGGCGGCGGCCGCGACATCTCGATCGACGCCGAGATGACCCCGCCCGGCCTCACCATCCACGAGATGGGCACCGCGCGCATGGGCCGCGACCCGGCCACCTCCGTCCTGAACGCGCACAACCAGGCGTGGGACGTGCCCAACCTCTTCGTGGTCGACGGCGCGTCGATGACCTCCTCGGCGTGCCAGAACCCGTCGCTCACGTACATGGCGCTCGCCGCGCGGGCGAGTCACTACGCGGTGTGGGCGGCGCGGCGGGGGGAGATCTAGCGGGCGATGGAGGCTGGTAGGGAATCACCGCCCATCGATGCCGCCTTCCTGCGGCGATGTCTCGCTATCCTCGAACACGCTCTGGGAGAACTGCACCGCAGTGACCCCAATCACATCGGGCACGATGTCTTCCGCGCGGCCTGCGTCAAGGAGTTCGAACTCGTACTCGAACAGAGTGGCAAGCTTCTGAGGAAGAGGCTCGCGCCCTACTTCGCCAGCCACCGCCAGGTGGACCGCCTCGTCTTCAAGGACCTCTTTCGGCAGGCGGCAAGGCACGGCCTGATCACGGCGGAGGCCTGCGAGCGATGGCTGGCCTACCGCGACACGCGCAACGAGACCGCTCACGACTACGGCGAGATCCTGGCAGAGAGCACGCTGGAACTGCTCCCTGGTTTCATCGCGGACGCAAAGGCCCTGGCCGACATGATCGAGGGACGCACCGGTGACTGACGGACTCGATCTTCTGCCGCGTCATCGTGCGACAATCCGGGGCCTGGTTGCGCGGCACCTCCCTGATGTAGAAGTCTGGGCCTACGGGAGCCGCACCGATGGCCAAAGTCATGAAGGGAGCGACCTCGACCTGGTCCTGCGCGCACCGGGGCTGTCCCCGATTCCAGTGGCAAGGCGGGCGCGCCTGAAGGAAGCGCTGAGGGACTCGAACATCCCCTTCGTCGTGGAAATCCACGACTGGGCACGTTTGCCGACGGCCTTCCGCCGCAGGATCGAGCGTAGCCATGTCGTCTTTTGTGGCGGCGCGGCGTCGGCCGGCTGACGCTTCACCCTGCAAATCCGGCACACCGTGCCAAAATTGCAAGCATTTGGTCAAGTGTACATTACATTTGGTAATGTGTAGTTGACATACTTCGACGTTGACGAGATCCCAAGGCCGGTTCCGGTCTGGGTCCTGGACTACCGCCCACCCTCCCCACCCCCCGCCAGCAGCCGCCTCACCTCCGGCAGCCCGTACAGTGTCTTGTTGAAGCGAGCGTAGTCCATCGGCGTCTTGCCCTCGTCGTCCACGACGTCCGGGTCGGCGCCCAGCGCAAGCAGAGTCGGGAACGCCAAGGGGTTGTGCTGGGCAGCAATGTGCAAGGCCGTCCGGCCCATCCTCTCGCGCAACTCCAGGTCCGCCCCCGCGCGGACGAGTGCCTCCAGCACGCCAGGTTCACGATTGAAGAGCGCCGCGAGGTGGAGGGGGGATTTGTGACCCATATCGCCGCGGCGGACCAGACCCGAACGGGTCACGCCTGCCATGAAGGGATAGCCGGGCCGGAGCTCCGCTCGTTCCGCGTCCACTATCGCGCCGGCTTCGGCGAGCATCGTAATGATTTCCGGGTTCCGGTTGCCAAGGGCGGCCAGGTACATGGGCGTCAGGCCCCGCAGGAAATGCCCGCCACTGGGCATTGCGCGCGCCTCCATGTCCGCCCCGGCCTCGATCAGGACGGCCGCAACGGCCGGGTTGCGGTTCTCCAGCAGGTCTTGGCTCTCACGTACGGCTGCGTGGAGTGGCGTCTTGCCATGCGCTTCCCGGGCATTCACATCGGCGCCCGCACGCAGCAGGAGGGCCGCCACTTCGGGGTTCTCGTTGGTCGCGGCGACGTGGAGCGGCGTCTCGTACCCTTCGGCGCGGGCGTTCACGTCCGCGCCGGCTTCCAGAATGAGGGCAACCGCCCCGGCATCCGGGTTCCTCGCCGCGAGATGCAGCGGTGTCCAGTCCTTCGGATCCCATGAAAAGCGCGCCTCGTACACCTCCACTCGGCGTCCAACGTCCGCGCCAGCCTCCAGCAGCGTCCGGATCACCGGCGGGCTGCCGGTCGCCACCGCCCTGTGCAGGGGAGTGTAGCCCTCGCCGTCCCGTCCCTCGAGCGGCGCGCCGGCCTGCAGCAGAGCGTGTATCACCCCGGGGTCGCGTGCATGTCCGGCAGCCACGTGCAGAGTCGTGTCCCGGAGCGGGTCGCCGCCCCCCCGGGTCACCGTACCGATGCACCGGGCGACGAGGTCGCCACCGGCCAGGGCAAAAAAGCTGTTCCGGCCGAAGTTCTCGCAGCTCACCGGATCGGCGACCTGTCCCGCATCGTCCCGGGCCTCCCGGTCGGCGCCAAGCTCCAGCAACCGCAACGCAACCGCCGGGCTGCCCAACGCCAGGTGCAACGGTGTCCGGCCGCTATCGGTGCGGGCGTTCATGTCGGCACCCGCCTGAACCAGCAGGGTCGTCATTTCAGCCGAAGCTGCGTCCGGTGAATACCAGCTGGCGGCCCTGGCAGCCCGGTGGAGCGGACTCCAGCCTTCCAGGTCTCTCGCGTCTGCATCGGCCCCCGCCTGCACGAGCGCGCGAGCGGCGGCGATCGAGTAGTCCGTGCCACCGTGGAAGAAACCCGCGACCCCGTGAAGGGGTGTGGAACCGGCGTCGTCACTGACGCTGACCTCGGCACCCGCGTCCAACAGCAACTCCAGTACCTCGGTGTTGCCAGCCGGAAGCCACTCGATTAGCGGCTGACTGTATCGGTTAAGCGTTTCCAAACCGGTGCCGGCGGCCAGGCAGCCGGCCACGCTCTCGAGCGGGAACTTGAAGGGCCTGCGAGAGTTCGCGTAGTCTCCGGCACTCCAGTCACAGAGCGGAGCCTGCAATCCGCCTGCCGGGGCGGGCTCGACTGGTGCGGCACCCTGCGTCACCGGCTCCGCAGTGGAATCCACGGGCCCCGGAACCCCTTCCACCCGCTCGCCACCCAACGCCACGAGCTGGTCCACAACAGCGAACCGGCCAGCCAGCCACGCCGACTCCACGGGCGTCTCTCCGCGCCCGTTGCGAGCGTTCACGTCGGCCCCTGCGGCCACGAGCATTTCCACCACCGAGGCGATGCTGCTATCGGGCCAGGGTGCGGCACCCGCCGCCAGGTGAAGCGGCGTGTCACCGTCCTCCGTCCGCAGCGACGGGTCGGCCCCCGCCTCCAGCAGTTCCGCGACGCGGGCCAGATTCTCCTGGAAATGTCCAACCGCCAAATGAAGAGGCGCCTGACCGTTTCCGTTCAGCAGGTCCAGGTCGGCTCCGGCCTCCACCAGCATCGGGATGACCCCCTGCCGGCCGCCCCCGGCCACAAGGTGAAGCGGAGACGTGCCCCGGTCGTCGACCGCCGTGGCTTCGGCCCCTGCGTCCAGAAGGACCCGGTAGACATCCGGGCCTTTGAGGAAGGCCTTGTGCAGTGCGGTCCGGCCATCACCGTCGCGTGCGTTCGGATCGGCACCCCGCGCGAGGAACCGGAGCGCGAGTTGGGCCGAAGAATCGCTCCACCGCACACTGAGGGATTCCATGAGCATGGTCGTGGCGTGTTCCTCCCCAACCAGGTTCACGTCCATGCCCGCTTCCAGCAGGACGTCCACGATGGCGAACCAATCCCAGCCGCTCCGGGGCGCATGCAACGCGGTGCCATGGGCGCTCAGAACATTCACGTCCGCGCCCGCGTCCAGAAGGGCGTTCACCATGGCCAGGTTTCCGTTGCGTACCGCGAGGTGCAGGGGCGTGGTGCCACCGTAGTCGGGCACGTTGATGTCCGCGCCCAGCTCCACCAGCCGGGTCGCGATATCGGCGTGCGCCGCCCGCACCGCCACGTGCAAGGGCGTGGCGCCGTCGCGGTTGCGGGCGCCGGCCTCTGCGCCGGCCTCCAGCAATACCGTGATGGTAGCAGTGTCCGCGAACGCGGCCGCGTGGTGGAGGACAGTGTGCCCGCGTTTGTCCCGCGCCGTCACATCGGCTCCCGCCGTCACGCATTTCGCGTAGGCCTCGGAGATCGGATCGGAGAGGGGCAGGTAGCCGAAGAACTGGTAGTGCACGGTCGGCGCAATCGCCGCCCGGGCAAAGATCTGCAGGTGCCAGTTCCGGCAGTCGACCGGATTGGCCAGTCGGCCGCGATCGTTGCGCGCGGCGGGATCGGCACCTGCCTCCAACAGCCGGGGGGCCGCGCCGATGTCCACGAAGCCGTCATGCCTGACAGGCGCATGGTCGGGAGGCAGATCGCGCCAGGTCAGGTGGAGGGGCGTATTGCCGCGAACATCGCGCACATGGACATCGGCACCGCCCTCCAGCAGCGCCTCGACCGCGGGACCCCCGTGAACGGTGAAGGGAATCAAAAAGACCACGTCCGTGGCGTCGGGCTCCTCCGGCCGCACCCAGTCCGCCGCGTCGTGCAGGGGGGTGCGCCCAAGCCAGTCGCGGGCGTTGACGTCGACCCCGACCGCAAGAAGCTCACGGATGAAGGACTCCTTCCAGGCCCGGGCCACGTTGTGCAGCGGGGTCCTGCCCAACTCGTCCACCCGCGCATGGGGATCCTCGCCCGCATCCAGGCATGCCGCCACAGTCTCCGGCTCGGCAAAGTAGAAGAACTCGTAGGTGCCCCAGTATTCGCAGGGGTCCTGCGGGGCGGGGGGGGCGGCGGGGGCCGCGGGAGTGGCGGGGTCAGCAGCAGCCGCGGAGGCGGCAGTCTCCGGATTCCGGATGGTGGCAGGGGTCGCGCAGGAGAGGAGCAGGGTGGTGGCCAGCGTCGGGTATCTGAGCGGAATCCTCATCTTCTCGCCTCCGGAGCTTCACCTTCGACGGCCGGAACAGTAGAGCCCGAGGCGGCGCATTGCCATCCGCACCAGACGGCGCCGGTCGTTCTGTCGCTTCCCACTGTCAACTCTACCTTACCAAATGTAAAGCACACTTGACAAATCTGACTTCGCAGTTCCCGCCTTCACTTCTCAATTCTGTCCCTTACTTCTCAATCCCATACAGCTGAACGTAGTCCACACCCAGTTCATCCCGCACCTTGCCGAGCACGAAATCCGGGCCGATCTGGTAAACCTCGAGCCCTGCCGGCAACTCGATCGTGCCGAGGTGGCGGCCATCGGCTCCGAACACGATGTACTCGTACGCCCCGGCGCTCGCGGTGGCATCGTCCGCGCCATACCGCCGGTGCCGGGCCCAGACGTTGCCTTCCGCGTCCGCATGGAGCCACTCGAAGGCGGGGAGGTGCGTGGGGTAGGGGACGGAGAGCCGGCGCCGGAGCCATTCCTCGTTTTCGGGTGAAGTCTCTTCGCGCAGGCGGGCTTCGTGGGCCGCCTTCACTTCGTCGGTCACGGGGCGAGGCTCGCGGTCGAGCCGGATGATTCGCCGCGGGCGGCCGCTCGCGTCGTACGCATCGATCGAGTACGCGTCCCCTTCCGTCACGAAGTAGCCGTCCGGCCCCACGGCCATGCTGAACCGGAACTGGAACTGCAAACCGCTGACGCCGCCTTCGGGTTCATAGAGGTACTGGCCTCCCAGGAAGTCGCCGGCGGATTCGGGGGGGCTGCCGGACTCGGGGGTGATGGCCGCCATCACCGTAGCCCGCGTCGTTCCGGTCCCCGGGTAGGGAAGCATCTCCGAGTAGGAACCGAGGAAGGCACCGTTCGGGAGCGCGCCCCAAAGGGTACAGCAGGTTCCCACGGGACTCAGGGAAGGGTCGAAGAGCGACGCACGGTGGAGATTGAAAAGCACCCACATCTCGGGCGCGACGGCTCTCCCGAACCGCCCCCGGTCGTCGTAGATGTTGGCGCCGTCGTTGGCGAACTGCTCGACGAGGATCGAGTCCCCGCGATAGGGGAGGATCTTTTGGGGCCTTCCGCTGAACTCTCCCGGACCTTCTCCGCTGCCACCCCAGTCCTCGATGTGCGCCCCCTTGGGGGAGTAGACACGGATCAGCGCGGCCTGCCTGTCGACGACCGCGACGCGGCCATCCCGAAGGACGACGGCTCCGGCCACTTCCCCGAAGAGGTACCGCTCGTCGCCCGACATCCGGCCGATAACAAGACTCGGATCCGCGGATAACCTCCAGCCGTCTCCGTCCCATTCCGGCGTGACGCTTTCGACGATCTCGATGCCGGCGCTGTCCTGGACGTTGAAGTTGGGGCGCTCGTCAGCCGGCGAATCGCCGGGCTGGCAGGCGAGGGCAATGAGCGTCAACGGGATCATTGTCGCTCTCATCACCGGCCCCCCTTCTCGATCTCGTACAGGTGAACAAACTGGACCTCGAGTTCGTCCCGCACCACCGCGAGGATGTAGTCCCTCCCGATCTGGTACACCTGGAAATTGTCGGGCAGCGCGATCACCCCGAGGTGGCGGCCGTCCGGCCCGAAGACGAAGTAGTCGAGCATCCCCGGCGACCTTCCATCGTCGCCCGCCCCGTACCGCCGCTGCACAGCCCAGAGGTTCCCGTCCGGGTCGACATGGAGCTGGAAGAAGGAAGGGAGAGTGGCGGGGTAGGGCTCATCGAGTCTCCGCTGCAACACCTGCTCCGGAGAATCGCCTTCGATCGGCGCACCGGGGGCCAGCATCCGCTCGCGCAGCCAGGCCTCGTGCGCCGCCTTGACTTCATCAGTGACGGGACGGGGTCCCCGCGCGAGACGGATGATCCGGCGCAGTCGGCCATTCGTATCGAACTCGCTGATCGAATAGGCGTCGCCCTCCGTGACGTAGTACCCGTCCCGGCCCGCGGCCAGGTTGAACCAGAGCGGGAACTGAAAGATCGTCGGCGGCGATGCACGAGTCGGTCCCGGCAAGTACCGCCCGCCCCGGAATTCCCCCACGCCCTCGGCCGCACCGCCGGAGTCCGGGATGATCGCCACCGACACGGATCCCCGCTGCATCCCGCTCCCGGTCGTCGGGATCATCTCCGGGTAGGCGACGAGGAAGGCACCGGTCGAGAGCGGTCCCCAGAGATGACAGCAACTCTCCGCGGGGATTGCGGAACCTTCAGCCAGCAGGTCGCCAAGACCGGACACGAATTCCGCTCGCATCGGCGGAATCGTTCGTCTTCCGAACCGCCCCCGGTCGTCGAAGACGCTGAGGCCCATGGAGATCAGATCACGCACCAGGATCGAGTCGCCCCGGTACGGGAAGAGGCTCACGGGGAAGTTGAACTCACCCGGGCCCTCCCCTCTTCCTCCCCAGTCCTCCAGGTGCACCCCCTCGGGAGAATACACGCGCACCAGCGCGGCCTGTTGGTCCAGCACCGCGATTCGTCCGTCCGGGAGCACGATGGCCCCGCGTACGGAGCCGAAGAGATACCGCTCGTCACCCGATGTCCGGCCGATGGACACGCCGGGTTCGGTCGCGACCGTCCACCCACCGCCCTCCCACGCAGGCGCGGAGCTTTCGACGATTTCGATCCCGGCGCTGTCCTCGACGACGAAGGTGGCAGCCAGGTCGGCCGGGGAGTCGTCGGCCTGGCAGGCTATGGCAAGAATCGACAGCCCGGTGAGCGGCGCTACCGTGTGGCGACGGTACATTCTGTTCAGCCTCCCGCGCGTGTCAGCGGCCACACCTGCACATACTCCACACCGAGTTCGTCCTCGGCCCGGCCAAGAATGTAGTCCTCTCCTATCTGCCCGATCAGCAGACCCCTCGGGGTCTCAACGTACCCCAGTACGTGGCCCGCCGGGTCGAAGACAGTCCAGAGCGGGGCCGGCCTCTGCTCTCGCGGGTAATCGTATTCCCGGACCCAGAGATGGCCGGTGTCGTCGGCGAGGATCGCCGAGAACGCCGGGAAGTGCTCCGCCACCGGGACGGACTCGAAGAACTCGCGCATCAGCGCCAACAGCGCATCGGGTAGGGGTTCTCCGGTCGACGCATCGACACCACCCCGGCGCTCCGCCATTCGCCCCTCGACATAGGTCTGGCGATCCGGCTCGGTCGGGACCCGCGGTTCGTGCTCGAGCCTCACGATGCGCGCGAGTGCACCGTCTGCCCGAAACGCCCTGATCTCGTACGGCTTGTTCAGGGTCGCGACAACGAGATCGCCCCAGACCGCCGTCAGGAGTTCGCGGGTGTATGCAACCCCCACCTGTTCCGTGGAACCATCGGGAGCCCTCGCCGTACGCACCTCTTCATCGGGAAGGACGCCGGGGGATGGGAGGTCGCCACCCTCCGCGTCCCAGACCTGTACAAGGGCCGAGTCTCCGAATCCCAGGTCATCGATGGACAGGATGGTTCCGTCCGCGCGCGCAGCCACCGGACTCGGGCCCCACCGCGGGGGATCCGCACCGCTCTGCAGGAAGAACGACCGCCCGTAGTTGCCGTCGGAATCGAAGATGGAAATCCCGTAGTCGCCGAAGTCCCAGGCCAGGATGGAATCCCCGGGCCATGGCGCGACATCTCCCAACGTCTCGAACTCGGCGGGGCCGTCGCCCTCTCCTCCCCAGGTCGCCAGGTGGGTTCCAAGCGAGTCGAACACCCGCACCTCTTCGGTGCCCCTGTTCGCCACCACGATCCGTCCATCCGGAAACCTGAAGAAGCTCGACGGCCAGTAGAGCATGTACGGCTCCTCACCGGCCCGCTCGCCGATCGACACTGACGGCTCCGGCCCGATCCGCCACGGCAGGCGCGAGCCCGCCGGAGGACGAGGGTTTTCGATGATGCGGATTCCGGCGCTGTCTCGGATTTCAACCTGCGGCGTGCGGGCGCCCTGCCCATCCGGCTGGCAGGCGAATGCGCAAAGGATCAGAACCGTCGCGCCAGAACGCGTCGTCACTCTCGCCCGCTATCCGTGCCGATCCATCGCTCCAGCGGCCACACCTGCACGTACTCTACCCCGAGTTCGTCCTCGATGTGCCCGAGGATGTAGTCCTCCCCGATCTGATAGATGTTCATCCCCACCGGCGTCTCGATGTACCCCAGCACCCGGCCCTCGGGGTTGAAGACGGTCCAGAGCGGCACGGGCCGCTGTTCCCTCGGCGGCTGGTATTCCTTGACCCACAGGTACCCGGCTGCATCCGCCATGACCCACGAGAACGCCGGGAAGGTCGGCGCAATCTGACTCTGCGGCACCCTCAGCATCTCCCTTTCGAGAGGTATCCGGAGTTCCGGCCGGAGCGTGGGACTGACCAGGATGTCCGCCGCCACCGGCATCCGGGTCTCGTACTCGCGCCGGACGATTCGGACCAGGGAGCCGTCGGTGGCATATGCCTTGAATTCGTACCTGTCGTGCGAACTGACGATGACCAGGTCACCCCAGGCGGAGAGCCTCAGCTCGCGGCTGAAGTACAGCGGCCGGCGCACGGGGTGATAGCCCAGCGACGCCTGGAGCCCGCCTTCGCCGTCACGGATCTCGATGAGGGCGGTGTCCACGCGCTCATCCCCATCGAGGCTGGTCAGGATCGTGCCATCCCGTGCCGCGAGCATCGGGCGTCCTGCCTGCCACGTCGCCTGGTTGCCGGAAGGCCCCAGGAAGGTGCGATCGAAGTTCCCCTGGGAGTCGAAGACCGACACGCGCCAACCCGGCCCGTACCAGGCCACGATGGAGTCGCCCGGCCAGGGTTCAATCCGGTGGAGCATCTGGGCCGGGAACTCGCCCGGCCCCTCCCCGCGGCCGCCCCAGGTCGCCACCCGAGCGCCGGACGAGTCGAACACCTTCAACTGACTCGAGCTCCCTTCCGCCACCACGATCCGTCCGTCCGCCAACATCGTGGCGCCCATGACCAGGTGCAGCATCCGGGCCTCATCGCCCACGGCGACCCCGATCGTCACGGACGGCTCCGGCCCGATCCGCCAATCCAGGAACGCCGTGTCCGCGGGCCGGGCGTTCTCGACGATCCGGACGCCGGCGCTATCCCGGCTTTCGGAGAAGGGCAGACTGGACTCGTCGAGTTCCGGCGCTTGCGGGGCCGGTTCCGGTTGGTCCATATCCCCCTGGCAGGCGGCCGTGCCAAGGCCGAGGACAAGAAGCGAGGAAACGACGGGCAGAACGGTAGCGGGCTTCATCGCCGCGGCGGTCTCCGGTGGTTCGTCGCCTGCTCGTAGGCGTAGGCGAACCTGAGCAGCATCGCCTCGGTGAACGGGCGTCCCATGAACTCGATGCCGACGGGAAGGCCGTCCGGAGTGAATCCCGGCAGGGACCGTCAGGGCGGGGAATCCGGTGAGCGGGCTGAGGAGGCGGTTGTCGCCGAGGCCGTAGCGGTCGGCGGGCCGGGGATTCGTCTCGACGTCCGCGGCGATCTGGGTCGGGGGATGGTCGAAGGTGGCGTAGACGAGGGCGTCGAGCTCCAGGTCGGCCATCGTCTTCAGCACGTTCACGCGGATCCGGTCGCGCTGCTGCAGGTACTCCAGGTAGCCGGGATCGCGGGTGGTCTTGCCGAGCAGTCCGGCCATGCCCCTCGCCCTCCACGGGTTGACCTGGCCGGTCAGAAGGATCGAGGCCAGCGTCTGGTAGGGAGCGTCGGGATGCTCCGCCAGGTACGCGTCGGTCGCTTCCTCGGTCTCGAAGGTGTTGAGGCTGAAGATGTCGTTGACTTCGTCGATCCCCGGGATCGCCACGCTGTCGATTACCTCCGCCCCCAGTCCACGCATGTCGGCGACCGCCGCGTCGATCCGCGCGCGGACCTGCTGGAAGCCTTCCGACGACGTTTCCGCGCGTTGGTCCATGGGGTCCCGGATGACGCCGATGCGCGCCCCCGCGAGCGCGTCGGGTTGCAGGCCGTTCGCATAGGACTCCGGGATGTGCCCGACCGAGCGCGCGGTGACGGGATCGGCGGGATCGTAGCCGGCGATCGCGTCCAGCACGATGGCGGCGTCGGTGACGGTGCGGGTCATCGGGCCCTGGGTGTCGGTCGTGGGGTTGGCGGGCATCAGGCCGTGGCGGCTGACCAGTTCCAGCGTGGGCCGCAGCCCCACCAGCGACGCCACCGCGGCCGGACCACGGATGGAACCGCCCGTGTCCTCGCCGATGCCGACCATCCCCAGGTTGGTGGCGATGCCGACCCCGGTGCCGCCCGACGACCCGCTCGGGTTGCGTGAGCGATCGTAGGCGTTGCGGATCATGCCGAAGCCCGACCCGACGTAGCGCGACGCGAACTCGCCCATGTTCGTCTTGGCCAGGATGATGGCGCCGGCGTCCTTGAGCCGGGTGACGATGGTGGCGTCGCGGCGGGGGACGAAGTCGCGGAAAAGGGCCGACCCGTAGGTGGTGGGCATGTCACTGGTCTCGACCTGGTCCTTGAGCAGGACGGGGATGCAGTGGAGTGGTCCCGTGAGCCCGTCGGCGGCGAGGGCCTCGTCGAGGCGCGCCGCTTCGTCGAGCGCGCGCGGATTCAGGTTCGCGATCGCATTGATCGGCCGGACCTGCTGGTCGTATGCCTCGATGCGGTCCAGATAGCTCCGCACGAGATCCACACAGGTCAGGTCCCCGGAGAGGAACGCGGCGTGGACTTCCCCGATCGTTGCCTCCTGGAGCTCAAAGGTCTGGGCTGCCAGTCGTCCAGCCCCCGGCGCCAGCGCCAGCCCAACCAGGACGATGAAGAAACGTAAAGTTGACATTACATTATGTAATATTTAGTTGACACTCGACAGCGAGTCAGTGTGATGCTGCCCCCCGATATGTTGCGACCGACTCGGTATCCTGGCAACTCGGTGTGACGGCCCACTGGCCCCCCACCCCCCCGGCGCGGTACGATCCCTGCACGGTCGCGTTCCTCCCCCCCTGGCGCGGCCACCACGCCCGCACAAGGCACGACCATGCCACGAGTCCCGTCCCCGCCGCGGCGCTGCCACTCGCGCGCCCTCCGCCCCCCACCCCGCCGCCCGGCCGTCCTCGCGGCGGCGGCCCTGGCCACCCTGGCCACCCTCGCCCCCTCCACCCTCACCGCCCAGCCCGGCGGCCGCCCCTACCCCGCCGCCGCGCACGGGGGCAACTACATGCACAACTTCCACTTCCCCCCGGCGCCCTCCTCGTCGCCCTGGTACCCGGCCTGGCACCCCGGCGGCGAGCGCGTCGCGGTGGCGATGAGCGGCTCGCTCTGGGAGGTGGACATCGCGACCGGCGACGCGCACGAGATCGTGCACGGCCCCGACTACTACTCCTCGCCCAACTACTCCCCGGACGGCGCGTGGCTGCTCTACACCGCCGACGACGGCGGCCGCACCATCCACCTCGAGGTCATGAACACGGCCACCGGCCAGCGCCACCGCCTCACCGAGGGCGCCCACATCCACACCGACCCGCGCTTCTCCCCCTCCGGCGACCAGATCGCGTACGTCTCCACGGCCCCCAGCGGCTACTTCAACGTCTACATCCGCCCCTTCGCGGACGGCGCCTGGGCCGGGCCCGGGATCGCGGTCACGTCGGACAACTCCTTCGGGCGCAACCGTCTCTACTTCGGCCCTTGGGACATGCACATCTCGCCGGCGTGGCTGCCCAGCGGCGAGGAACTCCTGATCGTCTCCAACCGGGACGTGGCCCTCGGAAGCGGCAACGTCTACCGCGTCCCCGCGGGGGCGGGCGGCATCGAGGAGCGCCAGGCCGTCCTCGCCGAACAGACCCTCTACCGCACGCAGCCGCACGTCTCGTACGACGGCCGGCGCTTCGTCTACTCCTCCACCGCGGGCGCCGCCGACCAGTTCCAGAACCTCTACATCCAGCCCACCAGCGGCGGCGAGCCGTACAAGATGACGTTTTTCGACTTCGACGCCTTCCACCCGCGCTGGTCGCCGGATGCCGAGTGGATCGCATTTGTGGCGAACGGCGGCGGGCCGGCCACCGCGGGAGGGCCGCACGACCCGGACGGGCTTCCGCAGCTATACCTGCTCGAAGCCAACGGCGGGGCGCTGCGCCGCGTCGCCATCACCGAGCGGCACTGGGCCCGCCCCACCGGCACGCTCTCGGTGCGGACGGCCGGGACCGACGGCGCGCTCCTGGCCAGCCGCATCCACCTGACCGCCGCCGACGGCAGGTTCTACGCGCCCGCCGACGCCTACGCCCGCGTGGCCCGCGCCGGCGACCGGATCTTCCATCACGGCGGCTCGTTCACCGTCGAGTTGCCTGCCGGCACGGCCGAGATGACCGTGGTACGAGGCTTCGAGACCGTGCCGCAGACGGTGCAGGCCGAGGTGCGCGAGGGCGAGGTGACCGAACTCAACGTCACCCTCGAAGAGATCTCGGACGTCTCCGACCAGGGCTGGTTCTCCGGCTCGACCCATCTGCACATGAACTACGCCGGGAACCTCCGCAATTCCCTCGAGAACCTGATGATGATGTCCGCCGCCGAGGACCAGGACATCGTCAACGAGCAGATCGCCAACAAGGACAACCGCATCCTCGACCACCAGTTCTGGATCCCCGGCGGAGGCCCGCACCCGCTCTCCGAACCGGACCGCGTGCTCGTCGTCGGGCAGGAGTACCGCCCGGCCTTCTACGGCCACGTCTTCATGTTCGGCCACCGGGACCACCTTATCGCCCCCTATGCCATGGGATACGAGGGCACCGCCATCGAGAGCCTCTATCCCAGCAACACCGACATGCTCCTCAAGGCGAAGGCCCAGGGCGCGACGACGGCGTACGTGCACTCCTTCTACAACGGGGATCCGCTGGAGGGGAATCTCGGGGGCGCGAAGGGCTTCATCGTGGATGCGGCGCTGGGCGCGGCGGATGCGGTCGAGTGGTCAACGCCGCAGGATGGGTGGCCGCCGCTGTACGCGGTGTGGGGCAACGGGATCCGGGCCGCGCTGGTCGGGGGCGAGGACGCGATCTCGGGCCTGCACGCGACGCCGCTGGCGGGATCGATGCGGACGTATGTGCGGACACCCGACGGCCGGCTGACGATGGAGGGATGGTTCCAGGGGCTGCGGGACGGGCACGCGTACATGAGTTCGGGACCGCTGGTGGAGTTCGCGGTGGAAGGGCGGGGGCCGGGCGAGGATGTCGCGCTCGACGCGCCGGGCGAGGTGCGTGTGAGCGGACGTGTGTGGGGGATCGTCGGGATGGAGACGGCGGAGGTGGTGGTGAACGGCGAAGTGGTGCGCACCTACACCTTCGACGGCGACCGCAAGTCGCTCGAGATCGACGACCGGATCGCCCTGGCCGGCAGCGCGTGGATCCACCTGCGGGTGACGGGGCTCCGCGAGGACCGCTGGCCGCTCGACACCTCGTACCCCCAGGCCGCGACGAACCCGGTGTGGGTGACTGTCGGGGGGCGGCCGATCCGCAGCGCCGAGGCCGCGGAGTACGCGATACGGTGGATCGACAGGCTGCAGGAGATGGCCGAGGAGTGGCCCGGGTGGCGGTCGGAGCGGGAGAAGGAGCATGTGTACGCGCAATTCGAGGAGGCGCGCGAGGTCTACCGGCGGCGGGGGGCGGAGGCGGTGGACGCGGTGACGCTGGAGGTGCTCGCGCCGGGGGAGCGGCCGCGCGGGCTTGCCCCGCCGTTGCGGCCGACCGTCACCGAGCAGTCCAGCGGAACCACCGAGGTGCTGCAGGCGATCAGCCCGGTCTCCAGCGAGACGGTGTGGATGAGCGGGCACGGCGGGGTCATCCTCAGGACGGCGGATGGCGGGTCGAGTTGGGACCGCGTCGCGGCGCCCGGCGGCGATTCGCTCCAGTTCCGGGACATTCACGCGTTCTCTTCGCGGGTCGCGGTCGCGCTGACATCGGGCGAGGGGGCCATGTCGCGCATCTACCGAACCGCCGACGGAGGCGGGACGTGGTCGCTCGCGTTCCTGATGAACGAGCCCGCCGGCTTCATGGACTGCCTCGACTTCTGGGACGGCGACCGGGGCTTCGCCTACGGGGATTCATTCGATGGGTCGCCGTATGTGCTGGTGACGGGGGACGGGGGGCGCAGCTGGACCCGCGTCGCGGCCGGTGCGCTCCCCGCCGCGAACGAGGGTGAGGGCGGCTTCGCGGCGAGCGGAACGTGCGCGCGGACCGGCGGGCAGGGCCATGGCTGGATCGGCACCGGAGCCGGCGGCTCGGCCCGGATCCTGGCGACGAACGACTACGGCGAGAGCTGGATGGCGACCGAAGTGCCGATGGCTCGGGGCGACATGGCGGGGATCTTCACCCTGGCGGTGGATGGCGGGCGGCCCGTCATGGCGCTGGGGGGCGATCTGGGTTCGCGCGAGGCGGTGGTGGAGCGCAACGCGGTGGCAAGCGCCGACGGGGGTGCCAGCTGGACGGTGGCCGCGGCCGCGCCGATCGAGGGAGCCGTGTACGGGAGCGCGGCGGGCGGCCGCACGTGGTACCGGGTGGTGGTGGCCGTGGCGCCGACCGGGGCCGCGTTCACCGATGACATGGGAGCGACGTGGGAGGCGATCCCGGACGTGAGTGCGTGGGCGGTGGAGTTTGCGGATGGAGGCCGCGTGGGGTGGGCGGCGGGGGGCGGGGGGCGGATCTGGAGGATCGAATGGTAGGAGGTGATGGATCGGCGCTCCCATCGGGGCCACGGGCACGCTAGCTTTTGCCGATGTGCGCCCGACGAGCGGGCCGCACAAGTCACCGGCAAGTGAAAGAGCAGATCATGCCTGCAAGGCCCATCCTGTCCGCCTTCGACCACATCGTCGCGGGGTCAAAGGCGGTGCTGGCGGCGGTGCCCGACGACCAACTGGACTGGCGTCCTCACGAGAAGTCGTGGACGCTGGGCGAACTCGGGACCCACCTGGCCAACCTGCCCAACTGGACCATGGCCACCCTGTCGGTCTCCGAATTCGACATCAGTCCCGCGGACGGAGGCCCACCGCCCCTGGCCGCACTCACCACCAGCGCCGAGATGGTCGATGCGCTGGAACAGAGCGCCGCCGCGGCCCGCCGCGCGATCGAGGGTTGCTCCGACGCCGATCTGGCGAGCCCGTGGACAATGCTTGTCGCGGGAGAGGCCCGCTTCACGCTGCCAAAGGGTACGGTTGTCAGGACCTTCATCATGGATCACATGATCCATCATCGCGCCCAGCTCGGTGTCTACCTGCGGATGCTCGATGTGCCGGTGCCGCAGCTGTTCGGGCCAACGGCCGACTTCCCCGACATGTAATAAGGGGGAAACCGGCATGACCCCCACCGCTTCCGACACGCCCCCAGCCGGCCGCGCACCGCGGCGTCCGCCCGCCAATCCCTCTGCCCGGCTCGACCCCGACAGCTTCGACCTCCTGACCTTCGACTGCTACGGCACCCTCGTCGACTGGGAGGCAGGGATTATTGTGGCGGTACGCGAGGCGTGCGCGGCCCACGGTTTGGGGCCCGGCTCCGAATCCGGCCTGGCGCCCGGCAACGCGGCCATCCTCTCCGCCTTCGGCGCGGCCGAGCACGTCGTCCAGGCGGAATGCTACCGCAGCTACCGGGACGTGCTGGCGCGCACGCTCCTTCGGATGGGCAGCACCCTCGGCTTCCGACCCACGCCGTCCGAATGCGACGCCTTCGCGGCCTCCGTCGGCGACTGGCCTGTCTTCCCCGACACGGTCGGCGCACTCCGGCGACTCGCGCGCCGCTACCGCCTCGGCATCGTCTCCAACGTCGACGACGACCTCTTCGCGGAGACCCGCAAACGCCTCCCAACCGATTTTGACTTTGTCGTTACCGCCCAGCAGGTGGGGAGCTACAAACCAGCCACCGCACACTTCGAGGAGATGGCCATGCGTTCCGGCATTCCACGCGACCGCACTCTGCACGTCGCGCAGAGCCTCTTCCACGACATCGCGCCCGCGTCCGCCCTCGGCTACGCCACCGTCCATGTGGACCGGCCCAGCCGCGGGGGCGACAGCGGCGCCACGCCCCCCGCCGACGCCACACCCGATGCGACCGTTTCCGACATGGGCGGCGTCGCCCGCCTGCTGGGGGTCGCATGAGCGGCGAGCGCCCCGGAACCACCGACGGCCACGACGGCGTCCACACCATCCGCGCCAGCGGGATCCACCGCGGCTGGAACGGCATCCACTACAAGACCGGCCTCTCGGCGAAGAACGTCCCCGCCCGCGAGCTCTCCATGAACGTGGCCCGCATCCCGCCCGGCGGCGTCGCCTTCGCGCACATCCACGTCGACTTCGAGGTCATGCTCTACATCCTCGAGGGCACCGTGCGCCACGATTTCGGCCCCAACCTGCGCCACTCGATCATCAACCACGCCGGCGACTTCATCTTCATCGAGCCGGGAGTACCGCACGAGGTCTACAACGACAGCGACACCGAGGACGTGGTCGCGGTGGTCGCGCGCTCCGACCCGTCGGAGTGGGAGAATATCGTGGACTACGACCGGGAGACGGGGAAGGTGATTCCGAAGCGGGAGGCGAGCGGGGATGTGTCCACCAGCAGGACCGCAAAACGTTTCAGCTGAAACGTCTTTGGCCTGACCGCGAGAGCCCTCTTTCTTGACGACGGAAGGCTACAAGCCCGTGGACAAGACCCCCGCGGCATTCGAGCGGCGATGCTTCCGCGTTGGGCCGCTTCGCCGGTGCGACCACACTGTAGTGGCTACTAGCCGTGATCGTGAACGTGCGCGTGCACGGGTCTCGTAACGAAGTCGGCGTGCCCCGACCCGACGGCACCGTGCATGAGCATGAACGTCACGTCGGTATCGCCTTCCATGTGGCCGTGCAGGTGGCCCCCGAACTCCCCGGGTGTGTCCTGCTCGAACCCGGCGATCGACTCGTCTTCGATTTCGACTTCCAGGTATGTGTCGTCTCCCAACGGGATCGGGTCGCCGTCGTGATCCACAAAGCGGACCGAGATGTGCGGCGTCTCTTCACCCTCGTCGACCTCGAGTTCACCGGTCCAGCTCTGTGTGTCGCCGTCGTACGACGCGATGACCTGGCCACCCATCACGAGCTCCACACCTTCCGGCTCGTAGTGCTCTTCTTCCGGCTCGGTCGACGAATCGCAGGCCGCGAGGACCAGGGCGAAGGCGGCGAGGACCGCGAACGGCCGGTTTCTGTCGCTCCATGTCTTCATTTCATTGTCTCCTTACGGTTTGGTAAGTGGTGCGTCGTGCGCAGGTTTGCTAGAACACGACCCGGTAGGTCACTCCCATGCCCCTCCCGGCCTCGGGCATGATCTCCTTCACGCGGGAAAGGTGGTTGCGGTATTCGGTGTCGCCGAGGTTGTCGACGTGGAGCGTCACGACGTGCAGTCGCCCGGCGAAGGTGAGGCGCAAGCCGCCCGCGAGCCCAAGGACCGCATATCCATCGGTAGCTTCCTCGAACCGCCCGGTCCGTTGCTGGCTCCCGGCCATCCGCGTCTCGGCCTCCACGAACCAGTCCACCGGCGAATAGCCGATCGCAAGGCGGCCCTGGAGCGGGGGCATGAACGGGAGATGTTCGTCGGTGGCGCGGATCGTGCCGCGCACGTACGACGCGGCGGCCTCCAGCGTGAATCCGGCGGGGATCGACCACCCGAACAGGCTCTCGAAGCCGGTCAGAAGCGCGTCCTCGCCCACGTACTGATAGATGGGGAGCAGTATGCGGCTGAATTCCCCCGTCGCCTGCGGAAAGATGTAGCCCGCGATCGTGTTTCGAAACCAGGTCACCTCGGCGCTGAGGCGTTGCCGCGTTAGACGTCCGAACACGTCGATTCCGAGTCCGGTTTCCGTTCCGAGCGAGGGATTGCCGACGTCGAATGAATTGGCCGCGAGGTGCGGCCCCTCCGAGTAGAGTTCGTGTACATCCGGGGTGCGAAAGGCCCGGCCCACGCTTGCTCCCACGGTGAACTGCCGCGTCACCCGCAGAAGTGCGCCCAGCGATCCGGAGACCGCACCAAAGGAACGTGAGCGGATGTGCCCGATGTCGGACAGCTCCTCCCTGTTCGGTTCCAGCTCGACCCGATCGTAGCGGAGCCCGGCTTCGATCAGGACCGGATTGAGCTGGATCTCCTCAAGGACATACGCGGCCTGCGTCCTGCGCCGGGTATTCGGGGAGTACAGCGCGCCCCCGAATCCGAACTGCTCCCACGAGACCCTCGCTCCGACGGCGCCCGACGCGAACGGCCCCCACCCGGCGTGCCGCGCCCGTGCCTCCCCGCTTGCGATCTGCCGCTCGAACAGCGTTCCCAGGATGTCCGGGGGCTCCCACTCGTTGTGCCGGTACCACGTGTAGCCGGCATCGAGTTCAATCGCCTCGAAGCCTCGCCCGGGCCGGATGACGCTGCGAAACCGGCCTGCGGCCCTCTCCTGCTCCGTGCGCACCGGGTTCGTGTGGCCGCCGAGGAATCCTCCGGGGATCCCGTAGTCATTCGTGTAGAAGCGGAACGCACCGCCCGCGTATCCCCAGTCGTCCACCCACGACGTCCCGGCCGCCACGCTCCACGTGTCGGTCTGGGTGCCCGCAAGCGTTCCTATGGGCGTCCGCAAGTCTCCTCCCTGGCGTCTCGATGCCTCGACGCGAAGAGGGATGTGCCCGGTGACTCCGACCGTTACCTGGCTACTTCCTCCGAAGGCGCGAGTCGCCGACTGCGCCTGGAGCGAAGTGAAGCCGGTCGCGCGGTAAGGCACCGCGAGGGGCACGTCGTCCCGAACTACGTTGATCACCCCGCCGAGCGCGCTGCTACCGTAGAGAATTGCGCTTGGTCCCCGAATCACGTCGATCCGCCGGGCGGAGGAAGGGGAGAGCGCCGTAGCATGGTCCGCGCCGCTGTTGACGACGTCACCCACGCGCTGGCCGTCTTCAAGCATGAGGATCCGGTCTCCGCCCAGGCCGCGGATTACCGGCTGGGACGTGCCCGGCCCCATGCTGGTCACAGCTACCCCCGGAACCGACGCAACCGTCTGCGCAACGGTTCCCGCCAGGTGCCGCTGCAGCTTCTCCTGCGCGAAGACGGCGGAAGGCCGGATCGTTTCGTTCGCGGCCTTGGGACTCAGGACCGCCGTGACGACCACGTCCGGCAACGGGATGGCGGCCACGTCGAGATCGACAGTGGCCATCTCTCCCGGTCGGACATCGACAGCCACCGCCGCGTACCCCAGGCGATCGATTCGGAGCCGATACCGCTCGGCATCCGGCACGGCGATGCGGAACGACCCGTCGCCGTGCGTGACTGCGCTGCCGCCCGTGTTGACGACCGTCGCCACCGCGCCCGCGAGAGGCGTCCCGGTATCTGCCGACCGGACGATCCCCGCTACGTGGTCGAGCGTGTCCGCGGCCTGCTTCTCGACGGATGTCGAGCCTGCGGCCGAGGGCGCCGAAACGCCCGCGAGGGTCATCGCGAGGAGGAAAGAAGGAATGTGAAAGTGGGCCATCGGCTCTCCCGTGCCGCTTCGTGGACTGGCGCGAGATCCCGAAAGGGGACCGACCGCTGCGCAGCCCGGAAAATGAGCCGTAATGATAATGATTTATCGATAATGAACAAGGGGGGGGTGGCTCACGGCCTGGCTTGGCCCACGGCCTCGGCGACTGGCCTGTCAGGTACAAGCCGCGCAGCGACCGAACAGAATCACCTCGTGGCCATCGACTTCGAAGCCGTCGGGCGCCAGCGCCTCGACCTCGTCCGGGCACCGATGGACGTCAAACGCCTGATCGCAGGAGCGGCAGAGGAAGTGGTGGTGATGCGGACGGTCGGCCAACTCGTACCGAACCCCGCCGCCCGGGAGCTCGACCTCCGACAGCCACCCTTCGGCTGTCAGGATCTTCAGGTTCCGGTAGACCGTCGCCACCCCGAGTGACGGAACGATCTCCTGCCCGTACTCGAGGACCTCGTCACGAGTGAGAGGGCGCCCGGCGTTCAGGAACACGCGGCGGATCGCCCGGCGTTGGCGGGTGTCTCGTTTCGTCACCACTCGTACGGCGCAATCGAGGTGCCAGCCATCTTGAAGGACACCGATCCATAGAGGTTCGTCGTCTTCTCCACCGTCAGGGTGCCGTGGATCCAAACGGGATTCCAGAAGGAGACCGGCACGCGTTGATCATTCTCCATCCTGACGTAGACCAGCTGGTTGGGGGGCGGGGGCGGGGTGTGTACGCAGGCCCCAACGTACGGGACCAGGAGGAACTCGGAGACCTCGCCGGCCCAGTCCTCCAGGGGAACCATGAATCCGGGCACCTTCACTCTCCGCCCCGCGACCGACTCGAGTTCCCTGGACATCTCGCCCGTGCGGTAGTCCAGGGATGCCAGCAGCTGCCAATCCACCTCGATGGAGTCCCCCGGGAGACTGGCCCCGCGGACCCTCGCTCCATCGCTCGGATCGGCCAGGAAGGAGCGGGGGCCCGAAGTGAGCACAATCCAGGCGCCCATGATGACCAGGGCGAATCGGAGATGTGTCCAGGTGATCGGGAATCGGCGGCGTGGCTTTGGCATATGAAAGGAATTCTGGCCTTTGGGGAACCAACCATGATATGATAATGAGAGTACACTATCATTCATACACCTGCATTCCTACTCCGTATGCAGGCAACTCCACAGGGGCCCTCACCATGACCTTCGCCACACTCAATCGACCACAGGGCCGATCCCCTTTCGTCGGGTGGACGGTCCCATGTCTGCTGTTCGTCGCATGCGGCGATTCATCCCCCCCGCCTCCCGATCCTCCCCTCGTCGAGGGCGAACGGTTGGGGACGGCTGGGGCCCACGAACACGGCATCGCCCGACTGGGCCTGGCCGTGGACGGCACCCGCCTCACCGTCGACCTGCAACTCCCCGCAGAATCCGTCTTCGGCTTCGAGCGCGCCCCCCGCTCGGCGGAGGAGCGGGCCACCGTAGCGGAGGCCCTCGACAGACTCCGAACCGGTGGCGCTCGTCTCATCGCCTTTCCGGACGGGGCGACCTGTGCGCTGGATTCGGCGGAGGTGGAGGCTCCCGAAGGTATGGAAGGTGACCATGCCGGCGAGGACCAGCACGCTCAAGAGGATGAGGGCCACCAGCACGAAGAGGATGAGGGCCACGAACACGAAGAGGATGCGGGCCCCCAACACACAGAGGTGCACCTCCTCGCCTCCCTCACCTGTTCCCAAGAGCCCCTCGGACCGGCAAGCCTGCGGTTCGCGGACATTTTGCCCGACGTGGTGCAGGTGGACCTGACGGTGTTCACCGCGGCAGGGGAGGCGGCCGGTCGCGTCGCGCCCGATGCCTCGTTCCGGTTCTGAGCCGGCGAGCGAGCGAACCCACCGGTGACCGGGGCGGGCGCCGCCATGTCTCGATGGGACGTTTCAGCTGAACAAGTCATGGCCGCCGGTCTGGCCACCCCGCGGGACTGAAACGATGTTGGCACTGGGGCAGAGGTCGTACGCGTTAGTGGTGCAGATGAGCCCGTCGCTGAACATGACCCGAGGCGCTTCGAGGGACCCCGCAGTGTTGACGCGGCCCGTGGGGGCCGCGAGCACGGACAGAAAAATCGAGATCGCACAAGCGCCTTGCCCTGTCCATGAACCATCGACCAAAGGAGGCAGGAAATGGACGTGGTGAACCAACGGTGCGCGGGCCTCGACGTGCACAAGAAGACGGTGGTGGCGTGCGTTCGCGTTCCCGGCCTGGACGCCGGGGGGCAACGACGGAAGGTGGTCCGGACGTTCCAGACGACGATGGCGGGACTCGAAGCGCTGCGCGAGTGGCTCGGCAGTTACGGGGTGACCCGGGTGGCGATGGAGTCGACGGGGGTGTACTGGCGGCCGGTCTACACGGTGCTGGAGCCCCGCTTCGAGCTGATGCTGGTCAACGCCCGCCACGTCAAGCACCTGCCCGGGCGCAAGACGGACGTGAAGGACTGCGAGTGGCTGGCGCAGCTTCTCGAACACGGGCTGCTCCGGGGAAGCTTCATTCCGCCCGCACCCCTTCGGGACCTGCGGGATCTGACGCGGCGCCGCAAGTCGCTCTCCCGGGACCGCGGCAAGGAGGTCACCCGGGTGGCCAAGACGCTCGAGCTCGCGAACGTGAAGCTGGGCTCGGTGGTCACCGACATCATGGGCCTCACCGGCCGGTCGATCCTCGAAGCCATGATCAAGGGAGAGAAGGATCCCCGGGTTCTGGCCGGGCTGGCCCGCGGGTCGCTTCGCCGCAAGCAGAAGGAACTCGCCGAGGCCGTCCCCGGACTGTTGCGCGACCATCACCGCTTCCTTCTCTCCGAACAGCTGGCCACCATCGACCATCTGACGGAGCGAATCCGCAAGCTGGATGCCCGGATCGAAGAGGTGACGCGCCCTTTCTCGCCAGCTCTCGATCTCCTCGTGACCATACCGGGCGTGGCGAGGAGGTCGGCGGAGGCCATTCTGGCGGAGACCGGTGACGACATGTCGAAGTTCCCGACCCCCGGACACTTTTCCTCTTGGGCCCGCCTCTGCCCCGGAAACCACGAGAGCGCCGGCAAGCGCAGCCCGGTGTCGACGGGCAGGGGCAACCAGTGGCTCAGAGACGCACTGTCACAGGTCGCGTGGGCTGCGGTGCGAACGAAGGGAAGCTACTACCGGACCCTCTACTACCGGCACAAGTCGCGTGGAGGACCGAAGAAGGCGATCGTCGTCGTTCAGCACGCGCTGCTCGTCGCCATCTGGCACATGTTCTCCAGGGGCACGACCCACGAAGACCTCGGGCCGGACCACCTTCAGCGCAGCGACAGGGAGCGCCAGACCCGCTACCACCTCAGACGCCTCCAGAAGCTGGGCCTCAATGTCCAGGTGGAGCCCGCCGCCTAACCGCCAAACCCCCACTGGCCTCGCCGGTGTTTCACAGAAAACGCGCCCCAAGGGAATGCCCGCCCCTCTCACCTCACCGCCAAATCGCGATCACCAACGCCTGTCCGATGAGCGCCACCCCGTTGTAGGCGATGTTCAACCACGCCAGCCCCGCTTTGCGCTTCTCGAAGGCGACCGACTGGTGCGCGGCCGGAATGACGAACGCGACCAGCGCCATCAGTCCCACATGCACGCCCACCATCACGGAGCCGCCACCGCCCTCCATCGAAGAAACATCGGCAGGCGCGATCCCGGCAATCAGCTGGGCCAGGATGTAGGCGGTCAGCAGCGATAGCAGCAGGCCGACGCCATGTGTCTTGACGGGGTTGAAGCCCTCCTGGACCTCCTCCGCGGTCATCTCCATCATGGCCAGCCAGCGCTTGCCGAAGAGCGGTCCGTACCAGAGCGAGCCGACAATCAGGGGAACGATTCCCGCGACCAGGACTGCGAACAGGTTGACATCGTGCATGGGGTGGGTTCTCCCGTGGGTTGAGGTGTGGGTGATCGCGCAAACTACGGCATCTTGAGGACGCGCGCATCGAAGCAAACCACCCTACCCCTGGAACGAATTCGCCATCCGGTCGAGGAATGCACGCTCGTCGCTGGTAAGGCCCTGCACCCCCAGCTTGCCGGCCTTGCGGATCAGAGCCTCCAGCTCTTCCCGGTTGATCTCGTGGAGGCGTTCGCGCGGGATCGCCTCCCAGCGGCGGATCATCTCGGTATCCTGCACGGGAGAGACCTTCTGGCGGCGGACGGCCGGCTTGACCACCCGGCGGTGGCGCCGGCGCTCCCAGCTGCGGAGGAAGATCCAGCCGGCCACCAGTCCGCCCAGGTGGGCGAAGTGGGCGATCCCGTCCTCGGCGCCCGTTACTCCGAAGAAGAGGCTGGACCCCACCATGAAGAGCGCGAGAATCCGTGCCTGGACGGGCAGAATGCCCCATATGTAGATACTCTCCCGCGGCCAGTAGCGGGCGAACCCCACGACGACGCCGAAGATGGCACCCGACGCGCCGACGACCATGGCGCCGGGGGCGAGGGCAAAGGTCAGGATCGCGCCGCCGACCGCGCATGCCAGATAGAACCAGATGAAGGTCTTGCTCCCCAGTCGCTCCTCCAGCCGCGGGCCGAAGAAGAACAGCATGAGCATGTTGAAGAAGAGGTGCATCCAGCCGCCGTGCAGGAACGCGTAGGTGACCAGTGTCCAGGGCCGCAGAAGGACCCACTGGGGGACGAAGCCGAAGACGGCGAACACCTCCGGACTGACGCGCGAGAAGAGGAAGATGATGACGTTCGCGACGAGGAGCTTCTGCACCCACGGGGACATCAGCATGGTGGGGGCCTCCCCGTCGCGACGCTTCCCCGCCTGGTCCTCATCTTGCTCAACATGGTCCATGGAATGTACGGGATTTCGGCGAACGCGGCGGAACCTGCGCGCACGTTCGCACGCTGGCGGCGAGCGAGCGCCGTAGCAGTCCGTGGATAAAGCCCCGCGAGCACCGAGAGCGGCGAGGCGCCGGGCTGGCAAGGCGCGACGAAGGGCGCATAGCGGAGCTATTCGCCCAAGGAGCAACGCAGAGCGGTGCTCTTGAGGTCTGAACCGTAAAGAATACATGACGTTTTGTAAAGTTGTCTTGACATTGAGAATGCGTGGGCACCGCGGTCCAGCCTGGATGCATCGCCGCTCGAATGCCGGGGGGATTTTGTCCACGGGCTGCCAGCCGGCAGGTCAGCCTGCGGCAGTTTCGCGGATCGCGGGCTCAGTCGCCGGATTCGCCGCGGGCCGCCATCTCGGAGGGGAGCAGCGCCGCGTGGATGAAGGAGTGGACGGGCGTGGGGACTCCGGACTCGGCGCCCATGCGCACCGCCGCGCCGTTCCAGGCGTCCAGCTCGGAGGGGATGCCGGCGGCGATGTCGCGTTGCAGCGATGAGGTGCCTTCGGGGGGAAAGGAGTCGAAGATCTCCAGCGCGCGGTCGACGGCGTCGGGCGGGAGGGTGATGCCGCGCGCGGCCGCGATGGCCGCGATCTCTTCCATGGCGCGGCGGAGGAGGTCGCGGCTTGCGGGATTCGCGCGCACCGGGCCGAGCGGCATGCGGCACACGGCGCAGACGCCGCCAAGGGAGCAGACGAAGAGGAACTTGTGCCACAGCGCGGCGTCGATGTCCGGGGGGATCTCGGCGTGGACGCCCGCCTGCGCGAGAGCCGCGACGAGCGCTTCGGCCCGGGGCGACGCGCGCCCGTCCCACTCGGCCAGCGCCACGTACGGATCCACCCCGATGTGCCGGATCTCGCCGGGCGCCGCGACCTCGCTGATGATGCGCGTGAGGCCCTTGCCCATGCGCTCGCGCCCCACGGCGGGGAGGAGGGCCTCGTGGGCGTCGACGCCGTTCAGGAGCGGCACGACGAGGGTGGCCGGGCCGAGGAGGGGGCCGATCCCGGCGCGGACGGCGGGAATGTGCAGTGACTTCACCGCGACGATCACCGCGTCGACGGGCCCGGTCTCGGCGGGATCGGCGGTGGCGGGGGGGTGCGTGCGGAAGTCGCCGCCGGGGGTGCGGACGAGGAGGCCGTGCGAGCGGATGGCGTCGAGGTGGCGCCCGCGCGCGATCAGGGTGACATCGTGGCCGGCGCGCGCCAGCACGCCCCCGAAGTATCCGCCGACGCCCCCCGCGCCGTAGATGGCGATTCTCATGGCGACGAAGCTACCGCAACGGGAGACGGACTCAAGTCCTCTTCACGGTCTGGCCCTCGCACCTGGCATATGCGGACGGGGGTGCCGACCCCAGCCGGCACCCCCTCGAATCCGCCGTCGAATAAGGCGATATCCAACATTCGCTGAATTTGTCGCAAAGTGACCGCCCAAAATCGGCTCCTCCGGCGTCTATAGAGTAGGAGGCCGAAGACTGCGCCCCTTGGTCTGCGTCTCCGAATTGTCGTCCGCGACACCGATTGGGAGGCCGGTATGGCAGAGATGCACGATATGCAGCGACACCCCGATGACGGCCACGAAGACGGTATGGCCCTGGCAACCCGTTGGCTGGCCCAGCACTGGGATGCAATGGTGGAGTTGGCCAGACAGCGGACAGCAGGCTACGCCGTGACCCCCGAGGACATCGCGCAGGAGGCCCTCCTGGCCGCCTACGAACGCCGCGACCGGCTCGTGGATCCAGCTGGCGAGCGTGCCTGGCTACTGGCCTTCGTGAGAAACAAGGGACGCGAGGCCGTGCGACGAACACGCCGCCGTGGCCAGAGGCTGGCGGAAGAGCACGCCGATCTCGAGCCGGACGGAAACCCCGTGGCCTGCGACGACTCGCGGAGGGAACGGGTCATGAACGCTGCTCCGAACCTGCCGGCAAGGCAGGAGGAGATCGTCAGTCTTATCCTCGACGGGTGGACGGATGACGAGATTGCGGCCACCACTGGACTGAAGAAGGGAACGTTGCGGGTCTGCAGGCACAGAGCCATAGGGAAGCTGAAGAAGCTACTCGCGTGATGATGTGTTGCGCCGGCGCGAGCGCGAGATGCGGTCAGCCCGCCAAAGGAAGAACAGGATTCCCACCAGGCCACCTACTCACGCCGAAGTCTCAAGGGCGTCACGATGCACTCCAGACTACCAAGCGCATCGGCACGAAGGGAATACACCGACACGTCGTGACCCGGCGTTCGGACGAACCTGACGCTTTCGTCGAAGTCACGGCGGGCAACCACCTCCCCGGCCACCGGATCGAGCACTTCAACCGTGGTGTGGAGGAATCGATTGAAGTCGACCGATTCACTCACCGGCATCTCGCCGCGGGCTCCCGGACGAAGACCCGGCACAAGAGGTGAAAACGATCGCGGCGCCCGTGAGACGGCGACCCAGAGCAACCCGTCCGCGTCCTGGTGAATGCCCGAAACGATCGGGTTCGCCGGCGCCTGGAGAGGAGCTCCCGGCCTGAAGGCCAGGTTTGCCCGGAACCAGCCGGACGTGCGCTCAATGCGAGTCTTCGGTTGTCCGTCGGGGCCGTAGCGGGTGATGCGGTAGCGGTTTGGGGGCGCACTCCAGACATCCATGTGATCGTTGGATCTTCCCAGGACGCGCCGCAATCCCAGGCCTGACGGTTCATTGGAGGTCCCGGTCGTCCCCATGCTCTCGGCAATCGTCCCGTCAGGCCGGAGCAGCTGGACTGTCGTCACCCCGGACTCGGTTCGAACCATGGCCTCCACCGCGATGCCGTCTCGAAGCACCACCGCGTCACCCATCACCCGAACCGGCATGCGGACCTGGTCCAGGGTAGTCTCGGCACGCGGGGCAAGCGTGTGCAGGTGAACCCGATTGATCGCGTACAGAACATCGCCCTCTCCCACTTCGATCAACAGCGGCATGTTGGTCGCGAATTCACCGGGCCCCCCGCCGATCCTCCCGTACGAAGACCGATACGTTCCGTCCGGGCCGAACACCGCAATCAGCGCCTCCCCTTCGACCGGAGCCGCAATGAAGTTTCCTTCGCTGTCCCGCGACACACGGACGCCCGACAGGCTGGAGAACCACAGGCCATCCGCAGGCGCAACCAGGGCGACTGGCGAGCCGGCCTCTATGGCGCACTCCGAGCAGGCGATGTCATCGCCAATCTCCACGAC
The DNA here is from genome assembly GCA_965206105.1 of Longimicrobiales bacterium. GTDB lineage: Bacteria > Gemmatimonadota > Gemmatimonadetes > Longimicrobiales > Gaopeijiaceae > Bin94. The sequence goes on from OZ242201.1 coordinate 775,758, forward strand.
CACCTGGGCGTCAAGCGCTATCGGCGCCAGCGCCAGCAGCACTGCCGAGGCAAGCCCTGGCACCGCCCGAGCACACCGGCGGGTCATGGTCGCGACCGGCCCGGGTTGGGGCCCGTCCAATTGAGCCTAACTCCTGTCGCGATGCTGCCATGCCCGACCATCGAGCGCCCAAGCAGACCCTGCACTTCCTTCTCCCTGGCAATCGAAGTCGCAACATGCGCTAACCTTTCCGAGAGCACATGCCTGGCTACAACGTGTTGCGAGCATGATGAGGTGAGCGAGAGTACACGTTCGGAAGGATCGAAGCTCCAGCTGTCTGCAGTTGCTAGGGCGTCTGCAAATTCCTGCGGGTTCGCCTGGACTATTGCGGATTCGATCTCCTCCATGCGCTCGATGAAACACAGTTCGTGAACTGAGAAGCAGTAGCCGGTCCACCAACCGTAGTGGCAGCCACCAGCATTGTCGCAGCGTGCGTTGTTCCAACCGGGGAAGAGCTCGAACCGATGCAGCAACCTGCTTGAATCCGAATGTGGTACGCACTCGCCGCACAACGGCTGTGCGGAGCCCGAGGACGGCCACGCAGAACAGGCCACGACTGCGGTGAGCCCCGTGATCAACAATCTCTTTGAGAAGATGTTGCTCCAACTCATTTGGTGCCTCCTTTGGTAGAGTACGCCCGGCATCGTACGCAGTCATTCGCCAGTCCCACCCCAGGGCTGGCGGACCGGATCGGCAGACAGCGCCGCTTGGGCAGAAGCAGGCTCCACCAATGTTGATCGGCGCCCGTCCAATTATACATGGCCGCGAAGCCGCAAAACGTTACACCCATCGTTGGCGACGGCACCGGACCCGCTCGAGGCTCACAGGTGGCGATTCTTGAGGGGGTGAGGTTGTTGTGATCAACTGCCGGCAGCTTCACCGTCACCCCCCACCCCCCACCACCTCCCCCAGCACGGCCACCGCCTCATCCAGCTGCCGCCCGGTCACATACGTTGCCGGGCCCAGGCGCAGCACGCGGCCGCGATAGTCCGCGTAGACGCCATGCCCGCGCAGCTTGCAGCAAATCTCCCCGGCGACGGGCGTCTCCATGGTCAGGAAGCCACCGCGATGCGACAGCCGCACGGCAGGGTCCCGGCTCAGCACGCGCGGATCCGGGTCCAGCGCGTCCACCCCCGCCGCCAGCCGCCGGATCTGCGCGAGGCTCACATCCCGTAGCCGGTCCACCGTCAGCCCCTGCTCCCGAAAGAACCGGAAGACCGCCGCCGCGCGGTAGTGGCTCACCGGGTCGTACGTCGAACCGGCGAAGCGGACATCGCCCTCGCCGTACATCACTCGCCGCCGCGCGCCGCCACCTCCAGCGGCACCCGCATGACGACCATCGCGTCCGGCTCCCCCCTCGCCACCCACGCCCCCACCACCCTCGCCCCCACCCCCCGCCCCCGCCAGCGCCCCGAACTCCGCGAACCAGCCCGTCACCACCGGCCGAAGCCGGCAATCCCGCGGAATCCTCAGAAAGCAGTTCCCTTCGCCAAGCTGGCAGTACTTGTACCCGCCCCCCACCACGAACGCGCTCTTCAACCCCATCTCGACCACCGAAAACGGCACCGCGTTCAGCGAGTGGTAGGCATCCACGAGCAGCTCCGCCCCGACCCGCGCGCACGCCGCGGCCACCTCGTCGAGCCCCTCCACGATCCTCGCGTCACGAAACAGCACGGACGACACCAGCACCGCGGCGGTCCGGTCGTCCAGCTCGCGGATGAGTCGCTCAGCCACGTTATCGCCCCCGGGTCGCGCCGACTGCGCGCCGCCCGCCTCTCCCTGGCCATCCAGGACTTTGTTCGGAGAGCGAACAAAGTCCACCCCCACCCTCACCACCTCGATCCCCTCCTCCTCCAGCCGGTCCAGCTGCCGCCGGATCGTGTGGAACTCGCCGTCCGTCGTCACCAGCCGCGGCCGCTCCCCCAGCGGCAGCGCCGACAGGAACCGGATCAGCAGCTCGTGCGTGTTCTGCCCGAGCGCGATGTGCCCGTCCGGGTCGTCCAGCAGCCGCCGGTACCCGGCCCGAACCTCTTCGGCCACCTCGAAGGCCCGGCCCCACTTGTCGTCGACCATCTCCGCGGCGTCCAGCCAGGCCTGCTGCTGCGCTTGGAAGGCCACATCCGGCCACGCCTGGTGGGAATGCCCGGTGAGCAGCACCCGCTCCGTGACCCGAAAGCGCGAGTAGTGGCGCGCGAGCTCCTCGGGCGCGATGCCGCCGCCATCGTCGCCACGGCCTTCGTCCGGTCGCGGCTCCACTCCGCGCCCGCTCACCTGCGCCCCCTCCGCTGCCCCACCACCACCCCCCCTCACAGCGACGACCTGATCTCCCATAGATCCGGAAACGCCGGATGCATCGTCGTCACCAGGTAGGCCACACCCGCGCTGTCGCCCGTGCCCGGTTTACTGCCGATCGTGCGCTCGACCATCTTGATGTGCCGGTAGCGCCACTCCTGGAACCCCTCGTCCAGGTCCACGAGGCGCTCGCAGAGGTTCACCGCCTCCGGGTCCGAACGGTACAGGCCGATCAGGACCTGCTGTACCTCGGGGTCGGGCTCCACCGGCCCGGTCACATCCCGGTCGAGCACCCGCTGCGGAATCGCGTACCCCCTGCCGGCCAGGAAGCGCAGGAAGGCGTCCCAGAGCGACGGCTCGTTCAGTCTCCGCTTCAGCCGCCGCTGCTCGTCGGGGTCCGGAAACGTCTTGAGGTACTTGGCGTGTTTCATCCCCATCGAGAACTCCAGCTCCCTGAACTGCGCGGACTGGAACCCGCTGGCGGTTTCGAGCCGGTCGCGGAAGGACTCGAATTCGATAGGCGTCATCGTCTCCAGGATGTCGAGCTGGCCCACCAGCACCTTCATGATCGAGCGTACGCGCTTGAGGGTCGCGGCGGCGCGGGCGCCTTCGCCGCTGATGAAGAGACCCCGTGCATGGTCGATTTCGTGCAGCGAAGCCTTGAACCACAGCTCGTGGACCTGGTGGACGATGATGAAGAGCATCTCGTCGTGCTCCGGCGGGTCGGAGAGCGGCCTCTGAAGCGACAGCAGCTCCGGGAGCATTGCGAAGTACTGGTAGTTCATCGTTTCCTGATCGTCATTCATCGCCCTTCGTCATCTCCCGTCATTCGTCTGCGGCATCCGGCCCAAATGCGCCCGCGGCGGCCCCGAACCGCGGAGTGTAGCGGTCGAGCGTCTCGTACTGGGGAGGCCATGGAAGTGGATACCCCAGCGCGTATGCGGCGTGCCGTGTCCAGTATGGATCCCAGAGGTGGGCGCGCGCCATGAGGCAGAGATCCGCGCGCCCCGCCGCGATGATCCCGTTTACATCCTCGAAGGATGAGATGTTGCCCACGGCCATTGTGGCGATCCCGACTTCGTGGCGGATCCTGTCGGCGAAGGGCGTCTGGAACTGGCGACCGTAGCGGGGACGCTGGTAGGGGACGGTCTGCCCGGTCGAGACGTCCACGATGTCGCACCCGTGCGACTTAAGCGCCCGCGCGATCGCGACGGCATCTTCCGGCTCGTTCCCGCCGGGCCACCAGTCCACGGCCGACAGCCGGACCGAGAGCGGCTTTTCGTCGGGCCACAGCGTCCGCACCGCGGATACCACCCGCAGTGGGAAGCGCAGCCGGTTCTCCAGGCTCCCGCCGTAGCGGTCGGTGCGCACGTTGGTCAGGGGGGACAGGAAGCTGGCGAGCAGGTAGCCGTGCGCCATGTGAATCTCGACGATGTCGAAACCGGCCTCGACCGCCATCTCCGTGGAGCGCTCGAAGTCGCACACCAAGGCGTCCATGCCCGCTTCGTCCAGCTCGGCCGGGACCGGGCTGTGGTCGAAGAAGCCGATGGGCGAGGCCGACACGATGGGCCAGCCGCCGTCTTCCAGGGGCTCGTTGGGGCCTTCCCAGTCGAGCCGGGTGGCCCCTTTGCGGCCGGCGTGGCCGAGCTGGATGCCGACTTTCGCGCTTGTGAAACGCTTCACAAAGTCGGTCAGGCGGCGCCAGGCGGCGACGTGATCCGCCATGTACAGGCCCGCGCAGCCGGGTGAGATGCGCCCGTCGCGCCCCACCGCGGTCATCTCGGCCATCACCAGCCCCGCACCCCCGACCGCACGCGAACCGAGGTTGACCAGGTGCCAGTCGTCGACCGTGCCGTCAGCGGCGGAGTACTGGCACATGGCAGAGACGCCAACGCGGTTGTGGAGCACCAAATCGCGCAGGCGGAAGGGGGTGAAGAGGGGGGGTGGGGGCGGAGTGCGGGCGGCTGGGTCGGCCGTTTCGTCCCGCCGGATCCCCAGCGCAGCCTCATTCTCGGCTATCGTGACGCCCGACTGCTCTTCGGCCCTGCGCGCCACCCACCCGTCGACCCGGTCAACGAGCTCCGGATCCCGTTCGCGCAGGTTCTCGTGCGAGATGCGCAGGCTGCGGGTCAGCAGCGAGAATGCGAACTGGGTGGGCTCGAGGCGGAAGTAGCGCTCGGTGTCCTCGAACCATTGGAGGCTGGCCTGGGCGGCCCGCTGCAGAGACTCGACCGGGCGGCGGCGCTCGTCTTCGTAGGCGGTGAGGGCGGCGGCAAACTCCGACGCCACCGGCTCGGCGACCTCCGGGGCCATGCCGGCCGGAACACCGGATCCCGGGGCGTCCGTTGACCTCCCGGCGCCCGGTGTCCCATCCAGCCCTTCCATCGCCCGCGCCAGAGCAATCGCATCCAGCATGGCCAGCCGCGTCCCCGACCCCACCGAGAAGTGCGCCGTGTGGGCCGCGTCCCCGATCAGCACGACGTTCCCCGCCCACCAGCGCCGGTTCACGATCGTCGGGAACTGGCGCCACACCGAGCGGTTCCGGATCAACTGGTGGCCGTCCAGTTCGTCTGCGAAGAGGCGCGAGAGGAAGCAGACCGTCTCCTCTTCGCGTGCCGCGTCCATCCCGGCGCGGCGCCAGGTCCGCTCGGTGGCCTCGACGATGAAGGTGGACTTGCCGCTCGCGTCGTACTGGTAGGCGTGCACGCGCCACAGCCCGTGTTCGTCCTCGCGAAAGTGGAAGGTGAACGCGGGAAAGGGCCGCGTCGTGCCGAGCCAGACGAAGCGGTTCGGGCGAAGGTCGACTTCCGGCTCGAAGGCTTCCGCGAAGCAGTCCCGCACCGTGCTGTTGATGCCGTCCGCGCCGATGACGAGGTCGGCGTCGAAGTGGGCGGGCGCCCTGGCCGAGGCCGACGCTACATCCGCCTCGAAGTGCAGGCCGACTCCGACCTCGCGGCAGCGCCGGTGCAGCAGCATCAGCAGCGCGCGCCGCGACAGCCCGGCGAATCCGTGCCCCGTCGACCGGAGCAGCTCTCCCTGGTAGTGGATGTGGATGTCGTCCCAATGGTAGAAGCGCTCCTCGATGGCGCGGAGCGTGGGCGCATCCGCCTCGCCCACTTCGTCCAGGGTGGCGTCCGAGAAGACGACGCCGAAGCCGAAGGTGTCGTCTGGGCGGTTGCGCTCGAAGACTTCGACGGTTCTCGACGGGTCGGACTTCTTGAGGAGCAGCGCAGCGAAGAGGCCGCCCGGCCCCCCGCCGATCACGTTGATCCTCACCGTCCCGAATCCCGCACCAGCCCCCCGCCGATGATCAGGTGCTGGATCTCGGTCGTCCCCTCGTAGATCCGCAGCGCCCGCACGGCCCGGTACAGGCGGTCCACGGGATGATCGGCCACCACCCCCCGCCCCCCCAGCACCTGCACGGCACGGTCCACGATCCGCTGCGCCGCCTCCGTCGCGAACGACTTGGCCATCGCGGCCTCCATCGTGATCCGCTCCGCCCCCCGGTCCTTCTCCCACCCGGCCCGGTACGTGAGCAGCCGCCCCGCCGTCAGCTCCGTCGCCGACACGGCCAGCTTCTCCTGCACCAGCTGGAACGACGACAGCGTCCGCCCGAACTGCTCCCGCCGCCGCGCGTGCCGCACCGCCTCCCAGAGCGCCCGGCCCGCCATCCCGCACGCCCCGGCAGCCACCGTCGGACGCAGCCGGTCCAGCGTCGCCATCCCCGTCTTGAATCCCGCGCCCTCGTCGCCGAGCATCGAGTCCGCGCCCACGCGGCAGCCTTCGAACCGCAGCTCGCCCAGCGGGTGCGGCGCACTCATTACCTGCGCCCCCGCGAACTCGAACCCGTCCGCGTCGGCAGGCACCACGAAACAGGAGATCCCCCGCGTCCCCGCCTCCGGATCCGTCGCCGCGAAGACCACATGGAAATCGGCGACCCCCGCGTTCGAGATGAAGCTCTTCGCGCCGTCGAGCACGTAGCCGTCGCCGTCGCGCACCGCCCGGGTGGTCATCGAGGCCACGTCGGAACCGGCCTCCCGCTCCGTCATGGCGAATGCTCCCATGGCATCGCCGGCGACGGCCCGCGCCGCCCACCCCCCGGGATCCCGCCCGGCAATCAGCGCCGGGGTGGCGCTCAACCCCTGCAGCGCGAAGACGGCATCCGCCAGCGGCGACCACCATGCCAGCACCTCGCGCGCGACCAGGCAGCCGCGGACGTCGCCGTCGGCGATCGGCAGGAAGAGGCCGGCGCTTCCCATCAGCCCCACCAACTCGCGCGCCCGCATTCGCGCAACCGCGTCGCTATCGGGGTCGCGCCCGCTCCGCGTCCAGGACTCGTCCCCGTCACTCTCGGGATCGCGCCCGCCCCCGGCACCGGACCCGCCCGCGGCCCGGCCATCTCCGGCATCCCCCCCGTCCCCGATCTCCTCCCGGCAGAACGCCACCACCCGCTCCCGGAACTCCCGGTGCCGCGGCTCGATAAACGCCGCGACCGGGTCCAGCGACAGCCCCTCGCGGCTAATCAAAGCGCGGCTTCCGCTTCTCGACGAAGGCGACGTACGCCTCGCGGAAGTTCGGGTTGAGCATGCAGGCCGCCTGCGCGCGCGCCTCGGCCTCGAGCGCCTCTTCCAGCCCCATGTGCGCCTCGCTGTTGAGCGCGTCCTTGGTGACCTGGAGCGCGAACGACGGCCCGCCAGCCAGCTTCTCGGCGAACTCGGTTGCCGCGGTGAGCGCCTCGCCGTCCGGCACCAGCCGGTTGTAGAGCCCGATCCGGTGGGCTTCCGCGGCATCGATGAACGCGCCGGACATGAGGAGCTCGGTAGCGCGGCCCAGCCCGACGATCCGCGGCAAGAGCCAGGCCGCGCCCATGTCGGCACCGGACAGCCCGACGCGCGTGAAGAGGTACGCGATCCGCGCCGACTCCGCCGCAATGCGCACGTCGCACGCCGTCGCGATGACCGCCCCCGCGCCCGCCACCGTCCCGTTCAGCGCTGCCACGACCGGCTGGCGGCACTGCCGGATCGCCGCGATCAGGTCGCAGGTCATGCGCGTGAACTCCAGCAGCCCCTCGAAATCGCGTTCGAAGAGCGCGCCGATGATGTCCTCGACATCGCCGCCGGTGCAGAACCCGCGGCCGGCCCCGGTGATCACGATCGCGCGCACCTCGGGCTCCGTGTCGAGCGCCCGGAAGGTGTTCCTGAGCTCGTCGTAGACCTCGAAGGTGAGCGCGTTGAGCCGTTCCGGGCGGTTGAGGGTGATCCGCGCGACGGCGGTTTCGGGGTCCACGTCGAGGAGGAAGGAGCGGGGCGGTTCGAGGTTGGGGGATTTGAGGGTGGTCATGGCGTCTCCGTCGGAAGGCACTGAAAACGCGTCTCAGCCATTCGCAAGGCGCCTGCTCAACGGCGCCGCCATCCAATTGGGCATGATGGCCCGGGCGGCCGCCAGCTCCGCGAGTTCTCGCTTCGAGAGTTGGGGCAGCACCGCGTCCAGGCCGCCTTCAACCTCGTCGGGGCCGAGCCATGCCAAGGCGCGGATGACAACTCCGGTCTTCCGGTGGGGCGCGGCCAGTTGCCACCGTGGCGCATGGCGCAGTTCGACGGGATGTTGGCCGAAATGCAATCGCCGGTTGCGGCCCGAGGTGAGATAGACCGAGCGGACCGGATTCTGCGTCGTCAACCCAAGCCAGTTGGCAGCCGCGCCGCCATTGGGAACGATCGTCTCGCCCCATAGTTTGGAAAGCGCCTGGAGTGACTTGTGGACGCTCGGTGCACACCGCCCGAAGCGGGTCTGGATCGGGCGCATGTAGACCCCCTGGCAGATCCGCATCAGCCGACCCGAACGGGCCAGACGGGAGAGCGCCTGATTCACGGCCCCCCGCTTGCCGAGGTGAAGCAGAGCGGGCGGGCAGATCGGCGTGGCCTCCGGCGTGGCCTCGGCGTGCTCCATGATGCGTTCGGGCAGGCTCTTCATGGCGTGGTTCGTGATGAATGTCATAAATGCATACATCAATATAACACCCTTCTCTGGCGACGCCGCTCTGGGCAGCGCCGGCCTCCTCAGACCGTTGAGGCGGGCGCCGGGTGCGCCTGCGGGATGACCGCCGTCGCCTCGACCTCCACCACCGCGCGCGGATCGACCAGCTCGGTTACGGCCACCAGCGACATGGCCGGAAAGTGCTTCCCGAACACCGCCCTGTACTCGGCCCCGATCTCGGCCAGGGATCCCCGATAGGCCTCCATGTCGGTCACGTAGATGGTGAGGCGGCCGACATCGGCGACCGTCCCCCCCGCCCCCTCCACCACCCGCTTCACGCTGGCGAGCGCGGCTCCGAACTGCGCGGGGAGATCCGCCCCCGCCCCCTCTCCCACCCCGATCTGCCCCGCCACGAACAGCACGCGGCCACCCTCCGGCGCGAGCATCCCGTTGTTCCACCCGCGGGGACTCCCCAGCGCCTCCGGGTTGATGATCTCGTATGTCACCCCGCCGCCCTCCCCCCGCCCCGCACCACCAGTTCACTGCCCTGCAGCGCCGCCGCCGCCGCCGGCATGAAGGTCATCACGGCGTGCGCCACCTCGCGCGGCGTGATGAGGCGTCCGCCCGGCTGCATCTCCTCCAGGCCCGAGCGGACCGCGTCGGCGTCCCGGCCCGTCTTCGCCGCGATGCGCTCGATGTTCTCGTCCGTCATGGGCGTGTCCACGTAGCTCGGGCAGACGGAGTTGACCGTCACTCCCGTCCCGCCCAGCTCCTCGGCGAGACAGCGCGTCATGCCGATCAGTGCGTGCTTGGAGGCCGCGTACGCGGTGATATAGCGGGCACCCGCGAGGCTCGCGACCGACGCCACGTTCACGATCCGTCCCCAGCCGCGCTCCAGCATCCCCGGGAGGAACGCCTGCGTGACGAGCAGCGTCCCGGTGGCGTTCACCCGGTGGACTTCTTCCCACTGCCCCAGCGTCACCTTTAGGAAGGGTGCGGAGCGGGCCACCCCGGCGTTGTTGACGAGGATGTCCACGCTGCCGAGGAGCTCCTGCGCCTGGGCAGCCATCGCGGCGACGGAATCGGGGTCTGTGACGTCGCAGGTGACTGCGAACGCCGCGCGGCCGCGTGCCCGCAACCCGTCGGCCACCGCGTCGATTTCGGCTGCGGTGCGCGCCGTCACGACGACCGGCACCCCCGACGCCGCCAGCGCTTCCGCCACGGCCGCGCCGATTCCGCGGCCTCCGCCGGTCACGACGGCGCGCTTCCCGGCGTCGCTCATCGCCCACCTCCGGGCCCCAGCCGCTCCGCCACCGCCTCCACCACGATCGCGGCCAGCGCCGCCACCGTCTCCTCGCCCTCCCGCGCGGTCGCGGCGGCGGGATCGCCGCAGTACGCCTCGTCCACCCCGGCTTCCTCGAAGGTGGCCGCGCCGCGGCGGATCGCGCGGGAGAGCGACGCCGGGTTCGCCGCGAGCCCTCGCCGCGCAGCGTCCCGCACCAGTTCGGGGGCAGCCGCCATCACGACGGACGTCTCGTAGCAGCCAGCGTGGCACGCACCGCTGCGGAACTCGTCGGTCAGGCGCGATGCCCAGCGCCGCTCGGTCAGGTCGGGGTGGATGACGGGCATGGGGCGGGACGCGGACGCCGCCGTGCCGGGCTGGCCGTCCGCGCCGAGGCCGGCCGCGTCGTGCGCGCGAGGGGCGCCCGCGCAACGCCCCGCCACCTCCCCGATCGCCGCGAGGTGCGCCGGGTCCAGGTGGGCGTTGACCACGACCAGCGCGGCCACACCCTGCCGCTCGAGCGACGCCGCCACGTCCGCCAGCAGGGCGGTGACGGTCGCCGGGCGGAGCGAGATCGTCCCCGGGAAGCCTGCCGCGAAGGGAGCGGCGGTGTAGGCGAGGGACGGCAGCAGCATGGGGTGGAGGCCAAGGCGCCGGAGGCCGGGCAGCGCGGCCTTCGCGGCCGCAGCCGCGATGATGACGTCGGTGACGAGGGGGAGATGGGGGCCGTGCGCCTCGACCGCGCCAACCGGCAGGATCGCGACGAGGCGGGAGCCGTGGGGGGGGGTGGGGCGGGGGGCCAGTCCCAGGTCCGCGAGTTCCGTCCACGTCGCATGGCCCCAGGCAGACTCGTCCACGGCCCTTCGGCATTTATCGTCCATTGACCTTGTCTCCATCGTTCCTAAAGATAAACGCTCGCAGGCGGCCCTCCGGGTCCCGCCGCGGGATCGCTCCCTCCGGGCTCCCGCCACCTCATGCCTCCCCGCCAAGATGCCCTTCCATCCCCCCGACCCCTTCAACATCGCGGACTACTTCCTGGACGACCGCGTCCGGGAGGGACTCGGCGACCGCCCCGCGCTTCGCACGGCAGACGGCATCGTCACCTACGCCGCGCTCCAGGCGCGCGCCAACCGGTTCGCCAATGCGTTCGAGGAGATGGGGGTGCAGCCGGAGCAGCGCGTCCTGGTCGCGCTCCCCGACGTGCCGGACTTCGCGGCCGCTCTCTTCGGCGCCCTCAAGCGCGGCGCGGTTGGCGTCATGGTGAACTGCTACCTCACCGAGGACCGCATCCGTGACCTCTACGACTACACGCGCGCCCGCGCGGCCGTCGTTCACGCGGAGCACGCCGGCGCGTTCGCCCGCGCCCTCCGCGGCGCGCAACACTCCCCGCGCCTCCTCATCCTCGGAACCCCCGAGGGCGAAGCCAGAATTGACAACTCCTCTTTACATTATGTCAACTTTACTTCACATTCCGACGACCCCGCGATCTGGCTCTTCTCCGGCGGCACGACCGGCCGGCCCAAAGGCGTCGTCCAGAGCCACGCCTCCTTCGCCAACCAGAACGAGTGCTACGCGCAGGAAATCCTCGGCTACACAGCCGACGACGTCACCATCTCCGTCCCAAAGCTGTATTTTGGTTACGCTACGGGGTCGAACCTCTTCTTCCCCCTCGCGGCGGGCGCCTCGGCGGTGCTCTTCCCCGAGCGCTGCACGGCCGGCGAGCTCTTCCGCCAGATCGCCCGGCACCGCCCCACGATCCTCGTCAACGTGCCCACAATGGTGAATCACATGCTCGCGCACACCGGCGCGGCCGAACAGGACCTGAGCTGCCTCCGCCTCGCCACCTCGGCCGGCGAAGCGCTGCCGCCGTCCCTGCACCGCCGCTGGGACGACACCTTCGCCGTCGAGCTGCTCGACGGCCTCGGCACGGCCGAGATGTGGCACATCTTCATCTCGAACCGGCCCGGCGACGTGCGTCCCGGCACCCTCGGCACCGCGGTCCCCGGCTTCGATGTCCGTCTCTGCGACGACGCCGGCCGCGAAGTCCCGCCCGGCGAGGTGGGCCGGATGCGGGTCCGGGGCGGCTCCCGCGCGCACGGCTACTGGCAGCACCCGCGCGAGACGCGGCGCGCCTTCGCCCACGACTGGTACGTCTCCGGCGACATGATGACCCGCGACGAGGATGGGTTCTTCACCTACCAGGGCCGCGCCGACGACCTCATCAAGGTCTCGGGGAAATGGTTCTCGCCGAGCGAAGCGGAGGAGTGCCTGCTCCAGCACCCCGGCGTCCGGGAGGCGGCCGTGGTTGGGGTTCCGGACGCAGACGGGCTCGTTGTCCCGGAGGCCTTCGTCGTGCCGGCGGCCGACTCGGAGCCCACCCCGGACACCCTCCTCGATCACACCCGCGCCCACCTCGAATCCTACAAGATCCCCCGCCGCATCCACCTCCTCGACGACCTCCCGCGCACCCACCTCGGCAAGGTCGACCGCGGCGCCTTGAAGAGGCGCCCTCCGGCCCTTCGCGGCTCCCGCGGCCCCCACGTCTCCGGCCCCCGCCCATGAACGACCCCCTGCGCATCCCCGTCCTCGTCGGCTCCGTTCGCCGCGGGCGCCAGTCCATCAAGGTGGCCCGCTTCGCCAGCAGCCGCCTGGCCCGCGCCGGCGCCGACGCGCCACTCCTCGACCTGGCGGACTTCGACCTCCCCATCATGGAGGAACGCCTCCACAAGCGGGACGACCCTCCCCCCGGCCTGGAGCCCTTCTCCGCCGCGATCCGGGAAGCCGACGCGGTCGTGGTCGTCAGCCCCGAGTACAACGGCTCGATGCCCGGCGTCCTGAAGAACGCCCTCGACTACATTTACGGCGAGTGGTTCCGCAAGCCGGTCGGAATCGTCACCGTGTCGGCCGGCGGGTTCGGCGGCGTTCAGCTTCACAATCACCTCCAGCTGCTGTTCCTTAGGCTGAAGGCGCTTCCGGTGGCAGGGATGGCGGTGTCGCGGGTTTCGCAGGGCTTCAGCGAGGACGGCGAACCGATGGAAGGGCACTACGAGAAAGCGTTCGCGGGGTTCGTCGAGACCCTTGAGTGGTACACGCGGGCGATCGGCGCGGCGCAGGCCGCCGAGGCGCGCGGCGCGAAACCGTCGCACACACCCGCCGACGCCCGGAAACGCAGCTGACCGGTGTCCTCCTTCTACCTGACCACGCCGATCTACTACGCCTCGGGCGAGCCCCACATCGGCCACGCCTACACCACCATCCTGGCCGACGTGCTTGCCAGGTACAGGCGCCGCGCGGGCGACGACGTGCTCTTCCTCACCGGCACGGACGAGCACGGTCAGAAGATCCAGGAGGCGGCGGCCGCCCAGGGACTGACCCCCCTCGCGCTCTGCGACCTCATGGCGGGGCGCTTCGAGGCCGTGTGGCAGACGCTGGACATCTCGCACGACCGCTTCATCCGCACCACCGAGGCGGAGCACATCGCCGTCGTGCGAGCCCTGCTCGAGCGCCTGTGGGACAACGGCTTCATCTACGAATCCGAGTACACGGGGTGGTACTCGGTCGGCCAGGAGCGGTACTTCACCGAGAAGGAGATCGGGCCCGAGCGGGTCGATCCGATCGCCGGAGAGCCCCTGCAGCGGATCCGCGAGAAGAACTACTTCTTTCGCATGAGCCACTTCCAGGACCGGCTCGTCCGGCACATCGAGGAGAACCCGGAGTGGATCGTGCCCCGGACGCGCCGCAACGAGGTGCTGGGCTTCCTGAGCCGGCCGCTGGAGGACCTGTCGATCTCGCGGCCCCGGTCGCGCATCCACTGGGGAATCCCGCTGCCCTGGGACGACGGCCACGTGACCTACGTGTGGGTGGACGCGCTGATCAACTACGTCACCGCCTCGGGCGCGATCGATCCGGACGCACCCCCGGACAACCGCGGCTTCGGCGAATCCCAGCGGCCCTCTCGCTGGCCCCCGGACCTCCACTTTGTCGGCAAGGACATCATCACCACGCACGCTGTCTACTGGCCCACCCTGCTGATGGGCGCGGACCTGCCCCTGCCCCGCAAGATCCTCGCGCACGGCTGGTGGGTCGTGGGCGAAACCAAGATGTCCAAGTCGATCGGCAACGTGGTCGACCCGCTCGCGCTTGGCGAGCTCTTCGGGACCGACGCGGTGCGCTGGTACCTCATGCGCGAGATGCCCACCGGCCAGGATGCCTCCTACACCCCCGAGCGGTTCCTTGCCCGCTACGACGAGCTGCGCAACATCTTCGGCAACCTCGCCCACCGTACGCTGTCGATGGTGAAGCGCTACCGGGGGGGGACCGTTCCCGAGGCGGCGGCGGACGGGCTCGCGGGGCCGACCGCCGACGCCATCGCGGCCTACCGGCGCGGCATCGACGGCTACCGCCTGCACGAAGGCCTGGCCGCCGCCATGGATCTGGCGCGCACCGCCAACGGTTTCGTGGAGGCGCAGGAGCCGTGGGTTCTCGCACGCCGCCCCGAGACCGCCGCCGAACTCGACCGTACCCTGGCCACCCTGGCGCGCACGCTGGGAGTGCTGGCCTGCCTTTTCGAGCCGGTCACGCCCGGGAAGGCCCGCGAGCTGGCGCGGCGTCTCGGCCTTCGCGGGGTCCCGCGTCTGGACGAGCTCGATTCGCTCGGTGCCGGCGGGCTGGAGGTTGCGGTGGGAACCCCTCTTTTTCCCCCCGCCGGCTTTCCTTCGGAGTCTTGACCGGAAATCGCCCTTGCGGTAGTCTTTGCATCCTATGAAGAGTCGGCCGAAGCAAGAGAATCGGTGGACCCTCGTTCTCGTTCGGGGGGGAACCGCGCGCGTGCGCCAGTATTCGGTGCCGAAGCGGTGGTTGAAGCGCCTGGCGGTTGGCGGCTGCACGCTGGTTCTCCTGTTCCTGGTAGCCGCGGGCTTTTTCGTGGCCGACACGAGCGCCCGTGCGCGTGCCGCGCTGCTTGAGCGGGAGAACAGCCTCCTCAAGGCCGAGATGGGGCGCATCGAGAGCCAGGTCGCCGAACTCGACCAGGAGATGGCCACCCTCGCCGAGCGGGACGAACGGGTGCGTGCGCTCGCCGGAATGATGGGCATCGATCAGGAGGTCTTCGAAGTGGGTATCGGCGGCCCCGGCCTGGACACTCCGGAAGAGGGCGCGCTTTGGCCGATGGATCCCGAGGCGTCGGAGGCCGCGTACGCGATCCGCTACGATGTGGCGTATCTCCTTCGTCGGGCGGAGCTGCTGAACAACAGCTTCAGCGAGGTGGAAACGAGCCTGGAGGACCAGCGCGAAGTGCTGGAAGCGACGCCGTCGATCCCACCCGTGATGGGCCGTGTGTCGAGCCACTACAGCTTCAGCCGTGAAAACCCGGTCACCGGTGTCACCAGCCCACACCTCGCCATGGACATCGTGGCCAGGCGGGGCACCCCCTTTGTCGCCACTGCCGGCGGACGGGTCGCCTTCGCGGGACGCAAGGACGGCTACGGCAACATGGTCGAAATCGATCACGGGTTCGGCCTTCGCACCCGGTACGGCCACGCTTCGAAGCTGCACGTGCGGGCAGGGCAGCGTGTCCAGCGTGGGGAAGTCATCGGCGAGGTCGGCAGTTCGGGCTCGAGCACGGGGCCCCATGTGCACTACGAAGTGCACAGGAACGGCAGGCCCGTGAATCCTTCCAACTACATCCTCTGGCCGTCCGCGCGGTAGTCGGCCGTGCCTCGCGGCGGCTCGCCAGCCGGGCGCCCCGCAAGGCCCCGGTCTCAATCGCGCACCCGCCGTAAACTGCCAAAGTCAGCCCCGCTTCTCTGCATCACCGTACTGATCGGAGGCGGCCCCGGCGTTGCACCCGAGGCTCCCCTGCGGCCGGGTAGCCGGGCGCTTCTCACGAGCCCTCCTGGCGATCCCCTGGTCCCGGATTCGGTGCTCAGGATCCCCTCCGGGCCCACGCTGATCCTCGAGCGGGCCGAGGGCATTCCGGTCGTGGGAATTCGCGTGTCGGCGCCCCTCGACCCGCCGTGGCCCGGTGCCGCGAGGATCCTCGTCGAACAGGCGCTCGAACGGGCGCGCGACCGCGCTGAAGTGATCGGAGCGGAGCTGTGGGGAGGGATCGAGGATGGCCGGATCGCCTTTCACGCCATTGCGGATGAGCGCTACGCCGACGAGCTCGCCTGGGTTGTCAGGCTTCTCACGGCCGAGCCCGGGGCGCTCGGGGCCGGCGGGGCGATCACGCGGGAGAATCGCCGTCTGGACCAGCTCGCCGAGACCCCGCGCGGCCAATTGATACTGGAGATGGAGGGGAGGGTGCCGGGTGACGTGGCGGGCGGCGCACTCCCCGTTCCCTCCGTGGACGACGTGCGCGACATGTGGCGCAGGTCTCACGCGCGCGACCGCCTGCGCATCTTCGTTCTGGGGGACGTGCCCGTGCACTGGGTGTTCGCGGACCTGTCCCGCATCGGTGCTCCCCCCGGGCCGCCCGCCGGTGTTCCGTTGGTACCGTCCCCGCGCACACTCGGCGTTCCGGAGTCGCCGCTGTATGCATGGGCCGCGGCCGCGTTTACCCTCGGGCCCGCCCACGACCCCGCGGTGCTCACCGCCGCCGCGGCGCTGCGGGAGGGGTTGCTGCGAACCGGGATGCCCAACGCCGCGGTGAATCTCGTGGAGGGTCCCGATGACCGCTCCGGATGGCTCGGCATCACTGCACGCTCCACGCGGAGGCGCGATGCGGACGCGGCGCTGGCCTCGACCCTGGCCCTTCTGACCGAAGAGGGACTCGACGCCTGGTGGGTACGAGGGATGGCGGTGGCGCGCAGCGATTTCATCGCCGCCGCGTCGACGCCCGCGGGGTGGCTGGCGCTGGCCGACCGCTACCATTCGTCCGACGGAAGCAGCAGCGCGCGCACGGCGCTCAATCGGTTGAATGCGTTGCAGCGCGACGACCTGGCACCGGTGCTGGAACGGTTCCAGGCCACGCTGTTCCGGCCGCGGATCGATCGGTGACCCCGGGGCGGACGGCGCTTCGGGTGGTGGCGGCCATGGTCGCCACCTGCGCCATCGCACCGCTCCATGCCCAGGAAACCGGCTCCGGTCCCGTTCGCGCGCCCGGCACGCCGCTGGTGATTGCCCGCGGCTGGCTGCCGGTGGCCTCGGTGACGATGGCGTTCCCCGCCACGGGGGGTACGCAGCGGGAAGATCTGGAGGTGCAGGCGGGTGATGGCGCTCTGCTCGCGGCGATGCGGGAGGCTGCCGCGGGCCTGCCGGTGGGATTCGCCTACGACCGGGACGCGACGGGACGCTACTTCATGGCGAACGTCGCCCCCGAAGCCGTGGAGGCCGTCCTCGCCACCATGCAGCGCGCGGCAAGGATGCGCCTGCCCGCACGCCTGGCGGAAGCGGCGGTCTCCGCACTGCGCGGCGACCTGGCCTTTCGCGGGGATCTGCCCCGGTCCCGGTTCGACCGGGTTCTGGCCGCGCACCTCAGAGGAGAGACGGAGGCGCTCGACGACACGGCCGTGGTAACCACCGACTTCGAAAGACTCGCCGCGGAGATCACGGAGACAACGCCCGCAGCCCTGTGGGGCCCTCCGGTCTGGGTGGTTGTGGACGACGAAGAGACATTCCCCACCGCCGGGCCACCCGAGCGTCGCCTGCCCGTTGCCGCCGGCTCGCGGCCCATCCCGTCGCCATCGATCCGCGTCCAGGTTCCGAGCGACGCCGTCACCCGCTGGGTCGGGTCGGTCTTCCGCTATCCACCGGAGACGACGCTCCTGGAGGCCCGTTTCGTGCGGCTGGTGCTGGAGGAAGCGCTCGAGAGCCGCCGGGACCCCGACCTCTTCGAGTTCCAAACCGAAATCGACGCCGACGGGCGGCTGGTGGTTCGAGTCTCGACCAGCGCCCACGCCTCTGCACGCTGGGAGGCCAGGCTTGACGAAGCGGTCCGGCACCTCGGCTCCGAAGAGGACGGTGTTCCCCTCGACCAGCTCCTCCCGCCGACTCGCAGCCGCTGGAGCCGGGAACTCGCCCCGGCGTCGGGTTCAGGTCGGGCGGCCGCGGAGGCGTTGCTCCGGGGAGCGACCGACCCGCAGGCGTTGACCTTCGCGAACAGCGCCGCAAGCCCGCCGTCGGAGGAGCGGTTGCGGGCGGTCGCGCGGGGGATGGCGCTGACGATCCGGGTGGCCTACGGCAGCGGTTGAGGTCTCCGGTGGGGCTTCTCGGCATCGTCAGAAGCACGGTCATGAGCACCGTGCGTCTTGATGCCGTGGGTGCAGCACTTTATTTTGGGCGGCAATTCACCCATTCGCCCGTTCCATTTTCCACGGCAACATTCAGGGAGTGACACAATGACGCGACGCACTTTCGGTCCTGGACTCGCGGCGGCCATCGGCGCACTGGCCCTCACGGCGTGCGGGGCGGCGGAGGTGAACATCATCGCCGCGCTGGGCGACGGCGCGGATCCGAACGCCGCCCCGCTCAATGCTCTCGAGGTCCAGCTGCTTCCGTACGACCGCGACGACGTCTTCGACTCGCTGGCGGCCGCAGCCACGCGACCCGAACCCGAGATCCCGCCGGACCTGTTGGCTGCGCAGCAGGAGATCGCACGCGCCCGCGCGTCGTGGCGGGACTCGGACAACCGCTGGGGCATCTTGCGAGACACGGTGAGCCTGCTCGCCGGGGAACTGGAGCAGATGGACAACGACACGCGGGAGTACCAGCAACTGTACAACCGGTACGAGGATCTCGACATCGAGCTTGGCCAGGTGGAACGCAGCCGCGAAGCATACTTCAACGAGTTCACGAGTCTCCAGGAGGCGGCGATCGAACGCATGGACAGCGTCAGGTTCGAGCGCGCGGACTGGGCGGATGAGGCATTCGCCGATATCGGCGACGTGATCGCGGCCAGAGTCGAGGCTTCGGGGCTGAGCATGGCGGTCGACACAACGGACGCGACGGGTGGAATCCAGGTCGAGGTCGCGCCGGGAGACTATTGGGTGCACGCCCGCTACGAACTGCCCGGCGAGGAGCTCTACTGGAATTTCCCGATCACGGTTGTCCGGGGAGAGCCGATGGAAGTGCGGTTGACCCGCGAAAACGCCGAGGTCCGGCCGGTATTCTGACCCCGACGGCGATCCGGAGCCGCTGCCGCGGGCGCCACCGCCGCGCGCGCCTCCGCACCGGCCGTCCCAGCAGCGGGTACAGCCGCCGATGAACCCGCGCCTTCGGATCGACGCCGATGGCGTGGGGCGGCTCATCTTTCGTGACCCGGTGCGGCGCCAGAACGTCCTCACCGAGGAGGTGATGGAGGACCTCGCCACGATCGTCGCGGAAGCGGAGGAGGCCGCGCGGGAGGGTGGCCTGCGAGTCCTGATCGTCGAGTCGGCGCAACCGGGTTCGTTCATCGCCGGCGCGGACGTGAACGCGATCGCCCTGGTCCAGGACCGGAGCGCCGCCACCGAGGCGTCTCGGGCCGGGCAGGCTCTCTTCGGACGCATCGCGGCGTTGCCCGTCCCCACGATCGCGGCGATCCGGGGGATCTGCCTGGGCGGCGGCACCGAGCTTGCCCTGGCCTGCGACTACCGCGTGGCCGACGACGACGACCGCACGCGCATCGGCCTGCCCGAGGTGCTGCTCGGCATCCTGCCGGGTTGGGGCGGGACCACGCACCTGCCGGGTCTGGTGGGGCTCTCCGCGGCCCTCGATCTTATGCTCTCCGGGAGGCCGGTGCGCGTCTCGAAGGCCCGCCGCATCGGCCTCGTGGACCGCGTGCTGCCCAGGCAGCAGTTCGAGGAGAGGTGCCTGGCGCTGGCGCGCAAGCTGGCAAGGGAGCAGGGTGAACCGCCCCGGGGGCCGCGGGGCCGCCGAACGATCGCCGGCCGCTTCCTCGACGGGACGCCGCCGGGACGTGCCCTCGTCTTCCGGGCCGCTGCCCGCCAGGTGAGGAAGCGTACAGGCGGCCGCTACCCGGCGCCGCTCAGGATCCTCGAAGTCGTGCGCAGGGGGCGGGGGCGCTCCGTGGCCGCGCGGCTCGAGCTCGAAGCCCGGGCGGTGGGCGAGCTCGCGGTCTCGCCCGAGTGCAAGAACCTGCTCTTCGTCTTTCAGCTTCGGGAGGCCGCGCGGAAGGGGCCGTGGGCCGGCGGGGGGCGCGCGGCCGAGGTGGAGCGCCTGGCGGTGATCGGGGCCGGGCCGATGGGGGGCGGGATCGCGCAGGTCGCCGCCTACCGCAAGATCCCGGTGCGCATGAAGGACATCCGGCACGAGGCGGTCGCGGGGGGGCTCGCGTTCGCGCGCTCGCTCTTCGACGGTGCCGTGCGGAGGCGTTCGCTGCGCCCGCGGGAGGCGGCGCGCCGCATGGCGCTGATCACGGGCGGTGTCGACTACGCGGGCGTGGGGCGCGCAAGCGTGGTCGTCGAGGCCGTGGTCGAGCGGACGGCGGTGAAGGAGGCGGTCCTGCGCGAGGTGGAAGCCGTGGTGGGGGAGGGGGCGGTGATCGCGTCCAACACCTCGTCGCTCTCCATCGACCGGATGGCCGCGGCTCTGAACCGGCCGGAACGCTTCGCCGGGATGCACTTCTTCAATCCGGTGCACCGCATGCCGCTCGTGGAGGTGGTGCGGGGCGCGAGGACCGGCGATGACGCCGTGGAGACGCTCGCAGCGCTGGCGGTTCGCCTCGGGAAGGTCCCGGTCATCACCGCCGATGCGCCCGGGTTCCTCGTCAACCGGATCCTCGGCCCCTGTCTCAATGAGGCCGGGCACCTGCTTGACGAAGGATGGGACGCCCTTGCGGTCGACCGGGCGTGGAAGCGGTTCGGCATGCCGATGGGCCCCTGCCGGCTCATCGACGAGATCGGAATCGACGTGATGAGCCATGCGGGCGGCACCATGGCCGAGGCCTTCGGCGAACGGATGGCGCCCGCTGCCGCGCTCATCGCGCTCGCCGCGTCGGGCCGGCTGGGGCGGAAGGGCGGCCGGGGCTTCTACCTGTACGCGAAGGGGAGGGAGAAGGGCTTCGACCCCTCGGTCTATGCCGACATGAAGCTGTCACAGGCGCGCTCCAGGCCCAGGCCGGACGATGTCCGCGACCGGCTGCTGCTGGTGATGGTCAACGAGGCTGCGCGCATCCTTGAGGAGGGCATCGTGGCCTCGGCGGCGGACGTTGACCTGGGGATGGTGATGGGCACCGGCTTCCCACCCTTCCGCGGCGGGCTGCTCCGGTACGCCGACGACCGGGGCCCGGCGGAGGTGGCGGGCGCGATGGAGGCGCTTTGCAAAACCGCCGGCAGCCGGTATGAACCGGCCGCCCTCGTCGCGGAGCTGTCGCGCACCGGGGCGACATTTCACGAGGCCTTTCCGGGCGGGCGCGCGGGTGATACCGAGTAGCCCCCCGCACGGCCCCGGCACCGGCACCCTCGGCGGGCCGGGAAGCGGCGGCGCGCCGGCCGGCGCGCCGCCGCGCACGGGCACGGTCGCGGGGGTGGTCCTCGCGGCGGGCGGCTCGACACGGATGGGAGCCCCCAAGGCGCTCCTGGACGCGAACGGCTCCACCTTCCTCGCCCGGCTGGCCGGCACGCTCCACCGGGGCGGCTGCAACCCGGTGGTGGTGGTCGCGGCTTCCCGATCCGGCGCGGTTGCGGCGGAGGCCGAGCGGGCCGAGGCGCAGCTGGTCGTGAACGCCGGCGGCGAGGGCGGCCAGATCGGGTCGCTCCGCACCGCGCTGGAACACCTTCACGCCCACGACGACCCTCCCGCCGCGGTGATCTTCACGCCCGTCGACAACCCTGCCGTGGCCGCCGAGACGGTACGGACCGTCATCGCGGCATGGCGGAACTCCCAGGCCGCCATCGTGACGCCCAGCCACCGGGGCAAACGCGGCCACCCGGTGCTCGCCGACATGAGCATCGCGCACGAGTTCCTGGAGAAGGGGCTCGCGGAGGGCGCCCGGACCGTCGTTCGGCGCGACCCCACCCGGGTGCTGGAGGTCGCGGTCGCGGATCCCGGAGTCGCGGACGACATCGACACGCCGCGCAGCTACGGCGAACGGTTTCCGGATGCGGGAAGCGCCGCGACGGGGGCCACGCCGGCCGCGCCGGAACCGGGTTCCACGGCGCCGAAATCGACGTCCGCGGCGCATTCGCCCCGCGCCCGGTGAGCCTCTCCGCCGCGCAGGTCGCCGCCCGAGTGCTGGAGGCGCTCGAGGAGGGGGAGCGCATCTACACGGCGGTCGTCACCGACGCCCCCGACGCGGCGCTGATCGGGCGGCGATGGTGGCTCTCCGGCACGCGCAGCCGCGGCACCCTGGGGAGCCGGTCCCTCGACGAGACGGTCGCAGCGGCGGTAACGTCGCTCTTCCCCCCCAGGGAGTCCCGCGGCGCGCTGAGCCGCGACTTCGAGTACCGGGAAGGGGACCGGGCGCGGACCGCGCGCGTCTACCTCGAACTGCACGGACCCCCGCCGAGGATGGTGATCGTCGGCGCGGGGCACATCGCCATCCCGCTGGCCCGCATCGGGGCAATGCTGGGGATGCGCGTCGAGGTGCTCGACGACCGCCCCGAATTCGCCGCGCCCGAGCGCTTCCCGGACGCCCGCACGGTGCGCGTCATCGACTTCCGCGAGCCCTTCGCGGACACCCCGCTCGGCCCGTCGGACCACGTCATCCTCGTCACCCGCGGGCACAGCTTCGACTACGAATGCCTGGTGCGGCTGCTGCGCATGTCCGCGCCGCCGGCATACATCGGCATGATCGGCAGCCGGCGCCGGGTCCGCGCCACCCACGAGCAACTCGCCCGCGAAGGCTTCTCCACCGACGAGATGCGGCGGGTGCGGGCGCCCGTCGGCCTGGATCTGGGCGGCCAGACACCAGCCGAGATCGCGGTGTCGGTCGTGGCCGAGATCATCCTGTTCCACGCGGGCGGCACGGGCGTCCCTCTGGTGGAAAGGGAGCGGGTGGTTGAACGTTTCTTCGGGGGTGCCAGCGCGCGGGCGGACGCGGCCGCGCCGGCAACGGAGTCAACCGAGCCCGACACGGGGCCGGCCGAGCCCGCAGCGCCCACCCGATCCGCAACCGGGGACTGACCATGGACGAGAAGGAACTGCTGGCCTGCCTGGCGCGCATCGAGGAGCCCGCCGTGCTCGCGACGATCGTGTCCGCGAAGGGATCGACCCCGCGCAAGACGGGCGCCCGCATGCTCATCGGCCGCGACGGCGTGATCGCCGGGACGGTGGGCGGCGGTTGCGGGGAGGGGGAGGTCATCGAAGCGGCCCAGGACCTGTTCGACGGCGCCCCCCCCACGACCGTGCGCGTCGACCTCACCGACGATTTCACCACATGGAGCCCGGCGGTGTGCGGTGGGATCATGAATGTGTTCATCGAGAGGGCGAACCCGGAGCGGTTCGGGAAGACCGGGTGACGCACCGGCGGGCGATCCCCCTCCCTCCCGCCGGCACCACCGTCGAGATTCGCTACCGGCGGCTCGACCGCCCCACCGAGACCTACCGCCAGCACGTACTGGAGAGCAGCCCGCGCGGAATCGTCACGTTTCAGCCGCGCACGCCCATCGAGGCACCTCTGAACGTGGCGGGCGCACCCATCCTGGAACCCGCCTCCCCCGTCATCTGGTTCACCTTCCCTGGCGCCTGGCACGACATCGGCATCTTCCACCTCGCCGACGGCACCCTTACTGGGCTTTACGCGAACATCCTCACCCCGGTGGAGTTCCTCAGCGCGTGCTCCTGGAAGACCACCGACCTCTGCCTGGATGTCTGGGTGCCGCGGCACGGATCCGCCTGTCTGCTCGACGAGGAGGAGCTGGCGAAGGCGGAAGCGGCGGAGCTGGTGACGGCGAAGCTGGCGGAGCGGGCACGGCAGGAGGCGTCTTCCCTGATGGAGGGGCTCGCCCCGGGGAGCTGGCCACCCGCGCTGGTTTCGGAATGGTCGCTTGCAGCGGCCCTGCAGGCGTCGAGCGCCGCAGACCCTACCCCCCACCCATCCCGCGAATCCGCTTCACCTCCGGAATCGTCGCCGCGAAAACGATCGTGATCAGGATGGCCGAGGCCACGCAGTAGCGGCACCACGCCTTGATGACGGCGGCCTCGAGGTAGGTGAGGTAGCCGCTGTAGAGGAAGCCCGCGACCGCGCCGGCGAAGAGGAGCAGGGCGATGAGCCGCGAACCGGCCATCGATTCCTGCAGTCCCAGGAGCGAGAGGACGAAGAGGGCAAGGTACCCTGCGAGGCCGATCACGGACACCGGGATCGGCCCCACCCAGGCGTAGCTGGAGGACTGGACGATGCCGCAGTCGCCGGTGCCGCACGGTACCCGCGGAACCCATCCCAGATTGTTCGCCACGAGGTAGAACGCGAGGAAGATGCCCGCGAGGGACAGCACGGCGACGGCCATGCGGTTCTTCGCGGGAGCGGGCGGGCCCTCAAGGGGCGGCTTGCCGCTCTCCGCGGATACAGGAGAAGGGTCCGTCAATTCCCTGAGCCAACGGCCTCCATGGCCTGCTGCACGTGGGCGAATTCGAAGCCCGGGAGGAATCTCAGCGCCTGGCCGTCGTGCACGAAGATGGCTGGGGTCCCGTCAACCCCGAGCCGCTCTCCGAGCCGCCGGTTGGCGGTAACAACATCGGCATGCATGTCGCTGTCGAGACATCTTCCGAATGCCCGGCGATCCAGCTCGAGATCCCCGGCCAGTTCCTTGAAGTGGCGTACCGGACTCGCCATGGCGGACCATTCCATTTGGGTGCGGAAGACCTGGTCGTGATACTCGAAGTAGCGCTCCTGATCGCCGGCGCACCGGACGGCGCGAGCCGCCAGGAATGCGTGCGGATGCCGGTCCAGAGGGAAGTCGTGCAGGACCAGCTTGGCCTGCCCTGTTTCGATGTAGTCCTTGTCCACGAAGGGCTTGACACTCAGGGCAAAGTACGCGCAGCCCCCACACTGGTAGTCGGCGAACTCCATGATGGTGATCGGCGCGTCCTCATTGCCGTAGACGACTCCCTGCGCCAGATCCACCAACTCCTGGTCGGTGATCTCACCCAGGTCGACCGGTACGATCACGGGCGTTCCGCCCCGAAGGGCCAATGCCACCACCACCGCGCCGACGACGGCCACTATGCCGAGGACTACGTAGAAGTTCTTCATGCTACAATCTCCACTTGCTTGCTTTCCCGGGGCCCGCCGCCACTTGCGGCTGGTCTCATCCGGTCCGGGACTGCTGTCCGGGCACGGGGAAAGCCCGGCCCGACCCTGGGAAGATGCGCCCCACGGGAGCCAGGATCAAGGAAGCCGCGCTGACACGATTGCCGTCACGGCAGCCTCCACGTCGGCGAAGCCCCGCAAGACCCGGTCCGCACCCGCCGCTTCCAGCTCGGCGAAGGAGTACCGGCCCGTGGCGACCCCCACCGTCGCCGCGCCCACCGCCCTGCCGCACGCGACATCGAGCGGTGTGTCGCCCACGACCACCGTCTCCTCGCCGCAAAACGGCCGACCCCAGTGCGCGGCGGCGCGGCGCAGCGCGATCGCGGGCAGCTCGTTGCGGTCTTCGCGATCCGAGCCGAAGGCGCCGATGGGGAAGTGGTCCCACAGCCCCGCCGAGCAGAGCTTGACCCGCGCGCCGCCCTCCAGGTTGCCCGTGACGAGGCCGAGAAAGACATCGCCGCGCCCGGCCAGCACCCCGATCAGCGAACGGGCGCCCGGCAGCGCGGTCACGGGGTGCGCGTCGATGCGGGCCTCCAGCTCGGTGACGTAGCAGCGGCAGAAGCGCGGCAGGCGGGCCTCGATGTCGCGGAGAGGGAGGCCGGCAGTGGTGAGGAGTTCCCGGGTGATGAGGGGGTCGGTCTTGCCGGAGAAGTCGTGGTCGAAGACGGGCCCCGCCGCACCGAAGGTGCTTTCCAGCGCGTGGGCGAAGGCCGCCCGCGCGGGGCCTCCCCGGGTGAGGGTGCCGTCGATGTCGAAGAGGAGGAGCATGCGCGTGGGGCGTCGCCGTTTGGCTAGGTAGCCGGGCGTCAGGTGGCCAGGGCCGGGCCGGGGTGGCGAGCCGGCCGGGCCGTGCACGGGGTGCCGGCCATGCTAGGCCGCCGCGCCCGGATCGAGGACGTCGCCGAGCAGCGACGTGTCCAGGTTGCCGCCCGAGAGAACGGCGCAGACGTTGCGGGGGGCCGATCCGGCCGCCGAGTCCGGGGCGCCGACCGAACCGGCCGCCGGGACGCGCTCCGAGATCAGCGCCGCCACCGCGGCCGCGCCCGAGTACTCCACCACAAGCTTGCGGCGCAGGATCAGGTGGCGCGCGGCGCGGCGGATGTCTTCGTCCTCGACGAGAACCACATCGTCGAGAAACGCGGCTGCGTGGGCGTAGGTCAGCTCCCCGGCCCGGGTGGGCGCGAGGCCGTCCGCGATGGTGTCTATCCGCTCCAGGGTCTGTGGCGCGCCGGCATCCAGTGCCCGCCGCATCGTCGGCGCCCCCGCCGGCTCCACGCCGATGATCGTCGCGTCCGGCCTGAGCCGCCTCAGCGCGGCCGCGCACCCCGCGACCTGCCCGCCTCCACCGACCGGCACCAGCAGTGTGTCGACCTCGGGCCAGTCTTCCACCACCTCGCGCGCCACCGTCCCCGCGCCCGCGATGATCCACGGGTGGTCGAACGGCGGCACCATCACGAACCCCTCGGCCGCGGCGATCTCTTCGGCGCGCACCCGGCGGTGTTCGGATGTGGTCCCCGCAAACTCGACCCTCGCTCCCAGCCGCCGGGCCCCCTCGCTCTTCACGCGGGGCGCCGTGGTGGGCATCACGACGACCGCGCGAGCGCCTCTGCGACCCGCCGCGAAGGCCATCGCCTGCGCGTGGTTCCCGGACGAATACGTGATCACGCCCCGCTCGAGCTCTTCCGGCGTCAGCTGCGCGAGGAAGTTGGTCGCGCCCCGGGCCTTGAACGACCCCGCCTTCTGCAGCGACTCGCACTTGAGGCGCACCTCGCGGCCGAGCGATTCCGACAGGTCCGCATCGGGGATCAGCGGCGTGCGCACGACGGTTCCCCGGATTCGTTCCGCCGCGGCCTCGATGTCGATGAGGGAAACCAGCCGCCCCTCGCCAGCCCGGCGCCTCGCCGCGCTGCGCGCGACGCCGCGATTATCCACGGCCTGCCGGGCTACTCGTCCCCATCTTCGTCGTCCCCGTTGTCCCCCACGACCAGGGCCACATCGACCACCTGGTCCCCCTCGTCCAGGTTCACCAGGCGCACCCCCTGAGTGGCGCGGCCGATCACCCTCACCTCGTCCGCGCGCTGGCGGTTCACCACGCCGTTGCGGGTGATCACCATGAACTGGTCCACATCCCGCACCGCCTTCACCGCCACGACCGCATCCTTCTTGCGCGACAGCTTCAGGTTGATCACGCCCCGCCCGCCCCGCTGCTGGAAGCGGTAGTCCTCGATCTCGCTGCGCTTGCCCATTCCGCGCTCGGTCGCGACCAGCAGCGTCTCCTCGTCGCTGCGCACCACCACCATTCCCACGACCTCGTCACCCGCGCCCAGCCGGATCCCCATCACGCCCTCGGTACGGCGACCCATCGGCCGCACGTCGGCCTCGCTGAACCGGATGGCCTTGCCCCGCCGCGTCGCCAGGACCACCTCGTTCGTGCCGTCGGTGATCCTCACGTCGATCAGCTCGTCGCCCTCGCGGAAGTTGATCGCGTAGATCCCCGCGGCCCGCACGTTGCCGTAGGCCGAAAGCGGCGTCTTCTTCACGACGCCGTTGCGGGTGCAGAAGAGCAGGAACCGGTCCTGCGCGAACTGCCGCACCGGCAGAACCGACGCCACCTTCTCGCCGGGTGCCAGCTCCAGGAAGTTGACGATCGGCTTGCCCTTGGAGTAGCGGCTCCCCTGGGGGATGCCCCACACCTTCACCCAGTGGCAGCGCCCCTGGTCGGTGAAGGCCATCAGGTAGTCGTGGGTGGAGGCCACGAAGAGGTGCTCGACCCAGTCCTCGGCCTTTGTATCCATCCCGGCGATGCCGCGGCCACCCCGCCTCTGCGCCCGGTATGCGTCGATGGGGATGCGTTTCACGTACCCCTGCCGGGACATCGTGAGCACGACCTCCTCGTCGGCGATCAGATCCTCCACGTCGAACGACGAGATGGCGCCGATGATCTCCGAACGGCGGTCGTCGCCGTAGCGTACGGCCATCTCCCGCAGCTCGTCCTTGATGATCCCCATCCGCACATCCCGGTCCCCCAGGATGCGCACCAGTTCGGCGATCCGGGCCTGCACCACGGCAAGTTCGGCGTCGAGCTTTTCCTTCTCGAGGCCGGTCAGGCGGGCCAGGCGCATGTCCAGGATGGCGCGGGCCTGCCTCTCCGAGAGCCCGGGCCCGGCAGGCGCGTCGTCGGCCTCTCCAGCCGCTTCCATCGTGCCGGCGGACCCCGTCATCCACTCGCGTGACGCCGCCCGGAGGTTGACCGCCGCCTCCGCGGCATCGCGCGAGCCGCGGATGATCCGGACCACCTCGTCGATGTTGTCGACCGCGATCCTCAGCCCCTCCAGCACATGTTCACGCTCCCGGGCGGCGGCAAGATCGTATTCGCTGCGGCGCACGACCACCGTGTGCCGGTGATCGATGAAGTGTCCCAGCATCTCGCGCAGCGGCATGACGCGCGGCACGCCGTCCTCCAGCGCAAGGAAGATCGCGCCGAATGTGGACTGCATCTGCGTGTGCTTGTAGAGCCGGTTGAGGACGACCTGGGGGACCGCGTCGCGCTTCAGCTCGACAACGACGCGGAGCCCGTCGCGGTCCGATTCGTCGCGCAGGTCGCGGATCATGGTGACCTTCTTCTCGCGCACCAGCGCCGCGATCTGCTCGATCAGCCGCGCCTTGTTCACCATGAACGGGATCTCGGTGACGATGATCCGGCGCGCCCCGTCGTCGTCCTCCTCGATGTCGGCGCGCGCCCGGATGACGATGCGCCCGCGGCCCGTCCGGTACGCATGCCGGATCCCCTCGCGGCCGCAGATGTACCCGCCGGTCGGAAAGTCCGGCCCCTTGATGATCTCTTCGAGCTCGTCGTCCGGCAGCTGCGGGTCGTCGATCAGCGCGAGCAGGCCGCCGACCACCTCGCGCAGGTTGTGCGGAGGAATGTTGGTCGCCATCCCCACCGCGATCCCGGACGAACCGTTCACCAGCAGGTTGGGTGCCTTCGAGGGCAGGACCGAAGGCTCCTTCAGCCGGCCGTCGAAGTTGTCTTCGAAGCGGACCGTCTCCTTGTCGATGTCGGCCAGGAGTTCCATGGAGATGCGCTGCAGCCGCGCTTCCGTGTAACGGTAGGCCGCCGCCGAGTCGCCGTCGATGGAGCCGAAGTTGCCCTGCCCGTCGACCAGCGGATAGCGCAGCGAAAAGTCCTGCACCATGCGCACGAGCGCGTCGTAGACCGCGGAGTCCCCGTGCGGGTGATACTTCCCCAGCACCTCGCCGACGACCGTCGCGCACTTCTTGTACGCCCGTCCCGGAGACAGTCCCAGCTCCGACATGGCGTAGAGGATGCGGCGGTGGACCGGCTTGAATCCGTCGCGCACATCGGGGAGCGCGCGCTGCACGTTGACGCTCATCGAATAGTCGATGAACGACTCGCGCATCTCCTGTTCGAGAATTCGCTCGAGGACTCTCTCGCCGGTGCTTTTCTGGTCGTTTTCGGCCATGCTGTCGGGCGGTGGGAAAGAGCGGGGGGCCGGGGGGCCGCAGGGGGTCCGAGCGGGATGGAAACGGGGCTCGGGGAGCCTTTAATCATAGCGGATTTCGGAGGTTGATTCAAGGGGTGAGAAGGGGGGTATTCCCCCTCCGGTTTCTCCCTGTTGTCAACGCTCTGAATCGTCCAGCTCCACCAACCGCCGGCCCTCCACATGATTGACACCCAATTCGTCGGACCACACTCCCCAAACGTGGGTTTCCGTCGCGTCGCGGGGGCGGAACGACTCGGGGAGCAGAACCCGCCGGGGCGGAGTCTCGGTGTCGCCCCGCACGACCGAATGCCAGACTCTCATCGAGTCGGCGCGCTCATGGCTCTCGAGCCACACCTGCCCGGAGAACGAGGTCAGAAAGAGCCTCCTCCTGACCACCGGCACATAGTCGGGCACGTAGAGTGCTTCCTCCACGATATCGCGCGGAGAACGCCGGCCCAGGACACCCGGCTCAGCCTCCCGGAGGTATTCGAGAAAGTCGATCTCGGCATCGATCGGCTCTTCGAGAACGGAACCGGCCACCGGGATGGGATCGAACCGCAGCAGGCGCTGCCAGACCGTGTCGCCGGCCGCCGTGAGTTCCAGAAGCTCGGCCTCGCCCGGGCCGAGGTCCTCGCCGGCATTGCGCGCGATAACTACGGTCCCCGCAACCGGATCCACCTGGAACCGGTCCGCATCGGAAAACGGCTGGAGCGAGAACACCGGGTGGTCATCCGGCATCTTCAACAGCAAGTTCTCGTTGCGAATGTTCAGTCGCCAAAGCGGCCTGTGGGACCAGCCGCCGCCGGTATCGGAAACCAGCAAGAGCGGCATGCTGTGGATGGGGTCGTCGCCCCGCAGGCCCACCTCGACATCGGCCGGAAGGCTTGGCCTCCCCAGGAAGCTCCCGTCAGCGAACCAGGAGAGAGCTTCGATTCGGAATCCCTGGTAGCCCACGTTGCCGGGGAAGTCGGTCGTGGTCTGCAACGCGCCATCGTCCGAGAAGCGAGAGAACCGCCCCCGCTCCAGGTCGCGTACCACGAAACCGGAGTCATCCGGGAACACGTCGTCCGCCCAAGCGAAGTCGCCGGGACCAGCGCCGGGCCGTCCCACAGCGACGAGGAGCTCCCCCTCCGGCGTCCAGACCGATACCCTCGACAAGGCCGTTTCCACCGTGAACACCCGCTCGCCCTCCCTGTCGACGCGGACAGAGCGAATGAAGTGGAAGATGGCGTCCCCCTCAAACGCGTCGCCGAACCGGTGTTCCAACTCCGTGGTCCATGTGGACTCGGTTTGGTACGGGGGCGCAGCTCCGGGATCGGCGCAGGCAGCGGCAAGTGCAAGCGTCAGGAGGGCGAGCTGCACGCCAATCCGGTTCTTAGCTGTAGCTGTAGTCAACGCTCGGAATGGCCCAGGTCCACCAGGCGCCGGCCCTCCACATGGTCGACACCCAATTCGTCTCTCCAAAACCCCCACACATGGGTCTCGGTCGCGTCGCGGGCATGGAAGAACTCGGGAAGCAGTACACGCCGGGGCGGCGTCTCGCTGTCACCCCGCACGACCGAATACCAGACCTTCATCGTGTCCACGCGCTCAAGACTCTCGATCCACACATGCCCGGAAGAGGAGCTGAGAAAGATGTCCCTGACGGCCGGCAGATGTTCGGGCACAAAGAGCGCTTCCTCCACGATATCGTGGGGAGAACGGCGGCCCAGAACCCCCGGCAAAGTCTCCTCTTCGTATTCGAGATATCCGACCTCGGCATCGACCGTTTCGTCGAGCACGGAACCCGCCACCAGGATGGGATCGAACTGCAACAGGCGTTGCCAGACCGTGTCGCCCGTCGCGGTGAGTTCCAGAAGCCCGGCCTCGCCCGGGCCGAGGTCCTCGCCGGCGTTGCGCGCGATCACGAAGGTCCCCGCAACCGGATCCACCTGGTACCGGTCCGCATCGGAAAACGGCTGCACCCCGAACACTTGCTGGCCGGTCAGCTTCATCCACAGGGTCTCGTTACGTATGTTCATGCGCCACAGCGGCCTGTGAACCCAGCCCTCTTGGCTCTGGAAGACCCGAAGCAGGGGGAGGCTGTGGATGGGGTCGTCGCCCCACAAGCCCACTCTGACGCTGGCGGCAATACTGGGCTTCCCGAGAAAGCTCCCATCGGGGAACCTGGCGCGAGCGTCGATCCGGAATCCCTGGTAGCTGATGTTGCCAGGGAAGTCGGCCGTGGTCTGCAGTGCGCCGTCGGTCGAGAAGTAGGAAAACCGACCCCGATGCAGGTCGCGGACCATGAATCCCGAATCATCCGGGAAAACGTAGTCCGCGAACGCGAAGTCTCCAGGACCCTCACCGGGCTGTCCCACACTGGCCAGGAGCTCTCCGTCCGGCGTCCAGACCGATACCCTCGACAAGGCCGTTTCCACCGTATACACCCGCTCGCCCTGCCGGTCGACGCGGACTGAGCGGATGAAGTGGAAGATGGCGTCTCCCTCAAACGCATCCCCGAACCGGTGTTCCAGCTCCGTGGTCCATGTGGACTCGGTTCGGTCAGGGGGCGCGGGTCCGGGGTCGGCGCAGGCGGGGCTCCACCAACCGGCCCCTCCACATGGAACGCCAGCGCCAGGAGTGCGAGCCATCTTCGGGGTATGGTGGTCACATCACTCGCCCGCGAGAGTACGGGCCAGTTCAACTTCTGCGATCGCCACGCGCGCAACTTCGGCCATGTCGCACCTCCTTCGGACTATGGTCCCGCCACCGGTCTGTTCCTCTCCTGATGTAGACAAAGGAGCCGTCCGCCGGTATCGGCACACCGGCCTTGATGGCCAACACCGTCTCTGAGAGCTCGGACTCCATCTTCGCTGCGGCAACCCTCGGATCAGGCGTCCACGGTGCGGCGGCACGCATGGCGTCCCCCTCACCACCACCGTCCAGGGTCTTACAGCGGCAGAAAATGCCTATTGGACGGTCAGAGCAGTCGTCATACCCCTCCGTGCGGGGGATTGTCATGACGCACCCAGGTCCGGCACCGGTGCCCCAATTGCAGCGTTATAACCGGCCGCCCTGCTCATGACGCATCGGGCCCCTCCACATGCAGCGGTCAGGCTTGCAATTCCAGCACTGGGCAGATGCCTTCTCCGTCCACGCGGCCACGGCGAACATCGCCACGAACAGGCAGAGAATGAGGTTTCGGATCCGCATGATACATCCTCCTTTTGGAGTTGGTTGTGCGCCGGAGCCCCGGGATGGAACCCGATCGCGGTGCCCCTCGCGGGTACAGCCCGACCGGGACAGCTCCGTCCATGATTTGATGGCCACGAATCCCGAAAACGTTACACTGACCGAGAATCCGCTCCACCACCACCTCACGCCATCGCCACGAAGTCCACCCCCTCCCCCAACCCCACCCCCCCCACCGCCCCCCGCACCGCTGCCCGGCCCGCCGACCGCGCAACGGCCCCCACATGGAGCGCACCCGAGACCCCCCGCGCGCCTCGCACGGCCTCCGCTCCCGCGCCCCCCGCCACCCCCGCTCCCCCTCCCCACCCCCCGCCCCCTCCCCGCCCACCCACCCCCCACCCCTCCCGCACGGCCTCCACCCCAAGCACCGGCGCCCCATGGATCTGCTGCCCGATCTTGCGCGGGTCGACCTCGACGAAGGCCAGCACGCTCACGCCCTGCCGCGCGAACTCGCGCGCCAGGCTCTTGCCCGTCGGGCCCGCGCCCCACACCACCACCCCGCTCCGCCCCCTGAGCAGGCTCCTGCGCAGGTGGTGCACCCGGCACGCCCTGAACGCGGCCAGCGAATACGCAGGGTGGGTGCGGCTCAGCCTGCCCGGCTCGTCGCGCCAGTCCAGCAGCACTCGGGGCGCCGCCACGAAGCGGTGCCCGCGCCGCCACAGGCGCAGCAGCAGGTCGTAGTCCTCCGGCCAGGCGCGGTCGCGGTAGCCGCCGGCCTCGGCCAGGACGCGCGCCCGGAACATGAAGGTCGGGTGGGCGAGGGGGCACTCGACGAAGATGTTGGCGGCGACGGTGTCCCAATCGGTCATGGAGTTGACCCAGGCCGCGTACTCGGCGGCCCGCGGGGTCACGCCGGATTCGGGGACGAGACGGACGCCGGTGCCGCAGCCGGCGAGGCCGGGCGAGCGTTCGAGCAGGTCGTGCTGGACGGCCAGCCGTTCGGGGTGGCAGCGGTCGTCGGCGTCCATGCGCGCGATGCAGGTGCCGCGCGCCTCGGCGAGGCCGCGCTGGAGGGAGGCCACGATTCCGTTGGGGGCCGCGCTCTCCGCCGGGCCGTGGCCTGCGTTCGCACCACGATGCGCCGCCTGGCCAGGGTCGGGGAAAACGCCAGCCGCTCGGGACGCCCCGTCCGCCCCCATCCGCACCACCCGAAAGCGCCCATCGCGCCGCGCCCATTCGCGCGCAATCCCGGCGCTCCCGTCGCGGGAATGGTCGTCCACGACGATGACCTCGAAGTCCTCGAAGGTCTGCGCGCGGAGCGACTCCAGCGCCGCGCCGAGGGTTCGCTCGCCGTCGCGGACCGGCAGGACGACCGAGACGGGGAGGTTGCCGCGCGGCGTCACGCCAGAAACCGCCCCGTCACGCTCTCCGGCACCGTCGCCACGTCCTCGGGGCGCCCCATCGCGACCACCTCGCCGCCCCGCATCCCCGCACCCGGCCCCAGGTCCACGACCCAGTCCGCCGCCCGGATCACGTCCAGATCGTGCTCCACGACCACCAGCGTGTTGCCCGCCCTCACGAGCTTGCGCAACACCGTGAGCAGCTGTGCCACGTCCTGGCCCGAGAGGCCGGTCGTGGGCTCGTCGAGGATGTACAGCTTGCGCGACGCGGCCCCCGCGCGCGCACGGCTCATCCCGCCCGGCCCTCGCCCGGTGCTCCCGCCCGTCCTGCGCCCCCGCCGCCCCTTCCCGGCCGCCGCGATCAGCTCGCGCGCAATCTTGAGCCGCTGCGCCTCACCCCCGGAAAGGTGCGGGGCCGGCTGTCCCAGGCGCAGATAGCCCAGCCCGACCTGCTGCAGGTGCCAGAGCGCCTGCCCCAGCTTCGGTTCGCGCACGAAGAAGCGCATCGCGCGGTCAACGGTGAAGTCCAGCACATCGGTCACGCTGTGGCCGCGGACCTTCACCTCGAGGACCTCCGGCCGGTAGCGCTTCCCGCCGCAGACCTCGCAGGGGACGTGGATGTCCGCCATGAACACCATCTCGACGCGCACGGCCCCCGCGCCCGCGCACTCCTCGCAGCGCCCGCCCTTCACATTGAAGGAGAAGCTGCGCGCCTCCAGCCCCGCCTTCCGCGCGGCCGGCTCGCTCGCGAAGATGCGGCGGATCTCGCCCCACGCCCTGATGTAGGTGACGGGGTTCGAGCGCGGCGTCTTGCCGATCGGGCTCTGGTCGATCAGCACCACGTCGTCGATGTGCTCCAGTCCGGTGAGCGAGTCGTACGAACCGACCGCTTCGCCAAGGTGTTCCTTGGCCGAGGTCGGGCCACCGCGCAGTTCGCGCTCGAGCGCGCGGTAGAGAATGTCATGCACCAGCGTCGACTTGCCGGAACCCGACACGCCTGTCACCACCGTCATCACACCCACCGGGAATTCGGCCTCGGCCCCCCGAAGGTTGTGGAGAGCGGCACCCTTCAGCGCGATCCGTGCTCCATCGACCGGCCGCCGGGCGGGCGCGCGCTTCCGTGCGCCGGAGCAAACGCATCTGTTGACAGATTATCAGACAGATTTCCGGAGATTTCGGGGATAGATTTCTGTAAACTATTGTTTTTCAATTGGTTATGTGACTCATGTCGTGACAGATTGTTTGACAGATTCGTGGACAAATACTTACCTGTATTTGTCAAAGCCTCCGCCAAGGCCTTCGGTGACCCCTCAAAGACGACATCCCCACCGCTGTCTCCCGAGGCTGGTCCCAGTTCGACCACATGGTCGGCGGACCGGATCGCCGCGGCGTTGTGCTCCACGACCACGACCGTGTTGCCGCCGTCGCGCAACCGCCTGAGGAGCGCGAGCAGCGCCTCGATATCCCTGGGGTGCAATCCCACGGAAGGCTCGTCGAGCACGTAGAGGGTGTCCACCAGGCGGGATCCCAGCGAGTTCGCAAGCGAAATCCGCTGCGCCTCGCCGCCCGACAGCGTTCGCATCTGGCGGCCCAGCGTCAGGTACCCCAGCCCCACGTCCACCAGAAATCCGGTCCGCGCGGTGAGCTCCTTGAGGATCGGCGCGGCGATCCTCGACTCCATCGGGCGAAGGCCGAGCCCGGCCAGCCAGTCCGGCAGCCCTTCGATCGGCATGTCGCTGACGCGGCCGATCGTGGCGCCGCCAACGGTCACATGCTTCGTCTCCGGCCTCAGTCGCGAGCCCCCGCACGCCCGGCACGGCAGCGGCCGCTGGTACTGCCGGAGGAAGATGCGGATGTACTGCTTGTACCGCTTCGGCTCCTTGGAGACGAGGAATCCCATCACGCCGCGGAAGGACCCCTTCCCGTAGAGCACGGCTTCGCGGAAGGAAGCGGGGAGTTCGCGCCACGGCGTGTAGCTGGAAACGCCTTCGCGGACGGCGAAACGGCGCAGTGCGTCGCGCTCGCGCCCGTAGCGGGGCTTCGCCCACGGATCCACCGCCCCGTCGTCGATCGACCGGCCCGGGTCGGGCACGATCAGGCCGGGGTCGTATTCGAGCGTCGCGCCGAAGCCGGTGCACGCCGGGCAGCTGCCGTAGGGGTTGTTGAAGGAGAAGAGTTTGGGCTCCGGCACCAGGAACGCCCGGTCCGGATGGCGCGGACAGCGGAAGGCCTCGGTGAAGCGGAGCGTCCTGAGGGCGTCACGGCCCGCGGCAGCCCCGCCGGAGTCGCGGCCCGCGAGTGGCCCGCCTGCCTCGGCGTCCCCCGCGGGGATCACCGCCGCCTCCCCCTCCCCTTCGCGAAAGCAGGTCGCCAGCGAGTCCGCCAGCCGCTCGCCCCAGCCCTGGTCCGGCTCCTCCGGCACCTTCATCCGGTCGACGACCACCATCACTTCCCGGCTCGCGGCGAGGTCGGGGAAGGAGGTCCCGTCCGGCGCTTCCGCCTCCGGTCCCGGCGCCGGCCCGGCATCCCCCAGCATCTCCTCCAGCTCCGCGGGCACCCCGTCGGCCAGCACCCTCGCGAACCCCAGCGCGCGCAGGTTCTCCGCCACCTGCCGGTGCGATACCTCTCCGCTCCGGCGCAGCGGAAACGCGATCATGAGGCGGGTGCCGGGAGGCAGCGCCGCCACCTTGTCCACCGCGCTGCTGACCGTGTCGGGCCGCACCTCGCCGCCGCAGTCGGGGCAGTGGGTGCGCCCGGCCCTCGCGAAGAGGAGGCGCAGATAGTCGTAGACCTCGGTAGCGGTGCCGACGGTGGAGCGGCTCGAGGTCGCGGGGTTGCGCTGCTCGATCGCCACCGCGGGCGGGAGTCCCTCGATGCGGTCCACGTCGGGCTTGTCGAGGCGGTCGAGGAACTGCTTGGCGTAGGTGGAGAGCGCTTCGACGTAGCGGCGCTGGCCGGCCGCGAAGAGGGTGTCGAGCGCGAGTGAGGACTTGCCGGAGCCCGAGGGCCCGGTGATCACGGTGAGTGCGCGCCGGGGCAGGTCGAGGTCGATCCCCTTCAGGTTGTGCTGGCGCGCGCCCCTGATGCGAATCGGCTCATCCATTGCCCTTGGCGGCCCCGTTCTTGCCCCTTGTCCGAGTGCTGGCCGTTGCGGGAAAGCGCGATTTCCCCGAGCGTGGAACGGCCATGGTGCGCGCTCGCGAGCGGCACGCCGCGACAAACGGGCGGCGCCTCCGTCCATCGAGCGGCGTCTCCGGCCCCCGCACGGCGTCCCCGTCAAATCTATCGCCACAGGACCAATGGCAATGGACATCTACCCACGCACCGACTACCGGACCCTCGCCCGCTACCTCCCGGACCAATCCGCGATCGCGGCCGACCTGGGCGACAACCGCAACCTCTGGGGCGCGCACCCGGCGGCGCTCGAGGTGCTGGCGAATGCGGGCACGGCCGCGGCCTCCGAGTACCCGGGAAGCTACTCCGAACAGCTGACGGACGCGGTCGCCGCGCACTTCCGCGTCACCCCGGACCACATCACCACAGGCGTAGGCGGGACCGGCGTGCTGGACATGCTCATGCGCGCGGTGGCGCCCACCACGATGCGCTTCCTGGACCCGGGGTGGCCCGCCGCGGGGATGCTCGCGCAGATGAACGGGCACGTGCCGGTCGCGGTCCAGTGGCACGAGGCGCTGGCCGATCCCGAGGGCTTCGCCGGTTCCGAGCCCGCGATCGTGTTCGTGGCCAACCCGGGCAACCCGACCGGGCTGGCGATCCCGGACGAATGGATCCGGGCCGTCCAGCGCCGGACCGAGGCCGTCGGCAGCGTGCTGATCATCGACGAGGCCTACGGGGAGTACAACCGCGGCCTGGACGACCGCACGCCCGTCGACATGGCCCTGAACGCCGAGCGCACGATCTGCGTGAAGACGCTGTCGAAGGCGTACGGGCTGGCGGGGCTGCGGGCCGGGTACGGCGTGGCCAGCCCCGCGCTGGTGCTGGAGGTCGACAAGGCGCGCGGTCCCTTCGTGGTGACCAGCGTGACGAGCGCGGCAGCGGCGGCGGCGATCTCCAGCGATTCGCCGTGGCTGGCCGAGACGATCGCCGAGACGAAGGTCAACCGGAGGCGCGTGAGCGACAGTCTGGTCCACCGCGGCTACGAGGTCCCGGTGTCCGCGGCCAATTTCATCTTCATCCTGCGTCCGGAGGAGGAGCTGGACGACCTGGCGGCCCGGCTGGAGCGGGTGGGGGTGCGGGTGCGGCCCTTCCGCGGGCCTACCGCGCTCGCCAACGGGCTGCGGGCGACGGTGGCCCCCTGGGACAAAATGCAGCGTCTCCTGGACGGCATGGACATGGTCGCCGCGGGCACGATCTGATGGTGGACGGGGCGCGGCGGTGAGCAACGGCGGCGGCGGCTACGAGGAGGAGGTCCTCGGCAAGGCCTACGACTCGCAGTTGATGGCCCGGCTGCTGCGCTACCTGAAGCCGTACCGGTGGCCGGTCGTGGGGGCGGTGGCGTTGCTGATGCTCGCTTCCGGTTTCGCGGTAGTGGGCCCGTACCTCACCAAGATCGCGCTCGACGAGGCCATTCCGGGCGGGGACGGGCGGCAGCTCGCGTTCCTGGCCACCCTCTTCCTGGGCGCGACCGTGCTCGTCTTCGTCTTCCAGTACGCACAGGCCCTCGTCACCACCTGGCTGGGCCAGCGCGTCATGTACGACCTGCGCACCCAGATCTTCCGCAAGCTGCAACGGCTCGACCTGTCCTTCTACGACCGCAACCCCGTCGGCCGGCTGATGACCCGGGTGACTTCGGACGTGGAGACGCTGAACGAACTCTTCAGCTCCGGGCTGGTCACGGTGTTCGGGGACCTCTTCATCCTCTTCTTCATCGTCGCGGCGATGCTGCAGATGGACTGGCAGCTGGCGCTGGTCACCTTCAGCGTCCTGCCCTTCGTGGTCTATGCCGCCTTCGTCTTCCGGTCCAGGATCCGCTCGGCGTACCGCGACATCCGCACGCGGCTCGCCCGCCTGAACGCCTTCCTGCAGGAGCGCTTCACCGGGATCCGGGTCGTCCAGCTCTTCAACCGGGAGCGCGCCGACCTGGACCGGTTCAAGGAACTCAACGACGACTACCTCGCGGCCCACCTGCGCTCGATCACCTACTACGCGCTCTTCTACCCCGTCATCCAGCTGATCACCGCGGTGGCGCTGGCGCTGATCATCTGGTACGGGGGCGGTGCGCTCATCCAGGGGGCGGTGACGATCGGGGTGCTGGCCGCGTTCCTCGAGTATGCGCGCCGCTTCTTCCGCCCGATCCAGGACCTCTCGGATAAGTACAACCTGCTGCAGGGGGCGATGGCGTCGTCCGAACGGATCTTCCGGCTGCTCGACCGGGAGCCTGCGATTGTGGACGCGGAGGCGCCCGCCAGGTTGCCGGCGCGGACCCGTGGCGAGATCCGCTTCGAGAACGTGTGGTTCGCGTACGGGGAGCGGGGCGGGGGCGATGGAGGCCGCGACGGGGAGGGGCGAGCCGGGCGGGGCCGGCGAGGCAGCCGGGGCGAGGCGCGCGCCGGGCGACGGGGAGCCCGAATGGGTGATCCGGGACCTGTCGTTCACGGTCGCGCCGGGCGAGAGGGTGGCGATCGTGGGGCACACGGGAGCCGGGAAGACGACCGTCATCAACCTCCTGATGCGGTTCTACGAGCCCCAGCGGGGCCGGATCCTGGTCGACGGCGTCCCGGTCGAGCGGCTGCGCCTCGACGACCTGCGCGACCGCATCGGGCTCGTCCTGCAGGACATCTTCCTCTTCAGCCAATCGGTCGAATACAACGTGAAGCTGGGTTCGCAGGAGATCGGCGCGGACGCGGTGTCGGCGGCCCTCGATGCCGTCGGGGCCACGCCATTCGTGGAGCGGCTCCCGGAGCGCTCCTCCCAGCCGCTCGGCGAGCGTGGCGCCCGCCTCTCCGTAGGTGAACGGCAGCTGCTCTCCTTCGCCCGCGCGCTGGCCTTCGATCCCGCGATCCTCGTGCTGGACGAGGCCACCAGCTCCGTCGACTCCGAGATCGAGGCAAGCATCGAGGAGGCCACCGACCGCCTGATGCGGGGCCGCACCTGCCTCGTCATCGCCCACCGCCTCTCGACCGTGCAGGGGGCGGACCGCATTCTGGTGATGCACGGGGGCCGCCTGGTCGAGGAAGGGACCCACGACCAGCTCCTCGAGCACGAAGGGCTCTACCGCCGGCTCCACGAACTCCAGTTCGTCGGTGCGGCGGCGTAGTCGCACCGCCGAGGGCGATGACCGTACGCGGATCGAACGGTGATCCTCATCATCGGAATCAATTGGCGAATACTCTACATTTCGCAATCAAGGGATTATTGTGCACATGCGGATTCCGTGACGATCGCGAAACAGAGGGCAGGGACGTTGGACTACGAGAAACGCATAAGGCCGGCCGCGAGCATCGCCGACCTGGATCTCGAGCTGGCGCGGTCGTTTATCGGGGGTGCCCACGAGGAGGGCGGCGAGGGCGCCGGCACGGCCGTCGAAGCGCTGCGCCGCTTCGGTCTGATCAAGGGGGAAGCGCCCGACTGGGAAATCACCAATGCGGCACTGCTTCTCTTCGCCCGCCCCCCGGCGCGCGGCTGGCACCCGGGTGCCGGCATCCGGGTGATGCGGGTCGCCGGGACCGCGCGCATCCTCGGCCAGCGCCAGAGCACAACCTGGATGGGACACGCCCATCCGCCTCTGGCCATGGCCGTTCCCAGGGCTCTCAAGCTGATCGAAGAGCAGTGCCGGCCATCGGAGCCGCTGCGGGAACTGCTCCTGGCCGACATGCCGGAGTACCCGCACGGCACGCTTCGCGAGGCTCTGGTCAACGCGGTGGCGCACCGGGACTACGAGCGGTCGAGGAGCGAGACGGAGTTTGTGTTCTACGACGACCGGGCGGAGGTGTCGAGCCCCGGCCTGCTCGCGGAGGGCGTCACCGTGCACGATCTGACGAGCGGCACGGCGTCGCACGCCACGCGCAATCCGCTGCTGGTGAGGGTCCTGGTGGCCGCGGGCTTCATGCGAGGGGAAGGGGGCGGGCTGGCGCGCATGTTCCGGGAAATGAAGGGAAGTCTCCTCACCGAACCCCGCTTCAGCGCCCACGGCGGCGTCTTCACACTCAGCCTGCACAACGGACCCGAGGTGGCCGCCGCCGGACCCGGATGGAAGCACATCGTCGGCGGGCTCGGGATCGACCCCGACCAGAGGCGAGTGCTCCTGGCGCGCCCGGACGGTTTCACGCGGGACGAGTACCTGCGCTTGAACGCGGTAACAGAGCGCGTAGCGGACCGGCGGATCCGGGAGCTCGTCGACCGCGACATCGTCAAGCCCGAGTTCATCGACGACGACCGCGTTCCGGTCTACTACCTCGCGGCCGACCTCGACTCCACGCGGTGGTTTCTCGAGGAGCGCGTACCGGGGCTGCGCAAGCACTTCGGCAAGCGCTCACAGCTCCGCAGTGCGGACTACCGGGAGCTCTTCGAGATCACCTATCCGGCGGCGCGCCGCGAGCTGGGCCTGCTCGTGGAGCTGGGTTTTCTGCGCGAAGGCGGACGCGGCCGGTCCACGCACTACCTGCCAACGGCGGGCCTGAGGAAGTAACTTGCCTCTCTGGAAGTAATCCGGTTTTTCCTGCGTAGCACCAGGACAGACTCACCCCACGAAAGGAAGGAACCCATGTTCGCAGCAATTGCCCTCGTTCTCGTCGTCATCGGCGTGCTCGTCTACCTCATGCCGTCGCCGGACCCGAAGATTCCGAACAAGCTGGCCGGGATGGGCCTGGCGGCCCTGGGGGTCGTACTCGTGCTGATGAAGGCGGTCGTGATCATCGGCGTCGGCGAGGCCGGTGCACAGCACTTCCTGGGCGACGTCAAGCCCAACGTGCTCGAGGAGGGCGTTCACGTCATCAACCCGCTCGCCTCGGTGGAGCGGATGTCCATCCGCGAGCAGTCGTTTCCCGACCGGGGCGGTGTGGAACAGATCGAGGCCCAGACCTCGGAACAGCTGAACGTGACCGTGGAGGTGTCGATCCTGTACAAGATCCCTCAGCAGAAGGTGCCCACCATCTACGCGGAAATCGGCAGCGAGGCCACCATGGAGCAGGCAGTCATCCTCAGCGCCGTGCGCAACGGGGTGCGCGACGCGGTGGCCACCAAGTCGATCAACGAGATCTTCTCCCCCGAGCGCCGCGAGTTGGCGGTCGCGATCAGGGACGAGATTCAGGCGAAGGCCGAAGAGCGGATCGAGGTCGAGACCGTCTTCGTGCGTGACATCCAGGCGCCTCCGCGGGTCCGCGAAGCGATCGAGCAGAAGCAGGAGCGTGAACAGCAGGTCGCGGCGGAGGAGTTCCAGACGCAGATCATCCAGGAGCAGGCGCGGCAGCAGGCCGAGGAGGCCAAGGGGATCGCCGAGGCCCAGCGGATCATCTCGGAGGGGCTGACGCAGGAGTACCTGACCTTCTTCTACATCCAGCAGTTGACGCAGCTGCCCGAGGGCTCGCTGGTCTACGTGCCCACCGAGGGCGGGATTCCGCTGATCCGGAACCTGGGCGGTGGGCGGTAGCAAGCGCCGCCGAACGGTGCTGGTCGCGGCGGGCGTGCTGCTCGCCGCGGCCGCACTCTGGCCCGGGACCGCGTGCTCACCCATGTACGTGATCCGGGCCGGGTGGGAGGAGGCGAAGATCCTGCGCGCGCGCCAGCCCATCCCCGAGGTGATCCTCGCGCCCACAACCGACGAGGTGACGCGCGGCAAGCTCACCCTGGCGCGGGAGGCGCGGGAGTTCGCCCGGGACCAGCTCGGGCTCGACGTCGGCGACAGCTACACCAGCTACACCGAACTCGAGCGCGACACCCTGGCGATGGTCCTTTCGGCGGCCTACCGCGACCGTCTGGCATCGAAGACATGGTGGTTCCCGGTGGTGGGGCGCGTCCCCTACCGGGGCTTCTTCAGCCTGGATGACGCGCTTGCGGCCCAGCGCAAGCTCGAAGGCGACGGACTGGACACCTATCTGCGGCCGACCTCCGCCTTCAGCACCCTCGGCTGGTTCGCCGACCCCCTTCTGTCGACGATCGTCCGGTACGACGAGGTGGAGCTGGTGACGACGATCATCCACGAACTGTCCCACAACCACCTCTTCGTGCCCGGACAGGTGCGCTTCAACGAGAGCTTCGCGACCTGGGTGGGCAGGACCGGCGCCATCGAGTTCTTCTGCACCCGGCCCGGCGGCGGCACCGACACCGTCTGGTGCAACCGCGCCCGGGACCGGTGGCACGACACCATGCGCTTCTCGGTCTTTCTCGACGGGCTGGTCGAGGATCTGGAAGCGGTCTACGCGGACACCCTCGCCACCAGCAACGACAGGATCGCCGCGCGCGAACCCGTCTTCGAACGCCACCTGAACCGCTTTCGCGACGAGGTGCAGCCCGGGTTCGTTGCCTTCAGCTTCGCCGGATTCGCGCGCCTTCCCCTCAACAACGCCACCCTGCTCAGCCGCATGCGCTACTACCACCGCCTGCCCGACTTCCAGTCCCTCCAGGATGCCCACGGCGGATCGCTGGCCGACGCCGTCGAATCGCTGCGGACGGGCGTGAAGACGGTGGACGACCCCTTCTCCCTGCTTCCGGCCGCGGAAGAACGGGGGCAACGGTCTCCCGGTGGCCAGGACCGGTTCCCCGGGGCCCTGCCTACACCCCCCGGACTGCAAAAGAGCCCGGATATTCCTTAGCTTTCTCGCTTGATCGCCCCTTCGACGGCCAAGCGCCCCAGCGAAACCCGAGTCGCGGCATGGAACCGCACCGTTGCACCAGGATCTCTTCAGCCATGCCCGCACAAGCTGACAAGGCGTACGACCCCGTCGCCGTCGAGGCCAGTTGGCGGGCGCGGTGGGACCACGACGGGACCAACTCCTTCACCCTTGAAGAGCTTCGCACCGCCGAGAGGCCGTTCTTCAACCTGATGATGTTCCCCTACCCCTCCGCCGAGGGGCTGCATGTGGGCAACATCTACGCCTTTACCGGGGCGGACGTCTTCGGGCGCTTCAAGCGCATGCAGGGGCACGATGTCTTCGAGCCGATCGGGTTCGACGCCTTCGGGATCCACTCCGAGAACTTCGCCCTGAAGACGGGCGTGCACCCCACCGAACTGATCCCCGCGAACGTCGCGAACTTCCGCCGGCAGCTGCGCCGGATCGGGGGCATGTTCGACTGGGACCACACCGTCGACACGACCGACCCCGACTACTACAAATGGACCCAATGGCTCTTCCTGCAGCTCTTCAGGCACGGGCTGGCCGAGCAGAAGGAGGCGCCGGTCAACTGGTGCCCTTCGTGCATGACCGTCCTGGCCAACGAGCAGGTGGTCGTGGGTGCCTGCGAGCGGTGCGGCACGGGCGTGGAGCAGAGGTTCATCCGCCAGTGGTTCTTCAGGATCACCCAATACGCGAAGCGGCTGCTGCGCAACCTGAAGCACATCGACTGGTCGGATACGACGCTGAAGGCGCAGCGCAACTGGATCGGGCGCTCCGACGGCGCGGAACTGCACTTCCCGGTGGCGGGGACCGGCGATGGGTCCACGCGGGTCACCGTCTTCACCACCCGGCCCGACACCGTTTTCGGGGCGACCTACGTGGTGCTGGCGCCGGAACACCCGCTGGTCGACGCCGTCACCAGCGACGACTGCCGCGAAGAGGTGGAGGCATACCGGGCCACGACCAGCGCGATGGACCTGGTGGCCCGCAAGAAGGTCGAGAAGCACAAGACCGGCGTCTTCACGGGGGGATACTGCGTCAATCCGGCGAATGACGAGCTCGTGCCCATCTGGATCGCCGATTATGTGCTGATGGGATACGGTACGGGCGCGATCATGGCGGTGCCCGGGCACGACGAGCGCGACTTCGACTTCGCCACCACCTACGACCTGCCCCTCCCCCGCGTGATCGCGGCGCCGGGCGAGGACGC
This sequence comes from Longimicrobiales bacterium, assembly GCA_965206105.1. GTDB lineage: Bacteria > Gemmatimonadota > Gemmatimonadetes > Longimicrobiales > Gaopeijiaceae > Bin94. Next base: position 820,608 of record OZ242201.1, read on the forward strand.
CGGCACCCCCCTCGAGATCGCCTACGAGTACCCGACCGGGACCCTCGTCAATTCGGGCCGGTACAACGGACTCGAGGTGGACGAAGCCAGGAAGGCGATCGTTGCGGACCTGGCCGCGCGGGGACTCGCCGAGGCCAAGGTGACCTACCGCCTGCACGATTGGTGTATTTCGCGCCAGCGGTACTGGGGCCCGCCGATCCCGATCATTCACTGCGATGACTGCGGCCCGGTGCCGGTTCCGGAGGAGGATCTGCCCGTCGTTCTGCCGCATGTCGAGGACTTCCGGCCCGACGCGACGGGGGTCAGCCCCCTGTCCCGGGTCCGGGAGTGGTACGAAGTGCCCTGCCCCTCCTGCGGCGTCGACGCAACGCGAGAGACCGATGTCTCGGACACCTTCCTGGACAGCGCCTGGTACTTCCTGCGCTATCCGTCCACCGACTTCCCCGACCGCCCCTTCGACGACGAGATCACCCGTCGCTGGCTGCCCGTCGACTGCTACATCGGCGGGAACGAGCACGCGGTGCTCCACCTCCTCTACTCGCGCTTCGTCGTCATGGCGCTGCACGACATGGGACTGCTGCACTTCGAGGAGCCGTACGACCAATTCCGCGCCCACGGCCTGATCATCCGCGAGGGCGCGAAGATGTCGAAGAGCAAGGGGAACGTGATCATCCCCGACCCGATCATCGAGCGCTACGGCGCCGACACCTTCCGGCTGTACCTCATGTTCCTCGGTCCCTTCGTCGAAGGCGGGGACTACCAGGACCAGGGGATTTCGGGTCCGCACGGCTTCCTGCACCGCCTGTGGGAGTCGGTGGTGGAGGGTGAAGGTGAGGCGGATGGCGGTGACGGTGCCGATCCCGCGGTCGAGCAGAAGCTGCACCAGACGATCGCGCGGGTCACCGAGCAGGTCGGAAGCCTCCGCTACAACACGGCGATCGCGGCGATGATGGAGTTTCTCAACGCGGCGCGCGCCGGAGGGCGGACGCCTGCCCGCGGCGAGGTGGAGCCGCTGGTGTGCCTGGTGGCCCCCTTCGCGCCGCACATCGCCGAGGAGCTGTGGCGGCGGCTGGGCCATGAGGGAAGCATCTTCGACGGCGCCAACTGGCCGGCGTTCGATCCCGCCAAGGCAGCCGTGAGGGTGGCGCGCGTGGCCGTGCAGGTGAACGGGCGGGTGCGGGGCACGGTTTCGGCGCCCGCCGGCGCGGACCGGGAAGCCGTAATGGCGCTGGCCAGGTGCGAGCCGAACGTCGCGCGCCACCTGGAGGGCAAGGAAATCCGCCGGACCATACATGTGCCGGACCGGCTCCTGAACTTCGTTGTCGCGGAGGCGGCGGCGGTCGGGGGCGCGTCCGGATGAGCAAACCTTGAACAGGCGGAAGCGAGGCTGACGCATGCCCCAGGCCGTGGCGGGGACCACCATCGAGAAACTGTCAATCGACACCATCAAGGTCCTGGCCATGGACGCCGTGCAGGCCGCCAACTCCGGCCACCCGGGCACGCCCATGGCGCTCGCCCCCTTCGGCTACGTGCTGTGGACCCGCCACCTGCGGCACGATCCCCGCGCCCCCGGCTGGGTGGACCGCGACCGCTTCGTCCTCTCCGCCGGCCACGCCTCGATGTTCCTGTACAGCCTCCTCCATCTGTCCGGCTACGACCTGTCGCTCGACGACATCAGGAACTTCCGCCAATGGGGCAGCCCCACCCCCGGCCACCCCGAGTACGGCCACACGCCCGGCGTCGAGACCACCACCGGCCCGCTGGGACAGGGCGTCGCGAACACCGTGGGAATGGCGCTGGCGGAACGCTGGCTCGCGCATCGCTACAACCGGCCCGGCCACGCGATCGTCGACCACCACACCTACGCGTTGTGCTCCGACGGCGACCTCATGGAGGGGATCTCCCACGAGGCCGCCGAGATCGCGGGGCACCAGCGGCTCGGCAAGCTCATCTGGGTCTTCGACGACAACCGCATCACCATCGAAGGCGCCACCGACCTGGCCACCGCCACCGACCAGCGAAAGCGGTTCGACGGCTACGGGTGGCACACGCTGCACGTTGAGGACGGTGCGGACACCGCCGCGATCGACGCCGCACTCACCGCCGCCCGCGCGGAGACCGACCGCCCCTCGCTGATCGTGATGACCACGACGATCGCCGACGGCAGCCCCAACATGGCCGGGACGGCCGACACGCACGGCGCGCCCCTCGGCGCGGACGAAGTCGCCGCCACCAAGCTCAACATCGGCTACCCGTCGCTCGAGCCCTTCCATGTGGAGCCGGCCGCGCGGGAACACTGGCGGGAGCGCGCGGGCAGGCGGGCGGGCGCACACGTTTCATGGTCGCGTCGCATGGAAGCCTACCGTGCGGCGTTCCCCGAGCTGGCGGCCGACTTCGAGGCGGCTGCCGCGGGCGAAATGCCGGCAGGCTGGGAAGACGCGCTGCCGGACTTGACCGCCGCCCCCGCCACCGCCACCCGCAACCACTCCGGCAAGGTGCTGCAGGGCGCGTCCGGCGCCATCCCCACCATGATCGGGGGGTCCGCCGACCTGGGCGGCTCCAACAAGACCGACATCGCCGGCGGCGGGGACCTCCTCGCCGACAACCCCGGCGGGCGCATCATCCACTTCGGGGTGCGCGAGCACGCGATGGGCGCGGTCATGAACGGAATGGCGCTGCACGGGGGCGTGCACCCCTTCGGCGGCACCTTCCTCATCTTCTCCGACTACATGCGCCCCGCCATCCGGCTCGCCGCGCTCATGGGGCTTCCCGTCACCTACGTCTTCACCCACGACAGCATCGGCCTCGGCGAGGACGGCCCCACGCACCAGCCCATCGAGCAGCTCGCCGCGCTGCGCGCCATCCCGGGGCTGCTCGACCTGCGTCCCGCCGACGGCCCCGAGACCGTGGAGGCCTGGCGCGCGGCGCTGCGATACCGCGAGGGCCCGTCCTTCCTCTCACTCACCCGCCAGACGGTGCCCGTCATCGACCGGGGACCCGGCCAGCCCTCGGCCGCCGGACTCCACCGCGGCGCCTACACTCTCCGGGAAGCGGCATCCGGCGGCCCCGACGCCGTGATCATCGCATCCGGCTCGGAGGTGGGGATCGCCCTTGAGGCCCGGAAGCGTCTGGCCGGCGAGGGAATCGGCGCAAGAGTGGTGAGCATGCCCAGCTGGCGCCTCTTCGCGGCCCAGCCTCCCGAATACCGCGGTCAGGTGCTCCCCGGCGATGTCTTCAAGGTCTCCGTGGAAGCCGGAAGCACGATGGGCTGGAACCGCTGGGTCGGCTCGGGCGGGGCCTCGATCGGGATCGATCGCTTCGGCGCCTCGGCACCCTTCCGGGACATTTATCGCCGCTACGGGGTATCACCTGAAGCGGTCAGTGAGGCCGTGCACGCCGGGATCGCGCGCTAACGGCCCGTGTACAGACCCCGCGTGAACGTTTTGACCTCGCCGCGGGTCTGTTTCAATGAAGGATTCCTATTGGCGGGACAGATGCGGGGAGACGAACGAGGCCGAATGACCGCTAGCAAGACTGCTTTGGCCTGTTTTCTGACAGCCCCGGCCAGCCTGGAGGCAGCCCGGGCCCGCCCGGTGGCAGCCCGCGCACGCCTGGAGGCAGCGCGCGCCCGCCCGGTGCCAGCCCGCGCCCGCCTGGTGCCAGCCCGCGCCCGCCTGGTGGCTGCCGGCGCACTCTTCTTGCCGAGCGGTGCCCGCACTCGCGTGCTTCAGGCAGTGCTGGCGCTCCCGCTGCTGGCAACGCCGGCGCTGGCGATGCCGCCGGGCCTTGCCGCCAGCCAGGACACGACCACGGTGGTCCGGATCCGCGGGGTGTTGGTTGAAGTTCCGAGGCCGGCCACCACGACCGGGGGAACCAGCGCCATCGAAATCTCCCTGGACTCGCTGGCGATCGCCGCCCCCACGGCCGAGGAGTTGCTGCGCGGCATTCCGATGCTGCAGATCCGCGCCAACTCCCGCGGCGAGGCACAACCCGACCTGCGCGGCGCCGAAGACCGGCAGATCGCCATTCTGCTCGACGGAATCCCCATCACGCTGGGATGGGACCACCGCACCGACGTGTCGATCATCCCGATCACCGCGGTGCGCAAATTTCGGATGCTGCGCGGCCTCTCGTCCATGCTTCACGGCCCCAACGTCCTCGGCGGCGCGCTCGAGTTCGACATCGGGCGTGGTTCAGCGGCCGCGGAGCCACCTCCGCCGGTCACGGGAGCGTTCTCGCTGGATCAGGAGGGCGCGACCACCGTCGGGGCCACCGGCGCGGCGTCCTTCCTGGCTGACGAGTCCGAGTGGGTGCTGAGAGCGGGTGGCGGGTTCCGCAACAGCCCGGGACTTGCCTTGCCCGGCGGTGCGCGCGATCACCCGGGGCTGCGCGAGGAGTTCCTCGCCGGCGCTGAAGGGTTGCGTCTCAATTCCGACCGGCGGCTCGTCGACGGGTTCCTGGCCGCGCGGTATCTGGGCAGCGGAGGCACCTGGCTCTCCGGACTGGTGTCCGCCAGCGACGCCAACCGGGGCGTCCCTCCCGAGGCGCACGTAGCCGATCCGCGGCTCTGGCGCTATCCGGAGCAGGCGCGCCTGTTCATCGCGCTGTCAGGCGGCACGGAGAGACGGCCGAACCGCTGGGGCGAATCCCGGTTTGAAGCCAACTTCGGGCTCGACCGCTCCACGACCGAAATCGACGAATACGAGACCGCCTCCTACCAGAGGGTGGTGGACGGCGAGACCGGCACCACGAATACCTTCACGGGCCGGTTCCTGCTGGATCACCTGATCAGGGATGCGGTCGACCTGCGTGGCGCGTTCACCATAGCGGATGTGACCCACACCGAGACCTTCGCGTCCGGCAACACATTCGACTACGAACAGCGCCTGTGGAGCCTCGGGGGCGAGATCGAGGTCGCGAGCCAGGGGATTCTCGGGTTGGGCGGAGGGGACACGAGGTGGACGCTGGGTGGTTCGCTGGACGGCTCGGATACTCCCAGGTCGGGGGACAAGGAGCCGGTGGGGACACTCGGGGACTGGGGGATGCGCGCCGGATTGACCCGTCCCGCCGCCGGCGGCCGGATGTTGTACCACGCCGGGATCAGCCGCCGTACCCGCTTCCCCTCCCTTCGGGAACTCTACTCGGGTGCGCTGGGTCGCTTCCGTCCCAACCCCGACCTCAAGCCCGAAAGCCTGATCACGGCGGAAGCCGGTGTGACCATCGACACCGGGGACGGATTGTCGCTGCAGGTCGTCGGGTTCCACCACCGCCTGGGCGACGCGATCGTGCGCACCTCCACGGTCACCCTCCTGGGGCCGCAATTCCAGCGCGTGAACCGCGACGAGGTGCGGTCGACGGGCCTCGAGGTGGCCGCAGCCGGGACGCTCGGCGCGCTCGCCTACGGAGGCGGCGTGACCTGGAAGGACGTGCGCGTGCACGATCCCCATGAACCGGGCTCCGAGCAAAAGGCCGAATACCAGCCCAATCTCTCGGGCTCCGCCAACCTCGGTTTCGTAGCGCCGGGGGCCATCGCGGTGACGGGATTCGGGACCTACAGGGGTGTGCAGTACTGTCGCAACGTCGAGATCGCGGGTCTCGACAGGATGGGCGCCAGCGCCACCTTCGACGTCGAGGCTTCGCGTGTGTTCGTGATGCGGGAGGCCCGCTCCGGCCGCGTGGCCAGCGCCACGGTCGGGGTCGCCAACCTGACCGACGCCACGGTGCTGGACCAGTGTGGGCTGCCCCAGGCGGGACGCACCTTCCGCATCCAGTTCACGATCCGGTAGCGCGGCGCGGCAGCCCTCCTACACGACCTCCAGCACCTCGGCCGGCAGCCACCCCACCTTCCCGTCCGCCAGCACGATCTCGACCCATTCCCCCGCGCGGCGGTCGATCCGCACCTTCGTCCCTTCGTGAAGGGTGAACACCGTCAGCCCACCCTCCTCCGACGGCGCGCTCAGCACCCTCGCCTCGGTGGCCATCACCACCGCCTCCTCGGGCTCGGCCAGGCCGGTCTCCCGCACCAGCAGCGTCGCGCCGAGCACCACCGTGGCCACCCCCGCGGCGTACGCCGTGCGCTTCAGAGCCCCGCGCCACCCCACAGGACGCCGCAGCACGATCATCACCAGCGCCGCGCCCAGCAGCAGATAGCACGCCGCCGCCAGCCCCACCAGCACCCCGCGCGCGATCAGTCCCATCCACCAATCGAACGCGGACAGCAGCCAGAAGCGCGGCATCGGCTCGATCCGGTCCTGCAGCCGCTGATTGACCAGGGCCAGATTGGCCCGGATGTCGTCGTTGCCGGGGTCGACGCGCGCGGCCCGCTCGTAGTTGAGGACCGCCTCCCCGAGTTGGCCCAGCCTGACGTGGGCGTTGGCGAGGTTGTAGTAGACCTCGGCGGACTCGAAGCCGCCTTCGAGCACCGCGTTGTAGCTGGCCGCCGCCCCGGCGAAGTCGCCCTCCTGGTAGAGGCGGTTGCCCTCGTCGAAGAGCGGCTGCTGGGCCGAAAGGGTGGCCGGCGCCGCTGCAAGGGCGGCCAGCGCAAGCCACGCGAATGCGCGCCGCCTCACTTCGCCAACTCCTTCACAAGGTCGTTCATCAACCCGGCCGCCCGCTCCAGCACTCGCTCCGGCGCCTCGCGCTCGGCCCCCTGAGGAGCAAAACGCTGCAGATCGCAGTCGTCGAGACACGCGAACAGTCGTTCCAGGGTCTCAGCCGACACCCCCCGCTCGGCCGCCAGCCGCCCGGCCTCCTCCCGCACCAGCCCGGCTTCGGCCACATTCAGCTTGTCCGCCAGCAGCCCTTCCAGCGCGCCCGCCACCTCCGCATGGAAGGCCCGGGGATCCCCCGACGCCAGCGACCGCGCCCGCGCAAGCCGCTTCCTGGCCATCCGCCCCGCCCTGCGCACCCGCGCGTACGCCACGTCCCCCTCGATCCGGTCCCGGTGCCGGCGCATGGCGGCCGCGCCCCCCACCGCCGCCACGGGAAGGAGCAGCAGTACCCAGAAGCCAGGCGTCGCGTACAGCGGCACGTCCCTGCGCCGGAACGTGGGTGCGTCGATGTGGATGAACCGGATCTCGTCCCGGATCGATTCGACCGCGGACGGGACACCACCGGGAACATCGGCACCCGCGCCGTCCCCACTCACCGTGATCTCCACGGGCTCCGACTGCACGGTCACGTAGCGCGCGCCAGCGGGGTCAAAATACGACACCTCCACCGGCGGAATCGTCACCCGCCCGGGAGTACGCGGAATCAGCACGTAGTCGTAGCCGCGCGTCCCCCGGAGGCTCCCGCCGCCGACGGCAATCTCGTCCCGCGTCTCCGGCGGAAAGGTCTCGAACTCGACAGGGAAGGCGATCTCGGGGGGTGTCAGCGCGCGAAGATTCCCGGTGCCGCGGAAATCGACGCTGAACGTCACCGCTTCGTTCGTCCGTACCTCGGCGCGGTCGGCCGAGGCGGAGACGCTGAGGGTCCCCACATGTCCCGAAAACGAATCCGGGCGCCCCTCGGCGGGCGCAGGAATCACCTCGATCGTGACGGGCCGCGAGGCGACAACCACGGGCATCCGGCGGTCGAAGAGGCTCGTCCGCCCGAAGATGCCGCCCAGGGGATCGCCGAACGGATCAATACCGCGCTGGTCGGGCACCCGCACCTGCGCCTCGATGCTCAGCGGGTCGAGGGTCCGCGCGCCCGTCCCGGTGGGGAAGAGCGCCACGCGCCGGATGGTCGCCCTCAGGTATTCGGAGCCGTCCCTGACCACCCGCTCCACCTGCGGCGATTCCGGCTGGGTCAGCACTTCGGTCCAGAATCCGGTCGCCTGGGGAAGGGCCGTGATGCTGTAGGTGTCCACGTCGACCCGCGTGAAGATCTGGTATTCGACGGTCACCGGTTCGTTCTCGTACGCGCGTGTCTGCGAAACCGTGGTCTCAAGGAAAAGATCCTCCGGCGTGACTCCACCCGACGGATCGGCCGCTGCGCCGCCGCTCCCGCTACCCGGTGGCGGCGGCTCGTCCGAGACCGTCAGCGTGACCGGCTCCGTCTCCAGCGTCTCGCCCCCCACCGTCACCGACACCGGCCCGATCTCGAACGTGCCCTCCGCGAGGGCCTGATAGCGGTACTGGTAGGTGACCGAAACGGTTGTGCGCCCGCCGGCCATCTGGAACGAACTGGATGTCCCGGAGCTCAGGAAGCTCGCGAAGTCCGTCACGTCGGGGAGCGCGGGCTGCCCGTCCAACTGCTGCGTCCCCGTGACTTCCACGTTCAGCACGAACTGGCGCCCCACCCCGACCTGCGGCGCGCTCAGGAAGGCGCGGGCGGCGATCTCCTGGGACTGAGCGGTTTCGGGCGGCGGGACCAGGGCAATCATCCCCGCCAGCAGCGCGCACACCTGTCCCCCCGCGCCATTCAACCGGCGATGGATCCGTGCCGGGCAGGAGGCGGAGGCTTGCATCATTGGCCGCCGCCCACCTGCCCCAAGAGTGCATCGTGCAAAGACATTACCAAACGTCATTGACCGGTTCCGCAACCATCCTACCAGTCCTTCCTCGGCTGGCGCCCGCGTGCCTGTGCCGCCCTCCGGTTCACTTCGCCCGGATCCTCCGTGACCGCCTGCAGGAGACGCTCGGCCTGCTCGGGGGTCATCTGCGGGGGCGGCTGCCCCTCCCCCCCCTGCTCGCCCTCCTCCGGGGGCTGCGCATCCCCCCCACCCGGCTCCGATCCCTGCCCCTGGTCGTCCCCCTCCTCACCCTGCTGCCCCTGCTGGCCACCCTGCTCGCCCTCATCGCCTTCCTCGCCCTGCTCCCCCTCGCCCTGCTGGTCCTGCTGCCCGCCCTGCTCCCCTTGCTGCCCCTCCTGCCCGTCCTCCCCTTCCTGCCCGTCCTGCCCGTCTTCCCCGTCCTGCTGCTCCTGCGCCTCCAGCATCCGGAGCGCCAGCTCCAGGTTGTGCTTCGCGTCCCGGTCCCCCGGATCGCGGCGCAGCGACTGCTTGTACGCCTCCGCCGCGGCGCCCGGCTGCTGCTGCCTCATGAGGGCGTTGCCCAGATTGTACCACGCGCGGGACTGCCACTCGGGATCGCCGCTCTCGGCCGCCTCCAGGTACGCCTCCATGGCCCGCTGGAACTCCTGGCTCTGGTAGAGCGCGTTCCCCTCGTTGAAGCGGGCCAGCGAGAGTCCCGGCACCTTGGCCAGCGCCTCCAGGTAGCGGGCGTGCGCCTCCTGGTACCGCCCCTCGTCGTAAAGGCGGTTCCCCTCCTCGACCTCGCGGCGGCCCTCCTGCGCCCGGAGCGGGCCGGCGAGCATCAGGATGGCGGCGACCGGAGCGACGACGGCGGCATAGCGCAGCCACCCGGCCGAGACGATCGACAGCAAGGCAACGCACCGCGCCCACGCGGCCGCGCCCCGACCCACAACCACGCCAACCGCCGCCATGACCCGACCACCGGCCCAACGCCACGAAAGAACCTTCATGAACCAACCTCCTGACCTGCATCGGGGCGCCCACGTCGGCCGGCATTGAGCACCGGCCCGCGTCCGCCGGCATCGCGCGCCTGGCCGCGTCCGCCGACATCGCGCGTCTGGCCGCGTCCGCCGACATCGCCGTGTCGTCCGCGTCCGCCGGCATCGCGCGCCTGGCCGCGCCCGCCCGCGTCGCGCGACCGCCTGCGCCTCCCTGGAATGATGAACTCCGCGACCAGCAGGAGCAATGCCGCGCCCAGGAACAACTGGTACTGCTCCTCGAACTGGGTGATCTCCCTTGATTCCAACTCGCGACCGCCCCCGGTGATCCGCTCGACCAGGCGCCCCAGCCCTCCCGAGCCCTGGCCGATCCGGTGGTACTCGCCGCCCGTCTGCAGCGCGATGTCCTGCAGCGCGGTCTCGTTCAGCCGCGTGGTGATCACATTGCCCTCGTCGTCGCGCCGGAAGCGGCCGCCCCCCCCGCTCCCGTCCACATCGGGGAGCGGGACGCCATCCACCGACCCGACCCCCACCGTGTGGACCGTGACCTCCGCCGCGGTCGCCGCCGCGATCGCCTCGGCCAGCCCGCCCTCGTGGTCCTCCCCGTCGGTGACGATCACCACGATCCGGTTCTCGGGCGGCGTCTCCTCCAGCGCCTCCAGCGACACCGTGATGGCGCGCGCCAGATCGGTGCCCTGCACGGACATGATGTCCGGATCCATCGCGTTCAGGAACAGCATCGCCGCGCCGTAGTCGCCGGTGAGCGGGCTCTGCACGAAGGCGTCCCCCGCGAAGGCGACCAGGCCGATCCGGTCCCCTTCGAGGCGCTGAATGATGCGGCCGATCTCGATGCGGGCGCGCTCCAGCCGGTTCGGCACGATGTCCTCCGCGTACATCGAGCGCGACACGTCCAGCGCGACCATCACGTCCTGTCCCTGGCGGCGGATCGTCTCGACGCGGGTGCCGAACTGGGGCCGGGCCAGCGCCAGCGCGAGGAGCGCCACCGCGGCGAGCACCAGCACGCCCTTCCACCGCACGGCGGTGACATCGACGGAGGCGCGGAGCCGGCGCACCAGATCGTGTTCGCCGAAGCGGTCGAGGAGCGCGCGCCCGCGTTTGCTCGGCCTGCCAGTAAAGCAGGACCAGCAGCGGGACCAGGGCGAGGGCCCAGAGCGCGATACCGGAACCGAAGCGGAACACCTAGCGGCCCGCCACGAATGTAAAGCTGACTTTACATAATGTCATGTCGACCATACACATCTTACGGCAGCGTCCTCAGCCAGGTGCGTCCCAGCACCACCTCGGCGAGCAGGAAGAGCAGTCCCGCGGCCAGCGGCACCGGAAAGCGCTCCCCGTAGGTGGTGAAGTCCTCAACCAGGATCTCGGTGGTCTCCAGCTCGTCGATTTCATCGTAAATGGCCTCCAGGCTCTCACGGTCCGTGGCGCGGTAGTAGCGTCCTCCGGTGGTCTCCGCGACCTCGCGCAGAACCGGCTCGTCCACATCGACCCGCGTCGTGACGTAGCGCTGCCCGCCGAAGGGATCGGGGACCGGGACCCTGGCCGTTCCACGCGCGCCCGCGCCCACGGTATAGACGCGAACTCCCAGCGCCTGGGCTGCCTGCGCCGCCGTGACCGGGTCGATCTCGCCCCGGTTGTTGCGCCCGTCGGTGAGCAGGATCACCACCTTCGATGCGGCCTCGCTCGCCTGCAGCCGCTTGACCGCCGTGGCCAGCCCCATCCCCACCGCGGTGCCGTCCTCGATGATCCCCACCTCGAGTTCGCCGATCAGCGACGTGACGACCGAGTAGTCCAGCGTCAGCGGCGCCTGCGTGAAGGCCCGACCCGCGAAGATGACCAGGCCGATGCGATCGTTGGTGCGCCCTTCGATGAAGTCGGCGGCCACCTCCCTGGACGCCTCGATCCGGTTCGGCGCCAGATCTTCGGCGAGCATCGAGCTGGAGATGTCCAGCGCCAGCACGATGTCGATCCCCTCGGCGACCACGTTCTCGCCGGTGACCCCCGTCTGCGGGCGCGCGAATGCGACGATGAGACAGACCAGGGCGAGCCCCCGGAGCGCGGCCGGCAGGTGACTCAGCCACCCGCCCCCGCTTCCCGCGGCCCGCGCCAGCCCCCCGGCATCCGGGTGCGTGAGCGACCCCCGCCGCCGCCGGGCCCCCGCCAGATACCACCACGCCAGCACCGGGACGAACCCGAGCAGGAGCAGCATCCACGGATCCTCGAACCGGAAGATCATTGTGCGCGAGCCTCCGCGCTCGCCGCCCCGCTCGTCATCCCCACCAGCGACCGCGCCACACCCATCAGCTCCCCGGACTCGTCCGCCCCGGGGCGCCACTTCGCGAACTTCACCAGGTCGCAGCGGTCCAGGAAGCTCCGGAAGCTCTCGGTGATCGCCCCGCTGAGCGACGCCCGGCGCAGGCCGCGCACGACCTCCCGGGTGGTCATCTCCAGCGCAGGCACCTCGAGCTGGCCCTCAACGTACGCGCGGATGATCTCCGAGATGCGAATGTGGTAGGCCTTCACCCGGCCGCGCTCCAGCAGCGACGCCGCCTCCAGCTCGTCCAGCTGCTCCAGAGCGACGACGTGGAAGGGGCGGGGCGGGGGTGCGGGCCTGGGCGCCGCCGTGGCCGGTCGACTCCTGCGGCGGCGGTGCAGGTAGTACGCGCCAGCCAGCAGCGCAGCCGCCACGAGCACCCACGGCACCACGGCCCACCAGTTGCGCGCGAGCGAGAGCGGCCCCTTGATGTCACGGATGTCCCCGGACTCGTCGAGGCCGACACTCTGCACGCCGACGCGGAAGGGGTCGGTGAGCAGCATCCGGACGGTGCCGCCGGGAGCGGCGACGGCCACCTCGATCGGCGGCAACTCCAGCTCGCCCAACTCGAAGCTGGTGACGACGAGGGCGGCCGAGGACCGCATCCCATCGCCCGACGGCGCGGGCCCGGGCTCCGCGATCTCCTGACGCAACACCTCGAACGGGGAGACATCCAGCGAATCGGCCCACTGGACGGCCCAGTCGGCCGGATGGTCCACCACGAGCCGCACCATGATCGGGTCGCCCACGCTGATGAGCGTCGTGTCGACTTCCATGGTGAGGCGGGGCTCCTGGGGGGCGTCCTGAAGGGGGCCCAAGCCGCCAACGGCCAGCAATCCTGTAATGAAAACATTACACACTGTCATGTTCTCCTTACCTTAGGCGCATCGAGGCGCCCGAAACTCGCGGTTCCCGCCATCACGCCCCTCCCCTCCATCATCGCACCCGCCGCCCCCGCTCCTCGAAGAAGCGCCGGAGCGCCTTCTCGTACGGCACCCCGGTCGTCACGTCGATCGAGTCCACCTTGCTGCGGCGCAGCAGGCGGTCCACCCGGCGGCGCGCGTCGGCCCGGTGTTCTCCGAAGCGCTCCTGAAACAGCCCCCGCGACGTGTTCACCAGCGCGCGCTGCCCGGTCTCCGGGTCCTCGAACTCGACGAACCCGATTGGCGGGACCTCCTCCTCGCGCGCATCGCCCACCCTCACCGCGACCAGGTCGTGCCTGCGCGCGGCGACCGCCAGCGCCTGCTCGTAGCCGCCGGCCAGATAGTCCGACACCAGGAACACCACCGCCCGGCGCTTCGCCACCCGCGCCAGATACTCCAGCGCTCCCCCGATGTCGGTCCCCTTCCCCTCGGCCGGATGGAAGAGCAGTTCGCGCAGCACGCGCAACGCATGGCGGCGCCCCTTCCGCGGCGGCACGAAGCGCTCGATCCGGTCGGAAAAGAGGATCAGCCCCACCTTGTCGTTGTTCTTGATCGCGCTGAAGGCGATCACGCCGCACAACTCAGCCGCCAGCTCAGCCTTCGTCCGGCCCCGCGTCCCGAACTCCGACGACGCGCTCACATCCACCACCAGCATCAGCGTGAGTTCGCGTTCCTCCTCGAAGACCTTCACATGCGGGGACCCGGTGCGCGCGGTCACGTTCCAGTCGATCCCCCGGATGTCGTCGCCGTACTGGTACTCCCGCACCTCGGCGAAGCTCATCCCCCGCCCCTTGAAGACGGAGTGGTATTCGCCCGAGAAGACTTCGTTGACCAGGCCGCGCGTCGTGATCTCGATCCGGCGCACCTGCTTGAGGATTTCCCGCGTGATCGCCGCGGCCCCTTCACCGTCCGTGACGCGCCCGCCCGACATCGCCGCACCACGCGCGCCGCCTGCAGCGACAGATCGCCGGCGCGCCCCCTCGCCGCTCCCGATGCCCGTCCGGAACTTCACCGCCGGCCTCCTGGTGTTCCGTCCCGGGACACTACGGCACCTCGACCGTGTCCAGCACCCGGGTCACCACGTCCTCCGCGGTCACCTCTTCCGCCTCCGCCTCATACGTGAGGATGACCCGGTGCCGCAGCACGTCCATCGCGACCGAACGCACGTCCTCGGGCGTCACGTAGCCCCGGTGCCGCAGGAACGCGTGCGCCCGCGAAGTCTTCGCCAGGTAGATCGACGCCCGTGGCGAAGCACCGAACGAGATCAGCGGATCGAGCTCGGCCAGACCGCTTCCCGCCGGCTCGCGCGTCGCGAACACCAGGTCCACGATGTACCGCTCGACCTGGCTGTCCATGTAGATCGTCTCGACCGCCTCGCGCGCCGTCAGAATCTCCTCCGGCGTGACCACCGGCTCGGCGGCGGGCGGCGGCCCAGCACTCATCCGCCGCATGATCTCCAGCTCCTCGTCCCGGTCCGGATACCCCACCGAGAGCTTGAGCATGAAGCGGTCCACCTGCGCTTCGGGGAGCGGGTACGTACCCTCCTGGTCGATCGGATTCTGGGTCGCGAGCACGAGGAATGGGGACGGCAACGGGTAGGTGTCCTCGCCGATCGTCACCGTGCGCTCCTGCATGGCTTCGAGCAGCGCCGACTGCACCTTCGCGGGCGACCGGTTGATCTCGTCGGCCAGGATCACGTTCGCGAAGACCGGCCCCTTGCGGGTCTTGAACTCGGACTTGCGGGGATCGTAGATCAGCGTCCCGATCAGGTCGGCCGGGAGCAGATCGGGGGTGAACTGGATGCGCTGGAACGAGGTCCGGATCGCGTCGGCCAGCGTCCGCACGGTGAGCGTCTTCGCGAGCCCCGGCACCCCCTCCATGAGGACGTGCCCGTCCGAGAGCAGCCCCACCAGCAACTGCTCCACCATCGCCTTCTGACCCACAATCACGCCGCCCACCTCTTCGAGCAGCCGGTCGACGAACCCGCTCGTTTCCTTGATCCTCGCCTGTATGACTTCGATGTCTCTGTTCATGCCATCTTGTGTTTCGGGTTGTTTGCAGGGCAACCTTAATGATAACGCGCCGCGCGGAACGGTTGCCGGGGGGTCCGGGAACACGATCTGGACAACCGGGGAAGCGCCCAGGCTGCCGCCCGGCGCCGATCCGGCCGCGCGCCTTTTGAGGAATCGAAAATGCGAAGTGAACGACACTTCATCCTTGTGCTGGCCGCAGCTCTCGCGGCCTGCCAGGGCGATCCCCGTCCACCCACCGACGGGGGCGTCCACATCGAGGACAGCGCCGGTATGCGGATCGTTGAACACGCCCGCGCACAGGTCACCGAAGCCCCCTTCCGCCTCGCACCGGAACCTCTATACCGCTACGGGGCCGGCCCCGGCGACTACATGTTCACCTGGGTCACGGCCGGAGTACTTCTGAGTAACGGAAGCGCCGCAATCTACGATGCCGAGAGCGGCGATCTCGTGCTACTCGAACCCGACGGACGCTCGAGTTCCGTTCTCGCACGCCGCGGCGAGGGCCCGGCCGAATTGGGCGGCCCCCCGAAAGCGATGCTGCCCCTGGGACACGACAGCCTTCTCATCCAGGACTACATCAACACCCGGTTCTCGCTCTTCGCGGGCGGCGCCTTCGTGCGCACGACGACGATTCCGCCGGAACTCAGCCAGGCTTTCGGCGCGCGCGGGATCAGCGAGGACGGCGCTATCCTGATGTCGTCCACGCGGAGTGTCCGCCCTTCCCAGGAGGGCTGGGAGGCCGGCTACATGGTCCGCCTCGATACCGCCGGCGGAGCCACCGACACCATCGCTTCGTACGACTGGGTGCCGCCCCAACCGCCGGTCCGCCCCCGCACAAGGAACCCCGCCTCACACTTCGGGGGAGTCGCACCCGTCCGCGGGGAGTTCGTCCAGGGCCGCACCGATACGCCGGAACTGACCTGGCGCCGGGCGGATGGTTCGGTCCGGCAAATCGTTCGGTGGCAGCCCGAGTGGGTCTATCCCGCCGACGAGCACCGGAACCAGCTGGCGAAAGAGCTGGAGGCCGGGATCCTGGAAGAGATGGGTGCGATGACGGATGCGGAGCGAACCGGAATACTTGAGCGCATCCTGGCCACATGGCAATTCGACACCGACAAGCCGCTGCCCCTCTTCACGGGCCTCATGGCGGACGATGAAGGTCGTGTCTGGCTGCGCGAATACTATCCTTCCCTGGAAACGACCACCCGGTCCTACATCGTCTTCTCCCCCGACGGCCTGAGGCTGGGGCGGGTCAGCATCCCGGAAGGGCTCCGCGTCTTCGGAGTCCACGGGGGACGGGTGCTGGGTGTCATTAAGGGTGAAATGGACGTTTTGAGCGTCGTGGTGTATGAACTGGTCGAGCGATAGGAGATACAGACAGGTGCGAAACGGATATGAACTCACCCTGATGCTGGTCCCGGTGCTGGCGGTGGGCATCACCGCCTGCGGCGGCGCAAGCGAAATCCGCGAGACCGCCGGCATCCCCGTCGAGATCGACGACAGCGCCGGCGTGCGCATCGTCGAGTACGACGGGATGCCAACCATCGAAGCCCCCTTCCAGTTCCCGGCGGAACCACGGTACCGCCACGGCGCCAACCCCGGCGACTACACCTTCCAGCGGATCCACCCCGGCAGCCTCTTCCCGGACGGCAGCGCCGTTGTCTCGGACATCGGCAACGAGGAACTGGTCGTGCTGAGCGCCGACGGCTCCTTGCACGAGGTGATCGCCGGGCCGGGGGAGGGACCGGGAGACGTCGACTACGTAGGGGCCACCTTTGCGCTGGGGCAGGACCGGTTCATGGCGGTCGACCAGTTTCTGTACCGCGTGACCACCTTTGACGGCGGTTCGGTCGCGCGCACGGTGGACATCCGGCCCGCGGACGGGCTGCGCGTGGTCGGAATCGCCGCATCCGGGCAGCTGATGATGACCACCGGCGCGTTCATGTCCGGCTTCGACGAGGAGTGGCTCCCGGGGCACATGGCCCGGTTCGACACGGAGACCGGCGCCGTAGACACGGTCGCGTCCTACGACCTCATCTCGCGTCCTCCGCCGGGGCTGCGGTGGAACCCGATCGGAGCGGGCGGCTGGGTGACGGTGGCAGACGGTCAGTTCGTCTACACCAGATCCGACCGGCCGGAGGTGACCTGGCGTCGTCCCGACGGCACCGTCACGCAGATCGTGCGCTGGCAGGCCGAGCCGGCTCCGCTGACCGAGGAGATGCTCGACGGCATCGAAGCCGGGCTCAGGGCGAGCAACCAGTTGGCCAATCCGGGCGCCGCGGCTGCCGTCATCGATCGCTTGACCGACGACAACATGGCCGTATACCGGGCGGTGATCGGCGGCCCGATGCCCCTCTTCACCACGACCTTCGCCGACGCCGAGGGCCGGATATGGCTCCCTTCCTACCGGCCGGGCGACAGGAGCGAGGGTGATCCCGGCTACACCGTCATCTCCGCCGACGGGGAGTGGCTCGGCACGCTGGAGGCCCCACCCCGGTTCCGCATCCTCGATGTGGCCCACGGGCTCGTGCTGGGTGTGCAGATGGACGAAATGGATGTGGAAAACGTCGTGGTGTACGAGCTGGTGGGGAGCAACTGACGTGGCTGTGCCCGGTTGGCGCTGCCTACCCGCTACACCTTCCAGAACATCGCGGTCCATGAGGTGGCGGGGTGGTAGGCTGGAATCCCCGGTACTTCCTGCGTCGCTATGACCACCGTCTGGTGATCCTGGACGAGATTCACCGCGCACCCGAACTCTTCCCCGAGCTCCGCGGGCTCATTGACGAGGGGCGCCGGGCCGGCCGGCGAACCGGGCGATTCCTCATCCTCGGATCCGCGTCGGTGGAGCTGCTGAAGCAGGCGGGCGAGTCGCTTGCCGGCCGCATCGAGTTCGTATCCCTCGATCCGCTCGACGTCCTGGATACAGGTCCTGACGATGAGACCATGACTTCCCTCTGGGTCCGGCAAGGCCCAGCCCGCTACGACGGCGGAGGCTCACAGATGTCCCTCTCGTCATCGTCCTCCTCCTGCTGAAGCAACACACCGATCCAGAGGTACAGGTCCGTGTCCCCGGGTTCGCTCCATTCCACCACGAGATCGAGTTGCGCCTGGAGCCCGCCCTTGTAGTCGAACTTGACCGGCTTGTCGGATTCGGTCGTGACCTCGAGTTCCGCATCGCCCAACAGGTCCCGGGCATGCAGCGTCCACGAACCCGGATTGCCGTCCCAGATCTTCACGCACCCCTTGACGGCCATCCCCGCCACGGGAAACACGGGACCGCGGTACTCGGCCCGGCCTTCTTCCACCGGCAGCTTGATCCAGCTGCCACCGTCGTTGATCGCGCGCAACAGCTGCAGGACCTGGGCCTGCGCGGGCGCGGGGCCGCAGAGCAACGCAAGCGAAATGAGCGCTGCCGCGCCCCCAATCGCCCGGATCCGTCGTCGTCGTGTACCGTTGTGTCGCACGTTTGCCAAAGTCCGAAGCTGCGCATCAGGGAACCAAAGAGTCCGACCAAGTTAGCTCCCCGGCCTCGCCGGCGGCAGATCGAGCTTCCCGCGGATGTCCGAATTGCGGCCGTTGCCGCAAGGGCCGTGGCTGTGGCCGCGCCGGCCGGGTGCTGTGTCTCGGTGTAGTCGGGGGTCACGGGATGGCGTCCAGTAGGGAAGGGGTTGCGGATTCTGTCGCATACATGTCACTATTGATCCGCTATACTATCGACTCACTATGATTGAACACGAGTGCTCGGTTCTTGGCCAGGGGGGATCGGCGGGCTCCGGGCACGGCAACCCACAGCGAGAGATCCGCACCGGCAGCCCGCCACGATAGCAACGACGAAACAGAAGAGAGCGAACACCGTGAACCGGAGTGGCGCCTTCGAGGCAGCACGAAAGCGAATACCGCGGCTCTTCTTGATCGTGCTCGCTTGCTTGGCGCTGCCGACTCACCTCGCAGCCCAGACCCCGGCCGACCTGGACCGTGACCGCAGCGACGGTGGGGCAGCGTGTAGTCATAGATATGGAAGTCGGACGGCGTGGAGATGAAACGCAAATGCAGGAGGGCCACCTCATCATCAGCACGCGCGACCAGGTTGTCGATTCAGCCGGGAACGACGCTTTCGGTTCGGAACCCGGGCGAACGAGCTACCTGAATTCAGAAGACCAGGAGGACACACGATGAAGCTGAGGAAGCTGACGAGCGCGCTGCTCGCCACCACCGCGACGGCAGCGCTGACGATTACCGGATGCGGCGACGATGACGGACCGGACAGTCCGCTGGCGCCGAGCAGCATCGAGACGGCAACGGCGAACAACCCGCCCGACGCGGACGTCGGGGACGCGGGCGGCAGCGGGTTGGAGATCGACGGCGAGCTGCCGCCGGGAATCTCCCGCGCCGACCTCGAGGCGCGGCTGGCGGATCTGAAGGGGACATTCGAGAGTAAAGGGACGATTAGGGAGCGCGTAATGCAGTCGAACCGCGGCGCGACGCGGCCGGGGATGCACAGGATCACGGGATATTCGGTCCGAAAACAGGGAAACCTGTACCAGGTTAGGCTGACGTTCCAACCACCGGACCCACCAGGCAACAGTGACAGCAGGCTGGTCATCGAGCGACTGCGCGAAAACGGGCGATTCGCGCGGGTAGGAACCGCAAGCGTAGGGGCGGGGCTTGTCGACTGGGAGGCAAACGGTGTGAGTCACAACGGGACAACGCACCACTTCGCACCCGGCTGGTACGTCTTCTGGATGTCAGCGCAGAACTGCGTGGACGGCCACTGCGCATTCAGCCGTCCGTCCGTGAAGGTGATCGAGATCGAGGAAGAAGAGGAAGAGGAGGAAGAGCTGCCG
Organism: Longimicrobiales bacterium; assembly: GCA_965206105.1. Taxonomy (GTDB): domain Bacteria; phylum Gemmatimonadota; class Gemmatimonadetes; order Longimicrobiales; family Gaopeijiaceae; genus Bin94. The sequence continues at coordinate 840,196 of OZ242201.1, forward strand.
CCGGACCCACCGAGCCTGGTGGGGTGGGACACGGGTATGAACGGGTGGATGTGCTCGAACACCGAGTGCACGGCCCAGGGTTCAATCTTTCTCAGAAACGTGGTCCGGAGCCATTTCGACATCCAGATACAAGGACGACGCAGCTTCCGGGACGCACCGGGCGCCGCGTTCGACGAAACAATCAACGTACCGGTCGTGCCACAGGATGGGGAAATCGGGTTCAGCTTCCCGATACGGCTGCGGCAAGGGCGGTACCTCGTGGCACTGCGCCAGCGCCGAGCTGACGGGGGCACGGTCGGGCCGTGGAGCAACTGGAAGGCGCCAACAGGCCGAATGCAGGTCGAGCCGACAGCCGACGAACTCGCGCAGGGCGAACTGCCAGGCGCCCCGCGAAACGTGATCCTCGACAACGTCGGGACCGACCGCTGGAAGATCTCCTGGGACCCGCCCTCGAACCCAGGCGGGTGGCAGGTGCGCGACTACCGCATCGGCGACACCGGCACCACCTCGGGCTACTCCCGGAGGTGCAAGGGATCCGGGTGGCCCTTCCGGACCGCCAGACACCACTCCACCGGGGCAGGAGACAACGGACGGCAGTTCGGGTACACGCTGCCAGTGCGGTTGCCGGAGGGATGGACGATCTCGGTCTCCGCGGTCAACGCCCGCGGAGAGGGTGACTGCACGGCGGCGCCGGTGCCGGACTAGATCGCGGGGAGCCCCAGGAGCCGGCCCGTGCAACCGGGCCGGCTCCTGAACACAAGGCCTGTGGACATCGAGCCGCATCGAGTCGGTCTCGCGCCCCGCTCCGGACGCGGCGGTCGCCGTGGTCGACTTCGGGCTGGCGGGCGCGCCCTACATGGCGCTGAACGGCGGACCGCACTTCACGCACTCGCCCGCAGCCTCGATCCACGTCCTCACCGACGCGAAAAACGGGCGTTCAGTCGTCCGCGTGAGATTGCGTGTGATGCCATTCCCTACGAGCCGCCGCCGCGAAATGTTCTGGGCGATTCCGGTCATTGGCGACCCGCCAAACACTCGATGCAACCGGGCTAACGCTCTTCGGCAACCCGCCCCAGCTCCGGGGGCAGCCCACGCACCTCCACCTTCGGATAGGGATCGGACGGGACCGTGATGAAGCTCGAATCCCCGATCCATGCGATCCACGGAAGGTCGTCGCCGACCACCCCTCCGTTGCCTGTCTCCCGGTCGATCAGATAGGTGCGGAGCCGAAGGACCGGCATGGACGCCAGCCCCTGATCCGGCACCGGACGACCGCGGTGCGCAGCCTGCAGGACAATGAACCCCGACCGCAGCGCGTGGACACCGATGAGGTACTCCTGAGAGCTGCCTATCGGTTCGACCGACGAACTGCGGGCATTGTTCTGGTAGATCAGTGGCTGCTCGAATTCCTCGACCAGCGCCGTCCACAGCAGCGTGTTGTCCGGCCGGTACCCCTTGACGACCGGGAAGTAGTACAGGCTCCAGACGAGAGTCGGGGGTCCGTCGCCGCAAGCGATGTTTCCGTAGGACCGCCTCTGTCGATCCCGTTCGAACTCCGACCGGTAGCCTTCAGCGAGGGAAGCCGTGACACGGCCCTCGTCGGCGGATACTTCGCGGATGATCCGATGCGTGTCCGGGTCCGTTGAACCCAGATTCGTGGCGTGGAGGAAGAGCCGGTCGCCCACGGCGCACATGTCGATGATCGCGGGGATCTCCCTTGTCTGGTCCTCCAGGAGTAGCCCCGCGTACCTGTAGCCCTGGTCGCGCAGCTCCAGCACCTTGGCCGCCCCGCCGTCGTGCGCCACAACCAGCCTTCCGTCCGGAAGCCGGACGAAGCGGCGGATCCCCCGGAATTCCTCGGGACCGTCGCCTGTTCCGCCAGTGCGGTGGAGAAGGTCTCCCGTCGCGCTGAAGACGAGCAGCTCGTCAGTCGTGTTTTCCTGGATGTAGACGTTGCCTTCTTCGTCGACGGCGGCGTCGCCGACGATTCCCAGGACATCGGGACCGTCGCCGGTGGCTGCGCCGATGCTCGTCACGATCTCAGCGTCGAGGATTGCCCGCCGGGCCGCGGCCCAGTCGGCGACGCGCTCGGGGTCCGAGACGCCTGACAGCAACGTATCGGCCCCGACGAGCGGCCCGCCCGGTGCCGGAAGGTTCTCCTCGGTCGGGTGCATGATGGCGTTGGCAGGAACGATTCCCTGGCGGCAGGAGGCGCTGAGGGCCGCCGCGGCGAGGGCTATGCAAAGAAGCGGGGAATACCCGCCCGGGCGCGATCCGGACATGGCGGATTCTCCAGGTTGGAGATGCGAAGAAGCTATCCGCCGTTCCAGTACGGACCGCGCCGGTCCGGGTGTTTCAGCCGATGCCCGGGTTCAGGGAGCGTGCTCGGGCCAAACGCACGCTCCCCGGGCCAGGGGCGAATCCCCCGCGCCAGGGCAGGCCTTGCGGCAGAGCAGACTCCCCGAGCCAGGGCAGGCGCGCGGGCCAGAGCGGGCTCCCCGGTTCACAAGGGGGAGCCCGCCTGGTTGGGCGTCAGGGGCCACCCCGGTTCACCGGCCTTCCCGGCGTCCACGGCACGCCCTCCGCATCGAGCGCCTCGCGGAAGGCGGGCATCGCGGCCACCAGCTCGTTGAGCGCGGTGAGCTGCTCGTCGAGAGCCGGGCCTGCCTCCTCCAGCGCGGTTTTTTCGGCCTCCGTCGCGGGCGCGTACGTCTGGTTCATCCCCCCGGCGGTCCCGAGCAGGCTCTGCACGGTCACGGTGCCACCCCCACCCCCCCCACCCCCAAATCCCCTTCCACCCCCGCCCCGCAGCCCCCGCAACACCGCCGCCGCCTGCTCGCCCAGCTCTTCGGCGCGCGCCTGCAGCTCGTCGCTCACCTCCACCCGCCCCATCGCGGCCTCGATCCCGCGCAGCTCGGTCTGGATCTCCTGCGCCTGGCGCGCCGCCATCTGCTGCGTCGCGGAGAGGCGGCGGTGCTGCAGCCGCAGTCCCTGCAACTCGGCGAGCTGCGCCCTCGTCATCCGGATCATCTCGTCCATCTCGACCATGAAGGAGCGCTCCATCACCATCGGCTCCCCATCCGGGGGCGTGACGGTGAGGCGCGCCGTGTACTGGTCCGCCAGCGCCGGCGGTCCGGCTCCACCACCCCCGCCGAAGCCGCCGAACCCGCCGAACCCGCCACCGAACCCGCCCGGTCCCCCACCCTGCTGCGCGGCCGGCGGCCCCGACCACGGCGCATCCCACCTCAGATCCCACCGAGCCATCTGCAGGCCGGCACCGGCCTCCGCCTCCAGCGTGCGCACCGTCTGCCCGTCGCTCGCCACGATCTCCAGCGTGCGCTCGCCCCTCGTCCCCTCCGGCATGTAGTACGCGATCCCGGCCCCATAGCGCGGGTTCGGCGCGCGGTATTCGCGGCCCGCGTGGATCCCGGAACTCGGCGCCGTGTTGACCACGTACGCGAACGCGTCCGCCACCGGGAACAGGTAAGGCCCGCCCGCCGCCTTCGCCTCGGCCAGGTGAACGATCGGGTTCAGGTCGTCGACGACGTAGAAGCCGCGGCCGTGCGTCGCCACGACCAGGGCATTGTCGCGGTGGTGGATCTTGATGTCGTGCACGGGCGAGGGCGGGATGCCGTTCTCCAGCGGGACCCACGACTCGCCCCCGTCGAGCGTCACAAACGGCCGGATCTCGGTGCCGACGAAGAGCACGTTCGGGTTCTCGTGGTGTTCCGCGAAGGCGCGGATGTTGCCGAAATCGGGCAGGTCGCCGCTGATCGGGGTCCAGCTCTGCCCCTGGTCGGTGCTCTTCAGCACGTAGGGGTTGAAGTCGTTGCTGCGGTGACCGTCGAAGGTGGCGTAGATGGTCGCCTCGTCGTGGGCGGACCAGCGCACCTTGCTCACGTAGGTGGTGTCCGGGACGCCGGGGAAGTCGGTCATCTTGCGCCAGGTGACGCCGTCGTCGGTGGTGACCGAGATCGTGCCGTCGTCGGTGCCGGTGACGATGTGGCCGGGCTGGTGCGACGAGACGTGCATGTCGGAGATGTTGGAGAAGACGGCCGTGCCCTGGTGGCGGGAGACCGCGTTGTTCGCGGGGATCGACCCGAACATGGGCAGCACGTTGCGGTCGATCTCGCGGGTCAGGTCGAGCCCGCGGACCTGCCAGGAATCGCCCCGGTCCGGGCTCTTGAAGACGTGGTTGCCGGCGAAGTAGACGGTGGCCGGGTCGAAGGGCGAAAGCTGGATCGGCGAGCTCCAGTTGAAGCGGTAGGGGTCCTCGCCGGGCGCCGGGCGCGGGCGGATCGACTTGCGTTCACCGGTGCGGCCGTTGAACCGCACAAGGTTGCCGTTCTGTGACTCCACGAAGGCGATGTTGTGGTCGTTGGGGTCGATCGCCGCGTAGAAGCCGTCGCCGCCCTGCATCCGGAACCAGTCCGCGTTGACGACGCCGATGCTGTTGCGGGTGGCGCTCGGGCCGCCCCAGGTCGAGTTGTCCTGCAGCCCGCCGTAGATCCCGAAGAAGGGCTCCTGCATGTCGATGCCGACCGCGTAGAACTGGCTGAGCGGCAGGTTGGGCGAGAAGTCCCAGGTGTCGCCGAAGTTGTGCGAGACGTAGAAGCCGCCGTCGTTGCCGAGCAGCAGGTGGGTGGGGTCTTCGGGGTTGATCCACATGGCGTGGTGGTCGACGTGGACTCCCCCGCTCGCGGCCGAGGCCCAGGTCACGCCGCCGTCCATCGACCGCTGCAGCGGGACTCCGAGGTGGTAGACGACTTCGGGGTCCTGCGGGTCGACGCGGATCTGGCCGAAGTACCACGGGATCGAGGCGATGTCGCTCATCTGCCGCCAGGCCCGGCCGCCGTTGTCGGTGCGGTAGACGCCCTGTTCGGAGCCCTCGATCACCGCGTAGACGGTCTGCGGGTGGCTGAGGCTGATGTCGAGGCCGATCCGTCCCATGTCGGAGGTCGGGAGCCCGCGCGTGAGCCTGGTCCAGGTGTCGCCGCCGTCGATGGACTTGTGGATGCCGCTGCCGGGCCCGCCGCCGACGTAGCTGTAGGCGCGGCGTTCGCGCTGGAGGGCAGCCGCGTAGAGGATGTCCGGATTCGTGGGGTCCATGACGATGTCGGTGACGCCGGTGTGCTGGTCGATCGTGAGCACGGCCTCCCAGCTCTCGCCGCCGTCCATCGTCCGGTACACGCCGCGCTCGCCGCCGGCGGCCCAGAGCGGACCGACGGCCGCCACGTAGACAATCTCGGGATCCTCCGGGTGAATGACGATGCGCCCCACGTGCTGCGAGGTGCGCAGTCCCATGTGCTCGAAGGTCTCGCCGGCGTCCACCGACTTGTAGACCCCGTCGCCGTAGGACGAGCTGCGCTGGTTGTTGGGCTCGCCGGTCCCCACCCAGACGATGTTCGCGTTCGACGGCGCGACGGTCACGTCACCCATCGACCCGACGCCCGCGTCGTCGAAGATCGGCTCCCAATCGACGCCGCCGCTGGTCGACTTCCAGATCCCGCCCGTCGCGGCGGCGATGTAGATGATGGTGCCCAGGCGGCCGCCCCGCATGCCGGGCGTCTCGGCCACCGCGATGTCGACGATCCGACCGCTCATCACGGCCGGACCGATCGAGCGGGCGGCAACCCGGTTCACGAGGGAACGGTCGTCGAGCGTCTGTGCGGCTCCGGCACCGCCCCCGCCGCCACCCCGTGGCCCGCCCGGCTGGGCGTTCGTGGCGGTGGGCACGAGGTGCAGGAAGGCCAGGGCCAGGGCGGGGCCCGGCAGGATGCGGCCCGTGCGGCGCAACGTGGCCGGGTTGGCGTGATGGAGCGTGGCGCGGCTGAACATGTCGATGACTCGCTTGTCGGGGGGTTGGATCCGTCGCAATCCGGGGACCGATAACCAAAAGGTGCCGGTTGCGAAAGGGTGACACGCGCGCGAGGGAGGAATCGGTGGCCCGAGGCGCCCGCGAGCTTACCTCGGCGGAATGCAGGCGTCACCGTGGTCCTCGGTACGAATAACCGCACAATCGTGACCGGTATTCGCATCATTCATATACTAATCTATAAATTCGTGTGCCGAATTTGCTGAATAGTATATCATTTCCGCAACTGATCCAGGAGTCAATGCTGCATGTACTCCACCCCGACCTCGTCCTGGGTGTGCCCCACGATGTAGCCCGCGCCGATTTCGTAGATCTCCAGCCCGTCAGGCGTCTCGATCACCCCGGGCACCCAGCTACCGCGTCAACTCCACCGCGTACACCTCGATGAACTCTTCGCCCATTTGGCCCTTGCGGAGAACGGCGATGCGGCCGCCGGCCACGTCGAGCAGCTCGTGGCCGGTGCTGGGAATGGTGGTTTCGAGCTCGAGTGCCGCCCAGCCGGTCCTTCCGCTCGCTCTGACCTTAAGCAGCTCGGCACGATAGACGGGAAGGCTCAGCCTGCCGACCGGGACGCCCTCCGGCCCGAGAACCGTCCACCTCCGCTCCATGTCGTCGAGTCGGGGGTAGTCCCCGAGCCAGATCGAGCCTTCGGCGTCCACCTTCAGCGCGCCGACGGCCGGATAGATGTCGCGCACCCCTGCCTGCTCCAGCCTCTGGCGATGGGACGGACGCAGGTCTTCCGGGTAGACTTCCAGATAGAGGTCGGTCCAGGAACCAGTGGGACGTAGGCCTCGTTCACATGGAGGCGCTGAACCCCGGTCACATTTCCCTCGGTGTCCAGGAAGGTGAATCGCTGCAAACGATCGTCGAACACAGAGAGTGCGCCGCCCGCGTCCAACGCGACCCGGGCCATGCTGACGTACTCTCCCGGCCCCTCGCCCTCCCGGCCCGCCCGCTGACGCTCTCTCCCCTGCCCATCGAGGAAGACGACCTCGGACGATCCCCTGTCCGCGATGGCGAGCGAGGAGTCGGGCAGGAACACCGCGCCCACCACGTGGTAGAGCTCGACTTCCGCGGCGGTGGAATGGAGCAGCGTCAGGTTCAGTTCGGGCAGGTCGAGCGCCCCCAGATCGGAGATGTCTACGATGTCCGCGCCGGCGGAGTCTGTGGACGTTACGGTCGCGGAGGCTGGCGGGCTGGACTCGATGACAGACCGGTACGTCGTCGGGTATGGAGGGGGTTTCATCGGGGATTGGGCCTGACTTCGCGCTCGGCGGACCGGGCACCTGCTGAAACCCTCCGCGGTCGGATCCAGTATGAGCAGTCGTTGCCAACGACCCCCCGCTGTCCTCAAAGGAAATCCCGATGAAGACTCGCATATATCTCTTGCTTGCCGCCCTGGTCCTCTTCGCTGCTTCACCCGCCTCCGCCCAGGTCACCCTGAACTTCGGGGGTGGTTCCAACATCGCCTCCATGGGTTTTTCCAGCGACGACATCGTCGTCCCGGATGTCGAATCCGTCCGCAGGTTCTCGCTGGGCATCGCGGCCGACATTCCGATCCGGGGCGCGTTCGGAGTCCAGCTCGGGCTCACGTATTCCCAGAAGGGAGCCTCCATGCAGTTCATGGAACGCGGAGCCAGCGGAGAGTCGCTGTTCGAGGTCGACTACATCGAGTTCGCCCCCCTGGGCAGATTCGACCTCCCCCTGACCCAGGAGCGCGTTTCCGCCTATCTGCTGGCGGGGCCTTCGGTTGCGTTTGAGGTGTCCTGCGACGCAACCCTGTCCGCGACCATCGAAGGCCAGTCGATATCGATGTCCGAATCGTGCTCGGAGGACCTGAACCGGTCGTCGGTCGACATCGGGCTGGCCGGCGGAGCCGGGGTGGACATCGGACTGACGGACAGGCTCGGTCTCGGTTTGGGCCTGCTCTACACCCACGGGCTCACGGATCTCGACGACGCCGAAGGATCAACGATCAAGCACCGGGTCGTGAGGCTGAGCACCGGGTTTTCGTACCGGCTCTGAGGTCGCTGGCAGGACCGAGAACCTCCCCTTACTACCTCCCTTGCTTGAGAGTGGGTTTCCACACGCAGTATGCGACGATGGTAAGGATTGTGTCCGCGCGGGACGCAAGAAATTCTGGATGGAGGGCGGTATCTGAGCCACTCGCTGAACCGCCGGCTTGCGAGCACACGCCCCGAGCCAGGGTCCACGACCTCAATGACCCAGTCGTAGGTCCGGTTGAACGTCGTGGTGGAACATGGGCCGCCACTCGTCGTCGATGATGGTCCGCCCGGCCTCGCAGTCGACCTCGAGAACCTGCTCGGCTCCCGCGTGCGCCGTGCCGAACGCGATGAACGCGAGGCCGAGCAGAGGGGGCAGAGCGCGCCTCTGGCCTCGCGCGTGAGGGCTCTGAGTCGCTATAGCGACAAGTAAAGGCGACATGACATTAAGTCATGTTCTCTTTACAGTCTACGGTCTTCCTGCCGGATGCGGAGCCGCCACCCCGCTAGCGTCCACTACGGGAACCGCCAGTGTCGTCTCCGAATCGACCTGATAGCTCCGCAGCAGCATTGAGCCGACAACTCCGAAACCCCCCTCTACGTTCTGAACTGGCGGAATGGCAAATGCTCCTCCCCCATTGCCGGTAGTCATGTAGGAGAAGAGGTTCTTGTCGACGGCCGCGACATCCAGCATCAGAGGTTCGAGCGCAGCCTGAATCGCCTGCCTCGGCACATCCGTTGATATTGATGTTTCCGCAACGGCGACAAACCAGCCCTCGTAGTCCCGAACGCGACTCTCCGCATACCTTCGCAGGGACACCAGATAGTGCGAGGCTGCGGGACTGGGGGTCCATGCCGCATTGAGTCTCGTCGAGCCGGTTTCCCCTGAAACTCCTCCGGATTCGATTTCGAAGGGACCCACTATTTCGGTACGGCCACGTGCCGACGAGCGTCCCGGCGCACCCACTTCCACGAGGTAACTCCACCCGGTGCGCAACTGCCCGTTGAGTACCAGACATCGGGGTTTGCCGAAAAGGTCGCCGTATCGGCGGCCACAAACTGCAGTGCCTGTGGTGTCTTCCGTAGAGTCCATCAACGTCCAGGCGGTTCCCTCGGCGGAACTGGCGCGAGAGAGCCTGGCGCCAATCCCATTCAACGGTCTGCCCGTATCCGCAGACCATACCAGCACGGGGTGTGTCGTGGAATCCGGATTGAGCACGGCAATCAAGACCAGGCGGTCTTCATGCAGCGCTGGAGGCTCCGGGAACGTCAGCTGGTCGTCACAGCCTGCGACCCAGATGGTCCCGGCCGACACGAGGACCCGCCACGGAATGGTTCTCCCAGCCATGGCCTAGAAGCGGAAATCGATCCCGATGAACGGGAAGGTCGGGATTTGCTCATAGGGCGTCAACCTCACACCCTCCGGATTGCCCCCAATGGAAGGGGTTGACCAATAGAGGTAGACATTCCGGCGTCCCAGGATGTTCGGGACCGACAGGAACGGTTCGATGTGCCACGCTCGCCAGCGGAATGAGTGGCGAATTGAGACGTCCAGGCGTGCGTAGAACGGCAGGCGCCCCTGTGTCCCGGAGAGAATCGTGAAGGACTCCCCGTTGTAGCCCAACCCTCTCGGGAGATTGTCGGGGGAACTGAGGCCCAGGGTGTGGATGGTCGGGTCGTACGTGAGTCCGTGGTAGTACCCTGACGGAATCCAGAATGGCGTTCCCGACGCAATCCTGGCTCGCACGGAAGCACTCCAGCCGCGGACTTCCCGAAGTTGCAACGTGGCATCCACCTCGTGGCGCCGATCCCAGTGCGGCATGTATTCCGCGCCCTCCAGGTCACGGAACACCACCTTCGCCCATTGGTACGAAGCCCAGCCCCGAATTGGCCCCGTGTGCTTTTGAAGAGACACGTCCCACCCGAGGGCGCGGCCATCGTGGAATTCCAGAGCGGACAAATCGCGCGACGAAACGGGCCTCCAACGAGGGTTGTCCCTGAATTGCCTCACCCAAACAACTGCGGATCCCGTCCATGTTTCGCCCGGCCGGGCGTCGATGGCTACACTGACCCCCTCGGCTACGGAAGCGGGCAACCCAGCAGTGCGCAGTGACCACATCGGCGGTCCCGGAACAATGAAGCGGTCGTCCCGCACGGCGGACAGGAACTGATAGGCCCGATCAAGACTCGCACTCAGCGCAACCGCGCCAATGGTCACGCGGCCGGACAGCCGTGGCTCCAAAAATGACCGGGAGCCTGTTCCCTCGGCTCCGATCCGAAAGCCGGGTGCGAGTCGAACGCGACCGATCCAGCGCTCGACCTCCGCAAACAGCGACCCGTGACGGTAGGAGTCGGAAGCCTCTGACTCTATGTAGGCGCCGGGAGCACTCGAATGAAGACTCACCGGACCGGTCTCAACCCTGGCGCCAAGGCGCGCTCCGGTGCGCTGGCCACGGATGGTGAACTGTCCGCGCACACCCCGCGCACCAATCCGATTGCTGGTGGATGGCCGAGATCCCTGCCTGCCAACGGACAGGTTGGCATCGTAGTCGCTGAAGTAGACCGTTACCTCGCTGTTGGTCCGGTCGTTGGGAACCCAGGACCATGTGAGGGAAGAGACGAGATTACCCCACTCGGAATCAAGCGATTCACCCAGGTGATCGAGCTCCAGCGAAAAGCGATCTCGCGAAGCCAGCAGCGACCAACCCAATCGATGTTCTTCACCAAGGTAGCTCCAGGTGCCCAGGTTGAGGTCGTGAAACGAGTACGGGATGGATATCCTGGTGACATCGGTAGTCGCCCGCCTGCCGGCTATCAACCAGCTACCATCGCTCCAGGGAACGGGGCCACTGGCCGCGACCCGCAACCCAAGCATGCTCAACCCGCCACTGACTCCAACGCCCGGCCCGGTTCTCGTTCGATGGCGCGCAGACAGCACTCCGGAAAGCGATCCGCCGTACCGGGCGGGAATGGAACCCTTGAAAAACTCCACGGACCCGATGGCATCCGAGTTGAACAAGCCGAACATTCCGAACATGTGATGCGGGCCGAAAACAGGCGCGCCGTCAACAAAAACCGCCAGTTGGTCGAAATCACCGCCGCGCAGGAACATCTCCGATCCGAAATCGTTGGTGCTCGTGACGCCGGAAAAGGACTCAAGGCTCCGGAAGACATCCGCCTCCGCTATCGCCGGTACCGCCTTCACCTCCGACTGGGTGACCCCGGTCGCTCCAACAGTGACTTCTCTTTCGAACATCTGCCGCGCCAGTTCGCGAGAACTCGCCGCAGCCTGCTCCGCACGCACAGTCAGCGCCGCCAACCTGACGGGGGAACGTCTGAGAACCAGGGTCGCTACCGACCCTTCGGGCGGAACTGCAATGACCGTGTCCAGTGACTGGTATCCGATGCGAGCGGCCATAACTCGAACCGAATCTTCCATGGTCGTCGGAAACACCGCTACTCCGAGACGATTCGTCAACGCTTGTCTTCGAAGATCCGGAAGCGTAAGGGCTACACCGGAGAGTGGTGCTCCGGAAACATGATCCAGGGCGCGTACACTCCACTGTGAAGCGGCGGGGGTCTGAGCACCCGATAGAGGGCACCATGCGGCCTGGAACAGAACTGCCAGGAAGACGAGTAGTGGCGAACCATGGCGGCGCGCCCTGGCCAATCCGCATCCCATCAGGTCTCCCATCAGGCCTTACCAATACAAGCGAATGCTGAAGGCAACAGCGTAGGGAACTCCCCGAAGGTAGAAGTCCTGATAGTCCCCGTTCTGACTGGCATCGACGATGTTGTAGCCGAGGTCGTCGTCAAAGAACCAATCAAGTTCCGTTGCCTCCGTCCACATCGGTGATACGAGTGATGTGTTCGAGTTCGATCCGGCAGTCGCCCGCAGGGCATGGACCGGAAGCTTCGGGCAGGGGCGCCTCCGCACGGCATCCCGCGATAGCCACGCAAAGAAGCAAGATTACGAAAGGCGGGCGTCGGAGTCCCATGATCACCCCCGCCACTCCCCACTGTACACCCGCCCGAACCGGTCCGTGGCCTCCACCACGACCTCACGCTCCTCACCAGTCAGCGCGGCGCGGAACAGGTGATCCACGGGCACCGGCTCCACCCAGTCGCGGCGTTCCGGCAGATCGGGCCCGCTGTGCAGCTCCACGCTGAGCGGATCGAGGCCCCGGCGGCGCTCCATCCGGCCGCGCGGCTCGCCGTCCGCGAACCAGCGGACCGTCCACTCCGGGTCCCAGTTCCAGATGTTCGCGATCAACTCGCCGGGGGCCGCGGGATCCGTTCCGGTGCGGTGCAGGCGCATCTGGTAGCCGGGCTCGCGGCCGGTCGCCTTGTAGCGCCAGCTCACCTGCTCGCCCCGGATGGTGTAGACGCAGTAGCCGTTGGGCGTGCCGTCGTGGCAGATTGGGCCGCTCCACCAGGCGCCGCAGACGGCCCCGGTGACGTGCTCGTGCGTGCCGTGCTCGAAGACGTGCTCGCATTCGTGGGTGTGGCCGGTCAGGATGTGGGCCTCGAAGGGCTCCAGGAGGCGGTAGAGCGCCTCGCGGTTCGTGATCGCGAGGCGGAGGCTGGGGGACTCCTCGCCGAGGCGCAGGTGCTGGCTGCCGATGACGGGGATGTGGGTGGCCACGATCACGGGCGAACCGCGCTCGACCCGGGCGAGGTCCTGCTCCAGCCAGTGCAGGGTGTCGGCGTCGAGATAGCCCAGGTACCCCCGTCCGTACCAGAAGACATCGTCGAGCACCACGTAGTGCACCGCGCCCCGGTTGAAGGAGTAGTGCCCGGGTCCGAAGTGGTTGCCGAAGGTCTCGACCGACCCGCGGTCGGTGGGGCTGTCCATGTCCAGGTCGTGATTGCCGACGACCTGGAAGAAGGGGATCCCGATTCCCTGCACACCGCGCTCGTAGTCGGGGTAGAATTCGAGGTTGTCGAACATGATGTCGCCGCAGGAGATCCCGAAGACGTGCTCGCCGCCGAGCGACGCCGCGGTGGCGCGCAGATCGGGAACGGACTGCGAGAGGAACCAGCCCGTTTCCGTGGAGTCCTGCGTCTGGATGTCGCCCAGAAGGAGCAGCGTGTGGTCGTCGTGCGGGACCGGATCGGGTTCGAGTTCGAAGACGGCCGACTGCTCGCTGCTGCCCGTGAGCGGCTGGTAGAAGCGGGCGGTGCCGGGGCTGTTGAGCGGGATGCGGTAGCCCGATGGCAGCGTGATCCGGACGAACCCCTGTTCCGGGACGGTGACCAGCTCGAAGGTGCCGTCGGGCGCGGTGTCCACGACCTGGACGCCGTCCGTGACGGGGACGCGGGGGAGTCCGCTGCCGCGTGAGCGCACGACGCCCCGGACCCGGATGGGGGTGGAGCGGGGGGTCGCGCCGGGCGAGGGGGTAGGGTGGGGCGCGCCCGGGCGGAGGTCGAGAGGCGCGTAGGGATCGGCCAGGATGCGCTCACGCGCGATGATCGCGCCGGTAAGCGCGGCGGCCCCGGCCTTGAGGAAGGCGCGGCGGGTGGGGGGGTGGGGGGTCATGGATGCGCTCCGGCTTTCAGCGGCTGTTACGGTTCTCGGGATCTTGTGTCCTTGGGCTGGGTATCCAAATGATGGACGGTGGACGTACCATGCAACCGATTGGACAGAGAATGACAAGCCCCGCATCACGCTCCTGGAGCGCAGTCCTGTGCGCGATCCTGCTAGCAGCCTGCTCGGACGAACCCGAGCCCACGGCACCGGAGCCGCAACCGGTCACCCCGGTCGAGCCCGTCAATCCCGACAGAGAGGCGTTGGTCGCCCTCTACAACGCGACAACCGGATCGGTCTGGCAGCAGGACCGCAACTGGAACACCGTTGCGAACATAGGAACGTGGTACGGTGTCGAGACCAACTCGGCCGGCCGCGTGACCGAGTTGGTGTTGAATGACAACAACCTGGTGGGAACATTGCCGGCGGAGCTCGGCAACCTCACGCAGTTGGAAAGGCTTGTCCTGAACGGAAACCGAATCTCGGGGCGAATCCCGCCCGAGTTGGGAAATCTGACCAACCTCACCATGCTCACCCTGCGGGGGAACAGCATGGAGGGACCGATCCCGTCGGAACTCGGCGCTCTCACCCGGCTGGACACCCTGGACCTCTTCTCCACCGGGGTGTCCGGGCCGATCCCGCCGTCCCTCGGCAACCTGACTTCGCTCAAGAGATTCACCGTGGGCTGGAACCAGCTGTCGGGTCCAATCCCGCCGGAGCTGGGACGGCTGGTCAACGCGACGTACATGAACTTCAGCCGCAACCAACTCACGGGAACGATCCCCCCGGAGTTCGGCGATCTGGATTCGATCGAGTTGCTGTCGGTCTCGCGAAACGACCTGACCGGGACCATTCCGACCGAGCTTGGCCAATTGGCGACTCTGGAACAGCTGTATCTCTACGACAACCAGCTGACCGGCGAGATTCCCCCGGCCATGGCGCAGCTGTCGCGTCTCGACGTGCTTTGGATTCACCAGAACGACCTCGCGGGTCCGATACCGGACGAGTTCGCCAACCTGACGGCGCTCGAAGATCTCCGCGCCCATGAGAACGAGCTGAGTGGCGCGATTCCGTCGTTTCTTGGCGGTTTCCCCCTGAGGATTCTGTCCCTGCATGAAAACGCCCTGAGTGGCGGGATACCAGCCGAAATCGGCGAGATCAGCTCGCTGGAGTTGCTTACCCTGGGCGGGAACCGGGAATTGGCCGGACTGTTGCCGCGGAGTCTGCTCGGTCTCGAATACTTGCGGACGCTGACGTTCGAGGACACCGGACTGTGCCCGCAGTTGGACGACGAGTTTCAGAAGTGGCTGCAGGCGGTTTTGAACCGTGCCGGAGTGGAGTGTGATCCCGGTGCGCTCGAGAGATTCGCCCTGACGGCGTTCTACGAAATAGCGGGTGGCGCGTCGTGGGCGAACCGCAACGCCTGGCTCAGCGACGCGGACGTGGGCGACTGGTACGGCGTCACGTCCGGGGACGGGCGCGTCGTGGAGCTCTCGCTGCCCGACAACGGCCTCGCCGGTCCTCTACCGGCTGAGATCGGCAATCTCACGCAGTTGCGGGTGCTCAATCTCTCAGGCAACGATCTGTCCGGTGCGTTTCCGGGCACCGTCTCGGGACTGTTGGAGTTGACCGAGCTGCAGGTGGGGGGAAACCCGGAGCTCGAAGGCGCGCTCCCGTTCGGTCTTCGCCGGTTGGAACACCTCCGCGTGCTGGACTTCGATGGCACCAGGCTCTGCGCGTCGCCCTCTCCGAACTTTCAGACCTGGCTCGCCGCGATCGCTGAAACCGCAGGTGCAACATGCGCCAACCCGGACCAGGTCACGGTGTCGCTCGAAATGGTCTACCTCACACAGTCGGTCCAGACCCCGTCCAGAGGGGTGCGTCTGGTGGCGAATCGGGACGCACTGCTCAGGGCATTCGTCACCGCCGAGGAACCGCGTGGGTACTTCGAACCCGATGTGCTGGCGGTCTTCACAGAGCCGGGGGGCGACGAGGTTCACCGCGTGGTGATGACGCGCGACGACAACCAGGTCCCGGCGGAGGCGGAGGAGCGGGATGTCGGGTCGTCCTACAATGCGGTGATTCCCGCCGAGGTGCTCGCGTCCGGGTTACAGATGTTCGTGGAAGTGGATCCAGACGGAGACCTGCCGCTCACCGCGGAAAGCCAAACTCGTTTCCCGGACACCGGCTCGGATTCGCTGAGGGTGGTGGAAGTGCCCCGGATGGACCTTACCCTGGTTCCGGTGCTGGAGGCGGCGGAGCCCGACACGTCGATTCTGGCGTGGGTCCGCGGCGTCTCCGCCGAGAGTCCCCAGGTCGGGCTGCTGAAGCACTCGTTCCCGCTGGCCGAGTTCAGCGTCAATCCTCACGAACCCTTCTACACGTCGCTGGACATCACCACGACGGACGGGCAGGTGGCACTGTTCGGGGAGCTCGCGGCGTTGCGAGCGGCGGAAGACGGCACCGGCCACTACTATGGGGTCGCCTCGGACCTGGGATCCGTGGGCGGCCGGGGCCAGCTGCCCGGGTGGATAAGCATCGGTGTGCCGAGCATGAACACCCTGACGCACGAGATCGGACACAACGTCTCATTGCGGCACGCGCCGTGCGGCAACCCTCCGGGAGTCGACCCGGCCTTCCCCTACCGGGACGGGAGCATCGGCGTGTGGGGCTACGACTTCCGCGACGGAACGGCGGTGTCTCCCGACCGCAGCGAAGACATCATGACCTACTGCAGGGCACGCCCATGGATCAGCGACTTCCACTTCAGGAAGGTCATCAACCATCGGGCCGAAGCGGCAGGGGATGTCGCGAGTGCCGGGATGGTCGCCGCGGACCAGCGTTCGGACATGCTCGTATTATGGGGAGGCGTGGCGGATGGTGAGTTGCAGCTTGAGCCGGTGTATTCGATGCATGCCGCACCCCACCTCCCCGAAGAGCGGGGTCCCTATCGCATCAGCGGGATCGGCGCAGATGGGCGGACGCTGTGGGCGCTCGATTTCATGCCCGGCGAGGACGGCCACGGCGGGCGGCACTTCTTCTTCACGGTGCCGATCGAGCCCGATTGGGAGGACTCGCTCGACAGGATCATCCTTACCGGACCCGAGGGGCAGGTTTCCGTGGACCGGGACGATGACCGCGCCATCACGGTGGTGACGGAGCGCGGGACGGGGCGCATTCGGGCCATTCTGCGGGATTGGGAAGGTGCGCTGCCGGCGGGGCTGCGCGGGGGGGCGGGGCTGGAAATCGCCACGACGCGTGGGGTGGGTGAAGCGGTGCGACGGCGGCGGTGACGGGTGTCCCCGGTCCTACCTCACGTCTCCCACGTCGTACCAGTCAAGTGCCCGGTCCGGAACCCCGTCGGCGTCGTCCGGCCCGACCTGCCGGTCGACCAGGACCACCAGCGTCGAGCCCAGAAGGTCGAAGGCCCTGAGGCGGCCCCTGACCCTCACGGACCGGACGTATTGGGCATTCTCGTACACGTCCAGGTAGGACCATTCATGCGTGTCGCGCTGCGTGGCGATCCAGTAGCGGTTGTCGGCGTCGAACAACTGGTGTTCCGTGCCCAGATCGTAGGGCTTGGGCGTGGCTCGATAGTCTTCCATCCTCCGCTCGACGACCGAGCGGTAGGTGCCGTCCGAACTGAACTGGAGAACCCTGGACATTTCTTCGGGGCCCAATCTCCCCTGGACAACCGCAAGTCTTGCTTCCTCCCGTGCCACATCCCGTTCGTCCGGGAGGTAGGTCGGAGTTTGCAGCACCGTGGCGTCGCCGGCGTCGCCGACGAAGATCAGACGACTTTCGCAGGCCACGAAGACCCATCCCTCCGCCCGGTCCGGAATGCCATGGATGCCTTCTCTTGCCCCGCACTCGACGTCTCCGGGCCTGCTCGGCGACGCTTGCTCCCGCACGACCTCCCCGGAGGCGATGTCGACATCGTACCGGATCATTAGCGAATCGGGGATCCAGCCCCGCCACACCACGCCCGAGAGGACTGCGCCGAACGACTGGAGTGGATCCAGGAACGGCGCGCGCACCTGCGATACGTAGGCGCCCGATGGCTCGAAGACGGTGAAGCGGCTCAGCATCCGGTCATAGACCCCGACCGTGCCTTCCTCGCCGCGCACGAGGTCGATGCTGATGAGGTCGTCGGAGCCGCTCCTGCCAAACTCGCCGGGACCCTCCCCGACCTGGCCGAAGACTCCCACAACGGCGCCCTCCGCGTCCGCGCAGCGGATCCGGGCCTCGTAGGAATCGACTACGCACGCGACGCGCTCGTCCGCAAGCAGCGCGACCTGGTGGCTCTCGCTCAACGGCACGTCGGCGGTGCCGATTGCCTCGGGCGCGAAGATGGACTCGTCGACCGGGGCGTCATCCTGGCCGCAGGCGGCGGCGAAGGCCAGGATTGCGGATACGGCGGGCGGTGGAAGGGTCTTCATTGGAGTGAAGTGGCGTCGCGGTGGCAGGGGCTTGTACGGCATGAGGGAGATCCTTGATCCTCGTCTTCAGCTTCTGCATCCGACGACTGCGCCCTTAGGACACTGCCCTACTGTCGGGAGGTTGCCTGATCTCCTCGCTGAGCACGCGAGTCTCGGCCAACCAGCGCGCGTGAGAATTCGGGGCACTGCAACGGACGGGGTGGGATTCGAACCCACGCGGGCAGATGCCCACACGATTTCCAGTCGTGCGCCTTAAGCCACTCGGCCACCCGTCCTGCAACCGGAAGCGGGGGCGCGCAGCCCCCTCTCTCGGGTAATCGGGGCGCCCGGATTCGAACCGGGGACCTCTGCGACCCGAACGCAGCGCTCTACCGGACTGAGCCACGCCCCGTGACAACCGGATCCATTGTAATGAGAGGGAGTGTTCCAAGCGGAGGCGGAGGGACTCGAACCCCCATGTGCTTGCGCACGCCGCATTTCGAGTGCGGTGCCTTACCAATTAGGACTACGCCTCCTGCTGCGCTCACGGAGGGAGTGGGATTCGAACCCACGTGATCACAGGGACCAACGCCTTAGCAGGGCGCCGCTTTTAGCCGCTCAGCCATCCCTCCAAGTAGCCCCGCCTGGGATCGAACCAGGACTCTTCTGATCCAGAGTCAGACGTGTTGCCAATTACACCACGGGGCTAGCAGTCCGTGGAATAAGTCCCCGCTGCATTCGGGAGGCGGTGCATCCGCGCTGGGCCACGGCGCTCCACACCCCAAATGTAAGGAGGACTTTACCTGGTGTCATGTTTTCCTTACTTTCGAGTTTCCGAAGCACCGCTCTGCGTTGCTCCTCGGGCGAATAGCTCCGCTATGCGCCCTTCGTCGCGCCTTGCCAGCCCGGCGCCTCGCCTCCCTCGGTGCTACGCGAGGATTATCCACGGACTGCATGTGCCGTGCATCGCACGGACTGCGAGAGCCACCGGTCGGACTCGAACCGACGACCCCGTCATTACGAGTGACGTGCTCTACCAGCTGAGCTACGGTGGCGATGTTCTCTGCGTGCGGCAAGCGGGGCGCGGAGTGGCCCTCCCGCCGCGACCAGTGGAGCCGAGGGGAGTCGAACCCCTGACCTCAGCGTTGCGAACGCTGCGCTCTCCCAACTGAGCTACGGCCCCGTCCCCCTGCGACCCGCGGGCGCTTGCCACGCGGGATTATCCACGGACTGCTCAAATGGGCGCGACAGGACTCGAACCTGTGACCTCCACGATGTCAACGTGGCACTCTAACCAACTGAGCTACGCGCCCGCTCGACGGTCCGGCCGCGCCGCAAGCCACAGCCCGACCACCACCCCAATACGCCCGGGAGGACTCGAACCCCCAACCCCCTGATCCGTAGTCAGGTACTCTATCCAATTGAGCTACGGGCGCTCATGCCCACGACAGGACTCGAACCTGTACGTCCTTTCGAACACTGGTCCCTCAAACCAGCCTGTCTACCAATTCCAGCACGTGGGCCTTCCAGCATGAGTCAATGCTCGGGGAGGGACTCGAACCCTCACGGGGTTAACCCCCACAGGATCCTGAATCCTGCGCGTCTGCCAATTCCGCCACCCGAGCTCCCGGCAAACCGTCACTTCCGACAGCCCCGCGCCGGCATCGTCGCTTGCCACGGCGGCGATCCACCACGCAGGACTGCCAATGGAGCCGAGGGGAGTCGAACCCCTGACCTCCTGAATGCCATTCAGGCGCTCTCCCAACTGAGCTACGGCCCCCTGCAGTGCGGAAATGAGCCAGGAACACTCGTTCCAATGGACCCGGATTTTCAAACATCCAGCGGGGCTGACGGGACTCGAACCCGCGGCCTCCGGTGTGACAGACCGGCACTCTAACCAAACTGAGCTACAGCCCCATCCTGCATACGGCCGAGGGACGAACCCCGGCCGCATACCCTCACGGGGAATCGAACCCCGATCTCCACCTTGAAAGAGTGGTGTCCTAACCGTTAGACGATGAGGGCGTGATCCCACGCATGCAGGCCCGGAGGGACTCGAACCCCCAACCGCCGGTTTTGGAGACCGGTGCTCTACCAAATTGAGCTACGGACCTGTGTTTCCAATGGCCAGGGGCGGAATTGAACCGCCGACACCGCGATTTTCAGTCGCGTGCTCTACCAACTGAGCTACCTGGCCCCGAGGCCGCCGCATCCTGCATACGCCAGAAACGCCGCACGGAGGCGGCGTTCACGGGAACCACTTGCTGAGCTAGTAGCGGGGGCGGGATTCGAACCCGCGACCTTCGGGTTATGAGCCCGACGAGCTACCAGACTGCTCCACCCCGCAGAGATCTTTAAGTTAGCGGCGGCCTGCCGGGGCTGTCAACAGCCGTGCTGCCCCCCCCCGGACATCGCCACCGGGCTGGAGCCGCAGACCCAGGCTGCCCGCAGCCGACCCCTCAGGAGACCACTGCCAGCCGCCCGCAGTACCAGTCCATCCACCGGTTCGAGCACCCCAGCAGCTTCGCGTTCCGGGTGACCGCGAGCACCTCGCGCCGCGTCATTTTCGTCTCCCGCTCGAGCACGTCCGGGTTGCCCCGGCTCAGCGCCAGGGTCCTGACCGCGAAGAAGAGCGGAAGCATGCAGAACAGGCGCACGCCGTGATGCCGCCTCGGGATCATGCGGACGTATGCGCGCGCTGCGGCCAGGTGACGCTCCGCTTTCCGCACCAGCCGCGACAGTACGCTCATCGCGGCCTCGTGGTTTCCCGGCTCGAAGAGTTGCGAGGGGCGTGTTCCCCGGTCGGGGATGAACTCGGTGGGGACGTACACCCAGCCGCGGTCGCGGTCTTCGTGCAGCCCGCGTATCACATTGACGGTCTGGAGTGCGAGGCCGAACTCACGCCCGAGCGCCATCATCCTGTCCCGTTTTTCCGCGATTCCGGAGAGCCGCCGCGCGAAGAGTTCGGTAAGCAGAAGTCCCACTCGCCCGGCCACTTCATGCATGTAGTCGTCCAGGTCGGACTCGGTGTCGAAGACGGATCCGCGGGCAACCCACCTCGCCATGCCCGTGCTCGACTCGCCAACCCGGCGGATCAGGACCTCGCACGCGTCCGGGGCCAGCCCGTCCAGCCCGCCAAGGACGGCGGCGGCGTTCCGGGCGACGAGCGCGTCCGGGGTATCCTCACGGGCGGCCTTCAGCCGTTCAAGCAGGCTCCGCCTTTCGTCCTCCCCACCGAGCACCCGCGCCCAGCTCCTCAGCAGAGCGACCTTTTCAGCATCCTCAAGCTCCTGATTGTCTTCGAGATAGTCGGAGACACGGAGCAGCAGGTAGGCGACCGTGATCTCTTCCCGAAGCGGCTCGGGGAGGATTCCGATCCCCACGGCAAAGGTGCGGCTGGAGCGGACCAGCAGTTCTTGAAGCGTGGCCATGGTTGATTTTCTACCTCCCGGCCCCCTTCGTCAACGACCGATTGCGACCGTCGGCCACAGTGGTAGCGCCCCGTCGGCAGGAAGCGTCGGAGGACCCTTGCGGCGCTCCCGCGCCAAGGCACAACTTGGTCCCATGAATCCCCCGGACAATTCCGTCCCAACCCCCAACCGGCCGGGTCCGCCGGGTTCGGGCGCCGCGGCCGGCAGCCACCGCGGCCCGATCGCGTTCATGGCGGCCAACCCCATCGCCGCAAACCTGCTGATGGGCTTCCTCCTGTTCATGGGACTGATCTCGGCGATGGGACTCCCGCAGGAGTTCCTGCCCGAGGCTTCGCTGGACCGCATTCAGGTGGTCGTACCGTACCCGGGGGCCGCCCCCCAGGAGGTGGAGGAATCGATCGTCCGCAAGATCGAGGAGCAGATCCAGTCCGTCGAGGGGCTGAAGCGGACGGAATCGTCGGCAGCCGAGGGGTTGGGCTCGGTGATCGCCGAGTTCAGGCAGGGGACGGACATGAGTCGCGCCCTGGCCGACGTGAAGGCTCAGGTGGACCGCATTCTGACCTTTCCGGCGGGTGCCGAGCGCGCGGAGGTCCGCGAGGTCACGAGCCGCCAGAGCATCTTCCGTCTAATCGTCTACGGCAGCGCCTCCGAACGCGCCATCAAGGAGCTGACCTACCGGATCGAAGACGGGATTCTGGCCCTTCCCGAGGTTTCCTACGCGGAAATCAGCGGGGTGCGCAACTACGAGATCTCGATCGAGGTGCCGCTCGACCGCCTGCGCGCCCTCGGGCTGACGCTGGAGGACGTTGCGTTCGCCGTTCGCCAGGGTTCGCTGGAGCTCTCCGCGGGGAAGATTTCCACGGGCGAAGAGGAGATCCGCGTCCGCACCCTCGGCCAGAACTACGAGCAGTTCGACTTCGAGGACATCATCGTCCTGACCCGCGCCGACGGCACCGCCGTGCGGCTGGGGCAGATCGCCACCGTGCGCGACGCCTTCGCCGACAGCGACCTGCTCGCGCGCTTCAACGGGCAGCCGGCGGCGCGCATCGACGTCTTCCGCACCGCCGGCGAGGACGTGCTCGATATCGCGCAGGCCGTGCGCGCGTACATCGATGCCGAAGTCGTGGCATCGTTGCCCGAGGGGGTTGGCGTCCAGATCTGGAGGGACGACTCGGTCGACCTCCGGGGCCGGGTCAACCTGCTCATCGAGAACGCGATGCTGGGCCTGTTCCTCGTCTTCCTGGCACTCGCGCTCTTCCTGCAGATCAGGCTGGCGATGTGGGTGGCGGTGGGTCTCGCGGTCGCCTTCGCCGGGACATTCCTGGTGATGCAGGTTCTGGGCATCTCGATCAGCATGTTCTCGCTGATGGCCATGGTGCTCGCGCTGGGCATCGTGGTCGACGACGCGATCGTCGTCGGCGAGAACATCTACGCCGAGCGGGAGAGGGGGACCGAGGGGCTGGCCGCGGCGGTCCGCGGGACGCAGCGCATCGCGGGTCCCGTGATCTTCTCGGTGCTGACGACGGTGACGGCGTTTTCCGTTCTGCTCACCGTGCCGGGGCCCATCGGCAAGATCGGCCTGAGCATCCCCATCGTCGTGATCGCCGTGCTCATGCTCTCGCTGGTGGAATCGCTGCTCGTGCTCCCGAACCACCTGGCGCACCTGCCCGCGCCCCGCGAGCCCAGGTGGCGGCCCGGGCGGGCCGTGCGGCAGGCCCAGGAGGCGGTCAACCGCCTGCTGCGGCGCATCGTCGACGGGCCGCTCGATCGCGCACTCCGCTTCGCCACCGCCGCTCCGGCAATCGTGCTCGCCGCCGTAGCCGCGCTCATGCTGATCTCCATGACGATCGTCGCGACGGGGCTGGTCCGGTACGAGTTCCTTCCCCAGATCGAGGGCGACATCGTGTCGGCCAACATCGAGATGCCGGTCGGGACCCCGAGTGAGCGCACGGCAGACGTGGCGGCGCAGCTCGAAGCGGCGGGACAGCGCGTGCTGGACGCGCTCGCACGCGACTCCGAACCGTTGCCGGCCGACGTGAGCGTCACCGTGGGCCAGGCCGCCCAGCTCTTCGACCCGCTCGGGGGCGACGCGGTGGAGTTGCCCAGGGGGCACATCGGGTCGGTGGAATTCAAGCTCCCCGCGCTGTCGCTGCGCGACTTCACCTCAACGGAATTCCAGAACCTGTGGCGCGAGGAGACGGGGACGCTTCCCGAGGTGAAGTCGCTGGCGTTTTCGGCGGGCGCCCTCGGGCTGGGACTCCCGGTCCACCTCGAACTTTCCCACCCCGATCCGGATCGCCTGGCACGGATTGCCGACGAGGTCGTCGCCGGGCTGGAGTCGATGGGCGGGGTGTACGACGTAAGGACGAACCACGACGAGGGCGTCAGGGAGCTCCAGCTCAACCTGAAGCCTGCGGCGCGGACGCTCGATCTCACGCTGGATCACTTCGCCCGCCAGGTCCGTGCGGCGTTCTTCGGCACCGAGGCCCTGCGCGTGCAGCGCGGCCGCGAGGAGATGCGCGTCTACGTTCGCCTCCCGGAGGAGGAGCGCAATTCGCCCGCCGACATCGAGGACTACCTGGTGCGGACACCGCAGGGCGGAGAGGTTCCCCTGGGCCAGGTGGCGCATGTCGCGCTGGCAAGGTCTCCCACCACCATTCACCGCCTGGACGAACGGCGGGTCATCACGGTCACGGCCAGCGTGGACAACGCGGTCGTCACCGGGCAGGCGGTGAACAGCAATCTCGAGCGCAACCTTTTGGTCAGGCTGGGCGAAGACCACCCCGGATTCACCTACGCCTACGGGGGGGAGCAGCGCCAGCAGAGGGAGGTGAACGCCGCCCTGCCCAGATCCGTCTTCTTCGCCTTTCTGGTGATGTACGTCCTCATGGCGATCCCCTTCGGGTCCTACGCGCAACCTCTCATCGTGATGACCGCGATCCCGCTGGGGCTGGTGGGCGCGCTGGCGGGACACCTCATCCTGGGCCTCAGTCTCGGCTTCTCGTCCATCCAGGGGCTGATCGGGGTGAGCGGCGTGGTCGTGAACGACTCAATCGTGATGATCAAGTTCATCAACCGCTCCCGTGAACGGGGGCTGACGCCGAGAGAAGCCGTCATCGCCGGGGCCAAGGCCCGTTTTCGGGCGATCCTGTTGACTTCGGTGACCACCTTCCTCGGCGTCGCGCCACTGATGCTGGAGACGAGCGTTCAGACGCAGCACCTGGTGCCGCTGGCTACCTCGGTGGGATTCGGGGTCGTCGTCGCCACCGCCCTGTTGATGCTGGTCGTCCCGGCGCTCGTCATGCTGCAGTTCAACCTGCAGGCATGGTGGAAGGTAAGGAGGACATGACATTTGGTAATGTTTTCATTACAGTCTACCACT
Organism: Longimicrobiales bacterium; assembly: GCA_965206105.1. Taxonomy (GTDB): domain Bacteria; phylum Gemmatimonadota; class Gemmatimonadetes; order Longimicrobiales; family Gaopeijiaceae; genus Bin94. The sequence goes on from OZ242201.1 coordinate 864,832, forward strand.
CCGACGAGTGCTCGTCGTGGAGTGCCGTGGGCAGACTGTAGGAGTGCTCCAGCCTTCCCAGGTTCACGAAGTCGATCAGGCCCTTGAACCGCTCAAGGTTTTGCTTCTGGCGCCACGAAGGCACCGCCTTGCCCAGAAACCGCTTCGTGCGGCCGCGCATTCGGAAGAACGGAAGGACCTGGCGCTTGTGTGTCGGGAAGAGGAAGGCGTCCGCGAGGCTGTCACCGATCAGCTCCCTGGAGACCCGGTACACGTAACGGGACAGTTTCCTTCGCTCCTCCACGTTGTCGATGCCGATGACCAGTGGCGCACTGTTCACGATGCTGTTCGCCATGATGATCGCGTCCTCGTCGGGGGGCGGTTCGCACAGCCGGCCCAGCTCGAATGCACGCACTGCGGAGGCCTCGTCCTCGAAGAGAATCTCCCGCGGTATGCCGATCAGGAGCCCGGTGTAGCGCCAGACGTGGACGTAGGCCTCGCGTTCTTCCGCTGAAAAGTCGCCGCCCAGGGTGGCCACGTGCTGCATCAGCCGGCCCGAGAAGGCGGCGCCGGCCAGCAGGACCGTCGCGGCACTGATGGGCAGACCGTAGCGCTCCCGGTTCCATTCGTCAGACCGCTTGATGAACAGTCTCGATTGGGCGTGAACCAGACGGACGCGAATCGTCAGCTTCCAGCCGTCGCCGAGCGGACTCATTCCGCCGGGGAGATACTGCTCGATCAGTTGCAGGCCGTTCTGCTTGAGGCGTCGCACCCCCGAAGCCATTACTCTGCCCCTGATACGAAATGACTTGCTGATCAGCGTGGCGAATCCCTCGACGATGCTGCCGCCCACAAGGGCCGCAAGAACCAGATCGGAATTGCGAAGGAAAGCCCGTGAAGCGACCCTGGCGATCTCCTCGTCGAACCACTCGGGGACAACGCGCACTTCGGCCATGAATCGTCGAAGGGACTCCGGGGCCTCGGCCGGCAACTTCTCGGGATCCTCGAGCACCCTGGCCAGGAGAGCGTGAACCTGCTTCGAGGGCAGAGACACGAGGTCCTCGGCCACCGCATCCGCGAGCGGATCACCGATATGCGTGTGGCGGATATATGCCTCGGCCAGCGCCGGCTGCTTGAGCCGTGCCACTTCGTAACCATCCGCGTACGCACTGGGAATCGTGATCGCCATCGCCCCGACGCCGGAGGAATCCGCGTTGTAGTTGGCCGGGCAGGGTCACCGCCGACACCCAAAGCCCACCCCACACCGCAAGTCGCGATCGCTACCCATGCTGACCGTGACTAAACTATGCAACTGCGCCCGGATGACCTAGACCTGACAGCCTCTGGACGAGCAGGACGTGGATGATATCCGCGTCGCACCGAGCGCGGCGAGGCGCCCGGCCGGTGTCGCCCCCCAAGGTACGCACCACCCCGCAGGAGCGTTATAATACGCTTGCGGGGACCGGACCCACCCCCGGGCGGGACCGGATGGCATGTGGTCAGATCGGAGCAGACGCTGATGAAAGGGACTCTTCCGCCGAACGAAGTCGAAGGATGGGTGAGCGCCCACCCGAAGTGGAAGTTCAGCGATGGGACCATTCGCAAGAAATACGTGTTCCGATCCTTCCGGAGCGCGATCGTCTTCGTCAACCGCGTGGCCACGATCTCCGACGAGCTGGATCATCACCCCGAGATCAGGGTCAACTACAACGAGGTCTCGCTGAGGCTCTGGTCACACGACGCCGGCGGGGTGACTGACCGGGACCTGAAGCTCGCCGAGCGAATCGACTTCGCGACCTCCGCCCGCTAGCAGGCCGTGGGCCTGCGGGACATCGTGCTCCGACCCGCGCTCCGATGGCAGGCTAGCGGCCCCCTCCGCTCTCCCCGATCGCCTCGACCAGGATCCTCAGTCCCGCGTCCAGTTCGTCCCGGGTGAGGGTGGCCGGCGGGGTGAGCTCCACGACATCGCCGCGTTCGCCTGCAGGGAGCAGGATCAGCCCGCGCTCCAAAGCCCGCCGGACGACCCGGGCCGCAGCCCCTCCGCTCAATCCGACGCCGAGCATCAGTCCGCGTCCCCGAATCTCCACCACGTCCGCACAGCCGCCCAGAGCCGCCGCGAGGTGATCCAGAGCCACCGTCCCGAGCCGCGCGGCGCGGGCGACGAGATCCTCGCTCCGCAACGCCTCCAGGAAACCCAGTCCCGCCGCGCAGCTGACGGGGTGTCCCAGAAACGTGCTGGTGTGAATGGCTTCGCCGGATGACGGCGGCCAGGCGTCCATCACCTGCGCCGGCCCGACACACGCCGAGAGCGGCATGCCGCCCCCAAGCGCCTTGCCCAGGCACACAAGGTCCGGCTCGACCCGGTCGTGATCGCTCGCCAGCAGAGCACCGGTCCGCCCCATCCCGGTGAAAATCTCGTCGGCGATCAGCAGCGCACTGTGCGATCGTGTGCGGGCGGCCAGCTCCGCCAGAAAACCGGGCGGCGGGACGCGCACTCCCGCCCGGCCCTGGATGGGCTCGACGATGACCGCGCCCACGGGAACGAGGGCTCCCGCGCCAAGAAGCCGGCTCACCTCGTCCAGGACGCGTTCTCCCTCCTCCACCGTGGACGGGAAGGGCACGAAGTGAACGTGGTCGGCGAGGCGGCGCACGAACGGAGCGCGGAAGTGCTTCCGGTGCGTCGTCGCGAGGGCACCCAGGGTAAGGCCATGATAGCTTCCCTCGAAAGCGACCACCCCCAGCCGGCCGGTCGCCAACTGAGCCGTCTTCAGCGCCGCTTCCACCGCGTCCGACCCACTCAGCCCGAGAATCGCCCGAGATGCCCGCCACGGCATCAGCGCGGTCAGCGCCTCAAGGAATTCGACCTTGACCGCAGGCGGGTGAATGTCGCCCATCCCGTGAACCAGTCGCCCCGCCTGAGCGCGGATCCGCTCCACCACCTGGGGGTGCCGGTGTCCGGCGAAGGCCACTCCGAAGGCCCCGGTGAAGTCCAGGTACTCCCGGCCCGCTGCATCGCGGACACGGGCCCCCGCAGCCTCGGCCCAGAATGGCGGGGGCGGTTCCAGGAAGGTGATGTTGCGCGACTCGACCCGCGAAAGGCGTTCCGCCCACCCCTGGCCGGAGCGGTCAGGTGACAACGGAGATCCAGACCGCGAAGGCAACATATACAGCCAGGAGCAGAAGTCCCTCCCACCGCTTGACCCTTCGGGCGCTGGCCGCAACCGGCCAAAGAAGGAGCGAGAGAACCAGCACCGAGGGAAGCTGGAGCGTCAGAATCGACTCCCCCACCGGGAAGTTCCCGACCAGGGCGGACGCTCCGATGACCGCGGTGAGGTTGAAGATGTTGGATCCGACGATGTTCCCCACCGCGATGTCGGGTTGCCTCCGCGCGGCCGCCACGAGCGACGTCACCAGTTCGGGGAGCGACGTTCCGACCGCCACCACCGTCAATCCGATCACTTCCGTGCTCGCGGCCAGCGCATCCGCCAGGTACGTCGCGCCTTCCACAGTCGCCCAGCCCCCAAAGCCCAGTCCCGCCACCCCCCCAACCACGAGACCCACGTTCGCCAGCCGCTTCCGCGCCACCTGCGCCGCGCCCGGATCTTCCGTGATGCTGTCGACTTCCTCGCGCAGCCCGCGCATCTCCTCCTCTGTCGGAATGAAGGTGAAGCCGATGTACAGCACGAGGAGCGCCAGGAGGATCACCCCGTCGCCCCAGTCCACCTCGCCGTCCAGCACCAGCGGGAAGACGAACACGGTGATCAGCAGCATGACCGGCACATCGCGCGTGATCACGCGGTCCGCGACCCCCAGCGGGGTGATCAGCGCCGTCGCCCCCAGGATCAGGCCGATGTTCGCGAGATTGGAGCCGAGAACGTTGCCCATCAGCAGGCCGCCGTCGTCCCGCAGGACCGCGAAGATACCCACCACCAGCTCCGGCGCGGACGTGCCGAGGGCGACCAGCGTCAGCCCCACAACCACCGGGCTGATGCCCATCGTGGAAGCGACGCGCGCTGCACCTCGCACGAGCCACTCGGCACCGAAGTAGATAGCGCCGAACCCGCCGAGCAGCAGAACGAGATAGACCGCCAGCTCACTCATGCACGTCTCCGTGCCGCCCATTCGAGCAACCCCGCGAGCGTTCCCGCATTCAAGATCTGGTCTGGTCGCAACCAACCCCTCCGAGCCTGGTCAACGCCGTAGCGCATGTTATCCAAACTAGCCACTGAGTGCGCGTCGGAGCTTATGGTGACCATGACCCCCAGCTCGCCACACCGCCGAAGACCCCGGTAGTCGAGGTCCAGGCGCCGGGGATTCGCGTTGATCTCGACGGCGACGTTGAGCGTGGCCGCCGAGCGCAGTACCTCGTCGAGGTCGACCGGATAGGGCGGTCGCCGGCCCAGCTTGCGCCCGGTCGGGTGGCAGAGAACGTGGACGAGAGGATTCTCGAGCGCCCTGATGATCCGGTCGGTCATCCGCGCCTCGGGCATGCCGAAGGACGAATGCACCGATACGAGGACCAGATCCAGCTCCGCGAGGAACTCGTCCTCCATGTCAAGCGACCCGTCCGGCAGGATGTCCACCTCGCAACCACGCAGAATCCGGATGTCGGGGAGGTCCTCCTGGACGCGGGCAATCTCGGCCGCCTGTGACCGGAGCGCAGGGCCGCCAAGCCCGCCGGTGACCCGGGTCGAGGGAGAATGGTCGGTGATGGCGATGTATCGATATCCCCTGGCCAAACAGGCCGCCGCCATCCGGGCCAGGGTTGCGGCGCCGTCGCTCCACGTCGTGTGCATGTGTAGGTCGCCCAGGATGTCCCCTGAGGTCACTAGAGAGGGCAGTCCGGCTTCGGCGCGCTCGATCGTGGTGAAGTCTTCCCGGAGTTCAGGCGTAATCCATGGAAGGGACAGCGCCTTGTAGAGGCTCGCTTCGGTGGCGGCGGCTTCGGTCGGCGGGACTGCGGCTTCGGCCGGCGGGACTGCGGCTTCGGCCGGCGGGACTGCGGCTTCGGCCGGCTCATTCGCGATGGCATCGGTCGGCGCGGCTACGGCACTGGCGTCATCATTCCCGGCGCCCTGGCGCGATCCTCCATCGGCGCCCCTTACGATCCCCGCAGGCGTTAGCTCCAGGCCGTGCCGGCGGGCACGCGCAGCCAGGGCCTCGATGTACCCGGGAGGGCCGGTCAGGTGGTGGGCGACCGCCTCCAGCACTTCCCGTGGAGCCGCGACCAGCCGGATCCGCACCCCATCGAGGATCAGCTGAAGGGGATTGTCACCCCGCGAGCCCTCGATACGCGCGCCGGGTATGCCGCCAGCGACGCCCCATAGCGCCTCGGTCGCCGCCGCGCAGGCGACATCCACACTGGTCACGGTTTCGGTGCGGCGCCGGATGTCGCCCGCGAGCCTGAACTCGATGCCCGCGCCCTCAAGCGCTCCAGTCACACGCGCCGCGGCGTGGTCCGCCCGGAACAGGAGCGAGCTTCGCCGGAGCACCCGCCGGGCCGCCAGGCCGCGCTTCAACCGGCTCACCACGCCGGGCCCGAATCCATCGAGCGGGCGGATCTTCCGGTTGTCCAGCGCGGCTTCGAGCTTCGCCACCGTGTCCACGCCCGCTTCCCGGAGGGTGCGCGCCCGCGTCGCTCCCACACCGTCCAGGCGCATCAAGGCCACGATCCCGGCCGGGATCCTTGCGCGGTACTCGTCCAGGCGCGGTGAGGAACCCTGCCGCACGAGATCGCTGAGGAGGGTGGCGAGGCCCTTCCCGATCCCCGGCACCGTGCCCAGATCGGTCCCCGTTTCGATCATCCCGGCGAGGGGATGGTGGAAGCGGCGCAGGGCGGTGGCCGCCTTGCGGTAGTGGGACACGCGGTGGGCGTCCGCACCGTCCAGCGCCATCAGATCGGCCAGCTCGGCGATGTGCGCCGCCAGTTCGGCGTTGGTCACCGCGCGGCCGCGTCCGAGTCGTCTTCAGCTTCACCGCTCTCGGGCGAGCCGGCCTCCACCCCCTCGCCACGGCGCCCGCCGGGATTCGCGGCCAACCGCTCCCGCAACTGCCTCTCGTCCAGCACCACCACGCCCAGTTCCTGAGCCCTGGCAAGCTTGGAGCCCGCATTCGCGCCCGCCACCACGAAGTCCGTCCGAGCGCTCACCGAACCCGTCACCCGGGCGCCCAGGCGCTGCAGGACCTCCTTGAGTTCGGTCCGCGAGAACGTCTCGAGCGCCCCGGTCAGCACGACCCTCCTCCCCGCCCAGTCGCTTTCGGGCCCATCCGTCTCCCCGTCTGCCCCCCCCTCCCGCACAGGCGGCGCCGTCGGCTCAACCCCCTTCGCCATCAGCCGGTCCAGCGCTTCCGAGACCCGCGGCTCGTCCAGGAAGTTCCGGATCGCGGCCGACATCTTCTCCCCCACGCCGTGGATCTCCTCCATCTCCTCCGGTGCCGCCTCGCGGATCGCGTTCACGCTGCGGAAGTGGCCGGCCAGGTCCGCGGCCACCGCCACCCCCACCTCGGGAATCCCCAACCCCACCAGGAACCTGCTCAGCTCCACGCTGCGACGCTCCGCGATCGCGCCCACCAGATTCCGCGCGGAGACTTCCGCAAATCCTTCCAGCGGAACCAGGTCCTCCTCCGTCAGGTCGAAGATGTCGGCGAGTTCCTTCACCAGCCCCTCGTCGACGAGCAGCGCCGCCGTCTCCGACCCCAGCCCCTCGATGTCCAGGGCGTTCCGCGACGCGAAGTGCGTGATCCTCCCCTTCAGCTGCGCGCGGCAGGCGAAGTGGTTCGGGCAGACCGTGAACGGTCCTTTCTCGACGGGCTCGGTGCCGCACGACGGGCACGCGTCAGGCATGACGAAGGGATCCCCCCGCCCCTTCCCCTCCTCCGCGATCCGCTCCACCACCTGGGGGATCACGTCCCCGGCGCGCTGGACCCGCACCTGGTCGCCTTCGCGCACGTCCTTCCGCTCCAGCTCCTCGCGGTTGTGCAGCGACGCCCGCGAAACCGTCACCCCGCCCACCTCCACCGGCCGCAGCAGCGCCACCGGGGTCAGCACCCCGGTCCGGCCGACCGACACGAAGATCCGGTCGATCCGCGTGACCTCCTTGCGCGGCTCGAACTTGTATGCGATCGCCCAGCGCGGGTGGTGCGACGTGCTCCCCAGCCGCGCCCTGGGCTCCAGCGTATCCAGCTTCACGACCACGCCGTCGATCTCGTAGTCGAGCGACTCGCGGTCGGCGCCGAACGCGCGGTGGTACTGCTCGATCTCCTCCACCGACTCCACCACCCGGATCCGGTCCGGCGTGCGCAGCCCCCACGCCTTCAGCGCCGCCAGCCCCTCCGAGTCGGTCGCGAACTCCGCCCCCCTCACCTCCATCACGTCGTACGCGAGCACCGTCAGCGGCCGCTGCGCCGTGATCCTCGAGTCGAGTTGGCGCAGCGCACCGGACGTCGCGTTGCGGGGGTTCTGGTAGGGCGGATCGCCCGCCTCGATGCGCCGCTGGTTGAGGTTCTCGAAGTCGCCCAGGTACATGATCGCCTCTCCGCGCACCGAGAGGAACGCGGGGGCCGCGAGCACCTCTTCGCGAAGGCGGAGCGGAACCGAAGGGATCGTGCGAACGTTCTCCGTTACTCCCTCCCCAACCCGTCCGTTCCCACGGGTCACCGCGCGGTCAAGAACGCCGTCGACGTAGACCAGCTCCAGCGAAGCCCCGTCCAGCTTGGGCTCCAGCACGTAGCGGATCTCCTCCTCCCCCAGGGCCTTCCGCAGCCGCTCGTCGAAACGGCGAACGTCGTCGATTCCGTGCGCCGAGTCCAGCGACAGCATCGGGACGGCGTGCTCCACATTGGGAAGACTCTCCAAGGGGTCCGCTCCCACCCGCTGCGTGGGCGAGTCCGGCATCGCCAGCGACGGATGGGCCGCCTCCAGCGCCTGTAGACGCCTGAAGAGGTCGTCGTAGATGGAGTCGGAGACCTCGGGCGCCGCCTCCACATGGTAGAGGTGGTTGTGGCGATCGACCTCGGCGCGCAGCCACTCGATCTCGGCGGCGGCTTCGTCTCGGCTCAGCGCGTCCGGCGCCGCATGGCCAGGTTGGTCGGGAGTCATTGTCAACGCTATCGCCGCGCGTGGCCTCCGGGGAAGGGCGAGACCGGGCCGCGGCTGCCCGACAGTGCGCCCGTCGGGCCGGAAGTCCCTCGCACGGACCCAACGCCGGGCACCGTAGGCGCCGCCCTTGAGGTCTCCCGTGCCGGGCGCACCCCGTTTGCCGGGGCCATCACGCCCCGCCGTCCTGTTCCCGCCCCCACCATCCGGCTACTATTCAGACTCGGTACCCCTCATGACCGGCCCGGCCTCGGACGCCGGCCCAACTCAGCCAGCCCAGGAGGTCCCAGGATGAAGTCCCCGCGCGTCCTGCTTCCGGTGTTCGCCGTGGCGCTCTTCGGCGCCGCCGCGATTTCCCCCGCGCTCTCCGCGCAGATGCAGCCCACCACCCCCCGCGGTGCCGACGAGGGCGACGGCCCCCACGAGCGCCTTATCCTGCGCGGCGCCACCATCATCGACGGCACCGGCGCCCCGCCCATGGGCCCCGTGGATATCGTCATCGAGGGCGATCGCATCGTTCAGATCCAGACCGTCGGGTATCCCGGCGTGCCGATCGACGAGAACCGCCGCCCCTCCGGCGCCACGAAGGAGATCGACCTGAGCGGCATGTACGTCATGCCCGGCTTCGTCGACATGCACGCGCACACGGGAGGACCGGGGAAGGCATCCCAGGCCGAATACGTCTACAAGCTCTGGATGGGGCACGGCATCACCACCTCGCGCGGCGTCGGCCACGGCCCGATGATGTGGGCGCTCGGCGAGAAGGCGGCGGCCGAGCGCAACGAGATCGTCGCGCCGCGCATGTTCACCTACGCCCGCCCCGGCGAGGCCTGGGACCGCGGCGCCGTCGACACCCCGGAAAAGGCGCGCGAATGGGTGCAGTGGGCCGCCCAGGTCGAAGTGGACGGCGCGAAGATCGACGGCCTCAAGCTGGGCGCCATGGACCCCGACATCATGGCCGCGGTCATCGACGAAGGGAAGAAATTCGGCCTCGGCTCCGTCGCACACCTCGGCCAGATGGGCGTGGTGCGCATGACCGCGCTCGACGCCGCCGAGGTCGGCCTCGACATGATGACCCACTACTACGGCCTCATGGAATCGATGCTGACCGACTACAGCGTCCAGGACTGGCCGCTCGACTACAACTACCAGGACGAGCAGCACCGCTTCGGCAACGTGGGCCGGCTCTGGAACCAGGCCGCCGAGCCCGGCTCCGAGCAGTGGAACGACCTCATCGACCGCTTCCTCGAGCTCGGCTTCGGCATCGACCCCACCATGACCATCTACGAGGCCAGCCGCGACGTGATGCGCTCCCGCGAGGCCGACTTCCACGACGAGTACACGCTGCCCAGCCAGTGGGACTTCTACCAGCCGTCCCGGCGCGCCCACGGCTCGTACTGGTTCTACTGGACCAGCGAGGACGAGTATCACTGGAAGCGCTTCTTCCAGAAGTGGATGCACTTCCTCAACGACTACAAGAACGCCGGCGGCCGCGTCACCACCGGCTCCGACTCCGGCTTCATCTACAAGCTCTACGGCTTCGACTACATCCGTGAACTCGAACTGCTCCGCGAGGCCGGCTTCCACCCCGTCGAGGTCGTCCGCTCCGCGACCCTCTTCGGCGCCGAGGAGCTGCACGATCCCAAGGGCACCAGCATCGACTTCGGCATCCTGCGCGCCGGCCTCAAGGCCGACCTGGTCGTCGTGGACGAGAACCCGCTGCAGAACCTCAAGGTCCTTTACGGCAACGGCGCCGTGAAGCTCAACGACGAGACCGGCGAAACCGAGCGCGTCGGCGGCATCAAGTACACGATCAAGGACGGGATCGTGTACGACGCGCAGCAGCTGCTGGCCGACGTGCGCGAGATGGTGAGGAAGGCGAAGGACGCGCGGGCAGTCTCGGACGGGGGGAACTAGGGGAGCCGCGGCGGGGCTGCCGGAGCCCCCGGGTGCGCGGACGACGGGACCATGGCTGAGTCCGGCTCCGCGGGCCGTCCATCCGGCACCATCATCCTCGCCGACAACCTCCCCGTGCTGCGCGAGATGGCGCCGGGCTCCGCCGACCTCATCTACATCGACCCGCCGTTCAACACCGGCAGGACCCAGCACCGCACCCGCATCCGCGTCCAACGCGACGCCGGCGGCGACCGCACCGGCTTCCAGGACGCACGCTACCGCACCACCGTCGTCGGCCGGAGCGGCTACGACGACCGCCACGACGACTACCTCGCCTTCCTCGCGCCCCGCCTCCGCGAAGCCCACCGGATCCTCACGCCCAACGGCTCCTTCTTCCTCCACATCGACTACCGCGAGGCCCACTATTGCAAGATCCTCCTCGACGAGATCTTCGGGCGCCGGTCGTTCATGAACGAGATCATCTGGGCGTACGACTACGGCGCCCGTCCGAAGCGCAGCTGGCCCGCCAAGCACGACACCATCTTCTGGTACGCGCGCGACCCCGCCGACTACACCTTCAACTTCGCCGAGATGGACCGCATCCCCTACATGGCCCCCGGCCTGGTCGGCAAGGCCAAGGCCGCCCGCGGCAAGACGCCCACCGACGTGTGGTGGCACACCATCGTCAGCCCGACCGGTGGCGAGAAGACGGGATACCCCACACAGAAGCCGTTGGGGGTGCTCGAACGGATCATCAAGGTGCACTCGAACCCCGGAGACACCGTGCTCGACTTCTTCGCCGGCAGCGGAACCGCGGGCGAGGCGGCGGCCCGCAACGGGCGCAACTACGTCCTGATGGATTCGAACCCCGAGGCCGCGCGAGTCATGGCCAGGAGGCTGGCGGACTTCCAGCCGGGATGCCAAGGATTTCCGGGGGATGGTCGTTGAGGGCACCGCTGGAGCGCCCGGCTCCCCCACCGGTGAAGTTCCCGCAGCCGGGCGACGTACGCACCTTGACAGCACCGCCGCCACGCCCGCGGGCGCACCGACCAACAGCAGAAAGGAACCAGGCACCATGCAACCGGCAACCGGTTTCAGGAATCCGACCGACCTGACCAAAGCGACGAAGAGGTTCCTCTATGCGAACCTGGCGCTCATCCTCGTGTCAGTCCCTGCCATCTGGCGCGACTACCGGTGGCTGGCGAACACGGGGGAGGCGGCTCCTTCCATCGAAGGGCTGTCCGGATCGCTGGTCGGACTCGCTCTCGCGGCTACAGCGCTTGTCGGATTCGTCACCGCCATTCTGGTGCTGAACTGGATTCACCGCGCCGCCTACAACGCGCGCCAGCTCGGTGCGACCTGGATGGAGTTTACTCCGGGCTGGGCGGTGGGCTGGTACTTCATTCCGATTGCGTCGTTGTGGAAGCCGTACCAGGCCATGAAGGAGATCTGGCTGGCCAGTCACAGTCCGTCCCGGGCGTCGAAAGGGGACGAGGACCGGCCCGCCCTGCTTCCCCTTTGGTGGGGCCTGTGGCTCGTGACCTTCTTCGGGGCCGAGGGGGCGTCATGGACGGTCTCCACCGAGGCTGCCGAGAATCTGGCCGATGTCGTCCGCGAAGTCCTCCGCATCCCCCTGACACTGGTCCTGCTGAGTATCATCAACCGGGTTCACAGCGTGCAGATGGCCCACTACCGAACTCAGGCTGTGGATGAAGAGGATCCGAGCGGGGTTTCATCGACGGGCTCCTGAACCAATGGAGGTTGGACCATGAACGAAGAGAATGCAGGCTTCCGCGACCCGAGCGTGCTCGCGCGCGCCCTTCTCCGCTACTCGTCCTGCCCGCCCGGTGCATGGGCGGCCAGACGCAGTTCCACCGCAGTCCCGTAACACACCATCTCCGCCCCTTTCCGGCTGACCTCGGCCGACTGAAAACGGACCGCCAGAATCCCGTTGGCGCCCAGCGCCTCCGCCTCGGCGACCATCCGGTCGACAGCCTGTTCCCGCGCTTCCGCAAGCAGCTTGGTGTATTCGTAGACCTCGCCGCCTACCAGGTTGCGCAAGCTCGCGACCAGATCCATTCCCGTATGCCGGACACGGACCGAACTCCCCCGCACCATGCCCAGCGTACGCACGACGGCGTACCCGGCAGCGTTCTCTGTGGTGGCGACGATCATCGGTGAACGTCCCGGTAGGGATCGCTCCCGTAGTCACGCAACCGTTCCCAGATCACGTGGGCCAGGAGGACCAGGATGCCGATCGCGATCCCCCCGGTCGCAAGCTTCATCAGGATGGCCGAAGGCGACCTGACGAAGGCCCAGATTCCGTAGCCGGCCCAGACAACCAGGCCGGACCCGGCCAGCACCCACCCCGTCGGAACGGTGATGCGGGACCGGATCCGTTTCCACGAGTCCTCGACCGGAGCGGCAAAGGACAGATCCTGCAACTCTTCCTTCATCGACCGGAAGATCGCCACCTCGCGGCGAAGTTCACTCGACGTCTCGAGGTACTGCTCGACCACGGCCCGCTCCTCGGGCGTGACCTCGCCGTCGAGGAACCGCATCAGGTCCTCTTGTTCCACTTTTGCCAGCACATTCTTGTTCATGTGCGAGTCCTCAGGTTTGCGTCGCTTCCGTCCCTCGCACCACCTCCGCCAGCGCCCGGCGCGCGTGGAAGAGACGGCTCGCAACCGTCCCCTCCGGTATCCCCAGTATGCCTGCGATCTCGCCGTAGCGAAATCCCTCGATTTCCTTCAATACGAGAATCTCCCTGTGATCTTCACTCACCTGCTCCAGCGCCTTCCAGATGCGTTCCCGCGCGGCCCGGCGCTCCCTGCGCCGCTCGGGGCCGCTCTCGGGGTCCGCGGGTCTCGCTTCCAGTCGTTCGTCCAGCGCCTCCCGCTTGAACCTCGCCTTGCGCTTCCGCAACGCGTCCCGGCACTGGTTCCGGAGAATCTGGAAGAACCACGGTCCGAAGCGGCGACTCAGATCGAACCGGCCCAGCGTCTGCCAGGTCTTCACGAAAGCGTCCTGGAGCGCGTCCCGCGCATCGTCCGGGTTTCCCATCATGCCGAGTGCCACCCTCAACCCGGCGGGTTCGTAGGCGCGCACGATGGGCTCGAAGAAACGGGAATCGCCCGCCTGGCACTTGCGCAGGAGCTCCCGCTCGAGGTCGGGGAGCAAGCTTCCTCCAATCCTGGTGTCGATGTCGTGGCTACGGCCAGCGCTCCGAGGAGCCGCGACCGGCCGTGGGCGGTCCCATCCCCGGCAATACGCCCGAGGCGCTCAATTCATTCTAACCCCGAAAGGGAGCGGACGCGCCGACCGGGTCGGACCGGGCCGCGCCGCGATGCAGCCACGGGGCAGCGCCCACGGTTGCACGCCCGGGTCTGGCGGGTTGAACCGTCAGCACGCACTTTGCCGATACCGTCCACACATCCGAACCCACACTTCAATCGGACAGCGAACGTATGGAACCCGCGTGCACCAGGCGCTCCCGCGCCCTCGTCGTGACTGTCGTGATTTCGTCTCTTTCAGCCATTGCACCGCCCGGCGCGACAGCGCAGGAGGTGGAGTACCCGGCCGGATTCGACGAAGAGGCCACCTACTACGCCGAAGCCCTCGGACCCCTCACGCGGCCGATCACGACCGGCTCGGCGGAAGCGCAGAAGTTCTTCGACCAGGGCGTGCAGATGATGTACGCCTTCACACCGCTGCGCGCGGCGCGGTCCTTCCGCCATGCCCAGCGGGCGGACCCCAACTGCGCGATGTGCTTCTGGGGCGAGGCGTGGGCGTGGGGACCGTACCTCAACGGCGGCATGGGGCCCGACGACGCGCCGCGCGCCTACGAGAACATCATGAAGGCGAAGGCGCTGGCGGCGGAGCACGCCAACGAGGTCGAGCGCGCGCTGATCGAGGCGATGTCGGTCCGCTACGCGATCGAGCACGACCCGGAGTCGCGCCGGAAGATGGACGAGGAGTACGCCGACGCCATGGCCGAGGTCTACCAGCGCTTCCCCGGCGACGTCGAAGTGGGAACGCTGTACGGCGAGTCGCTCATGCTGCTCGAGCCGCGGCGCGGCCGCTGGGACATCGACAAGCCCGAGGTGCAGAAGATCCACGCGGTCCTGGAGGCCACCCTGGCCATCGACATCACACACCCTGGGGCGTGCCACCTCTACGTCCACGCCACCGAGCCCACCGTGAAGCCGGAGAAGGCGGAGGCGTGCGCCGACCACCTGGGCGCGTCGATCCCCGGGGCGAGCCACATCCAGCACATGCCGTCCCACACCTATAACCGGGTCGGCCGCTGGGGCGACGCCGTGCGGGCCAACCTGGACGCCTGGCACTCCGACCTCCGCGCCGAGCACGACATCGCGTGGGCCATCTACCCGTCGCACAATCTGCACATGCTCCTCTTCGCGGCCTCGATGGACGGCCAGGGCGCGGTCGCGATCCAGGCAGGGAAGGACTACGGCAAGACCGTTCGCAGCGGCAACTTCTACGAGGCGATGACCATGCTGCGCTTCGGGCGTTTCGAAGAGATCCTGGAGTTGGACGACCCGCCCGTCGGGGGCATCCAGCGCGGCTTCTGGGACTTCGCGCGCGGCTACGCGCACCTGCGCGACATCGATGCGAATCGCGCGAGATTCTACCTGGAAAAGGTGAAGCTCGCGGCGGAGACCACGTCCGGGTCGTTCCGCGGCCACTCGGCGGCCGACCTGCTGGGCGTGGTAGCGGGGATCCTGGAGGCGGAGATCCTGCGCGCGGAGGACGAGAACGAGCGGGCGGCCGAGGTGCTGGAAGCCGCGGTCGTCATCGAGGACGGCCTGCGCTACGACGAGCCGGAGCCGCTCAACTTCTCGGCGCGCCATTGGCTGGGCGACCTGCTCCTGGAGATGGAGCGCTACACCGAGGCGGAGGCCGTGTTCAGGGCCGCGCTCGAGGACCATCCCATGAACGGGTGGTCGCTCTTCGGCCTGGAAGCGGCACTCCGGGCCCAGGACCGCACGGCGGAGGCCGAAGAAGTCAACAAGCTCTTCCAGGAGGCCTGGGCCAGGTCGGACACCTGGATCGCGGCACCTATCTTCTGACGGCACGCAGCACAGGCAGTCACGGGTCCACGGACCGCCAGGCGCCTCCGATCGCTGGCGGTTCCCTGGCGATTCCCTGCGCGGACTGCCGGCTCCCCGCGAGCGGCCCGCAGCCCGTGACAGGGCTTCCGGCGGGAGGTCGTCTCCGGTAGCTTTAGGGTCTTACGTGCATACCGCCTGCCATCAGAAACCACAGTGGAGTTCCGTTGGATGAATGACCGTCCCATCCTCTCCGTCACCGGGCTCAGCGCCCGCGTCGAAGACGGGGATTCAGATATACTCAAAGGCGCGAATCTCGCGATTCGTCCCGGCGAGATTCATGCGATCATGGGCCCGAACGGGTCCGGAAAGAGCACCTTGGCCAAGGTGATCGCCGGTCACCCGGGGTACGAGGCCAGCGCGGGAGCGGTGGTCTTCCAGGGCGAGGACCTGCTGGATATGGAGCCCGACGAGCGGGCGCAGGCGGGCGTGTTCATGGCCTTCCAGTACCCGGTGGCGATCCCCGGCGTGTCGATCGCGAACTTCCTGCGCACCGCCCTGCAGGCCCGGCTCGAGGATGGCGAGGAACTGGACCTCTTCGACTTCCAGGAGCTGCTCATGGAGCGGATGGAGCTCCTGCAAATGGACCCGACCTTCGCGCAGCGCGCGGTCAACGAGGGGTTCAGCGGAGGGGAGAAGAAGCGCAACGAGATCCTGCAGATGGCGGTTCTCAAGCCGAAGCTGGCCGTGATGGACGAAACCGATTCCGGGCTCGACATCGACGCGCTGAAGATCGTCGCCAACGGGGTCAACACCCTGAAGGCGGAGAACCCCGCCATGTCGGTGCTTCTGATCACCCACTACCAGCGCATGCTGAACTACATCACCCCCGATGTGGTACATGTGATGGTGAACGGCAGGATCGTGGAGTCGGGTGGACCGGAGGTCGCGCTCGGTCTGGAAGAGAGGGGCTACGAACAGTACCGGAGAGCGCAGGTCGCCTGATTCGGCCGCAGCGCTTGCCGCCTCAGACAAGGCGGGATTGGAGAAGGGAGTGACAGATGCCCAGCAATGAAGTCATCCACGGATTGGGGCTCGACGACTACAAGTTCGGTTTCGTCACCGATTCGGAGCCCGTCTTCCGCACGCGCCCCGGTCTCGACGCCGACGTGGTGCGCCAGATCTCGGCGCGCAAGGACGAGCCGGAGTGGATGCTGAAGAGCCGCCTGAAGGCGCTCAGGATCTACGACGCGAAGCCGATGCCCCAGTGGGGCGGCGATCTCTCCGAGCTTCAGGAGACGCTCGACCAGACCTATTTCTACGTGAAGCCGCAGGAGCAGATGGAGCGCTCCTGGGACGACGTGCCGGAGAACATCAAGCAGACCTTCGAGCGGCTGGGGATCCCGGAGGCGGAGCGCCGTCTGCTGGCGGGCGTCGGGGCCCAGTACGACTCCGAGATGGTCTACCATTCGCTCAAGGAGGAGTGGGAGTCGAAGGGCGTGATCTTCGACTCCATCGAGGACGGGCTCAAGAATCACCCCGAGCTGTTCCGCGAGCACTTCGGGACGGTGATCCCCGCCGCGGACAACAAGTTCGCCGCGCTGAACTCGGCGGTGTGGTCGGGCGGTTCGTTCGTCTACATCCCGCCGGGAGTTCACCTGGAAACCCCGCTGCAGGCGTACTTCCGGGTCAACCAGGAGCGGCTGGGGCAGTTCGAACGCACGCTGATCATCGCCGGCGAGGGGTCACGCGCCCACTACATCGAAGGCTGCACCGCCCCGGTCTACTCGACCGATTCGTTCCATTCCGGCGTGATCGAGATCATCGTCAACCGGGACGCCTACTTCCGCTACACCACGATCCAGAACTGGTCGAACAACATGTACAACCTGGTGACCCAGCGGGCGCTGGTGCAGCAGGGCGCGCACATGGAGTGGCTTGACGGCAACCTGGGCTCCAAGCTCACGATGAAATATCCGTCCTGCTACCTGATGGGTGAGGGCGCCCACGGCGAGATCCTCTCGATCGCGTACGCCGGCGACGGCCAGCACCAGGACACGGGCGGCAAGGTCATCCACGTGGCGCCGAACACGTCGTCGAGCATCGTGTCGAAGTCGATTTCGAAGGGCACGGGACGCTCCTCGTACCGCGGCCTCTGCAAGGTCTACGACGGCGCTTCGAACGCGAAGTCGAACGTCGAGTGCGACGCGCTGCTGATCAACGAGACCTCGCGCACCGACACCTTCCCGTACATAGAGATCGACGAGAAGAGCGCGTCGGTGGGCCACGAGGCGACCGTCTCCAAGGTGGGCGACGAGCAACTCTTCTACCTGATGAGCCGCGGGATGGACGAGGCCGAGGCGATGGCGCTGATCGTGCGCGGGTTCATCGAGCCGATCGCCAAGGAGCTGCCGCTGGAGTACGCGGTGGAGCTGAACCGGCTGATCGAGCTCGAGATGGAAGGGAGTGTAGGGTGAGCCAGATGGCGCCGCCAAGGGAACGCGCTGTGCGCGCGCTGAACAGAGACGTGGTGCTGGAGACCGGGCTGGCCGATCCCGCCTGGCTAAAGGCCCGCCGCGAGGAGGCGTGGGAGATCTACATGGCCACGCCGCTCCCCTCGACGCGCTCCGAGGAGTGGCGCTACACGGATGTCGCGAAGCTGTTGCCGCTCGAAGGGCTGGAGCCGAACCTGGACGGGGCCGGCGGAGTGTCTGGTGGTGACGGAGTGCCCGGAGGACGCGGGCGGTTCGGCGGGAGGATGCCCGGCGCTCTACGGCGTACGATGGCCGTCGACCAAGCCAGCGCCGGGCGCGTCGTGGACGTTGACGGAACCGTCGTTTCGGCGGAGCTGGACGCGGCGCTGGAGTCTCAGGGCGTGGTGCTGTGTTCGCTGCGCGAAGCCGCGCGGAATAATCATCCCGTGGTCCGTGAACTCCTCGCCACCCGGGCCGTCCCTCCCTCCGACGGCAAGTTCCCCGCGCTGAACGCCGCCCTCTGGACGGACGGAGTCTTCCTGCGGGTCCCGAAGGGTGTGCGCCTCCAGGAACCCGTCCGGCTGAGCCGCTGGGTGTCGAGGCCGGACACCGCCACTTTCACCCGCATCCTCATCGTCGCGGAGGAGGCCAGCCAGGTTTCCTTCGTGGACGAGATCGTGTCCCCCGACTTCGAGTCGACCACCCTGGTCAACACCGCGGTCGAGCTATTCTCGCGGAGCGGCGCCCAGGTCCAGTACGTCTCGCTGCAGCGCATGGGCAAGGGCGGGTTCTACCTCGCGAGCCAGCGCACCCTGGCGGAGCGCGACTCCACCCTCGACACCCTCAACGTTGCTCTGGGCGGATCGGTCGGCCGCGTCGACCTGAATGCCCGGCTCCTAGGCCCGGGCGCCAACAGCGACATGCTGGGCCTCTACTTCGGCGACAACGACCAGCACTTCGACTTCAACACCAGCCAGGACCATGTGGCGCCCGACGCCCACAGCGACCTCCTCTACAAGGGGGCGCTGGACGGATCCGCACGCGGGGTCTTTCGGGGGATCATCCGGGTTCACGAGGGTGCGCAGCGCACGGACGCATACCAGACCAACCGCAACCTCATCCTGTCGGACGACGCCGTCGCCACCTCCCTGCCCAACCTCGAGATCGGCGCCGACGACGTGCGCTGCTCCCACGGGGCGACCGTGGGACAGCTCGACGCCGAGGCGCTCTTCTACCTGATGAGCCGCGGATTGGACCGCGCGCAGGCGGAACGCCTGGTGGTGCTCGGGTTCCTCGGCGAGGTGCTGAAACGGCTTCCGCTGGGCGGCGTGACCGAAAAGGTGACGAAGGCGATCGAGGCGAAGCTGCGACATGTGAGCGGCTAGCAGGTCGTGGACAACCAGCGCCCATGAGTCGAGGGAAGACCCCCAGCACCGAGGCCCGCTGGACGAGGGTTGCGTCGGCGGAGGACATACCGCCGGACGAGCTTACCGCGGTATCGACCGACCGGGGCCCGGTCGTGCTCGCCTGGACGGACGGAAGGATCTGCGCGCTCGAGGACCGCTGCTCGCACCAGGACTATCCTCTTTCCGCCGGCGATCTCGAGGACGGCGAAGTGGAGTGCATATTCCACGGCGCCCGCTTCGACCTCTGCACCGGGAGGGCCACCCGGCTGCCCGCGGTCGCTCCAGTGCGGGCATACGAGGTGGAGGTACGTGACGGCGGCGTGTACCTGCGGCTTGACTAGCACTGAGCTGAGCCCGCATGCAGACCTTTGCCCTTGACATCGCCGCCGTCAGACGGGACTTCCCCGTCCTCGACCAGACCGTGGACGGAAAGCCACTGGTCTACCTGGACAGCGCCGCTTCCTCGCAGAAGCCGCGCCAGGTGATCGACGCGATCAGCCGGTACTACCTGCACGATCACGCCAATGTCCACCGGGGCGTACACGAACTCGCCCGCCGGGCCACCGAAGCGTACGAGGGTTCGCGAGAACGCGTTGCCCGCTGGCTGAACGCGGCCGACGCTCACGAAGTCGTGTGGACGCGCGGCACCAGCGAAGCGCTGAATCTCATCGCATTCTCGTTGGGTGAGGGTTTGGGCCCCGCCGACGAAATCGTCATCTCGGAGATGGAGCACCACTCCAACCTGGTGCCGTGGCAGTTGCTGTCCTCGCGCAAGGGGGCCGGGCTCCGCTACGCCGGCCTGACCAACGACGGCCGCCTCGACCTGGAGCACCTGGCCTCGCTGCTTGGCCCTCGCACCAGGGTCGTCTCGCTTCCGCACGTCTCGAACGCGCTGGGAACCATCAATCCCGTCCAGGAGATCGGCGCGCTGGTCCGGAGCCGGAGCGACGCCGTCTTCATCCTGGATGGCGCGCAGGGAGCGCCCCACCTCCCCCTCGACGTGCAGGCGCTGGGGTGCGACTTCTATGCCTTCTCGGGACACAAGATGTGTGGCCCCACCGGAATCGGCGGACTCTGGGGCCGGAGGGCCCTGCTGGACGACATGCCTCCGTACCAGGGGGGCGGCGAGATGATCGAGCGGGTCTTTCACGAATACAGCACCTGGGCGGAAGTGCCCCACAAGTTCGAGGCCGGCACGCCGAACATCGCCGGGGCGGTGGGTCTGGCTGCGGCGGTCGACTATCTTGAAGACGTGGGGCTCGACTCCATACACCAGCACGAGCGGTCGCTGACCCGGCGCGCGGTCTCACTCCTCTCCGAGGTGGACGGCATCCGGATTCTGGGGCCGGCCAACCTCGACGACCGCGCCGGAGTGGTGCCGTTCGTGCTGGAGGGAACCTCCGCACAGGATGTGGCAACAATACTTGACGCCCAGGGCATTGCGGTGCGCGCCGGGCACCACTGCGCCCAGCTGGTGGTGGACCGGTTCGACGTGTCCGCCACGGTCCGGGCATCCTTCTACCTCTATAACAGCGACGAAGAAGTGAAGCGGCTCGCGGCGGGGGTGGAGACGGCAAGACGGCTTCTCCTGCCCTGATCCGGGACGGCCCGGTTTGAACCGCCAGCGACCTGACACAGAAAGGAACATTCCCGTGTTCAAGAAAAAGACCCCGGAACTCCGGCCGGCGATGCTTCCCGCGGGGATTGTATGCGGGCTGTTCGTGGCGCTGGCAGGCTGCGGTGAGGATACCCCGGACGACGACGTACAGTATGGCGGCACTCTCTCCGCCGAGGAGCCCAGGGAGGTCAGCCATGCGGGCATGGGCGAGGCCGACTACGGTGACCTGGAGCCCGCCGAGGTCGGGCTGCACATCCCCTGGGCGCAGAATCTGATTTCTCGCGATCCCGTGCCCGATGCACCGACCGCCCGCCTGACCGACGTCACGGTGCAGGCCATGGAAGGATTTGACCGCGTTACCTTCGCCTTCGAATCCCGAATGGCCGGCTACCAACTGCAGCTTGTGGAGGAAGGCGGGGGAGGATGCGACGGCGCCCAACCGGGGACGGACGCGGCTGCTCAGCTGGCCATCGAGTTCCCGCGGACGGTGTCGAACAACGGCGGGACCCCGCTCGTCACCGACCGCGACCTGGCGCCGGACTTTCCGACGTTGGTCAGGGCCGTGCAGGCCTGCGACGAGGGCGACGCGGTGCGGTGGCTCCTGGGAGCGCGCGGCGAAATGGAGTACAGGCTGCTGGAGGTGAGGATGGGGAATCTCGTGGTTGTGGACCTCCGGCCCACCGAAGCCGACTCCGAGAGCCCCGAGGCAAGCGCGTCGAACTGAACCCCCGTATGTTTCGGGTGTACCTTTTGTACGAGGATTGTCAGTACAGGAGGCGGGCTTGATCAAGAGGCAAACGGGATTGGTGACCGCCTGGCTTGCCGCTCTGGGAGTGCTGCTCGGGTGCGATGCGGACGGTGGCACCCCTCCCGGCGCCGGCCCGGGACCGGACGGGCCGGACGAGCCGGACACCCGGGCGAAGCGTTGCACCGGCGGCAAGGCCGGCATCTATCCCTGCCAGGGCATCGACCTGGTGTCGTACCTCACTGGTGAGGAGATTGGCCTGACCGCGGGCATCGTCAACGACATGTGGGGCTGGACCGACCGCCTCCACGGGACGGAATGGGCGTTGGTGGGCCATCAGCAGGGGACGGCCTTCATCAGCCTCAGGGACCCGGAGCGCCCGCTTTACGCCGGCATTCTGCCGCATACGGACGGGGCGCGGGCGGCAGCGTGGCGCGACATCAAGGTGTACAGGAACCATGCGTTCATCGTCTCCGACGGCGCCGGACCGCACGGCATGCAGGTCTACGACCTCACCCGGTTGCGCCGCGTTGCCAATCCTCCGGAGACCTTCGAGGCAACCGCGTTGTACGACGGAATCCACAGCGCCCACAATATCGTGATCAACGAGGAGACCGGCTTCGCCTATGCGGTCGGCGCAACCGGAGGCGGGAACTCCTGTGGCGGCGGGCTCCACATGATCGATATCCGCATCCCGGCCAGCCCCGCATTCGCCGGGTGTTTTGCCGATCCGGCAACCGGCCGGGCGGCCACGGGATACACCCACGACGCGATCTGTGTGGTCTACCGGGGCCCCGATACCGAGCACCGGGGCAAGGAGATCTGTCTCGGCTCCAACGAGACCGCCCTGAGCATCGCGGACGTATCCGACAAGACGGCGCCGTCGGCATTGGCCGCGGCCGGCTACCCGAGCTCCGCGTACGCGCACCAGGGGTGGCTCGACGAAGCTCACGAATACCTCTACATGAACGATGAGTTCGATGAGGCCTTCGGCATGGTCTCCGGTACCCG
The DNA here is from genome assembly GCA_965206105.1 of Longimicrobiales bacterium. GTDB lineage: Bacteria > Gemmatimonadota > Gemmatimonadetes > Longimicrobiales > Gaopeijiaceae > Bin94. The sequence goes on from OZ242201.1 coordinate 887,125, forward strand.
CACCATCGTGTGGGACGTGCGTGACCTCGACGACCCGGTCCCGGTCGCGGACTTCATCGGAACCACGGGGGCTACGGATCACAACCTCTATGTCGTCGGCAACCTGATGTACCAGTCCAACTACCATGCCGGGCTGCGCGTGGTGAGCATCGCGGCCAGGGAGAACCCGGTCGAAATCGCCTTTCTTCGACCACGAGCCCGATGACTCGAACGAGGCGGGGCTCAACGGAGCCTGGAGCAACTATCCATTCTTCGAGAGCGGCGTGATCGGGGCAACCTCGATCGGCGGGGGGGTCTTTTTCGTCAGGCTGACCGAGGGGAACTGAAGCACTGGGCGCCACCGTGCGCCGTTCGCGCTGACCACTCTGGCACCTGTGTCCGGCGAAGGCCTATCTTTGCCTGAAGCCCGGATCGCTGCGCACTCGGGAAGTGCCTCACGCCACCCTGGGGAGATTCACCTTCAATGCGCCACGCCCCTGTTTGCCAGTCCGTGAGAACCAGGGCCGAGTTCCATCGCGGCTGGCTGAGGTCTTCCTTCCTCCTTCTCCTGTTCGCCTGCTGCACGGGCGCGGGCGGGCCCGCGGACCTGCTCCTCGCCGGTGGGTCCGTGCTGGACGGCGCGGGTGGCGAGGCGGTCATTGCCGATGTGGCCATAGCGGGCGACCGCGTCGTGTTCGTGGGGAACGCCGCGGAGGCGGGCGTGGCGGCGCTGGACACGGTCGATGTGTCGGGGTTCGTGGTGACGCCGGGGTTCATCGACATGCACTCCCATGCGGAGTTGGGGACGGATCACGGGCGCGATGCGCGTGCGTTCCTGTACCAGGGGATCACGAGCGTGGCGCTGGGTCTGGACGGGGGTGGCAGTGCGGAGGTCGCCGCGCAGCTGGCAGCGTGGGATGAAGACGGGATCGGCGTGAATGCGTTCCTTTTCGTGGGGCACAACTCGGTGCGGGTGTGGGTGATGGGGATGGAGAGCCGCGCCCCCACTGCCGAGGAGCTCGACGAGATGAGGGCGCTGGTGCGCCAGGGCATGGAGGAGGGCGCGTACGGGCTGTCGTCGGGGCTGTTCTACCTGCCGGGCAACTACGCGGAGACCGAGGAGGTGATCGAGCTCAACCGGGTGGCCGCCGAGTACCCGGGCGCGATCTACGACACGCACGACCGGGATCTGGGCGCCGCCTACCCACCGTTCGGCTACCTGGAGTCGACCGCCGAAGGGATCCGGATCGGGGAGGAGGCGGGGACGAAGGTCATCTTCAGCCATTTCAACGCCCAGGGGGCCCACAACTACGGCCGCGCGCACGAGGGGGCCGCGCTGATCGAGGCCGCGCGAGCCCGGGGAGTTGATGTTGCGGGGGCGCATCACTCCTACACCGCGACGCAGTCGAACCTGCGCTCGTACACGATCCCGGGGTGGGCCGCCGCCGGGGGCGATTCGGCGATGGTGCGCCGCTTCGACCACCCCGACACGGTTGAGATCATCGACGGGCAGACGCGCGAGATGCTGGCGATTCGCGGCGGCGCACAGCGGCTCCTCTTCGCGGACCGGCGCCCCGAACTGAACGGCAGGACGCTGCAGGCGGTGGCGGACGAGTGGGGGATGGAGGCTCCCGCGGCCGCACGGCGCATCCTGCGCGCGGGCAACGCCGCCGTGATGAACCTGGGCCTCTACGACGGCGAGAACCTGCGCTACCTGGCGCAGCGCGACTGGATGATGACCTGCACGGACGGCCGCGACCCCGGCCCCACCCGCCCCGTCACCCACCCGCGCGCCTTCGGGTCCTTCACGAAGAAAATCCGCGACCTGGTGCTGGACGAGCAGCTCCTCACCCTGCCCTACACGGTGCGCTCCATGACCGGTCTCGCGGCCGACTTCCTGAGCTGGACCGAACGGGGATACCTGCGCGAAGGGTACATCGCGGACATCGCCGTGCTGGACCTCGCGACGCTCGACGACATGGCCACCTACGAGAACCCGCACCAATACTCGCGCGGGACGGTCCACGTGCTCGTGAACGGGGTGTTCGCCATCCGGGACGGCGAGGCCACGATGGCGCTGGCGGGGCGGCCGCTGGTGCGCGGGGGGGCGGCTTTCGATGGACGGTAGCGAGCACCGCGCGACCGGGCCCGGCACCCCATCCGACCCGGTGCTGTCCTCGCGCGACGGCGCCCTCCTCACCCTGACCCTCAACCGCCCCCACCGCCTCAACGCGGTGAGTCTGCCGCTCTACGACCGGCTGATCGCCGAACTGGAGCGCGCCGGGGCCGACCGCGGCGTCCGCTGCGTGATCCTCACCGGGAGCGGCCGCGCCTTCTGCGCCGGCGCCGACCTGAAGGCGCACCGGGACAGCCCCCAGTCCCCGGAGGAGCGCAGCCGCTACATCGAGGCGGCGCAGCGCGCGAACCGTCTCATCCAGACCATCGGCACGCCGGTCGTTGCGGCGGTGAATGGCCATGCGATCGGCGCAGGGCTGGAGCTCGCCCTGTCCGCGGACTTCGCCATCGCGGCGGAGGACGCGAAGCTGCGGCTCCCGGAGGTTGCGCTCGGCACCTTCGTGGGCGGCGGCGTGGTGTACACCCTCGCCGAGCGGGTCGGCGTCCTGAAGGCCCGCGAGATCGTCTACCTGGGAGACTTCTTCTCGGGCGCCGAGGCGGCGGCGATGGGCGTCGTCAACCGGGCCGTCCCCGCCGCCGAGGTCCTCTCCGAGGCTACGCGTCTCGCCCGTCGCCTCGTCCGCCGTGCCCCGATCCCCCTGGCCGCGGCGAAGCGCCTGATCGGTCCGGCGGCCCGCCTGTCCCGGGAAGAGGCGCTGGAACGGGAGCGCGCTGCGCTGGAGGAGATCTTCGGCACGGCCGACTGGGCGGAGGGACTGGCCGCGTTTCACGAGAAGCGATCGCCCCGGTACAGGGGCGAATGAGCGCGACCCAGGGGACACCCGGACCAAAAGTGTAATGTATACATGACATTGGGTAATGTAAACATGACATCATGACCCTCAGGCGAATCTTCGAGCCTCGCTCCATCGCGGTCGTGGGCGCCAGCACGACCCCCACCAAGCGCGGCCATCAGATTCTCTGCGCCCTGAACCAATCCGGGTATGCGGGCACCGTCTACGCAGTGAATCGGGGCGGCGGCAGCATCCTCGGCCGACCGGTCTACACGTCGGTGGAAGAGCTGCCGGAGCCCGTGGATCTCGCGGTGCTGTGTACCCCCGCAGCGACTGCGCCTGGCCTCGTGCGCGCATGCGGGGAACGGGGCGTGGGGGGCGCAGTGGTGCTGGCGGTGGGCTTCGGCGAGTCGGGCAGCGAGGGCGCGAATCTGGAAAACCGGCTGCGGGACGCCGGCCGTGAGCACGGCGTCCGCATCGTCGGCCCGAACACCTCGGGGCTGCTGAACCTGCCGAAGGGGGTCAACCTGATCGGGGCGCGCGGAGTGCGTGCGGGGGGAATCGCCCTGCTCGTCCAGTCCGGGAACATCGCGCTCGACCTGATGACCCGGGTCACCGGGCAGTCCCGGATGGGAATCTCGATCTGCTGCGGCCTCGGCAACGAGGTCGACGTGGGGTTCGGCGAGGTGCTGGACTACCTGGGCGGGCACGACGAGACCAAGGTCGTCATCGCGCACATCGAGGGGTGCAGGGACGCGCGGGCGCTGCTGTACGCCGCCGCCCGGGTCACGCGTGCCAAGCCCGTCGTGGTGATCAAGTCGGGGCGGACCGCGGCTGGCGCGCACGCGGCCCTCTCGCACACGGGAGCGGTGGCGGGCCCCTACGACCGGCTGCGTGCCGGACTCGCCCAGGCGGGCGTCGTCGAGGTACGGAGAACCGACGAGCTGCTGGCCGTCGCCCAGGCACTGGCGTCGCAGCCCGCGTGCCCGCGCGGCCTCGGCGTCACCATTCTCTCGGACGGCGGCGGCCAGAGCACGCTGGCCGTGGACGCGCTGCAGGAGATGGGGGTCACGCCGGCCGACCTGGCGCCCGCAACTTCGTCCGCGCTGCGGGCGCTGCTGGGGCCTGCGGCCGCGGTGCGCACCCCGGTCGACGTAGCCGGCGCGGCCGACGCCGACCCGGTCGCCTTCGCCCGCGCGCTGGAGGTGCTCGCGGCGGATCCGGGGGTGGATGTCGTGCTCCTCGTCGGGCTCTTCGGCGGGTACGCGATCCGCTTTTCAGGGCAACTCGCGGATGGGGAAGCCGAGGCGGCGCGGGCGATGGCGGCGACGATGAAGGCCCTCGGCAAGGGGCTGGTCGTGCACTCGCAGTACGCCTCGCATGCGAGCGCGGCACTGGACGTGTTGCGTGACGCGCACGTGCCTGTGATCGGGTCGCTGGACGTGGCGTGCAGGGCGGCGGCAGAGCTGCATCGTCGCGGGGTGCGGTTGACGGCTTCGGCGCGGCGGTGGCGGCCCGAAGAGGAGCACAGGCGCATCATCACATCGCCGCATCATGTCATCACACGTGCGCGGGCCGAGGGGAGGGCCACGCTCGACGAGATGGAGGCGAGGGAGCTCCTGGGCGAAGCCGGGCTCGCGAGGCCACTGGCCGACCCCGGGCATGCTCCCTCCGAAGCCGGGCTCTCCTTCCCGTCCATCGAGATCGCCCGCTCGGCCGATGAAGCGGCAGCGGCAGCGCACCGGGCCGCCGGGCCAGTCGCGATCAAGCTCCTCTCCAGGCACATCACTCACAAGTCGGACGCCGGCGGGGTGGTGCTCGGCGTGAAGGGCGGCGACAAGGCCCGGGCCGCCTTCGAGACGATCGCCGCGAACACGCTCGACTACGCGCGGGCGCACGGTCTGCCGGAAGAGGCGTGCGCTGCGACCGTTTCGCCCATGCTGGCGCCCCCGGTAGCCGAACTGCTGGTCGGAGCGTGCCGCGATCCCCAACTCGGACCCGTGCTGACCATCGGCGCAGGGGGGACCTGGGTCGAGGTGCTGCGCGACGTGGCGCACCGTGTGCTCCCGGTGACGCCGCGTGAGGTGGAGGCCGCGGTCGGGGAGCTGAAGGTGAGCGCGCTGCTCGCTGGTACGCGCGGGGGGCGTGCCGTGCGGGTGGGCCCGATCGTCGGCGCGGCGGCCGTTGTGGCCGAGTGCGTGATGCGGTGGCCGGATGTCGCGGAGGTCGAGGTCAACCCCCTGTTCGTGTATGAGGACCGGGCCGCGCCGGTGGACGCTCGCGTGGTGCTGGACAGCCCGACGCAACCAGATCGGGGTTGAGTGCGTCTTGTCGGTGTGTAGGTCCCATTCGCTGGCGCGCCGGCGCTTGCCACTCCTGAGCGCCGCGTCCACCGGCCATTGGGTCGGATGCCCTCACAAGGAGATTCCAATGTCTGCGCCACGCTGCAATTCATCCCCTCGGGCCCTGGCAGCCCGCGGAACGAGTCCCCGCTGGATTCGGGTGCCGAAGCGACCGGCCGGGACCACCGCGCCAACCCTCGCCCTGGCCGCCCTCCTCTGCGCCGCGTGCGATTCCGCCGCGCGGAGCCCCGGCACCACCACCGACAGCGCCGGTGTCCAGATCGTCACCACCGATCCCTTGAGCTCCGGGGCAACCTGCAGGGCCGATGCGGAACCGATGGTCGCAGTTGGGGAGTCGGGAGGCGACGACGACAACCTCTGGTTCAGCACGATCCGTGGAGTGGGGCTTCTCTCGGACGGCTCCGTGGCGGTGATCGACAGGTCCAGCGAGGAGGTTCGGGTCTTTGGCCCGGACGGCCGGCACCTTGCATCCATGGGTCGTCCGGGCGACGGGCCGGGCGAATTCCGGAGCGCCTTTCAGCTCTGGATACTGCCGGGCGACACGCTCTGGGTCGGTGACTACCGCCCATGGCGCTACAACGTCTTCACGCGGGACGGACATTTCGTGCGGGCCGTGCAGATGGCGCCGGCCTACGCCAATGCGTCACAGGGCGGAGGGGTGTTGCGCAACGGTACGTCGGTCAACGCCCGACGCGGCTACGTCGCGCGCAGCAACTTCACGGCGCCCGACACCCTCATCGTGGAAGCGCACGGCACCGACGGGCAACTCGTCACCACGATGGCCCGCGTCCCCAACATGGTCGAAGGCATGACCGCAAAATCGGAGGCCGTCAACCTGGTGCTGAATCCGCTGTTTGCCGCCAGTGCGCTTGTGGACGCAATTGGGAGCACCGTCGCCGTAGGCCATGGCCGCGAGCCCGAAGTCCGGCTCTTCGACGACCAGTTGGATCTTCGGCAAATCGTGCGGTGGTCCGAACCCTCGAGGGCGGTGACCCCGGCCGACGTGAACGCCTGGCGCGAGAGCTATGTGGAGAGCCGGGGAGGGCGGGATTCCGGCCGGTGGGGGCCGCTCAACGAGGCGATGATCGACACCGACCGGCCCGTGGCCGATGAGTTTCCGGCGTTCAGCTCCATTATGCTGGGCACGGACGGGCGCCTGTGGGTGGCCCCGTATCGCAAGCCCGGGCAGGAGCCGAGGAGGTGGATGGCCTTCGCGCCCGATGGCACCTTCTCCTGCCACCTCGAGCGCGTGCCGATTTCAATCTACGAGATCGGTGCCGACTACGTCCTCGGCGTTCAGTCGGACGAACTCGGGGTCCCAACCGTCGTGATGTACAGGCTCGGCGGCCCGCAACTCAATCCCCGGGACGCAACGCCACCTTGACCGCACCGCTTCGCCGGTGGTCGTCCGCCGCGCGGAGCGCGTCCCGGTACTGCTTCAGTGGGAAGACGTGCGTCACCAGATCGCCCAGCGCGCGGGGATCGGCCGCCATCCGTTCAAGCGTGATGGCAAAGGTGTGCAGCCTGCGGCCCTCCCACTCCTCGGCCCCGTACCCCACGTGGCCCTGGATCCGCAGCTCGCGCGCCCATACGAACGTCAGGTCCAGCTTGCTCATCTGCCCGGCGCAGCCCAGCACCACCACCCGGCCGCGCGGCGACGCATACCGCAGCGCCTGGGACATGCTCCCCTGGCTCCCCACGCAGTCGAAGACGACCTCGAACCCGCCACCGGCGTACACCTCTTCCCCGACCACGGGCATGTAGGCGCGGGCGCCCGTCGCGATCAGCGCCTCGCGCGCCTCCGCTCCCGGCGCGACCGTCTCGTCCGCGCCGAGCCCCACCGCCAGCGCCACCTCATGGGGCCGCTTCACCTGCGCCACCACGCGGCCTGCGTGGCCCAGCGTGCGCAGCGCCCATATCGCCCCGAACGCGATCGCCCCGCTCCCGATCACCAGGACCGGCCCCCGGGCCCGCAGCGCCCCGCTCCGGAGCACGCCATGAACCCCGATCGACAGCGGCTCCGCGAGGACGGCCACCCTGTCCGACACTCCCTCCGGCACCGCAAACACCTGACGCCGGTGGGCCACCATCTCCTCCCCCCAGCCCCCCGGCAGGTCCCTGTGATATCCAATCGTGCTCCCCGGGGACAGCCCGCCATCCCACTGGTCTCCCTCCGGTCCCCGCTCGCCGGCCAGCTCGCAGGTGGCATGCGTCCCCCCCACGCAGGAACGACACCAGTAATCCACCGCCCATCCCCGGGCCTCGCAATGGAGCATCGGGTCGACCACCACCCGGTCACCAACCTTCACGTGCGTCACCCCCGAACCCGCCTCCACCACGTGTCCCAGGATCTCGTGGCCCAGCACCGCCGGAAACGACCCGAACGGCTCCATCGCAGGGCTGGAGCGGTAGGCGACATTCCCCAGGTCGCTGCCGCAGATCCCGCACAACAGGACTTCGATCCGCACCCAGTCGTCACCCGGGAGCGCGGGCGGAGCGCGCTCCACCAGACCCAGCCGGGAAAGCCGGCCATACACGAAGGCGTCGCTGAGTCTGCCCAGGCTCCTGGCCAGAAGATACCCCGGGATCGTTACGTTGAATTCAACGGCTTTCAATGGCGGGTGCGGCTCTCATTTGCGGGTCGGTTCGGTGCGGTGCGTCACGGAAGATGGTAAAGTGGCGTGAGCGGACGCACGCGGGAAGCCTGTCGCCATACCCGATGCCGCGGCCGGCCACTGCCGCGTTGGCGAGACCCGGGCTGTCCGGCCGGGGCCCGCCGAGCTTCGCCCGTCCACCCAAAACGGACCCGGATGCGAGATTCCCGAATGAAAACAGCCATCATCGCCGGTTGCCGGACACCCTTTGTCCGATCCGGCACCCACTTCAGCCGGCTCACGGCGATCGACCTCGGCCGCCACGCGGTCAACGAGCTGATGGCCAGGTCGGAGGTCCCTCCCGGCGAGGTCGACCAGCTGGTCTACGGGACCGTCGTGCACGATCCCCGGGCGCCGAACATCGCACGTGAGGTGGGGCTCTCCACGCTTCCGAAGGATGTCCCCGCGGCGACCGTGTCCCGCGCCTGCGCGTCCGCCAACCAGGCGATCTCCGACGGCGTCAACCTCATCGAGAGCGGAAACGCAGACGTTGTCGTCGCCGGCGGCGCGGAGTGTCTGTCCCGAATCCCCATTCTGGTGTCCGATCGCCTGTCACGCACGCTGGTTGCGGCCTCCCGCGCGAAGTCCCTGGGCGCCCGCATCCGCACCTTCGCCCGCACCCGCCCGAGGGACCTGGTGCCGGTGGCCCCGGCGATCGCCGAGTATTCGACCGGGGAGACGATGGGCCAGGCCGCCGAGCGCATGGCCAAGGAGAACGGAATCAGCCGCGAGGACCAGGACCGGTGGGCGCTGGGGTCGCACATGAAGGCGCACGCCGGGACCGAGGACGGACGCGTCACGGCGGAGATCGCCCCGCTCTACGTGCCGCCGAAGTACAAGGCGACCGTTGAGAAGGACAACGGGATCCGCGCCGACACCTCCATGGAGGCGCTGTCCGCGCTGCGTCCCGTCTTCGACCGCGAGTTCGGCTCGGTGACGGCAGGGAACTCATCGCCGCTAACAGATGGCGCGTCGGCGGTACTTCTCATGTCGCCCGGGCGCGCGAAGGATCTCGGCCTTGAGCCGCTGGGGTACGTGCGCGCCTACGCCATCACCGCGCTGGACCCCGCCGCCCAGCTCCTCCAGGGACCCGCTTACGCCGCCCCGCTCGCCCTGGACCGCGCGGGGCTCACCATGGCCGACATCGACCTGCTGGAAATGCACGAGGCCTTTTCGGCCCAGGTGCTGTCGAATCTGCAAGCCTGGGACTCCGACCGCTTCTGCCGCGAGGAACTCGGCCGCGCCGGCAAGCTGGGCCACCCGGATCCGAAAGCTATCAACGTGATGGGCGGATCCATCGCCATCGGGCACCCCTTCGGCGCCACCGGGGGCCGCCTGACGACGACGCTCCTCAACGAACTGCGCCGGCGGGACGGCCAGTTCGGCCTTGTGACCGTCTGCGCGGCCGGCGGGATGGGGTTCGCGATGGTGCTGGAGCGGGGGTAGGCAAGACCGCCCCGGCAGATGGTCTCAGCGATGGGGCAACGTCGCCCTGACTACCTGGGCCAATCCTCGGGAAGGTTCACCAGGCAGATGCCTGAATCGCAGGCGAATGCGATCTTGCGGCCATCGGGGGACCAGGAGAACTCCAATCCCCAATCACCTCCCTGAGACTGCTGCCGCGGTGGGACTGGAAGGCGATTCGGCTGCCGTCGGGGGACCACACAGGCCATAGGTCGGAAGCGGTGTTGTCCGTCAGTTGGGTCTCGCCGCTCCCGTCCGCGTTGACCACATGGATCTCGGATCCGTTTCCGCCGTAGGTCACGAAGGCGATTCGGGTCCCGTCAGGGGACCATAGGGGGGCAAAGGACGCTAAACCCCATCGTGAGTTCGTGAGCCGCGTTACACCGCTGCCGTCCGCGTTCATCACGAAGATCGGGCCGCCGCCACGGTCGTTGCCTCTAACCATGAAGGCGATTCGGGTGCCGTCGGGGGACCACGCAGGATTGAATTCGCGGCCACGGTCCGTCAATCGCTCGATTGCCGGGACCCACACCGGGAACGACACCGTCGCCGCCAACCCGCCCGGATCCCGTGCCGTGACCGTCACGGTTGCCGTGCCCCCACGCAGCCCGGTCACCTCCACCACGTCCTCGCCCAGCTTTGCGACGCTTGCCACCCCCCGGTTGGACGAAACGGCCGACAACGACAACCGGTCGCCGTTCGCGTCGGCGAAGCACACCCGCACGCTCGCCGACCCCCCAACGGGGACCGTCTGGTCCGGGATCGGGCCGCACGACTCGGGCGCAATGGGATTCTCGTCGGGCGGAAGGGGATTCTCGCAGGCGCCGGGAAGTGCCGCGACAACAACCGCCAGGGCCGCCCGTAACCCGTGGACGAGCCCGCATGAGCACCGAGAGCGGCGACGCGCCACGTTGACAACGCCCTTCGAAGGGCGCACGGCCAAGCTATCCTGCATGTCTCAACTCAACGTCCCACAGCCCGGTTTGGTTCGGGTCTGGAGAGAATATCAGCTTACGGTTCGAGGTTGCTGCGAGTCAAGGGTGTCTAACCCGGGCGAACAATGTCCAGGCGCACCACGTAGTCTACGTCCAGCTCATCATCGTCGGTCGCGTAGATCGCGCTGTCGGTGATCGACCTGATCCACATCCCCTCAACGCCCGGCGGAAGCTCCGGCTGCCCGAGGTACCTTCCCTCCCGGTCGAAGACGTCGAACGCCACTCCGCCGGGGCCCGCTTTCCGCAGCCAGAGGGTGCCGTCTTCCGATATCCGGAATCCCCTCTCGAAGGGCGGGTACACCCGGGGAACATCATCCACGCTGAGGCGCGGAGTAATCCTGCTCGCTCCCTCGACGTACCTCTCGAGTGGTTCGAGGGCGGCGGCGCGGACGGAATCGGGGATCGCGGCAGGGTCGTAGTGGCGCCGGATCGTCAGGAGCGTATCGCCCTCCGTGCTCATCCGGATGATGTCGTAGCTGCTCTCGCCGCAGTGTCCGCAGAGCAGCCACCAATCGGTCCCCCGGCCGCGTGCAAACCAGGTTGACCGGGCATAAGGCAAGTCCTGATCGATCCGGCCGCTGGGGTACTCGAACACGATCAACTGCCTCTCCGGGAGTTCCATCTCCGGCGGTTCGACCACACCGGAAGGATCGAGCAGCCCTTCGGAATTGAGGCGGAAGGCCCTGGTGAAGAACCGCTCACTGTCCCGGTCGTATTCCGACAACACCAGCAAGCGCCCGTCCTCTGTCCACCCACTGAATCCGCCGCGGTTCATGGACACGCCCCGGTGCCCGCCGGTCCTGGTCCCCGTGGTGTCGAAGATCTCAAAGCGACCGAGTTGGGTGTCCTCAACCCAGATCTCTCCGTTCGGCGCCATGTGTGCCTGGCCGATGGACCCGAATTCGCCCGGGCCCTCGCCCGACCGTCCGACAGTCCGCACGAATTCGCCGTCCGCGTCGAACACGCGGATCTCGTTCGCCAAGCGGTCCACGATCCAGAGGCTGCCGGCCTCGGTCACCACAACCGATCCGACGCTGCCGAAACTCTCCGGCCCCTCCCCCGACGCGGTTCCGATCCGCAATCCCTCCACCACCCGCCACCGCTCCTCCGGGTTTGCGTCCCAGAGCCCGTTCGCCGGATTCGTCACGAGAACGGACCCGTTCGCAAGTGTGTCGAAAGAGGGGCCCGCGGAGGCGGGCGGCGCGGCGTCTCCAGCACAGGCGCCCAGCCAGAGGCCGGACATGGCGATGAGGAGGCCTCTCGCTGTTGGGTATCCGGAGCGCATCGTGCACGTCGACATCGTTGCTGCCCTTCCCTCAGCGGCCGCCTACTCGCCCGCCCCCGCTGCCCGCATCGCTGCCTGAATCGCTCCAGCAAGCCTCTGCGGGTATTCCGATCCCACGTAGATCTGCCTGCCGCTGCGCAACGTGACCGCCGCCGCCTGGTTCCCCCTGATCGTCCAGGCGGTTCGACTGGGCCTGGGCCGGATTCCCCAGCCGCCGAACTCGACGAGCGGGCGGTAGGTCAGGCCGCGCACGGATTCGATTTCGGAGAAATGGATGCGCTTGCGGACAAGATGGATCGGACCGAAGGCGATGAAGATGTGGTCGGCGCGGACTTCGACATCGAGGCGCATGAACGCCACGGTCAGGGACACGACGAGGAGCAGTACCACACTGATGCCGACCAGCGTGAGGACGGTGGATTGGGACATCCCATCGTCGTACCGGCCGGCGATCTCCGCGATTCTCATCATGGGAGTGATCGTCGCGATCACGCCCGCGAGACATGCGCCCCATATGAGCACGATCGCCCAAAGCGGCGCCCACGTTTGTTCGCGGTAGTGCACTCGGTCGCTACGCATTCCACCGCTGCGGTTCGTCATTTCAGCCTCCGGCCAGTTCCCCGAGCGCGCGCCGGACCTGAACGGGCACCATCGCCCGGCGCCACTCGGCATCCACGATAATGTTGTCGAGGGGGCGGCATTGCGCACGCGCCCGGTCCGCCAGCGCCTCGATCACCTCCGGGCGGAGACGCTCGCCCACCGCGATCTCGTCCCAACCCGCCAGCACCCGCGGCCTGGCGCCCAGCGCCGACACGACGCCGGTGAGCCCGGCCACCGTCCCGTCGTGCTCGAAGTCGCCCACCACCGCCACGGATAGCAGGGGGAAGTCGATCGAGTTGCGCTGGCGCAGCTTGCGGTAGGTGCTCCGGCGGTGCAGACCGTCCCCGTTCGGCCCGAGTCGGTCGTTGTCCGGCCCGCCCCGCCGCCCATTTGAGACAGGCCCCATTAAGGGAATACGAATCTCGGTGAGGATTTCATCACTCGCCCGGCGGGTGTTCCAGATCCCGTCGGTTATGAAGAAGTCGCCAGCGGCGAGCTCGCGGGTGCCCGTGGGGCCGGCCAGCGTGACGGTGGCGCCGAACGCGATCAGGTTCGGGGGCGTGTCGGCCGAGTGCGCCGCGACGCACTTCTTGCCGACCTTCGTGACGTGGCAGACGTCTCCGTCCTTCTTGAGGCAGTAACCCAGCGCGCCCCGCCAGAACTCGGTCTGGTTGTAGTAGGTGCAGCGGGTGTCGAGGCAGACGTTGCCGCCGATGGTCCCCATGTTGCGAAGCTGCGGGCCGGCGACGAGGCCGGCGGCAGTGGCGAGTCCGGTGAAGTGACGGCGGACGAGGGGGTTGGCGGAGATGTCGGCGAGCGTTTCGAGGGCGCCGATGCGGAGGGTGTGTGCAGAGGGACGCGAGCCGGATGGGGCGCCGCCAGCCGCGGCAGCGGCGTTGCCGGGTGGACCTTCGCCGGGGCCGTCGCCGTGGACCACGCGGATGCCGCGCATGCTTGCGATGCCGTTGAGCGAGACGACGTGCGCCGGGGTGAAGAGGCGGTGCTTCATGTTCGGCATCAGGTCGGTGCCGCCGGCGATGGGCATGGCGCCGGGGCCGTGCTCGTGGAGGAGCGACACCGCTTCTTCGATGGTGCGGGGGCGGTGGTATTGGAAGGGGGGGAGCCGCAGCATGCCGTTACCGGGCCGGGGCCAGCGGCCGCGCGACCATGATCCCGTCCTGGCCGTCGATGCGCCGGATCCGGTCGGCGAGCGAGTCGTCGCTGAGCTGGACATGGGAGCCGATCAGGGGGGCGTGCAGGAGGCGCAGCACGCCGCCGCGCCGGACGGCGATGCCGGTGTGGGCGATGTCGAGGCCGGGCACGGTGCTGGTCGCTGCGATGATGTCCCCGTCCTGGATGAGGTGTTCCCGGGCGGGGATGTCGGGGGCGGGGATGAAGTGGCGCTGCACCCCCGCCAGGCGCGCTTCCGTGTCGGTGATCGACTGCAACACGCCGGGGTCCGCCAGCTGCCGGTACGCATCCGGATGGGTCGACATGAAGTCGATCGGGGACGGGTCGGCCACGCCGCCGAGTTCCTCCGAGATGCCGTCGACAAGCCCCATGGCTTCGTTGTCGGCGATCCACTCGCTGAAGTAGTGGAGGCGGCTGGGGTAGCCGTCGAGCACGCCGCTCCGGTAGCGGACGCCGGTCAGTTCGCGGCGGTAGGCGGCCTGGAAGCGGTCCAGGTCCTCGAGCGCCTCCGGCGGCCGGGACCAGGCGAGGCGGGCCAGCACCAGCACGTTCTCGACGAAGGTCACGCAGTCGAGCGTCTCCAGGTTGATGACCAACCGTTCGGGTCCGGAGAGTTCCAGCGTGTGGGGTTCATAGGGGGTGTCGATGAAGCGTTCGCCGATGCGCGCGAGGACATCGCCGAACCGGGGTAGGGTGTCCAGCCGATGGTCGAGCGCCCAGGCAAGCTGCTCGCGGGCGATTTCCCAGTCCCGGGCGGTGCCTTCGGCCGGGCGCTCCTGGGGCGCTTGCGCTGCCTGCCCGTCCGGGGCCTGCGTCGCTTGCGCTGCATGCCCGTCCGGGGCCTGCGTCGTGCGTTCCGGTCTTGCCTGCGCCCCACTCGCGTCCGCGGCTGGGGCCCCCCGATACTGTCCGGCTTCGTCGTGGCCTTCCGGCGCCCCCGCCCCGGCTCCGTCCGCTTCCGTGCACGCGGCCGCAACGAGAAACCCTGTCACGCACCCCGCGAATACCCGCCGACAACCCCACATTCGACCGCTCATTTCACGCCGGCAGCGACAGCCAACCGCGACGCCGGAGCCGCACTTCGCCGCCCCTCCTCCGCCTCCCGAATCGCCCGCCACACCCGCGGCGGCGAGAACGGCAGCGCGTCCATTCGCACCCCCACCGCGTCGAAGATCGCGTTGGCGATCGCCGGGATCGACGGGTGTAGCGGCCCTTCCCCCGCTTCCTTCGCCCCGTACGGCCCCTCCGGATCGATCGACTCGATGATCAGCGACTCGAGCTCGGGGGTGTCGAGACTCGTCGGGATGCGGTAGTCGAGCAGCGAGGGGGCGTTGTGCAGTCCCGCGCGCCCCTGGTCCGCCGTCTTGAAGATCTGTTCCTCCATCAGCGCCTCGGCGAAGCCCATGTACGCCGAACCCTCCATCTGGCCTGCCACCAGCACCGGGTTCAGCGCGCGCCCGCAGTCGTGCGCGATCCAGATCTTCTCCACCGTCACGAACCCCGTCTCGGGGTCCACCTCGACCTCGGCCACGTGGGCCGTGAAGGAATAAGCCGGCGAGGCGCCGATCGTCGCGCCGCGGTAGTCCCCGTGCACGTCCTTGGGCGTGTTGTAGGACCCCGTCGCGCCCAGCGTGCCGAACTTCGCCTCGGCCAGGTTGAAGGCCTCGCGCAGCGGCATCTTCGCGCGCGTGTCCCCCGCCCGCACCGCCCACCCCCCCGCCAGCAGCACCTCACCCGGCTTCGCGTCCCACGCCTCCGCCACCGCGTCCTGCACCATCACCTTGATGCGCTTCGCGGCCTCGATGCAGGCGTTGCCCAGCATGAACGTCACCCGGGAGGAGTACGCGCCCAGGTCGACCGGCGTGAAGTCGGTGTCCCCGGCCAGCACCCGGATGTGGTCGAGCGGCACGCCCAGCTCCTCGGCCACGATGTACGTCACCATCGAGTCCACCCCCTGCCCGATCTCGGAAGCGCCCGAGAAGACCGACACGCGCCCGGAGCGGTCCACCTGCAGCTGGATCCCCGACTGCGGCATCTCGTTCGGGTAGATGGGGTAGTTGGTGCCGGTGATGTAGGTCGATCCGGCCACGCCGACGCCCCGCCCGTACGGCATGCGCCGGTGCTTCCGCTTCCAGTCGCTGGCCTCCTCCACCGCGTCCAGGCATTCCAGGAAGCCGTTCGAGGTGACGCGCAGGTCGTTGACGGTGCGGGTGTTCGGGCCGATGAAGTTGCGGCGGCGCAGCTCAATGGGGTCGATGGAGAGCGCCTCGGCGATGCGGTCGAGCTGCACCTCGAAGGCGAAGCGGGGCTGGACCGACCCGTGCCCGCGCTTCGGTCCGCAGGCGGGCTTGTTGGTGTAGGCACGCGTGGAGTGGAAGCGGTAGGCCGGCATCCGGTAGGGGGCCGTGAGCAGTTGGCCGGAGTAGTAGGTCGTGACGAGCCCGAAGGACGCGTACGCCCCGCCGTCCAGGACGATCTCGGCATCCACCGAGGTGAGGTGGCCGTCGCGGGTGGCGCCGGTGCGGTACTTCATGTGGAAGGGGTGGCGGCCGCGGTGGGCGTAGAAGACCTCTTCCCGGGTGTACAGGATCTTGACCGGGCGGCCCGTCATCATCGACAGCTTCGCGACGCAGAACTCCAGGTCGAAGGGCTCGGACTTGCCGCCGAAGGCGCCGCCGACCGGAGGCTGGATGACCCGGACCTTGGCCGGATCGACCTCCAGCACCCGGGCCAGCTCACGGTGGAGGTAGTGGGGGACCTGGGTCGCCGACCACACGGTGAGTTTGCCGTCGCCCTCGGCCAGCCCGATCGCGCAGTGGGGCTCGATCGGCGTGTGGGTGGTGCCCTCGAAGAGATAGTCGCCCTCCACCACCAGATCCGCCTCCGCGAACCCGTCCTCCACCTCGCCGAACTCGAGCTTCACCACCTTGGTGACGTTCCCGTTCCACCCCGGCTTGCGCGGCTCGTGGATGTACGGCCCGGCCTCGGCGGCGATCGCCTCGTGCGGGTCCAGGTACGCGGGCAGCTCCTCGTAGGTGACGTCGATGAGGTCGAGGGCGGCGATCGCCGTGTCCTCGTCGACCGCCGCCACCGCCGCCACTCCGTCGCCGATGTAGCGCACCTTGTCCACGCAGAGCGGATACTCGTCCGGCGTCCACGGGATGATCCCGTAGGTCGTCGGCATGTCGCGACCGGTCACGACCGCGTGGACGCCCGGAAGCGCCTCGGCCGGCGCAGTGTCGATCGCCACGATGCGCGCATGCGGGTGCGGGCTCCGCAGGATCTTGCCGTGCAGCATGCCGGGCAGCCGGATGTCGTCGGTGTAGCGGGCGCGCCCGGTCGCCTTGGCCAGCCCGTCCACCTTGCGCATGGGGCGGCCGATGGTGGTGAGGCCGGCGCTCCCGGCGGGGTCGGCCCGGGCCGACCCGTTCGCGGATGCATCGCGGGGGCTGCCGGCCCCTGCCCCTGCCCTGGTCTCGTCGCGCGCCACTATTCGCCCAACCTCGCTGCCGCGGCCTCCACGGCGTCGTAGATCTTCGCGTAGCCGGTGCAGCGGCAGAGATTGCCGGCCAGCGCAGTGCGGATCTCGTCACGCGTGGGCGACGGGTTCCGGTCCAGCAGCGCCACCGAACTGCACAGGATGCCCGGCGTGCAGAAGCCGCACTGCGCGGCCCCGTTCAGGTCGAACTCGTCCTGCACCGGATGCGTCTCCGTCCCGCTGGCAAGCCCCTCCACGGTGCGCACGTCCTTCCCCTCGGCCTCCCACACGGGCGTGATGCACGACAGCACCGCGCGGCCGTCCACGATCACCGTGCAGGCCCCGCAGTCACCCTTGTCGCACCCCTGCTTTGACCCGGTCAGCCCGAGGCCGTAGCGGAGCGCCTCCAGCAATGTGTAGTGGGCCGGCACCCCGCACGCCCGCTCGTCCCCGTTGACCCTGAGTCTTACGACTTCCATCCGGAACCTCCTCGTCACCCTTCAAATATCGGTTCCGGGATGGGTTTGGGGCCAGTGGGGTGTATACTTGATGGGCACAGGATTCCTTCCAATCAGCCAGGACGAAGCAGCATGCCCTACCCGGAGATGATGGTCGCGCCCATGCGGGGCGACATGGTACGGATCGGATTTCAGGAACTTCGCGACGCGGAACAGGTCGAGCAGGCGATGGACGCCATGGAGGGGACCGTCCTCATGGCGGTCAACTCGGTGTGCGGATGTGCGGCCGGGATCTTCCGCCCGGCCGTGGCAATGGCGCTACAGGGCGACAAGCAGCCCGACCACAAGGTTACCGTTTTCGCGGGACAGGACCTCGACGCCACCGCGGCCGCGCGGACCCACCTCGTCGGCTACCCGCCCTCGTCCCCGTCGATCGCGCTGCTGAAGGACGGCGATGTGGTCTTCATGCTGGAGCGCTTCCAGATCGAGGGACGCTCGGCACCGGCGATCGCCACCGACCTGCAGACGGCCTTCGACGAGCACTGCTGAGGGGATCCGTCTTTACTCCGCCTTCCGGCTCGCCAGCCAGCCGTCCACCGAGAACTTGCCCGGCCCGGTCGCGAAGAAGTAGAGCCAGGTGAAGCTGTAGAAGGCCGCGAGTTCGCCGCGGTTCACGATGGGCCAGAAGCCGTTCGGGGCGTGGCGCCAGAAGTAGGCGACCGCCATCTGCCCGGCCAGAAGGAAAGCGACAGGCCCGGTCAGCAGCCCGGCCATCATCAGCAGTCCGCCGAAGAACTCCAGGATCCCCGCGATCCCCGCCGCGCTCATCAGGCCCTCGACTTGGTTGCCTCCCAGCGCTCCGAAGAGCTTCTGGGCCCCGTGCTGCATGAAGAGAAAGCCGGCGACAATGCGCAGCGCGTTGTGGGTCAACTCCTTGAGACCGGCGTGATCGTGTTTGAACATGTTCGGCTTCCTCCTCGCGGATGGGTGGACTTCGCGGACTGCGAGACCCCGTCAGACTACGGTCTGAGCGGCGCCGGCGCAAAGGCAAGCCCTACCGCCGCCGGGCCTCCCGCTCCGCCAGCTGCCTGGCCCGCCGGGCCTGCCTCTTCTCGCGTCTGAGCCTGCGCCTGGCCTGCTTCTTCGACTCGCCCGGCCGCCGACAATGCACCTCCACCGATCCGAGCACCGCGAGGCCGTCGATACGCACGACCGGCGCGTCAACATCGAGCGGTATCGAACGGTCCCCCGGCTGTTCGCCAAACGACCCCAGGATGGCGGAACCCGCGCACTGCACATGAAGTCCTGGCGGGACCAGTATCTCCACCGAACCCATGAACGCAAATGCCTGGATGCGGCACTCCCCCGGACCGAGCAGCGCCTCGCGCAGGTCGATGACGGCCGAACCCAGCGCCGCCACAAAGGTGTTCTGCCGGGCCGGGATCCACCGGCCCACCCGCTTCGTTTCGCCGAACAGGGCGATGGCGCGGTCGCTGGGCCGCACGCGGCCGGCGGGCACGTCCGGAGTCATGCGCTGAAGCGCCTCCACCGATGTGCTTCGGGGGGCCTGTGGGTCCGCTGGCCCCCCGGTCCGAATCCCGTCAACCGCCTTCGCCAGTTCGGGCATGGAGGCGGCCGCGTGCACGATGCTTACGCGCCGCTCGAAGTCGCTGACCGTCAGCATGTCCCGCGCGAAGCACTCGGCGAGCACATCGATCGATTCCTCCTTGGCTTCGGCGAGCGCGGTCCCGGGGTCCGGCGCCGACTCGGGCCCGCCTCCCGCGCCCCCGCCCCGCTTCCTGGCGCTCATCTCGCGAACCTCCTCATCCTCATTCCAGCATGACTTCGATCACGGTCCCGCCACAGGCCTTGCAGAAGCGCGCGTCGTGGTCGTGGTCCGCGGTCCGGCACGACGAGCACACCATGTCGCCGGTCGCGCCCCGGACAACCGCGCCAGTCCGCCCCGCGGCGCGCGCCGCATACACCATCTCCACGCTTACGATCCCGGTGGGCACGGCAATCATCCCGTACCCCAGCAGCATGATCACCACCGCCAGCAACTGCCCGACCGGGGTGTTCGGCGTGATATCTCCGAAGCCGACCGTGGTCAGCGTGACCACCGCCCAATAGACGGAGACGGGGATCGAGGTGAACCCCGCGTCCGCGCCCTCGATCAGGTACATGAAGGAGCCCAGGATCACCACCAGCGTCAGCACCGTGACCAGGAAGACGATGATCCGGAAACGGCTGGCCGCCATCGCCCGCGCCAGCGTCCGCGCCTCGCCCAGGTAGCGCACCAGCTTGAGGACGCGGAAGACGCGCAGCACCCGGAGCACGCGGATGATCGCGAGGTAGCGGGTGCCCGGCAGCAGGAGGCTCAGGTACGTGGGGATGATGGCCAGCAGGTCGATGATGCCGAAGAAGCTCAGCGCATAGCGGCGCTTGGACTCGACCGACGCCAGTCTGCCCGCATACTCCAGGGTGAAGAGAACCGTGAAGACCCATTCGGCGGCGAGGAGCAAAAGCCCGTGGCGCAGCATGATCGATTCCACGGAATCGAGCATTACCACCAGGACGCTCGCGAGGATCGCCACGATGAGGACGATGTCGAACGCCCTGGCGCTCCGGGTGTCCGTCTCGAAGAGGATGTCGTAGAGTTGTCCCCGCCACGCCGGGCCGTTCTTCGCGCGACTGATCGGGCTGGCCACGGGCGGTTACTCGGCGTGCTCCGGAATCCCGCTCGGACAGGACACTCCGGTCCCGCCGAGCCCGCAGTATCCGCCCGGGTTCTTTGCGAGGTACTGCTGGTGGTACTCTTCGGCGTAGTAGAAGGGGGGCGCTTCGGCGATCTCCGTCGTGATCTGCCGGTATCCGGCGGCGTCGAGCTCCTTCTGGTAGCGCGTGCGCGAGGCTTCGGCGAGGCGCTGCTGCCGATCGCCGATGGTGTAGATCGCTGAACGGTACTGGGTTCCTACGTCGGCTCCCTGCCGCATCCCCTGAGTGGGGTCGTGTCCCTCCCAGAACGCGGCGAGGAGCGACTCGTACGCGATCACGTCCGGATCGAAGACGACCAGCACCACTTCCGTGTGGCCGGTGCGGCCGGAACAGACCTCCCGGTAGGTCGGGTTGGGGGTCGGGCCGCCCTGGTAGCCGACCGCCGTGGAGTAGACGCCGGGAAGCTCCCAGAATCCCTTCTCCGCTCCCCAGAAGCAGCCCATGCCGAAACAGGCTCGCTGGAAGCCGTCGGGGAAGGGGGGCTGGATGCGGTTCCCGTTCACATGGTGGGACTCCGGCACCGCGAGCGGCTCCTGCCGTCCGGGAAGATGCTCGCCTTGCTTTGGCATGCGCGGGCCGAGCGGAAGCCTGGACTTGTAACTTGCAAACATGGCCCAAGGAAGGTAATAGAGTCGGCCGGATTTTTCTTGCCGCCGGGATCTCCACGACCGGACGAGCCGCAAGAGGAGTTGAATCGCCGTGACCTGGACATTGAATCCGAACGCCGCGCCCGCCGGCCCCTACCCGGCCCGGCTACGCCGTGTCATCGGTGGCGCCGCGCACCGGGCCGCGCGTGCGGAGATCTCCTCGTGGCCGGGGTATCGGGCGACGCCGCTGCGGGCGGCGGACCGGCTGGCGGGCAGGCTGGGGGTGGAGGCGGTCTGGGTGAAGGATGAAAGCGGGCGTTTCGGGCTTGGGAGCTTCAAGGCGCTGGGGGGTGGGTACGGGGTGCGGTCGGTGGTGGGGGGCGGGGGGGATTTGCGGGGGGCCGTCGGTGCGGATGCTTCGGCGGGGGCTGGTCGCGGGCGCGAGGGGAGCGGCCCCGCCGGGATCACTGTCACCTGCGCCTCGGATGGCAATCATGGGCGGGCGGTGGCATGGGGCGCTCGGATGTTCGGATGCGACGCCGTCGTGTACTTGCCGGCCCACGTGACCGAGGCGCGGGCCGAGGCGATCCGGTCGTTGGGCGCGCGGGTGGTGAGGGTGGATGGGGAGTACGACGACGCCGTCGCCCGGGCCGACCGGGACGCCCGTGAGCGAGGCTGGACGGTGATCTCGGATACGTCTTACGAGGGATACATGGAGATACCGCGTGTGGTGATGGTGGGATACACGATCATGGTAGAGGAGGTTCTGAGTATTCTCAGGGCATGGCAGAGTATGACAGGCCCATCCGTGCCCACCCACCTGGATTCGGCTGGTGAGCGCGGCCGGGGGCGCAGGGGGGTCGGCGGGGCCGGGAAGCGCCGCGAAGTCGCCCGCCCCGGGCTTCCGCCGACCCACGTCTTCATTCAGGGTGGGGTGGGGGGGCTGGCCGCGGCGGTGATCGGGCATCTGTGGGCGCGGCTGGGGCCGGATCGCCCGGTGGCGGTGATCGTCGAGCCGGTCGAGGCCGACGGCCTGCTGCGCAGCGCGCGTGCCGGGAAGCCCGCGGCGAGCCGGGGCAGCCTTCACACCGTCATGGCGGGGTTGAGTTGCCGGGCGATCTCGCCGTTGGCGTGGGAGGTGGTGGGGGCGGGGGCGCACGCCTTCATGACGGTGGCGGACGAGGGTGTTCCCGGGGTGATGAGGGAGGCCGCACGGGGCGAACTCGGGGAGCCGTTCGAGGGGGGGGAGTCGGGGGTGGCGGGGCTGCTGGGCCTGATCGAGGTCGCGCGGGACGGGGAGCGCCGCCGGGCGATCGGGCTGGATGAGCGCTCGCGCGTGCTCGTGTTCAATACGGAGGGCGCGACCGACCCGGGCCGGTATGCGCGCATCGTGCGGGGTGGGGGCGGGGGGGATTAGCTTTCGGCGGCAGCCATCCCCAACCAATCAACGAGGCAGCACCCAATGAGCGACCCCTTCTACACCGCCCGCGCCAGCGTGGCCAAGGTGGACGGCATCCACCGGCGCGCAACCCTCGAAGACGGCACCGAAATCGACTTCGGCGTCCACGGCCCCATCAAGTCCCATTTCCGTCTCGACGCGGAGCCGGACCGCCCCCTCCCCGTCGACTACATCGTCGCCGCCGCCGCCGGCTGACTGCTCGGGACCCTCAACGGCGCACTGGAGGTGCGCGGGATCCCGATGGCAAACGACGCGATCAGCGTCACCGCGGAAGGCACCAACGAGGTGGTGGACCGGATCGTCACCCTGACCCGGATCCACGTCCACTACACGATCAGGCTGCCCGAGGGCGCACCCCGCGACAAGGTGGACCGGGCGCTGGAGACGCATGTCGCCAAGTGCCCCACGGCCGCCAGTCTCAGGGGGGCGGTGGAGGTGACCTGGTCGGCGGATGTGACGTAGCGTCGGCGATCACCCCTCCGGCAACTCCAACCCGTACAGTCGCACCGTCTGCACCCCCAGCTCCGACTCGTGCCGCAACAGCACGTAGTCCGGCCCGAATTCCGACACCGGCCCGGGCGCCGGCGCCAGGTGGCACAGGAACTGCCCGTCGGGCTCGAACGCCAGCCATCCGCGCTCCTCCCGGGGTCTGTCGTATTGACGGACCCAGATTCGGTCGTCACGGCCGACCATCACCGCGGAGACCGCCGGGTAGAGGTCGGCCGCCGGCCGCTCGTCGCTGATGTTGGCGTCATATGCCTCGGCCATGGGGGAGAAGTTCGGCCGCTCCCGGTTGCTGGTGTAGTCCTCCCGCCAGGCGCTTGCGTCGGCGCCGGTCACCTCTCTGGCGGGCTCGGTCCACCGCACGATGAGACGGAGGTTGAATGCGTCGTCCAGGACGCGGACCTCCGCCTTCAATCCGTGTGCGAGGGCGACCGTGGATCCGCCGGCGTCGACCCGGGCGTACGCATCGAAGAGGCGTGGGAGCCAGTAGGTGCGCAGCGCCTCGTCGTCGTGCTGTCCCCACATGCCGTTGGGGATGCGCGCGAGGGTATCGACGAGTTGTCCGCCGGGGTCGTGTCCCTCGACGATCAGGGTGTCCGCGACGCTGAAATCCGGCTCGCGAAACCACAGGTCGCTGGAATTGACGCTGTACCCGTTGTCGAGCACGCCGCCGGCCCGGGACGGGTTGATGAACTGCGGGGTGAGCCGGACCTGCCGCACGAATTCCCCGTCCGGCGTGAAGAGGTTGAAGCGCCAGGGGGAGTAGTCGCCGACCCGGATGGTGTCGCCGGCGGTAATCCACAACTGGTACGCGTCCTGGAATTCGCCGGGTCCCTCACCGTGCCCGCCCATCGTACGCAGGTGTTCGCCAGCCGAGTCGTAGACCCGGATCTGAGCGGTGGCCTGATCGACGGCCACGATCGATCCATCGGACATCCGGGCCGCGTCCCGGACGGAGGAAAACCACTGGTTCTCGTCGCTCTCGTCGTCGCCGATCACGACGTCCGGCTCCGGGCTGATGGTGCAGGTGGCGCCGGAGCTCATGGGGTGGCTGTTGACGATCCTGACGCCGGCGCTGTCGGTCACGAGGGTGGCGGAGTCGGGTTGTGAGCCGGGGTCGCAGGCGAGGAGGAGCGCCGCCAGGAGTGCGATTTCGGAGCGCTTGATGGCTAGCGGCGCCACGACCCCTCCAGGCGCAGCCGCACCGCGTGCGAAACCCCGGCATCGGGATCCACTATGGCCGCAAGGATGTCGCCGTTCTCACACAGGTAATTCAAGATGTACCTCCGATCCAGCGATGCCTGCGCAACCAGAGCCGCTTCCCCGTCCGCCCCGCGTTGCGGATCGAAGACCTGCCAGAGCCATCGTTGCTCTTCTCCCATGTCGACCACATTCAGGATGTACCCGTTGTCCAGCCCGAACACATACATGGAACGGGGCCAGGCGTCCCTGAAACCCCAGGATGTCTCGCCGCCCTCGTTGCTCGCCTCGACAATCGCGACTCCCGGTGGCTCGAACAGCTCGGGCATGCTGACGACAGTGCGCTCGGTCCAGCCGTCCGCCTGTGTGGACGAACGCTCGAAGAGCACGATTTCGTGAGGCCCGCGCGGAGCATGGAGGAACGACCCATCCGGCAGTGCATGCACGTGCCCGCCGGTGCCCGCCCCCTGGGCCATCATGACCGCGACCTCCGACTCGTTCACGGGGAACGCGTCTCTCGGCGGGTAGGGGTCCCGCCATCCGCGAACCCACTCTCCATCGTTGTCGAAGTAGTGAACTGCGGATTCGGAGGGGCGGGCGACTCCCGCAAGCACGAAACCACCGGTTGCCAGGGCGGCGAATCCCTGCGCACTCTGGATGGTTGCCCTCCGCAACTGAACACGACGAAACGGTTCACCGTCGGGATCATAGACCTCTATGGCACGCCGCAACACATCGTAGACGGCGATTCTTCCGTCCGGCAGGACTGCGAGGTCGTTGGGAAGCAGCACCTCTCCGGGGCCATCCCCCTTGCTCCCCACGACCTCCGCCCGCATCGACTCCGGGTCGAGCACGAGCACCCTTCCCTCGAGTGGCCACATGTCCGTGATCCAGATCCTGCCATCCCCGGCTTCGACAAGTCCGACGATGGCCGTGAAGCCGTCGGCGATCTCGATGCCTTCGGTGGTCCACACCTCCACCACCTTGAGTTCTTGCGGCTCCTGCGCTGAGGTCGCCCCTGCCAGGCCGACCCATAGTCCGAGTCCGCACAGGGCCGGTGGCAGCGGCCTGATCAGGTTCGCCATTGGCGACGCCCCTCAGCTTGCGGGGCGCGTGGGCCAGCCGGCACCCTCCCGCAGAATCTCCAGGAGGAACGCCACGGCCCGTTCCGAGCCCGTGCGTCCCAGCCAGTAGACCGCCCGCTTGCGCACCTCCGGATCCGTTTCCTGGCGGGCCAGTTCGATCATCTTGTCGATGACGGCGTCCGCGTTCTCCTCGTCGGATTCGGCTTTCTGGTAGAGCGCATAGAGGAACTGGTCGCGCAGCTCCGCGCTCTCCAGCATCTCGTACGTCCTCGCAACCTCTTCCAGGTCCAGCGACGGCTGTCTGGACCAGGCCTCCAGCGCGGCGGCACGGACATCCTCCGACTGCCCCGCATCAACGACCACGGGCAAGAGCCAACTGGCGACCCCCTGCTCTCCGCTCTCGACCCTCGCACCAACGACCCCGAGGTACGAACGCTTGATGTCATTGGAATTGAGTCCGTTGAAGATCCGCCCAAGCGCCCCTTGCGCCGCCCGCTCGGCCAGCAGAACAGCGGCCCTTTGACGGGGCATTTCCGCCTTCGACTCGTCGGATGCGAAGTCGATCAGAGCTTGTGTCGCGTCGTCGCTCTCCTGGCGGTAGAGTCCGTAGATGGCCGCATCCTGCATCTCGTGGTCTTCCGACTCCCTGAGGAAGCGCACCAGGACTTCCGCCACTTCGGGGGACTCGAAGTTCGCGAGCTGCGTCACCGCCCACTGCCGGGTCCGGGCGTCCGGATGGTCTCTGGCAACCTCGATCAACAGGTCCCGGGCCTCTTCGGTCTCTTTCCCACCCAACCAGTTCACGGACAGGTATCTCAAGTGCGCCGAACATTCGTCATCGGTCTCGAGCATATCGCGGACCGTCGCCATTGCGTCGGCTTCCAGCCGCAGCACCGTGGTCAGGGCTTCCTGCCGGGCCAGCGCGTCCTCGCACTCCGGGTGGATGTCGATGCCGGCGAGGATAGGGTCGTACCTCCGGGAGGAATCAAACGAGCGCATGACCTCCGTGAGACTGCTCAAGAACTCCGGAGTGTAGACGACGGCTCCTTCCGGCGACACCCGAAATGGACGAACCCGGCGGTTCCCGCCGTATGTCCAGACTGAGTCCCGCATGTGCGCCAGCGAGTCTGCTTGCAGTTCGAGGAGACCCGCCGCCTCGAGCAGAGCCTGCAACTGCTCGGACCGAATACGCCCAAACGCGGCCGGATCGCTCCACCGAACGGTATCCTGCCGTTCCGCCGAATCCACAAGAGCGCGATACTGCTCAAGCGCATCCCGAGCCGCCCTCTCCATCCTCTCCTGCTCCACCGCCCAACGCGCCCGCGCCTCCTGCATCTGCGCCTCGTATTGCCGCTGCATCTCGCCGATGGCCGCGGTGTCGACCCTCAATACCCTTTCCGCGTCCCGAAGCACTTCCTCGGCCGCGCCGGGATCGCCCTGTTGGGCGAGTCGCGTCTGGATGCGGATGCGGAGGTTTCGGACATCTTCGTAGAGACGACCGCCCCTCCATGTATTCCCTTCACGGTAGTACTGGGCCTCACGGTAGACCCTCAACAGATCCACCAACAGCAGTGCCTCGTCCAGATTCCCTTGCCGAAAACGGCCGAAGGCCTCCCAGTAGTAGGAGTCGGGAACGAAGCGTCCAAGTTTGACGTTGCCGGCAACGTATCCGCTGGTTACCGGGTACTTTTCCCGCAGTGCCTGGAAGAGCTCCGCGGCCAGATCGAACTCCTCCCGGTTGAGCGCGCGGCGGGCGTCCATGAACATTCGCTCTTCGTCCGTGGCGCTCCGGACCTCTCTCTCCTGAGCCGACAGCCGCTTCGTTTCCAGATCCGGCAATGAGCCCGCCGTCATCACGGCGACATCCCACGCCAGCAGGGCGGCCAGGACCAGAGCGGCCCAACCGAAATTGCGTGCTTGATTCCTCATTTTATATCTCCAAGTATATGGGTGATATATTATAAAATATATCTGATTGTCCGATTTATACTATTCTATATCATAGTCCGTCCGCGTCCGTCGCCGCACGTAGCCGGGGCAGGGCGTTCTTGATCTCGACACTCTCGCGGGCGAGCTGCCATTCGACATCCGATGCGCCGGAGCCCAGGCGGGAGATCTGGAGCATGACCAGCTCCAGATCCTCGAGCAGCTTCCGATCCTCGAGCAGGGCGAACTCCGTGGCAACCCGCGACTCCTGCAGATCGAGGTGCATGCGCGTTTCGATGAGGAGCTCCCGGCCCCACGCGGCAAGGTCTCTCTCGGTGAGGGGCGTGCGCTGGTCGGTGCGCAGCGCCGTGAGCAGTGTTTCGGCCCGGCCGAAGAAGCGGAGCTGCTCGCGGTCTCTGCGGAATGTGAGTCGGCTCGGGAGAGTGCGTGTTGGCTCCGTGAGCTCCGTGAGCGTGGCTTCGTTGAAGCGCACGGTTTGTGGCTCTAGCGCGGCCTGGATGGCTGGGGTCTGCTGATCGACCGGCGCGCCGGGTAGCGGCAGGATGCTGGCTGTGAGAACCGGCGGTTCCGGCTCGGTGGGCTGGGCCGGTTGGGGACTCTCGGCGCCCGCCAGCGGTGGGTCAGCCGATTCGGCAGGAACCGTCGCGAAGATGGGATCCACCCCCACCTCACCCGGCTGCGTTTCCCGCGCACCCCGGCCGAGCGCCAGGCCCAGCACGAGAGAAGCGGCCGCGGCCAGCGCTACCGCCCAACCTGCCACCCTCTGCCGCTGCGGCCACCGCCGCGACGGCCACCGCCACGGCACCCGGAACGGCCCGGCGGTCACCCCGGCAACCCCATCGGCCTCCGCCTCATTCCCTACCCGCCCGCCACCCCCCACCCCCCTCGTCCCCCACGCGGCCTCGATCCGCCCCCACATCTCCTCCCGGGGCGCACGCGGCGCCTCGTTATACCCCCGCGCGTCGATGGCTGACCGGTCGCCGCCGCGCTCAGCTGCGCCGCGCCATCCGGCATCCACATCCATTCTCGGCCCGTCGACCGTACGGTCAACCCCGGTCTCCCACCCGGCACCCACCGCACTCTCCGCAACCCCCTCGCTCTCGCGATCCTCCCCCAACCCCGCCTCCACCCCCCGCCACATCACCTCCCTCGGCACACCCGGCGCCTCGTTGTACCCCCGCGCCTCGCGCCGCAGAAACTCCGCAAACCGGTCGAAGCCGCTCACGATGCCCACTCCCCCGCGTGCACGGCCAGCGCCTTGCGCAGCCGCCTGCGCGCCCGGAACAGCTGCGACTTCGACGTGCCGACCTCGACCCCCAGAATGCCGCCGATCTCGGCGTGGGTGTAGCCCTCAACACGTCGTGCAGGATGAAGACGGTGCGGCAGCCCTCGGGCAGCGCGTCGATCGCGCGGTGAAGATCGTCGCGCAGGTCGGGTTCAACCCGCTTCGGCGAGTTCACGAGGTGCATCCGCTCATCGAGCTCCGCCTGACGGTCGCGGAAGCGCTTCACCTTCCTCAGCTGGTTCAGCGACACGTTGGTCGCGATCGCCGTGATCCAGGTGCTGAACTTCGCCTCGCCCCGGAAGCTGCCGATCTTCGTGAACGCCTGCACGAACGTCTCCTGCGTGAAGTCCTGGGCGAGGTCGTACTCGCCCGCAAAGCGGTAGCACAGCCGGAAGATCCGGTCGACGTGCGCCTCGTACAGCGTCCGCGCGACCGACTGATCTCCGTCTTTCAACCGCTGTATGAGCTGTGTTTCCGTCACCGAGCCGTGTCTCCGGTCACCCGCCCCTTCCGCCCTGGCCGCCGCCTCCGATCCGATGACACCGGCAATGTGCCCATTGGTTGCATTGGGGCCGGCTGCGCGAGCGGGATCCATCGCCGGAATCGTCATCGCCGAATCCTCAGCCGGGTCACGTAGGGCGTGCCGGCGTCGTCCTCACCGGCGAAGAGGAGGTAGTCCTCGGTCGCGTAGACCCTGCCCGATCCTGACCGCCTACCGCGGCCCGCAGGAAGACCCCGTTTTCGCGGAATACGTCGATGGCTGTGCCCGCGTCGACCCGCGAGGTTTCCGGGATACGAAGACGTTGCCCGTGCCATCCACGAAGAGGCCGGCGATGACCGGTTTGTTCTCCGGCAGGGCCCGCAGGTGGTCCGCCATCAACGCGGGGTTGGGATAGCGTTCGAACGTGGCGCGCAGCTCGTCGCGGTCGTCCTCGTCGACAGCCGCCGGCCTGACGCCCTCCAGAGTGAACACCACGGTCGTATCACCGGCGAGCGAACGCCAGACCCGGTACTCCTCGCTGCGTGCGAACCAGACATCGTCCCTGCAACCCATGCCCTCTTGAGATCTGGTCCGAACCAGACGGGCCGCCGGATGCCCTGCGACGGCAGATCCCATCAGTTGGGTGAACTCCAGGTGCGGCAGCGTGTCCTGCTTCTCCCCATCCGGCGATACCCGGATCGGATGGAAATGGAGAAGGTCGATGTCGGACATGTCCCGCTCCTCTCCTCCTTCGGGAAACGCGTCCACCACTCCATGTAACTCCCGTCCGGCGCGATCGTGCAGCGCTCCGAGATCATGCCCCAGGCCATGCGGCGGACCCGTGTCCCGATGAACGTACCGTCCGGCGCGAAGATCGAATAGCGGGGCGCCCGCTGGTCCGCCACCCACAGCGTGTCTCCCTGCGCGACGGCGGGCCCCAGCGCATCCCGGAACTCCCCGGGCCCCTGGCCCTGACCGCCGAGCGCCCGCAGGAAGTCGCCCTCGGCGCCGAAGACCAGGATCTCCTGGGTCGTGTAGTCCAGGATGTAGATGTTGTCCCGGGAATCGGCAGCCACTGCGATGACCATGCCCAGATACCCGTCGGGCGGCCCCCAGATCCGCAGGTCCTCTTCGAGTATCCACTCGGGAGTGATCGTCCAGGACGACGCGAGCGAGTTCTCGACGACGGCCTGCGCGCGCGCATCCGCCGGCACTGCGCCGGTGGCCAGAAGCGCTGCAGCGGTGATTGCGCACGGCAGGTGCCGCGCCGGTTGCGGACGTGCGGGTCGCCGCCATGTCGGGAAGCGGCTCCGGTTGTCGCTGGAGAACCTGGTCAGCGTGAGCATCCGTCGTTGGGTTGAGTGAGCATCCGTCGTCTGAATGACGGTGGACTACATCGCTGACACGAGGAACGGCGGAAGGGTTGCCGGGCGGGCCGGCCCGCACCCGCCGGGCACTCTGGCAACACCCCCCGCCGCGGGGCTATCCTACCTCCGCTCTCCGCCGATCTCATCACACCACCCCCCGCCACCATGTCCTTCCAACCCCTCGACATCGCCGCCTTCATCGGCTTTCTCGCGCTCGTCGTAGGCATCTCCCTGTACGCGTCGCGCGGCAAACACGACGCCGCCGACTACTTCCTGGCCGGACGCAACCTGCCCTGGTGGCTGATCGGCTTCTCGCTGATCGCGTCCAACATCTCGACCGAGCACTTCGTGGGGATGGCGGGCCGCGGATACGACCTCGGCCTCGCGATCGCCAGCTACGAATGGATGGCGGCGGTCACGCTCGTGCTGGTCGGCCTCTTCTTCCTGCCGCGCTTCCTGCAGGCGGGCATCTACACGATCCCGGAGTACCTGGAGTTCCGCTACGATCTCCGCACGCGCACGCTCATGGCGGCGTTCATCATGGCGGCGTACGTGTTCGTCGCGCTGGCGACGGTGCTCTACTCGGGGGCGCTCGCGCTCGAATCGATCTTCGGGATCGACACGTTCGCCGGAATCTGGCTGATCGGTATCCTCGCCGGGGGCTACACGATCTACGGCGGGCTCAAGGCGGTGGTCTGGTCGGACCTGATCCAGGGCGTGGCGCTGCTGCTGGGCGGGGTGGTGGTGACGGTGCTCGGCTTCCAGGCGATCGGGGGCGTGGGGCAATTCCTCGAAGTCGCGGACGGCAAGCTGCACACCGTCCTGCCCTGGAACCACCCGGAGATGCCGTGGCTGGCCGTCTTCATCGGGGGCCTCTGGATCCCCAACATCTTCTACTGGGGACTGAACCAGTTCATCACGCAGCGGACGCTCGCGGCGCGGAGCCTGGCGGACGGCCAGCGCGGGATCTTCCTGGCGGGCTTCATCAAGCTGGCGATCCCCTTCATCATCGTCTTTCCCGGGATCATGGCGGCCGAACTCTTCGCCGACCAGGTGACGAACCCCGACCAGGCCTACCCGGTGATGATGCGCGAACTGCTCCCCGTGGGGCTGACCGGCGCGATGTTCGCCGCGCTCTTCGGGGCGGTGATGAGCTCGCTCGACTCGATGCTCAACTCGGCCGCGACGATCTTCAGCGTGGACCTGTACAAGCGGCACCTCAGGCCGGAGGCGTCGTCGCGGCGGCTGATGACGGTGGGCAGGGTGACGACGGGCGTGCTCGTGCTGGTGGGCTGCCTGTGGGCGCCGGTGGTGGCGCGCGCCGGGAGCGTCTTCGAGTACATCCAGATGTTCTGGGGATTCATCTCGCCGGGGATCGTGGCGGCGTTCCTCTTCGGGATCTTCGTGCCGCGCACGCCGCCGGTCCGCGGCCTTCGGCGGGATGATCCTGGGGATTCCCGTGTACGGGCTGCTGCTGTGGCTGCTCCCGGAAGTCGCGTTCCTGCACCACATGGCGATCACGTTTCTGGTGATCAGCGCGTTCATGGCTACCCTTACGTTACGTCAGGGTTTGGAGGAGCCGCGCAGGTTGCCGAGGGCGGTGGACGGGGTGGACCTGACGCCGGCGCCGGGGGCGAAGTGGTGGGCGGCGGGGGTGATCGGGTGTGCGGCGGTGCTGTATGTGGTTTTCTGGTGATGCGTGCACTCAGTTCGTCGAGGAACCCCGACAGCGACAGTCCGAACGCGCTCGCAAATCTGGTTGCCGCATCGACGGTGAGCCGTGCCTTCTCTTTCTCCAATCGCCGGACGTGCCTCTCGGAGAGTCCGAGAATCTGTGTCTGTTTCAGCAGTCGATCATTCCTCATGTCGGCAAGAGCCCGTGACACGTTCTCCATCTCGTACCGGCGAATCTCCACTTCCGCCAGGTACGCGGGATCCACGGCCTGAAGCATCTGAGACGGACCCATATGCACGTCCCGGTCGGGCCAATACAGGAAGGAACCGGCGGAATCGATCTCGAAGTTGTCGAGCACTGCCGGTGGAAAGCACGCAACCTTGGGGAGCTTTCCGACCGGGAACGTCCGTACGCTCAGGTCCCCAAGGACCAACACCAGAGAATCCTCCAGGACATATGCGTCAAGGATGCCCTCCCAAGCGGCCGGTCGCTTCAGCGCGATGACCAGACGCTTCACCACCGAAGGATCCCGGCACACTCTGAGGCGCTGATCCGGCTTATGAAGTCGAAGTGCCGAGGCGAGGTGAAGTGCTGCCTGCTCGGGCACATCCATGACAGCCAGGTAGCGTGTCTCCGTGTCCACCCAGTCCGGTAGCTCAAGCCGATCTCGGCCGATGAGCTCACTGGCCCAGGCGACGACCAGACTGTGTGCCGGTCCAGCTTGGGTTGTGGCAGCCAACTGTCTCGCCAAGGAACGGAATTCGGCGTCCGGCAAGCAATCTTCCACCGTCCCGGCGAAGAAAATGTGGCTGAATGGCCCAGCGTCAATCATCTGCCTGACTCCGCTCCCATTCTTCGAACAGCTCCGCGCGGTGGGCGGCAGCCAGTTCCTGGATTCTCCTCACCGACTTCGCCGGAAAACGTTTCAGCTGAAACGTGATACCGGACACAACACTATGGTAACTCTCTTATCGTGTCCGGTCAAGATCACTGCCAAGTCCCATCGCCCCGACAGGGCTGGCGGACGTTAGGTTGGTGGCTGATCCGGTCGAGATCTTCGACGAACGAGGCGACCCGATCGGCACCGCCTGAAGCGAGGCGGTTTGCCTGCCGAGTCTGCCAGACACGAAATCTGTGGGGATCCCATGCAGCTCACGGGCCGTCCGACTCGCATCGCCCTCGTGGCGCTGGCAGCCGCCGTCTCTTACGCCTGTCTTGAGCAGCCCACCCCCGACCCCTACTGGGAAGATCCCGCCGTCTTCGCCGAGAACCGGGAGCCGCCACGCGCTTCGTTTACGCCCTTTACAACGGCTCCTCGTGCCTCCATGGCGGTCGACCGACCCGACATGTCCTTCGTTCGCATGAGTCTGAACGGCGACTGGAAGTTCCATTGGGTGCCCCGGCCCGACGAGCGGCCGACGGGTTTCTTCGAGCCGGACTTCGACGCCTCCGCATGGGCGGAGATCCCGGTACCGAGCAACTGGGAGTTCGAGGGCTACGGCTACCCGGTGTACCGCGACGAGTTCTACTCCTTTCCCGCGAACCCGCCCTTCATCCCCCACAACGACAACCCCGTCGGGTCGTACCGGCGCGACTTCGAGATTCCGCCCGGCTGGGACGGACGCGAGATCTTCCTGAACTTCGACGGCGTGTACTCCGCGTTCTACGTGTGGGTGAACGGCGAGTACATCGGGTACAGCGAGGGGAGCCGCACGCCGGCAGAGTTCCGGATCACGGAGGCGGTGCGGCCGGGCACGAACGTGCTGGCCGTCCAGGTCTACCGCTGGAGCGACGGGAGCTACCTGGAGAGCCAGGACTTCTGGCGCGTGAGCGGGATCGACCGGGATGTGTATCTGGTGTCCAGGCCGACGACGTATCTGCGTGACTTCTTCGCCGAGGCCGAGCTGGACGACGACTACGAGAATGGGCGCCTGCGGCTCACGGTGCATCTGGCCAACCGCGGGCTGGGGGCGGCGGGCAGGCACGAGGTGCGTTTCCAGTTGCGCGGCCCCGACGGTGGGTTCGTGTGGGAGCAAACCGAGGTGCTGGAGGTGGATGTCCCGCTGGGCGGTGAAGTCGAGGCGACGGTCAGCCGGGAGGTTCCCAGCCCGAGTCACTGGACTGCCGAGACGCCCGAGCTCTACGAGCTGGGCATCTCCTTGAGCGATCCGTCGGGCGAGTCCACCGAATTCGTGTTCACCCGCGTCGGCTTTCGGCGCGTGGAGATCATCGACGGGATTCTGACCGTGAACGGGCAACCGATCACGGTGCGCGGAGTCAACCGCCACGAGCACGACCCCGACCGCGCGCATGTGATCGACGAGGAGTCGATGATCGAGGACATCCGCCTGATGAAGCAGCTGAACATCAACGCGGTCCGCGCGGCCCACTACCCGAACGTGCCGCGCTGGTACGAGCTCACCGACGAATACGGGCTCTATGTGGTGGATGAGGCCAACATCGAGTCGCACGGGATGGGCTTCGAGCCGGGGGTGACGTTGGCCGGGCGGCCGGATTGGCTGGCCGCGCACATGGACCGCACCGTGCGCATGGTCGAGCGCGACAAGAATCACGCGTCGATCATCATCTGGTCGCTGGGCAACGAGGCGGGCGACGGCGAGAACTTTGACTCGACCGCGGCGTGGATCCGGGAGCGCGACCCGAGCCGCCCGATCCTCTATGAGCCTTCGGAAGAGCGCGACAACATCGACATCGTGGCGCCGATGTACGTGCGGCCCTACTGGCTGGAACGGTATGCGCGTTCGGGCGTCGAGAAGCCGTTCCTGCTGGTCGAGTACGCGCACGCGATGGGGAACAGCGTGGGCAACCTGGCCGACTACTGGGCGGTGATCGACGCGCACCCGCAGCTGCAGGGCGGATTCATATGGGACTGGGTCGATCAGGCGATGCGCGCGACCGACGAGCGCGGGCGGGAGTACTGGGCATACGGCGGGGACTTCGGGCCGGCGGGGATGCGCAACGACGGGAACTTCCTGGTGAACGGGCTGGTGTCGGCGGACCGGCAGCCGCACCCGCACGCGTGGGAGGTGAAGAAGGTGTACGAGCCGGTGGGGATTTCGTGGGTGGATGGCAACCCGCGGCGCATTGTGGTCGAGAACCGGCGGTCCTTCACGGACCTTTCGGACCTGGACGGGACGTGGGAGTATGTGGTCGATGGAATCCCGGCAGATGTGGGGACCCTGGCACCGCTCTCAACACCCCCGGGTGGACGTGACACGCTGAGCCTGGACGGCGTGCCAATGATCCGACATGGGGAGGCCGTTGAAGTTGTTCTCAACGTCATCCTCAGGACGCGCGAGGACGTGCCGCTGTTGCCGGCGGGCCACATCGTAGCCTGGGAACAGCACCACCATTGGCAGGTGCGTCGCCGGGCGGGCCCCCTTCCCGGCGGCCCTCTGCGCACACAGGAGACACCGGACGCCATCCAGGTGAGCGGCGACGACTTCACCCTCCGCTTCGACCGCGGCACCGGCACGCTCGCCTCGATGCGGCTGGATGGTCGCCAACTGCTCCTCTCGGGCCCGGCACCGAACTTCTGGCGCGCTCCCACCGACAACGACTACGGGAGCGGAATGCCGGTGCGGTCGGGTGTGTGGAGGCGGGCTGGCCGTCCTCCGTCCCGGCACCTCGATTCCATGACGGTTGCGGCTGCGGCTGCGTCCGAACTCCGGCCGCTCACGGTCACGAGCCACTTTTCGCTGCGGTCGATCGGGGCGCGCTACACCCTTTCCCACGAGGTGCGTCCCGACGGCACGGTGGCGATCTCCGCGCACCTCGCGGATGTTCACGAGGACCTCCCCGAGATGCCCCGTTTCGGCACGATCCTCACGCTCCCCGGAGACCTCGACCGGGTCGAGTGGTACGGCCGCGGCCCCCACGAGAACTACTGGGACCGCCGCACGGGCGCCCCCCTCGGCCGCTACTCGGCCCCCGTCTCCGAACTCGCCCACCCCTACGTACGCCCCCAGGAGACCGGCACCCGCACCGACACGCGCTGGGTGGCCCTCACCGACGGCTCCGGCACCGGGCTCCTCGTCACTGGCCTGCCCACCGTCGCCTTCTCCGCGCTCCCGTACACCGTCGAGGACCTCGACGCGGGCGAGACCAAGGCGCAGCGCCACTGGGCCGACCTGGTCCCCCGCGACGAGGTCACCCTGACAGTCGACTACCGGCAGCAGGGCGTCGGCGGCGACGACTCATGGGGTGCGGTCCCGCACCACGAGTACACGCTCTGGCCGCGCGAAATGGGCTTCCGCTTCCTGTTGCGGCCGCTGCGCCCCGGCGAGGACCCGGGCCGGGTAGCGCGCGACGGGATGCCGGACCGGGAGGCGGCCGATGCTGTCGCGGGGCGCACCCTCGCCCTCGACCACTTCGGCGAGATCAACCGCGTGGACCACCTCGCGCGGGGGCGGCTGGCCGTGGTGATTCCCTCCTCGTCATCCCGCTACTCGGCTGCGGGCGACGCCGGTCTGGTGGACGGAATCAGGGGCTCGATCGACCGTCGCGGGGGACACTGGCAGGGCTACCGGGCCGATCGGGTCACCGCCATCGTCGAGCTCGACGGGAGTGCCGAGGTGGAAGCCGTGAAGGTGGGGTTCCTGCAGCACCCGGGATCCGGGGTGTACTGGCCGCGCCGCGTCGAGGTGGCGGTGACCGCGGACGGGGTGGCGTTCGGTGAGGCGGTGGAGGGTGAAGTGGGGGGTGGGGATGGCACGAGCGCCGAGCCCCCCGAAGGCGGACGATTGTACGTCACCGTCCCCCTCGGCGGCCGCACCGCGCGCGCGATACGGGTGTGGATTCACACCTTCGGCACGATCCCTGACGGCTGGCCATCGGGAGGAAACCAGGCCTGGACCTACATCGACGAAATCATCGTGCGGTAACCGTGTGTCGACAGCCTGCGCCCGAAAGCCGCATGTTCACCAGGAAGCCCAAGTGATCCTGCTGTACCAGGAGGCGATTCAATGATCCGAGTCACGGTAGCTGCATGTATGGTCGCGACCGCCATCGGCGGCTGCAGGCCTTCCGACGAAGCGCCCTCCGCCGAAATCGACACCAGTCCGGCAACGAGCTCCGCCAATCACCTGCCCACCCAAACCGACCGCACCGCCATCCTGGCCACCGTCCAGTCGCTCTTCGACGCCCTCGCATCCGGCGACGGGCAGGTTCTGCGCGACATCATGCACCCGAACGTACTGATGCACTCCGTGGAGCGCGCCGCCGACGGCACCCGGTCCAGCTCGACCTCGACGCTGGATCAGCTCGTGGCGCGCGTGGAAGGCAGCGAGGCTGTCCTGACCGAACGCATGTGGGACCCCGAGGTGCGCGTCAGCGGCGACCTCGCCATGGTCTGGACGCCGTATGACTTCTACGTCGGCGACGAATTCAGCCACTGCGGCGCCGACGCGTTCGTCCTCTCTCGAAGCGGTGAGTCGTGGAAGGTCGTGGCGCTCTCCTGGACCCGGCTGCAGCCCCCGGAGTGCGAGTTGCACCCGGACGGACCGCCCTAACCCCCCACCACCCCCGTGAACTCCTCCTCATCGATCACCACGAAAGTTGCCGTCGCCACCGCCACCACCTCCCCATCCGACGCGCGCCTGGCGACCCCCTCCATCTCCACCAGCTTCCGCTTCCGCGCCGTCTGGCGCCCCATCAGTTCCAGCTTCTCCCCCTCGCGCGCAGGCCTCCGGTAGCGGATCTCGCACTTGGCGGTGTAGGCGCGGGCGCCGCGCAGGTACAGCCAGTTGGCCATGACATCGTCGAGCACGCTGTAGAGCATCCCGCCATGAATCACCCCGGGATAGCCCTGGTGGTTCTCTCCGGGCGTGAACTCCGAGACGCAGGCCCCGTCCTCCAGCCGGAATTTCAGGTGCAGGCCGATGGGGTTGTCCGGTCCGCAGACGAAGCACCTGTTGGCGGCGACCCCGCGCACCGGGGAATTGTCGCCTCGCCTGTCCCTCGCGGTTGCACCACCGGATACGCCCGTCGCGACCCCGCCAACAGCGCCACCGGCCCCGGTCCGGTTTCCGGCCTTTTCGCTCTCTCCCGTCACTTGCTCTCCCAATATTCGTCGACGATCTCGTCTTCCGGTGCGCTATGGAAGGTAACGGTGGCCCAGTCCGCGCCAGCCCCGGCCTCCGGAAGGTGCCACACCCCGGCCGGGACAATGTCCCAGCAGCGCTCGATGGGGATTGTCCGAGGGCTGCCGCGGTCAGGGCTGTGAATCGTCCTGGCCACGAGGTTCCGGGGACCGCGCCGGCTCCCTTCTCCGGCACCTTCAGCGTGGATCCGGCCCCACCCCCGATACGAGACCAGCCGCTGCACGCTGTTGCGGTGCACCTCCGGAACCGCCATCCGGCCCCCGCGGCGAAGCAGGAAGGCCCGGCAGAGTCGCACTTCGTCCGCCAATGCCGTTGCCAGCCCGCGAGTGAACAACTCGATGGGAATCGCACAGGTGGCGTGCGGCGGCTCGATGCGCTCACGCAACGCCTCGGCAAGCTCCTTGAAGGCCACATCCAGCGTCGCGCGCACCTCCGGGACGGCGAACACCCGCTGGTGCAACGCCCTCAGGAGCGGCAGCGAAGGGGCGTCCGGCCTCATCTCATGCCGTGCCCCCACGTGGCTCTCGCCGTGTCACCCCGCTCCCCCGCTCTCCCCGGCCGGCCTCATCCCGCCCCCCTCCACCCCCTCCCCCACCGTGCGGCCACCATCCCCGCCGCGGCCGCCCGCCCGCACCGCCGCCCGGCCCCACACCGCGTCGAACATCGGCTCCGTCAGCTTCCCGGTGAAGGTGTTCTGCTGACTGGGGTGATAGGACGCCAGGACCGCCACACGGCCCAGATCCACCTCCACCCCGTGCCCGAAGCGGGGACGCGGCCGCGGAATCGGCAAGCCGCGCTCGGCGAGCATCCCGATCATCACGCCGAAGGCAAAGCCGCCCAGCACGACGACCGTGTGAAGACCCGGCCACAGCACGTCCAGCTCGCGCTGCAGGAACGGCGCACACCGGTCCCGTTCCGCCGTCGTCGGCCGGTTCTTCGGCGGCGCGCACCGCACCCCGGCCGTCACGTACGCCCCGCTCAGCTCAAGTCCGTCGCCCCGGTCCCGGCTGAGCGGCTGGTTCGCGAACCCGGCGCGGTGCATCGCGCGGTACAGCCAGTCGCCGGCTCGGTCTCCGGTGAACATCCGCCCGGTGCGGTTGGCCCCGTGCGCGGCCGGCGCCAGCCCCACCACCATCACGCCAGCCCGGGGATCGCCGAAACCCGGAACGGGCCTGCCCCAATAGTCGTCCTCACGAAACGCCGCCCGCTTCTCCCGGGCGACCTTCTCCCGCCAGGCCACCAGCCTCGGGCACCGCCGGCACCCCACCAGCTCGCGCTGGACCTTCGCAAGTTCGGAATCCTTCATCCGCAAAGTTATATCTTTCCTCCATGAACGACCCCTACTTCACCGACGCCACTTTCGACTTCCTCGTGGAGCTGGCCGCCAACAACGACCGCACCTGGTTCAAGGCCAACAAGCCCCGCTACGAGGAGCACGTCAAGGAACCCGCGCTACGCTTCATCACCGATTTCGGTCCCATTCTCAAGCGGATCAGCCCCCACTTCCGCGCGGACCCGAGGGCCAACGGCGGCTCGCTCTTCCGGATCTACCGGGACACCCGCTTCTCCAAGGACAAGAGCCCCTACAAGACCCACACCGGCATCCACTTTCGCCACGACGCCGCGCGCGACGCCCACGCCCCCGGCTTCTACCTCCACATCCAGCCGGGCAACTGCTTCGCAGGGTGTGGCATCTGGCGTCCGGGCGGCCCCGCCCTGCGGAAGATCCGCGAATCGATCGACGAAGACCCCGCGGCCTGGAAACAGGCCTCCCGGAATGCCCGCTTCCGCGAGACCTTCGAACTCACCGGCGATTCCCTGATCCGCGCCCCGAAGGGCTACAGCCCCGACCACCCCATCATCGAGGACCTGAGGCGCAAGGACTTCATCGGGGTCGCCCGCTTGGACGCACAGGCGCTTACAGACCGGGACCTCCTCGAGACCTTCGCAGGCCTCTGCCGCAAGGCATCGGCGTTCCAGCGCTGGCTGTGCCGCGCGCTGGGCGTGCCTTACCGAGGCGGGTCGCTGGCCTCGTAGTACATCCGGACATCCCGGCGCCTGTCGATCA
Organism: Longimicrobiales bacterium; assembly: GCA_965206105.1. Classification (GTDB taxonomy): domain Bacteria; phylum Gemmatimonadota; class Gemmatimonadetes; order Longimicrobiales; family Gaopeijiaceae; genus Bin94. Next base: position 927,056 of record OZ242201.1, read on the forward strand.
CCAGCGACACTTCCGCACCGGGCGGCAGGTGAAGCGCCTGCGTCACCGCGCAGACATCGTTGCGACACTCTTCGACGTCGTAGGTCAAGGTGCCGCCCGCATCGAGCCTGAGGAGCTGATGGGCCAGCCGGGTCGAATGCCACGGGATGGTCATCACGCGCTCGGAGGCTCCGTGCACCAGTCCGACACGCTGGGTGACCGTGCCCCCGACGTAGCGCTCCACGGTGACCACCACGTTGGACATGTTGTCCACGGTAAGGGTGATCGGTTCGGCGGCCGGTCGGGCTTCCCCGGAGGTCGCACAGGCGGCGAGGACCACGGTCGTCGCGAGGGTTGCCGATCTCTTCATAAGGCACTCCCAGGTAGGAGAATCGCCGTCAGGAGGCAGAACCATCGAGAAAAGAAGGCTGAAAGGAGATTGCGGCGCGAGCGGCCGGCGCGCAAGCCGGGCGGGCCGCGGGCCTGGCCGGCCCCTACGACTCCGACAGCCCCGAACCTCCTCTGGCGGCACCCGACAGAGCACCCCCCAGCCCCTCCTCGACCCGGACCGCGAGGAAGGTCATGGCCTGCGCCGGCACACGCGTGGTCTCGGTCACGATGAAGTAGGGATCTTCCTCTCGGCTGTCGTCGCGCAGCAGCTCCATGAATCCGAGCAGCTCGTCGTTGCCGTCCAGGTACGCGATGCGGACGAGCACGCGCGCATCGGGCCCGGGCCTGGCGGCAAATCCGTCGATCGCCAACTCGCCTGCCCTTTGCATGAAGGTGCCGAAGGCGACATCCGGCGCCCCGGTTCCCGGGTCGGCCCACTCACCGGTGTCACCGAGGCGCGACATGGTGCGGACGGTGCCCCCCAGCTCCACGCGTACCCTGACCAGCTCGTCTTCCGGGAAGCGGTGCACCCAACGCTCGCGGATCGCCCCCTGGCCGTTGGTCAGTGTGGTCATCACCTCCCGGGGCAAGACATATCCCAGACCCGTCGCGGGCTCGTAGGCGTAACGTTGCACGGTGCCGTAGACCGAATCCCCGAGGATCAGCTCGCGCTCCTCGTCGGGAAACCGCACCGCCAGCCGTTCGTTCGATCCTTCGATCCGGAACCTCGCCATCATATCCGCGGACAACGGACCCATATCCCGCACCGAGCGCAGACGGGCAATCCGGCCGACGAGGTTCTGACCCGGAGGCCCCACGGCGAACTCGTTCCCGCCGCCCGCGCCGCCGGCGACGGTCTCGGTGCCCCACAGATAGTCCCCGGCCGGATCGGTGCGGCGCTCGATCCGGATCTCCACCTCGCCGATCCGGTAGTCGACGGCCAGTACTTCGGCGCTGTCGCGGTCCCAGATCCGCAGGACGCTCTCCTCCTCGTCGCCGTAGGAGACATCGCGGCTCCACGTGAAGTACGTGGCGATGAGCACCACCCCGAAGAGGACGGCGTGAAAGCGCAGATCGGTCATCCGGCCCGCTCCCCGAGAGCTTGTGAAACCTTTCACGAACTCCTCGCTTTCGGCTCCGGGGAACCCTGCTTCCTGCGTGCGTATATCATGCCGAGACCCAGGGCCAGCAGCGCCGCGGGCGCCCCGAAGATGATCGCGTAGAACCAGACCACGTTCTCTTCCTGCGTGTGAAGCACCGGCACGTCCTCCTCGGAAACGATTTCGCCGATGAATTCCTCCTCCTGGTCGAGCCAGCGGACACCGTCCAGGAGCACGAATCGGTTGAGGGTCGGGCCAAGCAGAGCCGGATCCGCAAACACTTCGGCGTCCGCCAGGGCCAGCAGGCGCATCCCGGTATCCGCGCCGCCTCCGGCCGCTCCCGTGGCCGCCTCCCGCTCCACCGCGACTCCAAGGACGTAGATGCCCCTCTCCTCGGTGTCCGCGTCGAAGGTGAAGTTGCCGTTTCGGTCCGCGTAGCTCTCCGGGGCGGACTCGACGGTCACCTGGGTGCTGATCCCCGGAATATCGTCGCCCCGCGCGAAGCTCCCCGGCCCGATCAGAAGCATGCCTCCGCCGCTCTCGCGGCCGGCAGTCCTGACCGAGGGATGGGTGGTAAAGCGCTGCGCGATGAGCAGCCGGCGGTCTGCCGGCGAAGGGTTCGGGCTCGACAGGTGCAGCCGGTCGTGGAGGGTCATGGCCGGCTCGAAGTCGAACGGCATGTAGTCGCGCAGCCCCTCAAGGGTGAATTCCGAACCGGTTTCGAGCGCCAGCAAAAGAGACCCGCCCCCATCCAGATATCTTCGTACCGCATCGAGTTCGGATTCATGGAACGGGCGCTGCGGGCCGAGGATCATGAGCATCGCGGCATCGTCCGGGATCGCGTCGCCGAGACCCTCCGCGATGCCGATGTCCACGACATTGTAGTTGAGCACCTCCAACCAGCCGCGCAGTTCCTGGAGCGGCAACTGAGGCCCGTAGAATTCTCCCGGATCCGGCCGGGGTCCGACGCCCGGTTCCTCGAGTGCCAGCGGGTCGTTCAGTTCGCCGTGGCCGATGGTCAGATAAACGACTCGCCGCTCCCGGCTCAGCTGCAGCAGCTTTTCATGGACCTGGCTGTCCAGAACCCTGAGCGTCCCGCGCGCCTCCTCGATGTCCATCCCGAGGTAGATCGACTCCTTGGCGTCTTCGCCCCTGCCGAGGTAGAGCGACCCCTCGCCGCCGGCCTGCCATTCCCTCGCGGCCTCGATATCGACGAAGCGGTCGTACTCCTCGATCACGACCTTGCCGGTCGTGCGCGCCAGCTCGTTCAGGTAGACGAGCAGCTCGTCCTTGACCTCGTTGACCTCCGGGTAGAAGAGTGCGGCCCGCAGCGGTCCGTCCATGTTGAGCACGATCTGGCGGGTCGACTCTCCCGGCGTGGCCGTCTTGAAGTAGCTGAAGTTCGCGCTGCGGTTGAATTCCGTCGTGATGTAGCCGATGAAGATCAGGCTGAGGGCGAGCAGCGAGACGCTCAGGGCCCCTCCAGCCGTCCGCCGCACACGAAGCGTGTCCACGCTCGACGCTCCGCCGCTTCCTCCCTTGCCCACCGCCCACTGCGCCGCGAGTACCGGCAACAGGGAGCAGATCAGCAGGATCGATGAAGCCACAAGGAAGAACCGCTTGAAGCGCAGTTCCGGCCGTGTCGCATCGAACTCCAGCCCCAGCAGGTTCACCCCGAAGTCGGTGGCCGGGGCGAAACCGGCCAGCGCCAGGGCGCACCCGGCGTACCCCAGCATGAAGACGGTTTCCATGCCGCGCGCGTCCTTGCCGGCCGCTCGCCAGGAGAGGGCCCGCAGCGCCTTCGCAGCCCCCACCGCGGCGACGCCGGCCACGACCAGCACGGTGTCGAGCACCGCCATCCCGGCGAAGACGCGCGCGCCGGCAAAGACGGAAACGAGCCCCGCCACGAGGACCCAGGTCAGCCAGGGACGCTTCACTCCCATCGCTTGGCCTCCATGATCCGGGTCGCCAGGTAGAGGAAGAACCAGGTCAGCGACAGGTAGTAGACGATGTCGCGCAGGTGGAAGATCCCCTGCTGAAAGCCGACGAAGTGCCGCTGGTGGATGGCGAGCGCCGCAAGGAACTGGGAGAGCGGATACTCGACCGCCTCCGAGAGCTGCCAGAAGAGGTAGAACATGCCGGTGATGACGGAGGTGACCACCGCGGCAACCAGCTGGCTGCGGCTGAGCGCGCTGCCGAAGAGGCCGATCGCGAGGACCGCCCCGCCGATCAGCGTCAGGCCCGCGTACCCGGCGACGATCTGGCCGATCGCGATCTTGCCGTTGACCAGGATCAGCAGCGGCATGTAGATCGTCGCCGCGTTGAGGGCGGACAGGAAGGCGAGCGCGGCGAGGAACTTGCCGAGCACGATCTCCCGGTCGCGGACAGGGGACGTGTCCAGCAGGAGCTGCGTCCCGGTCTGGCGCTCTTCGGCGATCAGGCGCAGTGAGAGGACGACCGCGGCGATCGTGGTCATACCGCTGGCGAAGTAGAAGAACAGGCTGAGGATATCCCCGGAGAGCCTTTCGACTGTCGGCCCCAGAGCGACCCCGAAGAAGAGGATTCCGTCGAGGAAGAGAACCACCGCTCCGACGATGTACCCGATCGGCGCCCGCACATAGGCGTTGAATTCGCGCCGGAAGATGATCCCGGTGGCGCCCATCGTCAGTTGGACCCTCCGGCCACCAGCCCCACGAAAACGCGTTCGAGCTGGCGTTCCGCGCGGGTGAGCGTGATCACGTCATGGCCGCCCTCGACGAGCGCCCGGCACACCTCGGCCCGCACGTCCGATTCGCCCTCGACGCGGAAGGTCGCGCTGCCGGGCTCCTCGGCGATTCCGTCGTCGGCGCCGATCTTTGCCACCTTCTTCACCCCGGCGAGCCCGGCGATTCGGGCGTGCGCGGCGGCAACACCGTTTGCGCCGGGCCGCACCGTCACGCGAATCCGCCGCGAGACGAAGAGCCGTTCCTCCAGCTCCGTCTCCGAGCCCGACGCGACGATCCTTCCGTCGTCGAGGATCAGCAGGCGGTCGCAGGTCTGGCTGATCTCCGGGAGGATGTGGCTGGAGATGAGGATGGTGTGCGAGTCCTTCAGCGCCCGGATCATGGAACGCATCTCCACGATCTGCACCGGGTCGAGGTCGTGGGTGGGCTCGTCCATGATGAGGAGGTCCGGCTCGTGGATGATCGCCTGGGCCACGCCGACGCGCTGGCGGTAGCCCTGCGAGAGGTGGCGGGCGGGCATGTCCCGCACTTCGCTGATGCGCGTGCTCTCCTCGACGACGGGCATCCGCCGGGCCACCGCATCGGCCGTCATCCCCTTCAGGCGCCCCACGAAGGCAAGGTAGTCGCGGACGGTCATGTCGCCGTAGACGGGGGGCACCTCGGGGAGATACCCCACGCGCTTGCGAACCTCGTGGGGGTTGTCGAGCACATCGTGACCGTCGATGCTGACGCTGCCGGACGACGGGCGCAGGCCGCAGGCGAGGATGCGCAGGAGCGTGGTCTTGCCCACCCCGTTCAGGCCCAGAATGCCCACCGTGTCCCCCTTCTCGATCTCGAAGGAAACGGGGCCGAGGGCTCTCTTGGGACCGTAGTATTTGGTGACGTCCGACAGCTCTACCATGCGATTCCGAAGGCGGACAAGGGGGTCGGCAGGGGATTCGTGTACGGGTGCAAAGCTAGAAAGTGATCGGGTCCGGTCAAGGGTGGGTCCACCGGCGCAGTCGGGCGGCTACTGATCCTGATTGGACGGTGAAACCGTGGGAGATCGTTGCCCGAGCGCCATCGCCATGGAACAAGACGCCAATACCCAGGGCCCTGCATGCCACCATGGAAGGGCGCTGCGGATTCCCTCGTACAGGCTGGCCGCAGCCGCAAGGATCGCCAGGGCGATCAGTGCGCCGCGGCCGCGTCGCAACACCTGAATGATCCGAAATCCCCAGCCACCCTGCTGGCCGACAGCCCCCCGGGTTGTCACCAGGTACAGTGCCGGACCGAAGATCATCAGCGCGAATCCATGCGACCAGCCCTGCCCCCCGCCGCTGATCCCGTTACCAATCTGGCCTGCTCCGCTGACCATCATCAGCAGGACGGCAACAGCCAGCACCTGGTGGGCCCGCCCCTGGCGACGAGGATCCCGCCGCTCACCGGATTCCTTCATGCAATCAACTCCTTGCTGTCGACCTGCCGACAGAATCACCGCGTTCGCGTCCGACTACGTGTCGCCAGGTTGTTCCAACGTGGCGCTCGCCTGAACAATAGCCGCAAGCACGCCCCTCGTCCGCACCCGCGCGTCGACGCGCCCGAGCAGCCAGGCCTTGAAGAGCGGCGGCATCACCCGCACGGGCTCCTCTCTCGCCGCCACGCGTTCCATGTGCCGGGCCAGCGCGTCGCGCGAGGGGCCCCCTGTGCCGCCCAGCGCCAGGGCACGGGTCCAGTACTCCATAAGGTCGGCGTGGCCCCGGAAGAAGGACTCCTCGACCGCGGCGTCGAGGGAAAGGCCGCGCGCGGCTGCATCGGCAATCCTCAGTTCGCGGGTTCCCACATTGGTGATGAGGTCTTCCCGGGCTTCCTCGGTGGCCTGCGCCCATTGCGCGAGCGCCGAAGGGGGAACAAAGAGGAAATCACGTGCGATTCCGGCCGCGGCGAGCTGGCCGGCGGGGTGACCGGGATCCGGATCGCCGCGAGTGTCCACCCGTGCTTCCCACGTCGCCAGCGGCTGCCGCGACTCCAGCCAGGCGGCCGGGTCGCCGGCAATCCTCACGAGCGTGGCTGGACCGCCCGGGACCACGGTGAAGTTGCGGGCAGCGCGCTCCTCCGCGTTGGCCACGGCGTCCGCCTCGGCCAGGCGCCTCTCGCGCAGAAGTCCGGTGAACTGGAATTCGATCTCGGGAAAGGTGGGGCGATAGATGATGTGGAACCCCTGGCTGCTCTGAGTGACCGGGGACACCTGGCCGGGCTCCAGGCGGAACACGACCCGGTCCAGGGTGGAGGGGAGTTCGCCGGGCCCGACGAGGCCCATTACCCCGCCGGACGGCTTCGAAGCCTCGTCCTCGCTCTCCGCGACTGCGTCGATCCAGGAGCCGCCGTCGACCATCTCCTGCAGGAGGCGGTCCGCGGTTCTCTGTTGCTGGAGGCGCAGGCTCGACGACATCTCCGGGCTGGTCCGGCGGAGCACCTGCGCGACCAGGCGGAGCGAGCCCTCCCGGTGCACGGCCTCGGCCTCGGCCGCTGTCACCGACACCCCGCCACCCAGGCGCTGCTCCCGGTCGGCGGCCAGGATCGCTTCGCGGCGCGGCACCCACGCGGCCGCCTCCAGCGCCTCACTGCCCAGCAGCGAGTCGCCCGCCGCCGCGCGTTGCGACATGGCCGCCGCGGCGACCCAGTGATCCACCAGCTCGGAGACGGCCACCGAATCGAGCGGGAACGGCTGAGCCAGCACGAGAAGCTCGGCCAGCCGCTCCTCGGTGAGGGTCCATTCGCCCGCGCGCGCCACCACACCGCGGTCACTCAGGTCGCTGCACGCACCGAGCGCCGCCAGCGTCCCGATCAGGAGGAGCCGGCGGCGCGCCCGTCCCGGCGCACCGGTGCGCCGCCGACCAGCCCCGCGCCGCCCCGAGGGTAGCGACCTGCGTCCCACCGCGCCCTACTTGATGATCACCGTGATGGTGTCGGCGACGGGGGGATTGAGCGGGATGTGCACGCCGTCGGCGACCACCGCGATGATCCGGTGTTCACCCGGAGGAAGGTCCATCAGGGTGTATTCGGTCTCGGCGAGCCCCATGTGAAAATGGACGCCGGGATCGTTGGGGATGGGCAGCTCCCAGTCCACATCGCCGTTCACGATCAGGTGGTGGTGGCCCGTGCCGGCATCCATCACTCCGGCCTCGACGACTTCCAGGTTCTCGACCTCCATGACCACGACCACGGGCCCGGCATCGAGCTCCGCGCCGTCGGCAGGCGACACGATCGTCACGGTGGCCGGGCCGGCGGCCTCCCCCATCGGCACCAGGTCCATCTCGTCCGCCTCGCCGCCCGCGTCCCCGCCTCCGCAACCGGCCATCGCGGCCACGACTGCGGATCCGACCATGAAGCGAATCGTTCGCTCGATCTTCGCCATCTGTTTCTCCCGTCTTGCTACACGCAGTGGACTGAACCGGACTGCCAACTTGCCGCCTCGGGCGCCTGCGCGCCAGTCCGGTGCCGGGACACCCCGATGACCGCCAGTCGGCAGCTCCTCTCCGCCCGTCCGGTCACCGGTAACGAAACGACCGGGTCGCTTGTCCTTGAGGCGATGAACGTTCACCTGATCGACGGCACCTACGAGCTCTTCCGGCACTACTACGGGGCGCCCGGCGCCACGGATCGCGCGGGCCGCGAGGTGGGGGGCGTGCGCGGCGTGCTCTATTCGCTGCTCACCATGCTCGATGCGGGGGTGACGCACATGGCTGTCGCCACCGACCATGTGATCGAGTCGTTCCGCAACCGGATGTGGCCCGGCTACAAGACCGGCGCGGGGATCGACCCGCTCCTCCTGGCGCAGTTCGGGCCTGTCGAGGACGGGTTGCGCGCGATGGGGGTGCAGGTCTGGCCGATGGAGGAGCTGGAGGCCGACGACGGCCTGGCGTCCGGCGCGGCGCTCGCGGCTCGTGACCCGCGCGTCGAGTGCATCTACCTGTGCACGCCCGACAAGGACCTTGCGCAGTGTGTGCGCGGGGACCGCATCGTCCAGTGGGACCGGCGCAAGGGCGAGATCCGCGATGCCCACGGGGTGGTCGGCAAGTTCGGGGTGGTGCCGCGCAGCATCCCCGACTACCTCGCGCTGGTGGGTGACAGCGCGGACGGCTTCCCCGGAGTTCCCGGCTGGGGTGCCAAGTCGACCGCTGCCGTGCTGTCCCGCTACGGACACCTGGAAGACATCCCCGCGCGGGCCGAGGACTGGGACGTGACTGTACGCGGTGCCGCGCGCCTGTCCACCGCGCTGCGGGAACACCGCGCCAACGCATTCCTGTTTCGCGACCTGGCAACCCTTCGCGACGGCGCCGCCCTGTTCGAGGATGTGGACGAGCTGGAGTGGCAGGGGCCCACGCCCGCCTTCGAGGGGCTTGCCGACGACCTCGGCGCGCCCGGCCTGTGGGAACGGGCGGACCGAATCCACCAGAAGCTGCAGAGCCCGACCGTTTGAGGCGGGCCTGCCGTGTTCAACCACCAAGGAGATGAAGACATGAAGCATGCGACTTTCCATCGACGCATGACCGTCCTCGGCGTTATCGCCGTGGCGATCGCCCTCGTCCTGCCTGCTGCGTGCCTGTCGGCGCAGCGCGGCGCAGGCGGAGGAGCCCGCGGGATGTTCAACAACCCCGGCATCCGGCTGTGGACCCAGTTCGACGAGAACTACGAGGAGTTCACCGAGCAGCTGACCCTCACGGAAGAGCAGACCGAGAGCATCGCGACGCTGCTCAAGGACTTCCGCGAGAAGAACGAGCAGGGGCTGGAAGAGTACACCGAGATGCGCCAGAGCATGCGCAACCGCGGGGGCGGCGGCGGTGCAGGCGGCGGCGGGAATCGCCAGGCGATGCAGGCCACCTTCCAGCGCATGCAGGCGTTGCTCGAGAAGCTCGGTCCCGCCTTCGAGAAGCTGCACACCGATGTGGGTGAGCTGCTGAACGAGGATCAGACGAAGAAGCTGACGGAGCTGCTGCAGCCGCCGCGGCGGCCGGGGGGCTGATCGAAGGGGATTCCCCGGGGGCTCGCCGTGCCCTCCGTGACACGGCGGGCTGTCCGGGGAATGTGGGATGGATCGGCCCGAAAGCGCGGGGTCGTTGTCACTGACCGAGCGATGATCTACAGTGTGTATAGTTGTCGAGACACGAGACCTCCATCGATCTGCCAACCACCCCGAGTCACGATTGGCCCATCAACGTCACCTCTCGAAGGCACCGATCCGCGAGGCTGTGCTGGATGTCGGCGTCGCGAGGGGCACACCCGTTGACCTGCGCCTTCTCCGCAATTCCCTGGAATCGATGGACCGTTTCCCGGAGGTTCATGACATCACTTCGGAATCGTCTCCCCAACACACCCCCAACGATCAGGATCTGGAGCATAGACCTGAATCTGGTGGCGTGATCGGAGTGCGTGGTTTTACCGAAGAGCGTGATTGGGCCGTTGACTTTCGCCAGGACGGGCTGACCTTCAGCCGCAGGTCCCCCTATCCGAGTTGGCGAGAGTACTCCGGTCTGGCCCGTCCCCTTGTCGAGGAGTTTCTCTCGATCACCATGCCGGCTCAAGTCGTTCGGCTCGGACTCCGGTACGTCAATCACTTCCGGCTCCCTGACAGGGATCCCCGCGACTACTTCGTGTCCCTGCCTTCGCTCCCGGATTCATTGAGTCTGTCCGTGGACCGACTACTTACATCGACTACGGCCCGCGATTCGGAATCCGGGCTCTCGGTGCACGTCATGCATGTCCTTCTTGACGATCTTGCGCCTGGGAGGATTGGGCACCTGCTCGACATTGACGTGTTCTCGGACAACCGGTTCGGTCCCGAAGAGGATCAGATCTGGGGAACTTTCGAGTCACTAAGGGATTTCAAGAACAGGATCTTCTTCGAACTCATCACGGAGCGTAACGCGAGGCTTCACGAATGATTCTGGCACGCAATGTTCCGCAGGCACACCGCTCCTCTCGATCTCGGGTTTCCTACGAAGAATCTGTAGAGGCGGACCGAGAGATCGTTCAGCTGACCCGCAGAGCCAAGAGTCGTGGTTACTGGACCGCGCGATTGGATCTCATCGATCTCTTCGAGGAGTCCGAATCGATGGCGGAAGACAACATGCTTCCGGCCACGTTCGCGAGAGCACGCCGGCTCCTGGACACCATACCAAGCGGATTCCCGGTTCCAGACATCGGGCTTGATCCGGATGGCGAGGTGGCCTTCGATTGGATTCGTCGCGCCCGCACCATGGTATCCGTCAGCATCGGATCCGAGGGAGACCCGAGCTACGCGGCTGGGCTTGTGGATGGAACTGCCTACGGTTTCCTGCACTGGGATGACAGGTTCCCGGTGGCACTGACGGACCTTCTAAGGCGTCTCTACCACCCCGCTTAGCCGAAAATGGGTGAAATCGCTCGGTTTCTCTTCCACCGGAGCCAATACGCTTCGACCAAGCAGGCCGTCAAGCCTGGAGCCTTTCTTCCAAAGAACGGACAGACCTCCGTCTTTGATATCGTGGGGTTGACGGAAGAGGGGATTCGGAGAATCGGTATCGAGGTTGGCACAGTCGGCGGGAGAGACCCTCGCGGCCGAGGTGAGCTGAGACACGTCGATGTGACGGATGTCGGGCTCAGCTTCGAGCGTGACGACAAGCCGCCGCGTCACGGCAATCTCGTTGGGTGGGCCTCCAGTGGCCGGAATCGAAAGGACCGGAACAAGGATCTCGCGAGGGGACTCGCGCAGAGAGCAGTGTTGGTTCTTCACGAATGATCGCGAAGCATTGCTGCACCGCTATCCCCCCACCGTCCTCAGAATCCAGTCGGCGATCAGTTCCATTGCTTCGACCGACCAGGTCTCTTCGATCGACTGGTATTCGCTCGGGGCGCCGGTCTGCGCGTGCTGGAAGAGGTGGTTGAGGTCCGGCAGCGCGTGAGTCTCGAAGCGGGTGTTGCCGCCGCGCCGCAGCGCCGCCTCGATCTCGCGCAGGTTCTCCTCGTAGGGGACTTGCAGGTCCTTTTCGCCGTTGATCGCCAGAACGGGGACGGTGACCCTCTCGAGCATCGGCGCCGGCTCATAGGTAAGGAAGTAGCGGAACCAGGGGTTGTTGACCTGCTGGACCTGGGCCGCGACGGCCTGCTGCATCGCGTCGTCGCTGACCGTCTCCCCTCCGGCGTTCGCGCGCTCGAGGCCCGCCCTGATGATCGCCGCGATCGCCTCGCCCGCACGCCCCGGATCGGGCTCTCGCTTCAGGACCTCGAAGATGGCCCGCTGCTGCTCCCGGTTGGCCGCGATCGCCTCCTCGGGGGCGCCCGCCGCACGGGCGATCAGCGCGGCCTGGGCGTAGAGGATGCGCTCGCCGTTCACCCCTGTTCCGGCCATCAGGACGATGTAGCTGATGTCGGGGGATGCGACCGCTGCCATCGGGGCGATGACGCCGCCTTCCGAGTGGCCTGCGAGGCCGATCTTGCCGGGGTCGACGTCGTCGCGGGTCTTCAGGTAGGCGACGGCGGCCAGCGCGTCGGAGGCGAAGTCCTGCGAGGTCGCGGTGCCGAAGTCGCCGGTCGATTCGCCGACGCCGCGATCGTCGTAGCGCAGGACGGCGATGCCGCGCCGGGTGAGGTGGTCGGCCAGCACGAGGAACGGGCGGTGTCCCATGAGGGCTTCATCCCGGTCCTGGGGACCCGAACCCGAGATGAGGATCACGGCCGGGAAGGGGCCTTCGGATGCGGGCCGGGTGAAGGTGCCGGCCAGGGTGTGGCCGCCCTCCGGGTTGATGTAGGTGACGTCTTCGGCAAGGTACGGGTAGGGCTCCTCGGGGTTCTGGGGGCGATTCGGCGGGGGGGTTTCGTCGTCGGGAGCGCGTTCAAGAACGAGCGGGAAGGATTGGCCCGCCTGGGTGAAGGTGCCGGTGATTTGCCCGTCCTCTTCGGAAAGCGTACCGCGGAAGGATGCGCCGACCATCGGCATCGTCATGGAGATCGTGTCGCCGGACACGGTTGTTTCGGCGACCTGGATCTGCGCGTTGCCCTGGTCGACGGAGAACAGCGTGGCGCCCGGCACGCCTTCGGTCTCGGCGATGACGAAGCGCAGGCGCAGCTGGGCCGCGCCAACATCCAGAGTGCCCATCCAGGTTCCTGCGAAGTTGGCGGTGTTGGCGTCGGGTGGTTCCTGGGCGGTGGTGGTTGCAGCGCCAACGCCGACGCCGGGGGGGACGAGAGTGAGGGTCATGCAGGCCAGCAGGGTCTTCATCGGTTGTTTCCGTTTGGGTGGCTACGACATGCGGGGATCGACATAGTGTAAATTGGACCTAACATTTGGTAAAGTAGACTTGACATTCTTGCAGAAGTAAGCCGGTCAACCGCCCGTCACCCGCACGATCCAGTCCGCGATCAGCTCCAGGACCTCGACCGCGATGGTCTCCTCGATCATCTCGGATTCGCGCGCGGTGCCGGTCTCCGCGTGCTGGAGGAAGTGGTTGATACCCGGAAGCGCCCGGATCTCATAGCGGGTATTCCCGCCGCGTTTCAGTGCCGCTTCGATCTCGCGCAGGTTCTCCTCATGGGGAACGTACAGATCCCTGGTGCCGTTGATCGCCAGGACCGGCACGGTCACCTTTTCGAGCGTCGGCGCCGGCTCGTTGGTCAGGAAGTAGCGCATCCAGGGGGTGTTGACGGCCTGCACGCGCTCCGAGACGACCTTCGCAAGCGTGGTGTCGTCCGTGATTCGGTACAGCAGCCGTTCTTGCACGCTCGCGTTCTCAAACCGCCTCCGAATGATCGCCTCGATCGCCTCGCGGGAACGTTCGTGATCGGTCTCGGACTTGATGATCTCGTGTATGGCGGTGTGCCGCTCCAGGATCTCGGCGACCGCCTCGTCGGAGGCACCGTTCGCACGGGCGCGCAACTCCATCTGCGCATTGGCGATTCGTTCCCCGTTCACCCCCGGGCCAGCCAGGAGGGCGATATAGCTGACATCGGGGGACTGGATCGCCGCCATCGGAGCGATCAGGCCACCCTCCGACTGACCAACCAGACCGATCTTGCCGGGATCTACCTCGTCGCGGGTCGTGAGGTACTCAACTCCGGCCAGCGCGTCGGAGGCGAAGTCCTCTGTGGTGGCGGTCGAGAAGTCCCCCGTCGATTCACCCACGCCGCGGTCGTCGTAACGAAGGACCGCGATCCCCCGCCGGGTGAGGTAGTCGGCCAGCACGAGAAACGGATCGTGTACATCCCCGGCTCGGCTTCTTTCATATTCACCGGAACCCGAGATCAGGATCACCGCCGGGAAGGGGCCGCCGTTTGCGGGGCGCGTAAGGGTGGCCGCCAGCGTGTGGCCGCCATCCGGGTTGCTGTATGTCACGTCCTCGGCCAGGTAGGGGAAGGGCTGCTCGGGGGTCTGGGGTCGTCTCGTCGGGGCCTCATCTTCGGACGTGCGTTCAAGTACGAGCGCGAAGGTCTCGCCGGCCTGGGTGAAGGTGCCGCTGATCCTGCCGCCTTCCTGCGACCATATGCCGGCATAGGATGCGTCGAAGTCCGGCAACGGCACCGAGATCGTGTCACCGTTCACGGTTACGACGGGGCCACCGAACCGGGATGAGAACCTCTCGGTCCTGGAGGTTTCCCAGTTCCATCGGGCCAAAGAGTTCATGGTGGCGCTCACCACGCCCTCCTCTTCGGCCAGGACCAGGCGCAGCTCCAGTTGGACGGCGCCGGCATCCACCGTGCCCGCCCAGTTCCCCACCAGGCCAGCGGGATCGGCAGCGCCTCCCGGTTGTTCCTGAGCGACGCAACCGGGGGCGGACGCTCCAAGGGCGACGGATATGATGCAGACGACCAGTGTTCTCATGGTCAAACCCTCACCAGCCCCACCCTGCCCTTCCCGAAGACCTCTTCGAGCGCGCGGATCGTGTCGCGGTCGGGGGTCACCTTCAGGCTGCGCGATCTGAGCCGGGGCAGCGCGGCTCCGTTCCCGTCCCCGACCGCCACCTCGACCGGGGCCTCCCCGGCGCGGGCGACCATTACTTCGCGGGCCCGGCCGAAGGCGTCGCCGGGGAGTTCGCCGTGCCACCCCACCGCGATCCTCACCGCGATGCGGCCGCTCCCGGGGACCCCCTTCAGCGGCTCGGCCCCGTCGAGGAACACGGGGGGATCCTCTTCGTCGCGCTCTCGGTCGCTGACCTTGCCGCGCAGGAGCACCACCGCGTCGGGGTGCAGCGTCTCCTTGCTGGACTGCCAGACGTCCTTGAAGGCGAGGACGGTGGCCGTGCCCTGGAAGCCCTCGATCGTGATCTTCGCCCACTCGGAGCCATCGCGCCGGGAGACCTGGCGGGCCACGGCGGTCACCACGCACGCCATCTCCACGGAGTCGCCCATCCGGGCCTTGAGCGCGTCCGAGCCGACCGGATCGAAGGCGCGCACGACTTCGCGGTAGCGGTCCAGCGGATGGCCCGATATGAAGAAGCCGAGCGCCTCCTTCTCGCGCTTGAGGCGTTCCCGGTCCGGCCATTCGGGCACGGTGGGGAGTTCGGGCGTCGGGCGCTCCACGCCACCCCCGCCGAAGAGCGAGTGTTGCCCCTGTTCGGCTTCCTGCATGCGCGCCACGGCCTCCCCATAGGCGGCATCGAGCCCGGCCTCCATCTGCGCGCGGTGCCCGAACGAGTCCAGCGCCCCGGAGGTGATCAGGGCCTCGCAGGCCCGCTTGTTGAGCGCACGCGTGTCGACCCGCTCCAGGAAGTTGAAGAGGCTCTCGAAGGGCCCGCCATCGGCGCGCGCCGCGAGGACCGACTGCACCGCCGCCGAGCCCACCCCCCGCACCGCGCCGAGCCCGAAGCGGATCGTCGTCGCGCCCACGGGCGTGAACTTCCAGCCGCTCTCGTTGACGTCGGGCGGCAGAACCTCCAGTCCGTCGGCGAGCGCGGGGTGGTAGCGCCCCAGGTCACGGCATTCGCCCATGTACTTCACCACGTCGTCCGTCTTGTCGAGCACGGACGAGAGGAGCGCGGCCATGAACTCCGCCGGGTAGTAGCGCTTCAGCCACGCGGTCTTGTACGAAAGCAGCGAGTAGGCGGCCGAGTGCGACTTGTTGAAGCCGTAGCGGCCGAAGGTCTCGATCTGGTTTGCGAGCTCCGAGGCCGTGCTGCGCGGCAGCTCACGCTCGACGACCCTCTCCTGGAACCGGGCCAGCTCGGAGCGGATGAGCTTGGCGTCCTTCTTCCCCATCGCCTTGCGCAGCACGTCGGCATCGCCCAGGGAATAGCCGGCCAGGTCGTTCGCGATCAGCATCACCTGCTCCTGGTAGACGATGATGCCGTAGGTGGGCTCCAGGATGTGCTCCAGGCCGGGCGCCGGGTAGGAGACGGGTTCGTGCCCGAGCTTCCGCTTGATGTACTTGTCGGTCATCCCCGAATCGAGGGGGCCGGGACGGATGAGCGCGTTGGTGGCGACGAGGTCGTCGAAGCGGTCGCAGCGCATGGCCCGCAGCTTGTCGAGCGCCAGATTCGACTCGAACTGGAAGACGCCGGCCGTCCCGCCGCTCGCGAGCATCCGGTAGACCTCCGGGTCGTCCAGCGGCACATCGTCCATGGCCGGGGAGTGGTAGACCGTCCCGGTGTCCGGGTGGCTGAACTCCCCGAGACGGTCCTGCACGGCCTTCACCGCGTCGTGGATGACCGTGAGGGTCTTGAGGCCCAGGAAGTCCATCTTGAGCATCCCGGCGTCCTCGAGGCAGTTCATGTCGTACTGCGTGACGATGTCCGGCCCGTCCTGGCTCCCGTTCGCGCCCGCGCCCGCCCCCCCGTTCCGCGCGCCCTTGCTCTGGGTGCAGATCGGCACGTAGTCGTGCAGCGGTCCCGGCGCGATCACCACCCCGGCGGCGTGGACCGAGGCGTGGCGCGACAGCCCCTCCAGCGTCATCGAGTAGTCGAAGAGCTGCTTGTGGCGCTCATCCGACTCGTAGAGCGCCTTCACGTCGCGGATCCGCTCGACGGCCTGGGCGACTGTGTAACTCTGCCCCGGCTGGTTCGGGATCATCTTCGCGATCCGGTCGGTCTCGCCGACCTCGAAGCCCAGCACACGGCCCACGTCCCGGATCACGGCCCGGCTCTTCATCGTCCCGAAGGTCACGATCTGTCCGACGGCGTCGCGCCCGTACTTCGCCCGCACGTACTCGATCACCTCGCCGCGGCGCTCGTAGCAGAAATCGATGTCGATGTCCGGCATCGAGATGCGCTCCGGGTTGAGGAAGCGCTCGAAGAGGAGGCCGTAGGCGATCGGGTCCAGGTCGGTGATTTGCAGCGCGTAGGAGACCAGCGAGCCGGCGGCAGACCCCCGTCCGGGGCCCACCGGGATCCCTTCTTCGCGCGCCCAGCGGATGAAGTCCCAGGTGATGAGGAAGTACCCCGCGTAGCCGGTCTTCAGGATGACGTCGAGCTCGTAGTCGAGGCGCTGGCGGACCTCGGTCGGCAGGGGGTCGCCGTAGCGCTCCACCGCCCCGGCCTCCGCGAGGTGCACCAGGTAGGCGTTGTCGTCGTCGAAGCGGTCCGGGAGGGGGAAGCCGGGCAGGTGGTACTTCTTCTCCAGCGTGAGCGACACCTCGTCGGCGATGCGAAGGGTGTTCTCGATCACCTCGGGGTGGTCCGGAAAGGCCGCCGCCATCTCTTCGGCCGTCTTGAAGTAGAGGCCGTCGTCGTACTGCAGCCGGTCTTCGTCGTCGTGATTCTTCGCCGTGCCGATGCAAACCAGGATGTCGTGCGCCGGGTGATGCTCGTGCTGGAGGAAGTGCGCGTCGTTGGTGGCCACCACCGGCAACCCGAGTTCGTCCGCCAGCGCAAAGATGCGCTCGTTGTGCTCGGCCTGGCCCGGAGTCCCGTGGGCCTGCACCTCCAGGTAGTAGCGTCCGGGGAAGGCGTTGGCGTACCAGTCGGCGACTTCGCGCGCCATCTCGTCATTGCCCGCGTTCAGTTGGCGTGCCAGCTCGCCGGCCATGCACGCCGACGTCACGATCAGGCCGTCGGAATGGCGGGCCAGGGTCTCGCGATCCACCCGCGGGCGGTAGTAAAACCCCTCGGTGTACCCGATCGACGACAGCTTCATCAGGTTGCGGTAGCCCTCCGCGTCGCGGGCCAGCAGCACCAGGTGGTAGTGCGCCTTCCCTCCCTGGCCGGAGCGCGCCCGTTCGCGCCGGTCGCCCGGCGCCACGTACGCCTCCATCCCGATGATCGGCTTGATGCCTTCCTTGCGGGCCACCTTCTGGAAGTTCCAGGCGCCGTAGAGGCAGCCATGGTCGGTCAGGGCCAGGGCGGGCATCTCGTACTCCAGCGCCTTGCGGACCAGGTCCGAAAGGCGATTCGCGCCATCGAGCAGCGAATACTCGGAGTGGGTGTGGAGATGGACGAAGGACAATGGCGCCTTGGCAGGGGGGCGAGAGGTGAAGATCGGCGGCGGCGGGAACCGGCAGCGGTTCGGAGCGGTAGGGCTCCCACCCCGGTTCCCTTCGAATCTAGGTCATCGGGGAAGGGGGTGACAGGTTGGACGCAACGGAAACGCGGGTACATGCATCCTGTCGGCAGGTGCCCGGCGGGAACGCGAGCAGTTCGCGGAACAGACCGTCGCCATATGCGGTCGCTGACCCATTCGCGCTGGACCGCTCGGCCAATTGATCGAATTGTAAGGTGAACATTACATAATGTAATATCAGCTTTACACTACTGGTTGACGGGAGGTGCGTCAATGAAAGCTCATGTTCCACCGATCCGATCGGGGCTCGGGTTCCTGGGTCACGTCGGATTCTGGGTCGTGGTGCCGGTCGCCGTCTTTGTCGCGTACGTGGCGGTTGACGCCACATTCTGGCCAGCCCGGGATCGCCTTTCCCAGTTGGCCGCACGGCTCCCGTTCATCGTTGGCCAGATCATTCCCGTCGCGGTGTTCGCCGCCACAACGGGCCGCTCCGCCCTCTTCGGAGGTGGTGACGGCGGCAAGCGGCGCAGCCACTTGTGGATCGCGGTGGCACTGGTCGCCGGAGCGGCGTACACGACGCTTGCCCTGGTCGATCCACTCCTCGCACCCTTCACCGGGTCGGACGCCCTGTTCCCCCGCGAACTCGATCGCGCGGCAGACGCAGCGCGGGAGGCGGCGCGCATCACCACGGGCCCCGAGTCCGAAGCGCAGCTGCGCGAAGCCGGCGGATATCTGATGCAACTCGTTGAACCGTTCACGACCGCTGCCATGGTCTTTGTTGCGGCAGGACTCGGGTCATTCGTCGGCCTTCGTATTCCCGAAGAACCGTCTTCCAGGGGTTTGTCCGCGGAGCTCGAGGGTGCGGCCGCAATGCTCCGGGCCGCGACCATCGGGATCAGGTGTGCGGCCGTGGGCTTCTTCGCCGGGGCCTGCTGGATTCCGCTGGATATCGCCGGCGAGGTGGCCGGCGACTTCGACCTGTCCGCTGCCGCATTGTTTACCCTGATTCTGGGTTTGCACGTATCCTTTCCACTGCTGATTCTGCCGATCTTCTGGGTGCTCAACCGGTGGTCGGACCGTTGACGACCGGCCAGCCGGGATTCGACCGCCAGCTCTTTCGGGCGGGTGATTCGGCCCTCTTCCGCCGACTGGTTCGCGAAGTGTCCCCCAGCATGCTGGCGATGATTCGCTGCTACGCCCGGGACCACGACCACGCCGATGAGCTGCTCCAGGAGAGCTGGGTCCGGATCTACCGCAAGCGGACCAGGTTCTCGGGCAAGGGCTCCTTTCAGGGATGGGCGCTGGCCGTCAGCCGTAACGTGTGCCGGATGTCGGTGCGCGGAACTTCGAAACCGGTGCGCGTGAGCCTGCAGGATCATGGGGACCTCCCGGACGCGGGTGAGGGTCCCGCAGCCCGGCTGGCGCGTCGGCGCCGGGCAAGGGCGCTCTACGCGGCACTTGAGAAACTGACGAAAAGGGAGCGGCAGGCGATCGTGCTGCGCCTGCTGGAAGGACGCCGCACGGCGGTAGTCTCTGAGCTGATGGGGGTCAAGGAGGCCTCGGTGCGCTCCCTGGTCCATCGCGGCCTGAAGAAGCTGCGGCGCATGAGGAGTCTCGAGCGAACGATCACGGAAACGGAAGGACTGCAATGATGGCTGGGAGACGATTGCCGAGTCGGCGTCCGAGGGCGGACCATCAACTTGATCCGGAGGCGGTGGAACGACTGATCAACGCGGTTCAGAAGGGTGGCTCCGACCGCGCACGGTACCTCGAAAAGAGTGCGGCCAGCGAGGCCGAGGCCCGGGTCGTGCGCCTTGTCAGCGCGATCCGTGAGATCGGTGCCGTCCAGGCGCCGGTCCCCGAATCACAGGTGGACGAGATCATGGCTGCATTGCAGGAGGGAGCATCACCGCAGTCGTGGTCTCTGCGCCGGTACCGCCAGATCGAGATGCTCGCAACGGGGGTTGGCAGCGGTGCTATGCTGTGGTACGGGTTGATCGGACTGGACCGGTTGGTCTTCTCCGCACCGGCCAACCGCGGTGCGGTTGCCATTGTCGCCATCTGTGGCGCCCTGGTGTGCCTGCTGCTCCACCGGTGGACCGAAACTCGCCAACGGCAGGCGCCCGGCTAGCAGGTCTCCGGCTCGCCCGCTCGATGCTGTCCCGCGCCGCTCGGTGCCGTCACTCCCCCCCACAGCGGAAGGAATCCAGGATTTCGCCGAGCTGGATCATGTATTCGTATTTGTCCTTGCCGGGCGCATAGAGCCAGGCGTCGACCAGAAAGACCCGCTGCTGCTGCGGACAGGGCACCGCCCGCGTGATGAACGGGCCCGCCGCAGGGTAGGTCCCCGGCGGATTCTGCCACACCGCCCGGACCGTGTACGCCGCCCCGACCGCGGTCTCCTCCCACCCCTCGACCAGCCCTTCCGTGTTCACCACCTGGGGAAAATCGTAGTTCTCCTCGACGATGCGGGCACGCCACTCCAGGAGGTGGTCCGTGGTGAGTTCCTCCGGTCCGGGGCTCCGCCAGGTCACCGCGAACTGCCGGATCAGCTCCCTGGGGTCCGGGTTATCGTTCAGGAAGATGTGCACCGAGTCGTGCTGCTCGTATACATACACTTCGGGCAGCAGCAGGCTGAACCCGTGTTCCTCGCGCAGGGCCAGCGCCTGCGCCGAGTCCCGCCCGCTCACGAACATCCTGGCGACCACCCACTCACGATACTGGGCGTCGAAGAGCTCACGCAGCCCGGGGATGGACTGCCGCACCATTTCGGCGGCTGCGGCGGTCGCGGCCCCTTCGGGAAGGACCAGAGCCGTCACCAGCTGGCCTCGCGACCACACATCATGCACCTGAACGATGCCCGCGCTCTCGGGAGTGCCCACCTGGGCGCCCTCATCCACCCCGACCTCCGCCAGAACCGGCGTCATCCACGGATCCGCGGGCGTGCCGATCACCAGCACCTGCTTGAACAGGCGTATCCTGAGCCACGGCTCCCTGTTCGGATCCTGGTACATGACCCGGAAGGCGTGGTCGTCGCGGACCGTGAAGACCCCGCCCTCGATGCCGTCGAGCACCTCTTCCCCGACCTGGGCCCAGAGGTCGGGCGAGGACGTCATGGTGATGGCCTGGACATCGCCCATCGCCAGGGGGCGGCTGTCGCAGGCCCCGGCGAGCAGCACGATTGCCGCGAAAACAGCGGCCAGGGGCGACGCGGAAGCAGGGGTGTGACGCAGGGCGACGGCGCCCGACACTGGTGCTCGACCGTGCATGGTGCTTATTCCTCTATATTGGATTTTCGAGCCGGCGCACGAGGTGCCGGAGGGATAGACTAAGGCACAGGAGGGTCTTCGGTCCATGGGACACACCTGGATACCCCGGTGGCAGCGAATGGTGCCGGCCGCCTTTGTGGTGCTTCCCCTTGCGTTTGCGGGATGCGCGGCTCGCGGCCCGGCGGAAACGCCTGCCGACGCCCCGGTCCCCACCACCCCCGTTGAGGCCACGCCGGTGGTTCCCGCGGAGACGCCGGATCCCCCGGAAGAGACCGAAGCCCCCGCCGGCATCTTCACGGAGGCGCAGGCCGGCCGGGGCAGGACCAGCTTCGACGAAATGTGCGCGGAATGCCACACCAACAGCGAGTTCCGGGGACGGTTGTTTCAGTCGAACTGGGGACGCCGGACCGTGTACGCGTTCTATCGGACGGTCCGCTCCACGATGCCGGACAACAACCCGGGTGGACTGGAGGAGCAGGTATACCTGGACGTCGTGTCGTACATCCTGAGCTTGAATGGACATGAAGCCGGGTCCGCGGAGCTCTCCGCCGACTCGCCGATGCGGCAGGTGCGGATCGCGCCGGCTTCGGAGGGCTGACCGCCGACGACGGGAGCACACCTCGAACGGAGGATGGAATGGCCGAGGACGGGAAGGATCTGAATCGACGCGGGTTCGTGAAGACGGCCGCTTTGGGGGCGGGCGCGGTGCTCGTCGGTGGAGGGGTGTCGGAGGCTGGGGCTACCACCGGAGGTCGGCTGGCCGCGCGCAGCACCGCACGGGGCGCACCCTGGGTTCGCACCCGGCAGACCCCCGACATCGCCGTGGTCGGCGCCGGCGCCTTCGGTGCCTGGACTGCGCTGAACCTCCAGCAGTCCGGCGCGCAGGTCACGCTGATCGATCAGTACGGCCCGGCGAATTCCCGCGCGACCTCCGGGGGCGAGACGCGCGGCGTCCGGACCAGCTACGGCAGCCGCGGCACCGGCTTGCTGTGGACCCGGTGGGCCAGGGAGTCGATCGAGCATTGGCTCGCGTGGGACGAACTGTGGCAGGACATGCTCCTGCCGCGGGTCTTCTTCACCACGTCGGACCTGATCATGCGGGACGAGTGGGACGACTTCATGGAAGGCATCCGAAACGCCTGGGATCAACTCGGCATTGCCTACGAGGTGATCGACGCGGATGAAATCCGGAGGCGCTGGCCGGTGATCGACCTGACCGACATCACGGTTGCGCTGTGGGAACAGGACGCCGGGGTCGTGCGGGCGCGCCGGGCGATCGAGTCCGTGGCACAGGTGTTCCAGCATGAGGGCGGCGAGGTGAAGATCGCCCGCGCGGCGATGGGTCCTTCGAGCGGCCGCCAACTGGGCGCGCTCCAACTCGACCCGGACGAGTCGCTCTCCGCGGGCAGCTACGTCTTCGCGCTCGGGCCCTGGTACCCGAAGGCGTTTCCGGAGCTGATGGGGGACCGGGTGCGCATCCCCATCGGTCACGTCGCGTACTTCCGGACTCCTCCGGGCGACAACAGCTACAGCTATCCCAACCTGCCCAGCTACAACTTCCCCGGGGTGACGGGATGGCCCGCCCTCGGTCCGGACAACCGGGGCTTTCGCGTGCGCACCGGCGGGCGCGGGCGAGGGGACGAAGCCGATACCGATCCGGACACCAGCCGCCGCTGGCTGGAGCCCGAGGAGCTGGAGCGGCCCCGCGCGTTCGTGACCCAGCGCTTCCCGGGGCTCACGGAGGCTCCGATCAGCGAGACCCGCGCCTGCCACTACGAGATCTCGGTCACGCGCAACTTCTTCTTCGACCACCACCCGGACTTCGACAACGTCTGGTTCGCCGGCGGCGGGTCGGCGGAGGGGTTCAAGTTCGGACCGATGGTCGGGCAGTACATGGCCGGCCGCGTGTTGGGAACCGAGACCGATCCCGAGCTGATCAAGGCGTTCCTTCTGCTGCCGGAGGAGGCGGAGCCGGGCGAGTAGGCCTCAGGACTTGACCGCGCGCCACCGTCCCCGCCATTTCACTGTTGCAATCCCGGACGGCCCGCGCCTCGATCCCGCCCCTGCCGCGCTCGCCGGATCCGGGGCGCTCACCGCATACCAGCAAGAACGGAGACCGACATGACTCCCCGCACCACCTCCACCATCACCCGGACGGCGCTCGTCGCCTTCACCTTCGCAGCGGCCGCCCTCGCTCTGGCGCCCGCCGCCGCCCCCGCGGCCGCCCAGGAGCCCGGCTCGATCCCGGTGATGGGTCCCGGTTCGGCGAACTACGAGCTGGCCGCCCGCTTCGCCCCCTACCGGATCGGGGACCTCCTCCACTCGACCAGTGTGCAGCCCCGGTGGGTCGGGGACACGCAGAAGTTCTGGTACCAGTGGGAGAACTCCGGCGGCACGCACTACTACCTGGTCGACCCGGAGCGCGGCACGAAGACCGAAATCTTCGACAACGACCGCATCGCCGCCGAGCTGACCCGCATCACGCTCGATCCGTGGGACGCGCAGCACCTGCCGATACGCGGGATCCGCTTCATCAACGAGGGCACGATCCAGTTCGAGGTGACGTCGTCCCAGGATGAGGTGGTCGAGGAGGAGGAGGAGGAGGTCGAGGAGGACCAGGAGGACGAGGAGCAGCGGGCGCCGCGCAGGCCGCAGACGCGCCGCAAGGTCCACCACTTCGAGTACGACGTGGCGACGCAGACGCTCCGTGAACTCGAGGACTACGAGGAGCCGCGGACCCACCCGTTCTGGGCCAGCATCTCCCCGGACACGACCTGGGTGGTCTTCAGCCGCGAGTTCAACCTGTACATGATCAGCTACGAGGACTACGAGCGGATCCGTGAGGCGCGGCACGGCAAGACGGGCGACGAGGCGGAGGAGGCCGAAGACGCGGTCGAGGTCGACGAGATCCAGCTCACGACCGACGGCGAGAAGGACTTCAGCTGGGGGTCGCAGGGGCGGGGCGCCAACGACGAGGAGACCGAGGAGGAGCACAAGAAGCGCCAGTCGCCGGGGATCAGCTGGTCCCACGACGGCAGCTACTTCGCGCTGACGCGGAGCGACCGCCGCGAGGTCGCCCACCTCTGGGTGGTCCACGCCGTCGGCAACACGCGCCCGAAGCTGGAGAGCTACCGCTACGAGATGCCGGGCGAGGAGAACGTCACCCAGGTCGCGCTGCACGTCTTCGACATGGAGGCGCGCGAGATGAGGCAGATCGAGGACGATCGCTGGAAGGACCAGCGCATGGGGATCTTCACCGACTTCAGCTTCCCGCGCGGCTTCGATCCGAACGCGATCCGCCAGTCCCGGTGGCTCTCCGACCAGAGCGACGAGCTCTACTTCTGGCGCCGAAGCCGCAACCAGCACCGCGTGGACGTGATGCGGGCGGATCCCGCGACCGGCGAGGTGACGGTCGTGATCGAGGAGCGGCTCAACACCTACGTCGAGCACACCACCCCCGAGCGGCTCGAGAACGGCGACCTGATCTGGTGGTCGGAGCGGGACGGCTGGGCGCACCTGTACCGCTACGCGCCGGACGGCACGGTCCGGAACCGGCTGACGGAGGGGCCCTGGCACGTGGACGGGCTGATGGAGGTGAACGAGGAGGACGGATACGCACTGGTGCGCGGCAACGCGCGGGAGGAGGGGGAGGACCCCTACTACATGCACATGTACCGGGTCGCGCTGGACGGCAGCCGCACGACCCTGCTGAACCCCGGCAACTTCGACCACCGGTCCAGCGCGTCGGACGGCGGGCTCTACTTCGTGGACAACTATTCGCGGGTCAACACCACGCCTGCGTCCGCCCTGTTCGACGCCTCGGGCCGCAAGATCATGGACCTCGAGACCGCCGACATGTCCGCGCTCGAGGCCGCCGGCTACCAGTTCCCGGAGATCTACTCCGTGAAGGCGGGGGACGGCGTCACGGACATCTACGGCGTCATGTACAAGCCGTATGACTTCGACCCGGCCAAGCAGTACCCGATCATCGCCTACGTCTACCCCGGGCCGCAGACCGAATCCGTCTCCAAGTTCTTCTCGCTCAACTCGACCGAGCAGGCGCTCGCGCAGTTCGGCTTCATCGTGGTCACGATCGGGAACCGCGGCGGGCACCCCGACCGCTCGAAGTGGTACCACAACTACGGTTACGGCAACCTCCGCGACTACGGGCTCGAGGACAAGAAGGTCGGGCTCGAGCAGCTCGCCGACCGGCACCCCTGGATCGACATCGACCGCGTGGGGATCTACGGGCACTCCGGCGGCGGCTTCATGTCCACCGCGGCCATGCTCGTCTACCCCGAGTTCTTCAAGGTGGCGGTGTCGTCGGCGGGGAATCACAACAACGACGTCTACAACGCCAACTGGTCGGAGAAGCACGACGGGGTCAAGGAGGTGAAGGACACCGCGGGCGTGGTCACCGGCTTCGAGTACGACATCGACCGCAACTCGGACCTGGCGGCCAACCTGAAGGGACACCTGCTGCTGACCACCGGCGACGTCGACAACAACGTCCACCACGCCGGCACCTTCCGCATGGCGCAGGCCCTGATCCGCGCGAACAAGCGCTTCGACTTCTTCATCTTCCCCGGCCAGCGCCACGGCTTCGGGAACATGAGCAACTACTGGTTCTGGCTGCGGGCGGAGTACTTCGTGAAGCACCTGCTGGGCGACGACCAGTGGGATGTGGACATTCTGGAGCTGCTGGCGGAACAGCCGCGGGGGTAGGGGACCGGGGCTGAAGTCGGGGCCTGGCCAGAGGGCGCGGCGGGTTGGTTTTCTCCCGCCGCGCCCTCGCCACCGCCGTCGGCGTTGTCGTCGGCCCCCAATAGGGCGGTGGAGGGCCTATTTGTAAGCAGAACCTTACATTCTGTAAAGTACGCCTTACAATCCGGGTCACGGCCTTCGATGGCCGCGGCGGCCGCTCAACACCCCAGCTCCACCCACCCCCGCTCACACCCCAGCGCCCTAAGCGCCTCAGGATCGCGCTCCCTCACCTGCCCCTTGCTGCCGCGCAGCACGATCGGCCACTCCGCCGGGGGCGGATCCCCGCGCTGGAACGCGGCCGCCCCCTCCGCGAAACGCTCGTCCCCTCCGGCCAAGCCCTGCAGGTTCTGGCACCCCGGGCCGTATTCCAGCCTGCATGAGCGCTCGAGTTCGCCCGCGGCGCCCACGAAGTCGCGGTCCAGTTCCACCAGCAGCACGGCGAACTCGTTGCAGGCCCACCCGGAGCCGAGGTCGCAGAAGTTCTGCAGCATGACCCCGGAGTAGTTGCAGGCGCGGTCGTTGCCCGCTTCGCAGGCGCCGCGCCAGAAGGGGTAGTACTGGCCGGGGTGATCGTCACCGACGCCGCCCGCGAAGCTCAGGGCCGTGAAGGTGCCGGCCCAGAGAGCGACGGTGGCGAAGCGGCGCCGCGCGGTCGCGGGGGTCTGCAGCCTGCCGATCAGCGCCGGCACCCGCTCGCCCAGGAAGTTCGCCGCGCGGTCGAGGCGGGGGGCGAGAATGTTCAGGATCGGCACCGGCAGCAGCTTGTCGTAGAAGTTCGGCGCGCCGATGGCGTCGAGCATGGCGGCGCTCGCGACCACACCCGTGCCGTAGATCAGGCCGAACATGATGCGGCCCCCGTCCGAGCGCGGGGAGGTCGCCGGGTCGGTGAAGAGAAGGTGCAGCCCCAGGAACACCGACACCGGGATGTAGGCGTCGTAGAAGAAGTAGATGCCCGTGAGCGACTGGTAGAGCAGACCGAACCCGAGGATGGTCAGCACCGCCGGCATCGTCATCATCGCCACCCCGAACAGCAGCTGCGCGGGGACGGCCGCCAGGAAGATCACGAGAAACATGTGCGGCGGGATGAACTGGCTCTGGGCGATCTCGATTCCGAAGGTGATCTCCGTCGAGCCCGTCACGATCAGCCCCACCGACGCCACCGACAGCGCCAGCGCCGACGGGTTGAAGATGTGCCGCGAGCGCCCGTCCAGCTGCCAGCGGATGAACTCCTTGCCGGCGTACACGAGGAAGACCATCGCGAACTGGAAGAAGAACCACGGGCCGGTGAACCAGAGGAACAGGTTGACGCTGAAGATCACCGGGACGACGCCCAGACCGATGGCGTAGCGGCCCCTCCGGGTCCAGGCGAAGAGCCCCTCGATCGCGACCGCAAGGAGCAACTGCGCGAGGATCATCGGGGCCCACAGCTGCACCATGTCGACGAAGGTGCCCCACCACACCAGCAGCGCTCCCTGCGCGAGCGTCTGCATCCAATGGGGTGTGCGGATGACGACCTCCAGGTCGAGTTTGTCGCCGCGCCCTCGACGCGACGCGAAGAGCAAGCCGGTCCAGAGGAGAATCCCCGCCGCGGCGACGATGAAGGTCCAGAACGCGCCCGGCGTACCGCGCACTCCCGGGTCGATCAGGAACGCCGCCAGCGCGACGGCGATTGCGCATGGGATGAGGAGCGGGCGCATATGGCGTCTACCTGTCCCGGGCTGCCTCGACTGCCGTTGGCCCCGCTGCGCAGGCGGCCACTACCGCCCCCTCGGCCTGCCGGGATGTTTGGTCCTGATCTCGACCGCTCCGAGGCGGCCTGCCTCGCCGTACCGGAAGAAGCCATCCGACGGAGTCAGGACGCGGATGCCGGCGATCTCCTGCGGGTTCTGGTTCAGCAGCAGCGCGGCCACATGCTCGGGGAGCGCCCCGTCCATGCTCGCCATCTCGGCAACCGCCGGCGGCGAGTAGATGACGACCCCGTCCAGGACCAGCAGCACCGGTTGGCACCCGGTCCCCAGGTCCAACAGCTCCTGTACCGACGGCCGCCGCCGCGAAGACTGAATGCAGAACCTCACCCCCCCGGCCCCGCCCTGCTGCCGGATCTGCAATCGCGGGGGTGCCTTGCTGCGAAGCACCTCCAGCAGCTTGTTGGTGCGGTCCGCCGCCTCGGCCACCGCCTCCGGCCCGATGAAGTCGGAACGACGTCCGGTCTGGCGCGCCTCGACCTCCTCGCTGCGCAGACCCACCACCTCCAGCCCGGGAAGCACGACAGGGCTCGGCGTCAACCTCAGCACCCACGTCTCGTCCGCGACCACCGGCACCTTCTCCAGCAGCGACGCGTAGCCGGGATGATGGGTGGCCACCATCTGCGGCCCCGCCGGCAGCGAGTCGAGGGAGAAATAGCCGAGTTCGTCGGTGATGGTGCCCCTCTTCAGATCCGGAAAGTGCAGAATCGCCCCGGCGACGGGCAGACCGGTAACCGCGTCGAGGATCTCGCCCTCCACCTTGACCTGCGCCGAGGCGGCCACCGGGAGGCAACTTGCCACCGCCAGCAGCACCCCGACACGGAACCGCCCCCCAGGGCAAGCGCTCCGGGGGGCGGTTCCGGTCATCGCGTGACCCTTGCCTCTATATGCTGAAGCAGAGGTTCGCCACCTTCTCGTTGACCTGGCACTCGTCCAGCGAGATCGGGATGCACGATGCCCTGCGGGCCACGGTCGCCTCGTAGACGACTCCGCCACCGTCCAGGTGCGGGTGATCCCACCGGTGCAGATCCCACAGTCGCCGGCCTTCCAGCCACAGCGTCAGGTGGCGTTCGCGGTCCAGGATATCCCAACCCGACATCGAGGTCGGATTGGCACCACCCTTCTCGCCGCCGGTGATCATGCCGATCGTGCCGTCCGACTCGAGGGGCTCCAGGCCGTGGTGCGCCCGCCCCTCGTTGATCTTGGCCATGGCACCGTTCAGGTCCCCCGCCATCAGCGCCGCCTCCGCCTCGATGAGCCTCATCTCGGTCCCCTTCACCAGGGGGATGTCATCGTCGCGGGTGGGGTACTTCTCCTGGCGGTAGTGGATAGTGGTGCCGTCGGCCCCGTTGCCGCTGGGACACCCGGCCGCAGGATCCGAACAGTCCGTCCATGGCGTTCGCGGATCGCCCGCGCCCACCGTGCCGGCCAGCGTCATCCAGGCCGATATCTCGTGGCGGCCGTGCGTCTCGTTCCAGATCTGGCTGGTCTCGCGGGGCGAGTTGGAGGAATAGGCTGCCGCGAAGACGAAGTCCGTGGGCACCCGGGCGGCGTGCGCCACCGCGTTGCCCATGTCGCCGAGTCCCAGATACGCCTGGGCCAGCGCGCCCTCGGCTGCGGTCGCGACTTCCGTCGCGCCCGCGGAGGTGGCGTTTTGAACCGCCCTCTGCAACAGCGGGAGGGCACGGTTGAACGCGGCGTTCCCGGTCCATCGCATCCCCGGTATCCGTCTCGCCACCGGGTCCGGGGTTCTCCTCGTCGTACGGCTGGCTGAACACCGTCTGACAGAAGTTCTCGCCGAACCAGCGGTTGGCGAGACCCGCGAAGAGGTAGGCCCGCGCGGTCTCCGCATTCCCGTCGAACTGGTAGCCCTCGATGTCCGCCATGCGGATCAGTCCGGCTTCCGCAACCCAGCGGGCTCTCTGCACTCCATTCCAGAACCCGTTGGCATCCTCGGAATCGAAGAGTCCCCTCCGGTACCGCCCGGTCGAGAAGTAGCTTCCCGAACCGACAATCTCGTCGGAGAGTATGGCGGTCATGAAGGAAAGGTTGTCGTAGGACACCGAAAAGTCGGAGGACATCCCCGTCACCAGCGACTGCACGCCCGCGACGGTGTTGAGGTCGTCGTCCAGGATCTGGCCCGGGTTCTTGACCTCGAAGATGTTGCCATCGCCGCAACCGGTGAGCACGAAGCTCGCCAGAAGGGCGCCCAGGACAAGTCCTTGGGTTTTTCTCGTTTTCATGATTCTCTATATCTCCCGAATCCTAGAAGTCGACCTTGACGGAAAGCAGGAAGCTCCGCATCGGCGGCAGGTTGTAGTACTCCTGCCTGAAGAGCACCTCGGCGGACCCGTCCTCGAACGCCTCCGGATCGACGCCTTCGAAGTCCGTGAACGTCAGCAGATTCCGCCCCTGCAGGCGAACGGTGGCGCCCCGGATCTGTCCCGGCAGCCATCCATCCGGCACCCGGTAGCTGACCGAGGCCGAACGCAGCTTGAAGAAGTCCGACGGCTGCGTCCACATCCCGTAGCGCACCACCGAGCGGTCACACAGCGCTCTTTCGCCAGCCGTCAGCTGATCCTGCCGGCCGTCCGCGATCGCCGCGACGGTCTCGCGGCAGAGCGGCCAGACCCGGCGCCGCGCGTTCTGGTATGCGGTCCCTGAGGATAGCCACTGTCCGGCCACGCCCTCGCCGAGGACATCGACCGTGAGGCGCTGGAAGAAGGTGGCGCTGGTCCCGATCCCGTAGGTCATGGTCGGGGTCGTGGGACCCAGGCACTGTTCCTCATAGTCGGGCGCACCGACTTCGTCCGGGTTCTGCACCCGGTCGTGGCAGAATGCGGGAAGG
Source organism: Longimicrobiales bacterium (assembly GCA_965206105.1). Classification (GTDB taxonomy): domain Bacteria; phylum Gemmatimonadota; class Gemmatimonadetes; order Longimicrobiales; family Gaopeijiaceae; genus Bin94. The sequence goes on from OZ242201.1 coordinate 957,317, forward strand.
GGGAAGTAGACCTTCTCGCCGACCTCACAGCCCTTGCCGATGAAGCCGTTGCCGTCGAAGTCGACCTGATTGGCCATGTCGGAAGTGCAGACGACCGGGGCCCGCACGTAGTTGCGCCAACCGAGGTTGATGCTCTCCAGGCCCCCGAGGTCGATCACCCGGGACCGGTTGGTGGACAGGCGCAGGTTGGTGTCCCAGATCACGTCGTTGGTCGCCAGCAGGTTGACACCCACGAAGGCCTCGTGTCCCGCGTTCGTGACCTGGCCCACGTTCTCGAGCTGGTCGCCCACAAAGCCGCCCGAGGGCAGCTGGACCACGCGGATCAGCGCGTCGAAGGTGTTCTGGTCGAAGTACTGGTATTCGAAGGAAACCCGGTCGTTGAAGGTGGTCCCCTCGAATCCCAGCTCCCACTCACGGGTCCGCTCCGGCCCCAGATTCGGGTTGCCGAGGTTGGAAGGCGTCACGCCCGGCCTGCCGTTGTCGCCGGCCACCGAGCTCCAGGTCCGCGTCGCATCGAAGAGTCCCGGGGCCTTGCCCGATTCCCCGAAGGCTCCCCGGAGCTTCAGGGTCCCGAACGAGGCGGGGTAGAAGTCCTCGTCCGAAATCACGTACGAGAACGACGCCTTCGGATACTGCTCCAGCCCGAAGTCCTGCCCGAAGGTGGAGTGTCCGTCCACGCGCAGGCCGAGGGTCAGGAAGAGCTTGTCGGACAGGCCGAGAACCTCCTGAAGGAAGAACCCGCCGCTGGTGACCGTGCTGTTCGCCTCCGACGCCGAGGTAATCGCGCCGGACTGCAGCACCTTGGCACCCGGGCCGGCGAAGTCGCGGCCGTCTCCCGATGTACCGGTGATGAAGTTGTTGTACAGCTGTCCGCCCACCGAGAAGGACGACGACAGGCCGAAGATCTCGTTGTCGTACTGGCCGGCGTAGTCGAGCGTCAGGTAGCGGTAGGTCCGCTCGACGGTCTCGCGGTTGCCTCCCTGGACGTAGAAGTAGCCCCAGGGGCGGTTCTCGAAGTAGGTGTCCCGGTTCCAGTCGATCCCCGCGTTCACGCGGTGGCTCATCCCCTCCATCGGGGTCCAGGTGACGTTCATACCGCTGGTGAAGTGGTCGGCGATGTTGTTGACTCCCATGTCGAGGAGCTTGCCGTCCGAGTCGTTGGTGTAGTCGCTGCCGCCGCGGAAGACGTTCAGCAGAAGCCCCTCCGCGTTGTTGCCGTCCGGGACCCAGGTGATGTCACGGTGGGCATACGAGGTGTTGAAGCGCACGTCCATGGCATCGCTGGGGGCGAAGGCGAAGTTGCCGCGGAGTCTCCACGTTTCCACGCCCTGCGTGGGACGCGCGACGCCGTTGTCGTCGATCCCGGTGTCGAAGACGCCTTCCTCGGTCCCCCAGTTGGCGGACATGAAGTAGTTCATCCGCTGGGCACCGCCGCGAACCGACAGGTTGTAGTTCTGGATGACGCCGTTCTTGAGCCAGTCTCCGCCTTCGGGGCAGCTCGGGTCGGCCGGGAACATCGGGTCCCCGCCGGGGAAGTTGTCGTCACCGGTGAAGTTGCAGTTGTTCAGGCCGAGGCCGGTGGGGTTCACGTCCGACGAGGGACCGATATGGCCGAGCGTGTTGAGCCCCTGGTCGACGGTGAGCGACCACGCCGGGGCGCCCGCCACGCCGCGCTTCGTGAAGATCTGGATCACGCCGCCCGCGGCTTCCGTCCCGTAGAGGGTGGTGGCCGCGGCGCCCTTGATCGTCTCGATCCGCTCGATGTCGGCGGGGTTGATGTCGTCGAAGGGGTTCCGCTGCTGGTTGGCCTCCTGGGAGTGGACCATGCCCCTCTCGCGGATGCGCACGCCGTCGACGTACACCAGCGGAGAATTGCTGAACGACACCGAGTTGTTGCCCCGCAGCTTGATCGTGGAACCGGCGCCCACCTGGCCGCCGTTCGTGAGGACCGTGGCACCAAGAGCGCGCCCCTGCAGGATGTCGGCCACGTTGACGACGGGGGCGGACTGGAACACCTCTTCATTGAGCTGGCTCACCGAGTTGCCGATTTCACGCCTCCGGGCCGCCCCGGCGGTGCCGGTGACCACGACACCCTCCAGGCTGATCGCCTCGGAACGCATCTCGAAGTTCTCGACCACGGCTCCTCCGGCGGTCACCGTCACTTCGGCGGTCACGGTCTCGTAGCCGATGAACGCTACCGAAACGGTGTGCGTCCCCACGGGGACGTTCGGGATCAGATAACGGCCTACGTTGTTGGCGAGGATTCCCGCGTTGATGGCTGGAATCGAGACCTGGGCGCCGGCCAGCGGCTGCCCGTTGGTCGCGCTGCGCACGGTTCCGGTGATCGTGCCGGTCTGCTGCGCCTCCATGAGGGCAGGAACCGCCGCGACCAGCGTGCCGGCAAGCAGTGTTGGAAGGGCAGCCCGCGTGACCGCCCGGCGAAAGTTGGTTGGGGACATTTTGCCTCCAGGTAACGAGTGAAAACGGGGACGCCACTGCATCCCCGGCGAATAAGTTTTCCGTATCCCGGCGATTACCGCAAGGGACGGGACCGATTTCACAACCGACGAAGCCGATGTCGCAAGCGTCGGAGCCGATGGTTGCTGGCGGGGCTTCATGCGTGCTGGGCTCCCTACCGGCCGAATGGAATCACGAGTCTGAAGACGGGAGCGAACTGGTCGATCACTTCGCCGGGGCCTTGGGGATCGGTGTTCTGGTTCCCCTCAAAGCCGAGATACGCCAGCGTGGCGACACCGCCCACGACCGCGGAGGAGAGCAGGATGCTGCGTACGTGATCCGGGTCCCTGCGCTCGGCCAGGACGATGGATGTCAACGGCAGGCTGACCTGCTGGTGCGCCAGCGGAGTGGCGAGGACGAAGATCGCGGAGTCCCCCTGCAGCTCCATGAACCGGCCGCTCACGGTCCGCCGGTCGACATCGGCGAAGCTGAGGTGCCTGGCGAGCTCCTCGGCGGTAAGCTGGAGCCGGACGCTCTGTTGAGGCGCGAGCTCCTCGACACCCACCTGCCGGTAGGAGACGCAGCCGGCCCCGGCCGCCACAATGAGGAACCAGGAGATCAGCGCAAGGTGCAGTTTCTGAACGCGGTATCGTATGGTAAACATGACATTTTGTAATGTTCTCTTGACATCATACTCTGTCACAAGCCGCGGGGCGGCGCCAAATGCACCGCCGGCCGGGTGAGGCCGACCCCGGTTCGGCGGACTGCCGTGGGTCGGCCCCTGGCCGTGCCTTCGCGTGATTGCAACGTTAATGATCTAGCGAGGTCGGCCACGAAAGGTCAAGCTGTCGGTAGAACTGGTGCGGGGCGCTTCCACGGCAAGCGCGAACACCGCGCCCGGTTACGGCACCCCTGAACGAGGACTGTCTCGACATGCGAAGATGCCTCTCCACCGCGGCGATCATCACAGCCATCGCGGCCCCCCCCACCCCCCTCCCCGCCCAGGACCCCCCCGCCACCCCCGACCCCGTGCCGCGCGTCGTGATCCTCGGCACGGGAACCCCCAACGCCGACCCGGCCCGCTCCGGCCCGGCGCTGGCCATCGTCGCGGGTGGGCGGGCCTACCTCGTGGACGCGGGGCCCGGCGTCGTTCGCCGCGCCGCCGCCGCGGCCGCCGAGCACGGAATCACCGCGCTGGAAGCCCCCGGCCTGGACATCCTCTTCCTCACCCACCTCCACTCCGACCACACCATCGGCCTCCCGGACGTGATCCTGTCGCCGTGGGTCCTCGACCGCCCGGACCCGATCCACATCTTCGGGCCGCCCGGAACCGCCGACATGGCCGCGCGGATCGGGGAGGCCTGGCAGGAGGACATCCACATCCGCCTCTCCGGCCTCGAGCCCCGCGAGGCCAACCCGGACGCCTACCGCGCGGTCGTCACCGAGACCACCGGCGGCCTCGTCTACGAGGACGAGAACGTGCGCGTCACCGCCATCCCGGTCCTGCACGGCTCCTGGCCCCACTCGTACGGCTACCACTTCGACGCCGGCGGCAGGACCATCGTCATATCGGGGGACGCGCGGCCGAGCGAGTCGCTCGTGGAGGCATGCAACGGCTGCGACATCCTTGTCCACGAGGTCTATTCGGCGGAGGCGTTCCTCAACCGGCCACCGGAGTGGCAGCGCTACCACGCCGACTCCCACACCTCCACCGTGGAGCTGGCCGAGATCGCCGGGCGCGCCCGTCCGGGGCTGCTGGTCCTCTACCACCAGCTCTACTGGGGCGCCACCGACGAGGACCTCCTCCGCGAGGTCCGGGAAGCCGGGTACACGGGGCGGGTGGTTTCGGCGTCGGATCTGGATGTCTACCGGTAGCCGGCCGGATGTCTCCCGCAGCCTTCCGGAAACGGGGCGCTGCCCGGAAGGCACCGGCTGCCCGCGTCTCCGCGACCGCGCGCCGGTTGCCCCGCCGCGGCTCCGCCGCTAGAATCCGCGCGCCGAATCAGCGATCTTTCTTCGGCAAGCGAATTCGTTCGGTGTCCGCAGGGGCGAGAGCCTCAAGAGCGGATGCCCACAGGCGCGAGGACCTCAGTAGCGAGGAAAATGGCGGGGTTCACCACAGGCCGTTCTTCAATTCTCACCGGGGCGGTGGGTTTCGCGGCCATTGCAGTCGCCGCGGGAGCCTGCGACTTCCGGCCTGCGCCGGGGTTCGCCAGGGGGGAGCTCATCTTCGACACCTGTTCTCCCTGCCACGGGAAGGACGGAGCCGGTGACGAGTCGCTCGGCGCGCCGGCCATCGCCGGGGCGACCGACTGGTACCTCACCTCCCAGCTCACCCGCTTCCGGGACGGGGTCCGCGGGTATCACTACCAGGACACCGAGGGGCTGCGGATGGGTCCCATGTCCCGGGCCCTGATCGTCGGCGATGGAGATGTCGAGTCCATCGTGGAGTTCGTGGTCAGCCTGCCGATCGTCGATCCGCCCGCGACCCTCGACGGTGATGTGGAGGCGGGCGAGGCCGACTACGAGCTGCTGTGCGCCAACTGCCACGGGATCGACGGGCGCGGGGTTGACGCGGCGGTCCCGGAGCTGAACGCTCCTTCGCTGCTGCACCTGCAGGACTGGTACATCGTCTCGTCGATGCGGAAGTACCGCGACGGCGTGCGTGGCGCGCGGCCGGGCGACCAGGCGGGTGCGACCATGCGCGCGTCGGTGGCCAGCGGCTGGACCGACGAGCGGATCAACGACGTGACCGCCTACATCATGACCCTGCGGCGCCTCCCCCGCCGGATTCCGGCCCCGCCGCCGGAGCCGCTGCCGCCGGTCGACGTCGATCCCGCCATACTCCCGGCCGGTGTGACGGTCGCGATGGTCCAGGAGGGGCAGGACATCTTCCACGGCGCCGGGATCTGCGCGAGCTGCCACCTGCGGGAGGGCGTCGGCGGAGCCCTGGCCCCCAACCTCACCGACGATGTCTGGCTGCACATCGACGGCAGCTACGACCAGATCGTGGAAGTGATCATCGACGGCGTGCAGGAGCCCATCGAGGCCCCCGGCCCCATGCAGCCCAGGGGCGGGAGCCAGATCACCGACGAGCAGGTGCTTGCGGTGGCCGCCTACGTCTACACCCTGAGCCGCTGAATGCCGATGGAAGACAACCAGGCCCCGGACACGCCGACCCACGCGCAGCTGGCGGCTCGGATCCCGCCGGCACCGCCGGACGAGACCAATGACGCGATCGTTTTCGCGAAGAAGACGATGAAGAACACGCTGATCATCGCGTTTCTCTTCATTGGCCTCGCGGTGGCATGGACCTTCATATTGGATCGATGAACGGATTCTTCGAATTCTTCCGGGTCGACTACTTCGACCCTCTGATCAAGGTGGGGTCGTCCTACGCCGCCGACATCGACGGGCTCATCTGGCTGGTCCTCGTCGTGGTGGGATTCTGGTTCCTGGTCGCCGAGGGCGTGTTCCTCTGGTTCATCATGAAGTTCCGGGCCCGGGACGACGGCCGGCGCGCGGACTACATCGACGGGACGAACAAGCGGCACAAGCGGTGGATCACCGTGCCCCACCTCCTGGTGCTGGGGTTCGACGTGCTGATCATCGTCGTGTCCTTCAACGTCTGGTACAAGATCAAGATGGACCTGCCGGAGAACCCGGACTGCCACGTCCGGGTGATCGGGCAACAGTGGGCCTGGACCTTCCAGCACGCCGGCGCCGACTGCGAGCTCGATACCGCCGACGACATCTTCACCGTGGACGAGCTGCACGTCGAGAACAACAAGCTCTACCACTTCGAGCTGCAGGCGACGGATGTGCTGCACAGCTTCTCGGTGCCCGTGTGGCGGATCAAGCAGGACGCCATCCCCGGGCGGAGCATCACCGGATGGTTCCAGCCGACCGAGACGGGCGAGTTCGACGTGCAGTGCGCCGAGATCTGCGGGTTCGGGCACGGAGTGATGGCCGCGCGGGTATGGGTGGAGGATGCGGAGACACACGCGGCGTGGGTGGCGGAAAACACGCCGCTACCGGCGGCTTCGGCCGGCGGCGGCTAGCGGAGACAGGGAGGACCGAGAGAGATGGTTGAGCCTGCGGTCGATCTGGCACACGGACACGCCCACGACGACCATGCCGATCATGGTCCCCAGGGCTGGCTGAAGTACCTGTGGTCCACCGACCACAAGGTCATCGCCATGCAGTACATGTTCACCGGCATGTTCATGGCCCTCGTCGGCGGGTTCATGGCGTACGTCTTCCGGATGCAGCTGGCCTTCCCCGGGATCGACGTGCCGTTCTTCGGGGCGGTCTCGCCGGGCGAGTACAACGCGCTGGTGACCAACCACGGCACCATCATGATCTTCTGGGTGGCGATGCCGGTGCTGCTGGCCGCCTTCGGGAACTACCTGATCCCGCTCATGGTCGGGGCGGACGACATGGTCTTCCCCAAGATCAACCGCCTCTCCTTCCAGGTCTTCTTCGTCAGCACGATCGTCATCCTGGCGTCGCTCTTCGTCGAGGGCGGCGGCTTTGCGGGGGCGTGGACCGCGTATCCACCGCTGTCGGCGGACTCGACGTACAACCTGACGCCACTGGGGAGTACCCTGTGGGTCATTGGGGTCGGGCTCGAATTCGTGGCGTTCCTGTTGGGCGGGATCAACTTCATCACCACGCTGATGAACTCCCGTGCGCCAGGAATGCGCGCCTTCGATGTCCCGCTGGTGGTGTGGATGATCGTAGTCGCGAGCATCCTCTTCATGCTGTCGGTGGGTCCGCTGCTGGCCGGCGCCATCATGCTCATCTTCGACCAGACGATCGGCACCGGCTTCTACAACCCGGCCGCCGGGGGCGACCCCATCCTCTGGCAGCACCTCTTCTGGTTCTTCGGGCACCCCGAGGTGTACGTGGTACTGCTCCCGGCGATGGGGGTGGTGATCGAGATCATTGCCACCTTCGCGCGCAAGAAGGTCTTCGGCTACCGGATCGTGATCTTCACGGTGGTGGCGACGGGCGTGCTGAGCTTCTTCGTGTGGGCTCACCACCAGTTCATCGCGGGGATCGACCCGCGCATGGCCAACATCTTCACGATCACCACGCTGCTCATCTCGGTCCCCATCGCGGAGCTGTGCTTCGTCTACATTGCCACGCTCTACGGGGGCTCGATCCGCCTCACCACGCCGATGCTCTGGGCGCTCGCCTTCGTGGCCGAGTTCCTGATCGGCGGCGTGACCGGGATCTTCCTGGGGGCGGCCGGCGCGGACATCTACTTCCACGACACCTACTTCGTGCTTGCGCACTTCCACTACACCTTCTTCCCGATTGCCATCATAGGGACCTTTGCGGCCTTCACCTACTGGTTCCCCAAGATGTTCGGGAAGATGATGGACGAGCGCCTCGGCAAGTGGCACTTCTGGCTTACGATCATCCCCTTCAACGTGATCTTCATTCCGCTCTTCGTGCTCGGGATGGGTGGCCAGCACCGCCGGATCTACAACTACAACCTGCACGAGGATCTCTCCATCGACATGTTCCAGGACATGCGGATTCTGGCGACTGGAGCGCTGCTCGTCATGCTCGCGGCCCAGTTCATCTTCTTCTACAACTGCTTCAAGACGGGGCGCTCGGGCCCGAAGGCGCCGAAGAACCCCTGGAAGGCCAACTCGCTGGAGTGGACCACCGAATCGCCGCCGCCGCACGGCAACTGGCACCCCGACCGCATGCCGGTCGTCTACCGCGGGCCCTACGAGTTCAGCGTGCCCGACCGTGAGGACGACTACTGGCCGCAGAACGAGCCCGACGGCGCGCCGCTGCAGGTCGTTGACGACGACAGCTGAATGAGACTCCTGATGCTCCTCCAATGCCATCGCAGTCCGAGGCCGGCCCCATGAAGCCGATCGCCACGACCCGCGCCGCGACCGGCACCGAAACCGGCAAGCTCGCCGTGTGGTGGGTGCTGGCCTCCGAGGTGGTGATCTTCGGCGGGCTGCTCGCCTCCTATGTGATGTTCCGCCTGGGCCACCCCGAGTGGGCGGACGCGGCGGCGGTCACCAACACCCACATCGGCGCCTTCAACACGTGGGTGCTGCTGACCTCCAGCCTCACGGCGGTGCTGGCCCACCAGGCCGCCGAGCGGGGCGACGGCCGGAAAGCCGCGAAGTTCCTGTACTTCACCATCGCAGGCGCCGCCGTGTTCCTCGGGGTCAAGACCTATGAGTGGTGGTACGAGATCAGCCACGGCTACACGATCACGTCGAACGGCTTCTGGGCGTTCTACTACACCGCCGCCGGCCTTCACGCCTTCCACGTGATCGCCGGGGCGATCATCATGGCCTTCGTGGCCCGGGACGCCGCGAAGGGTCTCGAGCTCCACCGCGTCGAGCTGATCGGCATCTACTGGCACTTCGTGGACATCGTGTGGATCTTCCTCTTCCCTCTGCTCTATATCGCGAAATAGCTCATGGCCGGTCACTCGGAAGACAAGGGACTCTTCGGCAACCACTACGTGAGGATCTACGCGGTGCTGCTGGTGCTGCTGGCGATCAGCATCGTGGGGCCGGTGGTGGGCGGGGCGCTGGACACGCAGGTCGAAGTCTTCGGGCGGCAGTTCAGCCTCGGCATCGTGATCACGCTGGTGACGGCGTTCGGGATCGCGGTCGTCAAGGCCTGGCTCGTCATCAAGAACTTCATGCACCTGACGATCGAGCGCGTGATCCCGAAGCTGTTCCTGGCAGCGTCGGTGCTGCTGCTAGCGCTCTTCTGGGGCGGCGTGGCGCCGGACGTTCAGCTGCACCAGGGGCGGATGTGGGAGAATGATGCGGCGAAGGAGGCAGTGGCCCGGGGGATCCCTTCGGCGGACTACGGGGATGAGGAATACGCGGACGCGGACGATCACGCGGAGGACGTGGCGCAAGCCAGCCTCGTTCCGACCGCCAAGTCCAACGACAATCTGCTCGCGGGCGGCTACAACTTCACGCACGGCGCCTTCTGGACGGTGGTGGTGCTGGTGGCGATCGGGACCAACGCGGTGGCGATCATCCTCTCCATCGGCCTCGTGCTGCTGGTCCTGGAGATGCTGAGCAGGGTTCCGATGCTGCAGCGCATGGTGAAGCCGCTGCTGGGGCTCGCCGACCGGCTGCCGGGGGTGGGCCGGATCCGGAGGTTCCTGGCGGCCGAGAGCTCGTAGCGGTCGGTGGCGGGACAGGCCGTGGATCGTCCGCGCGCGGCACCGGGCACGGCGAGGCGCCGGGCCGGCAGGGAGCGACGCTGACGTGGCCGCGCGGACATCGATCATTCCATTCCGGCCAAGGCCGAAGAAGGCGCAGAACCTGGTGTCGGACGCCGTGCTCGGGATGCTGCTCTTCGTCTTCGTCGAGGTCATGCTCTTCGCGGGCTTCATCTCGGCGTTCGTGATCATCAAGTCGCGCGCCGTCGGTTCGGTGTGGCCTCCGCCGAACCAGCCCCGGCTGCCGTTCGCGGAGACGGCGGTGAACACAACCGCGCTGATCGCGAGCGGGATCGTGCTGATGATCGCCCACCGGATGTTCCTGAGGGGGAAGGGGCCGGGGGGCGGGCATGGGGAGCTGGGCGGCGGCCAGGCGGGGTCGCGCGGCGGCCAGAGTTCCCCACACGGGTCTGGCGGTGGCGCCCGGGCGGGGTTCGGCAGCCTGCTGAGCCGGCCCGTCGGAAGGCTCCTCGTCGCGGCGACGCTGCTCGGCGGGATGTTTGTCGCTCTGCAGGGAGTGGAGTGGCTGGCGCTGATACGCGAGGGACTGACGATCACGTCGTCGACCTACGGCGCGCTGTTCTACACGATCATCGGGGCGCACGCCGCGCACGCGGCGGCGGCGATCCTGGCGCTGGCGTGGGCGGCGCTGCGGATGGCACGGGGCAAGCTCACCCGGGACGTGCTTTCTGCGGTCGCGATCTTCTGGTACTTTGTGGTGTTGGTTTGGCCCTTCCTGTACTTCGTGGTGTACCTGTAGGAGCTGGTGATGATGCGTGGAGCGAGGCGGAGTCGGCGTGAAGAGCGGGATTCGCGCAATGCACGGGACCGCCAGAGCCGACCCGCGGTGCTGACCGTTGCGGCGCTGGCGCTCGCGCTGCTTGCCGCCTTCCCCGAGGTGGCGCACGCCTGCCCCGTGTGTTTCGACCGGGACGACGAGGCGCGGATCGCCTTTCTCGCGACGACCGGGCTGCTGACGCTGCTGCCGCTGGGGCTCGTGGTGGGGACGGGGATCTGGCTGCGGCGGCGCGCGCGGGAGATTGCCGAGGAGGAGGAGCGGGGGGAGGGGTAGGGGGGGGAGAAGTAGCGCACCCGCACTCTGTCCTTGCACTTTGCCTTCCGTGACAGCAAACTTATTGCATGGCCGTTCAGATCACCATCCGGGGCGTTCCCGAGGATGTACGCGACGAGTTGGCCGCGCGAGCGGCGTCCTCGCGTCTCTCGATGCAGGAGTATCTGCGCCGCGAGCTTGAGAGGATCGTCGCGCGGCCGTCCGTCTCCCGCTGGATGGAGGATGTTCGCGCTCGAAAGGAGGCCGCGGGTACCCGGGTGCCGGGATGCAGTATTCTCTCTGCACGGGACGCGGACCGCAGGTGACGGTCGTCGTCGACGCGACGGTGATGGTCGCGGCGCTGGTGGATTCGGGACCGGAGGGCCGCTGGGCGGAGACGGTAGTTGGCGAGAATGCGCTCGCAGCGCCGGAAGTCGTCCTGGTCGAAGCGACGAACATCCTCAGGCACCTGGAGCACCGCCGGGAGATCACCCGGATGGAGGCGAATGGGGCCATGCGCGACCTGCTCCGCCGCGACATCGAGCTGCTCCCGTTCGCGCCGTTTGCGGAGCGCGCTTGGGAACTGCGCCACAGAGTGAGCATTCAGGACGCGTGGTACGTGGCGGTGGCGGAGGCTTTCGGGTTGCCGCTGGCGACTTTGGACGGGAGGTTGCGGCGGGCGGCTGGGGTCCGTTGCCGTTGCGTTGGCGCAGAGGCCGGTCGGGGAAGTGCGAACAGGCTGGCAGCGGGAAGTGAGAATCGGATGGCTGGTGGACGAAGGTCGAACCGTGGGCACGAACGCGAGCCAACCGTTTGGGCAACCCCCAGCGCCGGCGGGATGCTGGAGGAGGCGATTCTGACGGAGATCGTCCGGCGAATCGTGGAAATCGCTCGGCCGGAGAGGATCATTCTCTACGGTTCCGCTGCGCGAGGCGAGATGGGTCCCCAAAGCAACGTGGACCTGTTGGTCGTCAAGGAGGGCGGACACCGACGAGACACGGCAGCGCTCATTCTGGACGAAATGAGCGGTGTCGGGGCAGCCGTGGACGTGGTCGTGGTGACGCCGGAAGATATCGAGCGGTACGGAGACAACCACGCTCTCGTGATCAAGCCCGCCCTGCAGGAAGGGAAGGTCGTGTACAGAGCTTGACCGGCGGGAAGCCTCGGGCAAGAATACGTTGGGACCGGGAGGTGCGCGGAGCTTTATCGTCCAGGAGGATTTCCACGATGGAGGCACACACTACCAGTCCCCCAGTGGCCATGGAACGGAGGATCGTCGAGGCTTCCGTCGCGAATGCGATCCCGCACTTCGCGCCCCTCGCGATCTTTCCGCTCGTCGCGTGCGCCGCAGTGTACGGCGGCTGGTGGATCGCGGTGCCGCTGGTCTTCTACGCGCTCGCGGACCGCTTCGACAGGATATTCGGCCTGGAGGAGCGGAACATGGATCCGGCCACCACCCGCGAGAGCCAGCTGTTTCTGTACAAGCTCTCGCTCTGGCTATGGGCGCTGCTCTGGCCGGTCACGTTCGTCTTCGCGCTCTGGCAAATACTGGTCGCCAATCATCTGGCCCTGTGGGAAATCTGGTGCGTGGCCGTGATTCTCACGATGGTGGGACAGACGGTCTTCATCGTCGGCCACGAGCTGGTCCACCGCCGCGCTCTCTGGGAGCGTCGCCTCGGCGAGCTTCTCCTGGCTTCCTCCTCCTATCCGCACTATGCGACCGAGCATGTCTACATTCATCATCCGTGGGTATGCACGCCGCGGGACCCGGGGTCCTCTCCGAAGGGTCTGAGCTTCTGGCGATACCTGCCCGCGGAGGTGGCGAACAACCTGGTGGGGGCCTGGCGGTTCGAACGTCGCCGCCTGACGCGCCGCCAGAAGCCGGTGTGGCACCATACGAATGCGTTCTGGCGCTACGCCGTGCAGCTCATCTTCTGGTACGGGATCATCCTCTGGATGGGCGGTCCGTGGGCGGCCCTGGTCTACGTGGTTCTGTGCGCCAACGTCGTATTCTCGATGAAGATCAGCAACTATGTGCAGCACTACGGGCTGCGACGGATCCTCACGCCCGCCGGCCGGTTCGAGCCCGTCAAGCCCCGGCACGCCTGGAGCGCCGCCTACAAGTTCACCAACTGGCTGTACTACAACATGCAGCGCCACGCCGACCACCACACGTCGAGCCGGCGCTATCCGCTGCTTCAGCATCACGGCGAGGCCGCCTCGCCGCAGCTTCCGGGCAGCTACATTCAGATGAACGGCCTGGCCCTCTTCCCCAAGCGGTGGTTCGAGACCATCGACCCCCTGCTCGATCTTCAGCGGGCACAGTTCTATCCCGAGATAGAAGACTGGAGCCCCTACGACAGCCGGGCATTCGCGGCGCGCCCCGACGCGTTCGACGCGATCGCCGAGATTCACGCCGCCGCCCCTCGCGTCGCCGGATGGATCAACCGCAACCCGGCGTTGCTCGACATGCTCAGGGAGCGGGAGTTCACGGATCTGGAGCTTCCGGAGGGATTCCTGCCGGACCCGGAGTCCGAGGCGATTGCCCGGTGCGGGTTGGCGCGCCTGTACTGGACGCACGAACTCAGCCTGGCGGAGATGAAGGCTCAACTCGCCGACATTCACGTGCAGGACGCCGGCGAGGCGGTGGACGCGGCGCGTGAGTGGTCGAATGGCAAGGTCTTCCAGATCGCCGTGCACGTGATGCGCGGCAGCCTGTCGATCGGCGAGGCGGCGACGGCGTTGTCGCGCGTCGCGGAGGCCTCCATCGTCAGCGCGCTATCCGCGGTGGAGGAGGACTTCGCCGATCGCGGCGTGCCGCGGGGCAGCGGCGGTGTGGCGGTCGTCGTGCAGGGACCCCTGGCGAGCGGAGAAGCCATGCCGGGCGAGACACTCGACATCCGGTTCGTGTACGACGGCACCCCGGCCAGGCACTATCGGAAGCTGTGCGGCCGCTTCCGGAAGGCGCTGCGCGCGCTGACCCGCAACAACCTGCTGCTGTCGCCCCAATCGTTCGCGCGTGGCGGGGCGGGCGAGATCCAGCCGCTCGACGCATTCGCCGAACAACTCCGCAACCCCGATTCGGGACGGGACCTGGTGGCTCTGGCGCGGGCCCGGTGCCTGTGGGGATCGGGCAACAAGGACGTTGCGGAACGGGTCTCCGGAGAGCTGCGCGAGGCGTTGGGCGAACGTTCGGCTCGCGAGGTGCTGCTGGCCGAATTGCGGGAGCCCGGAGAGCGTGCCGTCGAAGCCGGCGTAGCGGGGCTGCAGTCGATCGCCACGATGCGAGGCGGTCTTCGGGACATCGAGCGCGCCGCGCTGTTCCTGCGCCTGGCGCCGGGCGGCGATGCGGCGGAATCTCCGGCGGGGGACGCGGAGCGCACCTTCCGGACGGCGGGCGATCGTGGAGCGATCACCGAGGATGCCGCCGAGCGGCTCGCGGGAGCGGCGGCGCTGTGGCGGAATCTCCGCGGCGCGCTGCGGCTCGTCGCGGACGACGGGTTCGAGGCCGAATCGGCGGCCACCGGCGCCAAAGCCACGATCGCCGGCATCTGCGGGGTGGACGATTTCGATGCGCTCGCCGCGGTGATCGACGAAACCGCGTCGGGCGCCGCCGCCGGGATCGAGACGCTCGCGCCGAACGTCGGGACGGGACGCTAGCTATCTAGGCTATGCCACTCCCGCGGGCTTTCGCTCCTCCGTCATCCCTCCACGCCTGAGGCCCCTTTCCTCGACGGGCATTGCCCCGCGTCCTCGATACTACGGGCCTCTCCGCCACCCTGCTGGCCCAGCCTGCCCCTCCCGGGGTTCCGGTTGCCGCGCGCACGGCACCGGCAGGGCTTCCCGTGTTGCTACACTTTCCATCTTCCATGCATGCCGACGCCACTACCCCGGCGGAAACGAGCCGGTACCCTTGTCGCTCTCTTCCCGGCCAGTCAGCGGCCTTCCCCTTTTCTCAGGAGGGTCGGCTTCCGCGACACCCGTCTCGCGGCCTGCTCAGCGTTCACTCGCGTTCCGGCCTGCATAGTCGCCGAGCCGCCCAAGGCGGCCCTCTACCAGTGTGCTTCAATCCATGTCGTTACCTCCATGAACCGCTCTGGCCGCTACCAGCTGGAGCGACAGTTGCTGGGTGGGATTCGCACCCACCAGGAAAGCGCGCCTTTCCACGGCGCACTGAGAAATCCGGGCTAGCCTGTATCGGTAATTATTTCGCAGTAATGTTGCAGGGATGCCAGGATGTCGTCCGCGGATTTCGTCCAGACGAAGGGCTTGGGATCCTCGTTGTGGACATCCAGGTAGTCCTCGATGGCCTGCACCAGTTCCTTGGTGCTCCGGTAGCTTCCGCGCCGGATCTGCCTGTTCGTGATCTCGGCGAACCAGCGTTCAATCTGGTTGAGCCATGACGCGCTGGTCGGGGTGAAGTGCAGATGGAAGCGAGGGTGCCTGAGAAGCCACTTGTGGATCATCGCGGTCCTGTGGGTGCCGTAGTTGTCGAGGACCAGATGGACATCCAGCTCCTTCGGCACCTCCTTCTCGATGACCGTCAGGAACCTCCTGAACTCGACGGACCGGTGGCGCGGGTAGCACCTCCCGATGACTTCGCCCGTCGCGATGTCGAGGGCGGCGAAGAGCGATGTGGTGCCGTTGCGCTTGTAGTCGTGGGTCTGGCGGGCGGGTGTCCCCGGACGCAGCGGAAGCATCGGCTGGGTGCGGTCGAGCGCCTGGATCTGCGACTTCTCGTCCACGCAGAGCACGACCGCCCGCTCCGGCGGGGCCATGTACAGGCCGACGACATCGCGCACCTTCTCGATGAACAGGGGGTCGGCCGAGAGCTTGAAGGTCTCCGTGCGGTGCGGCTGCAAGCCGAAGGCCCGCCAGATCCGGTTCACCGTCGCCGAACTCATGCCGCACGCCTTCGCCATCGAGCGCGTACTCCACTGCGTGGCGTCGCGCGGCATCGACTCGAGCGTCATCGTCACCACCCGTTCCACGTCCGCGTCGCTGACCGTGCGCGGGGCGCCCGGCCTCGGCTCGTCCAGAAGGCCGTCACATCCGTTCTCGATGAACCGGCGGCGCCACTTGCCCACCGTCTCACGCGTCGTGCCCAGCCGGGCGGCCACCTGCACGTCGCTCTCTCCCTCGGCACACGCCAGTACGATCCGGGCACGCAGCGCCAGCGCCTGTCCGGTCTTGGGCCGCCGCAGCCAGCGCTCCAGCTCTTCCCGTTGTCCGTCGTCGATCTCCGGTACCGCCCTCGTGTGGTGATTCGCCATGATGTCGCATTCTCCCGTCCGGGTTCCGTGAAGGGCTACGGGAGAAGGATACCACAGGACCATCCACTGCGCAAGAATTTATGATACATGACACCAGATGCCCGTCTCGTGTACCGCCCGCCCGATGGTCCAAGTCGTCCAAGAGCTTCGTCGCGAAAGCCGTCGGGGAAGGCAAGGCGGCGTCCCCGAGGAACACGTTGACCCACGTGTCGAACAAGTCCTTCGGCGTCTCCATACCCGAACGCTGGAGAGCCGCTCGCCAGCGAGTCAACCCGTCGGAAATTACCTACTGTTCCGGAACGTTCCAGGTCGTGTCAGGACTGTCTCAGCCTTGACGGACACCGCCGCCAGCGGCTTGTAAAAACGCCCCCGTCGGTGTCCGCTGTCTCCCTGCCGGGCGGCGTAGTTGCGGACGCCGTCCCAGTAGGTAGTGCCGTCGCGCTGCAGGTCGTCGATCGAGTAGACGTAGGGCTCGCTCTTCATGAGCCAGTACTGGCGGGCCATGGGGTTCTCCGGGGGTTGGGTGCGAATGTAAAGTAAACATGACATGATGACAGGAGGTCGCGGGGTCGTTTCTGCCTGCCCTGATTGAAGTTACGTGATTTGCGGGCGCGATTCCCTATTTCACCAGCACGACCGCCCGGTTCGGCATTCTGACGGACGGAATGATCTACCAGTTCTACTCGGACTTGGAAGAACCGAACAAGATGGACACCAAGCCGTTAATGGAGTTCGATCTGGCGGAGATCACCGAAGAAGGTGTGCGGCACCTCAAGCGCTCCCGCAGAGAGTTGCGCGAATCCGGACTAGCCGCGATCTTGTTTGGCGTGGGTCGGGTCCGCATGGGGCCCGACGAAGACCAAACGAACTCCGAGAGGAGGAGGCACCACGAAGACACGGAGTGTACTCCTATGGGTGTTTGTGGCATTGCTCGCCGTGATCACGTCACCCGAGAGGGCGACCGCCCAGTGCTGGTTCTGCGACACCGGTTGCATGTGGGAAGACGAGGGCGAGGGGTGTGTCATGAAGATCCCGACGACGATGGGGTGGTCCAACTGCCTCGACTATCCCTATGACGATATGTGCTGGTGCTACACCCCCGGACCCTACGGCAATTGCTGGGAAGATGAGGGTGAGGATCCCAGCGTGGCCGCAGCGAGCGCGGAGGCGGAACTCATGGTGACACTGGCGGCCATCAAGGCTGGGGACTCCATACCTGTGGACGGGTCCTTCTTCTATGTCGGCAGAGGACCCGATCTGGTGGTCAGGAGAAAGTGCGATATGACCGAGGTCGCACGCGTCGCGGTGGCCGAGGTCCGACCCGCTCGTACTCTCGCCGGCGGATGACGGGAGTCCCATGTCCCGACGTTGGGTCACATTCCTCGGGCTGGCACTCTCGGTCGCATGCGACCGGGAGCCGACGGTCGCCAATCACACCGAGGCCACATGGGTCTCGGAGTTGCAGTATCAGTTCGGGGATCGGCTGGTGGGAGAGGCCCTCTTCCACAGAATCCGGTCTGTCCGGGTCGGCAGGGAGGGCAAGCGGATCTTTGTCGTCGAACCCGGTTTGTCGAGGGTGTCGGTCTGGACGCTGGATGGGCAGCTCCTCCTTGACTTGGGCCGGGCTGGCGAGGGTCCTGGCGACTTCTCTGCGCCAACTCACGTCTACTTGGGCGATTCCGGGTTCCAGGTCCGCGACCAGCACAGGCTCTCCTTCTTCTCGTACGATGGCACACTTCAGACCACTAGGGGTTTCCCCGGCGCGGTAAGCTATCAGGGATTCCGGATCAACGTTGACGCCCAATTCCCCGACGGGAGCTTCCTCGGTAGCCCGGGTATTCCAGCTGCCATAAGGGTGGGCATGTTGGGCGACGACCCCATCGAAACCCTGCCGTTGTTCCTGATTGCGGATTCCGCCGATGGCTGGTACCGCGAGCCGCTCGTGTGGCGGAACATCCGTAATGCGACTGTTTGGCTCGACTTCGCTGATGCAGGCCCGGCATTCGGGGCCCAGAGGTTTTCTGATGCGGATCGATACCGGGTAGATCCGGCTGTGGGGACGGTCGTGATCGCACGAAGTGGTGGGGATGATATTCAGCCGGGTGAAGCCGAGTTGCTGGAAGTGGGGGTGGCGGGCGATACTGTCTGGCAGCGCCGGTTGCGGTTCGATCCTATCCCGCTTACCGGTCCAGTGCTCGACGAGGAAATCGAAAGCCTAACAGACTTGGTAGAATCCATGTTGGAGGGTTCGGCGGGAGCCCTCGGTCACCGTTCGCCCCGCGATGTCGTGGAGGAAGCGCTATACGTTCCCGAGCAGCTGCCGACGGTCAGGGGGTTCTTTTTGACCTCGTTCTCCAGACATGTGTGGATCGAGAGCCATGAGCGCGTGGATACGTTGCGGGTCTGGTACACGGTCCGGCGGGGTGACAACGAGGTTCCGCCCAAGCGGGTACTGCTTCCCGAATCGTTCCGTGCCCGCGACGCGACTGAGACGCATGTGTGGGGGGTTTCGTCAGACGAGTTGGGTGTCAACTATGTGGTGGGTCGGCGGTTGGTGGCACGGGCCTTCTCGCCCGCCCGGTAGACCTGGCGCAACACCACGTTGAGGCGCCCGCGCCACTCCCGGTAGCGGTCGCAGAACCGGCTGTACTGGTACCCGTCCGGATGCGCCTCGCGGTACTCCAGCCACAGAAGCTGCAGCGTCGCACCCTTGTGGCGTGCCAGCTCCCGGTGCATCCGTGCCCAGTCCGGCTCCGGACGCGGCACCCGTGACGGTTGCGTCGGCGGATACAGCGCCGCCCCCAGCGCCGCGTTGTCCAGATCGTCCGGCAGCGGCCACGACACTCCCGCCTCGCGTGCCCGCCGGACGTAGCTGCCGACCGTGCTGTGGGAGATCCGCAGAATGGCGGCGATCTCCCGGTGGCTCCGGCCGAGTTCGTGCTTCAGCCGGAGTACATCTCGAATCTTGCGCATGGACAACCTCTTCCTGGGCACCTTCCTCCTCCTCGTTCAGGGAACCTTCCGGCGAGGATGGAAGAAGGCGTCGCTACATCAGGTTCTCCAGCACGGCCGCCCGCTTGACCAAGGGGTGATCGGAATCAACCGGAATCACTGATCGAAATCCCATGGAATCAGTGATCGGAATGGAATGGAATCAGTGATCGGAATGCTCTGGAATCCGCAACCGCATCGAGCACCAGTCCACTCGCGCCCGTGCTGAGATTGACCTTGTGTCCGTATTGAACCTCCCGCCCGCCCTTGACGATGATGTCCGTGTGGGGCTCGAACAGGCTCGCCACCTTCTCCTGCGCCGGGACCCTCTCGCCCCGCAGCACTCTGCGCTCTGCCTGGTCGACCACGCGTCCCAGCAACTCCCCATACTGCAACGCCTTGGCCCGCCAGTCCCTTAGCGCCGGGGCCTCGCGCTCATCGGCCGCCGCCAGCGCACCGTGCACGTACCCGAGCGTCCGTCGCGCGATCCGCAGCAACTCCCGGTACGCTGCTCTGCGCCGCTTCTCGCGCCGCCGCGATGCTCTCAGGGCCCATCGCTTCGCCGCCCGGCGATGGTTGTGGAACGGGAAGGCCTCCGCTCCCAGTTCGTCGCGCGCGTGGACCAGTAGCCGGGTCAGCACCCGCACGCCGTCGCAGAGCAGCTGGCTGTCGGTCGGCTTGCGGATGTGCGTCTCCGTCACCGTGCTGTCGATACGCACCGTCCGGCCCCCCTCGACCCCGCCGCCCCGGGCCGTGTCCATCAGCACCCGGTTGATCTTCTCCCACACCTCCGCCCGGGCAAAGTACTTTGCGGATGCGGAGTCGAGCAGTGCAAACTCCAAGTCCCGGTAGTCCACCTGCCACAGCTGCTTCAGGATCCCGCACCGAAGGATCACCTCACAGGGCAACCCCGCCCGGCCTCTCCTCGACCGGCACCCGCGGTCCACATCGGCCGCGATCCAGTCCAGGAACTCCGGATGACCGTCCAGGAGCGTCGAGATCCGCTCCAGAGCACGGCCCATCCCATGGTTGGGGTATCCCACGTCGAAAAAACTGCGCTGGGGAGCACGTTTTGCACGCATCCAAGGCCTCCA
Organism: Longimicrobiales bacterium; assembly: GCA_965206105.1. Lineage (GTDB taxonomy): Bacteria > Gemmatimonadota > Gemmatimonadetes > Longimicrobiales > Gaopeijiaceae > Bin94. The sequence goes on from OZ242201.1 coordinate 977,408, forward strand.
GGGGCTTCCGGAACCAGTCTTTCACCCCCCCAAAAAAAAATAAGCCTCTGACACCCGAATCGCAGCAAAACTAGCCTTCTCGTAGCTTCGTTACTTCAACAACCACAGTCACTTACGAGATTACGGACGAGAACTAGCTATCTAGCGAGATATCTAGCTAAGAAGCTAGACCGCCCCCGAAAGCACCATGAATACATAGGCCTTGGCTTCTTGAAGCCGGTCTCCGGATACGACCAGCTTGATGTGGTGAATGCCGCGCAGCATTACGAACCGCCCGGACTTCCCAAAGAGCGTCGTCGGCTTCGAGACCCAGCCGGCAAGCGCCCCGAGCTTCTCCGGAACGACAAGGTCCTCATGGCTCAGGGCCTCCAGGAACGGCTCCCAGTCGGTCAGGCCGTCGAGCCAGTAGCGCGAGTCCTTCGTATACCGCTGCTTGACGATGAGCGTGAGGCCGAGTGTCGGTCCGACGCCCTCTTCCCCCACGTCGATGTTCACCCCGGTCCTGAGAATGTTCGCGCGCTCGTCGAAGCGTTCGATCACGGAGTCGACAGCCGGGATATGACCGGGCCAGCCGGTGTCTTCGAGATAGCGCCACGTTGCCTGCCGTGATCTGAAGCCCATGATCGCCAGGCGCATGGCCCGCGAGCGAGACGGGAACACACCGAACGAATCCATGCGCGTATCCGCCGGCTGTGCCAGGTAGACCCGTTCGATGTTCTCACGCTCGGAGTCGCTCATCTCCCAGCCCAGGCAGGAGAACAGCGCGTCCGCGACCGCACGGACATCGGCCGCCTGGCCACGGGCGCCCAGAATCGGGCGTTCGCCGGGCCGGAGGAACATGCCCGGAAGTGAGCGCTCACGGTCCGCAGAAGAAGCTCGCCCTTTGCGAATCGGCCGAGGGGCCCCTGCCGAACCGATATCGTATTCCAGCATCAATTTGCGGCCGACAATCTCGCGCACGGGCGAGTCTTCGGTCTCCATCCGGCCGAAGAGCCGCGTGATCACGCGCGCGGTCTCATCCGTCCCGTCGGCGCGCGCGCGCTCCCGGAAGAAGGCCGCCGTTCCCGTTCCACTCGCCAGGGAGACGCCGAAGTCGGCCCTGGGCTCACGTGCATGCAGCGGCAGCTCGAAACCGAATGGCAGGGCGCCCATTGTGATGGGGAGTTGGCCGGCGCGATCGAGTATGCGCGCCCACTGCGGATCTCCGATCAGGACCGGCGAGACCCGATTTCGGAAGTGCCCGAGCAGCTCGCCCATCGTGCCGCCCTCCTCGGCGAGACGGTCCTGGGTCAGTGCGACAGCCGCGTCGGTGTCCATCTTCTCCTCACGCAATCACAGGTGCGGGATTCAGGCCGGCTTCGGAGAGCGGGCGCTCGCGGTGCCCCATATGGACGGGCACGTCGTACAGGCGCCCGGGCGCGAACCTTGCCCAGAAATGGCGCATCCCCGGCACGATGACCCGGGCCACCGGCATGCCGATATCCGGCCGCGTCTGATCGAGCACCAGGAACTCCATGCCCCTGGCTTCGACGAGTGCGCGGCAGTGTTCCACATCTTCGCGCGTGTCCGCCGATTCGATCACCGGATACTGCGAAGCCGTGCGGAGCGGCTCGTCCGGCGCCGGCGCCAGCCAGGAACAGTCGGCGAGGCGGGCGGTCTTCCACCACCGGAGCGCCAGCGGATCGTCGATCCTGGGCCGGCCGTCCCCCGCCCCGGGACGCGGCAGCCAGGTGAGGCACTGGTTCAATTCGCAGAGTGCGCGCAGGGCGGCGATCCGTGGGTCGGCGTGGGTGCCGGCGCCGTAGATGATGTCCTCGGTTTCGGCGTCCGGCCGGCGCGAGAGCGCGACGAAGGTGGGAATGCCGATATCGGAGGTGACGTCGAGCATCCACAGGTCCCGCTCATGGCGGCCGTAGTAGTCCGAGGCCGATCCGAGGTACTCGTCGTCGAAGCTGGAAAGATCGACCGCCGGCACGCGCAGCCGGTTGTACCACCAGACGGCGAACGCGTCGCGCTCGGTCAGTTCGTAGAAGCCCTGCAGGATGGCCTCTTCAAGGGTGTTGCCCGCGGCGCAGCCGTTCGAATCGGCAATCAGGTCCGCAGGGCCGCGCTCTTCGGGCAGCATGCTGTACAGGATGGAGGTCGGCAGGTAGCGGTGCCGCTGCTGCGTCAGCGACCAGACCGGGGTCCAGTCGATCTCGGCGCCGGGATCGAGACGTGGCGGGACGATGTTGTAGGGGTGGCCCTTCGCGTTGATGCTCTCCGCGTCGTCGAGCTGACGCTCGCTGAACAGCTGCACGTCGTTGGGGTGAATCGCCTCATCTCCCCCGGCGAACTCGATGAATCGCCTGGCGACACGGATCTCGTCCCCATGGCGGGCGCCCGAATGGCGCTCGATCGCCTCGCAAAGAGCGCTGACCCTGGACTGTTGCCGGGTGCTGCCCTTGCCGGCGCTCTTGCTGCGCAGGCTGCGCCTGAGCGAACTGAGGCTTCGGCTTCTCATCCCGGGATTGCTCCCGGCCCAGTAGACGTGCAGCCAGGAGTCGGTCTCATCGGTGGTGCGAGACAGCCAGGTCACGACGCCGCTGACCGGGCTCACCAGGTGGCGGTACTTCGCCAGGGTGACTTCCGGCGACACGGCGCGCGCGCCGCCGCTGTTGCGATGGGCCTTGGGGCTGGCCTTGAGAGACACCGGATGGGGCGGTCGATCCGGCCGGCGCAGCGCCTCGTCGCCGCAGGTGGGGCACTGCGGCCTGCGCGCGACCCGGTGCCGCGAACTCGTGAATGTGGCGGTATTCATCGTAATCGCCTCATTGTGAATCGGCGCCGCCTCGCCCAGCACCAGCCATTTGACGATCTCCGCCGCGATCAGCCCGTACACTGCTTCCAGCACGGCCGGCTGGGCCGCGAACGGCCTGAAGGCGGCTTCCTCGCCGGCGATGTTGCGCAGGAACCCGTGGACTTCCCCGTGGGCGCGCAGGCGGCAGGCGAGGCAGTCCCGGCAAGGGCCCCGCCCGTCAGCGCGGAAGACGGGGCCGAAGAGCGGCTCCATCCCGCTCGGCCGCACCAGGATCCACGGCGCTCCCGCCTCGAGCTGGCGCCGATTCACCTCCGCGAGGTGAGCGTCGAGATAGTCGGCGCACACGACGACGGTCAGCGTCGGACCAGTGCCGCCCACGCTGGCGCCCGCCTCCTCCAGATGCCGGGCGAGCCGGCCGTCGTCACCCTCAACCGCGACGCGCGCCTGCGCCAGCCGCTCTTCGGCCCAGCGTGGCGACGCGCCAAGCGACGACCAGTAGGCCGCCTGGCACAGGTCCATCCCGTGATCGGCGGAGACCAGGTAGCCCTTGGCGGCGAACGCGGCAAGGGCCGCAAGGATGTCGGCGGGCGCATGGGCACCCGCGAGGGCCGCGACGATCTCGTCCTCGGCGTGCCGGCCGTCGAGCAGCGGCAGCAGATCGCCGTACAGCTTGCCGTGCAGCAGCGTATTGAACGACTCGGAGACGAGGAGCACGCTCCCCTCGCCGATGTCGTGAAAACGGAGGTGCGGGGTGAGCGCGGGAAGCTTGACGATGCCCCGGTCCGCGAGAGTCGTGCGGGCCAGGATCCCGGGCCGGGGGCGCGCGTGCTTCTCGGCTGTCATCCGGGATCAGGCCCTCAGGACTTTGACGAGGCGCTCCAGGGCCTCGATGCAGAACGCGGAGGTCACCGCCTCGGAGCCATGCCCGATTTGCCCCACCACACCCCACTTCAACGTTTGGTCGCCGAACGCGAGCAGCTCCGGCCAGCTGCCGTCCACGCGCTGCGAGTTCATCAGCCGCTCCACCTCGCGCACCGCGTCGATGCGCCCGAGGCTTCCGACATTGTAGAGCGCCGACACCGCCTGCGCGGTCTGAAGGACATTGCCGAATCCTCCCTTCCGGTCACGCAGGCCGAGGATGCGATCCGCCAGTATCGGGCGCAGCGGATCGAGGGCGGGCTTTGCGCGCACCATCGCGCGGGCGATCGCATAGTGGATCGCGACGGTGTCGGGATACCATTTCGACGAGCCCTCCAGGCTCCCGTCGGTCACCAGGGCTTCCAGCCATCGCTGGGCATCCCTCGTTTCCGGACGGTCGCCCAGGCAGGCGATGACGTTCGCATTGACGACGGGGTCGGCCTCGATGCGAAACGGCGACACGACATCGGGTTCGCCTTCCTGCAGCACCCAGGTCATGAAGCGGCCTTCCTCGTCGCGATTCGCCAGAATCCCGGGAACATTCCTTCCGAGCCAGATCCAGGGGTGCGTCCCGATGACCATCGAGCAGAGCGAGGTACTGTCGAGATCCGGGGGCAGGTGACGGTAGTATCGCCACAGTCCGGGATACTCGATGGTGTCGATGAGATACGCCTTCGTCGCCGTGCATATCGCCCTGGCCCGCGGCTCATCGGAGCTCTCCAGGGCGAGCGCGCAGAGAGCCGACACGAAAGGAGGCCTCTCGAAGTGCCTGGGAATATCCGGGTCGGCCACATTGAACCGGATGCAGTGCCAGGCCCCGTTCGCGTCGATCGTGGACTCCAGGAAGGCAAGCCCGCGGCGGATCCCTTCCCTCGCCGCCTCCGCAAACGCCTCGGAGCCGGCCCCGCTGCCTCGGACTTCCTCCTGTTCCGGTGCCGCGGGACGGAGGGGCGGCGCGGGATCGTGGAGAGTGCGTCGAAGAAACTCGAGCGATGCCCCGCCGGTCCTCGCCGCCTCCCGCTCGGCCTCGCTGAACCTGCTTTGCGGCGGAAGCACCACATGCGTCCGGCTGTAGGTCTCCTCATGCACGTGAATCTCATGGTCCTCGGGCAGCGTCACGCCGAATTCCTTCTCGACGGTCTCTCTGGGGTTCCGGAGAAGACGTTCGCGAAAGTCGCCGTCTTCACCGGCTCTGGATACGAGGATGTCGTTCGCGTCAATGGGTCCGTTCATCGGATTTCTCCGCAGAGGGATTCAGAATCAGGCGACCTGTCTTCTCACCAGTTCCCTGAACACCCCGTCGCCCTCCATGAGTTCGTCGAAAGAGCCGCTTTGCACGATCCTTCCGGCCTGCAGCACGTAGATGCGATCGGCCTGTTGCAGCGTGGACAGGCGGTGCGCAATGACAACCCGGGTCGAGGTCAGGGCGGTGAGGTTCCGCATGACCGTGGCCTGGCTTTCGTTGTCCAGCCAGTTGGTGGCCTCGTCGAAGAGCATGATCTGCGGGCTGCCGATCACCGAGCGGGCGATGGTGACACGTTGTCTCTCGCCGCCCGACAGGACGTTCCCGCTCGTGCCGACCATGGTCATCATTCCCATGGGCATGCCCCTGATCTCTTTCTCGATGTCCGCGACTCGCACCGCCGCCCATACCTCGTCAGTCGTCACTTCGCCCTGGTGACCGACCAGATTGTCCCAGAGATCGAGGGGATGAAGCCCGACGGATTGCGGCACCGAGCCGATTCTGCGGCGCACCTGCTTCAGGTTCAGATGCCTCAGGTCGCGCCCATCGTAATAGACCGCGCCGGCGGTGGGCCGGTCGAATCCGAGCGCCAGTCGGAAGAGGGTGCTCTTGCCGGCACCGGACTCGCCTGCGATCGCGACGAATTCCCCGGGGCGGGCGTGGATCGTGACATCGTCGAGGACGAGCGGACCGTCGGGATCGTACCGGTAGGAAACGCGGTCGAAGAGAATGTCGCCGCCCAGGTACTCGACCGGCGCTCCTTCGACCTCGGTCTCGGGAACCGCGGCGAGGAGCGGGCGCATCTGGTCGAACGCCGGGAGCATGGCGGCGACCGTGCCCAGGGACTCTCCGAGCCGGGCGATGGCGTGCTGGAAGGCGATGAAGACGAGGTAGACGACGAGAAAATCGCCGACCGGAAGGCCCCCGTCGCCCGCGGCCACGACCGCCAGCAGGACCCCGGCGGCAAGAAAGGGGAGCGCGGCGCCGAATGCGCGCGAATGTCCCTCGAACGCGTCCATCTCGAGCTCGGCGCGTTTCTGCTCCCGGTAGTCCCGCGCCCACATGGCGAAAGCCGACGCTTCCGCGTTTTCCACACGCAGTTTGCTTATGCCCCCCACGATCTGGAACAACCGGCCGGAGACGCGCCGCGCCGCGCGGATCATCCGCCCGCAGGGGGGAATCCGGCGCAGCCCGAAGACAACCGTGATCAGGAGCGAAGCCAGGCTGAAGGCGAGGGCGACGGTCCCGAGGGTGGCATCGTAGAAGAAGATGACACCAAGGACCGGAAGCAGAAAAAGAATCGATAGCAGGCCATCGGCAACGACGCCCTGCAACCCGTCGCGAAGATTCTGGAACGTCATCCCCGACATGGCCAGATCGCCAGACGGATGGCGGTGCAGAATGCTCGGCGGAAGGCGCATGAGGCGGTCCCAGAAGGCTGCTTCGACGCGCGAAGCCGAGCGCCCCTCGAGCCGCATCATCGCCGTGCTCTGAAACAGGTGCAGCAGGGCGCCGAGCACGCCGAAGCCCGCCACCGCCAAGGCCGCGGGATAGAGCGCCCCGGCGGTTCCGCCGACCGCCGCCTGGTTCGCGACGAACCCGAGCGCGAGTGCGGGCACCAGCTTGATCAGGCCGCCCGGAAGGCCGGCCATCACCAGCCGCGCCAGATCCGCGGCCGATCCATGCAGCGCGAATCGCAGCAGGTCCGCCGGCCCCACGCTTCCCGCGGGCAGCGGCCGGTAGAACATCCAGGCCTCGTCCGCCAGCGCGGCGGCACGATCCGCCGTCAACCGGACACTGCGCCTGCTGACCGGGTCGAATTCCCGGTAGCGCCCGAACCATCCCGGCAGGAGCGCCACAGGCCGGCCGTCTTCGGCGCGGAATGCCAGCATCGCGTTGCTGTCGCCCCGCCACCAGGCGCCCTCGTTCCTGAACCGCACGCGCCGGGCGCGCACGCCTGACGCGTCGAGCACGTCAACGAGGCTGACCGGGGCACCGGAGGAACCCGGGCGCACGGGGATCTTGAAATCGATCCCTTCACGGCGTCCGATCACCCGCAGCGCCTCCGCCAGCGACGTGTCCTCGACACTCACGTCCCGGTCGATCGGCAGATCGTAGATGTTGAAGAGCCGCTGCCGCGCAGTTCTCTCGGCCGTGTAGCGGCTCGTGGTCCGCGCGCGTTCGAGATTCGCGTGGTCGACCACGGCCAGTACGCGGTTCAGGCGCTCCACGGCGAAGGCAACCGCGTGAAAGGATGCGAGCGCCGGGAGCAGGGTGCCCTGCCGTGCCAGTGTCTCGGTCGAACAGCCCGAGAGCGTCGTCTCGTCCGAGAGCGTGAGCCAGCTTGCCCGCGTCAGCGGGATCATCGCTTCGTGCCCGCCGCTCACTTCGGCAAGTGCCGCCTGGTCGACCAGGTCCATGAAGAGGCTGGCGCCGCGTGGCGGTTCGGATACCCATACGACGCCTCGTCTTGCGGAGAGCGTACAGGGGGCCAGACTCCGTGCCGGACCGGGCTCGGCCAGCACAGTCGGACGCGGACGGTGACTCGCAAAGCGCGAGAGCGTGTCCGTAATCGCGGCCAGCCAGGTATCCGTCTGTTCCGCCAGCTCCGCCGGATCGACCTCGGACAGCAGGGATGCCGGCAGGCGCTTCAGAATGGTGCCTGGCGATCCCTTGGCGACCAGGCTGAGGGTGGTGTCCGCCTCCTCGCGTGGTGCGTTCGGCGCGACGCCCGGCAGCAACCAGCCCGCTTCGCGGCGGAGCAGGTGCTGCGGTGGCGCTTGATCCACCCCGTCCCTGAACTCGACCAGGAACAGATTGACCGCGCCCTGGTCGATGAACCAGACGGTGTCCGGGTCGTCGAGCTTCACGGGCAGGTTGCCCGCGCAGGGCACGGACTCGCCGGCGCGGGCGGCGAGTTCCGCAATGGACGCGTGTTCCGGCCTCGCGTCCCGCATCAGCCGGACCTGACCAGCTTGTGGTAGGTGCCGTCCCGGTCCCCCATCAGCTCGTCGTGGGTCCCGCGCTCCACTTCCACGCCCTTGTCGAGTACGATGATCTCGTCGCTGTCCCGCACGGTGCTCAGCCGGTGCGCCACGATCAGGCAGGTGACACCGCGACGGCGCAGGGCATCATCGACGTACTCCTCCGTCGCGGCATCGAGGGCGCTGGTCGCCTCATCCAGAATGAGCAGCGTGGGATCGCCCACCAGCCCGCGGGCGATCTCCAGCCGCTGCCGCTGGCCGCCGCTGAAATTCACGCCGCCTTCCTCGACCCGGGTGGAGTACCCGTCCGGCCGAAGCAGGATTTCGTCGTGGATCCGGGCATCGCGCGCCGCCGCGAAGATGGCCTCGTCCGGAACGGCGGGGTTCCACAGGGTGATGTTGTCGCGCACGGACGCGGAAAAGAGCACCACCTCCTGATCCACCATCGAGATGGACTGCCGCAGCACCCCATCGGGAATCTCATCCCGCGGATGGCCATCGAAGAGGATGTCGCCCGACCAGGGCTGGTAGATGCCGGCAATCAGACGCGCGAGGGTCGACTTGCCGGAACCGCTGGGACCGACCACGGCAACCCGCTGCCCCGGCCTGATCAGGAGGTTGAAATCCTTTATCAGAGCCGGCCGGCTCCTGTTGAATCCGAAGGTGACGTCCCGCAGCTCAAGCCGGCCGGCGAGCTGAAGCCGGCCCTTGAAGGTGGGAATCGACTCCGACTGCGTACTTCGGCGGATGAGGGCGGGGTCCTCGGCGGTCCTGGAGATGTCTTCGAGCCGCTGCAGATCGGTTTCGAGCGCCTGGCGCTTCTCGGCGAACTCCAGGAATCGCCCGACCGGCGCCAGAAACATCTCGGCCAGGATGTAGAACGCGACCAGCGCCCCCAGGGTCATTTCCCCGGCCAGGACCAGACTTCCGCCGACGCCCAGGATCGCCGCGCTTCGAAGGGCGGCGATCAGACCCGGAAGCGCGGCATTGACGGAGCCCACCTCCGAGTAGCGCTGGCGCGCATGCAGTTCGCGCGCCTGATAACCGCTCCACCGCGAAAAGAAATGGTCGTCCGAGCCCGTCATGCGCAGGTTGTCGGCATGGTTCAGCATCTGCATGCCGATGCCGATCAGCAGCCCCTGTTCGCGCCTCATCGCCTGGCTGCGAACGGCTCTGACGCCGTGCAGAAAGTGCGCCAGCACGCCATGCATAGCGGCCAGAACGAGCACGACCAGCGTGAGCCGGACATCCTGGACCAACATGGCAACAAGCAGCACGGCGCTCATTCCCATGTCGATAATGAGCACAAGAAACTGCTCCGTCAGATTCCTCGCGACTCTGTCGATGGACGAGACCCGATCCGTCAGATCGCCCGCGAGCCGGTGTTCGAAGAACTCCACCGGCAACCGCAGCAGCCGCGACAAGCCTCGGCTGTAGCCGGTCACCGAAATCCGGACTGCGAGTCGCTTCAGGAACCGGTGCTTGAGCAGGGACAGGATGTAGACGAGGACGCCGCCGCCGAGCAGGGCCGTCACGATGCCGCCCCAGGGCCCCCGCTCCTCCAGCACATCGTCCACGAATACGCCCAGAGATGCCGGAACAATGAGGGCCAGCAACGTCAGCATGAGGCCGCTGGCGATCACCCAGGTGAGCACGCCCCATGATCCGGCGAGCAGCGTGTGCAGTTGTCCGAACAGTCCCGGCCGTTCACCGCCGGGTTTGAAATCGGGTCCCGGCTTGAATCGGAGCGCGATTCCACTGTAGCCCCTGGCGAACTCCTCGGCGGAAAGCCTGCGCCGCCCCGTGGAGGGATCATTGAGATAGACGTTGCGGCCGTCGAACCCCTCGACGACGAGGAAATGGCTGAATTGCCAGAACACGATCAGCGGCAACGGCAGCTTCTTCAGTTGATCGGCGCGCAGACTGAGGCCGCTGCATTCGAGACCATAGTGTCTGGCGGCGCGCACGATGCTTGCCGCACTGCTCCCGTCTCGACTCACTTCGCATTTTTCCCGCAGCTCGGTCAGCGGAACCCAGCGTCCGAAGTAACCGAGGATGCTGCCCATGCAGGCGGCACCGCATTCCGACGCATGCACCTGCAGCACAATTGGCGTGAATATCCTTTGCTTGTGGGTCCCTGCGGCGGCCTTCATGCCTATGATCGCCCTGGTCGCAGGAGTGCCATCGGAGACCGGGTGCCGACCTCGATGACGATCCGGCATTCCCGACCCGCAATGGAAGACAGGTCACGACTTTCATCGAGCGCTATGTGGACGCGGTGGACCGACACCGGCGCCGCGGACTCGAAAGCCGCTGGAAGCCCGGGCGGGCGAACGGCGGCAATCGCCGCAATCTCTCCACCAATCGTCTCCGCCTCTCCATCCGCCGTACCCAGCTCGATCACCGCCGGCATCCCGGCCGTGATCTCGGGCAGAACGCCGTCCTCGATCCAGACCAGCGCCTGCACGGACCGGGCGGCTTCGGACGGGTTGTCGCCGGGCTCTTCGAGTACGCCGTCGACCGCAACGCTGCGGGCTATGCTGCCGAACAGGAGCCATGTGACCGAGGTGACCAACAGGAGAGCGATGACCGTGACAAGCAGGCGCTCTCGCGGCGTGGAAACGGTCAGCAGCCGGTCGAGTTGTTCGCGTTCTTTCTTTGCTTCGGCAACGGTATTGTGAAACGAATCAAGTGGATTGTTGAACACGACTCTGCACAGCCTCCTCATCACCGACCGGGCAACAGGTTCGCGGTAGTATAACGCCATCAGGTGCTCGGTGCAGACCTTGACCACCCCTCGAGCGAACGCCTCGGGTCCGCGACGAGCGCGATGATGCGGCGATCGTGTTAGCTTGCTGTGCGTGGCACATTGAAGAGTCCCGACAGTCCACGAGCGGAGGTCAGCGGGGGTGATACACCCGGGCAGCGAGTCCCTACGGAAGATCGCGGTTGTCGGGCGCGGGACCGCAGGGTCCCTGGCGGCCGCCAGCGTAACGCGTCAGCACCCCGACGGCGACCACGAGCTGCACCACATATACGACTCGCGGATCCCGGTCATCGGAGTCGGTGAAGGCAGCTGGCCGAGCCTCGTTCGGGAGCTCCAGCAGCTGACGAACCTGCCGCACGACACCGTCCAGCAGCGCCTGAGCGGGACTCGCAAGTACGGTGTCGCGTTCGAGGGATGGGGCCGGCGCAACCGGGACTTCACCCACTACTTCACGCCGCAGCAGGTGTCCTACGCCTACCACCTCTCCGCCGACGTGATGGCGGACCTGCTCCACGATGGCACGCGCGCGCGTCACATCGACGCGAAGGTGCTGGATATCACCAGGGTGAGTGGCGGCGCGCGCGTGGAATTCGAGGGCCGGGCGCCGGAACGCTACGACCTGGTCTTCGATGCACGCGGGTTTCCCAGGGAACTCCATCCCGACCGGCACATCGACCTTCCCTTCATCCCCACCGACACGGCCGTCATCCGCCGCTGTCCGGCGGTCTTCAGCGAAGAGCGGGAAAGGCCGGTGCTCCAGCATACCTACACGCGCGCGGTCGCGCGTCCACACGGCTGGGTATTCGTTATTCCGCTCACCGCCCACACATCCTACGGGTACGTCTTCAACGGCGACCTGTCGAGCCTGGCCCAAGTCGAATCGGATTTTGACAGGCTCCTCGAGGCCGACGGCGTACCGGAGTTCGAGCAGCGCGCCGTCATCGGGTTTCCCAACTTCGTCCACCGTCGGATCTACGACGGCGCAGTGGCCCGCATCGGCAACGCGGCGGCCTTCATGGAGCCCCTCGAGGCAACGGCGATCGTATCCGCCCAATTACAGATCGGGATGGTGCTCCGGACGCGCCTCAGCCGTCCGCCCGAGCATCTCGAGCGCGACGCGCCCGTGGTCAATCGATTCCTCATCAACAACATGCTCCGCTACGGCCTGTTCGTCGGCTGGCACTACTCGTGCGGCTCCAGGTACGACAGCGGATTCTGGCGCCATGCTCGTGATCGCGCCTGGCCGCAACACCGGAAGGCGGCGGACCCCGAGGTGGTGGGGTGCTCCGCGCTCCATGATTTCGACGAGATGATCGAGTTGTTGAATCAATCCGTCATCGACCCGGAGGACTGGCATCGGATGTGCGCGGTCCCTCTCACCAGCTATGCCCAGGTGTCCCAGGGTCTTGGCTGTTAGCTGCCAGGCCGGCTGGCAGTCCGCGGATAACGAGAGCGGCGAGGCGCCGCGAGGCTGCTAGGATCGGGGCTCGTCGTCCCGCACGGCGCCGTCGACCATGCGGACCAGACGCCGGGACCGCTCCATGACGCGGCTGTCGTGCGTGGCGAAGACGAAGGTAACCCCGAGGTCGCGATTCAGCTCGCCCATGACATCGAGGAGCGCCTCGCTGGTGACCGAGTCCAGGTTCGCTGTCGGCTCGTCCGCGAGCACCAGGGCCGGACGGCCGGCCACCGCACGCACGACGGCGACGCGCTGCTGCTGACCGCCGGACAGTTTGCCCGGGCGCCGGTCCTCGAGCCCTTCCATTCCCGTGCGCGCAAAGAGTTCGCGGACCCGCGCCTGACGCTCCTCCGCGTTCACGCCCTGGAGGAGCATCGGGAATTCCGCGTTCTCCAACGCCGTGAGCACGGGGAGCAGGTTATAGGCCTGGAAGACGAAGCCGACCTCCTCGAGCCGGAGCCGCGCCACCTCCCGCGTCGACATGCGGCTCACCTCGCGCCCCGCAACCCACACCCGTCCCCGCGTGGGCCGGGTCAGGCCACCGATCAGATTCAGCAGCGTCGTCTTGCCGGAGCCCGACGGCCCCGCGAGCGCGGTGAACTCGCCGCGCTCTATGGTCAGGCTGACGCCCCGGACCGCCTCCACGGATTCGGCTTCCTGCTGGAACACCTTCCAGACGCCGTCGGTCCGGGCCGCTTCCGTTTCGCGCACTTCCATGACCTCCTACCGATCGAACTTCATCGCCTCGGCAACGTCGACCCGGGCGGCGCGCAGCGCCGGATAGACCGAGGCGAGAATGCCGAGGCCGAGAATGAACGCGACGATCTGGACGATGCGCCGTACCCGAAGATCGGCACGATGACAGGGTCAACGGCGGCACCCGAGAATGTCAACTCGTCGATGTCCTGCATGAAGACCGACGTGTCGAGCCCGTCGCCGAAGAAATACCAGGTGGCCAGGAGTCCCAGGCCGACGCCGGCCAGCCCGCTGACGGCGGATAGCGTGAGGCCTTCGATGAGAACGATCGTGCCCGTCTGACCCGGCGTCAGCCCCTGCGCCTGAAGCACGCCGAACTCGCGCTGGCGATGCATCACCGACATCAGCACCGTGTTGACGATCCCGAACGCGATGATGACGAACAGAAACCCCTGAATCACGTAATTGCCGAATTCGTCGATCGCGATCCCCGCCGCCAGGACGGGGTTCGCCTCGCGCCACCCCACGACGCTTGCCTCGCCGCGTTCCACCGGCTCGGCCAGCGCCAGCGCCAGGCGGTCGGAGACCCACCCGGTCCTGCCGCTGCTCCGCAGCACGACCGCGACGTTGGTCACGTCGCTCCCGGAACCGAGCCACTCGCCGGCTGTCGCGAGCGTGATGTGGATCGTCGCCTGGTCGATGGCGGGCACGCGGCTGCGGAAGATCCCCACCACACGGAGCAGCTGCCCCGCGATCTCGCCATCGGCACCCTGCGCCCGCACGACGAAGCGCGATCCGACATCGAGTCCCAGGCTGCGGGCCAGATCGATGCCGACATAGGCCGCCAGCCGATCATCGGGCTCGAGGTAGCGCCCTTCGATCACCCCATCGTCGATCACGCCGAAGCCCGCTTCCGCGACGGGGTCCACCCCAACGATCTGCGCCGGGCGCGCACCGGCCGCCGAAGTCGCCAGCCCGTCGATGCCGAGCCTGGCGGACATGGTCACGACGTGCGGCGCGATCTCCGGAGAGGCCAGCGCCTGCTCCGCGGCGCGGCGGACGTCCGCCGCCAGCCGGTCGTCGATCTGACGGTACAGCCGGTACTCGGGCCGCTCGATGGTCAGGTGTCCGCTCCCCATGCGCACACCGGAATCCACCCACTGCTCATGGCTGCCGTCGTCGATGGTCATCGACCAGACCAGGAATGCGCCGCCGACGATCATCGCCGAGGCGGTCAGCACCGTGCGGCGCAGATGACGGCGCAGGTTCCTGAGGGCGAGCCGGATCAGGACGCGCGGGAGCATCGCCGCTCGAATGCCGGGGGGATTCCGTCCACGGGCTGCTACACGCCCGACAGGGTGTCGGCGGGCGGCACCCGCGACGCGCGGAGTGCCGGGTAGAGGGCGGAGACGAGTGCCGTGACCATCAGGCCGATCGTCGCCCAGGTCCATGCCGGCACGTTGGTCCCCACACGCAGACTCGGCGTCAGCAGAACGCCTTCCACGGTGAGATCTCCGAAGAGCCATCCGAGGTCGGGCGGCGCCGTGGAGAACCAGACCAGCAGCGGCACCGTGACGGCGGTCCCGAGGCCCAGCCCGATGACGCCGGTCGCGGCCGCCTCGGACAGCACCGTGCCTACCACGGACCGCGGCGATGCACCCATCGCCAGCATGACGGCGAACTCGCGGCGGCGTTCGAAGGTGGCCATCAGCGTCGTATTGGCGATGCCGAAGCTGGCGACCGAAAAGATGAGGACGATGAAGATCCAGTACATCGCATCGGCGAGCGCGACATACTGGGCGAGCACCGGATTCAGCTCCGTCCAGGACGCGACCGACATCCCCCGTTCGGGGGCTCCAAGGGCGGCTGCGAGGCGGGTCGCGGTCTGGTCGGCTTGCGACGGATCGTCAGTGCCGACCGCGATTTCGTGGACCCGGCCCGCATCGAGGACCACGAGCGTCTGGAGGTCCGCGACCGGCATGACCATGGTGCCGGCATCGAACTCGAGCAGGCCGGTCCGGAAGATGCCGGTGACCGTGTACAGGTCGTTGCCCATCGAGCCGTCCGCCGCAGAGGCGACGACGACGAGTTCGTCCCCGACGCTCAGCTCGAGCTGCCGCGCCATCTCGTCCCCCACAACGGCTTCGTATCGGCCGGTAACCGGCATGCGGCCCGCCACCAGGGGATCCAGGAAACGTGTCAGCGCCAACTCGCGCTCGGGGTCGACGCCGAGCAGAACGCCGGCCGATGTCGCTTCGCCGGAACTGACGAGCCCGCTCGCGTACACGCGCGGGGCCGCGGCCACGACCGAAGGGTCGGCCTC
The DNA here is from genome assembly GCA_965206105.1 of Longimicrobiales bacterium. GTDB lineage: Bacteria > Gemmatimonadota > Gemmatimonadetes > Longimicrobiales > Gaopeijiaceae > Bin94. The sequence goes on from OZ242201.1 coordinate 992,598, forward strand.
GATGGTGCGCAGGATCTCTCCTACATCGGCACCGTCGCGTCCGCCGATGGTCTCGTACAGGCTGCGCTCGGGCCGGTAGCCGGCATCGTGGATCTCGATCTGCCCACTGACGAGCGACGTGGCGTTCTCGACGAGTTCCGTCGAGACCCCTTCGGCCCAGCCGACCATGAACACCACGGCAAAATACCCGACCCCGAGGCCGAGCGCGGTGAGAACCGTTCGCTTCCGGTTGCGGCCGAGGTTGCGCCACCCGATTCGCCACAACTGGCCCGTCACGCCCCACTACCTCCGGCGCTGCCGGGCGCGGAGCGAGAAGAAGGATGGATCGATGTCGATGTCGCGTCGTCTGTCGACTACGCGCCGACTCCGGGCCCTACCAGCAGCAGCAGAGGCCGGCCGAGATGGCTTCGAGCTGCTCCTCGGTGATGTTCGGATCCGGCGGCAACGCGAGATGCACCGTCTGCATGTCGCTCTCATGGACCCTGATATTCATCGAATCGGGGATCGTAATCCCCAATTCCCCACTGATCGTGGTCTTCGGATCCGTAAGAAGCCGTTGCCGAAAGTCCGTGTCCAGGGCGGACTTCTCAACGATTTGCTGCAGCATTTCGTCTCCGCTTCTCATGGCATTCCTCGCTTCAGTTGTGGAACTCGTAACGTGGACAGCACTGTCAATGAAATCGTACACGCCACCCGCTCGGAAAGCAAGTCATACGTGATTCCGGGCCGGGCGGGCGGTCCGCGCGGAGGGCGGAAGGATGGCACCGTTCGCGGCTGGCAAGCCCGTGGATAAACCTGTGTGGGCACCGCGAATCAGCACGGATGCAGTCGCCGCTCGAATGCCGCGGGGGTTTTGTCCACGGGCTGTTTGTCACCGGCCCAGGCCGCCTCCAGCCCCTCGATGAAGGAGGGTTCGCCTTCCGGGATGGGCCCGATCCAGCTGAACGCGACGACGCCGTTGCGGTCGATCAGCACCGACGTGGGCAGGCCCCGGGCCAGGAACACGTCGCGTGATGTGGCCTCCGGGTCGAGGGCGATGTCGTAGGTGACGCCGAACTCCTCGACGAAATGGACGACGGCCGCGGAGTCGGCGGGCAGGTCGACCGAGACGCCCAGGATGCGCAGCCCGTCTTCGCGATAGCGCTCGTAGACGGACTGGAGGTAGGGCGTCTCCGTTCGGCAGGGATGGCACCAGGTGGCCCAGAGGTTGACGAGCAGGGTGTGGCCGCGGTAGTCCGTGAGCGCGACGGGCGATCCGTCGTCCAGGGAGGTGGCCGTGAAGGAGGGGGCCGGGTCGCCGCGCTGCAGGGTGGGCCCTTCGGAGGGGATGCAGGACGAGAGCGCGGCGGTGGTCGCCGCGAGGAGGGGGAGGAGGGGGGGGCTGGGCGCGCCGGATCGCCCCGGTGCATGTTGCTGGCGGGTGCGCGCGCGAGGGTGGCCGCAAGCGCCGGGAGGTCACGACCGGTTCACCTTTCCGGCGGCGCAATGAACTGGGTGGTGAGCGGTCCCACTCCGTGTACCTGAATGACAGCCTCCTCTTCGGCCCACATGAAGGCAGGGACCCCTGCCGCGATCACGATGTAGCTGCCGGGACCGTAGGCGGTCGCGTCCTCCTTGTCCATTGTCTCGCCCAGTTCGACGAAAAAGCGGCCGGACAGGACGGTCAGGTGCTCGTTGATGGGGTGGGTGTGAGGGCGGATTTCGAACCCGGGCTGGACCTCCAGACGGAAGACGAAGGTTTCGCCCTCCGTGGTCATGTCTCCGTAGAGCGCGACAAAGCGGGCGCCATTGTTCGGCTCTCCCCACGGGATGGAATCGCCGTGGTGGAACAAGTTGCCGGGAGGGTTCTGGGCGTGGGCTCGCGCGGCAGGGCCGAGGGCAGACAGGGCGAGAATCGTCGAGGCGGTGGCGATGGTGGTCTTCATGTCGGTGCAGCGGGTCTGCGGGGAACGTGCGATGGGTCTGCAATGGATGAATTGCCAGGCACGCAGCCTCCCGGCAACCCCGACAATGGTCTTCGCCCGGGCGAGGCCATGGCAAGGGGGGAACTCGAAAGACGGTTCGGACCCTTGCCGGCCCACCCGGTCAGAACGATGCTTACCGCGTCACCATTCAGCAGGAGGCGTGACTCTGATAGTGCCATCGGGGTGCAGTGGGTTCGGAACGGGTCGGTCGGTCGCGGGACCCGTGCCCGAGATCGCAACACGGCCTGCCCGGGCAGTCTCCGTGTCCACGCGGTCGGTCTTCGGGTCGGCGCGGACGGTCTTCATTGTTGCAACGGCGTTCTTCTTCCTCATTCCCGAGCCCGGGGCCGGTCAATGGCGGAATCGGTATCCGCCGGTCCGCGGCTACGGTCATCACGTCTACCTGGAAGGGTACGAGCTTCCACTCCTCACAAACGGACCGATCGACCCGGCTCCCTCCCCCGACGGCCGCCAGGTCGCCTTTTCGGCTCGGGGCTGGATCTGGCTTCTCGACCTCGGCACGGGCACTGCGCGGCGCTTCACCACCGGGCCCGGCATGGATTCCCGCCCCGCCTGGCACCCCTCCGGCGACCGGCTGGCCTTCGTCCGCGACAACGACCACGACACCCGCATCGTTGTTGCCGACGCGGCATCCGGCGAGGAGATCCGCACGATCGACACCCCCGCGCTCGACCTCGACCCGGCCTTCTCCCCCGACGGCACCACCCTCTACTACACCTCCGGGCAGGCCGGCACCCTCGACGTGTGGGCCCTCGATCTCGCTACGGGGGAATCGTCGCCCGTCACGGCCGAATTCGGCATCGAGCTCAAGCCGCAGCCCCTTGCGGACGGCTCGCTCCTGCTGCTCGCCAAGCGGGGCGGGGACCGTGTGGAGTTGCGGTCCCGTGGCGGCGAACCGCGCGTTGGCGAAGCACCCGGCAACGAAGCGCTCCTGAACGAAGCCCGCGTGCTCGTCGCCGGCAACATCGCGTCCATGGCCCGGCCGGCTGTTTCGCCCGGGGGCACCAGCATTGCGCTCAACTGGCCCACCGAGGACGGATGGGATCTGCGCGTACACGATGTCGCGCAGCCGGGCGCCTCGGTATTGCTGACGGGCGGCGGACTCCCGCTCACCCCGGCGTGGAGCCCCGACGGGCAGTGGATCTACTACTCCGAGGCGGACAGCCGGGAGGTCATGCACCTCAAGCGGATCCGGGCGGCCGGCGGTCCTGCCGATAATGTGCGGATCCGGGCCTGGGAATGGGGAGATGGGACGGCACGTCTGCGCATCCGCACCCACCTTGCGCCGGATGGTGCGGCATCCGCGACGAACAGCGCCGGCCCGCTCGCGCCCGCACGCCTCGCCGTCCTCGGCCCGAACGGACATCCGGTCGTCCCGGACGAGGGAGCGGCACACTTCGACGGGGCCAACGGGAGGGTCTTCTTCTACAGCCCGGGACTGATCGAGGTCACGGTCCCCGCGGGTGAAGTCACGGTGTCGGCCGTGCAGGGACTTGCTACCCCGGAAGAGACCGCCACCGTGACTGCAACGGCCGGGAGCATCATGGACGTGACCCTGCAGCTGACGCCGGTCTGGGACGCGCGGGCTGCGGGATGGGCCTCGGGAGACCACCACTTCCACCTCAACTACGGCGGGCCCTACGACCTGGACCCGGAGGACCTCGTGCCAAGGATGGAAGGCGAGGCGCTGGACTTTGCGACCCCGCTCCTCGCCAACCTGCACAACCGCTACGAGGACCGGGATCTCTGGGGATGGGAGAAGGCCGATGCGCCGCCCTTCATCCGATTCGGGCAGGAGATCCGGTCGCACTTCCTCGGTCACATGGGACTGCTGGAGATTCCCGAGTTCCACTGGCCCTGGGTGTGGGGGCCGGGCTACGAGGTCTACGGGACGGATGACCGCACCAACGCCGAAGTGCTGGACTACGCGCACCGCCATGGCGGATTGGGATACTACGTCCACCCGGTTTCGGTGCGGGATCCGTTTGCGGTGGAGGGGAGCGGCGGGGGTGTGCCGGTCGAACTCGTGGCCGACGCCGTCATGGGCGATGTGGACGCACTCGAGATCATGTGTCTGTGGAGCAGCTTCGAGGGGACCGCTGCCCTGTGGCACCGCTTCCTGAACCTCGGTGTGCCGATTGCTCCGTCCGCCGGGACCGACGTGATGCTGAATCTCTACCGCACGATGGCGGTCGGAACCACGCGCGTGTACGTCCACACCGGGGACCGGCTCAACTGGCCCGCCTACCTCGAAGGGCTGCGAGCGGGCCGGTCTTTCGTGACGAACGGGCCGCTACTGGACTTTCGGGTCGGCGGAACGCAGGGCGATGGCGGCGCAGAATCCGGCAGGGGAGAGCGCGGCGCCGACAACGTGCGCCCCGGCGGCGTGGTCGTCCCGGGCCCCACCATCTGGACCCTCGATCTCGCCACCGCGACCGAGGTCGACACGGTGGACATCATTGTGAACGGCCGCGTCGTCGCGTCCCATCCGGCCATGGCGTCGCCCGGCCAGCGGACCTATACGGGCGAGGTCGACCTCCCCCGGGGCGGATGGATCGCGGCCCGCGCCCGCGGCGGCAGCACACGGTGGCCCTCGATGGACACCTCACCCTATGCCCACACCGCGCCCATATGGATCGGAGAGCGCGGCAGCACCGACCCCACCGCCCGGCGCGAGGCCGCTGCGGAACTCCGCGATGTCCTCACGGCCTCCCTCGCCCGGCTGCGCGCCGGGTACGCCGGGGTGGAGATCCCCCGTCTGGAAGCCCACTTCGCGGCGGCGATGGCCCGGCTCGACTCCATCGCAAGCCCGGCCCCGAACGACCCGGCGCCCCTCCGCCAAAGCCTGCGAGAACCATCGTGAAAAGCATTGAGCGCCCCCGACCCGCACTCCTCCACGGCCTCGTCCCCTCTCTCCTTCTCCTCACCCTCGCCGCGTGCGGCGGGTCCGATCCTCCTACCATCCCGCGCCCCGATCCGGAGCCCCCCCCCACCCTCCCCGAGCCGATCGCGATCCCCGCGCAGGGCACCGATTCCACCATTGATCTGGTGACCTGGAACATCCGGTACTTCGGCGCTCCCAACCAGGGTCCCCCCGACGAGCTCCTCCAGACCGCTCGCGTCCGCGATGTGATACTCGGCACCGACGCGGATCTGTGGGGCGTCCAGGAGATCACCAACCGTACAGCGTTCGAAGACCTGGTGAGCCACCTGCCGGGATACGGTGGCCTGCTCGCCAACGACCCGATCGTGGTCGGCGGCAGCGACTCCTACCACGCGAGCGAGATCAAGGTGGGGCTGATCTACAAGACGGCGGTCCTCCAGCCCACCTCCGCGCGCATCATCCGCGCCGACCTGGACCATGCGTACGCAGGACGCCCTCCCATGGAAGTGTCGGCCCGGCTGACGTTCGGCGGCGCCACATACGACGCGGTCGTGATCGTGTTGCACGCCAAGGCCAGCGCGGACACCGCCTCCTGGGCACGCCGCGTCGCCGCCGGACAGGGACTGAAGGAGTACCTCGACGGCACCTGGCCCAACACGCTCGTACTCGTGCCCGGCGACTGGAACGACGACGTGGACCGGTCCATCACGGAGGGACGGGACACCCCCTACCGCGTCTTCGTGAACGCTACGGACACCTGGGGGTTCCCCACCGCCGAGCTCAGCGCCGCGGGCGAAACCTCGATCCTGGGCTTCGACGACATCATCGACCACGTTCTGGCCTCCAACGAGATGATGGCGTGGTACCGGGCAGGGTCGACGCTCGTCTACCGGGTCGACCAGCTCATCCCGAACTATCGCGATACGACGAGCGACCACCTCCCGGTGCTGGTGCGCTTCCAGCCAAGCGGAAACTGACGAGCAACGAGCGCCTCCGGCTGAGGGACGTCACTCCGCGCCATTGACTCGCCCGCCGGGAACCATCGCCAGCAGCAGCACCGCCGCGACCGCCGCCATCGCCGCGCCGAAGACGAAGGGCGCGGCCGGGCCGAAGCCGTCCCAGGCGAAGAGGCCCTCCCAGAGCACACCCGCCAACACCGACGCCGGCAGCGTGGCCAGGCCGATCGCCGCGGCATACCCTCCGAAGGCCGTTCCGCGCTGCGTAGCCGGAACCAGGTCCGCGACCATTGCCTTGGCAGCTCCGGCCGCGAGTCCGTGATAGCAGCCGTAGAGCAGGTACAGCACCGTCACATGCGTGACCGATTCCGCCATTGCAAAGCCCAGGTAGACCAGCGCATAGAGTCCCCAGGCTCCCGCCACCACCCGCTTCCGCGGTATGCGGTCGGCAAGCAATCCCGCGGGCGTCGACACGAGCGTGTAGACCACGTTGAAGGCGAGGAGCAGCCACAGAATGCCGGCCACCGAAAGCCCGCGCTCCTGCGCCCGAAGCACCAGAAAGGCGTCCGCGGAGTTGCCGAGCTCGAAGATCACGCTGCAGAGGACGAACGCCGCGAACCCCCGGCCCAACCCGCGCAGGCCGAGACGGGGGCGCCCGCCTCCCTTTTCCCGGGCCCCATCGCCGCGCCCGCCACGCCGACCGAAGCCGACATCCCGCGCGCCGACCGCCAGGACCACCACCCCCAGGAACGCGGGAACAAGGCTCCAGAGCACCAGGCGGCGAAAGGTCTCGGCTTCCAGCAGCGCCCCACCCCCCTGCACCTGCTGCACCACCCAGATCGACACCGCGATCCCGATCACCGCCCCCGCCGTGTCGGCCGCCCGGTGCAGCCCGAAGGCGAGTCCCCGTCGCTGCGGCGGCGTCGAATCGGCGAGCAGGGCGTCGCGGGGCGCCGTGCGGACCCCCTTCCCCACCCGGTCTCCCCATCGAATCGCGGCCACCGTCCCCCACGCCGAGGCCAGCAAGTAGAACGGCTTCGAAACCGCCGAGATGGCGTACCCGGCGACCGCCGGCCACTTCCGCGTACCGAGCCGGTCCGAAAGCCACCCCGAATACAGCTTGAGGATGCTGGCGGTGGCGTCGGCAAGCCCCTCCACGACGCCCACCGCCCACACCCGCACCCCGAGCACATTCGACAGGAAGAGCGGCAGGACGTTGAGGAGCATCTCGCTCGACACGTCCGTCAGGAAGCTGGTGCCGCTCGCGGCCCAGACATTGCGGTGGAGGCGGGGTTTGCGGGAGGACTTCTTCATTCGGACGAGGCTGGCTGAGCGGGGACGCGGGAGCAACGTTTTCGGGGACGCGAAAGCCGTCAGGCAGCCGCCGACACGGTTGTTCGCGTCCTCCAGGGGCTACGGTCCACGGCCCGTCCGCCGATATCGCACCCGGTCACCAGGTTCGCTTCACCGAGACGGACCACCCGCGAGGTCTTCCGTACACCTGCTCGATGTAGGCCGCCGCGGTGCCCCAGGCGGACGTCCCGGTCAGAAGATAGCGCTCATTCGTCAGGTTGCGGAATGCGGACACCACCTCCCACCTGCCATCCGCGCTCGCCAGGCTCATCGAAGCGTTGAACAGGTGATACCCCTCCTGAAACAGTTGGGGCGTGTTGACGGGGTCGTGATACTGCGACGCCGTGTATGTCCAGTGGATCCGGGGGGTGACGGGCAGACCGCGGGCATGGAATCTCCTGGCGATCCCGAGCGAGTGATTGAAACCGGGTGTCTTGGTCAGCTTGTAGTCCGGCTGCAACGGGTTCCTGTTCTCGCGCACGGCGGCGCTCAGGCTGTCGTACTCCGCGCTCAGGACACCGACGCTGGCCGCGATGTCCCACCCGCCGGCCGGTATCCACGCCGCCTCCACCTCGCCACCCTGGAGATCGGCCGATCCGCCGTTGACGGTGATGGGATTGATCGACTCGCGGATGACGACCTGCAGGTCCTCGTAGTCGGCTCGGAAGAGCGCCACATTCAGCCTGAGACGGCCATCGCCGGTGCTCGACTTCAGGCCGATTTCGTAGCTGGCGACGGTTTCGGGCTCGTAGTCGGTCGGGGGGGCGTCGGGCGAATTCGGCTCGTAACCGGGTGGGGGAGACGGAACCCGCGCGTCGAAGCCGCCGCTCTTGAATCCTTCGGCGAATCCGGCGTAGGCGATCGTGTTGTCGTTCAATCGATGGGCGAGGTTGGCCATCACGGTCAGCGCATCGAAATCCCTGGCGAATTCCTTGTTGGCCAGGATGCGGTCCCCGGGGTTCATCGGCCCGGTGGCGGCTCGGAAAACCCCCCTGGCCAGGGGCCATGTGGGTTCGTGGATGCTTCCCCTGCCCTGCGACGCGTCACCCACCGCGAAGACATCCGGTGTCACGGTCTTCCGATCCTTCGTGTAGCGCGCGCCGACCGTCAGGGAAACCGCCGCCGTCACGTCGGCCGTCGCCTGGGCGAACCCGGCCATTGACGAGTTGACCAGGTCCCAGTGGCTGTCGAATGCCCCGGTCGGGAGCGTCACAGCGCCCAGATAGTACCCCGTTTCGCGGACGAGGTAGAGGCCGGTCTGCCAGTGCAAGCGGTCGTCGAGGCCGAAGCCGCTCAACTGCAATTCCTGGCTGAGTTGCTCGGATTCGACCGCGATCTGGATCTGCAGGACGTTGGCGGGCGTGTTGTCCGCGTCCCGGGAGTTCCACATGTCCAGCCCCCGGTAGCCCGTGAGAGACCGGAGCGTGACGCCCCCGCCGAGCGACCAGGAGACCCTGGCGCCGGCGCCCCACGAATCCAGATCGGAAAATGCCGGAAAGGTGCCTTCCGAGGTGTACTCGCCGGCGAAACTGTCGGGCCCGTAGCAACCCTTGGCACCCCCCGCGCCCTGTCCGGGCGGGGGGAAAGTCGGCGGCCCGTTCCCGGGGAAGTTGGGGTTGACGGCGATCGCGGTACAGCCGGGCAGCGCCGCGTTGCCGAACGTCCCGAAGGCCTGCTTGTCGTTGAGGCCCCCGTTGACGGTGGGCGCCCCGTTCTCCTGCCTGCGGGAATAGTCGGCCGTCGCAAAGACCTCGAAGGTTGCCGAGGGACGCCACAGGATCGCGCCGCGGGCCGCCCGTCCGTTGTCGTTGCCCTTGTCGAGCCCGTCGTGGATGCGTTTCACGTACCCGTCCCGCTTGCGGAGAGCCAGCGTCACGCTCCCGAAAAGCCCTTCCCCCAGGGCACCGTTTGCCGACGCGGTCAGGTTGGTCATCCGGTCGTCGCCGACCTGAAGCCGCATGCTTCTGCGCGCTTCCGCGTCCGGCCTCCTGGAGTGCACCGACACGGCTCCGCCCACCGCGTTGCGCCCGAAGAGCGTACCCTGCGGTCCGCGCAGCACCTCGACGCGGTCCACGTCGATGAGATCCATCACCGCCCCCACCGAGCGCGGCATGTATATCCCGTCGACGTAGACTGCAACTCCGGGATCCGTCACCGGCAGGAAGTCACGCTGCCCCACGCCCCGGATGTAGAACTGCGCCGCGGATTTCGTGCCCGAGAGAGCGCCGGAATGGTTGAAGTTGACGTTCGGCATCATCTGGCCGAGCCGATCGGTCGTTCCGACCAGGCCAAGCTCCAGAGCACGACCGGACAAGGCCGTAACCGACAACGGGACATCCTGGAGAAGCTCCTCCCTGTTCCTGGCCGTGACCACCAGCGGGCGCAGCCTGATGACCGAGTCGGGTTCGGGCGGGGGGTCCTGGGCGTGGGCGGGCGGCACCGCGATACCGATTGCGAGCACCGCGGTCCAGCCCGGATGCATCGCCGTCCGAATGCAGCGGGGACCTATTCCACGGGCTGCTCTAGGATACACCCTCGACGATCACCATCTGCCGGGTGCAGGCGCCGCGGACGAAGCTCAAGGCCTCCTGATACTCGGGGTGGTCGTAGTACGCCTGCGCTGACCCCATGTCGGGAAAGCACTGGATGACGACGATATCGGGCTCCTCTCCCTCGAGCGTCACACACCTGTCGGCCCGGACCACGAATTCGCCGCCGAATTCGGGCATCAGGGCCGTCACTCTCTCCACGAATGCCGAGTAGGCTTCGGGATCGTGAACCTTCGTCCGAATCACTGTGTAGGCTGCCACTTCAGGCTCCTCCGGGTATGGTGGTCCGCTTGCCGACGGATACGCCGCGCGGCAAGATATGGTCTCAAGGTGGAGAAAAGCAACTTACCTGGGCGCATGGAGGGGAACGACGTGGAGCGTTCGCAGTTGCGTTCCAACGACAACTTGCGCTACGAAGTCGCCGACCGGATTCCCGGGCCCCTCGCGCTTGCGCTCGGCGCGCAGCTCTGCGCCCTGGCTCTGAATGGGGCAGTGCTGATGCCGACGATCGTGTTTCGCGCGGCCGGTGCCGAGGAACTCGTCGTGTGGGCGGTGTTCGCCTCGGTCCTGGCATGCGGCGTATCGGCGATCCTGCAGGGTGCGCAGGTGGGACGGATCGGGTCGGGCTACGCTCTGACGCACATCAGTTCGGCGATCTTCATCGCGGTCTGCGCAGAGGCGCTCATTCAGGGGGGTCCGGGGTTGCTCGCCACCCTGGTCGTTATCTCGGCGGTCGCCCAGGGGGCGCTCTCCGCGCGGCTCTCGCTCCTGCACAGGGTTCTCACGCCCGTCGTCACGGGCACGGTGATCATGCTCCTTCCCGTCACCGTAATGCCGATTCTCTTCGACATGCTGAACGAGCTGCCGCCCGGAGGCCCTGCGTACGCCGGGCTGGTGAGTGCCGTCGTAACGATCTCGACCATCGTGGGGATCGCACTCAAGGCGAAGGGGACGTTGCGTCTCTGGGCCCCCGCAGCCGGCATCGTCGCCGGTTCCCTCGTGAGCGCCTTCTTCGGAATCTACGACACCGCGCGCGTCGCCGATGCCGCCTGGCTCGGCACCCCGCCCGGCCGACTGCCCGGGCTGGACCTCGGCTTCGGTCCGCCGTTCTGGACGCTGCTGCCGGCATTCCTTTTCGTGGCGCTGGTCGGCTCGACGAAGTCGATCGCCGTCGCGGTCGGGGCACAGCGCGTGGCGTGGCGCCGGTCGCGGGCGGTGGACTATCGCGCGGTGCAGCGGGCCGTGGCCGCCGAGGGCGCCGGGAATCTCCTGGCGGGGCTCGCGGGAACGATGCCCAACACGCCCCACGCCGGTGCGGTGGCCGCCGTCGAAGTCACCGGCGTCGCGGCTCGCAACACCGCGGTCGCGGCCGGGCTGGTGTTCCTCGCATTGGCCTTCCTGCCGAAGGCGCTCGCGCTCTTCCTCGCCATCCCCGCCGGTGTCGTGGCCGCTTCCATCGCCGTGGTCATGGCGACGCTGTTCGCGGTCGGGATGCGCGAAGCCGTCAGGAGCATGGGCGCGAATCCCCGCAACGGCCTTATCGCGGGCGTCTCGTTCTGGACGGGTGTCGCATTCGAATTCGAGATGATCTTTCCCGCCTTCTTCGCGGAATTCGCGGGCGGTCTGTTGAGCAACGGACTGACCACGGGGGGGCTGTTGGCACTGGCCCTGACGGCGCTTTCGGTCCGGCGCAAGAGCCGGTTCAGGGGCGAGCTCGACGCGGCCGAACTTCCCCGGATCAGGGAGTTCATCAAGACGTTCGCAGCGCGCAACGGCCTGGAAGCGATCGTGGAGCGGCTCGATGCGGCCAGCGAGGAGACATTGCTCACCCTTATGCAGTCGCGCGGGGCAACCGAGGGCGCGGAGGAGGCGCCCGGGAGCGCAACACGCGAACTGCAGCTGACCGCGCGCGAGGAAGATGGAGAGGCCGTGCTGGAATTCAGGGTAGGCGCGGCCGGCAGCGGTGAACTCAATCTTCAGGACCGCCTGGAATGGCTCGAGGAGCAGACCAGGGTGGCCCGGGTAGAGCATGAAATCTCCCTCCGGCTCCTCAGACACCTCGCTTCCTCGGTCCGCCACCAGCAGTTTCACGACATGGACATCCTCACTCTCCGCGTTTCCGCAGCTGCCGGGGGTGGGTCCTGAATGGCGACGACGAGTCCGATCCCGGGAGGCCATGCCGGCCCGGCGCCTCGCCGCTCGCGGGGATTCATCCACGCGCTCCTCGCTCTCGCCGCCGGATTGCCGTTCGCGTCCGGATGCCGGCCGGCACCCGACGCCAGGGAGCTGTCGCTGGCGCACTTCCTGTCAGCGGATCACGCTCTGAACGAGTGGATGTTCACGCCGTTGGCCCAGGAACTCTCCGAACTCTCGGGCGACGAACTGACTGTCCGGCAATTCCCCGCAGGCGCCCTCAACTCATCCGCGCCGGCCCAGTACTCAATGCTGCTGAGCGGCGTGGCCGATATCGCCCTTGCCGTGCCCGCCTACACCGCGGACCTCTTTCCGAAGACCGACCTGATCGCCTACCCGGGCGTCTGCAAGACGGCAACGGAATGTACCGAGGCCATGCGGCGCGCCCGGTCGGTTCTGGAGCCGGAGTACGAGGCCAGGGTCCTGGCGATCTGGGCCAACGACGCCCCGGTGCTGCTCACCCGCGACAGACCGGTGCGAACACTCGAGGACATGCGCGGACTCAAGATCCGGGTTTCGACCCGCAGCGCCATCCCGTTCATCGAAGCGCTTGGCGCGAGTGCCGTCATGCAGCCCGGTACGGTCGTCCACCAGAGTCTGTCCACCGGAGTCATCGACGGGGTCGCCGCCTCCCCTTCGGGGATCGTCGCGTTCCAGCTGCAGGAGCCGGCTTCCTACCTGACCACCTGGCTCCCTCTGTCCGGGCTGCCGTTCGTTCTGCTGATGAACCAGGGGGTATACGACGCCCTTTCTCCGGAAGAGCAGGGCTGGATCGACGCAGTTGCGGATGACTCCCTGTCCCTTGCCGGAGCCGCCGCGTATACGCGCGCGGGCGCCGAGGGGCTGCAGATGGCCGTGGAGGCGGGTGTCGAGATCATCGATCTTGCAGAAAGCGAAAAGCGCCGCTTCGAGTTGGCGATCGCTCCTCTCCGCGAAGCAGGGCTCGCGCGTCAGGTGGGCGACATGACCGTCGGCGAGGTCATCCGCTTGTTCAATGGCGCGCGATGAGTGAGCGTCGCACTCCGCTGCGCGCCGGAAAGCGCGGGGCACGCATTCGAGACCGCATCGCTGCGCGGAGAGCCGTGACTGTCTCGTGACCGTCTTCGAGAACTACCGGGACCATTTCGCGCGGGCCGAACTGTATTGCCGCCGATTAGGGGCGGCGTTCGTGGCCGTGGGCGGGATCGCGCTCGCCGTGCTCCTGGCAGTCACCGTAGCCGAGGTCTTCTGGCGCTATGCGCTGAACGACTCGCTGCTCTGGATCGAGGATCTCTCCACGATGTCGCTCACCGTCGTGGTGGCGGGTGCGATCGCCTACGGCGCGGGCGAGGGCTCTCACGTCTCCGTAAACCTGATCGCGCGCTTCCTGGGCAGGCCCACGACCAGAATCACGGACGCGGTCGCCCGACTCCTCGGCGTGGGAGTGACCGCGATGGCTGCCTACGCCCTGTTCGCACACGGCAGTTGCGGCCTGGCCTGCGGTGCCGTAACCGGCAGCATATCGATCCCCCACGAGCCGTTCTACTACGCGCTGGGTGCGTCTCTGACCACCTACGGCCTGCTGCTCGTGTCCCAACTCCTCCTGGGGTTGGCGGCATGGCACACCGAGGATCCCAACGAGCCGGCCGAATGATGGACGGACCGGGCATCGCCCTGCTGGGCTTCCTCGCTCTCCTCGTTCTGCTCCTGATCCGCATGCCCGTGGGCCTGGCGATGCTGATCGTCGGGGCGGCGGGAATCGCGTTGATCCGCCCCGGTGCCGCAGTGCCGGTCCTGGCGGGGGAGATCTTCGCGGTAGCCTCGCGATATCCCCTCACCATCCTCCCGCTGTTCATGCTGATGGGCAATCTGGCCGTGGTCTCCGGGATGAGCCAGGACCTGTACCGCGCCGCTCACAGCTGGCTCGGGCGTGTTCGCGGCAGCCTCGCGTCCGCGTCCATCGTCGCATGCGCCGGATTCTCGGCTCTCTCGGGCTCGTCGCTGGCCGCCGCCCTGACCATGGGCCGGGTGTCGCTTCCCGAGATGCGGCGGTACAGGTACGATGACTCGCTGGCGACGGGAGCGATCGCCGCCGGCGGAACGCTCGGCATACTGATCCCGCCGTCGGCGGGCCTTGTGATCTACGGGATCATCACCGAAGAGAGCATCGGACGCCTGTTCATGGCCGGGGTGATTCCCGGGATTCTGCTCACGCTTCTGTTCGTGCTCGCCGTCTCGATCGTCGTGAGACGCGATCCGGACAAGGCGCCGCACGCCGATGAGCCTGTGGCGTGGCGGGATCAACTCCGGGCGACGGCGAGGGCCGGTTGGATTTTGGGCATCGTCGTCGTGACCATCGGCGGCATCTACGCCGGTGTCTTCTCCGCCATCGAGGCGGCGGGAGTGGGAGCGCTGCTGACGCTGATCGCCGCCTGCGCACGGCGCGCGCTGAACCGGAAGACCACGATCGAGGTGGTCGGTGCCACGCTGAAGGCCAGCGGCATCGCGTTCCTGGTCCTGTTCGGGGCATTCGTGTTCAAGGTCTTCCTGGGATTGACCGGTGTAGCGTTCGTGGCATCCGACTGGGTAGCCGAACAGGGCTTTTCGGGTACTCAGGTCGTCATGCTGGTACTGGTCATGTTCATCGTGCTCGGCACCTTTCTCGACGGGTTCGCGATGCTCGTCCTGACCGTTCCCCTGGTTCAGCCGATTCTCGAGTCCCTCGGTGTCGATATGATCTGGTTCGGTGTGATGATCGTCATCACGTTGGAGATGGGCCTGATCTCGCCTCCGGTCGGACTGAACATCTTCGTGGTGAAGGGCGTCGCTCCCGACGTGCCGGTTCACAGGATGTTCCGCGGGATCATTCCTTTCTGGCTTGCGATGCTCGCGGCGCTGATACTCATCGCCCTATTGCCCGGCCTCGCCACACTTCTGCCCAACGCCATGTACGGATGAGCCAGAACACCTCTGTGAAACCAGCCGCTGCTCGGGTATTGGGTCGCGCGTCGAATCGTGCCGCCAGCACGTTTCATCCGTCTTGTACGGCCCCCCCAAACCACCCCACATTGCCAACATGACACTGCCCATCTCGCCCCCCACCCCCGACCGCCGCCGCTTCCTGCGCTGGCTCGCGGCCAGCCCCCTGCTGGCCACCATCCCGGGGTGCGCCCCGCCCCGCCCCGGCACCGCCCCATCCGGCTCCGGTCCCGTCCCAAACAGCCATGGCCTCCCCCCAGCCCCCGCCAACCCCCTCGGCCCATTCCACCATACCGGCGCCCCTCCCCTCCCCACCGAAGCCCCCCAGGCCCTCGACGTCTTCGACATGGAGCGCGTCGCGGCCACCACCGTCCCCCCGCCCACTTCGGCTACATCCAGACCGGGGTCGACGGCGAGGAAACCCAGCTCGGCAACCGCGCGGCGCTGGAGCGCATCCACATCCGCGCCCGGCGCCTCGTCGACGTCAGCCGGCTCGACACCCGCGTCACGCTCTTCGGGCGCGAATGGCCCACCCCGATCGTGATCGCGCCGTGCGGCAGCCAGAGGGGTTTCCACCCGGAAGGCGAGCTCGCAACCGCCCGGGCCGCGCTGGCCGCGAATCACCTCCAGGTCCTCTCGACCGTCACTTCGACGGGGGTGGAAGAGGTGAACGCGGCGCGCGGCGAACCGGTGTGGTACCAGCTCTACGCAACCTCCAACTGGTCGGTCACCGAGGCCGTGGTGGGGCGTGTGCGCGCCGCCGGCTGCCCCGTCCTCGTTCTCACCGTGGATCTGCCGGCGGGCGGCAACCGCCTCACGCTGCAGCGCTGGTCGCGCACCGA
Organism: Longimicrobiales bacterium; assembly: GCA_965206105.1. Taxonomy (GTDB): domain Bacteria; phylum Gemmatimonadota; class Gemmatimonadetes; order Longimicrobiales; family Gaopeijiaceae; genus Bin94. The sequence continues at coordinate 1,008,318 of OZ242201.1, forward strand.
CGACCGCACCTGCACCGGCTGCCACCGCCCAGGGGGCCGCGCGCCCACGGTCAAGCCGATGTTCCAGGGGACCGAGTACCGCCCCGCCGACTTCCGCACCCCCGGGATGACCTGGGACTTCATCGGCCGCCTGCGCGAAATCACCGACCAGAAGATCGTCGTCAAGGGGCTGATGACGCACGAGGACGCGCGGCTCGCGCTGGAGCACGGCGTCGACGCCATCTGGGTCTCGAACCACGGCGGCCGCTCCGAGGGCAGCGGGCAGGCAACCATCGACGCGTTGCCGGAGATCGCAGACGCCGTGAACCGGCGCGTCCCCGTGATCGTCGACGGCGGCTTCCGCCGCGGCAGCGATATCTTCAAGGGGATCGCCCGGGGCGCGGATGCCGTCGCGGTCGGCCGCCCCTACCTTTGGGGACTGGGCGCCTTCGGCCAGCCCGGCGTCGAGCGGGTCCTGGAGATCCTTCGGGACGAACTCGCGATGACGATGCGGCTGGCCGGCACCCCGTCGCTGGCGAGCATCGGCGCGACATCGATCGGGAGGGGATAGAGGGCACGACCCCGCGCGCGGGAGCGCCCCGCCGCCGGACCACTCAACCAGCGAACGAAAACCCGAACTGGAGGAAACACCATGTCAAAGGCAACCAACCGGGCACGCCCATCTCGGCCGCTCACCCTCGCCGCTGCACTCACCGTCACCGCCCTCGCGGCCGCGGCCGCCTGCACGGACTCCGGCATGATCACAACCGAGAGCGGCCTGCAGATCGAGACCCTCCGCGAGGGCGACGGCCCCAGCCCAACGGCCACCGACCGCGTCCGCATCCACTATCGCGGGATGCTGACCGACAGCACCCAATTCGATTCGTCCTACGACCGGGGCGAACCCAGCGAATTCAACGTGGACGGCGTCATCGAGGGGTTCGGCGAGGCCTTGCAGCTGATGTCGGTCGGGGGTCACGCCCGCGTCACCATCCCGCCGGAGCTGGGCTACGGCGAGGCGGGCCGCGGCGATTTGATCGGTCCCAACGCGACCCTGATCTTCGAGATCGAACTCCTGGACATCGTCGAGCGGTGATTACGGTCATCGCCATCGTCGTCGTGCTCGCACTCATCGGGGGATTCGCGTACATGCTGGCGCGCGATGGCCCGGCGTAGCGGGCCGGCCGGGAAGGGGGGCGGTGGGCAAGGCCTACCGGGGCGACAACCGAGCCATGTTCTCCCAAGGCACCGGAGGCCCGTGACCCTGCGCCGAGGCTCCCACCACGGCGCCCGCCTGTTCCTCCTCCTCGCCGCCACCGCCTGCGCCACCGGCGGCGAACCGGCAGTCGAAGACCTCACCCCCGACGCCGACGGCTTCATCACCACCGGCAGCGGGCTCAGGTACAAGGTCCTCCAGGAGGGCGCCGGCCCGAAGCCGACTTCGCGGGACCGGGTCCTTGTCCACTACAGCACCAGGCTCGCCGACGGCACCGTGATCGACTCGTCGTACCAACGCGGCCAGCCGGATGTCCTCGCCCTGCGGGAACTCATCCGCGGTTTCCGCGAGGCCCTCGAACTGATGTCGGCCGGCAGCCACTTCGAGGTCGTCGTCCCCGGCCGGCTCGGCTACGGCTGGTCGGGAACCGGGGACGGTCTGGTCGGCCCCAACGAGACGCTGTACTTCCAGATCCAGCTCTTCCGGATCGAGGAACGGTGACGGCTCGCCCTCCGGCAGGCGCCGACGGGGTGCGGGAGTTGATGCGGCGCCTGGGCCAGGCGGCGACGGGTCCCGGGCGGATCTATCTCGTCGGCGGCAGCTCCGCGGTGCTGGTGGGGTGGAGAGAGACGACGGTGGACATCGACCTCAAACTCGATCCGGAGCCGGAGGGCGTCTTCGAGGCGATCGCCCGTGCCAAGGAGTCCCTGAACATCAATGTCGAGCTGGCGGCCCCCGACGACTTCATCCCCCCATTGCCCGGCTGGCGCGAGCGCAGCCCGTTCATCGACCGTTACGGCTCCGTGGACTACTATCACTACGACTTCTACGCCCAGGCTCTGGCGAAGCTGGAGCGCGGGCACGAACTGGACTGGTCGGACGTGCGGGAGATGGGCAGGCGCGGGCTGATTCGTGCGAGCCGGCTGGTCGAGCTCTACGAGTCGGTCGAAGCGGCCATGGTGCGTTATCCTGCCATTGATCCGCCCAGTTTCAGGCGCAAGGTGCTGTTGCTAACCAGCGAGATCAGCCAATGACGCTTTCAGCGAAGGACGGCCCCAACCGGCCGGCGGGCCATGCCGTGCCGGAGACCACCGAGATCCCCCCCGGACTTCCCGGCGCCGATCTGGTCGCTTCCGGCATCGAGGCGCTGAAGCGCGGCGACCTTACCGTCGAAGCGCTGCTCGTGTGCGTCGGCGCGACCCGAATGCGCATGGCGGGGCTCCAGGTTCCCCCGGCTCCACCGCTCACCCAACCCCCCGAAATCGAGCTCTACCTCGCCATCGGCGCCGAGCATCCGGACGACACCCATGCCCGCTACAACGCGCTGATCCGCCGTCTGGTCAGCTTCGAGCGGGCGCTGGAGCGGCTGGGCCCGGACACCGGCGCACGCCCGGATGGCTCCGGCGCCCCGGAACGCTACCCCCCGAACTGCCCCCGCAGCCACAGCACCACGAACGCCCCGTAGAACACGGACATCGCCACCAGCGCGACCCTGCGCCACATCGGCGGGCGCACCGCCTCGGGAAGGAATCGCGTGTTGATGTAGAGCAGGTGCAGCGACGAGACCACGAAGACGACCCCGGCCATGTTCGCGCCCAGCTGAAGCAGGAAGATCGGCTGGGCCAGCTTCAGCGCGATGACCCCCCAGACGGCCAGCAAACCCAGCACGGTGTAGTACAGGAAGCGCACATCGCCGCCGCGCAGCCGCCGCACCCACCCTGAACCCGTCCAGAGGATGTCGGTGATCGCGCGCGTCATCGCCTCGATGATGTCGAGCTGGGTCTTGAAGAGCACCCACACGCCGATGAGCGCGATCGCGCCGCCGAAGATGGCGCCCGCCTGGCTGGCCATCGCGTTCGCGAGCGCGGCCGCGACGGAGAGGCCGCGGATGTCGGTGCCGCCCTCGATGAAGGTGACGTAGAGGACCGCCGGGAGAATCATCCCCAGCATCGCGCCCACGAAGTAGACGCCCCACTGGTCGGCGCGAACGACCCTCCACCAGCCGCGCCACTTGTTCATTGCCGCCGAATCGGTGTCGAAGGTGTAGCCGGTCGGCGCCAGGTCCGCGCGCTCCCCGCCCACCGCCGCGGGAATGTGACCGGCCCGTTTCCCCATTCCATAGCCCTTGTCGCGAGCCCAGTTGGAGAGGGTCAGGTTGATCACCCCGCCGGCTCCCGAATACGCCGCGAACGCGCCGATCAGGAACCAGTCCACGCCTTCCGGGATGAAGCGGAAGGAGCCGGCCGCCGGATCGTAGCCCACCAGTCCCGCACCCGCGGCGACCCATGTGTCCGCCGGCACGAACGCCAGCGCGAGCACCAGGAAGCCGCCGAGGATCGCCGCCACCAGCACCCAGTTGAGCAGCTCCAGCGTCCGTGCGATGCGCCTGCCGAAGAGGAGAACACCCACGCACACGGCGAAGGTGCCGACCCCGATCCAGTACACGAGCTGCGCCTGCTCCGGACCCGCCAACTCGCGGAAGATCAGGAAGTAGATCGCACCCGCGGCGGCCCCGGCCCACCCCGGCCAGCCCACCTGCAGGAAGTAGAGGATGGCGTAGAAGAATGCCCACAGCGGCGCCCACGGCTTCGTCCGCATGAACCCGGTCACGACCGGCTCGCCCGTCGCCAGCGTCCAACGCATCAGTTCCGTGTTGAAGACGGTCTGGAGGAATGCCGCGACCAGCGTCACCCACAGGAGCACCAGCCCGTACTGCACGAAGGCCGCCGGCCCCAGCAGGAACTCGCCGCTCCCGATCGAGGCGCCCAGCACGATGACGCCGGGCCCGACGACGCCGATCCAGGCCAATCCCTTCGGCCGGGGTGGGGATGGCAGTTCGGCCTTCTCGAAGGGGCTGAGTCCGGAGTGGGCCTCGGGGGAAGGACTTGCCTCGCGGGAATCTTCGCTCATGACTTGGCGTTCCAGTTTGGGGACGCAACCTTGCGAATCGAAGGAGCCGTCTGAGAAGTGGGGCGGTGGTGCGGGGTGAGTCAAGATACCTTGCGACGGGGTCCGCGCGACGGATGCGGATCTCGCCGACCATCACTGACGGAGGATTCCCGGGAATGCCGATGAAGCCCTCGCCGCTCGCAGACCCTCCGCATGTGCTGGCGGCAGTCGCGGCACTCGCGTTCACGAGCGGGCCGGCCCATGGCCAGACCGCGCCAATTGCCTGCATGGCATCGGCCGATGAGTCGGCCTGGTTGGCCGAGTCGTACAGTGATACGCACACGTACGGTCTGGGATCCGAGGACGAGTGGATCGCGTCCTACGGCGGGCTGGCCGCCGCGGGGGACAGCTTGTTCCTGTACGACCAGTTGCGTCCGCGCATCGTCCACCTCTCGGGGGAGCTGGAAGAGCGGCATTCGTTCGGGCGGAGAGGGGAGGGTCCCGGCGAGTTCCAAGGGCCCTTTCCCATCAGCTGGCTGGACGACCACTTCGAGGGACATGTGGCCTTCGATGGGCGTAATCTGGCTGTCTACGACCGGTTTCGCCTGGCGGCCTTCGATGCCGGAGGGGAGCATCGGTGGTCCACCCGGCTGCTGACCATCGGTTTGGTCGAAGGGGTGAGGTTCGTGAGTCCCGTTGACGAAGAGCAGATGATCTTCGGGGTGGACTCGGTGGGTTTCGGGAGTCGGCGCCTTCAGCTGTGGAGGGTGCAGCGTGCGGACCCGAACCACCGCATGCTCCTCTGGGAACGGCCCGTCCCCTGGCACGCCCGTGAACAGGATTCCCCGTTTGCCATGCCAGGCAAGAGGGAAGCACGGTCCTACTGGGCCCGACATCTGGACTGTGTCGTCGTTTCGGATGGCGGAAGTCGCTTTCTGTGGGTGGTTGATCTGGCGACCCTGGAGACGGATTCGGTTGCCCTGCCGGATTGGGAGGTGCCTGAGTTCGGAGAACTCGCCTCCGACCGCAGTGTGCTGGACCTGGGTCGCCGCCGCGTGCAACCGGAACGTACGGGACCAGCGCTGCTCTCCCGGTGGAGCGGACTGATCGTGGATCCGGGCGGCCACGCCTGGGTGCGAGCCTGGACGGAGTCCCGCGAGGAGTTCGAAGTCTTCGTCGTCTCGCTGGCCACCGGTGAATCGCGGCGCCTGATGAATCCGCCCGGCTTCCCCACGGCGTTCGGTCCCCCGGGCGTCTTCTACACGGCGCGGGAACATCCCGAGACGGACGAGCATCACCTCGTCAGGCTCGAGCGCGAGCGAAGATAACAGCATCTTCGAAATCTGAGGGTGTCAAGGCAGCGCAAATAGTATGATCCAAAATAGCATATTGAATTAGCCTACATTGTTGACTATCCTTTCCCCCATGATTCGACGCGACTTGATTCCCGAACTCGCGCGGGCGGCCATGCATTCACCCGCCGTCACGCTCACCGGTCCCCGGCAGAGCGGCAAGACCACACTGTGCCGCGCCTTCTTTCCCGACCATCCGTACCGAACCCTCGAGGCCCCCGACGACCGGGCCTTCGCGGCGGAAGACCCCCGCGCATTCCTGGCCCAGTTCCCGGAGGGCGCGGTGATCGACGAGGTGCAGCGTGTCCCCGGGTTGCTCTCCTACTTGCAGGGCATCATTGACGCCGATCCGACACCCGGGCGGTGGATCCTGACCGGGTCGCAGAACCTCGGGCTCCTCGAGTCGGTGAGCCAGTCCCTGGCCGGGCGCGCCGAGGTCCTGTACCTGCTGCCGTTGACGTGGCAGGAAGTCCGGCGGTTCGACCACCCTCCGGGACCCTGGAAGAGGCCATGTTCAGCGGCGGGTACCCCCGCATCTTCGACCGGGAACTCGACCCGTCGCGCTGGCTCCGGTCCTACGTCGCCACCTACGTGGAGCGGGATGTGCGAACCGTCGCGAACGTGGGCGACCTCGCGCTCTTTCAGCGTTTCGTGGAGCTTTGCGCCGGCCGCACGGGGCAACTGCTCAACTACTCTTCCCTGGCCGGCGACTGCGGCGTCTCACAACCCACGGCCAAGGCGTGGCTGAGCATCCTGGAGACGACATTCATCACGTTTCGTCTGCCGGCCTTTCACGCAAATCTGCGAAAGCGGCTGGTGAAGATGCCGAAGCTGTACTTCCACGATTCCGGTCTGGCCTGCTGGCTGCTGGGGATTCGCGACCCCGGACAACTCCGTTCACATCCGCTGCGCGGGCCGATCTTCGAGACGTGGGTGGTCTCGGAGATCCTCAAGACACGCATGAACCGGGGGGAGACCCGCGGCCTGTACCACTACCGGGACCACAACGGAGCCGAGGCCGATCTGGTCATTGAAACGCCCCGCGGGCTGACCCTGCTCGAAGCGAAGGCCGCCGCGACGCCGACTTCGGCCCTGCTGCGCGGCGCGGAGCGAGTGCGGGGTCATTTTGTGGACGGGGGCCGGCCCGATGCGGCCGTCCCCGAACTGGCGGTCGTCTACGGCGGAAGCGAGCTTCAAGCGCGCAGCGCGGGGAGGCTGGTTCCGTGGCAGCGGGTGCGGGAGGTGGCATTCGCAGAAGGTGAGGGATGATGGTGAACCGATTCGACGACGCGCCCTGGATGAACCGCCCGAACAGGGACGTGCCAACCATTGCCGCCACCCTCGCCGTGGTTCCCGCGGTTGTTCTCATGGTCTTTGGCGCGAACAGATTGGGGCTGATCCACCTGGTTCCCGTGGTCGCGACAATCCTGCCCCTTGCGGCGACCGACTGGAAGAGCGCAGCTCTGCTCCGTGCCTCGGCCGCCTTCCTGCTCGGCGTGTTCGCGCTGCTGGGCGGAATGACGATCGGTGTGGTCTTCGTACCCGCGGCGGCTCTTTGGACATGGGGGATGGTGCGGGCGGTTGGGCGCTACGATTCAGGCCGGCGGGAGGGGAATCCGTGAGCTGACCGGGGCGCCTATCGCGCCTGCTACGCCAGTACCGCGATGCACCGCCCCGGCCCATGCACGCCCGTGACCACGGTCTGCCCGATGTCCGCCGACTTGCTCGGCGCGGAGTGAAGGCCGACGGTTGCAGGCAGGACGTCCCGCAGTTCCCGAAGCGCCTCCTCCAGCGTCGCAAGGACCCGCCCCTCGGGCACCCAGACGATGTGAACCGGCGGCAGCAGCTGCACCGCACGCGTTCCCGTCGACGGCAGGATCAGGCTCCCCGTTTCCGCGACCGCCGCCCAGGCCACCGAGATTCCCGCTCCCGCGTGCGCCGCTGCCACCACGGGCAGCTGCGGCCTCAGTTCCGAGGGAACGTCGGCACCCACCGCGACGCCGGTCACCGCCCCGTCCAGCCCTTGCAGGAATCCGGCCAGCCAACGCCCCGCCGGCGTGGTCCCTTCCCCCTCCACCACCTCGCCGCCCTGGCTTGTGAAGCGTTTCACAAACTCGGCCACGGGGTCTGCCGGCGCCGGGGTCTCCAGCGCCCCCGGATGCCGGGCCCGCTCCCGCCCGGCGGTCGCGCGCGCGACCCGCTCCAGGATTCGCTCGCGGGAGCCTGCGCGCGCCCCGCTCACCAGCGGCCCCGAGGGGAGTTCGGTACCGTCATCGGCGTGCCCGCATTCGTTCCAGCGCGTCCATCACTCAATCCCCTCCCGCCACAGCTCGCGGAAGGTGCGCCGACTCGGCCGGGGCAGCGCCCGGTCCCGCGCCCAATCGCCCAGCATCGGGAGAGCGCGCGCCGCACCGGTTCCGCCGAGCCGCGACCCGACCTTTCCGGCCAGCCGGTACAGCCCCGGCCTCGTGGCCACGCTCGCCAGTCCCGCCAGCGCCGCCCGCTCCTTCCACGGCGTGAGCCCCTGCTCCTGCGCTTCGCGGCGCCACTCCAGGAGCAGCTCCGGGATCGGGATCCGCACCGGGCAGGCGTCGAAGCACGCCCCGCACAGCGACGACGCGAAGGGCAGCGGCATCGCCTCGTGCAGCCCCAGCAGCCCCGGGTCCAGCACCGAACCGATCGGGCCCGAGTAGACGTAGCCGTATGCGTGGCCGCCGGTCTGGCGGTACACGGGGCAGGCGTTCAAGCAAGCGCCGCAGCGCAGGCAACGGAGGGCCTCCCAGGCGTGAGGGTGGCCAAGTACGTCCGTACGACCGTTGTCGACCAGGATGACGTGCACTTCCTCAGGGCCGTCGTCTCCGGGCTGGCTGGCCGGCCCCTGAATCAGCGACACGAAGCAGCCGATCGGCTGGCCTGTCGCCGCGCGCGCCGTGAGCTGCAGGAAGCCTGCGAGGTCGGTCATGCGGGGGAGCAGCTTCTCTATGCCGACCAGGGCGACGTGCACCCGCGGGAGCGAGGTCGTCAAACGGATGTTCCCCTCGTTTTCGATGAGGGCCACCGTGCCCGTCTCCGCGACGAGGAAGTTACCGCCCGTGATGCCCATGTCGGCGTGGACGAAGGCGTCGCGGAGCACGCGGCGCGCGGCCTCGGCGAGAGCGTCGGGATCGCCGTCCGGCGCGGAGCCCAGGCGGTCGGCGAAGAGGTCCCTTACCTGCTGCAGGGACTTGTGGATGGCGGGGCCCAGGATGTGGCTCGGGGGTTCGTTGAGGAGCTGCAGGATGTACTCGCCCAAGTCGGTCTCGAGGACTTCGATCCCGGCGGCCTCCAGCGCAGGGTTCAGGTCGATCTCCTCGGTGAGCATGCTCTTGCCCTTGACCACCGTCGCGACCGAGTGGTCCGCCGCGATGGTGGTCACGATGTCGCGCGCCTCGGCTGCGTCGGCCGCCCAGTGGACGTGGGCTCCGTTGGCCTCGAGCCGCTCCTCCGCCTGCGTGAGGTAGTCGTCCAGGTGCGTCAGGGTGTGGTTCTTCACCGCCTCGGCCCAGCGGCGCCACGCATCCGCGTCGACCTCGGTGTAGGCATCGCGGCGCTTCCTGTCGAAGGCGAGGGTGGCGCCGGTGACGGATTCGCGGACCTCGGGCTCGTTGCGGATGGCTTCGGTCGCGCGGGCCGTGTACTCGTGGATGCGAGGGCACATGTCAGCGGTCCCGGGCGGGCGGAGCGGCCGCCGGCTGGTCGATCGCGGTGGCCGGGTTGCGACCGGTCGTGCCACCGTCGCCCGCGACCCCCCGCCAGAGCGCGGTCGCGAGATGCACGAACTCAATTCCCAGCCGCCGGGCCCGGCTGCGCCCCTCGAGGTGGAGGACGCAGCCCCCGTCCCCCGAGACCACCCAGTCGACGGACGGCAGCGTGTCCAGCTTCCGGTCCGCCATGGCTGCCGAGACCGCGGACATCTTCACGGAGAAGAGGCCCCCGAAGCCGCAACACTCATCATCGGCCTCCCAGGGGACGACTTCCGCGCCCGCCCCTTCCAGCAGCACCTCCGGCTCCGACTCCAGGCGCAGTTCGCGCAGCGCATGGCACCCCTGGTGGATGGCGACGCGGCGTCCGGCGAGGCCATCGCCCAGGTCGGTGACGCCGAGGCGCCGCACGATGAATTCGCCCAGCTCCCAGGTACGGTCGGCAAGGGCGGTCGCGCGGGCGCGGGTCAACGCGGAGGAAGCGGGCTGGCCGGCCCGGGAAACCGCCTCCCCCATCAGCCGCGGGTAGAACTTCTTGACCATCGTGGCGCAGGAGCCGCTGGGGACGATGACCGCGTCGGCCGCGTCGAAGACATCGATCGTGTGACGGGCCATGCGCAGGGCCTCGGCGTTGCGGCCCGCATTGTAGGCGGGCTGGCCGCAGCAGGTCTGTGCGTCCGGGAAGGTGACGGTGCAGCCGAGGTGGCGGAGAAGGCGGACCGCGTCGGCCGCCGCGTCTGCGAAATAGTGGTCGGCGAGGCAGGTGACGAAGAGGGCGACGTTCATGACTGGAAGGTAGCCCGGCACGGCGGTCAGGCCAGCGGTCCGGGGGTGGCCGGGTCAGGGCAGCTGCGCGGCGACCAGCACCGCCGCGCCGGCCGCGAGCAGCGCGATCCCGAGTGGCCGGGTGAGGCGGGCGCCGAAGGGCAGCGTGGTCTCCGCAACCATCACCGCCATGAGGAGGCCCATCCACGCGAGGTCGATCATTCCCACCGCGAGGGCCAGCGCCATGAGGGCCCAGCAGCAACCGACGCAGTACAGACCGTGTTCGAGTCCGAGCCGGGCGGAGGCGGCCGCGCCGGGGCGCCAGCGCGCGAGCAGGAATCCTGCCGGGGAGCGGCAGTGGGACAGGCACGCCTCCTTCAGTTTGGTGAACTGGAATGTGCCCGCGAGCCCGAGCGCCGTCGCCGAGAGGACCGGGGCGTCCATGGCGAAGGGGACGGGGAGGGACAGAGCGGACAGAGTCACCTGAACGGCTGCCGCAGCGGCGCTGAATCCGGCCCAGGCGAGCATGTAGCCGCCCGCGAAAGGGACGGTGGCGACCATCGCCGCACCGTTGTTGTGCGAGCGGCCTGGCGCATGCCGCCGGTGGCGGCGTCCGGTAGGCACCGGGTCGTCGCCGGGCACCCCGCTCGCGGCCATCCTCGATAGCACCCGCAGCCACGGATACACCACCGGCCCCATCATGACCGCCGTCATGGCCAGCCACATCGCGAAAACGGGCCAAAAGCTCATTGAGATGGCTGTTCGAGCCCGCTACGAGGGCTGCAGGGGGCCCGGGACGCGCGAATTGCCGCCGGGCGCATCCCTACTCGCCCGACCAGCGGAACCGCGACCAGAGCCCGTGCGTGCCTTCGTTCGCGATCACGATCTCGCCGTCGTCGTACCGGGTCGAGCCGCGGGCGATCACCTGGCTGGTGTCGTGGATCTGGTTGTAGATGTTCTCGAAGGTGACCGGTTCCGCGCGGTTCCGCCCCCGGATCGCCTCCACCGCCCCCCGCATCACCCCCGTCACCGTCACCGCCTTGCGTCCTGGCGCCTCCTCGATGCGGATCGGCGCCGTGCGGGTCGGCCGCGCATCGGCCACGAACCTCGCGAGAATCTCCCATGGCCCGCCCCGCATCCCCGTCAGGATCTCCTCCACGGCCCGCCGCTGCGCCCCCGTCGCCCGGTCGGACACGATGATCACCTGCTTCCACCCCCCGTCCACCATCACCTGCGGCGTCTCGTACACAACAACCACGTCGACCCCGGCGAGGTCGATGTCCCCGGCGCACCCATCCGCACCGGCGCGGTTCATATCCCGGGACGCGGCCCGCATCCCCGGCCCGGCCCTCCGCGCCCGAGCCGCCCGCGCCCACCCGTCCCCCCTCGAACCGGATCGCCCAGAAGCCGTGACAGATCTCGTGCGTGCACTTCTGGCTGAAGTGGATGTGCCCCGGGCAGACCGCGGTGCAGTTGCAGTTCTCGAAGAGGAGCCCTTCGGCCCACCAGTCGCTCAAGTCGTCCTCCCTGCCCGGGCGTTCGGCCCCGGCGGCGCGCTCCGGACCGGGCAGGCCGGCGGGCGCACCGTCAGTGGGTCATCATGTACAGGATCACGTTGATCCCGATGGCGTAGGCGTTGGGCGAGAAGCGGTAGAAGAACTCGTCGTCTTCGCCCTCGCGCTCCCATCCGTCCGCGATGTCGGTGTTGTGGGTCAGGATGACCATGAGGCGGCCCGACTCGTCCTCGATCCCGTACATTTTGTACGTCGAACTCTCCTGGCCCCGCTCCGACGTGCCTCCGCGCCAGCCCCGTCGCCAGTACTGGATCGAGGGGATCTGCGGGATGCTGTCGACCGAATAGAGAGTGTGGAAGATGGGATGGTCCATCGGCACTTCCTCGATCCGGTAACCGGGCAGCACCCTCTCCAGCTCTCTCGACCAGTGTTGCCAGGCGTAGCCGCCCCAGAAGTCGTCGGCCCAGAGGAAGCCGCCCTTCAGCAGGTAGTCACGCAGCCGTACCGCTTCGAGTTCGCTGAACCGGATGGTCCCCACATCGGACGCGAAGAGGAAGGGGCACGCGTAGAGGGCATCGTCGGTGACCTCGACGACGGCGTGGAACACGTTCCCCTCCTCATCGAACGGGACGTTGGTCGTGGTCAGCTGCTGAAGGCGGAAGGGCAGGTTGTGATCCGCGTCGGGGTAGTCCGTGGTCCAGCCGGTGCCAAGGTCTTCGTAACGCACTCGTTCATACCGCAACCGGCAGAAGGTGAATTCGCCGCGTTCGGCGGCCTCGTCCGGCTTGCGGGGCGGCACGGATCGCCTGCCGTAGCCGCGCCACTGTCCGGTCAGGGGCTCGGCGAGAGTGGCGGTGGCGACGAGCGCCGCGGCGAGGCACAGAAGTAGGCGGCTCGCCGGGGATCGGGTCGCCCATGGCGTCGGGGTTCGCGCGGTCAAGGGTCGGTGGCGTCCAAGGTTGCCCGTGGGGGAGAATCGGTCCGTTTTCGAGGTGGTTGCATACCCGCGACAACGGTGTACTCTAGTGTGTTGCAACGCCCCTAGCAAAGGAGACGCGAATTGGCACTGAATGTCAGTTGGGCACGTAGCGATGGTGTCCTGGTAGCCCGGCTCGCCGGCCGCATCGACGCCGTAAACAGCGCGGAGTGCGCAGAGATGCTGCAGGAGGCGACCGACTCGAACGAACGGTCCCTGGTTCTGAATCTGTCGGAGCTCACCTATCTGAGCAGTGCCGGACTGCGGACCCTGTTGATGACCGCGAAGCAGTTCGGTGGACCCAGCCGCGCCTTCGCCCTCTGTGACATTTCCTCGCAGATCGCGGAAGTCATAAGGATGAGCGGCTTCGACCAGATCCTCTCGGTCCATGGCACCGAGGCCGCCGCGGTGGAGTCCGTCGGCGAAGCGACGACTCACAGCTCAAGCCAATAGCTTCTCCATCGCCAGCTCCACGCACTCCTCCGGCGAGAGCTTCTCGGTGTCCAGGCGCAGATCCGGACGTTCGGGCCGCTCGTAGGGGCTGTCCACGCCCGTGAAGTTCCTGATCTCGCCTCCCATCGCCTTGGCGTAGAGCCCCTTCGGGTCGCGCCGGGCGCACACCTCCAGCGACGCGTCCACGAAGATCTCCATGAAGTCGCCCGGCTCGAAGAGGCCGCGGGCGAAGTCGCGCTCGGACTGGAAGGGGCTGATGAAGGACACGATCACGATCAGCCCGGCGTCGACCATGAGACGCGCCACCTCGGCGATCCTGCGGATATTCTCCACGCGGTCCGCCTCGGTGAAGCCGAGGTCGCGGTTGAGCCCGTGGCGCACGTTGTCCCCGTCCAGCAGGTAGGTGTGGCGGCCCTCGCCCACGAGACGCCGTTCCAGCAGGTTGGCGACCGTGGACTTTCCCGACGCGGAGAGGCCGGTCAGCCACAGGCAGCGGGCGCGCTGCCGCTTGAGTTCGGCGCGGACTTCACCGGTGACGTCGAAGTCCTGCCACTTGAGGTTGGCCGCGCGCATGAGCGGAAAGGTGATCGTGCCGGCGCCGACCGTCGCGTTGGTCACGCGGTCGAGGAGGACGAATGCGCCCAGCTCCCTGCACTCCTCGAAGGGGGCGAAGGGCACAGTCCGGCTCGTGGCCAGGTTTACCACGCCCAGGTCGTTCAGCTCCAGCTTTTCGGCGGCCAGAACGCTTCCGTCGGACACATCCACCCTGTGCCGGATGCGCGTGACGGTCGCGCCCACCTCGGTGGCGTGGAGTTTAAACAGGTAGGGCCGGCCGACCAGGAGCGGCGCATCGCCCATCCACAGGATCCTCGCCTGGAACTGGTCCGCGACCTCGACCGGATCGTCGGCGTGCACGACCACGTCCCCGCGCGAGACATCCACGTCGGGCGCGAGGGTGAGCGTCACCGAGTCGCCCCGCGCGGCGCTCTCGCGGGTCCCCTGCCAGACCACGATCGATTCCACCCCGGTCTCGACCCCCGAAGGCATGATGCGAACCCGCTCACCCGGCGCCACGGTCCCCGCGGCCACGCGTCCGCAGTATCCGCGAAAGTCGGGATCGGGACGATTGACGTACTGGACCGGCATGCGGAAGGGCTCTTCGTCCGCGCCCCGTCCGACCTCCACCGTCTCCAGGTAGCCGAGGAGCGTGGGGCCGGTGTACCAGGGCGTTTTCTCGGAGGTACGCCCGAGATTGTCGCCGGTCAGCGCCGCGACGGGAATCATCTGCAACCGCTGGATTCCGATCTCCTCCGCCAGCGAGCGGAATTCCGAGGCAATGGCCTCGAACGTGGCGCTGTCCCAGCCCACGAGGTCCATCTTGTTGACGAGGAGCACGACGTGACGGACCCCGAACATCTGCGCGATCCGGGTGTGACGCCCGGTTTGCGGAAGGACTCCCTTGCGGGCGTCAACCAGGACGAGCGCGAGATCTGCGGTCGAGGCGCCGGTCGCCATGTTGCGGGTGTATTGCTCGTGTCCTGGCGCGTCGGCGACGATGAAGCGGCGGTGGGTGGTCTCGAGGGTGCGGTGCGCGACATCGATGGTGATGCCCTGTTCGCGTTCGTCCTGCAGGCCGTCCACGAGCAGGGCCAGGTCGGACGCGTTGCCCTGGGTGCCGTAGCGGCGTGAGTCCTGTTCCACCTTCTGCATTTGGTCCTGAGACACCTGGCGGCAGTCGTTGAGAATCCGCCCGATGACGGTGCTCTTGCCGTCGTCTACGCTGCCGCAGAGGACGACTCGAAGGATGGATGGCATCAGAAGCAGCCTTTCGGGCACATGACCCCTTTGCGTCGCACTCGGGGTCGGGGCTGGTCGCCCGCCCTACATCACCGCGCGTCGAGGCGTGACCTGCTCGGCGATCTTGCGGCCAGCCTCAATCTCCGTTCGGCGAAGCTCCCAGGTCTTCTGCAGATTCAGCCAAAGCTGTGGCGTTGTCCCGAAATACCTGGCCAGCCGCAGTGCGGTATCTGCGCTGACGCCGCGTTGCCCGTTGAGAATCATCGTCACGCGATTGACCGGCACGCCAAGCGCACTCGCCAGCGCGTTGGCCGACAGACCGAGCGCGTCGAGTTCCTCGCGCAGGATTTCGCCTGGGTGCACCGGCCTCATCCCGTTCTTCACCTTCATTTCATGCCCCCTCAGTGGTAATCCACGATCTCGACATCGCATGGCCCGTCATCGGTCCAACGGAAGCAGATGCGCCACTGCGCGTTGATCCGGATGCTATGTTGCCCGGCGCCGCGACCCCGCAGCGTTTCCAGCCGGTTGCTCGGCAGGGCAGCCAGGTCGCCGAGCGTCTCCGCGCTGTCCAGCAGAGTCATCCGGCGCACCGCCTGATCCTGGAAGCCGTGAAACGCCGCGACACGTCGCCCCTCGAAGAAGCGGCGAGTACGTCGATCACTGAAGCTTCGAATCATGTGATGCCAATGTACGTTCTGTTACGGGTTCCGTAAAGTTCGTTTCGTTCCTCAGAAGTAGCCCTCCTTCTTCTTGCGCTCCATGGAGGCCTCGGCGTCGTGGTCGATGAGGCGTCCCTCGCGCTCCGAATGGTCGGCCGCCACGGTCTCGGCGACGATCGCGTCGAGCGTGTCCGCGTCGCTCTCGACCGCGCCGGTGAGCGGATAGCACCCCAGCGTACGGAACCGCACCCGGCGCAGCAGTGGCACCTCGCCCGGATCGAGGGGCATGCGACCGTCGTCCACCATGATCCACTGCCCGTCGCGCCGGACGACGGGACGCTCAGCGGCGTAGTACAGCGGCACAATGGGAATCTCCTCCTGCCGGATGTAACGCCAGACATCGGCTTCCGTCCAGTTGGAGAGCGGAGCCACCCGGAGCGATTCGCCCAGGCGGAGGCGGGTGTTGTAGAGGTTCCAGAGTTCGGGCCGCTGTGCCTTGGGATCCCAGCGATGGGCGCGGTCGCGCAGCGAGAAGATCCGCTCCTTGGCGCGCGACTTCTCCTCGTCCCGGCGCGCGCCCACAAGAATGATGTCGTGGCGGCCGGCGTCGAGAGCCTGGCGCAGGGCCGCGGTCTTCATCACCTCGGTATAGTGTTCCGACCCGTGGGTGAACGGGGTGATGCCCGCCTCGATTCCATCCCGGTTGGTGTGGACGACGAGTTCGACGCCGGCCTCCGCCGCGATCCGGTCGCGAAAGGCGATCATGTCGCGGAACTTCCACGTCGTGTCGACATGCAGCAGCGGCATGGGCGGCGGCGCGGGCCAGAAGGCCTTGCGCGCGAGGTGCAGGAGGACGGACGAGTCCTTGCCGACGGAATAGAGCATTACGGGGCGGACGGCGTTGGCGACGCCCTCGCGGATGATCTCGACGGCCTCGGATTCGAGGGACGAGTGCCAGGAATTCGGCCTGGTGCGCATAGCGGTCAGGAAGCCGGTCCTTCGGATCCGTCCATGGTCGAGTCGGCCCTCCCGGTCGATGATGTGGATTGACAGCCCGTGTCTAGCCTACCACACTTCCGGCGGTTACAGAATCCGGGCAGGCCGCCGAGCGGCCCGCCCGCAGGTGGAATCGCACTGGGCGTTCAGGTCATCGCCGGAAACAGGAGCAGCAAATGTCAGTGGAAGTCGGTTGGAGCAGGGACTCGGGCATTCTCGTCGCCAATCTGGTCGGTCGCATCGACAGTTCCAACAGTGGCGAGTGCGCGGACGCGCTGAGGGCGGGGATGGGCGACGACGACCAGTCCCTCGTCCTGAATCTCTCCCGGCTCGACTACATCAGCAGTGCCGGCCTCCGCATCCTTCTCCTGACGTCCAGGGAGTTCGAGGGACCCGGGCAGTCGTTCGCTCTCTGCGAGCTCTCCGGCGGGATCAGTGAGGTGATCCGGGTGGGTGGGTTTTCCGACATCATCCCGGTCTACGATACGCAGGCGGACGCGGTGGCGGCCATCGCCTGACCCAGGAGCCCCGCCGCCGGGACAGGAGAGGACCAATGACCCGACTGAGTCGCAGGAACTTCCTCAAGACATCGGCGGCGGCCGGGTTGGCCTCGCTTCCCGCGAGCGCGGGCCTGGTGGATCCGCGCGAACGAGGGCCGGATGCGCCCGGCGCCGACCGAGGCGCACGGGCCGACGACCCGCTGGGGGTGCGGGACCAGTTCCCGGTGACCCAGGAACTCGCCTACCTCAACACGGCGTCGGTGGGACCCCTGCCGATTCCCGTGCGCGACGCGCTCCACGCCTACGCGGACGAGAAGATGCGGCGGCGCAATACCAGCGCCGGCCGTGAAGCCATCGCAGGCGCGCGCTCGCGTTTCGCCGGCCTCTTCGGCACCGACGAGGACGAAGTCGCGTTTCTCTATGCCACGAGCGGGGCCGAGAACATCATCGTGAGCGCGATGGACTGGCGCGCGGGCGACAACGTCGTGGTGGACGAGCTGCACTTCACCACCACGTTCGTCCTGTACCGGGAACTGGAGCGGCGGGCCGGCGTGGAGCTGCGGATCATTCCCCCGCGAGACGGCGTCGTGACCGCGGACGATTTCGCGGCACACACCGACTCGCGCACGCGGCTGATCAGCGTGGCCTGGGTCTCAAACCGGAACGGCTTCCGCTACGACCTGCCCCCCCTGGCCGACCTCGCACACGCCCACGGTGCCTACCTCTACGCCGACGCGATCCAGGCCTGGGGCACCTTCCCCACGAACCTGCGCGACGAGAACGTCGATTTCGCCTGCGGCAACGGGTACAAGTGGCTGCACGCCGACTTCGGCTGCGCCCCCTTCTACGTGCGCCGCGAGCACCTGGAGTGGATGACCTCGGACCGCTACGGGCACAAGCAGGTCGCCGAATCGCTGCCGGGCCACCAGTTCCGCCTCAGGACGAACGCGGAAAAGCTGGAGTACGCCAACCCGGCCTACGGGCCCGTGACCGCGATGGACGCGGCGCTGGAATTCCTGGAGGGGGTCGGCCTCGACCGGATCGCCGGGCACACGCAAGCGCTCGCGGGCGAGCTTCACCAGGGCGCCGCGGAGCTGGGGATGCAGATGTTCACGCCGCCCGACAACCCGTCCGCGATCGTCAGCTTCCATCACGGGCTCGATCCGGAAGAGCTGAGTGGGGCCCTCCGCGATGAGGGCGTGGCGATCACCTTCCAGGAGGACGGGAAGCTACTGCGCGCGGCCGTGGGGATGTTCAACAACCGCGAGGATGTGGATCGTCTGCTGGGGGTGATCGGACGGCTGGTTTAGCGGCGCCTCGCCGCTCCCGGTGCTCATGCGGGTCAATGCACGGATTGCGATTTCTGGCATGCGGAGCAGATCCGCCGCGTGGCGCGGATTATGGCACAGACATGGGAAGTGGCAGATTGTGTTCTTCTACCGTAATCGGTAATATATGGTAGATATCGTATCTTCCCCATCAGCTGACGAGAGTGCCACATGTCGGAGGTTCACCACCCGAACACGGAACGCGTCGCGATCGACGCGGCAGGCCGGCTCGTGGTTCCCGCGCGCTTCCGCAGGGCAATGGGGATACGCGGGCGCGGCACCGTAGTCGTCGGGATGGTCGGCGACAGCCTGCAGGTCCACACCGTGGACGGGGCATTGGTGCGGCTGCAGCGCCTTGCCCGTCGCAAGAGACCGGACGACGGGAGCGCCGTTGACGCGTTCATCGCCGAGCGGCGGGACGAGGCGGAGAAAGAGTAGGTGGCCACCAGCCTCCTGGACGCATCGGCCCTACTGGCGGCCCTCTACGAAGAGCCCGGTTGCGGCCAAGTCCAGGAAGCACTGCGCGCGGGAGCGGCCATCTCTGCCGTGAACGCGGCCGAGGTGTCCGCCCACCTTCGCGCCCGTGACTGGACTTCCGGCCAGGTGAAGGACGTATTCGACGACCTGGGCATCGATGTCCTGCCCTTCGACCGCGCAACCGCTCTGCTCAGCGGTGCCTACCGTCCCCGCACCCGCCACCTCGGGCTCGGCCTCGGCGCCAGGGCCTGCCTGGCCACGGCCCGGCGGCTGCGCGTTCCGGTTCTGACGGCGGATCGGGCGTGGGAGCGGGTCAGGCTCAGAGGTGTGGAGGTCGTGCTGATTCGGTGAGGGATGGCTGCGACCACTAGGTGATTACCCGATCCGCGTGCAGCTTGTGTTCGGGTCGAACAGAGCTCCCAAGTGAATCGAGCACCACGCGGAGCCCTTCCCGACGGGCGAATTTCATCGCAGGCACGAAGTCGGAGTCGCCAGTTCGTAGAAGATCCGATAGAGGCTGTAGTCGGATACGCTGGGCTCCTTCAGAATGCGCTCTACCTCGGCCATTATCTCATCGGCCGTGGGAAACCGCCCCAAACGTCGACCAAGGACCATCCGGACGAACTCGCCGTCCAATAGTACCGCCACACGTTCACCCAAAGGCTCGACCCCCGTGTCGGGAAAAGATTTCGGCCCCCAGCCACGTGTGGGTGAACCCACTTAGATCAGGTGACGTGGCGTGGGGGCCTTCTGTAATCTCGCCTACATTAGTAGGTACGTTGACGCGTTGTCAACTGTTCCAACCGATGCCCATGGGTCGTTTGGGTGCCCCCCCCTCAGAACCGAACCCGCATCCCCAGCTGCGCCCGCCGCGTATCCCCCAGCCCGCTCCGGATGGTGCCGTCGAAGTTGAAGAGCAGCGATCCCTGCGCGGTGTCGAGCGAGTTGTCCGCGTTGGTGAGGTTGAAGACCTCGAAGACGGGCTCCACCGTGCGGCCGCCGCCGATCGTGAACGGGCGTGTCAGCTTCAGGTCCCAGGTGAAGAACTCGTTGTCGCGGCGGAGCGTGTTGCGTTCGAGGATCGTGCCGTCCGCGCAGATGCGGTCGGTGGGCTCGGCGGCCCGCTCGCCCCGGCGGCCGCAGCTCTCCGAGACGGGAGACGCCGACAGGTAGCGCACGATGTTGCTGAAGGCGACATCGCCGGGCAGCGCGAACGCGAGGTAGCCGGTGGCCTTGTGGCGGCGGTCGCGGTCGGACCAGCCGTACTCCGGCGCCAGGTTGGACGCGTCGGCGTAGCGGAAGGTGAAGGGGTCGCGCTCGTTGTCGTCGTCGGACCGGTCGAAGGAGAGGGTGTAGCTCAAGTCGAAGGTGAGCAGGCCTTCGAAGGCGTCCTGGCCGCGCACACCCGCGGAGACGGCGTGGTAGCGGGAGCGTGCGGTGCTTTCCGCCGAAGTCAGCGAGCCGATGCCGCCCCCGCCGGGGTGCGTGCCGATCCCGAAGGGCGATCCGAAGACGGCGTCGTTGCGGTTGACGAAGCGAAACAGCGCGTCGGTGCGGGCGTGCTGGTAGGAGACGCTCCCGGCCACTCCGTTCGCCAGCTGCCGTTCGATCGCGCCCGCAAACGACCAGGTGCGCGGCAGCTCGAGATCCCGGGCGGTGACGTGGATGTCGGGGAGGAAGGGCGGCGTGGTGCTTCCGTCGATGAGTTCGCCGATCGCGGGCGGTCCCTGCCCCGGCAGTCCGAAGCTGTTGCGGAAGAAGATCTGCTGGAACGCCCCGTTCGTGGTTACGCTCTGCGCGAAGACCAGGGTCGGGATGCGCGAGTGGTAGGCGCCGGCGTTCAGCCGCAGGACGGTGCGCGCGTCTCCCGTCACGTCCCACGCCAGTCCGAAGCGTGGCTGGAAGTTGTCCAGGTCGTCGGGGATGGTGCCGTCGGAGGGGAAGCGGGAGTCGCCGAGATACGGGGCGTAGAAGGTGGCCTCCGGCTCGACCGTCACCGCCGGATGCCAGGTGCCTTCCCAGCGCAGCCCGAGGTTCAGCGTCAGCCGATCGTTCGGCTTCCAGGTGTCCTGCACGAAGAAGGCCAGCTCGGTGACCCCGAAGTCGCCGCTGCCCAATCGGTCCGGTGCGACGCCCGGAACGGTCCCCGACTGGAGATAGAGGAGGACAGGGCCGGTGATGGCGGTCCCTTCAGGGCAGACGCCCGCGTCGCTGTCCGACCCGTCCGAACAGGTGACGTAGCGGCTCCCGCGGGTGGCGAAGTTGATGAAGCCGTCGACCGAATCGAAGACGTAGCGGCCGTTGGCGAAGCCGATGAACTGCTGCGTGATCCCGGTCCGGTTGTACTCGGTGCCCGCCTTGAAGAGGTGGCGGTCCACCAGCCAGGACCAGTTGTCGACGATCTGGAGCCGGGTGTCGTAGGCCGGATCGATGGGCAGGAAGAAGGGGAGCCCGATGCGGAAGCCGTCTGCGAAGTCCATCCCGATGTCGGGGAAGGGACGGCCGCCCAGGGTCCGGAACTGGGGTGTCGCCGGGGGGGTCGCGTTTGGCATCAGCGGACCGTCGTACCACCGCACCCGGTCCTCGCGCGCCCACTGGACCCGCAGTTCGTGGGAAAGCGTGCTGCTGAGCAGCGACCGCCAGCTTGCGTTGAAGGCGTGCGCATCGTCGGTCTCGATGCCGTTGGCCGACAGTCCCCACGAGTCCACGTCGAAGGTGCCGTTGAGCTGTTCGGACCAGCTGTAGTTGTACTTGAAGGAGAGCTGGTTGCGCCCGTCCAGGTGGACGTCGGTCTTGACCAGGAGCGCCCGCGCATCGTCGGTGCGGGTGACGGGGCCGAATTCGTCGGTGAAGAGTCCCGGCCACTGCGTGTTGAGGAAGTCCTGGAGTCTGGCCAGGTTCGCCGGGTTTTCGACCAGCCGGTGGGTCTGCTTCGTTTCGGACCCCAGCTGCTGGTCGTAGGCGACGAAGAAGAAGGCCCGGTCGCGCACGATGGGGCCACCGAGGGTGAAGCCGAACTGGTTGCGTTGGAAGTCCGGCTCTCCCGCCTGCACCGCCACCGGGTACGCGGCCGACACGCCGTCCCATTGACCGAAGTAGTGGGCGGACCCCTCGAGTTCGTTGGTGCCGGACTTTGTGATCACATTCACAAACCCGCCCGCCGACCTTCCGAACTCGGCCGTGGCCCCCTGGTTCACCACCACGACCTCTTCGATGGCGTCCTGGCTGAAGGTGAAGGCGGGCCGCTGGCCGCCCCGCTGCTCGCCGAAGAAGGGGTTGTTGAAGTCGGCGCCGTCGACGATGAAGTTGTTGAAGATGCCCCGCTGGCCGCTGATGTTGAGCTCGTCGCCGTCGGGGCCCTGCGAGATCGCGACCCCGGGGGTGAGGAGCGCGAAGTCGAGGTAGTTGCGGCCGTTGTTGGGGAGCCCGTCGACCACCTCCTCGGAGAGGCGCGTGGAGCTGGTGACGTCTTCGGGGCGCACGAGGTGGGCGCGCTCGGCCTCGATGGTGATGCCCTCCAGCTCGATCGCCTGGAATTGGAGCGTGAGCGTGAGTTCTTCGCCGACGCGGAGGACGAGGCCGGTGGCGGCCGCCCCGGCGAGCTGGTCGGGGGCGCGCGCGACGATGTCGTAGGTGCCGAGCGGGAGGAGCGGGCGCACGAAGGTGCCGGTCGGCGTGGTGCGCACGGTGGTGACGAGGCCGGTGGCGCGGTGGGTGATCTCGACGGTGGCGCCGGCGACCGGGGCCGCGGCGACATCCAGGACCACGCCCCGGATGACGCCGGTGGAGGCCTGCGATTGGGCGGTGGCCGGGTGGGGGGTGGCGGCGAGGGCGAGGGGGAGGGCGGCGAGCAGCAGGATGGGACGGCGCATTGGTTTTGCTCTCATCGAGGAACCTCGGGCGTGGTCGGTGGGGGAGTGCATCGGGTTGAAATGCTGCCTTGTTCGTCTTGCGGTCACAGCGCAAGCTACGTCGATTGCACGTTCGTTGGAACGCCAGGAGCCTCCCGGAGCCCTCAGCACGGTCCCAGATATGTATTCTCGCCCATCACGTCGGAACCGTCTCCTCCGTTTGTTTATTCTATTCAACCCCACGCTCCTACTCTTCGCGGCCTGCGGTCCCTCCCCTCACGACCTCGTCATCCTGCACGGGCGCGTCATGGACCCCGAAACGGGGCTGGACGCCCCCCGCGCGGTGGGGATCACCGACGGCGCGATCGCCGCAATCAGCGAGGAGCCCCTGCGCGGCCGCGACACCCTGGACGCGGCCGGCCTGGTCGTCGCGCCCGGCTTCGTCGACCTGCACGCCCACGGCCAGGACCCGGTCAGCGCGGCGCTGCAAGCACTCGACGGCGTGACCACTGCGCTGGAGATGGAGATCGGCGTCTACCCGGTGGCCCCCTGGTACGCGTCGCGCGAGGGCCGCGCGCTGATCCACTACGGCGCGACGGTCAGCCATCCGAACGCGCGCGCCAAGCTCCTGACCGGGGCCGACATCGGGCACCAGCCCACGCTGCCGCCCGGGCAGAACGAGTCGATGGGCTCGGAGGTCATCTACCAGGAGTTGGACAGCGGGCAGGTTGCCGAGCTGGCCGCGCTGATGGAGGGCGGGCTGGACGACGGCGGTCTCGGCTACGGCTTCGGCATCACCTACACGCCCGGCGCGTCGCGCACCGAGATTTTCCGGCTCTTCGAGTCGGCGGCGGCGAACGGGGTGCCGGCATACGTGCACCTGCGCTCCGCCGGCGCCGGTGGCACCCTCGGGCCCTTCCAGGAGGTGATCGCCAACGCCGCGGCCACGGGCGCGTCGCTGCACATCGTCCACCTCAACTCCACCGCCGGGGAGATGGCTGAACAGGCCCTGGGCATGATCCGGGGGGCCGCCGAGTGGGGCGTCGATGTCACCACCGAGGCGTATCCGTACACGGCGTCGTCCACCTTCATCGAGTCCGCGCTCTTCGATTCATGGGTGGGTCTGGACGACGCCGAGTACGCGCGGCTGCAGTGGCCGGGACAGGCCGAGCGGCTCAACGCCCGCACCTTCGCCGAGTACCGGGAGCGGGGGGGATGGGTGGTCATCCACGGCCGCCGCGAAGAGACCAACGAGTGGATCGTCGCGCAGCCGGACGTGATCGCCGCCAGCGACGGGATCCCGTTCCTGCATGTCGCCGTCCACCCGCGTGGCGCGGGAACTTTCGCCCGCATTCTGGGACACTACGCGCGCGATCGCGGCGTGATCGGCCTGATGGACGCGCTCGCCAAGATGACGATCCTGCCGGCGCGGCGGGTCGAGGGCGCGGCCCCCGCGATGGCGCGCAAGGGGCGTGTGCAGGTGGGCGCCGACGCCGATCTGGCGGTCTTCGACCCGGAGACGGTCCTCGACATGGCCGACTACGACGCGCCCGCGACGCCCTCCCGCGGCTTCGTCTTCGTGCTTGTGAACGGCACCCCGGTGGTGCGTGACGGCGCGCTCGTGGAGGGCGTATTCCCCGGCCAGGCGATCAAGTCGGCCCGGCAGGGCACCTGAAGCCCGTCCTCCTTGACACAGTGACAATTGCACCACCATACTGCACATGCACCACCATGATGCACATGCACCACTATCTTGCACAAGGAAAAACCATGGCACGCATCCACTTCATCGTGAAGGAGACCGCGAAGATGCGCTACCGGGACCAGGCGCGGCGGGAGGGGAAGTCGCTCGGAGAGTGGTTCCGGGAGGCGGCCGAGGAAAAGCTGGCCTCGGCGCGGCCCAGGAGGTTCACGGTCGAGGAGCTTCGCGAGTTCGCCGCGAAGTGCGATGCGATGCATCCTCCGGGCGCACGGGAGCCCGACTGGGAGGAGATCAAGAAGGTCATCATGGACTCCAAGATCGCCGGGCTGGGCAACATATGATCTTCGTCGATACCAACGTGTTCATCCTCTTCGTGGGTTACGAACACCCTCATAGAGACCGGGCGCGGGATTTCCTGGAGGGTGCCGCGGAACGTGAACAAGGGCTGGTGACATCGTCGGAAGTACTTCAGGAGATCCTCCACTACTACCACCGAAGGTGCAGGGCACAGTCAATGGACGCCGCGTTCGACCTCGTCGACCGGACTGTCTCCGAAGTCTGGCCCGTCGAGCGAGCCGACATCGAGCGGGCCCGCAGTCTTGCGCACAGCTATCCCGGACTCGAAGCCCGCGACCTCGTCCACCTTGCCTGCTGCATCCGGCGGAAACCGCGGGACCTTGTCACCTTCGACCGGGCGTTGGCGGCGGCCTGGGATTCCTCACGGGCCTGACGCGCTGGTGCACGCCGCTCGGTTGCACGCCTGATGGCAGAAGGCTCAGATTCCTGCGGAGTTGGACCCGATGCCGATCGAGGATGGAATTCGCTGAGGCGGGAGTTCGCGAGCGACCCGATGGACCAGTAGGAGGAGGATAGTAAAGTGAACATGACATTTGGTAAAGGCCGGTTTACACTCGGGACTCGGGGCGCGCCTGTGGAGCCGGCGGCACACTCGCCGTCCGCCGCAGAGCCAGCGGGACACGCGGCGTCCGCGGCAAACCCAGGGCCCATGAACCCGGCAGACCCCCGGCCCGCGGCACCTGCCCTGGTCCCTCCGGTCGCGGCCCTCGCCGTGGCGATACTCGGCGCCCTCGCTGCCCTCGCCCTCGCCCCCACCCCCGCCGCCGCCCAACAGCCCCTCTCCCTCGACCAGTATCTCGACATGGAGACGGTGTCCAACCCGCAGATCTCGCCGGACGGCACGCAGATCGTCTACACGCTGGGCTGGGTCGACAAGCTTGAGGACCGGCGCGAGTCATCGCTGTGGATCATGAACGCGGACGGGACCCGGAAGCGGCGCCTTCTGGACGGCAGCGGCGCGCAGTGGTCGCCGGACGGCACCCGCATCCTCTTCACGGCGCCGGGAGAGCCCCGCGGCTCCCAGATCTTCGTCCGCTGGATGGACGCGGAGGGCGCGGTCACCCCGGTCACGCGGCTGGAGCGCAGTCCGTCCAACCCGGCCTGGTCCCCCGACGGCGAGTGGATCGCGTTCACCAGCAGGGTGCCGGACCGGGCCGATTTCGCCGGCGTCTCGCTGCCCAGGAGGCCCGACGGCGCGAACTGGGTCGGCGAGCCCAAGGTGGTCGAGCGCGCGGCCTACAAGCGCGACCGGCAGGGTTACGTCGACACCGGGTGGACGCATGTCTTCGTGGTCCCCGCGGGCGGCGGCACGCCTCGCCAGCTGACCGACGGCGACTGGAACCACTCCTCGATCCAATGGTCGCCCGACGGCACCGAGATCTACTTCACCTCCTTCCGGGAGGATGACGCCGACCGTCCCGAACACTGGCAGGAGTCGGAGATCTACGCGGTGTCGGTGGCGACCGGCGACATCCGCCGACTGACGAACCGCCGCGGTCCCGACGCCAGCCCGATGCCTTCCCCCGACGGCTCGCTGATCGCCTACACCGGAATCGACGCGCACCGCGACACGTACCGCAACCAGAAGATCTACCTGATGAACCGGGACGGGTCGGGATCGCGGGTCATCTCGGCCGACTACGACCGGCAGTCGCGCGGCCTGATGTGGGCGAAGGACGGCAGCGGCCTCTACTTCAACGTCAACCGGGACGGGTACCGGCAGCTGCACTTCGTGTCGGTGGACGGCGGGGTGCGCGAACTCACCTCCGGCAAGCACCTCTTCGCGCTCTCGTCCTTCGCGGACGACGGCACCGCCACCGGCATCATCTCCACCGACCACGAGCCCGGCGACATCTACCGCTTCGACCTCTCCGACCCCGGCAACCCGGTGCGCCTCACCGAGGTGAACCACGACGTCCTCGGCCATGTCGACCTCGGCGAAGTCGAGGAGATCTGGTACGAATCGACGGACAACTTCCGCATCCAGGGGTGGATCGTGAAGCCGCCCGACTTCGATCCCGCGCAGCACTATCCCCTCATGCTCGCCATCCACGGGGGCCCCCACAGCATGTACAACGGGGGGTTCAACTTCGCCTTCCAGGAGCACGCGGCGAACGGCTACGTCGTCCTGTACACGAATCCGCGCGGCTCAACCGGCTATGGCACCGAATTCGCGAACGCGATCAACCACGACTACCCCGGCGCCGACTTCCCCGACCTCATGAAGGGCGTCGACGAGATGCTCGCGCGCGGCTACGTCGACGGGGAGAACCTCTTCGTCTACGGCTGTTCGGGCGGCGGGATCCTGACCAGCTACATCGTGGGCAACACCGGCCGCTTCCGCGCCGCCTCGGCCAACTGCCCCATCGTCAACTGGATGTCGGCGATGGGGACTTCGGACGCGATCACCTACCTGCGCACCTTCGAGAAGCCGTTCTGGGAGGACCCGGCGGAGTGGATCGACCGGTCGTCGATCTTCTACGTCGGCAACGTGACCACGCCGACCATGTTCCTGACCGGCGAGCGGGACCTGCGCACCCCGATGGCGCAGACCGAGGAGTTCTACCAGGCGCTCCAGTACATCGGCGTGCCGACCGTGATGATCCGCTTCCCGGACGAATGGCACGGCACCAGCTCGCGGCCGTCGAACTTCCTGCGCACCCAGCTCTACCTGCGCAAGTGGTTCGAGAAGTGGGGCACGCACCGGGGGCCGATGACGAGCGACGGGGGTAGCGGGTGAGGAGCCGGTGACGGTCGCAGGCATCGGCGGCGGCGCCGGCATCGTCGACCTTCGGCACCAGGGGCTCCCCAGCATCATCGGCGTCGGGGTGCTGGAGCTGGACGACGGGGTGGCGCTGGTCGATCCCGGGCCGGAGGCGCGGCTGGGGGCGCTGGGCGCCGGCCTGGCCGAAATGGGACACTCGCTGGAGAGCGTGCGGGCGGTCCTGCTCACGCACATCCACCTCGACCACGCGACGGCGGCGGGCGCGATCGTGCGGGAGGCGCCCCGCGCCCGGGTGTACGTGCACGCAGTGGGCGCGCCCCACATGGCCGACCCCTCGCGTCTCCTCGCGTCGGCCGGGCGGATCTACGGCGACCAAATGGCGACGCTATGGGGCGAGTTCCTGCCCGTGCCGCGCGGGTCGCTACGGGCGGTGGACGAGGGGGATGCGGTCGTGCTGGGGGGGCGCCGTGGTGGCCGCCGCTTCGAGGTGGCGTACGTCCCCGGGCACGCCAAACACCATGTGGCCTACTACGAGGCCGCGACGGGGACCGCGTGGGTGGGCGACGTGGGCGGGATCCGCATCGAGGGGGGACCCGTACTGCCGGTGACGCCGCCGCCGGATATCGACGTGGAGAGGTGGAAGTCCAGCATGGAAAGGGTGATGGCGTGGGGTCCCGAGCGGATCGTGCCGACGCACTTCGGGGCGTATGGGGACGTGGCCGCGCACTTTGCCGAGCTGAGGACGGGGCTGGATGCGTGGGCCGCGTGGGTGCGTGAGGGGGTGGGGGTGGAGGGGGAACGGGCCAGCGCGCCTGCCGACGATGCGGAGCAGGCCCGCGGCTTCGCCGAATGGATCACCGCCGGGCTGCGCGAGCGGGTGAGCGAAGATCATGTCGGGCTCTACGCCACCGCGTCCGGGTTCAGGGATTCGTGGTGGGGGCTGGCGAGGTATTGGAGGAAGCGAGCGAATCCGTAGGTTGCTATCCCGGCAACGGTAGCAACCTTCGTCCGACGACGTGCGGCCTGTCCATCGAATCCCACTGGACACCCCAGACGTGAGTAGCCGTCGCGTCGGTAATCCAGAACGCTTGGGGCAGAAGCACGCGCCGGAGCGCCCCGGTGGGATCACCTCTCGGGACTGCGTAGTACACCCTCAGGCTGTCCTGAAGTTCGGTAGTCCGCATCCAGACTTCCCCGGAGGCCGTCAGGATCGGCGGCCCCTCGGTGGGAGGCAGGTATTCCGGCTGGTAGAGCCCTTCGTAGAATCCCCGGCGAAGCCGTGCGATCGGTGTGCCCGCTGGCGCGTGTTGGGCCAGGAACTCCATCTCCCTCTCCTCGACCTCTTGCACCATCGCAGAGGTGAGCCGTCGCGGTGTGAGTTCCACCAGCCGGTGCCAGGCGGTATCGCCGCTTGCGTCCACTTCGATCAACTCTACCGTGCCCGGTCTTCCCTTCGAACGTATCATCACCGCCGCGCCCGGCTCGATCCGCACATGATCCGGATCTCCAAACGGCTGGGATCCAACAATTGCGTCGTCAACTTCCCCAGGCTGCGGAATCGCGACGGCATGTGTCCTGTTGCCGATGTCCATCCACAGCAGGGGCTCCGGATCGCTCCACCGTCCGTCACCCAGATCACGGACGCGCACGACAGGCGCGCGAGTGACGGGCGCAATTCCCTTCAATCTTGATGCCGTCAGGTCGGGGATGGAGGGAATACCTAGATAGGAACCCTCCGCGGGCCAATGGAGGTGGACAAGCAGGCCCTGGTAGCTCACGGGTGGCGGTCCCGGTGTTGTGCCCACCAGTTCCCCTTGTTCCGTGTAGCGTGTGTACCGACCCCGTCCGTCTTCCTGGACCTTGAAGGTGCCATCCATCTCGATGTGCAGGGAGCCGATTCTTATGAATTCCCCGGGGCCCTCCCCCTCCTTTCCCACCTGGAACAGGAGCGTTCCATCGGGGGTCCATGCGGTGACCTGCTGGTTGGGGCGATCCACCGCGAAGACGCGGCCCCGGGCGGGATCGGCCCGCACTTCGGGCAGCGTGAAGAACACCTCCCTTTCAGGAGAGTCCCCGAAGCTGAATTCCGCCTCGGTTACCCATGTCGAGTACGCCTCGCCGACTGCGGCACTCTGATCCTCAACGCACGCGACGGCCACGGTCAGGGTAAGAAGGAGAAGCGCAAGCTCTGCAGGGGCGAGAGGGCCGCCATTAACTGAACGTGGAGAGGCCGGATTCATGCTTAACGCCACGGAATCCAGATCCGCGCCATGGCAATGGCGGCTGAAACCAAACCTGCGCGTGGGCGTGGCTCGAGTGCCGAATCCGTCGCTATGGCAGACTCGGCATTCAGCCGCGGAATCTGACGATGAGGAATACGGGCGACGACGGTCAGATCACACTTTCGCATCAGCACTGCATCGTCGCCGTCCACAACGAAGAAGTGGAAACCGTCAGCTGGCAGCGATTCACCAGCCATCACTTTGGATATCGCTTCTTGATCGTGGGCGACGGTTATTATGATTACCATGCAGGGGAGGCCGCCAAGCTTGCACCTGGTGTGCCCAGGCATGTAATGCACTTCCTTGCACTCCCCCCTCCCCCAGTCGTCTTCCCAAGTCATCTGCTTACACATATGGCTCGGCCACGGGTGACTGTTGCTGTATGCACACTTCCAACAGTCTGCGAAGAGCGTGGCCGGGATCGCAAGTGAAGCGGACATCGCAAGGGCAACGGCTGCAAGGAGCCGAAAGGAGGGGAAGAACGGGGCAGCGACGGAGAGTTTCATCGGTTTCTCCTTGTTGCGGGTGAGGTGGCGCGTGGGACCAGTTGCGGCCCTTTACCTTGTAGTCGTCACGAGACCCGCGAATCGTTGGGTCGGTGACATCCGTGGGCGTCGCGAAGGGGGCGTTCACCCCGTCAAGCGGGGAGTTCGGTCATTCCCCTTCCTCCCCAGCGATATGTACTTCCGAATCGATCTGGCTGCCTCACGGCGGTGCCAACGCACGGTTGATCTCGCCACTCCCTCCCGGTGTGCGATCTGAGCGTCGCTCTCTCCGCGCAGCGTTCCCCGGAGGATCCGAAGCTGCTTGTTCGTGAGAATCCTCTCTGCAGCGTCGACGACACACTCGCAGAGCCAATTCACATCCCAGTCAGGGTCGGGCAGCGCGTGGAGTTGGTTGCGGACTTCCGACTCGTTTTCGCGCAGGAGCCGTGCTCGGCGGGCCTGCTTCCGGAGTGCATCACGCGTCACGTTGCGGGTGATGCCGGCCAGCCATCCGTACGGGCTCTTGACCTCGTCCAGTGCCTCCGGGTCCGAGCGAACAATGGCGATCGCCCTTGCCAGAGCCTCCTGAACCATGTCTTCCGCTTCATCCCGGTCTCTCGTCCACGCCAGCGCAGACATGACCAGAGGGTCGCGCCAGCGCCTAGCCCATTGCGCAAGAACCGCGCTGGCGTCCCCGCCGCTACCCAACGTTCGGCGTTCCAATTCATACTCCTCCCAAGAACAAGGAGCAACCTCCCACAAACCCCGCCGCAATACCAATGCATAGGGCCTCCTGCCTTGGTGCGCAAGTGCAGGTGTGGGCTGTGCAGTCAGAATCGGACGTCAAGACCTTCGACCGCGTCTGAACACCGCCCCGTTACCCGATCCGCCGTCCCCCGCAATGGCCCCCGTCGAACATGCCATCCAGCCCCGTTCGGTCGTGCTGCGCAGCAGCTCGCGTAACTCCTCGAACCTCGGAACCTGGCCAGCAGTGTGACCGTGAGACTCGAGGCACTACCGGGAATGCAGGTCGAGCAAGGCAATGCGCTCGATGCCCAGCGCGTCACGCGTGATCCCGAGAACATAGTCAGCACCGATTTCGAGAACCTCAATGCCCGCTGGCATGGCAGTCCGCGCTACAAAGGATTGGTCTCTTGTGTCGTATGCGTGATACACCCGCGCCGCCGAAGGATCGGCCTGGTACGACCCGACCCACACCCTGCCCAGCTGATCGACCAAAAGATCGCCAAGGTTGGGTATCAGGTCGGGCTTCGGGATCTCAAGGTATTCCGGGTGACCCCTCCAATGAGGGTAGGTGCGGAAAACGATTTCCTGGGCCACTGAGAGTTCATCCTCGGTAGGGGGGCGGCGGACCATCCTGATGGGAATGACCATACTGGGCAGTGTGGGATCCGCAAGATCGAAGGCGTGGAGTAGGCCCTCCCGGTTATCCGCCACCACCAGCTTGCGCGGCCACCCACCCACCGCAAACACCCCCCTTCCCGCCATGGGTAGCGCGGCATAGCCCCTGCTTCCGATTCCCTTGTGAAAAAGGACCCAGCCCTCCTCATTCAAGAAAACTCCCAAGTGGTTGATGGAGTCAAGATCCCAAGGCAGAATTGCGATTCCGGTCTCCAGTCGCCACGGACCCGGATCCTGGGGCATCTGAGTTACCTCGCTGTTGGTGCTGCACGCGAGTACCTGATCGCCAACGAACCCAGGGACTGGGCACTCCCACGCCAGGTATCGGCCAAACTTCAAGAGGTCCCCAACGAGAAGTCGGTCGTGTGCGATCAGGGTACCGTCCGAATCGTACCTAATCCTGGAATGGCCGTCTTGCACCTGCAGAATGTCACCGGGAAGCCTCTCAAGGTGCGTTGGGTTCCGCATCTCTCCTGGACCATCACCGCGTCTACCGGCCGTCCAGACATGCGCTCCGTCGGGTGTGAATGAGCGTAGTTGCCGACTTCCGCCGTCCAGCACGACGATCTCACCTGTGGCAAGACGGGTTCCCCCCCGAACTTGGTGGAACAACTGCGCATCCGGGCCATCGAGTGACCCAAGAAGCAGAGCCGGTTCTATTTCGATCCGCCAGATGGTGTCCCTTGGTGCCGTTCCCCGTCCCGTTTCAAATTGGTCGGCGTCTTCATTGGACGACGTTTCTCCCGGCCCAGCACAACCGCAGACTGTCAGCCACAGAAGACTGATGCAGCGTCTTACTGCATCAACCCGGATTCTAGACTGCATTTGCGGAAAAGCGCCGGGCAAGGGTATCAGCCAAGTCATCCGAAACCCGCCAGTGCCCCACAACAGCTTGCTGGCAGTCAAGGAGCTGCACCGCCTTACGGTCCAGATTGAACTCCAGCCGGGCGTCCTCGGTGATCAAGGCCATGAGGGTGATGGCGGACTCCTCCGATCTCAATGAGCGTGCGTGCTCGATCAAGGTCCTGGCGGTCTCGCCGAGTGCTGCTAATGAAGTCTCGCCAAGGTCACACGGGAGGTGGCATGGTCCCTCCCACGCATCGGCATGGCAGTAGGACGTGTTACCACACCGTCGGCATTCCGCGTCGATCCCCAAGGGGACAAAGACCACACTGGGTCCCCTAACTTCGCCGCCTACCTCGCCACAGCCGAGCCACGGCCAGAAAAAGTGGGTATTGACTTCGGTCTCCTGGCACAATCGGCAAGTTACCTCTCCGCCCGGGCCTTCCTGTGCATTCGTGAGCTCTGGCTGCCCAGCGACTGCGGCCAATGCCAGCACTGTGAGACATCCCATTTGTGCTCCTCTGCTCATGTTCGCCTCCTTCAAGGCCTGTAAAGTGGGTATTGCTTCAGGGAGTCCACTACTGGAATCCCCACCAGTTCGAGCTTGCGGACAACGATCGATTCTCGATCGGCCACCCGCTCAACGGTGATCAGGTGGCCGTGTGGGGTGAACCGCACAAGCCGAGCCCGAAACTCCATGACTGCCACGTACGGCTGACCAGCCGCCATCGGCCTTACTACCAACCGGTATGCGCGTTCACGATATGGATCCGCACCATTCCCCTCGTGGTCCGAGTGTGCCACATCCCCGTGGTCGTCGGACTCCGTCCACGCCAACCACACCAGACCGTTGCGGATTGCCACTCCTCGCAGGCCCGCCTCGGCCGCGCCTGGCTCGTCCTCCCTCAGCCGATGGTCGGTCGGCAAGAAGGTCTCGGGATCCCAGCACTTGATCGCGGGCGGATCTGGATGCAGACCACAGATACCAACGTCCCCCGCATCCTGCAATCCGAACAATGGAGGATCTGATAGCCCAAGCGACTCTCTCTCGTGAATTGGTTCAAGACCGCCTCCCTCCAGAAGACCCCAATACCACCAGTAGCCGAAGAACTCCGGCGTCCGAATCTGTCGGGCCGAGGCGAACGCGGTATCACCCAGCACGGCATCCAGTGAAGTTATTCCCGTGTATCGCCAGGCCTCGAGTTCCAACGTTCGACCATCGAGCGTAGCGATTCCACCTGGCATGAGGTGGAGAGCCACTCGGTCACCTGTCAGCGCGCGTATCCCGGCAACTCCCAAAACGTGCGGGTGGGGACGCACGTAGACACTTCCGACGCGCGTGCCGTCGAATCCGAACACGAAGACTGAATCCGCAGCAAGGGGGGGTGCCCCCATGAAGACCTTGGATTCAGTCACGGCCACCACAACAGCCGTGGCACCGATATCGATATGCTCGGGAATGATGATGCGTGCCACGTCGTATACTGCGACGGACGGCTCTGTATCGCTCCACTTGGGTTCGGCGAGATCAAGTCGACTTGACCCAAGAACCATGATTCCGCTGGCCCCGCCCACTACTCCGATGGCGACCAGTACCTTTCGCAGCACGTAACGCCCTTTCATGGCCCCTCACAGTCGGGACGAACGCACACAGGTGTAGAATCCGACGGGCCGACAGCGGTGTTCCTGGCCCTAGCGCCAGAAGCTCTCATGGGAATCCCCGGCCGGTGACAACGTTACGGTGCGACATCACTGAGCGGCTCTCCAAGAGCCCGCTCTACCCTATGGTGTCGTGAGAGCCCACATCCGTTGGGTCAGGCGAAGCTCGAACATTCGCTCCCCCTCACCCCGCGATCGCCAGATTCACGATCTCCCGGAACCGGCGCACCGGGTTCCTTCCCCCCGGCGTCTGCGTGAACACCAGCACGATCAGGTCCTGGTTCGGGTCCACGAACGCATTGGTCCCGTCGGAGCCGCTGTGCGAGTAGACGCCCTCCTCCGACACCGACCAGCCGTACCCGTAGTATGACGGCGGTCCGTCCGAGCCCGGGTTGGTCCGGATCTTCGGCGTCGTCATCAGCCTCACCGACTCCTCCGACAGGTAGCGCCGCCCGCCGTATTCGCCCCCGTTGAGGAACATCTGGCAGAAGATGACGTAGTCGCCCGCCGTCGAGATCATGCCCCCCGAGGCCCGCACGAACGGCACCTGCGGCGGATCGCCGGGCGTCCATCCGGCCGTCCAGTCGCCCTCGCCGTCCCGCTGGTAGTAGACCACCGACATGCGGTCCAGCTTGCCGTCCATCTTCTCGTCGACTTCGTGGTGGTAGCTGTCGTCCATCCCCAGCGGGGTGTACAGCTCGGCGTCGAGGTACTCGTCCATCGGCATCCCCGATGCGATCTCGACGAGCGCGCCGAGAGAGTTGTAGCCGGGGTTGTTGTAGCTGTAGCTGGTTCCGGGCACGACCTCGGCGCCCACGCCGCCGAAGCGGGCAGCCTCGAGCTGCAGGGTCGGCGCGTCCGGGTGCTCCGCCGACGGTTCCATGTACGGCCGCAGGAAGAGGGTCGGGATCCTCAGGCCGCTGGAGTGCGACAGAAGGTGCCCGATGTTGATGAATCCGGCGCGATAGTTGTCCCATTCAGGCATGTGTTCGCGCACGAGATCGTTGTAGGCGAGTCTGCCGTCCTGTACGAGCATGGCAACGCCCGCCGCGACCACCGGCTTGGTGTTGGACGCCATCCGGAAGAGCGTGTTCGGCTCCATCGGGACGCCGCGCGCCATGTCCCGCCAACCGACCGCCTCGTGGAGGACGATCTTGCCGTCCTTGGCCACGAGCAGCACCGCGCCGACCAGGTCTCCGCGCTCCACCGCCTCCTCGTAGAGGGCGACGCCGCCCGCGAGCACGCCCGCCGACATGCCCACCTCGGCCGGGGTGCCCCGCGTGACCACGGTTCCCTGGGCAGAGACGGGTGCCGATGGGGCCTGCGATGCGAGCAAGGCGCCGAGGAGCAGTCCGGTTCGGACGAGCGGGCCGCGCACCGGGTTGTGGATGTAAGGTAAACGTGACATTCTGTAATCTTCTCCTTACATGTCGGAGCCTGGGCCAGGGTCCGTGGGATCGTCCCCGCCTCGCTAGGGGTCGCGCTCCTTCTCCACTTCAACCAGGTATTTCAGCGCGAACGAGCTGATCCAGTGCGAGCCCGCGTAGTGGGCGTCGAACATCGTCTCCAGTCCGGTGCGACCGTGGTACGCCGCCAACTGCCGGAGCTTCTCCACCCTCGGGTCCGTGGCCGGCAGCGCGGCCGCAATCCGAAGCATCGCGTCCGCGCGCGCGAACGACAGGCCGATAAGGTGGGACCGCCTGGAGCGCGACGCACGGGTCGTGTCGTTCAACGGCACCGACGTCATCTGGCGCACGCGGGCGAACGTGCTGGCGTTCGCGCTGTCCCCCGTCAGTCGGATTATGGTCTGCACCATCTCCTCCAGGTCCAGGTTCCCCGTCGAATCCGTCAGCGCGGAGGTGCGCAGGGAGGCGAACTCTTCGGAATCCATGGAGGGAAGCAGGGAATCCAGCCACGGCACGAAATCATCCGGATCCATCACGTCGGCCATCAGCGCCGCCTCTTCGAGACAGGGCGACAGGAAGTCCGACGTTCCCGGCTCGTCCTCGACGTCGCAATCCTCGTCGTCGGCGAAGAAGCGGCGAGCGGTATTGCCGAGGACCCTCTCCAGCTCGCGCCGCGGATGCAGGGCAACCGCCTGCAGACCCATCGACAGCGCGAAGGCCGTGCTTCGGTGAGTGCCGGAGCGAACCGGCCGGTTCAGCTCCCGCAGGTACTCCGCCAATCGGTCCGCAAAGAGGTCCGCCACCGGTTCCATGTGCTCCGCCCAGTCCTCCGCCTCCGG
This sequence comes from Longimicrobiales bacterium, assembly GCA_965206105.1. Taxonomy (GTDB): domain Bacteria; phylum Gemmatimonadota; class Gemmatimonadetes; order Longimicrobiales; family Gaopeijiaceae; genus Bin94. The sequence goes on from OZ242201.1 coordinate 1,044,533, forward strand.
GTCGTCCCACGACGCCAGCTCGGCGTGCAGAAGCAGCAGCCAAACCCAGCCGTAGGGGCGCTCGAAGACCGGGTTTGCGGCGAGGTATTCCAGCTCGCCCTGCATCGTGCCGGCGGTGATGTGGGTCCCGAGCTTCTCCCGAACCAGCGTCGCCACCGTGATTTCCGGCATCTCCTTGACCATGCGTACCATCGCCCACATGGAATTGACCGCCGAGTGCCAGTCCCAGCAGCCGTAGAAGGCGCGGTCCTGCTCGAATCCGGGCCGCCGGGTGTAGGTGACGGTGTAGAGGTATCCGGAGCGGCTGGCGGGCAGCGCCTGTGGGCGGTCGATGCAGGACAGCGGTCCTGACAGGACGGTAAGCGCGGTCTCAACATCGAGGGACGGAGAGGGGCCGGTGGGGATGGGAGGGGGTTCGTAGGGGTCGTCGTCTCCGTCATCGGCGGTGGCGGGCGAGGAGCCGGCATCGGGTGTTGCTGCCGCAGGTGGGGCGGGTTCGCCGGAGCCGGCGTCGACGGAATCCGGACCGGTCGTTGCGGGCTGCCCTTCCACGTCGTCCTGGCGGTTCGGCGAATCCGGCGCGCAGGCAGTCCACGCGAGCACGAGGCCCGCCAGAAGAAGGGCGGAAGTTCCGGCGGTGGAGGTCCTGAAGGGTTGACGCATGGGCAGCCTCGTTGTGGTGTTGGGTGCTCAACAGTGGGGCTGATGGCCCCGGATGGTCAAGCAGGCGTTCGGCAGGCCGCGGACGGTCCCCGCGCCGCACTGAGGGGGGCGCGGCGGCAGGCTGGCAGGGGGCGATGCCCGCGTACCATCTTGCTGCGCTCCCCATCCGCGGCAACTTTCCCGGCATGCTCCTTGAGACGCCCTTTCACCCGCGCACCGCTGCCCTCTGCCAAAGCCGGCGCTGGCGGAACTGGTCCGGATACGCCGCCGCCCTCAGCTACGAGCCGGGCCACGAGTACGAGTACTACGCGGTGCGCAGCGGGGCGGCGCTCTTCGACGTGTCGCCTTTGCGCAAGTACGAGGTCACGGGGCCGGAAGCCGCCGCGCTGATGGACCGCGTGGTGACGCGCAACGTTTTTTGTTGCGCGGAGGGGAGGGTGCTGTACACGCCCTGGTGCGACGAGGCGGGCAAGCTGATCGATGACGGGACCGTGCAGCGGCTCGGCGCGGACACCTTCCGGGTGACGGCTGCCGATCCCTGCCTGCGCTGGTTCCAGGATTGCGCGCTCGGGATTGACGCGGAGGTGCGCGACATCACCCTCGACCTCGCGGCGCTGGCGCTGCAGGGGCCGACCTCGCGGGACATCCTCGCCCGGCTCGTGACCGGCGCCGACATCGCTGCGCTCCCGTATTTCGCGCTGGCGGAGGGGGCGATAGGCGCGGCCCCGGTCACGATCACGCGCACCGGCTACACGGGCGACCTGGGGTACGAGATCTGGGTGCGGCCCGAGCACGCGCTCGCCGTGTGGGACGCGCTGATGGAGGAGGGACGGGGACACGGCCTCGCGCCGGCCGGCCTCGACGCGCTGGACGTGGCCCGCATCGAGGCGGGGCTGCTGCTCAAGGAGGTGGACTATGTGTCCGCGTGGACGGCGCTGATCGAGTCGCGGAAGTCGTCGCCGTACGAGGCGGGGCTGGGTTGGGCGGTGCAGCCGCGTCCCGGGCGCGACTTCGTGGGCCGCAGGGCGCTCGAGAGGGAAGCCGTGAAGGGGTGGGGGTGGGGGTTGGCGGGGATCGAGGTGGACTGGCCGCCGGTCGAGGCGCGCTTCGCCGCTGTGGGGCTGCCGCCGCTGGTGGCGGGGCGGGCGTCCCGGGAGGCGGTGCCGGTGTTCGCGGGGGGGAAGCAGATCGGGTACGCGACCAGCTCCACCTTCTCGCCGATCCTGAAGAAGTACGTGGCGTTGGCGACCATCCGGCGCGGCTACACCCAGCCCGGAACGCGGGTGGATGTGGAGCTGACCGTGGAGTTCGTGCGCCACAAGGTGCCCGCGAGGGTGGTGAAGACGCCGTTTTTCGACCCGGCGCGAAAACGGGGGTGAGCCCGATGCCGCGCAAGTACGACGTCATCGTGATCGGCGGGGGTCACAACGGTCTGGTGCACGCCGCCTACCTGGCGCGCGCCGGGCTGGACGTGTGCGTGCTGGAGGCGCGGCCGGTGCTGGGCGGCGCCACCGTCACCGAGGAGCTCTTCCCGGGCTTCCGCTACAGCGTGTTCTCGTACGTGGTCAGCCTGATGCGCCCGGAGATCATCCGCGAACTGGATCTGCCCCGCCACGGGCTCGCGATCCTGCCGCTGGAGAGCACGCTCGCGCCGCTGCCGGACGGCGACCGCCTCTACCGCGACGCGGACCACTACCGCACCTGGCGCGAGATCGCCCGCTTCTCGGTGCGCGACGCCGAGGCGTACGACGACTACGGCCGCACGCTCTTCCACATGGCGCGCGCGGTGAAGTACCTCCTCGGCATCGCTCCGCCCGATCCCGCCCGGATGCGCCCCGGCGACGTCTCCGGCCTGCTCCGCCTGGCGCGGCACTTCCTGGGCCTGGAGTCCGACCAGCTCCACATGCTCGTCAAGCTGATGACGACGAGCGCAGCGGATTTCCTTGAGGAGTGGTTCGAGACCGACGTGCTCATGGCCACGCTGTCCGCGAGCGGGATCATCGGCACCTTTCTGGGGCCGCGTTCGCCCGGCACGGCGTACGTCCTGCTCCACCACTACATGGGCGAGATCGACGGGCACTTCCGTGCGTGGGGGTTCGCGAAGGGGGGGACGGGGGCGGTGGCGGAGGCGATCGCGTCGGCCGCGCGGGAGGCCGGGGCAGAGATCCGCACGGCGGCGCCGGTGGCCCGTGTGCTGGTAAAGGGCGGGCGCGTCAATGGCGTGGCGCTCGCGAATGGGGACGAGGTGTACGCGAAGGCCGTGTCCTCCAGCCTCGACCCGCGTCGCACCTTCCTGGACCTGGTCGATGAGGACGAGCTTCCCGGCGACCTGGTCCGCGGCGTGCGCGCGTTCCGCTTCCGCGGCTCCTCGGCCAAGGTCAATCTCGCGCTCGACGCGGCCCCCGACTTCTCCTGCATGCCCGGGTTCGGCCCGCACCTGCGCGGCGCGGTCTCCATCAGCCCCTCCATCGACTACCTCGAACGCGCCTACGACGACGCCAAGTACGGGGACTTCTCGCGCAAGCCGTACATCGACATCGTCATCCCCTCGGCGATCGATCCGGCAATGGCCCCGCCCGGCAAGCACGTCATGTCCTGCTTCGTGCAGTACGCCCCCTACGAGCTGCGCGAAGGGACCTGGGACGAGAAGCGGGAGGCGTTCGGCGACACGGTGATCGACACGCTGGCCGAGTACGTCCCCAACCTGAAGGACATCATCCTGCACCGTCAGGTGGTCACCCCGCTGGACATCGAGCGGACCACCGGGCTCTCGCAGGGGAACATCTTCCAGGGCGAACTGAGTCCGTCGCAGCTGTTCTTTCTACGGCCGGTCGCGGGGTATGCGGGGTACAGGACGCCGCTGACGGGCTACTACCAGTGTGGGTCGGGGACGCACCCCGGCGGGGGGATCATGGGGGCGCCGGGGAAGCTGGCTGCGGGTCGGGTGCTGGCGGATCTGGGGCGGGGGAGGCGAACATCCGCAGCGCGGTCGCGGGAGAGCCGGCGATGAGCGCGGCTGCGGGCGCCGCGCCGGGAGGACATGCACCTCGCAGCCCGGCCGCCAAGTCGACGGCCTGCAACAGCTTCGACGCCGTCATCGTCGGCGCGGGCCACAACGGGCTGGTCACAGCCGCCCTGCTGGCCCGCGCAGGGCGGAGAGTCCTCGTGCTGGAGCGGCGAGGGGTGGTGGGGGGCGCCGCCGCGACCGAGGAGATCTTCCCCGGATGCCGGGTCAGCCTGGGCGCGCAGGATGCGGGGCTGTTCCGGCCTGAAGTCGTCTCCGAACTCGGACTGGAAGCCCACGGGCTCGAATGGGTCCACCCGCCCGCGCTCGCGACCTCGCTGACCGGCGGCGGCGAAGCCCTCACGCTCTGGCGCGATCCCGCCAGGACGCGCCGCGAAATCGCCCGGTACAACCAGGCCGACGCGGCCCGGTTCCCCGAATGGGCCGGCTACCTGCGCACGATGGCGCGCGCGCTGCGGATCGCCCTCGACCACCCGGCTCCCGCCCTGCACGAAATGACCACCCGGGAGCGGCTCCGTCTCCTGCGGCCCCTACTTCAGGCGGGCAGGCTCGGCAAGCGCCACATGGTGGAACTGCTGCGCGTCCTCCCGCTCCCGGCCCGCGACCTCCTCGACGACTGGTTCCGCTCGGACGCCCTCAAGGGGATGCTCGCCAGCACCGCCCTGCCGGGAGCCGGCCACGGCCCCAGCGCGATGGGCGGTGCATTCCGCATGCTCTACCACGCTGCAGGGACCGATCCTCACGGCTTCCGGTCCACCGCGTTCGTGAAGGGCGGGATCGGCGCGCTCTCGCAGGCGCTGGCGAGCGCGGCACGCGCAAACGGCGCCGAAGTCCGCACCGGCGCCGAGGTGCAGCGCATCCTGGTCGAAGACGGCACCGCGACGGGGGTGCTCCTCGCGAACGGGGAGGAGATCCCGGCCCGCTGCGTGGTCTCAGGCGCCGATCCCCGCCGCACCTTCTTCGAGCTGGTGGGCGCGCCGCGCCTCGGCCCCGAGTTCAACCGCAAGGTGGCAAACATCCGGCTCCGCGGCACCACCGCCACGCTCCACCTGCTCCTCGACGCGCTCCCGCCACTCCCCGACGCCGCCCACCGCCTCGCCGGCCACACACTCGTCGCCCCCACGCTGGACTACCTCGAACGCGCCAGCGACGACGCCAAGTACGGCCGCTGCTCGGCGCGCCCCCATCTCGACATCGTGATCCCGACGCTCCACGACCCCACGCTCGCGCCGGAAGGCCACCATCTGGCCTCCATCCAGATCCGCTACGCCCCGTACCAGCTGCAAAATGCGCCGGATCTGCCGCAAAATACGCCGGGCCCGCTGCAAAATGCGCCGGATCTGCCGCAAAATGCACCCGTCCGGAGTCGCTCCGCCGGGCCAACACCCGAGGCCGGCGACATCGCGGCTCGCTCAACCCTTTTCGCCAGCGCGTACGAAGTCCTCGACGAATTCCTCCCCGGCCTCCGGGACCGCATCCTCGACCACCACCTCCTCACCCCCCTCGATCTCGAGACCGACCTCGGCCTCACCGGCGGCGACGAGTACCACGGCCGGATGACCCTCGACCAACTCCTCTTCATGCGCCCGATCGCGGGCTGGGCCCGCCACCGGACTCCAGTGGACGGGCTCTTCCTGTGCGGATCCGGTACCCACCCGGGAGGCGGCGTCACCGGTGCGCCAGGGCGGCTGGCAGCCCGTGAGCTGGCAGCCCGTGAGATCTTGCGGGAACGGGGGTAGTCCAGCAGACTTCGTAGGGTCGGCCACTCCGGAACCCGGGATTCCGAATGAGACCTTTGTCCCGCTTGACCCTCCTCTTCCTCGCCATGGCAGCGTGCGGCGACCCCTCAACCGGCGCGCGTGCTCCCTTGTTCGAACCCGTGGTACGCGATAGCGCCGACGTGCGGATCGTCGAGAACCCGCGGCCCCCATCGGGATCCAGGCTTGATTGGCGAGTCGGCACGGAGCCGGCGGTCTCGATCGGCGAATTGGAAGGCCCCGACCCCTACCTCCTACAATGGGTCCGGGACGCGCTGATCCTGCCAGATGGCCGAATCGTCGTGGCGAACACCAGCACGGATGAGCTGCGGGTCTTCGACGCCCAGGGACGGCACCTCGAGACATGGGGAGGTTCCGGAGAAGGGCCCGGGGAGTTCACCAGCCTGAGCCAGGTCTATCGATGGCGCGAAGACTCGTTGATTGCGATGTATTCGCAGGGCCGTCGCCTGTCCGTCTTCGACTCGGCGGGCAACTTCGGGCGCGCGTTCAGCCTGCAGCGCGACGACAAGTTCTTCCTGGTGGAAGCCGTCTCGCCGGCCGGCATCATTCTCACCTCCGATCTATTCATGCGGGGCAGCCTCCCGGAGGGGTTGAGCCGGCCGGAAGAACACTTCCGTGTCAGGGGCGCCGAAGCGGAGATGGTGGCCTCCCTGGGGTCCTTCCCGGGAACCGAGTGGTTTTCCTATTGGAGCGGCACCTCCGGCTGGGGCGCCGAGATTCCGTTTGCCCACAGGATTTCCGCCTTCGCCTGGGGCGAGCTGGTGGTCGTGGCTCCCAGCGACACCTATGAAATCAAGGCGTTCGCCCTGGACGGGACTCTGCGACGCATCGTCCGCCGGGAGCACGAGGTGGTCGTCTCCACCACCGCCCACATCGAAGTGGAAATCGAGCTTCAGGTCGGGCAAGCAGACGAGGGAGAAAAGGAGGCGGTGCGGCAAGAGCTTCGCGAACGCTACGAGCTGGTGCCCCTGCCCGAGACCTTCCCCGCCTTCCGCACGGCAATGGCCGACCTCACGGGCCATCTCTGGGTTCGCGAATTCGACCTTCCCGGTGAGGACAAGCCCAATCCGGTCTGGACGATCTTCGACCCCGATGGACGCGTCCTGGGCTTCGTGGAAACGCCGGCCGGGCTGAACATCTACGAGATCGGCGACGACTACATCCTGGGCATCGCCCGCGACGACATGCGCGTGGAGTACATCCAGGTGTGGTCGCTCGAGCGTTAGCCGCTGGCAGTCTTTTTCCAACTCGGAGCCTGAACGCGGCGAGCTCTGAAGGGTGAGGGGCGATGGCCGGGGAAGGGCAGGTAGTGGGTTGAGGGTGTTTCACTATCTCTTCGAACAGGGGAGAGGGGCGCGCTGAACAGTCCTGGCGGCGTCGAGGTCGGTCGATGCGGAGGCGAGCTGGTCGAGGGTCTCGAAGGTGACGCTCGAGCATGCGCCGCAGGACGACCTTGGTGGCGGGCCCGGGAGAAGCCCGTCACCTTCTCCAGGTACCGCTTCACCAGACTCTTGTCGGGTCTGCGGAGGCCATGGTACTCGAAGTGCATCAGCGCGCGGCGGACGAAGGCGTAGGCGGAGGTGCGGTCAGTGAGCTCGAAGTCGGCCGGCTGGCTCCCGTCCAGGAAGGCCCGGACCTGGCCGAGGGTGCAAATCCGTTCGGTGCGAAGTGTCACGATCATCCTCCAATGATCTCTTCCCACCGGACTTCAGGCTTGTCGTTGGACCACACTCGGGGTTGACATCGCGAGCGAACAGTGGTAACCTTACTGAAGCCTCCTGGGGGTACATGAGACACAGCACATGCGCATTGGCACCTGTGAATTGCATTTTGACTCGGTTGCTAGTCCTTTTTTTGCTAGTCGGGTTAGCCGGTTGCGACGCTTCGACCGACCGAGGTGCCCCTGGTGCCGAGACCTTCGAACCTTTCCTGACCGGATCCGCCCATGTGCCGTACAGCAGGACTGAGACCGTCGCGCTGCTCGATGAGCACACCGCATGTACGATAGACACCTATGAGACCAAAATCGACTGTGTTGACAGTTCGGGCGCGACTGTCGGACGCTTCGGAAACAAGGGTGAAGGTCCGGGCGAGGTTCTTTCCCCAGCGCGCGTCATTCGCGGAACCGATGGCTCCATCGGGTTTAGCGACAGTTCGCGGAGGAGGTTCTTCGTGTTTACCAGAGAGGGGAAGCTGATTGCGGAAGTCCCATTGCACATGCTGAGCATCTTTGTTCCTGTTTCCTTCTCCGACACCACGGTACTCGGCGCATACACCGACGGAGTGGGACGAGGCTTGTTTTCCGCTTACATGGGGGATGTCATGGCGGCTGCCGAGATTTCCCTGGCCACGGGTGACGTAGTAAGAGAGTGGAAGCCTGCAAATGTGCCCGAGTTCCCCGAATGTGAACATGGTCTACCCTACTACGGCTTTCCGGCCGTCGGCGGCGCTGGCGACGATACCTGGGTGTTCATGGGGTGTGGCGGCACAATGGGATTTGTGGGACCCGACGGCGATACGACTATCCTGCGCGCGCCCAGGTACGTCGCTGAACCCCCTAGCGACAGGGACGTGGAGGAATACCGCGATGTACTCATTGAGCTCCGACGACAAAGAGGCAGTAATTCCGACGTTAGCGCCAGTGTGGAGAGGTTTGCCGAAAGACCGAGATTGTACCACCTCCTTCGCGGCCAGGAGACCTTCGACGGGCAGGGCCGCCTCTGGATTTCGACGAGGCGAGGTCGGATAGAGTCGTCATTCATCGATGTCTACGATGGCGTCGAGTTGGTCGGCACGGTCCAGGTCAGGGACCGCATGATCGACTTCGACCTGTTCGAGGGGACCTTGGCTGTTTTGGTCGAACGCCAGGTCGGGCCGGATGACTCCGACGGGGTGCCGGATCGCGGAATTGACTGGTACGACTTGGGAGAGTTCTGAACTGAACTGAACTTGGGAGAGCACGCAAAATCAAGGCGTTCGCCCTGGACGGGACTCTGCGACGCATCGTCCGCCGGGAGCACGAGGTGGTCGTCTCCACCCCCGCCCACATCGACGCCGAAATCGAGCTTCAGGTCGCGCAAGCAGACGAGGGGGAAGAGGCGGCGGTGCGGCAGGAGCTTGACGAACGCTACGAGCTGGTGCCACTGCCCGAGACCTTCCCGGCCTTCGCCACGGCGATGGCCGACCTGAAGGGCCATCTCTGGGTTCGCGAATTCGAACTTCCCGGTGAGGAAAGGCCCAATCCGGTCTGGACGATCTTCGACCCCGACGGACGCGTCCTGGGCTACGTGGACACGCCAGCCGGGCTGAACATCTACGAAATCGGCGACGACTACATCCTGGGCATCGCCCGCGACGACATGCGCGTGGAGTACGTCCAGGTGTGGACGCTGGAGCGGTAGCCGCGGGCTGGCCGTCCCCGCGGGTAGGCGGGTATGATTGCGGGTCGGTCCTTCCCGACCCAAGTCCATCCCAACCAACCCCTCCGGAGACCCCATGCCCCCCACCTTCGACATGTCGCTCATCCAGCGAGGCGCCCGCCTCCGCCGGTCCCCGTACTTCGACGCCACGCTCGCCGCCGGCTGCCGCGCCTATACCGTCTACAATCACATGTTCCTCCCCACCCGCTACGACGACCTCCAGGCCGAGTACGAGAAGCTGCTGACCGGGGTCACCGTGTGGGACGTGAGCGTGGAGCGGCAGGTCGAGATCACCGGCCCGGACGCCTTCGCGTTCACGAACATGCTCACGCCCCGCGATCTCACGAAGTGCGCCGTCGGCCAGGGCAAGTACGTACTTATTACCGCCGAGGACGGCGGGATCGTGAACGACCCGGTGCTGCTGCGGCTCGGCGAGAACCACTTCTGGCTGGCGCTCGCGGACAGCGACGTGCTCCTCTGGGCGAAGGGCGTCGCGCTGAACTCCGGTCTCGACGTCAACATCTGCGAACCCGACGTGTCGCCGATGCAGGTGCAGGGTCCGAAGTCGAAGGAGGTCGTGCAGCGGCTTTTCGGCGATGAGGTGCTTGCGCTGCGCTACTACTGGTTTCTGGAGACGGAGCTGGACGGCATCCCGGTGGTGGTGACGCGCACCGGGTGGAGTGGGGAGGTCGGGTACGAGATCTACCTGCGCGACGGGAGCCGGGGGGTGGAGTTGTGGGACCGGGTGATGGACGCCGGGCGCGACCTGGGCATCACGCCCACGGGTCCGTCGGACATCCGCAGGGTCGAGGCCGGAATCCTCAACTACGGAATCGACATGACGCTGGACACCAACCCCTACGAGGTCGGGCTGGGGTGGCAGGTGGACCAGGGCCAGGAAGCGCACTTCATCGGGCGCGAGGCTCTGGCGCGGATCGCCGCGGAGGGGCCGGCCAGGCTGCTTGCAGGGATCGAGATCGCCGGCGCGCGGCTGGATCTGAACATGACGCGGTGGCCAGTGCGGGGGGGCGGCGGCGCGCCGGGCAACGGAGAGGAGATCGGCTTCGTCACCTCCGCCGTCCATTCGCCGCGGCTGGACCGGAACATCGGGTACGCGATGGTCCCGGCCGCGTGGGCCGAGATGGGGACGCGGCTGAGCGTAAGTACGCCGGACGGCGAGCGCGATGCCACCGTTGTACCGCGCCCCTTCGTCGATCCGGACAAGGAGATCCCGAAGTCGTGACATCCGAGCCGTCGGGCCAACGCGCTACGCTGCGGTTCGCCGCCGACGAGCAACCGCCCCTTGCGTTCTCGATCGTCGTGGGATTGCAGACCGCCGTCCTGGTGTGCGTGCCGTTGGTCGTGGTGACCACCATCGCAGCGCGCGTGGCGAACCAGAGCGACGCGTACCTTTCCTGGGCGGTCTTCGCGAGCATGGTGATCGGGGGAGTCCTCACGATCGTGCAGGCCAGAAGGGTCGGCGGAATCGGTGGAGGCACCCTGACAGTGATGGGCGCATCCGGGGCCTCCATCGGGGTCGCGGTGCTCGCCCTGGTCGCGGGCGGTCCGCCCCTGCTGGGGACTCTGGTGGTCGCCTCGGCGATCTGCCAACTGGCGCTCGCAGCCCGCCTGGCGTTGCTGCGCCGCATCATCACGCCGGTGGTGTCGGGCACCCTGACGGCGCTCGTGGCCGTGACGGTCATCCCCCTGGGGTTCGCGATGCTGACGCGGGTGCCCGAGAACGCCCCGCCGGCGGCAGCCCCCGCGGTGGCCGCGGTGACGATGCTGTGCGTCGTGGGCCTGATGCTCCGGGGGCCCCGGATCGTTCGGGCCTGGAACCCGGTGATCGGGATCGGGGCGGGCTGCCTGACCGCTGCGTTCTTCGGAGTTCTCGATTTCGGGCCGCTGGCCGATGCGCGATGGGTCGGAATTCCGGCATTGCCCAGCACCGGACTGGACATGAGCTTCGGCTCCAGCTTCTGGGTTCTCCTGCCCGGATTCCTCTTCGTCACCTTCGTGATCACCGTCCGACAGGTAGGCGAAGCCGTCCACATGCAGCGTCTGTCCGAGCGCCAACAGAAAGCCATCGACTTTCGCCGGGTGCAGGGCTCGGTCGCCGCTTGCGGGGCCGGTACGCTTCTGTCGGGCTTCGCGGGCGTCCTGCCGCCCTGGCCCTATCTGGCGGGAATCGCATTGGCAACCGGCGTGCGCGTCGCGGCCAGGAGGATTGGGGTCTACATCGGAGCGTTCGTCACCCTGCTCGCATTCATCCCGAAGATCGCCGCGCTGATCCTCTCGATACCAGCACCAGTCCTGGGCTCCTACATCATCGTCATCTTCGGGGTGACATTCCTGCAGGGAATGCGCGTCGTCGTGCTGGAAGCCGGAGGACGCCAGGATTCCCTCATTGCGGGACTCGCGTTCTGGATCGGGGCGGGAGTGCAGTTCCAGGCGATCTTCCCCGCCTACCTGGCCACGCCCACGGGTCGCATGCTCGCGAACGGCCTCACGGCGGGAGGCCTGACCATCCTTTTCCTGAGGCTTTTCGTGGAGCTCACCGGGCCTCGTCGGCACCGGGCCGAGATGCCGCTTGATCTGGCGAGTCTCCCCGATCTCGACCGGTTCCTCGTGGGATTCGCGGAACGGTACAAATGGGCCGACGAGGCGAAGGATCGCCTCCGGGCCGCGTCGGAGGAGGCGCTGCTGAGTCTTCTCCGTCGGGAGGAGGAGCCCGCACCCACATCCGAGAAGCGCCGTCTGCGCGTGGTGGCGCGCAACACCCGGGAGGGTGCGCTGCTGGAATTCACCGCCGCCACGCAGGCCGGCAATCTCGAGAACGAGATGGTGCGGCTGGGCACCCGACCCGATCCGACGAGCGAACGGGACCTCTCACTGGCGTTGCTGAGGCATCACGCTTCGTCGGTCAGGCACAGCCAGTACCACAACGTCGACATCCTTGCGGTGCGGGTCGACCGGGCGTCATGTCCTTCAGATCACGGTCACGGCGCGGGTTACCCTACACTGGCGAGCGAACGAGGAGTGTGCGATATTGATCTCTTCCGCAGCCACACTTCACCATGAGGACCAAGCAATGAGCGACGACTCCGACCGGACCTTGACCCTCAAGAGTTCCGTCGACCTGAGCATCGTCGGGGACAACATCCTCGATATCGCCAACTTCGCGATCGAGAAGCATGAGTTCAGGAACGACACGAGCCTCTCTTCCGGAGACCGCGAAACGGCAACCAAGCAGATTGCCGAGGCGCTATGGGAGATCATCGAGGATCTCAAGCTGCGAAGAAAGCAGATTCTGCGGAAGATGTTCGACAGGGCCGACGAGGTGGTTCAGGAGTACGTGGACGCCTCCTAGCCCGGCGGCCGCCGGGCCATCGGCCACGCAACCGAAGGCCGCCCCAACCGGACTGCGACCGCTGGTCGCCCCCGGGATGACGTGCACACCACCGCAGGTGCCGCTGAGATGAATTCGGGTTCAGCAAAGCGCACGAGCCCCGTCGCAATCGTCGGGTACAGCTATCGCATGCCCGGTGGCATTCAAAGCGATGATGACTTCTGGAGGCTCCTGAGCCAACGAGAGATCGTTCAAGAGCCGGTGACCGGCCGTTACGGCAAGGGCTATCAGCCGATCGGCAGGTTTTCCGGTCCAGGGCGCTTTGCGAGCCCCTACGAGGGTTTGATCCGCGAAGACCGCGAGAAACTGATCGATCCGAAGCTCTTCGGCCTGTCCCAGGACGAAGTGCTGTCGATGGATCCGCAGGTCCGGATGCTGCTCGGGTGCTCCTGGGAGACCTTTGAGCGCGTCGGCTGGGACTTTCACTCATTGCGTAACAGTTCCACCGGCATCTTCATCGGCGCGCAGGTTCCAGCAGTTGCCAGCTGGCGCCCCATGCACGGTGCCGGCCCGTTCGATGTGACGACCATCAGTCTGGCGATGCTGGCGAATCGGGTGTCGTACCACTTTAACCTGATGGGGCCGTCCATCACATACTGCACGGCCTGCTCCGCCAGTCTCACCGCGCTCCACTCGGCGATGACGGCACTCGGGAGCGGAGACTGCCATCAGGCACTCGTTGGGTCGGTAAACTACCTGGGGACATCAAGGCTGAGCGCCTCGTTCAACGCCCTGGGCGTGATCAGCCCGGATGGCAAGTGTCATTCCTTCGACGCCGAAGCCAACGGGTATATCCGTTCCGAGGGAGCCTTCATATTCGCCCTGAAACCGCTCGCAGCAGCCGAGAGAGACGGGGATCACATCCACGCCGTCATCGAAGCGACGGCGGTAAACGCCGCCGGCGCCGCCGACGGAAGCCGGGGCCTGGCGCAGGGCCGGTACATCACCGCGCCCACCCGTCACGCGCAGGTCGACCTGATGCGGACAGCCTGCACGCGCGCCGGCCGGGCGCCGGACGAGTTCGACTATGTCGAGGCGCATGCGACGGGCACGGTGGTCGGTGACCGGATCGAAGGGAATGCCATTGCGGAGGCCTTCGGTGGCGTGGACCGCGACGCGCCGCTCCGGGTTTCCAGCGTGAAGAGCAACCTGGGGCACATGGAGGCGGCGGCGTTTCACTGCGCGCTGCTGAAGGTCATTCTGATGATGCAGCGCCGCACGTTCGCGCCGACCTCGAGGAACTACGTCGTGCCGAATCCCGATATCGATTTCGAGAGCGGCTCGATGCAGGTGCAGACGTCTTGCGAGCCGTTCCCGGACAAGCCCGTCGTGGTCGGAATCAACTCCTTTGGCTTCGGCGGCGCCAACGGGCACTGCGTGGTGCGCGAATACCGTCCCGGGCGGCAGAGGATCTGGTCCTCGGCGTTGGCCCCTGAGGGTGGCTTCATGATCCCGCTCTCGGCGCGGACGAACGGCGCACTGAAGCGCAGTGCGGAAGAGCTGCGTGAGGTGGTCGCCGCGAACGACATTGACCTCTACACGCTGGCGGGCAACCTGGGTCGGCGGCGCACGCACTTTCCGACTCGCACGGCCTTTTCCGCGCGCAATGGAGGTGAACTGCTCGATCTGCTGGACACCTTCGTCGAGAACCCGTCGCCGGTCAACACGACAGAGGAAGGCGACCGCCGGATCGCGATGGTCTTTTCGGGCCAGGGGACCCAGTGGGCCGGGTGCGGACGCCTGCTTTACGACGCGAATCCCGTATTCCGCAGGGTCGTTGATGCCGTCGAGGACCATTGGCGCTGTCACTCGGACATCTCGCTGCGAGACGCGTGCTTCTCCGCTCCGCAGGAGGATCTGAACGAGGTGCAGATGGCTCAACCCGTCATCTTCATGATCCAGTGCGCCCTCCTGGAGTTGTTCAAGACATGGGGGGTCCACCCGGAGTGCGTGCTTGGCCACAGCTCGGGAGAAGTCGCAGCTGCCTACGCATCCGGCGCGCTGTCACTCGGGGAAGCAACGCGCCTGGTCTACCACCGGGCGAAGCTGCAGCAGCGTACCGCAGGTTCGGGACGCATGCTCGCGATCGGCCTGGACCGGCCGGGCATCGAGGAGTTGCTCGATTCGCTGGGAATCGAGTTCCGGGGCAGGGACGGCCGGCCCACATCGGTGGAGATCGCCTGTGAGAACGCGCCGGCCAATGTGGTCGTTTGCGGCAAGGAGCCCGCCCTCCGGCCGGTCATGAAGGAACTGGACCGCCGGAATCTTCAGAATCAGCTGCTGCCCGGGAACATTGCATTCCACTCTGCGGCCATGGACCCCATCCGGGATGACGCCCGCGCAGCCTTGTCCTTTCTCGACGAGTGCGACTTTGATGTCGATGTTCCGTTCATCTCCTCCGTAACGGGCAGTCCGGCGGAGCGGCTCGATGCCGACTACTGGTGGTCCAATATCCGGCAGCCTGTAATGTTCGCGGGAGCGGTCGGCAGGCTCTTGCGGGATTTTCGCCCTGATGTGGTACTGGAGATAGCCCCGCACAGCGCACTTCAGTCGGCGATTCTCCAGTGCGTTGAAGGCGTGGCCGACGCGCCCGCCTGCGTGCCGACCCTGATGCGGGACTCCGACGATCGCATGGCCTTTCAGGACGCTCTGGGAGCCCTGTTCCGGCACGGTGTGGCGCTGGACTTCGCCGCACAGTACCCGCGGCCGAGGCCCGTCGCCCATCTGCTCCCCGGCCATCCGCGGGAAGAGCAAGTGCTGATCGACATCCTTTGCGACAACGAATTCTTCGTCCGACAGGGCGAGTACTCTCACGGTCCGCTGGTCGGGCACAAGGTGCCGAGCGATCACATGCTCTTCGAAGCGCGCCTCTCCGAGAAGGACTTTCCCTGGCTGGCGGACCACCGCGTGCACCACGCGGCGATGATGCCCGCGGCAGCCTACATCGAACTGGTCCTCCAGGCGCTGGGGGGCGTTCCCCTGCATTTCGAGGTCCTCGAGTTCCTGCAGCCGTGTCCGATTCCCAAGACGCCGGTTCGGCTACAGACCGCCCTGCATCCGGTCCCGGGCGTCCCGGATGAGTTCACCTTCGCGATTTCATCCCGTCCGTACGATGTCAGCGCGGCAAGCGAGGTGCACTGCCGCGGCAAGGTGACCCGGGCCCACGTCGAAAACCCTGCCGGCGTTCCCGTTCGCCTTGAGGACATCGACCGTTCCAGGTGCGAGACCGTTTTCGCCAGGCGCAGCGACTTCTACGAACGGATCGAGGCGGTTCTCAGTGAGACCTTCCAGTACGGCCCGTACTTCCAGACCATCCAGCACTTTGAAATCGATCCCGAGACCAGATCCCTGATCGTCGACATCGAAATGGATGAAGATCTCTGGGCCACGGGCCGGGAAGAGGGCTACGTGGGATGCCCGCCACTGCTCGACGGGGGACTCCAGATCTTTCTGTCACATTTGCTGACGGCCTCGCACCTGTTCGCCATACCGCAGCGGGCCGAACGGACGACATTTCTGCGAGCGCCAACCGGCCCGCGGATCACGTGCCATGTGACGAGACCCAGCGAAGACTGGATGGATGCGAACGAGCGGGGACAGTACTCGGTCCAGCGCGGAGAAAGGGCGGCGGGCGCGATCAGCTTCTACGACGGCCTGACCGGGGACCTGATCGCCCACATCGGGCAGTACACCTATTTCACTTCGAATCCGCGCTGGAACGACCTGCCGAAAAGCAAGCACGAAATCAGGTGGCAACCGAAGTTCATTCCCGAAGGCGAGGCGCTTCGGGACCTGCTGCCGGAAGGAGATATCGAGCCCGCCGCATTGATCACGGCCCTTGAACGCGCGGGTGGCGACGGTCCATACGGTTGTCACGTGGCCGAGTTCGCCGGATCACGGGAACCCGACCAGACCATTTTGGCCGACTGCCTGGACTACCTGACGGGACCGGACGCCCGGTCCGAGTACTGGCTGCTGAGCGAAAGCGACGAAACGACCCGCGCCCATTATGACGCCTTCAATCAACAGGACGCCGCGCTCCGTTTCCAGTGCCTCGATTCGGCGTCCGAGCCCCCGATGGACGCGGGACTCCTTCGCCCCGGCGGCGTCGAAGCCGTGTTCCTGCACGGGTCGGACGACTTCCGCGGTCCCGCAGGCTGGCAGTTCCTGCAGCGCCTGAGCGTGGCGGGAGGGCTGGCGCTGGTGTTGCACAACGACGGCAGCAGCATCGAGCCGGGCGAGGGATGGGCGATCGTCAGGGCCGGCCGCGCCACCACGCTGCTGCAAGCGCCGCTCCTGCACGCGGGCGAAACCGTGGACCACCCGCTTCCGGGACCGCGCTGGGTGCTGGGAGAACCGACGAGCTGGGCGTCCAACTGGACCACGCTGGTGGACATCCCGGAGGGCGTGCATACCATTCCCCACGAGGCGATCGTCAGGGGCCAGTTCGAGTCACTCGAGGCGTGGCCGCAGGCGGGCGGGTTGCGCGCGATCGACTACTTCTGCGGTGCCGATCCGGATGATCCGACCGGCGAGATGGCGACCGCACACTTCGTCGGCTTCGTGCAGGCGCTCGTCTCCGCCAGGCTGGCGACCGCGAGTGAGGTCTGTCGCCTGACCGTGGTGACCCACCGCGCGGCCTTTGACGTGCAACATCCCCGCGGTAGTGCGCTGTGGGGGGCCGTGCGCAGCATGGCCATGGAGGTCGGCGACGAAGCCAGGCTGGACTTCCGTCTGGTGGACCTCGGGGACCCGGATGATCTCCGGACGCTCGCCCGGCTGGGATCGGACGACTTGCGCGAGCGCGAGTTGGCCGTCCGGGACAACCGCCTGTGGGCGCCGCGAATCTCCAGCATCAGGAAGCGGTATGCCCAAATGGCCACCAGTGATGGCGCGGCATACAGGCTGACACTGGACAATCCGGGCCAGATCGCCGGGCTTGAAATGAAGACGTACGAGCTGCCCCCCGTGGGTCCCCACGACCTGGAAATCGACGTTGAGGCGGCCGCGCTCAACTTCCGCGACGTGATGGTCACGCTGGGGCTGCTACCGGCCCTCGCCTACGAACGTTCGGCCCTCGGACGCGAGGTCGGGATGGAGGGCAGCGGCACGGTGCGGCGGATCGGGTCGAAGGTGCGGCACTGCGCCGTCGGCGACCGGGTGGCGTTCATCGCGGGCGGTTGCATCTCCAACCGCGTGGTCATCCCCGAATACCTCGTATTCGCCAAGCCCGAGCGCCTCAGCATGGAGGAGGCCGCGTCCTCCCTGTCGGTCTACGTTACGGCCTACTACTCCCTGATTCACCTGGCCGGGCTCCGGAAAGGCCAGCGCGTCCTGATTCACTCCGCCATGGGCGGCGTCGGACAGGCCGCGATCGCTCTTGCCCGGCACATTGGCGCCGAGATCTACACGACGGCCGGCAGCGCGAGCAAGCGTGAGCAACTCCTGGCGATGGGCGTCCGCGGGGCCTTCGATTCGCACAGCTACGACTGGTACGATGACTTGATGACGGCGACCGGCGGCGAGGGCGTGGACGTAGTCCTGAACTCTCTGGCCGGCCGGCACATCGAACTGTGTCTACGGACGCTCCGCCCGGGTGGCTGGCATTGCGAGATCGGAAAGATCGACATCTACGCCGACAACGACCTCGGCTTGCGCATCTTCCGGAAGAACCTTCGCTTCGCGGCCATCGACGTGGATCGTCTGATGATCGACGACCCGAACCTCACGCGCGAACTTTCAGGGACCTGCATGGAACTGCTGGGCCGCGGGGTGCTACCGCCGCTCCCGGTCACCGTCTTCCCGTACCGGGATTACGCGAAAGCCCTCCGCCTGATGACGACGGGCCAGCATCAGGGCAAGCTGGTGCTCAAGGCACCGCCAGACTCCGCCGATCCCGGGTTTCCGATCGCGGACATCCGACCGCTCTTCGATCCGGATGCAACCTATCTCGTGACCGGAGGGCTGGGTGGCTTCGGGCTCCGCCTGATCCCGTACCTGGTCGCGTCCGGCGCGCGGCACCTCACCCTGCTGGATCGCGACCCCCAGCGTCGCCGGGACGCCGAGTGGATCCGGCGCGCGAGCGCGCTCGTATACATGGACGCCGAAGCCGAGATCGACATCGTGGCCGGCGACGTGGCGGTGGAGGCCGATGTACAACGCTGTGTTCAGCAGCTCAAGCGACCGCTCAAGGGCGTGTTCCACCTGGCCGGCGCACTGGATGACCGTCTGCTCGACGACATGTCGATCGAGTCGCTGCAGAGGGTGTTCGCACCCAAGGCCTCCGGCGCGCATCACCTCCACCGAGCCACAGCCAGCCTCGACCTTGATCACTTCGTTCTCTTCTCGTCCACGGCCTCGATGCTCGGCAACCCGGGGCAGATCAACTACAGCGGGGCCAACGGATTCCTCGATGGCCTGGCCGCGGCCCGCCACCGGCAGGGCCTGCCCTGTCTCACCTACAACATGCCCGCCGTGGCCGACGCCGGCATGGCCGCCCGCAGTCTTCCGGTGCTGCGCATGATGCGCGCAGCCGGAATGCCGCCGGTCAGCTCCGATCTCGCGATTGCCAACCTGGACTACGCTTTGCGCGCTCTGTCCGGCCGGCCGCACCTCGTCACCTCGCTCTTCGAGCGTCCGTCGTGGACCGTCGACTTTGCGGACTACATGCGGATCGGGCGGGTGATGCACAATCACGATGCCTTCGAGGCCGGCTCCGGCGGAGAGCTCACGCTCGAGAGCGTAGTTGGGCAGATCGCGGCCAAGGTCGCGGAACTGTGTGGCCATGAGGACGGCGAGGTGGACGAACCGCTGTCGAGTTTCGGGTTGACCTCCATTTCGGTCGCCGAACTCGGGACGTTCATCCAGGCCGAGTTCAACTACCGCGTCAGTGCCCTCGAACTCATGACTACCGCGTCGTCTCTGTCTCTGGCGCAGGGCATTATTCTTGGCAAGGCAGAAGCCGGCGATGATGGGGCCGGGACGGATGGGGACGGACCCGGGCGCACTGCCAAGGTCGCCAGGCCACGGGCCCGTCGCACCCCGTCCGCGTTTGCGAACGCCCCGGAAGCACACTTCGCCGGGACCGGACCGGCCCTCACCGAGTCCTCGGGCAACGGCCCCGGCCCGCGGTCCGCCGCCAGCCTCGCCGAAGCGGTTGCCAAAGGGGTATGGAAAGAGCCCGCCGAGTCATGAACAACGCCCTCCTTCTCTACCCGCGGCACCCCCCGACCTACTGGGGCAACAACTTCGCCCTGGACCTTCTGGGCATCAGGGCCGCCTTCCCACCGCTCGGCCTGCTCACCGTCGCGGCGATGTTCCCGTCCCGGTACAACCTCCGCGTGGTCGATCTCAACGTCACCTCGCTCAAGGACCGCGACCTGGAGTGGGCGGACCTGGCCTTCACGTCGACCATGATCGTTCAGCGCCCGTCACTCGAGCAGGTTGTGGAGCGCTGCAGCCGGGCCGGGATTCCCGTGATCGCCGGCGGACCCCACCCCACCACCTTCCACCGCGAGATGGAGGGAATCGACCACTTCGTCCTTGATGAGGTTGAGGAGACCTTTTCCGCCTTCCTGCACGACCTCGAGAACGGCACCGCAAAGCGGGTCTATCGCGCGCCCAGGAAGCCGGATGTGACCCTCACCCCACTTCCGCGCTTTGACCTCATCGAGATGAATGACTACTACTCCATGTGCCTGCAGTTCTCACGGGGATGCCCCTTCGACTGCGAGTTCTGCGACATCACCAAGCTGTACGGCCGCGTGTCGCGCACGAAGACACCCGAGCAGATGGTGGCCGAGTTCGATCATCTTCACGAACTGGGATGGCGCGGCCCTCTGTTCCTCGTCGACGACAACTTCATCGGAAACAAGCGCGAGGTGACGCGTCTCCTCCCGGCGATCGCCGATTGGCAGAAGGAGCGCGGGTATCCGTTTTCGCTGTCCACCGAGGCCAGTGTGAACCTCGTCCGCATGAACGACCTGATGGACGTCATGATCGAGGCCGGCTTCGACACCGTCTTCCTGGGTATCGAGACGCCCAATCCAAAGGCTCTCAAGAAGATGAAGAAGCCTCAGAACATCAGCATGCGCGACGACAACTACCTGTTCACTGCCGTGCGCAAGATCCAGCAGAAGGGGATGCAGGTTCAGGGCGGCTTCATCCTCGGCCTCGATGAGGATGACGAGAGCGCATTCGATGCCCAGATCGAGTTCATTCAGGAAACGGGGATCCCGATCGCGCTGGTCGGCCTGCTCACCGCGCTCAAGGACACCAACCTGTGGGAGCGTTTGAAGCGCGAAGGCCGACTGCTGGACAAGCCCATCGAAATCAACGCCACCGCCCTGAACTTCAAGCCGCAGATGGATCCCGCGACGTTGGTGGAAGGTTATCTGCGGGTCATCGGGACGATCTACGATTCGACGCTCGAGAACTACTTTGAGCGCTGCCTGACCCTGCTGAAGCACCTCAACCCCGTACCGCACATCAACAAGCCGGTGGGCCAACACGCGCTCTATGCGGGGATCATGGGCATCCGGCGACGCTTGACCAAGGCCCAGCTTCCGGCATTCTCACGGTACATCGCAACGGTCTCCAAGGACCATCCGCGCATGTTGCCCCTGGCGATTCGACTGGCCGCGACCGGCCATCACTGCGAGAAATTCACTCGCCAGCAGACCGTCATCCGGGAATTCAAGGAGTATCTGAACTCGCAGTTGGCGGCGATCCACAATGCCCGGCCAGAGCAGACCCCGACACCAGATGTGGGGGACAGGATCAGGCGGGCGGCGCTCAACCGGGCCAATGCCCGACAGAAGGCCATCCCGGAGGAATTCCGTTACGCCGGCGACGGCATCTCCGAAGCCCTCGCGGCCTTCCAACTCGCGCTGGATCCCGAGGTCCGCCCGGCCGGTGTGACCGGCGGACATCTGCCGCTTGTCGGCGAAGCCCTCGATCCCGGCGAAACGACACATGCCTGAATCGGCCACTCTGCGCACCGAGGTCCCCCCGCTCACGGGAACCTTGCCGCCTCAATGCCGGCACGATCTCGATGCGCTGCGCCGATTCATCGACAAGGCGTCCAGTCGTTCCGGGGTGAGCGCCCCGGCCGATCCCACGGACTTCCGGGAGGTGCTGCTGACCGGAGCGACCGGCTTCCTCGGCCGCTTTCTTCTGAGAGACCTCCTGCGGCGGAACCCGAACCTCACGGTGACCTGCATCGTGCGCGCGGATGATTCCGACCACGCCCGGGCGCGCATCCAGGCCGCCCTGGAAGAGGCGGAAATCGAGGATGACGAACTCGCGCCGCGCATCCGTGCGCTCACGGGAGACATCCATCTGCCGCGCTTCGGCCTGGAGCCGCCCCAATTCGCGGATCTTTGCCAGCGGATCGACGCCGTCTACCACCTTGCCGCGAGCCTGAGCGTGGCGACTCCCTACGTCGCTCTGCGCAGGACCAACGTGTTAAGCATCCGCGCCGTGCTCGAAGTGTGCCTGACCACGCGCCTGAAGCCCATCTTCTTCGCGTCGACCATGGGGGTTTTCCCCGAGTACTTCTGCGGTTTCGCGAACGAGTATTCCGGCAGCCGCATCACGCACCAGATGCAGCCGGACATCGCGAGCATGAAACGCGCCTTTCCCCTCGGCCTGCTCGGGTATCCGTGGACCAAGGTGGTGGTCGAACAGGCCCTGCTTCACGCGAACCGGGCCGGCGTGCCCGTGGCTCTATTCCGTCTGCCGCACGCGAACGTCGCGAGCACCGGCTTCGGCAATGCCGACGATGTCGCGGTGCGAACGGTGGCCGCGGTAGTGGATGCGGGACGGATGCCGGAGGGGTTCACGTTGCAGTGGAGCCAGGCGGCGGCCGATGTCGTTGCCGACACCATGGCGGCCATCTCGCTGAATCCCGAGCGGCGCTTCACAATCTATCACTACTCCGAAGACCCGCCCCTGGGACCCGACATGCAGCTCGCCGACTTCGGACTGTACTACAAGACCGTCCCCTACGACGAGTTCAAGCGGGCCTGTCTGTCCCGGGGAGAGCGATCACCGCTCCACGGATTCTGGCACCTGATCGATCACGGTGCGCCCTACTGGTTCAGCGGCGACGCGACCGCTCCGTCCCATCGCGTCTGCAGCCGCGCCCTGCGGGCCGATTGCCCGGAGCCGATTCCGTGGCCGAGCGCGTACGCCATGCTCCGGCGCTCCCTCGACTGGTTGCGGGCCCACCGCGAGCACTGGCCCTACCGCATCCCCGAGAGCCGCCTCGACTACGACCACCTCGTGCGTCGAGCCGAATCGTTCGCGCGCGAATACGATGTCCCCTTCGACGTGGCGTTTCCCGCCTGGAAGCTCGAGGGACTCAGGCAGCTCGTGCAGGCGGTCACCGCCCCGGAGGCCGGCATCAGGACCGGGAGACACGACTACATCGCCTTCGATCTCACCCGCCGGTTGCGCAACAACGCGTCCCTGGAAGCCGAGTACCGCCGCTACCCGGAAATCTCGAAACAGGAAGTCAGGCGGCCGGTATTCATTGTCGGGATCAACCGGACCGGCACGACCTTCCTGCACCGCCTCATGTCTCGTGATCCGAGGTTATGGACGCTGCGCGGCTACGAGTACGTCGAGCCGGTACCGGCGGCCGGCGACTACGCCACTCCGGCCGGCTCCGCCGAGGATCCGCGGCGACCCTTCGCAGAAGAACTCCTGAACGCGTCGGGGATCGTCGACATGTTCAAGGGGGTGCATCACTTCGACGTGAACGAACCGGAGGAGGATCTCGGACTCCTCAGGTTGGGGTTTTCGGCCTGGGGCGCGACCGTTTGGTTCGACATCCCGGACTTCGCGCGCTGGCTGGCCGACGCCGACATGTTGGAGAGCTACGCCTTTCACCGCCGCGCGATGCAGAACTACACGCATCAGCGGCGGCAGCGGCGAAGTGGCGGGGAGGGGCAGTGGGTGCTGAAGGCGCCCTTCCACCTGTTCGAACTGGAAGCGCTGATCGCGACGTACCCCGATGCCGTGTTCATTCAGACCCATCGCGAACCCGCTCAGTTCATGGGATCCTGGTGCAGCCTCGTCGCCCGTATCCGCGAACTCTCCTGCCAGCCGCGCCCGTCCGAAGATCTCGGGGTGGAACAGCTCGAGTTCATGAGTCGCATGCTCGATTGCGCGGTGGAGTTTCGCACCAGTCATCCCGAACTGGAAGATCGGTGGGTCGATGTCAGCTTCTACGACCTTGTGGAGGATCCGATGGCCGTTGTCGCCCACGTCTATGAGCGGTTCGGCTGGTCATTGGAACCGGAAGCCGTCGCGGTCATGGAAGCCTGGCTTGTGGATCAAGCGGAGCGGCGGCAAACCGAGAAGCGACACAGATACGACATTGCGGACTACGGGCTTACACGGGGAATGGTGGATGCCGCTTTCGCGCGCTACCGCGAGTTCCTGTCGGCCAACGACCGCCGAGCGTCGCTACTGTAGCGGGGCACCCTTTGCCGGATGTTACCGGGCGCGCGAAGTTGCGCACATGTGGGCATCCAAAATGGCACAGTGCGGGAGCTGCTCGGGCGGCGCTGACTTGGAGCGGGAGTTGCTCCCGATTCCGCCTACTCGGGCTGCGCCGGCACATAGTGGGCACCCCGTCCACGCCCCCTGACTTCGACCAGGCCCTCCTCGCGAAGCGACCGCATCAACTTCAGGACCTGGTACCGCGAGTAGCCCGACAATCGCCGGATCTCGGCGTTGGTGAGCCGGCCTCTCTCGGGGAGAAGAGCAAGTAGTCGAAGTCTCACGGATTCCTCATCAAGCCAGATGTCACCGGCAGAATCAGTCGACTCCAGCAGTGCCGAATAGCGGCGCGCCAAGCCGTATTTCGTCCCGCGACCCCTCCCCTGCGCCGCCAGGTAGCCCCTCTCCCTGAGCGAGATCAGAGTCGCCGCCGCCTCTCGTGCGGATAGCTGCAGGAGCCTGGACGCGGACCACCTGTCGAGGACTGCGCGCCTCACCAACCCGCGCAACACAATCAGGTCGTCCACGCCGAGCTCCCGTCCCGCACCCCGCATGTCCTGCACGAACCGCGCAAAGTCGGCGTGTGTCCCGGTGGGCAGCACCAGTTTGACATGGGACTCGTCGGCCTCGTAGCGAGGCAGATCCTTGCCAAGAGAAAGAGACTCCTCGAAGATCCGGTCGACACCCAGACCCAGCCGGTTCACCAGGCCAATCGTCTGCAGGACATCGGCGAGCAGCGGGTTGCGGCGGACCGGTGGGTGACGGAGGATGTTCTCCGCCGTCACTCCCCCGATGAACCCTCCCGGGCTGGTTATCTCGATGCGATCGTCGGCAAGGCTCATGTGGATGGATTGATGCAGAAAGTAGTCCCGGTGGACCAAAGCGTTCAGCACCGCCTCCCGCGCGATCCACCAGGTGATGTCGGGGATTTCCAGTTGGTGGAACCCCGTGGGACCGATCGGCATCACGCGGAGATTGGCGTCGAGCAGGTTCCGCACCCCGTCGAGTGTTTCCAGCAGCGGGGTTCGGAGATCTCGCCGGACATCGTAGCCCGTTGATCCGCGCGATCTGGAGAAGACCAGCTCATGGCGAGGTACACAGCGGGAGAGGACCGTTGGAGATCCAAGCAGAAGCACCGCGGCCAGCGTAGTGCCTCTCTCTGACGTCAGCCCCAGCGCGTCGGTGAGCCTCCGGTCGGCAAGGTCGGCAAGATCGGTTCGCTCGGCATCGGCCTTGATGAGCCTTCGCAAGCGGCGGAATTGTTCCGGATCCAGATCTGACCGGCACACATCCGGCAGAATCTCGGCGGTGAGGTCTCTGCGGCCGCGAGAGACGACGAGGTTGGCAAGATTCGATCCGGTCAGCGGCTTGCTTTCCTTCCCGACCCGTATCCTGGCCACTCCGTCGGCCGTAGTGTGGGGCGGCATGCCGGGCGGCACGCGAATCACCACCAGTCTGCCCTCAGGCTCCTGCAACTCGAAGATCTCGACGAGAATATGGGGCTCGGTCCCATCGTAGATGTCCCGGCGCAGGCCGTTCGCATCGAGAGCGGCTACGCCGTGAATGGCTTCCGCGCGCGTCTGCTTGCCGTCGGTGACTCCGAGTACGAGCAGGCCCCCCTGCGCGTTGGCGAAAGCCACCACCGTCTCCCGGATCTCACGGACCTGGGACTTGAGCGCGGAGCCGGAAGAACGCCAGGACTTGAACTCCAGCGTCTCGGACTCCAGCGAGTCGGCCGGCTCGCCGTCGAGGCGATCGAGCTGGACCCTGAGTTGATCGGGAGTGAGCATGAATAATAGTGCATTATGGAAAATGTGGTGTATTTCATTTTAATGAACGGACGTGCCGTTGTCCAGGTTCGGCGGGCTCGCAAGGCGTTCAGGGCTGGGTTCGGAACGAAGTCACCGCTCCAAGCCATGCCCCTCAATCTCCCGCACTACCGGGGAAGCTTACCCCCTACCCAATCTCCGGCCTCCTCAAATGCCAGTCCGTCCCCGTCTGGTACGCATGCGCCACGCTCAGGATCTTGTCGTCCGCGAACAGGTCGCCGATCAGGGTGGTCGTGAGCGGCATCTCGGTCGGGTTGTCCGAGTCCGGGTTGCGCACGCCGAAGTCGTAGGGGACCACCGCCGCCGGGTGGCCGGTCTGGTTGGTGAGGCCGACCTGCCCCGACCCGCTCACGAACATGTCGAAGTCCTGCATGACCTCGGCCATCTCCTTCATGAGGATCAGGCGGCGGCGCTGGGACTGCACGAAGTCGAGGGCGGGGACGGTCCGGCTGCCCCGGAACCGGCCGCGGCGGCGGCGTTCGGCTTCGGGCGCGTCCTCGGGGATCTCGGGGAGCTCGCCGCCGGGCGCGACGTGGAAGTCGAAGGCCGCGGCAGACTCGACGCCGAGCGCGTTGGAGCGCCCTGACGGGATCTCGGGCATCGGCTGGGGGTCGGCGCCCATCCCGCGCAGCGCCTCGACGAACGACTCGGGCGCGTCTTCCGTGTAGCCGATTCTCATGGCCGACAGGTCGGGGGCGGGGTCGAAGCGGAAGGGAGCGGTGAGCGACGCCGGGTCCTTCTCGTCGGCGCCGTGGATGGCGTTGAATACGAGCGCGCAGTCGACCGCGCTGCGGCACATCGGCCCGGTCTTGTCCATGCTCCACGACAGGACCATCCCGCCGTAGCGGCTGACGCGCCCGAAGGTGGGCCTGAGCGCGGTGAGGCCGCAGCGGCGCGAGGGCGACACGATGGACCCCTGCGTCTCGGTGCCGATCGCGAAGGCGACGCACCCGCCCGCAGTGGCCGAACCGGGACCAGCCGACGACCCGCTCGACCCCTCGTCCACGTTCCAGGGGTTGCGGGTCCTGCCGCGGTACCACTGGTCGCCCCGCGCGAACTCGCCGGTCGCGAGCTTGGCCGCGAGCACCGCGCCCGCCTCCCGCAGCCGCACCACGACCTGCGAATCGTACCGGGTGAACTGGTTGCTGAAGTCTGCGGCGCCCCACGTGGTGCGCGTCCCCGCAACGGCGAACAGGTCCTTCACGCCGTAGGGGATGCCGTGCAGGGGTCCGCGCCAGTCCCCCGCGGCGATTTCCAGATCGGCCTGGCGCGCTTCCTCCCGGGCGCGTCCCTCCAGGATGGTCACCGCGCAGAGCAGAACGGGATCGAGCCGCTTGAGGCGCTCGAGGTAGACCTCGGTGAGCTCGGAGGACGTGATCTCCCGCGCGCGGATCAGCGCCGCGAGGCGGTGCACGGGCTGGAAGGCGAGGTCCTCTTCGGTGGTGGGACCGGTCCGCTCCAGCGCTCGATGTCGATGGCGGTGCGCTCGAAGGGATTGCCGCCGTTGTCGCGCCACAGCTTCTCCATGAGGGCGCCGGTCCCTCCCGGGTAGGCCTGGAACTGAAGCGCGGGGGGCTCGCCGTTCCCGAGGGGGACGGGGGGCGGGGGCTGTTGCTGTTGGGGGGGCTGGATGGGGGATGGGGGTGGGGCCGGGACGCCCAGAGTCGACTCAAGACCACCCAGCGTGCCCGGTTTCAACGTACCGGTGGCAGCGGCAGCGGCAGCGGTCGCAACGAAGCGACGTCGATCGATTCGTGAATTGCTCATGTCCTCATTCCCTTCGGATAGTGCCCGTACACCCATCGGTCCGGGCCCGGCCTCCGCCGGGCATCCGGCGTCTTCAGCAGCGGAACCACCGCGATCGCCGTGAAGACGTTGCTCATGGCGATATATTCCCTGGCGATCAGGTCCACAAGGCCCCGGCCTTGAAATGCAGGTTCCCCGACTGGGCATAGGGGATGGCGAGAACGGCGCCAACCGTGCAGGGATCTCGCCGGGCGAACTTGCCGGACGCCAACTGGCGTGAGCTACCCTGGCAGTCCGTGGACAAAGCCGCCACGGGCTGCCGGCTCCCTACTCGGACTTGCTGAACCGGTAGACCCGGACTTCCTGAACCCCGGTCTCCTCGTCGCGGGCCCTGGCGACCAGGGCGCCGTCGCCGAACGCGAGCACATTGAAGGACGGGAATCTCCCCGGGACTTCGAGACGACCCATCAGCTCACCCTCCGGGCTGAAGACGAGCCACTCCAGACCCCGCATCGGGCGGCCCTCCCGCACGGCAACCTTTTCCACGTAGATCAGCCCATCGGCACCGACGTGGAGGTCCGTGGTGGCGGAAAACCGATCGATGCCCTCCCAGGCGGGCGGCGCTCCCGCCGGAACGGAGCGGTCACCCGCGTCCCACTCGACCTTCAGCAAGATCCTCCCCGACCGGTGCACGGCGAGAAGCTCAGGTTTCTCCGTGGGGACAATCCAGATCGTGTCCCCCGACACCCCGGTCGTGTAGCGAGCCTGATGTGCGAACCGCATTGAAGCCGCCTGTGGGATGTTGGGGTCCCTCGGAACCGCAGTTGTGAACAGCTGTTCCCGCCCCTGCGAATCCGAGGGGTCATCCCCGGCCTCAATCGGTTCAACGGCCGTGATCGACTGGACCAACGTGGTATCCGTGGTACCCGAGCGTCCCGTGAGGACCAGCGATCCATCCGGAAAGATCCCAAGGAGAGCTCCCGAAATGTCGGTGTAGGACGGGGGCCTGGTGAAACGACCCCCTTCATCGGCCCGCCAGACATCCTCCCCCTGCCGTCGGCTCAGCGGCGGCTGGTTGTCGCCCATCAGGAGGATCTCCCCGTCGTGGAAAGCCAGATCGAAATGGACCCATTTGAGGGGTTGGTCCTCCTCTCCCCGCGGGGCTGGGATACGGGTCTTCTCGCCACTCGCTGGATCGAGGATGTGCAGCAAGAGTGAGTCCGGATCCAGCACACCGCTCAGGGAATAGAGCACGACAACCCGCCCATCGGGCATGAATGTCGCCGCGTTGGCGTATCGTTGTTCCATTCCGCCAAACGTGACCCGAACCGAATCGGGTACCACCTCGAAGACGGGTTCCACCCCGACCCTCCACCGAGGGGCCGACTCAAGGCTCTCGGCGGTCCACAGCCGCATCTCGCGGGCTTCGATCGTCCCGCCCCAGCCGAGGGGTGCCTCCCCAACCCGCACATCACGCCCGTCACAAGCGGCGGCAGGGAGTACCAGTCCCCATGCGGCCGCCACAATCGCCGACAAATCCCGGATTCTCAACCCTCTGGCCCTCCTCACGCGCGGTTTGCCTCCATCATCGCGCCACCAGTTCCAACGTCACGATCTCCACGAATGGCAGACCGCCCTCGTTTTCCTTGTAGCGATACCCCTGGAGCGAGCCGCGGAAAAGCCCCCACGGAAGAATCTCACGCAGATCCGATGTCCGGTAAGTGTCCGAAGCAAGCAGCCGGCCGGATCTGGTGTCGATCACCTCAAGGACAAGTTCCGTGAGTTCATCCATCCGCTCCTCCTGCTCCCCCAGCTCGCGGAAATTGACGGCCCCTCCCGATCTTGCCACTCTCGCCCGCTCCCTCACGTACTCGTCGGTGGGACGCCAGACGACCGCGTAGAGAAGGCCGCCCCGCGTGACGTGTATCTGCGTCACGCGGGGCGCGTGCTCCTCCGCCCCATCCCACTGGTACCACGAAACGTCACGCCGAAACGCCCGGCGCAACGTTCCGTCGACCCCCCACTCTTCCAAAACGTAGGCATCCGAGCCAAGCTGGCCCGGACCCGCCCAGAAGGTGTCGCCGCCCGCGTGGGAAATGGGCCGTCCCCTACTCCCGGACGACCCATCGCCCACCGGTCCGAACGTTCGTGCGAGGGCACCCGTGGAGTCCGTCACGCGAAAGTAGTGCCCCTCGGACACCAGACCGTCACTGGCCAGGGCCGACCCGTCGTCCAGAATGACGGTTCTCCAAGGCAGTCCACCCATCATGTTGGAGGCGACCCGCCGCAGGAACTCCTGCTCCGGAGAGAATACCGACCAACTGAACGAGCCGTCGCGGACATGCAGGTTGTCCCGGCCGTCGATGAACAGGCGGACGCCCCCCCGCGCACTCAACTCCCCCGGGCCCTCGCCCTCCCCACCGAAATGGGAGAGATACGCTCCCCGCGAATCCCAAACGCTGACGATCGCCCTCCATCCGGGCGCGTCCGAAGTGAAGAAGCGGCCGTTGGAATCCACCACGACGGTCATGCCCGGATCCGGCCTGCTGCCGTCGGCCGCCGCCTCCAGCCGGATCCCGGTCTCGCGAAACTCAATTCGGCATGGCGGAGCGCGGTCCGGAATCCCGGTGACGCTCCCCACCGCGAAGGACCGCTCCGGCGCACGGGGGCAGGACGATGCCGGGGATTGCCAGCCGTGGCCGGGTGTGGCTACCGCGAGGCCTGTACAGCAAACGAGCGTCGCAGTCAGGTGCCTCAGAGCCAAGGGCCCTTGCAAGCGACATGGCGGTCGTTCGGCATATATGAATGGCACGAATAGTCTCACCGGGATCCCTGGCCGGACTTCCTGAACCGGTAGACTTCGACATGGGTAAGGCTGGTGTCCTCGTTCCACACCGTCGCCACCAAGGCGCCATCTCCGAACGCAAGCACATCGAAGGAGGGGAATCTCCCCCCAACGTCCAGACGTGCCATCAGCTCTCCCGCCGGGCTGAAGACGAGCCACTCCGCGTCCCGGACCGGACGGCCTTCGAGCACAGCGACCGTTTCTATGTAGATAAGGCCATCGGTACCGACCATTAGACTCACGGCGGCGGGGAAACGGTCTGCGCCCTCCCAAAAATCTGGTGCTCCTGGTGGAATTGACCGGTCCCCCGCGTCCCATTCGACCTTCAGCACGACATTCCCCGACCGATCCACAGCGTACAACTCGGGTTTCTCCGTGGGCATAAGCCAGATCGTGTCTCCAGACATCCCGGAGGTGAAGGCTGGCCGGGGTATCCAGGAAGGCGCACTCCTGGATGCACCGGCGGGATCCCGTGGCATCGCCGTTCTGACCAGCACTTCTTCCTCCTTCGCGTCCGCCGGTTCGTCCCCGGTCCTGACCGGGTAGACCACCGTGGCCTGCGAGACGATCATCGTATCCATCACGACCGAGTGACCCATGACGGCCAGCGACTGATCCCGAAAGACTCCAAGGAGTATTCCTTCCATGTGTGTGGAGGACGGGGGGCCGATGAACCGGCCGTCGCCGTCGGCCCACCAGATGTCCTCTCCCTGCCGCCGGCTCAACGCTGGCTGGTTGTCGCCCATCAGGATGATGCGCCCGTCGCGAGTAACCAGGTCGAAATGGACCCATTCCAGGGATTGGCCATCGTCTCCCTTCGGGGCCGGAACCCGAGTCTCCTCTCCGCTCTCGGGATCCAGGATGCGCAGAAGGATCGAATCGGGCTCCGAATAGTCGCTCACGTAGTAGTAGAGGACGATTCGTCCATCCGGCAGGAAGGTCGCGTCGCTTGGGTATCGCTGTTCCGTTCCCGTGAGCGCTGCCTCCACCGCATGGGGCACCCGCTCGACGAGCGGTGCCTCCTCAATCTTCCATCGGGGCACCGACTCCACGCTCTCCCTCGACCATATCCGCGTCGCGTCGGCTTCGGTCGCGCCCTCCCAGCCAAGAGGCACGTCAACAACCCTCGAGTGCCCTCGGTCACACGCGGAAGCAATGAGTATCAGCCCCCATGCGACCGTAAACGCTCGCAAATCCCGGGTTCTCAAACCTCTGCCCTCCTCCAGGTCCGTCTGCCTCATCAGCGAGCCATCAGTGGGAGGAAGCAATAGGGTACCTCAGGCCCAATCACACAGTTCGTGGTCATGTTCCTCTGTGTATTGTTCCATCAAACTGTGTCTGTCTCCCTTCGCAAACAGCAATCTGACGGGGTTCCACCACCTGCTCTCCTCGTGCGGATTGAAATCCGGAGAGGAAGGAATGTGATACTCGTCGGTCCACAACCCCCAGAACCGGGTGTTATCCCAGTCCTCCCAATCACTACAACCCTCCTGGGCCGACACGTCCATGGGTAGGCTACTTGCCCACGTCGCTCCATTGGAGGCTACCAACACGAATGCGGACAATGCCACACAATTCAGTGCGTTCCAAATTCTCTTCGCCATTTCCTTGTTCCTTTCGCTAGGGGGACTGTCGGCGGGCTACTGCTGACTTGGTTCACCAGATCTGGCTTGGGTACACGATACATATTATTCTTCTTCCTGTCAAGTGTTCGGATGCATGAATAATATGGCCAACTTGAGGAAAGGAAGGGCGAGTACTGGGTATTCCCAAGAGCGTCGTGTTACCGCGTGTCCGAAAGTGACTACGGCGCCCTGGCCAGCTGAGATGCCCCCGGATCCCATTAGTTCCTGCCCCTCAATACACTGAAGGTTACCTATTCTCGTCAAGTCCCATGGTCACGCGGGCCTTCCGTCCTGTGGATCCGTCCATCCGCCCGGCCCCGAAGCCGATACAACCCCCACTGTCAACAACGGAACCACCACAATCGCCGTGAAGACGTAGCTCATGGCGTTGTATCCCTTCCCGATGAGGTCCGCAAGGCCCAAGGACCACCCGGCGAAGGACCGCTCGATCGTGGCCGGGATCATCCCCAACAGGCCGCCCACCGTCCCGTATTCCAGGAAAGAACTCGACCGCTTCCCTCCCGGTGCCGTAGCCGCCCGCAATGATGATCGACTGGAAGACCAGCCCGGGAAGCAGGTAGCGGCGGAACCAGGAGGGCACGGTCCGCTACCCGCCCGACACCGCCTGCATGAACAGGATCGTGTCCCCGTCGGACATGGGCACGTCCCATCCGCCCATCCAGCGCGTATTCGTCCCGTTGTGGAAGCACAGTACATGGCGCCGGAACTCGCCGGCCTCGTTGAAGAGGTGCGGCTTCAGCCGCGGCTCGCGCGCGACCAGGTCGTCGAGGACCTCCCGCAGCGATCCGCCGGACGCGGTCAGCTCGCGGACTCCGCCGGTTACCGGCTCAAGGAGCGAGGGCAGGTGGACGGTGACCGAGGGCTTCATTCGGCCCGCCTCCGGGGAGCAGCCCGCGGGGACCCGACCCGCCCGGCCCTCACCCGACCCAAGCCGAAACATGCAGGATCCGCGGCAACATCACCGGCAGATTCGTCCAGCTCTCGCCCAAGTCGCGGCTCATATGCAGCGTCCCCGACGTCGTCCCCATGTACACGCCGCCCGGATCCAGGTTGTCGACCGCCATGGCCCCCCGGAGGACCCCGCCATACGCGTGCTCAGCCGGCAGCCCCGCCGACGCCGAGTGCCAGCTGTCGCCGCGGTCGGTGCTGCGGAAGACCTGAATCGCGCCCCCGGCCGGCAGCCGGTACTGGTCCGCCTCGAGCGGCACCGCGAAGAGGTACCGCGTCGCGTCGTCCATCACGATCGGGAAGCCGAAACCGGAGGGAAGGCCGTCTTCATTCTTCGCCCAGCTCTCCGCCCCGTCGCCGCTCCGGTACATCCCCGAGTGATCCTGCCGGAAGATGCGGTCCGGATCGTCCGGGTCCTGCGCCATCCCGTGCACGCAGTGCCCGATCTCCTTGAACTCCTCGTCCTCGTGGGCCCAGTACACGCCCCGGTTCTTCGCAGTCCACGTGATGCCGCCATCGTCGGTGCGGAAGACACCCACCGCCGAGATCCCGCACCAGACGCGCTCGGGATTGGTGTGGTCGAAGAGGACCGCATGGCAGCACAGCCCACCCGCCCCCGGCATCCACCCGCCGCGCGTCTCGTGATCGTTCAGCCCCGGGACCGGCTCCCAGCTCCGGCCGCCATCACCGCTCGTGAACAGCCCGGCGTCCTGCACGCCCGCATACACCGTCCCCCGGTTCTCGCGCAGCGCCCACACCTGCCGCAGCCGCCGATCGTCTCCATCCGGATAGGACGGCCCCTCCGCCACCTGCTCCCACTCCTCCCCGTCCTGCGACAGGAAGATCGCCGGCCCGTAGATGTCGCTGGCCACCGCCGCCATCCACCCGCCGCCCGCCAGCCGCAGCCCCGCCGTCACCTTCCATCCCTTGAAGAAGGGCCCCTCGACCGCCCATTCGCGGCGATCCGTGCTCGTCACCCAGAACCCGCCCTTCGATGTGCCCACCAGCAACCGCACACCCATGTCTGCCGCTGTCTCCTGTTATTTTTCACCCTGAAAAACGCCGCCGTACAATCTCGCACCCGGACCCGCGGGCGCAATGCGCGATAGCGAACCGACCAACGACACCCGGCCCGCCGCACCGGATCCCCGGCCCGCCGCGCCGGACCCCCGGCCCGTCGTCCTCTTCGACGGCCATTGCAACTTCTGCAACGGCACCGTCCGCTGGACCGCCAGGCGCGACCCCCTCGCCCGGCTTCGATTCGCGCCCCTTCGCTCCGCCGCCGCCCGCCGCACGGTCGCCCGCGCCGACCCCCACCTCGATTTCGACGCGCTCCCCGACGCGATCGTCCTCGTCGACCGGGCCGGCGTCCACACGGCCTCGACCGCCGTGCTGCGCCTCATGCGCCACCTGCGCTTCCCCTACCCGGCCCTGTCCGCCGTCGCGCGGATCGTCCCCCGCCGCTTGCGCGACGCCGGCTACCGCGCCTTCGCGCGCAGACGCTACGGCTGGTTCGGACGGACGGACGAGTGCCCGCTGCCCCCGCCGGAAATCGCGGCGCGGTTTCTGGAGGAGGATGAGCGCTGAAGGGATGCCGCCCCGCTCATACCCCAGCCGTCAGTTCACCCGCCCACAGCCGCCGCACAAACGTCGCCGCCGGCAGCACCTCGATTCCATCTTCCGTCCGACGCGGCTTTGCCTCCAGGCACACGATCACCCTGCGCCGCACGGCATGCTCCGTCGCCAGGCTGCGCAGCCCCTTGAGGTGATGCCTGCCGATCACCGGGCTCGCCTTGGCCTCCACCGCGAGAGCCATTTCCCCCAGCACGAAGTCCACCTCGACACCGCTCGGCAACCGCCAGTGCGTCAGGCCACCATCGAACTCCGTGTACGCTGCAAACGCCGCCAATTCATGGTGCACCCAGTTCTCGAAGGCCTTGCCGTACAGCTCGGAGCCGCGCTCCACCGTACCCCGCCGCGCCAGCCGGTTGACCACCCCGACATCCGAAAAGTAGAACTTGGGGCCCCCGATCAACCGCCGCTTGCGGCGTTTCCGCCAGGCCGGGAGCCAGCGCCCCAGCAGCGTGTCTTCCAGAATGCCGAAGTAGTTCCGGACCGCCTGGCTCGACACCCCGCACTCGCGGGCGATGTTCGAGTAGTTGACCGGCTCGGTGTCGCTCAGCGATGCCGCATCCAGAAAGCCCGAGAATGCCGGCAGATTCCTTACGAGCCCTTCGGCGGCAATCTCTTCCTTCAGGTAGTCGGCGACGTAGGAGTCGAGGAGCCGCCGGGGACGGGCCGCCGGGTGGATTCGCGGCAGATACCCGTGGTTCAGAAGCCGGTCGAGGTCGAAGCGTTCTCCGAGTTCTCCCGCGGTCAGGCCGCGTAGTTCGTAGCGAAGGGCCCGCCCGCCGAGGAGATTGGCCGCACCGCGTCTCACCTTTCGGGCACTCGATCCGCAGAGCGCGAATTGCAGGCCTCGGTTCTCCATCAACCAGTGCACCTCGTTCAGGAGCGCGGGCACCTTCTGGACTTCGTCAATGACGATCTGTCGCCCAGGGTCGGGATTCGCCTCCAGCTCCAGCCGCAGAAGTTCCGGGCGTGTCGCGTAACGTCTGAATTCGTCGCTCTTCAGCAGATCGATCCAGTGACCGCCAGGATAGTGCTTCCGCAGCAGAGTGCTCTTCCCCGTCTGCCGGGGTCCCCACAGGAAAAAGGTTTCGCTTCCCGGCCGGGGCAGAATCAGGTTGCGATTGAACATGCAGTTGAAGTTATCATGATAATTTCAAGTGGTCCAGTAATTCGTCATGGCCCCGGACCTGCCGTGTGTTACCATCTAACCCCTGCCCCAACCCCCGCATTCCGTTGCGGCACTGCCTCGCCACGCCCACATTCCCGCCGCACAATCGCGCGCCTATCCAATACCTTGAAGGAGTCCCCATGCCAACCCGACCCACCAGGCTGTCCCGACGCACCATCCTCCTCCTCACGACCGCCTCCCTCATCGCCCTCCTCGCCACCCTCACCCCCGCCCCCGTCTCCGCCCAGGACCCCGCCAGCTTCCGGCAGACCTGGCGGGCCGAGTTCGAGGCGTCCGCGGCCAAGGTCGTCGCGCTCGCCGAGGCGATGCCCGCCGAGACCTACTCCTGGCAGCCGATGGAGGGCGTGGCGACCGTGGCCGGCGCCTACATGCACATCGCCCGCTACAACTACCAGCTGCCGCACCGGAACATGGGCGTCGAGCCGCCCGATGGTGTGGACTACGGGACCTTCGAGGAAGCGGTCACCACCAAGGACGAGGCGCTGGCAGTCCTGCGCGCCTCGATGGATCACGTCCGCGCCGTGGTTGACGGAATGAGCGACGAGGACATGGCCGCGACGGTGAACCTGTACGGTCGCGAGGTGCCCAAGTGGGGCGTCCTCTTCCGGCTCCTTGCGCACATGAACGAGCATCTGGGCCAGCAGATCGCCTACGCGCGGTCGAACCGCGTGGTGCCGCCCTGGTCGGGGTGAGTCGCGGTGGGCCGCGGCGGTTGCCGGTCGGTCTTCGGGCCCGGGCGGAGCCGGCTGCCAGGCTCTACCTCCGAACCAGCCGAGTCTCCGGGTACTGCGCGTACCAGCCGAACCAGAAGGCGCGATGAGCCGGTAGCCGTTCCAGCCGCTCACCGTCCGGCCCCACCAGCGCGTCCTCCCCGACGGTCCACTCCGACCCGCCATCGTCCCAGGCCGTGCCGGCCGCATCCCAGCGCGTGAAGCGGCGGCCGCCACTCTCGTAGACGCGGCTGGCACCGCTCGCATCCGTCAGAACCACGAACTCCACCTCGCCGAGCGCGTCGTGATAGACCGCGTTCCGCGCGAGGAAGCCCACCCAGATCGCGAGCTGCTCACCCGGCGCGTCGTCGAAGCGGAGCGCCAGCACCTCGTCCTTGTTGCGCAGGCGCGGGTCCAGCTGCGGGACGCCGAACATCAGGCGGTCGGTCGCGAAGTAGTCCCGGTAGGCCGCTCCCTCGCTGTAGTCGCGCTGGTGGCCCGTTTCGAGCGACAGCACCAGCGTCTCGGGATGCCGCCTGCGCCATTCACCCCAGGTCGTGGTCACGACATGACGCATGTCGAGCCGGATCCCCTGCCCGACGAGCGGACCGACGGCCGGCTCGCCCGCGAAGGTCGACCAGAGCGACATCGTGGCCCGGTCGTACATGAGCTTGTTGGAGCGGTAGAGGAACCCGCTGGTGCCCAGTTCGTGGTGCAGGCCCCCGGCCGCCGACCGGTAGAGGATCATGGTCCCGCACAGCGTGCAGTACACGCCGGTGTGGTGTTCGCCCGCGATGGAATCCTTGAACATCTCGTGCCAGGCCAGGATCCGCTTGGGATAGGCGCGCACATCGCCATCGAGGGCAACGCCGAAGACGATGTTGTCGTCGTCCAGGTAGTCGGCTTCCGCAGCGGCGATCATCTTCGGAAGATTGAGGGGTGGAATGCCGTCCCGGGGGACACCGCCCCACCGGATCTCGTCGAGCCGGATGTTCGCGACCGGATCTGCGTCGAAGTAGTCCGCGAAGCTGGGGTCCAGCAAGACATACAGCTCCGCCTTGAAGGTGGAGTACTCCGGATGCGTGCCGGGGTCGGTCCGCCAGATCCACTCCCACCAGCCCTCGAGATCGCGCCCCAGCTCCTGCCCCGTCCCGCGCTCCAGCAGGAAGGTGATCCGGCGCCGGCTCCGCTCGTCCGGGACGTACCGCATCATCTCGACCAGGATCGACGCGTGGGCGTTGTCCCAATCGTCCAGGATCAGCCTTTCGGCGGCGTCCGCCTTCCGGCTGTCGTCGGAGACGAGGTCCCAGAAGGTATCGAGGGGAGTCTGCGCGACGAGCTGGCGGGAGGGGGACGCGAGGAGGGCCGTGGCGGCCAGCATCAGGACGAGTGCGCGCATGGTCTCTTCAGATAACGTGCACCCGACGCTTTATCCAGTCTCGGGGAGTAATCGCTCCGGCCCGCTGGATCAGCTCTTCGTCCCAGGTCACCAGGTCGCCGTCCAACCCTGCGGCGAGGGCCGCGTACAGGGCGTCGCCTGAGCGAAGGAAACTGCTGGTCCCGAAATGGATGGCTTCCCGGAGCTTCGCCCGGCTCAGCGAGTACGTTGTGATAAGGGGGGATGCCAGCATGCGGTCGGTGAGGCCGCGGCCCTGCTCCGCGTCGCGCAGCCGGCGGGCCAGCACGCAGGTGATTTCGAGCTGCGCGAACTCGGGGAGAGCGATCGTAAGCTCCCGCGCGACGACTCCGGCGAGAAAGATGCGGCTGACGTCCGACAGCGCATCGGTTGCGTCCGCAGCCGAGACCCAGACATTGGCGTCGACTACCAGCGGCCTCACTCACCCTCCAGCCGGTTGCGGTCCGCGGCCAATTCCTCACGCGCCGAGCGGCCCGCCGGAGCGCTCCTGATCGCCTCATCGGCCGCATCCAGCCAGGAGCGGAGCCACTCCGCCGGAGCCTCCCCGGCGTTCCCGCCCTCGTCTTCCCTCAACCAGCGCCGGTAGAGCCGGGTCGTCACTTCGCGGACGGTGAGCCCGCGCAAAGCGGCCTCCGCCTTGACCTGCCGGTACAGTTCGTCCGGTATGTCGATGGTTGCTTTCATTTGGACAAGTTAGCTGTATTCCCGTATACCTGTCAACCGTGCATCCCGCACGCGGGGCAGTCGACCCTGTCCCGCTCCAACCGCTAGACTTCAACCTTCAAACCCCAACCCAAGGCACCAAATGACAGAGATCAACAAAGTCGCCGTCCTGGGCGGCGGAAACCTCGGGACGGCAATCGCCCGGGGCTTCGCCGCCTCCGGGTTCGTCGATCCGCGGAACGTCGCGATCACAAGAAGGCGGACCGAGCTCCTCGACGACCTCTCCGCCGAGGGCTTCAGCGCACTCGCCGACAACCGCGACGCCGTGGACGGCGCCGACGTGGTGATCCTCTGCGTCCAGCCGCAGCAGATGGAGGACCTGCTGGATGTGGTCGCTCCCGCGCTCGACGCCCGCAGGCAGGTGGTCGTCTCGACGGCCACGGGGGTATCGATCGCCGACATCCGCCGCTGGGTGGGTCCCGAGATCCCGGTGCTGCGGGCGATGCCGAACCTGGGGATCGCGATCGGGGAGTCGATGACCTGCCTGGCCGCCGACGAAGCCTCGATCGACGCCGTGCCCGTGGCCCGGGCGGTCTTCGACGTCATGGGCTCGACGCTCCTCATCCGCGAGGACCAGATGACGTCGGCCACGGCGCTCTGCGCATGCGGCATCGCCTTCTTCCTGCGAGCGATACGCGCCGCGTCCCAGGGCGGAATCGAGATCGGCTTTCACGCCGACGAGGCGCTTCAGCTCGCGTCCCAGACCGCGAAGGGGGCCGCCGCGCTTCTGCTCTCGAACCGGAATCACCCGGAGATGGAGATCGACAAGGTGACCACCCCCCAGGGATGCACCATTTCCGGGTTGAACGAGATGGAGAATCGCGGTTTCAGCTCGGCGATGGTCCGGGGCATCATCCGGTCCGCCGACAAGGCGGGCGCGCTGTACCGTCCGGGGGAGTGAGCGGGCGGGCGGCTACCCTTCGCCCCGAAACGCCGCCAGCAGCTCCGCTTCCCGCTCCGGCGCCAGCCCCGACCGCAGCTCCTGCCGCTCGGCGTCCTGCGCGTTCCACCATTCCAGCGTCTCGGCCGCGGTCTGTTCCAGCGGCCGCATCTCGAAGCCGGCCGCGAAGGCCTTGTCGCCGTTCACCTGCATCATGCCGAGGTAGTCGCCGGCGGGCTCGGTCCAGTAGGTGAGGGCACCGACGCCGTGTTCGCGCAGGAAGGCCGCATCGACCCAGGTGAGCGTCGCGTCCGAGCCGACCGCCGCGCGGGTGCGCTCCAGCAGGCCGCCCATCGTGAGGCCCTCGCGGGGACCGACCACGTTGAAGGTGCCCGCCAGGTCGTCCTCGACCGCCTTGATCATGAAGGCGCCCAGGTCGCGGGCGTCCACATGCTGCATCGGGTCGTCGGGAGTGCCCGGCGCGAGGACCTCGCCGCCGCGCGCGAGCCGCACCGGCCAGTAGGTGTAGCGGTCGGTCGGGTCGCCGGGCCCGATGATGTAGGTGGGCCGCACGACGAGGTGATTGTCGGGGAAGGCGGTCCGGGCCTCGTCCTCGGCGAGCGCCTTGAGCGCACCGAAGGTCCGCCCGTTGACTTCCTCGGTTTCGGGGTCGTCGATGGTGTCGACCGGGGCGTCTTCGCGGATGTCGGTGGTCAGGTAGGGGATGTAGACGCCGGTCGACGAGACGAAGACGTACTTGCCCACCGAGCCGCGCAGCGCTTCGGCCGAGAGGCGCACCCAGCGCGGAATGTTGGCCGGGTTGTCGATGACGACATCCCACTGCCGCCCTGCCAGCGCCCCGAGATCGCCGTCGCGGTCGCCGATCAGCGTCTCCAGCTCCGGGAAGAGGTCCGGGTTGGTGACGCCGCGGTTGAAGAGGGTGACTTCGTGCCCGCGCTCCACCGCCGCGCGCACCTGGTGGGGGCCGATGAAGTTCGTGCCGCCGAGGATGAGGATGCGGAGCGGGGTGGGGGCCGGCTCGCCGAGACGGCAGGAACCGAGGGCCAGGCCGCCCACCGCGATCGTGGTGGCCTGGACGAATGCGCGCCGGGTGAGGTCGGTGTTCATTGTTGCCTTTCGTGATTCTGCGCCGCGAATTGCCGCTAGCTTTACCGCCACTATGACCGAATCCGGCGAAGATCACAACGGGGGGGCGGCGGACACACCCGGTTTCAGCGGCCCAACGACGGACGTGGCCCGGGCGCCCGGCCAGAGGCCCGCCGAGACCTGGTGGCAGGTCTTCCTCCACGCGATCCGCGGCACCGGAGGCGACCCCACGACCGGCCCGCTGAGGCGCGCGGTCATCCTCCTGGCCATCCCCATGGTGCTCGAGATGGTGATGGAGTCGCTCTTCGCCGTCGTCGACATCTACTTCGTCTCGAAGCTGGGGGACGAGGCGATGGCGGCGGTCGCGCTGACAGAGTCGGGGGTCACGATCATCTACACGCTGGCTGTGGGGTTGAGCATAGGGGTCACGGCGCTTGTGGCGCGCCGGATCGGAGAGGGAGACCGCGACGGAGCGGCGCGCGCCGCGGCTCAGGCCGTCTTCCTGGGCGTCCTCCTGGCCGTCGTCTTCGGTGTCTCGGGCGTGATCTTCGCGGCCGACATCCTCCGCCTCATGGGTGCGGACGAAACGGTCGTGGCCATTGGGCTCCCCTATACGAGAATCATGTTCGGCGGAAACATCGTCATCCTGCTGCTCTTCCTCCTCAACGCCGCCTTCCGCGGGGCCGGCGACGCGGCGATCGCGATGCGCGTGCTGTGGATCGCCAACGGGCTCAACATCGTGCTCGACCCCCTGCTGATCTTCGGCGTGGGACCGTTCCCGGAGCTGGGCGTGCAGGGCGCGGCGATCGCGACCACGATCGGGCGCGGCACGGCGGTTCTGGTGCAACTCTACACCCTGTTCCGGCTCGGCGGAACGCTGCGCATAAGGCGACCGCAACTGCGCATCCAGCCCGCCATCATGGCGCGGCTCGTGCGCCTGTCCGCAACCGGGACGCTGCAGACCTTCATCGGCACGGCAAGCTGGATCGGGCTGATCCGCGTCACGGCGGAGTTCGGCGCGGAGGCGCTGGCCGGGTACGTGATCGCGATCCGCGTCATCCTCTTCGCGATCCTCCCGGCGTGGGGGCTCTCGAACGCGGCCGCGACGATGGTGGGGCAGGGGCTGGGGGCGGGGGATCCCGAGCGGGCGGAACGCGCCGTCTGGATCTCCTGCAAGATGAATCTGGCGTTCCTGGGTGCGGTCGGGGTGTTCTTCATCGCTTTCGCCCCGGCGATCGTCAGCCTTTTCGGCGGCACCGGCGCGGCCACCGCCACTGCCGTCGACGGCCTCCGCATCGTCTCGATCGGCTTCTTCTTCTACGGCTACGGCATGGTTCTCACCGCGGCCTTCAACGGCGCCGGCGCGGTGTGGACCCCCACCATCCTCAACCTCTTCTGCTTCTGGCTCTGGGAGATCCCGCTCGCGTGGATGCTGGCCTTCCCGGTGGGGCTCGGCCCGAACGGCGTGTTCATCGCGATGACCGTGTCGTTCTCGACGCTGGCGGTGGTGAGCGCGGTGCTCTTCCGGCGGGGGAGGTGGAAGCGGGTAGAGGTGTAGGACGGTCGTCCCCACGGCCCATGCGGGGCCCAGCCACTTGATGGCGGCAGCCGCCGGGAGATTGCAGCCCGATCCGCACCTCGCCACAATCAGTTTGTTGATTTCACTCCAGCCGGACAGACAGGTGAAGGCCCATGAAACACCTTCGGACGCTCGTCGCCGCGGCCGCGGCGCTGCCCGTCACCCTGCTGTCCGCCGGGTGCGCGACCACGAGGCCCGTCATTCCGGACAACGTGGAGTCCATCTGCATGGGTTGCGAACAGCGACCCGAGCTGCTGAATTCCGACGAGGTGGACCGGGCCAGGCAGCAGGCGCTCCGCGAACTCAGGGAGTCCCGGCAGGAGCGGCCGGGCGACCGCCGCGAGTACAGGGCTGAGTATAGGATCCTGGTCGGCGAGGACGGGAAGGTGCTGACAGTCGAGATCCTGATCTCTTCCGGGGACCCGATGCTGGACCAGGCCATACGCCGCTGGGAATCGGCCGGTCACTACACCCCCGCGATTCGAAACGGCAGGCCGCTCCCGTTATGGATCAGAAAGGGATTCGGCTACCGCTGGTCCGTTTGAGGGCCGGGCCGGCGAATGGCTCCTGGCACATGCATTGACAATCCGCACATCGCCGGGATATCCATTGTATATCTCGAAGAAGAAACCGGAGGCGGTAGCGTGAGCGTGGGATCACATGTTGCGAAGTGGGGCAGCAGCCTGGCTGTCCGCATCCCCAAGCCCATTGCGGAACAGTGGGGCGTTCGGGAGGGGTCCCGGATCGAGTTGGTCTCCCGCGGCGAGCAGCTTGTACTGCGCAAGAAGGCCTACGACCTCGACGAGATGGTGTCGCGCATGACTCCCGACACGCTTCACGCCGAGGTGGACACCGGCTCTCCGCAGGGGAAAGAGGCGTGGTAGCCACTCCGGATGTGCCGGATGCCGGCGATATCGTGTGGCTTGCCCTTTCCCCGCAGGCCGGGCGCCGCCCCGCGCTGGTCCTGAGCCCGAGCGTCTACAACCGGAAGAGCGGGTTGGCGCTCTTCTGTCCGATCACCTCGAACAGGAAGGGGTATCCGTTCGAGGTCGGGCTGCCGGCCACGGGCGAAGTGACAGGCGTGGTGTTGGCCGACCGGATCAGGAGTCTGGACTGGCGCACCCGAAGAGCTCGTTTCGTTTGCAGCGCTCCGCCAACCGTGGTCGGCGAAGTGCTGGACAAGTTGTCAACCCTTCTCGGTGGACGGTGACCGATGAACCACCTGCGATTCCCGGGACTGCTTGCCGTCGCCGCAGCGGCGGCCTTTTCCGCATGCGCCACCCCGCCCCAGCTCAGTCTCGAAGCCTTTCAACCCAGCCGGACTCTCGGTCTCGCCTGCTACGACCGCTCCACCCAGCCCCAGACCGCCGTCGTCGACACGCACCTGCACTTCCGCCCCTTCGGCGGCACCGCCGTCCCCTTCGAAGAGATCATGGGATACCTGCGTGACACCGGCGTCCGGTTCGTGAACGTCTACGGAATCGGCCAGATGCTGCCGGTGGACTCGCCCTGCACCTACTACCTGGACTGCCCGGGGACCCCCGTCATCCCCACCCTCAAGAACGACTTCGCGAACGCGAACAGTTTCCTCGCCAACCCCCCACCCGGCATCCACGTGACGTTGTCGATGACCTTCCCCGACCTGGGACGCCCGGAGAGCGTCCTCGCCGGCATCGAGCTGCTGGACACCGAGTACCCGGGCATGTTCCGGTGGATGGGCGAGGTCAACCTGGTCAAGCAGGCGCTCTTCCCGAACGGCCACGATCCGGTGCCGCACGGCGTGATCGCCGAATGGGCGCCCTTCATGGCGGTGCTGCGCGAACGCGGCATCCCGATCGCCATTCACTCCGACCTCGGCAGCGAGGAGGCGCCGACCCGCTACCTTCCGCTGATGCAGGCGGTGCTGGACCTCTACCCCGACAACAAGATCGTCTGGATGCACATGGGGCTGTCGCGGGAGCTGACCACCCTGCCGGCCGCCGAGCACATCGCCATGATGTCGTCGATGCTGGACCGCCATCCCAACCTCATGCTCGACATCACGTGGCGGGTCATCGACGACAGCTACTTCTCCCGGGCCGACTACCAGCCGCTGTACGTCGACTTTCTGAACGAGTATTCCGAGCGGATCCTGCCGGGGACGGACTTCCTGGCGTCGTCGGACAAGGATTTCGATGTCTACAAGTCCGAGCTCGAGGTCACCAGCCGGATCCTGGCGTTCGTCAACGACGAGGCCTTCCGCAACATCGCGCTGGGGGGGAATTACTTCCGGCTGCTGGGGCTGGAGTATGAGGCGCCGAGGATGTGTCCGGTTGTCACTGTCACGACTTTTTCGATCCCGCGACGCTGAGGATTCGGTCAGACAATAAAGTCATGTTTACATTCCAACTTGTAAACTCTGCTTGACATCTTGAACGGAAGGACACCCCAATGATGAACCGTTGGATCTGGCCGGCGGTGGCGATCGCGGCCGCCGTCACCATCGTTGTCGTACCGTTCGGCTACGCAATCACCGGACTGCACACCGATGTCCTTATGGGAACGGGTTGCGGGGTTGCGATCGGGGTGGGCGTCGCCCTGCGCGGCCGGTCGCCGGGCGGAC
This sequence comes from Longimicrobiales bacterium, assembly GCA_965206105.1. Classification (GTDB taxonomy): domain Bacteria; phylum Gemmatimonadota; class Gemmatimonadetes; order Longimicrobiales; family Gaopeijiaceae; genus Bin94. The sequence continues at coordinate 1,089,188 of OZ242201.1, forward strand.
TCTGGACCGGCATCCTCATCGGTTCGATCGTCGGTATGGCCTCGGCGCTGATCGCCGGCCTGTTGCCCGGCAACCCGTGGGGATCCCTCGTCCCGCCGGTTCTCGCCCTGTCGGTCGGCCTGATCAGGGTTCGCGGTGCACGCCTCTCCGGGTATCGCGAAATGACCCGCGAGACGTTCATCGCGTCCATCCTGCTTTCCGTCGGGCTCCTGCCCGCATTGATTGCGATGGGCAACTTCTCCCATCCGGATGGGATGAACCTGAACAGGGCCCTGTTGCCGGTGATGGCGGTCGGGTTCGTGCCTGTAATGGCCCTGATCGCCGGCCTCCTCACCCATCGGCACGACGGATGGCGCGACACCCGGCCTCCCGCACTTTTGCTCCTTGGTGCGGTCGTGCCCGTCGCGCTCCTGGTCTTCATGCTGGCCACCGGCCGGCTGGACCCGGGGAATCGGATGTGGCAGATCGCGGTGACCATCGTGTTCTCCATGTTCGTGGTTCCGGCGGCCGCGTTTCTGCTGGGGCGCCTGGCCATCACCTGGCTTGAGCCGCGGCTGCGGGTATACGGCCACCTCGCTGACTACCTGCGCGTCATGTGGGTCCCGATCGGCGGGTTCGCGGTCGGCTACCTGACGATCATCGTCCTTTTCGCCGGGTTCTACGGAATGCTGGGGCGCTTCAGCTCCGCGGCCTTTGCCGGCGCCGGCAGCGGCATGGGGGTCACCGACTGGCTGTCCTTCTCGTTCTTCACCGCGCTCGGGCAGGACTTCCTGACCGTCTCACCGGACTCCGTCGGTGCGAGAGTGCTCGTCGGCGTCCACCTGATCCTCTCGGCGGGCTGGGCGGTCGTGCTGTTCGCGGCGGTGATGACGTCGATCGGGCCGAAGCTGGAGCGGATCGCACGGCGGCAGGGGGAGTGAGGGAGGGGAATGACAATCTTGCTGAGGCTCCGCTGACCTGGCGGTGTCGATGGAGGGGTACCCAATGATGAACCGTTTCATCTTGCCGGCGGCCCGGATAGCGGCCGCCATCGCCGTTGTCGTCGTGCCGTTCGGCTACGCGATCACGGGGGACCACGCCGATGTCCTGATGGGGTTGGGCGGCGGGATCGGTGTCGGAGTGGGGATCGTATTCCGTGGAGGCTCGCGGAGCCGGCCGTGGATGGGCGTTCTGATCGGGTCGATCGTCGGGATGGCCATCGCGCTCGTTGCCGGCGGGTTGTCCGGCAACCGCTGGGGACTCATCGGCCCGTCCACGATGGCGCTCGCAGTCGGTCTGGTCGTCGGACTGGACCGGTCCTCGATCTCCGGCTACCGGGACGTGACCCGGGAGACATTCATTGTGGCCGTCCTGCTTACCCTGGGGTTCTTCCCCGCTCACGTCGCGAATGGTGTCCTTCTCGACGTGCGGGAGTCGGGCTTCTTTTCCCTCGACGCGGCGATCCTGGTACTGCCCGCCCTCCTGACGCCCTGGGTCGCGTTGCCGGCCGGCCTCCTCAGCTGCCGCCGCGAGGGATGGCACGACCCCCGTCCTCCGCTGCTGCTGATCCTCGGCTGGGTCGCCCTGGCCGCCCTGTTCGCCTTTGCGACGGCTACCGGGGTCTTCGTGGAAGGCCGCGGTCAATCGGGTCTCACCCTGGTGCTGATCATCGCCACCGGCTTGAGCATCATTGGAGTAATCGTGCCCGTGGGAGCGTTTCTCCTCGGAAGGGCCGCCATCGTCTGGCTTCGGCCGCGGCTCAGCGTGTACGGCCACCTCGTCGACTACCTGCGCGTCATGTGGGTCCCGATCGGCGGGTTTGCGGTCGGCTACCTGACGATCATCGTCCTCTTCGCCGGGTTCTATGGAATGCTGGAGCGCTTCAGCCCCGGTGCGTTTTCGGGTGTGGAGACCGGCGCCGGGATCACCGACTGGCTGTCCTTCTCGTTCTTCACCGCACTCGGCCAGGACTTCCTGACCGTCTCACCGGAGTCCGTCGGTGGGAGGATGCTCGTCGGCGTCCACCTGATCCTCTCGGCGGGCTGGGTGGTCGTGCTGTTCGCGGCGGTGATGACGTCGATCGGGCCGAAGCTGGAACGGATCGCGAGGCGGCAGGGGGTGGAGTGACGGGGGGTGGGAAGGCGTTTCAGCTGAAACGTTGACGGGGGGATGAGTTCCCTCGTTGTCACCCACTATTGTCCCGATAGTGATCGACAAGCTAGCTTGTGGGTCATGAGTGACCGACAAGAACGACTGCTGGGCCCTGCGGTCGGACGAGGAGGCGGATGATGCCTCCGGTCCACTATCACGCGGGCGCGTTTCCGCCGACGGGCGAGTCCTTTGACTGGAATGTGCTCCTGCCCCATGTCGGACCCGCCGCGGCCGCCGTGGCACGGTACGATGGCGTCCTCCAGGCGATGCCCAACTCCCGCGTTCTGCTCTCCCCGCTGTCCACCCAGGAGGCCGTGCTCTCGTCGCGCATCGAGGGTACGCAGGCCACGATGACCGAGGTTCTGGAAGTGGAGGCCGGGGCCGACGCCGAGTCGCCGGAGCGCCGGGAGGACATCCATGAGATTCTCAACTACCGGCGGGCGATGCACGAGGCCGAGCGGATGCTGGAGACGCTTCCGGTATGCGGCCGCGTGATCCGCAGGGCCCACGCAGTGCTTCTGGACAGCGTGCGGGGGGCGGGAAAGTCGCCGGGTGAGTACCGGAAGACGCCCAACTGGATCGGTCCCCCCGGGTGTGCGATCGAGGAGGCTCGCTTCGTTCCACCTGCCGCCTACGAGATCCCGGATGCCATGGGCCGATGGGAGAGGTATGCCAACGAGGGCGCGGATGGTGTGCCGGACCGCCTGGTGCAGCTGGCCGTGCTCCATGCCGAGTTCGAGGCGCTGCATCCGTTTATGGACGGGAACGGTCGCCTGGGCCGCATGCTCGTGCCCCTTCTGCTTTGGCAGTGGAGGATGATGGAGCGCCCGCACCTCTACGTCAGCGGATTCCTGGAGGCAAACCGGAGCGACTACTACGAGTCTCTCCTTGGGGTGTCGCGCGACCGCGACTGGACGGCGTGGACTCTCTTCTTCCTGAAGGCCGTGCGCGCCCAGGCCGAGGAGAACCTGGCGAAGGCGAAGGGGATACTGGAGCTGCACGACGAACTGAGGAACCGAATCCCCAGGATGACCCGGTCGCAGTACGCGACGCTGGCAGTGGACTGGGTGTTCGAGAGGCCGGTCTTTGCGAGCACCGACTTCGGGCGTAAGGCTGGGATTCCGGAGTCGACGGCACGTCGCATTCTGACGGTGCTGCGGGAGGGCGGCGTCCTGCGTGAGCTCGTCCCCCCCGCCGGGCGGAGGGCCGCGCTGTGGTTCTTCCCGGAGCTGCTCAATCTGGCCGAGGGACGGCGGGCGTGCTGATGGCGGATACCCGGAGATGTGTCCTTGACGCTCACAGGTGAGCAGCAAGATTGGTTGTCGACCACTATTGGAATGTAAGTGAGCGACAAGAGTGGGTCTGGTTTCTCAAAACGTCACATTTGCCGACGAATGTGACTATTTCAGAAGAGCATGGCAGCGAGATCGTCTTCGAGGTGTCGGAAGCCTCTGGAGCGGATCGCGCGGTAACAATCCTACTGACGCTTCGCTGACCGGGCCGTGTTAGCTTGGAGGCTCGAAGCGGTTTCCCCTCCCATCCAGGCCACTTCATGAGCTCTCCGCCGACTCGGAAGGATCTCGGATCCTACTACACCCCGCCGGCCAGCGGGCACTGGAGTACTGCGCCGCCCAGGGGGTGAAGCTCTCCGGCCTGTGTTCGTCCTGGGCACCTTTCGTGGTTGGCGCTTCCCGCCTCCTGAAGCGGGGAGGGCGCCTTGCTTTCGTCGTCCCCGCGGAGATCGGACACGCGGTCTATGCCCGAGATGTGGTCCGGTACCTGCTCGGCTCGTTCGAACGCGTCGAGGTGATCGCCGTTCGGGAGAAACTCTTTCCCGACCTCTCGGAGGACTGCTGGCTGTTGCGGGCTTCCGGATTCGGCGGGCGTTCGGATGCGATTCATTTCGTTCGCCTTGACTCGCTTCCCGTGGAGGAAGGTTCCTGGGATTTCGAGCCGGTGTCGGTCGACGAACTCGGACGGTGGGGATTCCGTTTGCGGGCCCTTCTGGTCCCTTCGTCGATCCGTGCCGCCTACCTGGAGATCGCGGTTGCGACGGCGGCCAGCCGGCTCGGCACCGTGGCACGGATCGGAATCGGCTATGTGACCGGAGCCAACGACTTCTTCCACCTGCGTCCCAGCACCGCAGCAGCACTCGGTATCCCGAAGGACGTTCTCCGTGTTTCCGTGCGCTCCAACCGCGACCTGGTGGTGGACGACGTTGACGAGGATGTGGTGAAACGGTGGTCGGAGGAAGACCGTCCGGTTTTCCTGTTGAATCTGGCCGGGGTGACCGAACTGCCTCCCGCAGTGAAGGCCTACCTGAACTCCGAAGCAGGGCTGGCGGCCAGCAAGACCTATAAGTGCCGGAACCGGCAGCCATGGTTCGCGGTGCCGGATGTGCAGACCCCTCACGCGTTCCTGTCCATCATGTCCGGTCACGGCCCGAGGTTGGTCGGAAACTCGGCAGGTGTGACCTGCACCAACTCCGTCCATGCGGTCCATTTCCACAATGAAGCGGACTTGACACGGTACCTTGCCAACTGGCGGAATGCCCTGACCACGCTTTCGTGTGAATTGGAGGGACACGCGCTGGGAGGCGGTGTCCTGAAGATCGAGCCGGCGGAGGCACGCCGTGTGCTCCTGGCTCCTGAGCTTGACCTGTCGGCGGAACAGGAGGAACTGCTTCGAAGCGGAACCCGGGAGCTCCGGCGGTGGAGGCATTACCGTGCCGCCTGAATCCCCGGTTCTCACCAGCCTGAAGGGGGCCCTCACGCGGTCTGGGACCGGGAGTCACCGCTGCTGACGGACACGATTTGGCGTCAGGAAGCCCATCCCGAGATGGAGTCGCGGGTGGAGTCCATGTCCGAATGGGACGTTTCAGCTGAAACGTTTTCCGACGCCGGTCGCTGAGGAGATCGCCGCCGCCCCCTACCCCTCCCCCCGCAACATCCTCCCGAAGAACTCCTCCGCGCGCCGGTACATGTCGATCCGGGCCGCCGCGCTCAATCCGTGCGTCTCGCCCGGGTAGCTCCGGCTCTCGAACACCTTGCCATGCCGCTCCAGCTCCGCCACCGCGATCTCGAACTGGCGGTACGGGGCGCGCACGTCCAGCTCCCCATGCATGATCAGCAGCGGCGTGTCGATGTTCGCGATGCGGGCCAGGGTGTTGCTCACCGCGTAGATGCCGGGCTGCTCCTCGGGTGAGCCCGAGTGTCCCGTCCTGATGAAGATCCGCCCGATCCGGTCCGCGTTGGTGTACGCGTCGCCGAAGTCGTAGATCCCGGCCATCGGCACCGCCGCGTCGAAGACGCCCGGCACCCGCGCGATCGCCGCCATGGTCGTGATGCCGCCGTAGCTGTAGCCGTAGATCCCGACCTTGCCGTTCACGTAGTCCTGGGTGCGGAGGAACTCGCCGGCGGCCGCCGCGTCGCGCGCCTGCCCGTTGGCCCAGTCGTTGACGCCCAGATCCTGGAACTCGCGGCCGAAGCCGGAGCCGCCCCGGTAGTTGACCGCCAGCACCACGTACCCCTTCGAGGCCAGGTACTGCTCGAAGAGGTTCTCGCCGCGCAGGTAGGAGTTGGTGCCGCCGCCGTGCACCTGCACCAGCGCCGGGTGGCGGTCGCCGGGCTGGTGGCCGGGGGGCATGTAGAGGAAGCCCTGGATGTAGAGGCCGTCGTAGCTGCGGAAGGAGATCTCGACGGGGGCGACGACGGTGTTCCAGGTGGCCGCGAAGCGGGTGAGGCGGCGGAGGGAGCCGCCTACCGCGGGGATGAGGTCGACGTCGGAGCCGCGCGTGGGGGTGGCGCGGGTAAAGGCGAAGACATCCGCGCCGGCCGACGCCGAGATCGACCCGAGCGAGCCGCCCATGTTGGTCACGCGCGTGGCCACGCCGCCGGCCACCGGCACCGACCAGAGGTTGAAGTCGCCGCGCTCGTGGTAGGGGAAGAGGATGCGCTCGCCGTCGCCGGACCAGAAGATGCGCAGGCGGTGCAGCCAGTCGGTCGCGTGGATCTGCATCTCTACCGTGCGCTCGGTGCCGCCTGCCGGGTCTAGAATGAAGATGTCGGCAAGGTCCTCGTACCAGTAGCCGTCCTTGTGGGTGCCGAGCAGGGCGATCTTCGTTCCGTCGGGCGACCAGGCGGGCTCGGTGGACGCCATCAGGGTGCGCGAGACCGGGCGGGCCTCGAGGGTTTCGGTGTCGACGACCCAGACATCGTCGTGCCAGTAGTCGGCGGAGTTCGAGATGAAGGCGATGCGGCGGCTGTCGGGCGCCCAGGCCGGGGCCCAGCGGAAGTCGTCGGGGGCGAAGGCGTCGAAGGTGACCTGCGTGGGTTGGGACGACCCGCCGGCGGCCGTCGAGGCGTCCGCAGCGACCACCCAGATGTCCTGATACCCCGAGCGGCCCGAGTAGAAGGCGACCCGCCGGCCATCGGGCGAGACGCGGGGCGCGCGCTCGTTGTGCTCGTCGTCGGTGAGCCGGGCCGCTTCGCTGCTGCCGACGGCGATGGTCCACAGGTCGCCGCCCCGGCGGAAGACGATGCGGTCACTGCCGGGGAACCAGGAGGGGGACGAGCCCCGGGTCCAGAAGGTGCCGGTGGTGGTGGACGAGCCCGAAACGCGGGCGGTGTCCGGGGTCCCGATTGCACCGATCGCGTCAGTCGCATCCTGTGGTCCGCCCCCAGCGCCCGCGCCCGTGGGCACCAGGTAGATCCCCGACCCCTCGGGACCCGTGGCCGACACCGCCACGTACCGCCCGTCGGGGCTGATCACGCTGGCCCCGGCGCGCCCGCGGGGGCCGTAGATGTTTTCGAGGGTCAGGTCGAGGGGCGGGGTGGCGTCGGCGGGCCGGTCGGGCCGGTCCGGCGCGCAACCGAACAGGATGAGGCAGGCCAGCAGGATGCGACGCTGAGGAGCGCCCAGCAGACAAAGGTTGTATGGAGAACATGACATTTTGTAAGGTCGCCTTTACATTTGGGTCCAGGATGCGCTCAATCGAATGTGGGGGGATCCCGCATCGGTTCCCGCGGCGGAATATCCAACTCCACGCCCCCATAGGGCTTGAACCGCTCGTGGAGTTTGGTACCAAGTCCCTTTCCCGATTCCAACCCCACCACCTTCCCCGGATTCATGATTCCCTGCGGGTCCAGCGCCGCCTTCACCGCCCGCATCGCCGCCACCCCCGCCGCGCCGAACTCGTCCTCGAGGAAGCGGATCTTCCCCATCCCGATCCCGTGCTCCCCGGTGCACGTCCCCTCCATGGCGATCGCGCGCCGCACGATCCGCTCGTTGAACGCCTCCGCCTCGGCCAGCTCGGCCTCGTCGTCCGGATCGATCATGAAGACCGCGTGGAAGTTGCCGTCGCCGACGTGCCCCACGATCCCCCACGGAATCGTCGCGCGCTCCATGTCCTCGCGCGTCTCCTCGATGCACGGCACCGTGAGCCCGGACCTCGTCCTCCGACCCGTGGAACTCGAAGAAAACGGTCGGCGTCTCGGCGTAGGAGAAGCCTGAGTAGAGGTTGACGGCGTGCATGGCCGTCGCGTCGAGGAGCTCCGCGCGGGCGACGGGAATGCCGAGCTGCACCGATTCCACCACCGACCGCACGGCTTCGGCCAGGCCCGGAAAGGCACACACCGCGGCGGCCATCGCCTCGGGCACCGGATGCAGGCGCACCGTGAGCTCGGTGATCACGCCCAGGGTGCCTTCCGAGCCGACGAGGAGGCGGGTGAGATCGTACCCGGCGGACGACTTCCTCGCCCGGCCCGCGGTCCGCACGACCTCCCCGTTCGCCAGCACGGCCGTGAGCGAGACCACGTTGTCGCGCATCGTGCCGTACCGCACCGTGGTCGTCCCCGACGCGCCCGTGGCCGCCATCCCGCCGAGCGTCGCGTCGGCCCCCGGATCGACCGGGAAGAAGAGTCCCGTGCCGCGAAGCTCCCGGTCCAGCTGCTGCCGCGTCACCCCGGCCTCGACCGTCGCGTCGAGGTCGTCTGCGCGTACGGCCAGCACCCGGTTCATGGCCCCCAGGTCGATCGAGATCCCGCCGCGCACCGCCTGCACGTGCCCCTCGATCGAGGTGCCGGCCCCGAAGGGGATCACCGGCGTCCCGTGGCGCGCGCAGGCCCGCACCGCGAAGGCGACCTCCTCGGTGGACTCGGCGAAGATCACCCCGTCGGGCGGGATGGCGGGGTGGTGGGAGTCGTCCTTGCCGTGGTGTTCGCACACGGCGGCGGCGGTGGAATAGCGGTCGCCGAAGCGGGCGCGGAGTTCGTCGTGGAGGGGGGTCATGAAGGAAGCTAAGGTGGAGTCCGTTGTTGAGGATCCGGTTTCCGGGCGAGTCTCAGCCGCGGTACGCCGGTGACGTGCAGGGTACTCCCACTGTGGCCACCAATCGCCCTTGTCGTGCGTGAGCGAGACGGGAGCCTAACCTGACCGACCTGTTGAGGCTGAACGCCGCATTCACTATCTTCACCCCCGGCGCGATGGCTGGCAGGTATTCGCGATTCGTCTAACACTTTGAATCTAAAACACTTACTACCTCACGTCGCCCCGCTCTCAGATCGCTCGTGAATAAGGCGGGAATCACAATGGGGAACCCCGTGATCAACGGGACAACCTTCCGAGACACCGACAAGGTTGAGAGTATGCAGAGGGTCACCATGGAGAATGCCCCGCAGCTGACGGTACCCGGGGACCGGGTGATCCTGCGGCGATGCACCCTTGCCCTGTCGGCCCTATTCCTGTTCGCCTCCTGCGGCGGGGACGACGAGCAGGTTGCACCAGCGCCCTCGGTGCCTTCAACGATCACGATTTCGCCCGAGACCGCAACGCTGCGATCACTCGGCGAGACGCGCCAGCTGACCGCGAACGTGCGGGACCAGAACGGTCGGGTAATGTCGGGGGTATCGGTTGCCTGGGCAATTAGCGATGCGACGGTGGCAACCGTGAGCGGAACCGGGCTCGTGACGGCAGTGTCGAACGGCACCATTCGGGTGACCGCGTCAGCGGGCACGGTAAGTGGAAGTGCCGACGTTGTGGTCGAACAGCGGGTAGCGCAGATCAGCGTGTCGCCGGCCGCCCACACGCTGCCGGCCCTTGAGGACACCGTACGGATGTCGGCGGTGGCGGTCGACGCGAACGGTCACGATGTGGCAGGCACCGCGTTTACCTGGGGATCGAACGATTCGTTGATCGTCACCGTGGACGCTGTCGGCCTCGCACAAGCGGTCGGCCCAGGCAGTGCGACGCTCACGGCGGCGGCGGGTTCCGTTTCGGGCTCGGCCGAGGTGACGATCCCCGGGCCTGCGCCATTCGACCCGACCCTTCCACCGTCCGACCCCACGCAAGTTTTGCCGGACACCGTGGGCTGCGCGGGCTGGGAAGAGTGGTTTGTGGGAGAGTACTCCTGGTTCAACAATGTCTGGAACCGGCAGAGCACGACGGACTACGAGCAGTGCATCATGCGGCGGACCCTCTCGCAGGGAACTGTGGAGTATGGCTGGCGATGGCGTTGGCCCCGCAGGGAGAACGAGGTGAAGGCCTACCCGGAAGTCATCTACGGCCATAAGCCCTGGCATGAAACCCCGACGACTTCGGCGTTGCCGAGGCAGATCGGGGACATCGAGGCCCTGACGGTCGACTACGAGGCCTATCTCACCGCGGAGGGAGTCTACAACTTCGCCTTCGACTTCTGGATCACGAGGAACAACCCGCCCAGCGAGTCGGGCATTTCACACGAGATCATGATCTGGATGGACTATGGGTTCCGCCCGGCTCCACCGGAGTACTATGTCGGCCCGGTCAGGGTCGACGGGGTCTTGTGGGATCTCTACGTCTGGCCGGACAGGGTTTGGCATACTCCGGAAGAGACGACATTCGTCGCGGACTTCATCGCTTTCCTGAGACACGAAGATCAGTATGTCGGATCAATTGACCTGATGAAGCTCTTCGACTACCTGGTGGACAGGGGACATCTTGAGCCTCATCACTATCTGACCGCCATAGAGCTCGGAAACGAGGCGACGAGTGGCACCGGGGAGCTATGGTTCAAGAGATTCGAGGTAGATCACCGCTGAGGATGGTTGCGGGGGTAGAGTCAACTGTCAACTGGGCACGACGGATGGGTCAACGAAGTGCCGCTTCGGAGACGCCTGCAGCCGGGACCGGGACCGCAGATGAGGCGCCCACGGCGGCTGGTCCTCCACAACCATGAGGCGTTCGAGGCCGGTAATTTCAACGGAATCAGAGACATAATTTCAATGATTTCGGGAACAGACATTCGGCGGCGCGTTGACACTACGGTGTTTCTTCGGTATCGTGTTTGCCCCATGTCTCGATTGGCGAAGCAGAAACGGATGACTGCGGACGCGCTCCGCCGGACGATCCAGGGGATCGAGGAAGCCGGATCGGCGGACCGGCCGCGGCTGCCGCTGGGAATCCCCGGGATCGACCGGGCCCTCCCGGGCGGCGGGCTGCGCCTGGGCGGCATCCACGAGGTGGTCGGCGACGAGTCCGCCACGGGCTTTTGTGCAGCCCTGCTGGCGCGAGTGGGGGGTGCGGAAGCCGGGAGCAACACGCCGGCCGAAGGCGCCACGCCGCGCGGCGCGTTCCGCCGTGGCGCCCTCCTGTGGCTCGCCCGGGGGGACGACCTGTACGCGCCCGGCCTGGTGCGCTACGGGATCGGGCCCGGGCAGCTGCTGGTCGTTTCAGGGCTGCGCCGGGCCGACGACATGCTCTGGGCCATGGAGGAGGCGCTGCGCTGCCGCACGGTGGGCGGGGTAGTCGCCGAAATCGGGCAGATCGGCCTGTCAGCGGGGCGGCGCCTGATGCTGGCCGCCGAGGGGACGGGGGTGCTGGGACTGGTGCTGTCGCGCCGTGACCGGGGGCGGGGGCGGGTGGGGGTGGCGGTCAGCCGCTGGCGGGTGACCGCGGTGCCGGGTGGGGTGGGGGCGGACAAAGCCGGTTTGCCGGGCCGAATGTCCAACGGCAGAAAGCAGCCCGAAGCGGACGGGATCAGATGGCGTGTCGAGTTGCTGCACTGCCGAGGTGGCCGACCGATGGAGTGGACGGTGGCCTGGAATTCGTCGCCTTCAGGAACAGATGTTGTCCATGAAGTCACGGGGACGAATCACAACCACGTTCCGGTACGGAGATGTCTCCAGGAGGGCACGGTCTCCGCTCACGATGTACCCGGCTCCCGCGGCCACCGCACACGCGAGAAACTTGTCGTCATCCCCGTCCGCGCAAACCGGTTCAGGCAGGGGAGGCGCCGGGACCAGGGTGGCGAAGGCGGCGACCGGTTGCAGCGCGGGCTCGAGATCCACACCGGGAAAGCGCGCCGACAGCCGTTCGCCGACCCGAACGTATTCCTCGATGATCTCGCGGGACACCACGAACCCGATTCTCTTGTCGCGCCAGGCCGCAAGCACTTCGCCCGGAGGCCCGCCGAAGAACACACCTGAGACGAAGACGTTGGTATCGACGACTACCTTCACGCCGATCGCACGGCGCGGATCGCGTCGGCGATGTCGGATTTGCGCAGCCCGGCGCGCCGCGCGCCTTCTCGCGCCCGCGCGACGATTTCATCGAATTCCTGCATGGAAGGCGCCTCAATCACCTTGAATACAACCGTCCCGTCTTCCCCGAACACAACGAACTCCGTGCCGGACTCGAGCCCCAGTCTTCGTCGGATCGCTTCGGGAATAACGACCTGACCCTTCGATGACAGCCTGGTTGTCGCGAAGTCATTGGGGCCTACTGACATTGTTAGCCAGGCTTTCTCAGCACTCGCGGGACACCTTCTCCCACTCGGTCTGCCTGCTCCGCGCTGCCCGGGGGAGCCCCGCCCGGGTTCAGGGCCGCCAAGCCCCTCTGGAGCACGTTCCGCGCCGCATTCACGTCCCGGTCCGTGACCAGGCCGCACCCGCAACGATACGTCCGAACCGACAGGCCGATGGCCTGCCGTCGTCCGCACCCGCTGCACTGCCGCGACGTATGATGCGGGGCGACCTCCACCACCCGCCCACCGGCACTCTCAGCCTTGTAGGCGAGCATCCCCACCCTCTCTGGCCCTTGAAGCGGGGGAAGCCGCCCTCGGCAAAGAACCGCTTGTACGCCCGGTCCAGCCGCTGGAGCACGCTGCGCTGGGCGTAGACCGCGAACCGGCCCCACTTTTCGGGGTCGCGCCGCCGGAGCGAGGTCAGGTGCCTGCACTGGTCGTAGTAGGACAGCGGCTGCTCGCGCTCCTGCCAGGCGGTCTTGCGCTGGTCGAGCGCGAGATTCCACAGCCAGGTCAACTGGCCGAGGCAGTCTTCGAGGTTGCGGTGGCCCGCACAGTCAATTCGGGTGCGGATGTCGCCACGGCCCAATCGTTCCCAGGGAATCACGCCAACGTCATCCGTCCGGCACAACCAGCCCGTGGACTGCTACGGCCCAAGCGCCGCCAGCGGAATCACACTCACGCCATCCGGGCGCTGGTATCCGTAGTCGCTTCCCACGATCACTCCGAGCGCGGCGGGTTCGCCACACCGGTCCGTGTCCACTCGGTCCGCGAACTTCAGAAGGGTGCGCGCGGCTTCATCGACCCAGCCAACACCGAGCTTGACCTCGAAGGCGGCCCAGCGACCTGGCGCGATCTCCACTATGGCATCCACCTCCAGACCCGTATTGTCCCGGTAGTGATACACCCGGCCACCCAGCGCCTGGGCATATACGCGCAAGTCCCGGATAGCCATGGATTCGAAGAGGAGGCCGAACCATCCGAGATCCCGGAGCAGATGCTCCGGCGTCGCGCGTAGCGCCGCAGCCGCGAGGGATGGATCTACGAAGTGCCGTTTCGCCGCTTGCCTCTGACGTGAACGGGAGCGTAAGTGGGGTCCCCACGGCGGCTGATCTTCAATGACCATGAGTCGTTCCAGGGCCGTCAGGTACTCGCTGGCCGTGTTGTTCTTGAGTGGTGGGCCAATGCGGTCGATACCGTTCGCGACATCCCGTGCAAGGGTCGCCAGGGACGCACAGGTGGCGGTGTTGCGAGCGAGCGAGCGGAGAAACCTGGCTACTCTGGCCGGATCCCGTCTGACTCCGTCCGTGCGGCTGATATCCGTTCGGCAAATCTCTTCGAGGTACGCCTGATTCATGCGCCGGGCCCGGTCCGCCGACAAGCGAAGATGTCCCGGCCAACCGCCGACACACACCAGTTCAGCGATGTCGCGTACGGCGAGATTGGCTACCAGTCTCGGTACGGTCTCTCCGTTGAGAATGCCCTTCAGAGAAACCTGGCCGGCTGTGTGTCCCAGTTCGAACAACGACATCGGGCGGAGACGGAGACGGATGATTCGCCCGGCTCCCGTGTGCCGAGTGATATCGTCGGGTGGAACTGCCGACCCCGTGAGGATGAAGTGGCCTCGCCCGGCGCGGTCATCAACGGCCCTGCGCACATGGTTCCAGATCATTGGCTCCGCTTGCCACTCGTCGATCAGGCGCGGAGTCTTCCCATCCAGGAGCAACCCGGGATCGATGGCGATTGCATCCTGGACACGCGGGTCTGCGTCCATCCGAATCTCGCTCGCTGCTACCTGGCTGGCCATGGCAGTCTTGCCGCAAGCTCTTGGACCTTCGACAAGAACCCCTCCCGCGGTCATGAGGAGTTCGGTCAGTTCCTCGTCAGCTATGCGGGGAAGATAGGCCACGGCAAGAACCTCTGTACGAAAGATGTGAGTACGTTGTCCGCTACTGGAGTCTAGTCGTTCGACGGTAGGTTTGCAACAGGCATAGCGGTAAGGTTGCAACGTCTCTGGGGATGATACTTGTAACCATTACAGGGAGTGATTCGCAACAGCCGGTACTCCCGGCACACCCGCCCTGCGGCCCCCTGCGCACCGCCCGAAGGGCCGATGCAGCAGGGGGCCGCAGGAAACCACCGGTCAGCGTGTGATCACGACCTCGTACTCCGACAGGTCCCTGGGCGAGTAGTTCTCTCCGGTGACCTCGATGAGCCTTGCCCGGTACCGGGGGAGGAGTGCCCGGTCGGGCACCAGGAACTCCGCGATGGGCCCCGTCGCGAGCGTTCCGGCGACGACGATCTGCCGCGGGGAGACCGCCGACTCGGACTGGAACATCTCGAAGCCCGGCGCCCGCACCGTCTCGATGGCGGGACCCTCCACCACCACCAGCGCGCCGATGTCGCGCGCGGCAGGCGGCGCCGTCAGTTGAACCGTGAGAAAGCCGGGATCCGGTTCAAGGGAGACGGGACGCACGAGATCATCCCGGTCTGCGCAGCCCCACAGCAGCGCGGCGCCGAGCAACACCACCAGCGCGTACCAGAGCGCCATTCCGCGCCAGGATGCAGGCAGGGCCGGGGGGCGGCCGAACGCGTCCGGGCCACGCCGGGGCACGGAGCGGCTCGACCCCGAAATGGCCCGGATCTCGCGAACCCGGCGGCGCGCAAGCGCACCCCCGGAGAGCAGGGCGCCCATGCCGAAGAGCGGAACGGTTACGGGAGCCGGAGTCGAGCCGCAATCCACCTCACCCCGGCGGCAGCGCTCGACCCACGAGAGCAGATCACCGAGGTCATAGCTTCCGTTCCGGTTGCCCAGGCGGTCCAGGGCATCGAGCCGGGCCGGGCTCAAGTCCCCCTCGCCGAAGAGCGCCGCGGCCGCCTCCTCCGGAGTCAGGCCCTGAAGCAGACGGAGGGCGCCGGCCTCATCATCCACATCCACACCACTTCCATCATCATCCCCTACGTTGACTACGACGCTTGCAATCCTGCCATCGTAGCCACCGCCCGACGCCCTCACTGTCAGCGTCACCCTCTCGTCCCTGCCGTCCTCGTCGTCCTTCGCCGTCACCTTCACCCACCAGCCTCCGTTCCAGTACGGGAGCTGGAAGGTCCAGGCCGGCCGATCGACCGCCACATCCGTCCCCTGCGTTCCGCTCACGGTCGCGGTCACCGCGCCTGTCGGCGCACTGGTCAGCAGAACCATGAAATGGGCACCCTTCTCATCCCCTTCAGCCACGTTCAGCGCCCTCGGCTCCACCATCATGCGATTCGGCGGCAGTTCGACCTGCAGACTGCCGTGTCCCAACTGGTTCGGGTCGCTCGTCGCCACCGACCTCGCACCGCCCCGGCGGACGAGAACGTGCAGGCGGCCGTTCTGGTCCGGCATCATCCGGGCGGTGTACTCCAGGCCCGGTCGCACCTCGGTGTAGTCCCAGAGGAGCACCGCGATCACCGTCGTGTCCACGGTCGTCAGGTAGTGGGTCTGCCACTCGATGTCGTCCTGGGTGAAGCCCTCGACCGGTTCGCTGAAGCGGATGCGCGCGGTGAAGGGTCCGGTTGCGACCCCGTCGTCATAGTCGTCGCGCGGCGGCTGGACGCCCTCGAAGGTGATTTCGACCCTGGGGCCCGGGAACCGGTCGACGAGGCGGATGGTCCCGCCGGCAACGGCATCGCCGCCGTGGTTCACCGAGATTCTGATCTGCTCGTCCCCCTCCTCGCGTTCGTCGCCGATGGCGGTGAAGGTCGCTGCGGCGGAGGCGGAACCGGCCGTCAGGGCCATCTGGTGGCCCGATGCGTTGTCATCGGCGTCGGCCGGCGCCACGCTGTAGTCGTGGCCCGGGATTGCGTCGCCACCCAGTTGGAGGGTCACGACCTGATTGTCGGAGAAGGTCTTGCCGTTGGTGATCGACAGGGTCGCGGTGGACGAGGTCTCGCCTTCTTCGCGGATTTCGTCATCGCTCAACGACAACTCGAATGCCGGAGAGTCTCCCTCGTCGGTGATCTCCACCGGGGTGCGGCAGTCGTCCTGGCAGGGCGAGCCATGGATGTCCGAGAGCTGCACCTCGCTCGGCATCCCGGGAGTCATCTCGAGAATCAACACGAAGCTCTCGGTGCCCTCGAACACATCGTCGTCAATCAAGGTCAGCGGCAGCTCATGCCGTGCCTCCCACACGCCGTCCAGGAGCGTGAAGTCCGCTTCGGACACGGAGACCGTCGCGCTCACGGCCTGGTAGTCCCCGGGGGACCCCGCGGTCCCGCTTCTGGTACTCGCCGTGAATCTGACGCTCGTCCCCCGCGGCATCCCGGCGGCTGCCCGTGCCACAAACCCTATCGACGCATCCTCCTCGTCCTCCGCGAAGCGGTATGATGCCTCGGCGAACGACACCCTGATCGCCGGGCCCTCCTGCGAGACGACGTGCACCGTCGCCGTCGCGTCTCCCGTGTCGTAGCCGCTCACGGTGTCGATGGTTGCCGTGAGGGTTCCGCTCTCCATGACATCCGGCGAAAACAGGGCCCGGGACAACTGCAGGCTGGCGGCGCTCCCGCGCGCCGCGAAATTCAGCTGGAACGAGGTGCGCGACAGCCAGCTCTGGTCCTGCGCGACCTGCAGCGTCACGGCCAGCGGATCGTCCAGTGGTGCCTCGCGCGTGGCCCGCAGCACGACCGTCTCCAAACCCGCGATGATCGTGTCCCGGTCCGCGGCCAGCGTGATCTTCGGCAACGTCTCGTGGTTCAGGATGCGGATGGTATGCGTGTTCCCCACCGCGTTTCCGGCGTGCGTCGCCGAGACCTCGATCGTCTCGTTCCCGTCCTCGAAGTCGTCGTCGACCGCCGACAGCGTCACCCGTGCCGACTTCGAGTCAGGCAGCATGATGACCTGATGACCTGATGCTACGCGATCACCGTCGGCCGGCGCGACCGTGTAGTCGGTGCCCCCGGTCGCCGTACCGGCGAACGCGAACGTCACCGTCTGGGCAGCGGCGAAGGTCTTGCCGTTGGTGATCGACACGGTCGCGGTGGACGACCCCTCCTCCTCCTCGTCGATCTCGTCCTCGCTGACCGAGAGGTCCAGAGCGGGAATGTCCTCGTCGTCGTCGATGAACGTCATGTAGCGGCAGTCGTCAGCCCCCGAGCACGCGGTCATGTCGGGGTTGAGAAGCCGGATCTCGTTTTCGCGTCCAGTGGCATGCTGCAGGTGCACCTGGAAGCTCTCTCTTCCTTCGCGGATGTCGTCGTCGACCAGCGTAACGGATAGGGCCTGGCGCGCCACCCATCTGCCGTCCTCCAGCGCAAAGTTGCTTTCCCGCAGGCTCGGCTGCGTGATGAACGACCAATAATCCACGCCCGAAGACGCGCTGAGTTCCGGCCTGGACTCCGATCCGCCTTCGTCCGACACCGAGACAACGACGCTTGCTCCGCGAGGCATGCCGGCAGCCATCCGGGCAGTCACGATCACTTCGGCGTCGGTCTCATGTTCCCCAAACAGATAGGAACTGTGGGTGAGCGAGACCGTCACCGCCGGCCCCTCCTGCGAGATCACGAACACGGTCGCCGTCGCCTCGTCCGTGTCGTAGCCGTCGACCGAATCCACGGCTGCCGTGAGATTGCCGCTCTCGACGACGCTCGAGGAGAATTCGTTCAGCGGGAGAACCAGGAGGGTATCCGCGTCGTCCGCGGCGAAGGTCACCTCGTAGGATGTTTCGGAAAGCCAGCTCTGCTCCTGTGCCAGCTGCACCGTCACGGTCCGGGCGTCGCCGAGCGGCCCCTCGCGCGTGGCCGTGAGGAACACCGACTCCAAGCCGGCCATGATCGTGTCGCGCCTCGCGGCCAGGGTGATCTTCGGCATCTGCTGCTGTTGCTTCGGAGACACCTCGATCTTCTCGTCCGGGGCGTCAACGGTTATCCCGGGGGCGATTTGGGCCTTGGCGGGAATGGCGGTGAGAAGCGCAAGCGTCGCGAGGAGCTTCGCCGAGCCGCGTACGCCGTGACCGGCCACGCACCTCTTCCTTCCCAACGGACGCCCCGCGAACACCGGAGTTCCGGAAGGAAACCCGTATCTCCAACCTCTATTGTCTTCACTCATGGGGATTCTGACTGTCATTTCAGCTCTACCTCCTCCCCCGGCTGATCGCGTCTTGTCAACTCGCGCTGCGCAATGGGGGTCGGTTCGGTCTGTCTTTACGCTTCCGAGTGATGGATTAAACGCACATTCCGCGATCTGGTTCCCCCAGTTCCCGATAGTTCCATTGTTCCTGGCCAGACGACCCGCCGGGCGATGCGCGTGGGGATCCCGGGCGGGCGGCATTGGAACGCGCATGGGGTAGCTCCCGGCACCGCCAATGACTGTCTGCGGCACCGGGGGCCACCCCGTTGCGCCAGAATCAGCGTCTGATTTCGACGCTGTAAGCCGAGATCTCCCGGAGGGAATAGTCCTCTCCCGCGACTTCCAGGAGCTGCACCCGGTACTCCCGCTCGAGCGCCCGGTCGGGAACCTCGACTTCCAGAACGGGCCCATCGGAGAGAGCGCCCGCAACGATGATCTTCATCGATGAGTAGGTGCCGGAGCCGAACACTTCCGAGCCCGGCGAGGATGACTGCACCGCATCGATGCCGGGGCCGCTGACCACCAGCATGGCGCCGGTGTCGCGAACGCCGGCCGGTCCGCTCAGCCAGACCGTCAGATGGCCCCGGCCCGGTTCCGATTCGCCGGAAGGCTGCACGACATCGTCGGCGCACGCCCCTGTCATTGTGGCGGCAAGCAGCAGCGCAAAGCCGAAGCGGGCCACGCCCCACCGCCGCCGCTTGTGTCCTCGTGTCCGGCCCCGAGCATCGCGCCGGGCCGGAACGTGCCCGCCAGAACCGGAATCCCGCTGTCTGCCGCGGTCTCGTCCCGAAACTCCATTCACACCCAGTGCCGCGGCAGCGGCGGGAACCGTATTCGGGTCGTGGTCCAACGGAGCCCCGCAGACCGCGGCCCCCCGGCGGCACCGTTCCATCCACGACAGAGCGTCGCCGAGGTCGTAGTCACCGTTGTGGTTGCCGAGCCGGTCCAGGGCGGAGAGCCTGTCTTCGCCAAGATCCTTTTCGCCGAACAGCGCCGAGACCGCGTCTTCCGGGGTCACATCCGCGAGCAGAAAGATGTCCGCGGCGTCGCCGCCCATGTCTCCGGCAACGTCGCCACTGCCGGCTCCACCATTGTCCTCCACGGTTACCAAAACACTTGCGGACTTCCCGTCATAGCCGCCACCCGACGCAACCAGTGTCAGTGACACCGTCTCATTCGCGGTGTTCGCGTCGGCGACTGCCGTGATGGCCACTCCGTAGGCCACGGACCAGGTCGAAGTCGAAAACGTCAGGGGCAACCGGCTTTCCGTCCTGAGCGCCGTGCCGTCCGTTCCGGCCAGGTCCACGGACACCGGCCCCGTCGGCTCGCTGCTCAGCACGACAGCGAAGTGACCGCCCGCCGTGTCTTCCTCGCGCACCGTCAGCGATCTCGGCCAAACCATCACGGCGTTTGGCGGCAGGTCGATCCAGAGACCGGTCGACCCCCATTCACTGGGAGCGCCCGTGGCCGCCGAATAGGCTGCTCCGTCCCCGGCGCCAACATGCAGTTGCCCCGACTTCGTCGGCATGCCCATGACCGAGTATTCCAGACCCGGCCGGAGCTCGGTGAAGTCCGACAGGATCAGCCCGATGACCGTCGAGTCGTGTGTCGTCCACGCCAGCGTCGACCAGTCGATGTCGTCTTTGGTGAAGCCCTCGACCGGTTCGCTGAAGGTGAAGCGCGTCTTGAACGGCCCCGTAGCGGTTCCGGCGGTTCCGTCGCCCCGCGGTGGCCCTATGCCTTCGAACGTGACCTTCAGCGCCGGGCCCCGGGTTCCATCCACCAGGTCGACGACCCCGCTGCCGATCTCATCGCCATCGAGAGACGCCGCGATCTCGATCTTTTCGCCGGGATCGAACAGGTCGTCGTTGCGCGCCGCGAGTCTCACGCCGGCCGAGGCCGAACCCGCTGCCAGGACCACCTGATGGCCCGAGGCCGACCGATCGGCGTCGGCGGGCGATACCTTGTAGTCCACCCCCGGTGTCGCCGAGCCGCCAATCTCGAAGGTGACCATCTGGTCAGTTGCGAAGTGCTTGCCGTTGGCGATGGACACCGTCGCCGTCGAAGATGTCTCGCCCTTTTCCTCGATCCTGTCTGCGCTCAAACGGAGGTCCAGCGCGGGGATGTCCTCGTCGTCGGTGATGTCCACCGGGGTCACGGCCTTGAGCGCCAGGTCGCCCTGGCCATCCCGGACGCTCTGAAGCACCAGGTCGCAGGTCTCGTCACCCTCGCGGATGTCGTCGTCGAGGAGCGTCACCGGCATCCGGCGCCGCACCTGCCAGGAGCCGTTCTGGAAGGAAAAGTCCTCTTCCCGCAGGGTCATCTGCCTGCTCACGCCCTGGAAGTCCTCGCCCGCGATCGCCGTTCCGCTCTCGGAGAACAGCGAGAAGGCGACCGTCGCCCCACGCGGCATGCCGTGAGCGGCCTCCGCAACCAGGACCGCGGTCGCATCCTCGTCGTCTTCCCCGAAACGGTAGGCGTCCTGTTCGAAGAAGACCCGGATCGCCGGGCCTTCCTGCGAGACGATGTCCACGGTGACTTCCGCATCGTGCACGTCGTAGCCGTCGATCGCCTGCACGGCGGCGGTCAGTTGGCCGCTCTCGACGACGCTCGAAGAGAACTGGCTGTGACGAAGGGTCGCCGTGGCAGTCGCCTGGCCCGCAGCGAACGTCACGGGGCAGGATGTGAACGCGATCCACTGCTGGTCCTGCGCCAGCTGCACCGTCACCCGCAGGCTTTCGTCCAGCGGCCCCTCGCGCGTCAGCGTAAGCTCGAGATCCTCGATACCCGCGATGATGTCGGCCCGGTTGGCGGCTGCGGTGATCTTCGGCAGGGCGATTTCCCGGTTCATGATCCGGATGGCCTGCATGCTGCCGATCGCGGTGCCGTCCAGCGCCGCCGACACCTCGATCTTCTCGCCCGGGTCGTCGACCTCGTCGCTCATGGCCCTGATCGTCACTGCGGCCGAGGCCGCGCGTGCCGGAAGGACCACCTGATAGTCCGCCATCCCGCGGTCGGCGTCGGGGGGCGAGACCGCGTAGTCCGCACCCCTGGTGGCCGTTCCGCCCAGCGCGAGCGTCACCATCTTCTCGTCTCCAAAGCGCACGCCATCGGCAATGGAGACCATGGCCGTCGACGATGTCTCGCCCTCCTCCATGATTTCGTCCTCACTCACCGACAGGGCCATCGAGGGCATCCCCTCGTCGTCGGTGATGTTGACAAGGTGGGCACATTCGGGATCGCACCGCGTCCAGTCGGAAACCTTCTCGTAGGTCACGAGACCGGCCAGTTCGGGATCCGCTTGCAGAAGGATCTCGAAGGTCTCGTCGCCTTCCCGCAGGTTGTCGTCCAGAATCGGCACGACGAAGTCGCCGCCGCCGACCCAGGTGTCGTCGTAGAGCTGGAAGCTCGACTCCTCGATCCTCGCTGCGCGGATGCCGGGATCGTAGTCCTCGCCCGGTGTCGCGCTGAGCCCCGGCTGCGAGCCGTTTCCTCTTGCCGAGATTCCGGCCCGGAGCGATACGCCGCGCGGCAGGCCGTCCGCCATCACTGCCACCACGTGCGTGCCTGACAGTTGTCCCGCGTCTTCCGCCTCGGTGAACACCCTGCGGCCGACGAACAGCTTGACCAGCGGATCCGGCGAAGAGATGACCCAAACGCCCGCCCTCACCCTTCGCTTGCTGTAGTCCTGGCCGTTCACCTCGATCACCTTGGCAAGGATACAACCCCACCTGGCGACTGCCGGATCGAACTGTGACCGGTGTACTCTCAGTACCGCGGTGGTGTCCTGGGGATAGAAGTAGACATACCGGGTCTGGGTCTGCCGGTTCAGCCAGTCCTCGTCCTGGTGCAGCCACAGCTTGACCGTCAGGGCCTCGCCGACCTTGTCGCGCTTCAGCACGAAACGCATGTCCTCCAGGCCGCCGTAGATCGTGTCGCGACTGGCGGTGATCGTGATCCTGGGGAGGGGTTCCGCCGTGATCCCGGCCGTCTCCTCCCCGCTGTCGTTCCCCTCCTCCACCCGTGCCCACCCGTTCTTCGAACCCGTATCTTCGGAAGCTGCAGGCGCGATCTGGGCCGACCCGGACGTCGCAGTCAGAGCCGTCAGCGCGACCAGCAGCTGAAGGGTTCCATGTCCTCTTGCCATTGCAGTTCTACCTCCTTCGGCCAGATCGGGTCAATCATCTCTTCTGGCCCGAAATGCCGAGGTCTAAGGGGCACTTCGTGTGACTCCCTCTACTGCGCCTGGCAAAGGTGGGTTCCTGGGTTCCAATGTTCCTTAGAGGCAACGACAAGCCCGACAAAGGGTGATTTGCGGCACCGCAGAACACACCAAAGAGACCTATTGTTTGATTTTCGGTATTTTTTCGGTTATCGTTCACTGGCCATGACCCACCGCATCCTTGCCGTCCGGCTGCCCTGGTGGCCCACCGAGAGGCTCGTGCCACGTCTTCCGGAAGCACGCACACACCCCTTCGTCACCACCGGGGAAAGCCGGAACCGCCTGATCATCAGGGCAGCCAACCCGCGCGCCGCCCGTGCGGGACTCACCCCCGGCATGCCCCTGGCAGACGCCCGCGCCGTCGTGCCCGATGTGGTCGTTCGCCCTGCCGACCCCGAGGGCGACGCCCTCGCGCTGGAACGCCTCGCGCGGTGGGCGGACCGCTTCACCCCGCGCGTCATGCCCGACGGCGTGGACACGATCTTCCTGGACATCGCCGGCTGCACCCGTCTCTTCGGCGGCGAAGAGGCGCTGATGGCGTCGCTGCGGGCCGCGCTCGAAGACTTCGGCCTGACCGTGCGGCTGGCGCTGGCCGACACCTCGGGCGCAGCCTGGGCGCTGGCCCACTACGGCGCCGAAGACTCCGCCGTAGTGCCGGCCGGCACCGGGCCCGACGGCCTGAAGGATGCGCTGGCCCAGTTGCCCGTCGCCGCCCTGCGCCTGAGCGCCGAGGTGGCGGACGGGCTCGCTTCCTTCGGCTTGGACAGAATCTGCACACTATTTGTCATGGAATCTGTCAAAATCATCCGGCGCTTCGGTGTGGAGCCGGTCAGGCGGCTCGATCAGGCCCTGGGACGGGTCGAGGAGCCGATCATCCCGCTGCGCCCCCCGCCCCCGCGCGAGGCCCGCCGCGCCTTCGCCGAGCCGATCTCCACGCCGGCGGACATCCGCGCCTCGGTCGCCGGCCTTCTCGACGACCTCTGCCTGGCGCTCAGCCGTTCCGGCGAAGGCGCTCGGCGGCTGCACCTCACCTGCCACCGCGTCGACGGCGGCCGGCGGACCCTCACCATCGGCACCAGCCGCCCGCTGCGCCGCAGGAAGCCGCTCATGGGTCTCTTCGCCGAGAAGCTGGACCAGGTCGAGCCCGGCTTCGGGATCGACGAGATCGTGCTGGCCGCCGACGTGGTCGAGACGGTCGGTGAGCTGCAGACCGACTGGGCCGGCGAGGCCGGCGGGGGCAACCGCGCCGCCGATGAGGAAGAGCTGGCGGAGCTGCTGGACAGGCTGGGGAACCGGTTTGGTTTTGGCAGGATCGGTCGGCCGGTGCCACGGCAGAGCTGGTTGCCGGAGCGGGCGGCCGTTCGGGAGGGGCTGGAGAGTGGGTCAGCCGGGCGCCCCGGGTCGGCCCCCAGGTGGCCGGAGGACCGCTACCGGCCGCTACGGCTGCTTTCCCCGCCCGAGTCTGTGGAGGTCAAGATCCCGGAGCCGGGCGATCCGCCCGTGGCCTTTCGCTGGCAGGGACGGCTCCACCGGCTGGGCGCGGCCGAAGGCCCCGAACGGCTGGAGTGCGAGTGGTGGCGGAAAGACGCGCCGCGCCGTGACTACTACCTGGTCGAGGATGAGGAGGGGTGCCGGTATTGGCTGTTTCGGAAAGGCGGGGGGGGCCACGACGCCGACCGCAGGTTGTCGGATTCCTATCCTGAGGCTTCAGGCCACTGTCGCGAGTTGCCAGGTGCCGTGCCTTGCTGGTTTCTGCACGGCGTTTTCGGGTGAGGTGGAGGGTTGAAGGTCTCTCGCTGTGACAGCCCCAAATCAGTCCCATCGAGCCATGGATTCACCCGTTTCAGTCCTACAGCGTTGTACCAACGATCAATTGGAGGTGGCACATTTGGTGCGACGAAAGCGACTTCTACTTCAAATCCTCGGTGGCCATTCGGATGCGAGCGTCCGTTTCGACGCCCTCCGCCGATTGCTTCGCGACTTGGGATTTGCCGAGGGGCAGAGAGGCGGTCACCATATCTTCCGAAGGGACGGCGTTCCGGAAAGACTCGTTCTGCAACGAGACGGAAGCCACGCGAAACCCACCAGGTGCGGCAGGTCCGCAAAGTGATCCTCAATTACCGATTGGGAGAACGAGAATGAATCACCAATACGAGATTCTCATCCAATGGAGCGACGAGGATCAAGCCTTCCTGGCCCGAGTGCCCGAACTTCCCGGATGCATGGCTCATGGCGACACAAGGGGCACGGCACAGAGGAACATCGAGGAGGCCATCGCACTCTGGCTCGACACCGCCAGGGAATTTGGTGACCCTGTACCGGAGCCCCGAAGCGTGAGCCCGCGCCCAGGATAAGCCGGGCCCAGGAACAGCCGCCGGCACCCACCACCAGGGACTGCTATTCGATCTCGTAGTCCAGGGCCAGGGTGTGTCTGCCGTCCGCATCCACATGGATCTCCATGGTGCCCGACAGGCCCGCCAACTCACCCGTCCCGGATCCCGGCACGACATGGCCGGCGGTGCGCGGGGGAACTCCAACCTCGGCGATTCCCCAGTGATGGAGCACGAACGTGCCCTCGCGGCCGCGGAGCGTGCCCGAGACCTGCTCCGACACGATGTACCCGGCGTTCTCCAGAGGACCATCGGCGCTGGCGCGGCACATCAGCAGCCGCGCACGACCCTCCCCATTCAGATCGCCGTGATAGCGCTTGACCACATGTGCTTCCGAAAGGAGGGGGCCTGCGCCTTCCTCGCCGTAGGGCATCGCGTCCCAGCCGGTGACTTCGAAATCGGAGACGATCTTCATGGGCGGGAGTCCTTTTGGGGCTACTCGGGTTGACCAGGGAACACGCAAAAGTATAGCCAACATTACATTTTGTAAACTTCTCTTTACAGAGTGAACCGCTGGCTTCCGCAATCCAGCTTGATATTTGGTGTTTATTCGGTTTATCGTTCAAGGGCCATGTCCTCAGAACGAAACCCGCGACACCCGGCCAAGGGCCCCGGGTCCACCGTCCCACGCTACGCCGAACTGCAGGTCACCAGCAACTTCTCCTTCCTGCGGGGCGCCTCCCACCCGGCGGAGATGGTCGAGCGGGCCAGCGAACTCGGCTACCAGGCGCTGGCCCTGACCGACCGCAACACGCTGGCCGGGGTCGTGCGCGCGTACGAGGCCGCCCGGCGCACCGGCCTGCACTTCATCCCCGGCGCGCGCCTCGATCTCGCCGACGGCCCCGGCCTCCTCTGCCTCCCCACCACCCGGCACGGCTACGGCGCCCTCTCCCGCCTCATCACCACGGGACGCCGGCGCGCGCCCAAGGGCGAATGCATGCTCACCCGGGACGATGTCGCCGCGGCCGCCGACCCCCACGGCCACCTCTTCATCGCCATCCCACCCGTCCCGTTCGGCACCCCCGGCACGCCCGGCGCCCTTGGCACCCCCAGCACCGACTTCCCCTCCCACCTCGCCTGGTACCGCGACCACCTCCCCGCCCCCCTCCACCTCGCCGCCACCCACTACCACCGCGGCGACGACGACCGCCGCCTCGCGCACCTCGCCGCCCTCGCCGCCTCGCACAACGTCCCCCTCGTCGCCACCGGCGATGTCCACCAGCACGATCCCGCGCGCCGCCGCCTCCACGACACGCTCACCTGCATCCGCGAGCACTGCACCATCGACAAGCCGGCTGGCGCCTCGAAGCCAACGCCGAGCGGCACCTCAAGTCCCCCGCCCGGCTCGCCCGCCTCTTCCGCGACCACCCCGACGCGCTGGCCAACACCGTGGCAATCGCCGACCAGTGCCGCTTCTCCCTCGGCGAACTCCGCTACGAGTACCCCGACGAGGTCGCCGCCGACGGCCGCACCCCCCGCGAGACCCTCGCGTCGCTCACCTGGGCGGGCGCGGCCGAGCGCTACCCGGACGGCATCCCGCCCAAGGTCCGCGCGACGATCGAACACGAACTCGCCCTGATCGCGCAGCTCGACTACGAGCCCTACTTCCTCACCGTCGAGGACATCGTGCGGAAGGCCCGCGAACTCGGCATCCTCTGCCAGGGCCGCGGTTCGGCCGCCAACTCCGCCGTGTGCTACTGCCTGGGCGTCACCTCGGTCGACCCCGCGCAGATCGACCTCCTCTTCGAGCGCTTCATCTCGGCCGAGCGCGACGAGGTGCCCGACATCGACGTCGACTTCGAGCACGAGCGCCGCGAGGAGGTCATCCAGTACATCTACGGGAAGTACGGGCGCGAGCGGGCGGGGCTAACCGCGACGGTCATCACCTACCGCGTGAAGAGCGCGCTGCGCGACGTGGGCAAGGCGATGGGGCTGAGCGAGGACGTGATCGGGCGGCTGCTCTCCATGATCTCGTGGCGTTCGAAACCGGTGGACGGGGACCGGGCCCGCGAAGAGGGGTTCGACCCGGGAGACCGGCGTCTGGCGCTGACGCTGGAGCTGGCCCGGGAACTCTACGGCTTCCCCCGCCACCTGTCCCAGCACACCGGCGGCTTCGTGATCTCGCGCGGGCCGCTCTGCGAGATCGTCCCCATCGAGAACGCGGCCATGGAGGACCGCACGGTGATCGAGTGGAACAAGGACGACCTCGAGGTGCTCGGCCTGATCAAGGTCGACGTGCTCGGGCTCGGGATGCTCACGTGCATCCGCAAGGCCTTCGCCCTCATCGAGGAGCACTTCGGCGTCCGCCACACGCTGGAGAGCGTGCCGCAGGAGGACCGGGCGACCTACGAGATGATCCAGCGCGGCGACACCGTCGGGGTGTTCCAGATCGAGAGCCGCGCCCAGATGGCGATGTTGCCGAGGCTGAGGCCGGCGACGTTCTACGATTTGGTGATCGAGGTGGCGATCGTGCGCCCCGGACCGATCCAGGGCGACATGGTCCACCCGTATCTGCGGCGGCGTCAGGGGCGGGAGGCGGTGGAATATCCCTCTGAGGAGCTGCGGCAGGTGCTCCGCAAGACGCTCGGCGTGCCGTTGTTTCAGGAGCAGGTGATGCGGATCGCGATCGTCGCGGCGGGGTTCACGCCGGCCGAGGCCGATCAGCTGCGGCGCGCGATGGCCAGCTTCCGCAATCCGGGCACGATCCACAGCTTCCGCGACAAGTTCGTCGAGGGGATGACCGACCGCGGCTACACCCGGGACTTCGCCGAACGGTGCTTCCGCCAGATCGAGGGGTTTGGCGAATACGGCTTCCCCGAGAGTCATGCGGCGAGTTTTGCGCACCTGGCCTATGTGTCGTCGTGGCTGAAGTGCCACTACCCGGCGGTCTTCGCGTGCGCGCTTCTTAATAGTCAGCCGATGGGATTCTACGCGCCGGCGCAGATCGTGCGGGATGCGCGCGATCATGGGGTCGAGGTGCGGCCGGCGGATGTGAACCGGTCGGAGTGGGATTGTACGCTGGAGGGGGTGGGGGGCGGGGTGCCCGCCGGCAATGGCGGCCACGTGGAAGCCGGCAATGGCCCGGCCGCTCGCCCGGATCCGCGGTCCGCCAACGGCCCCGTCGCCCTCCGGCTGGGCCTTCGCCGGATCCGGGGGCTGAAGGAAGAGGACGCGGAGCGGGTGACTGGCGTCCGCGGTGACGGCTACCGCAGTCCCCGGGAGCTCTGGCAGCGGACCGGCGTATCGCCTGCCGTCCTGACCCGCCTGGCTGGCGCCGACGCCTTCAGGTCCATGGGGCTGGAGCGGAGGCAGGCCGCCTGGGCGGTGCGCGCGATGAGCGAGGCCGGGCCGCTGCCGCTATTCGAGTCGGCGGAGGGGGGCCGCGCAGATGACTCAGCCGATGTCGACGGAGGCCGCGGTCAGGCCGATGGCAACCGGGACGGCGGTCCGACCGGTGGCGACCATGCCGCCGACACCCATTCGGCCCCCGGCAATGGCCGCGTCCGCCCCGAGCCCGCACTCCCCGCAATGTCCGCCGGCGAACACGTGGCCGCCGACTACCGCAGCACAGGCCTCTCGCTCAAGCACCATCCCGTCGCGCTGCTGCGCCACCGCCTAAACGAGCGGGGCGTGCTGCCGGCGGGGGAACTGGACGGCCTGAATGACGGGGATCGGACCGTCGTGGCGGGGATCGTGCTGACCCGGCAGCGCCCCGGAAAGGGGATCGTCATGTTCGTCACCCTCGAGGACGAGACCGGCACCGCCAACCTCGTCGTCTTCCCGTCCATCTACGAGAACCAGCGCCGCGACACCCTCACCGCGCGCCTGATGATGTGCCGCGGCAAGGTCCAAAAGGTCGACGGGGTGATCCACGTGATCGCCGAGCGGGTGACGTCGCTGAACGGGTGGCTGGAGGGGCTGGGGAGGGGGGGTGGGGAGGGGGTGGGGGGCACGTGTGAGGCGGTGGATGGCGCGGTCGCGGACGTGGCGAACGGGCCACCAGGTGCGGGGATCGCGGGCGGGCGAGGTGCTGACCCGGGGGGGTCGTTTGTGGGGCGGGGGCGGTTCTTTCACTGAACGCAGGACGCAGCCTGGCCCATCCGGACATGTAGCATGAGCAAGTTCTTCTCTATCTTTCCGTTTGCACGAACCAAGGAATCCCCACGCCCATGCCGAGTCGGTGGACGTCGTTCGCGACTCGAATCCGCAAGGTGAACGATGACCACGACTGAAAACCCGAACTCCACCGAGGGAACCCCCGAGCAACCCGACTTGTTCCTGGTATCCGCACCGCTGGACCGTACGACAGCCCAGCATCTCCACGCTGCTCACTCCCGATCCCTGCGCCAAAAACACTGTGTTCTCGTCCTTACCACGTCCGGAGGAGACGCTGATGCGGCCTACATCATGGCCAGATACCTGAGGCGGCACTATGAAAAGCTCACGATTTGCGTGTTTGGCTACTGCAAGAGTGCCGGCACCCTGCTAGCGCTTGGAGGACACGAACTCGTGATGGGTGAACGGGGGGAGCTGGGTCCGCTTGACGTTCAGGTGTCCTCGAAGGACGAGATGTTCCCCTCCAGGTCGGGACTGGAGATCTTCGCCTCTCTCGAAGTTCTCAAGGCCCACGCCTTTCAATCGTTCGAGCGATACCTCCTCGAAGTAGCTCGGACATGAGCAGCGCGCGCTCGACATCGCCGGCAGATACGCAATGTTGCTGGGTGTCCATCCAGAAGTCGTCGCTCGGCTCACAACCGGCTATCCGTCACATGGCTTCGTCATCGACTTGGAGGAAGCCAGGGAATTCCTCCCGCAGGACGCGGTTCGGGCACCCAACAGCGCAGAACTCCAACTGGAGGCCGAACTGGCCAAGCGGTCCAGGGCGCTATACTATCCCGATCCAAATGCCCCGGGCATTGTAGAATGCTTGAACCCCCGCCCTCAGCCCGAACTGAACCATGACCAAAGGGAATCACATGAGATACCAGGAGATCCAGAAAGAGTACCTACGGAAAAGGCAGGACGAGATATGGAAGACCGTCCGCCAACTGACCAGCCGATCCCGCCCGCAACCGGAGGAAAGGCCGCGCACTGATTCCAGCACCCAGTCCCCCGCGCAGGATGCCCTTGGGGGAAACAGGGGTGGGGATTAGCGGTTGCCGCGCGCCGATCCGGACATCTGATGATGCACACCCCCATCATCGAACAGGGACCCACCAGCTACGGAGCCTATGTCCCTGAACTTCCCGGCTGCGTAGCCGCCGCGGAAACCCGGGGGGAAGTCACGGCCCTGATTCACGAGGCTATCCAACTCTACATCGAAGAGTTGGAAAAGGACGGAATCCCGATTCCCAAGCCCCGCTCGCGGCCAATCCTTCCGAACCGGATTGCTCCGTAGCAGGCAACTCGAACCACGCGGATCCCCCCCTACTCCTCATCCCCCAGAAACCCGCACAGCGCGAACACCTCAACCCCCACCCCCCGCAGCCGCTCCGCCCCCGGCAGCTCCGGCAGGTCCACCACGAAACCGGCTCCCACCACCACCCCTCCCCGGCCCCGGATCAGCTCCACTGCCGCGGCTGCGGTACCACCCGTCGCCAGCAGATCGTCGATCAGCAGCACCCGCGCGCCGGGGGTGATCGCACCAGCCTGCATCTCAACCCGTGCGCTGCCGTATTCCAGGTCGTAGTCGACGCCCCGCACCTCGCCGGGCAGCTTCCCCGCCTTCCTCACGGGGACGAACCCCACGCCCAGCTCCTGCGCGACCGGCGCGCCGAAGATGAAGCCGCGCGACTCGATCCCCACCACGACCTCCGCGCCCGCCCCGCGGAACCGGTCCGCCAGCGCCGCCGTCGCCGCGCGGAACCCGGCGGCGTCCTCCGTCAGCCCCATCACGTCCCGGAAGCGGATTCCCGGTATGGGGAAGTCCGGCACCGCGCGAATCAGGGACTTGATCCGCGCTGCCAGGTGCTCGTCGCGCTGCGTTCCGCCATTCATGGCCTTCTCCCGGGATGTTGCCGCCGCCCGTCAGGTCCCCGCGTTGCACCACCGACCCTGGAAGTACCGCCCGTCATCCCGACAGGACAACCCCTCCACCGACAGTCCGTTTCCAACTGGCAGCCGACAAGGGGATTCCACATCCTTAACCCGAGGAACCGACCTTCCGCCAGACGAGGCAACTCCGATGACCAGGGTATTGATTGTCGCGCTGCTCGGTGCCGCATGCACCGGCCCTGGTTCCTCCGACAGCGCCGGGGACGAGTTCGCTCCGAACAGGATCCTGGAGCCGGTGAGTCCCGAGCAGCGGCTGTCGCTGGTGGAGGAGTTGCGGATCGGAAGCGCGCTGGACGGCGACGAAGGAGAACAGCTCTCCCAGGTAATCGGTGTCGAGATTGGGCCGGATGGCGAAATCTATTCCCTGAGCGGGCGCGACAACGACGTGCGCGTCTTCTCTGCCGCGGGAGACTTCCTCCGCTCATGGGGCCGTCGTGGCGAGGGTCCCGGGGACTTCCAGAGGCCACATGACCTGGCCGTAGCGCGAGACACCGTCGCGATTACCGATGGCGATCGTGTTCACTTTTTCGATCTCACCGGCAACTTCCTCAACGCCGTGTGGCCGGGAGGACAAACCGGGCGGTACACGGTAGCCACCATTCTCTCCACGGACCTGGGCTGGGTGGTCGGTCTCGGTCTCCCTCGGTTCGCAGGCGCCACTCGGGAGCCGACGGCCCCACAGGAGGTCCGTTACCTGGACCCGGCCAGTGGTGCCCTGGGCGAAGCGATAATCACCTACGACAGGGAGCCGGACATGGTCGAGCTGTCATCGGGAGGGTCGGTCACCCCGGCGTTTGCCCGCTTTGTCGACCATGGCGTGGACCGCGAGGGCGACGTCTACCTGTCGGATGGCATGGACTATGAGATGTCGGTCTACAGCGCGGAAGGCGAGCTGAGACGCACCGTAAGGATGGAGGTGGAGCCCGTTCCGGTGACGGACGACATGCTCGAGGAGGTTCGGCGCGCCGCAATCGAGCGATGCCGGCTTCCGGCAAGGAGGCGACTCTGCGAACGGCCCGGCGGCTACCTCGACACGGGCCTGCCGGCGGTTCTCGCCAACGCCAACCGGCAGGTTCCGGCGTTCAGCCGGTTTCTCGTGGCCCCGGACGGACACCTGCTCATACGGCGGGTGGATCTCGTTTGGGATCAGGCCGGGGAAGCTGATCCCAGGCCCTATGACCTGGTCTCTCCGGATGGCCGGTTCCTGGGCCGGGTCGAGATCCCGGCAGACTTCCGGCCGCTGATTCTGCGGGACGGGCGGGTCTTCGGGACCGTACCTGACGAGTTGGGTGTTCCCTACATCGTCAAGTACCGGCTGGAATGACCCTCCCGCTCGCCCTCGCGGCCCTCACCCTCGCCGCCTGGCTGGCCCTCGCTATCGGCGCCCTCCTCAGCCACTACAAGGTCCCGCGCCTGCACGAAGTGGCCCCGGCGCGCCCCAACGACCCCCCGCTCCCCCGCCTCTCCATCATCGCCACCGCCCACAACGAGGCGCACTCCATGGAACGGGCCCTCCGCTCGCTCCTCGCCCTGCGCTACCCCGACTACGAAGTCATCTTCGTCAACGACCGCTCCACCGACCGCACCGGCGAGATCGCCGAGCAACTCAGCGCCGGAGACGCGCGCCTCAAGGTGCTCCACATCGACGAACTTCCCCCCGGCTGGTTCGGCAAGACCCACGCAGCCCAGCGCGGCGCCGATGCAGCCACCGGCGAAGTCCTGCTCTTCACCGACGCCGACGTGGTCTTCGCCCCCGACAGCGCAGCGTGCGGCGTGCGGCACCTGCTCCGGGAACGCCTCGATCACCTTGCCGCGGCGCCCCGAGTCACGGTCACCGGCACCATGCTCCGGGCCTGCACGATCGCCACGCAGTTCTTCATCGCCGCGAGGCAGAGGCTCTGGAAGGTGGGCGACCCGCGCAGCTCCGCCTTCATCGGAATCGGCGCATACACGATGATGCGCGCCGACTCCTACCGGGCCATCGGCGGACACGAATGCGTCGCGCTCCGGCCGGACGAGGACATCCGCCTGGGCCAGATCGTGAAGCGGTCCGGGATGCGGTCGGGCTTCCTGAAGGGAGTCGAGCTGCTGGAGGTCCGCTGGTACCACTCCTTCGGCGGCTTCATCCGCGGCCTCGACAAGAACTTCTTCGCCGCCCTCGACTACAGCGTCTTCATGGTGACGGGCTCCACCGTCACCCTTGCCTGGCTGGCGGCCGGGCCGATCGTGATGGCGCCGCTGCTGCTGGCGACCGGCCAGCCCCTCGCCGGAGCGCTCTACGCGGCCTGCCCGGTCATCTGCTGGGCGGCGGCCACGACCCTCTCAAGGGACAACTCCTACCCGTGGTGGTACGTCCTCCCCTTCCCGCTGGCCGTGCTTGTGATTGTTTTCACAATCTGGCGCTCCACGCTCCTCACGATCTTCCGCGGCGTTTCGTGGGGCGGGCCGCCGGTGCCGCTGGCGGAGTTGAAGAAGGCGCGGATCAGGCGATAGCATACGGGCCGCCAACCCGGCAGGTTCGCCCACGCCAGAGCCGCGAGATATGTTTCGGCATGCTCCTTAACTGCGACATGGGCGAGAGCTACGGCCCCTGGGAGAAGGGTGCCGACGCCGCGGTGATGCCGCTGATCGACTGGGCCAACATCGCGTGCGGGGGCCACGCCGGGGATCCCGACACGATGGCCCGAACGCTCGAGCTCGCCGCCCGGCACGGTGTGAAGGCGGGCGCCCACCCCGGCTATCCCGACCGGCGCAACTTCGGGCGTCTGCGGCTGGACTGGCCTATCGATTCGCTCATCCTGGAGATCCAGGCGCAGATCGGTGCCTTACGGGCCGTCGCCGCCGCGCTGGGCGTCGCGCTGAACCATGTGAAGCCGCATGGGGCCCTGTATCTGGCCATGATGACGGACGACCGGCTGTTGAAGCGGCTGGCCGAGGGGGTCGCGGCCGTGGATGGCTCGCTCGCATTCGTGCTGCAGGCGACTCCGGATCGCGATCGGCACGCGAAGCTGCTCGAGCACACGGGACTCAAGCTGGTGTTCGAGGCTTTCGCGGACCGCGCCTACGGGGAAGACGGACGTCTGCGGCCGCGGTCGGTCGAGGGAGCGGTTCTGACGGATCCCGACGCGGTGGTTTCTCATGTGAAGCGTCTGCTGGAGGGGTTCGTCGAGACTCCGGCAGGTCCCGTGGCAGTGGCAGCCGAGACTCTCTGCGTGCACGGCGACAACCCTTCGGCCTTCGAGTCGCTGCGCCGCATCCGGGAGCTGGTTCCGCGTCCGGCAGTTCGTGGATGACCACCGCGCGCGGCATCGAGGGCGGCGAGGTGCCGGACTGGCTGGCATGATCACCTTCCCCGGGCCCGCCAGCGCCCTGGTAACCCTCCCGGTCGCCCCCGACCGTGACGGGATCGCCCGGGTGCTCAGCCTCGAACGGTTCGCGCGGGAGAACCTGCCCGGCCTGCGGGCGACGATCCCGGCCTTCAATCGTCTCCTGGTCGAGGGCACGCCGCGCCGGTGGGACCCCGCCGAGGTCACGAGCCGACTGGAGGGCGCGGCACGGGACGCACTCCAAACCGCGACGAAGACGCCGAAGACCGCGACAGTCTCCCTGCCGGTGTGCTACGATCTCGACCTCGCGCCCGATCTCGAAGAGCTGGCAACCAAGGCGGAATTGACCCCCGGCGACGTCGCGAGACTCCACAGCGCGCCGATCTACCTGGTGCTCGCGACGGGATTCGCCCCGGGGTTCGCGTACCTGGGCGACGTTGACGCCCGCATCGCCACACCACGCCGCCCTTCTCCGCGCGCCCGTGTCCCGCAGGGTGCGGTCGGGATCGCCGACCGGCGCACCGGTGTCTACCCCACCGAGGGACCGGGCGGTTGGCAGCTGGTCGGCCGCGTCCCCCCGGCGCTCTTCGAGGACGCCGCCGAGCGCATCGCGCGCTTCACCCCCGGCGGGCCGGTCGAGTTCCGGCCTATCGGGCGCAAGGACTACGAGGCGGAGTGCGGCTGAACGCGCCCGGCCGCAACGGCGCCCCACACGGCGTGGTGGATCGCCCGGGGCCGTACTGCACGGTCCAGGACCTGGGCAGGACGAGCGGCCGCCGCGCCGGACTTGCACCGGGCGGTGCAATGGACCAGCGGGCATACCTGTGGGCCAACCGGCTGCTCGACAATGACCCGCGCGCCGCCGCACTGGAGGTCACCCTGGGAGGTTTCGCTCTCACCTTCGCCGCCGAGACGGTCGTGGCCCTTACCGGCGCCGACTGCGCCGCCACCCTCGATGGCGTCGAGATGGGCGCCTGGAGGACCATCCGCGCTCGGCCCGGGCAGGTCTTGCGGCTCGCGTACAGCGCGACAGGCATGCGCGCATACCTCGCGTTCCCGGGAGGCCTCGACGCCGACCGCGCCTTCGGCTCGGCCTCCGGCGTCGCACGTGACGGCTTGCCCGGCCTCCTTGGCCGTCCGCTCCTGGACGGTGAACCGCTTCGCTGGAAGGACCCCCACCGGGCCTTCCCAAACCGTCACGTGCCCGCCCATCTCGTCCCGCCGGCGAGCGTCGAGCAACCCGTGCTCCTGCCCCTCATCGTCGGCTACGAGTGGTCCGAATTCTCGGAAGCCGACCGCAAGAGCGTGTTCGGCGAGGAGTGGACGATAGGCCCGGCAAGCGACCGGACCGCGATCCGGCTGGACGGACCCGAATTGGCGTCGGGTCCGGAGACACTGGACTCCTCACCCCTGGTCGACGGCACGGTCCAGGTGACCGGCGACAGCCGCCCGCTCATCTTCATGCGCGACCGGCCCACGATTGGCGGCTACCCGAAACTCGGCGGAACCGACCTGATTTCACTCGACACCCTCGCGCAGGCCCGGCCCGGCTCGCATGTCCGGTTCGTACCGGCGGTCCCGGCCGCGCTTCGGCACGCGATGGTGCGCCGCGAGGAGTTTTTCGGGATCCGCTAGCGGGAATCCGCAAGGTGCGGCCCTCACCCGTCCCACTCCGCCAGCATGATGCCGTTCGCGAACGCATAGGGACTTCCATAGCGGCACCCCATCCCTTCCTCCCGCCCCACCACCCGCCAGTCGCGCCCCGGGAACCTCTTGAACCAGGTCGCCCGGACGCAGCCCAGCCCGTCCGCCGCGACCATCGCGTCGAGCGCCGGGTTGTAACCCATCGGCACCGTGATGACGAAGGTCCCACCGGGCGCCAGCAGCCCCAGACACCGGTCCAGCGCCGCGCGGACCTTCGCCGCCACGGCCTCCGGCTCCTCGGGCCCGCCCGCTTCGTCGAAGGCGATGTGCTCGAAGGTCGAAATCGACAGGATCAGATCGAAGCGCCGCCCGGGCGCGAAGTCGACGATGTCCACCTGCAGCGCCCCGGGCTCGTACTTGTCGACGACCATGTGCCCGCCACCGAAGTAGTGCGGCGTGACCTTGCCGACCTCGAGGACATGCTCGGCTGGAACCCCGGCCAGGAACCGCCGGGCCAGCGCCAGCTCAACGCAGCGCTCGTTGGCCCACGTCACGTTGTGGCGAGCGTAGACCAGCGGGATGGCCTCTCCGCGAAATGCAATCGTGCGCGCACGCAACATCGGGATCACCAGCGGCGCCATCACCGTCCGAACCGGCTTCATGAACAGCTGGGCGATGCCGAAACGCCTGATGAACCAGGCGATCCCACCGGCCTTCCGAACCCAGCCTAGGGGCTGTCGGGCTTTTTCCGTCACTCCCGCTCCGTGTCCGAGGTCGGAGCGAAGCTATGAGGTGCCGGGAGGCGTAACAAGCGCCGACTGTCCGCGGGGGCCGACCTGCCATTTGGACTCCCACCCCTACCATACGAGTTTACGGTGACGCGTGAGGCTTGCTCGGACGGAGCGCAGTGCTTCGTTGCGCGCGTCATCGACTTGCCGGGCTGCGAGAGCCACGGTGAAACACCCGATGAGGCTCTTGAGAACCTCGAGGCTGCAAAGCGCCTCTACGTCGCAAGCATGCTTGCCGACGGCCTCATGCCTCCGGATGCTCCGGTTCTACCCACCAAAGCTGCCAAATCCTCTGAAACCTCAGCCTGCCGCCCGCCCGCCCGCACCCCATAGGCGACGCCCCCGGAGGCGTCATACAGGAGTGCGCAGCTGATGGACATTCTCGATCTGGGCCGAAAGATCCTCGCCTCCCAGCCCTTCAGTGTTCTGCTGGGTGCGGAATTGCTTGCTCTCTCACCGGGGGCCGCCGAGATCAAAGTGCCGATCGGGCCGCAACTGGAACAGCAGCACGGGTTCATCCACGGCGGCGTAATCTGCTATTTGGCTGACAATGCGCTCACCTTCGCGGGGGGCAGCGTGCTCGGACCTGCGGTGGTTACCTCCGAGTTCAAGATCAACTACATGAGGCCCGCCCGGGGGGCTTTTCTGGTCGCACGTGCCAGTGTGGTGCACCACGGGAGGCGACAAGCGGTGTGCCGATGTGACGTCCTGGCGTCGAGCGACGGAATCGAGGTCCTTTGCGCAACCGCGCAGGGGACGATCGGCAAGCTGCCTCAACGTCCGGCGTGAGGGGACGCCCGACGTTCATGAACACGCGGCGGATCGCCGTCAGCCGCCCTGGTCCGCGTTCTGCTCGTCGGCGCACACCGCGCACGCACCGGCCTTGCAGACGCGCGCACTCTGCACGAGGGCACCGGCCAGGGTCAGGCTGCCGGCAGCCGACGTCACGGTCTCGGGCAGTGGCTCGAGCCAGCCGAGGAGAGAGGCTGCCCAGAGCGCGGCTCCCGTGCCAAAGGTGAGGATCACCGCCGCGTTCCTGCGGGCCGGGCCCAGGACAACCATCGCCGCACCGACCAGGACTGTGCCGACCCACACGGCTCGCTCGACGCCTTCGGAGAGCGCGAGCGCGGGCGCCGCCACGACCAGGACCGGCGTGAGTGCGCAGTGCACACCACACCAGGCTGCGGCGCACGCCGCGAGTCGCGATCCAGAAGCCAGATGCGCGCTCGACGGAACGGTTGCGAGAAGATTCCTCACGGTGTCACGGCGGGGTAGAGGCGGGGAGATTGAGTCATAATGATAATGAATTCTCATGCTCGCGTCGAGGAAGCCGCAACGGGATCCTCAGAACCGCCCCGCCCCGAAGGCCCCCAGCCCCACCCCCGCCCGCCCCTCCACCACCAGCCCGGCGAGCGCCCACCCGCTGACGGGAGCGAGCGTCACGCCCAGCATCTGGTGGCCGGTATTCACATACACGTTCTCGCGCGACGGCACCCTGCCGATCACGGGGAGCGTGTCCGGCACCATCGGGCGCATCCCCACCCAGGCACGGCCTCCCTCCCGCGCCTCCGGGATGTCCACCTCGCGGCTCACGGCGCGGCGGAGCGCCCGGACCCTCGCCGTATCCATCCGGCGGTTCACGCCTGACAGCTCCATCGTCCCGCCGAAGCGGAGCGCGCCCTCGAAGGGGGTCAGCCCGACGCGCGCGTCGCCCAGGAAGAGGGGCTGGCGCAGCTGGTTCGCCGGCCGCTCGATCGTGACCGAGTACCCCTTCCCGGCGGTGAGCGGGATGCGCCATCCCGCCATCCGCGCCAGCGGCCCGGTTTGCGCGCCCGCGGCCAGCACCACGGCGTCCACCTCCAGGTCCCCCCGCGAGGTCACGATTGCTCGCACCCGCGATCCTTCCCGCACAGTCCCCGGCGCCCACCTGGCAGTCCGCACGCGCGTCCCGCCGGCCGACGCCCACTTCGAAGTCCGCCCGGTCCAGCGCGCCCCCGCTCCGTCCCATTCGAAACCCAGCACCATCGTCCCTTCAAAGATCTCGGCGCCCCCGGCCCGCAGCGCCGCGGCCAGCCCTTCGGTCAGCGACTCCGGGCGCACGTGCCGGTCCGTCTCGACGTGGATTCCACATGAGAAACCGGGCCGCAACAGAGGTTCCATCCCGCATACCTCGTCCCCGTCCAGCTCCCGCCAGGAAGCCCCGCTCTTTGCCGCCACGGTCTCGATATCCTTCACCTTCCCATCCCGGAGCGCCGGGTCGCGGTACGCGAACAGAATGCCCGACCGCTCCCGCTCGAACTCGACGCCGTCCGCCGCCAGCTCGTCGTAGAGCTCCCCGGTGACGGCATTCAGCGATGCCAGCGCGCGGATCCCGTGCGCGCGGGCGGACTCGGTGCAGTGGGCGCGGAACCGCAGCAGCCACGGGGCGAGCCGGGGCAGCGCCGCAGCCGGGATGTGGAAGTGGCTGGCGCGGCGCAGCATCCAGCGAAGCGACTTCGCGGTCAGGCCGGGTGCCGGAAGCGGTGTCGAGACCGAGGGGCAAACCCAGCCGTTGTTCCCCCGCGAGCACCCGCCGCCGACGCTGCCCGCCTCCACGACCACCGGATCCGCGCCAAACTTCCTCAGGTAGTGGGCCGTTGCGAGCCCGACGAGACCGCCGCCAACCACGCCTACGCGCATCGCACGCCGCCGGGCCGTTCGCCCGTCTGTCGGATCCCCGCCCGATTCGCTCTCGACATTCGCACGTCGTCAGGGCACCCCTGTCATGATTTCGGCTTCCTGACCACCACGTACCGCCCGTATTCCCGATCGGGAAAAAACCCGGCAACGCTCGCCCCGGCCCCCAGAAGCCGGGTGAAGGCGCGTCGTGTAGTCCGCCGCCACGCCAGCGCCTCCTCCACCGACCGCGCCTCGACGGCCTCGATATCGCCGGGGATCAGCACCTCGACGGTCGCGGCGGCCATGTAGCCGGTGGTGCCGACGGCTTGTGACGCCGGCACTTCCTCTGCCCCTTCCAGCGTCCTCGGCCCGCCGACCACCCCCTCCGGCGCCACCACCACCGCGTCCGCCCTCCGCCGCTCCGGCGGTTGGGCGCCCCGCGGCTCCACACGGCCCTCCTCCCGCCCCAAACTCCACCTCACGACGAACCGGTCCGTCCCCAACTGGTGCAGTTCGCTGTCCGACCGGCCGTACATGTCGGGGACGTATTCGTCTATCGTGACGCCGAGGAGATTGAGATTGAAGTGTGCGTTCCGCGCCACAAGCGGGTCATACGTCCAGTAGACGTTCCTCACGCCCAGCGCCCGCAGCGCGTCGCCCTGGGCCAGCTTGAGCCGTCTTCCTATCCCCCGGTCGCGCACTTCGGGCCGCACGGCAAGCATATGGGACCAGTGCGCCAGCTCGTCCTTGCGCACGCCGGTGACCCCGTAGACGAAGCCGAGCATTTCCCCGCGGGGCCCGAAGGCACCCATGCAGACCCCGCCCATCTTGACCGAGATCTGCAACATGCTGACGGGCACGATGTCCGAAAACGACCACCCCCAGGTGTCCCGCTGCAGGTCCACGCAGGCGTCGAACTCGTCTTCGGTTCGCAGATGTCGGATTTCGACCTCGCTCATTCTCCTCGTCCAGGCGGATGGGGTGGGCCCGCACCGGCGTTCCCGACGCGGCATGCTACCGCCCGCGAATCGAAGGCGGCAAGTTAACCGGACCCATGACCGGACCAGCCCCCCACACCCGCCCCTCGCCCGATGTCGTCGTGATCGGCGCCGGGATCGTCGGCGCGTCTGCCGCCTGGCACCTGGCGTCACGTGGACTCTCGGTCACGGTCCTGGAGCGCGAACCGGCTCCCGCGCTCGGCTCCACCGGGCGGAGCGCGGCCGGGGTGCGCGTGCAGTTCACGACCCGTACGAACATCGAGTGGTCCCTTTATTCGCTGCCGCTATACCGCGAATTCCCGGATCGCCACGGCTTCGAGGTCGGCTACCGCGACATCGGCTACCTCCTCCTGGTGCCGCCCGACCGCTGGGACGACCACCTGGCCTCGGTGGCGCTGCAGCGAAGTCTCGGCGCGCCGGTCGAGGTGCTGTCCCCGGAAGAGGCGCTCCGCTACGTCCCGCTCGCGACCGGCGGCCTCGCGGGCGCCACCTACGGCCCCTGGGACGGCATCATCGACCCCCACATGGCCACCCACGCCTGGGTCTCGATGAGCCGCGCGGCGGGAGTCGACTACCGCTTCGGCCGCACGGTCACCGCGCTGCACCCGGCAGGCCGCGGCTGGCGCGCCGAGTGCGGCTCCGAAACCCTCTCGTGCGCCCATGTCGTCAACGCCGCCGGCGCCTGGTCGGGCGAGATTGCGCGCCTCGCCGGCCTCCACGTCCCGGTCCGCCCCAAGCGCATCCAGATCTTCCTGAGCGCCCCGGTCGCCGACGACCGCGTCTATCCCCTCACCATCGATCTCGGCACGGGCGTCTACCTGCGCAGCGAGGGCGACCGCATCCTCTTCGGCCTCGACACCCACGCCGACGACGGCTTCACCGAGGGGGTCGACTGGAGCTGGCTGGAGGAGGTGCTGCTGGCGGGCGTCGAGCGCTTCCCCTGGTGGGAGGATCTCGGGGTGGACCGACAGGGAAGCTGGTGGGGCTACTACGGAGTGACCCCCGACAACAGCCCCGTGATCGGCCACAATCCGGGGGGCCGCGGGTGGGTCGACGCCTGCGGGTTCTCGGGCCACGGGATCATGCACGCGCCCGCGACCGGGCTGGCGGTCTCCGAACTGGTCGCCGACGGCCGCTCGCACACCCTTGACGCGGCGGCGTTCCGCCACGAAAGGTTTGAGGGGGCGGGGGACGAGCCGGACGAGGCCGGCGCCGACGCGGAAGCCGGGCGGGAAGCCAACATCTTCTGAGGATTCGATCCAGGGACCCGACATGCTGAGATTCGCCGAAGAGGTCATGCTCCTTCTGCTGGACGACGAGGGAGAGAGGTTCCTGCGGGTGCCCGACTGGTCGCTTCGCTACGCCCTGGGCGGGGCCGTGCTGATGGACCTGGCGATGGAGGACCGCATCGACACCGATCTCGAGAAGCTGATGCTCGTCGATGCCACACCCCTGGGGGACGACATCCTCGACCCCGTTCTGGCCGAGATCGCCGCCGAAAAGGAAACGCACCCCCCGCGCTTCTGGGTGGAACGCGCCGGAGCGCACTCGCAAGAGATCCGCGCAGCGGCCATCGAACGGCTGATCGGGCGCGGCATCCTGGAGCGCCGGGAGGGCCGCTTCCTCTGGGTCTTCCGTTCCCGCCGCTACCCGGTGGTCGACGGCACCGCCGAGCGTGAGGTGAAGCTGCGGATCCTGGAGCTTCTCTTCAGCGACATGATCCCCACCCCACGGGATGTGGTGATCATCTGCCTGGCCGACGCCTGCGGCATCTTCGCGGAACTGCTGAGCCGCCGCGAACTGCAGCACGTGACGCCGCGCATCCGGCACCTCCGCCAGCTCGACCTCATCGGCCAGGCCGTCACCGCCGCCGTGTGGGACATCGAGGTCTCCCTCGCGCAGGTGGTCCGTCCCCACTTCGTGTAGGCCAAAGGCGGCCTCCCCCGTCCCAACCGAGTATCGCTCCGCCCCAAAAAGTGTAAACCAGACTTTACATTTTATGATGTAAACGTTACACTTTCCCTCCAGAACCCACGCAAACGCGTCCGCTGGGCGCCCGCCCCCCGATGGAGGAAGACCATGGACACCCGCCTCGAAAACCGCGTCAGGCAGCACCGCAAGGCCCGAGGACTCTCGCAGAGGAAACTGGCCGGTCTCCTGGGCGTCTCCAGGCAGGCGATCCACGCGATCGAATCAGGCTCGCAGACCCCCTCGACCAGCCTCGGACTTCGCCTGGCCCGGGTATTCGGATGCGCGGTCGAAGACATCTTCAGGCTCGTTCTGGACCCCGGCATGCGCGTGGTGCTCGCGCCCGCCGCCACCGGAGCCGAGGCCGGGTCGCGCGTGGCACTCGGCAAGGTGGAGGGACGCTGGATCGCGCACCGCTTGTCCGCGGACGCGACGACGGCCGCCGACGGGATCCTCACGGGGGAACCGGACGGCGCGGAAGCCGATGTCCAGCTGCTGGCCGATGTCGGCAATCTGAAGCAGAACGTGCTCGTGGCGGGGTGCGCCCCCCTGCTCGGCGCGGTGGCACACCGGGTGGGACGGCGCTTCAACGACGCCCGCATCACCTGGCTCAATGCGGGGAATGCGCGCGCCCTGGATCTCCTCGGGGAGCGCCTGGTCCACGTCGCAGGCCTTCACCTGTCCGACGAGGGCGGAGCGGCCGATACGGCGGCGGCCGCGCGGCAGGTCCTTCCGGGCCGCAACCTCGTGGTCGTCAACCTTACGCGGTGGCGGCAGGGACTGGTGGTGGCGCCCGGCAATCCGCTGGGGCTCTCGTCGGGTGCCGATCTGCTGCGCGGCGGTCTGCGGGTGGCGCGCCGCGAGGAAGGCTCCGGTGCCGCGGACCTGGCCGCGCGGCTCACCGAGGGCAGCGCGGGCGCCGCTTTGGCGGGACCCGTAGCGGCTGGTCACGCCGAGGTGGCGCGCCTGGTGCGGTGGGGATCGGCCGACACCGGGATCGCGATTGAGAGCGCGGCGCTGGCGGAAGGCCTGGACTTCGTCCCGCTCACCGAAGAGCGCTTCGATCTGGTCTTCCCCGCATCGCTGGCCGGCGACCCGCCGGTCTCACGGCTGCTCGACGCCCTCGACGACCCCGGATTCCGCACCGAAGTGAGCCATCTGCCCGGATACGACGGCTCGCAGAGCGGACAGGTGACGACGGTGGAAGCCGCGTGAGGAGGGCGTCGGCGGCCTGTGCGGCCGCCGTGCTCGCCGCCTGCGCGACGGATTCCCCGGCGCGCGAGCCACTGCGCGTCTTTGCCGCCACCTCCCTCACCGAGGCCTTTCAGGAGATGGCCGCCGCCTTTGAGGACCACTCGCCGGACACCGAGGTGGTGCTGGTCTTCGCGGGGAGCCAGGTGCTTCGGCTTCAGATCGAACAGGGCGCCCGGGCGGACATCTTCGCGTCGGCCGACCCGCGGCACATGGAGTCGCTGGCGCAGGACGGGCTGGTGACGGGACAGCGACTGCTCGCGGAGAACGAACTCGTGGTCATCGTGCCGCCGGGGAACCCCGCCGGGATCGAGGCGTTCGCCGACCTTGCGGGGGCTCGCCGGGTGGTGATCGGGACGCCGCATGTGCCGGTGGGGGCGTATGCGCGCGAGGCGCTCAGCCGGGCGGAGGCGGCGGGATCGCTCCCCGGGTTCGAGGAGGCGGTGATGGGCAGGGTCGTCTCCGAGGAGAGCAATGTGCGCCTGGTGCGGGCCAAGGTGGAGCTGGGTGAGGCCGATGCCGCGATCGTGTACCGGACGGACGCCGTGCCGGGGCGGGTGCGGACGGTGCCGGTGCCGCCCCGGGCCAATGTGCGGGCACGGTACCTGATCGGGGTGGTGGCA
Organism: Longimicrobiales bacterium; assembly: GCA_965206105.1. Taxonomy (GTDB): domain Bacteria; phylum Gemmatimonadota; class Gemmatimonadetes; order Longimicrobiales; family Gaopeijiaceae; genus Bin94. The sequence goes on from OZ242201.1 coordinate 1,133,121, forward strand.
GGCGCCCCCAACCCTGCCGCGGCGGAGCGGTGGGTCTCGTTCGCGTCCTCGTCGCGGGGGCGCCGCATCCTCGCCCGGCATGGCTTCCTCGCGGACGTCACGGCAGCGCAGTAGCGCGTGACCGGCCGGCGGTCTCTCGCGGCGAGGGCGCCGTTCCTGGCCGCCGTCCCGATGCTGCTCGTCCTCGCCGTGCCCTTGCTGGCGCTCGCGGGAGCTTCATCGCCCGGTGACATCGTCGCCGGGGCCCGCCATCCGCTCTTCGGACCGGCTCTGTGGCTGAGCACGCGCACCACCTTCGTCAGCCTGGCGGTCATGGTGCTGGCGGGCACGCCCCTCGCGTGGTGGATGGCTTCGCGCCCGGGACGCCGGCCGCGCATCGTGGAGTCGCTGGTGGACCTCCCGATCGTCGTTCCCCCCGCGGTCATGGGAATCGCGCTCCTGGAGACCTTCGGCCGCAACGGACTCTTCGGACCGGCACTGTCGTCGCTGGGACTTCAGATTCCCTTCACCACGGCGGCGGTCGTCGCCGCCCAGGTCGTCGTCTCGGCTCCCTTCTACGTTCAGGCCTCGGCCGCCGCCTTCCGGCGCGTCGACGAAGACCTGCTGATCGTCGCGCGCACACTGGGCCATTCGCCCGCCGGCGCCTTCTTCCGGGTCGCGGTCCCCCTCGCGCTGCCCGGGATGGTCGCGGGCGCCGCCCTCGCCTGGGCCCGCGCGCTGGGAGAATTCGGCGCCACGCTGCTCTTCGCCGGCAACCTGCCGGGGACCACCCAGACCATGCCGCTCGCGATCTACACCGCGCTTGAATCCGACGCCCGGGTCGCGGTCGCCCTCTCCCTGGTGCTTGTCGGCGCAAGTGCGCTGCTGCTCATCCCTCTCCGTGCCCTGCCCGCGCTCATCGGGCGCCGCCTGGGGACGGCAAGCGGCGCCGAAGGGCCGCCCGCGCGTGGCCTGACGGGATCCTGAAGACCGTGCGCTGGACCGTCCACGTGAGAGCATCCGCCGGTGCGTTCGACCTTGACGCCCGCGTGGCGGGGGGCGCCGCGCCCGTCGTCATCATTGGCCCCAACGGGTCCGGCAAGACGACTCTCCTGCGGGTGATCGCCGGCGCCTACCGTGCCCGCGCGGGACGGATCCGCCTGGGCGAGCGGGTCATCTTCGACTCGGAGGCCGGCGTCAGCCTGGCCCCTGAGGAGCGCCGCGTCGGCTACGTGCCGCAGGGTTACGGGCTCTTCCCGCACCTGACCGTCCTCGACAACGTCGCATTCGGACTGGCCGGAGGCGCCGGGCGCAGACCCGGACCGGAGCGGCGGCGGATCGCCGCCGGGTTCCTCGCCGAGGTGAAGTGCGCCCACCTGGCCCCGCGCTACCCGGCCACGCTGTCGGGCGGCGAGAAGCAGCGCGTCGCCCTGGCCCGCGCTCTGCTCCCGGCGCCCGAGATGCTCCTGCTCGACGAGCCCCTGGCAGCGCTCGACGTGGCCGCCCGCCGGGGCCTGCGCGCCTACCTGGCCCGCCACCTTGCCCGGCGGACCCGGCCCGCCATCGTGGTCACGCACGACCTTCGCGACGTTCAGGCCCTCGGCGCGCCCGTGGTCTACGCGCTGGAGGAGGGACGCGTGGTGCAGAACGGCCCGCCCGGACATCTGGCCGCCCATCCCGCCACGGCGTTCGTCGCCGAGTTCTTCGGCGCGGAAGGAGCCTCCGGGGAGGCCCTATTCCAGGCCGGCGGGTCCCCCGGGAGCCGGACCCCGTAGAGGCCACACCCCATACCGCAAGGTGATGGACAGCGCTCCGTTGTAGATCGCGTTCCCCTGAACCGTCGCGTCCACCGGGCGCAACCCGACCTCGTAGCGCACGCCAAGCGCCGCACCCCATCCCTCGATCTCGGATCCCACCACCAGCCCGAACTCGAAGCGGTTCTGGTTGAAGTCGGCGATGTCATTGCACGCCTGCTCGGCAAGCCTGCAACGCAACAGAACTCCGAGCGACACGCCCGCGAACATGTGCGGACGAAGCGATCCGCCAGGCGCCGTGCGCAGCTGCCCCAGCAGCGGCATCTGCAGATAGGACAGCCTGTAGGCAGCCTGGCCCGCCTCCCCCAGTTCGGTCTTCACCACCGAACCCTTGCTCGAGTATTGGATCTCCGGCCGGAAGGAAAAGGTCTCGCCCAGGGACATATCGCCCGTGACGCCGAGCATGTAGGCCGTCCGCCAGGTGAAATCACCGGAGCCGCCGCCGATGAAGTTGGTTCGCTGAATCCCGCCGATCACACCGACCGGCAACTGCGCCGACGCCGCGGCAAAGGGGGCGCCGGCCAGGACGGCGGCCAGCGGCAGTATCGCATGAACGCGACCCAGCTTGCTTGTCATCTCCCCTCCCCCGGTGCATGAGACGATACTGGAGTCTGCTCTCGGTTTGCCCGGTGGTCAATCCTCAGCTCCCGGCACCCCGGCCGGTTTCCCCGCCACCCGCGTTGGCCGCCCTTGACAGCTCCGTCCCCCGCGGATGTAACGTTGCTGCAACCCAACCTTCAGGACTCCAAGGAGCACGAACGCCATGAAACGCCACAAGACCACCCTGTTTTTCCTGACCGCCCTCGGGCTTGTGACGGCCGTGGCAGCCTGCGCCAGCGCGGGCGGCTCCGGGGAAGGCGGCCCCCGGCGCGACCCCAACCTGATTACGGCGGAGGAGCTGGTCGAGTATCCGACGATGAGCGCACTCGACGCGATCCGCCGTCTTCGCCCTCGCTGGCTCCAGGGGCGCGGCAATCTGCGCCCGCAACTCGTGGTTGACGGGGCCAGGATGGACAACCTCCAGGATGGGCTTCAGTCGATCCAGGCAGCCAGCGTCAGGACGATGCGGTACATGAATTCATCGGACGCGACGATGCGCTTCGGGACCAACTTCATCGGGGGGGCGATCGAAGTGATCACGCGCGGCGGATAGCCGGGCGGAGCGCTCCGCATCTATCCCTCGGGCTGCCGTTCCCGGCCCATCAGAAACCGCCGGGAAAAGTCGGCGAGCACGCGCGAGCACGCCTCGATCTCCGTGACGCGAACCCACTCTTCCGCCGCGTGCGCCTGGGCGATCGATCCGGGCCCGAAACAGACGGCCGGAATTCCGCGCTCGTTAAGAAAGGACGCGTCCACCCACGCCGTCATCCCCTCCACCGCCCCCGGCAGCCCCGCGCGGCGGCAGGCCCGGCGCAGTCCCTCCACCAGAACCGACCCGGCCGGGACCTCCGACGCGGCCCGGTGGAGACCCGCTTCGGCGGTCGCGTCGAGGCCGGGGCACCGCTCCCCGGCGCGCTCCAGCACCCGGACCGCCTCGGCCATGACGCTGTGAATCGTCTCGCCCGGCAGGGTGCGGCGCTCGACGACGAGGTGGCAGGCATCCGGATAGACCGATGGCGCGCTGCCGCCCTCGATCGTGCCGGCGTGCAGCGACGCGGGCCCGAGGAGCGGGTGTCCGGTCTCCCGGGCGAGGCGCCGCGACTCCTCCTCGAACGCGACCAGGACGTGTCCCATATGGGTGACAGCGTCCACGCCCGCGTCGGGCCGCGATCCATGCGCGGCGCGCCCCCTCGTCCGGACATCCATCCACAGGAAGCCCTTGTGCGCCGGCATGACCGACAGCCCGGTGGGTTCGCAGACCACCGCCGCATCGGCACGCAGGCCCGAAGCGACCAGCGCCTTCATCCCCAGCGACGCATGTTCCTCGTCCGCGGTCAGCGCCACGACCAGTTCGCCCGTCATCTCTTCGCGCGCGAGCTCCGCGGCGACCGCAAGGACGCAGGCCACACCCGACTTCATGTCTGCGGATCCCCGCCCGTAAAGGCGACCATCACGTACCGTACCAGAATATGGATCCGCTATTCCGGACACACCCACCGTATCAAGGTGGCCATTCAGGAGGAGGCGCGGGCCGTCTCCAGGGCCCCTCCGCGCCACCACGTTGAACCGCCCCCGGGCCACCTCGGACACCACCGGCCGGTAGCCCCAACCCCGGAGCCACCCTGCCGCCAGTTCAGCCACCCGGCGCTCGCCCGCGCCGCCTTCCTCCAGCGCCGGATTCACCGACGGCGTGCGTACCAGCTCCTGCGTCAGGGCTACCGGATTGGCGCCGGGAGGAGGCGGCGGCGGCCGAGTGGCCAGGGCGCGCTCCTGCTGTCGGAGGGGGTCGCGGGCGTGTTTCTTCGGGGTGCCGGGTGTCTCGGTCATGTGTCAAGATTTCGTGTCGGTGTTAAGAAAAATGTACACGCCATCCCATGTTGGTCCGGGCCAGTCGGATCACGATAATGCACACCGACCCGGAAAAACATTTGTTTTCGGGGCGAAAACCCCCTCCGCACCCCCATGCACCCCCACTCGCACGGTCCGGCACGATTATTGCTTTAGATATGTGACGCCGGCCGGGAGGTTCGGGGCCACACCCCGGCAACCTCTCGCGCAGACCGGCGAGGGATGACACTCAGACCAGAGGAGGGTGCGATTCGCAAGTTCACTGTCAATCTGCTGAGCGCTGCGGCGCTCGTTGCAGCGGGCTACGCAATCCTCCGTCAGGGGAACGACCGGGCTGAGCCGAATGAGGCCAGGCTCGAAGATGTCCCCGCGGGAGAGAAGATTCCCGGCAGGATCCGGCTGGAGAAGCTGAGAGAGCTGGGAATCTGATCCCGGCCTGGCCCGGCCAGGCTGTGGATCCGGCCCGCCGCCCGAGCATGGCGGCGCAGACGGAAAGGGGGCGGTCCATCACGGGCCGCCCCCTTTGTCGCGCTTCTACTCGAAGTGCGTGGCGTTCTTCTCGATGTAGTCGGACCACTCGGGCGGTACGTCCGTGTCCGGGAAGATCGCCTGCACCGGACATTCCGGTTCGCAGGCGCCACAGTCGATGCACTCGTCCGGATGAATGAGGTACTGCTCGCCGGCTTCGTAGATGCAGTCGACCGGACAGACCTCGACGCAGCTCGCGTCCTTGGTGCCGATGCACGGCTCCGTAATGATGTATGTCAATCCGTTACCTCTGGGTACGATATCGGGGTCTTGCGGTCCTTATGATTGCCGATCCCGACCCCCATTGCAACCCCGTCGCAGATGCCGCAGCGACGCCTGCAGCGCGGCTTCCAGCGCCGGGGGAGTCTCCTCGAGGGGGTGGACCGCTTCGAAGGTGTGACCGGATCCCTCCAGCAACAGCAAGTCCGCCGCCGCCCCCGCTGCGGCGAGGCGCCGGGCCTCGTCCGGAGAAACGGTGGCGTCCTCCGCACCGTGCACGACCAGCCACGGCACGCTGACCCGCGCGGCCGCAGCCAGGACATCGAGCCGGTCGGCATTCGCCCTCAGATCGTCTCCCACGGTGCGGTAGAGCGGCATCTCCTGGCCGGTGCGGGCGTTCAGGATGTACGTGACCCCCCCGGCCTCCCAGTCCCGCTCCTGCTCGGACGACCAGCGATGAAAGGTGGAGACCGCCGCCCAGGTCACCAGCGACGAGACCTCCCCGCGTTCCGCTGCCACGACAATGGCGTTGCCTCCGCCCCGGCTGTGGCCCAGCAATCCGAGCGCGCCGGGACGGCGGCCGGCGTTCCACGCCCCCTCCAGGGTGCGGTCCACCATCCAGTGCAGATCTTCCACCTCGCGGCTGACCGTGTTGCGGCCGAAGGCTTCCAGATCGGTGAAGTCCAGGAGGCCCGGGCCGACACCGTTCAGCGAGGTGTTGAAGGAGACGACGAGGTGGCCGTCCAGCGCGAGGCGGTTGCAGAGAAGGGGGAAGAAGCCCCAGTCCTTGAAGCCCTTGAAGCCGTGCATGACGATCACGGCCGTGCGGGGCGACGCCGCCGCGGGTCGCCTCACGTCCGCGCGAATGACGTCGCCGTGCGGGGGGGTCGTCTCGATGCGCGTGCGGGTCACGCCTTCCATTCGATGTCTCCCCGTCCGGTACGCTGGTTCTCGAGGCGGGCAGCCGCAAACAGGTAGTCCGACAGCCGGTTCAGATAGCGTACGATCCCCGGATCCGGATTCGGCTCGCCTGCCAGGAGAGTCACGACCCGCCGTTCGGCCCGCCGGCACACGGCCCGCGCCACATGAAGGTGGGAGGCCCCCGCGCTTCCCCCGGGCAGGACAAAGTTCCTGAGCGGGGGAGAAACCGCAGCCGCGGCGTCGATCCACTCCTCCATCTCGCCGACCCGGTCCACGGGGAGTCCGGGGAGTTCGGGCGGCCGCCTGCCGGGCCGTGCGGGCGGCGTAGCGAGGTGGGCACCGATCGCGAACAGGTCACGCTGCACGAGGTTCAGCCGTTCGCGCGTCCCGTCATCGGTCACGTGGACCTGTGCCGCCCCCAGTGCCGCGCTCAGTTCGTCGACCGACCCGTACGCCTCGACCCGGTGGTCGTCCTTGGTGACGCGACCGCCTCCGAAGAGCCCCGTCTCGCCTCCGTCCCCACGCCTGGTGTAGATCTTCACGCGCCGGTCACCCTCACCTGGGCCGCAGCTTCGCGAAGTCGCGGATCGCCCTGGCCCTCTCGAACAGGCTCGGTTCGTCCGGCGCCGCCTCTTCCTGCAGCGTGGAGAGCGCATCACGCAGATCGAGCATCACCTCCATCAGCACCTGGTCCCGCTGGAAGGCGAAGTCCAGCGCATCCATGCGGCTCCGGTCATCCGCCGCCGCCGCCTTTTCGTACGCCTCCGTGTAGACCTTCTCGAGGCTTCCGATGATTCGCGATTTCGCTCGCATTCGCATTTGCCTGGCTGGTGGGTGGCGGCCGCTGTCCGGACTCGCGGGCGCCCCGTGGAGGTCGGCCCCATGCACCAAGGTAGCGCCCCGGTGTCCCGCACCTTCATAATATCTATACTACCAGGGACCTCACGGGTGGCCGCGGGCAGGAAACCAGGGAGCATATCACATGACAGACAAGCGAATGGGGACAGGGCGCGGCTTGATTTGGGCGGCGGTGGCTACGGTGGCGCTAGCCTGTGGAGACGGTCGTGGAGGAAGGGAGCCGGGGATCGGCAACGCGAACGAGGGCGGCGGCTCGCCCACGCAATCGGTACCCTCCGGGGTCCTCGCCGCAGAGGCGGCGGACGTCCAGCTTCCCGCCCCGGAACTCCCGCTCACCGAGATCGGCTTCAACACCGGCTCCGCGGACGCCCCGATCAAGGTCCTCGAATTCAGCGACTTCGGCTGCGGGTACTGCAGGCGCTTCCACCTGGAGACATTCCCTGCGCTCCGGGAGGCCTACATCGAGACCGGCAAGGTCGAGTGGAAGTACGTCACCTTCGTGAGCGGCATGTTCTCGAATGGTCAGGCCGCCGCGTTGGCCGCGGAGTGCGCGGGCGAGCAGGAACGCTTCGCTCCGATGCGCGACCTTCTCTACCAGCGCCAGTCCGAGTGGAGGAACCAGTCCAGCCCCGGCCGGACCCTTGAGTCGCTGGCCGTCGAGGCGGGGGCCGACGCCGAGGAATACCGTCGCTGTGTCGCGGAAGAGCGGCCCGGGCCGCGGCTCCGGAGCGGGTTCCTCACCGGCGCTCACCTGGGCGTGCGCGGCACCCCCACCTTCCTGATCAATGGTGTGCCCCTGGTGGGGGACCAGCCCCTCGGCCTGTGGGCCGACATCTTCACCGTAGTCGAAGCGGAGGCCGCTGCCGGGAGGGGCGCCGGCGGACCCGGCTCTTCGCCGGACGCTCGTCCATGACCACTTCGAAGTCCTCCTCGTAGCCCACCCCGCCGGGCGAAGGCAGATACCGGGACAGGTCCACCTCGGCCCGCGCCAGCTCCCGGTCGAACGCCTCCATGTCTCTCCGCGACCCCTCCACGGCCGTGTCGGAGGTGGCGTAGACGATCGGGCCAAGCTTCTGGTCCTCCAGGCGGAGGTTGCGGCGCATCAGTTCGGCTTCCACGAAGGTCTCGCGGATCTCGGGGAAACGATACCGGTAACCGCTGTCGTCCGCCTCCACTTCGGCGTCGAATTCCGCGGCCAGCCTGCCCAGTTCAGCCGTCACCAGCCTGCCGCCGACCTGCTGGTCCTTGAGCCGGGCCTGCACGTGACGAATCGCGTCGGCGACCGAAAGCCAGCGCACCGCCCCGACCGAGCGACCGTAGACCAGACCCAGGAGAAGGCGCCGGACGTTGCGCCGCTGCCGGGCCCGGTTCTCCCGCCTCAAGCCCAGCGAGCGAAGCAGCGGGATCGCGAAGAAGAGGCCGCTGTAGGTGACCGGGACCACCCCGAGCCCGAAGAAGATGAGCGGATCAGACGCGCCGGCGCCCACCACGGCCGCATCAACCCCCAGCCCCAGCCCGATGACCGACCCCGCGAGCAGATTGAAGCCGTTCATGGCCCCGATCCCGAAGTTCGCCGTGCCGCTGTTTCCCGTCAGCTTCTTCGGATACTCCAGGCGCATCCACGCCGGATTCGGCTCCCGGGCGCGCACCTTGCCGTGGGCGCTCTTCATCAGCCCCGGGAATGCGTAGACCACCTCCCCGCCCTCCGAGACACGCGGATCGCCCCCGTAGGCACCCGTCAACCGGCCCATCTCCTCGCGGGCTCCGTCCACCGGCAGGGCCGTGTGCTCAATGAGCTCGGTGGCGGTGAGCACGCCTCTGCGCGCCCTGATCAGCCTCAGCATGCTCCGGTCCTTCTGCACCTGGGTCGGCCGTGGCTCTTCCGGTCCGAAGATGAAGGCGAACACCTTCTTGTAGAAGGGTGGCTGGGCCTCCTTCGGCAGGCGCCGGGCGTGCCGGTGACCGTAGTAGAGGCTCCTCCGGTTCCAGCCCCGCCCACCGAGAAGCCAGTGGAGCAGGAAGAAATCTCCCAGTCCCAGGCCGCCCCTCCGCCCGCCGAAGCCCCTGTCGTCCCGGTTGGCCGCCATGGCCGCGATGATGAGCACCACGAACACGACGAAGTAGACGACCAGCATCACCGCGGTCCACACCTTGAAGGCGGTCTTGAAGGCCGACCACGCCGCCCTGCGGAAGCGAACCCCGAGGGGCTCGCGGTCCCGCGCGATGAGCCTCGGGTCGAACTGGTAGAGGAGATCGCCGGATTCCGATACCTCCAGATGGCCGCGGAAGGTCTCGAGGAGGCCCTTGAGGGCGGTCTCGGCTTCGTGCTCCGGCATGCCGGTGGCCGCCACCACGTCTCCCAGCGTTGCACGCCCGCGGAGGCGCTGGATGGCGGCGGTGAGGGTTGGGTCCGGCTCGAAGCTGGTGGCTTGGGTGAGGCTGCTCACTGCTCTTGATCACGCTCCTGGGCAGAGTTCATGGGGAGGGTACCGTTCAGCGTGGAATACGGTATCTTCGTAGAGATCTTTCAGGTTGTGCAACAAATGTAACCTTGAGGTGTAGGATGTCGCGGGCAGAGGCGACAACGGGCTTTCCGGAGTCGCTCCAAACTCTCTGCCTGCGATCAGTGTGGGGTGGGGCGGTGATGACCGATTGATGATGGCGGCTGTTTAGCCTGCGGGAATCAACTGTACGCCCGTAGGCAAAAAAAGGAGCTGCCATCCATGACCAAGCCAGAGCCTTCCCGCAATGCGGTCCTCCTGCTGGGACCGCCATACGATCGACTGACCACGGTCGACCTTGCAGGTTCCACCGAGCCGCTGGTGGGCGGCTGGGTGGTCGCCTGGAATCTCGGCAGCCGTGACTGGGCCACTGGCAGGAAGTTCGTGGTCAACCGGGCGGCGGGGGTGTCGCTGGCCGTCATCCTCCCGGAGAGTGAAGATCACCTGCCCGTCATTCGGCTGCTGAGGGCGATCGAGCAGTCACGCCCCCAGGCGGTACTGCCCTTCCACGAGAAGCCCCGTCCCCGGGAGATCGCGAGCGTCATCCGCCGGCCGCCCGTCAGTCTCGCGAGCAGCGTAGCCGAGTTCCTGGACTGGCGCGGCTTCTCCTTCGATCCGGTGACCCGCAGCATCATTCGCCGCACGGTTGAACTCAGCGCGCGCGTGCGAACGATCTCGGAACTCGCGAGGAACCTGTATGTGTCGCGAAGGGCGCTGGGACGCCGGTTTCTGAAGAGCCGGATGCCTGTACCGTCGCACTGGCTGCAGATCTTCAGGATCCTGCGGGCCACGATCAAGCTTCAGAACTCCGACGCCACGCTCTTCAACGTCGCCTGCTCGCTTGGGTATCCCGACGGGTTTTCGCTCAGCAACCAGATGCAGCGGCTCTGTGGGCTGAGACCTCTGGAGGTCCGGGACATGGCCGGCTGGGAATGGGTCTTCGAGACCTGGATCCAGCGCGAGGCCGAGAAGGGGAGCATCGCCCCCTCGGTTCTCAACGCGCGCCCGTCCATTGCGGTCGAGCGTCCGGAGCGCACGGACGGCGAAGACGAGGCCGGAATGGCCCAGGCGGCCAAGGCATAGATGGCGGGCCAGCAGACCGGTACCCCCGGTGCCCCCAAGCCGGGCCTGCACGTGGAGCTGTTCGAGGGTCCAGTGCTCTGGCGTGGCGAGAAGACGGTTCGGACTTCTCCCCTTCAGGACTGCCTCTTGTCGGTAGTCTTCTCCTGGGGCGCGGACCGTGTCCCGCGCGGAATGGTCCAGGACCTGCTCTGGGATTCCGGTTCGGACAAGTCGATCCGGCATCGCTTGAGTCAGCTCGTCTACCAGATAAACGGGAAGTGTGGCGCCCGGATACTCGAGCTCGACAGGGAGCACCTCTGCGTGAACCGCCAGGCAGTCTCTTGCGACTACGAATCCTTCGGCAGAATGATCGAGTTCCGGCAGTTCGAACGGGCCTACGAACTGGTCGATCGCGGTTTCCTGTCGGCCCTTGCCGCCTCGAAAACCGGCGCCCTGTTCGACTGGATCGGGGACAAGCGGCAGGAGCCGCGCGAGCGGCTCGCGTCAGCCACGCGGGCCTACCTGGATAGCGCGGGGTCGCGTCGCGAGGGGGACCAGGTCTCCACCGCGGGGGGGGTACTGTTGCTCCTGAAACCGGCACGGGAGGCCGACCTCCGCCGGGTCATGCTGGCAACCTCCGAGACCGGCCGCGTGCGCGAGGCGGAAAAGGTATACAGAGCCTTCGAAGCACGTGCTTCCCGGTCAGGGGACTGGGAACCCGGGCCGGAAACGGCCACCCTTCTGCAACGCGTGCGTGCAGCCGCGGCAACAGCGTCCAGCAGAACGGGCGGAAAGGACCCGGAGCGAGACGCCCTGTCTGTCGGCAGATCCGCAGAGGAGAGGCGGCTATCCGGCGCCATCCTCGGAACGGAGCGCTTGCCCGGCTGGCAAACCATCGCGATCGTCGGCGACGAGGGCGTCGGCAAGACCTGGTTCGTCGGACCCATCCTGCGACAGGCCCGGCTTGCGGGAATCCGGGTAGCGACCGCTGCCGCCACTGAACTGGAATCCCGGATCCCCCTCAGCCTTCTCCTTGAGCCTCTGAACAGCGAGTGGGTCAGGCCTCTGCTGAAGGAGATTCAGGAGCCCTGGAAGGCGACGATTCAGTCGCTGCTTCCCCGGTTTCAGGAGGAAGGTGGACAGCGAGCAAGCACACACCAGCCGGCCACGGACAACCTGTCCCGGCGCACTTGCGAGGCGCTCCTCGAACTCTTCAAGGGCATGGCCAGGTGCAGCAGGACGATCCTTTTCCTGGACAACTTCCACTGGACGGACGAATCCACGCGGACGGTTCTGGACTATATGATCCGGCGGTGGGGGCCGGACCCGTTCACACTCCTCGTTGCCTATCGGCCGGAGGAGCTGCGCCTTGCGGAAAGCACATGCGGGACCGACATCCTGTCCTTCGATCCCGGCGCGATGGTCATCAAGCTCGAAGGACTGAACGCCGGGGCGGCGCGGAAGCTGGTCGAGAAGGAGAGCGAGAACAAGCTTCCGGTGGCCGTTGTGGAACGGATCATTAATCTGGCCGGAGGCAACCCGCGGTTTCTCGCTGACCTGGCCGTGGCCTGGGCCAGCGAAGCGCCGCCGTCCTTCGAACATGCGCAGCTGTCCGCGCCCCCATCCGTCCATGGGACCCTCGAGCGGCGCTTCCGACACCTTTCGGACCATTCGAAGGCCGTTGCCTCCAGCCTCAGTGTATTGGGGATCACGGCCAGCCTGCCGGAGGTCATCCGCCTCTCGGACATCACCCGCGGGGAGTGCGTTGACGCGCTGCAGGAGCTGCACAATCTCGGCTTGGTGGACTGGTCCGATGGGGGTATCGAGTTTCGCTACCGGATCCTGGGGAACGCCCTCTACGAGAACCTCGGTCCGGCCCGGCGCTACCTCTTGCACACCCGGGTCGCCGAGCTGTTGCAAAGCAGACTCGACCGCGGGCCTGCGGATCGCATCGCCCTCCACTACTACCGGGCCGGGAAGCACGACCTGGCCTACGGTTTTGCGAGCGAATTCGTGAAGCAGCTACCCAATGCGGACATCGACAGACGGTTGTCCTGCCTCACGCTGGCCCACGACGCAAGCGACGGTCTGCGGAGAAGGGTCACGGCCCTCGAGCTGGCGAGGCTCAACCAGCGCTGCTGCCGCCTTCGAGCCGCCGCCGAATGGGCGGATGCGCTGCTTTGCGATCCGGGCGGGCTCGGAGAAGACGAAACCGGCGAGCTGCGACTGATCGCCGCGGATGCAAAGCACCGCCTGGGCCTGGCTACGACCTCCAGGACTCTGGACGATTTCGCCGCCATCGAGGAGGAGGCCGCCCGGCACCCCAATGAGCGTCTGCGCGCCGCAGTCCTCGACGCGACCGTTCAGTTGCTCGACCGGGTGGGTGATCGGGGGTCCATCCTCCAGCAGGAAACCCGCATTGCGGGGCTCAAGCCGATGTCCCATCCGGCTGCCAGGTCACGCGTGCTCTCTGCGCTCTCCATGGCCGCCACCCTGCGCGATCCCGATGCCGGAGTTCGGCTCGCTCGCCAGGCTGTCCAGGATGCGCGCGAAGCCGCAGAGGCGGAGGAACTGTCGCTGGCGCTGCAGCGGCTCGTGGCCGCCCTGGCCACCGCGGGCAGGCTTGGCAGCGAGGACGGATGGGCTACGCTGAACGAGGCACGGAAGGTGCATGACGACACCGGCCACACGGGCGCATTCGGTCTGGTCCTCCTGCACCTGACCAACTGGCAGACCACGACCTGCGACTACGAGACCGCACAGGACACGCTGGCAGAAGCCATGGCCGTCGTCGCGGAGATGGACTGTCCGGGGATTCGAACGCTGGAGGCCCTGGTTCGCACCAATCTGGCGCTCGCGAAGGGTGACGTCGAGGGAGCCCGGGCTTCGCTCGCTGCAACCTTTGGCATCGTGGCCGGCGCAACCGAAGGAGACCGCCCGCCCCCGCCCATCCCCGACACGATGGTCCTGGCGCTCAACGGGCTCGAAGGCAACGTCCTGCTTGAGTCGGGCAAGCTCGGGTTGGCCACGCAGGTCGAGGAACAGGCCCCGCTACCGGGCACGTTGCAGGACGCACCGTTGAGCCTGGTCCTCTTCCATTCCCGCCTGGCGTCCCGCAGGAGGCAGCGACCGGCCGCTCTCGCTCTGCTCGAGAGAGGCATGGCGGCAAACGAAGGGACGCGCCCCCTGGTGTGGCTGAGCCTGGCTCTCGAAGTCGTCCGGCTGGGACGCCGCAACAAGCAGCCGCAGCCCGGGTTGGCCGCCAAGGCACATGCGACTGCCAATCAACTCGGCCTGCCTGGTCTCGCACACGAATTCCTCCCGTTCCTTCCCCGCGCCAAAGAGTGACGAAGAGCGCCCTCGTAATCCAAATCGTCATGAACGACCGGTTCATTCGATCGCATGCGACCCCAGCGCACCCTTCAATGCCTTCAGGCATGCCCCACGCGTCACTGGACCCCCCCACCCCTCCACCACCCGCGCCAGCATCCCCGTCACATTCGCCACCGCGAAGCTGATCCCGCTGAGGTTGCGCTCCCGGGGCACCCCCGGAATCGGCCTCGGATACGGCGCCGCCGCCACCACCTCCGCGGCGGGCCCGCCCACCCCCCGCCCCACCCCACCCCCCACCGCCACACACCCGCGCGGCAGCTCCTCGTCCATCACCACCCCCAACGCGCCCGGCAGCGAGCCCGGCCACCACCGCTTCCCGCCGGCCGTCTCCGCCGCGACCACGATCCCCCCCGCCGCCCCCAGCCGCCCCACCGCCCCCTCCAGCATCGCCGCGTGCTCCTCCCGCAGCGTCCCCAGACTCAGGTTCACCACGCGCACGCGCCGCTCCGCCGCCCAGTCGATCGCGGCCACCAGCGCCCGCGCGCTCGTCTTCAGCCGGTCCGTGAAGACGCGCACCGCGTACACCTCCGCCCCCGGCGCCTTCTCCTGGATCGCCGCGAAGACGGCCGTCCCGTGCCCGAGGCGGTCGACGTAGTCCTCCTCCGCTTCGCCGGACAGCGCAATTCTGACGCCGCCCGCCACCCTCCCCACATGCGGATGCCCCGCGTTCACCCCGCTGTCGATCACCGCAACCGTCACGCCCCGGCCCCGCAGATCGCGCACAGCGGGCGAATCCACGCAGATTCGGGCCGCCGCGATCAGAAGAGGTCCTCCCCGGGCAGCACGGCCGACTGTTCGATCCAGCTCGCCAGGAGGTCGTCGTCCGGGGCGTCGCCCTCGTGGATGTGGAAGTAGCGCACGTGCTCGTGCTTCGACGCCACCGGCGGCGGGGGGCGCAGCGCGCCGCCGCAGAGGAAAGTCACCTTGATGTATTTCGTGAAACAGTGGAAGGAGAGGAACCAGCCCCGGCCCTCGATCCCGTAGAAGGGCGAGTTCCATCTCACCGCCTTGCGGACGCCGGGCACCGTGCGCCCGACGAGCTCGTCGAGGTACCGGCCGACCCCCTGTTTCCAGCCCGGCATGGCCGCGATGTAGGCCTGCACGGGCCCGTCCCCGTCACCCTTGGGAATCTGCGGATTGCCGCCGGACAGCAGCTTCGGTTTCGCCATGGAAGACAATCAAGCCGGCGGCCGGCGGAAAGGAAACCCCCTCGGGGGCATGTCCCGCAGCGCCGCTACCCCCTCGGCTCCAGAACGAACTCCGCCACCACCGGGTACTCCCGTGCCGTGCGATTCAGCAGGAAGAGCGTGTCCCCCCGCATGGCGCCCAGGCCCCCTCGCAGCAGCGACCCCTCGTCCTCGACGATCATCCTCATCCGGAGCGTCCCGTCGTACGCCCTGGCTTCGAGCACGACGACTCCGGCGCGACTGGTGATCACGTTCCCGAGGTCCTCCATTGGGCCCGGCGTCGTACCGCGAAACAGCGCCATGGACGCGCCGCACCGGACGCGGGTGGAACTCGGGCCGTCCCCGTCATCCCGCAGGCCGGCGAAGGACGTGTGGAAGTGAAGACGCTCCTCCCCGGTGTCGGGGGACACGCCCACGCCCTCGAAGACCCATTCGTTCATGGCAACGATCGTCCGGGGCCCCGGGCCGGGCCGGGCGCACGCGGACAGGTGCCGGATGGTCTCGGCCAGCTCGGCATCCTCCGGCGTCTCGAACCACACCCGCCGCAGCCTCCCGGTGCCGCGGTCGACCGTCTCCACGCTCGCGCGCCCGACCTGGGACCTTGCGACCAGCATCGTCGAATCGTCGAGCAGGGCCAGGTCGTCCACCGTGTTGAGCGGCCCGCCCACGCCCTCCACGGTGAAACGCCTCGCCTCGATCCCCACCGGGCCGAGCACGACGACGATCCCCAGCTCCTGGTCGTAGACGTAGAGCGAATCCGCAGCCGTGGCGAGCGCCATGATCATCTTGAACTCGCCCGGCCCTTCACCGCACCGGCCCAGCTTCCCGCGCACGACCCCGCTCGGACGGTCGATGACGGTAAGGATGCACGGATCCAGGATGTCCGCCACGACCAGGCTGCCGTCATCCCGCACCACCGCGGCCCAGGGCATGCCGAAGGAGTCCTCCCCGGAAAGACTCCCGTATTCGCGAATGAACACCGGCTCCAGCGAAGCATCCGGCGTGGGCGACTCCATCCGGACCGGTCCGAGACCGGCGAAGAGGTCCGGGTTCGAGGAGGCGTCCGCGCAGGCCGCGAGGGCCAGGCAGAGCAGCAGGAACGCGGCAATGCGTAAAGAGGAAGCGACA
Organism: Longimicrobiales bacterium; assembly: GCA_965206105.1. GTDB lineage: Bacteria > Gemmatimonadota > Gemmatimonadetes > Longimicrobiales > Gaopeijiaceae > Bin94. The sequence continues at coordinate 1,149,159 of OZ242201.1, forward strand.
TTTTGTAAAGCAGACATTACATGAGGTAAAGCCGACATTACATTTGGTAAAGTGGACATTACATTTTGCGAACCTGACCGGGTCATTGGCGTGTCTTCCTTGCTGAGTGATTCACCTGTTGCAGCATCGCGGTCCAGCCCGAATGCATGGCCGACCGAGTGCGGCGGGGACCTGTTCCACGGGTGCTTGCGTCCTCCATTATACGGCTTGACGAGGGGCTCCCGCCTCCACAACCCGCCCCCCCTCCACCGCCACCACCCGGTCCGCGGCGCGCATCAGCTCCTCGCGGTGCGTGATCAGCACGGTGGTGCGGCCCCGCATCACCTCGCGGTAGGCGCCGACCACGTGCGCCTCGGTGGCCGCGTCCAGCGCGCTCGTGGCCTCGTCGAGGACCAGGACGGCGGGGTCGGCCAGCAGCGCCCGCGCGATCGCGACCCGCTGCCGCTCGCCCGCCGAGAGCGCCTGCCCGCGTTCCCCGGCCAGGGTGTCGAGCCCGTCCGGCAGCGCGGCGACGAACGCCCCCAGCCCGGCCCGCTCCACCGCGCCCATCACCTCGTCGGCGCCGGCATCGGGCCGCGCGTAGCGGACGTTCTCCAGGATCGAGGTGTTGAAGACGAGGGCGCCCTGCTCGACCACCGCGACGCGCGCGCGGAGATCGGCCAGCGCGACGGCGCGGATGTCCGTCCCGTCGAGGAGGACCCTGCCGCGATCGGGGTCCACGTGCCGGATCAGCAAGTCCGCCACGGTGGACTTCCCGCACCCCGACGGCCCCGTGAGCGCCACCACCTCACCCGGCGCGACCGCCAGCCGGAAGTCCTCCAGCACGGCGCTGCCCCGCCCGTGCCCGCACGACACGTCCTCGAACACGATCTCGCCGCGCACCGCGCCCAGCGCCGCCGGCTTCGCCGCCTCCACCACCTCGACCGGCTCGTCGAGCAGCTCGTGCACCCGCCTCAGCGACACCCGCGCGGCCGCCAGCCCCGTGTACAGCCCCATCAGCCCCTGCACCGGCCCGATCAGGCGGATCTGGTAGGCCATGAACGCCGTGAAGGTCCCCAGCGTGACCGCGCCCCCGATCACCCGCCACCCGCCGTACAGAAAGACCACCGCCGTGCTCGCCGACAGCAGCAGCGCCGGCAGCCCCCCGGCCAGGTAGCTCAGCCGCTGCATCTGCATGAGCGACGCCACGAACGAGTCGTTGCGCCTGCGGAACCGCGCCGACTCCCGCCCGGCCGCGTTCGACGCCGCCACCAGCCGCACCCCCGCCAGCGTCTCGATCAGGAAGGCGCCGATGCTCGCGCTCCGCTCCCGCATCACCCGCACCCGCACCTCGAGCCGCCGCCGGTAGTGCACGATCGCCCAGATCGCGGGCGGCAGCAGCGCCGCGGCCGCCAGGAAGAGCCGCCAGTCGAGCCACAGCAGCATCCCCACCGTGCCCACCAGGAAGGCCACGTTCCCGAGCCAGGCCAGCGCTGCGTCCGCGAGCACACGCTGGATCTCGCTGACGTCGTTGTTGAGCCGCGACATGATCTCCCCGAGCGGGGTGCGCGCGAAGAAGCGGGGCGACAGCCGCTGCAGGTGCCGGTACACGGTCAGCCGCATGTCGAAGAGGATCTCGGCCGAGACCTTCGTATAGCGCATCCCGCTGACGAAGTTGAGCACGAAGCTGGCCACCGTGACCGCGGCGAAGAGGCCGACGATCCGCACCAGCGCGCCGGTGTCCTGCCCCAGCAGCGCGTCGTCGACGAGGGAACGGGTGAGGAAGGGGATGTAGAGCGCAAGGGCCGTCCCCGCGAGGTTGATCGCCAGGATGACGGCCAGGCGGCGCTTGTACGGGGTGACGTAGCGGAAGCCGCGCCTGATCTCCGCGTCGAGTATGGCCATTCAGTGTGTCTCCCGGGGCTCGGCTGTCTTCGGCGGGCGCCGGCTGTCTCTCGCGGGCCCCAACTGTCTTCGGCAGGCCGCGACCGCCCTCGCTACCCGCCCCGCCGAATCCGGTACCCCTCCACCCGTTCGACCCCGAATTCATCCCGCCGCAGGATCATGAAGAAGTCCCCGTCCACCCAGCAAGCAGAAGTGTAGCCCTGGCCGCGACACAAACCGGACGCGCCGCCGCCCCACGGCACCGGCATCACGCCCAGCCACCGGCCCTCGGGGCTGAAGACGCTCCAGTGGTCCCCCAGGCCCGTTTCCGGGGACCGGCTCCTGGCCCAAAGGTATCCCTCCGTGTCGACGACGACATCGAAGAACGGAGAAAGGGTGTCGGCCACCACGGCACCTGCCCCCTCCGGAGACCCGCGCGTGTTGAGAACAATCGGCTCCACCTCGGTCGAGCGCCGAATGATCCGCGACAGACTTCCTTCGAGATTGAACTGATAGATCTCGTTCCCGCGACGAGCGGGGATGTAGATCGAAGGAGGATGGCCCCCAAATGCCACTTGCGAGGGGCACCCGAAGGAGTGGGCGGAATAGCTACTGTCGATCAATACGTATTCTTCGGGCACCCATTCGGACAGTTCTCCCCGGGAAATCGGCTGCAACAACTCGGGGTCTGCCCGAAAAGTCCAGAACTCCCGCGGCGAGCAGTCGCTCCATGGGAGTTCGGGGTCGACTTCCCGGCCCTTCATGAACGCCATGAACGCTCCATCCGCGACCGGGAAACCGAAGTTCTCTCCGTAGAGTCCCAGCTCCAGCAGTCTGGCGTGATCGCCTCTCCGCTCGCCCACCAGCGCCCCGGTCGTATCGAAATGGTCGATCGAGGTCATGAAGTAGTCCCACACGACCAGCGTGTCGGGCGGAAAGTACTGCAGCCACTCCGGGCGGGTGAATTCGCCCGGTCCTTCGCCTGAGCGTCCGATGATCCGGGACAGATTCCCGGAGGGCTCGAAGAGCAGGAGCTGCGTGCCCTGCGCCGAGAGGATCGCCACCCGGCCGTCCTCCAGCCGGGCAAGACCCACCACATCCCAGACCAGCTGCGCGGAGTCGTGGGCGGGCTCGCCCAGCGTGTTGGCGCCGCCCAGCACAATCTCCGGCACGGTGTCGAAGGTCCAGAACTCGTCCGCTGCGTGCTGCGGCGCGTGGTTCTCGACGATCTCGATGCCGGCCGAGTCCCGGGTGGTGACGGTGGGTTGTTCGGCAGCCCCGCTCTGGTCAGCGGGGGCAGGATTGCAACCCGCCACCGATAGGGCGGACACGGCAACAGTCACCACGGCAAGTCTCTTGTCCACAAGCACTCCTAAGGTGTGACGACGCCGCCAGCGCGGTCCCGCCGAATCCGGTATCCCTCCACCCGCTCCACCCCAAGTTCGTCCTGCCGGAGGATCACAAAGTAGTCTCTGTCAATCCAGCAGGTCGTGGTGTACAGGTGACACAGGTGCCTGTCCGGCGCGAGGAGGTCCGGCGGAAACGCAAGTGCCCCCAGCCACCGGCCATCCGGGCCGAAGACGCTCCACTGGTCCGGTATCCCGGACTCGGAGGTCGACCACTCCCTGACCCACAGGTACCCGTCGGCATCCACGAGGAGCGCTTCGACGGCAGGGTATTTTTCCCTCCGGGGGATCGGGTCGTCGTCTTCAGTTTGCGGCGGCCAACCCCCTATCTCCATGATCGTGGCCCAATGCTCCCTTTCGGCCCTCCACGCCCTGTCGGTCACGGGCGGCGGCGCGGCGGTGCGCCGAATGATCCGCACCAGCGTACCGTCGATGGACCGCTGATGGATTCCCCGGTCGTCGTTGCTGATGTAGACCAGCGGGGGATCGCCGCCCGCCGCGATGTAGGTCTTCCACGGTCTGGCACAACCGAAGGAATGAGCGGCGTAAGCGTCGTCGGTCCTCAGGAGTTCCTCCCCCGGCATGGTGACCTCGTCTTCCCACAGCCGACCGCCGGCCGGCGATGACACTCGACCCACCTCCGTCAGGTGAGAGCAGTCTTCCGAAGATTCGTCGGCGGTCCAGTCCTCGACCCACGCCAGAAAGGACCCATCCGCAAGGGGCAGCCTGAGCGACTCCGGCCCGACACCATGCTCCCTCAACCGGCCATGGTCGAGCGAGCGTTCCTTCAGGAGGTTTCCGCCGACATCGAAGTAGTCGATCGAGGTCAGGAAGGAATCCCATACGACCAGCGTGTCGGGCGGAAGGTACTGGAGCGCCAGCGGGTGTCTGAATTCACCGGGGCCTTCCCCCGGTCCTCCAATGATCACGGACAGCTCTCCCGAGGGTTCGAAGAGCATGAGCTGCTTGCTCCCGTACGAGAGGACCGCCACCCGGCCGTCCTCCAGGCGGGCCAGACCCTCCACGCGCCAGATCAGCTGGGATGAGCCGCCGGCCACTGCGGCCGGGTCCCCCGATCCGCCCAGCACGAACTCCGGCTCCGGATCGATCGTCCAGAACTCGCCCGGAGCGTACTCCGGCGCGTGGTTTTCCACGATCTCGATCCCGGCGGAGTCCCGGACGGTGAAGGTGGGTGGCTCGGCGGGTGCGCTCTCGTCACCCGGGGCTGGATCGCACCCCGGCATGGAGGTGACGACCGCGAGAATCACCCCAACACCGAGTCGCTTGTACATGCGCTCTCCTCTCGCGCCCGTGGGCGCCATTCATTCATGTCAGCCTGTGAAAACGCGGCCGCGTCTCTACCCACCCCTCCGAATCCGGTACCCCTCCACCCTCTCCACCCCCATTTCATCGCGCCTGACGACCAGGAAATAGTCCTTTCCGATCCAGCACGCAGTGGTGCGCCGGCTACATATTCGCAAGTCGGACCCTATGGGTTCGGGCGGGAACGCTAGGACCCCCTGCCACCGCCCCGCCGGGCTGAAGACACTCCACTGGTCGGGTATTCCGCTCTCCGACGCCGACCATTCCCTGATCCAGAGGTATCCCTCGGTATCCACCAGGAGCGACTCGACCGCATCGTACTTCTCCCGTCTCCGGATCGGCGCTTCCACGTCTCGGACTTCTTCGGTTCTTACCACCACCGCTCCCATCGCTTCCCCATACTTCATCCAGTGATCCCCCTCGGCCAACCTCGCCTTGTCGGTCACGGGAGGCGGCTCGGTCGTGCGGCGGATGATCCGCACCAACGTGCCATCGAGCGCTCGCTGTTGAACCTCGTTGCCGGCGTTGTGGATGTAGAAGTAGGGAGGGTGGCCTCCCGCCGTCATCAGGCTGAAGAAACTGCTGGCGCACCCGAACGAGCGCGCCGTATAGCTGTCGCCGATCTTCAGGAGCTCTTCCGCGTGCAGCTTGCTCTCCCCGCCGGGAAAGGACTCGCGTGTGACCGTCAGGTGGGTGCAATCGTCCAGCGAATCGTCGGGGACCGTGTCCATGACGCCCACCAGGAAGGATCCGTCCGGCAGCGGGATGCGGCGTGACTCGCCCCAGGCGCCGTGTTCCCTCAGCTTCGCGTAGTCGACCGAGCGTTCCCTGAGCAGATTCCCGCTGGAATCGAAATAGTCGATCGCGGTCAGGAAGTAGTCCCACACGACCAGCGTGTCGGGCGGCAGAAACTGCAACCGTTCCGGGCGAATGAACTCGCCGGGACCTTCACCCGGCCCACCGACGATCCTGGACAGCTCGCCCGAAGGTTCGAAGAGCATGAGCCGTTTGTTCTCGGAGGACAGGATGGCCACTCTCCCATCCGGCAATCGAGCCAGGCCGACGACGCCCCACACGAGCTGCGACGAGTCGTTGGCCAGGCCACTCGGGTTCTCCGACCCGCCCAGCACGAATTCCGGTTCGGGATCGATCGTCCAGAACTCCCCGGCAGTGTGCTCCGGTGCGTGGTTCTCGACGATTTCAATGCCGGCCGAGTCCCAGGTGGTGACGGTCGATGCGGGGTCCGTCGCGCCTTCCTCGGGCAACCGCTGCCCACACGCGGGCGCCAGGATGACGATCGCGAGTGTGATGAAAAGACTTGATCGCTTGCGCACTCCGCCCGCTCCCCCTTCAACCCCCCCGCGGCCCAGTCCCCTCCGGAATCATCAGGAAGTGCGTCATGTCGGCGTCGAAGGTCACGGTGCGGATGAACTCGTAGCTGTCCGCGTCGTAGATGTCGATCGTGGAGCCGGCGTTGTAGATGTACAGGAATTCGCCGTTCGAGCTGACCTCAAGGCTCATCCGCGGCCGCCCTCGGAAGCGCTGGCGGCTCTCCACCCGCCGGCCCTCGACATCGAAGGTCCAGAACTCGTAGTTCCCGATCTGCTGCACCAGGCCGTACGCCTTCCTGCCGCCGGGGGCGAGGCGGAAGCTGACCCCCGCGCTGGGTCCGAGGGTGAAGAACTCGTACTCCTTCTCGGCCAGGTTGACGCGCGCGATCCCCATCATGCGGCGGTTCTGCACCGGGTCGGTCATGCGCAGCAGGCTGGTGTAGTAGCCGGGATCGTCGTGGGGGCTCGAGGGGAAGCCGAAGCTCAGGCGGCCGAGTCCCTCCTCCGGCGGGCGGGTGAGGTCCCAGCGGTCGACCTCGCTGAAGTCGTCCGGATCCAGGACGCGGATCTCGGCGCCGAAGAAGTACAGGTATTCGCCGTCCGGGGAGAACATGAGGCGCGCCCGGGAGCGCAGCTCTCCGTCCGGCCACGGGATCGTGTCGGTGACCTCCCTGGTCTCCAGGTCGTACTTCAGCAGCGTCGGGTCGCCGATTTCCCAGCGGTCGATCTCCTTCGTGTAGCGCATCGTGTTGAGGATGACGAACTCCTCGTCGGGATCGACGGTCATGCCCCAGATCCGCACGGTGGAGCGCCCGCTGCTGAGCGTGAAGCTGTCGATGGACTTGCGCGTCGCCACGTCCACGATCTCGATCTCCTCGAACTCGGCGTCGCGCACGTAGATGCGCTCGTGATTCTCCGAGAGGGCCAGCGAGGTGGGGATCCCGGTGGTGAGCTCGATCCGGTCGACGATCTCCATCGTGTTCTCGTCGATGACGTGGATCGCGTGGTCGTACCCGGCCATGTAGATGATGCCGTTGCCGCCGCCCTGTGCCTGGGCGGGGGGGGTGGTGAGGGCCAGGGCCGCCAGTGCGGCGGTGGCCGCGAGCGGGCGATGCGCTGCGAGCATCCGGGCGCCCCCCGCCCGAACGCCACTCGCCGTTTCGGCCCTCACGGGAAGATCAGGTCGATCTTGCGCCAGTCCTTCTGCGCGGACGCGCACTTCCCGGTCCAGTCGGGCGCGTGGTTCAGCTGGTCGGGGACGTGGGCGGGCCAGAAGCAGGCCAGGTGGCAGTCGAAGAGGTCGCGCTCCACGGGCTGGCAGAGGCCCGCGGTGCCGCCGGTCGAGTCGACTTCCCAGCCGGGCGCGAAGACGAGGGAGCAGCCGAGCGGGATGTGGGGGCCGCTCTCGAGGGCGACGACGTCGAGGTCGGCGGGGTCGCCGGAGGCGAGTGGGCTGTCGGGCGGGGGCGCGCTTGCCGGGTCGCCGGGCGCGTGCGCTTCGGGCTGCGCCTGCGCGTGCCCCTCGATCCGGCGTGCCTTCTGGTTGATGGCCTTCAGGTGGTCCACTCTTCTTCTCCCTTTCGCGCGGGCAACTGAGCCAACCGGCCCTCAAACAATGGGCTGGCCCCTGCCCGCTCCGCAATACTCAGCTCTTCAGCAGTCCGTAGAGTTCGATGACGTATCGTCATGCCGCGCGGGGAAGTGAAGTGGGCGGCCGCTGCCAAGCCGGGCGAGGCTGCGGCTACCGCTGGCGCCGGGTGCCTGCTAGCGTCAATGCATCCTGAACAGCAGCAAGGAGCACGATTGTGGACCTGCAATGCATGGCGGTGTTCCGGAAGGTTCCTGAAGGCTACATCGCCTTCATCGAGGAGTTTCCCGGGGCCAACACCCAAGGCGCTTCCCTCGAAGAAGCGCGCAGGAATCTGCGCGAAGCCGTCGCCCTGGTAATCGAAGCCAACCGGGAAATGGCCCGCGAGGACGCCCACGGCGCCGCGGTCATCAGAGAGCCCATCACCGTCACGGCGTGAAGCGCCGGGACTTGCTGCGGCACCTGGCACGACACGGGTGCGCGTTCCTGCGCGAGGGCGGGAACCACACCCTCTACGTCAACCGGACGGCCAAGAAGGTCTCGACGATCCCCCGGCACAACGAGATCAACCGGGACCTCGCCAGAAAGATCTGCAGGGACCTGCACGTGCCCCGGCCGCCGGACAGTTGAACGCGGAGCGCGGGTGATGCCCGGGCCGCGCTCTGGCTCCCATGTCGGAGCGCGATTCCTCACCTTCCGTGCCCGCCGGTCCACGTCCCTTCCTCCTCACTCGCGGCTCTGGCTGCGCGGCGGGTTTCCTCGCGCGTTCCTGGCGGACTCGCCTGCCGACTGGGTGGACTGGATGGATTCGTTCGCGCAGACCTTCGTGGAACGCGACATCCCCGGGCTAGCGCCGGGCGTGTCGACCGAAGCCGTCGGCCGCTGCTGGAGGATGATGGCCCATCTGCACGGGCAGCGCTGGAACGCGGCGGCGGTCGCGCGCTCGCTCGACGTCACCCACAGCGTTCACCCGGAAGGCGGTCGCTTTCTGGACGATCCCGGGCGCGTCGAGCGCAGCCCCAGCGAATTCGTCAGGGGAGTTCTTCCGGCGCCTGGCAGACCGGATCGGCGACGAGAGCCTGCTTCCCCTGGGTGGTCTGCACCGCCTGGTCCGGTCGATGGACGAGAGGGACATCCCCTCAGAAGTCTCCCGCGTCCTGGACCTGCTGGACACCCTGTTCCGGTGCGCCCGGCGCGATCAGAAGTGCCCCGTCACGGCCGGACCGGCGGCGATCCGGCGCGAGAGCGACCGTCATGTCTTCGTCGTGATGGCGGACTGGGCGGAAGGCCCCTACCGGATCACGGGGCAGGCCCTCGCGCTCATCGGGGAGGCGGGTCCGGACGCGCGGACGAGCGATCGCATCGTCGAGGCTCTCCGGCGGCAATGGGACTCCGGCGTGGACCGGCCTTTGGTGGACAGTGAGCTGGTGGAGTCGTGCTCGCGGGCGCCGGAATCCGGTTAGGCCGCTTTCGGGGTTGGGGATGACGGGCCGCCGCCGGAAGCGTTGCGGACGCCGCATTGCCGCGGATATCCTTGACCAACGATGACCACGCCGCCCGCCCGAGAACGAGAGCCGGTGCGCCGCACTTTGCCGCTCGGCGTCCAGTCCTTCCGCAAGCTGCGCGAGGACGGGCGCTACTATGTCGACAAGACGCTCCACATCGAGCGTTTGGCGGACAACGGCACCGCCTACTTCCTGTCGCGCCCCCGGCGCTTCGGCAAGAGCCTGCTGATCGACACCCTGGCGGAGCTCTTCCGGGGCAGCGAGGAGCTCTTTCGCGGGCTGAAGATCCACGACCGCTGGGATTGGTCCGTTCGCCGACCGATCGTCAGGCTCGACTTCGCCAGCGGGGTCTTCTCCACCCCTGAGCGGCTGGAGCGCACAGTGATGAACCGGCTGGCGGACGCGTGCGAAGACAGCGGGGTGCCCGTCAAGCACGACGAGGCGTCCGACCGCCTGACCGCGCTGATCAGTTCCCTCCACGGGCAGACCGGCCGCCGCGTCGCCGTCCTCGTCGACGAGTACGACAAGCCCATCGTCGACAACCTGGAGTCCCCGGATGTGGCCCGCGCCAACCGCGACTTCCTCTCCGGCCTCTACGGCACCTTCAAGTCCTGCGACGCCCACATCCGCTTCCTGCTGCTCACCGGGGTGACCAAGTTCTCCAAGGTCAACCTGTTCTCCGGGCTCAACAACCTGACGGACATCACCCTCGACTCCCGTTTCGCCACCATCTGCGGCTACACCCAGGACGAGCTGGACACGGTCTTCGCGCCCGAGCTGGACGCGCCTGAACTCAGGCCGCTGGACCGGAGCAAGATCAAGGATTGGTACGACGGCTACCGCTGGCTGGGCGAGCCCGTCTACAACCCCTACGACGTGCTGCTGCTCCTGCGCACTCGCAAGTTCCGCGCCCATTGGTTCAACACGGGAACGCCCCGGTTCCTGCTCGACGTACTGGAGCGGCGCGGCGTCACCAGCTTCGACCTGGAGGGCATCGAGACCGACGAGTCGGCGCTGTCCGCGTTCGACGTGGACCACATCTCGACCGAGGCGCTGCTCTGGCAGACCGGATACCTGACGATCGCGGGCGCGGAGGACGACGAGGAGGGTGAAGAGATCTTCCGGCTGGGGTACCCCAACCTGGAGGTGCGCCGGAGCCTGAACCGCCACCTGTTCGGCCGCATGACCGGCCGGCGCGACGACCCCGGCACCGCATTCTGGCGCGGAATCGTGCGTGCGCTGCGCACCGGCGACGCGACGGGCGTCGAGTCCGAGCTGCGCGCGCTGTTCGCGGGGATCCCGCACGAGTGGCACACGAAGAGCGAGATGGCCCGCTACGAGGGCTACTACGCGAGCGTGTTCTATGCGTATCTGCAAGGCACGGGCCTGGACGTGCGGGCGGAGGAGAGCTCGGCTGCGGGCAGGGCGGACATCGCGGTGGTCCTGGACGGCGCCGCGTGGGTCTTCGAGCTGAAGATCGAGGAGCGTGCGGCGGAGGGCGCGGCGCTGGCGCAGCTGCGGAAGCGCGGCTACGCGGACAGGCACCGTCGCGGTGGACGGAGGGTGCACCTGGTGGGCATCCACTTCAGCGAAGCGTCCAGGACGGTGACCGCGTTCGAGGTGGCGGAGGGGTAGGAGGCCATCCGGTTCAGGGGTGCGTTTCCTGAACTGATACGGGGTCGTCTCTTGAATGCCAAGAACAGAACCACCCTGGGGGCCGCAATCAGCCCAGGCGCGTACGGGTTCAGGCTGCGAGGTAGGGGCAGACGAGCTCCCGGGCCCTGGGTGGATTACTTGTTTGCGAGCCGGACGCGGGCCAATATTCGCAGCAGGGGACTGTCGTCCGAAATCGCATTCCATTGACCCTGAACCGCTTGGGCCAAGGACTCCGAGATTCCTGCACCCTCAGCCAACGCTCGCAGGGACCTGATCGCCTCCCGCCGCGCCTTCCGGGCTGAAAGCACCCTCCTCTGTTCTATACTCCTATCAAAAGCTGCCAGTGCCCGCGCAAGCCGAGTTCGTGCGGGTGTATCACCGGCGACCTCAAGGCATTCCGCTCGCAGATCGGAAGGCAGTGCTCCCAAGGCATCAGCAAGATCCCTTATCTCCGCCATCGTCACATGCCGATCCCGTCCCGCTTCAGCGGCAGCTGGAGAGAATGGCCCCCGGTCCCTTTGGGGAAGTGTCATCGGCGGAACCGTTCGTCATTCAGGCGCCAATAGCCTTTGGAGAGCTTCCAGCCGGGGTCCTCGACAGCCCGTTCCTCTGCGTAGTCCCAAGGGGTCTTGCCATCTTCGTCCCGGTCCGTTGCACGTGCGCCAGAGTCCAGCAAGGCGATCACAGCCTCCGACTTGCCGAGGATGGCCGCTAGGTGCAGCGGCGTACGCCCGTCGCCACGCCTCGCGTTGACGTCCGCACCGGCGTCCAATAGTGCCCTGAGTCTTGCGGTATCCGTGGTTGCAGCGTGCAGGCCTGTTTCCCCACTGCGCGTCGTCTGTGCATTGACGTCCGCACCCGCCTTCACCAACGCCGTTATCACAGCGGGACTCGCACGCGTGGCCGCAACGTACAGGACCGTGATACCAGATGCTCCGTACCGCGCGTCCACGTCTGCGCCAGCGTCCAACAAGACCGTTATCGCAGCGGGATTCGCGCTCCATGTCGCGGCCGCGTGCAACGGTGTGAACCCATTCTTGTCGCGCGCGTTGACGTCCGCCCCAGCGTCCAACAGGGACCTAATAACCGAAGCATTCGCGCCCCTCCCCGACGCCGCGTGCAAGGCCGTGTATCCGGTTTCGTCACGCGAGTTGACGTCCGCCCCGGCGTCCAACAAGGCTCTGATCACAGCGGGATTCGCGCCTCTCCCTGCGGGATACTCGGTCCACTCCGCCGCCTCGCGTAAGGGTGTGTTTCCGGTTTCGTCGCGCGCGTTGACGTCCGCCCCAGCGTCCAACAGGGCCCTGATCACAGCGGGATTCGCGCCAACACTCGCATAATGGAGGACCGTGTGCCCAAAACGATCTCGCACATTGACATCCGCCCCTTCGGCGAGACAGTCCCGGACATCAGTTGCCGTGGCCGCCCCAGCGACATCATCATTCCAGATGAGGGAGCCAGGAACGAAGAGCGCATGAAGAGCCCCAAAGAACTCCGGAGTGCCCCACCCCGCGCAGTCTCTCTCCTGTGCCGCAAGCAGTTGCGGCCAGCCCAACGCCAGCCACGCAGCAAGCAGCCAGCACCCCATCGCGTTCTTCCACGTCACCCCTCGAACTGCTCCAGATACCCCGGATTCTTGACGGCGATCTCGCCGTACACCTTCAGGCAGGTATCCGTCCAGCTCCGGATCCAGTCGCAGTAGTGCAGGTTGGCCACGCCTGTGTCCCCATAACGCACGTGCGCCTCGTGGTAGCATCCGCCGGCGCACAGGGGCCGCGCCCAGCAGGTATTGCAGTCGGTCTTGTTGGCGACGTGGTGACGGCCCAGGAACTCGAACTGGCGCTGGCGGTCGAGTCCCTTGTCCACCGAGCCGATGCTGTGGTCGTCGGAGCCTGCGAACCGGTGGCAGAGCGCGACTTCGCCGTCGGTGGCGACGCCCATCAGCCCCAGGCCGGCCCCGCACGGGAACGCCTTGCTGACCCCCTTGTGGATCTCCTCGATGGTGTCCTTCACGTTCGAGAAGCCGTGGTGGCGGTCCTCGACCGCGAATTCCAGGAATTCCTGCGCGAGCTCCTCGAACTGGCCGAGCATGTGGTCGAAGCCGGTGTCCCGGATCGCGTAGCCGCGCCCGTTGGCGGTCGTGACCGGGGCGAAGCCGACCTCCCAGAAGCCGATCTCGTTGCGCAGGTGGTGAAAGATGCGGGTCACGTTCAGTGTCTGCCGGGTGAGCGTCACCCGGGCCCCGATCGGGCGGGTCCGGTGGCGCTCCAGGAGCCGCTTGATCTTCGGCATCGCGTGGTCGTAGCTGCCCATCCCGTTCTTGAAGACGCGGAATTTGTCCTGCATCTCCTTCGGCCCGTCGATGCTGACCGTCACCCCGACCCGGTTCTCCGCCAGCCAATCGATGACCTCGTCGCGGAGCAGCGTGCCGTTGGTCGTGAGCGAGAAGTCGACATCCTTCCCCAGCTCCTTCCCCCGTTCGCGCGCATAGGCGACCGTCTTCTTCAGCACCTTGAAGTTGAGCAGCGTCTCGCCGCCGAAGAAGGTGAGGTGCGCCACCGGCAGGTCGCCCGACTGCTCGAACATGAAATCGACGCTCTGGCGCGCGGTCTCCTCGCTCATGTAGTTCGGCGCGGGGTCACAGGTCGTGTCGACGATCTTGTCCTCGCCGTACTCGTAGCAGTACGTGCACGCCAGGTTGCACTTGTTCGTGACGTTGAGGACCATCGTCGTGAGCGGGAAGTCGGCCTGCGGGAGGACGCGGGGGAAGGTCTCCTTCGGGGCGCTGGTGAGGCCGATTGCGCGAACCCGCATCAGCTCGGCGAGGCCGCGGCGCACGGTGGATTCGCCGTGATGGGGGGCGAGCGCGGAGATGATGGCGTCTTCGGTGGCCGGGCCGGCGTCGAGGGCCTGCAGCACGGCGAGCGAGGCCGCGTCGAGGTGGAAGACGGCGGCGGAGGGGACGAGGTACAGGAAGGTCTCGCCGCCGGCTTCGAAGGGGTGGAATTCGCGCTGGGCGAGGAAGGTGGGGTCCGTGGCGGCGTTCATGCCATGACAGTAGGGGAATGGGGGGTGGGGGGCCAGAGGGGGGGTGGGGGGGCGGGGCCGGGGCCGTGAGGAAGCGGGCCCGGGGCTGACGGGGTATCTTGGAATGACGGGGCTGATGGAGTTGGCGTCGCGAGCCTGCACTGAAGCGCCATTCGCTCGGTGTGAGTTACCTCGGAAAAACACAGAAATGTCAACTCTGCTTGTCAGAATGTAATGACAACACGACTATCGGAAGCGGTCGAGGGTGCTCGCTACGGACCCTGACGCGGCAACGCCGGGTATCAGATGGTATAATGGGATGACCCGGACTTAATCGCCCCAGGGCACCAGAGGCATTCGGAGGAACGATGAGACAGTTCGCCCTGGCGGGTCATCGCCCATATGTCGCGGGCGTCCGCCCGGCCCCGCTGCTTGCCCTGGCTCTCCTGCTGTGCGTTGCCTGTGCCGGTGGCCCGGGCGCCGACCCGGGAGTCGCCCGCGCCTCCTCCGCGGCCACCCCCACCACCCCAACCCTCTGCGAGGCCTGGGGCTCAATCGCCTTCGTCCGCCACGCGTCGCCGCAGGGGGTGCGCGAGTGCCTCCTGGCAGGCGCCGACCCCAACGGCCCACCCGGCCTGTACCCCCTGCCACCCCTCTTCGTCGCCGCCGGGTGGACGCCGCATCCCGGCGCCATCTCGATTCTGGTCGACGCCGGAGCAGACGTGACCGCCCGCCCCTGGGGTGGCCGTACTCCCCTGCACGAGGCTGCCGGCCAGAACACGGCCGCCGGGATTGTCGCTGCACTTGTGGAGGCCGGAGTGGACCCGAACACCCGCGACTGGGACGGCATCGCCCCACTCCACATGGCGGCGTCAGGCAACCGCAATCCCGATGTCGTCACGGAGATTGTAGAGGCTGGCGCCGACCCCAACGCCCGTGACCCGGCTGGCAACACGCCGTTGCGCCTGGCCTGGACCGACGGAACCGATCGCCGGCCGGTCGCCCGCGAACTGCTGCGCCTGGGCGCCGACCCCCTCGCCCGAAACGATGCCGGAGAGGTGGCCGACCAGACCCACTGCGAGCATTGGAACACGCGCACCTTCATTCAGGTGGCAACTCCTGAGGATTTCGCGCGATGCCTGGAAGCGGGCGTGGATGTACACGCGCGCGATGGCCGCGGGCGAACGCCTCTCCACTCGGCAGTTTCGAGACTGAGCCCGGCTACCGTTTCCATACTGCTGGAGGCTGGCGCGGACGCCAACGCCGCCGACTCGCTGTTGGGCGGAGCTCCCCTGACTTGGGCCATCGGGCGATGGCGCACCGCACCCGACACTGCAACCGAGCTGGTCCTTCAGCTCTTGGCTGCCGGTGCGGATCCCAACGTGCGCGTCACGTGGGGAGGCACGCCATTGATCCGCGCGGTGGAAAGCGACGCTGCGGCGTTGGTCGGTGCCCTGTTGGAGGCCGGCGCGGATCCGAATGTGCCAAACCAAAGGGGTGAACTGCCGCTTGACATCGCTGCCCAATGGGGCGAAGCCGAAGTCATCCGGCTCCTGGAGGCCGCCGGAGCGGAGGACTCCGGCCGAGCGGTGGACGAGATGGTCACCGAGCAGGATGACGTGTCTTCCGAGGCCACCGGTCTTCTCTGCGACCTCCGCAGCACCTACTTCCTCACCGAGGCACCCCCCGAGAGCCTGCGGGATTGCCTGGAGGCCGGTGCCCAGGTCGACCAGAATGTCTTTGCCGGTCATAGTCCGCTGCTGTATCTGGCAACGCCGCGTTTGCGCCTCGCGTCCGATTCCCCTTACACAGTCGCGAAGATCGTCCTCCTGTTGGAGGCAGGGGCGGAAGCCACCCCGCGGAATGTCCGGGACGAGACGCCACTGCATGGGGCGACTGCTCCTGCCGCGGTGGCCGCGTTGTTGCAGGCCGGCGCCGATGTGAACGCACGCGATTGGCGAGGGCGAACCCCGCTGCACAACGCGGCGGAGACATGGGACGTGGGGGCTGCGACATCAGATTCGGTGTCCCGGGTGCAACTGCTGCTACGAGCAGGCGCGGAGGTGGACGCGCGCACGCGCACTGGCGAGACCGCGCTGCACTTGGCCGCGTCGGCGCGTCGAAGCAACCCCGTGGGCCGCACCCCGGTCATCTCCGCACTGCTCGACGCCGGTGCGGAGCTGGATGCCAGGACCGGTGACGGGCGGACGCCGCTGCACGCGGCCGTTCAGGCAGACCAGCCCGCAGCCGCGATAGCGCTGGTCGAAGCCGGTGCGGATCCGACCGCTCAGGACGATGCCGGAAACCTTGCCGACCCGACCGCCTGCGAGCACTGGGGCAAGGCGGTCTTCTTTGCGGCTGCCGATGCCGGTGTCATCGCCCGTTGCCTTGAAGCGGGTGCGGATCCGAATCCCGTCGCCGGAACGCAGGGGCAAACCTGGGCATGGCTCCTGCATGCGGCTGCGGCCAACGCCCGCGATTCCGCCGTGATCGCCGCCCTTCTGGAAGCGGGTGCCGATGTTCACGCGCGCGACAGATTCGGATACACGCCTCTGCACGCAGCCGCGCGGAATGCCACGGCCGCCGCCGTGCGGGTGTTGCTGGAGGCTGGGCCGGACCTGCAGGTGCGTAACAGAGAGAGAGCCTACTTCTATTCCCGGGGAGGATCGACTCCCCTGCACATTGCGGCGTCCAATCCAAACCCGGAGGTGACCGCCGTGCTGCTCGAGGCCGGAGCGAACGTCGCGGCGCGCGCCTTCCCTTTCGGCGCGACGCCGCTGCATGTCGCCGCGTTGAACCCGAATCCTGCGGTCGCGGCGCTCCTGCTGGAGGCCGGGGCCAACGTGAACGCTCGTGAATTCAGCGGCGGCGCAACCGAGTTTGCGGCGCCTCGCGACGAGGATGCCCGCCTCTGGTTGGCAGGCGGCCACACGCCTCTCCACCAGGCGGCTCTGAACCAGAACCCGGAGGTGCTGACTGTTCTGTTGGAGGCGGGTGCCGATCCCGGTGACTCTGCGTTGAGGACGGACCATTTCCCCCACTACTACTCCCTGTCCAGGAGTGTGACTGCCCTGCACATCGCGGCCCGATCCAACCGCAATCCCGAGATCGTGGCGGCGCTCGTCGCTGCAGGCGCGGAAGCAGACGCAGACGCGGGCATGGGTCAGCTGGACACATACTGGGACCAACAACCGGCGCCGTCTCCCAGCCCGGTAGGCTCGCCCCTGTACTTCGCTGTTCGGTACGACGGGAATCCCGCCACTATCGAGGCGGTCGCACGCGCGGGCGCGGACCTTGAGTTCACCGACCCGGACGGGCGCACCGCACTGCACGTGGCGGCGATCAGCAACCCATCCGTCTTCCCGCTTCTCCTGCGCTTGGGCGCCGACCCTGAGGCCGTTGACGCCGAGGGCAAGACGCCCATGGACTATGCGAGGGAAAATCCCGCGCTACGACCCTGGGAGCGGGTTGGAATGTAAACTCCGCTTGACAGAAAGTAAGGAGAACATGACGAGCGGGAGGCAACCGGGGGAATCGCCCCAAGGCCCAGAGGCATTCGGAGGAACGATGAGACAGTTCGCCCTGGCGGGTCATCGCCCGTCTATCGCGGGTGTCCGCCCGGTCCCGCTGCTTGCCCTGGCTCTCCTGCTATGCCAAGCCTGTGCGGGTGGCCCGGGCGCCGACCTGGGAACCGCCCCCACCCCCACCGCAGCCCCCACCCTCACCCACCCCACCTGCGACCACTGGGGCTCAGTCGACTTCTTCCGGGACGCCTCGCCGTCTCTGGTGCGCGAGTGCCTCCGGGCGGGCGCGGACCCCAACGGCCCCCCGGGCGTGTACCCCCTGCCACCCCTCTTCGTCGCCGCCGGGTGGTCGCCGCATCCGGCCGTCATCCACCTACTGGTCGACGCTGGAGCGGACGTAACCGCCCGCCATTGGGGCGACCTCACTCCCCTGCACGAAGCCGCGAGCCAGAACACGAATGCTGGGGTCACGGCCGCGCTTTTGGAGGCCGGGGTGGACCCGAACGCGCGGGACCGGGACGGCATCGCCCCGCTCCACCTGGCGGCGACGGACAACAGCAACCCGGAGGTCGTCACCCTCCTGGTCGAGGCTGGCGCCGACCCCAACGCCCGCGATCCCTACGGCAACACGCCGCTGCATTTGGCCTGGTATGACGGCTGGTTTGATCGCCGCCCGGTCATGCGCGAACTCCTGCGTCTGGGTGCCGATCCACTCGTCCGCAACGATGAGGGCGAAATCGCCGACCAGACCCACTGCGACAACTGGAATACGGGCTACTTCCCCTATCTGGCGCTCCCTGCGGACTACCTGCGCTGCCTCGACGCCGATGCGGACCCCAACGCGCGCGACGGCGAACGGCAGATGCTCCTTCACCGTGCTCTGGAGAACCAGGACCCGGAGGTCACCGGCCTGTTGCTGGACGCGGGCGCGGACCCCAATGCTGCGAACTCGCTTGGGAATTCCGCCCTGATGCAGGCCGTTTGGCTGCGGTCCTACAAGACCCCTGA
The DNA here is from genome assembly GCA_965206105.1 of Longimicrobiales bacterium. Classification (GTDB taxonomy): domain Bacteria; phylum Gemmatimonadota; class Gemmatimonadetes; order Longimicrobiales; family Gaopeijiaceae; genus Bin94. Next base: position 1,167,390 of record OZ242201.1, read on the forward strand.
CCCCGAGAGGACTGCACCCGACCTGGTCCGGCTACTTCTGGCTGCGGGCGCGGATGCCAACGAACGCACCCGCTTTGGGCTCACGCCGCTGTACCGTGCAGCCAGCCAGGGGGCCGCAGAATTGGTCGAAGTCCTGTTGGAAGCCGGCGCGGATCCGAACGGGCCCGGCTTGTTCGGCACTACTCCGCTATACAGTGCTGCCAGGCAGGGGGCTGCGGATTTGGTTGGCATCTTGCTCGAGGCGGGCTCCGATCCGAACCTGCCGGCCCGACGCGGCGAATTGCCTCTCGCCGCCGCCATCCGATCCGGCCACACCGAGGTCATCGGGCTTTTGGAAGCTGCCGGCGCCGAGGTCGACACCCAGACCGGCGACAGTGCGGCGGTACGCGAACAAACAACCCCGGGGGGAGAAACGCTCCCCGGGGACCTTGACTACCCTTGCATCGACACGGACTTCCTTGAGTTTGCCCCGCCCGAGAGCTTGCGCGCCTGCCTGGACGCCGGCGCCTGGTTCGACGAACCCGTCTCCCGGTATGACCTGACTCCACTCTCCTTCCTGGCCCGAATGGGTGGAGCAGCCGTTCCCGAGAAGATCGCTCTCCTCCTGGCGGCGGGCGCGGATCCCAACACGGTCGATGACTACGGGCGGACGACGCTGCATCTGCTCGTCAGCCGCGGGTCGGGGCACGGCGCGGTCGAAGGGATCTCCGTCCCGGCCTTGATTGACGCGGGTGCCGATGTGCACGCGCGCGACGACCGTGGCCGAACCGCCTTGCACGACGCGGTGGAGGCGGCTGTTCGGCGGGGAGAACCAGGACGGGACGCGAGCCATGTGATCCAACTGCTGCTGCGGGCTGGCGCGGATGTGAATGCACGCACGCACCTGGGCGAAGGCCCGCTGCATATGATCGTTCCACCTTCTTCGCGCCCTGGAGCGTGGGTGTCCCCTCGGGACGCGAAGGTAGTCGATCCCGTAATCTTCGCCCTGCTGGAGGCTGGCGCCGAGATCGATGCCAGGACCAACGACGGGCGGACGCCCCTGCATGTGGTCGTCCAGGCGAACCAGCCCGCCGCCGTGCTGGCGCTCCTGGAAGCCGTAGCGGATCCGGCGCTTCCCGACGACGCCGGGAACCTCGCCGACCCGACCTCCTGCGAGCACTGGGGCAAGGCGGTGTTCTTCGCGACGGCCGACGCAGATGTCATCGGCCGTTGCCTTGAGGCCGGGGCGGACCCGATTTCACCCGTGGAAGCTGACGCCCAGCACAGAGGTGCGCTTCTCCGTGTCGCTTCCGCCCACGCCCGCGATCCCGCAGTGATCACCGCCCTCGTGGAAGCGGGCGCCGACGTGCACGCACGCGACATATGGGGATTCACGCCTCTGCATTCTGCCGCGGAGAACGCCACGCCCGCCGCGGTACAAGCACTCGTCCAGGCCGGCGCCGACGTCAACGCGCCGCTGAGATCGTTCGGCCGCGGTTTGAACTCCCGGGGAGGACGGACCCCGCTGCACTTTGCGGCGTCCAACCCCAACCCGGAGGTCGCCGCCGCGCTGCTCGAAGCCGGCGCAGATGTCGGCGCGCGGGCGGGGACTTGGACCGGGACCCCCCTGCACGTCGCTGCGCAGAACCCGAATCCGGAGGTGGCGGCGCTGCTGCTGGACGCCGGAGCCAACGTGAATGCGCGGGAGTTCGCCAGGACCTATCTGCCGTATGGGATGACCGTGAGCAGCGTGGACGAGACCACGCGCCGGGTGGGTGGAATCACACCGCTCCACAGGGCGGCGTGGCTGAATCCGAACGCGGAAGTGATCAACATGCTCCTGGAGGCCGGGGCCGACCCGACCGCGCTGGCATGGAGGACCGAGGACCACCACTATGCGGAGCGGAGGAGCGACAACCCCCATTACCAATGGTCGGGGAATGTCACTCCCCTCTACGATGCAGCCCGGTTCAGCGCCGATCCTGAAGTCGTGGCGGCCCTCGTCGCAGCGGGCGCGGACGTGGACGGGCGCGGAGCGCAGCTGACCTTCAATCCCCGGCAGCAGACCACGTTTCCCGGCCCGCACCTGTCACCCCTGTATCTGGCGGTTCGGGGGGACGGACATCCCGTCACCATCGAGGCCCTGGTGCGCGCGGGCGCGAACCTCGAGCTGACCGATTCGGATGGGCGCACCGTGCTGCACGTGGCAGCGATCGGCTACCCAGCCGTCTTCCCCCTCCTCCTGCGGCTGGGCGCCGACCCGGAAGCCCTCGACGCCGAGGGCAAGACACCCATGGACTACGCGAGGGAGAACTACATGCTCGAACCGTGGGAGCGGGTTAGAATGTCAAGTCCGCTTGACAGAAGGTAAAGAAAAGATGACTAGAAGCAGGCCACCGGGGACGCTCGCATTCGCAACCACGCTCCTGGTTGCCTTGCTGCTGGCGGCCTGCGCCGGTGGCCGACGAGCCCAATCACCGGACTCTGCCCCCTCCCCATCCGGTATTTCCGCCGCTGCCGCCGGCCAACACGACGCTCCCACCCCCACCCCCACCTGCTCGGACTGGGGCCACAGGACCTTCTTCGAGTCCGCGTCGCTGGAAGATGTCCGCGAATGCCTGGATGCCGGTGCCGACCCCAATGACATGGAATGGGGACCGCCCCTGCACCTGGCAGCGCGCTCCACCCCGGACCCCGCAGTCATCGGGCTACTGCTCTCGTCCGGGGCCGACGTCAACGCTTCCGACTGGGATGGATGGACTCCCCTGCACGCGGCCGCGGAGGGCAACGCCCTGGAGGAAGTCGCCGCCGCGTTGCTCGACGCCGGTGCCGACCCCAGCGCCCGGAACCGGGAAGGGGTCACGCCGCTGCACCTGGCTGCCCACCAGAACGAGAACCCGGAGATCGTCACCACCCTGGTCCAAGCCGGCGCCGACCCGAACTCCCGGGGCCGCGACGGCCTGACGCCCTTGCACATGACCTGGCAGGCGACATCAGCTTTCGCCCCCGGGGTCGTCCGCGAGCTGTTGCGCCTCGGGGCCGACGGCCTCGCCCGCGACGATCTCGGCCGGGCCGCAGACCCCACCCGTTGCGGCTATTGGAACACGGCCGCCTTCGCCCGCATCGCGGTTCGCGCGGACTTCGCCCGTTGCCTGGGGCAAGGCGCGGATCTGTTCGACCGCGATGACAATCCGCTCAATCCTCGTGATAGGGGCTACACCACTCTCCACCACGCCACCGCAAACGAGGATGCGTCCGTCATCCCGTTCCTCGTGGAAGCCGGTGCCGATCTGGAAGCGCGCAACGATCGCGGACTGATGCCGCTCCACGTGGCTGTCAGCAACCGTAACCTGGCCGCCGTAACCGCCCTGCTGGAGGCCGGCGCGGACGTCAGCGCGGATGCCGATGCCGGCGGCTCCTATGGGACACCCCTGGACCAGGTGACCGTGGGCATTGGCTGGTCCCCCAACGACGGCACAGCAGTCACGATCGCGATGATCGACGCCCTGGTCGCAGCCGGCTCGGACGTGAACGCCGTTGACCGATTCGGGAATCCGCCCCTGCTGAGGGTTCTAAGGAGCGGCAGCGGCGCACCCTCCCCGACGACCGACCTCGAGCCCGACTCTGCGGCAAGCGCTCACGCCGGAGCCATTGTTGGCCTGGCACTCAGGTTGCTGGAAGCCGGCGCGGATCCCGCCGCCCAGGGTGCCAGGGGGGAGACACCGCTGCATGCTGCTGCAAGATACAGGACCCCCGCTCCGGCCCGTGCCCTGCTGGACGCCGGTGCCGATCCGGATGCGCGTACCGAAATGGGCGATTCACCCCTGCACCGGGCCGCCCGCTCCGGCATCCCCGAGGTCATCGCGCTCCTGGTCGCCGCCGGCGCCGAGATCAACGGCCAGAACGAGCAGGGACTGTCCCCCCTTCACAGTGCGGTTCTGGGTGGTCTCTCCCTCCGCCTTCCCTCGGGGAGACCACCGGAGTCGACAGGCCCTGTGCGCATCCGTGCGGCGGCTTTGCTCGAGGCGGGCGCCGACCCCAATCTGAGGAGCGCCGAAGGTGACACACCTCTGCACCTCGCCGCGCAGGTTTTCGACACGGCGCTGGTGTCCGTGCTGGTGGACGCCGGGGCCGACGTGAACGCCCGCAACAACACGGGCGAAACGCCATTTCAGGCGGCCCGGAACCACGCAAACGCGCCCGTTGCGCGCAAGCTGCTCGATCTTGGAGCCGACCCGGGCGTCCTGGCGGGCACCGGGGCGATTGACGGCCCTCTCTGCGACCTGGGTGTCTTCCTGTTCGTCGAGCTCGCCCCGGTCGAGACCCTGAGGGAATGCCTGGAGGCCGGGGTCTCCGTCAGTACGCCGGATGGGTTTGGCCGCACGCCGCTGGTTCAGTTGATGGGTTCCAGCGTCTTGAGCCCGGACGACACCGACAAGGTCGAACTCCTCCTTGCGGCGGGTGCGGACGCAAACGCGCGCAGGGATTCGGGGCCGACCCCACTGCACCTGGTCGCACAGGGAACGACGGATGGGGACCGCTCCCGGAAATGGCTCGGCGCCGCAGGCCGAACCGCCGCAACCGCGTTGCTGGAAGCGGGGGCGGAGGTCGACGCCCGCGATTCGCAAGGACGCGATACGCAAGGAGAGACCCCGCTCCACAAGGCGCTCCGCCAGGACGGCGACTCCGCGGTTCTCATGGTGGAACTGCTGCTCGAGGCCGGAGCCGACGTGAACGCGCGGGCCGGCTATGGCCGGACCCCGCTGCATCTGGCCGCCTCGCTCGGCCGAACGGCCGCGACTCCCGTACTGATCGAGGCCGGCGCGGAGATCGACGCTCGCGCGAACGACGGCCACACCCCGCTCCACCTGGCCCTGCTGGGGGGCCGGCCCGTCATCGCCGCCAGGTTGCAGGAAGCCGGAGCCGATCCGGCCGCGCCCGACGGAAACGGCGGGATCGTCGATCCCACCAGCTGCGAGCACTGGGGTACCCGGGCCTTCTTCGTGTTCGCCACCGCCGAAGTCGTCGCCGACTGCGTCCAGGGCGGCGCGGATCTTCACTCCGGCATCCCGCGGGAGGGCCCCTCGATCCCCACTCCACTCCACGTGGCCGCCGTCCATACCCGGGATCCGGCCGTCATCACCACCCTTGTTCAGGCAGGAGCGGACGTCGGCGCCCGCGACAACTACGGCAACTTTCCCCTCCATGAGGCTGCCGAGCACGGGACGGCGGGCGTGGTCCGGGCACTGTTGGACGCAGGCGCACGGGTGGACGCGAACACCGGGCGATCCGGATTGGGCCGCTGGTTCAGAGGAGCGGACGCACCACTCCACCTGGCAGCTTCCAATCCGGACCCCGCGGTGGCCACGGCGCTCCTGGAGGCGGGTGCGGACGTCAACGGGTGGGGCCGGGGCGGCAGGAGTCCGCTGCACGGTGCCGCCAGCAACCGGAACCCGGAGGTTGCGGAGCTGCTGCTGGAGGCCGGAGCCGACGTCAACGCCCGCACATCCGGCGGCATCACGCCGCTGCACTACGCTGCCGGGGCAAGAGGCACCCCGGAGGTGCTCGCCGTCCTGCTGGAGGCCGGAGCGGACGTGCACGCGCTGGGTTCGTACAACCATTCCCATGCCCCGCCCGGAAGGGTGACACCCTTGCACAACGCCGCCTACTACAGCCGCAACCCGGAGATCGTGACGATGCTGGTCGCTGCGGGTGCGGACCCCGACGGCGGAATGGGAAACACGAGTTCCGCTTTCGGGCCGGGCGCCGCCTCCCTGCGACCGCCCATTCACCTCGCGGTGTCGAACTGGAACCTTGCCGTGATCGAGGCGCTCCTGCGCGCGGGCGCCGATCTCGATGCGACCGACTCGGAGGGACGCACGATCTTGCACCGTGCGGCGCTTTCCGCCCCCGGGGCCTTCCCGCGGCTGCTGCGCCTGGGCGCCGACCCGCAGGTGCGCGACGCCGAAGGCAAGACACCCATGGACTACGCGAGGGAGAATTCGGCGCTCCAGCCCTGGGAGCGAGTCAGAATGTCAACTCCACTTGACAGAAGGTAAAGAGAAGATGACAAACAGAATGCAAATGACTCCGTTCGCCCTACGGGGCACGCTTCTGGTCCACCTCACGCTCGCGGCCCCGCTCCTCTTCGCGGCGCCGACGACCGCCCAGCTCTTTCCCACCCCCCCTCCACTCTCCTGCGACGAATGGGGCACGGCGCCCTTCTTCCAATTGGCTTCCCCCGAGCGCGTGCGCGAATGCCTCGCTGACGGCGCCGATCCCGGCACACCGAACCCGGACGGAGTCACGCCCCTGCACTTGGCGGCGCTCCAGAACGACAACCCCGATATCGTCACCATTCTGGTGGAAGCCGGCGCCGACCCCAACGCCCGGGGCCCCTCCGGCCTGACTCCCTTGCACATGACCTGGAGCCAGTCGAGATCGACCAGTGCTGCAGCGGTCGTCCGCGAACTCTTACGGCTGGGCGCCGACCCCCTCGCGGTCGACGATCGCGGCTGGGTCGCCGATCCCACCCACTGCGACCATTGGAACACCGGCGCCTTCTCGCGTATCGCGGTCCGCGCGGACTTCGCCCGCTGCCTGCAGGAGGGCGCCGATGTGTTCGCTCGCGACGACAACTTCCCCTACTGGAACGACGCGGGCTACACCGTTCTCCATCACGCGACCGCGAACGAGGACCCGTCCATAATCGCGTTGCTCGTGGATGCCGGTGCCGATTTGGAAGCCCGCAACGACAGATGGGGCTTCACGCCGCTGCATTCGGCCATCGGCAATGGCTACCTCGCCGCCGTGACCGCCCTGCTGGACGCAGGGGCAAACATCGAAGCGGACGCCGGCGGCATCTGGGGCACACCCCTGAGCCGTGCGGCCATGCAGATCAGTGGGATCCGCAACAATCGCAATGCAGCCACGATGGCGATTATCGATGTCCTGCTAGCCGCAGGCGCCAACGTCAACGCCGTTGACGAGGACGGGGACACGCCGCTCTTGAAGGTGCTCCGGAGTGGCCGCACAGGGCTCTATTCCACGAACGAGCGTCTTCGAGGCACCGAGGCCACCGCCGACTCCGTGGTCAACCTGGCCTTGAAGCTGCTTGAGGCCGGCGCAGATCCTGGTGCTCCGGGCTCGACCCCGCCCTTGTCCGTGGCGGCAGAATACAGGAACCCGTTGTTGGTCCGAGCCCTGCTGGATGCTGGAGCGGATCCCAATTCCCGCATCGGACGCGGCTCCACTCCCCTGCACCGAGCCGCCCAGTCCGGCACCCCTGAGGTCATCGGACTCCTGGTGGCCGCCGGGGCTGAGGTGGATGCCCAGAGCGACCTTGGGATCTCCCCCCTTCACAGTGCGGTCATATGGGCCGGCCCCTCCAGCCTTGCCGAGACAACCCCACGGGTCCGGACCGGGCCGTGGCTGCTCCGGGTAGCCGCCCTCCTGGAAGCGGGAGCGGACCCGAACCTGCAGGATGCCGAGGGTGACACACCCCTGCACCGCGCGGCGCAGGAGCTCGACACGGCCCTGGTGTCTCTGCTGGCACGCGCCGGAGCTAACCTGGACACCCGCAACAACAGGGGCGAGACGCCGCTTGTGGTGGCCCGCAACCACGCCAACGCTCCGGTAGCCCGCAAACTGCTCGATCTTGGGGCCGACGCCAGCGTGCTGGAGGGCACCGGGGGGATTGACGGTCCACTCTGCGACCTGGGCGACTACTCATTTCTGCTTCGCGCCCCGGCCGAGAGTTTGGGGGACTGTCTGGAAGCCGGATTGCCCGTGGACAGGGCCGATGCCGCTGGCCGGACGCCTCTATGGCGCCTCGCGAGCTTCTCAGCCTGGAGCTTCGACGACCCCGAAAAGGTGAGGCTCCTCCTGGCAGCGGGCGCGGACGCCGACACACGCACGAACTCGGGTTCGGGTCGGACGCCGCTGCATCTGGTCGCCGAAGCGGACCGGGACTATGACGGCCGACGGAAATGGGCCGGCGCAGCGGGCCAAGCGGCTGCCACGGCGCTACTCGCCGCGGGAGCTGACGCAAACGCCCGCGATACCCTGGGAGAAACGCCGCTCCACAAAGCCGTTCGACAGGAGGACGACTCTGCATCGTTCATGGTCACCCTGCTGATCGAGGCAGGCGCTGACGCAAACGCCCGCACGAACGACGGCCTGACCCTGCTCCACCTTGCCGCCTCGCTTGACCGAGCCTCCGTCATATCCGCCCTGCTCGAAGCCGGCGCTGAGCTGGACGCGCGCACGAGCGATGGTCTGACCCCGCTGCACCTGGCCCTGCGAGGGGGTCACCGTGCCGCCGTAGCGACGCTGTTGGAAGCCGGAGCCGACGCCGGCGCGCGCGATCCAGAGGGGAACAGTGTCGATCCGACCGACTGCGAGCGATGGGGTACCGAGGCTTTCTTCGTGTTCGCCACTGCCGATGTCGTCGAAGGCTGCCTCGATGGGGGGGCGGACCCGAATGCCATGCACTCCCAGCCCGACCCGCCGCCTGATCCCAACGCATTTGTAGTCTCCTTCCCGCCCCCACCGCCCCTGCATCTGGCTGCAGCCCACACACGGGACACCGCCGTCATCACCGCCATGGTGCTGGCAGGGGCCGATGTGAATGCCCGCGACGAATGGGACAACACGCCACTCCACGAAGCCGCCGAGAGCGGCACGCTCGGCGTGGTGCGGGCACTTCTGGAGGCGGGGGCCGAGGTGGACGCGCGCGCCCGCGAATTCGATGCCTATTCAGGCGTTGCGAACACCCCGCTGCACTACGCTGCCCGCAATCCGGACCCGGTGGTGGTCGCAACGCTCCTCGAGGTGGGCGCGGACGTGAACGCCCGGGGTCGGGACGGCGCAACCCCGCTCCACTACGCCGCCTGGAACCGGAATCCGGCGGCGGCGCAACTCCTGCTTGAAGCCGGAGCCGAAGTCAACGCCGGGGGGTCCAACGGCATCACGCCGCTCCACAACGCAGCCGCGGGCAACCCGAACCCGGCTGTGTTCGCGGTCCTGCTGGGGGCCGGCGCGGATGTGCAAGCCCGCGGAGCGTACAACCGCACCCATTCCCCCGCCGGCAGAGTGACGCCCCTGCACAATGCGGCCTACGGGAACAGCAACCCGGAGATCGTGGCAATCCTCGTCGCTGCGGGTGCCGACCCCGACGGCGGTTCAGCGAGCCCACGCCCTCCCGTGGATCCGGACGCCTTCATGCGGCCGGGCGACTTCAGGGCGCGGTCACCCATCTCCCTCGCCGCATCCAACAACCCGAACCCCGCCGTTATCGAGGCACTTGTGCGCGCCGGAGCCGATCTCGAACGAACCGGCTCCTCGGGACAGACGGTGCTGCACTTTGCGGCAAGTTACGCACCCCACGCCTTCCCCCTCCTACTGCGCCTGGGCGCCGACCCGGAAGTGCGCGATGCCGAGGGGAAGACACCCATGGACTATGCCAGGGAGAATCCGCTGCTGCAGCCTTGGGAGCGGGTCAGAATGTCAACTCCGGTTGGCAGAAGGTAAAGTCAACATGACATGCCATTGTCTGTTGACGTCGTTCGCCAAGGCGACCACGCCGCTGGTCGTCGCCCTTGGCGCAGCCTGCGCGGGAGGCCAGGAACCCGGTCCGGCGGACGCTTCCCCGTCCCCGCCAGACTCTCCTGGCGCTGCCCCCACAACCACACCGACGGTCGCCGCCCCTCCCGCCTCACCCACCTGCGAGAACTGGAACGGATTGGACTTCTTCGCATCCGCCTCGGCAGACCTCGTCCAAGAATGTCTCCAGGCGGGTGCGCATGCCCACGATCCCGCACAGCAGACTCCCGCCATCTTCAGGGCAGCCGCCGCGGCAACCGATCCACGCGTCATCCACCTTCTGGTTGACGCCGGCGCGGATCTTCGTGCCACACTGGGCTATTTGCGCATGGGCAACGGGTACCGGGACGGCTACACTCCCCTGCACACGGCCGCGGCGCTGAACCCCACCCCCGGCATCATCGACGCGCTCGTGTCTGCAGGCGCCGACCCGGATGCGCGGGACCGGGAAGGCGCAACGGCCCTGCACACGTCCTGGACGAACCCCAGTCGCGCCGTCGCCCGTGCGTTGCTGCGCTCCGGCGGCGACCCGCTGGCGCGCGACCAGCGCGGCCGGGCCGCCGACCCCACGAGCTGCAGCAACTGGACCACGGCGGCGTTCGCCCGGCTGGCCCTCCCAGACGACTTCCTTCGTTGTCTGGCCGACGGGGAAAACGTCCAGGCTTTCGACAGCGACGGCGACACCCCGCTCCATCTGGCCGTGGAGGTCGAAGGCGCGGCTGCAGTAGGAATCCTACTGGACGCAGGGGCGGACCTGACTACGCGCAACAATGCGGGTGCGACTCCCCTGCACGTAGCCGCTACGCACGAAGACGCGGAGATCCTGATCCTGCTACTGGAGGCCGGCGCGGACATCAACGCCGGGGAAGGCGGCCTCGGCACGCCCCTGTTGTACGCGATCGCAACCAGCAGGGGGATCCGCAGGACGCCGATCCGCGAGGCCCCCGTCAACGCGCTGCTGGAGTCGGGCGCCGACGTCAACGCCGCCGATTCGGCCGGCAACACTCCCCTGCTCGCAAGCCTGGACCCCGAGCGCCGCGCGGGATCCCTCGTCGACCTTCCGTTACGACTGCTGGCGCTGGGCGCGAACCCCAACTCGCGGGACGGCGAGGGCCGAACGCCGCTGTACATGGCCGTCGCCGCCGAGGGATCGGAGGTGATCCACGCCTTGCTCGAGGCCGGTGCTGATCCGCACGCACTGACCGACGACGGCTCATCCCCGCTTCATGCCGCGGCTGCGTCGGGGAGGCCCGAAGTCATCACGCTTCTGGCGGGAACTGGCTTGGATCCGGACGGCCGGAACGCCGACTCCCGCACGCCGTTGCACCTCGCGATCGAAAGGAACAACACCAACCGGTTCTACGCTGCGAGGGCGGGCGCCGACGGGACGCAGCCTCCTTCGGTCCTTCGCGCCCTCGCGCTACTGCAGGCCGGCGCCGACCCGAACGCCCGAACAGCCGAAGATGACACGCCCCTGCACCTGTCCGTGTGGCATCCAGACTCGACTTTGGTATTCGCCCTTGCTGAGGCCGGCGCGGATGTGCACGCCCGGAACGCCAAGGGGGAGACTCCCCTCCACAAAGCCCGCGCGTGGGACAGTCGTCCCGCCATGCGAGCCCTTCTGGACCTCGGGGCCGACCCGGATGCGCGCGACTATGCGGGACTGGCGGCCGACCCCGTCTGCTGGGGCGCAGGACCCGGCCGTCCGTGGGGATTCCTCGCCAGGTCCCCGGTCGAGAGCGTGCGCGGTTGCCTGGCGACCGGGATACCCGTCGACGCACGCGACGAGGAAGGCGCGACGTTCCTCGCTCGGCTGGTGTCCGTGACGGATTGCTGCACCGACTTCGAGAATGTCCTGGCTGCGTTCCTGGAAGCGGGCGCGGATGTGAACGCCCGTGACAACGCCGTCAGGACCCCGCTTCATCGCGCGATCACCGGCCGGGGCGACCAGTCGGCACGGGCCAGCGTCATATCGGCGCTGCTGGAGGCAGGGGCCGACCCCAGCGCGCGCGACTCGCAGGGTTCGACGCCGTTGCACATTTTGGCCGCGGAGTGGTGGAGTTCAAGCGCCCTTGTGCCCCTGCTGGCGGAAGCCGGGGCCGATCTCAACTCCCGTAACAACGGCGGCGAGACCCCTCTCCACATCGCGCTGCGCCCTATTGCTGCGTTTGTCGACGATGCCGCGCTGGTGCAGACTCTTGTGCAACTCGGTGCTGATCCGGCCGCCCGAGACAGCGCGGGCAACACCGCCGATCCGGTCTCCTGCGAGCGCTGGGGCAATCGAAGCTTCTTCGCGCTCGCCGACGCCGACATCGTGGCAGGCTGCATTGCCGGCGGGGCGAACGTCCGGGTTGGGGTAGACAGATTCCCCTTTGGGCTGCCGCCTCTTCATGCCGCCGCCGCAACGCGCGATTCCGCGGTCATCTCCGTTCTTCTGGAAGCTGCGGCCGATGTCCACGCCCGCGACGATTTCTACTCGTACACTCCCCTACACCCCGCCGCCGAAAGCGGCACTGCGGCCGTGGTCCGGGCGCTGTTGGAAGCGGGCGCCGACCCCAACGTATGGGCGACGGGCTTCGCCACCGACTGGGGGTGGGCCTGGACCCCGCTGCACCTGGCCGCGAGGTCGAATCCGGACCCCGAGGTTGCGAGGGCTTTGCTGGCGGCGGGCGCGGACCTCGAAGCCCCCGCCGGGGAGAGTGACCGGCGCGGCAACACGCCACTGCACTACGCGGGCGAGAATCCGAACCCCGCCGTCGCCGCCGTGCTGCTGGGGGCCGGTGCCGACGTCAACGCCCTGGCGGCGGGGGGCCGCACGCCGCTACATGAGGCCGCCGCCAGCGCTTCGAATCCCGCTGTGATCGAGCTTCTTTTCGCGGCGGGCGCGGACGTGAACGCGCACGCCCGCAACGGCTACACGCCGCTGCACTTCGCTGCCCGGTACAACCACCGTCCAGACATCGCCACCGCCCTGATCGCCGCCGGAGCCGACGTTAACGCACGCGATCCCGACGGGTACGTCCCCTCAGGCCGCAGGGCAAACGACCGAACGCCGCTGTTCATGGCGGTGCACCGCGGCGGCACGTTCATCAGCTTTCAGCGACCGCCCACGCGGCACAGTATCACGATCGCCGAAGTGCTGGTGCGCGCCGGTGCGGACCTGGAGCAGCCGGACGGGAACGGCAGGACCCCCCTGCACGCGGCCGCGCAATCGAACCCTGCGATCTTCCCCCTCCTCCTCCGCCTGGGCGCCGCCCCCAACACCCGCGACGCGGACGGCAAGACGCCGATGGACTACGCACTGGAGAACCGGTCGCTGGAGGGACTGCCCGAGGTGCTGCGGATGCGGGAAGCGCAGCGCGGAGCGAGATGAGCGAAGATCTGTCAACTCCACCTGACAGAACGTAATGTAAAGATGACATACCTTGGCCAATCGAGATCGTTCCCGAGTCCGATCCTGCTTCTGGGTTCGCTGCTCGCTACGGCCTGTGCGGGCGGCCCGTCCCCGAATTCGGCGAGCCCGGCAGCGACCCCGGCACCCACCTCAAGCGCCCCTCCGGCCATCGTTGCGCCCCCACCCGCCCCCACCTCGACCGAAACGACCTGCCAGGACTGGAACCGGTGGGACTTCTTCGCTTCCGCTTCGGCCGACCTCGTTCGGGAATGCCTCCAGGCGGGTGCGAGTGCGCACGATCCCGGCGCGCAGATTCCCGTCATCTTCAGGGCGGCGCGCACCGCAATCGACCCGGAAGTCATCGGCCTTCTTGCCGCCGCCAGCGCGGATCTCAACGCCCGGATCCGGGGGTTCGTCGTAGGCGGCCGCCCCGGATTCACTCCGCTGCACACGGCCGCACGGTGGAATCCCACACCCGCCATCATCGGCGCATTCGTTGTCGCCGGCTCAGACCTGGATGCGCGCGACAGCTATGGGGCGACTCCGTTGCACGCATCCTGGACGAACCCCAATCCCGCAGTCGTGCGTGCATTGCTGCAGTCGGGCGCCGACCCGCTCGCCCGCGACGACCGCGGCCGCATCGCCGACCCGACCGGTTGCCTCAGCTGGAACACGGCAGCGTTCACCCGGATCGCAACGCCATCTCGATTTGAGCGGTGCATCGCACTGGGATCAGACCTGCAGGCGCGCGACGGCAACGGGAACACGCCACTCCACCTGACCGCCGCAGCCGACAATCTGGCCGCCGTGGCGATCCTGGTTGAGGCGGGAGCGGACGTCGACGCAGCCAACAACGCGGGCGGGACCCCGCTTCATGCATCCACCGGCAACGACGGAGCGGAGACCCTGACAGCACTGCTGGCGGCCGGGGCCGATATCAACACCGGCGCAGGCGATCACGGCACGCCCCTGCTGCATGCCCTTGCCATCCGTCTCCGCGGCGAGTGGGTCCCGCGCAGCCAACTCAGGGCAGCCGCCGTCGACGCCCTGCTGGTTGCGGGCGCCGATGTCAACGCAACGGATTCGGCCGACGTCGGCCCACTCCTGGCGACCATGGGGACCGGGCGCCAGGAGGGTCCGGTCGCGGACCTTCCACAGAGACTGATTGCCCTAGGCGCAGATCCCAACTCGCGCGACAGCCAGGGCCGAACCCCGCTGTACGCCGCAGCTTCCGCGGAGGGACCGGCCGTGTTGCGCGCGCTGCTTGACGCCGGAGCCGACCCGCATGCGCTTACCGACAATGGCGCGTCCGCCCTGCACGCCGCAGCCGCGACCGGGAATCCCGAGGTCATCTCCGTCCTCGCGGACGCGGGGGGAGACCCCAACCTCCGCAACGACTCCAACCAGGCCCCGCTGCACCTGGCGGTCATGCAGTCGCAAAACAACAGGCGGTGGCGCTCCTCTCCGGACTCGCCCCGGTCACCGGTCACCTCGCGCGCCCTCGCGCTGCTCGGTGCGGGCGCCGACCCCAACACGCAGAATGCCAACGGTGACACGCCTCTGCATCTGTCACTCTGGCACGGTGACTCGACGCTGGTCCCTGCACTCGTCCAGGCCGGCGCGAACGTCAACGCCCGCAACAGCGAGGGCGAGACCCCGCTCCATGCGGCCCGTGCGCAGCACAATCTTCCCGCGGTGCGAACCCTCCTGGACCTCGGGGCCGACCCGGATGCCGTCGACAATGCCGGGCGGATCGCGGACCCTGTCTGCTACTGGGGCCCGGGGTCACGCCGTGGTGACCCGTGGAGTTTTCTCGCCGAGTCTCCGGCCGAGAGCGTGCAGGGATGCCTCGAGAACGGAATGCCGGTCGACGAGCTCGATGCGGACGGCGCGACATTCCTCGCGCGGATGGTGTCCGCGGCCGACTGCTGCGCCGACTTCGAGAATGTCCTGGCCGCTTTCGTCGCTGCCGGTGCGGACGTCAATGCGCGGGACAATGCGGGCGGAACCCCCCTCCATCGTGCCCTTTCCGGCCGAATACCCGCATGGCTCCTGCCGGACGTGGTGTCCGCGCTGCTCGACTCGGGAGCCGACCCGAATGCGCGCGACGCACAGGGCTCGACGCCATTGCAACTCGCGGTGAGTCGGTGGGGGCCGGGACCCCTGGTTTCATTGCTGACAGAGGCCGGGGCAGACCCCGCCGTCCCGGAGGGCGGGATTCCCCCCGATCCGGTCGCCTGCGAGAGCTGGGGCACCCAGCGCTTCTTCGCGCTCGCAACCGCCGACATCGTGGCCGGCTGCATCGCCGGCGGAGCCGCGGACATTGCTGCGCGCGACGAGTCCTACGGCTACACGCCCCTCCACCAGGCCGCCCGAAGCGGCACGGCGGAGGTCGTGCGGGTGCTGCTGGAGGCAGGCGCGGAAGTCGACGCATGGGCGACGGGCTTCAGCGTCGACTGGGGATGGGGCTGGACACCGCTGCACCTCGCCGCCAGGTCGAACCCGGATCCCGATGTCGTGACGGCCCTGGCGGAGGCGGGCGCGGACCTCGGCGCTCCCAGTCGGGAAAGCTACCGGCGGGGCAATACCCCTCTGCACTATGTGGGCGCGAATCCGAACCCCGAGATCGCCACGGCGCTGCTGGATGCCGGGGCCGACGTCCACGCCCCTTCGGCATCAGGCCGGACGCCGCTGCACGAGGTGGCCGCCAACGCCTCGAACCGCACGGTCATCGAGCTTCTGGTCGCGGCGGGTGCCGATGTGAACGCACTGGATCGCAGTGGCCACACGCCCCTGCACTCCGCCGCCTGGTACAATCCCCATCCGGGAGTCATGACCGCGCTGATCGCTGCCGGGGGCGACGTGAATGCGCGTGATCCCGACGGGTTCGTCCCGGTCGGGCGGGCCGCAAACGATCAAACGCCGCTCTTGAGGGCCCTGTTCCGCGGGGTCATCATGATCAGCGGCGCGCCAGTGCCCAGCAGGCACAATGCAGCGGCCGCGGAGGTGCTGGTGCGCGCCGGGGCGGATCTGCAACAGGCGGACGGCTCCGGCCTCACCCCCCTGCACGCGGCAGCGCGATGGACCCCCGCCGCCTTCCCCCTCCTCCTCCGCCTGGGAGCGGACCCCGATGTCCGCGACGCGGACGGCAAAACGCCGATGGACTACGCCCTGGAGAATCGGTCGCTGGAAGGACTACCGGAGGTGCGGCGGGTACGCGAGGCCAGGCGCCGGGACGTGGGAAGGTGACAAATGACAACTCTACCTGACAGAAAGTAACGTAAAGATGACACGCCACAGCCCGTTGACGTCGTTCGTCAGGTCGACCACGCCCCTGGTCGTCGCCTTCGGCGCGGCCTGCGCGGGCGGCCCGGGAGCCGACCCGGGGGATACTGCTCCGTCCCCTGGGGGTGCCCAAGCCGCTGTCACGACCGCCACTCCGACGTCCGTTGCAGCTCCCACTCCGCCCACGTGCCGGGACTGGAACCGGTGGGACTTCTTCGCGTCCGCCTCAGCGGATCTTGTGCGCGAATGCCTGGAGGCTGGCTGGAACCCCCGGTTTCCGGCCATCTACAGGGCCGTGGAGACGGCCACCGACCCCGGCGTCATCAGCGTTCTCCTGGACTTCGGGGCGGGTCTCGGCACTATTCGGTTACCTTCCGGCGGACCTACACAAATGCTGCTGCATGCAGCCGCGCAGTACAACCGCGACCCGGCAATGATAGAGGCTCTGGTGGCGGCCGGCATGGACATCGACACACGGAACCTCGATGGCGAAACGCCTTTGCACCATGCCTGGACAAACCCCAATCCGGCGGTCTTCCGTACCCTGTTGCGGTTGGGCGCCGACCCGCTCGCACGCGACGAGCGCGGCCGCATCGCCGACCCGACCAACTGCGCGAACTGGAATACGCACGCGTTCACCCTGCTCGCGAAAGTTGCCGAATTCGAAGAGTGCGTACAAATGGGTGAAGACGTAAACGCGCGCGACAGCGCCGGGTACGCACCGCTCCACCGGGCCGCGGCAACCAACCACCCGCCCCTGCTCACGACGCTTCTGGAGGCCGGAGCGAACGTCAACGTCCAAGACAACATCGGGGCGACGCCCCTGCACGTGGCCGCCATCTTTGGAGCCCCCGGCACCGAATGGACGGATGTCGCCACCGTGTTGCTGGACGCCGGTGCCGACCCCAACGCCCGCGACGCGGAAGGCAGGACGCCGCTGGACTACGCGCAGGTGATCGGAAGCAGCATGATCGCGGAAGGGCCGGAGGTGTGGCAGATACTCAAGGACATGCTGTTGCTGCAATCCCGCGGTGATCCCGCCCCCTAACTCCCCTCCGTCCGCCTCGGCAGCACCATCAGGATGTCCCCGATCCGCCACGGTTCCCAGCGCATGTAGAGCGGCACCGTGACGATCAGGTGGGCGCGCCCGCGCACCTCCTCCCCGTCCGGGCCGTGCCAGGTCGCCACCACCCACACGTCGCCGATGTTGTTGCGCAGGCCGCTGCGCTCGGGGTTGGGGCCGTCGATCGCGGGGTGGAAGAGGCCGCCTTCGTCCAGCGTCCCGACGTACTCGATGTCGTCGTCGTCGAAGACCGCGGCGTACTCCTCGACGCTCCAGGTCACGTCGACGTGGCCGAGCGGCAGGTCGTCACCGGTTTCGGGATCTCCATCGGGGCCGTTGCTGTAGGCGGTCACCTCGAACTGGGCGAACCCCTTGGGGAAGTTGCCGCCGCCGCCGACCCGCGCCATCCCCGCCTCGGGCGTCACGGCGATCCGGTCGATCGTCAGGTAGACCGTCAGCGCGCCCGGAACCGGCTGGCCGGCCAGGAAAACGTCGCGGGCGCCCGCCGCGGCATCTTCGGTCGCCGCGACCTCCGCCGTGAACCGGTCCGACTCGCTCGCAACGACCCGCACGACCTCGAGCCCCGGTCCAAGGTCCACGTCTTCCGGCCCCAGTCCGGTGGCCAGGTTCACCCCGTGCACGGTCACGGTCGCCGTCGTCCCAACACGAATCGCCACCGGATGCAGCCCCGACAGCACCGGGCCGTTCGCCCGCACCAGCTTCACATCCGGCCCGAATTCGTCGTAGGCGCCCATGAACCAGCGCCCGTTGATCTCGTTCCAGCCGCGCTCGACCATCATCACCTCGCGCAGCGCCGTCTCCTCGTCCCCGCCGACGAAGGACCGGCCGCGCCACTGGTAGCCGGTGTAGACGATCGACCGGCCGCCCCGCTCCACCCGCTCCCCGGTCCGCGCGTACTCGTAGTCGAGCTGGGTGAGGAAGCTGGACGCGTCAGCGCCCTCCGAGATCTCGACCGTCCCGTAGATGGGGCCGAACCCGGGGTCGTGACCGCTCAGCGCCCAGGTCCCCGCAATCCGCGGCGGCCGCTTCGTCGCCGACCAGGCCGTCCACTCGGGCGTGACCAGCGGGAACTCGCTCGACAGGTGGCGCACCGCCGCGTCCTTCGGATGGCCGGAACTCCCTCCGAACCGCATGAACCCCTGCCCGTCCGAGAGCGGGTAGTAGCCCCGGTGCGTCGCCATCAGCAGATCCCACTCCTCCCGGGTCCTGCGCTGGGTGATGACCCGCCCCATCGAGTGGCACTGGCTGCAGGTGTTCTCCACGTCCTCGTCCGGCTCGTAGCTCCAGTCGATCAGCCGCCGCTCGACCTCGAACCGCCCGGGCCGCAGCTCCTCGGGCGCGATCCCGTGGTTGTCCGACAGGTAGCGGACGATGTCGCGCGCCACCGCCGGATCCAGCTCCACGTTGTTGAGCGTGGCCATCCGCCGGATCGACTGCTGCCACCCCTCGGGAGTCTTCCGCATGTAGGATATGCGGGTCATCATGCTGTCGTCGTCGACCGCGTGACAGCGCTGGCAGGCGTCGATGACGGTCGCGTTCGTGACCGGGAGGCCCTCGTCCTCGTCGTCGTCGCCGTTCTGCTGGGCGGCGGCGGGGGCGGGGAGGGTGAGGGCGAGGAGGAGGGCGGCGAGGAGCGACGTCACCGCCCCGAGCGGGGCTGCTAAATGGCGTTTCATCCGGCCGCATGCTCCCCTGTTGACGGGTGTGGGTTCCGGCTTGGCTTCCTGGCGGTGGTTTGATTTAGCATGGCGGGGTGAGGCGCGCCAGAGAGCCTGCCTCGCCGGCGTCGTGCTTCACTCGATCAGGCCCAGCACCTTCGCAATCCGAGCCTGGACTCCCGGCAGTGCTTCGAGGTCCCCGTTTCTGTGAATCTCCGTCAACCCCCGGTCGGCCTGGCGCAGCAGCGCAGCCGCCTCTCTGGCTGTTTCCGCAAAGCGGGCCCTGGTCACCGCCAGGTCCTTCCAGGTCAATGTGACCGCGAAGAGCAGTCCGCAGCCAACTGCCACCATTGGGTCATGGTCGGGGCCAAAAACAAGGACCACTATGCCGATCAGGGTCCCAGCCCCCGCGAGGGCGAGGGCCACGTTGAATCCGGTCTTCAACGATCGAATGTTCATCTCAATGGATTCTCTCCTTCCGCGAATGCGGGTCCGGCACTTGCCCCCGCGTCCCCCTGCCCGGATTCCGGCACCTCGGTGAAACATGGACAATACGGAGGGAATCCACGTCCCGGAAGTAGCGGACGACCGCTCGCATCAGCGCGCTGACGGGGGACTTGGCCAGTTCCGAGGGTTGCTGGCGGTACTAGATGTCGGTATCATTTCCGATGAGACGCAGGCACCGCAAGACGCTCGAAAGGCTCTTCAGCCATCCGGTCAGTGGCAACATACCCTGGCGGCGAATTGAGGCGCTGTTTGTCGAGCTGGGCGCGGAGGTCAGCGAGCGGGAAGGATCCCGCGTCGGCGTGAGACTGTTCGGCGACCGGCGGGTCTTCCACCGCCCGCATCCGTCGCCGAACGCCGATGTCGGCGTGGTCGTCAGCGTCCGGGATTGGCTTCGGCGGAATGGAGTGGAACCATGAGAAACACCATGGAAATCAACGGCTACAAGGCCATCATCCAGTTCGATCCCGACATCGACATGTTCCGTGGCGAGTTCATTGGCCTGAACGGCGGAGCAGATTTCTACGCCCGCGATGTTGCCGGTCTGAGGAAGGAGGGGACCGCGTCGCTCAAGGTGTTCCTGGAGATGTGCGAAGAGGACGGAGTAGAGCCGCGAAAGTGGTACTCGGGCAGATTCAACCTTCGGATTTCGCCGGAATTGCATGCAAGCGCCGCCGCCGCCGCGGCTGCCGAAGGAAAGAGTCTCAACCAGTGGATTGCCGGCACGCTCGGTGCGACGTTGCTGTGAGGCGCCTCCGGCATCCCTGGATAGTGCCTACGAACGGCGATTTCGTGTCTGACGACCGCCAAAGTGAACCGGACACTCCGTCCGACCCAGAGCCTTCCGCCCGTTTCGGCGACCGACGAGGGGCCCGCGCCGATCCGGTTTTCCCGCTGTAGCAGAACGCGCGCCCACCCGATTTGACCCCTGATCCGGCCCAAGAGTATTCTATGGGCATGAATCATCTGGATCGCATCACCCTGGACCCGGAAATGAGGGGCGGAAAGCCGTGCATTCGCGGGCTAAGGATCACCGTGTACGATGTCCTTGAGTACTTGGCGTCCGGGATGACCGAGGCCGAAATACTGGCGGACTTCCCGGACCTCGAGGCCGAGGACATTCGGGCAGCGCTGGCTTTCGCGGCGGAGCGCGAGCGCAGGCTCGTCTCGATCCCATCTCGGTGAGGCTCCTTTTCGCTCCTGGCGCCCCGAACCGACATGTGCCTCACCCCTCGCCCCCCGGCACCAGCACCCCATCGGCGATCATCAGCGCGATCACACCGATGAAGTTGGTCAAGTCGACCGGAGGAAGGTCCTCCCGGGCCGCCCACTCGCTGTAGGTCTCGAAGAGCACGCCGGGGTTCCGGCACCCCGGGGCAAGGCGGACGACGCGGAGCAGATCGACATCCCGGAAGTAGCGGACGCCACCGGGAAAACGCGGGGTGACGAGCGCGGGCGCCATGCGGATCCGGTTGCCAATCACGAGGGGACGTTCGGTCGTGCTGCGAGCCCCGATGCGCAGACGCCCCGATCCCAGGCGCAGTGCGTGAAAGGCCGCCCGCACCTCGGGGTCGTCGCGGAGGGTCTCGGCGTCGGGGCCGTCCAGAGTGTTCGCGTCGCCGACATCCTCGGGCCGGTCGGCAAGCCAGCGGGCGCGTTTCTCCCAGAATGCGTCCGGGGCCGGCGTCGTCCGGCTGCTTGTCCCGCTATCCGTGAGCCTCGCGGCAGTTTCCGCCTCCTGCTCGTCCGCGTCCGCACCGCTTGCCTGCGTCCCCGCGACTTGCACCGCGAGCCCTTGCCGCAGCGATCGGTACATCGCCCGCTCCCGCCGGCTGAAGAACTCGGTCGCAACCCCCGCCAACTCCGGCGTCCGGATTGCCGTGTGGACCGCGACCGCCGCCAGCCACGCCGACGCCAGCGCCTTCTTCACCCCGTACGACGACATCGGGTCGGCGAAGGAGGCTGCGTCGCCCACCAGCAGCGCCCGTCCCGGGGCGAACTCGGATGAAGTGTACATCGACGCGGTCACCGCCCAGGCGTCGCCGGTGGGTACGGCGGGTTTTGTGATGGATGACATGAGGGCGGTGTTGGCGATCTCGGCGTCGAAGGCCGACGAGAGGTCGGCGGCCCCCACCATCACGGCCTGAAGGCGAGGGTCCACCATCACCGCCACATGGCGTTCTTCGTTCGAGGTCGGGACGGACCAGGCCCAGCCACGATCGAAGCTTTCCACCAGGGCGTGCGCGGGGTCGACATTGCTCCAGCCGCCCTCCTTCCGGTACCGCCGCACGACCGCGAGCGTCGGCGCGCCGGCCTCCATCACCCTGTAGCGCCGAGCGAGCACCCCCGCCCGCCCCGTGCAGTCCAGCACCCAACCCGGGACGATCTCCGCGCGCCCCCCGCCATCCAGCGCGGCCTCGACCCACCACCCCTCCCCCTCGCCATCCCGTTCCGGCATCCGCGCCACGCCCCCCACGATCTCCGCCCCGGCGTCCGCCGCCGCCTCACGCAGCACGCGGTCGAACCGGGACCGCAGCACGTGGAACCCGGTGGCGCCCCCCGCGAAGTCGTCACGGCGCCCTTCGCCGCCCCAAAGCGCGGTATTCCCCCCGTTCGGGTGAAAACCCCCCGCCTCCACCACCCCCAGCAGCCCCGTCGCGGCCAGGATCTTGCGCATGCTCGGAGGCAGCGACTCGGCAAGCGACTGGGCGGCCGCCGCGCGAGCGGCATCGGCCTCACCACCGGCCTCGGCCCCACGCCCACCCACCCCCCTCTCCACCACCACGACCTCCAGCCCCCAAAGCGCAAGCAGCCGCGCAGCCGCCGCCCCGGCGGGACCGCCGCCGAGGACAAGGACCTGCGGTTCTCTCGTCACCGTCATCTCATCGCATCCGTTGCGTGCCCTGTCGCGTCCAGCAGCCCGTGGCCGACGCCGGCCAGATCCCCAATGGCCGAGTTCGCCGCGCTGCCGGGTCGCCCATAATGTCGCAGTCCGGCCGCCGAACGCGAGTGAGCCGTGGCCGCAGGCGCACGATCCCCGCCGATATGCGCCAATTCTCGGTCCCCTTGACCAGGTTACTTTATCTGACTAGTCTGCTACCTAGTCATATTACTAAAGCACACAAGGCCCGTTTCCACGGAACCCCCATGCCCAAAGTCTGGCAGGTACAGGAAGCCAAGGCCCGATTCAGCGAGATGCTGGACTCGTCACAGGACGAGGGGCCGCAAATCGTCACCAAGCGCGGCGTCGAAGCGGCCGTCCTCGTCCGGATCGACGAATGGCGCCGTCTCAGGAAACTTGCGCGGCGGGACATCAAAGACCTCCTGCTCGCCACGGAACCCCGGTCGGAGGCACTGGTGCCGCGGCGCCCGGAGCGCTCCCGTCTGGAGCCACCCCCCCTGTAGCCCGGCGAGGGCCGCACAGCGCACAATCCACGGAGCCCAGTCATGTATCTCCTCGATACCGGCGTCGTCTTCGAACTCCGCCGACCGGAGCCGCACCCGTCATTGGTTCGGTGGATCTCCGAGACCCCGTCCGACCAGCTGTTCCTGTCGGCCGCCACCCTGGGCGAGATCCAGGCCGGGATTGAGAACGTGCGCGACTGGGATCCCGGCAGCGCCACCAGGCTCGAGGTTTGGCTGGAGGCCGTGATCGAATCGGGCGCGGTGTTGCCGTTGGTTGCGGAATGCTTCAGGGAGTACGCAAGGATCCAGCACCGCCGGCCGCGGGCCGTCTCGAGCGTGGCGATGATCGCGGCTGCCGCCCGCGTCCATCAATTAACGGTCGTCACACGGGATGGTCGGGACTACCGCCGACTCGGCGTCACCTGCGTGAATCCGTTCGATCCCTGAGCTTGTGTTGGCCAGGTTGCTGTTTTCTGTCGATTGACACCCCCCCCCCGATGATCACGCTCGGGACGTGGGCCTACCGCTTTTCCCCATCCCCTTTCTTCCGCGATCCCAACCAGACGCCTATGGCCCCGATCAGCGGGTTGAGCCAGTTGAACCATGCCGGCTGGCGGGCGCCCGCAGTCGCCTCCATCATCGACACGTCGTCGGGGCGGGGTCCTGCCACGATCTCCGGCGGGATCAGGGCATTCGCCACTCCGAACACGATCACCAGGCCGATCAGAATCGTGGCGCCCCGGGAATCGTGCGCCACCCTGGTACAGACCAGCCCGCCGACGTACGCGCCCACGAGCCCAAGAACGAGCTGGACGATGACCCAACTGCCGGGTACGTCCCACGAACCCGGCTCGAAGGCGCGCGACGGTCCCACCGTCAGCCACAGAAGCGAGAAGAGTGCGAAGAGCACGGCGGCCATGGCGATGTAGCCGGCGACGGCGGCGAGGATGTTCCGGAGCATCAGGCTCCTCCTGAGAACGAGTAGTGTTGTCGGCCTGCTTCGTGGGCCGCAGGTGGCACCGGCGACGACGCCGTCACGGTTGAGCCTTCTCCTCCATGATCTGGATCAGGTTGCCGCATGTATCGTCGAAGACTGCGGTAATGACTGTCCCCAGGTCGGTTGGCGGCTGCACGAATCGCACGCCTTTCGCCACGAGACGCTCGTGCTCGGCTCCGACATCGTCGACCGCGAAGGAGGTATAGGGGATCCCGTCCTCCACCAGCGCCTTCCTGAACGGACCGACTGCGGGGTGTGCAGCGGGCTCAAGCACCAGCTCCGTCCCCTCCGGAGCTTCCTCGGATACCACGGTGATCCACGCGTGCTCTCCGAGAGGGATGTTATGCTTCAGCCGAAAGCCCAGTGTTTCCGTGTAGAAGCGAAGTGCCTTCTGCTGGTCGTCCACACAGACGCTGGTCAGGTTGATTCTCATTTCTCGATGTTCTCGTCCGTTGAGTGTGAAGTGTCCTCGTCCCGTGAGGTGTCCTCGTTCCTTGAGATCGGCCACCGCTCGCCGATTGCCTTCAGCGGGGCGCCCTCGAACCAGTGGAGCTTCGACCTCCCCTCGCGCCTCGTGCGAATGAGCCCGGCGGCTTCCAGGACGTCCAGGTGTTGCGAGATCGCCTGCCGCGAGGAGGTGACGCCGTGTTTCATGATCAGGCGCCCACAGAGTTCGAAGAGCGATTGACCCGGGCGATCCACGAGCTCATCCAGGATGGCCCGCCGGGTTCGGTCAGCGATCGCGCGATAGATGTCCACATGAAGCATGATATGCAAGTGGGGACTTGCATGTCAAGCCCACAACCTAACTTGAGTCCCCGGGAGATTCCCTATAGCTTATCTGCCCCGCGTCACCGTCGGCGCAGCGCCGCGGCGGCGAGGGACAAGAGGCCCCCATCGTCTAGTGGACTAGGATACCTGGTTCTCAGCCAGGAGACCGGGGTTCGATTCCCCGTGGGGGTACTTGGCAGGCCGGATTGGCGGGTACGCCGGACTGTCACGGTCGCTTAGCTCAGTCGGTAGAGCACTACGCTCACATCGTAGGGGTCGCTGGTTCGAGTCCAGCAGCGACCATTCTTCATCTCCGCAGGCTTAGCAATCCACCATCATGGCCCCCATTCGGCGCCAAAACGGGGTGGCTGCAGTGTCACGACCCAAGAGCGCGCGACTCTTTGCCCTTGCACTTCTCCTCGCCGCCCTGGCCTGTGACCCACCTGTAGCCGAGGACCCGGCGCCCGCCGCTACAGTGCGGGATTCAGCCGACATCGAGATTGTCGAGAACCACGCGCCCGAATCGGATACCGCCGACTTCTGGACCGTGGGGGCTGAGCCGGAGTTTGTGATCGGCGGCTATCGCGGATCGTCCGAGGCGGCCGACGATCCCGCCCACCTGGTGTGGCAGGTCGGGGGGGCCGCACTTCTTTCGGACGGCAGAGTGGCCGTGCTTTCCAGAGGAGTGGCGAAGGTCCTGGTCTTCGAGACTTCGGGCGCTCTTTCGGCGTCCTTCGGGGGCAAAGGGCAAGGACCCGGTGAGTTCTCGTCTCCCCTATACCTTCAGGTTCTTCCGCGGGACACCATCGTGGTCTGGGACTACATGTTCGGCCGGATCAGCCATTTCGACCCATCCGGCACGCTTCTAGGGGAACGGAGCATCGATGTCGGCGCAGTGTTCGCTGCAACGCGAACAGTCGACCAGCGCCCCGGCGAGTCGGTGATTTTACCCCTACCAGACGGAACATTCCTGGTCGAAATCAATCGCACCGATTTCCGCCCGACCCTCGACACCTACTACAGGGTTCCGACTGGGTATGCGAGAATCGATTCCGACTACAGCGCCCAGTCATTCGGCTGGTGGGACGGGCAAGAATTCCTCTTCGCCCGGCTACCCATCCCCTACGTGTTGCCGTTCCGGACCGAGGCGGTCCTGGCAGCAGGCGGGAGCCCGTTGTCAGTGTATATCAGCAGCGGCGACGAATACGAAGTTCACCAGTTCTCCCCGATGGGCACTCTTCGACGAATCATCCGGCGTACTGAGGTGGAGCCGATCCCCATCACCTCTGCAGAAGTCGAGGCATGGAAGGCGCGGCTGTCCGAGGGACAGACACTGGATTGGCAAGGATGGGATGGGGTCATGGCCAGGAATCCGCCAAGACCCTTCCGTCCCCGGGTTGCCGGGCTTCTCACGGACACCGAAGGCAATTTGTGGGTCGCGAACCGATTGGACTCCAGTACGAGCGAGTGGAGCGTCTTTGACTCGGAGGGACGCTGGCTGGGGACGCTCGATGTGCCCCTGCCGCAAATCACCTGGCTGGGGAAGGATCTTGTCTTGGGTGTGCAGCGCGATCCCGATACCGGCGTGGAGACGGTGGAAGGATATCGGGTCAACCGGGGACTGAGTCGGTAGAGCACTACGCTCACATCGTAGGGGTCGCTGGTTCGAGTCCAGCAGCGACCATTCTTCATCTGTGCAGGCTTTCCAGGCTCCGCGAAACAGCGACAAGAGAAGAATGTCGTCGTTCGACGCCAAGACGTTTCAGCCGAAACGTTTCCCCACCCCCACCCCCGGCTCCCACCCCACCACCCTCCCCGCCACCGCCGACGCGGCCACCGAGTAGGGCGACACCAGGTACAGCTGGCCCGGCCCCGAGCGGCCCGGGAAGTTCCGGTTCTGGGACGACACCGACACCTGATCCGGCGAGCGTGTAATCCCCGGCCCGGCCGCGATGCACGCGCCGCACCCCGGCTCGATGAACTCGGCGCCGATCGCGCGGAAGAGATCCAGGTATCCCTGCTCGCGAGCGTACTCCCGCACGTCCGTCGAGCCGCACTGGATGTAGCAGTCCACGTCCGGGTGGACGCCTCGCCCGGCCCCCTCCCACGCTTCGCGGAAGACCCTGGCGTACATGTCCATGTCCTCCTTCTTGCCGGCCGTGCACGACCCGGCGTAGGCGATTTCGACCGGGACCGGGTCGGCGAGCTCGTCGATGTAGAGGCCGTTTCCGGGATCGCCGGGGAGCGCGACCATCGGGCGCAGCCGCGTCGCGTCGATCTCGATGACCTTGACGTACTCGGCGCCGGGGTCGCTGTGAACGCCGTCGACCAGGGCGCGGGCGCGGGCCGCGTCCATGCCCCGCTCCCCGACCAGGAACTCGACGGTGCGCTCGTCGGCCGCCACCAGGCCCGTGAAGGCGCCCACCTCGGCGGCCATGTTGGTCATGGTGGCGCGCTCGTCGACGCTCAGCCGCTCCACGACCGGCCCCGCGTACTCGATGATCTGGCCGATCGCGTGGCCGTCGCGCACGTACGGGTGGCGCAGGATCTCCAGCATGAGGTCCTTGGCGGTGCAGTTCGCGGGCAGCGTCCCGTCCACCACCACCTTGAACGACGGCGGGATGCGCGCCCGCACATCCTTCGTGATCCACGAGTTGAAGATCGCCGTGGTGCCCACCCCGAAGGCCAGCGCGCCGACCGCGCCCGCGTGGGGCGTGTGCGAGTCGGTCCCGATGATGAGCATCCCGGGCTCGGCGTAGTCCTCCAGGATCTTGGAGTGGCAGATCGCCTCGGAGCCCATCACGTGCCCCTGCTGCTCCCCGTAGAGCCGGATCCCCTGCTTCTCGGAGAACTCGCGCTGCTTCACCTCCAGCTCGTTCGCGACCGCCAGCAGGCCCTGCTCGATCCGCTCCTGGCTCATCACCTTGTGCAGGAAGGTCAGGTGGTCGCGGAAGAAGAGGATCGAGTCCGGGTCGAGGACCTTCGCGTCGGCGCCCAGCTTCTGCTCGAAGAAGATGGCGGCCATCGGGGTCACGTACTCGTGGGAGAAGCGGATGTCGGCGTGGAAGAAGCCGGCCTCGCCGGGCTCGGCGGAGGCGGTTCCGATGCGTCCTTCGGCGGCGTCGACGACCCATTTCCGGGCGAAGATCTTCTCGCCGAGGGTCATGGGGCGGGGGGGCGCAGGCGCTTGCGGGTCGCCGTCGGCCTGGCCGCCGCGGGAGGCCGCCGGGCGCTCGGATGCTCCGTCGGGACCGGCCGCGTTGCCAGCCGCAGCTTGCGGCGCCGGCAGCGTCACCTGTCCCTGCAGGCGCGCCATGTTGAACTCGAAGAGCCCGCCGTACTCGATGATCTGGCGGGTGATGTCGTCCGTCCCCGCCGTGAACTCGCTCAGCGGGATCGGCTCGCCGGAACGGATGCGGTCGACGAGGCCGAAGTCGGTCGTGGTGAGAATCCCCAGGTTCTGGCAGTTCTCGTTGTAGATGCGCTCGATGCTCTCGCTGACGACGACCCTGATCCCGGCCATCAGCTCGGCGTAGGGGCTCTGCTCGCGGCTGGAGCCCTTGCCGCGGCGCTTGCCGGCCACCGAGCAGACGAAGCCGCCGGCGCGCACGGTTCCGCGCTCGATCGGGGCCTCGGTTTCGTCGCCGGCGGCTCGGTCGTCGGTGCCGTGGCCGCCGGCGCCCCCACTCCTGACCTCGAGCCCCAGGTACGGGAAGTCACCCAGCGTCTCGTCGTAGAAGAAGCAGATGTAGGCCGGTGTGATCTCGTCGGTGCTGATCTGGTCGCGGAGCTGTGCCTTGAGGTCTTGCGTCAGTTCGGGATCCAGTCCCTCGTGGAGCTGGCGCCGGATGAGTTCCGCGTCGTCCGCGAGGAAGAGGACGCGACCGCCGAAGGAGATCTCCGGCGGGCGCTTGGCGACTGACGGGATGAAGCCCTTCGTTTCGGCCAGCTGATCGTCGTGCTGGATCACATTCCGGCCTCTGGCGGTACAAGTGGCTCCAATCGGGTGATCAGGTCGGGGAGGTCATTCAGTACGGTATACCAGACGAGTGGCAAGTCGACGTCGAAATAGGCATGCACGAGATGATTCCGCATGCCAACGATCTCACGCCAAGGGATGTCCGGGTGCAACTGCCTGGTGTCGTCGCTCACATGCGCGGCGGCCTCACCAACGATCTCCACCGACTTCAGCACAGAGAGTTGAGTTCGGCGGTCACGTGCGAATTCGTCGAACGACATGCCTTCCGTAAAGGACAGCGCATCGCGAGCGGCAAGCAGCATATCCAACAGAAAAGCCGAGTCCTCACGCGGCATAAACCACCCGCGCGGATTCCAGGATGGCCTTCCGACGAATATAGTTGCGGCTCTGCTCGATGGCAGCGCGGTTCACCAGATCGACCTTGCGGGCAAGCAATTCGCCCATCTCGCGCTCCATCCTAACGATACCGAACAGTCCCGGCGTTCGTTTGGCCTTGAAGCGAAGCAGCATGTCGATGTCGCTGTCAGCCCCGAAGTCATCGTTCAGCACTGACCCGAATAGTGCCAATTCTTCCACCTGCCAGCGGTCGCAGAGGGCCGCGATCGCGTTCAGCGGTACACCCAGTCGGAAAGCCAACCGCTCACGTTCTTCCATAGTCCTCGTCCCCCGAGATCGTCGGTCCCCGGTGATCGGCCTGCCGGCCGCCATCAGCTGAAGTCCCTCCCCAGAATCACGAACAGGATGATCGCGAGCACCGCGGCCGGCGCGACGAACCGGACGAAGAACCGCCAGACGCCGTAGTGGAACCACTTCGGTTGCGTGCCGTCCAAAAGCTCGGCCTCGCTGGCCTTGCGGGTCATGAACCAGCCGACCGCGATCGTGATCCCCAGGCCGCCGATCGGCAGCATCCAGTTGGAGACGAAGTGGTCGGCGGTGGAGAACCAGCCTTCCTTGCCCGCGAACACCTCGAGCTCCGAGAAGAAGGGAGCGCCGGTGAAGGACAGCGCCGCGAACACGGTGAAGATGAAGATCGCGGCGCCCGACACCACCGTGGCCTTGTTGCGCGCGATACCCCGTTCATCGATCAGGTAGCTGGTCACGACCTCGAGCAGCGAGATCGTCGACGTCAGCGCGGCGAGCGCCACGAGCACGTAGAAGAGCGGCCCCAGGACGACCCCGAAGGGCACCTGCGTGTAGAACAGCTCCGGAAGCGAGATGAAGAGCATTCCCACGGCTCCGACCTCACCCGCGTCCACCTGCTGCTGCATTCCGGTCACGGAGAAGATCACGGAGAACATGATGATCGTCGCGAAGAGCGCGATGATGGTGTCCAGCGCCACGATCGCGCCCGACGCCTTCACCACCGACTGCTTGCGCGAGATGTACGAGCCGTAGGTGATCATCGCCCCCATCCCCAGCGAGAGCGTGAAGAAGGAGTGCCCGACGGCTTCCAGCACGCTGCTCGGTTCCAGTTCGGTGAAGTTCGGGCGGAAGATGAAGGTGAGCGCCTCCCCCGACCCGCTCATCCCCAGCGCGCTGATCGAGCATCAGGATCAGGATTCCGAAGAGGATCGGCAGGAAGACCCGCGCCACCCTTTCGATCCCCTTGCTGACCCCGAAGTAGACCACCGCGATCGTCGCCGCGCTGAAGGCCAGCGAGAGGCCCAGCTGCAGCGGCGCGCTGCTGACCTGTTCGGTGAAGAGATCGCCCGCCACCATCCCCTCCGGGAAGCCCCCGAAGGTCCAGCTGATCGTCTTGGCGAAGTAGTAGAGCGACCAGCCCGCGATGACCGTGTAGTAGCTCAGCAGGATGAAGCCCGCGGTCACGCCCCAGCCGCCGATCAGCCCCCACGCCGGCCCCGCCGCGTCCTTCAGCGCCCCCACCGCGCTCTTCTGGCTGCGCCGCCCGATCAGCAGCTCGGCCATCATGATGGGCAGACCCACCGCCGCGATGCAGAGCAGGTACACGAGCACGAAGGCACCGCCATCGTTCACCCAGGTGATGTAGGGGAACTTCCAGAGGTTGCCGAGGCCGATTGCGCTGCCGGTGGCGGCCAGCACGAGGCCGGTGTTGGAACTCCAATGGTCGCGGGGCTGGGCCATGAGGGTGTCCGTTCGGGTCGGAGGTTGGCTTGGGATCAGTCGTATATTGTACTGTCCGACTCCGAAGGGGCACCAGACCGGTTCTTCCGTCGAGCACCGCCGTCGCCTCACCAAAAGCCACGAGGACTCCCATGTTCCGTTACCTGCGTTGCCTGCCGATCGTCCCCCTGCTGGCCGCCATCGCGTGCGCCGGCGATTCACCCGCCGTCGACGGGCCCGCCGTCGCCCTGCTCACCTCCGGCCCGGTCAGCGACGCCGGTTGGCACGCCGGCGCCTACGAGGGGCTGCAGATGATCGGGGACTCGCTGGGGGTGCACATCTCCCACCAGCAGACCCGGACGCCCGCCGACTTCGACGAAGCCTTCATCTCGTACGCGGAGAGCGGCTACGGGCTGATCTTCGGGCACGGCTTCGAGTACCAGGACGCGGCCAGCCGCGCGGGCGAGGCCTATCCGGATGTCACCTTCGTGGTGTCGTCGGGGTCGCGGCCTTCGGCAAATGTCGTGCCGATCATCTTCGGGCTGCACGAGGCGTCCTACCTGGCGGGGATGGCGGCGGGCGCGATCACCACGAGCGGGATCGTGGGGATGGTGGGCGGCGTCGAGATTCCATCCGCCAAGGGCACCTTCATCGCCTTCGAGGCCGGTGTGAAGGCGATGCGCGAGGACGCGACGGTGCTCGAGACCTTCATCGGCAGCTGGGACGATGTCTCGGCAGCCAAGGAGGCGGCGGCCGCGCAGCTGCGCCAGGGGGCCGACGCGCTGATCCACAACGTCGATGCCGCGAGCTTCGGCTTCTTCCAGGCGGTGCGCGAGGCCCGCGAGGGCGGGCGCATGGCGTGGGCCTTCGGGATGAACCGCGACCAGAACGACGTGGCGCCCGACGTGATCGCGGGGAGTGCGGTGATCAACATTCCGCAGATCTTTCTGCAGACGGCGCGGGCATGGCAGGACGGGACGCTCGAGGGCCCCCTGTACACGGGACTCGCGACCGGCGCGGTGGATTTCGTACCGAATCCGGAGCAGCGGGGGGCTATTTCGCAGATGGTGCTCGTGCAGATCGAGAGAGCCCGGATGCTGATCACCGAGGAGAAGATCGAGGTGCCGAGCATCGACTTCGTGGAGCCGGCCGCGGGGGATCCGGTCGCCGCGGGGGATCCGGTCGCCGCGGGGGATCCGGGTGCCGCGGGGGATCCGGGTGCCGCGGGGGATTCGCCTTCCTGCTGACCGGCATGAGCAGCGCCATTTGTCCTCGGGCCGACAGGTGAGGGCAGCGGTCCGTCTGCGGGGCGCGACGAAGCGGTTCGGGCCGGTGAGGGCCCTCGATGAGGTCGACTTCGAGCTTGCTCCGGGGGAGATCCACGGGCTCCTGGGCGAGAACGGGGCCGGGAAGACTACGCTGGCGCGGGTCGTGGCGGGGCTCCTGGCGCCGGACGCGGGGCGGGTCGAGATCGGCGGCCGCGAGGTCAGGCTGGGGAGTGCGGCGGAGGCGCGGGCGCTGGGCGTGGCGATGGTGCATCAGCACTTCTCGCTGGTGCCGCGGTTCACCGGATTCGAGAACGTGGCGCTGTTCAATGCGGAGGCGTGGACACCGCGCGGGGGTGCCCGGGCGGGCTACCGTGACCGGATCGAGGCGCGGGCCGCAGAACTGGGGCTGCCGGTGGAGCTGGATGTGCCGGTGGAGCGTCTAGGGGTGGCCGACCGCCAGCGGATCGAGATCCTGAAGGCCCTGATGGGGGAGACCCGGGTTCTGCTCCTCGACGAGCCCACCGCGGTGCTCGCGCCGCAGGAGGTGGAGGGCCTGTTCGCGGTGCTCCGCCGGGTGGCCGCCGCCGGGACGGGGATCGTGCTGGTGGCGCACAAGCTCGACGAGGTGCTGGCCGCGGCCGATCGCGTGACGGTGCTGAGGCGGGGGCGCTGGGTGCTGACGCGGGCGGCGGCGGCGGTGACGGCGCGTGAGTTGGCGGATGCGATGGTGGGGGTGGGGGGGGTGGGGGATCGGCCGGCGCGGCGCGAGGGTGGGGAGGCAGGGGGACTGGTGGGCGCCGGATCGCCGGGCGACGGGGGGGGCGCTGCGGTCAGGGTGCCCGAAGGCGGGATCGAGGTGGCGGGGCAGGAGGTCCCGGAGTTCACCATCGTGGCCGAGCTCAAGGACGTTTCCGCCGCGAGCGCGGGCGGGGCGGGGCTGAGGGGTGTCTCGCTGGCCGTGCGCCGGGGCGAGATTCTGGGCATCGCCGGCGTGGGCGGAAACGGGCAGCGCACGCTGGCAGCGGTCCTCGCCGGGCTCCAGGCCCCCGATGAGGGCGAAGTGGTTCTGCCGGACGAGGCGGGGTGGATTCCGCAGGAACGGGACGGCGAAGGGCTTGTGAACGATTTCACAATCGCCGAGAACGTGGCGCTGGCGCTGCATGCGAAGGGTGCGTACCGAAGGGGTCCGTGGCTCGACTGGGCGGAGGTGGAGGAAGCGGCGGCCGCGCTCGTCGGCGAGATGGATGTGCGGTCCGGGGCGCCGGGTGTGGTGGCCGGGACGCTGTCGGGGGGGAACCAGCAGAAGATGGTCGCCGGGCGGGAGTTCCTGCGCAGCGGCGAGCTGCTGGTCGCCGAGTCGCCGACGCGCGGGCTTGACGTGAAGGCGACGGTGGCCGTGCGCGAGAGGATCAGGGCCCTTGCGAAGAACGGCGGCGACGGTCCCGGCATCGTGCTGATCTCGGCCGACCTGGACGAGATCCTGGAGCTGTCGGACCGGATCGCGGTGATGGTGCGGGGGCGGCTGATGCCCGTGCCGCCGGAGGAGCACAATCCGGCCGCGATCGGGGAGCTGATGCTTGGAGTTCGTGGATGACCCCCGGCGCGCCGCCTACCGCCGCCGCCGCCGCACCCCTTCCGGGTAAGTCGCCCACCAGGCCGGGTCGCACAGTGCTGTTGGCGGCTCGGTCCGGTCCAGTGCCGCCCGTGCGCAGGCCGGGGCCCGTTTCCCGAGGTACGACTTCCCTGTCAGCTCTTCAATCTCGGCGGGTGTGCTGTTGGCAATCACGTTCAGCCGCTCCAACAACCTCGGAGCCCGGATCGCCCCCGCCAGCGCGATCGCCTCCAAGATGGAGCTGATCGGATTGCCCCAACTGGAAAGGTAGTGCTCCGGCGGACCATCGAGATGCAGCGCCGCCGCCGCGGCAAGGTCGGGTCCGTATTCTCCCGGACCGTGCCTGACCACGATGCCGGCCAGCACATGCAGTGCCGCGCGCGCATGGTCGCCAGGCGCGTCGGGGGACATCGCGACTGCCAGCAGGTGCGGAACGGCCTGGTGTCCGAAGTCCACCATGATCACCGTCGCTGGCGGCCCGTTGTAGGCGTACCAGGCGACGACCGGCAGCACCCGGGGATCGCGCGTGGCCGCCAGCGCCTGTGCCAGGTGGCCCGCGGTCTCGGTGGGGCCCCTTCCGCTCCCAGCCCAGCGGATCGAGTGCTCCAGCGCCCTGATCATCGCCGTCAGGAGCTCCGGCGAGCGCTCCTCCGCCGGAACGCCGAGACTCGCGACCACCCCGGCCTCCCAGCTGCGGGCATCTCCCGCGGCCATCTGGCGCATCATGGCGGCCTCGGAGGTACGCTTCTGAGCTGCCGCCGGGGTGGCGAGCGCGCCGGCAATGCAGAGCATCAGGGCGGTCGTCGTGTTTCTCATCGTTCGTTCTCTCCGTCTAGCCCCCGTGGACGGGCCCTGCCTACCAGGCCACATGGTAGTGCCGGTCGTCGTATTCGGTGAACTCCTGAAGGTCGATGCCACCTTCGTTCTTGGCAATTTCATCAAGATCGAACCAGATGGCTTCAACCCGTGCCTGCTCATCCTCGGTCATTCCGGCCCAGTTACTCGACACGCCGGCCAAGGTCTTGACGCTGATGTCGACTGCCCGGCCTTCCATGTGCCAGCTCTTGGGAGATGCAGTCGGAATGCTCGCGTTGCCGTGCGGGCAGCGGTATCCGCTCGAAAGTGGCAACGGCCCGCCGTACGCGTCGCGCATTCCTTGAATGCCGGCCTTGAGGCCCGACTGCACCCACCCGTAATGTTTGTGCGGGTTGCCCTCCTGGAAGAACCCATTGAGTTCATCCCAGGCGAAGTTCGCTGTTCCCGCGCCCTGGTACTCGATGTCGCTACAACTCGGATGCTCCCGCTCCTGCACATCGTACTCCTCATACTCCTGGGCCATCTTCCGCTGTTCGTCGTCGCAGCCTCCAGCGTCTTCGGGCTCCTCGCAGAACAGCAGCTGCTCGGTCCTTCCAACGAGTATGCCGGCAATCCGGTACTCGACCACCCAGTACCAGCAGATCTGCGTGCCGTCGCCATCGGCGCCCGCCGCGCCGCCCGCGCTGGCGCTCCCCCCGGCAGCCCCCGACTCCCGGCGGCACAGATACACCGTATTCGTCTCGCCATCGACCTTGAACTCGACCTCGATCAAATCGCACTCCTCGGGTTGCGCCGTGGAATCCGCCACCGCCACCGCCGGTTCGGCCCGGTCCGCTCCCGCCGCCCCGGCGGGCTCCAGATCGGCTGGTGCCATCAGCGCTTGCTCGTCTCGGCAGCCCGATACGGCCAGCAGCGCCGCCAACAGGATGACCGGTAATCTTCCGTCCATGGGATTCGGTCCTCCAGATCCAAGGTTAGTTACAGTTAACCTGCCTTATTCATGAACTTCCGTGTCGAGGGCAAGGTAGGAGGCTGGGGAGCTTTCGCAACGCGCCGGGGCAGACGCGAGCCAGACCGGGGCGGTTCGGGGAGCGGAACAGCGGCCTCTCGAGTCGGCAAGGAGTGGTTTGTCAGCCGGACCGAGCCGGTTTTCGGCGCTGGGAGACACCTTGGCGTCCTCGCGGCCGCCGGGGCCGGGGAAGGGGTCGCTGCCCGGCGGCGGCCGCGCTATCCGGAAGGCCCGCGGAGGGTCGCGAGCCCGCGCACGAGCATGTGCCAGTGGGCAGACGCACCTCCGGTGGTCATCGTGATCCGCCGGCCCGAGACGGTGAAGCGCGCCGGAGTGCGGAGCACGCGTTCGGCGAGGCGCCGCAGGCTCCAGCCGGTGCCGGTCATCCGCTCCAGCACGGCGCGCTGGGCGTGCATGATCTGGTACCCGAAGCCGGCGAGCAGCAGGCGGACCTGGTTGCAGGCGAAGGCGTCGACCCCCGTCTCGCGCTTCCTGATCTCCCTGCCCCGGTAGTGGCTCTTGCGGCGCGGCGTGGACGACAGGGCCGGGTCGACGACGCTCATCAACTCTCCCAGGTGGCCCTCCGCCTTGCCGCGCTTGCGGTACAGCGCCAGAAGGGCCCCCCCGGACATCTCCCCGGAGGGGATCGAGGCCAGCAGCCAGAAGCATCGCGGGATCAGCTCTCCCGGACGCTCGACGACGACCTGCACGACCCGGCGGGAGCGGGACCACGACCGGGCCCGGTAGGACGACTCGCGGACCCAGGTGCGGGGCTCGCCCGCCGCGGGCGCCCCGTTCCTCAACGCGTCCCAGACCACCGCGTCGATGGCGGGCAGCGCCAGGCGCTTCAGCACGGCGTTGTTGCGCACCCGGGCCACGTAGTGCGTGCCCCGCTCCTCCAGCGCCGCCATCAGCGCCTCGCCGGGGTAACCCGCGTCAAAGCGCACCGCGGCCCTGCTGCACAGATGCCGCTCCGCCCGCTCCAGCACCTCGAGCACGAACTCCAGCCCGCCGTCCGCCGTGTGCACCTGCCCCTCGCGCAGCCGCAGGTCCAGCAGGTCGCCCGTCTCCCCCGCCGAAGCCACGATCGGGTGGTACACGCGCTTGTGGTAGTATCCGTTCCACGCGCTGCCCGGCTGCTCGCCGTGGACCTCGACCGGCAGGCTGTCGATGTCGATCACCAGCGTTTTCGGGCGCCGCCCCCCGCCCATCGCCTTCAGCCGCCACCCCGCCAGCCGCTGCAGCCCCTCGCGGAGCACCTCGACTCCCTCCCTGGCCGACCACGCAGCCACCCGCCGCGACAGCGTCGGCTGCGAGGGCAGGCGCCCGCCCTCGCCCAGCGGAGAGGTGCCCGCACGGTCGCTGGTCGCCAGCCGCAGCGCCGGGTCGTTCCGCAGCGCCGTGGCGTCGCTCAGGTCCCGGCGGCACTGGCCCGCCAACAGCAGCAGCGTTCGCGCCAGCCGCCCCTGCGAATGCCGGATCCGGCGGCGGTCGCGCTCGTCCGGAAGCCCCCTCGCCAGAAAGCGCAGCACTCTGCTGCGCCTCAGCAGCTCGCGCCCCGTCAGTGCCCCCGAATCCCCCGTGATCCGGTCCCGGCGGGACCCGATCCTGACCGACCTGTTGAAGCTGAACGCCGCATCCACTATCTTCACCCCCGGCGTGATGGCTGGTAAGTGTTGGTGATTCGTCTAACACTCTGAATCTAAAACACTTACCGCCTCACGTCGCCTCGTCCGCCCGACGTTGGTGAATAAGGGGGGGTTAAGTTTATTTCGGTCTCGTTGCCGTTCACGTCCATCTTGACGAGATCGCACTGCTCGGCGACCGTCGAATCGCTCGCGGGCGCGGCAGCCACATCCCGGTGGACAGCGCCCGCAGCTCCCGATGCGATGGCGTGCCCGGCCTCCGGTTCAGGGGAGAACAAGAGGTCGAGGGCGGTCTCATCGCCGACCGTCAAGGTCACATCCATAAATTCAACTCAAGACAGAGACTTCGGGCGGCCAGGGCAAGCTATGTTGAACGCGAGAGCCGGTTCTGCCCGTTCCCCCGGAGTTGCCCCGCGAAGTGACCGACACTCTTCCGTTGGTGCCGGCCCGGAAGTGACAATCGGATGAGCCACCAGTTCGTCGCCGCCCGCCTCCGCACCGACCTCCGCCCCGCCCTCGGCGCTGCCACCGCCCTGCTCGCCACCATGGCGATCGCGGCGGCCCTCCTCGCGCTCGGGGGCCATTCGCCCGGCGCCGCCTTTGGCGCCCTCTTCCGGGGCGCCTTCGGATCCTGGCACAACTTCGTCTCGGTCACGCTGGTGCAGGCGACCCCACTGCTCCTGACGGGCCTTGCCGTCGCGCTCGCCTTCAAGGCCCGCGTCTGGAACATCGGCGCGGAGGGGCAGCTTCACGCCGGGGCGCTCGCCGGGGTGGCCGTCGCGGTCTCGCTGCCCGTGAGCAGCGCCTTCCTCCTCCTCCCGGCGACCCTCCTCGCCGCCGCCGCGGCCGGGGCGCTGTGGGCGTCGGTCCCAGCGGCGATGAAGACCCGGATGGGCGTGGGCGAAGTGATCACAACCCTGCTCATGAACTTCGTGGCGCTCTTCCTGGCCCAGTTCCTGGTGCAGGGCCCGCTGCGCGAGTCCCGGGGCGTCTTCAACCAGACGGACGCGATCCCGGCCGCCGCCCAGCTCCCGGCGCTGATCCCGGGCTTTCGCCTTCATCTGGGGTTCCTGATCGGCATCCTGATCGCGGTGGCGCTGTGGCTGTACCTGGCCCGCACCCCGGGCGGCTTTCGCATCCGCGCGGTCGGGGCGTCGCCACGCGCCGCCGAGGTGAGCGGCCGGTTCCGCACGACTCCGGTGATCTGGGGCGCCTTCCTCGCCTCCGGCGCCATCGCGGGACTCGCTGGATGGATCCAAGTGTCCGGGATCACGCACCGCATGTACGAGGGGCTGTCGCCGGGATGGGGCTACACCGCGATCGCCGTGGCGCTCCTTGCGCGGCTGCACCCGCTGGCCGCCGTGCTCACGGCGATCGTGTTCGGCGCGCTGAGCGCGGGGGGCGGGGCCATGCAGCGCGAGGCGGGCGTGCCGGATGTCTGGGTCCGCGGGATCGAGGCGCTGGTCATCCTCGCCGTGCTCACCGTCGACCGTGTCCTGCAGACCATTGACAGGCGAGCGGCCCGTGGCTCGCCGCGGGCTGCGCACTCCCGTGTCTGACGCCGCCGCCCTCTCCTCCTTCCTCGTCTCCGCAGTGGGGCTGGCGGTCCCGCTGGCGCTCGCGGCTCTCGGCGAGACCGTCTCGCAGCGGGCCGGAGTGATCAACATCGGGCTCGAGGGCTCGGTGATCTGGGGCGCGCTCGGCGGGGCGCTCGGCTCACTTGCCGGCGGCGGCTACGCCGGGCTGCTGGCTGGCGCGCTCGCGGGCGGCGCGGCCGCGCTCGTTTTTGCGGTCTTCGCGGTCAGGCTGAACACCGACCAGATCATCACGGGGACGGCGGTGACCATCGGGAGCCTCGGGTTCACCGGGGCCCTCTACCAGTCGCGATTCGGCGTGACCGGGGTCGCGCTGGAGCTGGAGACGCTTCCGGCGTGGGACCTGCCGCTGCTGTCGCGGGTCCCGGTGGTCGGGCCGGCGCTTTTCGACCAGGCGGTGACCGCGTACCTCGCGTACGTCATGGTGCCGCTCCTGGCCTGGTTCCTTTTCCGGACCCGGTGGGGGCTGGCCTTGAGGGCGGTCGGCGAGTCCCCGGAAGCGGCGCACGCGGCGGGGGTGCCCGTGGTGCGCACGCGCATGCTGGCGGCCGTCTTCGCGGGACTGATGGCGGGGCTGGCGGGCGCGCACCTCAGCCTGGCGCACACCGGCACCTTCACCGAGAACATGTCGGCCGGAAAGGGATTCATCGCGATCGCGGTGGTCGTGCTGGGTCGCTGGCGGCCGGCGGGGGTCCTGGCGGCGGCGCTGTTCTTCGGGGGGGCCGAGGCGCTCCAGTTCGCGCTGCAGGCCTTCGACGCCGATCTTCCCTACCCGCTCTTCCTGGCGCTGCCCTATGTGCTCAGTCTGGCGGCGCTGGCCGGGTGGTTCGGGCGGTCGCGGGCGCCCGAGGGGCTGGCGCTGCCGTGGCCGCGGAGGGGGCATTGAGGGGAGGACCACCGATGATGCTTGCGAGAACCCTGGCGGTTGCCGCCCTGGCGGCGCTGGTCTTCGCCGGGCCGGCCCACGCGCAGAACCCGCTCGTCGCGGACCGACCCGACTTCACCGAGGGACCGGGCACGGTGGGGCTGGGCGCGGCGCAGATGGAGCTCGGCTACGGCTTCGTACGCGGCCCCGGGGACGGCGCGACGGTGATCTTGCACTCCCTCGGCGAGCCGTTGCTGCGCGTGGGGCTCCTCGCGGAGTGGCTCGAGCTGCGCCTGGGCGCCGGCCTGGTCGTGCAGCGCACGCAGATGGGCCGGGGGGCGAGCCTCGACGAAAACGGGTTCGAGGACCTCTACGTGGGCGTCAAGCTGGCGCTCAGTGAGCAGAACGGCGTCTTTCCGGCGCTGGGCATCCTGCCGCAGGCGACCTTCCCCACGGGCAGCGAGCGGTTTTCCGACGGCCAGGTCCTTCCGGGGCTGAACCTCGTGTACAGCTGGGACGTCAGCGACGCGTTCTCGCTCTCCGGGGGCACGCAGGTGAATCGCGCGGTCGGGGAGGAGGGCGGCGCGATAGCGGAATGGGCCCAGTCACTCTCGGGCGGCATCGGCCTGGGCGGCCGGCACGGCCTCTACGGCGAGTGGTTCGCGGTGTTTTCCGATGAGCCGGGCGGGATGCAGGCCGAGCACTACGCCAACACCGGGCTGACCTGGCTCCTGATGGACGACCTGCAGTGGGACATCCGGGTCGGCGTCGGATTGAACGACCGGGCGCAAGACGTGTTTTTCGGGACGGGCTTCGCGCTGCGGCTGCGCGGGCCGCGGGGCTGAGCGGAAGGTCGTTACTGGGGCGGGTCGAAGGCGCCGCGTCAAAGGGCTGGCCGAGCGCGCGATTCCTCTCCGCCCGCTCACCCCATCCCCGCCCGCGCGCGCCGAATCCGCACCCTGACCGCAGCCGACTCCCTCGCTTCGGCCGCGTCGAAGAGCGCCTCGACCTCGCGGCGTAGCGCCGGGTCGGCGGCCGCCAGCAGGCCAAGGCCGTTGTAGGCCCATGCCCGGATGAACGCGCGCTGCGACCGGATCAGGCGCTTCAGGGCGCGGCCGAGGGGGGCACGGCGGTCGCCGGGGATCTCCACATACGGCAGCGTCTGCAGCAGGTGCAGCACCGCGTCGGCTTCGCCCACCCACTCCAGCAGGTCGATCACCCGCGCGGCAGCCTCCCCGCGCGGCGCGTCCCCAAGCTCTGCCAGGTACTTGACCACCCACGTCGCGCCCACCTGCAAGGCCGCCTCGTCGCTCGCCGCGAGGGCGAGGAGCTCCGGCACGGCACTCTCCGGCGCCCCGCGCACGGCCTCGGCGACCGCGCGGAAGGGCGCGACCCGCTTCCCGTCGTAGCTCCTGAGCTTCGCGGCGATGTCCATGGCGATCTCCGTCGTGACGATCTCCGTCGTGACCCCTCGCTTGGCTGGAGGTTACCTTCTCCCTACCGGCGCGCGCGAGGGCCGACCGGTTTACCTCAGGGAACAGGGGCGGGATGGACGAACGATGAAATACCGCAGGATTCTGACCGTGGCGGC
Organism: Longimicrobiales bacterium; assembly: GCA_965206105.1. Lineage (GTDB taxonomy): Bacteria > Gemmatimonadota > Gemmatimonadetes > Longimicrobiales > Gaopeijiaceae > Bin94. Next base: position 1,208,533 of record OZ242201.1, read on the forward strand.
GCTCGCAGTGGTAGCCGCAGCACCAGCCATCCCTGCAACCGCCCAGCAGGACCGGGGAATCGTGGGCGCGGCGCTCCGCATGCGCCAGCTTGACGGAGTAAAGCGGGTGCTGATGATCGCCGCCCACCCCGACGACGAGGACACCGGGCTTCTGACGGCGCTCGCGCGCGGGATGGGCGCCGAGACCGCCTATCTGTCGCTCAGCCGCGGCGAAGGCGGCCAGAACCTGATCGGGCCGAGGCTGCACGAGGGACTCGGAGTCATCCGCACCGGCGAACTTCTGGCCGCCCGCGCCCTTGACGGCGGGGAGCAGTACTTCACCCGCGCGTTCGACTTCGGCTACTCGAAGAGCATCGACGAGGCGCTGGAGCTCTGGCCCATGGAGGAGGTGCTGCGCGATGTGGTCTACGTGGTGCGCAAGTTCCGGCCGCATGTGATCGTCTCGGTCTTCTCGGGCACGGCGCGCGACGGGCATGGCCAGCATCAGCTCGCGGGACTCGCCGCGCGCGAGGCCTTCACGGCGGCCGGCGACCCGGACCGCTTTCCCGAACTCGCCGCCCACGGCGTCACCCCCTGGCAGCCTGCAAAGCTCTACCGCTCCACCCGCTTCAACCCCGGCGACGCCACGATCTCCGTGCCGACCGGCACCTTCGACCCCCTGCTCGGGCGCTCGCACCACCAGCTCGCCATGGAGAGCCGCAGCCAGCACCGCTCCCAGGACATGGGCTCCGGCCAGTCGATGGGTCCGAGGTCCAGCTCTCTGCACCTGGAGCGTTCGGCGGTCGGGGGGACGGAGGACGACGGCATCTTCGCGGGCGTGGACACCACGCTGCTCGGACAACTCGGAACCCCCCTGCCTGCGGGATGGCCGGCGGACACGCAGCGGCGGCTGGACCGCTACCGGGATGCGGTGGCGCAAGCGGCGACGGGCCTCGCGGCGACCCGGTCCGGACGGAGCCGTGGCGGGGCTGATGGAGGCGGCGACCATCCTTCGCGGCCTTCTGGCGGATGGACCGGACGGTGCGGCGCCCGGCGGGTCGGGCGCCGGAGGGCCGCGTGGCAGCGTGCCGCGCGACGCCGCTCGGGCCGGTGAGGGCCGCCGCGTGCTTGAGCGCCGCCTGGCGCAAGTCTCGGAGGCGCTCCTGGCGGCGGCGGGTGTCGTCACCGAAGTGCGCGCGGGGCGGGGCATCCTGACCCCGGGCGAGTCCGTCGTCGTCGATGTCACCGTCTGGAACGGCGGCAACCTCGCCCTCTCCGGGATCGAGCCGGAACTCCTCCTCCCATCCGGGTGGGAGGCGTCGCCCACGCAGGAGTCCACGCAGCCGGCCGGGCGCTCCATGTTCTTCCGGACCCCGGCCCCCGAGACGCCGGCTGACGGCCGGATCGGGGCGGGCGGGATCGGGCGCTGGAGCTGGCGGGTCGCCGTGCCGTCCGGCGCGGCGTCCTCGGTGCCCTACTACCTGCACGAAGACCGCGACGGCGCGCTCCACCGGTGGCCCGAAGACGCGGAGCTGTGGGCGCTGCCCTTCGATCCGCCGCCGATCGCGGCCCGCGTCGTCATGGAGGTGGCGGGCGATGGGATCGCAGGCGACCGGAGCCGCGTCGAGTCGGCGGGAGAACCCACCGTGCCGTTGGCCGTCCAGCGCACCGCCGAATACGTCGGCGTGGACGGGGCCGCCGGCGAGTACCGCGAGCCCGTGCTCGTCGTCCCGGCCATCAATGTGGAGGTCGATCCGCCGTGGATGGTGTGGCCGGGCAGCCTGGCGGAAACCCGCGAAGTCACGGTTGTGCTGACCAACACGGCGGCCACCGCACACTCCGGCACGGTGCAACTCGAGGTCCCGGACGGCTGGCAGGCCGAGCCCGGGAGCGCCCCCTTCGCACTGGAGGCAGACGGCGCCAACGGGTCGTTCAGCTTCGCCGTCACCCCCGCCGGAGCGCCCCGGGAGGGCTCGCACACCTTCCGGGCGATCGCGCGGACCGGAGACGCGGGCCCGCCTGGAGCGCGTGACAGATTCCGTGACAGATTGTCGGACAGATTCCCCGGTGAATTTGTCACAGCCTTCGATATCGTCGACTACCCGCACATCCCGCGGACCCTCATGGCGCGGGAAGCCGCCGTTCGCGTCGAGGTCTTTCCCGTCGCGGCCGCCACGGAGCTGCGCGTCGGGTACATCATGGGCTCCGGGGACGACGGCCCCACCGCGCTCAGGCAGATGGGAATGTCGGTGATCGAACTCGACGCAAATCGCGTGTTGTCAAGCGATTACGCGGATCTGGACGTCGTCGTACTGGGGGTCCGGGCCTACGAAACCCGGCCCGATCTGGCGACCGCGAACGAGGGGCTTCTGGACTTCGCCCGCGCGGGCGGCACGGTGATCGTCCAGTACAACAGGTACGAGTTCGCCGGCGCCGGTTTTGCACCCTATCCGGTCACCATCACCAGGCCCCACGACCGGGTGACCGACGAGACCGCGCCCGTGACACTTCTCGTGACAGATTCTCCGGTATTCACGCGCCCGAACCGCATCGACGCGGCCGATTTCGAGGGGTGGGTGCAGGAACGGGGGCTCTACTTCCTGGGCGAATGGGACGCGCGCTACACCCCCGTCATGGAGCTGGCCGACCCGGGCGAGGATCCGAAGCGCGGCGGTCTGGTGGTGGCACCCGTCGGCGACGGCCTCTACGTCTACACCGGCCTCGCCTTCTTCCGCCAGTTCCCGGCGGGGGTTTCGGGCGCGTACCGGCTCTTCGCGAATCTGGTCTCGCTGCGGGCCCGGGACTGGACGCTCGTCCCCTGACCGGGACGGGACCCTCCTTCCGGCAACCGCGGTACCGCGCCCGGCCCGGCCCGGCCCGGTAGTCCCGTGGGCTGCTACCGCCCCACCCGCGTCTCGATCACCAGCACGCCGTTGCCGCCCACGTGGCCGTACTGCAGCGAGGCCTCCGAGCCGCGCAAAAAGCGCATCGCGAAGATTGCGTCGGGGTCCATGTCGAAGATCCACCCGGCCGCCTCGGGGGCGAGCAGCACCCCGTCCACCACGACCGCCGAGCAGGGATTCACCTGGGTCGTCATCAGAGACAGGCTCTCCTGGGTGAGCCTCAGGCAACCCTTGGCTCCCGGCCGCGAAGGCGGGATGTAGCGGGACCCGGGCAGGTGCCTCACCTGCAGAATGTGGCCCAGGCTGATGTGCCGCTCACGCAGCTGCTCCATCTCGATGGGGCCGACCACGCTCTGTCCAGGATTGGCCGATGCCCGCCAGGCCAGGTCTTCCGCGCCGATCACCCTGATCTCGATCCCGTCCAGCGGGATGGCCCCGGGGGTCACATACAGCGCGAGTATCTCTTCCCCGTTGAGAGGAACCTCCGCACCCAGCGTCTCGTACCCGATGCGCATGACCTGAAGCACATAGGTGCCGACCGGAACATCCTCCAGCTTGAAGTACCCCCACTCGTCGCTGATGGCGCTGCGTTCGATGCCCGGCACGCCGATGATCGCCACCGCGACCGGGAGCCCGGTGACGACATCGAGGACTTCGCCCTCCACCGTCACGGTCTCGACCTCGTTCTCCTGGGCCTGGAGCGCGCCGGTGAAGGCCGGTGCCCCAGAGAGGCAGGCGCCCAGAATCAGCGCTCGTGCCGAATTGATGTTTCGCATTCTTTTGCTCCGTCCTAATCCCCGAAGGAAATCCCCATCGCCCGGGCGGCCAGAACGATATCTCCGTCCACGGGGACGCGCTTCAGGGTCTTGATCGCCTCGGCGAGGGGCACGGCGTGCACCAGCGGCGGATCCACGCCCACCATGCACCCGAAGCGCCCCTGCGCGGCCAGCTCGACCGCGGCCGTCCCGAACCTCAGCGAGAGGATCCGGTCGTAGGCGATCGGACGGCCTCCGCGCTGCAGGTGGCCGAGGACCAGGCTGCGGGTCTCGTGCCCGGTCAGCTCCTCGAGCCGGTCCGCAATCCGCATTGCGACGCCACCGAGCCTGCGTCCACCGCCCAGCGCCGGCTTGTCCAGGTAGGACGCTTCCCCGCCCAGCGGCTTCGCGCCCTCCGCCACCACTATGATAGCGAACTCGCGCCCCTCAGCCCACCGCGCCCGGATCTTCCCGGCCACCTTGCCCAGATCGTAGGGGATTTCCGGGATCAGAATGGCGTCCGCCGTCGATGCGAACCCCGCGAACAGGGCGATCCAGCCGGTGTGCCGGCCCATCAGCTCCACCACCATCACGCGCTGGTGCGCCTCCGCGGTCGAGTGCAGCTTGTCGATTGCGTCGGTGGCGGTCTGCACCGCGGTGTGAAAGCCGAAGGTGAAGGCGGTTCCGGCCAGGTCGTTGTCGATCGTCTTCGGTACCCCGATCACATTGAGGCCCCTGGCCGCCAGCTCGCTTGCGATCCTGAGCGACCCGTCGCCGCCGACCGCGATCAGGCAGTCGATTCCCAGCACCTTCATCCTCTCGATCGCCTCGTCCGAACGGTCCACGGTCTTCACGCTGCCGTCGGGCTGCTTCACCTCGAACGAGAAGGGGCTGCCGCGGTTGGTCGTGCCGAGGATGGTCCCGCCGATGTGCGCGATTCCCCTCACCGACCGCTCGTCCAGGGAGACGATCCCGCCGGGCCCGAAGAGCCCGCTGTATCCGCGGCGAATGCCGATCACCTCCCATCCCCGGCTGCGCGCCGACAGCACCGCGGCGCGGATGACGGCGTTCAGGCCCGGGGCGTCCCCGCCGCCGGTGTTGATGGCGATCCGCATGACTTTCCCATCCCTTCGGGGTATTTTTCGCGTCACCCGTTTGCGGAGATTCCGCACGGGGGCGCCTGCACACCCCGGTTTGCTCCGGTGTGGACCCGGCGGTTCCTTTCCCCCCGGTGCCGGAGGGTAACAGACGTGGCAGTCACCGAGAAGGCGGTCCGCAGCGCGCTCCGGACCGTGAAGGACCCCGAGCTCAATCTGGACCTGGTCGTGCTGGGTCTGGTATATGATATCGAGGTCGACGGGAGCACCGCCAAGGCAACGATCTCGCTGACGACCCCGATGTGTCCGGCCGCCGGCCAGATCCTCGAAGAGGCGAAGGAGGCCGTGGCCGGCGTGGACGGGGTGGAGGAGGCCGAGGTGGAGCTGACCTTCGACCCGCCGTGGACGCCGGAGAGGATCAGTCCTCTGATTCGGTCGTCGCTGGGGATTTGAGCCACCGGGGCGCATGGCGCAAGGAAAGATGGGCATCAGCGGGAGGGAGGGCGAAATGACGCAGGACGAGAGGGCCCGGCAGGCCGAGCGCAGGCTGAAGGAGAAGATCCACGGCGGCTACATCCTGGAGTCCCCGGAGGAGATGACCCCGGGATACCGCAAGGCGATCATCATCCAGCTCACCGTCCAGGCCGACACCGAACTGATGAGCGCGCCGGCCTACTGGCTGGCGGCCCGCCACGCGCCGTCCACCAACACCCAGGTCAGCGCGCACGCGATCATCCAGGACGAACTCGCGCACGCGAACATCGCCTACCGGCTGCTGGAGGACATGGGGGTCTCGAAGGAGAAGCTGGTGTACGGGCGCGAACCGCATGAATTCAAGCACCCCTACGGATTCGACCAGCCGCTGGACAACTGGGCCGAGCTGGTGGTGGCCAACGGCTTCTTCGACCGGGCCGGGATCTGTCTGCTCGGTGACGTGCACCGCAACACCTCTTACGGTCCGCTGAAGCGCGCACTGGTCAAGGTGGACATGGAGGAGACCTTCCACCTGCGCCACGGCGAGGTGTGGATGCGGAGGCTGGCGCGGGCGGGGGGCGCCGCCACCGAACTGCTGCAGCGCTGCGTGGACTGGATGTTCCCGATGACGATCGAGTGGTTCGGGCTCCCCGACGACCTGAAGCGGCACAGCGGCCAGCTGGACTACAAGCTCAAGGGACTGACGAACGACGAGCTGCGCCAGGTCTGGATGTCGTCGACGGTGCCGCTGTGCGAGAGTCTCGGCCTGTCGGTGCCCGCGCACTACGACGAGGAGCGCGAGGAGTACGTGCTGGAATACCCCTTCCCCTGCCAGTACGACCCCGAAGCGAAGCGATGGCTCTTCGAGGACGGCGAGATCACCTGGGACGACGTCTTCGCGCGCTGGAAGGGACGCGGGCCGATGAACGAGATCTACGTCGAGTCGGTGCGGCGGTCCCGCGGCACGGTGGCGGCGTGGCTGAATTGACGGTGGAGTCTGCCGCGGGCGGACGTGTCCGGCCCAGGCGCCCCCTCAAGACGCTGCTCGCCGAGCGGCCCCTGGCGATGCCGCACGCATCCGGGGGCCGGGACCGCTGGTCGGCGCCGCTGACGGATGCGCCCGAGGATGGTGACGCCGCCCTCCGCGCCGCCCTCGGCGAAGTCCTGGACCCCGAGCTGCCCATCTCCCTGGTCGAGCTGGGCCTGGTCTACGGCGTCGCCTTCGACGGCGGCACCGCGCGCGTCGACCTGACCTTCACCGCGACCGCGTGCCCCTGCATGGATTTCATCAAGCAGGACGTGCGCGACCGGCTCGCAATGGAGTTGTGGGTGGAGTCGGTGGAGATCAACGAAGTGTGGGACCCGCCCTGGACGACGGCGCGGATCTCCGAGTCGGGGCGCCGGAAGCTCAAGAAGCTGGGGGTGGGCGCATGAGCGGGGGCGGAGACAAGGCCGGCCCGGGTGGAGGCGAGGGCCGGGGTGGAGGCGCCGGCCCCGCTTTGGACAAGGCCGGTGCGGATATGCCCGTGCTCAGCGGTCTGGGCGAGGGCGTCTACGAGGTCTTCGCCCGCAAGCGGCGCGGCGACGCGTTGCGCCACATCGGCTACATCGACGCTCCCGGCGACGAACTCGCGCGTGTGTATGCCTGGAAGACCTACGACGAAGAGAAGTGGTTCGAGATGTGTGTGGTCCCCCGCGGCGCGGTCATTCCGGTGAACAGGTCGGACGGGCCCTGGGCGCCCAACCGGAGCGGCGAATGACGGCGGCTGGCGCACGGCCCGGGCCGGTGGCCGGGAGTCCTGGATGACGCCCGCGGGCGGGCAGCACGGGCGGGCCGGCGAGCGGGCCGAAGGAGGGGCCCCCGGGCCGCTTGCGCGCCACATCCTCAGCCTGGCGGACACCAAGCGGCTCCTCGGGATCCGCTACAGCGACTGGATCCTGGGAAGTCCCTCGATCGAGACCGGGATCGCCGCGTCGTCGATGGCCCAGGACGAGTGGGGGCACGCCCGGCTCCTCTACTCGATGCTGAAACGGCGCGGATTCGACCCTGTCGCGGTGGAGCAGGACCGCCCCGCCGAGCGGTACTACTCGGCCCCCGCGCTGGACGATCCCTTCCCCGACTGGGCGGCCTTCGTCGCGGCGACGGTCGTCGTCGACGGCGCGCTGGCGGTCGCGCTCGAGAGCTTCTCGCACGGGAACTTCGCGCTCGCGCGTTCGCGCGTGCCCAAGATGCTGGCCGAGGAGGAGTACCACCGGCAGTTCGGCGAGGCGTGGTTCGCGCGGCTCGCGGGCGCGGGTGGCGAAGGCGCGGCGCACCTGGAGAGGGCGGCCCGGGCGATGCTCCCGTCGACCCTTGCGTGGCTGCTCCCGGACGATTCCGCCTACGCGGCGCTGGTGGCCGAATGCGACATCTGGGAGGCCGGGCGGGTGGGGGAGCGCTACCGGGAGAGGGTGGGAGCCGCGCTGGGGGGGGTGGGGATCCGCCTGGAGGAGGTCCGGGCCGAGCGCGAGGGGTGGGACCCGGAGCGGCGCCGTGGCCCGGGGGCTCCCCGCGAGGAGGCGGTCGAGCGGGCGCGCGGGGATCGCAACCGCGCCCTTTTCGTGGAGTAGGGGGATGAGTTCCGCGCGGCGCGAACCAGCGCCCGGCAAGCGTTCGCGCGGAAAAGCCGAACACGCGCCGGCGCAACGTGGGCCGCCCCCCTGCCCGTTCTGCGGAAGCACCCGTACCGAGGTCATGTCGCTCTTCGGCAGCCACGCCTCGCTCACCACCTGCTGGTGCGAGGCCTGCCGCAGCCCCTTCGAGTTCCTGCGCTGGAGAGGGGAACCGGAGGACGGCGCACCATCCGGCCACGGGGGACAGCCCGCCGGCGGCCATTCCCCCGGGCCGGGATCCCCGCGCCGCTAACGACCGGCCCCCGCCCGATGGAACATGGCCCCGGCCTCCGGGGTTGGATTACCTTGTGTGTCGCAGTGTCCCCGTTTCGCAACAGAGCCGGATCGTCAGCCGATGTCCACTACCCTCCAGCGCCTGGTCGCCGCCAGCCTCCTCGGCGGGGCCCTCATGACCGCCATCGCTTGCGGCGCGGGCGAACTCCGACTTCCGCCCGTCCGCCGTCTGGTCATCTACTCGGGGGCACGCCTCGCCCCTGATCAGGAGCAGATGGAAGCGGTCGACAACTGGCTCCGCGAACAGTGGGACAGCATTTCGCGTGATCCCGCCTTCATGATCATTACCACCCCCGAGGAAGGTCCGGTCTACCCCTGGGAGGAGCTGAGGGTGGTGCACAACGAGCTTCAGGACACGGCCTCGGTCGCCTACCAGGGGCCGCCGGGAGTCAACCTGGCGGGTCGGCGGGCCTATGTCATCTATGCCCACCTCCATTTGATGGCGAGCCTCGATCGCCTGGATCGCTGGCTTCCGGAAGCCGTGGACGCCGACGAATTTGAACTGGAACAGGCAATCCTGGCCCGCACAGCCGAGTCCTGGCTCTATCAGCGAGCGGTCTACGATGCCGCACCGAACGCCATCCTCGACGAGCTGATGTTCGTCGCCGAGAGCGGCTATCTGGACGCGTTCATCCTCATGGCCCGGCCCGGCGAATTCGTGGAGACCCGCAGGGAGTGGGTGGCCGAGAACCCCGATCGGAGCGATGCCTACGTCGAGTGGTTCCGGGAGACTTTCGAGCGCGATCCTCCGGGGCTGAGGGGCGCCTCGGGGGAAGGCTGAGTCCCGCGGCAACGCCCGCTCACACGGGTCCGCACACCTGCCAGCCGACGTCGATCTCCTCCACGCGCTCGTCGGTGGCGTGAATGTCGATCCGGCCGGTGCGCGCCAGCCGCGCATCGGTCACCTTGCCACCAAATACGGCGAACCCCTTCGGCCGGAGCGTGATTTCCGTCCCGTTGCCCGCGGTCGCGACCAGAGTGCCGCCCTTGAGCTCCCCAAGACTCAGGGCTTCCCCTCTGCGCAGGCGGAGCCGCAGAATACGTCCCCCGTGGGGGTGATCGTGCGCGTCGATGACGCCGAAGACGGCCTTGAACTTGTTCTGGCTCGACACTGTCATCCTCTTCCAGGCAACTAACGGGGTCTCGTGGAACACCCCTGGAGCGGCTCGGCCGGATTTTCCGGCCGGATCCCGGGGGAAATCGACGATGACACACTAGAACGAATCGAGCCGGAACGTCAACGGATGAGCAATCGGACAGTGGGTGAGGCGCCCTTCGAACCCCTCCTGGAGGACCCGGAGGAGATGCGCCGTTCAGGATACGAGGTGGTCGACGCGATCGTCGAGCGGTGGACCCATCTGCGCGACGGGCCGGCCTGGCGGGGGGCCACCCGCGACCGCCTCGAGCCGCTGCTGCACGGCCCCGCTCCGGAAGAGGGACGCGATCTGGAGGGCCTGCTGGACACCATCTTCAAGGACGTGATGCCCTTCGCGGGCCGGATCGACCACCCGCGCTTTCTGGCCTTCATTCCCTCCAGCCCGACCTGGGCCTCCGTGCTGGCCAGCTTTCTCATCGCCGGGTACAACGTCTTCCAGGGAACCTGGCTCGAGTCCTCCGGCCCATCGCAGATCGAGGTGACGGTCCTGGACTGGTTCCGCGAGTGGCTGGGGTACCCGGAAGGGGGCAGCGGCGTGCTCACCAGCGGAGGATCCGCCGCCAACCTGCTGGCTGTCGTCGCGGCCCGGGAGGCGGCGGGAAACCCGGAACGCGGCACCGTCTACCTGTCGGAGCAGGCCCACAGCTCCGTGTCGCGCGCGGCCCGCGTCGCGGGGATCCGGCCGGAGTGCATCCGGCTGGTCGAAGCCGACGAGGTCTGCCGCATTGTTCCCGCCTCGCTCCGCTCCGCCATCGCGCGCGACCGGGCCGCCGGGATGCACCCATTCCTGGTCGTGGGCACCGCCGGCACGACCAACACCGGCGCGATCGACCCCCTCGCGGAGATGGCGGAGATCGCCCGTGCCCAGGGCCTCTGGTACCACGTGGACGCCGCCTACGGGGGGTTCGCCGTCCTCGACCCCGCGGTGCGGCCGCTGATGTCGGGGCTTGAGCACTCCGACAGCGCCACCCTCGATCCGCACAAGTGGTTCTTTCAGCCGTACGAGACCGGCTGCCTGATGGTCCGGGAACCGGCGCTGCTGGAGCGCGCCTTCCGCATCGCTCCCGACTACCTGCAGGACGCCGCGTGGGGACCCCGGCACGTCAACTTCTGCGATCGTGGGGTGCAACTCACCCGCATCTTTCGCGCGCTGCGGATCTGGCTGTCGGTGCAGCGGTACGGGCTGGCCGCCCACCGCGCGGCGATCTCGCGTGCCATCGGGCTGGCCAGGGGCGCAGAGGCCCGCGTCCGGGAACTTGGGGAGCTGGAGTTGCTGGCTCCGCAGAGCCTGGGGATCGTCTGCTTCCGCTACCGGGGAGGCGGCAGCGTTCCCGATGAGGAGCTCGACGACCTCAACCGGCGCATCCAGGACGAGGTGGTGAACTCGGGGTTCGCGATGATGTCGTCGACGCGCCTGCGGGGCCGCCTCTCGCTGCGCTTCTGCGTCCTCAACGTCCGCACGACCGGCGGCGATCTCGCGCGCACCCTGGACCGCATCGTTTCGGTGGGGCGCAGGCTCGACGGGAGCTCCGCCGCGTGAGGTGGGGGGGGTGGGTGGTCCTCTGCGCCGCGACGGCCGCGGTGTTCGCGCTCTCCGGCCTGGGCGGCCCCCTGGCGTCGCTCGCAGCGGCGGTATTCCTCGTCGCACTGCCCGGCGTGGCGCTGGCGCAGCGCTCGGCCCCGGCCGAGGAGCTGCAGGCGCACCGGATCGCGGCCTACGCCAGTTCGGGGATCGCGCTGGCGGTGATGGCCCTGTGGGCCTGGTGGGCCTGGCCGGAGGGCGAGCCCGGTCCCGGCGGCTGGCTGGCATGGCCCGGCGAGGGACCGGGCGTGGGAGACCGGACTGCCTCGCCGGAGCCGGGAGGCGGCGCGGCAGCCTGGCCCGCTTGGCCGGGTTCCGCGCTCGGCCTGCTCGGTGTGTCCGCGCTCCTCACGGCGGCGGGACTGGCAATCTGCTACGGGTTCCGCGCCCTCGGGGAGCGGCGCGGCTGGGAGGAGACGGAGCTGGTGCGGGCCCTCCTTCCCGCCACGCCGGGCCAGCGGGGTCTCTTCACGGTGCTTTCACTCGCGGCGGGAGTCTCGGAAGAGATCGTCTATCGCGGCTTCCTCCCACTCTTCCTCATGCCCTGGTTCGGCGACCGCTACCTGCTCGCGGCACTACCCGTGACGGCGGTTTTCGGTATTCTTCACGCCTACCAGAGCGCCCACGGCATGGTGCGGACGGCCTCGCTGGGGCTCGTCCTCGCCGCCGGAGTGGCCTGGACGGGGAGCCTCCTGCCCTCGATCCTCGCGCACGCGGCGCTCAACGTGCTGATCGGCCTCCTGCTGGCCGATTCTTTGCTGGAAGGGAAGAAAAGGAAGGGGAACAAACCCGAATGGAGATAGATCTCGCACTGACCGCCGACGCGGCCACCATCGACTCGGCGGGGAAGCTCAACCTGCTCGGTGTCTTCGACCAGATCAGCGCCGCGCGCTTTCCCGCTCGCCACGGCCGGGTTTCGCTGGTGCTGCGGTTCACCGGCGGGGTCGCCGACGCCGGGACGCACGAACTCACGATCAAGCTCATGACCCCGTCGGGGAAGGAGCTCGTGGCCATACGCGGCGAGCTGAACGTCTCGCCCGGCCACGGGAGCATCCAGACGGGGATTCGGGTGCCGCATGTGATCAACATGGACGGCCTGGTCTTCCAGGAGGCCGGCGTACACACCTTCGAGATCCTGGTCAACGACCGCCACCAGGCAACGCTCCCGCTGACGATCGCGCGGCAGGGGGCGGTGTCGTGAAGGAGGGTCGCACGGCGAGGCACGCCGCGGCATCCGGGGCCCTGGCGTGAAGGGGGGGTGCACGGCCGGACACGCCGCGACGCCGGGGACCGGGCCGTGAAGGGCCCCGGGACCGGCGCGGCGGAGCGCACCGTCCTGCGCCTCCGCATCCACCCGGTCAAGGGCGCGCGCGGCAGCGACGTGGACCAGTTGGACTTCGACGAGGTGGGCCCCCGGTTCGACCGCCGCTGGATGGTGGTCGGCGCCGACGGCGTCTTCATCTCCCAGCGCGGCAGGCCCGAACTCGCCACCGTGCAGGCGACGGTCGCCGGGGGCGCGCTGACCCTTGCAGCGCCGGGAGCGGGCGCGGTGAGCGTGCCGGTCGCGCCGCGGGGGGGAAGGGTGGGGGTGCGGGTGTGGGACTCCGAGCTGGAGGTCCGCACCGTATCCCCGGACGCCGATGCATGGCTGACCGCCTTCCTCGGCTCTCCCCACCGCCTGGTGCACATCGGAGACGACGACGTGCGCCCCACGGATCCCGCCTACGCGAAGGGCCACCGCGTCGGATTTGCCGACGGCTACCCGGCGCTCATCGTCACCCAGGGCTCGGTGGCTGAACTCGGAAGGCGCGCCGGCCGCCCGATCCCGGCGGAGCGCTTCCGCCCGAACATCGTCGTCTCCGGCGACCGGCCACACGAGGAAGACCGGTGGCGGCGCTTCACGATCGGCTCGCTGGCCTTCAGCGGCGTGAAAATGTGTGCGCGCTGCAAGGTCACCACGACCGACCAGGAGTCGGGGGCGCGCGACCCGGACCGGGAGCCGCTCCGTACTCTCGCGCGCTACCGCCACCTCAAGGACAAGGTCTACTTCGGCGTGAACGTGGTTCACCACGGGACCGGGCGGGTTCGGGTGGGCGACCGGGTGAAGGTGATCGGCCGGGGGTTCATCCCGGGCGCGTGAGCGGCGGCCCGGAATCCGGCACACGTCCCCCACGCGCCGGTCCCGGCCAATTTCGCGTGTCCATCCCCTCTTCGGGGATATATTCCCCAAGGCGTCCGATCCTGTTCCGGGACCGGCGGGTCGAGTGCACCGGGGGTGCGAATGGCGGTAGCCCAGATGCGCAATCGAGTCCTTCCTCGGCTCATCGAGGAGGAAATGGCCCGCTCGTTCCTCGACTACTCGATGAGCGTGATCGTCCAGCGCGCGCTCCCGGATGTGCGTGACGGACTGAAACCCGTCCACCGGCGCATCCTCTTCGCCATGCACGGCCTGGGCCTGCAGCCGAACCGCAACTACAAGAAGAGTGCGACGGTCGTCGGCGAGGTGCTCGGCAAGTACCATCCGCACGGCGATTCCGCCGTCTACGACGCGCTGGTGCGCATGGTGCAGGAGTTCTCGCTGCGCTATCCGCTGGTCGACGGGCAGGGCAACTTCGGCTCCATCGACGGGGATTCGGCCGCCGCCTACCGCTACACGGAGGCGCGGCTCTCCACGGTCGCGACCGAGCTGCTCGACGAGATCGACAAGGACACGGTCCACTGGGAGAACAACTTCGACGACCGGCTGAAGGAGCCGACCGTCCTTCCGGCGCGTTTCCCCAACCTGCTGGTGAACGGCAGCACGGGGATCGCGGTGGGAATGAGCACGAACGTCCCGCCCCATAACCTCGGGGAGGTGGCCGCGGCGCTGCACGCGCTGGTCGCCAACCCCGATTGCACCACCGAAGAGCTGATGGATAGGCTCCCCGGGCCCGACTTCCCCACCGGCGGGTTCATCGTCGGCACCCAGGGGATCCGGAGCATGTACGAGACCGGACGGGGCCGGATGACGATGCGGGCCCGGCTCGTGACGGAAACCCTGCGTGGCGGCCAGAAGCAGATCGTGGTCACCGAGCTTCCCTACTCGGTGTCGAAGGCGAGGATCATCGCCCAGATCGCGGCGCTCTCGCGCAAGGGGGCGATCCCCGAAGTCTCCGACCTGCGCGACGAATCCGACCGCGAGGGCATCCGCCTGGTGCTGGAGCTGAAGCGGGGCACGAACGTCAAGCGGACCATGGCGCTGCTCTTCAAGAAGACCCCGCTGCAGAGCACCTTCGGGGCGATTCTCCTGGCGCTGGACGGCGGCAAGCAACCGGGCGAGTTCACCCTGAAGGACCTGCTGTCCCGCTACCGGGACCACCGCCTGGAGGTGATCCGCCGCCGATCGCGCTTCGACCTGGAAAGGGCGGTGGCCGAACTCCACATCACCCTTGGGCTCCTGCTCGCGCTGGCGCACATCGACGAGGTGATCGCGACGATCCGCCGCTCCGCGGACCGCGACGAGGCCTCCGAACGGCTTCAACACGCCTTCGGCCTCAGCGCCGAGCAGGCGGAAGCGATCCTGCGCATGCGCCTCGCGAAGCTGACCGCGCTGGAGGGCGATCAGCTCCGCGCACGGGAGAAGTCGCTGCGCGCCGCCATCAAGGACCTCCGCGCGCTACTTGCCGACGAGGCGCGCCAACTCGCCGTGATGCTCGAGGAGCTGGACGGCGTGGTGGAGCAATTCGCCGACAAGCGCCGGACGGTGATCCTGCCGGACAGCGACCGCGCCGACTTTGCGTATGTCGAGTCCGGCGTGGCCGACGAGGATGTGGTCGTGACGCTGTCCCGGCAGGGCTACGCCAAGCGCATCCCGATGCACCTCTACCGGAGGCGGGTGACGGCGGGCACTCCGATGGCGGCGATGGACCGCTTTCCGGGGGACTACCTGGAGCGCGTCCTGGTCGCGCGCACGCGCGGCTGGATGCTCTGCTTCACCGGCCAGGGGCACGTCCACTTCCTGAGGGTGGAGGACATCCCCGAAGGTCCGCTCAGCTCCCGGGGCAGGTCCCTGTGGGCGCTTCTGGGTGCCGACCGGCACGACACCATCGTTGCGATGCGCTCCGTAGACGACCTCAACGACGACCGCTACCTGACCTTCGCCACCCGCCTGGGCCTGGTGAAGCGCACGCGACTCGCGGAGTTTGCCGGCGCGAAGAGCGGCGGCCTGATCGCCGCCCGAGTGCGCGACGGCGACGAGATCCTGGACGTCGCCCTCACCAGCGGAGACGACGAGATCCTGCTGGTGGCGCGCGGCGGGCGCGGTGTCCGTTTTCCGGAAGAGGAGATTTCGCTGGTGGGGAGGGTCGCGCAGGGGGTGAAGGGGATGGAGCTGAGGGGAGGCGACGAGGTGATCACACTCGTGGCGGTCAAGCGCGAGGCGTCGCTCTTGCTGGTTACCGACCGGGGGATCGCCACGCGCACGCAGGTTGCGGACTTTCCGCTCCGCAAGCGAGGAGGCCTCGGAGTCATTGCCACAGCTCTGAGCGACGGTGGGGAGCAGGTCGCCGGCGCCCTTGAAGCTCTCGACGACGACAACGTCATGCTGGTGTCCGCAACCGGGGCGCTCCACGGCCTGGCGGTGGACGACGTCAAGCTCCGGCGGCGCAACGCGCGTGGGGACCAGGTCGTGTCGCTGGGCCCGGGAGACCGGATCGTGCAGGTGACGCGCATGCACGGCGAGGCCGGTGCCGCCCAAGGTGCCGACCAGCTCGACCTCATGGCCCCGGCGCGTACTTCATGAAGTTCCTCGTCCTCGGCGGGGGCACCCAGGGCACTGCCGCCGCCTTCGATCTGTTGCAGGACCCTGCTGTCGCGAAGGTCGTGATTGCGGACCTTGCCGGCGGCTCGCTCCACTCCTGTCTCCGCCCGCAGGCCGGGGAGCGGCTGAGGCAGGTCGAGGCCGACGCGTCGGACGAGCCCGCGGTGGCAAGGCTGATGGAGGGGATGACGGGGGTCCTCTGCGCGCTGCCCTACTACTTCAACCTGCCGATGGCGCGTCTCGCGGTGGAGGCCGGGGTTCACTTCACGGACCTGGGCGGCAACACGGCGATCGTGGAGGGCCAGCGGGCCCTGGACGCCCGGGCACGGGAGCGCGGGGTATCCGTCCTTCCGGACACGGGGCTGGCGCCCGGGATGGTGAACGTCCTCGCGCAGGCCGGGATCGACGCACTGGACACCGTCGACGCGGTGCGACTCCGGGTCGGCGGCCTGCCGCAGCGGCCCAGGCCCCCGCTCAACTACCAGGTCGTCTACTCCCTGGAGGGCATGCTCGACTACTACGTCACCCCCGCGACGATTCTGCGCGGCGGCAAGCCGACCAGCGTGCCTGCCCTCTCGGGGCTGGAGACGGTCGACTTCCCCGAGCCGGTGGGCCGGTTGGAGGCCTTCTTCACGGGCGGGGGAACCTCCACGCTGCCGCGCCGCTATGAGGGCCGGATCGACACCCTGGAATACAAGACGCTGAGGTACCCCGGCCACGCGCACATCATGAAGGCAATCCGGGAGCTGGGGCTACTCAGCGACGAGGAGATCGTGTACAATGGTGCGCGCGTAAGCCCGCGCCGCTTCTTCATCGAGCGGGTGACGCCGTTGCTGCGCGGTGACGGTGGCGGTGACATGGTGGTGGTTCGCGTGGACGTGACGGGCCGGCGAGCAGGGAAGGAGGCCCGCATCCGCCACGAG
Source organism: Longimicrobiales bacterium (assembly GCA_965206105.1). Taxonomy (GTDB): domain Bacteria; phylum Gemmatimonadota; class Gemmatimonadetes; order Longimicrobiales; family Gaopeijiaceae; genus Bin94. The sequence goes on from OZ242201.1 coordinate 1,225,146, forward strand.
GTCCTGGACCGTCAGGACGCCGCGACGGGGCTCACGGCCATGGCCAGAACCACCGGCTTCTCGCTGTCGCTGACGGCGCTGCTGCAGGCACGCGGCGAGGTGCGCCCCGGCGTCGGCACACCCGACGAAGTGATGCCGCCGGCCCGGTACATCGCGGAGCTGGCAAGGCGGGGAATTCACACGAAGATATCGGAGTCGCCCGGCTGACCCGCCGGCCCGGTGATTCCCTGAACACGACGAACAGAGACATTCTTCCATGCCATTGTCCTTGATCCACCGACTCCGCGCGGCGGCCGCCGCCACCCTCGCCTGCACGGCGGGGGCCTGCGCCGCACCCGATGACAGCAGCAGCGATGGCGCGAACCCCGACCAGGCGGGCACGCACCAGCTGGTCCATCCGTCCGAGACGCGTTTCGGCGAGATGAAGCAGCTCACCTTCGCGGGCGAGAACGCGGAGGCCTACTGGGCCTTCGACGGGTCCAGGCTGATCTTCCAGTCCACCCCGACGCCCGGGGAGGGGTGCGACCAGATCTACACGCTCGATCCCGAGACCGGCGCCACCGAGCTCGTCAGCACCGGGGAGGGGCGCACCACCTGCTCGTACTTCTATCCGGGCGGAGACCGCATCCTCTACTCCTCGACCCACCACTTCGACCCGGCCTGCCCGGCCACGCCCGACTTCTCCCAGGGTTACGTCTGGGCGGTCTACCCCAGCTTCGACATCTTCGCGGCCGACGCGGACGGCTCCAATCTCCGCCAGCTCACCACCTCGGTCGGCTACGATGCCGAAGCCACCTTCTCCCCGACCGGGCACCGGATCATCTTCACCTCCCTGCGCGACGGCGATCTCGACCTGTACTCCATGCTCCCCGACGGCTCGGACGTGCGGCGCGTCACCGACCGCCTCGGCTACGATGGCGGCGCCTTCTACAGCCCCGACGGCACGCAGATCGTCTGGCGCGCCCACTACCCCGAGACCGACGAGGAGCGCGAGGACTACCTGTCGCTCCTGGCCGAGGGACTGATCCGGCCCTCCGCCCTCGACATCTACGTGGCCGACGCGGACGGGTCGAACCCGCGCCAGCTCACCGACAACGGCGCGGCCAACTTCGCCCCCTACTGGCACCCGTCCGGCGAGAAGGTCATCTTCTCGTCGAACATGGACGATCCGCAGGGAAGGGATTTCGAGCTCTACCTGATCAACATCGACGGCACCGGCCTGGAGCGCGTCACCTATTCGGAGGGCTTCGACGGCTTCCCCGTTTTCCACCCGGACGGCACGAAGCTGGTCTTCGGGTCGAACCGCAACATGTCGCACGACGGCAACACGAACATCTTCCTGGTGGAGTGGCGGGACGGGAATTGAGGAGCGACGGAACAGTGGGTGTAATGTTTACATGACGAAATGTAGCGTGGACATTACATTTCAACCCACCGCCGCCACTTCGAACAGCCTCGTGAGGATCCGGTAGGTCAGTCCCCAGATCACCCGGCCTTCCAGGCGGATGCACGGGAACTGTCGCACCACGCCGCCGTACGTCCACGGGTAGGTTCCCCGGTTGGCGGGGTCCAGGAGGGCTTCCACCGGGAACCAGTAGACCGACGCCACCTCCGGGCTGGCCACCCGCGCCACGGCTGCAGCATCGACCTGGAACACGAACGGCCAGATAGAGATGGTGGGAATGCGGACCCCCAGCGGCCGCATCGCCTCGATTCGGCCGAGGAGCTTGCCGCCGGCTGCCAGGTCGACTCCCGTCTCCTCCATGGTCTCCCGGACGGCCGCACCGGCGAGCCCCGCATCCTCCGGATCGAGACGCCCGCCCGGGAGCGCCATCTGGCCCGACCAGGGATCGCGCCTGGAGCTTGCCCGCCGGATGACCAGCAGGTCGCAGTCGCCAAGCGGCGGATCCGTCGCCTCCCCCCGGCTCCGCGGACGCAGCACGGCGGCCACCGCCGCGTTCTTCCGCCCCGCGTCCGGGGACGCCGTCTGCGGCCCGCCGAACCGGTCCGCAAGCGTCGCGGGCAGCCGCGACAGGCGCAATCCGCCCGCTTGCCGGCTCCCTGGCGACCCCGCCGCGCCAACGGGCTTCACCGCGCCGCTCTCGGGGTTCGCGCGGGCCTATCCACGTACTGCCCCCTACACCCCCGCGCGGTCCGGCCCCCAGATGTGCTTGTGCAGCTGGGTCTGGAAGCGCAGCGGAAGCCCGCTGGCAAGAATCCGTTCTGCCAGTTCCTCCAGCCCCCCCATCCCCCACACCGGCGAGATCAGCAGCGCGCCCAGCTCGCCCGCGCGAACCCGTTCATCCAGCCGCCGCTCCCGGATCACGCGCTCCGCCCACTCGAAGTCCTCCAGTCCGGCAACCACGAACTTGACCTCGTCCCGGTGCGTCAGGTGGTCCAGATTCGACCAGAGGTTGCGCTGCTCCTCCCCGGAGCCGGGGCACTTCAGGTCCATGATCTTGTGCACACGCGGGTCCAGCACGCCGACATCGAGCGCGCCCGACGTCTCGATCAGGACCGTGTAGCCCTCGTCGAGCAGGCGCCGGGCCAGGAGCGCTGCCCCCGGCTGGACGAGCGGCTCGCCGCCGGTGATTTCGACGAGGCGGCACCCCTTCCCCTCCACCTCCTCCATCACCTCGTCGAGCGTGAGCCGCGTCCCTCCGTGGAAGGCATACGCGGTGTCGCACCAGACGCACCGCAGCGGACAGCCGGTGAGCCGCACGAACGTGCAGGGAAGGCCGGCCCGGGTGGATTCCCCCTGGATGGAGTGGAAGATCTCGGTTACGCGCACCGAAGTGACGTCCGCCGCCCCCGCCCGGGAACTCCTCACGCCTGGCCCCCTTCCCCGCCACTGCCGCCATCCCCCCCACCCCCATCCCCACCCGCCACCTTGGCCACCACGGCCTCGTTCAGCAGGCGCTGGACCTCGTGCAGCGTCACGGCGCCGGCCTGCGCCACCACCGCGTCCCGGGAAGGCCCCTTCCACAGCAGCGGGCTCTCCACATGGCCGACGATGCCCAGCCCGGTCTCCGCCCACCTCGGGAAGACCAGGTATCCGGCCACCGGTGCCCTCAGGTCCCCCGAACGCTCGGTCTCGATCGACACGGTGTAGGGCTGCCCGTCAACCGCCTCGAAGGCGGGCGGGCGGCTGTGCACCTCCAGGTAGCCCCCGAGCGTGCGATCGTCCTCGCCTTCACCGGGTCCCGCCGGTGCACTCCCGGTCTCCGTCGATTCTCCCGCGTGGCTCACAGCGTCTCTCCACCCTCGTCCGCGGACAACTTCGCTCCCGCCGAAAGCTATACCGGCGCGCGGGCGGCGGAACACCCGCGGCTCAAATGAGCATCGATTCGCCCGCCCGCACCCCCCGCCCTCGCTATCTTCAATCACCTTGTATCCCACGGAGACTCCCCGGCCCCCACCCCCGGCCCCCCACCTCCCCAACAGCGAGCCCCCCCGTGAAAGCGGCAATCTTCCACACCAACGGCGGCCCCGAAGTCCTCACCGTCGGCGAGATGCCCACCCCCCGGCCCGGACCCGGCGAAGTGCGGATCCGCGTCGCCGCGTCCTCCCTCAACCACCTCGACCTGTGGATGCGCCGCGGCCTCCCCTTCGAGATCCCGATGCCGCACATCGGCGGGTCGGACATCGCGGGAACGGTGGACGAGCTCGGCCCGGGGGTCTCCCCCGCCTGGGAGGGCAAGCGGGTGGTCGTGGACCCGTCGCTCAACTACGGCTGGTACCGGCTGGCTCGGCTCGCCAACACCCGGTCCGCGCCCCTCGAGATCATCGGCGAGCACACCCAGGGCGGCTTCGCCGAGTATGCCGCTGTGCCGGCCGCCAACCTGATGGAGATCCCGGAGGGGGTCAGCGACGAGGTGGCGGCCGCGGGCGCGCTCGTCGGCGTCACGGCGTGGCACGGGCTGACGTCGCGCGGGGGGCTGCGCGCGGGCGAACGCGTGCTCGTCACCGGGGCCAGCGGCGGCGTCTCCACGATGGCGATCCAGTATGCGCGCGCGGCCGGGGCCGAGGTGTTCGCAATCACCTCGTCGGAGGACAACGTGCGGCGGGTCCGCGAGCTCGGTGCCGACCGCGTCTTCGACCGCACCGCCTGCGACTGGCCCAGGGAGGTCTACCGGGCGACGGCCAAGCGCGGGATCGATCTCTGCATCGACTCGGTCGGCGAGGCGATCTGGCGCGACCTGGTGCGGGCCCTGGCCGTCGGAGGCCGCCTGGTCACCTTCGGCGCCACCACCGGCGCCACCGGAATGATCGACATCCGCCTCCTCTTCTGGCGCCAGCTGTCGATCCTGGGGTCCACGATGGGAACGCCCGCCGAGTTCCGGCAGGCCATGAACCTCGTCTTCGCCGGCGTGGCGACCCCTCCGGTCCACAGCGTCCTGCCCCTTGACGAGGTCCGCCGCGCCCACGAACTCCTCGAAGCGGGCGGGGTGTTCGGCAAGATCGTGGTGCGGCCATGAGAATCCGCGACGCGCAGGAGCGGGTCGACCGCTGGATCAGCCGGTTCGAGGAGGGCTACTGGCCCCCGCTGGCGATCCTCGCGCGCCTGATGGAGGAGGTGGGCGAGCTGTCGCGCGAGGTCAACCACCGCTTCGGTTCGAAGCCCAAGCGGGGCGACGAGGCGCCCGCCGAGCTGGAGCTGGAGATCGCCGACATCCTGTTCGTGCTGATCTCGCTGGCGAACCAGCAGGGGATCGACCTCGAGGCCGCCTTCGACCGCGCGATGGACAAATACGAAGAGCGGGATGCGGGACGCTGGACCCCGCGGACCACGCCGGCCGGAGGCGAGCAGTGACGCCGGCGAAGCTGGCCGGGCCTCGTCGGCCGCGGCGCACGGCCAGCCCGCCCTAACGCTCCACCCCATTCGCCTGTCACCCTCAATATGGAGCGTAGCGAGACCGACGGGGTGCTGGTCGCCCGGGTTCGCCGCGGCGACAGCCGTGCCTTCGACCAGCTGGTCCGGCGGCACCTGCGGACGGCGCATGCCGTCGCCCGGTCGAAGCTCGACAACCCCGCGGACGCGGACGACGTGGTACAGGATGCATTCATCAAGGCGCTGCAGCGGATCGACGACTGCCGCAACCCGGAGGGGTTCCGGGGCTGGCTGCTCGTCATCGTCCGCAACACCGCCCACAACTACAGGGAACGGGAAAGACTCAGAACGGCGGCGCCGCTTGAAAGGGCGGCCTCGGCGGCTTCCGCGGACGACCCCCTGGCCGATGTCGCGAACGCGGAATTGCGCGGCCGCCTGAGCGAAGCGATGGAGAACCTCACGGAATTGCAGAGAAAGGTGCTCGTCCTCTATGACCTCGAAGGCTGGAAGCACGGCGAAATCGCTCGCGAGCTCGGGATTTCCGCGGGTTCCTCGCGCGTGCACCTTCACGTCGCCCGCAGGTCGATGCGGAGACTTCTGGGCGGCCGACTCGCGCTGGAGAATGTGTGACAGATGAAGAGACCCCAATCTTTAAATACGGATGCCGGCCCGAAAGTCTTCAATCTCGATCCCGAGGTGCATCCGTCCCGCTGGGAAGCGCTCGTGGCCGGGATCATGGAGCGCGCCGGGCCGATTCTGGAGGCGCGCCGGCAGCGGACCCTGGCGGGAACGTTGTCGGGGTGGCAGCGGCCCGTCCTCGCGGGCGCGGCCGGGCTCGCGGCGGCCGCGATCGCAGTGCTGATCCTGCTGCCCGGCCGTGACACCGCCCCGGCGGAGGTCTCGCTGGCGGAGGTGGTGATGCCCTGGTCCGTCGCGGCCTGGATCGATGGCGGTGACGCGCCAACGGCCATCGACCTGGTCGATGCCGTCGAGGAGTACGTTCCATGAGCCGCCGGTTCGCCGCGATCGCCCTGCTCTCCGCCGTGTTCCTGGCCGGAGTGGCCGCGACACTGGGCACACTGCGCATCGTCGAACACCGGACCGATTCCGAACAGTCGGCCGTTTTCCGTCCGGACACCCGGGACCGGCGTCCGACCCGTTCACCGGAAGAGCGCCCGCAGGGGAGGGACGATTCGAGGCGCTGGACCGACATGACGCGTCTGCTCGTGTCCGAGCGGCTGGTCAGGGCACTTGATCTGACAGAGGAACAGGTCAGCGAGATCAACCTGGTGCTCGACAGAAACCGGGAGGACGCGCAAGCCGTCTGGGCCGATGTTCTGCCGGTGCTCCAGGCCCAGCGCGACTCGCTGGAAGGCCAGATCGGCCGCATCCTCACCCCCGAACAGCAGGACAGGTTTTCGAGGATTCTCAGCATTGACCGGGACCGTGTCCAGCGGAGCCGGGATTCGCGCCGGTCCCGGGATTCCGGACGGCGGTAGCCGGTCGGAGTTCAACCCAAACAGCTTGCCTTCGGACGGTTTCAAGCCATCTTTGTCCCCGTCATGAAGCGCATCCTCGTCACCGGCGCCGCCGGTCAGATCGGGACCGAACTCACCGCAAGCCTCGTCGACCGCTATGGGCCCGGCAGGGTCCTGGCGACCGACATCCGCGACCCCGCCCTGTGGGCACCGGCCTGTGAGGCCGCGCAGCTCGACTGCCTCGACATCGAGGCGCTGCGCGACACGGTCTCCCGCTTCGGCGCGACCGCGATCCACCACCTGGCGGCGATCCTCTCGGCGACGGCGGAGGCCGACCCGGTGCGCGCGTACCGCATCAACATGAACGGTCTCGTGAACGTCCTGGAGGTCGCGGCGGAGACCGGGTGCCGCGTCTTCGTGCCGAGCTCGATCGCGGCGTTCGGGCCGGGGACTCCCCGCGACCCGGCGCCCCAGTCCGCGCTGCAGCGCCCCACGACCATGTACGGCGTGACCAAGGTCGCCGGGGAGCTGCTCTGCGACTACTTCCACAGCCGCTTCGGCGTCGACGCGCGCGGCCTGCGCTTCCCCGGCCTCATCTCCTACGCGGCGCCGCCCGGGGGCGGCACCACCGACTACGCCGTAGAGATCTTCCGCGCGGCGCTGACCGGGGAGCGCTATGCCTGCTTTCTGCGCGCGGACACCCGCCTGGACATGATGTACATGCCGGATGCAATCCGCGCCGTGATCGAGCTGATGGAGGCGCCGCCGGACGGGCTCACGCACCGCAACGCCTTCAACATCACCGCGATGCAGTTCACGCCGGCCGAGCTGGCGGCGGAGATCCGGTCGCATGTCCCCGGCTTCCGGATCGACTACCATCCCGATCCGGTGCGCCAGTCCATCGCCGATTCCTGGCCCTCGCGGCTCGACGACTCCGAGGCCCGCGAGCAGTGGGGCTGGCGCCACGTATACGAGCTTCCCGACACGGTGACGGACATGTTTCGGGGGCTGACCGAACAACTTGCCCGCAAAGGGGCACTGGCCGCCGGGAGATAGACGAACGATGCCGATGGACCGCCTGACCGGCGTGGTCGAGGGGCTGGTCGCCGGGCTCGAGGAGCAGGGCACCGCGAAGGGCGCCGAGGTGGTGGTGCGCGAGGTGATCCCGGCGGGGGGCGGGCACGGGCCGCGCTTCCTGCTGGAGGGCCAGGGGGACAAGCCCTTCATCCGCATGAACGCGAATTCCTACCTGGGCCTGAGCCTGCACCCGGAGGTGATCGAGGCCGAGGAGGTCACGGCGAGGGCGATGGGCGCGGGTCCCGGCGCGGTGCGCTTCATCGCGGGCACGCACATCCAGCATGTGGGTCTCGAGCGGGCGCTGGCCGGCTTTCACCGCCGCGAGGAGGGGATGATCTTCTCGTCCGCCTACGCGGCCGTGGTGAGCGCGCTGGTGTCGCTGACCGACAAGACGACCTTCGTGCTCTCCGACGAACTCAATCACAACTGCATCATCAACGCCATCCGCATGTCGCGGCCGGCCGGCAAGGGGATCTACCCGCACCTCGACATGGCCGCCCTCGATCGCCAGCTGGAGGGTGCCAAGGGGAAGGCGCGGCGGGTCCTCGTCGTCACCGACGGCATCTTCTCGATGCGCGGCGACCACGCTCCCGTCGACGAGATCATGGAGATCGCGCTGCGCCACGACGGTGACTACCCGGAGAACGTGGTGGTGGTGGTGGACGACTCGCACGGCGTCGGGGCCTTCGGGGCGACGGGCAGGGGGACCGAGGAGTACACGAACAGCCCCCCGTGCGACATCCTGGTGGGAACGCTGGGCAAGGCCTTCGGCGTCAACGGCGGCTACGTGGTCTCGAGCGCTCCGGTGGTCCGATTCCTGCGCGAATCGTCGCCGCTGTACATCTACTCGAACCCGATCACGGCGGGGGAGGCCGCGGCGGCGATGAAGTCGCTGGAGATCCTCACCGGCCCGGAGGGCGCGCGCCGCCTCAGCCATCTCCGCGCACTCACCAGGCGGTTCGAGCGGGGGCTCCTCGAGCGCGGCTTCGAGATCATCCCGGGCGACCATCCCATCGTCCCGATCATGGTGCGCAGCACCACCGAGACCCGGCGCCTCGTCGCGGCCCTCTTCGACGCCGGCGTGCTGGCCACCGGCCTCGCCTACCCGGTCGTTCCGCGCGGCGACGAATCCATCCGCTTCCAGATCAACGCCGACCACACCGAGGCGGGCATCGACCAGGTCCTCGCGGCCCTGTCCGCCGCCCGGCGAGCCCGCTAGCCCGATGGGCAGCTGCGGCCCGGACACCCCGGGCGGCCCGGCGGCGCCCCGCGGCGACTCATCCGGCCACCCCGGCTGCGGCTGCCCGCACGACGATCCGCGGACCGGCGGGTGCCTCAGAACCTGATCGTCTTCAGCAACCCGAAGTACGCGCGGACCCGCCGGTAGTAGTCCCCGCTGATGTTGGTCTCGGCGCGGGTCCAGCTCCCACCCAGGCTGGCCGAGATTCCGGCGCCCAGGAATCGCGTGATTTCGCCGTCGAGGATGGCTGCGTTGTCGGCCTCTTCCCCGGGTACCAGGAACTCCTGGGGGCTCACGTAGCTCTTCCCCGACCAGATCCCATTCAGCTGAAGGAGGTAGCGGCCCGTCCGCTGCTGGACCCTCGCCTCGATTCTGGTGGCGTTGTATTCCACACGGCTGGAGTTGGAGCGATTGATGACGCCGCTGGCGTTCAACGTGAACCTCAGCCCCCGGGTTTCCCAACGGTCCACGGACCACTCGCCCCCCACGCGCAATGCGTGATCGCGGCGGTGCCCCTGCAGGTGATAGCTGTTGCGCTGGTAGGCCGCAAAGACACGCACGGTGGTAACGTCACCCGTGTCCGGCGCCCCCCGGAACCACCTCAGGCCACCGACCTGCAGCTCGAACGAGCGCCGGTCCAGATAGTCGAGAGTCGGGAGCACGCTTGGGCCCGCGTAGTTCCTCTCGTCGAACCTGATATGCGCATCCACGTTCGTGTCGCCCGAGACCGGCCTGGAGAAGCCTGCATCCAGCGAGTAGCCGACAAAGCCCGGAGCGAGGTAGAGCGGCATCGGGGTGAGATCCGCCACGCCCCGGGTGTCCACCCTGGCGTTGAGGGTGAGGGTGCCGGCTTCAACGAGTTCCGTGTATTCGGATTGCACCGAGAAGCCGTATTCCCTCGGTGCATAGTTTCCTTGCAGGAACCCCGCGGTGGTGAATTGCCGGAACGCGCCCTCGGTGGTGATCCTGACGCGCCGGGTGGCATCTGCGAAATCACGACGGAGCAGGAACACCCATTCGCTAGCCCCCGCAACCACGCTCTCCGCCGAATCCACGAGCGGCACGGTTACCGGCGAAAAATCGCCTTCGTACTGCTCGAGGGCCGCACGGGCCGCGAGTGACCCCGAAACTCCGAGCTGCGCTTCCAGCGTCGCGCTCCCGACGCCGAAGACGGAAATGGCCGTGGCCAGGAAGACCCGGGTACGCCTCATGGGGTACCTCCTATGCGGCTTCGCAGTTCCCTCGCCTCTGCCAGGGCCTGATCCCGCGTTTCTATGACGTTCTCCCGCAGTTGTTCCAGGCTCTCTATCTGCTGCGAAAGCGTTGGCCGAGCGAGCCCCGCCTCCGTCGTATCGGCTGCTGCTCCTCCCGCTCCCGCCCCCCCCGCTCCGACGGGCACAATCCTGAGCCCGAACGGATCCCGGCCATACGCACGCATCTGGTTCTCCGTCTGCAGGTCGTTCCTCAATCGCCCGAGCTCGTCCTCCACTTCGAGCAGCAGTCTGTCGAGCCGTCCCGCGAAGTCCTCGAAACTCGCGGCCTTCCGCCTGAGATCCACAGGAGTGTCTTCAGCGAGGGCCTGGATGAGGGGCATCTCCGGCAGGCTCAGGGGCTCGCGCGGTCCCATCTGCCCATCCACCTGAACGCGCAGGTCGCGCATCTCGTCGAACTCGCGAAGAAGCTCGTCCTGCGAACTCTGGTCCGCCTCCAGCAACTGATCACTCAGTTGGCGCTGGTATGCCCCGATTCTCTGGATAAGGACCATCCCCGCTTCGTACCAGTCCTCCTCGGCTCGCTTGGTCTCCGCCTCTGCATCCTCCCTCTCCTCCACCAATCCCTGGATGTCGGTGAGCAATCGATTCAGCGTCGCCTCGTCTCCGCGCTCTCGCGCCTGGTCCTGTTGCTCGATCAGGCTCTCCCACCTGCCCGCCACATCTTCCCACACGCGCCGGGTCTCCTGGTGGGCTTCGTACGCGGCCACGTAGTCCGCGTGTGCGCTGTCCACGTCTGCGCGTGTGACATCCTGGGCGCCGAGCAGGCACGGGGTCATCGCCAACACCACGATGGACTGCAACGCCGGCCACCCGGCAGAGCGTCCAGCGCGGCCGGATCGCCGCTCGAATGCCGGGGGGGGTTCTTCCACGGGTTAAATGCCGTGCTTGTCGATCTTGTACTGCAGCGTCGCCTTCTTGAGTTTCAGCAGGCGGGCCGCCTCCGCCTTGACCCCTCCCGCCCTCTCAAGCGCCTGCCGGATCAGCCGCGCCTCGAACTCCTCGACCGCGCGCCCCAGGTCCAGGTGGTCACCCACCGGCCCCACAACCGACTTTCCGTCGGCCCCGGTGCCCAGGTTCGCCAGGAAGGGAAGGTTGTCTTCCTGCAGGGTCTCCCCCTCCGCGAGCACGAGAGCCCGCTCGATCACGTTCTCCAGCTCCCGCACGTTGCCGGGCCAATCGTAGTCCACGAGCTGCCTCATGGCCCCGGGGTCGATGGACTCGACCTGGGAACGCGTGCGCGCCTGCAGCTTCTCGATGAAGTGGCCGGCAAGGAGCGGGATGTCGTCCTTGCGCTCCCTGAGCGGGGGGACGAACACCGGAAAGACGTGGAGCCGGTAGTAGAGGTCCTCGCGAAAGCCGTTCCCGGCCAGCAGCTCTTCGGCCGGCGTGTTGGTGGCGGCCACGATACGCACGTCGACCGGGATCGTTTCCTCACCACCGACCCGCTCCAGTTCGCGCTCCTGCAGCACCCGGAGCAGCCGCACCTGGGTGCCGTGCGAGACCGTCGAGATCTCGTCCAGAAACAGCGTTCCGCCGTCGGCAAGTTCGAACCGGCCCCGCCTGCGCTTCCTCGCGTCGGTAAATGCCCCGGGCTCGTGGCCGAAGAGTTCCGAGTCGAGGAGGCCCTCCGGCATCGCGCCGCAGTTCACCCGTATGAACGGCCCGCCGTGGCGCCCGGAGCGGGCGTGGATCGCGCGTGCGACCAGCTCCTTCCCCGTTCCCGACTCGCCGTAGATCATCGCGGTGGAGTCGGACCTCGCGACCCGCGCGACCAGCCGCTTGACCTGCCTGATGCCCTCGGACTCGCCCACCATTTCTCCGTACGGAACGGGGGGCTCATCGCCCGTCTGGCTGCGGAGGTAGGTGTTCTTGACGCGCAGAGCGAGGTTCTCCCGCTGCAGCTCCAGCCGCGCCGTGCGTTCACGCAGGATCCGGTCCACCTTGATCGCGAACTCTTCCGACGAGAACGGCTTGGTGATGAAGTCGCACGCCCCGAGCTTCATGGCCTGGACGGCCTTCTCGACCGTGCTGTACCCCGTGATCACCAGGACCTCGGTATCCGGCGAGGAGCTCTTGACCTCTTCCAGGACCTGCATACCGTCGACCCGCGCCATCTTGAGGTCGGTGATCACCAGGTCCGCCCCTTCGTCCTCCAGCAGCCGAAGGCCCTGCTCGCCCCCCTCGGCGGAGCGCGTGCCGTGCCCGCGGCGGCGCAGGTGGAGCTCCAGCGCTTCACGCATCGTATCGTTGTCGTCGATGATGAGGATCTGGCCGGGAGCGTTCATCGCTTCGAGTCCTTCGTGGTTGCCGAGCCGGACCCTCCCCCCGAGGGCAGGCTGTCGGGGCTGTTCAAGTATAGGTGGAATTCCGCCCCCTCCCCACCTTCCCCGCTGCCGTCGCCCGCGGGGTCTGCCAGCACCACACGGCCCCCGTTGGCCTCGGCGAGCTGCTTGACGATGGCCAGGCCCAGCCCCGCGCCCTGCTCCTTGTCGCCCACGAAGGGCTCGAAGATGCGGTCGCGGAGGTCGGGCGCGATGCCCGGGCCGTCGTCGCGGACCGCGATCCGGACCTCCCCCCGCACCGTCCTGCCCTCGACCCAGATCCGCTCTCCAGCCTGCGAGGCGTTGCGAATCAGGTTGAGAACCGCCCGCTTCACCTGCAGCGGGTCCGCGATCGCAAGGAGCGGCTGATCGGGGAAGTCCACCTCCAGAGTACCTCCGTTCTGGTTGAGTTCCGCGCCGACCAGGCTGGCCGCCTCCCCGACCGGGATCCGAATGTCGTGCAGTCTCGGCTCCGACCGGTCCGGGCGCGCGAACCCGAGAAACTCGTCGATGATCCCGTTGAGGCCGACGACTTCCTTCCGCACCCGCGTGAGGATGCGGTGCCGCTCTGCGGCGTTCTCCGTGTCCTGTGCCGCCGCCGCAAAGAGCTCCAGTCCGCCCAGAGGATTGCGGATCTCATGCGCCACCTGCGACAGCATCCGCCGCAGCTGCTCGTCGCGGCGCTGAATGCCCGATCTCATCCTCTCCATGGCCCGTGCCAGACGGCCGAGCTCGTCCTCGCCGTCCAGCTTCACCGGCCGGTCCATCCAGCCTCGCTGGATCCGCAGCGCGGCCCTGCTCAGGGTCTCAAGGCGGGCGACGATCCCGCCCGCGAGCCGCCACCCGATCAGGCCGGCCAGAGCAGCCGCGACCGCGGACAGCACCACGATCCGCCATCGCAGGGCGTCAAGTGTTTCCCGGTAGTCGGCGGGGATCAGGACGCCCAGGAAGGTGTCCCCCTCGGCAGTTGGCAACAGCGTGAATCCGTATTTGTGCGGGTCTCCGCGCACCGGGAAGACTTCGCTCGTGGCACTGCTGTCCCGCGAGGCCTTGTCCACGTGCGGGTAGAGAAACGGCTGCACCTGGATGAGCTCGTCTCCGATCGACACCCTTTCCGGGGGCTCCGAACTGACCAGGACGGTGGCAACCGGGTCCCCGGGGCTCCAGCGGAAGACATCGGCTCGGGTGACGTACCGCTTGAGGTGCTGGAGGATCCTCTGGTACTCCACGTAGTTCGGTGACTCCAGTTCGAAACCGGCCTGGAGAGATGAAAGGTGGCCGCCCGCGATCTGGAACTGGTAGGCCGTCACGCCGGCCACCTCCAGCACGGCCTTGTCCATCTGCTCTTCGAGGCTTCGGTCCGCCCCGCTCCACACCAGCCACCCCGCCAGCGCCGTGATCAGCACGGCAAAGACGACGAAAAGCAGGGTGAACCGGTTGCGCAGGCTCAACGCGTACCTCCTCGCCTCAGGCGCCGCACGGGACGGCTTCGGGGGGCAGCGCAGCGGGCTCGATCGGCTCCGGCGCCTTGGGCACGACGACGATGTGTATGGGCCGCACGGTCCGCCGCGCCGGCGCGCAGAAGTCGCCCGGCGTGCGCTCCACCCATTCGAACCGGGTTCCCTGGTCGATGGCCAGCACGCGGCGGACCTCCACCGAGTCACCGACTTCGTGCCGCTCGCCCACGCCCACCGCCAGCACCATCTCCCGGGTCCAGTCGACCACGGGATCCGGCAGGTCGCGCGTACCGGCGTGCGATCCCCACCAGTCGGAGAAGTCCTCCGGGGCCACTTCCGCCCCCGCGCCATCCGGCGAACGGAAGACTCGGGGTTCATCCAGCCCCGAACCCGTCTCCGTACCGTGGTCCAGCGTCGCGAAGGGCAGGCTGCCCGCGTACCTGGAAAGGAAGTCCGGGCCGACCGTGGTGTTGCGTACGAAGATCGCCGCCTGGATCACCCGGCTCGCTGCCACATCGGGGCCCGAACCGCGCGTCGTCAGGTTGGCCAGGCTACCGTCTGCGCAGCGCGTCCACTCGTGCTCCTCGCCCTTGGACTCGTCGTACATGCGAACCGTGACCCGGCTCATGCCGACGCGGCACTGCGGGTCCCGGACCTCGTCGAGCGCGGCGAAGCCGACGAGCCTGAATCCCTCGTCGTCATTGAGCTTCTGTATGAGGGATGCGTACAGCGAGGCGTACTCGAAGGGCAGCCCCGGGCTGGGTTCAAGATGCTGGTCGCCCACGGTACCACGATACCCGATCTCCTCGAACACCCTCCAGGCACCGTCCGACCGCCAGGTGACCACCTGCTTCAACCAGCCGGCGCCGAGGTAGAGGGGGCTGTCGATGGTGACGCGGATCTCCCCCTTCTGGCCGAAGCGCAGGGGTCCGTTCTCGGGAGGAATCATGTCGCAGGCGCCGGCGGTCACGACCACGGCGGCCACGCCCCACCAGTGGCGCCTGTCTCCGCCCGGCTTCCTCAAGTATCTTGGCATGCTGATGTCCTCTCTATCCCGTCTCCGCCAGCTTCTCCGCAACCGCAGCGTCAAGTCCGGCGACTTCACGCTCGCGAGCGGCCGCCGCTCACGCTACTACATCGACGCCCGGCTCACGACGATGTGCGGCGAGGGGCAGGTGCTGGTCGGCGAGGTGTGCTGGCAGTTGATCGGGGAAGCCGGCTGGAAGGCGGACTTCGTGGGCGGCATGACGCTGGGCGCCGATCCGGTGGCGTACGCGATTGCAAACCATGCCACCCGGCAGGGGGTCCGCCTCGACGCGTTCACCGTGCGCAAGAGCCCCAAGGGGCACGGCACGGGAAGCCGGATCGAGGGCGGCCTGACCGCCGGCGCGCGGGTGGTCGTGGTGGACGACACGGTGACGACCGGGGGAAGCCTCCTCGCCGCCGCGGATGTGGTGGCCCGGCACGGGGCCGTGATCGCCGGCGTGCTCGCCCTGGTCGACCGCCAGGAAGGTGGTGCCGGCCGGTTTGCCGAAGCCGGCTACGACTACCGCGCTGTCTTCACGGGCAGGGATCTGCGCTGAGCCGGGCGCACGCGCGTCCGCCCTGCTGACCCGCCCGGTGTCCCCGGGGGTCAGTCCACCAGGCGCAGGGGCATGATCAGGCACAGGTATTCCAGGTCGCCGTCGGCAGGCTCCAGCGTGGTCGCCCGTTCCGCGGTCTTGAAGCTCATCTTGACCTCCTCCGCCGGCATCTTGCCCAGCACCTCGAGGAGATAGTTGGCGTTGAAGCCGATCTCGATGCCGTCTCCCTGATAGTCCACTTCCACCTCGTCGTGGGCTTCACCCAGGTCCGGGGTCATCGCGTCCAGATGGACCCGGTCGGTCTCGAACGCGAGCTTGACCCGCCGTGTGGATGCGCTGGCCACCACCGCGATCCGCCGCACGGCGGCCTCCATCGCGGAGCGGCTGACAAGAGCCGACTTGTCGTTGTCCTTCGGGATCACCTGGTCGTAGTTGGGGTACTTCCCGTCGATCAGGCGCGTGTACACCTCCCTCGACTCCGAACAGAACCCGAGATGGTTCCCGCCGCGCGCCACGGTGAGTTCCCCACCGCCGTCGAAGAGGCGCGCCACCTGCGCCAGCGCCGCGGGCGGCACGATCAGATTCGCCCTGCGGCCCCCGGTCGGCTCCACGTTCATCGCCGTCCGCGCCAGCCGGTGTCCGTTCGTGGCCACCATGCTCATGCGGCCGTCGTCGAGCTCCCACAGAACACCGTTGAGGATCGGGCGGCTCTCCTCCTGCGAGACCGCGAAGGAGGTGGTGTTGATCAGCGTGAGGAGGGACTTCTCCGGGACCTTCCACCCCTCCTCGAACTCGATGGCCGGCAGGTTGGGGAACTCCTCGCTGGGAAGCCCGTTGAGCTTGATGCGGCTGTATCCGCAGTCGATCTCGACCTGGTGGCCGCGGATGTGAAGATCGACCGGCTCGTCGGGGAGTTCCCGCGTGAGCTCCTGCAGCTTCCTCCCCGGGATCGTGATCGAGCCGCCCTCGGCGATCTGCGCCGGCACCTTGATCCGGATCCAGACGTCCAGGTCGGTTCCGCTGATCCACAGCGAGTCGTCCTCCGTCTCGAGGAGCACGTTGGAGAGGACGGGCAGCGTCGTCCGGGTGGGGATGCTGGCGGAGACCGCGCCGAGGCCGCTGTGAAGATTCTGGCGTGTGATCGTGAGTTTCATATTGGCTCTTGCCGGGGGAAGCCCGGCGACGGGGGAATTCCACGGACCCCGGGGGTCCCCTTAAGAATTAGTAACAGGTAAAGAGAAAATCGTCATCATAGAGTCTGTGGAAAGATGGAATCAGTGCTCCCGAAGAGCGCGAAATCGCCGGAAGGGCCGGTCGAAAGGCAGGATTCCCAGAGATGTGGAAAACCCGTGCAACGCGCGCTCGATACCGACACCGACGGCACGAACAGTGGAAAACAGATGGTTTTCCGGGGATTATCCACGGAGTTTTCCACAGATCCGCGCGCTGATTCCGCTACCGTCCGCCATCAGACGCGGCTTTCGAGGCGCCGCCGCAGGTCGCCCACCCGCTCCCGGAAGGAATCGTCGCTGGACAGCCGGCCCTCCACCTTCCTGATGGAATGATGGACGGTCGAGTGATCCCGGCCGCCGAACTCCCGTCCGATGCGTGCCAGGGGCAGGTCGAGCAGGATGCGCATCAGGAACATCGCCACCTGCCTGGGCACGAGCACGTCGCGGGAACGGCGTACGGTACCAAGGGAATCGCTGCCTACCCCCCATTCCTCCGCCACGACATCCCGTATCCGGCCGGCGTCCAGCGGGTGGAACACCGACGCGTTCTCGCCCAGAAGTGCCTGGCGGGCGAGCTCGACCGTGACCTCCCGGCGGGTCAGCGACGAGAACGCGAGCAGCTTGATGATGGCCCCCTCGAGTTCGCGCACCGAGGACCTGCACACCCGCGCGACGAGGTCCAGGACCTCCGGTTCGAGTTCGACTCTGTCCTCGTCGGCCTTCTTCTTCAGGATCGCCAGACGCGTTTCGTAGTCCGGAGGGTGCACCGCGGCAACCAGACCCCATTCGAAGCGCGACACGAGCCGCTCCTCCAGCCCTTCGAGCTCCTTCGGGTGCCGGTCGCTCGTCAGCACGATCTGCCGGCCGCCGTTGTGAAGCACGTTGAAGGTATGGAAGAACTCCTCCTGCGTGTGTTCCTTCCGGCGCAGGAACTGCACATCGTCCACCAGCAGCAGGTCGTAGGACCGGTAGCGGGCCCGGAAGGCGTCGGTGGTGTTTCCGTAGATCGCGGCGACCATCTCGTTGACGAACTGCTCGGCGGGGATGTAGCAGATGCGCACGGCATCACCGGTCCCGAGGATATGATGGGCGATGGCGTGCATCAGGTGGGTCTTGCCGAGGCCGGTGGCTCCGTAGAGGAACAGCGGGTTGTAGCCCTGCGCCGGACGCTCGGCGACGGACCGGCTGGCAGCCTGCGCGAGCTGGTTGTGCTGGCCCACGATGAACCGGTCGAAGGTGTAGCGCCGGTTGAGCCCCGGAACCGGCTGGGGGCGAGGCGGTGCGGGGGATGCCTCCGGCGGGTCCACCAGCGGAGCGACGGTGATCTCCGGGGCGTCGCGCTCCGGCGCCGAATCCGCCGACGAGACCCGCAGCTGGACGGGAGTGCCCAGAATGCGGCCGCCGAGCTCCTGGAGAACGGGGCCGAACTTGTCCTCCAGCCACTCGGCATGGAACCGGCTCGGCGCGGCGATGTGCAGGACCCCGCCGTCCCAGGAAACAGCCCGGGCGCTCGCAACCCAGGTGGCGTAGCTCTGCTCCGGCAGACCCCTCCTGGCGTGCTCGAGAATCCTCTCCCAGAGTTCGTTCGCGCGCTCTTCCATGCCTTCCCGGGTTCGTAAACGGGGCGCCCAACGTACCGGGCGGGGAACCGTATGTCAATCACGGGGCGCCGTGGTTGACCGCCCCGCCTCCCTGCCGGTACCTTCAAGGGCTGGCCGGCCGGCTTGACGGCCGGTGCCGCTTCGCGAACACATGGTCGGCAGACGCTCAGCCGCCATCCCGAGAAGGCATTCGAACAATGAAACCCACGTACAGGCCGAGGAACCGCAAGCGCCTCAACAAACACGGCTTCCGGGCGCGCATGAAGACCCGGGCCGGTCGTGCGACCCTCAACCGGCGGCGGCGGCGCGGCCGGCGGGTGCTGACCGTCCGCATCGGGTCCAAGAACCCGCGGTAGGCACCGCCGGTGCGTGTGAAGGAAGGCCGCTCCGGACCGAGGGGCGAGCGGCTGCCGAAGGGGGCGCGCATCCGCCTGACCCGCGACATCCGGGAAGTCCTGAAGCGGGGCAGGAGGTCGAGAACCCCCTCCCTCCACCTCCATGTCCTGGACAGGACCGGCGACCGGCCGCGCGTCGGCTGGATCGTGCCGAAGCTGGGCCAGGGGATCGTAGCGAGGAATCTCCTGAAGCGCCGCCTGCGCGAGATCGCCCGCCGCCGGGTGCTGGGAGAGCTGTGGCGGGCCGGCCGGGGCTGCGACATTCTGGTCCGCGCCCGAAGGAAGGCCTACGGCGCTTCGTATGCTGTTCTCGAAGCTGAAATGACGAGCGGATTGGAGGCGCTATGGTCTCGAGACTGATGCTCGGGGCGATCCGGTTCTACCAGAAGTACCTCTCGGGGCTGTTGCCGGCCTCGTGCCGGTACCATCCCAGCTGTTCGGAATACGCACGCGTCGCGGTTCGGACACACGGCCCCGTGCGCGGAATCTGGCTGGGCGCGAGGCGGTTGGCGCGCTGCCGTCCATGGGGCGGCTACGGCATCGACATGGTCCCGGGTGCGCCGCCGTGCGGGGAACCCCTGGCCGGTGCCGCGGGCGATCGCGGGACTTCCGGGAGTGCAGAGCGATGAAGCCGGAACACCGATTGGCCTTGGCGCTGCTGCTGATGGTCGGCGTCTTCCTTGTCACCAGCGTGCTCTTCCCGCCCGTGCCGCCGGAGTTGGCCCCCGGCGGTGAAGAGGCGGGCGGAGCTGCTCCTGTCGGCCAGGTTGAGGCGCCGGGCGAGCCCCCGGTGGAGCTGCCGGAGGAGCCGCGCGGGGAGCCGCCGGATCCGGCGATGCCAGGCACCGGCGGCGAGTTCGCCCCCGGGGAGCCGGACAGGATCGTCGCCGTCGAGACGCCGCTCTACCGGATCGAGTTCTCGAACTACGGGGCTGCCGCCCGCTCGGTAAGGCTGAAGGACTACCAGTCCTTTGCCCGCGAAGGGTACGTCGAGCTGGTGCCGGACGGGTCGGAGATCCTGGCCGGGCACTGGCAGTACCAGAGCAGCGGCAATCCCGTGGAGCTGGCCCGCTACCCTCACACCGTCACCCCGGCCGCGGGACTGCGGTTGGGCGAGGGGAGCGGGCCCCGGACGCTGACCTTCCGCTATGACCACCCCGGCGGGACGTTCTTCAGCGAAATCCGGTATACCTTCACCGCCGACTCGTACATCGTCGAGGTGGAAGGCGAGCTGCCGGCGATCGAGCGCGCCGCCCTCTTCGTCGGGCTCGGCGCCGGGCTGGCGGTCAACGAACTGAAGGTCGAGGACGATCTGAGGCTGATGGCCGTCGCCGGGAACCACGTCGACGAGGGAATCCGGTCCCGGCCGCTGGAGCGGATCAGGGAACCCGAGGCGATGGGGGGGCCGCTCCGCTGGGCCGCGGTCAAGAGCAAGTTCTTCGTCGAGGTGATTCTGCCGAGTGCGAATCCGGGCGGGGCGGAGGTGCTCTCCGGGATGTGGACCGACCCGGCCAATCTGGCGGACCGGGCGGCGGTGCGCGTCGGCGTGGCGGTCGACGCGGCCGGGAGCTATTCGTACCGGACGTACCTGGGCCCGGTCGAACGCGACCGGCTGATCGCGATCGGTGACGATCTCGAAGAGGTCAACCCGTACGGCTGGGCCTTCCTGCGCCCGATTCTCCGCCCGCTTGTGGTGGCCGTCCTCTGGGTGGTCGAGGCCCTGCACGAAGGCCTGAGCCTGGGCTACGGCTGGGTGCTCATCGTGATCGGGGTGCTGATGCGCCTCGTCCTCTGGCCGCTCTACCGCAAGTCCATGCGTTCCCAGGTCAAGATGATGGCGATTCAGCCGCTCGCCATGGACATCAGGACGAGATTCGCGGACAATCCCCAGCGGATGCAGCAGGAGACGATGAAGCTCTACAAGGAGCACCAGGTCAACCCCCTGGCAGGGTGCGTCCCGCTTCTGATCCCGATGCCCGTGTTCTTCGCGCTCTTCTTCGTCTTCCAGAACACGATCGCGCTGAGGGGAGTGCCGTTCATGTGGCTGCCGGACCTCTCGGCTCCGGACCCGCTGTACATCCTACCGGTCTTCTTCGGGCTCACCATGTTCCTGACGATGAAGCTGACCCAGACGGCGGCGCCGAACCCGCAGATGAAGATGATGATGTACCTGATGCCGGTCATGCTGACCGTGATGTTCCTGTGGTGGGGCCTGCCGTCGGGGCTGCTCCTGTACTACTCCGCCACGAACGTCGCCACGATCCCGCAGCAGATGCTCATCACCAACGAGCGCAAGAAGCTGCAGGCCGCGAACCCGGTCAAGCGACCCGCCTGAATGGCAGGCGCCGGCAATGGAGGGACCCCGCTCGCTGGTTGACACGATCGTCGCACAGGCCACTCCCCCCGGGGTGGGGGCGGTGGCGATGATCAGGATGTCGGGGCCGCGTGCGGCGGAAGTCGCCGGGGTGCTGATGGGGCGCGGGGGCGACGCAATGGCTGGATGGGCGCCGCGGCAGGGCCATGTGCGGCTGCTCCACGATCCCCGTTCCGGCGAGGCCCTCGACCGGGCGATGCTGACGCTCTTTCCCGGTCCTGCCAGCTACACCGGCGAGGATGTCGTCGAGATCTCAACGCACGGCGGCCGTGCGATCCCGGCGAACGTGCTCGATGCCTGCGTCGCGCTCGGGGCCAGGCCCGCGCGGCCGGGCGAATTCACGCAGCGGGCGTACCTGAACGGCAAGCTGGATCTGACGCAGGCGGAGGCCGTTGCCGACCTGGTTGCGGCGCGGGCGCCGAAGGCCCGCACGGTGGCGCTGCATCAGCTCGAGCGCGGCCTTGGGGCGCGCATCGCGGAGCTGCGAAGCCGGGTGATCGGGCTCTCGGCGCTCCTCGTCCAGCACATCGACTTCCCCGACGAGGACGAAGCTCCGGTGCCGCTTGGACGGATCGCGGCCGAGGCCTCCGAGATCGCGGGCGGGATCGACCTCCTCCTGGCCACGGCACCGGCCGGAGAGCTGCTCCGGGAGGGGGCCGTGACCGTGCTGGCCGGGCGTCCGAATTCTGGTAAGTCCAGTCTGTTCAATGCTTTAGTGGGAATGGAGCGGGCGATTGTCACCGAGGAGGCAGGGACGACGCGGGACGCAATCGAAACCGTTATATCGGTAGACGGTTTCCCCTTCCGGCTGGTCGATACCGCGGGACTGCGGAGCGCCGCCGGGCGGGTGGAGCGCCTGGGGATCGAGATCGCCCACCGGTACCTTGAGGGCGCGGATCTGGTTCTCTATTGTCACGAGGCGGGCGTGGCAATGGGCGAACGGGACGCGGAGTTCCTGGGATCGCTCGCCTCGCCGGTCGTCGTGATTCGGACGAAGTGGGACCTGGCCGCGAAAGCGCGGGTTGCGGCGGATCACGAAGTCGCCGTGTCGGTGAAGACCGGGGAGGGGTTGGAGCGGCTCAGGCAGTTGCTCCGGGATCTGGTCTTCCGGGATGTGGTGGAGAGCCGCAACGAGGTTCCGGTGGTGACGCGCCGGCGGCAGGCCGGGCTCTTGCGGGAAGCGGCCGGAGAGATCCAGGCTTTTGGCGAAGCGCTGGCCTCGGGGATCCCCGCGGAAGTGGCGTCGGCACACCTCAAGGCCGCGGAGAGTGCACTGGAGGAGATCCTGGGCGTGATCGCCCCGGACGAGGTTCTGGACCGGGTGTTCGAGGATTTCTGCATAGGGAAGTGAGCCCGTGCGACTGACTTACGATGTGATCGTGGTGGGAGGTGGCCATGCGGGGGCCGAGGCGGCGGCCGCGTCGGCCCGGCTCGGTGCGCGCACGGTGCTGATCACGCCCGACCTCACCCGGATCGCGCAGATGAGCTGCAACCCGGCGATCGGCGGGGTCGCGAAGGGAACGGTGGCCCGGGAAGTGGACGCGCTGGGGGGAGTGATGGGCCAGGCCACGGACGCGGCCTCCATCCACTTCCGGATGCTGAACCGGTCCAAGGGCCCCGCGGTGTGGGGGCCGCGCGCGCAGTGCGACCGGGCGCTCTATCCGATCGCGGCGCGACGGATCCTGGACGGTTTGGAGGAGCTGGACCTCTTTCAGGAGATGGTGACGGGGCTGCACTTCGATGGCCGTGCACAGGGGGTGGAGACGCGTGGCGGCGTCACCTTTGAGGGCGGGGCGGTGGTGGTCACCGCAGGGACGTTCCTCCGGGGGCGCATCCATGTGGGAGGTGCGGCAGCGGTGGGGGCGGGGCGGGCGGGGGAGGGGCCGTCGATTGCGCTTGCCGAGGCGCTGGAGGCGCGGGGGCTGGAGATCCGCCGTTTCAAGACCGGGACGCCGCCGCGGATCGACGGCAGATCGGTCGACTACGCGCGCTGTGAGCGGCAGGACGGGGACGCCGAGGCGTTCCGTTTCTCCTACTACACGCGGGAGCCTTTTCTTGAGCAGCGCGCGTGCTGGATCACCTGGTCCGGCGCGGCGCTGAAGGAAATCGTCACGCGCAACCTGGGCCGGAGCGCCCTCTACGGCGGCGAGATCTCGGGCCGGGGACCGCGGTACTGTCCGTCGATCGAAGACAAGGTCATGCGGTTTCCGGACGCGCCGCGGCACCAGGTGTTTCTCGAACCCGAAGGGCTGGATACCACCGAACTGTATGTGAACGGCCTCTCGACCTCGCTCCCGGCCGATGTGCAGGTCGACTTCCTCCGGTCGATCCCGGGTCTCGAGGAGGCGAAGATGACCAAGCCGGGGTACGCGATCGAGTACGACTACTTTCCGCCGGCCCAGCTGCACCACACTCTGGAGGTGAAGACGCTGCCGGGACTCTACTTCGCGGGGCAGATCAACGGTACCACCGGCTACGAAGAGGCCGCGGGACAGGGGCTCGTCGCGGGCGTGAATGCGGCTTTGGCGGTTCAGGAACGCCCGCCGTTTGTCGTGGAGCGGGACCAGGGCTACATCGGGGTGCTGATCGACGACCTGGTCACGAAGGGGGTAGACGAGCCCTACCGGCTGTTCACCTCACGTGCGGAGTTCCGGCTGCTGCTCCGCCAGGACAACGGCCCCGGACGCCTGGGGACTCTGGCTCGTTCGATCGGACTGCTTACCACCGGGCAGGAGCAGGCCCTGGAAGAACGCTTGCGGGAGGAATCCCGGGCAATGTCCTGGTTTCGAGACCACGCGATTGCCCCGAGAGCGGCAAACCCTGTGCTGGAGGCCGCGGGATCGTCCCCGATCGAGTGTCCAGCACGAGCCCGGGACCTGTTGCGGCGGCCCGGGGTCACCGCCCGGGCCCTCCTCGCCGCAGCCGAAGACGGTCCCGTGTTTGGCGGGGACGTGCTCGCAACCGTCGAGATCGACACCAAGTACGAAGGGTATGTGCGCCGTGAGCGTGACCGTGCCGAGAAGCTCAGGGCGCAGGCCGAATTCGCGATCCCCGCGGACACGCCTTTCCACGAATTCGCAACGCTCTCCTTCGAGGCGCGTCAGAAGCTCACCAGAATCCGTCCCACCAACCTGGCCCAGGCGAGCAGAATTCCGGGCGTCTCGCCGGCGGATCTCCAGAATCTGGTGATGGAGCTGCGAAAGCGCTCGTGGGAGAGGGTCGCGGAAGCCAGCGCCTGAAGAACGGCTTGGGAAAGTTGCCAGTAAGTCCCGGGCCCCCCGGCCCGTTCCAGGCAACTTGTTCCACGTGGAACATTCCGTGGAGGACAATTGTTTCACGTGGAACATGCGGGGTCTTGATCGCTCGATGATGAGTGGGGACCCAGGCGGTGCTATATTCCCGGGGGGCACCGGATTCCCACGAGCACAGCTACGCCTTGGGGCAAAACCATCCGCGGACGCAAACCGTTGAAACGCACGATCGCATTGGCGAACCAGAAGGGTGGGGTTGGAAAAACAACCACCGCGGTCAACCTCGGTGCCGCCCTCAGCCGCGAAGGGCGCGAAGTGTTGATTGTGGACATGGACCCGCAAGGAAACGCGTCGAGCGGTCTTGGCGTGCTCGGTCGCAATCACACATCCACGGTATACGATGTGCTTGTCCGAGGCCTCCCGGCCTTCCGCGCACTCCACCGTCTCGAAGAGTACGCCACGCTCAGCGTTCTCCCGGCGAATCGCGATCTGGTCGGCGCCGAGGTGGAGCTCGTGGGCGTTCGCGACCGGGAGACCCTCCTGCGAGATTCTCTCGAACCCCTGGTCGGGGACTATGACTTCGTCCTGATCGACTGTCCGCCGTCGCTCGGCCTCCTCACGCTTAACACCCTCGCCGCGGCGGACTCGGTCCTGATCCCGATCCAGTGCGAGTACTACGCGCTGGAGGGTCTGGGCCAGCTCCTGAATACCATCCGGCTGGTTCAGCGTGGCCTCAACCCAGGCTTGGAGATCGAAGGCGTTCTGTTGACCATGTTCGATCAGCGCTTGAGCTTGTCGCGCCAGGTTGCGACCGAGGTCAAGAAGTATTTCGGTGCCCGCGTCTTCGAATCCGTCATCCCCCGCAACGTGAGCATCGCGGAGGCACCGGGTTTTGGACTTCCGGTAGCGGACTACAGCCCCACCTCGGTCGGGGCACGACGCTATGCGGCGCTTGCGAGAGAAGTCATGGAACGGTCGCCTTCGCGAGATGGAAGCCAAACTTCCAGCAGTCCCGACAAACCGCCACCCGCCGCCGGAGTTGAGCTGTAATGAGCAACCGTGACCGCCTCGGCCGAGGTCTTGAAGCCCTGTTCGCGGACTACATGGAAGAAGGCGGCACCCGTCGGAGCGACCCGCCTGCCGGCCCCGCCAGAATCTCGCTTCGGGCCATCGCGCTCAACCCGTTCCAGCCCCGGCGGACATTCAAGGCGGAGGAACTCGGCCAACTGGCTGCTTCGATCAAGGCCAACGGCCTGCTCCAGCCAATCGTGGTACGCCTCTCAAAATCGAAACGCGGTTATGAGCTGGTCGCCGGGGAGCGCAGGCTCCGGGCCGCGAGAGAGTTGGGGTGGACCGACATTCCCGCCCAGATCCGCGAGGTCGACGACCGCTCGCTTCTTGTCCTCGCACTCGTGGAGAACCTGCAGCGCGAAGAGCTGGGTCCGCTGGAGGAGTGTCGCGGGTACCAGCAACTCAAGGATGAGTTCGGCTATACCCAGCAGGAGATCGCGGACGCGGTGGGGAAGAGCCGGTCGACGGTCGCCAATGTGATGCGGCTCGCCACCCTGCCGGCCTCGGTGCGCCGCTTCGTGGATGAGGGCGCCCTGACCATGGGACACGGCCGGGCCATCCTCGCGATCGAGGACCCGATCAAGGCGGCCGACCTGGCGCGCGAGGCCGTGGACGGTGATTGGTCTGTGAGAGAGACCGAGAAGCGGGTACGGGACCTCCTGAAACCGGAGAGCGGTGACGACGAACCGCAAACCAAAGAAACACCGAAGATGGATCCAGCCGTGGGGGTGCTCGAAGAGGCGCTTGGGGATCATCTGGGGACCAGGGTGACGATTCGGTGGAAGGGCGAAGGCAAGGGAGCCATCGCCATCTCGTTCCGGGGGGCCCGCGATCTGGAACGCGTCTTCGAGGTGGTGACCGGGCGCGAAGCCGGAGAGGTGGTGGGGTGAACCGGCCCAAGGGCCCCCCAAGGGGCCGCGGACGGTGGATGGCGATCAGGATACGCCGCAAGGGCGATATCGAACCGCGCTTGATCTTCCTGACGGGTCGTCGCGTCCTGGTCTACCAGCTTGTGGCGCTGGCGTCGGCGTTGGCGGTGATCATGGTGTTTGCCACCTGGGCCTCGCTCGCGCACCGCGCATCGACTGCGGATGATCTTGAGCGGGAGGTCCTCGCGCTGCGTGCTCGCAGCGACAGCATGGATGTCCTGGCCGCGATACTCGCGAACCTCGAGAGCAGGCAGGATCGGGTTCGCAATTTGTTCGGGACGGCGGAAGGTGAGGACTTCGGACTTTGGCTTCCGAGACCGGGTGGTGCGGGGCGCAGGGTGCGCGGCCCGCTCGCGAGCGACACGGTGACGACGCCAACGATGTGGCCGCTCACCGAGCGCGGCTTCGTCACCCAGTCTCTGCTGGACGGGGCCCGGGGGGACCACCCCGGAGTGGACATTGCCGTCCCGAGCGGTTCCTACATCAGGGCGGCCGGAGGCGGTGAAGTCATCGAGGCCGCAAGAGACCCCGAATACGGGCTCTTCGTTCTGATAGACCACGGCAACAACCTTCGAACGCGCTACGGTCACGCATCCTATCTGGCAGTCGAACGCGGCCGGATCGTGCGCCAGGGCGAGGTGATCGCACTGACCGGTTCGACCGGCAGGTCTACCGCCCCGCACCTGCATTTCGAGATATTGAGGAACGGCAGACCCATCGACCCGTTCTCGATGGTCTCCCAGCCCCCTGCCCGGTAGGCGGCAACCGGGCCGCGACAGGAGATCCGACCAGCAAAGGCAGCAGATACCATGGCCAAGACGCGATCGTTGCCACCCCCTACCGAAAACGTCATATCGATCATCGGCGCCGGAATGCGGATCGCCGGCGACTGCGATTCCGAGCACACCATCCGCATCGAGGGCAAGATCGAGGGCACGGTCCGGGCGAAGAAGGGCGTGGTGATCGGCAAGGATGGGCGCGTGACGGGAGACATTCACACCGCGGATGCAAAGATCGCCGGATCGGTCAAGGGGACGCTGATGATCAAGTCGCGCCTGGAACTCGAAGCGACGGCTGTCGTGGACGGTGAGATTCAGACGGCGCGCCTGAAGCTGGATGAGGGCGCAATCGTGAACGGGACGGTGGCGGTTGGCCGCCAGGAGCCGGTCCCAGCGGCGCCGCCGAAGGCCGAAAGCGCCTCGGAGAAGGAGAAGCGGGGCAAGGACGGCTCCCTCTTCGGCTCCGGCCAGAAGCGCAAGGTCAGCGCGTAGCCGAATTGGCCACGCCGCCCGCCGTCCCCCTTGCCGATATCACCCGCTTTCTCGACGAATTCCTGGATACCGGCGGCATTCCCGACTATCCGGGGGCCCTGAACGGCCTTCAGGTCGGGGGGCCGGAATTGGTGACCCGCTTCGCGGTAGCGGTGGACGCCCGGGAATCCGTCATCGAACAGGCAGGGGCGCGGGCCGATCTCCTGATCGTACACCACGGCCTCTTCTGGGGCGGACTCCGGCCCCTCACCGGGCCGCGGTTCCGCCGTGTGAAGGCGTTGATCGATGGCGAGATGGCTCTCTACAGCGCCCACCTGCCGCTGGACAGCCACCCGGAGGCCGGAAATGCGGCAATCCTGGCGAGAAAGCTCCGCCTGAGACACCTCGAGCCCTTTGGCGACTACAAGGGCACGAACGTCGGCTGGCGAGGGCAGGTGGACGCAAGCCGGCGCTCGCTGGGAGACTTCAGGGCGAGGGTCGCGGAGGTGGTCGGGGGGGACGTCACGACGCTGCCCGGGGGTCCCCGGGTGCTGCGGTCGGCGGCCATCGTCACCGGTGCCGGCGCTTCTGCCCTGGAGGAGGCCGCCGAGGCCGGAGTGGACGTTCTCGTGACCGGGGAGGCGCAGCACCATCACGCAATCGACGCGGCCGAACTCGGGGTCACCGTCCTCCTTGGCGGACACTACGAGACCGAGACTTTCGGGGTTGTCAGGATCGCCGAAATACTCACCGACCGTTTCGGAATCGCGGGCCGCTTCATAGACTCGCCTACGGGGCTGTAGAAGCCCGTCGGACAGGACTGCTGGAAGTTGGCAGGAGGAAAGAGGAAATGATGAACCGGTTTGCCCTCGAACGAGACGTGGCCCGTGTAGCCACAGCCATCCTCGCACTCGCGGCTACCGCCCTCGGCGGTCCCGTGCCGCTGAACGGCCAGGTCCCCACACCCGCCGCCCACTTCGGCTTCGACATCGGCACGGCCGGCAGGCTCGCGAACTGGGACGACCTCACCGCGTACTACGAAGCCCTCGCGCGCACCAGCGACCGGGTCACCGTCGACACCCTCGGCCCCACCACCATGGGGCGCCCATTCGTGATGCTCACCATCACCAGCCCGGCGAACCACGCGCGGCTGGCCGAACTGCACGCCGTCCAGCGCCGCCTCTCCGACCCCCGCACCGTCTCCACCGGCGACGAGCTCGAAGCGCTCCTGCGCGAAGGCCGCACGGTGGTGATGATCACCCACGCGATCCACTCCACCGAGGTGGGAAGCGCGCAGGTGGCCGCGAAGCTCGCCCACTACATGGCTTCGTCGGACGACGCGCGCGTCCGGGAGATCCTCGACAACGTCATCCTCCTGCAGATCCCGTCGCTTAACCCGGACGGCACGCAGTGGGTCAACGACTTCTACAACGAGCACGCCGGCACCGAATACGAGGGGCGCTCGCCGCCCTGGCTCTACCACTTCTACGTGGGGCACGACAACAACCGCGACTGGTTCACCTTCTACCAGAAGGAGACGCAGCACACGGTGCGGGCGCAGAACGACTGGCACCCGCAGATCGTGCACGACATCCACCAGATGGGCGGCAGCGGCGCCCGCATCTTCTTCCCGCCCTACATCGACCCGATCGAGCCGAACGTCGACCCCGGGCTGGTCGCGGCGGTCAACCAGCTGGGCGCGTACATGGCCGCCGAGCTGACCTCGCAGGGCAAGCGGGGCGTGGTGATCAACGCGATCTACGACGGGTACCACCCCGGTCGCGCCTACATGCACTATCACGGGGGTGCGCGCATCCTGAGCGAGACGGCGTCGGCCCAGCTGGCCAGCACCGTAAACGTGCCGCGCGAAGTGGTGCAGGGTGGCCGCGAGTACGATGCCGGCCAGGCGGCGTGGAACTTCCCCTGGCCGTGGCGCGGGGGTGAATGGGGGCTTCCCGACATCGTGGAATACCAGTTTTCCGGGGCGGTGGCGCTGCTCACCAACGCCGCGAAGAACCGGCGCTTCTGGCTCGAGAACTTCTACCGGGTGGGTGAGCGGGCGGTGGCCGGGTGGGACAGCTGGCCGGCCGCGTGGGTGATCCCCGCGGGGCAGGAGAACGTGGTCGGGGTGCAGAGCCTTCTCCGCTCCCTCACCCTGGGCGATGTGGAGGTGAGGCGGGCCGAGGAGGCCTTCGGCGCGGGGGGCACGACGTACCCGGCCGGGTCGCACGTCGTGCTCATGCAACAGCCGTACGCCGCGTTCGCGCAGACCCTGCTGACCGTGCAGGAGTACCCGGACCTCCGCGAGTACCCGGGTGGCCCGCCGAAGCGCCCCTACGACGTGACCGCGCACACCCTCCCGCTCCTGATGGGCGTCGAGGCGCACGCGCTGGAGGCCGCGCCCGGGGTGGCGCTGAGCGACCCGATCGAGGACCAGTCGGTCGACTACGTGCTCCCGGCCGGGTTGGCCGGGCCGGGTGCGCCGCGCGTCGGCATGTACAAGGGCTACCAGGAGCCGATGATCGCGGGCTGGACGCGGTGGATGCTCGACCGGCACGCCGTGCGCTACGACTCGCTGCACGACGAGCGGATCCGGCAGGGCGGGCTTGGCGACGACTACGACGTGCTGATCTTCCAGAGCCAGACGGACCGCTCGATCAGCGAGGGCAACGCGCCGGGATCGCTGCCGGAGCGCTACACCGGGGGGATCGGGGAGGAGGGGCGCGCGGCGGTGCGCGAATTCGTGGAATCCGGGGGGCGTCTGGTCGTGATGGAGCAGGCGGCGGAGTTCGCGATCGGCCTCTTCGGGCTGGATGTCGGCAACCCGGTCGAAGGGCTCGACAACACCGAGTTCTACGTGCCGGGATCGATCCTGCGCGTCGATCTGGAGGCCGACCCGGTCACCGCGGGCTACGACGGCTCCACCGCGGCGTGGTACTGGCGCAGCAGCCGCGGCTTCACCGTGGGCGACGACCGGGTGGAGGTGCTGGGGCGCTACTCGCCGGACGACCCGGTGGTGGCGGGCTGGGTCCTGGGCCGCGAAAGGCTCGCCGGGCAGGGGGCGCTGCTGCGCGCGCGGATCGGTCGCGGGGAAGTCATCCTCTTTGGGTTCCAGCCGAACTACCGCGGACAGAGCATCGTGACCTGGCCCCTCTTCTTCAACGCGATCTCGGGCGGGAGACTCATCGGATGACGCCTGCGGTGGAAGTAGCCTGCCCCCGGTGCCAGCACCCCGAAAACGCCGCTGCCAACTTCTGCTCACGCTGTGGAGGGGCGCTGCGTGGACCGCCCTGTCCGGCGTGCGGAGCCCCCTCGGAGGCTGGCGACCGCTTCTGCAACCAGTGCGGCGCGGCGGTGCGTTCGAAGCGAGCGGCTTTCGCCGTTTCCTCCAACCGGGTGGTGGTCGCGGCGGGCGCCCTCCTCACGCTCGCGCTGGTCATCGCGGTCGTCCTGTGGACCGCACCGGGCGGAGCACCGGCCCCATCCCCGCCCGCTGCCGGCGCGCCAGGATCCACCGCACCACTCGGCCCAACCTCGGCAATCGACCTCGGGGCCATGACGCCGCGCGAGGCCGCCACACGACTCTTCAACCGGGTGATGACGGCCGTCGAAGCCGGCAACCCGGCGGAGGCGAACCAGTTCCTGCCAATGGCGCTCGCCGCGTATGACCGGATCCCGGCGCTGTCGCTGGACGACCGCTTCCACCTGTCGCTCCTCTACGCCGCTGCCGGGGACGGGGAGTCGGCGCTCGCAGTGGCCGAGGCCGGGCTCGCGGTCAGACCCACCCACCTGCTCTGCCTCGCCGCGGCGGCGGAAGCGGCCATCCTGCTCGGCGACGAGGCGAAGGCACACGCCCACTACCAGACCCTCGTGGACGTCTACGAAGAGGAATCACGCGCGGGGCTGGAAGAGTACGGCACCGGCGAAGGAGGCCACGCCAACCTCCTCCCGGTGCTGCGCGGGGAGGCCGCCGAATACCTGGCCAGCGGGCGCCCCTGACCCGATGATCACCTCTCCGCTCGCACTGGCCACCCTGATCGCCGGTTGCACCGCGCTGGCCTTCTGGCTCGACTATCGCTTCCCGGCGCTCGGGAAGCTCGGCGCGTCGATGATGGCCATCATCTTCGGCGCCATCCTCTCCAACACCGGTCTCGTGCCCGTATCGTCCCCGGTATACGACGCCGTGCTGGGCCCCGTCACCTCCGTGTCGATCGCCTGGCTGCTCCTGTCCGTCGACCTGCGGGACCTGGCGAAGGCGGGCCCGCGCATGACCGGCGCCTTCGGGATCGCGGTGCTCGGCACCGTCCTCGGCGCCTTCCTGGCCGCGATGATCTACGGGAGCCGCTTCGGGGAAGACACCTACCGGATCGCCGGCGCCCTGACCGGCACCTACTCCGGCGGCTCGGTCAACTTCGTCGCGGTCGGTCGGGAGTTGGGGCTTTCGGGCTCGCTCTTCGCCGGGCTGAACGCCGCCGACGCCGTGGTCACGGCACTCTGGCTCGGCGTGACGCTGATGTTGCCGATCTGGCTTGGACGCTTCTACGCGCCGGTTCCCGCCCCCGCCTCCGTGGCCGTTTCGCCGTTTGCGGACGGCGGTTCCGCCCCGGGAGACGATAGCCGCGAACCTGACCCACCGGAGCCTGGCGCGGACACCCCGTCGCCCGCCGCCGAGCGCCACCGCCACCACCCCTACTTCACGCGCGAAGGCCTCTCGGCGCTGGCGATCGGCAACCTCGTCGCCGCCGGCCTCATCCTCGTCTTCGCATCCGAATGGCTCGGTGAGGCCGTGCCCGGAATCCCCTCAATCGTCTGGCTTACCGTCCTTGCCCTGGCGCTCGGCCACTCGCCGCTCTTCCGTGACGCCCGCGGGGCCATGCAGCTCGGGTCGGTCGGCCTGCACTTCTTCTTCGTCCTGATCGGCATCCTGTCGAGGGCCTCGGAGATCGCCGCGGTGGGCATCGACGTCTTCTTCTTCACGCTGATCGTCGTGGCGGTCCACGGCGTCGTGGTTTTCGGTGCCGGAAAGATGCTGCGTCTGGACATCGGGACGGTCTCGGTGGCCTCCCAGGCCGCGGTCGGGGGACCTTCGAGCGCGTTGGCGGTGGCGATCTCGCGCGACTGGCGGCACCTGGTGCTGCCGGGGGTCGTCGTGGGGCTCTTCGGCTACGCGGTGGGCAATTTCCTGGGTCTGGGGGTGGCCGGCCTCCTCAGGTAGCGTTTCGGGCAGGCTGCGGCCATTTTTCCGGTGGGACAAGGACCAGCGTCGGCGGTCTGGCGGGAGGCAAGAGGCGGAGAAGGAGAGGCGGAATGAAAAACGGTCGCGCGAAAACCCGAGCCTCGGTCCTGGTGCTGGCAGCGACAATTGCCGGATGCGAGCCGGGCGACCGGCCCGGGCCTGTGGACGATGTCCGGCCGGGATCCTCCGCAGTGTTGCGCCTTGCGGACGGACCCATGGTGACCATCGGAGTCACCGGCGGCCGGGAGGAACAGGAGCTTTTCGAGGTCGCCGGCGCCGCCCGGGATCACCCTCCTCGACATCGGTGGCGACTGGGTCCTTGTGACATACCGGGACGAGATGGACGTCGAGAGGGTTGCGCTGTACTCGCTGGTCGAGAACTGATCCGCCCTTCTGCCTCCATGGTGCGATCCGTCTGACTTTCTTATGATTCACGGCCCCGCGCGCCGGGGATCGACCCCCGCAGACGCGCACGGGGCAACGCGCCGTGCCTGCCGGGTGGGAGGCGATCTGGGCGGAGAGCGATGGATGGACCGGCGCGCAGACCAGACCGATCAGCGGAGAATCGCCGGAAGTGACTGCGTCGGAAGCGAATAGACAGGGCGGGTACGCGCCTGCGGGCAAGGACACCGGCAGGGTGAAGCCGAAGGGCTCATCCCGGATTCCTGCCCATTGCGGGATCGACACGATCCCCATCACGTCGCGCAAGCCGTCGTGGCTCAAGGTGCGCTCGCCGGGCGGGCCCAACTACCTGCGCCTGAAGCGGCTGATGCGCAGCCGGTCGCTGCACACCGTCTGCGAAGAGGCCGGTTGCCCCAACATCGGGGAGTGCTGGGAGGCGGGCACGGCCACCTTCATGATCCTCGGCGACGTGTGCACGCGGGCCTGCAAGTACTGCGCGGTCGCGCACGGGATGCCCACCGAGCTCGACCTGGACGAGCCGCGCCGCGTCGCGGACACGATCGCCGCCATGGACCTCGACCATGTCGTGATCACCTCGGTCAACCGGGACGAACTCGCCGACGGCGGCGCGAGCATCTACGCCGCGACGATCCGCGAGGTGCGCGCGCGGCTGCCCCACTGCTCGGTCGAGGTGCTGATCCCCGACTTCAAGGGCGACGAGGACGCGCTGCGCACGGTGATGGACGCCCGCCCGGCGATTTTGGGCCACAACCTCGAGACGGTGGAGCGGCTTCACCCCGACGTGCGGCCCGGCGGCCGCTACTGGCGGTCGATCTCGTACCTGGGAAGCGCCAAGCGCATCGACGCCTCGATCCTGACCAAGACGGGAATCATCCTGGGGATGGGCGAGCGCGCCGACGAGATCCGCCAGGCGATGGCCGACCTGCGCGAGGCCGCGGTCGACATCCTTACGCTCGGACAGTACCTGCGGCCGTCGGCCCAACACATCCCGGTGGCGCGGTGGGTGACCCCCGACGAGTTCGCGGACTGGAAGCGGATCGGCGAGGAGGAGTACGGGTTCAGGCATGTGGAGTCGGGTCCGCTGGTGCGCTCGAGCTACCACGCGAAGGAACAGGCGCGCGAGGTGGAGGCGGGCGGTCCGGGCAGGATCCAGGAGGTGCTGGAGGCGGATGTCCCGGCTCCCGCGGAGAACCCGAGGCTGGCCGGAAACGGAGCGGCCGGAGCCCGTGATGCGGCCCCTGGGGGCACCGATTGCCACGTTCCACAGGATGTTCCACGAGCGGCCGAGAATGTTCCACGGAGTGTTCCACGACCGTCCATTGATGTTCCACGGAGCGTTCCACGGGCGTCCATGTATGTTCCACGCCACTTCGGCGATGTTCCACGGCCCTCCGGGCTCGTCCCACTGCGGAAAGCCGGCCGGACGGCGCCACCGCCCGCCAAGACTCCGCGTGCCAACGGTTCCGGAGGCTGACGAATCATGGCGCAAGCGACGATGGAGTCCCCCGCGACCCTCGAAGGCTTCAGCCGCGAAGAGCTCCACGCCCTGCTCGCGGACATGCTCCTCTACCGGAGATTCGAGGAGAAGGCGGAAGAGGCGTACGCGATCGGGAAGATCGGAGGCTTCTGCCACCTGCACATCGGGCAGGAGGGACTGGCGGCCGGGTCGATCAAGCCGCTCCGCGCGGACGACCTGGTCATCACGGCCTACCGCGAGCACACGCAGGCGATCGCCAAGGGGATCACGCCGCGGGCGGTCATGGCCGAGCTGTACGGGCGGGTGGACGGCTGCTCCGGCGGCCGGGGCGGCTCGATGCACCTCTTCGACACGCGCGTCGGCTTCCTGGGCGGGCACGGGATCGTCGGGGGACAGATCCCCCTGGGCGCCGGACTGGCCTGGGCGATCCGCTACCGCGGGGCCGACCAGATCTGCATGTGCTTCATGGGCGACGCGGCGGTGAACCAGGGCGCCTTCCTGGAGTCGCTCAACATGTCCGCGATCTGGCAGCTGCCGGTCATCTACGTGGTCGAAAACAACGGATACGGTATGGGAACCGCATTTTCGCGCGTTTCCGCGACGGAAATGGAGGCGCGTTCGGGGGCCTACGGGATTCCGGCCCACACCATTAACGGGCAGGACGTGCTGGAGACCTACCGGTTCTTCGAGGACCTGGCCGGGCAGGTCCGCTCCGGGGCGGGCCCGCAGTACGTGAACGCGCTCACCTACCGCTTCCGGGGCCATTCCATGTCGGATCCGGTCTCGGGGACCTACCGCTCGAAGGAGGAAGTCGAGCAGCACGTCGAGGAGCAGGACCCGATCACGATCCTGCGCGACCGCCTGATGGAGGCGGACCTGCTGACCCAGGCCGGGCTGGAGGCGATCGACGCCGAGGTGCGGGCCACCTGCGAGGACGCCGCTGATTTTGCCGACGCGTCGCCCCTCCCCGACCCGTCCACCCTCTACGACCACGTCTACGCCAAGATCAACGAGCACGGGCGGCTTTTCCTCGACGGACGGGGAGGCGGCCCGGCCGCGGGCCCGGCGGGTCACGGCCCCGGAACGGCTGGAGGCGGCCCGGCGGGCGGCCCCGGAGGCGCCGGCCATGGCTGAGATCACCTACCGGGAGGCCCTCAACGCGGCCATGTGCCAGGAGATGGACCGGGACGACTCGGTCTTCCTGCTGGGCGAGGAGGTGGCCGAGTACGACGGCGCCTACAAGGTTTCGCGCGGCATGCTCGCCCGCTACGGCGACCGCCGCGTGGTGGATTCGCCCATCAGCGAGCTCGGCTTCGCGGGGCTCTGCGTCGGCGCGGCGATGGCCGGCCTGCGCCCGGTCTGCGAATTCATGACCTTCAACTTCTCGATTCTCGCGCTCGACCAGGTCATCAACAGCGCGGCCAAGATGCTGTACATGACCAACGGACAGATCCCCGTGCCGATCGTCTTCCGCGGCCCCACCGGCGCGGCGCTCCAGCTCTCCGCGCAGCACTCCCAGGCGTGCGAGACCTACTACGTGCACGCGCCCGGCGTGAAGCTGGTCACTCCCGGCACCCCCGCCGACGCCAAGGGACTGCTCGCCGCCGCCATCCGCGACGACGATCCGGTCGCGGTCATGGAGGGCGAGCTGCTCTACAACGTCCGCGGCGAGGTTCCCGACGAGGAGTACGTGATCCCGCTCGGCGTGGCCGACCTGAAGCGCACCGGCGGCGACGTCAGCATCATCACCCACGGGAAGATGGTGCACGTGGCGCTGCAGGCCGCCACCATGCTCGCCCGGGACGGGATCGAGGCGGATGTCCTCGACCTGCGCTCGATCCGCCCGCTCGATGTGGACGCGATCATGGAGTCGGTGGCGCGCACGAACCGCGTCGTCTACCTGGAGGAGGGGTGGCCGTTCGCGGGGGTGGGCGCGCAGATCGTCGCGCTGATCCAGGAGGAGGCGTTCGACGATCTCGACGCGCCGGTGATGCGGGTGACCCAGGCCGACATCCCGATGCCCTACGCGAAGAACCTCGAGCAGCTCGCCAAGCCCAGCGCGAAGGGGGTTGTGGAAGCGTGCAGGAAGGTGCTGTAATGGCAACCAGGGTTCACATGGAGGCGCTTTCGCCCACGATGGAGGAGGGCCAGGTCGTGAAGTGGCTGAAGGGGGAGGGGGATGCGGTCGCGCAGGGCGACATCCTCGCCGAGATCGAGACCGACAAGGCGACGATGGAGCTGGTGGCGCGCGGGGAGGGCGCGCTGAGGAAGATCCTGGTCGGTGAGGGCGGGACCGCGCCGGTGGGGGACGTGATCGCGGTGATCGCGCCGGAGGGCGAGGACATCGCCGCGCTGCTGGCGGGGCTGGGTGGGGATGGGGCGGGGGACGGGGCGGTGGGGGCGGGTGGGTCGGCGGAACCGGCATCTGCAGCGGGCGGGCCAGCGGATCCGGCATCGGCGGCGGCTGAGACGCAAGGGCAAGGGCCGGTCGCCGCCACAGCGCCGCCGCAGGCCACGGGCGCCTCCGCGGCGGCAACCCCAACCGGCCGCGTCAAGGCCTCCCCATTGGCCAAACGCCTGGCGGGAGAACTCGGCCTGGACATCGCGGCCGTACAGGGCACGGGACCCGGCGGACGGGTCGTCAAGCGCGACATCGAGATGGCGGCGGAGGCGGCTGCGGCCGCGCCGGCTATCGCTCCGGTCACGCCCATGGTCGCGCCAGCCGTGCCACCCGGCGAGGAGTTCGCGGACGTTCCCCTGTCGCAGATGCGCAAGACCGTCGCGCGCCGCCTGACCGAATCGCTCGGGCCGGTGCCGCACTTCTTCCTCACCGTGGACGTGGACATGACGCGGGCGCTTGCTGCTCGGGCGAGGGTCAACGAGATCCTCGCCGCGCAGGGGGCCAAGGCTTCGGTCAACGATCTCGTCATCAAGGCGACGGCGGCTGCGCTAGTCCATCATCCGGAGTGCAATGCCTGGTGGCAGGGCAGCTCGATCCGCCGCTTCAGCAGCGTGCACATGGGCGTCGCGGTTGCCATCCCGGACGGGCTCATCACGCCGGTCGTCCGGGACGCGCACACGAAGGGACTGGCCCGGATCGGCGCAGAGGTGCGCGAAATGGCCGGCCGGGCGCGAGAGAAGAAGCTTCAGCCGCACGAATACACGGGATCGACCTTCTCGATCTCCAACCTGGGGATGTTCGGGATCGAGGAGTTCACCGCCGTCATCAACCCGCCGGAGGCAGGGATCATTGCCGTCGGTGCCGTGGAGGAGCGTCCGGTCGCGGTGAAGGGCGAGGTGGTCGTGCAGCCGCGGATGCGAATCACGATGAGCTGCGATCACCGCGTGATCGATGGCGCCCAGGGCGCCCGCTTCCTGGCCACCCTGAAATCCTTCCTCGAAGAACCCGCGGCGATCCTGATCTGAGGAGGCAAGATGACTTCGCTGTCCGCCCGCGGCACCGGCATGGCGGCTCGGCGGGGGTCCGAAGGGCCAGGAGTCAGGCGGCACCTCCGCGCTCGCGCGGATCAGTCCACGGATCGCTAGATTCCGCATTCTACCGAACCACCTTTACTTCCCCGGAGGCAATCCCTTGGCGGACAAGAACGCAGCAGGAACGGACTTCGACGTTGTCGTGATCGGCGGCGGGCCGGGCGGCTACGTCGCGGCGATCCGCGCGGGCCAGCTGGGCCTGAAGACGGCCTGCGTCGAGGCCGACAAGCTGGGCGGCGTGTGCCTCAACATCGGCTGCATCCCGACCAAGGCGCTCCTGAGCAGCGCGCTGATGGTCAACGAGCTCAAGGACGCCGGCGGGCACGGCATCTCATTCGACGGGTTCAGCGCGGAGCTGGGGCCGGCGCAGAAACGAAGCCGCACCGTGGCCAACCAGCTGTCGAAGGGCGTCAGCTTTCTGCTCCGCAAGAACAAGGTCGCCCATGTGGAGGGCTTCGGGCGGCTTCTTGGCGGTGGCAAGGTCGAAGTCGACAGGGACGGCGAGAAGCAGGTCCTGACCGCGCGCGACATCATCATCGCCACCGGCTCGCGCCCCCGCAGCCTTCCCTTCCTGCAGATCGACGAGGAGCGGATCTGGTCCTCGACCGGCGCGCTCTTCCAGAAGGACGCCCCGGAGACGCTCGTGGTCGTGGGCGCCGGTGCGGTCGGGATGGAATTCGCGGACATCTACGATGCGTACGGGACCAAGGTCACCGTCATCGAGGTGCTGGACCGCGTGCTACCGCTGGAGGACAAGGATGCATCCCGCGTGGTCGCGCAGTCGTTCAAGAAGCGGGGGATGGACATCTTCACGGGCGCCCGCGTGGAGTCCACCACCGTCAAGGACGACGGCGTCTCGATCGCCTTCACCGACCGCAAGGGGAAGGCCCACACCCTGGAGGTCGACTACGTGCTCTCGGCCGTCGGGCGGGTGCCCAACACGGAGGACCTCGGGCTCGACAAGGCCGGGGTCAAGGTGACCGAGCGTGGCGGCTTTGTGGTCGTCGACGAGAAGATGCGCACCAACGTCCCGGGCGTCTGGGCCGTCGGCGACTGCGCCGGCCAGCAGCTCCTCGCGCACAAGGGCATGCACGAAGGTGTCGTGGCGGCGGAGCACATCGCCGGCGCCGGACACCACACCGTCGACTACGGAAACGTCCCCAACTGCACCTACTGCCACCCGGAGGTTGCGTCGGTCGGCCTCACCGAGGAACAGGCGCGCGAGAAGGGCCTCGACATCGAGGTGGGCAAGTTCCCCTGGGCCGGCAACGGGCGCGCGCTCGCCGCCGGCGATTCAACCGGCTTCGTCAAGGTGATCCGCGACAAGCGCTACTCGGAGGTGGTGGGCGCCCACATCGTCGGGCCACACGCCACCGAGCTCATCGCCGAATTCGTGATGGCGCGCCACCTCGAATCGACCGCGGAAGAGATCGACCGGGCGATGCACCCCCACCCGACGCTGTCAGAGGCGGTCGCGGAGGGGGCGCTGGGGGCGCTGGGGAGGGCGCTGCATGTGTAGGCAGCTCCCTACAGCTCCGCCTCCACCCCCCTGATCGCCAGAATCCTCGCCAGCGCCTTGCCGATCTCGTTGTTCGGGGTCGAGGCCCCGGCCGTGATCCCCAGCTGCAGCGGTCCCGGCGGCAGCCAGTTCCAGTCGGTCACCTCGGGGGCATGCGGGTCCAGCTCCGGCTTGTGATTGATCGCGCCGGTATCCGCGTCGATGCACTCGGCGTCCTTCACGTGGAAGGTCGTGGTGTATTCCCGGCACAGGTGCGCCAGGTGGTTGGTGTTCGACGAATTGTAGCCGCCGACCACGAGCATGATGTCGGGCGGGTCCTGCATCATCTCCAGCACGGCGTCCTGCCGCTCCTGCGTCGCCGAGCAGATGGTGCCGAAGGAGCGGAAGTGCGCGGCGGCGTGCTCCTCGCCCATCGACTCGGCCATCATCTCCCGCAGGCGGGCGCCGATCGCGAGCGACTCGGTGGCCAGCATCGTGGTCTGGTTGGCCACGCCGACCTTGCGGAGGTCCCGGTCGGGGTCGAATCCGTCCGACGTGCGCCTGGCAAAGCGTGCCAGGAAGTCGTCACGGCTCAGCCGGCCCGGTCGGTCGGTCATGTAGTCGCCCACCATCTCGGCTTCCGCCATGTTGCGCACGACGATGTACTTGCCCCCTTCGTGGCGCAGCGCCTGGCTGGCCGTCGCGCGCGACTCCTCGTGCTGGTACTTGCCGTGGATCACCGATGTGAACCCGTCCCGGGCGTAGCCGTCCACGCGCTTCCACACGAGCAGCACCGAGCCGCAGGTGGTGTCGACCAGCACGCACTCCTTCTCCTGCAGCACCTTCATGTCCTGGATCGTGACACCGAAGGCGGGGATGATGACGACATCGTCCGCGGTCACCTCGGTGAAATCGAACTGGCCGTCGTCGGACGGGTAGAGGAACTCGATGCCCTTCTCCTGCAGGCGGTGGTTGACGTGCGGGTTGTGGATGATCTCGCCGACCAGGAAGATCCGCTTGTCGGGGAACTTGTGGCGGGTCTGGTAGGCGTAGTCGACCGCGCGGTCGACGCCGTAGCAGAAGCCGAAGTCCTTCGCGAGCCGGACCGTGATGTCGCCGAAGCGGTCGGTGTAGGCGCGCGAGCGGATCCGCTCCAGGAGCGCCGAATGATACTCCGTATCGATGACGGGCTTCACCTCGGCCTTGAGACCGAAGCCCTTCCTGAAATAGGTATCCTTCATTTGAATCCCTCATGGGACGGGGGCCCGGGAGATTCCCGGTGCGGGAGAGTCCCGCCGGTCGGAAGAATATACATTGCTTGCGGCGGGCCGACACGGTAGCGGGACGACGAGCCGAGGGCCGACGCCACTGCGAGACGACAGACGCGCGACTGGCCGACAACGAATGCGGGGCCGGCCTCAGGCGTACGCGGACACACACTCAACTGGAGCACCCAACCTTGCTGAGCCGGCTGATCTTCCTCTTCGTCACCATTCCGCTGGTCGAACTGGCGATCCTGCTGCAGGTGGGCCAGTGGATCGGGCTGTGGCCGACGGTGGGGCTGGTCGTCGCGACGGGCATCGGCGGGGCGGCGCTCGCCAGGCACCAGGGGCTGAGGGCGTTTCTGGCGGTCCAGCGGGAGCTGGCGGAGGGCCGGCTGCCGGGGCGCTCCCTGCTCGACGGGCTCTCGATCCTGGTGGGCGGCGCCTTTTTGCTGACGCCGGGCATCCTTACGGACATCGCCGGGTTCAGCCTGCTTCTGCCGACATCGCGGCGGTGGCTGCAGCGGAGGGTCAGGCGCAGAATGGAGCGCCGGATCAGCGAAGGGACCGTCCAGTTTCGGGTCTTCACCCCGGGGGGAGACATCTCCACACACTGGGGAGAGGTCGGCACGCGGCCGCAGGGCCCCCGGGATGCCTCTGATCACTCACAATCCACAGACCGAGGACGAAACGGACGATGAACCCGGACGCAAGCCACGACATCGACTTCCTCGAACGCCTCCTCGACTCCCCCGGCCCCTCGGGCTTCGAATCGCGGCCGGCCCGGGTCTGGAGGGACGAAGCCGGATCCTTCGCCGACACGTGGTCCGACGTGGTCGGCAACAGCTACGCCGCGGTGCGCCGCGACTCCCGGCCGCTTGCGCTGATGGCGGGCCACATCGACGAGATCGGCCTGCAGGTGACGCACGCCGACGAGTCGGGACTGCTCTACTTCGGGGGCATCGGCGGGTGGGACGCGCAGGTCCTGGTGGGACAGCGGGTGCGGGTGCTGGGGGCGAAGGGCGACGTGCCGGGGGTGATCGGGCGCAAGGCCATCCACCTCATCGAGCCCAAGGAGCGCGAAAAGGCGGTGAAGGTGAAGAAGCTCTGGATCGATGTGGGGGCGGGCTCGAGGGACGAGCTCAAGGAGCTGGGCGTTCGCGTGGGAGACCCGGCGGTGCTCGCCTCCGGGATGGTGCGGCTGGCGGGTGACCGTGTCGCGAGCCGCGCGATCGACAACCGGGTGGGCGCGTTCATCGTGCTGGAGGCGCTGCGCCTCGTGGCGGCGGGCGCGGGGGGGCGGGGGCGGTGGCCGTGGCGACGGCCCAGGAGGAGATCGGCTACTCGGGCGGCGGCGCCCGCACGAGCGCGTTCGGGATCGCGCCGGATGTGGCGCTGGTCGTGGACGTGACGCACGCGACGGACGTGCCCGAGGTGGAGAAGAGCGAGGTCGGGGAGCACTCGCTGGGCGGCGGGCCGGTGCTGACGCGGGGGTCGGCGACGCACCCCGCGGTGTTCGAGCTGCTCGCCGAGGCCGCCGAGGCGAACGAGATCCCGTACTCGATCCAGGCCGCGCCGCTGCGCACCAGCACCGATGCCGACGCCATTCACCTGGCGCGGGGCGGGATCCCGACCGGACTGGTCTCGGTCCCGAACCGGTACATGCACTCGCCCAGCGAGATGGTGTCGATCCCGGATCTGTTCCACACGGCGCGCCTCCTGGCCGCGTTTGTGGCGCGCCTGGACGAGGGAGTCGATTTCGCGCGAGGCTGAAGCCACGGCCGGATCCCACGCCGGCCGGAGGTGCGCGGCACCGGATCTGGCGCGCCGCTGACGGCCCTTGCCTATATTTACGGCCCACTTCAATTCGAGACGGACCCCGGAGACTGAAACCCCGATGATCGACGCCCGTGCCGTGGTAACGGAAATCCAGGAGATGCGGGAGGACGGCCACCTCTCGGACGCTCTCCTTCGCTACGCCGCCAGATCCCTGTACAACGCGGATGACCGCTTCGACTGGGTGGGGGTCTACCTGCTCAGCGACGACCG
Organism: Longimicrobiales bacterium; assembly: GCA_965206105.1. Classification (GTDB taxonomy): domain Bacteria; phylum Gemmatimonadota; class Gemmatimonadetes; order Longimicrobiales; family Gaopeijiaceae; genus Bin94. The sequence continues at coordinate 1,267,947 of OZ242201.1, forward strand.
GCTGCAACTCTGGCTGCACAACTACTTCGGCGCGCCCACCGAGCACGCGAAGATCCAGGTGGGCGAGGGGGTCTGCGGGACCGCGGTGGCCCACGGCGCCAATCAGAACGTCCCCGACGTGTCGGAGTTCGACGGCTACCTGTCCTGCAGCCCCGACGTGAAATCCGAACTGGTGGTCCTGATCCGCGCCGGCAGCGAGATCTACGGCCAGTTCGACATCGACTCGAACCAGCCGGACGCCTTCGAGAACCAGGACGAAGTGGCGATCCAGATGATCGCGGACAAGCTCGCGGAGCAGATCGCTCACGAGCGCCGCTGACGGGAACGCCCGTGTGAAGGGGCCGAGATCCTTCCTCGCGCCCAATCCCGGCCCGCTCACCCTCGCGGGAACGCGCAGCTACGTCGTGGGGGAGGATCCGGTCGCGATCATCGACCCGGGGCCGCGCATCGAGTCCCACATCTCGGCGCTGGCCGATTCCGTCGCGTCGGCCTCCGAAATCGCCATTCTGCTGACGCATGCGCACGACGATCACGCTGCGGGCGCGGCCCGCGCCGCCCACCGCACCGGCGCCAGCGTCCTCGGTCCGGGCGGCGGCCACGGCCTCACTGACGGCCAGCTCGTCCCCACCAGCGAGGGCGACCTCGTCGCCGTCTCCACGCCCGGCCACGCGCGCCGCCACTTCTGCTTCCACCACCCGGCCACCGCCTCGCTCTTCGTCGGCGACCTGATCCTGGGAGAGGGCGACACGACCTGGATCGGCGAATACCGGGGCGCCGTCGCGGACTACCTCCATTCGCTCGACCGGCTTGCCGCCCTGGGCGCCCACACCCTCTACCCGGCGCACGGCCCCACCATCCACGACGCGGCAGCCACCATCGCGCGCTTCCGCGCTCACCGGCTGCGGCGCATCGGCCAGGTCCGCCGGGCCGTCGCGGACGGCCATGCCGGCGCCCCCGCGATCGCCCGGCACGTCTACGGACCCCTCCCGGCGCAGATCGGAGCCATGGCGGAGGCCGGCGTCGATGCGATGCTGGACTACCTGTCGGGCGCCGAATAGCTTGCGGCAGTCCGTGGACGAATCCGCGCGAGCCCCGGGAGCCGCCAGGTGCCGCGCCGGCCAGGCGCTTTGAGGAGGCAACCCAATGATCCCGAGCGACCTCACGGCAAGCCTCACCGCGATCTGCGGCCCGGACGGCGTCATCGTCGAACCGGACCGGCTCCTCGTCTACGAGTCGGACGCGCTGACCGCCTACCGCCACCGCCCGGGGGCCGTGGTCCTGCCGCGCACCACCAGCGAACTGCGCCGCGCCGTGCGCGCCATTTCGGGGGCCGGGCTCCCCATCGTGCCGCGCGGGGCCGGAACCGGGCTTTCGGGCGGCGCCGTGGCGCTCGGCGGGGCCGTGGTGGTGGGGACCGCGCGCATGAACCGCATCCTCGAGATCGACGCTCCGAACCGGCGCGCGGTCCTGCAGCCGGGCGTGATCAACGCCGAGCTCTCCGCGGCCGCCGCCGGCCACGGCCTCTACTACGCGCCCGACCCGTCGTCCCAGACCGCCTGCACGATCGGGGGCAACGTGGCCGAGAATTCGGGCGGACCGCACTGCCTGAAGTACGGGGTGACCTCCAGGTACGTCACGGGTCTGACCATCGTGCGGGCCGACGGGTCGGTGGTGGAGCTGGGAGGGCTCGGCAGGGAGGCGCCGGGGTACGACCTGGTGGGTCTCTTCGTGGGCTCCGAGGGATGCTTCGGGATCGCGGCCGAGATCGAGGTCGCGCTCCTCCCGGTGCCGGAGGATGTCCGCACCCTGCTGGCGATCTTCGACCGCATCGAGGACGCGGGGACGGCCGTGTCCGAGATCGTGGGGTCGGGACTGCTGCCGGCGGCGATGGAGATCATCGACGGGCCGACGATTCGCGCGGTGGAGGACAGCGTCTTCGCCGCCGGCTACCCGACCGACGCCGAAGCCGCGCTCGTGATCGAGTTCGACGGGCTGGAGGCGGGGCTGGACGCGGAGGCCGGGCGGGCCGGGGAGCTGTGCCGCCGGGCCGGTGCCCGTGAAGTGCGCAGTGCGCGCGACGAACGCGAGCGCATGGCGCTCTGGAAGGGGCGAAAGAAGGCCTTCGGGGCGATGGGCCGGATCGCGCCCGACCTGCTGGTGCAGGACGCGACGGTCCCGCGCACCACGCTGCCCGCGATCCTGAAGGGAATCTCGGAGATCGCGCGCCGCTACGACCTCGTCGTCGCCAACGTCTTTCACGCCGGGGACGGCAACCTGCACCCCAACATCCTCTTCGACCGCCGCGACACCGGGGAACTCGAGAAGGTGGAGCGCGCGTCGAAGGAGATCATGCAGATCTGCGTCGATTCGGGCGGCACCATCACCGGAGAGCACGGGGTGGGACTCGACAAGAAGCATCACATGCCGCTGATCTACGGCCCGGCCGAGCTCGACGCGATGTGGGGCCTCAGGCGGGTCTTCGATCCCGCGGGCGTGATGAACCCCGGCAAGGTGCTGCCGGACGGGACGGAGCCGGCATGAGAGCGGCCGTGAGCCCGATCGCGCCGGTCCTCGAGGTCCTGCGGCGGGACCAGGTTCTGGAGGGCGAGCCGGCGCGCGGGTGGTCGGTTGGGGCCGGTCGGCTGTCACATCCCGCAGGGGCGCATGCGGGCGGCGGCGTGTTCACGGGTGCGCCAGGGGACGAGCCCGCGGCCGTCCTCTTCCCGGAATCCGCCGGCGAAGTTCGCTCGGTCATGCGGGCGGCGATCGAGGCGGGCGTTCGCCTGCTTCCCGCGGGCGAGGGCAGCTGGCTCGGTGCAGGCGGCTGGGGACGGATGGCGCACGCGGTCGTGTCGACGGCGCGAATGGATGAGGTCCTGCACTACGAGCCGGCCGACCTGACGCTCACCGCCGGGGCGGGACTGGGGATGCGCGCGCTCGACGAATTGGCCGGCCGCAGCGGGCAATGGCTGCCGATGGACGGTCCCGGGTGCGACCAGGGCACGTTGGGAGCGGCGGTGGCATGCGGCGTGCCGGGACCGCTGCAGGGACGCTACGGCGGGGTGCGCGACAACGTGCTGGGCCTCGAGGTGGTGACGGGCGACGGGCGCGTCCTGCGTATCGGGGGCCGCGTGGTGAAGAACGTGGCCGGGTACGACATGGTCCGCCTCTTCACCGGAAGCCGCGGCAGTCTGGGCGTGATCACGCAGGCGTCGGTGCGCCTGTTCCCGCGCCCGGAGGCCGACGTGACGCTGCTCTTCCCGGGCGCCGCAAGCGAAGTCGTGGCAATGGCGCGGGCGGTGTGCAGCGGGGCGGTTCCGGTTGCGGGTGTCGAGATCGTGGCCGCGGGCCGGAACGAAGGGGCCGTTGGGGCGCAGGGAACCGTTGGGGCGCAGGGGACTGGTGGCGGCGAAGGGCAGGATGGCGGCCGGTGGCAGGATGCCGGTGGGGCGCAGGATGGCGGCTGGGGGAAGGACAACGGCCGCGGGCGGGGGTCCGGCGCCATGGTGCTCGCCGTGCGCCTCCTCGGGGGCGAGGAAGAGGTGTTGGAGGCGGGCGGCAGGGTGGCGGCGGGGGTGGGCCGCAAGCCGGCCGAGGTGCTCGCCGGGGCGGACAGCGCGGCCTTCCACGCCGGGAGGATCCGCTGGGAGGACGGATCGCAGGTGGTGGCGCGGCTCACCGCGCTGCCGGACCGGTTGGCGGAGGTGATGGCCTGCGCCGCGAGGGTGGCCGGGGTGGTGCGGGGGGAGGTCACCGCCGACGCGATGCGGGGACTGGTGCGCGTGAAGGGCGGCTGCGCGCCGGACCGGGCGGAGGCGGTGGCGGAATCGCTGGTCCGGGCCCGGGCCGAGATGGTGGACCGGGGTGGGAGCCTGGTGTTGAGCAGCGCGCCGCGCGAGGTGGCGGGGGTGGTGGGGTGGGGGGGGGAGGGGGGTGGGGCGGGGGGGCTCACCGGGCGCATCAAGGCGCTCTTCGACCCGCACTCCGTCCTGGCCGCGGAGTGCCCATGAATGCAATGACCGAGTCGCTCGCACGGGCCGTCAAGGACCAGGAAGAGGGGCTCCTCAACTGTGTGCACTGCGGCTTCTGCCTGCCGGCCTGTCCCACCTACCGCCGCCTGGGCGACGAGGCCGACTCGCCGCGCGGCCGCCTGCACCTGATGCGGGCCGTGGTGGAGGGGCGGCTGGATCCCGGCTCGGACGCATTCCAGCTTCACATCGACCGCTGTCTGGGGTGCAGGGCCTGCGAACCGGTCTGCCCTTCGGGAGTCGCCTACGGCCACCTCCTCGAACTCGCCCGGCACGTTGGCCGCGAAGCCCGGCGCCCGCCCCTGCTCACCCGGGCGCTGCTGCGCGTCTTCGGCACGCCCGCACTCGCTCGCCCGGCGATGGCCCTGGCCCGCCTCCTCCGCGCCACGCGCATCCCCGCGCTCGCCGCCCGGTCCGGTTCCGGCGACCGGCCGCCCGGCCCGGTACGCCTCGGCATGGCCATGCTCGCCGCCACGGCGCCCACCCCGCTCCCCACCCCCACCCCGCCCCCACCCCCACCCCCTCCCCCCACCCCCCCCCCCCCCCCGCCCCCCCTCCCACCCCCCCACCCCGCCCCCAACCGCCCCCCACCCCGGCACGGCCGCCATCCTCACCGGCTGCGTCCAGGCGGGCCTGTTCTCGCGCGTCAACGCGGCGACCGAGCGGGTGCTGCGCGCCAACGGGTACGGCGTGGTCCTCGTCCCGGGCCAGGGGTGCTGCGGCGCCCTCCACTCGCACGCCGGCGATCTCGAGACGGCCCGGGCCCTCGCGCGCCGCAACGTCGAGGCGTTCGAGCGCTCCGGAGCCGACTTCGTCGCCGTGAACGCGTCGGGATGCGGGGCGGCGATGTCGGCGTATGGCGAGCTGCTCTCCGGGGAGGGGGAAATGAGCCGTCGCGCCGCAGCGGTGGCCGCGCGGGTGAAGGATGTCTCGGAGCTGCTCGCCGAGAGGGGGCCCCGGGCGGGCGGCGAAGTTCAACTTAAGGTTACCTTTGATCCGCCCTGCCATCTTTTGCACGCCCAGGGCGTGTCCGGGCCGCCCGAAAAGGTGCTGCAGGCCGTGCCCGGCCTCGAGGTGGTTCCACTCCCCGGGGCGAGCGAATGTTGCGGCGGCGCCGGGATCTACGGACTTGTGCAGCGGGAACTGGGCGGCCGGATCGGCGGCGACAAGGTGCACAGCGTCCTCGGAACCGGCGCCGACGCGCTCGTCACTGCCAATCCGGGGTGCATGATGCAGGTCGGGGCCGGGTTGCGGATGGCGGGGAGCCGCACCTCCGTTCTTCACCTCGTCGAACTCCTCGACGAGAGCTACCGGATCGGTGGCCTGCACGGCAGCCGCCGCGGGGGAGCCCCCCCGGCCCGGGACCGGAACCCGTGATGAATCGCCTTCCCGTGACTCTGGCCGAGGCGGAGTCCCGCGCCGCCGACTGCGTCAAGTTGTTGCGCACGCTTGTGGAGATCGAGTCCCCCACGGGCGACGAGCGCGCGAATCTCGAGGTGGCCCGGGTGCTGGAGCGGGAGATCGCGGCGGTGGGCGGAAGAGTCGAGCGCGTCGCGGCGCCCGGGCTCGGCGTTCACCTTGTCGGACGCTTCGCAGGAGCGTCGAAGGAAGGTGTGCAACCGTTGCTTTTGCTCGGCCACATGGACACCGTGCACAACCTGGGCACTCTCGAACGGCTTCCCTTTGCGATCCGGGGGGATAGGATATACGGACCCGGGTCCTACGACATGAAGGGAGGCCTCGCGGTCTCGCTCCTTGCCCTTCGGCTCCTGGCCGAACGAGGGAGCGGTCCGGCGAACGGCCTTTCCTTCCTGATCACGTGCGACGAGGAGCGCGGTTCGCCGGATTCGCGGCCCTTGATTGAACGCGAGGCAGCTTTGTGCCGCGCGGCGCTGGTGGTGGAGCCGTCCGCACAGGGCGGGGCGGCGAAGTGCCGCCGCAAGGGCGTCAGCTCGTTCGAACTGGGCGTTCAGGGCAGGCCTGCACACGCGGGCATCGAGCCGGAACGCGGCGCCAGCGCGGTCCACGAGCTTGTAAAGCAGATCGTGCGGGTCTACGAGCTGGCCAACGCTGAGGCGGGCACAACCATAAACGTGGGAGTGATGGCGGGCGGGACCAGGGAAAATGTTGTAGCGGAATCGGCGCACTGCACCATCGATGTCCGCTTCTGGACCAGGGAAGAGGCGGAGCGCGTGAATGCGGCGCTGCTCGGCGTGCGTCCGTTCGACGAGCGATGCACCGTGTCCCTGTCCGGAGGTGTAAACCGCTGGGCCCTCGAGGAAACCGCGGAGTCGGTACAGCTGTTCCGGACCGCCCGTTCCATCGCCGATGGACTCGGCTTTGAAATCGAGGCGGGCGAATCGGGCGGAGCAAGCGACGCGAACATTGCGGCGGCGGTGGGTTGTCCCGCCCTGGACGGCCTCGGTCCGGAAGGCGACGGGGCCCACACACTCGACGAGTACATCCTCCTGGACGATATTCCACGGCGAATTGCGCTGATGGCTGCGCTCTTCACGACACTTTGAGTCCTCCCGGTGCAGTGGGCCCGCTGCAGGAGAGCTTGTGTTTGTGCGTTCGCCAGTTTAGTATTCCGTCAAGTCGGGTTCTGACACCCCGCGACTGACGTTCACCCCTGGCAAACGAAGGAAAGGCACCCATTCATGACCGACGCAACGAGAAACAGCTACGAGGCGGCACTTCAACGCGCAGAGGCCGAATTGGCGGCCCACGAAGGGCGTCGCCAGGCGTTGCGCAAGACCGTCGAGAGCCTGAAGGCACTTCTGGCCTTCGATACGCCGCAACCGGCTCCCGCGGCACGCCCCGCTCCGGCGAAGAAGGCCGGTAAACCCAAAGCCAAAAAGCCCGGCAGGCCCAAGAAGGCCGCCAGGCAGCCAAAGCTCAGAAAGCCGCGCGGGAGTGCTGGTGCCGGACACCCGCCGATCAAGGCCGGCCACTACAGGGGAATGGGGCCCACAGCCGCCTATCGCAAATTCATCGCCGAATTCGGCGACACGTACACGGTGCCGCAGATCCGGGATGCACTGGTGGTGGGCGGCGTCGAGTCGAAGTCCAACACCTCGCTTCTCACCGGACTGCACTCGGTGCGCCGGCGCGACAGCGCGAAGGCCATGGCGGCGAAGGAGTCCGAGTAGGGCAAGGAAGTGGTGGCAAGCGGGGCCCTGGCAGGTCGTGGAACAAGTCCCCGGCGCCTCGCCGCCCTCGGTGCCACGCGGGGATCATCCACGGCCTGCTTGCAAATCCATGACGCGAATCACCCGGGCGGTCCTGCGCGAAGTGCCTTTGCAGTTGAAGGAGTTCTTCGAGATCAGCAGCGGTGGGACGCAGACGCGGCGCGTGCTGCTCCTGACCCTGGAGGCGGACGGCGTTTCCGGGTGGTCGGAGTGCGTGGCGGGTGAAACCCCCGGCTATTCGTACGAGACGACCGATACGGCCTGGCATGTGCTGACCCGGTGGCTCCTGCCGGAGTTGGCGGGCTGCGCGGTCGGGGACGGCCGGGATCTGTGTCCGGCGCCCTGGCTGCGCGGACACCCCATGGCGCGCGCGGCGGTCGAGATGGCGGGATGGGACCTCGAGGCCAAACGGCGTGGCGTGCCGCTGCGCGAGCTCCTGGGCGGCGAAGCGGACAGGGTTCCGGTGGGTGTTTCCATCGGCCTGCAGGCGAGCGACGCGGAACTCCTGGCCAGGGTGGATGCCTACATGACCGAGGGGTACCGGAAGATCAAGTTGAAGATCAAGCCGGGCCGCGACGTGGAAATGCTCGGAGCCGTCAGGGACCGGTTCCCCGATGCGCCGATGATGGCCGATGCCAATTCGGCCTATTCGCTTGCCCGCGATCTCCCGCGCCTTCGCGAGATGGACGACCTCGGGCTGATGATGATCGAGCAGCCGCTCCATCACGAGGACCTGCTCGATCACGCGGTTCTGCAGCGCAGCATCGAAACGCCCGTCTGTCTCGACGAGTCCATTCGCTCGGCGGGGGACGCCAGGCTCGCGCTGCAGCTGCGGGCGGGCCGAATCGTGAACATCAAGCCGGGCCGCGTGGGGGGTCTGGGTGAATCGGTCAGGGTACATGACGCGTGCCGGGCGGCGGGGTGGCCGGTCTGGTGCGGAGGCATGCTGGAGTCGGGGGTCGGCCGTGCCCACAACGTCGCGCTGGCCACGTTGCCGGGCTTCACCATTCCAGGGGACATCTCCAGTTCGAGCCGCTACTGGGAGGAGGATATCGTCCGTCCCGAATTCGAGATGGCGGACGGGATGATGCCGGTGCCGGACGGGCCGGGGATCGGCGTGGAGCCGCGCATCTCACGGATTGAGGCGCTCACGACGCGCATGGAAGTCTTCGAAGCGTAGTCGGCGCAGGGGCCGGCCGCCGCGCGGGCCTGCCGGCAGGGTGCGCGCGCCTATCCTCCCGTGGCGGCCCGCAGGCATGCCGGACAGTACCGCCAACGCTTGTCGAGCGGGTCCCCGCAGGCGCAGACGTGGACGCGCGGCCGCCCGCACATGGGACAGCCCACGGCTCCGGGGGGAAGCGGCGAGTCGCAGCTCTCGCAGTTCGGCGCGGCCCCGCGGGTAAGCGCGATGACCTGGCCCGCTTCGTGGGGCGTGGTCACCCCCTGGGCGACCTGCCGCATGGCGTCGCGGGCCATCGAGCCCATCCCGCCGCGGCGCGCCAGCGTTCGAAGCGAGGTCAGGGAGGAGCTCGCGTTGATGGCCGTTCGCAGGTCGTCGTCTACCGTCAGGACCTCGAAGACGCCGCTGCGACCGCGGTAGCCATCGGTGCAGACCCTGCATTCGTCGCTGTCGCGGCCGGCGCAACGCGAGCACAGCCTGCGTACCAGCCGCTGGGCGACCACCCCCGCCAGCCCTCCCGCCACCAGAAAGCGCGGCACCCCCATTTCGAGGAGCCGCACCACGGCGCTGGGTGCGTCGACCGTGTGAATTGTCGTCAGCACCAGGTGGCCGGTCACCGCTGCCGACATCGCGATCTCGGCCGTCTCCCGGTCGCGAATCTCCCCGACCAGAATCACATCGGGATCCTGCCGCAGGATCGCGCGCAACCCGGACGGGAAGTCGACGCCCGCCTTGTTGTCGATCTCCATCTGCGCGACTCCGGGGAAGCGGTACTCGATCGGGTCCTCCAGGGTGACGATGTTGATCTTCTCGCCGGACAGCTCCGCCACCGCCGCGGAGAGCGTGGTGGTCTTGCCGCAACCGGTCGGGCCCGCCGCGATGAGCGCCCCCTGCCGCCGCGCGAGCACCTGCCGCAGGCGGGCCAGGTCGCCGGCCGAGAGCCCGAGCGAGGAGAGGTCGCCGGGCGCGTCACCGGGGTCGAGGAGGCGCAGCACGGCCTTCTCGCCCAGGTGGGTGGGGATGGTCGACACCCTCACCGTCAGCTCCGCGTTGCCATGCCGGACGGTGAAGCCTCCGTCCTGGGGGCGGCGGCGCACCGAGATGTCGAGCCCGGCCATGATCTTGACGCGCGAAATCGCCGCGCCGTGGGTGCCCGGCGGCAGCTCGGTGGCCGTGGCGAGCCGGCCGTCGACGCGCAGGCGAACCCGTGAACCGGCCCCGAGCGTCTCGATGTGGATGTCGCTTGCGCGGCTGTCGATGGCCGTCGAGATGAGGTGGTCGACGATCCTGACGATCGGGGCCGCGCTCGCTTCGCGTTCCAGGACGCGCAGGTCTCCCGTTCCCTTCGGGGCGGTGCGGGAGCCGAGCCGGTCGAGGAGCTCCGGGAGTTCGCCGCCGTACACGTCGCGCACCGCCTGCGCCACCGCCGAGGGCGGCGCCACGACCGCCTCGACATGACAACCCGAGCGAAAACGCAATTCGTCGATCACGTCGGTGTCCAGGGGATCGGCCATGGCGACCGTGAGCTGCCGCCCCTTGAGCGCGAGCGGCAGCACCCCCCTGGACCGGGCCAGTCCCGGCGGAACCTTCTCCAGCGCTTGCGGATCCGGCGCCAGCGGCGGGGAGACGTACGCGAGCCCGAGTTGGGCCGCCAACGCCCTTGCCACCTCGTCTTCGTCGACCAGGCCCTTGCGCAGCAGAATCTCCCCGAGGCCCCTGCGGGACCGCCGCTGCTCCTCGAGTGCACTCGCGAGCGCGGCGGGGGTCAAGGCGCCCTCGTCCACGAGGAGCTGTCCCAGCAGTTCGTCCCTGGTCGCTGTCATGGCGCCAAGTTGGCGAAGCGCGAGGGGCGCCTACATGGCTGGATGGGCGCTCTGGAGAAACGGTGGCGCGGCCGGAGGGCGCCGGGCCGGAATGGGGCGTGCCCCGGAGGCTACTCCTGCACCTGGGGCCGCAGGTCCAGGGTGATCTCCGCCTCCACGTGGCCCAGATCGGCCCGCTCCTTGAGAGCGTCGCGCAGCCGCGGCTCGACCTTCCTGTACGCGGCCAGAACGCCGTCCCGGAGCCGCAGGCGCAGGATCTTCATGCCGTTGACATCCGGACGGCTCGTGCGGGTCGTCTTTCTGGCGTCCTCAAGGTCGCGCGGCGTGATCTCGAAGGGCACGACCCCCACGTCATCCCGGCGCTCGGAGTCGTGGTAGTGGACGGAGACGCTCACGTCGCCGCGGGCGTAGTGGTGGGAGATGTCGCCGATCGCGCGGAAGCGATTCGCCAGCGGCATCATCTCGGTGCCCTGCGCCGCCCGGCGGTATCCGGCCTCGACGAGCGCGAAGATCCGCCGCAGGCGTTCGGGCGTCGTCGCGTCCCCCTCGGGGACCTCCGTGTCCATCTCCCGCCCGCGAGCCTGGCGGTCGTTAAGCGACAGCGCGCGCTCGATATCGCGGCTGCGGGCGCGGTCGATGTTCTCAAGGATCCTGTCAGGGTTCGTCCGGTAGCTCATCTTGCCTCGGGGGAGTCGGTCCTGCCTCGGTGCTCAGGGGCCGAAAAGGATAACGGGTTCGGTTTGGAGCGGCCAGCTATGCTGCCGTGTCGCGGCCGGTGCGGACCACCTGGAGCGCAGTGTGCCGGGCACCTCGGCCGGCGCGACTTGAACCTGCTTGCCGGGGGGACGCGTACAGGGTACGTTGGCCGCGCAAGCCAGCGAGATCCGGCTGGCACTTTGGCCCCGCCGTCATCGACCCTCCAGCCCTGGAGCCCGGCATGTACCGAATCATCCCTCTTGGGTTCACCGCAGTGCTGGCTGGTTCCGCCATCTCCACCCCGGCTGCCGGGGCCCAGCAGCTGTCCTACGGCCTCCCCGCTCCGGCGACTGCGACCTACCAGGTACTGGACAGCACGAACATGGCGATCCGCGGCACCCCGATGGGCCCTGTGAACATTGGGGGGGTCACCAGCTTTGCCTACGCGCTGACCTTTGCCTCAGGTGGGGATGGCGTGCAGGTGACCGCCGAACTGAGTGCCTTCGAGGCGCGGATGAGCGACGCCATGGGCGCGGTGACGAGCATGTCCCAGGCGATGGCGGGCGTTTCGAGCAGCTTCGAGGCTGTGCTGGCGCCACGGGGACTTGGGGAAGTGGTGACGGCACCGCGGAGAGCGGGCTCGGACCTGCTCATGCTCGTGGACCCGCACGAGCTGGCGTTCCCCAGCCTCCCGGCCGGGAGTGTCAACGCCGGTGACATGTGGGTCGACACGGTGACGGTCGTGGTCGGAGATGGAGGTGACAGGAGGATCGTGTACACCTACACCCTGGAAGGCGAAGTCACCCACAACGGCCGTCCCCACCTCAGGATCGCGGTCTCCGGCGAGAGCACGATGACGATGGGCGATGCCGGGATGGTCATGAACCTCACCGGCACGGAGACCGGGCACTACCTGTGGGACATCGAACGAGGCCTGATGTCATCGTCGGAGGTTTCTCGCAGCAACGAAGGCAGCACGACCGCGCCGGACGGAACCGCGATCAGCCTCAGGGTCACCGCAACCACCCGACTGACGCTGGAGAATTGACACGATGGACGACTACACCGCACCGCCCGAGGAAACGCCGCCCCCGCGACCCCGATTCCTTGCACGTTTCTGGATGGTCTTCGTGCAGCCGGGCGAGCTTTTCCGGGCGCTGGGCAAGAACCCCGCCTGGTTTCCGATGGCCGTGTTTGTGGCGGTGGGGATGGCGGGGGTGACGGGCTCCTACCCGGACGAGGTGTGGGAGGCACAGATGGCGGCCTCCGGACAGGAGGTGGTCGAAGGGATGGCGACGGTAGTGCGGATCGCCGCCGCCGCCGGGACATTCTTCGTCATGGCGTTGGTCGTGCCGCCTCTGATCAGCGCGTTCACCTGCGTGGTGTTCGTCTTTCTGCGCGGCGACAACGCGACCTACAAGCAGCATCTGTCGGTGGTCTCCCACGCCGGCATCGTGATGCTGGTGGGGTCGCTGGTGAACATGCCCCTGCAGGTCCTCAGCGGGGATCTGGAGACGGTGCTCTCCCTGGGGACCTTCCTGCCCTTCCTTTCCGACGGTTTTCTGCTCGCCTTCCTCAACCAGCTGCAACTCTTCCTTCTGTGGACGATCGTTGTCGCGGGGATCGGGCTGGCGTCGCTCGACGAAAGGCGCCGTGCGGGGCCGACGGCGGCCATTCTGCTGGTGACCCAGGTGATCCTCGCGCTCGGCTGCGCCGGGTTCGTAACCGCGTTCTCCCCCACCTTCTAGCCGACCTGAAGCCGAGCCCACAGTCCGTGGACAGCCCCCCCGTGGCGCCGGTTCGAGCAGCCCGGCCACGGACGCCCCGGTGACGGCGCCGCCGGCGGGACGCGAGGCGCGGGGTGCCGAGTGGCGCGGCCACGTGGTCCTGGCGGTCGCCGCGGTCGCCGCCCTTTTCCACCTGTACGGTGCGGGATTCGCGCCATTCACCGCCCTTGTGCAGCGTCCTGTGCACCTTGCGCTCATGGGGACGCTGGCGTTCCTCGGCGTCGGCGTGCGCGCCCTCCCCCGAACCTGGCGCGGCTGGGCCCTCAACGCCGTCCTCGGCACGATCCTGGTCCTCAGCGCGCTCTACCTGGTCTCCCAGCACGAGGCGCTGGTGTCGCGCTCGGGAAGCCCCACCGCGCTGGACCTGGCGGCGGGCGCGGTGGTGGTCGGTGCGGTGCTCCTCCTCGCGAAGCGGGCGACCGGGTGGGGGCTGGTGGTGGTCGCGACCGGCGCCCTCGCCTACGCGCTGCTGGGCCCCTGGCTGCCCGGCTTCCTGGCGCACCGGGGCTACAACCCCGGCCGCCTCATCGAGCAGCTCTTCCTCTCCACCGAGGGGATCTGGGGCGTCCCGCTCGGCGTCTCGGCGGACTTCGTCTTCCTTTTCGTCCTCTTCGGCGCGTTCCTGGATGTCGCCGGGGGCGGCGCGCTCCTGATCGGCCTCGCGGACCGCATCGCGGGGCGCACGCGCGGAGGCCCCGCCAAGACGGCCGCGGTGGCCAGCGCGTTCATGGGGTCGCTGTCCGGCAGCGCGGTCGCCAACGTGGTCACGACCGGCGCCTTCACCATTCCGCTGATGCGCCGCTCCGGCTTCCGCCCCTTCTTTGCGGGAGCCATCGAAGCGGCGGCGAGCACCGGCGGCCAGCTGATGCCGCCCGTGATGGGCGCGGGGGCCTTCATCCTCGCGACCTGGACGAACATCCCGTATGCGCGCGTCGCGCTCGCGGCCGCGATCCCCGCCGTGCTCTACTATGCCGCGCTCCTCTGGGCAATCCACTTCCGCGCGACGAAGGTGGGGCTCAAGGGGTCGGCCGCAACGCGGGGCGAAGCGGTGCTGGGGCGCATCCACCTCCTCCTGCCGGTCCTCATCATCGTGGTGATGCTGGCGCTGGGACGCTCGCCGATGCGGGCCGCCTTCTGGGGAGTCGTGGTCTCGCTGCTGGCGGCGTACGCGGTGCCGGGGACGCGGCCGCGCCGGGGCGAGGTCGCGGGTGCGCTGAAGAAGGCGGGCTCCGGGGCGGTCCAGGTGGCCGCGGCCTGCGCGGCGGCGGGGGTGGTGGTCGGCGTGGCGTCGCTGACCGGGATCGGGCTCAGGATGTCGGAGCTGATCGTGGTCGTGTCGCAGGGGAACCTGATGATCGCGCTGGTCCTCACCGCGATGGGGTCCATCATCCTCGGGATGGGACTCCCCACCACGGCCGCCTACGTCGTGCTGGCGGCGCTCGGCGCCCCCGCCCTCGTCGAACTCGGCGTACCGCTCCTGGCCGCGCACCTCTTCATCTTCTACTTCGGGTGCATCTCGAATGTGACGCCGCCGGTGTCGCTGGCCGCCTACGCCGCCGCCGGGATCGCCGGCTCGCCCCCGCTCAAGACCGCCTGGACCGCGATGGGCCTCGCTTCGGCGGGGTTCCTGGTGCCGTTCATGTTCATCTACGCGCCCCCCTTGATCCTCGCGGGATCGCCTGCCGAGATTGCCACCACGACGCTGACCGCGCTCATCGGGGTGGTGGCTCTGGCGGGCGCCGTGATCGGACACGTGACGGGACCGCTCTCGCTCTGGCGCAGGATCGTCCTGACCGGGGCCGCGGTCGCGCTGATCGCGCCCGGGCTCATCTGGGACGGGATCGGCCTGGCGCTGCTGCTGGGGGCTGCGTTCCTCGGGGTGCGTGCGTCACATGATAACACCTCCGAGTCTCATGATAACACTTCCGAAAACTGAACCCCCGCCGGCCAAGCGCTGCGCTTCGCACCGGCCCCGCGTCCTCGCGCCTGCCGCCGCCGCGCTCGCGCTCGCCACCGCACTCGCGCTTGCCCCCGCCTGCTCCGACGCCGGCCCCCGCCGGTTCCTCAGCCTCGGCACCGCCGGCACCGGCGGCATCTACTATCCGCTCGGCGGCGCAATGGCCGCGCGCCTCTCCATCTCCGACCCTGCGCGGCAGTACACCGCCGAGGTCAGCGGGGGCTCGGTGGAGAACGTCAACCGGCTGCGCGAGCGCCAGACCGACCTTGCCTTCGCCACCGGCAACACCGTCCACGAGGCGTTCTCCGGTGGCCAGGACTACCCGGAGCCGGTCGCCGGCCTGAGGATCCTGGCGCCGCTCTACCCGAACATGACGCACATCGTCGTCGCGCGCGGCTCCACCGCCACCTCGCTGGCCGACCTCGCCGGGGGGATCGTCTCGGTGGGCCCGCCCGGCAGCGGCACCGAGCAGATGTCCCGGCAGATCCTCGAGGCGTACGGCCTGACCTACGACGATGTCACCCCGCGCTACCTCTCCTTCACCGAGTCGGCCACCGCGCTGAAGGACGGCGCCATCGACGCCGCGATCATCTCGGTGGGCTACCCGGCGGCGGCCGTGCTGGAAGCGACCACCACAGGCGGCGCACGCCTCCTCCCCATGGCCCCCGACCGCGTCGACGCGCTGCGCGAGAAATACCCCTACTACACCCACGGCGAGATCCCGCCCGGCATCTACCCCGGCGCCGGCGAACCCCTCCACACCGCCGGCATCATGAACTGGGTCGTGGCGATGGCCGACCTCCCCGACGAGGTGGTCGCGGGGGTCGTGCGGCTGCTCACCGACGAGCGGGACGAGCTCGCCCAGGTCCACGAGATGGTGGAACAGATCCACATGGAAGCGCTGCGCGACGCGCCGATCGCGCTGCACGGCGTCACGCAGGCGTGGGCCGACGCCAACCTGCCGGACGGCTCGTGAGCGACGCCCTCCTCCCCTGCCAGCGCCATCACTTTTCGCTCCCCGATGACTTCCACTACCTGAACTGCGCCTACATGGGGCCGCTCCCGCTGGTGGCCGAGCGGGCCGGGATCGAGGGATTGCGGGCCAAGCGCTTCCCCCAGGCGATCGCGCCGGAGGACTTCTTCGCGCCGGTCGACGGGCTGCGCGAGCGGTTCGCGCGCCTGATCGGGGAGGCCGACCCGACCCGGATCGCGACCGTGCCATCGGTGTCGTACGCGGTGTCCACGATAGCGCGCAACACCCGGGCCGGACGGGGGAGCAACGTCGTGATCGTGCACGAGCAGTTCCCGGGGAACGTGTATCCGTGGCGGCGCCTGGTCGCCGGGCAGGGGGGCGAGTTGCGCGTGGTGAGGCCGCCGGGCGAGGGGGGCCGCGGCGAAGGCTGGACCGGCCGCATCCTGGACCGGATCGACGCAGGCACCGTCGCGGTGGCGATGGGGACCGTGCACTGGACGGACGGGACCCGCTTCGACATCGAGGCC
Source organism: Longimicrobiales bacterium (assembly GCA_965206105.1). Lineage (GTDB taxonomy): Bacteria > Gemmatimonadota > Gemmatimonadetes > Longimicrobiales > Gaopeijiaceae > Bin94. Next base: position 1,284,109 of record OZ242201.1, read on the forward strand.
GTGCGGGCGCGCACCCGCGATGTCGGCGCCGCCCTGGTACTGGACGGCACGCAGACGGTCGGCGCCGCACCCATCGACGTCGCCGCGCTGGATCCCGATGCACTGGTCGTGGCCGGCTACAAATGGCTGTTGGGCCCCTACTCCCTGTCGCTTGCCTGGTTCGGCGACCGCTACCTGGACGGGGTTCCCCTGGAGGAGACCTGGATCGCCCGCCGGGGCTCGGAGAACTTCGCCGGCCTGGTCGACTACGTGGACGAATACCAGCCGGGCGCGCTCCGCTTCGATGTCGGCCAGCGCAGCAACTTCGCGCTCGTCCCGGCGCTTTCGGCCTCGCTGGACCTGGTGCTGGAGTGGCGCCCCGAGCGCGTATCCGACTACTGCGCCGCCCTGATGGACGGGGCCTTCACCCGCCTCCGCGACCTGGGGGTGCGCGTCGAGAACTCCCGCTGGCGCAGTCCGCATCTCTTCGGACTCGGCCTGCCGCCGGGTGCCGGCCCGGACCGTCTCAAGGCCGCGCTGGCGCGCCACCGGGTGGGCGTTTCCTTCCGCGGCGCAAGCGTGCGCGTCTCACCCAGCGTCTACAACACGAAGGACGACGTCGCGGCGCTGGTCGCGGCCTTCGAGGCAACATTGGCGGAAGCTCGCTGACCTCGGGCGTAGTGCCGGAAGTCCCCCCCCGGTAGTCACCCCCTCGGCAGTCCCTTTTCGCGGCGCGTCCCGGGAATCTTCCCGATCGGTAAAACTATTACCGAATTTGAGTCCAATTTTCCCGATCGGGAAAATTCTGCACGATTCCGGTGAAAATATTCCCGATCGGTAAAAAACCCGTGACGCCCCCCGAGCGGGAGGGTGATATGGTGAACCCCGTCCGAGCTACAGCTACTCCTGGCTGATCTGCAGCCCCGGACCGAATACGATTTCCGCCACCGCCCCCTCCTCGATCCCCTGCTCGGCGAACCAGCCCCGGCGCACCTCGAGCGCCAGCGACGTGGGGCCGCCGGAATCGGTGAGCGACTCGTCCAGCGGCTCCATCTGCCTGATCGAGATCACCTGGTTGGAGTCGCCGAAGAAGGCGATGTCCAGCGCGATGTGCGTGTCCTTCATCCAGAACGAACGCACCTCGCTTCGGGGGAAGACGAAGAGCATCCCCGTACCATCCGGCACCGAACCCCGGTCCATCAGCCCCTTCTCGCGCGCGGCGGGTGAGCTGGCGACTTCCGCGCGAACCGTGTCGGCCCCGAAGATCACCCAGGCCATCCCGGGAGCCGGCAGTGCCTGCACCTCGCCGGCCGGTGCCGCCCCCTCCGCTTCCGTGCCCTGTCCGCCGGCCGGTTCCCCGCGTCCCTGTCCACCGTTCCCCGACCCGCAGGCCGCGGAGAGGCACACGGCAATGCCGGCAACCAGGCACCGGGCGGCCGCCACGGGCCATTGCCGCCTGCCAGCCGACCGCGAGTCGCCACGGACGCGGCGACGTGCTTCTCTGCTCTTCATGTTGTCCATCCCGTGCTTGCCCGCTTCGCGCACCATCGGTTGCTCCTGTAGTTTACAGTGCGCACCGCCCGATGCCCACAACCCGAGGAAGATCCGTGCCCATCGATCCGCAACTCCTCGACATCCTGGTTTGCCCCGAGAGCAAGCAGCGCGTGGCGATGGCGGGCGCGGAGGTGCTCGACCGCCTCAACACGGCGGTCGCGGCGGGGAGCGCCGTCACGCTGGGTGGAGAGACGGTGGCGGACGCCGTCGACGAAGGGTTGCTGAGGGAGGACGGCCGGATCCTGTACCCGGTCCGGGACGGGATTCCGATCATGTTGATCGACGAGTCGATCGATGTGAAGGCGCTCTGAGCAACCCGGTGAACGACGGCGAATCCCTCCTTACGGCGGGTGGCTTTGCCCGCTTCTACACGCCGCTGGCGGCCACCAGTCTCCTTCTCACCGCCACCAATCCGATCCTGGCGGCGGCGCTGGCCCGCTCCGTCGACCCGGTGACGGCGCTCGCCGGCTACCAGGCCGCCTTCGCGGTCTGCGGAGTCCTATACGCACCCCTGCTCGTCGTGCAGCAGGTGGCCGCCGCCCGCCTCCTGGCCGCCGGGTCCTTTTCGCCGGTCACGCGCTTCGCGTACCTCACCGGCGCGCTGCTCTCGCTGATCGGCGCGCTGATCGCCTACACGCCCGCCGGCGACCTCGTCTTCGCGCGCCTCATCGGGGTGAGCCCGGAGGTCCTCTCCGAGTCCGTGCGGGCGATGCAGTGGCTGTGGCCGGTCCCGTTCCTGACCGCGGTGCGCGCGGCCCACCAGGGCCGGCTGGTGGCGGGGCACCGGACGGTGCCTATCGCGGGGGCCACCGGAGGCAGGACCGCGATCCTGGCGGTCGTCGCCTTCAGCCTGCTGGCGACCGGGGGCGGCGCGTGGCTCGGCGCGGCGGCCTTCACCGCCGGGATGGTTGTGGAGATGGCCGTGGTGAGGTGGGCGCGCACCCCGGGGCTGCAGCTCGAGCAGGACGACTGCGAGGTCGACAGCGAGAACGTCGCCCGCTTCTCGGCGCCGCTCATGCTCAATGTGCTGCTGTGGTGGGCGACGCCGCTGATCATCACCGCGGTGCTCGCGCGCACGGCCGACCCGGACCGCGCGATCGCCGCCTTCGCGGTGGTGGAAGCCGTCGCGTGGTTCATCGCGGCGCCGGTGGGGCAGCTCCAGCACGCGAGCATCGCGCTGGTGAAGTGCTCCGAGACGCACCGTCGGGTGCGGGGCTGGGGGGGCGTCGTCGCCTTCGCGATGATGGCGCTCCTGCTGCTCCTGTCTATCCCCGCGGTCCGCGAGCCCATCCTGCGCTTCCTCTTCGCGCTCGAGGAGGGGCTGCTGGGGGTGGCGGGCCCCGCGCTGCCGATCGCGGCCGGGTATCCGCTGCTCTACGGCATCCGCCAGTACTACCAGGGGCTCTTCGTTCGCTCGGGCCGGCCCGTGGTGGTCGGGACCGGGGCGCTGCTGCGGGTCGTGAGCATCGTCGCGGCCGCGCTCTTCATGCAGAACGCAGCGGTCGGGGGCGCGGTCCTGGGCGTGGGGCTGGCCGTGTTCGGGCTCACCATCGAGGGGCTGTTCCTGGTGCAGCGCGCGCAGAGGGCGGTGATGCCGGAGCTGCGCGCGGAGCGGGCCGCGGCGGTCAATCCGGAAGCGTTCGAGGGTGTGGCTTAAGCCGCGCGACGCTTCCGCTTCAGAAAATCGAGCATGATGTACTGCCCGAGGGTCATCGTCGACGTGAAGTAGGCCTTGCCGCGGGCGATCTTCGTCAGCTGCCGCACGAAGCGGACGAGGTAGGCGTCGTTCGCGAGCATGAAGGTGTTGATGGGGACGCCGGCGCGCCGGCAGGCGGAGGCCTCCCGGTAGGTTGCGCGCAGAATCCTGCGGTCGAGCCCGCCCGAGTTCTTGTAGATCCGCCCCTTGGACAGCGTGATCGCGCTCGGCTTCCCGTCGGTGATCATGATGATCTGGCGCATGTCCTTCTTCTGCGCCTTGAGCAGCCGCCGCGCGACCTCCAGCCCCTCCGCGGTGTTGGTGTGGAAGGGGCCGACCTGGGCCTGCGCGAGCCGGGCCAGCGGAATCTCCTCCGCGCGGTCGCCGAAGGTCACGACGCGCAGCGAATCCCCGGGGAACTCGGTGCGGATGAGGTGCGAGAGCGCCAGCGCCACCTTCTTCGCGGGCGAGAAACGGTCCTCGCCGTAGAGGACCATCGAGTGGGAGATGTCCAGCATGAGGACCGTCGCGCACGACGAGCGGTAGTCGGTCTGGTGGACCATCAGATCCTTGTAGTCGAGGTCGATGGGGACCTGGAGGCCGTCGCGCGCGATCGCGCTCTTCAGCGTCTCGGGGATGTCGAGATTGAGGGTGTCGCCGAACTCGTAGGGCCGGCTGCCCGCGTCCGCCTCGACGCCGGTGGCGTACTCCCGGGTATCGTGGGAACCGATGCTGGAGCGGCCGAACGACCCCAGCAGATTCCGCAGCGCGCGGTATCCGAGGAAGTCGAGCCCTTGCCGGGTCAGGTTGAAGTGGACCTGGTGCGCGGCCTCGCGGGCGTCGTCGACGTGCCCGCCCCCGGCGGCCTCGCCGATCTCGCCCCCGGCTGCGCCCGAGGGCTGTCCCTCCAGGTTGATGTAGCCCTCCTCGACCATCTTGCGGACGATCTCGTCGAGCAGCTCGGCGATCTCCTGCTGCACCTGCGGGTCGCCGGGGCCCTCGCCCCTGAGCTCCTCCACCATCTCGGGCGTCAGCTGGCCGCTCTTGAGGAGAGCCCGGAGCAGCGCATGTTTCAGCGCATCCACGGACATCGTATCCTGTAGCCCTGACCAGCCCCAGTAGGGGTGGAAGTGCGGCCCTCCGGCGAAGCCGCCGTCCATGAGGAAGTCGGAGAGCATCTCGACGAGGCCCGCCAGATTGAGGACGTCGAACCAGCCCTTCGTGTACTTGCTGTAGGTGGTGAAACGCATGATGAAGACTATCCGGGCCGGGGGCGGGACGCCATGAGCGAGGGGGCGAGCGGGCCGGTTGGAGTGAGCGGGCCAGCCGCAGTGAGCGGGCCGGCGGACGCGGTCGCATTCCGCCGGGCTCTCCTGGCCCACTTTGACGCGAGCCGCCGGGCGCTGCCGTGGCGGGATGGGCGGACGCCGTACCGGGTGATGGTTTCCGAGTTCATGCTGCAACAGACGCGGGTGGAGACGGTGATCCCCTACTACGAGCGCTGGCTGCGGCGGTTTCCGGACTTCGAGGCGTTGGCCGGCGCGACGGTGGACGAGGTGATCCTCGAGTGGAAGGGGTTGGGATACTACGCTCGCGCGAGGAACCTGCACCGGGCCGCCCGCGAGGTGCGGGAGCGGTACGGCGGACGTCTGCCGGCGGAACCCGGCGAGCTCCGAACGCTGCCGGGGGTCGGCGAATACACGGCCGGCGCGGTGGCGAGCATCGCCTTCGGCCGGGCGGTTCCGGCGGTGGACGGGAACGTGAAGCGCGTGCTGGCGCGGCTGCTGGACCTGGAGCGCCCCGCCGCGGGGAGGTTGCGGCGCGAGGCCGCGCGCCTGGTCGACCCGGAGCGCCCGGGCGACTTCAACGAGGCGATGATGGAGTTGGGCGCGACGGTGTGCACGCCCCGGTCGCCGCGCTGCGCGGAGTGCCCGGTGGCGCGGTGGTGCCGCGCGCGGATGGCGGGGACGGCAGAGGCGCGGCCCGGGCGGGGGCGGGGGCGGCGGAGGGGTGTGCGCCGCGAGGAGTACGTGGTGGCGGTGCTGGTGGACGAAGCCGGGAGGACGCTGCTGGCGAGGCGGCCGCCGGAGGGACTGCTCGCCAGGATGTGGGAGTTCCCGTGCGGGGGGGTGGGGGGGGAGGGGGGGTCGGCCGAGGCGCTGCGCGAGGGGGCACTGCGCCTCGCCCGGGAACATCTCCGCGCCATCGGCCCCCACGGCCAGCCCGGCGGCGACCCCCCACCCCCCACCCCCCACCTCGTCGCGGCAGCGTCCCTGCCCGCCGTCCACCACGCCTTCACACACCTGCGCGCCACCTATCGGCCCGTCATCGTGCGCCTCGGGGCCCGGACGCGGCGGGATCGCGCAGATCGCGCGGCCCGCCACGCCTGGGTCCGCCCCGCCGACCTCGACGAGCTCGCCCTCCCCGTCGCTCAGCAGAAGATCGGCGCGCTTCTCACTCGCTGGCTCGCGAGTAACCCCCGCTCCGGGTCCGGCTGATCTTGCGGTCGAACACGAGCCCTTCGAGGATCAGCTCGCAGGCGGCGGCCTTGAGCCCGTCGGACGCCCCTTCGGGCGCCAGTCCGATCTCCTCGGCCAGCTCGAGCAAACCCGGAATCTGGCCGAAGCCCGTCACGCACGCCGACGCGGCCGCGTCCTCCGAGACCTGCATGATCCCGCCACCCTCGAAGTACCCGATGATCGGCTCCACATCGGAATTGTCCTCCTCGAACTCCTCGTCGGGGTCGAACTCCTTCAGCGTGCCGTCGGGCTCTTCCAGGTCGCGCCCGATTTCCCGGTAGTTGTCGACGGTGATCCCGGCCGCTAGCGAGACGAGCTCGCGCGCGATCCGCCCCGCCCCCTGCAGCTCGCCCTCGTACTCGAGCTCCAGCTTGCCGGTGATGGCGGGGAGCGACGCGTAGATGTCGCCGATCCGCGGCACCACCACGCTCTCGTCGACGCGGATCGCGCGCTGCTCGGCGCTCGACACCAGCGTCTCCATCACGGCGATCGGCATCCGCTGGCTGACCCCGCTGCGCTGGTCGACGCGCTTCTCCATCCGCGCCAGGAAGGCCATCCGCTCGACCACCTCGCGCACGAACTTCGGGATCTCGAGCGGTCGGCCGTTGCGCTGCGTCCACGCCTCCTGCTCGGTGATCTCCATCCCCACGTGCACATCCGGCGGGTAGTGGGTGCGCACCTCGGCCGAGATCCGGTCCTTGAGCGGCGTGATGATCTTGCCGCGCGCGGTGTAGTCCTCCGGGTTCGCCGTGAACGCGATCAGCAGGTCCAGGCTCAGGCGGACCGGGTAGCCCTTGATCTGCACATCCCCCTCCTCGAGGATGTTGAAGAGCCCCACCTGGATCCGCGGCGACAGGTCCGGCAACTCGTTCATCGCGAAGATGCCGCGGTTCGCGCGCGGCAGCATGCCGTAGTGGATGGTGAGCTCGTCGGAGAGGATGTGGCCGCCGCGCGCCGCCTTGATCGGGTCGAGGTCGCCGATGATGTCCGCGATCGTCACGTCGGGCGTCGCCAGCTTTTCGAGGTAGCGCTGCTCGCGCTCCAGCCACTCGATGGGGGTGTCGTCGCCGTGCTCCGCAATCATCCGGCGGCCGTATTTGGAGATCGGCGCGAGGGGGTCGTCGTTCACCTCGCTCCCCGCGATCACGGGCATTCGAGGATCGAGCAGTCCCGCGAGTTGCCGCAGAATCCGGCTCTTCGCCTGACCCCTGAGGCCCAGCAGGATGAAGTCGTGGCGCGCCAGAACCGCGTTCGCCAGCTGCGGGATGACCGAGTCGTCGTACCCGCGGATGCCGGGAAAGAGGGTTTTGCCGGACTCCAGGCCGGCGATCAGGTTCTCGCGCATCTCGTCCTTGACGGAGCGCGAGCGGTAGCCGGAGGCCTTGAGGGCGCCGAGGGTGGTGGGTGCGGACGGGCTCATGGGGGTAAGTTAACACCGATGAAAACAGGTACACGCATTGTTCGGGCCACCCGCATCCACCCCGCACGGCACCAGCCCGCGCTGCCCATGGACAGCCTCATCCTCCGCGAGCCGCCGGACGCCGAGGCGGTGCCGCTCGACGTGGTGTTCGTGGGCGGCGGGCCGGCGGGGCTTGCCGGGGCGATCGAGCTGGCGCGCCTGGTGGCCGAGGGGAACGAGAGGGGTGACGGGGTCGGCGAGGTCGAGATCGGGGTGCTGGAGAAGGCCGACGGGCTGGGGGACCACAACCTGTCGGGCGCGGTCGTCAACCCGCGGGCGTTCCGGGAGCTCTTTCCCGGGATGGAGGTTCCCGATTTGCCATTGCGCCGCCCGGTCGGCCGTGAAGCGGTGTACCTGCTGACGGAGCGACGCGCGATTCGCATCCCCGCGCCGCCGACGATGCGCAACCACGGCAACCACATCGCCTCGGTCTGCGAGATCGTGCGCTGGCTCGGCGAGCGCGCCGAAGAGGCGGGCGTGATGGTGCTGCCGGGCTTCCCGGCCGACGCGCTCCTCGTGGACGGCGACGACGTCATCGGCGTGCGGACCGCGCCCCGCGGCCTGAACCGCGACGGCGAGCCGGGCGGGGCGAACTACATGCCGCCGGTGGACGTGACCGCGCGCGTGACCGTGCTCTCGGAGGGGACGCGCGGCGCGCTGACCCAGGCATACCTGGACTGGCAGCGCATCGGGTCGCCGAACCCGCAGATCTATTCGCTGGGCGTCAAGGAGCTGTGGGAGGTGAAGCGGCCGCTGGACCGGATCATCCACACGATGGGGTGGCCGCTGATGAAGGACGGGTTCGGCGGCACCTTCATGTACCCGCTCGCGGACGACCTGGTCGCGCTGGGGCTCGTCGTGAGCCTCGACTACCGGGACGCGCGGCTCGACGTGCACGGTCTGCTGCAGCGGGTGAAGCACCATCCGCTCTTCCGCGGCATCCTGGAGGGCGGCGAAATGGTTGAATGGGGCGCCAAGACGATCCCGGAGGGCGGGTACCACTCCCTTCCCGCGCGCCGGCACGGGGGCGGGATCTGCATCGTGGGGGACGCGGCCGGCTACGTGGACGTGGCCTCGCTGAAGGGGATCCACTATGCGATGCACTCCGGGATCCTCGCCGCCCGCGCGATCTACCGGGCGCTGAAGGCCGGCGACGTGAGCGAGGCGGGGCTGGCGCCCTACACCGAGGCGGTGGACCGCTCCTACGTGGCCGGCGACCTGAAACGCAACCGCAATATGCGCCTCGCGTTCAAGAGCGGGTTCTTCGCCGGGGGCGTGAAGGCGAGCCTGGCGGCGGTGACGGGTGGGCGGGTGCCGGGGGGTCGAATTGCGACACAGACGGATGCGGCGGAGGCGAAGTGGCTGGCGGCGAAGGAGAGCCGCGGCCCGCTCGCCGCGTCCAAGGTGGACGCCGTCTTCAAGAGCGGGAACCAGACCCGCGACGACATCCCTTCGCACCTGAGTGTGGGCGAAGACGTGTCGAAAGAGGTCGCGGAGATGTACGTTCACCTGTGCCCGGCCGGGGTGTATGAGCGGGATGGGGACCGGCTGCGCGTGAATGCGCCGAACTGCGTGGACTGCAAGGCGACAGACGTGCTCGGACCGAGGTGGTCGCCGCGCGAGGGCGGGAGCGGGCCCCGGTACCGGCGGATGTGAGTGAAAAGTGCAACTCGGAGGTGAGCATGGGTGACGAGCGGACAGCGGGGGCCGGCGGTGCCGGGAATGTGGTGGAGGTGGCGCCGGATGGTCCGCTCTGCTTCGCCGGCCGCATCCGGATCGAGGTCGGCGGCGAGATCGTGGCCGAAACCGACGATGTCGCGCTGTGCCGGTGCGGCAATTCACGCAACAAGCCCTACTGCGACGGTTCGCACCGCAAGGCCGGGTTCACCGACCCGGGCGTGATCCTGGGGGGACGGCTGGTGCCCGGGCAGGAGACCGCTCCCGGCGATCCGGTCGTGGTCCGCTGCGCGAGGGATGGACCGCTGCTGATCGCGGGCCCGCTCGCGGTGGCGGGGTCGGACGGGGGAATGTCCGTGGGTACGAAGGGGGCGCTGTGCCGGTGCGGAGCGTCGGCGACCAGGCCGTTCTGCGACGGATCGCACCGGAACGAGGGGTTCGAGGCGGAGTGAGGGTGGCTGCCGGAGGGCGCCACACAACAAGAGAGCTTTCAGGATGCGGGGAATCATGAGAATCAGAAGGACTCCAACACCCGTTGCGGCGTTTCTTGCCGCGTGCGCGACCTTCGCCGGCAGCGGTTGCGCGACCGGACCCGGAACACCGTCACCGGTGGGGACACCGTTGCAGTACGGCGTCCCGTCGGTCGCGGCCGCCACCTATCACGCGGCGGACACCATCGTGAGCACCGCAAACACGCCCGCCGGTGCGGTCACGACCACGATCACCACGCTGATGACCGTGGCCATGCAGTTCGCCGAGGACCCCGCCGGCGTACGCGTGACCGGAAGCACGGAGAGCGTGAGCGGCACCATGAGCAACCCGATGATGGGGACCATACCGATTCCCGACGCCGGCCTCGGCGGCAACCTGGAGGCGATCGTGGGCCGCCAGGGCGTAACGGAGATCATATCCGCACCTGAAATCCCGCAGATGGGTGGCTTGCAGGGGGTGCTTCAGAACAGCTTCACCCAACCCTTCTTTCCGCCGCTGCCCGGCGGCGTGGCGGAACCGGGTACGACCTGGGCGGATACCGTGGAGATGTCCGTGCCCCTCGGGGACCCCGACCTGGCAGGCATGGAGATGGACCTTGCATCGACGACGGTGACCATCTACACGGTCGTGGGGGACACCGTCGTGGACGGCAGCACATACCTCCATATCGCGATCGCGGGGGAAGCGGCGGTTGAAGGCGACATGGAGGTGAGCGGGATGCAGATGACCCAGAAGCTGAGCGGCACGAACACGGGCCTGTTGCTGTGGGACCCCCGGCGCGGGCTTGTCGCGTACCGGCACACCGTCAACGAAATGGCGGGCACCACATCGATGGGGGCCATGGGCACCTACAATACAAGCGCGACCACGTCCTCGCGTGTGTGGCTCGAGAACTGAACGGGAGCCGCGCCGCGGACTGGCCGGGGAGGCCCTGCGACACGATGTTGATCGGTATGGAACCGGAGCGCCGGCGCCGCAAGCCGGAAGCCGGGAGAACGGCCAGATCGAACTGGAGGATCGAATGAAGATCAGGAAACTGCACACGACCGCCGGGTTGCTGTCGGCGGGGATTTGCGCCGGGTTGCTTGCGGCCTGCGCCGGAGGGGCAGGTCCTGCCCCGATGACCATCAACACCGGAACGGGTCCCACCACCAGCTTGGCCTACCAGGTTCCGTCGCCCCCGAGCGCGCTGTACCACATCGAGGACTCCCTGGTCGTCGGTGTGAGCATGGCAGGGACCGACTTCGAAACCACGACCACGACGCTCCTGACGATGAACGTGGTGTTCGCCCGTGAACCCACGGGCATCGGGGCGCTCGGCAGCGTGATCGGCTTCGACGTGGCTTCGACCAGCTCGCTCACGGGAACGCGGACCGCGGATGCCAACGACATCGAGGGCCCGCTCGCGATGATACTGGGCCGCCAGGGCCACCTGGAGATAGGGGCGATGCCCGCCCTGGACAGCGCGGTGGCCGACCTGACTCCCTTCCCCGGGATCGCCTTCGATATCTTCCCGCGGCTTCCCGGATACCCGGTGGGCCAGGGTGGCATGTGGACGGATACGGTGACCTGGTCCGTTGAGGATGAAACTTCGGAATCGGCAACGCGCACCGTCTACACCTACACCCTGACGGGCGAATCCGTAGTCGACGGCACTACGCTGCTGAACATCGCCGTGGACGGCGAAGTGTCGATGCAGATGATCGAGGGGGTGGGGGATGAGCTGTTCGACCAGAGACTCAGCGGCACGGTCAGCGGTTACGTCCTCTGGGACCCCGAGCGCAACCTGCCCAAGGTCTCGGAGGTCGTCCGGGAGCTGGAGGGAACCAACTTGATGGCCGGGGCCGGGACCGTTCGGATGAGTATCGCCGGAGTGGTGCGGGTCCGCGCGGCCTACTGAGGTACCCTGACAGGTCGGCGCCCCGCCGCCCCAGGTGCGACGCGGGGATTGTCCGGCCTTCTCGTCCCATTTTGCGGAGCAGGCTTTGGCCGTCTGCGGCCCGACCGGTCTCTCCCCACACCGTCCTGGGTTCTTTCCCGATCGGTAAAATTCGCCGGAATACTGACCAGAAATCTTCCCGATCGGGAAAATTAAGTCGAAATCCGTGAAAAGTTTTCCCGATCGGTAAAATTGCCAGGACGCCGACGGGGAACGGGCAGAAGGGGTGGCCTAATAGCGGGGCTGACACTCACCGGCGGTGGCTTGAAGCTCACCAGGCGGCTACTCACGCTCACCAGCGGCGGCACACGCTCACCAGCGGCGACACACGCTCGCGAGCGGCGGCTCACTCTGGCGTGGGTCCCCAGTCTGCCTGTTTCGTCAGGGGTTGTAGACGTAGACGACCGGCAGCCTGGAGACGTCGGTGATGTTCCTGTCCGTGTGGTGGTAGATATTCATCCGGCCGGTGCCGCAGTCGCCGAACCGGTCGCAGGCGACCGTGCCGACCAGGCCGCTCATGGAGGTTGCTCTCACCTGCGCGCGCAGTGCCGTCCGGTCGATGTGCAGCATGTCGCCCTCCTCCACGGCCACGGCCTCGATCGCCGAGAGGAGGATGGTGGTGGCGTCGTAGGCGTGGGCCCAGTAGGGGGACGGGGGGAAGCCGCGGTGCCGGGCGTCGTAGGCTGCGAGCACCTGCTCGCCGCTGCGGCCGGTCGCCTCGTTGACGTTGGAGCGGAAGTCGGCCTCGGGTCCCGCGAAGTAGATCCCCTCCGACTGCGGCGTCGCGAGGAACTGGCCGACCAGCAGTGCGGCCGCTGAAATCAGGGTGGTCCCTTCCAGTCCGTCGAAGGCCTGGGCCTGGGCGGCAAAGGCCGATCCCTCCGTCACGAAGAGGGGGAAGAAGATGGCGTCCGGTCCGGCGGCCGCGAACGCCGTGAGAGCCTCCGTCATGTCGGTTTGGCCCTTCGCGATTTCGGCTTGGGACGGTACCGAGCCCCCCAGGGCCGAGAACGCATCGGCGAACGCCTCCACGAGGGCGGAGGTGTAGGGGTCGCCATCGTGTACCGTGGCCACGCTCCGCAGTTCCAGCCGGTTGTAGACGAAGTCCGAAAGCGCGCGCGCCTGGTGGAGATCGTTGGACGCCGTGCGGAAGTAGCCGGGGTGATGGTCGGCGTTCGCGTTGCCCGCCAGGTCCGAGGTAAGGACCGGCGAGGTGTTGCTCGGCGATATCATGACCAGGCCCGCGTCGCTGACGACCGGCGACGCCGCCACGGCCGCGGCCGAGCAGTTGGTGCCGATGATGCCCGCCACCTTCGGGTCCCCGAGGATGCCCATCGCGCCCGCGCGGCCGCCCTCCGGCGAACAGCTCGTGTCGACGGGATCGCCCAGCTCCACCTCGCGCCCATGGATGAGCCCCATGTCCTCGGCGGCGAACTCGGCCCCTGCCCGCGACACGGCCCCCAGCGACGGCGCGACCGTGACCGACAGCAGCATGCGGATCCGAATGGGGTCGTCCGCATCGAGCATGATCGGCTCGAGCGGGCCGGGTTCGGGCGGGGGCGTGGTGGTTTCGGTGCACCCGGCGGTCGCGAGGACCGCGATGAGGGCGGCGCAGAACAGGTTGATCGGCTTGCGCATGGGGACGGCTCCTTCGGGGTTCAGTCTCTGACTGGCGGTGTTCACTCGGTGGAGAATAGCGGCAACACCAGGGGGGAGCCAAGCAAGACGACGCGGCGAGTCATGCTGGCCTACGACGGTAGCGGAACCATCCTGGCGTAGAGTTTGACCGGCCTCACATGGCATTCATTCTGGCTCACAATCACGGGCTGCAGGGCCCAGGGTTTGTACCCATCGACGGTGATCTCTACGCGGTAGATTCCGGGGCGCTCCCGAGCCCCGACCAGGGTTTGGTCGCGCATTCGCAGCTCCAGGGTCTCGCGATACTGCCCCTCGGTTAGCGTCCCGGTTGCCTCCGAGACGAGAAGATCGTCCGTCACGGAGTCCCGCACCTCGACGTTGTTCAACCGAACCGGCCGTTGGAACATGGACGATCGGCCCGGTCCCCGATAGCTTGACCTCGCTTCCTACACCCAACATACGCTCAGGATCCGCTACCGTGACACGCACTTCGATTCAGCCCCCGGGTCTCGTCAAGCCACTTTCGCTCGCTCGGCCGCTCGGGCTCGCCGCGGCGCTACTCCTCGGCCTTCCGGCCATTGGCGGCATCCCGGCGGTTGGCGGGCCACTCGCGCCAGTCATCGCTCCCTTGCTCGGCGCCCCCACCCTCGCCGCCCAGCAAATCGTACTCGACTCCGCCTTCCTGGCCGGCTACTCCTGGCGCAACCTCGGGCCCGACCGCGGCGGCCGCTCCATCGCCACCTCCGGCGTCGTGGGCCGCCCGCAGGAAGCCTACTTCGGCGCCACCGGCGGCGGCCTCTGGAAGACCACCAACGGCGGCGAGGACTGGTTCCCCGTCACCGACTTCCAGATCAGCTCGGCGTCGGTGGGCGCGGTCGCGGTTGCCGAAACGGACCCCGACCTCGTCTTCATCGGGATGGGGGAGACCTGCATCCGCGGCAACATCCTGCCGGGCGACGGCGTCTACCGCAGCCGCGACGCGGGCGCGACCTGGGAGCACATCGGCTTCTCCGAGTCACACGGCATCTCCACGATCCGCATCCATCCCACAAACCCCGACATTGTGTACGTCGCGTCGTTCGGAAAATACGGCGTGCCGAGCGAGGAGCGCGGCGTCTTCAAGTCCACCGACGGGGGCGACACGTGGGAGCGCATTCTCTTCCGGGACGAGCGCACCGGGGCGATCGACATCGCGATCGACCGCAACGACCCGGACGTGATCTACGCGGCGCTCTGGGAGGCCTTCCGCAAGGAGTACACGATGTCATCGGGCGGGCCGGGCAGCGGCATGTTCAAATCGGTCGACGGCGGCAACACGTGGACCGAGATCACCCGCAACCCCGGCATGCCGGCCCAAGGCGTCGTCGGCAAGATCGGCCTGGCGGTGTCGACCGCGAATTCGGGTCGCGTCTATGCCCTCTTCGAGCACGACGACGGCGGCCTCTTCCGCTCTGACGACGGTGGCGACAGCTGGGAGCTCATCAACGACGAGCGGCGGATCCGGCAGCGCGCCTTCTACTACACGCACGTCTACGCCGACCATCACGACGAGGACGTGGTGTACGTGCAGAACACGTCGTTCTTCCGCTCGACCGACGGCGGCGCCACCTACGAAGTCATCAACAACGGCACCCACGGCGACTTCCACGACTTCTGGATCGACCCCGACGACCCCGCGCACGTCGTGGTCGCCAACGACGGCGGCGGCGCGGTCAGCTTCACCACCGGCAGCGAGTGGACCGACCAGGAGTTCTCCACCGCGCAGTTCTACCACGGCGTCACGACGGCGCACATCCCGTGGCACATCTGCGGGTCGCAGCAGGACAACAGCACGCTCTGCCTGCCGTCGGACTGGAATGCGGGGCGGTTCGCGGCGGCGATGGCGGGCGGACGGGGCGACGCGGCCGGTGCCGGCGCCCACGGCGGCGTCCCCGCCGGCGCCCGCGCCCCCGCGATCACGCGCGGCTCGATGGACGTGCACTACCGGGCGGGCGGCGGCGAGCCGGGCTACATCGCGCCCGATCCGAAGGACCTGGACGTCTTCTTCTCGGGCACCAACAACGGCCGCTACCTGGACCGGTTCAACCGCCGCCTGGGCACGTCGCGCGAGGTCAATCCCTACCCCTGGTTCTACTCCGGCGAGCCGGCCGTCGACATGGTCGAGCGCTGGCAGTGGACCTTTCCGATCATCTTTTCGCCCATCGACCCCAACACCCTCTACACGTCGTCGAACCGGCTCTGGCGGACCACCGACGGCGGCAACAACTGGGAGCGCCTGAGCGACGACCTCACCCGCGCGGACCCCATGACGCTGGGCCATTCCGGCGGCCCGATCACCGGCGACATGAACGGCCCCGAGGTCTACGCGACGATCTTCGCGGTCGGCCCCGGCAAGGTCGACATCGACGTGATCTGGACGGGGTCGGACGACGGGCTCGTGCACGTCACGCGCGACGGCGGCGAGAACTGGACCAACGTGACGCCGCCGGACATGCCGGACTTCGGGCGCGTCAGCCTGATCGACGCGTCGGCGTTCGACGCGGGCAAGGCCTACGTGTCGGCGCGCCTGCCGCTGCTCGACGACTTCCGGCCGCACATCTGGAAGACGGACGACTACGGCGCGACGTGGACCCGGATCGTGAACGGGATCCGCGACGACGCGTACGTGAACTCGGTGCGCGAGGATCCGAACCGGGAGGGGCTCCTGTACGCGGGGACGAACCACGGCGTGTACGTGACGTTCGACGACGGCGGCTGGTGGCAGGAGCTGAACCCGGGGCTGCCGGACATGCCGGTGACGGACGTGATCCCGGAGCACGACGAGCTGGCGATGGCGAGCCACGGGCGCGGGTTCTGGGTGCTGGACAATGTGGGGCCGCTCAGGGAGTACCGTGCGGGGATGCTGGATGGGGACGTGGTGATGTTCGAACCGGCGCCGGCGTACCGGTCGGCGAATGGGGCGGTGATTTCGTGGTGGGTGGGGGACTACATGGCGGAGGCGGTGAATAGCGAAGCGGTGTCGGACCCGAAGCTGGAGATCATGGACGGGGACGGGAACGTGTTGCGGACGTTCACGGTGGCGGTGGAGGGGGAGCCGCGGGACCGGTGGTCGGGCCAGGCGCTCGAGGTGAGGGCCGGCTGGAACCGGCTGCGGTGGGACTTGCGCACGGCTCCGGCGGCGACGTTCCCGGGGATGATCCTGTGGGGGGTGCGGACGATGGCGCCGGTGGTGCCCCCGGGGGAGTACCGGGTGCGGCTGGACCTGGGCGTTGTGAGCGCGAGCGTGCCGCTGGAGGTGAAACGCAACCCGTGGGTCGAGGGCGTGACGGACGAGGACTTGGTGGCGCAATACGAGTTCGGGGTCCGGATCCGGGACCAGGTGGACCGCGCGAACCGGGCGGTGATCGAGATCCGCGACGTGGAGGCGCAGCTGGCGGAGCGGCTGGAGGCGTCGGATGACGAGCGGCTGCACGCGGCGGGGGAGCGGTTGCAGGCCGCGCTCGATGCGGTGGAGGGGGAGATCTACCAGGTGCGGAACCGGTCGAACCAGGACCCGCTGAACTTCCCGATCAAGGTGAACAACCGGCTGGCCAACCTGCTGTCGATGTCGGAGCGGGGGGATGGTCGGCCGGGGAGCGGGATGGTCGAGGTGTTCGGGATCATGGTGGGGAGGTTGGAGGGGCTGCTGGGGGAGCTGGAGGGGGTGTGGGGCGAAGAGCTGGCGGAGGTGAACGAGGTGCTGAGGGGGCTGGGGATGGGGGCGGTGGTGCGGGGTGGGTAAGGAAGTGGCTCGCGCTTCCCCGGCACGGGTGGTTCCGGCCCTCCATATGTAACCAGAACCTTACAGAATGTAAGGCGTAATTGACACCTCAGGCTTCCCGCACCCGCCGGAGGAACTCCTCGGCGGTCTCGCATTCGAAGATCAGCTTGACGATGTCGGGCACTTCGGTCGCCTCCGGGAATTCGTCGAGAACGCGCGATAGCTCCTGCGCAGCGCCAGGACCGAACCTGTCACGGGCCAGACGCCGGGCCAGTTCGCGTTCGCCCTCGGTGCGACCGCGTTCAATCCCTTTCTCAATGCCCCTCTCAATGCCCTTCTCGATGCCCTTCTCAATCCCCTTCTCCAACCATTCCTGGTCCCGCTCTCTACCCCATTGCCGTGCCCGTTCGATGAGCGTCGTCATCCTGGTCTCCTCCTCTATTCTCAGCTTCCGTTGCAGCTCTCTGCCGCGTTCACTATGCCGTTGCGTCAACACGTGCGTGACCCAGGCCATGAAGGGCTCCTCGAATTCAGGGAGCCTGATCCGCGTGAGCCAGTCCGGCAACGAGCGGACCAACTCTTCCAGGGCCGCCGCCGTGGGCGCCTGCTCGAACCGGGCGATCATCGAGAGCACGTTGTCGGGCGGGAGGGTTGCGGGATCCTCGGCCTGGATCTCAATCAGAAGATACCGGTGGCGGGGAAGGTATCCAAGCAGTTCGTTGGGGACCGGTGCCGGCAGCTCGCCGACATCGGTTGGCGCGGTCCAGCGGCGCTCGCCGTTGTAGATGACGACGGGCAGCAGGAAGGGATACTCGCCGCCGGGGCCGAGGTCGTCGGCTTCGAGGCGTTTCCAGATGGCGGCGGTGTACTCCATCATCCTCAGGGCCATGCGGCGGTCAACGGTGGACTGGAACTCGAGCAGGATGAGAATGTAGAGCCAGCGGCCGCCGGTGGTCTGGACGCGCCAGAGCATGTCGGCGTGGCGCTGGTCGAGGGCACGGGTGACGAAGCTGGCGGGCATGCGCTCGAGGGTGGCGAAGTGGCAATGTCGCTCGCGAATGCGCGCAGGGTGTCGGCGACGGTGCGGGGCCGTGCGAAGAAGCTCTTGTACGAGGCGTCGTGCTTCGGTCTGGGTGGTGGCTCGCGCTTCCCGGGCATCGTGGGCGGTTCCCGGCGGGGAAGGGCGGCGGGAGACGGCATCGGAGCCGCGGCGCCGGTTCCTTCGGTGCGGGAAGGATCGCCGGGGGTCGGGGGCGGAAGAATGGGTGGATGGGACTGATTTTGGGGATGGCTGGGGGGGAGCGGGGCATCGACCGTAGTCCGCAGAACCTCCCGAACCCCGAATTGCGCAAGGAAGCTTCAGAAGACACGTTCACCAGTCGTCAGCCTTGAGACCGACCCTGTCAAGAGAACATGACAAGATGAGCATATGAGTATATGTGCATATGAGTAGCACGGTCCCGTCTCAATGCTGTCGTTGCCACTCGTCGGGCCCAACGGCCCTCCTCGCTCTCACACTGATCACCGCCCTTTTGGCCTGCGAGACCGAATCGCCGACGCCAGCCGGGGGACCGACACACGAAACCCTTCTCAACGGTGCGGTCCTCGTGCGATATCCCGGCCTCCCCGCCACGGACTCGGTCGGTCCCGAAGTCGCTGAAGCCCATGTCGATTTACAGTTCGGCAGCGTCGATGGAGCCGATCCCAACGTCACCTTCGGTGCGATTGAGGTCCAGGCAGCCAGCGACGGCACCATCTATGTGCTGGACAAGCAGGCCGTCGAAGTCCGCGTTTTCGACTCCGGCGGCCAATACCTCAGAACGATCATCCGGCAGGGCGAGGGACCGGGCGAGGTCGGTGGCGCCAACGGGATCCGCCTCTCCGGAGACACTCTCCTGTGGATCAACGACACCCGGCAGTGGGCGATCAAGGGGGTGGACCCCGACGGGCAGGTGGTTAGGCGGTTCAGCAAGCCGGTCATGAGCGTCACCGAGACGTGGGCGGGTGTGTTTGACGACCGCGGACGCTACTGGAGGGAAACCTCCCACTCGGAAACCGAACCGGACTTTCCGCCCCCGGTGGGACTGACTGAGTGGACCGGGCGGCACTACTACAAGTCCTATGACATTTCCACCGGGGCCATCGACTCGGTCTACCTCGGTGAACCCGTTTTCCGGATCTACGCATACTCCACGCCCGACGTGCCCTTCGGGTTCCTCCCGCTACACTTCCAGCCCTTCGAGATGATCCGGGTGAACCCTGCCGGCGGATTCTGGCGTGCCCACAACACGTCGTATCGGATTGCCCGGACCAGCGAGGGCGGGGACACGCTGACCGTCATCGAAGTCGGGCTGCCCGAGCAACCTGTGACCGACGCGGACCGCACCGCCTACGTTGACAGCATTGTCGCGGATCGTCCCGGACTCCGCGGTCCGGCGGAAGAGGTCGCGGGCCTGATGCCGGACGCAAGACCTGTCCTGGCAGACCTCTTCGTGGACGATGAACACCGCCTGTGGGTGCAAAGGGTCACCCCGGAGGGCGCCCCCGCGTTCTACGATCTGTTTTCCCCGGAGGGCGACTATCGGGGTTCCGTTCGTCTGGCGTTCGCCCCCGCCGGGCCGCTCGTGGTCCGCAACGGTCACATCTACACCTGGATCGAGGACGAACTGGACGTGCCGTTCGTGGTCAGGGCGGCAGCTTACCCCGGCGGATCCTCCGTCCCTTCGCGCAAGACGGCGAGGTAGCGCTCGTAGGTAAAGACCTTGCCCCGTTGGCGACCCGTGATCTCACGCACGATGCCGAGCTCCTCGAGCAGTCGGAGCGCGTTCGCCACCGTGGGTGCGGATAGTCCGGTGCGGCGCGCGAGATGGCGGATGCCACCGACCGGACGTTCGACGAGTGACTGGTGCACTCGCAATGCCGAACCCGCGCGCCGTCCCTGATGGCCGATCCGTGAGCGGTCGTCCCGGATTGTCTCGCTTGCGGAGCGAGCCGTCGCGACGGCTCCTTCCGCCACCTCGCGGACACCGCCAAGGAAGAATCGCAGCCAGGCTTCCCAGTCCCCGGCGTGACGAGTGTCGTTCAGATGCTGGTAGTAGGCGCTCCGATTGCGCTTGAAGTAGAGGCTGAGGTACAGCAGCGGCTCCCTAAGCAGTCCCGCGTCGCAGAGCATCAGCGTGATCAGGAGTCGCCCCATCCGCCCATTGCCGTCGAGGAACGGATGGATGGTTTCGAACTGGACGTGCGCCAGACCTGCCTTGACGAGGACGGGGAGTTGGTCGTTGTCGGCGTGAATGAACCGCTCCAGGCGAGCCATGCATTCCTGAACGTGGTTGGGGGGCGGTGGCACGAAGGCCGCGTTGCCGGGGCGCGTGCCTCCGATCCAGTTCTGGGATCGCCGGAACTCGCCCGGCATCATGGCGGCCCCCCGGCCGGTCGCCAGCAACCGGGCGTGCATCTCCCGCATGAGACGATTCGAAAGCGGGAAGCCACCTCGCAGCCGCTCGATGCCGTGATTCAGCGCCGCGACGGCGTTCGACGTTTCCAGGACGTCGGCTATGGAGGCACTGGGCGCGCTGCCCGCTTCGTGGAGCATCAGATCGGCAAGTGACGACTGGGTGCCCTCGATCTGAGAGGACAGGACCGCCTCCTTTCGAACATACCCGTACACGAAGACCGCGGCATCCGGCAGCAACTCCGTGACTGCATCGAGGCGGCCGAGCGCTATGGACGCTGCTTCCAGCAGAGGTAGGAGACCCTCTCCGGAATCGATGCCCGGTTTGGGCGGGAGAGAGTGGGGCACGAAGGCGCGCACCGTCTCGCCCCCGCCGACAGTCATTTCGTAGGTGCCTGGAGATTCGCGTCGCATGGGATGGGCTTTCGCAGTGGGGAGGTCCTGGTCCACTCTTCGGTGGCGGTAGTGTCGCTCGGCCGGCGGGGTCGTCGGATGGAAGTCCCAAAACTGGAGTCGCCTTAGGAAAGATTCAAGGCTTTGGTTTTCGTAACCGTCTCTGCTAAGAAAAAACTCTTCCTACGCGCCCCTCTTCCACCGACGTTACTAAAGCGATTGACCTTTTGTTTTCCTTAGCGTCTTCGCAAGGAACGAACTTTTCCTTACGGGGTGGACACCTCAGGCCTCCCGCACCCGCCGGAAGAACTCGGCGGTCTCGCACGGCGGTGGTCTTGCGTACACCTGGCAACCTCTCGAAACCTCCCGAACTCCGCATAGCGTAAGGAGGGGTCAGAAGACACGTTCCGCAGGTCCCAGGCCGCATCGAAAGAGACGGGCAATCCCATGAAACCGCATACCCCTCCGCGCACCAACACCGACACACCAACCATGGGACTCGGCGGCAGGTTCCTGCTTGCCGCTTGCCTCCTCGCCGCCGCCGAGCCGTCGCCGCTGGTCTCCCAGGCCCGTGTCGTCGAGCTTCCTTCGGAGGACCTCGAGCTTGCCGCCGAGTTCAGCGACGTATTCCGGGTGGGGGACGGGGGTGCGGAGTGGGAGTTGCTGACTTCGATCACATCCCTGGCGTTCGACGCTTCCGGCAACCTTCACATTACCGACGTCGGACCGGGCGGCGACAACATGCGAGTACTGGTCGTGGACTCCCGCGGCGAGCTCGTGAGGGCGTTCGGTCGTACCGGCGAAGGGCCGGGGGAGTTTCGGAGTGCCAGTTCCGCCGTCGTCCTCCGGGACGGAACGATGGTGGTGCCGGACTATGGCCACAGGGCGTACCACGTCTTCCGGCCGGGGGGCGAGTTCGACCGGATGGTCCGGTTTCCTTCGGCGGACGGGAACGAGCCTGCCGAGCCGAACCAGCTCCCCGGGCCGGGACGGGATTTCAGCACCAGCAGCAGCACCAGTTTTCCCCTTCAGCGGGGGGAGGCCGGCGGAACGCTGCTCGGCCATGTCTATCGTACGTTCGGCGCGCACGCCACCGTGACGGCGGAAGGCGGCAGATCGATGACGTTCGGGTCGCAACCAGGCCCCAGAGTGCTCGAGCGCCTGAGCATCGACGGGAGGCAGGCCCGCGTCGAGGAACTCATCGGGGCGTGGGTTCCCCCGGGGACCGAGCGGCTTCCCGTGCCGGCCTTTGCGCCGAAGCTCCTGTTCGATGTCCTGCCCGGGGGCGGGTTCGTGTTCTCGGACTCCACCGCATATGCGATCAAGTTCGCCATGCCTGACGGGACCGTCGACCGGGTGTTGACCAGGCCGATCGAGGTGCGCGCGGTGACGGAGGAGGAGCGGGACCGATACAATGACCAGCGGGAGCTGGAAAACGCGGAGCTCGAACGGCGGCTTCGCGAGAGCAGCGGGGACGTTGTTGTTGATTTCGAGCTTGATCCGGACTATCCGGTCTTTCCGAGTATTCCGGTTGTCGACGACCTGAGAGCCACATGGACGGGCGGCGTCTGGGTGCGGCGCACTCCGCAGGACGGCTATCCGTGGGAGGATCACGTGACCGGCGGCACGATCAGGCCTGCGCACTTCAATCTCGAAACCTCCGCGGCTCCCGTGTCGCCCATCGACGTCATCGGCGCCGACGGCAGTTACGTGGGGACCTTCCCCGCGGGGAGTGGAGCCGTCATGTTCGCGGCGTTCGGGCCCGGCGGGCTGGCCGCGTACGTCGAGCACGATGAGCTCGGCGTGCCTACGGTGGTGGTCATGCGGGTTCCACCTGAGGTGAGGTAGCGGCCGAGACGCTTTCTACGCGCCCCGCATCCACCGACGTAACGAAAGCGATTGGCCGCTTGTTTTCCTTAGCGTCTTCGCAAGGAACGAACTTTTCCTTACGGGGTCGACACCTCAGGCCTCCCGCACCCGCCGGAGGAACTCCTCGGCGGTCTCGCATTCGAAGATCAGCTTGACGATGTCGGGCACTTCGGTCGCGCCCGGGGATTCGTCGAGGACGCGCGATAGCTCCTGCTCAGCGCCAGGACCGAACCTGTCACGGGCCAGACGGCGGGCCAGTGCGCGTTCGCCTTCGGTCCGACCGCGTTCGATCCCCTTCTCCATCCCCTTCTGCAACCATTCCTGGTCCCGCTCTTCCCCCCACTGCCGGGCCCGTTCAATCAGCGTCGTCATCCTGGATTCCTCCTCTATTCTCAGCTTCCGTTGCAGGTCTCTTCCGCGGTCACCATGCCGTTGCGTCAACACGTGCGTGACCCAGGCCATGAAGGGTTCCTCGAACTCCGGGAGCCTGATCCGCGTGAGCCAGTCCGGCAACGAGCGGACAAGCTCCTCCAGCGCCGCCGCCGTGGGCGCCTGCTCGAACCGGGCGATCATCGAGAGCACGTTGTCAGGCGGCAGGGCTGCGGGATCCTCGGCCTGGATTTCAATCAGAAGATACCGGTGGCGGGGAAGGTATCCAAGCAGTTCGTCGGGCGCCGGCGCCAGGAGGTCGCCGACATCGGTGGGTGCGGTCCAGCGGTGGTCCAGCGGCGGTCCACGGTGGACTGGAACTCGAGCAGGATGAGGATGTAGAGCCAGCGACCGGCGGTGGTCTGGACGCGCCAGAGCATGTCGGCGTGGCGCTGGTCGAGGGCACGGGTGACGAAGCTGGCGGACATGCGCTCGAGCGTTGCGAAGTCGAGGTGGGCGGCAATGTCGCTTGCGAAGGCGCGCAGGGTGTCGGCGACGGTGCGGCGGCGTGCGAAGAAGCTCTTGTACGAGGCATCGTGCTTCGGTCTGGGGGGTGGCTCGCGCTTCCCGGGCATGGTGGGCGGTTCCCGGCGGGGAAGGGCGGCGGGGGACGGCATCGGGGCCGCGGCGCCGGTCCTTCGGTGGGCATGCGGGAAGGATCGCCGGGGGTCGGGGGCGGAAGAATGGGTGGATGGGACTGATTTTGGGCCGTCATTGCCCGGGTCGCGTCAAGGAAGCACGTACCGCTCCAAATACTGCAGTCCTTGCCCGTCCATCCGCACGGCGTACAGCGTCCCGTCGCCGAACCCGACCACGCGCCTTTGGGAGTCCAGCACGACCTTGAGCACGACCGCGCCGGTGCCATCGAAGAGGTCGTACTGCAGGGTCCCGTCCGCTTCGCGGTGGCGGCGGACCCAGGCGCGGCCCGTGCCGTCCACCAGGATCGGACGGTCTGAGAAGGGCGGCAGAAAAGCGGGCCACTCGTAGCTGTCCAATTCGGCTTCGTCTTCACGGGATCCGGGGCGTAGTACCGTCCTTCGTATTTCGCCGTTCACACGCTCGTCCCTCACGGTGAGTCCGCCACCGGTCTCGGCCTGCGAATCGCGCCACGCCAGCCTTTCGGGCCGCCCTATGCGCCGCCGCGTCCAGGGCACCGGCGCACCGCTCGTGACCGTCCCGCCCGTGGCGAACAGGCGGGTATCGCCGAACTCCAGGTCCGGGCTCAGCACGGTCAGGCGTCCGTTGCCCAGGTCAACCAGCAGCGTCCGGCTCTCCGGCAGCGGCCAGACCGCATCGGGTTGGCGGTACTCGGCGGGACCCGAGCCCACCCCCCCAATCGTGTCGGCCACACCTGCGTCCAAGTCCAGCGCAACGACGATCTGGCCAAGCGGATCGGCCACCAGGACCCGGCCTCCGGGCAGCTCACGCACGGTGGAGAGCACCGAGAACCCTTCGTCCCACGCGGCATCCGCCTCGCCCAGCGGCACCGCTCCAACGTCCCCGGCGCTTCGGTCCCCGGCGCCCGGGTCCCCAGCACACGCCGTCAGCAGCGCCGCCGACAGCACGCCCCCGGCGCCTCTCGCCACGATTGTGATTGTCGGCACTTGCACCGGTCGTTCTCCCTGGCTCCTCGCGGCGCGGTAGATGCAGTTCAGTTCAGCGGTTCAAGATTCACCATGGGCTTTCGGCGGATGGGTGTCCAGTCAATTCAAGCCGCAAGGCGGAAAGTCGGCTCAGCTCCCCCTCCGCCCCACCACCACCGTCTCCTGCCCCAGGGAATCGCGATGCACGAAGAGGACCCTGTCCCGAGACGCATCGAGGATGCGGACGTTCCCCTGGAGCGTGAGCGTTCCGGTCCGGGACCAGCCGTCCGATGACTCCTCGAACACATGGAAGACGGAAGACTCGGCCGCCGGGTCATGCTGGCCGATCCACAGGCTTCCTTCGCGGCTCGCGAACACCTGATGCACCCCCTGGCGCGGCATCCCGGCCGGCGAGACCGGGGACCGCGGCGGATCGCGCGCATCGTCCCCGACACGATACTCGAACACTTCCAGCGAATCGCCGATGCCGGCGACGAACAGCCGATCCCAACCGCCGGCAATCTCCGCCCCACCGGCAGCCTCATCGCGGCGGACGTTGAAGGACGTCGGGTCCGCAAGCCGCTCCCACAGCCCGTGGGGGACACGCGCGATGGCGTTGTGGGCGTTGCCCTCCTCGTCGATCGCGTAGACGGTCAGCGAGTCGCGCGCCTTCGTTCCGGGCGGCGTGTCGACGCCCATCAGCACCTGCGGCGTCCCCGACTGGACACCCAGCCACGTTCCCGTGGGCAGGCGTGCCACCGCTGCGGCCTGTTTTCCTCGGAGGCCGGTGCCTTGAGCCCTGAAGGTCCGGCCGAAGCCACCGGATCTGGAAAAGACGGAGAACTGGATGAGATCCCGGTCGTACACTAGCAGTGAGTCCGGACCGTACGGTTCCATCCACAGCGGCCCGTGGATAAACCCGCGTGAGCACCGAGAGCGGCGAGGCGCCGGGTTGGCAAGGCGCCTTGAGAGGCGAATAGCACCGCTATTCGGCCGAAAGGCAACGAAGAGCGGAGCCTTGGGGATGTGGAATGTAAAGAAAACACGACATTTGGTAAAGCAGCCGCTACAGTTTGATGGGGTGGGCGAAGCGGTCCAACGCGGATGCATCGCCGCTCGAATGCCGCGGGGGCTTTGTCCACGGGCTGCTTACGGCCGCCCGAATTCTCCTGGACCCCTGCCGCGCCTGCCGATCCGCTCGATCTCGCCACTGCCGACATCGTAACGGATCAGCTCGCCGTCGCCCCCGTTGGCCAGGAAGACGGCGTTCCGGTCGTAGTCGAGGATCCCGTCGGAGACCCGGTAGAAGGGCGGTTCGGTCCAGGTGGGGCCGCCGCCGAGGACGGCGAGGGTGTCGAGGTGGTTCCAGGGGGGGTGGGGGGAGGAGGAGGAGGGGGAGGGCCAGCGCGGCGGCGGTGGTTAGGGGTTTCGGGCGGGGCCGGGTTGGTGTGGTGGGCATCGGTGCGTCTCCGGTTGGCGCTGGATTGGGTTCCGGTCCGGAGTGGCTGCGGGGAAACAGGCTGCTACATCCAGGCCGGGATGAGCATATGAGCATACGAGTATACCGCGTCCAGACTACGAAAGGGCTGTCAGGGAACCTCCCGCCCGGACACGAACACGTCAAGATTGGGAATCCGGATCGGGTCCCCCATTTCGTGCTGCTGCGGGAAGATGACATCGGGCCAGATGATGCCGCCGTCCCGGCTCGCGGCCATGGTCGTGGCGCCGCCATCGAGCCGTGTGAATGGCGTCTCGCGGGCCGGCCCGAATGTCGTCAATGGCGACGTCAGCCGCGAACGGCTTCCGCGTTTCACCCCGCCGCTTGTCACGGCCGCCGCTCCCGAGGTAGCTTTGACACATCACCGATCCACCCCCACACGTAACAGGATGCGCAACCCTGAATCCCCCTCCAGTCCAGCGCGTGGCCCCTCGTTGAGTCGATGAGGGTCGCCGCGGTGCTGATCATCATTCTATCATCGAACCCCGGCCTTCTCGGTATCGTCGACACCGACCACGTCGCTGAGCACGACGAACTGGGTACCTTCACGGGGTGACGGCCTGAGTCGTTGGCGTGGACAGGGGCCGCGTGCCCCGCGAAGGTCGGGGGTGACCGACATTGTTGGCAATCAACTGTAAACCGACGGAGATTCGACACCATGGAAACACAGAGCCCGGCACGCCTGATGCTCTACGCAGCAATCTCGGCGGTCGAGACCGACCTACGGAACTTCATTACGGACCATACACCTTCCGAAGAGCCTCGTGAGTTTCTGGGTACCGAGTTGTACGATAGGTGCCATGAGCGTGCGGCCCAACAAGAGGAACTCCTTTCATCACCAACCGTGGTAGACCTGCTACCATACGCGGACTTCGCCGACCACTTCCATCTGATTAACGCGAATCGTGCCTTGTTCCCCCCGGGCGCCGCGTCTCACATCAGGGATGTCACACACAAGCTTGAGAAGCTTTCCCCGATCCGTAACCGCGTTATGCACTCACGACCCCTTCAGGGTGCTGACCTGCCAACCACATACGACACCATCGAAGGGCTAGCACGAGTTCGCGTTGGCCCTTGGCGCAATGTCCGTAGAACTCTCCGTCTCCTTGACGCAGACCCCAGTGCCATCTACGATCTAAAAATCCCGGCATTGCCGACATCGACAGAGGGTATAGCACACAACCTGCCCACGGCCGACTTTGACGAGACCGGATTCGTCGGTCGTGATGAATTCGTTCAACGCACGGTTGAGGCGGTGCTGGGGCCCTACCCGGTCGTGACAATACTAGGCGAAGGAGGTATTGGTAAGTCTGCGGTGGCCCTTAAGGTTGCGTATGACCTCCTGGATAGCTCGGAAAACCCCTTCGAACTAATTGTGTGGTCAACGTCAAAGACGCACATATTGACGGGAACGGGAATCCGCCAAATCAGTGACAGCATAGCGTCGTCACTCGATCTAATCAAAGATGTTGCACAAGAGGTAGGCGGTGACACCGGCGGCGATCCGGTGGAGGGACTACTTGACGACTTGGCAGCACTGCCTACCCTCTTGATACTCGACAACTTGGAGACCGTACTAGATGACCGAATCATGTCGTTCTTGGGGCGCTTGCCATCTGGAAGTAAGGTGCTTGTGACTTCGAGGATTGGCATTGGTGCGTTCGAACATCCGCTACGCCTCGAAGGAATGACGGTCGACGAGACGGTGGTGCTCATGCGTTCGCTAGCCAAGATTCACCAGGTTGAGGGGCTGGTAAGGTGCAGCAATCGTCAACTGGGACAGTTTACAAGACGCTTGTACAATAACCCCAGTGCCATCAAGTGGTTCGTGGCGGGTGTACACACTGGAACACGCCCGGAAGAACTCCTGGCGAGTCCCGATGTCTTCCTTGACTTTTGCCTCACGAACGTTTACCAATACCTCAGTGAGGACGCCAAGGCAGCCGTCCGTTGTCTTGTGACTCTGTCTGGAGCTAGCCAAGCGGATATCGGATATTACTCGGGGCTCGACGGGTTGCGCCTAACGGAGGCGATCAATGGGTTACGCAGGACCAATATGGTCAGCACCCATTTCGTGCACGAGGGGTCAACATACGACACGTGTTATGAAGTTACAGAGACTGCCGAAAAGTACCTCAGCAAGCACCATCCAATATCGGCAGAGGAGTTGCGGGTTATCGCGACGAGAAGAGGCAAGATCGTTGCAGTTCAGGAGCAGATCAAGGCGGCAGGCAAGCGCGATCCGTATCAGCGGAGTGCCCTGCTCTTGAGATCGCCGCGTGACCTAGTGCCGGCCAAGTACCTGAGGGACGCACTGCGCGCGAGTCGGAAGGCGGATTACGACGATGCGCGGATGGCGGTGGATAAGGCCGGGAGGCTTGCACCGGAGTACTTTGAGGTGCATCGCGTGGAAGGGGTAATTCTCGCGGAGTCCGGGAAAATTGTCGAGGCAGAAAGCGCATTTCGTCGTGCACTTGAGTTTCATCCGGACTATGCACCGTTGCTTTACGGGTACTCGCGATTCCTGATGGTGAATCGGGATGATGTTGAAGGTGCGGCGAGACTGTCTGCCAGAGCCTTGGAAATCGATCCAGGTGTGCCGGTTGTCGTGATGGAGCACGGGCGTGCGAGGCTGTACATGGAGGAATTCGACGAGGCTCGGGCGGTGCTAGAAGGCTTGGAGGCGAGGCGAGACGAACTTAGCGTGGACGACGCGAAGAAGAGTGTAGATTTGTACATGCAAACATTCTTGCGGGAAGGCGACATTGCGATTCATCGGGGCGATGTTGTGGATGGCTTAAGAGCGTTCGAGAACGGGCGGCGGTTTTGGGAGACAATCCCAAATGCGCTAATTGATCGACGCCTCAGGCAGCGGTTGGTCAAAGCAGGGCGATTGGCGTCCTGGATGGTTGAGCGGATGCGGAAGGAGTTCCCAGATCTATTAGAGGGTGGATTGCGAGTGAAGCATTGGCTGGCGCTGGGGGGCGTGCCCATGGAGGGACGTGCGCTCGTAGATAGAAATGGGGCTGATGTAGTGTATGGCAAGGTCGTTCGACTACCGGTACGTGAGGCATATGGCTTCTTAGAATTGGATGATGGAACGGAGCTGTTTTTCCACCGACAGTCATTCGAAGATCCCTCTGCGTGGGAAGCGTTGAGCATCGGGGCGGGTCTGTCATCCCGAGTGGATACAGACGACGACGGCAGACTGCGTGCGGCTGACGTTAGGGTGGAGCATCCAGGTCATGTCATTCGGGAAAAGGAAGGCATGGAGCTCGACGGGATCGTAGAATCCCTTGTCTCCGGCCGCGGTTTCGGATTCGTACGGGCCTACGAAGGGCCGAGCTACTTCTTTCATAGATCATTCGCTCACGAATGGACGGCTCTTGAGGAAGGAGCGAATGTGACGTTCGTGGTGGGTGTCAATCCTCGGGATGGAAACACATGTGCACGAAATGTAAGAGCGCGGTAGTTGCGCTTGCCGCGAGCGTCGCGCTTGGACTCGTCGGGCTGGGCCGCGGCAAGTGCCGCATCACGGTCTCCGGCTTCGAGGCACCCCTGCGGGAAGCTTGTGGTGTCGGCCGGTCCGACCGGGACCCATGGCGCGGGGCCAAAGATCTGATCGGGACGCGTAATGCTTGACCACCCGGCCGTCGATGTCGCCCTGGGGCTGATCGTCCTCTATGTCGTGCTCAGCGTGGCGGCTTCCTCAGTCAAGGAATGGATTTCCAGCGTCTTGGGTCTGCGTTCCAAGAACCTTCGCAAGGGGATCGACAGGCTAGTAGGCGAGGATTTCGCGAGAAAGATCTACGAGCACCCGCTCATCGGCCACTTGGCGCTGGATGGGAAGAAGCCTTCCTACATCGAGGCGAAGACCTTCGCTCGCGTAGTCGTGGATCTCCTCGATCGTGACGGTGACGGACGATCGGAAGACCCCGCCGCCATGGTCAAGAAGTTGCCCGAAGACCACCTTCTTCGGCCTGCCCTCCATGCCTTGGTGAGACACGGAGACGGATCGCTGGCGGGCTTTCAGCGCGAGATGGCAGGATGGTTCGACGAGTCCATGACGAGGGTGTCTGGATGGTACAAGCGCAGGGCGCAACTCATCGTTTTCGTCGTCGCCGCCACGGTAACCGTTGTCGCCGACGCGAGCACTTTCCACATTGCCCAGGCGCTCTGGGAAGACGATGCTCTTCGCTCCTCGGTGGCTCAGACAGCGCTCGAAATGACAGAGAGTGCGGACGCGTCCCAAGGGGAAGACGAGTTGCTCGGTTCGTTTCCGCTAGGGTGGGATTGGGAGGAGGTGCGGGCGCGCAGCTGTCTGCAGTGGTTGGGCCGAGCGGCAGGGTGGATCGTGACCATCGCCGCGGTGAGCCTCGGCGCACCATTCTGGTTCGATCTCCTCGGCAAGGTTGCCAACTTGAAGGGTGCCGGCGGAAAACCCGGCGACCAGAAGTAGCGCGCTCACGGGCGGCTGTCCCCAGTCACGCCACCCCTCTATCTTCGTGACCCCAACCAACCGACCCGAATCCGAACACTCCTAGCCCCCACCATGAAGCCGATCTTCGAAACCTGCCGCCCTCGCCCGGAAGTCCTGGCTGGGGACCTCACCGACGAGACCTTCGCGGCCCGCCTCCGCGATGTGATCGAAGGCACCGCCGACCCCGTCTACCAGGATCCCGCCACATTCTTCCGCAACACCTTCCCTACCGAAGGGCTCCGGACGCTGACACGCGAGGTCCTCGGCCGGCTCTCGGGCCAGGAACCTGCCAACAGCCCTTTCATTCGCTTGGAGACCTCATTCGGCGGGGGCAAGACTCACAACCTCATTGCCCTCTACCACATCGTCAGTGGCGGCGGCCAGGCCGCGCTCGAAGCCGCGGAGAGCAACGCGGCCCGTGGCATCCCTCACGGAGACATCGTTCCGGGTCCGGATTGGCTCCCCACCCAAGAATGGTCGGTCGCCGGTGTCGTTGGATCCGACTTGGACCCCATGGAGGGGATCGACCACGGGCCGGTGCGGACCCGGACTCTCTGGGGTGAACTGGCGTGGCAGCTCGGCTCCAGCCGCAACGGGGCTGACGGCGGTACGGAGGCATACGACTATGTCCGAAGGTCGGACGAAGAGCTGATTGCTCCCGGTACACAGGCGCTCGATCGGATCGTCGGGGATCGGCCCACGCTGATCATGCTCGACGAGATCGCGCGTCACCTGCGGACTGCGAAGGCCGTCGCCACCACCAACCGCCAAAGCGACCTC
The DNA here is from genome assembly GCA_965206105.1 of Longimicrobiales bacterium. Classification (GTDB taxonomy): domain Bacteria; phylum Gemmatimonadota; class Gemmatimonadetes; order Longimicrobiales; family Gaopeijiaceae; genus Bin94. The sequence goes on from OZ242201.1 coordinate 1,315,308, forward strand.
GCCGAGCAAACGGTGGCTTTCCTGATGACCTTGATCGAGTTGGCGGCTGGGCGCAGGAACATCGTATTCGTTCTCACCCTGGCCGATGCCTCCGACGCATTCGGCAGCGAGACCGTCATGCTCCAGGAGGAACTCGATGAGGTCCGAAAGGTGGCGGCCCGCCAGGAGCGGGTCATCACGCCAGCCGCCGAAGCAGAGATCGCGGCCATCGTGCGCCACAGGCTCTTCGATTCCTTTGACGAGTCCGCTGCCGCCGAGACGGCCGACACCTACCAGGCCTACTACCGTGGACTGGTGGAACGCGGAGCCGAGATCCCCGAGCGCATGCTCCGTGCGGATTTCCACGCGGAAATGGTGAGGAATTACCCGTTCCACCCCGAGCTCTTCACCGTGCTGACCCGCAAAACGGCGACGATCCCGCAGTTCCAGAAGACGCGGGGTGCCTTGCGGCTCCTCGCTCGGATGATCCGCCGACTCTGGGACGGGCAGCCAGCCGACGCGTGGACGATAGCACCGTTCCACATCGATCTCGGGAACGATGACATCCTCAACGACCTCACATCGCGGCTCGCCCGGCCGGTGTTCCGGCAGGTGGTCGAGGCCGACATTGCCAGCGGTCGGCCTGGCACGCCCGCTCACGCCGAGAAACTCGATGAACGCTGGCGTGCGGAGGAGAAGCCCCCGTACGGCCGGCGCTTGGCCACCACCATCTTCGTCCACAGTTTGACGCAGGGCATAGCAGCCGGAGTGGAGTTGCAGGATCTGCTCGCGGCTTCGATTCAGCCTGGCGACGACCCACAGCTTCTACGCAAGACACTCTCGCGGGCGCAGGGCGAGCAACGAGGTGCCGCTGGCGAAGCCTTCTGGTTCCTGCACTGGGACGGGCGCCTCTACCTCTTCAAGACCGAACCGAGCCTCGAAAAGGTCGTCCAGGACGAGCTGTCCCTGGTGGGCGTGGTTCGCGCCAAGCAGGAGATCGACGAGCGCATCCAGCACGTGTGGCGGCCTGGGACCTTCAAGCCGGTCTACTTCCCGGCCGAAGCCGCGGAGCTGCCCGACGACTCGCGCACTCCCAAGCTCGCGATACCCCACTTCGAGGCTTGCTCGCTCGATGTGGGTACCGGTGCCCGCCCCGAGCCACCCGACCTCGTACGAAAGCTGTTCTCCCACGCCGGGACTGCCGAGAGCCACCGAACGTTCAAGAACAACATCGTCTTCCTCGTGGCAGACGAGAGCGCGTCGGAGCGGATGGTGGAACTCGCCCAGCGCCATCTCGGAATCCGCCGGATCGTGAATGACCGGGGGCGCTTGGCCCAGTTCAGCAAGGACCAGCAGAAGCGGCTTCGCAGCATGGGAAATGCCGCCGAACTGGATATTCGGGTCGCGATCACACGGGCCTATCGACACCTGTTCTATCCGTCCGCTGACGCTCCCAAGCGTGCCGATCACCTCGCATACGAGGCATTGCCGGCCCAGGAGCAGGGAAAGGTAAGCCGGGATCAGACCTCCGCACTCGTGGGCGTACTCAGCAAACTTGAGAAGGTCCTGACCGGTGACGGTCCCGCCCTCAGCGCCCAGTACGTCAAGGCGAAGGCATGGCTGAGGGGCCGGGAAAGGATGTCCACCGAGGATCTTCGCCGGGAATTCGCGAAGCGCCTGGGACTCAAGGTTCTTCTGGATCCGAACCAACTCAAGAAGACGATCAAGAACGGCTGCAGTCAGGGCGTGTGGGTGTATCATGACCCGAAGCGAGACCGGGCCTACGGAAAGGAATCGCCCGCCCCGCTCGTCGAGATTTCCGAAGACGCGATGCTGTACACCCCCGAGGAGGCTCGACGGGTGTTCCCTGACCAGCCGACGAAGAAGGGGACGGAACCCAAGCCCGAGCAGTGTCCGCTTTGCGGACGGGTGGAATGCAGGTGCGGGACGGGTGCCGAACCCGAGCAATCCAAGCTACTCGTCGTCACCGAGAGCGGTGCTCCGGCAAGGGTCTTCCAGCGCATCGCCGACGGCTTCCACGATGCCGGACGAGAACTCATCGGGAGGCTCGTCATTACTTGCGAGGGAATACCCGACATGCAGTCGCTCGGCGTAGCCGTACCGCAGTTTCCGAAAGGGGAGTACCGGTTGGCCCAGGAACTGACGGCGGAGTTCGGTGACGCAGGTGCCGAAGGATCGCTCAGCGTGACCTTCGGTGGCGACTGGAAGCGATACAAGCGGCTTCGTTCCCCCTTGGAGACCCAGGCCCGTGAGGCCTCCAAAGCGAGCGTGCGGAACGTGCTGACAGCGACGTACGCCCACGGTCTCGCCCCTGTCTCCACCGGCTACCAGACGCTGCGGGACGTGCTCGTGCAGCTCGATGTGGGCCGGATCGAAGCGCGGGCGGAGGAGCACGAGGGCGTAGACCCGCAGCTCTCGATGAGGTAGGTTTGGATCATGCCGCCGCCCCCGACCCCCCACGCCTCGGCTGCAACCCTCCATCCCGTCCCTGAGCCCGCCTACGAGCTCCGGGTCCAGCCCCGGGACGATATCGGGTACGGGATCGCCCTCCATCGCCGTGGTTCTTCCCGCAACGGCAACGTGCCCGACGGGGAGCAGGTGGTCCGCGTGTGGGGTGACCCTCTTCTGGCCATCCTGGATCAGGTGCTCGCGGTCATCCGGCGGGCTGGCTATCGCTCGGCGGACCTCAAGGCCACCCGACGTGCGCCGTTCCAGATCACCGAGGAGGACGCGGTGCGGCTCGGCCTGCTGTTCGCCGCGCTGAAGCCCTTGCGGAAGTACCGGCGCATCGAGGAGGTGGCGGGGGCGATCTCGGCCATGGAGCGCGAGGAGGTGTATTACTGGTTCAGCAAGGTGACGGCAGAGCCAGGGCAGGGCCGGGTGCAGCGTGCGCTGCGGATCATGGTGTCGGATGAGTGAGGGGAAAGGAAAGGGATGATGACTGCTGAAGTGGCTGTGATGAACACGTCCGCAGTGGCGTTAGCGGCCGACAGCGCGATGAGTGTCGGGAACACCGGGAAGACATATCCGACAAACAAGCTGTTCGCGCTGTCGAAACACCATCCCATCGGCATTATGGTGTACAACAACGCGAACTTCATGAACGTGCCTTGGGAGACTATTGTTAAGATGTATAGGCAGCAACTCGGTATGTCGCCCAAGTCCACGGTGCAGGACTACGCGGAGGATGTTCTCGGATATGTTAGAAATGCCGCGATTTGTACCGATGAACAACGTCAAAGCAATCTCCTGCGCATCTCCCAAGACCTGTTCCAGCGGATCGCGTTGGATGTCCGCGCACGTCTGAGCGATCATTCCTCGGGTGGAGCCCCCGACGTTTCAGCCTTGATTCACGCGGTCGCCACCGAGCATATGAGTGCATTGACCAGTGCCGGGGAGGCGCCATCCATGCAAGACATCGATGCGGCGGCTTTGATTCGTGCCCATGAGAATCAGATCAACGAGAAGATTGCTCGGTGCTTTCCAGCTCACATGGATGCCACACTTCGCGAACTGTTGTTGGAGGTGCTTGAAACTGCTGTCACTAGCCGTCGCCTTTCGCGGGGATTCTCGGGATTGGTGTTAGCCGGATTCGGAGACGACGAGATCTTTCCTAGCCTCGTCGAGGTCATGACTGACGGAGCTGTTGGAGACGTCGTCAAGGCTGACAAGCGAATAACTTATGACCTTGCTCGATCTGGCACGCACACGGCCATCGTGCCCTTTGCTCAGAGCGAGATGGTCGACCGCTTCATGAAGGGCGTCGATGAAGAACTATTGAGCTACTTGACCAATTACATCGAGGCGCTGCTCGTCAGGAGGATAAGCGATCTCTTCGAAGGCGAAGAGGCTGGGGTCGTTCTTGATGAGAACCAGCTCTCCGCAATTCGTGCTGTGGTGCAAGATGAACTCGCGGATTTCCGACGGGCTACAGATTCCTTTTGTCGCAATCGATTTGTGAACCCTGTATTGAACATCGTCAGGTATCTTCCCAAAGAAGAGTTGGCAAGTATGGCAGAGGCGCTCGTCAACCTGACCTCATTGAAACAGCGGGTATCGATGGAAGAAGAGACCGTCGGGGGCCCGGTTGATGTAGCGGTGATATCGAAGGGAGACGGCTTCATTTGGATCAAGCGCAAACACTACTTTGACCCCGCTCTCAATCGCGATTACTTCGAGAGACGATCACCACGTCGCATACAACAGGAGGCCACGAGTGAAGTACAAGCCGTTCAAGCTTGAGCATATCGACGACCCGGATGGCCGTCGGACCGACCCGAAAAAGGCCCGCCGCTACGAGGAGATCCGCCAGCAAGCCGTCGCGGACGCTGAGCGCGCCTACAATAACGTCCGCGACGAACTGCGGCGGCTGGTGCGCAGCGTTCGCGGCCAGGCCGCCAGTGAAGGCGGGGAGCATGGCGAGCATGCACCGTAAGCCCCACAAGCTTCATCCCGGTGGCGATTCGCCGCGCCAGTATCGGCTTGCCCAAGCGGTCATAGAGGATATCCGACGGCTGCGGGAGGGCCACCTCGGCCAGAAAGGGCTGACGGTTGGGCAGGCCGCCGCATGAGTGATTCAGCTGGGGAACGGGCCGCGGAGCCGTCCCCGCCTCCCCGCCTCCCGGTCCGTCAGCGCACCCTCCTTGCCCTTCTGCGGGCCTGTGGCGGCGACGTCGAAGACCGGGACTGCCAGAAACTGCTTTTTCTCTACGGGCTTGACCTCCGGAAGGGTGGTGGGACCCCCCCCTACGACTTCGTTCCCCACACCAACGGGGCGTTTTCCTTCACCGCTGCCGCCGACCGGGACAGGCTTGTTGGGCGCGGAATTCTCAATGACGGCGAATCGTGGCAGCTTACTCCCGCTGGCGACCGACTTGCCGCGACATACGCGAACCGGCACACCACCCTCTTCGCGCTGCGGCACCGGGACCTACGGGGCGATGCCCTAGTCGCCGAGACGTACCGCCAGTCCCCGTTCCATGCGTCCAGAAGCCGGATCGCGAACCGGGTCCTCGGCGACGAACCGGCAACCCACGAACGCATCGCAGCGGCGCGCTCCGTCGGCGCCACCAGTCCGCTGGTCACGGTCGGCTACGAAGGACGGAGCTACGAGGGCTACTTCAACGAGTTGCTGAAGGTCGGCGTCTCCCGCCTCTGCGATGTTCGCCGGAGCCCCATGAGCCGGAAGTGGGGTTTCTCCATGCGGACGCTAGCCGACGGTTGTCGGCACCTGGGAATCAAGTACGAATCGCTTCCGGAGCTCGGAATCGCATCCGAACGGCGTGCCGACCTGAATGGAGCGCCCGATTACGATCGCCTGTTCGACGATTACGAAGCTACCACTCTCAAAAAGGAGACTGGTGCCCTAGACCGCATACTCACCTGGATCAAGGCGGGAGATCGCGTCGCGCTCACATGCTACGAACGGAACTTCCGCGAGTGCCATCGATCCCGCGTGGCGGGTGCTATAGCGGCCCGGTCATCCCGCCCTTTCTTGCCGAAGCACCTGTAGCGCCATGACTGACAAGGAGCGCATACTCGTCACGGTCAAGACTTATCCGGAGCTTTCCTCGAAGTACGGCGAGACCGTCTGTACTGCGGGAATCCGCGAGGACGGAACCTGGGTGCGTCTCTATCCGGTGCCGTTTCGGCGGCTGGGCGAACGAGAGCAGTACAAGCTCTACGATTGGATCGAATGCCCCCTGATCAAGCATTCGGCGGACCCCCGTCCCGAGTCGCACCGGCCAACCGGCGAGATCGAGTGCATCGGTCATGTCGGCACCTCCGACGATTGGCGAGAGCGACGGGAGCTTCTCCTCCGGCGAGCACGGGTCTACCGCAGACTCGACGAGCTGATACGCGCCGCGCAGGACGATGGCGTGTCCCTCGCGATCTTCAAGCCTGCGCGCGTGATCGACTTCGGTTGGGAGCTGGCGGATCGCGAGTGGGACCCCGCGAGACTGGAGGCAGCGCGGGCCATCGTGAGCCAGCGGGACCTCTTCGACGAGGAATCGTGGCATCGGACCTTTCAGATCGTCGACAAGGTCCCCTACAACTTCCACTATCGTATCGAGGACGCCGACGGAAAGCGGAGCCGCATGCGGGTCTTGGAATGGCAGCTCGGAGCACTGTATCGAAACTGCGTGCGGCTGACTAACGGCGACGAGGCTGTGGCCCTCGCGAAGGTAAGGCAGAAGTACTTCGACCAGTTCCGCGAGGCCGACCTGCACCTCTTCCTCGGCACCACGCTCGCGTGGCACAAACGCGCGCCGAATCCGTGGACGATCGTCGGGGTCCTGCCTATTCCGCACGAGCGGCAGACGAACCTGTTCGCGACGCAGGCGCCGGAGGCAACTGGCGGTCACCGAACGGAGGCTGAGTGAACGAACGCCCCCGCACCCTGATCGAGGACTGGTTCCCGATCGAGACTATCGGGTGTGAGTCCATGAGGGAGCGCGGGGCTTCCAGCGCCCTTCCTCCCCTGTACTTCCTCCATGTCTGGTGGGCGCGGCGGCCACTGACTGCAAGTCGGGCTGCGTTATTGGCCAGCCTAATGCCCTCGTGGAATGACGATGTGGCCCGCTTCGGCCGCGAGAGAGGGTGTTTCCTCTCTGAGGTCGAGTACCGTGATTGGTTTGTGAGGCTCAGCGGGATTCACGGCGACCCTGTAACCGCTCGCGCCAAGCTGCAGCTCGCCGGAGAGGCCGGACATCGTATCCCGAATCCGTACACTCACGACCGTGCGTTCACGGTCGCCGTCCCACCAGAGATGCTGAAGGACTTCGAAGACCTGCTGGAGCAATCGAACGGACACAGGAATAGGACGGTTCTTGATCCGTTCTCCGGTGGCGGTTCGATTCCTTTCGAAGCGCTCAGGTACGGATTCGATACCCATGCGACGGAGCTGAATCCGGTCGCTTGCACGATCCTGAGAGGCACGCTGGACTACCCGTTTGCCTTCGGCCCGGCGCTGACGAACGATCTCCGGAAATACGGCCGCGTGTTGTGCCAGAGTGTCCAGGAGCTGCTGCGACCTCACTTCTCTCATGTCGCGGACGAGGCCAAGGCCGTCGGGGTAGCCTACATCTGGGCCCGCACCGTCCGCTGCCCCTACACCGGCGAGCCCATCCCCCTCGCCCCCAACTGGTGGCTGTCCCGCTCCGGGTCCACCGGAATCGCAGTGCGACCCGTGTTCGACGCGGACTCCGAAACGGCCCGTTTCGAGATCGTGGAGATCGACGGGACCGCCGCCGGCGGCTTCGACCCCGGAGAGGGCACTTTGGCGCGGGGCGCAGCCCGATCCCCGTGGGCCAACGATCAGTCCGTCGGGAGTGAATACATTAAGACGGAAGCTCAAGAAGGGCGCATGGGCTCGCAGCTGTATTGCGTGGCAGTCAAGCGGGCCCGCGGTGGTTTCGATTACCGGCCACCAACCGAAGCCGACCAGCGGGCGGTCGAGGCGGCCGAAGAAAAGCTGGCCGTAGAACTTCCTCGCTGGGAGGCGCAAGGGTTCGTCCCGACAGAGGCGTATCCGGAGGTATCGTCAGACATGCGGCCCCTCCGCTACGGCATGCCCACTTGGGCCGACATGTTCGCGCCCCGCCAGCTCCTCGCGCTGTGTAGCTACGTCGAGGCACTCCACGAATTGGTCCCCGAAATCAAGAAGGAATTGCCTCGGGACAGGGCCAAGGCGGTCGTCACGTACCTGGGAATGGTGCTCAGCAAGGCGGTCAACTACAACTCCTACCTCGCAAGCTGGCACTCGGGTCGCCAAGTCATGCGCGGCGTCTTCGACCGCCACGACTTCGCCTTCAAGTGGACCTACGGCGAGTTCGACGCCTCACGGAACCTCTTCCCTTGGGCCCTCGATCAAGTTTGCGACGCCTACGAGGGAATAGCGAAACTGGCCGAGCCGGCGCACCGGGTCTTCGAGCGCGCCGAGACTCCCGTTCCGGTGCAGGTGACCCGTGCTTCCGCTGCCGATCTCTCCCACATCCCTGACGGTAGCGTGGATGTCGTTCTCACCGACCCGCCCTACTACGACAACGTCATGTACGGGGAGCTGTCGGACTACTTCTACGTGTGGCTCAAGCGGACGGTGGGATCGGTCCACCCTGACCTCTTCGGGGACGAGCTCGCGAACAAGGACGACGAGGCCGTCGCCAATCCGGCCCGCTTCGCCCGCTTGGGACGCAAGAAGAAGCAGCTCGCTTGCGCCGACTACGAGCGCAAGATGGCCGCCGCGTTCCGCGAGGCCCACCGGGTCCTGGCGGACGACGGAGTGCTCACCGTCATGTTCACGCACAAGAAGGTGGAAGCGTGGGACACTCTCGCGATGTCCTTGCTGGAGGCCGGGTTCGCGATTCATTCCTCGTGGCCCGTTCACACCGAGAGCGAGCATTCACTCCACCAAGCGAAGAAGAACGCCGCCAAGAGCACCATCCTGCTGACCTGCCGCAAGCGGTCGGCCGGGTCGGAACCCGCGTGGTGGGAGGACATTCGGGGACGGGTGCGCAGAACGGCCCGGGAGACCGCTGAACAGCTTCAGGAGCAGGGGATTTCCGGGGTGGACCTCTACATCGCCACATTCGGGCCCACGTTGGCCATTCTCTCTGAGAACTGGCCGGTGCTTTCCGCCGACTTCGACAAGGAGACCGGCGAGCCGAAGCCTCTCCGCCCGGATGTCGCCCTGGATCTGGCCCGCACTGAGGTGGTGGAGTTGCGGAAGCGCGGCCTCTTGGGACGCGACACCCGGTTCGACCCGGTCACGGACTGGTACCTGATGGCGTGGGATGCGTTCAGGGCTGCGGAGTTCCCGGCCGACGAGGCTCGCAAGCTGGCTCTGGCGTTGGGCCTCGATCTGGAGCGCGACATCATCACGGGGCACCGGATTCTGAAGAAGAAGGGGGCCAGCGTTGAGTTGCTGCCCGCGTCCCACCGTCGCAGCCGCGGCCGGGTGGACCCGGACTCGGAGGCTTTTGATGTCTGGATAAACGCTGCGCACACCGCCATGCTGCTCTACGAGGACGAGGGTCCAGCGGCCACCGAGGCGTTCCTGAAGAGGGCTGCATTGCGTCGCGATGCCACCTTCCGATCCCTCATTCAGGCTCTGGTCAACGCTGTCCCGAGAGTGAGAAAGAACGGGAAGCTCGTCCGCCCCGAGGCCCGCGCTCTCGATGGTTTGCGACTGGCATTCTTCGAGGACATTGAGGCACCACCCGACCCGGCTCCGAAGGTAGAGCAGGCCAATCTTCGACTGTGAGTGTTGACGGTCCTGCTGCACGGCCCGCAGAATGGGAGTCTCTCGGCACCCCGCGTGGGAATCCATCGTAACTGCGGAAGACGCACCAATGGACGCGACCATCGGAGAACTGGTCCTGGCTGATGTCAGAACCGCAGTCCAGCGGATCATTGCGGAGACGTTTCCCGGTGTGTCTTTCAGTGGTGTCTGGGTGCGGCCGCGACAATCAGCGTACGGGGATGTCGTGCTGGACATCTATGCGGTTTATGAGGGAGAGGCGGAGGAGCTGCAGACGCCAGGGCGACCGGCATTCCTGGATCGTTTGGCGAAGATGCTTGGGGACATGGGTGTGACCGCCGTCCCGGTCACGCGCTTCATCGCCAAGGACGACGCGGGGGACTGGAAACCTGAAGGCTTCTGACCTCATCAGGTCTGCCGAAAGGCAGCTGCCACGCGGTCGCGGAAGGCCCTTGGAGACCGATCTGCGCCGTGCGACGAGCACGGTGTACCAAGCGCTCTTCCACTGTATGGCGAAATCCTGTGCGGACGCCTTGGTGGGTCGCAGGGTCACCGAAACGACAGAGACCGAGTGGCGCCGAGTGTACTTGGCGCTGGACCCCCACAGCGCGCGGCAGGCGTGCACCCACCCCGCAATCGCGTCGTTCCCGGAGAACATTCGCGGAATCGCGCGGTTATTCGTGGAATCACAGGACCGCCGCCACGCTGCGGACCGTGATCCGCACGGCGAATGGTTCAAGTCGGAGGTTCAGGATCGGATCGCGACGGCTCGGCAGGCGATTCAATCCTTCGAGGATGCAGGTTTGCGGGCCAAGCGCGCGTTCGCGGTGCATCTTCTGTTTGGGGTGGGCAAGTGATTGGCCGGCCAGAGCCCGACGCAGTCCAGGTTCACCGATCCGTGACCGTTGGTACGCCGCTTGGCGAAGGTGCCCACGCGTGACCCTCCCGTCCCACCCCTTCCGGTTCACCTACGGACCGCGCGACGACCGCCTCCACGACTTCTACCTGCCAGCGCTCGAACGCAGCGTCCTCTACCGCCGGTCCGCCGGCTACTTCTCCAGCTCGGCGCTCGCTATCGCTGCGGCCGGGATCGCGCGTCTGATCGCAAACGGTGGGTCCATGCAGCTCCTGTGCGGTGCGGACCTCGCATCCGAGGATGTGGAGGCGATCCTCCGCGGGGAATCGCTGAGGAGCAGCGTGGAGAAGGCGATGCTCCGGCGGTTCGATCAGGACGAGAGTGAGGCCGGCCCCGACATGGTTGCCCGGCTCGAGACACTGGCTTGGCTGGTCGCGCACGACAGGCTGGAGATCCGGGTTGTTCTTCCCAAGGGACCAGACGGCCAACCCATCCCGAGGCCGGACTCGCAGGAGTACTATCATCCCAAGGAGGGGGTCTTCGTGGACGCCGAGGGAAACAAGTTGGCGTTCAGCGGCAGCAGTAACGAATCCCGAAGTGGGTGGCAGTCGAACTACGAGACTTTCCATGTGTTCGCGTCTTGGCCGCGGCAGACCGGCCCCCACAGCACGCCACCCGCCGACCACTACATCATACCCATCGAACGTCGCTTCCAGGCACTCTGGGAACCGAGAGATCCCGGCTGGATTGCGCTGCCGCTTCCAGAGGCCGTGCGGCGACGGTTGCTGGACTACGCGCCGACCAAGCCGCCTACCACCGATCCCTTGGAAAGGCCGCGATCGCGCCATGAGCTGGGCACTCTCCGGTTCTTGCGCGACGCTCCGTTCATGCCGCAGGCCGCGCGAATCGGAATCGAGACCAGCGCGGTTAGCCCTTGGCCCCACCAGGACCGCGTGATCGACGCGGTGGTCGATCGCTTCCCGCGCAGCTTCCTGTTTTGCGACGAGGTGGGGCTCGGAAAGACGATCGAGGCGGGGCTTGCCCTCCGTCAGCTCATCGTAACGAAGCGCGTCCGCCGATCCCTGATCCTCGCGCCGGCGAGCGTCGTCAGGCAGTGGCAAGAGGAGCTGTGGGAGAAGTGCGCGCTTAACATTCCGCGCTACGAACGCGGCGCTCTGGTCGATGTGCACGGCATGGAACGGCAGATCAACGGGCCACCGTGGGGTCGAACCGATCACCTGATCGCTTCCAGCCAGCTGGCCAAGCGGACTGACCGCCGGGACGAAGTGCTGGAACCCGAGTGGGACCTCGTCCTCGTTGACGAGGCGCATCACGCGAGGCGGAAGGAGTTTGGCATTCGCGCCCGGCGTCCCAACCACCTGCTGCAGCTACTCGGGGGCCACGGAAAGCGTCCGGGGTTGAAGGATCGCACTCGGTGTCTCTACTTGCTGACGGCCACACCGATGCAGGTGCACCCCATCGAGGTATGGGATCTGCTCAAGCTACTCGGTCTCGAGGGCCGCTGGGGAGCGAATGAGGAGAACTTCCTGAGGTTCTTCGAGGAGGTCAGGAATCCGTACAAGCAGCGGGACTGGCCGTTCCTCCTCGGGATGTGGAAGGATTTTGTCAAGACCGGCGGCCAGATCGATCCGGCATTCGAGGAACGGGCGCGCAACCAGCTTGGCCCGGTCACCTGGAACACCGTCAAGACCCTCCCCGACACGATCAAGAGCCGCGCGACGATCGAGGCACTGGGCGCCGAAGCGAGAGCCGTGTTGAGTGACATGATCCGCCACCACACGCCCATACGAACCTTCGTTTGGCGGAACGGTCGTGATCTGCTCCACCGCTATCGGCAGCGCGGCATTCTGAGCGAACGGGTGCCCAAGCGAAAGCCGAGAAACGAGTGGATCGAGTTCACGCCGGAGGAACAGGAGCTCTACGACCGGATCGAAGAATATATCTCCCATTTCTACCGGAAATACGAAGCGCGTAGAAGGGGGCTTGGATTCGTCATGACGGTGTACCGCCGACGCCTCACCAGCTCCTTCCATGCCGCTCGCAAGAGTCTCGGACGCCGGCGTGCTTTCCTCGTCGGTGACACCGATGCCGTAAGGAACATCGGCCTGACCGAAGAGGATCTGGAGCAGGATGACCTCGGGATGGACGCCGTGGAGGACCTGGGAACGCTGGACCGCCAGGCCCGCGAGACGGAACTGGCCTACTTGGACGACTTCATCTCCGACCTGAATGCCCTGGCCACCGACTCGAAACTGGAATTCCTCAAGGATCAACTGACAACGATCTTTCGCACTCACGACTCCGCGATCCTCTTCACGCAGTACACCGACACCATGGACTACTTGCGCGAGAGTCTCCGTTCGGTCTACGGGTCAGGTGTCGCCTGCTACTCGGGGCGGGGCGGCGAGTCATGGGACGGAGAGGGCTGGGTGCTTCGCGACAAGGAGGAAATCAAGGAAGCGTTCCGCAGAGGAGACAGCATCAGACTTCTGATCTGTACGGAGTCGGCCAGCGAAGGCCTGAACCTCCAGACTTGCGGAGTCCTGATCAACTACGACATGCCGTGGAACCCGATGCGCGTCGAGCAGCGCATCGGTCGCATCGACCGCATCGGGCAGCGGCACGACGAGGTCCATGTCCATAACTACTTCTTCCGGGACACTGTTGAGGCGATCGTCTACGCTCGGCTGAGTGACCGGATCGACTGGTTCGAGCATGTCGTCGGGACGCTCCAGCCCATTCTCCACAATGTAGGCCGCGCGATCACGAAGCTGGCAATGATGGGCCGCCAAGAACGGGAGAGGGACTTCGACGATACCCTGTCCGAGATCGAACAGCAGGCCGACGCCTATGACCAGGCCGGAATCGACCTGGACGCGTTGGTGGACGAGAGCATCGGAAGCTCCACCGCACCCGAGAGTCCGGTCAGGGTGGAGGACATCAAGCGTGCGTTCCTCGCCTCCGATGTGACGCGGCAGCGTTTTCTCCCGCATGCCACCATTCCCGACGCGTTCTGGCTTCATTCCGGTGACACACCCCGGGCAGTGACATTCAGCCCCCGGGTGTTCGATAGCCATCCGACCAGCGTTGAGCTGCTGACCTACGGGAATCCCACATTCGACGACCTGCTGGACGAGGTCGTTGGGCCACGGGATCAGCTAGGAGGGACTGTGGACAGCGAACAGGCGGGGGCGGCCATGCTGCTGCGCGACAGCGGTCGACCCCCTGTGGCGGTCTGCGTGGCCAAGGAGAAAGGTCAGATTGATGAGGTAGCCACCATTTCGGCATACGAGCGAGCCGCCAGGGAACACGAGGCCGGGTGGTCCGATACCGATCGCGTAAGGGCTCGCGAGGTCCTCGCAGACGCACGGTCGCGACTCGACGGAGCCATCGCCACGGTGGAGGAAGAGATGGCAAGAGCGAAGCGCCACGGCCTCCGCGAGGAAGCCCGCCGGATTCTATTCGAGAGCGCCCACATCCTGGCCATTCAAGAGGGCTTCTTCACTCCGGCGGACGACGATGCGGTGGAGCGACTGTGTCAGAGGGGGGTACCGTATCGGGGGCTCCGGAGCATTGTTGGTGGCGACGTACCGAGGGTCTCGTCCGACGATCCGTACCGGGCGGAATTGGATGGCAAGACGCCGGGGACGCTCCAGCAGATGCTGAACCGGCTGAGGGACCAGGGGGTTGAGGTGTTGAGGCGGTATGCGGGGATGGGGTGAGGACGAACGGGGAGTGACCGCAGGCCATCGCGCTGGCATCGCTTGACTGACTTGACATGCCAGGCCCCCGGTCCGACATTAGAGGATGCCCAATGAGACCCCTTGGTAGCCGGCGATAGACCGACGCGGGGGAGTCGCAACTGCACCGGAAACAAGTAAGCCAGCGAAGCAACAGTAGAGAGGCTGGATCGTGACGCATTCCAAATGGAGCACCTTAAGGACTTTCCTACAGGGAGTCTTTGGCCGAAACAATCTCATAGGCACGGACTTCATCGGGATTCGAGCCTGGCATATCGACGACGACAAACGTATCACGACCAAGTTCGTTCAGAGCACCGGAGGCGCCGTTTTGGTTCAGTTCGCCATCAGCACCCATGCACTGGGGAAGCTGTCCCGGGGAACCCAGGAGCGTGCCCGCGAGCTGATAACTGCGACTGGAAACGACTATACACCGAATCAGCGTGACGACGAGGTGATGCTCGCGTTCATCGCCCACATGGTCGAGCTGCAGGGACCGCAGAGAAAGCACCGGAAGGGGTCGGTGCACGAGAACCTCAGCGGTGCGCTCGACAGAATCCACAGTACTGCCATTGCGGCGCTGGCCGCAGCTTACAAAGGCTCCAAGAAGAACCATGAATGATGGCCACGTTACAATCGACGACCACCAACCTCCTACGTCACCACCGTGAACCCAACCCGCACCAGCACCGCTTCAGACCTGCGCTTGCTCCAAGGCGAATGGGATTGTTCCAGAATCGGTGACCAGCGTGTCGGAATGTGGTAGCCGAACGATGAAAGCACAACTGCGAAAGGGGACGATATGGACAGTGTGACTGTAGAAGCCTACAAAGAGAATCAAGAGCCAGCGTATGTGGTTATTGTCCGTGGCGCTCTTATCCTATCCGTAGCGTTGGCGGCGACAAAGGCTGATGCTTACCGAGCCATAGAGCCGTACGAACACGATTCGACAGTTACTACGAGCATCAAATCGTTGCCGATATCCTCGTCGGACGACCAAGCTGACCTCTCGGACTTGCTGGAGTCCATGACCAGGACCGTGACGCACATTTCCATTCGAGATACTGTCTCTGTTACGGCTAGCGTCACTCGAACGGTGGTTCCACGAGAGGAGCCCGACCAACATGACTGACGGATAGTCGACTACCAGCGGGCGCACGCCGCCTGTGATGAGGGCTCACTATGACAGCCATGGTGTTGGCGATGAGGAACTCGGCAGCGGTGATGCGGAAGTCCTGACAATGAACATGACTCCTGCCGAGCGCGTGGCCCAGCGTACTTGGTACAACCTCGGTCATGCCGAACAGCTTCGGGCCCGTTTCGGCGAAGAAACGCTGACTGATCTGCTCGTGGTGGACATGCTCCCAAGCCAGCGCGCCAGGGGATTCTGGCTCGCCGCGACTACGAAGCGTCAGGAGCACCGGTGGGGTGCCGACCTCCTTGTTGTCGTGCGGCATCCGACCGGCCGTTGGTCGAGCTTGGCGCTTCAGGCCAAGAAGCTGTATCCCGACGACAGGTACCGGATGTTGAACAGGGTAACAGAGTCTCTCAACCAACTGACCAAGCTTGAACGGTTCGCGCGGCAGCATCGCGCCCTGCCCCTCTACTTGCTCTACAACCACACGACAACCGTCGAGCATTCAGAGCATTGGCACTGCGGGCAACCATTCGCCGAGTGTCAACTGGGGTGCACGCTCGTGCCGAGTTGGCACGTTCTGCGCATGCTCCGTCGTCGCCCTCCCCCTCGCCGCGGTTTCGACTCGGCTCACAAGATCAAGCAAGCCAGACCATGGCGCTGCGCTTTCGATTGTCCGTGTGCCGAGAAGGAACTCGATCAGATGGCGTTTCGCACTCCGGATCCCTCCCCCGATACACTGCCCGCGGACCCTCCGTACGACTGGGATTTCGGGCCGATGGAGGAGGCCTGGCCTGAATGGCTGTTTCGTAAATCGACGCCACAGCTGACGAGAAATGACTTGGATCGACTCCGAAGCCGACTGTATGAAGGCAGACCTGACGAGCGCCTGTATCCAGCGCGAGTCCTAGTCGTTGATCGGGCGGAGGAAGGGCGGTGACGTGGAACGCCGTCAGTTCACGAGCAGAGGAAACGGAAGCAACTCAACTTCTGGCGAGCGTAGTGAGGTGACACTTGTTCTTTCCGGTCACCTCTGTCTCATTGAGCCGTGCGCTTGTTTCAAGAGTATAGAGCCAGTGGCGTCGATGACACTTCCCCGCCCGAAAATCCAGTTCGGAATGACTAGCCCCCGACAACAAGGTGACGCTGCGAGATGGGACAGAGCCACTACTTCTCGATCTACCTATTGAAGAGCCATTACACGGTCGCCAGCGCCCTGAGCGCCGATCACGACATGCGTGCCAACGTGCAAGCTGACCGCCTTCCGCCGGGAGCGTCACTGTTCGTAGCAGATCCCGTCCCAAACGAAGTGTGGTGGCAGAGATTCCTCGGTATTGGAGAAAGACTAACTCAGACCTTCAAGGGAGCTCTACTATTCGTCCCCACCAGGTCTCGGCTTTTTGCGTTTTCTTTTGGCAGGGCCTATCATCAGTTGAACCGGGACAGCTACGAGTCCGACTTTGGCCTCCGTGTTACCCTGAACGCGCTGGATCCCGCTAAGATCAGGAATACCGATACAGTTGAGCCTGCTAATGCTCGGCGCCAGAGGATACAGGTCCCTGCCCTCTCGGACCTGACGGTGTTCGACTTCGATCAAGAGACATCTGTTCTCAAGACGGTAGCGGGCAAGGCAAGGGACGAATACAGCCATCTGGTTCGGAACGTATCAGGGGATCAGAGCTTGCGTATCTCTTCTACTGCGCTACCGGAGGACCTTCCTGACCTATGTAGCGAGTTGCTCGACTTATACCAGTCCAGAGACTATCAGAAGACATTCCCCGGGATTCGCGGGATCAGCCGCGTGAGAGATCGGGATACTATTGGCCAGCTCAACACCCGCCTCATGGATGGTTTCCGAAACCAGGACCCTGCGTTACTCCTTGGGGTTCCAGATCTTCTGGATTACGGTCATGTAGTTCAGTTCAGGTACCAAGGCGTGGGCGGAAAGTTTATCCGTGACGATGCGTCGATTGACCTGTACTACGAGTACCTCACGGAGCGCCGCAGGCCGCTTGAGTCGATTTCACTCGACGATCTGGCTAAGCACCGATTGGTGGTCACGGATGAGGAAGGCAGGAAGCGTGACCACTATAGCATCCTGAAGTCCCTAATCTACGACACGACACTGCGAAGCGGCGGCTCGGCGTATCATCTATTGGAGAAGAACTGGTATCGAGTTGAGCATGAGTATCTCGCCAAGTTGGCCTCGGACATCAAAGGGGCATTCGCAGCGCCGGGGCTTCCCCCGTTCAACCATGAGAACGAAGAGAAATACAATATGGCCGTCGCGGGCGGGGATGCTAACCTTGTTTGCCTTGATGGCAAGAACATAGCGCCGACTGGACAGTCGCAGGTGGAACCTTGTGATCTCTTCTGCGCTGATTCACTGCCAATGGGCACAGGCGCGCGAGCGGTTTTCATTCACGTAAAGAGATCGACCCGGTCGACTGGGTTAAGCCATTTGTTCAGCCAGGGGGCCGGGGCGATTGAGTTGCTTCTTGGTGATGAGGAGGCTGTCGGGAAGCTGGAAGCAATGATCGACGATGTGAATGACATTAGTGGAGATGGGGGGATTCGCAGAGCGCTGGCTGAAGGTGCCGTCAAGGTGTGTTTCGCCATCGTTACCGATAAGGATCCCGCGAACGGGTATAGCAATCTGCCGCTATTCTCGCAAATCAATCTCCGGAGAGCATTGCGGCAGTTCAAGGTAATGAGGATTGAGACAACGGTTGGCTTTATTCCGATTGGTGACTAGTCCCGTCTTGCAATGCGGGCGAGACCCCCCACGGCACCCGCACTTGGCCAGCCCGGAGTAGCCGCAGCGACCCCAGTGACCTTGGGTCTCGGATCACACCTCGCGGTGAAATCCGCGAAGCAAGGCTACGACCCCGCAACCTCCTCATCCGACACCCTCCGCTCATGCACACGCCACGCGTCCTCCACGGCCCGCACGAACTCAATCAGACGGCCGCTGCCGTTCCGCTCATGCCCGCTCGTCAAGCCGGGAATACCACTGATTCGGAGCGCGACGTGTCGCAGGGGTGTTCGGCGGCTTCTCGGCTTCGAATGGAATCGCATCTTTCAGCAGCTCGAACTCCTCAGCACACAGATCGACAGCCGCCGGATAGAGCGTGATCCGGATCTTTCCCGGTTCGTCGAATCGTCACGGAATGCGACCCGCGGACCCGCACGTTGTCGGGCAGGGTCGTCGTCCTCTGCAGGTAGGTGATGCCGGATTTCGTGTAGTACGTTCGGACACTGTAGTCCAGTGATTCGCGGGCATCCTGCCAGATCTCCGCCACTCTGTGCTCGGCCGCTTTCCGCTTCAGGTCGGGAGCGCGTGGAGGAGTGCCGGACGACGACCGGGGATCGTCGGCCGCCCGTACCTGTCTGGCCAACAGGATACCGCCATCGTGCATGTAGCCGTGAAAGGTCAACAGCCGGATGTCGACGCCCCTGTCCGCCAGGTAGGAGACCATTCGGTGAGCGCTCGCATCGAGTCCGAGACCGACCAGGACCATCCGTATGGGCCTGATGGATTCTCCGCTCTGGCTTCCGTACCATTCGTCGAAATCCCCGATCTTGTCGATCCCGTCCTTGCCGGATTGCTCGGTAAGGAGAGTCCCGATCTCCGAATCCGATAGAGTCTCCAGGTAGGTGCAGTAGTCCAGAATCTGTGCGACGGCGGCCCTCGTGAGCTTCTCGCGCTTGAGCTCGAAGACCACCAGGCGACCTTCCTTGTCGATTCCGAGCAGGTCAACGAAGCCGGTCTCGACCGGAACCTGCCTGCCGACCAGCCTGAGTCCGCGCATCAGCATATCAGGATTCGCAACCAGCACGGCTTCCAGCATCTCCTCCGTCTCGACTCTCTCGGTGAGATCGAGCTTGCTTCCCGCTCGGGAAGTCGGGTCGATCTGCCAGATCCCGATGTCAGTCTTCATTCGGCCCCCCTATTCCCCGTTCGCGCCGTCCACCGACGACAGCCCCTCCGGATCGAAGGTCAGCACCTCAACCGCCCGCGTCTGCACCCCAATCCCGTGCTCGATCAGCAGGTCGATGAGCCGGTCGCCGTCGATCAGGGTAATCGGTGCCTGACCCGGGACGAACGCAGCTTTAACCGCCCCCTTCGCGAAACGGGAAGTCGCGACGATGGTCCCCTGGACAGCATCGAATCGGTACAGCGAGCCACGGAGGGCGTCCAGGTCCTTGCGCTGAATGGTCCGCTTGTGGCGCTTCGCCTGTACGACCTCGCGGACCGAGGTGACGCCGAGCTGGATGTCGGCGACCACGTCGACTCCGCCGTCACCGGACTGTCCGATCACGTCGACCTTCTCGTAGTTCATCTCCTCGAGCAACCGACCGACGAGGTCCTCGAAGCCTTTCGGGTCCATCTGCAGCAGGTGTTCACGAAGCGACTTGCGAACAGCCGCTTCCTGCTCCTTGGCGAGCTTCCGGATCTTCTGTCGCAGGCCGGGTTCAGGCAGCACGCGCTCGAGGTACGAAAGCCCGTCATCGGTCACCGTGTACTTCGCGCTCTCACGATCGATCAGACCGCGGTCGAGGAGGTTGTTCAGCCGGCGCCGCAGGGTGTCGCGGATGCTCGCGGGTGCACGGAACCCCGAATGCGCCCGCTTGAGGTGTTCGGTCCACGCCTCCTTGAAGTCCCGAACCTGAGCGGGCCCGCTGTCGGCGACGATGGTGAGCAGTTCGACCAGACCTTCGTGCGTGTCGACCTGACGGACCCGCATGGCCGAGCTTGACACGCCTCACGTCCGTGCAATCTTCCCTTGAGCGACACGCGAACCATCAGGGACCAGCCGTGACGGAACCTGACGATGGAAGAGAAGACCGATGGATACAATCACCGTAGCCGTGGATGCGGACGTGGCGCAGGCCTACCGGACGGTGTCGGCTAGCGACCGGCGGAAACTGGACCTCCTCGTCAACCTCCGGTTGCGCGAGGCCACCCGCAGCAGCCAGTCCCTGCGCGAGATCATGGAGGAGATCAGCCGTAGCGCGCGGGAACGCGGCCTGACGCCGGAGGTCCTGCGATCTCTGTCGTTCTCCGAATACTCGGACTACTACGAGCGCCAGCACGCCGGAACCCGGATCAGTGGAAGCGTCAGCGAAGCCGCCCCAACCGTTCTCGACTGGGAGATCGGAAGCTAGGATACCACCAATGTGCGCCGAGCTCCGGCATTCCACCAGTCAGAAGCAGCTCGAATACTGGACGGGATTCAGTGAGTTCGCGTACCGCAATTGTGGGATCAGAACTTCTCCGCCCTACCCAAAGAGCTTCCTGGTCGTCGTCAGGAGCGGCGAGATCGGGCGGAGCGGGTTCACCCTTGAGGCCGCAATGAACCTGAAGGAGCATCAGATACGGGCGGCGCTTGAGCTCAAGGGCGATAGCAGGGACACCGCATACTACTTCCGCCGCCTCCTCCGCGACCGGGCCGCCATCGAAGAAGAGGTGAGCGACAGGCTGGTTTGGCACGCGCCCGTCGGGCGGCAGAGGCGGAGCATTCAGCGCATTAGGGCCGCTGACGTTTGGAGCCGGGCTGGCCGCACGGAGCAGTACGCATGGCTGCTCGAGAGCGTTGAAGCGATGCGTGGTGTGCTGGTGCCGCGGATCAGGAGATTGCGAGCCCCGCGGTAGTGCGGTCGGGTCGCTGAGAGCATCAGCAGACCGGTCGCGGGTACGAGGGCATTGCCAGATGTCAACCGGACATTACAGATTGTCACCTCTACGTTACATCTTGTCGCTGCCAAACCGATCCGAGGGAGAACTGGCTTGCCTACCACCACTGTACTTCTGAGCGGTGCCTCGGTCGTTGCCACGGGCGGGTCCTGCACGACCCGGGAGTCCGCAAGCCGGGACATGGAGGTCCGACCCGCGCTCCGGGAGTATCTGGAGCGAAAGGAGCTGGCTGGTTCAAACGCGACGCTGATCGAGGAATTGGGGCTTTGCCAAGGGCGAGTCCGGATCGACCTGGCCACGGTGAGCAGTGTGTTTCATGGATACGAGATCAAGTCGAACCGGGACCGGCTGGTTCGGTTGTCCTCCCAGGCTGCGATCTACAACCGTGTGCTCGACCGCGTCACCCTTGTTGTTGGCTCCAGGCACATCAAGGCTGCCCTCCGACTCGTTCCCCAGTGGTGGGGTGTGCTCCTGGTTCGCGCGGGTATCGAGGGGGTCTCGCTCGATCCGTGGCGCCCCGCCGCCGAGAATCCCGACCAGGATCCGCGCGCGTTGGTCGAGCTGCTATGGCGCGACGAGGCCTTGGAACTCCTCGAGTGCCACGATGCTGCGGCAGGTGTGCGAAGCAAGCCGAGACCGGCGGTATGGGACCGGGTGTGCGAGGTTCTCGATCTGCCGCAGATCCGGTCGGCGGTCCGGTACAGGCTCAGGGCGCGGGCAGCGACAGTAACGTCCGCGTGACTTCGGCTCAGGGTGCTGGGCGGCACCTGAATTGACGGGCACCCTCCTGTGTAGTATGATGTCTCATACTTGCTCCCCGCCCGACACGCCGAAAGGCCTCGGGCGGGGTTATTTTTTCCGGATGGGTCATGAAGGGCGAACCTCCAACCAAGCGCGCAGTCGCCTTCGTGGACGGCCAGAACCTGTTCCACGCCGCACGTGAGGCGTTCGGCTACACCTACCCCAACTACGACGTTTCGGCGCTCGCTGAGCTGGTCTGCGCGCGGCGTGGATGGGAGCTCGCGCAGGTGCGCTTCTACACCGGAATCCCTGATGTCGGTGACAACCGCCGATGGCACTCATTCTGGACCCATAAGCTTGCGGCGATGGGACGACAGGGCGTGGTCGTGTATAGCAGGGCACTCCGGTACAGGAACCGCACGGTGGCGCTTCCCGACGGCACACAACACTCGTTTCTGACGGGAGAAGAGAAGGGGATCGACGTTCGAATCGCGCTCGACGTCATGGCGCTGGCTCATCGCCGCGAATACGACGTGGCGCTCGTGCTGAGCCAGGATCAGGACCTCTCGGAGGTTGCGGAGGAGATTCGAACCATCGCACGGGAACAGCGACGCTGGATCAAGATCGCCAGCGCCTTTCCCAGCAGTCCTACCAGTCGAAACCGCAGAGGGATCAACAAGACGGACTGGATCAGGATCGATCGAGAACTCTACGACCAGTGCCTTGACCGGAGGGACTACCGCAGGTAACTCCGGTGCGAGATCCCCGGGATGATCAGATGCACGCTCCCTTGAGTGCGTGATCCCGCCACTCAGGACCGGGCGGGCTCGGCCCCTTACCCGTCGGAGGCTTCTTCAAGCTCCGCAAACAGCTCGTCCGCGCTCGCGAATCGCGCCGCGCGCGTAGGGAGTCAGGTGTAAGCGCCCGATTGCAGGCGATCGATGATCGCGAGAACCTCATCCATTCTGTCGCTCGCGATGAGGTCGACCGGCCTCTGGCCGCCCAGGTCGCGATGGGGACTGAATAGCCAGACTCGTGCGTCGCCCGGTGCGTACACCTGGGCCAGTTGGCTGGCCAACCATTCCAACCGGAGAAGCCGGTCGAAGCTGTTCGGCCGGGGCGCGGACCTTCCAGTCCGCCAGCGCGAGACGGTCTGGGGGGTCGTCTTCAGAAGCTGCGCGACATCCCGAGCCCTGATGCCGCCGGACCGAGTGATGCTATCGAGCTTTCGAGCTACGGCTGTCGCCACGGCGCCTCCTCTGCTGGGGCCCTGGAAGCCAAGGGTGACATGAACACTGGCGTATACATCGTAGTGAACATTGCTGTGAACGTCAATGGATCGGCCGCACCCCGCATCACCAAGTGGGTCATGCTCAGGGGTGAGGGCCAGGGGTACTTCACCTCCCCCCGTCCCATCCCGCCATTCCCCCGTCCCACCGCCCACCCTACCTTGAATCATGATCACCCACGAACCCGAGACCCAATGACCCTCCAGGAAGCCGTAGACCACCTCTACCAGATCGCTGTGGTCGAGGGGAAGTCGACGTCCACCAAGCGGCTGGACGGGCTGGCGCAGTTCTGCGTCGAGGAGTTGGCGAGGCGTGGGCTCGAGGGCGCCGTCACGGAGACCAAGCTGCCGGGAGGCGGGCGGGAGAAGTCCTGGGATGTCGCGTGGAGCATGGACGACAAGCCGCGCCTGGCGATCTCTCTCAAGTCCCTCCTGAAGAATCTCGGCGGTACCGTCCCGAACCGCGTGGACGACCTGATGGGCGAGGTCACCAACGTCCAGATGTACTCACCGGAGATCGTGACCGGGTACGTCATGCTCTTCAATGTCGCCGAGGACTCCTACAGCCCCGCCCACGAGAGCACCTGGTCTTGACGCCGCAGACCGTGGCGACTCGCAGCTCCGCGCTGGAGGCCGTCGTCGAACGACACCTTCCGGACCTGGTCCTCTCCGACGAGTCGCTGAAGACCGCGCTTCCCGGCATGGCAAGGGACGCCGCCGAGTCGGCGAAGGTGGCGGCGGCGGTTGAGGAAGTGGCCTCGGATCATCTCATCATCAGGGGCGACGCGCGGGACCTCTCGGGCCTCGCCGACGGGTCCGTCCATCTGGTCGTGACGTCCCCGCCCTACTGGACCCTCAAGAAGTACAACGAAGGGGATCGCCAGCTCGGCGCGATCGGGGACTACGAGCGGTTTGTCGCCGAGCTCGCGCAGGTGTGGAAGGAGTGCCACCGGGTGCTGGTGCCCGGCGGACGCCTGGTCATCGTGGTCGGAGACGTGTGTCTATCGCGGCGCCGGCACGGCCGTCACGTCGTGGTGCCGCTGCACGCGAGCATCCTGGAATCGTGCCGGGCCCAGGGGTTCGACAACCTTGCCCCGATCATCTGGCACAAGATCGCCAACGCCAACTTCGAGATGGGGGCGGGTGGCGGCTTCCTGGGCAAGCCCTACGAGCCCAACGCCGTGATCAAGAACGACATCGAGTTCATCCTGATGCAGAGAAAGCCCGGCGGGTACCGCAGCCCGTCCCCCGCCGCGCGGGTGCTCAGCCTGATTTCGGCCGCCGAGCACCGTGAGTGGTTCCGGCAGATCTGGACGATCCCGGGCGCGTCGACGCGGCAGCATCCGGCGCCGTAACCGCAGGAACTCGCCTCCCGCCTGATCCGCATGTTCTCGTTCGTCGGCGACACGGTGCTCGACCCGTTCCTCGGGACCGGGACGACCTCGGTCGCGGCGGTGCGGGCCGGGAGGAACAGCGTGGGGGTCGAGGTGGACCGGGAGTACGTGGAGTTGGCGCGGTCGCGGTTCCTGGATGAGGAGTTGGGGCTGTTCGGGAGGGGGCGGCTGAGGGTGGAGGGGTAGTCAGTGGTCGTCGCTGCTGCCTGATGCGGCGGCGGCGATACCGTCGCGCGCGCCACTCTTCGGAGCACCACGCTGCGCGATTCTGCACGGTTTCCAATTCCTGGTCCAGTGTTCGTCGGTCTGTACGTGGCCCACGCGAACGCTCTTGCAGACGCTGTCCGGGAACTCTGACGCCGGGAACCTTCGCGCCAACCGTAACACGACACCCTCTCGCTCGCCGCCCAACACCGACGGCTTGCCGTGCGCGCGCTTCAGCAACTCACGGATCTCGGCAACCGACCCGAAACGACCCTTGAACAGTACCGGCACCACGGGGATCGCCAGACCGTCAGCGTACTTTTCGACCTCTTCAAAGGCGGCAAAGGTGCCCTCGCTGTCCCGCAAGGCGAAGGCACGAAATGTCTCGTGTTCCGCCATGGGGTCGTAGGTTATGCTGTGCACCCCGTAGACATCCTCGCCGTACAGAAAGACGCCCGGCTCGTTCACCTTCCAGGCGTGGTGCTTCTTGACCATTGCCATCCACTTGCCGCGGGACGGGGCCGCGACACTACGCCCGTAGACCTCGCCCGCATGCAGGAGCGTGTTGCTTCCGTCGAGCTTTTCCGTGACCACCACAGGCTTGTCGACGAATCGCTCAGGGGTGGCGTGAACAGCGTCACCCCGGCCAATCGTCGGCGACCATGGCCAGTAGGGCGTACTGGGGTACTTGAGACCCCTGGGCACCCTGACGTTCGCCTTCACAATCACTTCTCGCCGAGTTTCGAGGCATGTTGGGGGCAGAGCTGACAGACTTCCACTCCCAGGCTGTCCATCAATGTCCCGTGTTCAGACCAGTCACTGTCCGTCGCATTCAGAACGACCGCGTCGGCGACCACCGCAACCGCCAGGAATTTGCGGTCCGAAGGGTCGAAGGAGTTTTGCGGCAGCTCTTCAAAGCCCCGCGCGGGATCGGCGGAAGGAGTTATCGGGACCAGCTGCACGCGATTGGTCCGATACTGGTGGTTGAGGACATGTTTGTAGAAAACGTCGCCGGTGCCCAGCATTCCGGATGTCCGCAGGTACGTTTCGTATTCGCCGAGAATGGCACGGGCATCGTCAATGGCGATGACTTCGTTCTCAACGACGGATTCGAGCTTCTCCACGCACGCCAACTGACACCGCTTGTCGGCATGAGTACCGCGTCCGTTGGCGACGATCGCAACGTTGCTGTCCACGACGAACGGTGTCATCCCGACTCCTCGATTCTTCGTTTCAGGGAAGCCTTGGATATTGCCGCGATCTCTCCCATTTCGTCGCCGAAGAACTTGTCCGGCCAGTTCTCGATCTCGCCCCACTCGTTGAGCAGGAGATCGGAAACACTCGATTTGCCTCGCGTGAAGGACAAGAAGTACAGCTTCACGTCTTCGGCGGACGCGCTGCTTTCAGCCACTCGCCGCTGCAGGCGCCTCATGAGGTGCTCGCTGTGGCTCTCCACGAGAATCTGCACGTTGCGCACCTTGGCAACGTTCAACATGAGGTCCGCCAAGCCGCTCTGCACCGCGGGGTGGAGGTGGATTTCCGGTTGCTCCAGCAGCACGGTAGATCCCTCTGGCACGTAGTAGAGCAACGCCAGCACGGGCAATACCTGAGATACACCGAAACCGACATCCGTCAGCAATGTCGGTACGCTTGACGGGAGCGTCTTGACTTGAGCGCGGTAGAGGTTGCTTCCCTGTGCGATCTCGTCAAGCTGGAATTCACGAATCAGTCCCAGCGTGTGCAGCCAGTGAGCGATCATTGCCTGGAAGCTCTTGCGGCGCTTCTTGTACCCAAGGCTCCTCTTTTCTCCACGAATCGTG
Organism: Longimicrobiales bacterium; assembly: GCA_965206105.1. Classification (GTDB taxonomy): domain Bacteria; phylum Gemmatimonadota; class Gemmatimonadetes; order Longimicrobiales; family Gaopeijiaceae; genus Bin94. Next base: position 1,341,464 of record OZ242201.1, read on the forward strand.
GCTGCGAGGATCGCGTCCACCGTACGCTCACCCCTTTGGCCCACATCTTCCGGGCTTGAGCCGGCCCAGTGGTATTCTCGTTGCGGATACTCACGCAAGGGGCCAAGATAGTAGATGGAATCCATCAGGTCTTCATAGGCCAACTCGAAATCGCCAAGGAATCCCGTATTCTGATAATAGCTCTTGGCCTGACTTGGGAACAGATGAGTCTTGACAGGCTGCGGCAACGGCCACGCGCGACCCTGGTTGCGAATGAACGTGAAGGTAGGTGGGTCGGCCACGAGTTCGAAATGTCGCTTCTTGGTGTCTTTTAGTCGCAACAGAAAGTCCACATCGCTGAAACGATATGCCAACTCGCGAGGTGCCAGGCGCTTGTTTGCGAACTCCACTTCATATCGGGTCTGAAGGCTGTCGCCCTCGAACAGAGGGGCGGCGGACGGGGTCCTGGGATCCGGGATTCTCAGCGTCTTGGGCAGCGTCCAGTCGAGCAGCCAGCGCATCGCCTCCTGCTCGTCATGCAGGTGCACGACGTCAGAGTACGTTCCGAGATTCACCAACTCCGCGGGACCGCCAAAATCGAGAACGACGCCCCGGTCTGTGGCGTTACGGGTCTGCTTGAGCAGTAACAGGAGGTCGAATAGGCTGCTTTTCCCGGCGCTGTTGGCTCCGAAGAACCCGGTGACCTTACCGAGCGTCAGGTCCGCTTCCCGCCACGCCTTGAAATTCTCCAACTTCATACGTGTCAGCAATTCCCATTGCCTCCTCTAGTGGCCTCGAAGGCCCCAATCATCACGGCGCATCCGAGCGACGTGGGAGCGGCGTGAGGCCACCCCGCCGTCGCGGTGGTTCCGTTCGTTCTCATCATTGCCGCGAAGTTGCCCGCGACTCGTTCAGTATTCACACTCACTCCAAGATCTGCCGAGCGCAACGGTGGATCGCTTCGTGGACAGGGTCGCACTCCCTCCCGAGGCCTTCTTCCGAGATGAAGAGGACTGGATCACTTCGGGGGCGAGCGAGTCAAGGGAGTCAGCGGTAAGCCGCCGATTGCAGGCGATCGGCTGGCCAACCATTCCAACCGGAAAAGCCGGTCGAGGCTGTTCGGCCGGGGCGCGGACCTTCCAGTCCGCCAGCGCGAGACGGCCTGGGGGGTCGTCTTCAGAAGCTGCGCGACATCCCGGGCCCTGATGCCGCCGGACCGAGTGATGCTACCCTCCCCCACCACCCCCACTTGCCCCCGCACGCAACCAATCTACCTTTCCCGGGTATCCATAGTGTAAACCACACTGTAAACCGCAGGAGGAGCAGTGCAGCGAAAATGCCGGTACGAGCCGCTTTCAGCGCAGCCGCTGGTCCTGGCCCTGTGTCAGGTCAGGCTCAGTCCCATTCCTCGGATGGAGAGCTACGTCCCCGCAATCCACGAGGTGTTCCGGAGGCAGGGGTTCCCGATCGAACGAGCTGGGAAGGTCCATCAGGTCACGTTTCGGCCCGGTGGCGGAGCACCGGTCCAGATGATGGAGCAGGACCGGTGGGAGTACCGGAACAGGGAGGAGACGTGGAGCATCCTCCTGATGCAGGACATGGTGATCCTGCAGACGACAGCTTACACCCGGTTCGAAGACTTCGCCGAGCAGTTGCGGATGGCTGTCCACACGGTGCTCGCCGCGTCCGAACACGACCAGCTGGGTGTGGTCCACAGGGTCGGTCTCCGGTACATCGACATCGTCCGTCCGAGTGGCGGCAAGGACTTCCGATTCTACCTGCGGCCGGGCCTTCACGGCGTTCCGGACGAAGTGTTCCAGCCTGGCCAACACCTCCTTCACACCGAGAGCAGGGGCCGCACCGTGGTCGGCGGAAACCACGGTACCATGGTCGTTCGCATCGTTCAGAACGATCAGGGGTCGTCGCTGCCACCGGATCTCGTGGACGCGGCGCCGAGCTTCTCGGCAAGGACGGAGCCAGGGGAGTTGGTCACGCTGATCGACATGGATCATTTCGTCGAGGGAAACTTCGATGCCGATTCCGGCTGGGTGGTGGGCCGAGCCTACGAGATTCACGATCACATCATCGAGACATTTCACAATCACGTGGTCACCGAAGACGCGATCAAGGAGTGGAAATGACGACAGCTCTCACCAGGACCCACGGTGCGCAGCCGACGACGCGTTCGACCCCATCTCCAGGCGGCGGCACCGTCGCGCGCGCCACTCTAGGGTGGTATGGCGATGCCTCGGGCGGCTTCTTCCTCAAGACGGTGGACGAGTGGAACCCCCGTCTTGCGTTCCTGGTCTTCCCGAGAATCACGTCCAGTTCCCGCATCGACCGCCGTGAAATCGGCCGTTTCATGCCGCGAGCCAGGCCCATCTCCACGCTGCCCATCGCGCGGCAGGTCCGGGAACTCCAGGCAGCGCTGTCGATCAACAAGTCCGAACTCAGCCGAATCCTGGGTGTCTCCCGCCCCACGGTCTACGATTGGCTCGATGACGGCGAGCCCAACGCCGACAACCGGGCCCGGATTCGGACGCTGGTGCGGCTGCTGGCGGAATCCGGCGTCTCGGCCGACAACCCCCTCTTCCCACGCTTCGTCCGGTCCGCGCTCGAGCCCGGCAACCAGATCCTTCTCGACGTCCTGAGCGAGGAGGCGATCGACGAGGTGACGGCCAAGGACCTCATTCGGAGGGCGAAGGCGGTGGGGGATGCGATTGATGCGGAGCGGGAGGCGCGGGAGGCCCGGCTGCGGGAGGCTGGGTTTGAGGAACCGGACGAAGAGCAGCGGAGGGAGAATCTTGCGACGAACGTGGCGCTGATGGATTGGCCGGGGGGGTAGGTGCGGATTCCGCGAGAGACAGAAGCGGAGAAAGGGATTAGACTCAGGACCGTACCGAGCGGTGCACCGAGGGACATCGTTCGGACGCGAATCGGGGATGGAGATGCGGATGCCGGAGTTCTCATCGAGTCGGGAGCGGCGCCTTTGGATCTGGGCGCTGGTCGTGGCGGTGGCGATCTACTCCACGGCCGATCTGGCGCGAATGCTGGCCGACGTGCTGCGCGAGAGCGGGCTGCTGGAGCTCACCGCGCAAATGTTCAACGTCGGCTTGCTCCTGGTCGGGGCGATGATTCTGGTTCAGGGGTTGAGGAAACGCTCGCGCGGCATCGAAGTCGGCTTCGCGCTGGGCATCGCCGCGATCGCCATCATCGGTTTCGCACGCGGGATCTCCGCGGCGGAGCGTTCGCATCTCGTCGAGTACACGGTGCTGGCGCTCATCGTGCACGAGGCTCTCCTGGAACGGAGAGACCGGGGTCGGCGCGTTCCCGCACCGGCTCTGCTGGCCATCTTGGGGACGACTCTGGCCGGCGTGCTGGACGAGTGCATCCAGTTCTTTGTGCCAGGCCGCACGTTCGACTGGTTCGATATCCTGGGCGACCTGGTGGCGAGTGTGGTGGCGGTGGGCTCGAGCGCATCGCTGCGGTGGGCGCGGCGGTGGATGGGGGGGTTGGGGACCGGGTCCTGAGGGCCCGCCCCTGGCGGCCCAGCGCCCCCTCCGCTGGCGGCCCAGCGCCCCCGCCGCGCTGATCGTAACGGGGCCTGGTTACGGCAGCTCTCCCTCGGCAGCCGGTTGACTCGACCGCGCTTCACCGTCGCCGTCCCCCGCCCCTTCAGCCGCCTCGTTCGCCGCTTCTTTAGCTTCGTATTCTTGAGGCGGGAATCCCTCCCGAGGGGGAGAAGTGACGGAGAAATCGAGACCGTCCGGTACGACGAGGGGGGCGGGTGAGGCGCCGGTCTCATGGTGCCGACGCTGTCGGCGATCACGTTGCTCCTGCCTACCGCCGTGCCGAGCACGGCAATGCAGGATGATCTGGCCAACCTCTTCCCGCCCGATTCCGGCTGCCTTCCGTCCGCTGATCGCCTGGTGATTCGCCAACCGTAGGTTACTCCGGCCGTCGGTCCATCGGAGGATGGCTATTCCGTTGACGGGATGTACGATCCGTGGTACACTGTACTCTATGAGGTACGTTTGGTGGAGATCAAGAAGCTACCGGCCGCATTCTACCAGACCCCCAGCGGGAAGGAGCCGGTCCGGGATTGGCTTCTCGCGCTGGATCCGACGAGCAGGCGCATCGTCGGCCGGGACATTGCCACTGCGGAGTTTGGCTGGCCGCTCGGGATGCCGCTGTGTCGGCATCTGGGCGACGGACTCTGGGAGGTGCGGTCGAACCTTACCGGAAAGCGAACTGCCCGGGTGATCTTCGTCGTCCACGCTGCCCGCATGGTGTTGCTACATGGATTCGTGAAGAAGACACGGAAGACCCCGATGCCAGACTTGGAACTGGCGAGGAAACGAGCAAGGGAGATCACGTCATGACGAAGAAGAAGGGACGTATCGGCTCCTCCTTCGAGGACTACCTGGCCGGGCAGGGAACCCTGGAGGAGACCAATACCAGTGCGGTAAAGCGCGTACTGGCCTGGCAGCTGGAGCAGGCGATGGAAAGAAAGCAGATCAGCAAGAGTGCCATGGCTCGAGCAATGTCCACCAGCCGGAGCCAGTTGGACAGGATTCTCGACCCCGACAATGATCACATTCGCCTCGACACGCTCACCGCGGCTGCGAACGTTCTCGGCCTGAACCTGAGGATCGAACTGATCGGGTAGCGGCGCCAACCCCTTGCCGCCCGACCCAATCGTAGCTACGTTGACGCTACACCAAACCAGAAGGGAGATCCGCGATGAGTACCGACACGGTCGTGCGCGCGAGAATCGATAGCGACACGAAAGCACGTGCCACGGAGGCGCTCAAGGCGATGGGCCTGTCCGTGTCCGATGTCATCCGAATGGTGCTGCTGCGCGTCGCGGAGGAGAAGCGACTCCCCTTCGCCGTCCAGGTACCCAATCCGACGACCGTCAGGGCCATGGGGGAGTTGGAGGACGGCAAGGGTCAGCGTTTCGACAGTGCCGAGGAGCTCTTCCGCGACCTCGGCGTTGCCGATGGACGAAGCCGCAGAAAGTAAAGTCCGCTTTACTTAATGTATGGTGTAGTTGACATTTCTGTCTCCATCCCCCAGCATCCGCACCAACGTCGCTCGCAACGTGTCGTCAACTCCAGCCACCACGCCCGAGCCCTGCCCCCCCTCCCCCCCAACCACCGGCCCCAGCGGAATCGCCCCCACTCCCTCGAGCTCCCCCGGCAGCCCCTCTGGCGAATAAACAACCCGACCGCCAGGCTGCCCCCCATCCCCCGGCACCCCAAAGAACCGAAACTTCCCACCCGGGTACAGGATCCACACCGACCGCGCCTCTGGAATCGCGTCCCGATAGGCGTGCATCTTGTAGATGTCCGCACGCTTGAACGAACCCGCCCACTCTTTGGCCTTCTCGTCGTCCGCCTCCTTGTCGTCCGCGGCGAGTCCCACGTCGGCGAGCGACCGGACCCGGAACTTCGCGTCGAACAGCTGGAGGCCGGCGTTTGGCCCGCCGGGGACCGAAAGAGCGATGTCGGGAATCAGCGGCACGGAGTAGGAGTGCCATCGTCTCTTCGGTGACCTGGAGAAGCGCTGGTTGTACACCAGGCGCACGCCCGAATCCCATTCGAAAGTCCCGCCGGCTCCGAAAGCCGTCTGGAAGAGATCGCTGGCTGGCCGCCCCGATCGAATGGGCGGGCGCCCCAACACCGCCGAGATCTCGTCAACCAGCCGGAAGAAGGTCCAAAGCTCGTACAGAAGCGCGATGTTCTTGAGTTCGAGGAGGTCGCGCATGCCGTCCTTGTCGAGCGGGATCGTCGGGGCAAGGCGAATCCGGGAGAAGTGCTGGAGCACGCGGCGATACCCCCGTCGTCGCTGAAGCACCGTCGACGAGAAGGGGATCCGCACCATTCTTCCGACTTCCTCCCACATGCTGTGCCGGGCGATCGGCATCAACGACGCCTCCATTTGCTGGCAATCCAGCAGTAGGTTCTGCCGGAAAGCGTCGGGCCGCCGGGAGCTCACCGCGGACCGCATGCGACCGATGATCGTTCGAGCCTGCCCGATGAACGCCTTCACGAACCGGTTCTCGGCGGTATCGGTTGTCGGCCTGATCTTCCGCTCCGACACGACCTCCGGGAGACGCCAGCGCAGGCGTTCAGCGAGCCTCGCCGCGGAAGGTGAGAGTGACGACGCCACCACGGCCGTCCCGGGCCGGGTCACGAGATCAAGGGGGGTGTGAGCGTCGACTCGGGTCATGGCTTCGATGCGGACGTCGTGGCGGTGGCTGCGCCACAGCCGGTGCGGCTCCCTGACGATCATCTCGAGTGCGGGGAGCAGGCGTACTTCCTCCGGGGCTCTGTCCGAAAGGATGTAGCGCAGGTAGACGAAGGCGTGGTAGAGGACATCGTCGCGGGGGGCCGTGCTGACCGAGTAGCGTCCGGCAGCCGCTTCGTTTGCTGAGAATGGGAGGGTGGTGGCTGCGTCGGTCAGTTCGCGGAGCATGGCGTCGAACTGGTCCGTGCCGAACTTGCCGGTGACCAGGTCGAGGGTCCCGAGGTGGGGTAGCTCGAGGGTGCCGACCGAATTGACGAGGTTGAGGATGAGGGCGTTGGTGCTTACCCGGGTGCAATTCGTGCTCGGCAGCTGGCTCTCAATCTCGGTGAGGGCCTGCTCGTCGCCTTCGACGACCCACCCTCGTTCGCTCTGCAGGCGGTACCCGCGGTCGGTGCGGGGCGCTGGCTCGGGCGAGTGATCCGGTTTGCGCGAGTGATACGCATGGACAGTGACTCGCGGGGGCCGTCCCACCCCGGCGGAACCGTTCACGAGCCGGTCACTCGATGAACGACGTGAAGCCCCGGTCCCGAAGTCGGTGGAGCATTCGCAGGACCTTAGCGCCGGTCCGCGGATAGGCCGGGGATGCGGTGTCGGAGTCGGTAGCTTTCGGGCCGCCGGAATCCGCTTTGTCTCCTTCAGCGACGCCGTCGCCGGAGGGTGACTGGGTCTTGGATCTGGTCACCAGGCGGCCCTTGACGACCTTCCAGCCGTCCAGCCCGACCTTTTGATCTTTCTTTAGGACGTGCTCGCCGCCATGCACGGCGAACTGGAAGATCTCTTCGAGAAGAGACTGCAGCTCCTGTTGGGTACCGTGGAACTTCGGCAGGACTTTCTGCAGGAGGGCGAGATCGAAGGCCGCGTCGACCGCCGCGTCCCTATCCGCTTCTGCGGCCTGTTCCCGCGCCAGGTTCACGAAGCGCGCGATCTCGTTCGCGACCCGGTAGCCGAAGTGGCGGTGTTGTCGTTCCAAGATGCCGTGGAGTTGTAGGAGGGCTTTCTGGTGTGTGACCGACTGCTCGCTGAATTCCGCCCAGTCCTCTCGGCTGGGTGCCCAATCGTGCCCCCCTGAGGACCCGGATCGCAGGAGATCGAGAGAGTCGACGTCGTCGAGGTCCAGCGCGGACACTTCGTCACTGGCTTCCCCCATCGTAAACCCTTCCAAGTCGACGTGATCGAACTCGATGGTAAACGCGCGGTCGAGCACCTTCGGGCTGAACATGTAGGTTGTTTCGTCGACGTTCACGGTCCCAGTGAAGAGGATGTTGCCCGGCACCTTCAGCTTCTTTGGCACCGGCGGGCCTGATGCGGACTCGCCGCTCTCGATTGCGTCGTTCTCGTGAAGCGGAATGGCCTCGCCCGACTCCAGCGCCGACAGGAAATCCGAGAAGTAGTGTTCGACACGGGCCAGGTTCATCTCGTCGAGGATGACGAAGAATGGGTGAGGGGGTTCGCCGGCGGCCTTGGCTCGCTCTTCCTCGTCGCGAGCTCGGAGGAGGAGCCTGAGGAATGGAGTTGCCGAGTACTCGTTCGTCAGCGGGTTGAAGTAGCCGAGTAGCCCGCGGTTGTCGACCCAGTCGGGGCGAACGGGGATGACGATTGAGTTGTCGAGGGGCCGTTCCTCGATTTCGGTCACGGGCAGACCGATTTCGAGCTCGTTGGGGTTCGACGTGTCACCCTCCGGCACACGGAGCCAAATCTGGTCCCCCAATTCGAGGTTGGAGCGGTACCACTTCTTGAACTCGCCACTGAGGTAGAGGTCCGTCGAGCCCTTGTGCCAGTATGTCAATTCGGTCTCGCCTCCGGGATACCGTATCCCAATCCGGCGATCGGACCGTGGCGCATCCGAGGCTAGCAGGCTAAGCCTCGTGGCCATCGCTTGAGGAACCGTTAGCAGCGAGTGCTTGAGGTGGGAGTGCCTCACTTCGAGTTCGACGGCATCGTCAGGGATCTCCGTGTGCGCTCTCCTGGTCACCGTGGGACGGAAATGCTCCGCAACCGCCATTGTCATCTTGGTCTTCCCGGTGCCTGAGATGCCGGTCAAAATGGCGAACCGCTTGGTTTGCAGGGCGAGGATGTAGTTGGCGACAGTCTCGCTCTGGAAATGGAGGCCGCGCCTTCGGAGCGACAGGGTCAGGCCTCTGAAGCCGGTGGTTTCAGGCATCGCTTCCTGGTCTCCTGAAGAGCCATCCACTTCGTTGTCCACGGTCTCCTCCCGGAGCTGCCAAACGACGGATTGCGCGTCCAATCGAGTACCGGGTCTCTCCATTCCCCGCTTACGTGCTTCTTCAAGTAGGCGATCGAGGAACCCCAAGGCGTGTTCGTACGCACCCCCTGCGTCCTTGGCGGGAGGCATCGGATACCCGAGCCGCCGATACGCGTTGGTGAACAGCCTGATCTGATACGGCGGATAGCGCTGCGCGTCCAGGCCCATCATGAGGTACGATGCCGAATTGAGCCGCGTGCCCACCGCGGTTAGCGGCCACACGGATTCCGGCACGTTGGCGTCGAAGGAGCGAATGCGGTTGCCGGGTGATCGATCCCCTTCGGACCACATTCCTAGGAGAGCGTCCCGTGCTTCGGTCTGGTTGTTTTCGATCCAGTCCGTCAGCTTCCTCTGGTTGTCCCAGTAGATGATGTTGTTGTCTTTGTGTTTGATCGCTGCCGTCACCAGGCCAGGCCAATCGTCGTCATCGCGGAGCACCGCCGCCCGGGCGCTCTTCAGCGCCTTGGCAAGATCGTTCTCCTTGTAGCCCTCGGCGCTGTAGATCTCGTCGCGCTGCTTGGACGCAATCGCAAGGTACGCGTCCCACGTTGCCTTCGTCGAATCGATCATGGTCCCGGTAGCCGGTGCTTCAGACATCACCCCACCCCCTCCACCCTCACGTCCCCCGTTCGGTACGCCCGCAGCGCCCGCTCGCCACCGGCTTCCCGGTAGAACACCACCGCCTCCCGCCGCGACTCTTCCGCCGCACCATCCAGCGCTTCAACCCACTGCTCGATCCTCCGCCGGCCGGCATCGAAGTCGCTCCGAATGGCCCGGACCCTTCGCACCTTTGTGGCCGGTTTCCCCCTGAAGGGCAAGAGCAAGCGCCCCAGCCATGACTTGGCCAATCCCCCCTTCAACTCCCTGTGGTAGCCTCCGACCCGATCGTTCTCAAGGACCTGCCGAAAGTCCCCACCGTACCGTTTGAGCTTCTCCCGTATCTGGGACAGGCGGAACTGGACCACACCGGGATCGTTCTGGAGCGCGAGGTGCAGTTGGAGCACGTCGATCTGAATGTCGTAGAGGCTGGCCAGGAAGAACCGGTTGAGATCCACCACCGCGGCCCGCGCGCCTTCCTCCGAGTCAACGGCCCCGGTCAACAGGATCCCGTACTTGGAACGCAGCAAGCCCACATCGTAATCGATCTTCGCCAGCCTGTCCGGCACATCGCTGGCGAATCGCCCGGCGTGTTCGAATTCGGACCGGATTTCGTCGATCCGTTCCGCGGCGGTCTCGAACAGGGCGTAGTCATCGGCATCCAGCAGGGCACGGACGCGCTCGACCACCTCGGAAAGCCGGTGGAGTGTCTGCTGCGCCCGATCGATGCGGGCGCACATCATCACCGACGAGACGGTTGTGAAGAGCATGACGGGTGCCACGACCGGCACCAGCGCACTGCTGGCAGCGATGAACGGGGCTTGCGCGACGATCCCCGTCGGGCCAATCACGGCCGAGCCGACCCCGCTGCCGATGGTCATCAGCGTTCCGGGATGGACGGTCGCCAGGAACACGTTGCCCGCCATCAGGGACGACGTGGCCGTGCTCCCGGCACCGAGCATGGGGAGCAACCAGGTGCTGTCGATGGCTCTGCCGGACCGGGACGTTTGATCCGTGGACCAGGATGCTCGCAGGGCCTTGCTGGCCTCGCTGCCGAGGTCAACCAGGGCGAGCGAGCGTCCCTCGTGGGCGAGGATCTGGCCGACCGGGTTGCGGGGGGTGTCGGTGTGAGGATCCAAGGCTTCCATCAGGCTTTCTTCTGCTATTCAGGGTGGGAATGTTCACGCGAAGGCGAGCGGAGGTGACGCGCTCGCCCGAGGATTCTGGGCTCGGGCGCTGCAGGCAATGTCGGAAGGTCAAGGGGACCGGGCAAGATGGAGTGCAGCTTTCCCACCCGAGCGGTTCCTGTCCTCTACCGTCGGTCCGAGTGTCTCTCATAGCCAACCATTACCCCGAAACTCCCCGCTGACCTTGCCCGCCGGTCTCCAACCACGCGGGAATCGCCCCGACATCTTCCAGCGTCCGGTGTAACCCATCGGCGCCGAGGCGGCCTATTCGCCAGCCACCCGACGGCGCGTCACGTTAGATTGGGACGTGGTACCACGGTCCCCCGGAGAACTTGGGTTGGGGGGAGTCAACAATTGCGTCAGGAGTGCCATGGCCACCCTACATCACTATGCCATAGACCCACAGCGGGAGGGGGTCGACGAGCGTTGCGGATTGTGTAAGTGGTGGGAGCCCACCGAGGATGTGGAGGGGCAGGGCATGTGCCGCCATCCAGACGATCCTCAGGAAGAACCCACTATGCACTTCAACGGCTGCGACCTCTGGCGCCCTGACTGGGACGTGCTTCCACGCATCGAGCGCATCCGGGTCCGCGGCTTCCGATCCCTCGCGGACGTGGAATTCCGCCCACCCGCAGGCGCTAGCGTGCTGATTGGCGCCAACGGCTCAGGAAAATCCAACTTCGTCCAGTTCATCAATATGCTGAGCTGGATGCTCAATGCGCGGCGCCTCCAAGAGTTCGTCGGGTCCGAGGGCGGAGCGGACGACCAATTGCACGGTGGGAACGCGACCACGCCCCGATTGGACGCGGAGATTGCGATACGGACCGAAACCGGCCTGAACGAGTACCGGTTCACTCTCGCCCACGCGCATCCCGATGAGCTGATCTTCACCGAAGAGGCGTTTCGGTACTGCCGCGACGATCATGGTGATGGAGCGAAGTGGACCCACCTCGGGAACGGACACCGGGAAGCCCGAATTGTCGAAGCCGGACAGTCGGGTGGCGCACCCCAATTCCCGGAGCGGAAAGCGAAGACCGCTCGCACGGTCACGTACCTGTTGCGGAATTGCTCGGCCTTTCAGTTCCATAACACGGGCTCCAAGTCGAACTTAAAGAAGAAGTGGGATGCGACAGACAACACATACATGCGAGGTCACGGCGGAAACCTCGCGGCCATCCTCCACCGACTGGAGCATGAAGATGTGCGCCGCTATGAACTCATCTGCCGCCACATTCGCCGTGTGCTGCCTGGGTTCGACCGCTTTGAAATCGAGGAGCAGTACGGAAAGGTGGCGCTGCGCTGGCGTTCCCGGCATTCGGACAAGAGCTTTGGTGCGCATCTCACGTCGGACGGTTCGCTGCGCTTCTTTGCTCTCGTCACTCTGCTGAACCTGCCTGTGGAAATGCTGCCGGGTGTGGTGCTGCTGGACGAACCGGAGCTTGGCCTGCACCCCAAGGCGATTGCGCTCATCGGCGATATGATCCGAGCGTTGGCGGGGCGCCGACAGGTCATCGCGGCGACTCAGTCTCCCCTGCTCGTGGACGCCTTCGAACTTGATGAGGTCTTCGTGCTCGAATTGCGAGACGGGCGCACGGAGGTGCACACTCTGGACGCGGACAAGCTTGGAACATGGCTCGATGAGTTCAGTCTCGGCGAACTCTGGCAGAAGAACCTCCTTGGCGGACGACCGTGACGTGACGCGCTTGGCCATATCGGTCGAGGGCGAGACCGAGGAGGAGTTCGTCAAGACATCGCTGGCTGTCCACCTCCGGCACAGAGGTGTCTACGCCATTCCCATCTTGGTCGGCCGAGCACGGCGGAGGGCGCAGCGTGGCGGCGACGTCACCATCCATGGTCTTGCAGCCGACATGCGACGCCTGCGGAGAGACTTCCAAGCAGTGACCTCTCTGGTCGACTTCTACGGATTCCGAGGCAAACGGGCCATGTCGCCGGATGACCTGATTCGAGCGATTCATGAGAGCACTGGCCATCCTGACGATGGTTCGGTGTTCCCTTACGTTCAGATGCATGAGTTTGAAGGGCTGCTGTTTTCCGACGTGGACGCGTTCGAGAATCTTTTCCACCACGGTCCGGTTGCTGGCTTGCGGTTGATCCGCAACCAATTCCGCACGCCGGAAGAAATCAACGACAACAAGAACACAGCGCCGAGCAAACGTATCGAGAAGCTCATCAAAAGCTATCGAAAGAGACTTCACGGCCCGTTGCTGGCGGAGACAATCGGACTGGAGCGAATGCGGCAAGAGTGCCCGCGATTCGACGCGTGGCTCCGTCGGCTAGAGTCACTGGGGTGAGGGTGGGCGACAACCCTGGACCGCTCCGGCGGCTGCTTCTGGACCGCCCCCGATGACGCCGCAGACCGTGGCGACCCGCAGCTCCGCGCTGGAGGCCGTCGTCGAACGACACCTTCCGGACCTGGTCCTGTCCGACGAGTCGCTGAAGACCGCGCTTCCCGGCATGGCAAGGGACGCCGCCGAGTCGGCCAAGGTAGCGGCGGCGGTTCAGGAAGTGGCCTCGGACCATCTCATCATCAGAGGCGACGCGCGGGATCTCTCGGGCCTCGCCGACGGGTCCGTCCATCTGGTCGTGACGTCCCCGCCCTACTGGACCCCTCAAGAAGTACAACGAAGGGGACCGCCAGCTCGGCGCGATCGGCGACTACGACCGGTTTGTCGCCGAACTCGCCCGGGTGTGGAAGGAGTGCCACCGGGTGCTGGTGCCCGGCGGACGCCTGGTCATCGTGGTCGGCGACGTGTGTCTGTCGCGGCGCCGGCACGGCCGCCACGTCGTGGTACCGCTTCACGCGAGCATCCTGGAATCGTGCCGGACCTTGGGGTTCGACAACCTCGCCCCGATCATCTGGCACAAGATCGCCAACGCCAACTTCGAGATGGGGGCCGGCGGAGGCTTCCTGGGCAAGCCCTACGAGCCCAACGCCGTGATCAAGAACGACATCGAGTTCATCCTGATGCAGAGGAAGCCCGGCGGGTACCGCAGCCCATCCCCCGCCGCGCGGGTGCTCAGCCTGATTTCGGCGGCCGAGCACCGCGAGTGGTTCCGGCAGATCTGGACGATCCCGGGTGCGTCCACGCGGCAGCATCCGGCGCCGTATCCGCAGGAACTCGCATCCCGCCTGATCCGCATGTTCTCGTTCGTGGGCGACACGGTGCTCGATCCGTTCCTCGGGACCGGGACGACTTCGGTGGCGGCGGTGCGGGCCGGGAGAAACAGCGTGGGGGTTGAGGTGGACCGGGAGTACGTGGAGTTGGCGCGGTCGCGGTTCCTGGACGAGGAGGTGGGGCTGTTCGGGAGGGGGCGGTTGAGGGTGGAGGGGTGAGGGGGATGAGACGAAATCCCTCTATGTCGTCTTGGGCCTACGAGGCAAGTCCCGTTCTCCAAGGCGATCGGGAATGGCCCGATGTGCGTCGAGTGTGCAACTGGCCGTCACTGGGGGCAAGTGGCGATCAGTACAACGGCTTTTTCATCTTGATGGGAAGGATGATCGTCTGAGTCGTCGCGTCGAGCCGCTTCTTTCCCGGTAGGCCCACAGGCGTCAGCTTGCTGCTGACCAGGACTACGGTCATCGTGTGTCCTATTGTGTCTTCATCTGTCTCCAGTTTGACTTCGACCTCATCGTAGCGTCCGAGATGCTGGAATACAGCGGTGAGGTCAGCAATCAGGTCGGGCGTGTGGGCTCCTTGGGCCATTCCTTTTCTCCTTAGGCGAATCGCGAATCGGGTAGCTCTCGCTGCTTAGTGCCTCCCGGAGCGGTAGCCGTCAGCCTGACTAAGCACGCTAACGCGGGTCATCGGCCAGACCATTCTCCGACGCGTCGGCCATTAGGCGTTCGTGTTTGCGCCAAGCATCGGCCATGCCCCTAACGAAGTCAATCAGACGCGCCTTGTTGCTATGCCATGATCCCTCGTCCAAGCGGCAGTACCACTGATGTGGAGCACGACGTGTCCCGCGTACGTGCCGTGCCTCCTCAGCCTCGAACGGGATCACGTCCTTTAGCTGCTCGAAGGTTCATGACACAGGTCGACAGCCGCGGGATACAGAGTGATCCGTATCTTCCCGGGTTTGTCAAGCGCAACAGAGTGCGACGAGCGAACAGGCACGTTGTCGAATAGGGTAGTTGACCGCTGTTGGTACGTGACCCCGGCCTTCGTATCCCGTGGGAAGGTACATATCGTACCCGACTGGCTGTTGATAGACCACGTCAAGGACAGCGAGTCGGCATCGTTCGCGCGTAGCAAGCAGGCCGCGAAACCGCTCGCGGAAGTGGGTATCAAGGTAGGCGGATACCGGCTGGAACCCGCGCTGGGCGGCAAGCTCGTGTGGGTCGAAGATCGTAGCCTTTGGCCGATTCCGCCTACCCATTCTGCTCGGAGAGGAGGCTGGATTTGCCACCAACGGGGGAGTTCGGATCCAGCGATCGCAACCTGCGAAGTGGTGTCCCGCCATTCGTGGCTGGCATTTTGCGGTCTGTTTGACCCAACACCGTGTTCAATATCGACACCATATCACTATGCTGTGACTACATTATTGCGCATCCGCAACCCTGCGCCTTGACACAGGGGAGCGAACCGACCGGCCACAATCATGCGCTCCACGACTTGCCAAACCGGTCAGGTAGGTGTCAACTACTCCTTATGATTCCCCTCGGCGCAGGCCGACAAGGCGCCTTGGCAACTAGCTCGCAACGGAGAAGACAAATGGGAAACGATAAATCACATAGTAACTCCAGCACGACGGCCCTGATCACGGCTGCCGGCATTGTCATCGGGGCTGCCATAACGAACCTGGATACGGTTGTTCGAGTAGTCAAAGGTACACAAGCCGTAACAGCGGAGTACTCCGGCTATAGACCTACGGGTCGTTTTGAAACAGAGTTCAGGTACCATCTCGATGTCTCTGGGGCTCGTGCAGACATGGAAAGCTTCCAAGCACAACTCCTCGAGGCCTTTAGGCAGGAGTTGGTCGACGAAGACCCTGAGGCAGAAGACGATATAGACGCCTTGATTGACATCATCACTGAAGAGGCGCCGCAGTTTGATGAGGTATTGGAGTTGATGCTGCCTATATACAAGAGACACTATACTGTCGAAGAGATTCAGGAATTGAATAGATTCTATTCTACAGCCCCGATGCAAAATATGGTGCGCAAGGATAGCGTGATCAACGCAGAACTGGCTCCATTGATCGTGCGATTGCAACAAGACTACATTGATCGCGTAGCTCCAGCTATCATGGAGCTGGTGCGTGGTAACTAGCACTACAGGGCGATCCAACCCGGGCCGTGTGGGGCCCGATGTCCGCCACTTCGTGCTCGGTTCACGGACCGCATTCCATTCCTCGGACGCCTCCAGAAGAACCGGGCCCTCACCGAAATTGTCGTACACCCGCCATCTATCCACAACCTTCCGGTAGAGATCGCGGAAGTTCCTCCAGCTCCGCTCGAAGCGCCGGCGGATGGCGGCCTCGGGAATGTGGTGCCCTCCTTCGGGAACGCGCCGGGCGACGCTCGCGACGGCGTGGACCTGAAACTCGAAGACTACCCCTAAAGACCGGAGCACCAAATGCGCATGCTGAATCCTCCACACCCCGGTGCATTCGTGAGGACCGAGGTGATCGAGCACTCAGGGTCTGACCGTAGCCGCCGCCGCGAAGGTACTTGGCGTGTCCCGGCCCGCGCTCTCCACCTTTCTGAATGGCCGGTCGGACCTGTCCGAGATGATGGCGCTGCGTATCGAGAAAGCGTTCGGGGTCAAGATGGACACGCTGATGCGGATGCAGTCGTCCTATGACATCGCCCGCACTCGGGGGCGCGAAGGCGAGCTCGATATCGAGCGATGCGCACCAGCCGGAGCCGAACTGATCGGGTAGCGGCGCCTGCAGTGCGGAGATCGGCGCCAACCTCTCTGCTCGGCCACTGTCTGGCCGCGCGCCGACCCGGCCGCAGACGAGGGCGGGGCGGCTTCCTCCATCGTTGCAACCATCGCATTCGTGGTTGTCGCGGGCTTCCTGGCGCTCGCTGTCCACGAGGTCGGTCATGCGATCGGCGGGACGCCTGCACGCGCGGGCTATAGAGATCGCGCGCATGGCGAAATGTACACTTTACCTTACAAAATGACAACGCAAGTTGTCATTCCGTACGAACCCACCGCGGGTGCTCAGCCAGTTTCAGCGGCCGAGCACCCGCGAGTGGTTCCGGCAGATCTGGAGGATCCCGGGCGCGCCGACCTCGTTGGCGGGCCGCGAGAATGTCGGGCTGCGACCTCCCAGCCGCAGCGCCGGCCCGGCCTCAGCCGGATGCCGAGTCGATGTATGACACGAGCTTGCCGAGGGTGCCGATCTGCGGGCAATCCTCCGGGGGGATCTGAATGCCGAACTCGCGCTCGACGATCCTGATGAAGGCGACGGCGTTCATCGATGAAATCCCGGAGTCGCTGAAGCTCCGGTCGAGACTCGGCTCGTGACCGAGGGCCAGGTGTTCGTCGACGAGTGCTCTGATGCGGCTTTCGGTGCCGGCCATGTGGACTGCTCCTGTGGTTGTTCCCAGGGAGGGACGTGGGTGAATTGGGCGTTTGGATGATTCGGTGTGCACCCGGAGAAGTCAAGTCCGGCGAAGCGAACCCCCTTCATCCTGAACGTGTCCGCCGCCACGCACCACCTTGCCTCTGCGCCACCCCCCCACCCCACCCTTACCACCCCGCGCCAGCCACCTTCTCGCACCACCTGGACGACCCCATGAAGAAACCCCCCCTCCCCACCGCCCTCCCCCTCGCCCTCGCGGCCACCGCGCTGGCCACCCCCGACCCCCTCCCAGCCCAAACCTTCGGCGAAGGCATCGTCATCAACGGCGACCAGATCCTCGTCGCGGCCACCCGCGGGATGAGCGGCGGCACGGTCTACGTCTACAACCGCAGCGGCGACACCTGGGTCGAGACCGGCAGACTCATGGGCCCGGATCCCGCCGAGGGCGACGGCTTCGGCACCTCCATGGCCGCGTCCGGCGACCGTCTGCTGGTCACATCCTTCCGGCCGTTTCCGCCCCCGGCGAGCGGCGCCGTCCACACCTACGTGCGCGTGGGGCCGGAGTGGCGGCACGACGGGACGATCGTCGTCGAGGACCTGCCCGAGGGAATGATCCTGGGGGATGCCGTTGTGATGAGCGGGGACCGGGCCGCCCTCAACGCGGCTTCGGCGGACAGGCAAGACAGCCGCGTTCTCGTCCTCCGGCACGCGGACGGCGACTGGGTCCAGGAGGCCATGCTGGAGTCCCCCGGCGGCCAGGAAGGCACCGGATTCGGCGGTGCGCTGGCCCTGTCGGACGACATGCTCGTGGTCGGTGCGACAGCCACCGATTCGTTGACCGGTGCCGCCTACGTCTATGAGCGCGGCTCCGGTGGCTGGGCCATGACCGCCGAGTTGAGCCGCGCCGGCGGTGGGCCGGGGTCGTTCTTCGGCGCCGTAGCGCTGATCGCGGGAGACCGTATCCTGGTGACGGCCGGCAGCCCGTTCGACCAGGCCGGCACGGTCACCGTCTTTGCCCGGGAGGACGGCGATTGGACGGAAACGGCGACTCTCCAGGCCTTTGACGGCGTCGCCGGGGACAGGTTCGGGGAGTCCATGGCAAGCGACGGCAGCACTCTCTGGATCGGGGCGGACGGCGTCAACTCGCGCGAGGGTGGCATCTACCAGTTCACGCCGGATGCCGGCGGTGCCTGGACATCGGTCAGGAAGATCACCGCACCAGTGCCGCAGCCCGGCCAGGGCATGGGCAGAGTGGTCGCGCAGGCCGGCGATCTCCTCGTGTCGGGGATGCCCGGGGACGACTACGCAGCCGGCACGGCGATGATCTTCGAGCGTGACGGCGCAGGCTGGCGCAGCACCGCCTCGATCTTCACCGAAATCGAGGAATTCGACGCGGTAGTCGGCGGGCAGCTCGACTGTTCGCAGGGCGAGGCGTCCATCTTCGGGTGCAACGACGTGGACCTGCTCGCGTACCTGCCGGTCAGCGCGCTGGGCGGCGAGCGCGGCACCCGCCTCAACGACATCTGGGGGTGGACCGATCCCGAGACGCAGCGCGAATACGCGCTCGTCGGGCGCATGGACGGCACCTCGTTCGTGGACGTGACGGACCCGTCGAACCCGGTCGTGGTCGGCAACCTGCCCAGGACCGAAGGCATTCCGGGGACCTCCTGGCGGGACATGAAGGTGTACAGCGACCACGTGTTCGTGGTGTCGGACATCGCGGGCGCGCACGGCATGCAGGTCTTCGACCTCACGCGGCTGCGCGAGTTCTCGGGCGACATGATCACCTTCGACGAGGACGCCCACTACGACCGCGTCGCCAGCGTGCACAACATCGTCATCAACGAAGAGACCGGCTTCGCCTACGCCGTCGGCAGCAGCGGCGGCGGCGACACCTGCGGCGGCGGCCTCCACATGATCGACATCCGCGATCCGAAGAACCCCACCTTCGCCGGCTGCTTCGCCGACACGAACACCGGACGCGCCGGAACCGGCTACACCCACGACGCGCAGTGCGTCATCTACCGCGGACCCGACGAGGAGCACCGCGGCAAGGAGATCTGCTTCGGCGCGAACGAGAACGCGCTGAGCATCGCCGACGTGTCCGACAAGGAGAACCCGGTGGCGCTGTCGACGGCCAACTACCCCAACATCGGCTACACCCACCAGGGCTGGCTGACAAAGGACCAGTCCTACTTCCTCATGGGCGACGAAACGGACGAATTCGGCGCCGTCGACAACACCCGCACCCTGATCTACGATGTCAAGGACCTCGACGAGCCCATCCTCGTCAAGGAGTTTTTCACCGAGAACACGTCGAGCGACCACAACCTCTACATCGTCGACGACCTGATGTTCCAGTCCAACTACAACAGCGGACTGCGCGTCTTCGACGTCTCGGACCCGGAGAATCCCCTCCTGGCCGGGTTCTTCGACACGGTCCCGGGCCCGGACTCGCCGGCGATGAGGGGATCCTGGAGCAACTACCCGTTCTTCAGGTCCGGGATCGTGGTCGTGACGTCGATGGGCGAGGGGCTGTTCATCGTGAAGAAGAGGGGGACGCCGATTTCGTAGGGGGCGTGGGCACCAGACCCCCTGCGGACACGCTCAGCCCCCATCCCCCACCGTCGGCAACATACCCGGACACGGCTCGCCGCTGATCCGGCGCAGCGGATGGAGGGATACCCGATTGTTGACTCCAGAGAGCCGGGCGTTGAACCTGCCATCGGGCGTCTCCGTCACGTCGGTATCCTGCCCAACCACCAGGACGCTGTCGCCAAGGATGCGTACCGGCTGGCGCCCCAGGTCGGCTCTGAAGTCCTTCTGCACCAATGCATGGCAGCCGGTCTCGGGATCGATGATGGTGCCCGCGACGACCCAGTCACGACCCAGGAGTACGAGATTGCCGTGATCGTCGATGGAGGGACGCAACGACAGGCTCCAGTACCTGCAGGAACCACCGACCGGCTGAAAACCCGGTGGGAGGTTGCCCACTCCGATCTGCCTGCACTCCTCCATTCCTTCGATGCCCTCGGTCGGAAGAGCCACCCTGCCGGTCTCGCCGCTGCGGTGGTAAGCGAACACCGAATCCGTGCCTGAGTCGTAGGTCATCACCACGTAGGCCACATCGTCCGTGCAGGCGATCCGGGCTGACATCAACCTCCTGTTTATCGCCATCCCTTCTTCAACGGATTGCGCCTGGATCCCCTCGCTCTCCACTGCGTTTGGCCCGATGGCCTGGTGCGTATCGTCGGGGCCGTGACGGAGCACACCGTTCTGGGTAGGCACGGCCGGTTCGCCGCCAAGGTCGCAGACCGCCCTGCGCGCCGGGGCTACGGGCGTCCACGAGCTGACGCGCCCCCCGAGCGTGTCAAACTTGAGGACTCTCACAAAGCCGGAGACGTATAGGCCACCGTCTCGCGCGATCGCCATGCTCTGCCGGCCCTCTGGGAATTCGCCTGGACCGTCGCCCTGCGGAGTCGGAATGGTCCGAATCCACTCCTCGAGGGAGAAGGCCATGACCCCCTCCGGCTCCTCGGGATCGAAGGCGTACAGGACGCCCCTGGCCGGATGGGCGGCGGCGGGAGCCGGGACGAGCCCACCCATGGCCAGATGGTTGATATCGAGGTGGCGCCATTCGCCGTCGATGATGGTCCGGCCGGCCGTGTAATCGATCTCGAGCACTTGCTGGGCGGCGGCGGGAGCCGGGACGAGCCCACCGATCATGAGGAGGGTCAGTCTGCGCATGGCATTCTCCAGGGTTCCGCGGGAACTGTCCGCAACGAGAGTGGACGCGAGTCGCTCACGGCGGTAGACCAGGTTGATTAGATACATCAGCCCCACGGCAGGTTGCCGCGGATGAGCGCCTTGACTATGGCCGAAGGGGTCTTACGCCAGGCTACTGGACACTCACCGATCCGACGATCGAGTCTACTTTCTCGCGGCGCGGTATCACTATTGACGGGGAGGCGTCGCGTTAGTTCCACATTCTGCGCGGGACGGCGGCTGCCATCGTATCACTCCCCCTCCTCGCCACCGGCCGCTATCCACCCGCCGAACCCGGGATCGGCGAGCTCCCACACTCCCCTTGCGGCATCCACGATTCCGAGACGCTCCAACCTCCGAAGCGCCGCCTGTACCCGGGCGGCGGACGGGGCATCTCCTCCCAGGGCGGCACCCAGCGCCGCGCGAAAGTCCCGGCTGAACGGTCGTGACGCACCCGTCGCCAGGGCGCGTGCGGTTTCGCGCTGAAGCGGGGTGAGGCCCAGCCAGGCCTTCGGGTAGCCAAGCTCTGCGGCGATCCGCTCCCGGACCTCCTGAAGAGCGGAGCCGACGGTGTGCTCAGGGTCGTGCAGCATCCGCTGAATCAGCAGGCGAAAGAAGTAGGGATTGCGATGAAGACGGTCGAAGGCGTCGAGCATTTCGTCGCGAGCCAGCCTTCGCTTCGCCGCTCTTCGAAAGACGGCCGCCAAATGGTCTACGAACCCCGTGCCGAGTGCGGGGAGATCAATGGGCGTGGCAAAGTGGAAGAACGGGCCCTCCCGATCCGAGAACATTGCCGCCAGTCCCGGGCGGCTGGATCCGGTGAACACCGCTCTGAGTCCGTCGCGTCGCTTGTCCAGACCTGTCCTGAGCGCGGCCACGAGTGGGGCGTTGCCGCGGCTTCGGGCCAGTTCCTGAACCTCGTCCAGCAGCAGGATGGCCGGTCTGCCCGTCCTGGAGACCCGTCCCAACAGGTCGTCGAGGTGCAGGAGCAGGTTGGCCGGCGGCTCTCCCTTGAGCCGCGTCAGATCGATCTCGGCCTCGGCTCCGGTTCCAGTGCCCGGAACCGATGCCGAGAGCTTCAGCTTCGGCGCGACCCTCCACGCCGAGGTGCGAAACCTGTCGGCCAGACCGCCGGACTCCCGCGACTTCTCAAGTGCGTGCAGCAGCACCGCCAGCGGGCTGAGCGGCGCCTGCCAGAACGAAGCGTAGATCACACGGTGTCCCCGCGCCTCCGCGTGCGGAGCCAGGTCCTGAATCAGGAACTCGGTTTTGCCCGCTCGCCGCGGAGCGAAGAGGCTCAGCGCCTGAGCCGGGCCGCGCGCAAGTGTGCCGAGTACCTGTTCGGCAAGTTCGTCGCGCCGGAAGTGCCAGGGATCTCTCGCCATCGGTCTCCTTAGCCATCTTTATCCATGGATGGATAATTATCTACTCATGGATAGTCGTGGCTAAAGGGGGATTTCCGCAAGGCCCGAACCCCCAGCCTGGCCGCGTTCTGCAATCCGCGGCGAACTTGCCGGTCGATGGTCGCGTCGCATTGACACCGAACACCGGCTGGTCCATCAGGTCACCGACGATCGAGTCTACTATCTGGCGGCGCGGTATTCACTACTGAAGAGGAGGCGATTGAGGAGTGGGAGAACCGAAATGAGCGCAGACGCTGTCCTGGAAGGCCTCAGACGCAGGTACCGCTGCGATCAAGGCTATCGTTCCGGACCGCCGGTGACGCGAAGCGCCGTTTGCGTCTCCCCCTTGAACTGCCTCCACGCATCTGCGGCGGCTCTCTGGAATTCGGCATCCTGGACGATCACGTCGAAGATCTCGTCGGTCACCTTCTCACGAATCCAATCTCTCATGTGAGCCTCGCCATTAAGGCCACCGGGAGAAGACGCGTATCCCACGATCATCCGAACCGGTCTGTCCCGGTACGCTGCTCGGATTCTCATATAGCGTGACACGAGGGCATCCGCCTCCTTGCGGGCCTTTCGTGCGGCCAGGTTTACACCTTCGACCAGCAGCACCCCCTGATCCGTTTCCAAACCCCTTTGAATCTTCTCTCTGGCACCGCCGAAGGCTGACACGCTCTGCCTCGAGGGAATGTGTTCGGCCCATTCGCCGAGGGCCCGCTTGATCGCCGAATCGATTCGCTCGGACCGCCGCTGGAGCGACTGTCTGGGTTGAACCACCGCTTCGAAGAGTGCTTCGATCTCAACATCGGGCTCATCCATTGGGTCCATCGCCTTTGGAAGGTCAAGGCGCACACCGGTCGAAAAGACCTCGGATACGGCTTGCCAGAAGCGATCACTCGTCGGTTCCACGGGAGTTGGCTCATAGGGGACCCTCCGCGCGTTGGCCCAGCGCTTGATCTGGTCCCTGGTGATCCGCATGAGCCTTCGGGTAGTGCGGTCGACACCGCGCACCCTCTCGTCGTGCTCCAGCCAACGCCATCCGTACCACGGATTGGTCGTCTGCCATGCAACGACTCCGACGGGAACAGTGTGGTCGCGATGGTCGTCCAGGCTAACACGGATTACGGAGTACCCATGCCGGATCTGCCTATCGGATCTTGAGTACATGCTGCCCTCCTTTGTCAACGGAAGCCAATCCCAGCCAATGTTCCTTCGTAGCCAGCGTTTCGAGGGTTTCTACCCGATGCTCCAAGAATTCTCCGAGGAGCGCCGGATCCACGCTAGCCCTGTCCAGCCATTCGTCGTGACATGCGTCCACGAAGTCTCCCACACTACCCTTGATTCCCTTCGCGTCCGCAAAACAGGTCTCCACAAGGCTCGGCCCGCCGTCAAGGAGGACGCGTTCCATCCCGTCAAGTGGCTCGGCACCAGAGTCATCGAAACGTTCACGAAGCCTCTGGGAATCAATCAAGGTCGACGGGTGCAGAAAGGCGTCGCTCTGGTCGATCGGTATGAGGTCGAACTTCCGGGAATCCAAAGTACTTTGCCCGAGGAGTACATTACCGTGAGTTCGCCGGTCCGGGTTTCCCAGGATGACGTCGGCGAGATAGAGCCGAAAGAGTTCCGGTGGATCTGCCAGGTCAGCGACCAGGTCGGCGGTGAATTCGATCTCCTGAACTCCTTGTCGCATTAGCCGTGTACCCCAGTGACGCCCCGCCTGAACCGACTCCTCGAAGGCGTATTGGGCAGTCAGGTCGCGAGCGAACTCATCCCCGACGACGACACAGAATGGCTCCGCCGTCCGAAAACCATTGGCCGCAAGGAGCGCATGCGAAACGGCCTCCGCGACACATACCGCCATCGACTGGCGATCCCGGGCGAGCTTGGTACGAACGGTCACCTCATCCTCGCCATGGCGACACACGAGATCCACGGGTTTCCACCGAGTCTTCAAAGGCCGTTCTCGCAGCGCGCGTACCGCCTCGGCGTCAGGTGGTGCCACCCGTCTTCTCCTGTTCGATATCTAGCTGTCATGGTCGTACCTCCAGAGGGCGTCCAACCGACTCGCAGAGCCAACGCGGAACTTCCGGGCCTACTTGAGAGTCCGGAAAGGTGGCAAGCTTCGCAGCCTGACGCCATGTCTGAATGGGACAGGTCAAAAGATACTCGCTACGCAGCACGTCGCGTTCGCTTCTTCAACTGCGGACCGCATCTTCGGGCAGGATCATGTAGGCGGGCCCACCCCCCCTCACCCCACCCCCGGCCCGCTCACCTGCCACTCCACCACCTCAAGCGATTCCCCCAGCAGCGCCGCCCCCCGAACCGGCGAGATCAGCTCCTCGCCCACCGCCCGCCACACCAGCCGCCTGAACCGCTGCGGCCTCTCGAACGCGCCGAACCCCTCGCCCTCGCGGATCGGCTCCGGTTCCGACGTCAGCCAGCCGCGCGCAAACGTCGCGAACGCGCGCCGAACCGCGGAAGCACGCAGCACCCCCACCTGCCCGAGCCGCACCAGGATGGCCGCCGCCGACACCCCGTACGCATGCTTGAGCCGCGCGATCTCGTAATACGTGACCCGCCGGCGCCTCGCTCCGACCTTCTCCAGCAGGTCCCGGCTCGGCACAAGGAACGCCCCCGCAAAGCGGTTCATCGCCGTTTCCAGCTTGATGCCTGGGTTCCCGGTGGCCCGGATGATCTTGTGGGCGAGTTCGTGCGCCAGGGTGAAGCGCTTGCGCTCCACGTTTGTGCGCGTGGACACCACGACCGCATCGGCGACGACCCTGCCGCGCCGCATCGCCCGGCACGCCAGGCCGCTGATGCGCTCGGGCAGGTCGGCTTCGACCACCTTGATCCCCTTCTCCTCCAGAAGGGCGCAGAGGCTGGGCACCGCATCCATGCCGAGATTCAATGCCTCGCGGAGCTGATCGGCGCGCTCGTCGATCTCGGCCTCGCTGGCGATGCAGTCGCAACGGCAATGCTCGAAACGGTCGCCCGCCGCCGGAATGCCGAGAATGTCCTCGATGGTCAGATACCGCTCGAGGCTGTCGATCAGGAGCGCTTCGGCGCGGGCGCGCTCACGGCGGGAAGTGCCCGGGTCCTTTCGGAATACCAGGCCGTCGAGGATGTCGATCCGGTCGCTCATGAGGAAGTCCAGCGAGACATCGAGCGCCTCGCCGAGGCCGACCAGCACAGCCGAAGAGGGCATCATCCTGCCCGCCTCGTACTTGCTGATCGCCTGCGCGGTGACCCTCGGGTCCATCCGCTCGGCAAGCGCCCGCAGGGAAAGACCTGCGCGCTTGCGGGCGAGCCGAAGCCGCTGTCCGAACATGGGGCTCTCCTCTGTCGTGTGGCCGATGGTTGACAAGATATGCACAGGCTGATACGATTGTCAACTTCAAGTAGACAGTATTGGACGAGGAGGGGACGTGGACATGGAGAACGCCATGCGGCAACGCCCGCACATCATGGAGCTGATCGCGAACGCACCGTGGCGGGAGGCCGTCACCTACAAGGAGACGTGGCCCCACGAATACGTGGTCGTCAGGAAGGATGGACAGGAGGAGCTGCTGGCCGCGTTCTGCGAGCGCATCGAGCGCGGCGAGGGTGTCGAGTGCCGGTTCTTCCACCAGACACGCCGGTACCTCTTCCTCGACGACCACAAGTACTGGATCATGGTGGAGTGCGAGGATGTCGACCTGGACGCCGAGGAAGACGAGGTTCTGAACCGGGCGCGCTTCTACCGCGACCGGCGGGACTTCGTCATTCAGGCGGGGGACACGGGGAAGCGGGGGGACTATCCGGCGGGGCCGGCGCGGGCTGAGGCGCGTCCGGCGGCTTCCGGTTGACGATGCCAGGCACCTGATCCCGCCATCCGTATCACGCCCCCAACGCCCCCACCGGAATCACCCCCACGCCATCCTCCCGCGTGTACCCATACCCGCTACTCACGATCACTCCCAGCGCCATCGGGTCGCCCATCCGTCGCTCGTCCACCTTTTCCGCCATCCGGAGCAGGTTGCGAGCCCCCTCATCCACCCTCCCCTCCCCCAGCTTCACTTCGAACGCTGCCCAGCGGCCATCGTTGGCCTGCACGATCGCGTCGACCTCCAGTCCACCCTTCTCGCGGTAGTGAAACACCTCCGCGTCCGCCGCCTGGGCATAGACCCGCAGATCGCGCACGACCATCGACTCGAAGAGAAGCCCCAGGAAGTCGAGGTCGCGGAGCAGGCGGGCGGGCGTCGCACGAACCGCGGCCACCGCGAGCGACGGATCAGCCAGGTGCCGGACCGGCTTGCTCCGCAGCACCGACCTCGACCGAAGGTGTGTGGGCCACGCCGGCTGGTTCTCCACGATCATGATCCGTTCCAGCGCCCGGAGGTAGTCGGCAGCCGTGTGTTCGGTGATGGCGGACACGCCCTCGCCGGTGTCGGAGGCAAGGGTGGCGGTTGCGGCCGGGGTCGCGACGTTCCGCGCCAGCGACCGGAGGAGCATGCCCACCCTTACCGGATCTCGCCTCTTGCCGTCCCCGTTGGCGATGTCCAGGCGACGGATCTCGTGCAGGTGGTCCCTGTTGGCGCGGAGCGCCTGTTCGGCGGTGCGGCCGAGATTGACCGGCCATCCGCCGATGCAGATCAATTCGGCCAGGTCGTCGAGGCGAATCACTGACCGGCCCGCTTCAGAACGCGCTCCGTCCAGGAGGCCCGCCAGCGACACTTCGCCGGATGAGCGACCGAGTTCGAACGTCGAGAGGGGGCGCATGCGAAGGCGGGTCAGCCGGCCGGCCCCCGTGTGGCGGGTTGCGTCGTCCGCCGGCACCGCGGATCCGGTGAGGATGAATTGGCCCGGGTGGCGCCGGTCGTCCACCGCCCTTCGCACATGATTCCAGATCGCCGGCTCCAGCTGCCATTCGTCGATCAGCCGCGGCACGTCACCGATCAGGACACGGGCGGGCTCGAGACCGGCCAGGCGGCGTGCAACCGCGTCGACATCGAGCCGGGCCTCACTGGCCGCGATCTGCCTTGCCGTGGTCGTCTTTCCGCAAGCCTGCGGGCCCTCGATCACCACTGCGCCCGTGGCCTGAAGTCGTTCGGCCAGCTCTCGGTCCACGATTCTCGGGTGATAGGTCATGTGGGTACCTTTGCGGGCTCGCCGGATCGTCGGTTGTGGAGGGATAATAGCGGATGAGGGGGAAGTGCGGAAGGGGTCCAGTAACAGATTCGGCGCGAGTACAGTATCAGAAACGGCGCGAATACAATGATAGAAACGGCGTACCATCAGCATAAGAAACGGCGCGAGTACAGCACCAGAAATGGCGCTAACACGGCGACACAACGCTGCTGCTGTTGGCGGGCCACGGCTGTGGCGGCGCCAGGAAAGGGCCACACCCGCAGCCCCCGAGCCAGGGCCATCCAGGTCGCATCACGCCCACAACCTCTCCGGAGGGGCCGCAGGGCCTCACCTACTGGGACTTCGCGTGGACGGACGAGTCCTTCGCTGGGCGAGACACCGTCGCGCGCGTGATTGAGGGCCACCAGTTCCGATATGCAGAGATCTTCACCCGGACCGTCCCGTGGACCACGCGCGTCCTTCCCATTCGGTTGGCGGGTGACCATCTGCTATTCGGCTACTCCCAGCGCGCGGAGCTTCGCATCGTCGCCTCCGATGGGGCGCTGAAGCGCATCCTGCGCTGGCACGCGACGCCCGCCCCCATCACCACGGAGGAAAGACAGGAATGGAACAGCCAACAAGTGGGACGGTCCTGGGCTCCGACGGACGCTGGCTCGGCGCGGTGCAGATGCCCGGCGGCTTCAGCCTCAGCCAGGTCGCGCGCGGCCGCGTGTACGGTATTCACCGGGACGAACTGGGTGTTCCCACGGTAAGGGTTCACCACCTCAACCAGGGTGGGTGAGCTACCGCGACCCTACCCTCCACCCGGTCCAGCGGCCAGAGCTGCGCCCGGTCACGAACCCTCCACCAGCTCGTAGACCGCCACGCTCTGCTCGTCGAACTCGCCCGTCTCAAGCAGCAGCACCCAGCCCGGGCCCGCGTCGAGAAGCGTCCGTCCTGACGGGATGTTGAGGCGGCGGAGCCACGCGCCGTCCGGACCCACGAGGTGGAATTCGGCGTGACCCCCAATATCTCGCACCGGATACGGCACCACCCACACGCTGCCGTCCGGTAGCGGCAGAAGCCCCCTCTCCACGAAGGCGGGAAATCGCTCCGGCAGGCCGTCCCGAATCTCCGGCCACCTCTCCCTCTCGAAGCTTCGGCGCTCCTCGGCAGTTTCGTACCGGGCCAGGTGGGAGTCTCGGTAGCGGTCCAGGTGTTGGCGCGTGACCTCGAGGTCGGGTCCGTTCCACCGCGCGACGCGCGTGACGCGGCCGGTCCAGTCGACGTGTTCCAGTTCGTAGTCGTCCGCCGATCCGTACCAGACCCCGGTCGCCGTGACCGCGAAGGCCATGTCCCTGCCCCACGTTACCGGGCCGACGACACCGCCTCCGCCATGGTAGTAGAGCTCCCTCCCCGGGATGCCTGAGCGCAGGGTGGCCACGCCGTCGTCTCGCTCCCAGCTCAGCGACATCTCCCAGCGGAACTCACCCACGGCCTCCTGCTCACTGTCCGGCCAATCGGTGAAAACCATGCCGCCGCCCGGCGAGCACGCGGGTGCCCCATGGGGACCGGGTCCGCCAGCCCCGCGGAGCGCTTGTGTGCCAATCACGCGGCCTTCCGAGTCAAGTTCGGTGATACGCTTGAGTTGCCAGTCGTAAACCGTGACCGTCGCTCCCTGGCACCGTCGCAGCAACCAGAGTCCCTGATAATCGCCCGGTCCCTCTCCTTCGCGTCCACTGGTCCACACGTGCCTCCCGCGCGCGTCGAACATTCGGACCTCGCGGCTCTGCTCGTCCCCGACGACGACGCTCCCGTCCTCGAGCCGAACGGCCCCGGTGATGTTGCCGAAGAGGTGTTCGACGGGGCCGTCGAGCATTCCGACACGCACCAGCGGCTCGTCGGCGAGCACAAGGTCGGTTTCGCGGGGGGACTCGCTCCTCGCCCATGGCGCGCGTGACCATATACGTATATATTTTCTACGTACACGTATTTGGTTTCGAATCGACCGGAACATGAAACAGAAGCTCACAATCACTGTGGATCCCGAGGTCCTCGTTGCCGCAAAGCGGTATGCGCGATCGCGGGGCGTGTCGCTGTCGGCGTTGATCGAGCGCGCCTTGCGAGATGAGGCCGTTGTCGGCGAGCTGTCCTTCGCGTCGCGGTGGAGAGGGCAGTTCCGGCCCGCGAGCCATGACGACCCCCGGTATGACGCACTGGCCCGGAAGTACCTTTGATCCTGATCGATACGGATGTGCTCATCGATGTGGCGCTCGACCGGCAGCCGTTCTCCGATCCGGCTTCCGAGCTTATCGATCGCCTGCAGACGGGGCCGAAGCGTGCGCTCGTGGCATGGCACACCTTGTCGAACTTCTACTACCTCGTCGCGCCCACGCGAGGCGGTGGGGATGCGCGCGCCTTCATCACCGAGCTCATTCGCTTCGTGGCTGTCGCGGAATGCGGTACGAACGCGATCGGCTATGCTGCCCGGCTGGGGATGGCCGACTTCGAGGACGCGATGCAGGTTGCCGCGGCGCGGGCCTGCGGGGCCCGCTACGTCGTCACGAGGAACGCGCGCGACTTCAGGCACTCCCCGATCCCAGCCATCACGCCGGCCGAGGCGCTGGAAGCGTTGTTCTGAGGGCGGGGAATCCCGCTCCCCTGACTGGCCACCGCTCCTGGCCCATTCCGTCGAGCACGGTCCAGTCGACGGATTCGCCCTCCCGCTCCTCCCTGCGGAGCCAGATCGAGTCGTCCTGCCCCACCATAAGGCCGGTCACCGCCGGAAGGCTTGCCGGAAGTACGCCCGAACGGCGCAGCGGTCCCTCGAAGTCGGCGCCGGCCGGTGCGCGGTCGTCCTCGGTTGCGGGGGTCCCACCGGGCGCCAGGAAGACCACGGCTTCGCGCAACGCACGGCGAACCAGGGCGTCCGAATGCGGTGTCGGGGTAAAGGAGAACGTGCGCGAGAAGACCGTGTCGGCCGTGGGGCCAATGCGCGTGACCAGCACCGCCGGGCCGGCCGGGTCGGCTTCGCGGACCACGACGACTCCGCCTCCGCTCGGCATGACGGCGGTGTGGGTCGGTCGCTGAAACGGCACCGCGATTCTGAATATCTGGCCACCGCGAGCCACGCCGAACATCGTCCAGAAATGTTCCTCCCAGGCCAGGGTGTCGACGATTTGACCATCCTCATCCATCGTGAGCAGCGGGATGCGGTAGCCGCTGGACTGCGCTCCGGTCATCGGGCGATTCTCAAGCGGCCGCAGGCCATGGTTGGGAGACACCAAAGCCAGCCCGCTCGTAAGGATTGTGGACGGCGGCGCCCCCCGGATCCCAGTCCGTCCGCGGATCCCAGGTGAGTTCGGTCGACGCAACGAGTTCGGCGTGCATCTCGGGCCAAGCGCCCGGATCGAGCGTCGGCGCACCTGCTACGGTGGAGGGCGGGATGGAGGCACCGCTCGATCGCCAGGATTAGAGCAACGAGGAGCGCCAGGGACGCGATCAGGAACGGCGGTGCGCGGGCGGGGACGGTCGGCGGGGTTCATGACGCAGAAAACGTAGCTGCGTACGACGCTGACGTCATTCGTCCTGAACGTCGCTCCGAACCGAAGGGTCTACTCGCCCACCGGCGCTGACCGGGCGCTGACCGGGCGCTGACCAACGTCTTGCCACCCCGCGATCAGCTCGACAACCTGAGAGTCCTACCAACCGAGGGCACCGTAACATGAAGCGTCTTCACACCGTCCTTTCACTCGCAGCCGCCCTTCTCGCGGCGACGACGGCCCGCGCCCAGGAAGCCATTGAGCTGACCGGCCGCGACCGGCAACTGGAGCCCGCCTTCGAGGAGGTGTTCCGCGTCGGAGTTCTCGACGGCGAGTCCTGGGAAATGTTCGCAACGGTCCCGAAGGTGGCGTTCGACGAGCGGGGCAACCTCTACGTGTTTGACCGCGCGCCCGGCACGAACAACTCGGATCTGCGCCGTGATCTTCGACCGCTCGGGCGCCTTCGTGCGCGAGTTCGGATCGGAGGGCGAAGGGCCCGGGGAGTTCAACGAGCCGCGCAGCTTTGCGGTCTTCCGTGACGGCACGGTTGTCGTCGGCGACATGGGGCACAGAGCGTACCAGCTCTTCGACCCTTCCGGCGACTTTCTGCGCATGGTCCGCATGGGCCAGGTAACAACCACCCATCGTGTGGGCAACATCATGATCACCAACACAACCCTCGGGCCGGTCGTGCCGGACCCCGCGGCGGGGCGGTGTACCACAAGACGTTCACGCACATGGTTGAAAGCACGCCTCAGGGAGGGTCGGCGCCCAGGTTCCGGACGATCGAGCACCATCGCCTCGACGGGGAGGATGTCGAAACCGACACGGTCGTCCACGCGTGGCTTCCGCCTCGGGAGGGGCCGGCAGAGTCGATGTGTCCGACCCGAGCGATATCCTTGGCAGGGACATCCGGAGGTCCCTGAACCTGAGCGCGGGCCTGATGCCGAGCCGGCGCCTCCGGCACATGGACCTGCTGCCGGACGGAGCAATCGTCTACTCCGATTCCTCGGACGCCCTCAAGGACGGGCCCGGGCGGAGGCCGGACGGTTCGGACGATCACGCGGCCGCTCCACCCGGAGCCGGTGACGCCACGGATCGAAGAGGAGTACAGGAGAAGGCAGGAAGAGGAAATCTCTCGGTCAAACCGGGTGGGCGTGATCAACATCACGATCGAAGCGGAATCCTTCTACCCCGTACTCCCCGTCATCCGCAGGGTGCGCACCACCTGGGACGGCCGGATTTGGGTCATGCGCCGGGGCGACGGACTCTACGAAGACGGTCCCATGGACGTGCTGGCCGCCGATGGCGAGTACATCGGCACCTACCCCGCCGGGGCAACGAAAATGCCCGACGCATTCGGTCCGGACGGACTGGCGGCGTTCATCGAGCTGGACGAGCTGGACGTGGCCAGGGTGGTGGTTCGGAGGTTGCCTGTCGCCGTTCGGTGACGCACGACCAACGATTTGTTTGTTCGGCCCAGCCCCGATTCGCCGGAGGGGCCGGGGAAGCCTCTTCTCGCCAAGCTGGCCCGTCGGGGCGTCCCGTTATCAAGACGCCAGACGGGTCCACCGGGTTTCCCGGCCGCCGCGCGCCGGTTGGCGAAACGGTTGCCGTGGACGATAGCTTGGCGTCCTGGTGTCCACGAACACACGTATCGGAAAGGCGCGGTACACGCATGACGAATTCGAACCCCGGACGTGCGACCCTGGGTCGGCTGGCGGCATGCGCGGCCGCCACGGCCATAGCGACGGCCTGCGGAGGCTCCCCTCCCCCGGGCGACGCCTTCCTTACCCGCGCCGAGCGCACCGACTACCGCGAAACCAGCTCCTACGCCGATGTTGTGGACTTCCTCGAGCGCGCGGCGGCCGCCTCGCCGATGGTCCACTACACCACCTACGGCTACACGACCGAGGGCCGAGCGCTCCCGCTGGCCGTAGTCGGCGATGTCCCGGACCCGAGCCCGGCAACCGTCCGCGCTTCCGGCAAGACGGTCGTCTACCTGCAGGGCAACATCCACGCGGGCGAGGTGTGCGGGAAGGAGGCGCTTCAGATGCTGCTGCGCGACCTTCTGGCGGGCCGGCACAGCCAATGGCGGGAATCGATGGTGCTGCTGATCGCGCCGATCTACAACGCGGACGGGAACGAGCGGGTGACCCTCACCAACCGCGGGCGCCAGCACGGGCCTTTCGGCGGGATGGGACAGCGGCCGAACGCCCAGGGCTACGACCTGAACCGCGACCACATGAAGCTGGAGTCGCCCGAGGCCCGGTCGGTGGCGCGCCTGTTCAGCAACTACGATCCGCACGTGGCCGTCGATCTGCACACCACGAACGGGACGCAGCACGCGTACCATCTCACGTACTCGCCCCCGCTGCACCCCAACACGCCCCCCGCGATCGACGAATTCCTCCGCGGCGGGCTCCTCCCCCACGTCACCGGCGAAATCCGCGACAAGCACGGCTGGGAGTTCTACTACTACGGCAACGCTTCCGCGCGCGGCGGGGGCGAGCGCGGCTGGTACACCTTCGATCACCGCCCCCGCTTCAACAACAACTACATCGGCCTGCGCAACCGGATCGCGATCCTGAGCGAGGCCTATTCCTACGCGTCCTTCGAGGAGCGCGTGCTCGCGACCCTGTACTTCGTCGAGGAGATCCTGGACTACGTGCACGAGCACGGGGACGAGGTGCAGCGGATCGTGGCCGAGGCCGATGCCGCGTCGGTGGTGGGTGAAACGCTTGCGCTGCGGGCCGTTCCCGGGCGGTCGGCCGAAAGGGTCGACATCCTCATGGGCGCCACGGTCCAGGAGGCGCATCCGCTCACCGGGCGTCCTCTGCTGCTGCGCGCCGATACCCAGTACGTGGAGCCGATGTACGAGTACGGGACCTTCACGCCGACGCTCAGCGAGCGCGTCCCCCCGGCCTACCTGATCCCCGCGGAGCTCGAGGACATCCTGACGCGACTCGCGGCGCACGGTGTCGCGCTCGAGCCGGCCGACGCGACACCGCTGGATGTGGAGGCGTTCCACATCGATTCCGTGCAGACGGCCGCGCGGCCGTTCCAGGGCCGCAACGAGCAGACGCTCTTCGGGCGCTATGAGCCGACGCAGATGACGCCGGGCCCGGGAGACATGCTCGCGCGGGCGGACCAGCCGCTGGGACGCCTGCTCTTCAGCCTTCTGGAACCGCAGTCCGACGATGGGTTTGCAAACTGGGGGTTCCTGGCGGACAGGGTGGCGGCCGGGGAGGTGTATCCGGTCGTGCGGGTACCGGGGCAATAGCGATGCGACGGATGCCGGCTCACCGGGCCAGGGCGCTACTCCTGGCGTCCGCCATCGTCATCGCCGCCCTCGGGTGCGACGCACCGGCCGACCCCGACCTGATCACGGTGAGTGACAGCGCCGGAACGAGAATCGTCACCTATGCCTCGCTCGGCGCCGAAGCCTTCCCGGCAATCGAGTTCGAACCGGGGGTGGACACGATCGGGGCCATGGATGGGCCGGAGGAGTATTTCTTTCGGTATATCGTGAGTGCGGAGCTGGTGCCTGCGGGGATCGTGACCGCGGATCATCAGGACTACGAACTGAAGTACTTCGACGGCAACGGCCGCTTCGTCTCGAGCATCGGGGGCGAGGGAGAGGGGCCCGGCGAATTCGAGGCCCTCGACCGGGTGCAGAGCCTTGGCGACAGCCTTTTCTTCGTTTGGGATGGGAGGAACAACCGTCTCACGAGGGTGCGGTTGACGGAGACGGGCCTGAGCCATGAATCGAGCGTGCCGGGTCCCTGGTCACCGGCGATCAGCCCGATCGGCGTCTTTTCGCCGGTGCGGATCGTGGTGGACAACGCCCGCATGATTCCCGTAGGGGATCCGGGCGGCCTGAGCGACCCGTTTCAGGTGGTCGCAGGCGTCGTGAACCTCGATGAGGATCCCTCCGCGGAGCGGCGCCTGGAGATCGCGACCGTCGTCGCCGAGCCTCATTACGTCACCCGTGACGGGATGTTCGCGCCCCTCCTCTTCCCGACGGGCCATGACTTCTTCCTCGGAGACGGCGTGCTGTGGGTGCAGGACGGTATGAACAGCACGTTCCGCCGCATGAGCGCGGAGGGAGTGCCGGAACTCGTCGTCAGGCTGCCCCCGGAGCGCCCGGTGACCGATCGCGACATCACCGAATTCCGCGAAGCGAATCTGCGGCGTGCCGCGGGCTACGAAGCGAGAATGCGGAGTGCGCTCGACGCGGTGCCCTATCCGTCCTTCGTTCCCCCGCTGCGGGCCATGGCCGTGGACGAAGAGACCGGCATTGTGTGGGTGACGGGCTTCACGACGACGGAGGAACCCGCGCCGTGGTACCTCTTCGACCCGCTCGGATGCCCCATCGGACAGGTGACCGTGCCCGGCGGCAACCCGCCGCTGGACATTGCCGGCCGGCGCATCGTCGTCCGGGACCGGGACGAGCTGGATGTCGAGCGGATCCTGATCCACCATCTTGCGGAACTGCCGTCGGACCGGGTCGGGAGTGCGACTTCCGCCTGTCCCCGCTGACCGAGGACTCCGCTACAGCAACTCCCTCTGCGCCCGGTCCCGCGGCGGCACCTCGTGGCACCGGCGGCATCGCGCCTCGTAGCTCTCCGCGCCCGCCACCTGGATCGTCGGACCCTCGGCGCCTGCCGGCTTCCCGTCGATGAGGCGCTGGCTCCTCGTCGCCGAATCGCCGCACACCACGCAGATCGCATCCAGCTTGTCGATTCGCTCGGCACGCGCCAGGAGCGGCCCCATGGGACCGAAGGGCTCGCCGCGGAAGTCCATGTCGATGCCGACCACGATGACGCGCTTCCCCGCATTGGCCAGCGCATCGACGACCTCGCAGATGCCGTCGTCCAGGAACTGGGCCTCGTCAATGGCGACGACCTGGGTGTCCGCGCGGACCTTCTCGGCGAGCTGTACGGAGTTGGAGACGGGCTCGGCGTCGATCTGCCGGCCGTCGTGGGACGAGATGCGGAACTGGCCGCCGTAACGGTCGTCAAGGTGTGATTTGAAGAGCTGAACCCGCCGGCCGGCGATCAGCGCCCGCCGCACCCGCCGCATCAACTCCTCCGACTTGCCGCTGAACATGACGCCGGCGACGACCTCGATCCCCCCGTGTCTCGCGCTGTGTCGCATTGCCCTCATCATGCAGAAATGTAAAGTGTTCTTTACAGTATGTCAGTTTTGCTTGACATTTCCGTCAACGCCTGCGAATGATATTGGCGGTGTAGGCCGGTGGTGGTCAAACCGTGACCGTCTGCGTCCCCGCGACGTTGGACAAGCGGTACTTGCTGTCGACACCGGTCTTCGTGGATGCTCCCGTGCCCTCCAGCCGCACGGTCACGCCCGGAACCACCATGCCCGCCCTGCGAGGGTCGCTCACCGTACCCGAGAGGGTGAACCGGTGCGGATCCGCGGGTCATTGCCGGGAACCGCGAAGAGCCGTCCGGAGGCGTCCAGCATGAGGCGTGGCTCGGCCGCCAGGGTGAGCCAGTCGGGCGACGCCGCCTTGGCCCTGGCCCAATCCCCCGGCGGCCTGTTCGCGGGCTCCCACGGCAGCACTTTCGTCAACCCGAAAGCCAGACGCATACTGGAGATCTAGAGCGATGGGACTGCCGACGAGCGAGGAGATGCCACGATGCAAAGAGATGCCTTCAGCCTACTCCTGGCCGCCAGCACCGCCCTCCTCACCGCCTGCGGCACCGACTCGGCGTCTTCCGGCTCCGCACCCGAGACCGTCGTCGAGACCATCGGTGACACGACGGTGGTCCGCACCCTTTCGGGAAGCGTCTGGGGCGCCGAAGCCACGCTCGTGCCCGAGATCACGATCGGCCGGCTGGATGGCCCCGAGGAGTACCTCTTCGGCAACATCCGCTCGATCGCGGTGGCCGGCGACGGGACCGTCTACGTCCTGGACCTGCTGGAGCAGCATGTCCGGGTCTTCGATTCGCTCGGGTTGTACGTGGAGACGCTGGGACGGCGCGGCGAAGGTCCCGGCGAGTTCACCGAGGCGGAGGCCGTCGCTGCCCTGCCGGACGGGCGGCTTGCCGTGCGTGATCCCGAAAACCAGCGGGTCACGGTATTCGGCCCCGGGCAGGGCGAGGTCGCCGTGTGGAGGTACGCCGGGGGTGTCTCCACCTTCTCGCCTCTGTACGCAGACACGCGCGGCCGGACCTATCTGCTCGCCGGCGACCTCGCACGCCTGGACGAACTCGGGATGGAGATCATCGTGCTGGGCCCCGACGGGACGCATCTCGACACGCTTCCGGAACCCTCCAGCGACTACGAAGCACCCGTCGTGAGGGCCGAGGCGCCCGGGGGCATGTCGGTGACCTTCGGTGTCCCCTTCACACCCCGGTTTCACTGGATCCTTCACCCGAGCGGCCACTTCCTCACCGGCCTCTCAACCGACTACCGGATCGACCTGGCGCGGGACGATGGCGTCCTCCGGATTGAACGCAGCCAGGATCCCGTCCCGGCATCGGCCGCGGAGCGGGCCTACCAGCGCGACCTCACCGTCGCGGGCATACGGCGATCGCTCCCGGGTTGGGACTGGGACGGCCCGGCGATCCCGGGCCACAAACCGTTCTTCCGGGCGCTGCGGGCCGGCCGGGACGGCCGCATCTGGGTGCGGCTGTCGACCGAGGGACGCGCGGTGGACAACCCGGATCACGACCCCGGCGACCCCGCTTCGTTCCCGGTGACCTGGGTGGAAGACACCCGGTACGATGTCTTCGAGCCGGACGGCACCTACCTGGGCGTGGTGGTCGCGCCGGAGGAGTTCACCAGCTTCCCGGTCCCGGTCTTCGGCCGCGACCACGTGTGGGCGGTGACCCAAGACGAACAGGGGGTGCAGCGGGTGGTGCAGTACGGGATCCGGGTGGGGGGGTCCTGAGTCCGGGAGAGAGTCGACCGTCGGTTCGCCGATTGCAATCGCATTTGCGATCTAAGGCGACCAAATGTAAAATACACTTATGATTCGGCGTCCTCTTTGGCTTGAGAAAGTCCAACTGGCCTGGTGCGAGCGGCCCGTCGTCTGGCTGTCCGGGGTTCGGAGGGTGGGGAAGACCACCCTGGCCCGGATGCTACCCGACGCGGCCTACCGCAACTGCGACCTTCCGTCGACCGCCCGTGCGCTGGCCGACCCGGAGCTCTTTCTCAGCGGCCAGAAGCGGGGTGCGGTGATCGCACTCGACGAAGTGCACCGCCTCGCCGATCCCAGCCTGACACTCAAGATCGCGGCCGACGAGTATCCGCACCTCAACATCCTGGCCACCGGCTCGTCGACGCTGGCCGCAACCGGCAAGTTCCGCGACTCCCTGACCGGACGAAAGCGGGCGATCCATCTCTGTCCGGTGCTGTGGGAGGAGTGTGGCGAACCGTTCGGAGTCCCGGATTTCGACCGTCGGCTCCTTCACGGCGGACTCCCCGAGGCGCTGCTGGCGGAAACGAAGTCTCCCCAAGCGTTCGCGGAGTGGATCGACAGCTTCTACGCGCGGGACATCCTCGAACTCTTTCAGGTCCGCAATCGGCAGGGGTTCCTCTCCCTTTTTCGCCTCTTGCTAAGGTGGAGCGGCGGCCAGGTCGACTACAGCCGTCTGTCACGACTGACCGAACTGAGCCGGCCCACCGTCAAGTCGTACGTCGAGGCCCTGCAGATCGCACATGCCATCCACCTGGTCAGGCCGTTCCGGGGCGGCGGCAGCGGCGAAATCGTCAGCCGGCCAAAGTGCTACGGCTTCGACACGGGCTTCGTCACCTTCGAGAAAGGCTGGAACCGAATCCGGGAGGACGACCGCGGAGTGCTGTGGGAACACCTGGTGCTCGACTCGCTCAGGTTCCGCCATCTGGACGACGACATCTTCTACTGGCGGGACAAGTCGGGGCGGGAGATCGACTTCGTGGTGCGCCGGGGAGAGGGCCGCGTGGACACCTTCGAATGCAAGATCGACGCGGATGCGGTCAGCCCGGCGCCTGTGAGAGCGTTCAGGCGACGGTATCCGCTTGGGCGGGACCATGTCGTGGTGCCGGTAGCGACGGAGTCCTACCGGATCCGCAGGGGCGAGCGTGAGTTCACCGTGTGCGGAACGGGCGGGCTGCTGGAGGGGTGAAGGGGGTGCCGCGCTTGCCGGCCCGTATCTACCGGGTGCAACCCTCCACCCCTTCCCCGTGTCTACGCGGTACACCGTCCCACACGGCGAATAGACGAGCGCTATCCTTATGGAGTGCCGCGCGACCAGCCCTCTCAGGAAGGCCACCCATGAAACACCGCCCCGCCGCCCCGTTCCCGGCCGCGCTGGGCGCCCTCGCCCTCGCCGCCCTCATTCTGGCCGTTGCCTGCACCGACGCCCGCCCTCACACCGCCCTGATGGCCGACGCGCACGCCGACCTCGAGGCCATCCACCTCGAGCGCGCCATGCACCGCTTCGATTCGGCCCGCACCGCCAGGCCGGACGACGCGGAGGCCCATCGGCAATACGCCCAGCTGGCCCTCTACTTCGACCTGCAGGCCAAGGCCGCGGAGGCCTGGGAGCACGTCCTGGAGCTGGAACCGGAGGACGCGGAGGCGTGGGACGGATACCTCCTGGCGCTGCGCTGGGCGGGCATCTTCGAGACGGATCGAAGGTACGGGGAGAAGATGATGCAAATGCTCCCCGAGGCGCTGCGACATGGAAGCGGGCGACCGGAGCTGTACTCGAATGCGCAGGAGGTGGCTTCGGACCTCGGGCAGCTTGAAGCCTACAATGCCATCCTCATGGACCGCCGCGAGGAGGAGGCCGCCAACCCGGTGTTCCTCCATCACCTGGGTCTGGCGCAGCTGGCGCTCGCGGACCTGCGGGAGGGTGACCGAAGCCGGTTCCTGAGGGACTCGCTCACCGCGGTTCTCGACGAGCTGGCGGCGCGGCACCGGGACGACACCGAGATCGCGGCGCCGATCCTCTACCGGCTGGCGTCCGGGCTGCGACCCATCCAGCGGGACGAGGAGAAGGACTACTGGATGTCGCGATTGCTCGCGGCCCCGGACCGCGGGATCCTCGCGGACGACCTGCGGTACTGGGACCTGGCCGTCAAGTGGCAGAACCTTCTGTACGGCTCCTCGGCGTCGGAGTCGATGGACGAGGTATTCGAAGTCATCGACGAGGGAATGCGGTCGCCCGGGCTTCATCTATCCCGGAAGCCTGGGCGACGCGCGGGAGCGTTCCCGGCAGTCGATGATCACCTCCGCGCGCATCCTCCAGGCTCGAGCGCTGGCCCAGCTAGGCGAGACCGAAGCGGCCGGCGACCTGTTCGAGGAGCTTGCGACAGAGTCTCCGGGCAGCCAGACGCTCGCGCAGTTCGGGCGCCACCTCATGCGCACCGGCGAGCCAGAACGGGGGCTCGACATGCTGGTGGAGGCGCTCGCCCACGGTGGAAGCTGGCGCCGGACGGCCGAGGAGGCTGCCGGGGCGGCCGGATTGCCGATCGAAGCCGTCGATGAGCGGCTCGCGGTGAGGCAACCCATCGTGCAGGCGGAGCTGGAGGCTCGGGCCCTCGGTGCCCGCCTCGAACTGGAGCCGCCTGGCCTTGCCCTGCCCGACCAGCACGGCGTCCAGTGGGCGCTCGGCAATCTCACCGGCCAGGTCGTGGTCCTCAAGTTCTGGGCCACCTGGTGCGGGCCCTGCCTTGCGGAGTTCCCGCACTTCGTCGAACTGCTGGAGAAGTACGAGGGCGACGACGAGGTCGTGTTCCTGACCGTGGCCGGCGCCGGGTCATCCCGCGACGCTGTGGCGGAGGTTCTCTCCGAGGGAGGCTACACCTTCCCGGTGCTGCTCGATGACGAGGGGAGAGCAGTGGACTTCGAGGTCCTCGGTTGGCCGACCACCTTCTACC
Organism: Longimicrobiales bacterium; assembly: GCA_965206105.1. GTDB lineage: Bacteria > Gemmatimonadota > Gemmatimonadetes > Longimicrobiales > Gaopeijiaceae > Bin94. The sequence goes on from OZ242201.1 coordinate 1,382,070, forward strand.
TGGATCCGGGAGGCCTCATCCAGTACAGACGCGAGGGGTTCGAGGAAGACGGGTACGAGCACCAGACGGCGATCCGGATCGATGCGCTGCGGGCGGGTGGGGCGCCTTGACGATGCGGCCCTGATCAGGCGGGCGTCGCTTCCGCCGACGCTTCCGGACCAACGGTGGCCCGCACCTGGTCCGGTCTCGATCCACACCAGCCGTGCGGACGCAGCGGCTGTCGGCTAGCTTGGCAGGAGGCAACCCCGGCCCCGGAGTCTCCCATGAAGCACGTCCACCGCGTTGCGCGCCTCTCCATCCCCGCCCTGCTCCTGTCGCTTTTTGCCGCGGCGCCCTCGACCGCGCAGACAACGGGAACGGTAATGGGCGCGGTCGTGGACGGCAACGGCACTCCCTTGCCCGGTGTCACGGTGACGCTCACCGGTTCCGGCGTCCGCCAGGGAGTGATCACGGGTCCAGACGCTTCATTCACATTCACCGATCTGGCCGCCGGCGACTATCTCGTAACCGCCAGTCTTGCGGGTTTCGCGCCCGCCGAGTACCCGGTTTCCGTCGAGGCGGGCGCCGTCGAGACAATACGGATCGTTCTTGACGTCGTCTGGCGCCTTGACCCGATGGTCGTGATCCCCGAGGCACCGCGGGTCTTCGCGCTCAACTTCGTCGCGGAACCGATGATGAGACAGCAGTCGAGCATCACCGGGGTGACGGCCGTCGTGGACAACCTACCCGGCGTGTCCGTCCAGGAGGGGGACGCGTACGGGTTCGACGACTGGTCGAGCAACGTCGTGATGCGCGGATTCCAGGTCACCATCAACGACGCGCAGGTCGGCACCACCATCGACGGCTTTCCGAACGGCACTTCGGACTACTGGAGCGGGGCGAAGGCGAACCGGATCGTCGACCCGATGAACCTCGGCGGTGTCGAGGTGTCGCAGGGAACGGCCGACATCGCATCGCGGTCGGTCGAGGCGCTGGGCGGCACCTTCAACTACCTGACGGACGCGCCGGCGGTGGAGCGGAGCTATACCGCATCGGCCAGTTTCGGCGAGAACGAAGGCCAGCGCTTTGCCGCGCGGGTCGAGACGGGATCGATCTTCGACGGGAGGACGCGGGCGTGGTTGGCCGCGGTGCGGCAGGAGGCGACCGACTGGGTACAGGGCTCCGCCAGGAACGAGCGGGAGCACCTCGCCGCCAAGGTGGTGTCGTCGCACGGGCCCATCGACCTGACGGGCTACCTCTCGATCGACGACATCCACGAGGATACCTACCAGCGGATCTACAGCGAGGCCGATTTCAGGGCGAACCCGCGGTGGGACCGCTTGGTCGGCGACTGGCCTGGGGTTCCGTACCTGAACCAGTTCTACCGGCCCGGATGGCAGACGCACCGCACCAACACGCTTGCCTACCTCAAGGCCGAGTGGTCGCACGACGGACTCAGGACGGTGAGCGCCGGGGCGTACTACCATCGCAACCGGGGCCGTGGGGACTGGCTGCCGCCGTACATTGTGGACGTGGTCGACGACGCGGGCGGACCGGAGTCGGAGCTGGCGGGCTTGCCGCCGGTGCGGGGCGGTTCGCAGCGGGGTGTAATCCGCTTCGTGGACGGCAATGGCGTCGCCGTCGGCCCGACGCCCGGATGCACGTCTTCGTACATCTTCAACTACTATGGCGCGGGCGGCCCGGAGGTCGATCCGGCGTGCCACCCGGGGGCCACGGCGGTGCAGTCCTACCGCCACAGCCACTACGGGAAGGACCGCTTGGGCATCACCCTGGACGGTACGTGGTCCGCCGAGACCGGCTGGGGTGGCACCACGACCCGCGCCGGCATCTGGTACGAGAACTCGCGGCGCGACCTGGGTCGTGACTGGCACCGCATGCTGGATCCGGAGCTCAGCTTCAAGTGGGACGAGCAGGCCTACTGGCACCAGTACGAGTGGGACTTCCCGCAGGACGTGTTCAAGTGGTACGTGGAGGAGACACTCTACGTCGGGTCACTCGCCGTGACCGCCGGCTTCAAACAGTATCTGGTCGGTGTGTCGCGCGAGGACCGGTTCGAGGTCAGCGAGCCACTCGGGATCGATTCCGATTCGAAGCTGCTCTTCTCCGGCGGCGTGACGTACGAGACGCCGGTTGCCGGTCTCGACGTGTTTGCGGGCTACTCCGAGAACTTCAAGGCGATCAGCAGCACGCTGCTCGAGGTGCCGGGCCGCAGTCTGGAGACGCTGAAGCCCGAGACCGCGTCGAATATCGATGTCGGACTGCAGTACGCCACGGAGCGTTTTGCGCTCAGCGCCACCTGGTACACCATCGATTTCGAGAACCGGATCTTCTACATCGGTCCGCAGACGCCCACCGGGCCCAACTACCTCATCCCCGGGGGCGGCGCCTACTTCAACGCGGGCGGTATCGCGACCAGCGGTGTCGAGTTGTCCACCACGGTGCGGATGCCGGGTGAGACCTCGTTCTACAGCGCCCTCACGTTGAACGACTCCGAGTACATCGGGAGCGGTGACCGGCTGGTCGACGCCAGTCAGGGGATCGTGCCGGGGACCGACATTACGGGGGTGCCGCCCCGTCTGTGGGTGCTCTCGCTCGACCGTACCGGGCCCTTCGGCGCGGGGCTGTCCACCAAGTACACGTCGTCTCGCCGCGTCAGCCTGGCGGCGGACTGGGACACCGACGCCTACTGGCTGGTGGACGCGTACGTCAATCTGACCGGAGAAGACCTGAGCGATCGGCTCAAGTCGATCGAGTTCGCGATCGTGGCGAACAACCTGTTCGACCGGTCCTACCTGTCGGCGATCACGGAGAATGCGGCCTGGCTCGGGGCACCCCGGACGATTTCGACGACCGTAACCGTTTCTTGGTTCTGACCCTTGCATGGAGCCTGTAAAGTGAAGAAAAGCACAACAATACTGCTCGTCCTGTTGCTGGTTGGTGGATGCACGGGTACGGGAGCCGATTCGCGGAGCGACGGAGACCCCGAACGAATCGAGGCCTGGCAGACGATCGAGAGCTACAAGATCGACCAGCGGATGAACCGGCTGCGTGCCGGGGAGTGGATGAGACAGCCGGGCAACGAGGGCAAGTCGATGGCGGAAGCCGAGGCGGCGCTGGGACTGCGGGAGCTGGACCCGGGCCCGGCCATGGAGGCGGCGATGCGGATCGCCAGGGCGAATCCTGCGGACGACCTGGGCTTCCTGGCGCTGCACTTCGCCTTCTACGAGCTGCGCTCAGTCGACGCTTCCGAACGCCAGGAGTACGAGGACACCGTCTACGATCTGCTCGGGGCGCACTACGTCAACGACATGCGGCTCAATCGCATGCTCCTGGGGCTGATCCGCTTCGGCGGGGAGCGCGGCGTGGATCTGGTCGACAACGTCGTCGCCAACAGCGACCACCGCGTACTTCGCGCCCGGGGCGCCTTCTGGTCCGCCACGGAACGGTTGATGGATGTAGACAACCTCCGGTCCACCCCGGACGAGCGTGCGCGGGTACGGGAGGAGGTCACCCGCATGGCGCAGCTGGTGGTCGACGAATACAGCGACGTGGAGGTCTTTCGGGGTGAGCCGGGCGGCGTGGCGATCGAGCCCGTGCTGTACGCACTGGATAACGTGACTGTAGGCGCCGTTCTCCCCGAGGCCGCTGCGCTGCGCGTCGGCGGGGGCCAGGAGTCGCTGAGCGATTACCACGGCAACGTGCTGCTCCTCGATTTCTGGGCGACCTGGTGCGCGCCGTGCATCGCGAGCCTGCCGGATGTCGAAAAGCTCCAGGAGCTGCTCGCAGACCGGGACTTCAAGGTCATCACGATCAGCATCGACGAAAATGTGGAGCTGGTTGACCGGTTCATGGAGGAGCGCATGGATCTGCCCTACGTCAACTGGTTTGTCGGGGAGCGGTCCAAGCTGTACGACGACTGGTCGATACAGGGCGTGCCCACCTACATCGCGGTGGACCGCGAGGGGGTGGTGCGTGGCAGGTCGCACAGCGTGGAATCGCTGTACGAGGTGATCCTGGAGGCAACGGGGGCCGACGATGAGGCGCGGATGGAGTTGCTGGGGGAGGACGGGTTCACGCCCGGACCCGAGGTCATCCCTGTGACCAAACCCGAGGCCGATCCGCCGAATGTAAACTGAACCTTACAGTTGGCCAAGTCGCGTTTACAGTTTAGCGCTCCAGCGGCCACACCTGCACGGTCTCCACTCCCAGCTCGTCGCGCACGCGGAACAGAATGTAGTCCGCACCCGCCTCCATGACGGACATCCCCTCTGGAATCTCGAAGTACCCCAGAACCCGGCCATCGGGTTCGAAGATGGTAAAGAGAGTACCGGGGGTTTCCTCGCCGGGAGCCTCGTATTCCCAGACCCAGAGGTGATCCACGACGTCGGTCCAGTAGACGGCGAAGGCCGGCAGGTGTTCGGCAACCTGCCTGTCGAGCAGGCTCCTGCGGCGCTCCGCTCGGCGCCCGGCCTGGTCACTCGGAATCCGGGACAATTCGTCGTCGATGTACGCCTCGATGTGCGCGTCGGTCGGGGTGCGCGGAGGGCGGTCGAGGCGAACGATTCGGGCCAGCGAGCCGTCCAGCGCGAAGCCCCGCAGCTCGTAGCGGTGGTTTGTGCTGATGAAGAAGAGGCCACCCCATGCCTGCAGGAACGTGTTGCGGTAGAACATCACGGGGCTCGCGTGATCGCCGTCCGCGTCGCGGATCGCCTCCCGGCCGGGATGTGGCCCCAGCGAACCCAGAAGTTCACCCGCCGCGTCCCAGACCTCCGCATCCGCGGGGTCGTTGTCGATCGGATCCTGGATCGCGAGGAGAAGGCCGTCTCGCGACACATCCCGGGGCCAGAGGCTCCTCAGCACGTTCCGGGTGTCGCGCTGGCTGGTTTCCGGCACGAAGCGGCGCAGGAACTCGCCGTCCGGGCCGTACACGGAAAGCTGCGCGAACCCGTATTGAAGGATGATGATCGAGTCGCCCGGCAGCGGTGACAGCCCCCACAGCTGGCCGCCACCGAATTCCCCGGGCCCCTGCCCCTCCCCGGCCCACGTCTCCAGGTGGTTTCCCTGCCGGTCGAACACCCGCAACTCCTTCGTTCCGTCGTCCCCGATCACGATCCGCCCGTCGGAGAGCATCGTGGCGCCGAAGATGCGGGTGAACAGGTAGGGCTCCTCGCCCGACACCTTCCCGATCGAGGCAACCGGCTCCGGCCCCAGCCGCCAGTCCACCCGCGACCCCTCGGGAGGATTGGCGTTCTCGACGATGCGGATCCCGGCGCTGTCGCGGAACTCGGTGTGGACTCCGGTCGGGCTGCCGGTCTCCTGGTCCGGTGCACAGGCCATCGCCACGAGTGCGGCGATGGTCGCGACGCTGCGAATCTTCATCGGCGTGCCTCCGGGTCGGGTGGGATTGCGAATGGCCCACCCGTTGGACGAGGACCAACGTCTGACGGTTGCTATCCCAGAATGCCGTGTTGCTCCCTGGAATTCGGCTGGCCCGCGCATACACATTGAAGGCGGGTTCGTATTCAGTTACGCGACCCGGAGTGACCGGGTTTCGGCTTGCGGGCGCTGCGCAACGCCGCTTTCGGCACTCGCGCGGATTCATCCACCGACAGCTACCTTCCCAACATGCCAACCCACTGGGCCATCGACCTCGGTACCTCCAACACGACCATCTGCGAAGACCGGTCGGGGCGGCCGCACGTAGTGAACCTCCCGGAGCTCGCGAAGCTCGAGCCGCTTACGCAGACGCCGGTCATGCCGTCGTGCGTGTGCGTCATGGACGCGACCGGCGAGGACGTCCTGATCGGGCAGAAGGCCGTCACCTACAACTGGGACGGACGGGCCACGGGGTTCGCCCGCGGGTTCAAGCGGTACCTCGGGATGGAGAGCGGCCGGGCAATGGCGCGGGCGGGCGGGAGGATCTTCACCGCCCAGGATGTCGCGTCGCTCTTCCTGCGGGAGGTGATCCGCACGCTTGAGGCGCGGTTCGACGAGGATGTCGCCGACGTCACGATCGCCACGCCGAGCGGATTCTACGAGACGTACCGGGCCGAACTGAAGGCGATCCTGCGGCGCGTGAAACGCCGCGGCTGGTGGGAACGCATCCGGGCGAGCCTCTGGGGGAAACCGGCCGGGATCAGGTTCCGCACGCTCGACGAGCCGGTCGCTGCGGCGCTCGGCTACGGCGTGGATGTCGGACGTCCCACCACCCTCGTGGCCTTCGACTTCGGCGGCGGATCGATGGAGGCCGCGGTTGTGCGCACGCACGGGGCGCGGACCGTGGAGACGGGCCGGGCGGAGGTGCTGGCGAAGCAGGCGGTCGAGCTCGGAGGGGACGACATCGACCGCTGGATTCTCGAGCGTTTCGTCCCGGCGGCGCTGCACGACTGGCCCGAGTGGGAGGTGGCGCTCAGGTGGGAGGCCGAGCGCGTGAAACTCCTCGCGAGCGCCGGAAACGAAGGCCAATTCACCTTCCGCAACGAGTCCTACGGGAAGCTGGACTACCCCGTTCTGCATGACATTCTGGCCAGAAACGGTCTCTACGCGCGTATTCGGGAGCTTCTGGACGCCCTCCTGAACGAGCTGCGGACCCGGCACGCCGTCCTCCCCGGCGGCATCGACGACGTGATCCTCGAAGGCGGGTCCACGCTGCTGCCCGAAGTGCGCAACGTGGTGGGCGACGTTCTCGGCCGCGACAAGGTGCGGGAGTGGCTCCCCTTCGAGGCCGTGGCGCGGGGCGCCTGCATCTTCGCGGGAGGGGCGCACGTGGAGGACTTCATCTACCACGACTACGCGCTTCGACTGCTGCCCGACGGCGACGGCGATCCCGAGTACGAACTGCTCATCCCCGGCGGTACGTGCTTCCCGACGGTCGACAACTTCGTGACGCGCTACTACGCCCCCGGCTTCGACGGCCAGCAGCACATCAACCTCTTCATCTGCGAGGTGGGGCGCATCGCCGGGCGCCCGGTCCAATGGAACGAGCGCGCCAACGGCTCCCGCTACTTCGTCCCCCGGACCGCGGGCGAACGGGCGTTCTGCCTGTGCCTCAACGAAGCCGACCCGGCGCTGCCGCTGAGCCCGGCCGGCAGGGGTGCGGCGCCCCGCCTGCGCGTGACCTATTCGGTTGACGGGAACCGGTGGCTCTGTGTTACCGTTCACGACCTGCAACGAAAGACCGACCTGAAGGTCAGGCACCCGGTGGTACGACTGCGATGAGTTTCCTCAAGGCCCTCTTCGGGCCGAGCCGACGGGAGATCTGGCAGCAGCTCTCCAGGGAAGTGGGTGGGCACTTCCACGAGGGCGGGTTCTTTGCCACATCCGCCGTCCAGGCCCGCACCGGCGACTGGATCGTCACGCTCGACACGGTCACGCACGGCGACGGCAAGACGAACCAGACCTACACGAGGCTCCGCGCTCCCTACTTCAATCCGGAGGGCTTCCGGTTCGAAGTCTACCGGTCGAGCGTCTTCAGCGGGCTGGGGAAGGCCCTGGGCATGCAGGACATCGAGGTCGGGCACCCTCGTTTCGATCAGGACTTCGTGATCAAGGGGAATGCAGCTCGACGCGTGCGGAGGCTCTTCGACAACAGGAGGATCCGTCGTCTCATCGATGCCCAGCCCAGGATCCACCTGTCCGTCAAGGCGCAGGAAGGGTGGTTCAGCAAGTTCCCCGCCGGGGTCGACGAGCTTCACTTCCAGTCGCTCGGGGTCATCAAGGATCTCGAGCAGCTCCGGACCCTGTTCGACCTCTTCGCCGAGGTCCTGCAGCAGGTCTGTCACGAGGGCAGGGCGTATGAGGACGATGTGCGGATCCATATCCGTCGCCTGCGCGCGCCCGGGGGCCGGATCGAGGACAACAAGTACGTCCTGTGGGAGAGCTACGAATCCCGCCGCGACGCGGCAGACGCCCTCGGACGGCTGAGGGACCCGGTGGCGGTTCCGGCCCTCGCGTCCGTTCTCTGGGACGACGATGTCCTGCTCAGGGCGGTGGCGATCGAAGCGCTCGCAGAGATTGGGCACGGGGATGCGGTCGCCCCCCTGATCCCGCTGCTCGGGGATGCCCGGAAGGCCGACGGGCAGCGCATTCGGGAACGCGTCGCCGAAGCCTTGCGGCAGTTGGGCGAAGGGGAGTTGGTCGAAGCCGTGCTCGCGGCGCTGGGCGGCGATCCTGTCCGCCTCAAGGCGCGCGGCGGAGAGTACAGGGCGGAGATCATCGCGGCGCTCGCGGGCGCAATCGAGGGTGAGGCGGGCCGGCACGCGGCGAACGTCCTGGCAGAGGTCCACGCGGTCGAAGCGCTGCCCCGCCTCCGCGAAATCCTGCGGAGCTACCGCGTGCCGGAGGTGACGGAGCGGGCCGTCACGCGCACGATCGCGAAGCTTGAAGCGCGGGCTTCGCTTCCCCGCGCCGCCTCGGGGGCCGATGCCCAGGTCGACACGCTGCCGCGGGCTGCGCGGGAACCGGGGCCGGATACCGGGACGCTACCGCGGGGGGCACGGGGGCCGGGGGGGTAACGCAGCCCGGCGGGCTCAGCCAGGGGGCTCCCGGCCGGCAAGCTCGGCGACATGAACCACCCGGTCGGCGAGGTAGGGGTGCTTGCGCACCTTTTCATGGAAGCGGGTGTCCGCAGTTACAACGGGGTAGTTCTCGTGAATGGCCAGCGCGAGGTAGAAGCAATCGTAGACGGGGTGACCCAGGTCGCTCGCCAGGCGTGCGCTGGAGGCGGCCAACCGGCGCATCGAAAGCGGTGTGGCCACCGGAGCGGCGCGCAGCAGGTCCACCGCGTCGGCGAACTCTTCAGGATCCAGCTCGCCGTGCCGCTGCTTGGCGGCCAGCGCGCTTGCCGCCTCGGCAAAGAGCAGATCGGGCGCCAGCAGCGTCGCACCGGAACCTCGCGACGGCGACGGTGCCGGAGAGGGATGGCAACCGCGGGGCAGGTCAGGCCCCGGGAAGCCGGTATCCCACGCTCTTCCCTACCGCTTCGTCCACATCCTCCGGCGTGAGCAGAACGGTCACGGACACCGTGAGGGCGCCCGCAGCGGCGATGTTCAAGGAGAGCGCCGTGGCTGTCGCTTCGTCGGGCAGGTCGGTGATGAGGTAGAGGTCGCAGTCGCCAAGGGCGTAGTAGAACCCCTCCAGAGTGCCGCCGACACCCTCGACCGTCTGGCGCAGGGCGGCCTCGCGGCCGGTGCCGCCCTCGGCGAGCAGTCCCTTCAGACCGGATTGCGTGTAGTTGGTGCGGAACATGTACTTGGCCATGCTGTCCTCGTTGCGCGGGGTGAATCCTGGTATTCGCGATGGTACAATATGGCATACAGGCACCCCACCGACTATCCTTCGGAACTGATTCCGCGGCACCGACACGAGATGAAGGTCCAGACCTGAGGCTGACCCGGCACGATGAGTTCTGACGAGAGGAGCCACTCGGAGCGACCTTGTTGAGCCCGGAAGCCAGGGCTACCTTGCGAGTGAGGATGCCTCGTGCGCCGCGGTACTTCTCCTTGGCCGAACATGTCCCCCGATGATCAGATCCACTATCCGACCGGCTGGCGCCGCCCCTGCTGGCGGGCGAGTTCGTCGACGTGGTGATCCAGCGTACAGGCGGCGAGGTATTCGTCTGACCGGCGCCCTGCGAGGCTGCCAGGCGGTGACCACCGGTGGACTTCGGTGCGCCACCGAAGAAGTGCGCGTCCGGACCGAAACCGACCCGGTTTGATGAATCCCGGCGCGGGTTCCGCAGCAGGCGACCGCCGCGAGCGGTCCGGCCCGCTCGCCTATATGGCCGGCAACGGCATCGCGGCCAATCTCCTGATGATGGGCATCGTCGCGGCCGGACTCGTGTCCCTGACCGGCCTCGAGCGGGAAGCCTGGCCGATCACCCCCTTCTACCACATCGAAGTCTCGATGCCCTATCCCGGCGCCACGCCGGAGGAGATCGAGGAGTCGATCGTCGTCAAGATCGAGGACCAGGTCAGCGGGCTCGACGACGTGAAGGCGGTCAAGTCCGTCGCGGCGCCGGGCATTGCCTCCGTGCGGGTCCAGATGGATTCCCGCACGGACATGGATCAGGCTCTGGACGACATAGAATCCGCGGTCAATCTTATCCAGTCCTTCCCGGCCGGTGCCGAGCGTCCCCGGTTCCGGGAGATGGACAACCGCTTCAGCATGATGCGGCTCATCGTCCACGGCGACATCTCCGAGCGCTCGCTGAAGGAACTGGCGCATCGGATCGAGGACGACCTTACCGCGCTGCCCTCCGTCTCCCAGGTCGAGGTCAGCGGGGTGCGGAACTACGAGATCTCGATCGAGGTGCCGCTTCACCGGCTGAGTGCCCTGGGACTCACGCTCACCGACGTTGCCGGCGCGATCCGCCGCAGTTCGCTCGACCTGTCGGCCGGCAGCATCGATACCCGGGAGTCCCAGGTTCGAGTGCGTACCCTCGGGCAGAACTACGACCAGCAGGACTTCGAGGAGATCGTCCTTCTCAGCGGCCCCGACGGCGCGCTCGTGCGCCTCGGCGACATCGCCGAGGTCCGCGACGGGTTCCAGCAGGCGGACCTGATTGTCCGTCATCAGAACCGGCCCGCCGTATTCGTCGAGGTCTATCGGGCCGGTGGCGAGCATGTGATGGATGTGGCCACGACGGTCCGCGAGCATCTGGCGAACGAGGTGATCCCGGCTTTGCCCGACGGCGTGGGCATCACCATTTGGAACGACGAATCCCAGGCCTACCAGGAACGCGCCGATATTCTTCTGAAGAATGGAATCCTGGGTTTGTTGCTGGTGTTGGTCGCACTCAGCCTGTTTCTCCAGGTTCGGCTTGCCATATGGGTTGCCGTGGGCCTCGCCGTTTCGGGCATAGGCGCCCTCGCCGTCATGATGGCGCTCGACGTGGCGATCAACACCATCAGCCTCTTCTCCTTCTTGCTCGCCATCGGGATCATCGTTGACGACGCCATAGTGGTAGCCGAGCAGATTCAAAACGAACGCAACCGGGGAACTCCCGGGCTCGCGGCCGCCATACGCGGCGTCCGGCGGATCAAGGTGCCGTTGACGTTCGCAGTCCTGACTTCGGCGGTGGCCTTCGTCCCGTTGCTGTTCATCCCGGGCGGCGTCGGTGACGTATGGCGGGCCCTGCCGATCATCATGATCGCCATGCTGCTGGTTTCGCTGGTGGAATCGCTGTTCGTTCTGCCCAACCACCTGTCCCACCTGCCCGGTCCGGACTGGGTTCCGCGCAATGCCTTCGACCGATTCTTCTCACGACTCCAGAGTCGTGTCGACGCCGGGTTGCAGCGGTTCGTGCAGGGGCCCCTGGACCGGGCCCTGCGGTTTGCCACGGCCCGGCCCGGGGTGACGATGTCGGGGGCCGTCGCAATGCTCGTGCTGAGCATCTCCCTGTTGCCTGCGGGAATCGTCCCCACCACGCTGGCCGACGACGTGGAGGGTGATCTCGCGACGGCCGTGCTGGAGATGCCCGATGGGACCACCGCTCCGAGAACGTACGAAGTGGCGCGGGAGCTGGAGGCTGCGGGCCGCCGGGCCATCGAACAACTCTCTCGCAGCCGGCCCGAAGACGCGCCGCCGCTGTTGACGGGTGTCACGGTGACCGTCGGACTGGGATCAAGGATCGCGGGCGGACTCAACCCGCTTCCCACCCTCAATCCGCAGGCCAATCTCGCGACCATCGAATTCAAACTCCTCGCTGCGCAGCAGAGACGGATCTCCACCGGAGAAGTCGTGCAGGCGTGGCGCGACGAGGTGGGTGTGCTGCCGTACGTGCGCGGCATCACCTTCAGCGGCGAGATCTTCACCCTGGGGAATCCGGTCGAGGCCGTGCTGTCCCATCCGGACCCGGAACGCCTCGCCTGGATCGCCGACTCGGTGGTCCACGGACTCCGCAGGGTGGGAGGCGTCTACGACATACGGTCGGATCACGTCCCGGGCATCCCGGAAGTACAGTTGGAGTTGCGGCCTGAAGCAAGGACCCTCGGCCTCACCGTGCAGGAGTTGGCCGGACAGGCGAGAGCCGCGTTCTTCGGCGCGGAGGCCGTCCGGGTGCAGCGCGGCCGGGAAGAGGTGCGGGCCTATGTCCGGCTGCCCACGGAAGAGCGGAACTCGATTACCGATGTCGAAGACTACCTGCTCCGTACGCCGGGCGGGGACAAGGTGCCGATCATCAGTGTGGCCTCGCTGGGCATGGGCGAGTCGCCGTCGGCGCTGCGGCGCAGGGACGGCCACCGCGTCGTCACCGTCACCGCCGATGTGGACGCCTCGGTGATCTCGGGCGACGAAGCCAACGAGATCCTGGCCGGTTCGATCCTCGCGGACCTGACGGCGGAGCACCCGGACCTGACCTACACGTTCGGGGGCGAACAGCAGCAACAACTGGAGTCCATCGACGCCCTGTACCGGGGGTTCGCGGTTGCCCTGATCCTGATCTTTGCGCTCCTCGCCATCCCCCTCCGCTCATACACCAAGCCGTTCATCATCATGGCCGTGATTCCCTTCGGGTTCATCGGCGTGATCCTGGGCCACTGGATCCTGGGAGTGGCCCTGAGCGCCATATCCTTCATGGGGATCTTCGGGCTCAGCGGTGTGGTGGTGAACGATTCCCTGGTCATGATCGACTTCATCGACCAGAAGCTCAGCGAAGGCGTCCCGCCGAGAACCGCGATCATCGAGGGCGCCAAGGGGCGCTTTCGTCCGATCATGCTCACTTCCCTGACCACGTTCCTGGGCTTCACCCCGCTGATCCTGGAGCGCGCCATTCAGGCCCAGTTCCTGATACCGTTCGCCGCGTCGCTCGGTTGTGGCATCATCTTCACCACGGCTATACTCATGATGGTTGTTCCGGCGCTATCCGCGCTGCATCTGCATTTGACGCCTTCACGGCGTCCCATGACTGCGAGAGCCGGATGACGCGCGCCGGCTGCGGCAAGGAGAGAACCGATGAATGACTCGGTGGAGGGCGTGACGACCGAGTACCTGAGCCTCGTCGACGAGCTCATCCTGATGCTTATCGACGAGAAGGGAGGGTACTTCCATCAGGTGCCCGGCTGGCGGCTGAACTGCGCCGTCGTCGGCGGAGCGCTGGCGGAGCTCTCCTTCCTGTCGCGGCTCGATTCGGATCTGACATCCCTGTACGTGGTGGACCGGGCCGAAACGGGCGATCCCGTCCTGGACCCCATCCTGAAGGAGATCGCGGACGAACCGGGCCAGCACAATGCCCGGTACTGGGTCGAACGGCTCGCCCCCCGCGCGGAGTCGATCGTCGACCTGACTCTGGACCGGCTGGTTGAACGGGAGATCCTCGAACACCACGAGGGCGAATTCTGGACGCTGGCTCCCTCGGTCATGCATGGCCAGCGGTACGGGATGTCCGGAGAAGGCACGCCCGACCTATTCATCAAGGCGCGCATCGGCAACGTCATCTTCAGCGACGAGGTTCCCGAACCGAGAGACGTCGTCATCGTGTGCCTCGTCAACACCTGCGACGTCTTTCGCCTGATCTTCCAGCTGGATGAAGCGGCGGAGGAGCGCATCAAGTTCATCTGCCAGCTGGACCTGATCGGGCGGTCCATCGCCGATGCGGTCTCCGAGAGCCTCGTCGGGCCGGTCAGCAGACATGCCGTCTTCACCAAGAAGATCCCGACGGTTTCCCTGCGCAGGCTGCTGCGCAACCCGCATGTCCGGGACGGCAACCTGAACGCGCTCTTCGGGAACCTCGCGGAGGAGTACGGTTCGGTCTTCCGGATCCGTCCTCCCTTCCTGAAGCCCATGACCATCCTGGCCGGTCTCGAGTCGAATGAATGGGTGCACAAGCGCGGGCGCAGGTACCTGAGAACCAGGGACTACTTCGCCGACTTCGAGAAGGTCTATGGCGCGGCCGGCGTTCTCCCCGCCCTGGACGGGGCCGACCACTTCCGGCTTCGCAAGTTTCTGGCGCCGGCCTATTCCCGCGCGAGGCTGGGAGGGCAGCTGGACGAGCTCTACACCCGGGGACGAGCGTACATGTCGAGCCTGACGGTCGGGGATTCCTACCGCGCCACGTCCATGAGCCGGGCAATGGTGAACGCCCAGCTGTCGCCGCTGTTCATCGGCGTCGACACGCAAGACCTCATGGGCGACCTGATGGTCTACAAGGAACGGGCCCTCAGCGTGCACATCGCCAGGACCCTGCCCAAATTCACGCTGAACACCCCGGGGATGAAACGCCGGGCGGCAGTCCTGGACACGTTGATGGAGCGGGTTCTGAGCGTCCATACTCCCGCCCAGCGGGCCGGCCGGCCGCGGAACCTGGTGGACGACTATCTCAGCCTGCACGCCAGCGACCCGCAGTTCCTCCCGGAGTCCAACCTGCTCTTCGCTTTCTCCGCGGCGCTGATTGCCAGCGTATACCTCGGCGACACGTTCAGCCTCCTGGTCTACGCCATGGCTTCGCAGCCGGCCCTCTACGACAGGATCCGGGCCGAAGCGGATGCCCTGTTTGCCGAGGGTGACCCCGGGAAGGAGGACCTGACCCCCGCCAATATCGATGTGACGCACCGCTTCCTCATGGAGTGCCTGCGCATGTACCCGATCGTGCCCATGTCCATCCGCGACGTGATGAATACCTGCACGGTCGGGAACTACGAGCTGCCCGTTGGGGAACGGATCCACATCGCCATCACCGCCACGCACTATATGAATGACGTCTTCTCCGAACCCTACAGGTTCGACATCGACCGCTTCCTGCCGTCGCGTCGTGAGCACCGCAGCATGGGGTACGCCCCGTACGGACTGGGTACCCACAGGTGTCTCGGCACCCGGTGGATGGAGCTGCACCTGGCCGTCAACCTGCTGATGCTGGCGCACTATTTCACGATCGAGGTGTCGCCGGCGAAGTACGCCCGGAAGCTCCAGCTCAATCCGTTTCCGTCGCTGAAGCCCAGCAAGAAGCTGAGATTCCGCATCTCCGAGCGGAGGCGGGAGCTGCCCGTCTGAGCGGCCCGTGGGCTGCACTCCAACGAAATGGGACTGGGCAAACTGTCGAAAGCGCTGAGAGATGCGCATGCGGGATCGAGCGTCGCGCGTCGAGTCCGGCACCTTGACGACTGGCTCGACCGGGCGGCGTCGGAGGATGCGGGTGCGGGCACCTACGACCACGTGGAAACGGTCAGGGACTACTACGAGCTTTGCAATGGCCTCATGGTGTGGGGCTGGGGCGAATCCCTGCACTTTGCGCCCCTCAGGCCCGACGAAAGTCTGGAGGAGTCCAAGGTGCGGCACCAGCGGGCCATGATTTCCCAATTGGAGCTGCAAAAGGGCATGAAGGTGGTCGATGTCGGTTGTGGAATCGGCGGCCCCATGCGCCGCGTCGTCCGTGAGGCGGGTGTCCGGGTCACGGGAATCAACATCAACGAGGTCCAGCTGGCGGAGGCGAGGAATTTGAGCGCCGAGGCGGGGCTGGAGCACATGGCCGATTTCAGGAAGTGCAGCTTCACGGACATGAGCGACATCGAGGCCGACTCCTTCGACCGTGGTTACGCCATTGAGTCGACGTGCCATGCGCAGGACAAGCAGCGCGCCTTCGCGGAGATATTCCGCGTGCTGAAGCCGGGCGCCCTGTTCTGGGGTCAGGAAATGTGCCTGACGGACCGGTTCGATCCGCGGGACGGCCGGCACCGGGCCATCAAGCGGGAACTGATGCGCGGTATTGCTCTGTACGACATCGCCACCTTCGGGGAAGTGAATCGCGCTCTCGAAGGGGCGGGGTTCCAGGTCATCGACGGGAGCGATTGGGACGTCCGGGAAGGACCCTCCACGCCCTGGTATCAACCCATGGAGAGTCGCCACGGGGCGCTGGGGAGCGCGGTGCGCAGGCTTCCCATGGGCCGCAAGGCGGTTATCGCGGGGTCGAAGCTGGCCGAGTTGCTGCGGCTCTTTCCGAAAGGCTCGGCGGAGGTCGTCCGGCTCCTCGATCGAACCGCGGACGCTTACGTCGCGGGCGGCAGGACGGGCATCTTCACGCCGCTGTATTGTTTCCTGGCCCGCAAGCCCGGTCGGGCCTGAAAGCCGGCGTGGTTGGCCGCAGCCCCTATCGGCCGGACCCTGACCGCCGCGCCTTCCTGAACCGCCAGCCGTGCAGGATGCTCCCGTAGTGGTTGAATGACCGGCGCGCTTCGGCGTCGTCGAAGGGGTAGTCGGCACCGATTTGAGTTGCAGCGGCGAGCCCGCTGACGAAACATGTTTCCTGGCTGTTGACCAGCGTGTGTGCACCGCAGTGCCACGTTCGTCTCCTGCCCTGAATGAAGCGGAACAGGGGAACCAGGAGCGCTACATGGCGAACGTCATGCACGACGTGCTGGAACCACCACCTGCCGATGATCTTCCGTTCGTCGATCCTGCTGTTGGGGTTGTAAGTTACCAGGCAGGGCTTGTCCGACTGGCCGGCCCACGGCTGCTGGTTGTGCATGATGTAGGTGATTTCATAGTTGTCCGGCCTGGCGCCGTATTGTTCGATGTGATTGCTGCGCGTCGTGATCGGCTTCACTTCGTTGTCCGGAAGCACCGATGCGTCGGAATGCACGATAGCGTGGTTATGGAGTTCGCTCTCGTACCGTATCGACGACAGGATGTAGCGCTCCAGCATGGTGGGCCGGTCGAGCAGCATCAGTGTCTGGTTCGCATTGCACGCGAGTATGACGTCGTCGAAGGTCTCCCGCACACCGTTCTCGTCCTCGACCACAACGTGGGACTTCCGGCGGTGGACCTTGCGTACGGGACGGTTGAGATGGATCCTGTCCCGGAACCCGGCGGTCAGGTTTTCGTAGATGCGCCTCGTTCCCTGGTCCCACGTTTGCATGGGTGTGGCGGACTCGATGTCGAAGAACTCGAGATACCGGGCAAAGAGAGCCGCGGGCATGTCGAACACGTTCGTCGCCATGAGAAAGTTGACGAACATGGGTTTCAATACCTTGTACCGGAAGTCCGCGGAGAGGCCGGCCAGGTTGAGCAGGCCGCCCATGCTGATGTAGTTGAAGGGATTGAGGGAATTCAGGAGCTTCGACTTTGCGCGGGTCAGGAAGCCGAACCGGTGCAAGCGGCGGAGGATTCTCTGGAACTTCGCGATCTCGGGCTGCAGCTGCTCCCTGATATCGGATTCGAAGTCGTGGGCATAGACGCCCCCGCGATACCGCACGCTGTAGCTGAAACGGGTGTCGACCAGGTCGACGCCGAAGTCTTCCATCAGCAGGAGCATGTGACGGTATACCGACGGAATGCATGCGGTGACGGAGATGTCGAAGGAATGGAGCCGCCGCCGCTCTGCGGCATGTCGGCCGTGACCGCGTTTCCACCAATGGTGTCCCGGGCCTCGAACAGCTCGAAGTCGAACCGGTTCGGGTGGTGGTGCAGCGCCCATGCCGCGCCCAGCCCGGATATGCCTCCGCCTACGATGGCAATGCGGCGGGGCATGGCTTCCCTTCGGTGTCACGCATCCGGGGCGCCGCTTCGTCAGCCGGGCAGCTCGCGGACCCGCTCCTTTGCCGGGTGCTCGCCTGATTCAGCCGAGCCGATTCGGCCCGCCGACGTGACGCGTAACTGTAAGTCCGGATAGAATTGGCGGCAATACAGGCGATACTTCCCGATCGGGCCATCGGCCCGGCAGAGGCGCGGCGGAGACTGGTAGCGCTTCCGGTCCCAGATGACCACGTCCTGCTCTACGTACCGCCTCTCCTCGCTGAGGAAGAGGCGGGCCATCAGCCTGTGGCGGAGGCTCACCGGGAGGAACCCGAGACCCTTGAAGAACTGCCCCGGCTTGCGGATCTCATGCACCTGGGTGGCCAGCGTCAAATCGACGAAGGTGCCGTCGACCGGCGTTGAGAGCACCCACATGCGCGAGTGCATGCCGATGCCTTTCTCATGGATCTCGACGAACGAATAGCCCAGGCCGTGGACGTGGACGACCGCCGACACGTCGGCCGTGACATCGAATAGACCCAGCGTCCGTTGCACGCTCGTGAAATCGAAGGCGCTCTTCAGGTAGGCACCGTCAATCAGCATCTCCGCCGGCCGGACGTTGCTGTAGCCGTGCGTGTACTCCAAATGCTCCAGGTCCACGGAGTTCTCCGCCGTCTCCTGCGGGTGGCCCCGGAACCGGAGGGTGGTGGTGAGCACCCTGCTCCACTTCGGACCGGCGGCCGGTTCCTCCGGGAGCTCCCACTGTGGCGGCCGGCCGCCGGCGCCCCACCAGGCGAAGATCAGGCCGAGGATCTCCCTGGTCTCGTAGACCTTGAGCTTCGCGGCCTTGGGCGCCGGGGCATTGGGAGTGGCCACGCACTGGCCGGTCGTGTCGAAGGTGAACCCGTGGAAGGGACAGACCAGGCATCCGTCGCGCACCCTCCCGCCGACCGCGGGGCCCATGTGCGAGCCCAGGTGCGGACAGAAGGCGTCGGCCACGCAAATCACACCCTTGTCGTCGCACCACGCGACGATCTCCTCACCCATCCACGTCTTCTCGATCAGCTTCTTCTTCTCGATGGACTCGCGTGTGGCGATCAGGTACCATCCCTCGGGGAAGGGCGGCAAGGCGTCGATGCGAGTTGGGCGCGGCCTGCTGGCTGTCGTTGGCATTGGGCGCGAGCCTCGGCGATCGGGGTGGCGGGATCTGGGGATACGACACTCCAAGCACAGGTTGAAGTGGAATATAGCGCACTTGACCGCGCAACTGAACGGAGACTCCCCTCGCCACCGTCGTGGCGGTACATTTCGGCCCCCCAATCTCCCACTTCCCAAGGCAGACCAATGGCACCCCACCCCCCCACCCCCCTCGCCCTCCTCCTCACGGCCGCGGCCCTGGCCGCCCCGGCCACCCTCGGCCCGGCCACCGCCTCGGCCCAGGAGGCCGCGGCCTCTGCGCAGGAAGCCCCCGCCCCACCCCCCGCCGACCCCGCCGATGTCGAGTCCATCGACGCCATCATGCTGGCCGTCTACGACGTCATCTCCGGCGACGCCGGCGTCCCCCGCGACTGGGACCGCTTCCGCTCGCTCTTCGCTCCCGGCGCCACCCTGAGCCCTGTCGGCCGCTCGCCCGCCGGCACCTACGGACGGCGCATCATGACCCCGGACGAGTACGCCGAGAACTCGGGCGCCTGGCTCGAACAGAACGGCTTCCACGAGGTCGAGATCAACCGCGTCACCGAGCAGTACGGGGTAATCGCGCACGCATTCAGCACCTACGAGTCGCGCAGGCTGGAGACGGATCCGGAGCCCTTCGACCGCGGCATCAACTCCTTTCAGCTGCTGAACGACGGCACGCGCTGGTGGGTCGTGTCGATCTACTGGCTGGGGGAGAGCCCGGATCACCCGATCCCGGCGCAGTATCTGCCTGGGGGCGGGAGCTGACTGCGGGCCGACCGCTCGCTTGCCCGCTTCGTTGGGCTGTATTACTGTGGTATTACACTAAATCCCGGGGGGGAAGAGCGGACGGAACTGCCATGGCCACAAGAACCGTAAGATTGGACGACGCCGCCGAGGCCACGCTGCGTGACCTGCAGCGGCGCACCGGCCAGTCGATTTCCAATGTCATGCGAAGCGCCCTGCGGGCCTACTCGGCCGAACTCGACGCGGACGTTCGGCTTCGGCCCGGCGAGGTGTACGAAAAGCTCGGCCTGCCCGGAGAGGGGGGATACGCGCTTGCCCCGGCGATCCGCGCCAAGGAGGCCGTGGCGGAGATCATTCGCAGGAAGCACTCCCGGTGATCCTGGTCGACGCCGGCCCGCTGGTGGCCCTGTTCGATGCGAACGACCACCAGCACGACCGGTGCCGCCGGATCCTGGACGAGCTGGACGACGAGCTTCTCACCACTACACCGGTTCTTGGCGAAGCCTTTCACCTGCTCAGGCCTGGAAGCCCCGGTCCGCCGAAGCTGACGGACTTCATCAGACACGGTGGCCTCGGGGTATGCCCGCTGGATGACCAGGGTCTGGGCCGGTGCTTCGAACTCATGATGCGGTACGCCGACCTGCCGATGGACTTCGCGGACGCTTCGATCGTCGCCGCCGCCGAGCAGACGCGATCCGACAAGGTGTTCACCCTGGGCGGGAGGGGTTTCGCTACCTATCGGATCCGGCGCGGGTATCACCGGGTTCCGTTCACGATTATCGGCGACGCGGGACTTGCCTGCCCGCGAGACGCTCGATTTCGCCAACGACCCGCTCCAGTTCGTCAACCAGCGGCGTCCGACCCGACCGGATGAGGGCCTGTGTCACCTCCCGGTAGTACCACAGCGTCTCTTCCCTGCTGCCCCGAAACCGCTCCCAGACTTCTTCGCCCACAGCGCGGTAGTCGCCCAGGATGCTGCGCGCGTTGTGGAGCTTGTCGGCGGCGCAGACCAGCCGAACCGAGGCCGACTTCTCGCTAATCCCCGCGATGTAGGCCAGCTTTCTGTCTTTCCACGGAGGTTTCGGAGTGACTTGGGAATCGGTGCAGCCTTCGACGATTTCGGTCACGCTCGCTCCGAAGCGGCGGAGAATCTCGTTCCGCGTCTCTTTGCCGCCCTGGTCCTCGATCGCATCGTGTAACAGCGCCGCGATGGCCTGGTCCTCGTCTTCGCCGTGTTCAACGACGAGCGCCGCTACTGAGAGCAGATGCGAGAGGTAGGGAATGTCAGAGCCCTTCCGCCGTTGCTCCCGGTGGAGGCGGGCGGCGAAAACAAGGGCATCCTCGAAACGGCTGGTCAGTCGGACGGGCATTCGGCACTCCATGCGGTTCATCCGGCTGCCGGTCACCCCGCCAGCCGGATCGGGGTCTGAAAGATGCACGGCAACCCGGCCCATGTCATATTTCTGGCGATCCCGATCCACGCCGACGGACGAACAGGGGTATGGACGAAGGTGGCCAACAAGCAGACCAGCAGCGGAGCCACGACCGGCTACGAGGCCGAGTTGTGGGCGATGGCCGACGCGCTTCGCGGCTCCATGGATGCCAGCGAATACAAGCACGTCGTGCTCGGACTCGTCTTCCTCAAGTACATCTCGGACGCCTTCGAGGAGCGCCGCGCGGCGGCGCTGGCCGAGTGGGGAGAAGAGGCCGCGGAGGACCGTGACGAGTACATCGCGGAGAACATCTTCTGGGTGCCGGCCGAGGCCCGCTGGGAGCGCCTGAGGGCCGGGGCGCGGCAGGCCACCATCGGCCAGACCGTGGACCGGGCCATGGCGGCCATCGAGCGGGACAACCCGGCGCTGAAGGAGGTGCTGCCCAAGGACTACGCTCGGCCCGCGCTGGACAAGCAGCGCCTGGGCCAGTTGATCGATATGGTGGGCAACATCCGCGTAGGGGACGCCGATGCCCGCTCCAAGGACGTGCTCGGACGCGTGTATGAGTATTTCCTCTCGCGGTTTGCGAGCGCCGAGGGGAAGAGGGGCGGCGAGTTCTACACACCGCGCTGCATCGTCAGGCTGCTCGTGGAAATGATAGAACCCTATCGCGGGCGGGTCTACGATCCTTGCTGCGGCTCCTCCGGCATGTTCGTGCAGTCGGTCGAGTTCATCGGAGCCCACGCCACCGGCAACGCCAACGGAGGTAACGCGCGCGGCGACATTTCGATCTACGGCCAAGAGTCGAACTACACCACGTGGCGGCTCGCCAGGATGAATCTGGCCATTCGCGGGATCGGGGGTCAGATCGCTCACGGCGACACCTTCCACAACGACCGCCACCCGGACCTGAAGGCCGACTACATCCTCGCCAATCCCCCGTTCAACGTCTCGGACTGGGGAGGAGAGCGGCTGGTCGAGGACAAGCGCTGGCGCTACGGCGTGCCGCCGAAGGGCAACGCGAACTTCGCCTGGGTGCAGCACATGGTCCACCACCTCGCGCCGAGGGGTGTCGCGGGGTTCGTGCTGGCCAACGGGTCGATGTCCTCGCAGCAGTCGGGAGAGGGCGAGATCCGGAAGAACCTGATCGAGACGGGCCTCGTGGACTGCATGGTCGCGCTGCCGGGCCAGCTGTTCTATTCGACCCAGATTCCCGCGTGCCTCTGGTTCCTGGCGCGGGAGCGGCGCCGGCGTGGAGAGGTTCTCTTCATCGACGCGCGGAAGCTCGGCCGCATGGTGGACCGGACCCACCGCGAACTGACCGGCGAGGACATCGCGCGAATCGCGGATACCTACCACTCGTGGCGGACCAACGAGGAGGGAAACGGCTACGCCGATGTTCCCGGATTCTGCAAGAGCGCCGCGCTGAGCGAGGTAAGTAGGCACGGCCACGTCCTGACGCCGGGTCGCTACGTCGGCGTGGAGCCGCAGGAGGACGACGGCGAGCCGTTCGAGGACAAGATGAAGCGGCTGGTGGCGGAGCTTCGGGAGCAGCAGGCGGAGGGTGAGCGGCTCGACGCCGCGATCGCCGGGAACCTGGAGGTGCTGGGATTCGGAGGACGGGGACCGTGAGCATCGACACCACCTTCCTGCGTCGTTGCATTGCGTCGCTCGAACGAGCGGTCGAGGGGATCGATGGGCAGGAGGACCGTGAGGATGTCATGTACGACATCTACCGCGCCGCTTGCGTCAAGGAGTTCGAGCTCGTCCTCGAACAGTCGGGGAAGCTTCTTCGCAAGCGGCTCGCCCCCTGGTTTGCCAGCAACCGCCAAGCGGACCGCCTGCATTTCAAGGATCTCTTCCGCCACGCGGCACGCCACGACCTCATCCCACCGGGTGCCGTCGAACGGTGGCTGCGCTACCGCGACAACCGCAACTACACCGCGCACGACTACGGAGAGGACTTCGCGGAGGCCACCCTGAGGTTGCTTCCGGCCTTCGTCGAGGACGCGAAGGCTCTCGCGGACATGATCGAGCGGGCCAACGATGACTGATCGCCTGCGCCTCTCGCCAGGGCACCGACGCATCCTGACTTCGTTGCTGCGGGAGCACCTGCCCGAAGTCGAAGCCTGGGCCTACGGGAGCCGCGTGAACGACCGGGGCCACGAAGGCAGCGATCTCGACCTCGTGCTGCGGGGGCCGCGGCTGAAGGAGATTCCGTTCGAGCGCCTGATGGACTTCGAAAACTCGGTACGGGAGTCGACGATTCCGTTCCTGGTCGAGGCACGGGACTGGGCGAGGCTGCCCGAGCGGTTCCACCGGGAGATCGAGCGGGAGTATGTGGTGCTGGTGTCTTCTGATACTCGCTGGCAGGAAGCCAGGCTGGGTGATGTAGTCCGCCTGCTGTCTGGAGGAACGCCATCAAAGAAGCGAGAGGAATACTGGAACGGCGCGATCCCCTGGGCGTCAGCGAGAGACATGGGGCAGTTTCGGCTTCGTGATACGACCCACCATGTCACTGCGGAAGGGGTCGCCAATGGCACCAGGCAAGTCCCGGCCGGCACGATCCTGCTGCTGACCAGGGGCATGAGGCTCCTGAAGGAGCTACCCGTTTGCGTCACGGAACGACCGATGGCATTCAACCAGGACATCAAGGCTCTGTTACCCAAAACGCAGATTGACCCCGGCTTCCTTCCATATCTTGTTCTTGGCAACAAACAGCGGCTCCTGAGCCTCGTAGACCTCGCGGGTCACGGTACGGGACGCATCAACAGTGACGAACTGCGCGGCCTCGAGGTCCAGTTGCCACCGACGTCCGAGCAGCGCGCCATCGCGCACATTCTCGCCACGCTCGACGACAAGATCGAGTTGAGCCGGCGTATGAACGAGACGCTGGAGGCAATGGCTCGTGCGCTGTTCAAGTCCTGGTTCGTCGATTTCGATCCGGTTCGTGCGAAGATGGAGGGACGCGACACAGGACTGCCGCAAGACATCGCCGATCTGTTCTCCGACCGGCTGGTGGATTCGGAGATGGGGGAGATTCCAGACGGGTGGCAGGTCGCGACCCTGGCGGAGTACATCGAAGTCAACCCGAGACGATCTCTCCGAAAGGGTCAAGCCGCCCCCTATCTCCCGATGGCCAAAATGCCCACCAAGGGACACATGCCGGATTCGGTCGCGGTTCGAGCCTTCGGGTCCGGCATGCGGTTTGCCAACGGTGATACGCTTGTCGCCCGGATCACACCGTGCCTTGAGAACGGCAAGACCGCCTACGTGGATTTCTTGACCGACGGCGAGGTCGGATGGGGCTCTACGGAGTACATCGTCCTTGGGCCGCGTCCCCCGCTTCCGAATCAGTTCGCGTACTTCCTCGCTCGGAGTGCCAGGTTTCGCGAATTTGCAATCCGGAACATGAGCGGCACGAGCGGCCGCCAGCGGGTACCGCCAACCGCGCTACGAGGGTTTCTGATGGTCGTGCCACCGAGGCGGTTGTCCGCCCGGTTCGGTGACGTCGCCGAATCGGTCATCGAGAGAGCTAGCAAGGCCGGTCACGAATCCCGCACCCTCGCCGCGGTTCGGGACACGCTGCTTCCCAGACTCATTTCCGGGGAACTCCGATTGGCCAGGGCCACCCAGTCAATGGAGGCTGAGGCATGAGCTCCCTGACAGACATTGAGAAGCGCTATTTCGAGAAGCTGTTCGGCATGGGCAGCGGATACGTGCTCGATTTCTCCGACGCCACTTTTGGTGAGTTCTTCCGTCGGTACGAGGTCGACATCCATGGGCACAAGTATCAGACCTTAGGGACGTCCAAGGCCAAGAAGCTTCGCGCCTTTTGGCAGTCGGAACCCGATCAGTTGGTTGGAGCCGTGCTTTCCGAGATGCTCGATTCCTACGAAGCCGACTGCGAACTCAACGGGAGGGACATCGACGGACGTGTGTTGGAGAGAACACGTGAGATCGTAGGCCGGATTAGCGGTCGCCCCGTGGTCCGTAACGCCGTCGAGAAGGAGAGCGAGTTCCTCAAGCGCGAGTTCTTGAGTCCAAGCATTCACAAGTTGCCGATTGACCCACAGGTCAGGCCTATCATCGAGGGACGGCTGGAAGAAGCCCGCGCAGCTCTCGCCGCTGGTGCGCATCTGTCCGTGATCTTCCTGTGCGGCAGCGTCTTGGAAGCCGTTCTGCTCGGCGCGGCTCAGCAGTCACCCGCACGCTTCAATCAGGCGAGAGCGACGCCGAAGGCCGCAAATGGGTCGCCCAAGCGCTTTCACGAATGGAGCCTCGCCCAACTGATCGATGTCGCGTGCGAGGTTGGCGTACTGAAGCTCGACGTCAAGAAGTTCAGTCACGGATTACGCGACTTCCGAAACTACATCCACCCATATCAGCAATTGGTCTCGGGTTTCACGCCGGACGAACATACCGCCAAGGTCTGCTTGCAGGTTCTCAAGGCGGCGCTCGCAAGCTTGGCCGGGGACCGCTGATGATCCGGGTCCCCGTGAATCCGGAACTCCTACGCTGGGCGCGCCATCGCGCCGGGCTTGGCCGTGGTGAGTTCCCGGTCCGCTTCAAGAAGCTGCAGGAGTGGGAAACGGGTCGCTTGCAGCCCACGCTAAGGCAGCTGGAGGATTTTGCACGCAGGGTGCATGTCCCCGTCGGGACTCTGCTGCTAGATGAGCCGCCCGAAGAACCCGTCCCGATCCCGGACTTCCGGACGGTCGGCAGCGGATCTCTTCCGCAGCCCAGCCCCAATCTGCTGGACACCATCTACCTCTGCCAGGAGCGGCAGGTGTGGTACCAGGACTACCTCCGGTCGATGGGCGCGGAGCCGCTCGACTTCGTGGGCAGCCTCACCGCCAGTTCCGACACGCAATCGGCGGCTGAAGCGATGCGCGACAAGCTGCGGATCACGGTCGACGGGCGGCTCAAGCACCGGACGCTGCAGAAGGCGCTGTCCGCGTGCATCGCGTCTGCAGAGAGCGCGGGTGTTCTCGTCATGGTCAGCGGCATCGTCGGAAGCAACACCCGGCGCAGGCTCGACCCCCGGGAATTCCGAGGCTTCGCGCTGGCCGATCCGCTGGCCCCCCTGGTCTTCGTGAATGGCGGGACGCCAAGTCCGCCCAGATGTTCACGCTGGCCCATGAGCTGGCGCACCTCTGGCTCGGGACCTCCGCGCTGTCAAACCTGCCGTCTCCGTCCGCTCCGGGCATCAGGAGAGAGGAGACCTGGTGCAATGCGGTCGCGGCCGAGTTCCTGGTGCCGCTGGCGGACATCGAACGGGAGATGCGGTCCAACGAGCCTGTGGATGAGGCGAAGATGCGGCTTTCTCGCCACTTCAAGGTGAGCACGCTTGTGGTGCTTCGGCGGTTACTCGACCTGGGCCGGATCAATCGCCAGAGCTTCGACACATCGTGGAGCCGTGAAGTCGCCCGGTCCGAATCGCTTCCGCGATCGGGGGGCGGCGACTTCTATCGAACCGCCTTTTCTCGGCTCAGCAGGCCCTTCACGAGGGCAGTGATCGCTGACACGCTGGAGGGCAGGACTCGGTACACGGACGCGTTTCGCATGCTGGCGGTTCGCAATCCGGCAACCCTTGACCGCATGGCCAGCGAATTGGGCCTGACTCCGTGAAGCTCCACCTCATTGACACGGACGTATTCATTCGAGCGAACAGGGAGCATTACGGTCTCGATTACTGCCCCGCGTTCTGGGATTGGCTTGGATTCCACGGACAGGCAGGCAACGTGGGAAGCGTCGACGCGGTCTTGAGGGAAATCCAGTACCCGATCGAACTGAAGCAGTGGGCCCACGCCGCCGGCCGGCCGCTGTTCCGCGTGGTGGACGCCGACGTCATGGCAGCTGCGAAGGACGTGAGCCGTTGGGTGCATGGCAAAGGCTATCTTCCTGGTGCGGTCGCGAGCTTCATGTCCAAGGCCGACTACTGGATCATCGCACACGCCTTGGCTCACGGATGCGCCGTGGTGACCCACGAGGTGCCAGCGCAAACCGTCAAGAAGGTCAAGATCCCGAATGCCTGTAGCGGCCTTGGCGTCCGGTGCATGGATCCTTGGACGATGCTGAGGACGATCGGGGCGCGGTTCATTCTGGATCACAGGGGAAGAACGGTGCCTTGAGGCCAAGTGCCCATCGGCTGGTCGGCGGGCGGACACGAGACCACGAGAGAGGAGACGAGACACGGATGGCAGAGGAACTCACCAGGAACCTCTATGTGATTCGCCTTGGCGACTCCGAAGACGGCGAATCCATTCTCGACCATAGGAAGTTCATGGCGAGGAACCCGCACTATCGGCACCGCATCCTCTTTGGGAAGCCATGCGTCTACGTGGGGCAGACGGCCCTCGACCCTGAAGAACGCTTTCTTCAGCACAAGAGCGGCTACAAGGCATGCCGGATCGCGAAGAAGTACGGGATGTACCTCATGAAGAAGAAGTACAAGCGACTGAATCCGGTTCCTGCCTCGGAGGCCGTTGAGCAGGAGCGAGCCTTGGCCCTCCGCCTGCAACGAAGGGGCTACGCGGTATGGTGGAACTGAAGCTCCCGGCAATTCCATGACGACCTTCACCGAGTCGGAGGTCGAAGCCGCGGTGCTCGAATGGCTGGAGAGCCTCGGGTGGAAGGTGGCCCACGGTCCCGACATTGCTCCTCACGCTGAAGGGGCGGAGCGGGCGGACTACGCCGAAGTCGTTCTGGAACGACGGCTACGCGACGCTTTGACCCGGCTGAACCCCAGTCTGCCCGCTGAGGCGTTGGACGACGCATTCCGCAAGATCATGCGCCCCGAAGGCTCGACGTTGGATGCCCGCAACCGTGCGTTCCACCGCCTGCTTGTGGATGGCGTGACCGTAGAATACCGGGCCGCCGGGGGTGCTATGCGCGGCGTTCAGGTCTCCGTTCTCGACTACGGGAACCCCGCGAACAACGACTGGCTCGCGGTCAACCAGTTCACCGTCGTCGAAGGTGAACACAAGCGTCGGCCGGATGTCGTGCTGTTTGTCAACGGTCTTCCGCTGGGCTTGCTCGAACTCAAGAACCCGGCGGACGAGAAGGCCACGGTGTGGACGGCCTGGACGCAGCTCCAGACCTACAAGGCCGAATTGACGGACCTGTTCGCCTTCAACGCGGTGCTCATCGCTTCGGACGGCCTCAAGGCGCGCATGGGGACCCTCACCGCCGGACGCGAGTGGTTCAAGCCGTGGCGCACGATCACCGGACAGGCGCTGGCCGGACCGCACCTTCCTCAGTTGCGGGTGATGCTCGAAGGGATGTGCGAGCGGGGGCGATTCCTGTCGTTGCTCCGGGACTTCATCGTTTTCGAGGACGATGGCAGCGGCAAGCTGGCCAAGAAGATGGCCGGATACCACCAGTTCCACGCCGTCGAGACGGCGGTCGGCCAAACGCTGCGGGCGGCGGCGCTGTGGCAGGAGGCACGAAAGGTCGCCGAGCCCGACGCGGAATACGACATCGGGCAGCCGCCCGGCGGGGACCCCGGTGACCGGCGCATCGGAGTCGTCTGGCACACGCAGGGCTCAGGGAAGAGCCTGACGATGGCGTTCTACGCCGGACGCATCGCCCGCGAGCCGATGATGGAGAATCCGACCATCGTGGTGCTGACGGACCGCAATGACCTCGACGACCAACTCTTCGGCACGTTTTCCCGCTGCCGGGATCTCCTTGGGCAGCCGCCGGCCCAGGCCGAGAACCGAGCCGACCTGCGCGCCAAGCTGACCGTCGAGTCGGGCGGCGTAGTGTTCACCACCATCCAGAAGTTCTTTCCGGAAGAGAAGGGCGACCGGATGCCCGAGTTGTCCACGCGCCGCAACATCGTGGTGATCGCCGACGAGGCCCACCGCAGCCAGTACGACTTCATCGACGGCTACGCCCGCCACATGCGCGACACGCTCCCCAACGCCTCGTTCATCGGCTTCACCGGCACCCCCATCGAGCTTGAGGACGCCAACACGCGGGCCGTTTTCGGCGACTACATCAGCGTCTACGACATCGAGCGGGCCGTCCAGGACAAGGCGACCGTGCCGATCTACTACGAGAGCCGGCTGGCGAGGCTGACGCTGGACGAGGCCGAACGGCCGAAGATCGATCCCGACTTCGAAGAGGCGACCGAGGGCGAGGAGATCGCGCGCAAGGAGAAGCTCAAGACCAAGTGGGCGCAACTCGAAGCGGTCGTTGGAGCCCCGCACCGCCTCAATCTCATCGCCCAAGACATCGTTTCACACTTGGACCGGCGCCTCGAAGCATTGGACGGC
This sequence comes from Longimicrobiales bacterium, assembly GCA_965206105.1. Classification (GTDB taxonomy): domain Bacteria; phylum Gemmatimonadota; class Gemmatimonadetes; order Longimicrobiales; family Gaopeijiaceae; genus Bin94. The sequence continues at coordinate 1,411,150 of OZ242201.1, forward strand.
AAGGCGATGATCGTCTGCATGAGCCGCCGCATCTGCGTCGACCTCTACCGCGAGCTGATTCGCCTGCGCCCCGAATGGCACCACAACGATGACGCCGACGGCGAGATCAAGGTCGTGATGACCGGCAGCGCATCGGACCCTCCCGACTGGCAACCGCTCATCCGGAACAAGAAGCGCCGCGAGCTTCTGGCGAAGCGGTTCCGCGATCCCGGCGACCCCCTCCGGGTCGTGCTCGTGCGAGACATGTGGCTAACCGGATTCGATGCGCCAAGCCTGCACACCATGTACGTGGACAAGCCGATGCGCGGCCACGGGCTGATGCAGGCCATCGCGCGAGTGAACCGGGTCTTCCGGGACAAGCCGGGCGGCCTCGTCGTGGACTACCTCGGCCTCGCGCACGAACTGAAACGCGCTCTCGCGACCTACACCGAGAGCGGCGGCACCGGCAAGACGACGCTGGACCAGTCCGAGGCTGTTGCCGTGATGCTGGAGAAGTACGAAGTGTGCCGAGGCCTGTTCCACGGCTTCGACTACGCGGCCTGGATCGACGGCACGCCTGCCGAACGCACGAGTCTGCTCCCCGCGGCCCAGGAGCACATCCTCGCGCAGGAGAACGGCAAGGAGCGCTGTCTGCTGGCCGTGCGCGAACTCTCGCAGGCGTTCGCGCTCGCGGTCCCGCACGAGGAAGCCATACGGATCCGTGACGATGTGGCGTTCTTCCAAGCCGTCCGGTCGGTGCTGGCCAAGCGTGCCGCCGGGGAGTCGCGCACCGAGGAAGAAGTTGACATGGCCATCCGCCAGATCGTCTCACGGGCCGTCGCCTCAGAAGGCGTCGTGGACATCTTTGCCGCGGCCGGCCTTGAGAAGCCCGACATCTCGATCCTGTCCGAGGAGTTCCTGGCCGAAGTGAGGGGCATGAAGCGGCGGAACCTCGCGGTCGAACTGCTGCGGAAGCTGCTCGTAGGAGAACTCGCGGTACGCAAGCGACGGAACGTCGTCCAGGCGCGATCCTTCGCCGAGATGCTCGATCAGACCGTCCGCCGCTACGCTAACCGGGCCATCGAGGCCGCCCAGGTCATCGAGGAACTGATTCAGCTTGCCCGGGAGATGCGCGAAGCGAACGCGCGCGGCGAGGCGCTGGGGCTCTCCGAGGACGAACTGGCCTTCTACGACGCGCTTGAGACGAACGACAGCGCCGTGCAGGTGCTCGGCGACGAGACTCTGCGCGAGATTGCCCGCGAGTTGGTAGATACCGTACGGAACAACGTCAGGATCGACTGGACGCTCCGCGAGAACGTGCGCGCCAACCTCCGGCGGCTGGTCAAGCGCATCCTCCGCAAGCACGGCTACCCACCGGACAAGCAGGAGAGGGCGACGCGGACGGTGCTGGAGCAGGCGGAAGTGCTGTCGGAGGGGTGGGCGGGGTGACTTGCGGGGGGCCCTGGGACGCAGAGGGCACACCAATGTATAGGATAGACTCAGAATGGACGCCAACATCGCCATCGCCCAAGCACGCGGCTTGCGCCGGGTGGCTGCCCATCTCGACCGCGTTTTGGACGACTACCTGAAGGGGGATCGGACACCCGCCGACGACAACGACGCGAAATTCCCCGACGAAGAGTTCCTCGGGAGCATGCTCGCCGCCCCCGTAGTGCGGGCTCTGGCGGCAGAACTGGCCTTGAAGGCCATCGCCATCAAGACGACGGGGGACCACGAGTGGGGCCACGACCTCCTCAAGCTGTTCGACGCGCTGGACCAGGAGACCCAACTGGCCATTGAGCAGAAGCGCGAGGACGTGGTCGAACGGGTTGTACACGGGTCTGTGCGGTCCATCCTCGCCAAGCACAAGGACGACTTCACCGATTCGCGATATGTCGGGGAGATGGCGCCGGACTCGAAGCCGACGTTTGCGTACGGGGTTGACTTGGACGTGGCCCTTCAAGATCTGATCGCCGTGTTTGAGGAATTGCCCACCGCCGCGCGCGAAGCAAGACCCGGGCCGGGTCGCACCCAGGCCGAGCGCCGCCGCGATGGCCCATTGGGTGGGTGAGGTGGAGGGGCGGGCCGGACTGTTCCTGCTCGACCCCGACTGTACGCCGTGCCGACGCAGCCTCGGGACACCGACAAGTTGGCGGGCTCGGGCGACCGATGCTGCCGGCGATGGTCGGGCGAGTGCTGGACCGGAAGACGTGGGGAGTGACCATTATCGTGGGGCCGCTCAACCTGGAGGGATCGCTCGACTGGATCGCGGACCGGGTTGGCGAGGAAACGGAGCCTCCCGAGTGACCGACAAAAGCGAACCCACCCTGGCCTCCCCGCGACGCTTGCAACGCCGGGCACAACCGGGGCTGGGCCGGACAATCCGGCTCGGGCCTGGGTGCGACGACCTGACCGCGCGGCCGAGTCTCTTGACTCTGGTCGGAGACCTCAGCTGCGGGTGTTGGAGCAGCCCCTACGAATTACTCCACGGTACTGGCTCGACTTGCCCCACCTCCGTCGCAGTCGTCCGGTTTCGTTCACGTCGCGCTGTGGATACTGCTGGAACATGATCCGTTCGCGAATCGGGGTTGCAGAAAGGTCGGATGAACCAGTAGTCTGCACGATCCCTCGGCGCGGCGACAGGTTCCGACCGCCCGACGCGGCAGGAGACATCCGGGCTTGTTCGATGATCGTAGAGGCCGAATAGTTCCCGCCACTCGACTCCGATTTTCCCGCTTTCGCACCCGATCTGACCGGATGTGGTCCAATGGCAAGGATGGCAGATCGTGCAGTCCCAGTTGACTTTGGACGATCCCTTGCCTGGATCCCCTTCCCCCTTGACCCTGACGTAACGTTAGGGTTTACCTTTCTCCCCATGACAACCCGGGATCTCCACACCGTCGGCGAGGTCGCCACGCTGGCCAGCGTCACGGTGCGCACGCTGCACCACTACGACCGGATCGGGCTGCTGGTCCCGTCGCGGCGGTCGGAGCATGGCTACCGGCTCTACGACTACGGCGATCTCGAGCGGCTGCGCCAGATTCGGCTGCTGCGCGAACTGCGCTTCGGCCTCGACGCGATCGGCCAGATGCTCGATGCTCCGGCCTACGACCGGCGGAGCGCGCTGGCCGCGCAGAGGGAGCTGCTGAGGGAGCGGCAGGAGAGAACGGACAGGATCATCCGCGGGGTGGACAGGGCCCTGACGGCACTGGAGGAAGAGAAGCAGATGGAGACGACCGAGATGTTCGAGGGGCTGGAGGAGTTCGACCCGTCCCAATACGAGGAGGAGGCGAAGCAGCGCTGGGGCGACACCGATGCCTACAAGGAGTCTATGCGCCGCACCCGCCGCTACGGCAAGGACGACTGGGCCAGGATCAGGGACGAGGGCGACACCGTGATGGGCCGGTTGGCGGAGTTGCTGGCCGGGGGGGCGCACGCGGCCGGCCGCGCGGCCATGGACCTCGCCGAGGAACACCGCTGCCACATCGACCGCTGGTTCTACCCGTGCAGCCACGGGATGCACCGGGGTCTCGCCGAGATGTACACGGCAGACGCGCGCTTCATGGAGTACTTCGAGAAGCGCGCCGAGGGTCTGGCGGCCTTCGTGCAGGACGCGATCCGCGCCAACGAGGCGCGCTGGAGAAACCGGCAATGAAGGGCGGCCAACCCACCGGCCCTGATGGCCGCGACCAGAACGCCCCCTTCCGCTCCACCCTCGCCCGCGTCCTCCTGGTCCAGATCCTCGCGCTGATCGCGCTCTGGCTCCTCCAGGCCACCTACCACGGATAGCAGCCCGCCCATGCACCCCATCAACTGGCTGATCGTCGGCGGCTACGTCGCCTACGTCCTCGTCGACGGCATCCGCCGCGCGCGCGGCACCAAAGAGGTCGAGGGCTACTTCCTCGCCAACCGCTCGCTCCCCTGGTGGGCGGTCGGGCTGTCGGTGATGGCCACCCAGCTGTCTGCGGTCACCATGATCGGCACGACCGGGCAGGGGGCCACCGACGGGCTGCGCTTCGTGCAGTTCTACTTCGGGCTGCCGCTGGCGATGGTGATCCTGGGCGTGACGCTGGTGCCGTTCCTGCGCGGCGCCGGGGTCTACACCGCGTACGAGTACCTGGAGCGGCGTTTCGGGCCGGAGACGCGCACGCTCACCGCGTTCCTCTTCCTGCTGTCGCGCGGGATGTCGTGCGGGGTAATCATCGCCGCGCCGGCGGTGGTCTTCTCGGCGGTGTTCGGGTGGCCGCTCCTGTGGTCCGTGGCGCTGATCGGCGTGCCGACCGTTGCGTACACGATGCTGGGCGGCATCCAGGCGGTGACGTGGGCCGACGTCAAGCAGATGATCCTGATCGTAGTCGCGCTGCTCGCGGTGGTGGTGGTGCTGGTCGTGCAGATGCCGGTGTCGCCGGGCGAGGCGCTCCACATCGCCGGCGCGACGGGCCGCCTCAGGGTCTTCGATTTCTCGTTCGACATCAACGAGACCTACACCTTCTGGTCGGGGCTGATCGGCGGCACGTTTCTGATGCTGTCGTATTTTGGCACGGATCAGTCGCAGGTGCAGCGCTACCTGGCCGCGAAGTCGGTGAACGCGGCGCGCACCTCGCTCCTGATGAGCGCGTACTGGAAGATCCCGCTCCAGGCGCTGGTCCTCCTCGTCGGCGTGATGGTCTTCGTCTACTACCAGTTCCAGCAGCCGCCGCTGCTGTACAACCCCGCGCACGAGAACGCGGTGGTGGAGGTGCGCGGCGCGGAGTACGAAGCGCTGCAGGCCCGCTACGGGGAGGCGCTGGTGGAGAGGGAGGGGGCGGCGCGGAGCGTGGCGGACGCCGCCGGCCAGGACGCGACCCGCCAGGCCGCCATGGACGACTTCCTCGCCCGGGAGGCCACGGTCGAGGAGATCCGCGCCGAGGCACTGTCGATGGCCGAAGAGGTCACCGGCCAACCGTCGCGGGACGTCAACTACATCATCCCCCGTTTCGTCCTGGGGGAACTGCCGATCGGGCTCGCGGGGCTATTCATCGCGGCGATCATCGCGGCCGCCATGTCGAGCATCTCGTCCGAGCTGAACTCGCTCTCGACCACCAGCATCATCGACTTCTACCGCCGCTGGTTCCGCCCGGAAGCCAGCGACGCCCACTACCTCAGGGTGTCGAAGGTCGCAACCGCGTTCTGGGGGGTGTTCGCCTGCATTGTCGCGGTGTACGCGGTCAGTCTGGGCTCGCTGATCGAGGTGGTGAACCGCTTCGGGTCGTTCTTCTACGGGTCGATTCTGGGCGTGTTCCTGCTGGCGATGGTGCCGCGTGCGCGGGGTCGGGGCGCGCTGGTGGGGCTGGTCCTGGGGATGGTGGCGGTGGGCCTCATCGAATGGCGCACGGAGGTGGCGTACCTGTGGCTCAACGTGATCGGGGCCGGGACGGTGGTGGGGGTGGGGGTGGTGCTGGGGGTGTGGGGCCGCCGGGAAGCCTGACTGCCGCCCCGCGCTCAGCCCGCCGGAAGCGCAATGAACGCGACGGACGGGATGTCGTTCTCGTCCCTGCGTATCCCCCAGATCCGTGACTCCGTGAAGCGGAACGCGTCGAACCGGTCGGGCAGGTACACCTCCTGAACGGCTCCGGCGGGGTCGGTGGCTCCGTCGGGCGAGATCCGCAGCCAGCGCCGACCACCGGCCAGTCCACCGACATCCGGATCGAGCGGGTGCATCCAGATCGTCCCGTCTGAGGTGCAGCGCAGGTCCACGTACCGCGGCAGATAGCTCGCAAGTTCGTGCGGTCTCCCGCGAACGGTCCGGGCGATCCGGTCCAGGACGCCGAGGCTGTCCTGTTCCGTCAGCCGGGCGGCGACGTCGGCGGTCAGCTGGGCCTGCCTCATGCGGAACACCGCCGCGGCAAACTGGTGTGGAGTGACCTCGTTGAAGGGAACCGGCGGAAGGTCGATGGGGTCCACCTCGGTGCCCGATCCGTCGAATCCCCGGAGCTGATTCCTCACGCGATCGTGGACGCGGACGACTTCATCGCCGCAGGGAGCCCACAGCCGGTACCAGAGCGGAAAGGCGCCCTCGCTCGGGATGAAATCGCCGGATGGGTCGTCCAGCACCTCGCTGAGCGCTACCAGATCCCGGGCAGCTCCCGTTTCCGGGTCGACGGCGACCAGGTCGGCCAGCAGGAGCGCGAAACGGAACTGCAACGGTCCCGACTCCATGGTCGCGGTCGAACGGGGAAGGATGATCTCGCGGCCCATTCTGGCGGTGCGCACCAGGTTGCCCAGCATGTTCATGCCGCCTCTCACGCTGCCGGGCGGGAGGGCGTCGGAGCGCAGGGGGATCACCGACAGGTCTTCGCCCGGTTGCGAGATGCGAATGATCGCGTGGCGAACAAAGTCGAAGACCCATGCATCGCCCTCCCATCCCCCGGTCAAGAACCCGGAGGGCATCTGGAATTCGCCGGGTCCGCCGCCGGAGCGCCCGTGTGTGCCAAGCGATTCGCCAGCTGGCCCGAATCCCACGAAAAACGGCGGCTGCGAGTTCAGAACCCAGACGAAACCGTCGCTCAGGACCTCCATGTCCTGGACAATGGCGAGGGAGTCGGAGCTGCCGATCAGTTCGATGTCCGCCGCGGTGAATTCGAGCGGGGCGGGGGGCTCGCCGCCGGGTGCGCCGTCGCAGGTGGCCAGGAGAGTCGCTGCGGAAAGGGCCGCAGTCAAACGCGGATGCGTCACCCTTGGCCAGGCACCATGGTTCCGCCCGCACCCCACAGCTCCCGCCCCTCGCTCTCCAGCCGCAGCCGCTCCACCGCCTCATCCAGCGACAGCGTCACCTGCTTCTTTTTCGCGCCGCGCGCGCGCAGGGACACCGTGCCGGCCTCGGCCTCGCGGCTACCGATGATCGCCATGTACGGGACCTTCAGGTTGGATGCGTCCTTGATCTGCTCGCGGAAGTCGATCTCGGCGGCGCGGGGGCTCAGCTGGGAGCGCAGCCCCGCCTCGGCCATGCGGTCGCGAACGGCGGTCGCGGCCTCGATCGCGTGCGCCCCGATCGCGATCACCCGCACCTGTTCCGGCGCGAGCCAGAGCGGGAAGTCCCCCGCGAAGTGCTCGATGAGGATCGCGATGAAACGCTCCAGCGACCCGCTCACCGCGCGGTGGATCACCACGGGGCGGTGCATGCGGTTGTCCTGGCCGACGTATTCGAGCCCGAACCGCTCCGGCGCGTTGTAGTCGAGCTGGATCGTGCCGCACTGCCACGCGCGGCCGATCGAATCGGTGATGTCAAAGTCGATCTTGGGGCCGTAGAAGGCGCCGTCGCCCTCCTTGAGCTCGTAGGGCCGTCCGGTCTCCTCCAGCGCGGCGAGCAGCCCCCCCTCCGCGCGGTCCCAAAGCGCGTCGTCGCCGATGCGGACCTCGGGGCGGGTGGCGAAGTTGATCGTCGCGCTGAGCCCGAAGGCCGCGTAGAAGTCCAGGATGTAGCGCATGAGGAACGCGACTTCGCTGGCGATCTGGTCCTCCGCGATGAAGCAGTGGCAGTCGTCCTGCTGGAACTGTCGCACTCGCGTAAGTCCAGATAACGCGCCCGTAACCTCGTTGCGGTGCAGAACATCGAACGTCACGTAGCGGATCGGGAGCTCGCGGTATGAGCGCCGCTTCGCCTGGTACAACAGGTAGTGCGACGGGCAGTTCATCGGTTTGAGCGACGTGTCGTGCGTGCCGGTTTCGCTGTTGCGGATCAGGAACATGTCGTCGCGGTACTTGCCCCAGTGCCCCGAGGTCTCCCAGAGCGATTTGTTGTACATCAGGGGGGTCATGACCTCGAGGAAGTCGTCCTTCTGGAGCGCGCGCTCGAAGGCGAGCAGCTCGTTGTAGAGGATCGTGCCCCGGGGCGTCCAGAAGGCGGCGCCGGGGGCGGACGGGTGAAACCGGAACAGGTCGAGGCGCTTGCCGACGACGCGGTGGTCGCGCCGCTTCGCTTCCTCCAGCCGGTGGAGGTGGGCCTTGAGGTCCTTCGCCTTGAAAAACGCCGTGCCGTAGATCCGCTGCAGCATCTGCCGGTCGCTGTCGCCCCGCCAGTAGGCGCCGGCGGTGCTGAGCAGGCGGAAGTGGCGGATGTGCGAGGTGTCCGGGACGTGCGGGCCGCGGCAGAGGTCGACGAAGTCCCCGTTGGTGTAGGTCGAGATGACTTCGTCCTCGTGGAAGTCGGCGACGCGCTCCATCTTGAGGGGGTCGTCGGCCATGCGGTCGCGGGCCTCTTCGAGGCTGATTTCCTCTCGCTCGAAGGGACTGGCCTCGGCGGCCACGCGGCGCATCTCCTCCTCGAAGGCGTCCAGGTCGGCCGGGGTGAAGGGCTCGTCGACCTCGAAGTCGTAGTAGAACCCGTCGTCGATCGCGGGGCCGAAGCCGATCTTCGCTTCCGGGCGCAGCTTTCGCACGGCGGTGGCCAGGACATGGGCTGCGGAGTGGCGAAGCACGTCGAGCGCCTCGGTGTCCCTGGCGGTCAGCACCCGGAACGAGCCACCTTCCCGTAGTGGCGTGACGAGGTCCAGGAGCTCTCCGTTCAGTTCGACCACGAGGGCCGCGCGGAAGAGCCCCTCGCCGATCTCGCGGACGACTTCGCCCGCGGGCGTGCCGCGCGCGGCGGTGCGGTGGGACCCGTCGGGCAGGGTCAGCGTGATGGCACTGTCCATCGGGGGGGTATTGGGCATGCCGATGCCTGTTGCTCCTTGTACGTTGAGGGCATTCGACGTTTGCAAGTCGCGGGGTTCACGTCAACCTGGCGGAGATTCTCATGAGCTGTGCCCAGTGCCGCGGAATCGAGGACATGTTCGGGGACAGGATGGCGCGGCGGCAGTTGCGGCAATATCGGCGCAAGGGGCCGGGCCGGGCCACGCGGCGCCTCCTCGACGCGATTTCAGACGCGAGCGTCGCGGGCGGCACCTTCATCGATATCGGCGGCGGCGTCGGGGCCATACAGCACGAGCTGATCGCGCGCGGTGCTTCGCGCGGCACCAGCGCCGACGCCTCGCCCGCCTACCTCGCGGCGGCACGTTCCGAGGCCGAGGCGCGCGGTTACGCCGACCGGATGCAGTATGTGGAGGGGGACTTTGTTCGGGAAGCGAACAAAGTCGACGAGGCCGACATCGTCACGCTCGACCGGGTTGTCTGCTGCTACCCGGACATGCCGGCGCTCCTCGGCGCGGCGGCCGACCGCGCCCGCCGCACCCTGGGCCTCATCTTCCCGCGCGGCACCCGTTTCATGCGGTGCGGCGTCGCGGTGGTGAACTTCTTCCAGCGCCTGCGCCGCCACCCGTTCCGCGTGTACGTGCACGATCCGGCAGAGATCGAGGCCGTGCTGGCGCGGCACGGCCTGTCGCGAAGCTACCTGCGCGACGGGATGGTGTGGCGGGTGCTGGTGGTGGGGCGGGTTTGACGACCGGCCGCACTTCGACACACATTCCCCCATGCGCCGCTCCGTAGCCTTCCTGGTTTTCGCGGCCATGACTTCGTCACACCTGGTCGCGCTCCGTTGCGACATGGGTGCGTCTACGCACCAGGCGGCTGGGGTGCATGAGGCCGACGCGCATGAACCCGCTTCCGCACCCAGGACCGCCGCGCACGCAGCCTCCGCAAACGGGACCGCTCCGCACATTCCCGCTCCCACACACGGGACGGCCACGCACGGCGACGCCGCGCCGGCCCACCACCCCGCCCCCCACCCCGACCACCCCGCCCCCCACCACGGCGACCGCGACACCTGCCAGATGATGATGGCCTGCGGCGCGGCCTCGATCCGCGCCGTCCGTACGGTGGCGGTCGCGCGCATTCCGACCCCCTTCGTTCGCGCGGCCTCCTTCGCGGCCGCCATCCCCGTCGCCGCCGACCTGGCGGTCGAAACTCCCCCGCCTCGCTTCACCGCACTGGCATGACCGGGCGCGCCCCCGCCCGGGGCGCACGCGCTTCACAGTGCCGGGCAACGGTTCCCCACGGGCCTTCCCGTTGGGCGGAACCAGTCACCCCGACCCATCCATGGCGAGGCAACCATGTACATCACGCGAACCATGGCGGTCGCTTTCGCGATCGCCGTCCCGCTATACATCGACGCGGCGCCCGCCGCCGCCCAGACGCCGTCCTACACCTCCAACGGTGACCCGGCGCTCGCCGCGCTGATCGCCGACGCGCTGGAGGGCAACCCCCGCGTGCGCGGGGCGTTCCTGGAGTATCAGGCGGCCCGCGCGCGCGTCCCCCAGGCGTCGACCCTGCCGAACCCGGCGCTGTCGTTCACCCAGCACCTGGCGGGGGCCCAGACCCGGGTCGGCCCTCAACTGTCGAACATCTCGGTCAGCCAGGCACTGCCCTGGGCCGGCACGCTTTCGGACCGCCGGAGGATCGCCGCAGCCCAGTCGGACATCCGCAACCAGTCCTACGCGGAGCAGAGGGCCGAGGTCGTCCGCCAGGTCAAGCTGGCCTGGTACGACCTCGCCTACCTCGATCAGGCGCTGCGGATCACCGAGGAGGAAGAACAGCTCCTGCTCCATTATGAGGCGCTGGCCCAGGCCCGCTACTCGCAGGGGTTCGGCCAGCAGCAGGAGGTCGTGAAGCTGCAGGCGGAGGTCACGCGGGTTCTGAACCGCCGGCAGGAGCTGCTGCGGCAGCGCACGGACTTCGAGGCGGCACTGAACGTGCTGGCCAACCGGCCGGTGGATTCTCCGGTTCCGCCAGTCGAGATCGGTGAGCGCCCGGCGGTGGATCTTGACGAGGAAGCTCTGCACGGTGCCGGGCTCAGCGAGAGGCCGGAAGTCCGGTCGGCGCGGCTGCGGATCGAGAGCGGCGGGCACGAAGTGCGGCTCGCGCGGCGCCGGTACCGGCCGGACTTCACCGTCGGCGTCGCGTGGGGGAACGTGCTGGGGCGCCGGGATGAGCCGGGGCGCCTGAATCCGCCGCCGGGCAATGGCCGGGACACGTACAGCCTCACTTTCGGGGCGAGCGTTCCGGTCTTCAGGTCCAGCTACGACGCCGGGGTTCGCGAGGCGGCCGCGCGACTGTCGGCCGCCGAGGAAGCCTACCAGGACGCGGCCAACGGGGTGGCGTTCGCCGTGCGCTCCACTGTCTTCCGGCTGACGACGATCGAGGGGCAGCTGGCGCTCTTCGAGGACGCGCTTCTCCCGCAGGCGGAGCAGGCGCTCGGCGCGACCGAGGAGGCCTATTCGGCCGGGCTCACGGGCGTGCTCGAGCTGCTGGACAGCGAGGAGATGCTCCTGGACGTGCGCCTCGGACTTGCGCGCCTGCAGGCCGATTACATGAAGGCGCTGGCAGAGATGGAACGGGCCATCGGCTCGGCTTTCCCGGAGGAAGGATCATGAGAAACAGGACTGGAATGCGAGGAGCGGCGCTGGTGGCGATCGGCGTCCTGATCGGTGTGGGCGCGACCGCCTGGCTCATGCGGGACGGGAGCAGCGGCGAACAGATGGGCGCGGATCACGAAGGGATGGCGGGGGAGCACGCGGGCATGGAGATGGGCGGAATGACCGATCCCGCCATGGAAACGCCCGCGGGCCAGGGCGACGCCGCTGAGAGAGAAACCGGCGAGCGCGATCCCGCCGAACGCGATCCCGCCGGGCGCGACCCCGGCGAACGCGAAGTCCTCTACTGGCGCGCCCCGATGGACCCGAACTACACCTCGGACCGGCCGGGGAAGTCCCCAATGGGGATGGACCTGGTTCCGGTCTACGCGGAGGAAGCGGCGGTTGCTGGCGATTCCGGCGACGGCGGGAACACCGGAATCCGCGTCAGCCAGGCCTTTCTGCAGAACTTCGCGGTGCGCACGGCCATGGTGCACCGCGGCGCGCTGCCGGTCTCCATCCGCACGGTCGGCATCCTCGCGCACAACGAGGAGCGGGTCGTCTCGGTGCAGACCAAGTACGAGGGCTGGATCGAGCGCGCCAGCGTCAACAACGTCGGCGAGACGGTCGAGCAGGGCGACGTGCTCTTCGAGATCTACAGCCCGCAGCTGGTCACGACGCAGCGCGAGTTCCTCGGCGCGATGGAGTACGTGGGGCGGCTGCGGGACGGCGGGGCCTACCCGGAGGCCGTCGAGCGCGCCGAGTCCCTCCTCGAAGCGTCCCGGGAACGCCTGCTCTACTGGGACATGACCCCCGAGCAGATCGACGAGCTCGCCGAGTCGGGGGACGTTGCGCGCACGGTGCGGGTCTTCGCGCCCGCGTCCGGCTTCATCGTCGAGAAGATGGGCGACTCGATGGAGGGGATGAAGCTTGGGCCGGGCATGACGATCCTCAAGATCGCCGACCACTCGACCCTCTGGGCCGAGACGGAGTTCTACGAGGACGATCTGCGGCACGTGCGCGAAGGTCAGGCGGTCGTGATCGAGGCCGACGCCTTCCCGGGGCGGGAGTGGAGCGGCCGGATCCTCTTCTTCCGGCCCGCGGTGAACCCGCAGACGAGGACGCTGACCGCGTTCGTCGAGGTCGCCAACCCCGACCTGCGGCTCAGGCCGATGATGTACGTCAACGTGACGGTGCGGACGAGCGGGGCGGTCGATGCGGTGATGGTGCCGTCGGAGGCGGTCCTGCACAGCGGGACGCGCACGGTGGTGGTGGTGGCGAGGGGGGGCGGGGTCTTCGAGCCGCGCGAGGTGGTGCTGGGGACGGAGAGCGAGGGGATGCAGGAGGTGTCGTCGGGGCTCGCCGAGGGCGAAATGATCGTGGTCTCGTCGCAGTTCCTGATCGACTCCGACGCGAATCTGCGGGCGGCCATTTCGCAGTTGCTGGGCGGTTCGGAAGAGGGGACCGAGTCCGACTCGGCGGCTGCGATGCCGCACCGCCACTGAGGAGGGCCGGCCAATGTTCGCACGCATCATCGATTGGTCGATCAGGAACCGCCTCCTGGTCGTTCTCGGCACGGTGGCGATCGTCGTCGCGGGCACCTTCTCGCTGACCCGCACGCCCATCGACGCGATCCCCGACCTCTCCGACGTTCAGGTCATCATCCAGACGGAGTACCCGGGCCAGGCCCCGCGCATCGTCGAGGACCAGGTCACCTATCCCCTCACCACCCAGATGCTGGCGGCGCCCTTTGCGCAGGTGGTGCGCGGCTATTCGTTCTTCGGCGTGTCCTTCGTCTACGTGATCTTCGAGGACGGGACGGACCTCTACTGGGCGCGGAGCCGCGTCCTCGAGTACCTCAGCTCGATCGCCGGGCAGCTCCCGCCGGGGGTGACGCCGGAGCTCGGCCCGGACGCGACCGGTGTCGGCTGGGCCTACATGTACGCGCTCAGGTCCGACCGCCACGACCTCGGCGAATTGCGCTCGATCCAGGACTGGTTCCTGAAGTACGAGCTGACGGCGATCCCGGGCGTTTCCGAAGTCGCCAGCGTCGGGGGCTTCGTGCGCCAGTACCAGGTCACCGTCGACCCGAACCGGCTGCGCGCGTACGGCCTGCCGATCTCGGCGATTCGCACCGCGATCCAGGAGAGCAACAGCGACGTGGGAGGGGGCTTGATCGAGGTCGCCGAGAAGGAGTTCATGATCCGTGGGCTGGGGTATATCCGGTCGGTGGATGACATCCGCCGGATCGGCCTGGGCGTGGGGCCGGACGGGACTCCGATCCTTGTGGAGGACGTGGCGCGGGTGACGCTGGGGCCGGAGAGCCGGCGCGGGCTGGCGGAGTGGAACGGGGAGGGAGAGACGGTGGGCGGGATCGTGGTGGTGCGGCCCGGCGCGGACACGCGGCGCGTGATCCGGGACGTGCGGGCCCGGCTGGACGAGATCGGGCCGGGGCTGCCGGAGGGCGTGGAGATCGAAGTCGCCTACGACCGCACCTCGCTGATCGACCGCGCGGTGGGGAGCATTCGCACCAGCCTCTTCCAGCAGTTGCTGATCGTGGGACTGGTGTGCCTGGTGTTCCTGTTCCACCTGCGGAGCGGACTGGTGGCCGTGATCGCGCTGCCGGTGGGCATCCTGCTGGCGATGATCGTGGTGCGGGTGCAAGGGCTCACCCTCAACATCATGTCTCTGGGGGGGATCGCGGTGGCGATCGGGACGATGGTCGACGCCGGGATCGTGATGGTCGAGAACGCGCACAAGCACCTTGCGCAGGATGGCGGGAAGAGGCCGCACTGGGAGATCATCGCGCGCGCGGCGAGGGAAGTGGGCCCGTCGCTCTTCTTCGCGCTGCTGGTGATCACGGTGTCGTTCCTGCCGGTCTTCACCCTGGAGGCGCAGGAGGGGCGGCTCTTCAAGCCGCTTGCGTTCACGAAGACGTACGCGATGGCGGCCGCGGCGCTGCTGTCGGTGACGCTGGTGCCCGTGCTGGTGGGGTACTGGGTGCGGGGGAAGGTCCGGCCGGCGGGGAGGACGCCGGTGGGTCGGTTGCTGGCCGGGGCGTACTGGCCGGTGCTGGGGTTCGTGCTGAAGCGGCGCGGGTGGGTGATTGTCGCCGCAGTTGCCGCGCTCGCCACGACGATCGTGCCCCTGTCCCGCCTCGGCTCCGAGTTCATGCCGCCGCTCTGGGAGGGCGACCTGCTCTACATGCCCACGACGCTGCCGGGCGTCTCGATCACCGAGGCGCGCGAGATCCTGCAGCAGACGGACCGCATCATCTACACCTTCCCCGAGGTGCAGCACGTATTCGGGAAGGTCGGGCGTGCGGATTCCGCCACCGACCCCGCGCCGCTGTCGATGATCGAGACCACGATCGCGCTCAAGCCGCGCAGCGAGTGGCGGTCCGGGATGACGCCGGACAGGCTGATCCAGGAGCTCGACGCGGCTCTGCGCATTCCTGGGCTCACGAACGCCTGGACCATGCCGATCCGGAGCCGCATCGACATGCTCTCGACCGGGATCCGCACGCCGGTGGGGATCAAGATCGCGGGGCCCGACCTCGCCGAGCTGGAGCGGCTGGGGCGCGAGGTGGAGGCGACGCTGCGGGACGTTCCCGGCACGGCGAGCGTCTACGCGGACCGGGTCATGGGCGGCAACTACCTCGACTTCGGAATCGACCGCGAAGCGATCGCGCGCCACGGCCTCACGGTGCGCGATGTCCAGGAGGTGATCCAGACCGCGATCGGGGGGATGAACGTGACGACCACGGTGGAGGGGCTGGAGCGCTACCCGGTCAACCTGCGCTACAGCCGTGAGCTGCGCGACGATCTCCCCGCGCTGAGGTCGGTCCTGGTCGCGACCCCGGAGGGCCACCAGGTTCCGCTCGGGCGCCTGGCCAGCATGGAGTACGTGGTCGGCCCGCCCAGCATCAAGAGCGAAGGCGCGAAGCCGAACGCCTGGGTCTACATCGACATCCGCGACATCGACATCGGCAGCTACGTCGAGTCGGCGCGTGAAGCGGTCGCGGCGGCGGTCGCGCTGCCCCCCGGCTACACGCTCTCCTGGAGCGGCCAGTACGAGTACCTGGAGCGCGCGCAGGGGCGGCTGATGTACGTCGTGCCGCTGACGCTGCTCCTGATCTTCGTCCTGATCCAGCTGACCACCCGGTCCGTCACGGAGACCTTCCTGGTGCTCCTGGGCGTCCCCTTCGCGGTCGCCGGTTCGTTCTGGTTACTGCACATCCTGGACTATGACCTGAGCATCGCGGTGTGGGTCGGGATCATCGCGCTGGCCGGACTCTACGCCGAAACCGCGATCGTCTTCCTGCTCTACCTGAACGTCTCGGTACGCGACTACGCCGAGCGCGGCCTCCTCACCGACCGTGCCGCGCTCGCGCACGCAATCCGGCGCGGTTCCGTCCAGCGCGTCCGCCCCATCATGATGACGATCGCCACCGACGTTTTCGGGCTCCTTCCCATCATGTGGAGCGCGGGCGCGGGCGCCGATGTGATGAAGCGGATCGCGGCGCCGCTGGTGGGCGGTGTGGTGACGTCGGGCGCGGTCGTACTGCTGCTCTTCCCGGTGGCGTTCTACCTGTGGAAGGCGCGGGGGATGCGGTGACAGCCTACGCTAACGCTAACCCGCCCCCGTGCCAGCCCCATTCTCGGCCACCGCCTCGCCTCCATACCGCTCGATCGCTGCAAGCGTTTCCCGCACATCGTCCCAGGTGGTGGTGTGGTTCAGGATGCAGAGCCGGAGCGAGAACGTGCCGTGCAGACGCGTGGATGACATGAAGGCCCGCTCGTTCCAGAAAACGCTCGCGAGAACGTGCCGGTTGATCTCTGCCAGAGTCGGCTCGTCGAGGTCGGCATCTCCCGGGTTCACTCTAAAGCAGACGATCCCCAGCGACGCGGGGTTCAGGATCTCGAGCATCGGGCTGGCCCGGATATAGGCCTCCGCCCGGTCGGCCAACTCCATCCCCTTCGAGACGGCGCTCCGGAAAGCTCTCATCCCGAATGTCTTGACCGACACCCAGATCTTCAGCGCGCGCACCGAGCGGCTCACCTGCGGTCCCCGGTCCGAGAAATTGGGATGACCGGCACCCCAGATCGTGTCTTGCAGCATGTCGTGAGGGACCCCGAATGCGGCTTTGAGCGTGCTCACGTCCTTCACCATGAGACAGCCGGCTTCGTAGGGCTGGAACAACCACTTGTGGGCGTCGAGACCGATGGAATCGGCGCGCTCCATTCCCTTGAGCAGCCGTCGGCCACGCTCCGTGATCGTCGCGAAGCCACCGTAGGCCCCATCGACGTGAAGCCAGATGCGTTGCGCCTCACAGTAGTCCGCCAGGTCCTCCAGAGGATCGATGGCGCCGGTGCTTCCCGCTCCGGCGTTGGCGCAAACGGCAACTGGGTTCAGTCCGGCAGAGCGGTCCTCGGCCACGGCCCGGCGGAGTGCTTCCATGTCCAGACGGAAACGGCCGTCGCTCGCAACCAGCCGAATGTTCTCCGGCCGTACGCCGACAACCTTGGCCGCGCGAATCTGGGCGCTATGGCTCTGATCGCTCATGTAGACGGTCGGTCGGCCCGGACTGCCAGCCGCTTCCCGCGCCGCCACCAGGGCCGTGATCGCGGCGACCGAGCCGCCGCTGGTCAGGAGTCCGCCCGCATCCTCCGGGTAGCCGATCCAGCGCCGGATCCAGTCGATGACCACCAGCTCCAGTTGGCTGGGGCCGCTCGATGTGAGCCAGGTGCTCTGGTTGACCTGGTGTCCCGCCACCAGAAAATCGGCCAGCACGCCGGGCCAGGTGGTCGAGGCGGGTATGAAGCCGAAGAAGCGGGGGTGATCGATGCGGGCCGCGAAGGGCAGGATCTGCTCCGCGGCCCTGGTCAGCACCTCAGCGGCCGGCCGGCCATCCTCCGGAGGCGGCTCCATGAGCTGGTCCTCCAGGGTATCCTTGAAATCCCCCTCCCAGGCGCGTTCGCCGGGCAGGTTGTCCAACCGGCTGACCAGGAGTTCTGCGACCACGCGGGCCAGCTGGAGCATCTGGTCACGCTCCATATGCAGATCGTTGGGCGCTCCCGGGCCGAGCCCGTCCCCGCCGCTCACTCCGGCAACCTGAGTGCCACCAGCCTCCCCGGCCGTCCCACCTGCACCACGATGTGCTGCTGCCCCTCATGGCTGTACGTCATCATCCCGTACTGCCCCGCGCCCGGCATCTCGACCGTGCCGACCTGCTCCCCGGTCAGCTTGTCGTAGGCGTCCAGCACCGGCGGGCCGCCCGACCCCCGGGTCGCGTACAGCAGGTCGCCGGCCACCATCTGGATCGACAGCCCGCCGCCTCCCGCGCGCGACAGGTCGGCGCCTTGGGTGGCCGGGTGCTCGCGGATCGCCTGCGACACCTCGCCGATCGGGATCCACCACAGCCGCTCGCCGGTGTTCATGTCGTAGGCCGACAGCCGGTTGTAGGGAGGCTTCCACATCGGCAAGCCCTGGACGCGCGGCAGCCCGCCGCCCCCCCCGCCTGCGACCCATTGCGATACGGTGAGGCCCGTGGTTCCGGGATCATCGGGGTCGTCCGCGTCCGCGCCCGCCATGATCCGGCCCCCGCTGCACCCCCGGCGGTGGGAGGCATACAGGATGCCCGTCGTCGGATCAAGAGTGGCCGGGTGGGTGATGTTGAGCCCGCCGTAGCAGCGGACGTTCTGTCGCACGGGTCCGTCGTACCCGACATGCAGCCACGGCACGAACGGTCCCCCGACGCGGTAGTCGGCGATGATCTCCATCGCCTCGGCGCGCAGCTCCGGGGTGAAGTCGATCACGTCTTCCTCCGGCATTCCGATGGGCTCCATCGGCTCCGGCCAGGTCGGTACGGGCTGGCTGGCGGCCGTCCAGTTCCCGGGCACCTCGGTCTGGACCACCGCCACATCCTCAACGGGCCAGATCGGCTCGCCCGTCTCGCGGTTGAAGGCGAAGATCAGGCCCGTCTTGGTGGTCTGGATCACCGCCGGAACCGCATTCCCGTCCACCGTCAGATCCACGACGATCGGCACGTTCGGCAGGTCGTAATTCCACTGGTCGTTGCGCACGATCTGGTAGTGCCAGACGCGCTCGCCGCTGGAGGCGTCAAGGGCGATCACGCTCGTCGAAAACAGGTTGTTTCCAGGGCGGAAGCCGCCGAAAAAGTCGATCGTCGGCGGGTTGGTGGGGATGTAGACGATCCCCCTCTCGTAGTCGGCCGACATCGGCGCCCACGACGACACGTCTCCCGTGTACTGCCAGGCGTCGTTCTCCCAAGTCTCGTGACCGAACTCGCCCGGACGCGGAATGACGTGGAACTTCCACCGGAACTCGCCGGTCCGCGCGTCGAAGCCCAGGATGTCGCCCGGCACGTTCTCGATGCGCGTCTGGTTGTACCCCTGCTCGGCGGAGTTGCCGACCACGACCACCCCATCGATCACGATCGGCGGTGACGAGGTGGTGATGTAGCCGAGTTCACGCGGTATCCCATAGTCGGGATTGTATTCCTGTTCCGTAGCCATCCACGGGCCCCACCCCTCCAGAAGGGGCGGCAGCATGTCAACAACGCCCGCATCCGGGAACCCGTCGATCGGGATGGGGTGCCCGAATCCCTCGACGTGGCGCCCGGTCTTCGCGTCCAGCGCATGCAGGAAGAAGGCCGGCGAGGTGTAGTAGATGACGCCGCGCCCGTCGAGTTCGCCGTAGGCCACGCCCTTCCCGTAGTTCTGGCGC
This sequence comes from Longimicrobiales bacterium, assembly GCA_965206105.1. Lineage (GTDB taxonomy): Bacteria > Gemmatimonadota > Gemmatimonadetes > Longimicrobiales > Gaopeijiaceae > Bin94. The sequence continues at coordinate 1,430,202 of OZ242201.1, forward strand.
ATCGAGCGCTCCCAGCGGGTGGTGTGCGGCTCGCGGTAGGTCCAGATCGTCTCGCCGGTGGCCGGATCGATCGCGGCCACCGTCCGACGCTGCCCCGCCACCGTGTACAGAATCCCGTCGATGTAGGTGGGCGTGGACTTCATCTGCGGGTCGACGCCGGGGCCGAAGTTGTCCGCGCGCCAGACCCACGCCACCTCCAGATCGCCGAAGTTGCCGGCGTTGATCTGGCTGACGGGCGAGTACCGGGTGCCCCACGCGTCGGCGCTCTGGAAGCGCCATTCGCCGTCGGGATTCTGGCGCTGCTGGGCGGTAGCTGGGGAGGCGACTAAAGCCAGAAGGACGGGGACGAGAATCGAGTGTGACCGCATCGGGGAATTCCTGACCAAGGGAGCGTTTGATCGACTATCGGCAACATATGGGGCGGCAGCGCGGGCAGCCAGATGCGTGAGCCACATCGGGCCCCCGTGGTGTGTCTGCGGGTGGCGTCCTGGGGATTTTACCGATCGGGAAAATAACTGCAGAAACGCCGATGAATTTGCCCGATCGGGAATATTCGTGTCCACAATCCTGAAAATTGTCCCGTACGGGAAAAATCCTGTGACGGCCTCCGAAGACACCACAGCATCGATGATGGAGGACGAAGCCGCTCCAGGCGACGGCAGCGAGTTCGGCGCAGGCGGGCGGGGAAGCGGTGGCATCGGGCTCCATCGGAACCAGGGCTGCAACGCCCACAATCGAAGCCGTGAAGCCTTGCGACGCCCCGGCCCGATGTGGATTATGTGTGCGAGGTATTCGACATCCGCGTGCGTACGCACGACCCAGGGAGGCACCGATGACCTTTCCCCGTTTTCTCCGGCTCTCGGCGGCGGCAGCGCTGCTCGTGGCGGCAGGCGCGCCCTTCGCTACTCGTGCCGAGGCACAATCGATGGAAGACGCAGAGACCGCCTACACCGAGGGCCGGTTTCTCGAAGCAGTCGAGATCGGGGAGGCCCTCGCCACCGCCGACGGTCTTGCCCTGGCTACGAAGTCGCTGGCCGTCTACGGCTACTACCTCGCCCCGGAGGAAGAAAAGCAGGCGCTCTTCCAACGCGCGATGGAGCTGGGCGACATGGCGATCCAGGCCGATCCGGCCAACCCGGAGACCCACTACCAGTCCGCTCACGCCCTCGGCAGATACTCCCAGACCATCGGCGCAATGACGGCGCTGCGGCGCGGCTACGGCGGTCGGATCCGTGACTTTCTCGAAGCGACGCTGGCCCGCGACTCACTGCATGCAGAGGCGCACCTTGCGCTCGCCGGCTGGCACGCAGACGTCGTCGATCGCGCCGGGCGGATGGTGGCCCGCATTACCTACGGGGCGAACCGGGGCGAATCCACCACCCACTTCGAGCGCGCGATGGAGCTGAGGCCCGACTCCAGGATTGTAATGCTCGAATACGCGTTGCGCCTACCCCTGCTCAAGGGCCGGGAGGGGAGGGAACTGCAGCGGGAGATGATGCAGCAGGCATCCGAACTCCCGCTGGGCGACGCCTATGACAGGCTTGTCCAGGAGCGCCTGCTGAGGGAGCTGGAGGCGCTGGAGGGCGGGTAGCCCGCTACCCTCACTCCTGCACGATCGTCGCCCGCACCACGAAGTCCAGATCGGGATACTCCTCGACGAGGTACTCGTTGCCGCGGGACTGCATTGACGCCCCGTCCGGCGCATTCCCCCGCGGTGCGAAATCACCGTATTCGGAGTTGATCGAGTCCACCACATCCATCCCCTCGACGACCTGACCGAAGGGCGAGAAGCCCATTTCGTCGAGCCGGCTGTTGTCCCCGTAGTTGATGTAGATCTGGGTCGTGCGGGTGTTTTCCCCGGCCATCGCGTAGGTCACGAACCCGCGCGTGTTGCTCTGCATGACGGGGTCGTCCGGAATGGGATGGCCGCGCCAGGCAGCCGCCACCTCCGGATCGCCGTGAATCCCGAACTGGGCCATGAACCCGGCGACCACCCTGAAGAAGCGCACTTCGTCGTAGAAGCCGTTCGCCACCAGGTTGTAGAAGCGGTCGGCGCCGTTGGGGGACCACTCCCGGTGGACCTCGATCACGAAGTCCCCCTTGGAGGTCTCGAAGCGGGCCTGGAACACGTCAGGCGCCGTGGCGGTGAGGGAATCGGGCGTGAGAAGCATGGAACTGTCCGGGCCTCCGGCGTCGCAGGCGATGAACTGGGCGGCCGTTAGAAGGGCGACCGCTACGAGGGACTGGCGGCGTGCGGCGGCAGGGCGGGCCGGATTCCGGCGGGTGCGCGGGCGCGATCCATCTGCGACGTGGTTCATGGATTCCTCCGGGTTTGCGAGTTACAGGGTAGCGACTATCCTTGACGAGCAGACCGGAAACCGCAAGGTGCGGACAACGCTGCCGCAGTGGATGTTGATCCAAACCGAGCACCGACACGGATCATCCGCGAACAGGAAATGGAGACGCCGGAGAATGACCGCCGCTACCCGTAACGCCATCGTCCTCATCCCTCTGGCCGCCGCGCTCGCCGCCACTCCGCCAGCCGGCGCCCAGCAGGTCGTCGAATTGCCCGGCCGCGACCAGCGCCTCGATCCCGACTTCGAGGAGGTCTTTCGCGTCGGGGTCTACGACGGCGAGGACTGGGAGATGTTTGCCACGATCCCCAAGGTGGCCTTCGACGCGGAGGGCAACCTCCACGTCTTCGACTCGGGCGGCGGGGCGATCAGCTCGGATCTGCGCGTCGTGGTCTTCGACCGCACCGGCGCGTTTCTGCGCCAGTTCGGCTCCGCGGGCGAGGGACCGGGTGAATTCCGCCTGCCCGCGAGCTACGACGTCATGCGCGACGGGACCACCATCGTTAGCGACCGGGGGCACCAGGCCTATCACATCTTCGACGCCTCGGGGCAGTTTGTGCGCATGGTCCGCACCGGCGCGGGTACGACGCGGACGAGCGGAAGCGGGGGCGTCACCATGAGCTTCGCGATGTCGAACCGCGGGGAGATTCAGGTGGATCCTCGCGGCGGCGCGGTCTATACGGCGGGAGGAGGGCCGAGCCTCACCGGAGCCGCGGGTGGTCCGGAAGTGCCCGAGTATCGCCCGATCGAGCGCCATACCCTCGACGGTGAGGAAGCCCGGACCGAGACGGTGGTCGAGGGCTGGCGGCCTCCGCGCGAACCTCAGGAGGACGCGATCAGGTTTTCCGGGAGCGTCCCGGTCGTTGCAGGGCCGGACGGCGAGTCGGTGAGCCTGCGGGATGCGTTCCGCGGCATCACTCGTGCCCCGATCTTTGAGCCCCAGGTCCGGATGGGCCTGCTCCCCGACGGCGGCATCGTCTACTCCGACTCCTCGGCCTACGCGCTAAAGGTTGCCGCCCCTGATGGCGGCAGGCTGCTCCGGACGATCACGCGCCCGTTCGACCCCGAGCCGGTGACCGAGAGGATCGAGGAGGAATACCAGCGGAAGATGCGAGAGATGCGAGCCCAGGGTGCCGGGGGCGCTTCAGGAGGTGCGGGAGGGGGGGTGGTGCAGGTCATTGGCAGTTCGTCTGCCTCGACAGGGGCGGCGAGTGGGGCGGGCGGCGGGCCGCTTCCGGGTGGTGGTGCGGGCGGGAGCATGTCGATCTCGATCGGCGAGGCCCCCTTCTACCCGGTCCTCCCGGTCATCCAGGAGCTCTTCACCACCTGGGAGGGCCGGATCTGGGTCATGCGCCAGGGCGACGAGCTGATGGAGGACGGCCCCATCGACGTGCTTACCGCCGATGGCGAGTACGTCGGCAGCTACCGAACCGGCGCAACGAAGATGCCGGACGCCTTCGGCCCGGACGGAATGGCGGCGTTCATCGAGTTCGACGACCTTGGCGTGGCCAGCGTGGTGGTACGGAGGCTGCCGGCCGAGGTGAGGTGAGCGGGAGGGGCTGGTAGCCCGCAGGGTACGACGGGACATGGTTCGGCGAAACGATCGACGTACCTCGAAACAGTTGGGCTGCCCGACCGCTGGTTGGACCGACGCTTTCGTTCCGACGGTCTGGCGGGCGTCGCCGAACTGAACGACCTTGGCGTAGCCCTGACGTCAGCCAGTCATTCGGAAGGATCCAGCCCCGGGAGATCCGTCATGTTACGCCACACCGCTTCGCGGCCTGCGGTCCTCGCACTCTGCACGGCCGCCCTCCTCCTCACCACCCCCCACCTCCTCACCGCCCAGTCGTACTTCCCGGGCCGCCACCCGGACTGGGAGCGCCGCGCCCCGGAGCAGCTCGGCCTCGACGCGGCGGCCATCCAGCGCGCCGTCAACATCGCGATCGCCGGGGAGTCCCAGTCCCCCCGCGACCTCGCCTTCAACCACCTCTCGTCGTTCGGGCGCGAGCCGCTCGGCGACGCGGTGGGGCCCTTCACGGTGCGCGCTCCGCAAACGGGGCTGATCGTCTACCGGGGGTACATCGTCGCCGAGTGGGGCGAACCGGCGAAGGCCGACAACACCTTCAGCGTCTCGAAGAGCTTCCTCTCCACATCGGTGGGGCTGGCGTACGACCATGGCCTGATCGGCGACGTGCACGACCTGGTGCGCGACTACATGCCGCCGATCGTGCTGGACGACGGCGACGGCGAGCCCGGTAACGAGAACGACCGCCGCGCCAAGCTCCTCTTCGACTCGGAGCACAACCGCAAGATCACCTGGAACCACCTGCTGCGGCAGACGAGCGACTGGGAGGGGACGCTGTGGGGCAAGCCGGAGTGGGCCGACCGTCCCGACCGGGACGCGAGCACCTGGGGCACGCGCCCGCGCAACGAACCGGGCACCGTCTACGAGTACAACGACACGCGCGTGAACCTGCTCGCGCTGGCCGCCACGGCGGTGTGGCGCCGCCCGCTCCCGGAAGTGCTGCGCGAGTACGTCATGGACCCCATCGGCGCCTCGACCACCTGGGGCTGGCACGGCTACGAGAACTCATGGGTCCACTTCGACGGACGCATGATCCAGTCCCCGAGCGGCGGCGCGCACTGGGGCGGCGGGATGATCCTCAGCGCCTACGACCAGGCCCGCTTCGGCCTCTTCACCATGCACAGGGGCAACTGGAACGGCGAGCAGCTCGTGTCTGAGGACTGGTTCGCGATGGCGACCACCGCGGGCGAGGTGAACGACAGCTACGGCTTCATGAACTTCTCCCTGAGCGACGCCCGGCCCGGGACCTGGACCCATGTCGGCGCGGGTTCGAACCTGATCTACGTCGACCCGGCGAACGACCTGGTGATCGTGTGCAGGTGGATCCGGGGGGGCGCGTTCAACGAGGTGGTGAATACGGTGCTGGGGGCGATGGGAAACTGAGTCGAATCGCACCAGACCAAGGGGGCCGGTTCAGTTGTAGCCGATTCTTCCCGTCCTGGCCGAGCGCCATATGCCCAGCGCGCCGACCGCAATCCAGCCCGCAGAGTAGGCGAGCATCGCGAGCACGGGCCGGATCTGCAACGGGATATCGCCGGTTAGCCCCACGCCGAATCGCACCACCTCGGGCGCCGGAAAGAGGATGATCCGGGCCAGAACGATCGGGCCGCCCCTGACCAGGTCGGGCTGGCCGATCTCCGGGTCGAAGAGATACAAGCCCAGGATGATCAGCAGCAGCACAGCCGCGCGGTTTCCCCGGGGCAACCATGCCCCCGTTCCAAAGGCCATGGAAGAGACGGTGAACGCCGCCAGCGCTCCGACAGGAAGCGCCAGGATCGGCGGCCTCCCCGGTGTCCATCCCATGGCCAAGCCAACAACCACACAGGTAGCTCCAAAGAGCACGGAGACCAGTATTGCAGCCGCGGTCGTCTCCGCAAACCCGGTGAGCGCAAAACGCACCTCTCTCACGGGCTTCTGGAGCCACAGTGCAGCCTCGGCGCCAATCAGTTCCTTGCGAGAGGCGGCCAGAGCGAGGGGAATGGCGGCGTAGCTGACTATAATGCCCAGAGCCCAGAGAGAGAATTCGTTGCTCCCACGGGCCAGCAGGGCCAGAAAGCACATCAATCCGACAAGGCCAAGGAACTCCCAGGTTCGAGAGCGCACCAGCAAAGTGATGCGCTTGTGAAGGGGAACCAGGTAACGGGTCATTGCTCGCCGAAAAGCTCTTTCTCCAGCTCCATGGCCGACATGCGCCCCTCTTCGGCCACGGTTCTGGTGCCCGTGATGCCGCCGCCCGCAATAGCCACGATCCTGTTGGCCAGACGAGCGACCTCCGCCAGGTCATGTGTGGCGACGAGCACAACTGAACCACGTCCGCGCGCACGTCGAATCTCCTGACGCAGTGCGGCCCGTGCCGGCGGATCAAGGCCGGCAAACGGCTCGTCAAGCAGGACGACTTCCGGGTCGCCGACGAGGGCGCAGGCGATCGAAAGTCGCCGCTGCGTCCCATTCGAGCACTTGCGAGCTGCTCGTGACAGGGTGCGGGGATCAAGTGCAGCCCTTTCCACCGCTCGGGCGAACGCATCCCCGCATTCTTCGGGACGCACGGCCAGATCCACACTTCTTCCCAAAACGTCACGGCACGCCCATCCGCGTGGGAATGCGGGGAACTCCGGGACATAGGCGACGCCGTGCCGCCGCCTGTATTCCACGGGCTCGAGGCCGCCTACCCGGCAGCGCCCGCTGTCCGGCCGAAGGAAGCCCAACAGCACCCGAAAGAGCGTGGTCTTCCCCGCTCCGTTGGGACCGACCAGGGCAGTGATCTCTCCGGGAAATACCTCGAGAGTGACGCTGCGCAAAGCCACGTGACGGCGGACGACGCCCTTGTAGGAAGCAGCTGCTTCCGCGACCGAAACGCAGGGTTCGTTCGTGCTCACTTTACCTGCCTCCCACATCGTAGACCCTGATCCAGGTCGCTTCGGTGTCGTACCACGCCGCCAGCACGGAGGCCCCCTCCAGGAAGACTGCGTCGGCGGGAGGGATTCCGAACTCGGAACCGATTTCTCCACTGTCACTCACGAGTCGCGACAGGTCTACACGACCGGCGATCGGCGTAGCGTAGACCAGTCCCGCATCGTCACCGACGAACACCTGGAAGAACGGCGGATAGAACTCGGGCACCTGCACGGTCACGCCGAGACTCCGTGCCGCAGCGTGGAGTTCCCCCCAATCCTCGCCTTCTCCCATGGTGTAGGGTTGAGGCTGGATCCAATCGTGACAAACCGAATCGGTGACTAGCCCGTCGAGGGCGAAAATCTTGAGGCAAGCGTCGTTGGGATGACCGAAGACAAAACCCTGCGGATGCGCTGCGAAGACGGCCATGTCCCGGAAAGCGGTCCCTACCCTCTCGTCGTCCGGGCTGACGGTGCGAGCTGCCACGGGCTGGCGGCCGGGTGTACCTGTCTCTTGCACCACGACGGCCTCGAACTCGCCTCCGGGGCTGCACCTGACCAGCAACAGGACTCCTCGTGACGACGACGCCACGTCGGCCACGGAAGCGCCGGGACAGCCTCGCGGGGATTCAATCCTGCGACGCTCGATATTGGTGCCGTCAGGCTTGTACAGAACGATGCTACGCCGCTCGGCCACCACGACGGTGTCCGAATGGAATGTGATCGCCCGGGGCAGGCGCAGTTCACCCGGTCCATCCCCCTCACCCGCGAAACTCCCGAGATGGGCCCCAGTCGCATCCACACGGTGCACCCTCGCGCCGGATCGGTCGAGGACATACCAAACATCGTCCCGCCGGGCGGCATCCCGAGCCGCACCGATGGCCGGCGCGAGTACCGCGTCGCTCGGTGGACCGAGCGGGCCGACGTTATCAACTACCGGTTGATAGTTTGCTTCGGTCTGCCCGCGGGGAATTCCTGCTGCCACGACGAAGCTCCAGAAGATAGCGCCGAACGCGAGGCAGACCCCGCCATATACGAGGATTGCGCTGAGGGTGTGGGTACCGGGGTCCGCTGTGCCCCTGTTACCCACCGAAATTGTCTTCAATTACCTGATCGATGTCGCATCGGCCTTCGCCCATGTAATAGCAACCGCCCAACAACCCGCAGTACTGTCTCCCGGTGTGTCGCCTGTACCAACACCAGGACTTCTGGTGAACCTCCCACCACTCTCCGGTGCGACCAGGATTGCAATCGCGAGGGTGGGAGCAGTGAGCGTCCTGGAACTCAACATGGGATGGCCTCCGTGGAAAGTGGGCGCGCTCCCTCGGGTGGAATCCCCCCAAGATGCACCATACGGTACATGATGGTACTTCCTGATGTCAAGTAAGGATAGTTGACAGACACTCGTGTCCTGTACCAAACGTCTGAAAATGACTACGGCAAATCATTGCCTCGACTCCTCAGAGCCAACCATTTGTCCCATATACTCAACACGATCAACTGGACTGGACCGTCTCTGGATGACCAATAGCTGAGCCACTTCACGGCCCCGTCACGGCACCCGTAGCGCCACTCCCGTGGCAGTCCGCACGATCTCGGGCTGCACGCGCGGGATCGCGCGGTTGCGGTAGTGGGCGAGGAGGTCCTCGACGGTCGCGAAGTCGCAGAGATCTTCCAGGGTGCGGATGGTGGGGAAGATCATGGGGAGTTGGCCCTCGCGGTGGCGCTGCAGGGCGGCGCGCGGAGTGAGCCACACCGCCCCCGTCATCTCGCGCTCGTCGTGGACGGCGGTCGCGCCGGCCGGGACGCGCGCCGCGAAGAAGCGCGTGTCGTAGCGGCGCGGCTCGGCCACCGGCGTCACCCAGTGGGCGATGTACTCGATGGCGGTCCCGTCAAGCCGGGCGTTCAGCCTCGTCAGCACCCGGGAGAAAGGGACGCCCTGGCCAAGCAAGGCCTCACGCGCCGCCCCCATGTCGGCCCCCGCCCCGCCCCCGCGGAGCCCCCCCGTCATGCCCGCGCCCACTGCCCCCGCGCTCCCCGCACCGAGCCCCCCACCCCCCCCACCCCCCACCATCCCCGCCAGCAACCCCGTCTCCTCGAACACCTCACGCACCGCGGCCCCGTAGTACGCGATCGCGGGCGGATCCGCGTCCATCCCCAACCCCAGCCGCCCCGCCGCCCCTTTCGGCGTCAATCCCGTCCAGCGGTCGGCCAGCGCCTCTTCGCCATCGGCCACATCCACCCTCCCGCCCGGGAACACCCACGCCCCGGGCACGAAGCCCGTCGCGCGGTTGCGACGGAGCAGCAGCACCTCGGGCGCACCGGGCACCGAGCCCGCGCCCGGTCCGCCCTGCCCGCCCCCACCCCGCGCCCCGCCAGCCCCCCCCACCGCCCCCACCCCGCCCACCCCCTCCCGCACCACCACCACCGTCGCCGACGCCCGCGGCACCGCCGGCACCCTCGGTACCTCCATCACCGTATCCACAAACCCCTCCGGAAGCCGCTCCTCGGGAATCTCGTAGTCGGGAGGCCCCTCCCCCTCCCCCTCAGTTCCCCGCCGCATGCCCGTCCTTCCTGGGCTCCGACGCAGCGGCCCACCCCCTCGCCAGCTTCAGAATCACCTGCGCCCCCCCGAAGTCCGTCCTCGTCCAGTCCGCAATCTCATGCCCCCGCGCCTCCAGCTCCGCCGCGACCTCCTCACTCACCCGCTCGATCGCCACCCGCCGCCCCGACAGGTGCCGGAACCGGGCCGCGTCCACCGCCTCCTGCGGATCCATGCCGAAGATCAGCATGTTGAGGAGGAGCTGGGTGTGTCCCTGCGGCTGCATCGAGCCACCCATCACGCCGAACGCCATGACGGGCTCGCCGTCCTTCGTGACGAACCCCGGGATGATCGTGTGGAAGGGGCGCTTGCGCGGGGCGACCCGGTTCGGGTGGCCGTCTTCCAGCGTGAAGCCGGCGCCGCGGTTCTGCAGCGCGAATCCCAGCCCGGGGATCACGATGCCCGACCCGAACGAGGAGTACACCGAGTTGATGAACGAAACCATGTTGCCGTCGGCGTCGGCCACGCTGAGGTAGATGGTCTCGGAGTCGGTGACCGCGCGCCCCGGGTTCACGCGGTCGGCGGCGACATCCGGGTCGATCAGCGCGCGTCGCGCGTCCACGTAGGCCGGGTTCAGCAGCGACATCGGGTCGATCTCCATCGTCGCCGGGTCCGAGACGTACCGGTGCAGGTCCGCGAACGCGAGCTTCTTCGCCTCGATGAGGTGGTGGAGGTAGTCGGCGGAGTTGTGACCCATGGCGGCGAGGTCGAAGGGCTCGAGGATCTCCAGCATCTCCAGCGCCGCGATCCCCTGGCCGGCCGGGGGCAGCTCCCACACCGTGTAGCCGCGGAAGTCGGTGCTCAGCGGCTCCACCCAGCGGACTTCGTGCGCGGCGAGGTCGTCGAGCGTCAGGAATCCGCCCAGCGCGGCGAGTCCGTCCACCAGCTCGCGCCCCAGCGACCCGCCGTAGAGCACGCCCGGCCCCTCGTCGGCGATCCGCTGGAAGGTGCGCGCGAGATCCGGGTTCGCGACCCACTCCCCCGCCCGGGGAGCCCTCTCCCCGTCAACCAGGTAGGTCGCGCGGGCTCCCTCGTCACGGGCCAGCCTCTCCGCGGCGCCCCCCCACTGCCGCGCGATCACCGGCGTCACCGGGAACCCCTCCCGCGCAATCCGGATCGCCGGCGCCAGCACCCCGGCCAGCTCCAGCTTCCCGAACCGCTCGACCAGCGCGCTCCACCCCGACACCGCGCCCGGCACGGTCACCGCCTCCGGCCCGCTCCCCGGCATCCGCTCGTGCCCGCGCGCCCGCAGGGCCTCAACCGTCATGCCGCTCCCGCTCCTCCCGCTCGCGTCGATCCCGAAGAGCTCGCCGGTCTCCTCCCACCACACGATCGAGAAGGCGTCGCCCCCCATCCCGGTCATGTGGGGTTCCACCACGTTCAGCACCGCGGCCGCGGCCACGGCCCCGTCGATGGCGTTGCCGCCCTGCTGCATCACCTCGAGGGCAGCGGCGGTGGCCAGTGGCTGGCTGGTCGCGGCAGCCGCACGCGGCGCGTACACCGTGGAACGGCGTCCCATGTCGGGGAGCTGTGACTGCGCGCTCACGGGGAGGACCGCCAGCGCGGCGAGGGCGATGGGGAGCGATCGGTTCGACATTGCATGCGTCCTTGTTTCCTGGGTTGGGCTCGTTGGAAGATTCGGGATCGTGGAAGTGGCGTCACCCGTAAGCTATTCGGGACGCCCCCTGTCCTGCCAGAATGGCAGAATCACGATGGCGTGAATCACGGCAGTGAATCGTCCAAGTCTAACCAGGACTGCACGATCTGCGCTCTTTGCCGTTGGACCATTCGTCATGCCACCGTAACGGATTAGCGAGAATATCCCGCCAAGATGGCGGGAGTCATGATTCTCCGCTCCAAAGCGCCACGGCCGATTCCCGAACAAGCGGCTCGATAGCGAGGACGTAGTCGAGTGCTAGTACTGATCGCGAGAGTGCCGGGACCGACAGGGTAATGGTGGTTTGCAAGAACACCCCAATAGGGTGATGGGTGACCTCAGGCTCCGGGCTCCGAGCCGATCAGTTGCGACCCGGGGGCTCGAACCGGTACCAGTCGACCCCCCGCCCGGGGATCCCGGCCGGATCATCCGGGAGCCGTTCCACCAGTACGGCCAGCGTGGAACCCAGCAGGTCATAGCCCTCAACGCGATCACGTACCCGTACACTCCCTGCATAGGTGGTGTCGGAGAAGATGCTGAAGTACGAAAACGCGTGCCTGTCGCGCTGGATCGCCACCCATAGCCGGCCCCAGTCGTCGTAGATGAGCGAGCGGCCCGGTATCGTAACCCACTTGAAGGTTTCGGCGTACGCCAGCATCTGGGACTCCGAGGGAGCTACCCCGAAGGCGAGACGCCACCTCTCCCGGTGCGTCTCCACGTCCGTCTCTGAGGGCAATTCGGAGGCATAGGTCGGGTCCCTGAAGCTGATCACATCGTCGCCGTCCCACAAAACCAGGTCACTCTGGCAGGTGCCGAACGCCATTTGGCCATCGGGGCCCAGAGCACCCGTAGTGTATCCCCGTTCGCACTCCATGGGCACCCCCAATTCGGTCGGATGGGGCAGCAAGCGTCGCCGAACGATGTCACCAGATCCCAGGTCGACCTCTGCGACGGGCATCCTGTAGGTTGGGCTACCGGACATTTCGTAGGCCCCAACGACAGTCTGCCCGAAGGGTGCCATGGGCCGGAACAGAAACGGAGCCCGGGCACTGGACAGAACCGTCCCACTCGGCTCGAAGACGGTCACGCGGTCTCCATCAGACACTCCCAACGTTCCGCCAGAGCCGCGGATCACTCGTAGAGCCCCGTCGAACTCCCCAGGTCCTTCACCCTCCCTCCCGAACGCCCCGACGGTCGATCCATCGCTGTGCACGCAGACGACCCGGACCTCGTACGAGTCGACCACACAGACAGTGGAGCTGTCGACCAAGGCCACGGAGACACTCTCGCTGAGGGGAACCTCGACTGAGGTAATAAGTTGGGCCGCGAGGAGGGTGATGCTGCCCGGCTCGGCCTCGGTGGTCGAGCAAGCCGCGCCGCCGAACGCCAGGACGACGGGCAGGGCGACCACTGCATTCTTGACAGTTTCTCGGTTCGGGGACCGCGCTCCGAGCCGGGAACCGCGATACGAGGCCGAGCCGGACAGTTGACGCGATCCCGTCAGCAGGTGGAAGACCCTTCTTCCTCTTCCTCGCATTCCTCGAGGCAGTCGTGAAAGTACTTCCTGGCCTCTTCCACCGTCTCCCCGTGCTCGTACATCCACAGACTGGCCTCGAGTCCGCAGTTGTTCCAGCAGTTGTCCAGCGGGTCGTCGGGATCCTGCGCAGCGAGACCGATTGGAGCCCACGGCGACAGTCCGATGGCAACCATCAGGGCGACCAGCCCACGGGTCCACTTCTTGGTCCAGCGCGTTGGGGGTGTTCTTCACAGCTTCCTTCTTCAAGTGGTAGGGCGATGGTGAGGGGATCATGGTGTTGCGCCAGCACATTCTAGGTCGAACGGCTGCACTTACTCCCACGCCCCCAGGTCCAGCGGCATCGGTGGCGGCTCTCACCACTCGAAATACCGGTCAATGGACACGTCTGCGGTCGAAAACGTGCAACTCCTTGCAGCTACCACCCGCATTCTCCGTAGCGGGGCACTACCCAGATCCTGCAAAGCGGCCTGATTTCGGTCCTCGCCTGGCGTGGGAGAATGCCCCGGGGGCCGGAAAGCTGTGTTCCGGGAGATTGGACGAGAGGTCCTGCGGGGGTCGAGGAACGCCTCTTGGCCCGAACCGATGGATGGAAGGCCGAAGCCGCCGTGCGATCACCCCTGTAACCGGGAAAGCAGGGTTTGCACAAAAGTAAGCACTGCAAAGCGGTAAGGGTTAGCTTGCCGGTGGAACGTCGGGCAACACTCCCGCGCACGGCTCGCCGCTGACCCGGCGAATCGGGTTGATCGAGACGCCGATAGCAGAGTTGGGGTCCGTGGTCGTGGCAGGCTGCCCATTGACGACTGTTTGCTTGACCTCTGTGTGGAGTGTCACCACGCTGTCCCCATGCACCGCCACCGGCTGGAGCCGTAGGGCGCTGTCGGCACGTATGAGGGCGTAACAACCGGTTCCGGGGTTGATGATGGCGCCGTGTGTTATCGGGTCGGGGCTTAGGAGTATTAGGTTTCCGTGTTCGTCCGTGGACGCGCGCACCCTCCAGCTCCAATGAGGGCAGGGCTCCCCGGTTTCTTGGTTCGTGCAGACAGTACCGCGAGCGCTTTCCGGGGGGACAACCAAGGAGTCTGTGGTGTTGTCCAGGTTGTACACGTCTACACGGGCGGGCCCTAGTTCAAAGGCCGTGATAACGTAGGCTGTTTCGTCTGAGCAGGCGATGTGAGTGTGCAGTGTATACCGCAAGGCGGTGGCGGTAATGTCGCTCTCTCGACCAGTGACGCCGAGGACGTTGCCAACCGACCGGGCCGACCCCACCGACTGGCTCCTGTTGTCGGACGTGCGCCGCACGATTCCCCCCTGGGTTGGCACCGTGGGGACTCCGCCCATGTTGCAGATCTTCTGGGTTGGCGGTCTTACCGGCGTCCAGTTGCCTATCACCGTGCCCGACGAGTCGTACTCCACGACTCGCACGAAGCCGGCGACGTAGAGCCCGCCGTCCGGTGCAACGGCAAACGCTCTCCGTCCTTGCGGAAACTCGCCCGGGCCATCACCCCTCGGGGTAGAGATCGTCCGAACCCACTCTCCCGTGTTCAAGGAGAACACCATGATCCCTTGCGGTTCTTCCCTATCCTTCACGTAGACCAGCCTCCCAGTCCAGTCCACTACCGCCGTTGCTGCTTCCATCGACCTGTAGAGGGTGTCAGCAAACACGAGGCGACCGGCTTCCGAGTCGATCTCCACTATCTCCTGTCCGCTGATGGCCCCGCCCGAAGCAGTGGCCAGGAGAATCCCGAGAAGTGATGTCCTGAGCATTAGGTGTCTTCTCTCCTCATCCCGTTATACCCACTCACCATCTGCGATGGTGCCGATCGCACCGCACTCCCCGTAGTCGCAGACCTCCAGCAACACCACGATCTCCCCCAACTCGGGGTGAGCATGGCGGCGGCGAGAAGGGGTGAAAGGTGGCTGGTGATGAATCGCTTCATTAGGTCACTCCTCGGAGCGGTTGGTTGTCCGGTGCGCCGGCTGCGCATCCGTGACGTCAAGGGGACAAGTTGAGCCCATGTAAGTCAGCAGCACCGGGCGGGCGCGTCACGGCTATCAACTAGCACCCAGAGTAATAGACACGTCTCGGACCAAGAACGTGCAATCGGTCGCTAGAGCCGGAGGTGGGCTGGACCAGTCTGGCTCAAGGCACGTCCAGAATCCCCAACACGGGCGTTCGTCCCCCGCAGGTGATGTACAGCGGCAGGAAGCAGTAATGGCCGTAATGGCCATGGAAGGACCGGCCCTCTTGGCGGTCGTGCACCTCGTCGTCAGTCGCGTCGATGTCCAGCCCGCCCGCCAGCAGGGCCAGCAGCGGGTCTTGCCGCAGGTCGTCGTGGTCTTTCTGGTCCTCGTATCCCAGGGCGATGCCCGTGATGCGCTGCGCCACCAGCATCCGAACCGAGTGTCCCGTGAGACGGGGGTCGCGGTGATCCTTGAAGCACGCGGCCACCCTGTCGAAGAGCCCCACGAACCGATCGATCTCCCGGAGCAGCAGCGCCCCGGCGGCGGCGGCGTATCAGCGACCGAGTTCGCCAACTGGCTCGGGACAAACCGCAGCCGCAGCCGCACCCCGATCCGCGCTGACTCGGGGTGCCATGGCCCGTACGCGATGTGGACGATCCGCGCGGCGGAGCTACGTGCGAGCGCACCCGGCAGGTCACGTGCGTCGGGAACAACCTCAATCCGGGACCTCGGTCCCTATCAGACAGAGGTCGCTCCGTCGATCATCCGTGCTCCGCGCGCTCGCTCTCTTTGTCGCTCCGCCACCGGTGATACGACGCGCCGACGACTGCGCCGATCGCCGCGAAGATCCCCGCAGCCAGGTTCGGCGCGGGGAAACCTCCTCCACCGGCGGCCACGAAGGCGGCATACGCGCCTGCGCCCCCCAGAATGGCGGAGACGACGAGATCCAGCGCACTCGCACGCCCCATCAGCCTGGCCGCCCGGGTTCGGACGCGCGCCATGACGCGCGCGTTCCGACCGACCGGCACCTCGGCGTCCGGGTAAAGGAGCTCGCGGACGGCTGCGGCAATCTCCAGGTCCCTCCGGCATGCGGCGCATTCCTGAAGGTGTCGCGACAGCGCCGGATCGGCACTGTCGCCGGCGACCTTGGTCATTGAAGTCAACTCTGGACAGTTCATTCTTCCTCCTCCAAATGTTCCCTCAGCTTCTTCTTTGCGTGCCGCAGGTTGGATCTGACGGTGGAAACGCCAGTTTCCATGATCCGCGCGGCCTCGCGGGTGGAGTACCCTTCGACCTGAGTCAGGACGAACGCGTGCGCCTGGCGATCGCTTAGCCGGGCAAGCGCCTGTCTGAGTCTTTGGTTGGTTTCCACTCTCAGCACGTGTTTCCACGGGTTGGTCTCTCCCGTGGCCGGGCGGCCATTCCGGTTCGCGGTGGAGAAACGCTCCGCCGCAGCCCGCCTTGACTTCCGAGCTCGGACAAAGTTACTGCAGCAACGGTCCGCAGTCTGGTAGATCCAGACAGGGAGCGAGCCGTCCCGGAACGTGTGGCACCGGCTGTAGATGCGGATGCAGGCTTCCTGGTAGAGATCCTCCTCCTCGTCGGCGTCGAACGCATAGCGGTGCGCCACCGAGTGAATCAATGGGCCGAACTCCTTCAGGACGGTTTCGAACCCCTCGCCCCTTCGGAACGCGACGATGTCGATCTCTCGTTTCGGGCGGGCCGCCCCCGGTCGATCAAGGTCATTCCCGGACGCGGCGCGGGATCCCTTGGTTCCATCGCTCTCTCCATCGCTGGCGGGCGGCACGGCGTCGGACGCGGTCCGGTCCTTGGGGGGCCGTGCATCGCTCACGAACGGCGCCTCCACACCACCAGATACCCCAGCAGGAGAGCCTGAGTCACCGGCAACGCCAAGGGACCCCAAGCAGCCAGGATCCCCGATTTCATCGGATTACCCTGGAGGAACGATTGGATCGGTGACCCCATTTCCATCAGCGAATAGAAGGCGATGGCTCCGAGGACGCCCATCGCCAGTCGTGCGTTCCATTGGCGAGGTCGGCGCATGCCGATGGTCGCCTCCGCCGCGAGCATCCCGAGAAACAGGTTGATGACCCCGAACACCGCCATGGCAATCGGGCTATGCAGCTCCCAGAGGAGCACATTCGGGGGACGGCGCCTCAACTCGTCGGTGCTGAGGCTGAACTCCCGAGCCGGATTCTGCTCAACGAAGCGCAGATTGCGGACTAGGCCGGCCGGTGTGTGGGGGCCAAAGGGCTGTACTTCCTCGAGGTTCGCGATCTGCTGAGACAGGGATCGATAAGCCAGCGCCGGTCGGAAGACGGCGGAACACAAGTAGGCCAGGACTCCCGCGACGATCCCGATCGCGATTGCGATTCTGACCGCCCGCCGGGAGAATCCCACAACCCGTACCAACGCCGATCCACCGGCGAAGAGCAGAAACGGGAGGAATAGTCCGATGTCGGTGACGACGACCGTGGTCCACCGAGTGGGAGAGCCAGACCATGCGTAGGGTGGCCATTCTGACGTCACAACCGTCTGGAGGACCACCAGCACACCCAACCAAGGCAGAACCGCAACCGAGGTGGCGCGAATCCATACCCAGAATCCCGGACGGCTGAATCCTGCTTCCGATATACGAGGGGGTTCGGTCAATGGCAGTCCAGGTCAGAGGTGCAGTTCTCCTCCCAGCAACAGTGTCGGCAGCAGTAGGCATCGGGGCCCGTTCCGCGGCAGCAATTGAATGGAGGCTCGGCCTGATCCGGGGTTGGCCGACCCACCGTGCCCAGTGCAGCATTCAAGAGGATGAGGATCATCGTAACGGTTCTCATACGTTCGGTCTTCTCTGGTCTTCGGGGAACAGCTGTTCCCCTGGCTGTGAAGGTTGGCCGCCGATCCTACCGAGTGTCAAGCAGCTCGCGAGCGACCTCGGCCAGCTTGCTTCCGTGCGCTTCGCGAACGACTCGACCATCCGCGTCGACCGCGACCACCCACGGGGTACGTCCTACAATGGGATGCTCTCCCGGCTGTTCCTCCGATTCGGCTGGGGCTGCCACCACGACCCACCATTGCTGATCCCGTGCGTATTGCGCAGCCGCGGCCACCGGGGCGGGCGCAATCGCAAGCACGGTATGGCCCTCGGCCTCGCCGGAGGTCAGCCAAGACGACCACAGTGGTGCGACGCGGCGGGTGTGGACGCAGTCCGGATCGAAGATCAGCAAGAGCATGGGATGCGGTGGATCCAGGCGTGTAACCGTCCCGTCGCCGTGCTGCAGTGACATCGGGGACAGATCGTCACCGACTTCAACCTGACCAGGGAAGGCAGCCTCGTTGCGGCCCGAGACGATCCTCACAGTCTGGAACACCGCCAGCAGTGCTAGACCGATAGCTACCGGCACCCCCGTCTTCGACTTTCTACGCCCGTTTGGCCGTGGCATGCTAATCTCAGTCCCGCCTCTGTCCAGCGCTTGGTTCATCAACCCATTCCGTCCGCTCAAGATCCCTATAAGGGACACGCCTCAGCTCCAATCCGTGCAATTGCGCGCAGGCGGGAGTTTCCGGAGGGCGGTCAGCAGGGGGCGGGAGGCGAACCAACGCAGACTTGGGCGAGATGGTGACAGACGAGAAACGGGACGAGCGCCTTCTACGGGCGCGCCGCAGACATGAGACCGGTCGGCCGGGGGTGCGGCCACATGAGCGGCTTGGGCAACGCGAAGGCGCCCTCGGTTTCGTTCTGCGCACCCAACTGGGCCCCGGGGTCCGGCATCACATGGAGGATAGTAGACTATTCTCAGTCTCTTCCGACCACCTGCAATTGGAATGGCTGCATCAAGGCCCCTTCCCGGAACGTGGCGTGTTCCAGGTGACCCTCCACGAAATAGCTGCAGTGGACCTCCCCATCTTCTTCGGCCTCTTCGACTGTCATCAGTGGCCCGCCGCTCCTTAGCATCACGATGTCGCCCTCGTGGAAGGGGTCTCGGTCTGCCATGTTTGGTGGCGCGCGGGAATGTCGTTGCGGGGGTCCGGGGGCATCCCCCGGCCAGAGGTCTTCGTGAAGCGAAAACACCTTGCTTCTTCCTCCCCAACCCCATGCGAATCGAGTCGGAACCCGCATGCTTGATGACGGCACCTGCGGGACGCGGTGCAGGCTGCGGTTGACAACGGTTCTCAAGAGGTCGATCAGGTTGTTCCGCTGCTGCGGACGACCATCCGCCTTGCGGCGCGCATGCGGCGATGACTCGGCGGGGGTGACCGTGGGATTCTCGTATCCGCGAAGGCGCTACACATTCGTCCCAGGCGGTCGCAATGTACGCCCCTTCTGCTACTGAGCGCGGTTTCCAGTCTGGCTTCTCGACGGTGGCTTTAACCATTCCGCCTCGGCGCCACATCCAGAATCCCAACACGGGCATTCGTCCCCGCGCGTGTCTACCGTCTTCTCGAGCAAATGAAGGATCACGTCCGCCCGGGACAAAACGTCCTTCTTGAAGACTCATACGAAGCGATACCTGTCGGTACCACCATTCGGCCTCAGGAGGTTGGAACCACCGGCAACTCTTCTTGCCCCCAACACCTCTCTGGAACAGGCTTTTCGCCAATACCCTACAGGCTCCGGGGGCCCTCGAGCCGGTCAGTTGCGGCCCGGAGACTCGAACCGGTACCAGTCGACACCCCGCCCAGGGATCCCGGACGGATCATCCGGGAGCCGCTCCACCAGCACGACGAGAGTGGTACCCAGTAGATCGTAGCCCTCCACCCGGTCGCGGACCCGTACGCTGCCGACATAGGTGGTGTCGGAGAAGATGCTGAAGTAAGAGAATGCGTTTCGGTCGCGCTGGGTCGCCACCCAGAGCCGGCCCCAGTCGTCGTAGATAAGCGACCGGCCCGGAATTCTCCCCCGCTTGGGCGTCTCGGCAAACTGAAGGACCTGGGCCTCCGGAGGGGCCGCACCGAAGATGTACCGCATCCCGTCCCGATACCTCTCGATTTCTGCGGGGGAGGGCAGTTCGGACCCATATGTCGGGTCATCGAATGTCGCCATGAGCTTGTCACCACTCCACAACACGATGGTCTTGGTACAGGTACCGAAGGCCCATCGTCCGCCCGGGCCAGCCGCACCTTGACTGGACCCACTTGCGCAGTCCATAGCTAACCCCAACTCACTCGGATGGGGCAACGCACGCTCCCACCGTCTCTCGCCGGACGCCACATCGAACTCGGCGACCATCGCTCCAGAAGGTGCTTCGTTTCGAGGGACATCGTGGGATCCAACCACAGTCTGGCCGAAGGGTGCCATGGGCCGGAAGAGGAACGGCGCCCTGGCAGTGGACAATACCGTCCCGGTGGGCTCAAAGAGGGTTAGGGAGCGCCGTCCGTCAAACACCCCCAGGGTTCGGCTCGAACCACGCATCAGTGACAGAGAACCGGAGAATTCACCGGGGCCCTCGCCTGCTCCACCGAACGCCCCAAGGGTGGACCCGTCACGTCGCACGCACAATACTTGGACTTCGTAGGAGTCGACCACGCAGGCTGTGGAGATGTCAATTAGGGCGACCGAGACATTCCTGCTGAGAGGAACCTCGACAGCCTCGACGAGGTCAGCGGCAAGGAGTTTGAGGTCGCCTGGTTCGGCCTCGGTGGTGGAGCATGCTGCTGCGGCGAGGGCTACGACGCCGAACAGCGTGATGCGGAAACGCTCTCTTGCTCTGCGCCGTGCGCGCCGCGCTTCGGGCGCGAGACCACCCACCGAGGCCGAACCAGGCGATTTACGAAGTCGCATCAGCAGGTGGACGACTCTTCCTCGCATTCCTCCAGGCACTCGTGGAACTTCTCCCTCGCCTGATCTTCCGTGGCTTCGTTCGCGTACATCCACAGACTGGCCCAGAGTCCGCAGTTGTTCCAGCAGTTGTCCAGCGGGTCGTCGGGATCCTGCGCAACGAGTTCGGTGGTAGCCAACGGGGAGAGTCCGATGGCAACCGCCAGGGCGACCAGCCCCCGGGTCCACTTCGTGATCCAGCGCGTCGGGACGTTCTTCACAGCTTCCTCCTTCAGGTGGTTGGGCGATAGTGAGGGGATCGTGGTGTTGCGCGAGCACATTCTAGGTCGAACGACTGTGCGTACTCCCACGCCCCAAGTCCAGCAGCGTCGGTGGCGGCTCTCACCACTCGAAACACCGGTTAATGGACACTTCTCAGGCCGCGACCGTGCAATCTGGCTGCGAATGTAAACCTGATACCCGTCAGCAGCTCAAGCAGCGGTGACTGTTCTTCGCCCCCCCAAGCCGCTCCAGCAGCACAGTGTCGGCATGCGCCTTGCCGAGCGCGGTCTGCCCGCCCTTGGGGCACCGGTCGAGATTCTCGCGCCAGGCCTCGACAGGTCCTCCCGGCCCCCGGGTCCGCCCCGACCAGTTCCCGCAACAAACGCTCGAGACACCAGATCACGGAGCCGGCTGTGCAGGGTGCAGCGCTCCCGGCCGAACTTCTGCCGCATGCCCTCCTGCCGCTTGTGCAGGTCAGCCCATTCCTTCCGCGCCCGGGTTTCGAGCCGCCAGAACCCCAGCCACCGTCGGTCCTCGACCTGCTCCCAAAGGCACTTGTCGACACGCCGCCAAGCCGTCATGTCGACCCGATCCTCGTCGCCCGGCCTCCTCACCCCCCGGCGCCTTACGGGGTTGTATGCCCTCGCGGCGGAAGCGTGCCCAGTGAAGCGGCCGGTCCCATATGGGGCGAAGCACCTCCTCGCCCGCCCGTCGGCGCTCGTTGTTCTTGACCCGCCTCTCGACCCGGATCCGGCCCTGTTCGCGCTCGTCGCCCTCAGCCAGCGCGACCGCCAGAACCCTATTGCCCCCTTTCGCCGCCTTCCGGTCTTCGGATCGACACGGGTTTGGCGATCACGCAGACGTGGGGATGGCGGGTGGTCGTCGTGCGTGACGCTGAGCTGTAGCGGGATGCCCGATCGTGCGTGCTGTGGCAAGCAGAGCGGGTGGCGCCCATGTCCGCCAGAAGAACATCGCATTAAACGCCTCTGCACGTTGTCGGCGAATAGGGCGTTGCCCACTGCTTGACTCGGCTGCAAACGATTCGTCACCGTTTCGGGCATGGACACTCCAAAACAACCGTTTCGCCCGACGGCAAGTGGAACGGTCGCCTGCCACGAGGAACCCGTCAGGGCGCTGAAGCCTTTGGGCTGGACGGGACGCCGCGCCGAATGGATCGCGCTCGCCTGCTTCCACGGCGGTGTCTTCACCCGTGCGCAGTGGACGAGCTTCCTCGGCTGCCACCACGAGATAGTTGGCCGCGCCGTCCGCAAGCTCGTCGCGCAGCGCGTGGCCACTGAGGAGAAGCCACCCGGCATCAACGGCATCGGCCGGATCTGCCGGATCCACGGTCGCAGGATCTACAAGGCGCTCGGCTTGGGGGACCACCGCCGCCGGCGGATCACGTCGCCGGAAGTGATGATGCGGCGCCTGCTCGCGCTCGACTATGTTCTCGAACATCCCCGCCTGCCTTGGCTGCCGACCGAAGCCGACCGGGTGGCCGCCTTCGAGGCCCTTGGGATCGATCGGGGGCTCCTTCCCCAACGGGTCTACCGGGGCGCGCTCGGGGGGCTCCGGCGCTTCTTCCCGCTCGGTCTGCCCATCGCGCTGGACACGGAGCGCGCCGTCTTCGTCTACGCCGAGCCGGGCCACGGGACAGCGACGGCGCTCCGCTCGTGGCGCGCGAAGCACGGCGACCTCTGGAAGGCGCTCTGGGACCTGGGCCTCAAGATCGAAGTGGTGGCGGTCGTCCGACGATGGCAGGAGGCGCGCCGGACACGGACAGTGCTCGCCGCCTGGACGCGGTATCCGCGCCCGTCCGAGGTCGACGAGGAGACCCGGCGCGAACTCGCCCGAATCGAGCAGGCCATCATCGGAGGGGATGTCCCCACCCTCGACGAATACGGCGGCTTGCAGGCCGCCTTGAAGCGCGCCATCGCCCTTGAGGAGAGCCCGCGCAGGCGTGCGGGACGGGGGCTGACGGAACACGTTGACACGTGGATGACGGTTCGGCTTGCGGGGGCTCGATTCTACTGGGAGGCCTGATGCCTCGTGCCGGGCCGGAGGTGTGAAAGAGACACGGGGGGTCGATGCACACTTTAGCGCTCCGGTGATGCACACCGGCTGGCCCGGCGTATCCCCCGGCGCGGCAAGGTCTTGCGGCTCCACCGCACGGCCGGTCGTGGCAACAGCAGCCACTCAGGCCGTGGAGGGGAACGACCCCCCTCGCCGAAGGCTCGGTACGGCATAGCGGCGAGCGTGCTTGCACACCCTCGCCCCTCATGCCCGGGGTCGCTCCCGAACCATCAATCCCTGCGGGAAGGCCATCCGTAACGCCGCTCCGGGAGCGGCGGATCAACCGATCCTGCTCCGGCTCTCGCCGTCGCAGAAAACGGCTCGCGCCGTTCTCCGGCCCGCGTGCAAGCACGGTGGTGCTGGCCCCGGTCATCCACGACGACCTCGGCCGCCGACACGGCAACCCATTTCTGCATCTACGCGACGTCCGCCGTCCGGGTTTCGCCGCCGGCATCATGGAGACTACCGGGGCTTCGGGGCGCCAACCCGCCGGTCGGCCAGTCTGGCGGCAATGGCTTCTCGTTGCGAAGTTCCGATGCGCAGATCGTGCAGTCCATCAATCGAGAGGAATCGAACGATGGCACGCACGAAACGAAGCCGCCGGAGCTACGGCGCCGGCGAATGGGGCCGCAACCGGGTGAGGGTGTTCCCCGATCCCAAGACCGGTCTCTTTCAGATAGAGTGGCGCGAGAACGGGCGCAGGCTCACCCGGTCGCTGAAGCACCGCGACTGGAGGCGCGCGAAGAGGCAGGCGGATCAGTTCGCCGCCGGGTTCATCGACGCGCCGAACGGCACGGCTGAAGCCGAGCCCGAGCCGCTCACGCTGGAGACGCTCTTTGACATCTACGGTGAGGAGGTGACGCCCACCAAGGGCCAGCGATCCCAGAAATACGACAGGGGCACCTTGGAGATGTTCCTGCGGTTCTTCGGAAAGGACCGGAAGCCCGCCACGCTTTCCCAGCGCGACTGGGACCGGTTCATCCGGGCGCGGCGGGCAGGCAGGGTCGGACCGAGCGGCTCGCCGGTGTCCGACCGGACGGTCGAACGGGATCTGAGGTTCCTGCTGGCGGTCCTCAACTGGGCCGCGCGGTCGCGGAACGAGGCGGGAGGGCTTCTCCTCGACTCCAACCCTCTGAAGGGCTTGAGGGTGCCCAGAGAGAAGAACCCGACCCGGGTGGTGCTCTCCCAGGCGGAGTACGAGGCCCTGCTCCGGGTGTCCGCTGGGATCGATTGGCGGTTCCGCGTGGCGCTCGTGCTCGCGCACGAGACCGGACACCGGATCGGCGCGATCCGCCAACTCCGGTGGTGCGACATCGACATGCGAGCCGGGGTCATTCGGTGGCGCGCGGAGCACGAGAAGTCGGGCTTCGAGCACCGGACGCCCGTAACCAACGACGCGCTCGGTGTCCTGGAAGACGCGCGGAAGGAGAACCGCCGAACCGGCGACGCCCGCGTATTGCCCGCGCCCAAAGACTCTTCGAGGAGTGTCGGCCGTCGGCTGGCCCGCGAGTGGTGGATTCGGGCCGAAGCGCTTGCCGGGCTGGAGCGCAAGCGTGGGAGGGGCTGGCATTCGCTGAGGCGCAAGTTTGCCTCGGACCTCATGGATCAGCCGCTCAAGGTGCTCTGCGAACTGGGAGGCTGGAGGACGGCACAGACGGTGCTCCAGTGTTACCAGAGGCCCGACGAGGACCGGCTCAGGAAGGCGCTCGACGAGCGGCGGCCCGTCCACTCCTCCCGCGTTTAGCGGGAGTCAATTGGCGGGACCCGGACCTCCAAATCTCGTAACTTCAATCCGGGCAAGCGGAATCGATCCCGAAACCTCATGCCAGAATGGCAGTCCGTCCGTGCCCTCTGCCAAAACGGCAGGTCCCTCGCGTCTCCAATTCCTGCCAAAATGGCAGATCCCTCCACGAGCTCCCTGCCAAAATGGCAGCCAGGCCCGGATTCCCTGCCATTTTGGCCGGTTTCGGTTGTCATGGCGGCGCAAGTGGCCGCTGTCGCACTCCGACACCAGGTCTGGCAAGGATCGTGCATGTATCGCATCTTCACCCTCATTGCGAGCGGAAACGAGTCGACAGGTGGACGAAGAGGAATGAGTGGACGAGGAGGTGACGACAAGATGAGCAGACGGTTTTCACTACCGGTTCTCCCCTTGCGGGAGACGGTGGTCTACCCCGGCGTGGCGGTGCCGATTTCGGCCGGCAGGCCGGGCACGGTCGAGGCCGTGCAGGAGGCGCTGGACGGGGACAGGCGTCTCTTCGCGGTGGCACAGCACGAGAATCAGGACGAGCCCGATCCCAAGATCCTGTATGCGGTCGGCACGGTCGTCCGCATCATTCAGACCCACCGTGCGCGCGGCGGGATCCAGTTGCTGGTTCAGGGCGAGTCGCGGGCGCGGGCCCTGCAGTACGCCCGCTACGGCGACGCGATGCTGCGGGCCACGCTCGTCCCGATCGAGCGCCACTGCCCGGTCGACAGCAAGGATCCCGGCTTCAAGGCCCTCGATTCCGAACTCAGGCAGCGGGCGGCCGAGCTTGGGACGCGCCGCGGCCAGTCCGCGGAAGCGCTCAACCAGGTCATTCAGGGGGTTGACGAGCCCGGAGCGTTCGCCGATCTGGTCGTCTTCTACCTGGACCTCCCCACCGCCGAGAAGCAGCGGCTCCTCGAAACCCTGGACGACGAGGAGCGGATGAGGGCCGCCCTCATCGCAGTCGAGCGCGAACTGGTCCGCATTGACGCCCAGGAGGACATCCAGGCCAAGGTCCAGGAGGAGCTGGGAGAGCGTCAGCGCGAGATGCTGCTGCGCGAGCAGATGAAGCAGATCCGCAAGGAGCTGGGCGAGGAGGGGGAGCGGGAGGACGCCGACGAGCTGCGGGAACGGATCGAGGCGCTGCCGCTCACCGAAACCGCCCGCAACGAGGTCGAGCGCGAGCTGCGCCGCCTCAACCGTACGGCGCCCCAGTCCGCCGAATACCAGGTCATCCGCACCTACCTGGAGTGGATCACCGAGCTGCCCTGGGGCGAGCGCACCGACGACAAGATCGACCTCCAGCGCGCCGAGGACATCCTCGAGGAGGACCACTACGGCCTCGAGGACGTCAAGGACCGGGTGCTGGAGTTCCTCGCGGTCCGGAAGCTGCAGCAGGAGCGGTTCGCGGAGGATGAGGAAGCGGCGGATGAAGAGGGGGCGGACGCGGCGGGTACGGCGGCGGCATCGGCCGAAGACGAGGCCGAACCGGACGAGCGGCGTGAAGCGGGGGACCCGGCCGGTGCCCCCGCCTCCGAGGAACCCGAAGACTCCGGCGAGACGGACGCCGGCGATCCCTCCCACCCCGACGACCTCCTTGACGCGGCCGGCGGCAAGGGGCCCATCCTCCTCTTCGCCGGCCCGCCCGGCGTCGGCAAGACCAGCATCGCGCGGTCGATCGCCCGCTCGGTGGGACGGAAGTACGTCCGCATCTCGCTCGGCGGCGCCCGTGACGAGGCCGACATCCGGGGGCACCGGCGCACCTACGTGGGTGCGATGCCGGGCCGCATCGTCCAGGGGATGAAGGAAGCCGGCAGCAAGAACCCGGTCTTCCTCCTCGATGAAGTGGACAAGCTGGGCGTGTCCTTCCAGGGCGATCCGAGCGCGGCGCTCCTCGAAGTGCTCGACCCGGCGCAGAACTCGACCTTCATCGACCACTACCTGGGCGTGCCCTTCGACCTCTCCGAGGTGCTCTTCATCGCGACCGCGAACTACGAGGACCGGATCCCCGGGCCGCTGCGGGACCGGATGGAGACGGTCGAATTCCGCGGGTACACGGAGAACGAGAAGCTGGAGATCGCGCGGCGCTACCTGCTTCCGCGCCAACTGCGGCAGTCGGGGCTCCACGACGAGGAGCTGGAGATCGGCGACGATGCCATTCTGGCGATGATCCAGAACTACACGCACGAGGCGGGTGTGCGGCAGCTGGAACGGGAGCTGGGCAAGCTCGGCCGGAAGGTCGCGCGCAAGATCGCATCGGGCGAGAGCGAGGGGCTGGAGGTCACGCCGGCGATCGGGCAGGAGCTGCTGGGCCGGCCGCGCGTGCACCCGGAGCGCAGGGCGACGGAGGACACGGTGGGAGTCGCCACGGGCATGTTCTACACCCCGATGGGGGGCGACATCATGTTCGTGGAGGCCAGCGTGATGCCCGGCGAGGGCGGGCTGGTCCTAACCGGACAGCTCGGCGACGTGATGAAGGAATCCGCGCGGGCGGCGCTCAGCTACGCCAAGAGTCATTACGCGGCGCTCGGGATCGACGAGGACGCGCTCGACAAGCGCGAAATCCACATCCACGTGCCTGCCGGCGCGGTCCCGAAGGACGGACCGTCGGCCGGGATCACTATGGCCACCGCGCTGATCTCCGCCGTGTCGGGGCGCAGGGTGCGCGCCGACCTCGCGATGACCGGCGAGCTCACCCTGACGGGGCGGGTGCTGCCGATCGGCGGGGTGAAGGAGAAGGTGCTGGGCGCGGTGCGGGCCGGGATCACCGAGATCATCCTGCCGCAGGAGAACGAGGCCCACCTGGAGGACCTCCCGGACAGCGTGCGCAACGACCTGACGGTCCACCTGGTGGAGGATCTGCACCGGGTGGTGGAGCTGTCGATCCGGAGTCCGAAGACGCCGGGCGGGAAGGCCAGGGCGGCGGTCAGGACCGAGGAGGTGGCGCCGATCCAGGCGTAGCAGCCGGCTTCCGGTCGGCCACCCTGAGTCGCCCTTCCGCCAGGAGACGCCGGAACCGGTCGAAGCCGGGCGTCTCCGGCGCGACGCGGTCGAGGGCGGGAGCGGCGGTCGGCGTTCCGTCCACTTCGATCCAGTCGAAGAGGGCCGTTCTGCCGGGTGGTCCCCGGCTGACCAGCGCAACCGACGTGACTTGCCCCAGGATGGGTCCGTAGAAGGAGGAAACCGGATCATTGAAAAGTTCGGTCTGTCCGGCGACGGCCCGGAACCGGCCTTCGCTGTAGCTGAGCTCGATCTCCGTCAGTTCGCCAGACCCTTCGTTGATGTCGTCCGAGAAACCCGAAAGATCGGGAAAACGAATAACCGTTCCGCTCCGCGAATCGAAGAGATAGAAGCTGTAGTTGTTGGTGAGGACGGAACCGATCTCGAAGGAAGCGATCGGGTAGACCGAATGTCCGGTAAGCCACCACACGCCGACGTGAGAGTCGGTCTGGTTGCGCCCCATGCTCACGTCGATCGTCCAGGAAGAAAGCGGCGCGGCGACAGACCGCTCGGCCAGGCCGGCCTCGGTGGTATTGGTGAGTTCCAGCCGCCCCTGGGTGACCAGAGCCGTGGCATCGTTCAACAGCCAGCTGTCGAGACTCGCCGGCGTGTCGAAGTCGTCGCGGTAGCGGTTTTCCGGTGGCCGCACCGTTACCGGGATGGGCTGCACCGCCTCGAGACCGGCAGGGTCCGTGGCGGTGATCACGACGATGGCCGTTCCGGCTCCGGCCGCCACAAGGGTGACCACGCTCCCGTCCAGGGACGCGGTGACCACCGCAGGATCGGGGGAGACGGCCTGATAGGCCAGAGTCTGTCCATCCGGCTCGTGGAAGAACGGCCACACGTCCAGGGAATCGGTCCCGCCGACGGTCGTGTTGAAAGCCGGGATGACTCCCCTTGCTGTCGGTGGGCGGTTGGGCACCAGCACCCGGAAAAACACCCTGGCCTTCAGCCCGCCCGGATCGGTGGCCGAGACCGAAATCGTGGCGTTGCCGGGGCCCAAGGCCGTGACCGTGATGTCCGGCCCCGAAGTGCTGGCCGTCGCGACTCTCCGGGCCGACGAAGACGCGGCGTAGGTCAGCCGGTCGCCGTTGGGGTCGGTGAAGCAGGCGGTCACGATGGAAGACTCGCCGGTGTGCATCCTGACCTGTGGAATGGAGCCGCAGGATACGGGGGGTTCCGCGCTCTCACATGCTGCGAGGACGATGGCGCAAGCCCCAAGCCCGAGGAGCAGCGGATGCATCCCCGCTGGAACACCGCGGGTGTCTTGTCCGCGGGCTGCCGGACCACCGTTGAGACGGAAACGGGGTCTTGACTGCATAGTGTACCTCAACCTTCGCCTGGGCTGCCGCGTGCTGCCCGCGCGCCCCTGTCGTCAGGCTACGAAACTACGATTCGCCCGGCTGGCCCGTCAATCACCCCGCCGACCACATCGCCCGGCTCCCGCCTGGCCGCCAACTCGCCCAGCAGCGACCGGGTCCGCGCCGCCGGGCAGGCGATCAGGAGGCCGCCGGAGGTCTGCGCGTCGGCCAGAAGGACCCGTGTGATTTCGTCGATTTCCCCCTCGTGGATCACGTGGCCGGCGGAGTCCCCCTGGTTGCGCCGGGTGCCCCCGGGAACGTGTCCGGCTTCCGCGAGCGCGCGGACGCCCGGGAGGAAGGGGACGCGATCGGCGTCGACGCGCGCCGACACGCCCGACGCCCGGACCATGTTGCCGAGGTGTCCGGTCAGGCCGTACCCCGTGACGTCGGTGGCGGCGCGGGCACCAGCGGCCAGCGCGGCTTCGGCCGCGGCGCGGTTCAGGCGGGCCATGGTGCGGACCGCTTCGGCCAGCACGTCATCGGGACACGCTCCCGCCTTGACCGCGGTGGCCACGATCCCGCTGCCCAGCGGCTTGGTAAGGACGAGATCGTCGCCTGGGCGGGCGCGGTCGATGGCAAGCATCCGCTCCGGCTCGACCTCGCCGACCGCGACCATCCCGTATTTGGGTTCCTCGTCGTCGATCGAGTGGCCGCCGACCACGGGGATGCCCGCCTCGCGCGCCTTCTCCACACCGCCCCGGATGATCTCCTCCGCCAGGCCTTCCCCGAGCAGCTTGCGCGGAAAGGACAGCAGGTTCAGCGCGAAGAGCGGCGTCGCGCCCATCGCGTAGACATCGGAGAGCGCGTTCGCCGCGGCAATCTGCCCGAAGTCGAAGGGGTCGTCGACGATGGGAGTGAAGAAGTCCAGGGTGACGACGAGCGCCCGCCCGCCGTCGAGACGGTACACGGCGGCGTCGTCCCCGGCGTCGACGAGGACGCGGGGATCTTGCGAGGGAAGGAGGTGACGCAGCACCTGCGCCAGCTCGGCCTGGCCGAGCTTGCAGGCTCAGCCGGCTCCGTGGGAGAGCTGCGTCAGCCGGATCTTCGGTCGCTGGTCCCGGGGGTCGGTGGTCATGCCGGAAAAGTTAGCGGAGTGTGGGGATCGGTGCCGCGCGGAGGGCCGGGGCCCAACCCGAGCCGATGATGGCGCGCTGGCCGCGGGGTTTACATTCCGGGCAGCCCGACACAGGATCGTACACATGGAAACCACGCAATTCGGGTTAGGAACCTTGACGTGAGCGCGCCCGCCTCGTCGTCGCGCCACGAGTTCGCCCGCGAGCTGGAGCATCCCGAAGAGGATCTCAACCTCGCCCGGGCGGCGCTTCTGGTCGCCCGGGAGGAGTACCCGCAGCTCCCGATCGAACGCTACCTCATGCGGCTCGATGTGCTCGCCGAGGAGACGCGGGACCGGCTCGGGTCGGAGAGCGCCCCGCCCGTGGTGCTCGCCGAAGTGATCCGGCACCTCTTCGTGGTCAGGAAGCTCCGCGGCAACCGCGACCACTATCACGACCCGCGCAACTCGTTCCTGAACGACGTGCTGGACCGGGGGCTCGGCATCCCCCTCACCCTGGCGGTGGTCCTGCTGGAGGTGGGGTGGCGGCTGGGACTGCCGATGGAGGGAGTCAACTTCCCGGGCCACTTCCTGGTGCGCTATCCGGGGGAAGCGGTGGAGTTCCTGATCGACCCGTTCCACGGCGGCAGGATCCGCTTCCGCGAGGAGGCGCAGAAGATCCTGGACCGGCAGCACGGCGGGATCGTCCGGCTCGAGGAGCACCACCTCAAGACGGCCACGAAGCGCGACATGGTCGTGCGCCTCCTCCTCAACCTGAAGGGGATCTACCACCGCTGCGAAGACAACGCGCGGGCCCTGTCCGTGGTGGAGCGCATCCTGATCGTGCGGCCGACCGCGCCGTCGCAGATCCGTGACCGCGGCTACCTGCTCGCCAGGCTTGGCCGCTGCGACGAGGCGGTCACTCAGCTGGAGGCGTACCTGACCTTCGCCCCGGCCGCCAGGGATGTGGGCCGCGTCGAGGCGCTGGTGCGCGAGCTGAAGGCGAACGGCAGGGCAAGCAGTTCGCCGTGACGGCGCCGGGTGGCGCGAAGGGGCCGCGGCGCGGGGAGGGGGCTGGGC
Source organism: Longimicrobiales bacterium (assembly GCA_965206105.1). Classification (GTDB taxonomy): domain Bacteria; phylum Gemmatimonadota; class Gemmatimonadetes; order Longimicrobiales; family Gaopeijiaceae; genus Bin94. The sequence continues at coordinate 1,461,154 of OZ242201.1, forward strand.
GCGGCGTGCGGGGACGGGCCGGGGGGTGGGCCCCGTGACGGGGGCGCAACCGGGGCCGCGGCGCGGCGAGCGGGGGCAGGTGCCGGGGGCAGAGCCTGTGACGCAACCGGGGCCGCGGCGCCACTACGGGGATCCCGCGAGGGAGTACCGGGCGGCCGTGCAGGGGTGCGGGGTGGTGTGGCGGGAGGACCGGCGGCTGCTCAGGGTGTACGGCCGCGCGCCGGCGCAGATGCTGAACGGGATTTTGACGTGCCGGGTGCCGGAGCCGCCGGTGGGGGTGGGGGGCGGGAGCGCGCCGGGTGAGGTGGCTGGCGGCGTGCGGGGGCCGGAGCCGGGTGAGGCGGCTGGCGGCGTGCGGGGGCCGGAGCCGGGTGAGGCGCTGGCCGGGGACGCCGTCTACGGGACGATCCTGACGGCCAGGGGCCGGATGGTCACCGATCTGGTGACCCTCTGGTTGGGGGCTGGCGGGGAGGAGGGGCTGGGGCTGAGTGTCGCCACGTGCGGGGTGGAGGCCGTGTTGGGGCACTTTTCCCGCTTCCTTCCTCCGCGGATGGCCCGCGTCGAGAACCTGGGGGACCGGACCGGGCTGCTCACCGTGCTGGGTCCGAAGGCTGGGGATGCGGTCGCCGCGGCCTTTGGCGTGGCGCCTGCGGACGGGTTCGTGTTGAGGGATGGCGGGCCGTTGAGCGGGGGGAGCGGGCCGGATGGAAGCGGGCCGGCCGGAGCGCTGGTTGCGAGGGCGGTCGAGCAGGTGCCGTCGTGGGACGTGTGGCTGCCGGCGGCCGGGATGGCGGCGGCTTGGGAGCGGCTCAGGCAAGCCGGTGCGGTGCCGGCGGGCCAGGGCGTCTGGGACACGCTGCGCGTGGAGGCGGGGTACCCGGCGTACGGGAGCGACATGGACGAGACGACGATTCCGGTGGAGGCGGGCCTGCTGGACCGGGCCTTCGACCACGGCAAGGGGTGCTATACGGGGCAGGAGGTGATCGTGCGGATTCGGCATCGCGGGCGTGTCAATTGGCATTTGCGCGCGCTGCGCTTCGGCGAGTCGGCGGCCAGCCCCGGGGACCAGCTCTTCGAGGCCGGTGGGGAGAAGGTGCGCGGACGGGTGACTTCGGTGGCGCAGTCACCCCGGTTCGGGCAGGCGATCGGGCTCGGGTACGTGCGGCGCGAAGTGGAGCCGCCGGCGAAGTTGCGGCTCGGGAGCGGGTCTGGGCCCGAGGTGGGGGTCCTCCACCGATGATGCGGTTCGCCACCGATGACCGGGGTTCGCCACCGTTGGCCGGGATCCTTCACCGGTGATCGAGGTCTTCTATCCGCTCCTCGCCCACCGCTGGGGCGGGGTGATTGTTGCAGGCTTCCTGGTGTTGGCCGGGGTCTTTCTGCTGTCGTGGGCGCGGCGGTCGAAGTCGCCTCACAAGGGGTTGGGCAAGCTGCTCGCGTGGATCGTGTGCGGGGGTGCGGGACTCGTGCTTGCGGGCGCTGTCGTGTCGCTGGCGATCGTCGCGTACCAGGGGTCGAAGCACCCGCCGCCAGGGGAGTTGATCGATGTCGGGGGCTACCGAATGCACATCCTTGCCGAGGGGGACGACCGGGGCGGGCCGGCGGTGGTCTGGATTCCGGGGGCGCACAGCCAGGGTCTGGCGATGTACCACCTGCACAGTGCGCTGCGGGGCGAGACGCGGTCGATCCTCTTTGACCGTCCGGGCACCGGCTGGAGCGATCCCGGGCCTTTTCCGCGGCGGACGGCGGTCGAGGCGGTCGAGCTTGCCAGGCTGCTGCGGCGGGCGGACGAGAAGGGGCCGTTCGTGGTGGTGGGACACTCCTACGGCGGACTGCTGGCGGCGAACTTCGCGCGGCGCTACCCGGAGCAGATTGCGGCAGTGGTGCTGCTGGATGCATCACCTCCTGACGCGTTTGTCTACGCGCCGGTCTTCGGCGCCGGCGAGTTGGGTGAGCTCGCGAGGCAGGCCGAGCGGGAGGGGTTTGCCAGGCTGGTCGGCGTGTGGCGGAGCCGGGACGACGCAATAGCGGAATCGGACACCGAGCTGGGCGAGCTGCTGAGGCGCCAGCGGAGCCTGCTGGCCGACGTGGGTGACGCCATGGCAGCGAACCGGCGGCGCCCGGCGACCTCCTTCGCCGCGGCCTCGATCTTCCGCGAATTCGGCGCGGGGAACGTCACGGAGACCGCGCCCGGCCTGGTCGTCTACGACGGTGAGTTGGGCGACCTGCCCGTCCTGGTGGTCATCCCCGGCGAGGGCGCGGCGGGGGTCATCGAGCCGCTCGGGCTGGACGAGGCTGCGGCGGCGCGCGCGCGGAACTTCTTCGAGCGGGCGCGGGTCCGGTACCTTGCGGTGTCGAGCGACGCGCGGCTCGTCCACACGCCCCCGGGAACGGGCCACAACTTCCCGTACGAAGCGCCGGATTTCGTGGTGGAGGTGGTGCGTGGGTTGCTGGAGGAATTGCGGGGGGAGGGGGCGAGGTAGGCGCCGGCAGTTTGGTGATCGCTCGCTGACACCCGGGTTCACATTCGATGGCGTTGCCGACTGTGCGGCGGCGGCTCCCGCAGCGCGGAACGACCTCACACTGTGGTTGCCGGTGCTGCATAAGTCAGATATACTCAAACCAGATTAGACGAGTGTGATCCAAAGGAGATTGAAGTGACTCAGATTACTGCAAGGGTCCCGGACGGCCTCGTCGAGGCGCTCGATGCTGCGGCTGCTCAGCTCAAGCGAAGCCGTGCCGCGATCGTTCGCCAGGCACTCGAACGCTATCTGGACGACTTCGACGACCTCGCAGTCGCGCTGGAGCGGCTTCGTGATCCGGCCGATCCCGTACTGGACTGGGACGATGTCCGCCGTGAGCTATTCGATACGGATTAAGCGCAGCGCCGCCAGGGAACTCGGGCGGATTCCCCGCGATGATCGGATGCGCATCATTCGCGCCATCGACCGGCTGGCGGAACAACCGCTGACGGGAAGCGTGCTGAAGGGCGGATTGCGTGGCCTCAGGAGAGTCCGAGTTGGTCGCTACCGGGTGTTGTACGAAGTGTTGGACGATGCGTTGGTCGTCCTTGTGGTACGTGTGTCCCATCGGCGGGAAGCCTATCGGTCGCGGTAGTTGCCCCCCGCGCGGGGTGTGCGAAAGTTACGAGGTCGTCCACCCACCCACGACTTCCACGAGTGATGAAATGCACCGAATCGCCCTGGCCATCCTCGCTGCCCGCCTGACGGCCCTCTCCGCCGCATCAGCCTCCATGGGCGTCGTCGCCATCCTCGCCGCCCTCGCGGCGATCGCCGCTCCCACCGCCGCCCAGTCCCGCTTCGAGCCCATGGACGTCTTCCAGCTCGAGTACGCGGCGGACCCGCAGATCGCCCCACGTGGAAACACGGTCGTCTACGTCCGCACCTCCATGGACATCATGAAGGATCGCAAGCGCTCCGAGATATGGACCGTGAACCTCGCCGGGTCCTACCATCGGCGGCTGGCAGCGGGGAGCTCCCCGCGCTGGTCCCCCGATGGCATGCGCGTCGCCTACATCGCGGACGGGCAGATCCATCTCCGCTGGATGGACACCGGGGAGACCACGGCGCTGACGCAGCTGACCGAGTCACCGAGCGGGATCCGCTGGTCGCCGGACGGGCGCTACATCGCCTTCAACATGCTGGTGCCGTACGCACCGCCGACTCTGGCCGCGCCGCCGAAGCCGCCTGCCGGGGCCGAGTGGGCGGATCCGCCGATCATGGAGGACCGCTTCAAGAGCACCCAGGACGGCGTGGGGTACCTCGATTTCGGCTACACCCACATCTTCGTGGTTTCGGCCGACGGGGGGACGCCGACCCAGGTCACTTCGGGCGACTTCAACCACTCCTCGGCTGCGGCGTGGACTTCCGACAGCCGGCACCTGGTCTTCTCGTCCAACCGCAATCCGGACTGGGAGCGGGACTTCCGCAACTCGGAGCTCTACATCGCGGCGGTGCCCGGGCTGGATGGGGGAACCGAGGGCGGCGAGCCTGGAGTGAATGCGGCGCCCCCCGGCGAGATCCGCGCCCTCACCGACCGCTCCGGCCCCGACCACAGCCCCGCCATCTCCCGGGAGGGCGACCTGATCGCCTTCGTCGGCTACGAGGACCGCACCCGCACCTACCAGGTCAGCCAACTGCAGGTCATGAACCTGGACGGCAGCGGTCACCGCGTGCTCACGGCCGACCTCGACCGCAGCGTCTCCAGCCCGGTGTGGGCGGCGGACGGCAGCGGCATCTACTTCCAGTACGACGACGAGGGCAACACCAAGGTGGGGTTCGTTTCCGCCGACGGCGAGCTGCGGGTCGTGGCGGAGGATGTCGGCGGCACGTCGTACGGGCGGCCCTACGGAGGCGGCTCCTTCTCGGTCTCGTTGGACGGCCGCGTCGCGTTCAACCGGACCCGCCCCGACATGCCGGGCGAAGTCGCGTGGACCAGCGGCGGCCGGGCCTACACCATTACGTCGCTCAATGCGGACCTCCTGGCCACGAAAACCCTCGGCGAGGTGGAGGAAATATGGTGGGAGTCGTCCTTCGACGGCCGCCGGATCCAGGGGTGGGTCGTCAAGCCGCCGGACTTCGATCCACGGCGCCGCTATCCACTGGTGCTGGAGATCCACGGCGGGCCGATCTCGAACTACGGCGACCGGTTCTCGGCCGAGATCCAGCTCCTGGCTTCCGCCGGGTACGTCGTCCTGTACGCAAACCCGCGTGGAAGCACCAGCTACGGGGAGGAGTTCGGCGACCTCCTCTACCACAACTATCCGGGCGAGGACTACGACGACCTGATCTCCGGGGTCGATGCGGTGATCGCGCAGGGGTACATCGACGAGAACAACCTGTTCGTCACGGGCGGCAGCGCGGGAGGGATCATGACCGCGTGGATCGTCGGCAGGACGGACCGCTTCCGGGCCGCGGTGGCGCAGAAGCCCGTCGTCAACTGGATCAGCAAGACGCTCACCGCGGACAACTGGTACGGCTACTATCACAGCCGCTATGAGGGGTTGCCGTGGGAGAATCCGGACCCCTACTGGGAGTTCTCACCGATCTCGCTGGCCGGCAACGTGGAGACGCCCACCATGTTCATCACCGGCGAGGAGGACCTGCGCACCCCGCTCTCGGAGTCCTACCAGATGTACCACGCGCTCAAGATGCGCGGCATCGACACGGCCGTGATCCGGCTGCCGGGAGCGTCGCACGACATGAGCCGGCGGCCGAGCCAGCTAATGGCGAAGATTGCAAATATCGTGGCGTGGTTCGAGAAGCACCGGGTGGCCGGGGTGAGTTGAGGGGGGGGGGCTGCGGCGTTAGTGCTGGTCTGAACCCACCCGGGCTCTCGACCCTCCGCCGCCATTCAGTCCCTGGCCTCTCCGGCTGATGCCGTCCTCGGAGTCGGCGGGATCGTTGCCGGTGATGTCCACACAGCCTCCGGGGGTCTGAGATCCCTCCTCCACTTCCTCGCCGGCGTCGTTCCACGCCCTGTGTTCGCCGCTCAACTCGATGCACCAATTGCCGATGTCCGGGTGCAGAAGGTTGAGCTTCATCGCATCATACACCGTCGCCAGGCGGAAGTCGCAGCGGTGGTCGGTGCGCGTCGATCCGGTACCGTAGAAGTTGTCGCCGGTCGTCGAGTTCCTGAGCGTCATGCTGGTCTTGACTTCGCGTTTTGCGTTGCGACTCGTCGCCTGACCCGAAGTCGAGAACACCATGGCGGTTTGCGACCGGGCCGGCCGGTAGATGGTTTGCACGGTTCCCACGCCGAGGAACTCGGGCGTGTCTTCACAGGCATCGGCGTCAGCGTCGAACTCTGACGGCATGGTCCAGCGCAGCTCTTCCTGGATCACGACATCGGTGAGGTGCGAGACCATCCATTCCCTGGCCTCGATGGTCCGCCGGAGCATCTCGGCTTCGTCGCCGCTCAGCCCGGAGAGCCGCTCCCGGTCCCGCTCGAGCCCCCACGAGTGGATGATGCGGTACGCCTCCGCATCCCTCATCTCCAGCAAGGCCTCCTCCGGGGTGACCGGCCTGCCGAGGATCTCCGTCAGGGCTTCCGCGACGATCACGTGGTTCTGGTCCTGGGAGACAGGCTGGAACCTCCCCCCGGCCACCTCGATCCCGTCGAGTGCGATGGGTGCAGGCTTCCCCATGCACGCGGCCGTGAGCACCAGGAGGAGCGTCGACAGAAGGGGGTTCGGTGAGGGTTTCATGATGGCCTCCGTGCTGCGGAAGTGGGCCGACTCTCGAATTCACCCATAAGGATTGAGAGGGACCGGGTCAATGATTTCGGATCGTGCCCCCTCACTGAGGCGTGGCCCTCGGTCGTCCCGAAGACGATTCCCTCTATGGCGCGAAGCCGGTCGGCCGGAGAGGAACTTGACCCGAAACTCGCGAGTGCGTGAATGTCATTGTAATTCACACATGAGAACGGGAAGGGTTGGCTGCAGGCGGTGGCGGCGATAGCCAGGGCGGCAAGGGTCCGTGAAGAGATCCGCATTCCCAACAATATGGTCACCGCCTGTGCGACACCCCCTCCAACACCACGCACCCGACACGCTCGACCCGCGCAAAGTGCGCGTCGCAAGTCAGGATCACGCTCGAGGTGCGCGCGGCGCAGGCAGCGATCCAGATGTCGTTGGCGGGAAGCGGCCTTCCGGCAGTCCTGAGTTCTGCCACCAGATGAGCGTACTCGTGCGCGACTTCGTCGTCCAACGGGATGGTCTCGACCACGGGGTGCGCGAGGAACTCTCTCAGCCGCTCCTCATCGCGACCGTGCCGTGTGCTCAGAACGAATCCCGTGTACAGCTCTCCCAGAGTAATGACCGGGAAGCCGATCCAGCTTGCGCCGTCGATTGCCGAGACCGCACGGGAGTCGCCACGCAGGAACTCGATGTAGGCGGACGTGTCGAGACAGTAGCGGCTCACTTCCACATCCCGGGATCGATGTCGCCGAATGGGGCGAGCAGGCAAGTGAACGCCCGGGCGCGCTCCTCGCTCCACGATCCGGCGAGCTGGCCCAGGCCGTTGGAACGGCGGGTTCCGACGCCCAGGCTCTGCTTGAGCAGGTCGATCGCGGTGCGGTTGAGCGACTGTCCGCGGCGCCGCTTTTCGCGGTCAAGAGCGGCGGCAAGCTCGGGCGGAACGTTCCGGATGGTGATGGCTTTCATGCTGACTCCAGTATAGTGCTTTCAAATGATGTCATAAAATGATGTCATCAGACTCCGCGGGTCAAGGAACACCGTGCGTCGTCACCAGTCAGCGCCTCCGCAACCGATACCCCTCGATCCTCTGAACATCGGTATCCGGGTCCGACCTGACCGTGAGGATCATCTCCTCGTCGATCCATACGCCCAGCGGCGTGTCCACTTCGCCCAACCACCGACCGTCCGGGTCGAAGACGCGGGGTCCCTCGGTATCCCTCCCCCATACCCACAGATACCCCTCGGTGTCCACGCGGAACCACAGGATCGCCGGGTGAAACTCCCGAGGGGGTGCGGCGGCGAGCGACCGCTCCCAGTCCGCCCAGTCGACGTGGGGGCTTCTTTCCGCGGCTCTCGCCTTCCACTCCGCGAGCTCCTCGCCTGTGATGGGCAGCGGGGTGGCGTCGCGCCGCATAATCCGCTTGAGAGCACCGTCCGCCGCAAACTGATGGATCTCGAATCTGTCGCCATCGGTGATGTACACCGAAGGGGGATTCCCACCTGCGGCGACGATGGATCGGCGGGGGAAGGGTGGCCACGGGTAACTGCCCCACTTGCTCCTCATGCCGATGATCTCGTCCCACCTCCACCACCCAAACGAATGAAGAGTGTAGGCGGTATCGATCCGGAGGTATTCGACGGGACGTCGCTGAATCTCGCCCGGCTGGGGCAGCGGATAGTCCCGAAGCCCGCGCTGAACAACGAATGAGCCGTCCGGAAGCGGTATCATGACCGACTCCGGCGAGTACTCCGTGGCTGTCCGCGTCTTGTCGAGCACGGTCACGACATCGAGGCGCCGCGCGCCGATGAAAGTCCCCATTGAATCGAAGTAGTTGACTCTGGTGAAGCCGTAGTCCCAGACGGCAATGGTATCCGCCGGAAGGACCTGAATGTGCTGTGGGCGGACGAATTCGCCGGGGCCCTGGCCCTTGCGGCCGATCCTCGTCACCAGCGCGCCGCTCGGCTCGAAGAGGAAGACCGCCTCCTCACCGCCCGAGTGGACCAGGATGTTTCCGTCGGAGAGACGGGCCAGCCCCTGCACCCGCCAGATCAGCTGCGACGGATCGTCGGGCGATTCAATCACGTTGGTGCCGCCGATCACGAATTCCGGCTCCGAATCCACGCTCCAGCGTGCGGAGTCGCCCCACTCGGGCGCGTGATTCTCGACGATTTCGATGCCGGCGGAGTCCCACACCGTGACGCGCGGCGCTTCGGGTTCGGGTGGAGGGCTGTCGCAGGCGGCCGCGGCGATGGCCAGTGCGGTAATGGTCCGTGAAGAGATCCGTATTACGAGCAACAAGTCACCTCTCTCGGCACGACACGGCGAAACCGGTGATCCCGGTATCTCGTTGTGGGTGTCAATGTGGAAACGGCCAGTCCCACAACTACGAACGTAGGAGGGTCGCATGTCGCCTGCAAGAACTGCTCTTGTCCTCGCGCTGCCCAGCCTTGCCGCCTGCCGCGACGACCCTCCGCCGCCGATCACCGAACTCTCCATCGACACGCTCGCGAACGGGTCCGTGCTCGTCTCCAATCCGGCCCACGGGCTGTGGGATGCGACCCCCGATGCACGCTGGCGCCTCGTCGAGAGCCTTCGGATCGGGAGCGCGGTGGCCGAAGAGCCGGATGCGTTCGGCAACGTCGTCTCCTTCACGCTCGACGGGCTGGGCCGCCTTTGGATCGGGGACTCGCAGGCCAAGGACATCCGGGTGTTCGACGCTGACGGGCGGTTCGTCCGCACGGTCGGTCAGCCCGGCGAGGGACCGGGGGAATTCGGGAGCGTGGGGAGTGTGCAGCGCGGTCCGGAGGGCCATATCTGGATCACGGACTCCGACCTGGGACGCTATGAGGTCTTCGACACGGCCGGCACGAGGATCGGGGGGCATCGGATGCCGCTTCGGTTCGGCGGTTTCTGGAGGAACGGGATGTTCTTCCAGGTCGACTACCCGGACGAGGATACGGATAGACGCGCGTACAGGATCTATCGCCAGGCGGCCAACGGCATCCTGGAGCCGGATGGAAGGGTCTTCGAACTCCTGGACCCGCCGCCGGATCCGCCGGAGATCGAGTACTCGGATGGTACCGTGAGCTGGATCATTCCGGCCCCGTTCACTCGCAACTACGACTGGGCTTTAGGTCCGGACTTCGACTTCTGGTGGTCGGACGGGCAGGACCGGGGAGCGCGCTACAAGATCCATCACATCGACCTGGCCAGCGGGGACACCCTGCGCACCATCGTGCGGCAATACGAGCCCGTAACGGTTTCGGATGCCGAGCGCGTCGCCGCCGTGGAGAGAACCTTGCAGAACGTCCGGGTCGACCGTGGGGTCCGTTCGGCCCGGCGGCCATCCGAAAGAGCGATGCGGGTCGTTCCCCACGAGTATCCGCCCTTTCAGAGCTTCTACCGATCCCGCGACGGCACGCTATGGGTGCGTCGCTACATCGCGGAGGGTGTCGAGAGCTTCGACATCTTCGACGACGAGGGTCGCTATCTCGGGCAGCCTGAACTGCCCGCCGGGTTCGGCTCGATGTCGGTGAGGCTGATTCGGGGAGACCGGATGTACGTGATCGATACGGACGAGCTGGGGGTCGACTACGTGGTGCGGCTGGAGATTCTGCGGCCGGAATAGGCGCGTAACGCGGTCACAGCCGGGGATCCATCGCCGCAGGGTCCTCGCAGGGAGCCCAAGCGGGTGGCTGACCGCGTGCAGTCGCTCGGGGCGCTTCGAGAAAGCGCGCGACCGGAGCAGCGAATTCGGCCAGCCACACGCGCGTGATCAGCGTGGCCTCACCCGGCCCGGCATCTCCGATCGTTGTGATCTGAAGCTCAACCGCGGCCTCAAGCTGCCCGCCGGGGTCCCGCAACATGGCTCTTCGCCAGAACAGGCGACCGTGTGCGAGGGTAGCACACGCGGGCTCGGCGTTGAGTTCAACGGTCATGCTGTCCGCAATTGTCTCCCATCGGTCCGCGGCATAGTCGCCGGAAAGCTCCTCGTCGATCCGATGGACGTAGATCAGTTTCGACTGTCGGGCGGGTGGCCAATGGTTGCCCGTGAGTTCGTATCGGTATTGGCCCCGGGTGTGCTCTTCCAATACCCACCCGCTGTCCGGTTCCAACCAGATGCCGGAGCGCGCGAGGCGAAGGTCCTGAAAGGTCATGCCCAGCTGAACGTTGTATGGGAACGGGCTGGTGCGCGGCAGGTCGACTGGAGGGTCGGCACAGGCGGCCGGAACGAGGAGGATGAGCAGGATGGTTCCTGAAGCAGTCCTGGCCCATGGCCGGGCGTTTTCTGTGGAAGGGGTCATTGGCTCACCGATGTTGTGGCAACACGACGCATCCCAGACGTGTGATCCGCGCGAAGTGGGAATTGGTTGTCGGCACCACGCCCGAGGTGCCGGGTGTTCCAGGGATTCCCGAAGGCGCGGCGTTTCGGCGTCTTGCTCCGCGCTCAAGAGCAACCCGGTTGCCATCTGACTAGTGATACGTTACAGTTCTCATCCAATGATTCTTGGCTTTCGCCACCGAGGCCTCGAGCGTTTGTTCGAGGAGGGAGACCGGAGGCGGGTTTCCCCGGGCCTGGTCGCCAAGGTCGAGCGGGTTCTTGCCCGCTTGGACGTTGCGGCCAAACCCGAAGACATGAACCTGCCGGGTTTCGGTCTTCACCGGCTAAAGGGTGACCGTGCCGGCTATTGGGCTGTGAAGGTGTCCGCCAACTGGCGCGTGGTCTTCCGCTTCGACGGGCGCGATGTCAGGGATGTGGACTTGGTCGACTACCACTAGGAGGTTGCAACGTGCCGATGAAGAACCCCCCGCATCCGGGCCTGTCCGTGCGCCATGATTGTCTGGAGCCGCTGGGGCTCACCGTGACGGAGGCGGCCCGTCGGCTCGGGGTTAGCCGAAAGCAGCTTTCGGAACTTGTCAACGGTCGTTCGGGCATCTCTCCCGAAATGGCGATCCGCTTGGACAAGGCGTTTGGAGGCGGTGCGGATACCTGGTATCGCCTTCAATCGGCCTATGAGCTTGCGCAGGCCATGAAGAACGCCGGACGGATCCATGTCGAGCGGATATCGATCCCGGTTTGATGTGCTGGCGGCGACGGTTTTGACGGTTGCCGCGGCGTGCGACCGTCCCGAGACCGTAGCCCCGTCGTCCGCCGTCATCATCAGCGACTCGGCCGGCATCGAGATCGTCGAGAGCCATGCCCCTCAGTGGGACGACGGGACAGGCTGGACGGTCGCGCCGGAGCCCGAAATCGCAATCGGGGGTTACACGCGTGCTGGTGAACCGCGCGATTCCAGTCACCTGGTCTGGGACATCAGGGACGTTGTGCCCCTCTCGGACGGCGGGGTTGCCATGCTCTCCGGCGGCGAGCAGAAGGTATTCGTCTTCGAGTCCTCGGGAGCGTTTTCGACATCGATCGGTCGCGTGGGACAGGGTCCGGGCGAGTACCGTTATCCGGATCACCTTCAGGTTCTCCCCGGCGATACTCTTGTGCTATGGGATGTCATGGGCGGCCCGGTGGGCTATTTCGATCCTTCCGGCCGACTGTTGAGGGAATGGCGCATTGATGTCGGCGCGCTGTCAGCGGCCGGCCGCAAAGTGAACCTGACTTCGCGCGGGAGGGCTCACCTGCCCCTGGCGGACGGGTCATTCATCGTTCAGGTCGGCCTCTCGCCAGCCGGTTTCATCCCGCCGTTGGGGGTGCCCTACCGATGGCCGGTGGAGTTCTTCAGTATCGATTCCACGTACACCGCTCATTCGTTGGGTCGTTGGGAGGGCGATGAACACCTTCACCTGTATCCCTGGGGTCCCCCGGTGCTGCCCTTTCCCTTTGGAGTGCAGCTGGCGGCGGGGGGAACCCCGACCTCGGTCTACATCAGCAACACCGACCGTTACGAAGTGCACCGGTATTCCACAACGGGTGTGCTTCAGAGGATCGTCAGGCGTACGGCGGAACCCATCCCCATAGCCGCCCAGGAAATCCAGGAATGGAAGGAGGAATTCCCGGCGATCTGGTACTGGAGTAACTGGGACCGGGCAATGGCCAAGCTGCCGCCGCGAGAATTCAGGCCACCGATCTCTGAACTTCTCGTGGATTCCCAAGGCTACCTGTGGGTCATGGACAGCTACAGACTGGACCGTTCAGGGAGCGAATGGAGCGTATTCGATCCGGCTGGCCACTGGCTGGGGAGGCTGGAGATACCGTTGGGGCGCGTGGAGTGGGTCGGAGAGGATCTGATTCTGGGAGTCAGCCGGGATCCGCATACCGGGGTGCAGGTGGTGGAGGGATATCGGCTGAACCGCAACGCGGGGCCGTCCTGACCGGGGAGCCTACACTTTCCCCGCCACCGCCGCCGCGATCAGCCCCCCATGCTCGCGGCCGTTCTCGATGAAGATCTTGTTCGCGTTGAACCCGGCCGCGATGACGCCCGCGATGTAGACGCCCGGCACGTTCGTCTCCATGTTGGCGCGGTCGTGGTCGGGGATGCCGGTGCGGGGGTCGGTGACGACGCCCAGGCTGTGCAGGAGGGTACGGTCGGGGCGCCAGCCGGTCATGGCGAGCACCCAGTCGCAGGGGACTTCGGTCGCGGTGGTGGGGGCGTGCGGCTGGGCAGTGGCGTCGCCGGTGTGGTCCCGGTCCGCAGTGGTGGCGCCGCCCTCGTCGCACACGATCGTAGCCGTACCGGGACCCAGCCGCGAGACCCTCGACCCCCAGTGCATGGGGATCTCGCCGCTCGCGATGCGGTTGTCGATGTCGGGACGGACCCATGGCTTGACGCCCCGGTCGAAGACGTCCAGGAAGTGCACCATCCGCACGCGCACACCGTTCCGGTAAAGTTCCAGCGCAGCCTCGACGGCCGAGTTGCCGCCGCCCACGACGATCACGTCCTGGTCGAAGAACGGGTAGGGCTCCTTGTAGTAGTGGATGACACGGTCGTGCAGCTGTCCATCCTCCAGATCGAGGCGGTTGGGTTTGCCGAATCCGCCGGTGGCGATGACGACGGCCCGGGCGCGGATGCGGTCCTCGCGGCCCTCGCGGACGCGGGTGTGCAGGATGAATTCGCCGCCCGTGCGCCGGCCAATCGCCGTCACCTCCTCGTACTGCCGCACATTCAGCTCGTGATGCCCGACTACGCGCCGGTAGTACGCGAGCGCCTGCTGCCGCGTCGGCTTCGCCTCCGGGATCGTGAACGGCACGCCCCCGATCTCCAACCGCTCCGCCGTCGAGAAGAAGGTCATGTAGTAGGGGTAGTGAGTCAGCGACTCGGTGATGCAGCCGCGGTCGAAGACGGCGTGCTTGAGACCGCGTTCCTTCGCGGCCACCGCTACGGCCAGCCCGCACGGGCCAGCCCCGACGATCGCCAGGTCCAGAGGGTCGGAGGCATCCCTGGCAGCGGCTGCGCTCATCGTGCTCCGCAGTGCGCGAAGGGACGCCTCGGGTCTGCGAGGGTCCACGCCATCAGCTGATCGGCCGACCCTGCCGCAGCACCACCTCTCCGGGTAGCGCGTCGGTGAACTCGCCGCCATCGATCGTCAGCACTCCGTTCACCATCACGTAGTCCACCCCTTCGCTGTAGAGCGCTGGCTCGAGCACGGTCGCGCGGTCCTGAATGCGGTCGTAGTCGAAGATGACGATGTCGGCCTTGTACCCTGCGCGCAGCAAGCCGCGGTCCTCCAGCCCGATGATGCGTGCCGGCAGCCCCGTCATCGAGCGGATCGCGAAGGGCAGCGAGATCGCGTTCAGCTCCTTCACGTAGCGCGCGATCTTGCGGGTGAAGGCGCCGAAGTGCCGCGGGTGCGCTCCCGGGACCGACGCGAAGCCGGGAGCGTCGTCGATCCCGCTCACTCCGGCGTCCGAGGCCGTCGCGGTGTACTCCTGCCGGTAGTAGTTGACGACGTCCATGTCGTGCATCCCGTAGCCGCGCGTCCGCGCCCCGCCGAGCATGCGCGGGTAGCCGTTGAGCGCCATGTGCACGACGACTTCCTGGTAGGTCATGCCCATCTCGGCGGCGAGGTCGGCGAGCGTCCTGCCCACGAAACCGCGGTCGGGGTAGTCCACCACCACCACCCGGTCCGCGCCGCCGTTGTGGTCCACGATCCAGGCGATGTCCCGCTCGATGAGGGCGCGGGTGGCGGGGTCGTTCCAGCGGCGAGTCAGGTGCTCGCGGGCGTTGTCGAAGATCCCGTCCGTGTTGTAGACGGGGCTGTCGCGGCCGCCGCTCGTGTCCACGCTGTCGTGCACGAGGCTCCACCGGGGGATCATCGGGCGCGCGCCGCCACCGAAGGTCTCGTAGGGGTAGACGTCGAGGTATACGTCCAGTCCCTCGGCACGGGCCGAGTTCACGACCACCGTGTCGTGGGCGGAGCGCCCGAAGCTGGAGCGCCCGCGGGACTTGTGATGGCTCGCCACCACGCGGATCCCGGTTTCGCGCGCGATGTTGATCGTCTCCTCCAGCCCCTGCAGGCCATCCACCGGCCAGTCGTCGACCAGGCTGGGGAGCTGCCAGAGCGGCATGATCGCCTCGCTGCGCTGGTGGGCGATGTAGAAGCCGTCGTACGGCGCCACGACCGACGCGAGCGCCACGACCTCGTCCGGGGTGCTGAAGCGGGCCGGACGGTACTCGATCCCGCCGCCGAGTCCCCACGCCCCCGCCTCCATCCCCTGCCGTACCATCTCCTGCATCCGCGCGATCTCGCGCTCGGTCGCTGGCCGCTCGTGGTCGGTGCCCATGACGTAGCCGCGCACCGTGCTGTGGCCGACCATGGGGACGAAGTTCATCGCGTGGCCCTGGGAACGGAGCGCCGAGATCTCCGCGGTGATCGGCCAGCGCGCGTTGCGGCCGTCGGCGCCCCCGATCACCGTGGTCAGGCCCTGGCTGTTCAGGCTCCTGGCCCGCCGAGGCTCGAGGTACATGGAGGTCAGGGCGCGGTCTGCATGCGAGTGCAGGTCGATGAAGCCGGGGCTGACGTACATGCCGGTCGCGTCGATGACTCGCCGGGCGGTGGCGGCGGGCATGCGGCCGATGCGGACGATCCGGTCGCCGTCGATGGCGATGTCGGCGCGGAACCAGTCGTTGCCGGTGCCGTCGATGACGCGTCCGTTGCGGATGATGACGTCGTAGTCCTGGGTGGCGGCGGGGGTTGGGGCGGCTGCGGCAAGGAGGGTGGCGGTGAGCAGGGCCGTTGACTTTACAATCTTCATCTCTCGATCATCCTTCCCACGATGGCCTGGCCCGGCATCGCACCCTCCACGTTCTCTCCGTCGCGGACGACGAAGTCGCCGCCCACCAGGACATGCATTACGCCGACGGAATGGGACAGATCCTCCTCGAAGGTGGCGGTGTCGATGATGTTGTCCGGGTCGAAGACCGTGATATCGGCGTCCATCCCGACCTGCAACCGCCCCTTGCGGGCCGCCTGGTCGGTCATTCCCTCCAGCCGCCGGGCGGGCATGATGGTGATCTTCGCCAGCGCGTCCATCAATGGCAGGAGACCCCCGTCCCTCGCATAGTGTCCCAGGAAGCGCGAAAAGGTGCCCGCGCCGCGCGGGTGCGCGCCCGGCGCATAACGCATTCCGTCGGAAGCGACCATCACGAAACTGCTTGCCAGCGCCTCGCGGATCCACTCGTCCCGCATCATGTGGATGATCACGGTTCCGCCCTGCTCACGGTTGTTTCGGAAGGTCTCCTCCGTCAGTCGCTCGCCGGTGTCCTGCAGCTGCACATCGCCGTAGCCGATCTGCAGCTTCTCCTGCCAGCCGGGGTCGAAGATGGCCGACTCGATGCCGGTCGAGGCCGCGGTGTAGGGATAGGCCTCTGTCGTGACGTCGAATCCGCGGCTCTGGACGCCGCCGATCAGGTCGAGGATGGACCCGATGTTCCAGAGGCTGGAGCTGTTGACGTGGACGATGTGAAGCGACGCACCGGTGGCGACCGCGTTCGCGAGCACCTCCTGCATGGCGCCGATCGTCATGTCGCGCACGTGCGTGTAGATGGTCGTGTTGGCTTCGGCCGCCAACTTGAAGACCTCGAGGATCTCCTCCAGCGAGGCGCCCGGGTAGTATTGGTGCGCCATCCCGATCCCCAGCGCGCCTTGGGAGAGCCCGCGGGAGAGAGCGTCCCGGAGCGCGGGGTAGTCCTCGCGCGCGACCGGATCGTAGCGCCCCGCCGACCCGGCCGATCCGAGCTCGCGAAGTCCGGCAGCGGGGTCGCTGTCGAGCAGCGCGCGGGCCTGCTCCAGCGCCGCGACCCGTCCCGGCATGGCCCAGGCCCGAACCGACATGTGGGAAACGGTCGCGCCGTAGTTCAGGATCGCGCCCTCGCCCCTCCGCGCGAGGAACGCCGCCGGGCTCGCCGCGCCGCTCTCCATCTCGAGCGCGGTGGTGACTCCGTCCCGGGCCTGGAACTCGTTGGCGCGGTTCGACTGCCCGTGCGCGTGCAGGTCTATGAAGCCCGGCGCGACGACCAGCCCCGTGACGTCCACCACGATCTCGCCCGCGAGGGGGTCCTCCGAGATCGCGACGATCTCGCCCCCGCGAATCGCCACGTTGCGGACCGCGTCGAGGCCCGTTTCGGGGTCCATGACGCGCCCTCCCGACAGGACGATGTCGTGGCTGTCCTGCGCGGTGAGGGGGAGGGGGAGGGTGGCGGTGGCTGCGACGGCGAGGGTGATCAGGGAGGGAAGCCCGCGCATCGGGCCGGGCTGGCGCGACTCGTGTAGTGCGTTCAACGGGGTCGGTCCTTCGCATAGTGGTGGTGGTAGGATTTGGGTCAATCATGGCACCGTCCAATCGTTATCGAAAGGGCGTCCAATCGTTATTCGGAGAGCGTCCAATTGTCGACCATGATACCGTCCAATCGTTATTCACGGGTGCCTGGTGCGCCCTCTGGCGACACTTGGTCGTGAGAAACGGGGACTTCGAGGCCTCCTCCGCCGTTGACGCCGCCTCAATCCAGCCAGTATATTCAGCTAGCCAGTTTAACTAGCCAGTTATGTCAGAGGACCCACCCATGACCGAATGGAAGCTGCAGGACGCGAAGAACCGGTTCAGCGCGGTCGTGCGAGAGGCGGTGGCCGGATACCCGCAACGCGTCACCCGGCGGGGGAAGCCGGCGGTCGTGGTACTGTCGACCGAGGAATACGAACGCCTCAGCCGGCTCGATGCAGCGAACGCCCCCACGCTCGCGGAGATGCTGTTGGCAATTCCACGTGACGACCGGGAGTTCGAACGCCTGGATCCCGAGCTGCGGCCGGTCGGGTTCGGCGGGGGCCACGGTCCTTCAGCGGACCCGGACGGCTGACGTGTTCCTCGTCGACACCGACGTGCTCTCCGCGCTGCGAAGGCGCGAGCGCAATCCGGAAATCGCCCGCTGGCTCGCCCGCCAGCGGACCACGGACCTGTACCTGAGCGTAGTCTCGATCGGGGAGATCGAACGGGGGATCGCCGGGGTCAAGTGCAGGGATCCCGCCTTCGCCGAACGGCTGGAAGAGTGGCTGGACGCTCTGCTTCGGATCTACGGCGACCGCATCCTCACGGTCGACCTCTCCATCGCGAGGCGGTGGGGCCGGCTGTCGGAAGAGATCGGCCACAAGGGGGCCGACCTGCTGATCGCGGCCACGGCGCTGGAACACGGACTGACGGTCGTGACGCGCAACACCCGGCACTTCGCCGCGGCGGGCGTTCCGGTTCTGGACCCGTCGGCACCGGATTCTCCGCCGGTATCGGGTTCCCCGTCAGCACCGGCCTCCCCGCCGGCGTCATGATTTCCGCGTTCTTCCCAGCCGGGTGGAGACCCAGAAAAACAGGATCGCGGTAAACGCCAAAGCGAGCACCGTGCCGAGCCGTTCTCCCTCGTCGACCCCCAGATACCACGCCGCGCTCAGGATGGTCGCGCACGAACAGAGCACCAGCACCCGGGCGTCCCTGGCCAGCCCGTACCAGAGCCCGGCCGCTCCAGCCCCTGCAATCACCGCCGCCGCGGCCAGGGGAGGCAGTTCATACACCTCGAGCGTGGTTGCGAACCCGAGCGGGATCGCGAGCAGTACCGACGCCGCGATGTGATACACGTAGCGGGCGCTGCGCAGCGCCGCGGGGGCCCGGTGGATGCCCCACAGCGCCAGCGCCGTGACCACCAGCAGCCAGGCGTCCAGGGGCAGAATGGCGTTGTCGCCGAGTTCCAGAGGTCCGGCCGCCGTCATGCCTGCCATCGGGTAGCCCGCGTAGAGACTGACCGCGAAGGCGTAGAGCGTCCGCCGTGAGACGGCCCCGGCCCGCCCTGCGTACAGCAGCAGACCCAGCACCGCCAGCGTCAATACCAGTGTTCCGTCGAGGATCCAGATGACGATGTCGGCGTCCAGATCGAAGGCTCGGAAGAGAAACGCGGCCAGGAAGCCGTACCCGAGAGCCGTGGCCACAGCCGGCATGACCCGGTTGCGGCGCACGAAGACCGGAATGGTCGCGGCGGGGGTGGCCAGGGCGAGCAGGCCGACCGCGATGCCTCCCGCTGTCGTGTTCTCCCAGGCCTCCATGGAGTACACGAAGGCGGCGAGGAGCAGGATCAGCCCGCTGGTCTGAAGCGCGTAGGTCACCGGCACAAAGCGCCGCGCGGCTTCGAGGCGCATCCCGAGCAGCAGGGTCCCGATCCCCGCGCCCGCAATCACCCCTGTGCGCACCCCCGGTCCCAGGTCGGGCCACGACCAGGAGAAGAACGTGACCGCGGCAATGACCAGGAGAATGCCGGCTGTTGCCGAGACGGCGTACTGCACGAACCGGCGACGCACGGCTTTCTGGCCACTGTCGTGCTCGGCTTGCAGGCGTTCGGCCAACTCGGCGGAGATCAGCCCGCTCTCCTGCCACCGCTGGAGTGCGGAATCGATGTCGGATTTGTTCATAGTGGCTGATCTCCCCCGTGATCTCCGGCATTTGCGGCGCCTCCCAATCTAATACGTCCCATTTCGCCATTGATCCGCCCCCGGCCCGGGCCCATCCTTCATGGCATGAAGACTCCGGAGGCAGAGACCCGCCGCGCGCTGGCCAGGTTGCGCAGGGCGCTCGAGAAGGCGAGGCGCGAGGTGCGGGGGCTGCGCGAGGGGTTGGATGAGTCCGAGGCGGACGGCTATCCCGGGGACGACTACGCCGAAATGGAAGAACACCTGGGAGCGGTGACGGATCTCGTGAACCGCGAGCAGGCGCGCCAGCAGGCGAAGATCCTGAGGGCGGGCGGAATCGGGCCTGGCCGGTTGCAACGCTCGGCACCTGGGCGCTCGGGATCGCAGGACTCGGGGTCGCGGCGCGATGGATCACGCGGCGTTGGACCGCTCCGTTCCGCGGAGCCCGTTTTGCGGGCCGAGGGGGATGGGGAGGGAGGGCGGCGATCGTGAAGCGGCGCGATTTCTTGGCCGGCGGCACGAGGGGTGTGTTCGTCGGGCTGGCGGGGCTGGCGGGCCTCGGAGCGAGGCCCGCCACGCCCTTCGTCGCGGCCACCACCCGGCGCAACGACCTCGTCGTCCGCGGCGGCACGATCTACGACGGCACGGGAGGCCCCCCGCGCAGCGCCGACATCGGCATCGTCGGCGACCGCATCACCCGGATCGGGCGCGGCCTCGCGGCGGGCACCGCCGAGATCGATGCGCGGGGAATGGCGGTCGCGCCCGGCTTCATCGACATCCACTCCCATGCGGACCTCTCGCTGCTGGTGAATCCCAGCGCGGAGAGCCGCGTTCGGCAGGGCGTCACGCTGGAGGTCGTCGGCCAGGACGGCTCGTCGATCGGACCGTGGACCGACGGCAACTTCGCGTACACGCGGGACCGTTACCGGAGCGACTTCGACGTGGAGATCGACTTCCGGGACATCGGGGGGTTCCTCGACCGGATCGACCGGGAGCGCCCGGCGGTGAATGTCGCGTCGATGATCGGGCACGGCGCCGTCCGGGGATACGTTGTGGGCGGCACGGACCGGCCCGCGACCGAGGCGGAGCTGGCGCGGATGCGCGCGCTGGTCCGGGACGCGCTCGGGCAGGGGGCGGTGGGGCTGTCGACTGGGCTCGAGTACACGCCGGGGAGCTTCGCCCCGCTGGACGAGCTGGTCGCGTTGGCGTCGGAGCTGCGCGGGACGCCCTATCCCTACGCGTCGCACATGCGCAACGAGGACGACCGGCTCCTGGCCGCGCTCGAGGAGGCGCTGCAAGTGGGCCGCGTGGCCGGGGTGGCGATCCAGGTCTCGCACCTCAAGGCGCAGGGGGAGCGCAACCACTGGAAGGCCGAGGCCGCCTTCGCGGCGATCGAGGCCGCGCGGGACGGCGGCGTGGACGTGCACTTCGACCGCTACCCCTACGTGGCGTACGCGACGGGGCTCTCGAACCTCTTCCCCGCGTCGGCGCGGGCCGGCGGCACGGCGAGGTTCCTCGCGCGGCTCGCCGATCCGGAGACCGCCCCGGCGCTGGAGCGGGCGTGCCGGGACAAGATCGCGTTGCTGGGGTCGTGGGACGCGGTCCAGATCAGCCGGATCGGCGGCCCCAACGCGGCGGCGCGGGGGCGGCGGCTCGGCGAGCTGGCCGCCGAACTCGGCGAAGACCCCTACGCGCTCACCGTGCGGCTGCTGCGGGAAGCGAACGGGAGCGTGGGGATGATCGGGTTCGGCATGTCCGAGGAGAACACGGAGCGGATGCTGGCTCACCCGCTCGGCATGGTGTGCTCGGATGGGGGCGCCTACGCGCCGTACGGGCCGCTCTCCCGCTCCTCGCCGCATCCGCGCGGCTACGGCAGCTTCCCGCGGGTGCTGGGACACTACGTGCGCGAGCGCGGGGCGATGCCGCTGGAGACGGCCGTGCACAAGATGTCGGGGCTGCCGGCGCGCAAGCTCGGGCTCGCGGACCGGGGAGTGCTCGGCGAGGGCGCCGCGGCGGATGTGGTGGTCTTCGATCCGGGCCGCGTGGGGGACCGAGCCACCTTCGACAACCCGCACCAGTACCCGGAGGGGATCGCGCATGTGGTGGTGGGGGGCGTGCATACGATCCGGGACGAGGAACAGACGGGGCGGATGGGGGGGCGGGCGGTGCGGGGGGCGGGGGCTGGCCGATGACCCTTTCGGGGCCGCCGGCCGATCTTGGCAACGGTTGACCGGGGTGTAAAGAACACCTTACCAATTGTCATGTTTGCCATACATCGCGACGCCGCTTGGGACCCCGACGACGCCTTCAACCGCCTCGCCCTGAGGGTCCACGCGGTCCAGCGCGCCAACAACCCCGTCCTGCGCCGGTACTGGGATTCCGTCTCGGACGGGCAGCCCGCCGCCTGGCACGAGATCCCCCCGGTGCCGGTCCGCGCGTTCCGGGACGTGCCGATTGTCTCGGGCACCCCGGAAGTGGTCTTCCGCACCAGCGGGACGACCGGCGGCGGGGAGCGCGACGGCGGCAGCAGCGCTCGTCGCGGCGAGCATCACGTTGCGAGTCTGGAACTCTACCGCTCGGCTGCCCGGGACAACTACCGGCAACACCTCTTCGCGGGAGCGCCTGCGCTCGGCATCATCTCGCTGGTCCCGAACCCCGCGGACGTCCCGGATTCGTCGCTGGCTGCGATGGCCGGCTTCATCGCGCGGGAGAGGGAAGTCGCGCACACGGCCTGGGCCTTCGATCCGGCGCGCGGCGTGGATGTCGGCGCGGTGCGAGAGGCGGTCGCGGCGGCGGCACCCCCCGGCGCGACCACCCCGTCCCCCACCCCCCCGCCCATCCTCCTCCTCACCACCGCGTTCGCGCTCGTCCAGCTCCTCGACGCGCTCACACACTCCCCCCTCCCCCTCCCGCGCGGCTCCCGCATCATGGAGACCGGCGGCTTCAAGGGCCGCACGGCCGAGGTCGACCGCGCCACCCTCTACCGGCGGGTGTACCGCACGCTGGGCGTCCCCGAGTCGCACATCGTGAACGAATACGGCATGACGGAGATGCTGTCCCAGGCCTACGACTGCGTCGCGGGGCAGGGCCCCCCGGCCGGCGAGCGCGCGCACCGCTTTCCGCCGTGGGTGCGGACGCGGGCACTGGATCCCGCCGATCTCGCCCCGCTGCCGCCGGGACGCCCCGGTCTCCTTGCCCACTTCGACCTGGCCAACGCGGCGTCGGTGTGCCACCTGCTGACCGAGGACTACGGCTCCGTCACCGCGGACGGGGGCGTGCGGCTGCTCGGGCGTGCACCGGGCGCCGCGGTGCGGGGATGTTCCCTGGCCGCGGAGGCGTTCCTGCGGATCACGGGGGGCGCGTGACCCCGTCCGGAGCCGGGCGCGAACCCGGAGGGGCGCCGGAAGGGAGTGGCGCGCGCGAAACGGACGCCGCGCGCGTGACGGACGCGTGGGTCGCGCCCCCAGGGGTCCCCGCGCCGGGCGCCTGGGAAGACCTCAGCGCGGGCGGCCTCCCCGTGCGCCACCCCACACGGGACGCGGTCGACGCGGACGCGCTGGTCGCCGCGCTACGCGACGCCCGGCGCGGCCTCGCCGCGATCCCGACGGCCGAGATCGTGCGCATCCTGGGCGGCACGGCGGAGACCCTCATCCGGGACCTCGGTCGCGCGGACCTCCGGGACATCGCCGCCAACGGCCGCCTCTCGGCCGAGATGGCGCGCGCGGTGATCGACGGGATGGCCCCGTCGTGGACCGCCGCCGCTCTCGACCGCCTGGTGCGCGCCGAGTTCCCCGACCCGCGCGTGCTGGACGGGTTCGCGGCCGAAACGGGCAGGCGCGAGGGCGCGGCGGACGCGGTCGAACCGGGGCGGCCGGTCCGCGCGGCCGACGCAGCTTCCCCGCGGCGGCACATCCGCGCGGCCAACGCAGCCTCCCCGCGGCGGCACATCCGCGCGGCGGGCCCGCCCGTGACCCTGCACTTCGGTGCGGGATCGGTCCCGGGGGTGACCGTCACGTCCATGATCAGGGCGCTGCTGGTACGCTCGGCCGTGCTGGTCAAGCCGGGGGCCGGCGACATCGCGCTGACCGTGCGGTTCGCGCGGCTTCTACACCGCGCCGACCCGCGCGTTGCCCGCGCGGTGGCCGTCCAGTACTGGCCGGGGGGCGCCCCGGGGTGGGGGGGGTGGGAGCGCGACCTCCTGCGCGCCGCGGACCAGGTCGTCGTGTACGGCGGCGATGCCGCGATCGAGTCCCTGCGCGCCCGCACGCCCGCCACGACCCGTCTCATCGAACATCCCCACCGGATCGGCGTGGCGATCGTGGGGACGGATGCCGCACCCGGTGCGTCCGGCACCGCCGAATCGACGGGCAGCCCGGGCGGGGAGCCGGCCGGCGCCACTGCCCGCGCCGCCGGTCTCTTTGAACAGCGCGGCTGCGTCAGCACCCATCTGGTGCTCTTCGTCGGGGGGGAGGACGCCGCCCGGGCGTTCTGCTCGGAGCTGGCCGCCGGCCTGGCCGCCCTGGAGGCCCGCCTCCCCGCCGCTCCCCTCACGCCCGGCGAACTGTCGGCGCGGCATCAGCTCCGCGGCCGCCTCGCGATGAAGGGGGCGGCGCTCTGGCCCGCCATCCGCGGCGAAACCGCGCCGCGCTCCTCCCCGGAACCCACACGCGACCCATCCGCCGGCCACCGGCCGGTGCTCACCGGCGGCTGGTCCGTCGTCCTGTCCCCTCCCGATGACTTCGAGCCGGCGGGCGCCCGTACCGTGTGGGTCGCGCCCGTCGGCAGTCCGTCGGAGTGCGTGGACGCGCTTGCCCCTCTGTCACCCGTCCTTCAGACCATCGGGCTGGCCGGGTTCGGCCACGAGTGCGCGGCGGCGCTGGCGGAAGACCTCTTCGCCATCGGCGCGACGAGAATCGTCCCCCTGGACCAGGTGCCCTTCCCCGACTCCGACTGGATTCACGATGGCGCCCGGCCGCTGCGGGAACTGGTGCGCTGGGGCGAACTGCGGCATTAGCCTACACCTGCGCCACCGGCCCATTGCACGCGCTCAGCGGCGCGAGACCTGCTAGTCGTCCGATTCGGGTTCGTTGCGCCACATGACCAGCTGGCGGGTCCCCCTCGGCGTCTCCTCCACGCGCACTGTCAGGGTGTCACCCTTGCGGATTCCGCAGTCGGAGCGGATACCGAGCGGGATCGTCAGCCGTCCGCCGGTTCCGACCGTAACGTCGCCGTAGTACAGCGTTCGATAGATTGCCACTCAAACTCCTTGTTGGTCATCGTCCCACGGGGCTCGTCGACCCAAAACCAATCAAGCGCCCCACCGCAATATAACAGCAACGACGCACCAGGTTCCCCGGCCGGGTTCCGCCGGCCTCCCGCCGGCGATCCCGGTACACCGGGTCCGGTTCGCCCGTTGAACATTCTCCCTCAACAGGCCGTACCTTCCTACGGTCCCAGAAGCCACCTCCAGACCTCAACGCGGAGCAGATACGTGAACGATATGGCAGTCCGGCTGGCGGGCGTCACCAAGTCTTTCGGGGCGCACACGGCCGTCTCCGACTTCGATCTGGACATCCCCAGAGGCACCATTCTGGGGCTGTTGGGGCCGAACGGATCGGGCAAGACGACCACGATCCGCATGATCATGGCCATCCTGCTGCCGGACGAGGGCTCGGTCGAGCTTCTCGGCGGCGTTCCCGACATGAGCCGCCGGAGCCGGGTCGGGTATCTCCCCGAAGAACGGGGCGTCTACCCGAAGATGAAGGTGATCGAGCAGCTGGTCTTCCTCGGCGAACTGAGGGGTGTGGGGCGCGCCGATGCGAGGAAGCGGGCGGGACAATGGCTGGAACGCCTGGGTCTCGGGGACTGGACGGCGAAGAAGGTGCAGGATCTGTCCAAGGGGATGCAGCAGAAGGTCCAGTTCATCGGCACGATCCTTCACGACCCGGACCTGCTCATCCTCGACGAGCCCTTCAGCGGGCTCGACCCGATCAACCAGGACGTGCTGGAGTCGATCGTCCGCGAGGAGAGCGCGCGCGGCAAGACCATCCTCTTCTCCACGCACCTCATGGAGCAGGCCGAGCGGCTGTGCGAACGCGTCTGCCTGATCTCGAAGTCCCGCAAGGTGCTCGACGGGAACCTCAAGGAGCTCAAGCGGCGGGAACGGACGGGAGCGGTGGCCGTCGAGTTCGAAGGCGACGAGGGATGGCTCGACCGGGCGGGCGTCGTCGAGCGGGAGCCGGCCGGCGATGCCTGGCACATCCCCCCGGGCCGGATCGGACACGATGAGCTGCTGGCGGCCGCGTTGCGCGAGGGGGTGAGCCTGCGGCGCTTCGAAGTGCTGGAGCCCCGCCTGCACGAGATCTTCGTGCGCCACGCCGGGGAAGAATCGCACGAACCAGCGTTGATGCCGGAGGGAGGTGCGCGATGAAACAGGTCTGGGCAGTGCTGCGGCGGGAATACCTGGAGCGGGTCAAGACCAAGGGGTTCATCATCGGTACGCTGGCCATTCCGCTTCTGCTGATCGGGATCATGGCGCTGAATGTCTTTCTCGCGGTGCAGGTCGCGAACTCCGACAACGAGCTGGCCCTTGTGGACTACACGGGCGCCATAGGGACAGAGGTGGCCGGCCGGCTGGATGCCCTCGGGTATGATTTCGAGGTGTTGGGCCGGGAGTCCGGCCTGGAGGAGCTGGACCGCCAGGTGATGGAGGACGAACTGGAAGGCTACCTCTTGCTGGACGACCTGACTCTCGCGGAGGGGGTTTTCGCCTACAGGGGCAAGGAGCCGCCTGGACGCACCCGCGCGACGCTCTTCGAAGCGACCGTGCACGATGTCGCGCTGGACAACTACCTGTCCAACATCGATACCGGGCAGTCCCTGCGGTCGCTCATCGAAGGCGGACGGCTGGAATTCCAATCCGTCGTGGAGCCGGAGGAACAGGCGGAGGCCGAGGCAGCCCGCGTGTCGGGGATCGCCGTGGGCTTCGGCGGTGCCATGTTCCTCTACATCACGATGCTGCTCTACGGCACCTTTGTCCTCCGCTCGGTTCTCGACGAGAAGCGGAACCGGGTGGTCGAGGTGGTGATCTCCTCGATCTCGCCCTGGCGGCTCCTGCTGGGCAAGATCCTGGGCGTGGGGTCGATGGGGCTGACGCAGATGGGAATCTGGGCGGCGTGTGCGGGTCTGCTGCTCCTTGTCGCGGCGCCCTTCGTGGCGGCGCAGATCCCCGGCGCGGACTTCGCGCGCATTACCGGGCTCCTGCCGGGACCGGGGACGCTGGTGCTGCTCGCGGCCTTCTTCCTGCTGGGCTATTTCCTGTATGCGGCGCTGTACGCAGCGGTGGGCGCGATGTGCGCCACCGAGGAGGAAGCGGGCCAGGCGCAGGTCCCGGTGATGATGCTCCTCGTGATCCCGTTCATCATGCAGTCGGCCACGCTCGGGGGAGGCTCGATGCCGTGGATGGACTGGGTCGCCCTGTTCCCCTTCTTCAGCCCGGTCATGATGTTCCCGCGGGCGGCCGCGGAGTCGGTGCCCTGGTGGATGACGGGGCTGTCTCTGGTCTTCATGGCGGCCGCGGTGGTGGGCACGGCCTGGGTGGCGGGACGGATCTACCGGGTGGGGATTCTCATGCAGGGGAAGCGGGCCACGCTGCGCGAGCTGGTGCGGTGGGTGAAGCAAAGTTGATATACTGTCGCATATATTCGCAGGTCGAATTTATACGTTAGTATATCATTCGTCGGTTTGGCCGGTCACATGGAGCTCCACGAACCGGCGGATCAGCCCGTTGGCCAGGGGTGTTTCCTCCATCGCCCCGATCACCTCGCCGAGCGAGGCGCCGGCGACCTCCTCCACGTACCTGGGATAGGCGGCGAAGCGTGCGTGGGTCCCCGCCACGTCGAGTTCGGGGTGGAACTGGGTGCAGTAGACGGGGGCGTCGTCGAAGCGGTAGGCCTGGTTGGCGACCCTGGCCGATGAGGCGAGCAGGGTCGTGCCGCGAGGTAGCGTCTCCACGACATCCTCGTGGCCCAGCTGCGCCTTGAAGGGGCTGCCCAGAGTGCCGAAGAGCGGGTCGGCCCGGCCGGCGTCGGTGAGCACGAGTTCGTGGGTGCCGAGTTCGGCCCGGCTGCGGTCCTGCACCACCTCGCCCCCCATCGCCACCGCCATCCCCTGAAAGCCCCAGCACGAAGCGAAGGCGGGGATGCCCGAGGCGTACACCTCCCGGAGGGAGTCCAGCGCGCGGTCCAGCCACGGCTCGGTGCTGGTGGCCGAATAGTCGCCGCTGCCCCCCATGAGGACGAAGTCGGTGTGGGCCAGGTCGCGCGGGGCGAGCAGCGGGCCGAGCAGATCGAAGACCGAGATGTCCACGGCCAGCGGCTGCAGGACGCGCTGGAACGAGGCGATCTCGTGGGGTGCCATGGCGTCGCCGGGGTCGCGTACCTGCAGGAGCAGGCAGCGGAGGGGCTGGGCGGAAGTGGTCATGGGGCCATGGGCGTGTCTTCCCTGGAGGATGAACGGCCGTAAGGTGGGGGGCTCAGGTCACCGAACGCAACAGGGCGGTGAGGTGATAGCGGTCGAGCGCGCGTGCGGCCTGGAATGCCTCGTGCTCGGTGGGTTCGATGAAGATCACGGCCGTGCGGACCGGCTCTTCATGCTCGGCCCGGTCGCTGGGCACGTAGCACAGGCGCGCCCTGCAGGAATCCGGGTCCGTGGGCTCGTCCACCAACTCCAGGAACACCTCCCAGAAGCGTCCCTCGTGGGTGAATGTGGTGACGTGCATGCCCTGAGCGGGGCTCTCTTCGCCGCTTTGGGGAGAGCTCTTTCCCTGCGGCTGGTCGGGGGACCGGGAACTCGGCACTGTAATGCCTGCTTTACGGGCTTGTGAACGGACTGCTGAAGTCTAGCGAAGGGCCGTTGGCGGCGCACCCGCCGGACCCGGGGGGCGAAGCGTTTGCGCGGGCCACGATTCCGGACAGGGAGGGTCCGTACCGGTCCCGCCCGGGGGCACCTGCGCGTTGACATCGCCTGAGGCGATTCCTACCTTGCGACGGCTTTTCGCCGACCCTCGGCGATCCTTCACATGTACGTCAACCGGGCCCGGCAACGGGTTCTCGATGCCTACCGCGCTAATGAAAAGGTTGTGGCTGGTGGTGGGGACGGGTGCGATCGCCGTCCTCATGGGATTCGCCCTGATCGGTGGCCGGCAGGCTCCGGGTGAGGCCGGGGCCGGCCTGGACGTCGATCCTCTGGTACAGTCGCAGCCGGTCCAGTTCCCCCACGACCTCCACGCCGGCCAGTTCCTGATCGACTGCCAGTACTGCCACTACTCGGCGGAGCGCTCGGTCGACGCGGGGATCCCCCCGGTGGAGACGTGCATGGGGTGCCACTTCGAGGGCAGGGTCGAGGGGAGGAACAACCCGGAGGAGATTGCCAGGGTCCGGGAATACTACTCCTCCGGCACTCCCATTCCCTGGCGCCGCATCTACAAGGTCTCGGACCATGTCCACTTCCCGCACATGCGCCACGTTGCGGCCGGGGTCGAGTGCCAGACCTGCCACGGTGAGGTACAGGAGATGGGCGTGCTCGAGGAGATGGCCCCGGAGGCGGGCGACCTGAAGATGGGCTGGTGCATTTCCTGCCACCTGGAGCGCGGGGCCTCCCGCGACTGCACGGTATGCCACTACTAGCAGCCCGTGGAATGACCGGCCCGGTCCCTCGCCGCTCCCGGCGCGCCGGGGGGATGGTCCACGGCCTGCCAGCGGGCGGGGACTCGGGACGCGGGGCTTCCGGCCGGGCGCGGCGGGCCACCGGAGCGGGGGGACGATGAGCGGCGGTTTCGAGAGGCGCGACTTCCTGAAGGTTCTCGGCGTGACCGGTGCCGGTGCGGCGGTCACGGGCTGTGACACCGGCAGTGTCGAGCGACTGATCCCGTATGTGACGCCTCCGGAGGAGATCACCCCCGGAGTGGCGACCTGGTACGCGTCGACATGCGGCGAATGCGCGAGCGGGTGCGGGGTCCGGGTGCGGACGCGGGAGGGGCGCGCGGTGATGGTCGAGGGCAACCCCGACCATCCGGTATCCGCCGGGGGGCTCTGCTCGCGCGGTGTGTCGGCGCTTCAGGGGCTCTACAACGCGGACAGGATCGCCACGCCGCTGCGCGCCGGGGCCGGGGGATTCGAGCCGATCGGCTGGGACGAGGCGGTGGAGCTTCTGGCCAGCCGCCTGGGCAGCGGCGGCCGGTCGATCTTTCTGACCGGGCGGAAGGGGCCCACCGAGTCCGCGCTCCTGGACGGGTTCGTGGAGGCGGTGGGGGGCGGGCGCGTGACCTGCGACGCGCTCGACGATGGGGCGCTCCGGGCCGCCGTCAACATCGCGTTCGGGGTGAGCGGGCTGCCGCGCTACGATATCGCCGCGGCGAGGTTCCTGGTGTCGTTCGGCGCCGACTTCCTGGAGACGTGGTTGTCGCCGGTGAAGTTCGCGGCCGACTTCGCACGCATGCACGGGGTCGAGGGCGGCGAGAAGGGCCGGTTCGTCTTCGTGGGTCCGCGCCTGTCGCTGACCGGCCAGAACGCCGACGAGTGGATCCCGGCGCGGGCCGGTTCGGAAACGGCCGTCGCGCTGGCCGTCGCCGGGGAGCTGGTCCGGCGCGGCGGCGATGCGGGCCCGTACAGCGATGTCGTCGCCGGCTACGGCCTGGAGGACGCGGCCGAGGCGGCCGGGGTGGAGGCCGAGGCGCTGTCCGCGCTCGCCGACCACTTCGCGGAGGGTGATGCGCTCGCACTCGGGCCGGGCCTCGCGGGGAACCACCAGGCGGCCACGGCGGCCAACCTGGCCGTGCTGATCCTCAATGCGGCGGCGGGCAGCCTCGGCAGCACGCTCCACATCGACGCCGCGCCCGGCGAGCGCGTCGCCTCGTACGGCGACCTCGCCAGCGCGATCGCGCAGATGCGTGCAGGCGACTACGGCGTGGCGGTGGTCTCGGGCACGAACCCCGCCTACACCCTGCCCCCCGGCGCCGGGTTCGGCGACGCGTTCGGCGCGGTGCCCTTCAAGGTCGCCTTCGCCACCACCATGGACGAAACGGCGGCGATGGCCGACCTCGTGCTCCCCGACGCCCACCCGCTCGAGTCCTGGGGCGACAGCCGCCCCGCGCCGGGGACGTACGCGGTGCGCCAGCCCGCCATGCGCCCGGTGCCGCTCTTCGACTCGCGCCCCATGGCGGACGTGCTCCTGGATGCGGGACAGCGGCTGGGCCACGACTTCGGCGCGGCCACCTTCCGCGACTACCTGCGCGGCGCCTTCGACCGGTGGCTCGCCGACGAGGGGATGCGCGCCGGGCTGGCGGGAGACCCCGGCCGGCTGTGGCGCACCGCGCTGAGGACCGGGTCGGTGTCACACGTGGACCTGTCGGACAAGATCACCGCGCTGCAGTCCCCGGTCACCGCGGTGGACTTCGACGCGCCGGGCGTCCCGGGAGCAGGCGCGGCCGCCGACGGCGCGCTGACCCTCCTGGTCTACCCGTCGTCCAGGTTCGGAGACGGCACCCACGCGAACCGGCCCTGGCTGCAGGAGCTGCCCGACCCCGTTTCGAAGGTGATGTGGCACTCCTGGGTGGAGATGAACCCGGCCACCGCCGAGCGGCTCGGCCTGCGCCCGGGCGATGTCGTGACCGTGGCCACCGCCGAGGGCTCGGTCGAGGTGCCGGTGTGGGCCTATCCCGGCATCCGCGAGGACGTGGTGGCGATCGCGATGGGCGGGGGCCACACCGACTACGGGCAGTTCGCCACCGGCAAGGGTGTCAACCCGATGGGGCTGCTGCCCGCGGCGATGGACGGGGACTCGGGGGCGCTGTCGCTCCTGGCCGCCGGTGTGACGATCACGGCGACCGGAGCCTGGCAGCGGCTGGTCACGAACGAGGGTTCCAGCGACCAGGACGACCGCAACGTGGCGCCCGCGATCGCGCTGGCCGCGCTCGGCCATGCCGAAGAGGAGGAGCACGCCGCGGACGATCACGGCCAGCTCCGCGAACTCCAGGAGATGGGGGGCTTCCAGCCGGTCGACACCGAGGGCCGCGCGGAGGACTTCCCCCTTCCCGGCTCCGACTTCGGCGCCTACTCCGAGGATCATCCCCGCTGGGCGATGGCGATGGACCTGGACAAGTGCACCGGGTGCAGCGCCTGCGTGACCGCCTGCCAGGCCGAGAACAACATCCCCTGGGTGCACGAGAACCAGGCGGCGATCGGCCGCGAGATGCACTGGCTGCGGCTGGAGCGTTACTACGAGACCGTCGACGCCTCGCACTCGGGCCCGGTGGACATCCGCTTCCTGCCGATGCTCTGCCAGCACTGCAACAACGCGCCGTGCGAGCCGGTCTGCCCCGTCTTCGCGGCCTACCACACC
This sequence comes from Longimicrobiales bacterium, assembly GCA_965206105.1. Lineage (GTDB taxonomy): Bacteria > Gemmatimonadota > Gemmatimonadetes > Longimicrobiales > Gaopeijiaceae > Bin94. The sequence goes on from OZ242201.1 coordinate 1,492,659, forward strand.
CCCGACGGGCTGAACGCGCAGGCGTACAACCGCTGCGTGGGCACGCGCTACTGCGCCAACAACTGCCCCTACAAGGTCCGCGTCTTCAACTGGTACCGGTACACGAACGACCCGTCGGAGGGGGGCAACATCCCGGAACCGATGAACTGGCAGTTCAACCCCGACGTGACCGTGCGCGACAACGGCGTCATGGAGAAGTGCACCTTCTGTGTGCAGCGGATCCGCGAGGCCCAGAACCGCGCGGCCGTGGAGGGGCGCGAGGTGCGCGACGGGGAGATCCACACCGCCTGCCAGAGCGTCTGTCCCGCGGACGTCATCACCTTCGGGAACATCAAGGATCACGACTCGCAGGTGGCGGCCCGCGCCGGCGACGAACGCACCTACCGGGTGCTCGACGCCCTGATCAACACGCAGCCGGCGGTGCACTACCTGAAGAAGGTCACGCACCACGATGTGGAGGAGGCGGGGCACTGATGCGGTCCGTGGATAGTCCCCGCGAGGCGGCGAAGGCGGCGAGGCGCTGAGGCGATGGCGACCGTGGACGTGACGAACCGGGGGGCGCTGCCCAACCCCGACGTGGGCACCTACGAGGAGGTCAACCGGGACATCCTCAAGGTGCTGGGGCGGCCCGGGAAGGGGTGGTGGATGCTCTTCGGGATCGCCGCCGCGGGGGTGGGGCTCTTCCTGTGCTCCTGGTTCTGGCAGATCTACAAGGGCATCGGCGTCTCGGGGCTGAACGCGCCGGTGGGGTGGGGGGTGTACATCACCACCTTCGTCTTCTGGGTCGGGATCGCGCACTCGGGCACGCTGATCTCGGCGATCCTCTTCCTCTTCCGCGCGCCGTGGCGGCAGGCGATCTATCGCGCGTCGGAGGCGATGACGGTCTTCGCGGTGATGACCGCCGGGCTCTTCCCGCTGATTCACGTGGGGCGCGTCTGGCACGCCTACTGGCTGATCCCGTACCCCAACGATCGCTTCCTGTGGCCGAACTTCCGCTCGCCGCTGGTGTGGGACGTCTTCGCGATCACGACCTATTTCACGGTGTCGGCGGTGTTCTTCTATCTGGGCACGATCCCCGATCTGGCGGCGGCCCGCGACCACGCCCGCGGCCTGCGCAAGTGGTTCTACCGGATCACCTCGCTGGGGTGGCGGGGGACGGACCGCGAGTGGCACCACTTCTCGAAGGCGTACATCTACCTGGCCGCGCTCGCGACGCCGCTGGTGCTTTCGGTGCACTCGGTGGTGTCCTGGGACTTCGCGATGGCGATCGTGCCGGGGTGGCACACGACGATCTTCGCGCCGTACTTCGTGGCCGGCGCGATCTTCTCGGGCGTGGCGCTGGTGATCACCCTCGCCGTGCCGATGCGGAAGTTCTTCGGGCTGGAGAAGTACCTCACGGTGAAGCACTTCGAGGCCATGGCGAAGCTGTGCATGCTCACCAGCGCGATCGTGCTGTACGCGTACATCACCGAGTACTTCCTGGCGTGGTATTCAGGGGAGCCGCCCGAGCGCGGGTCGTTCTGGAACCGCGTCTTCGGCCACTACTGGTGGGCCAACTGGATCATGCTCACCTGCAACGGCCTGGTGCCGCTCATGCTGTGGTTCCGGCGGGTGCGAAGATCGATCTCGGCGCTCTTCGTCATCTCGATCTTCATCAACATCGGGATGTGGTTCGAACGCTACGTGATCATCGTGACGTCGCTGTCCCATGAGTACGAACCGTGGGCCTGGGGCCTCTACCGTCCCTCGATCGTGGAGATGGGGATCCTGATCGGGAGCTTCTGCTGGTTCGGCTTCTGGTTCCTGCTCTTCACCCGGCTGCTTCCGCCGGTGGCGATCGCGGAGATGAAGGAAGTCGTGCCGCCGCGAATGCGCGGTATGGAGACCGAGTCATGATTCATGAGGTGGCATCATGATTAGAGCCAGGCGGCGGCCGGGGCACAGTGGTTTTTTCGCGCTCTTCGAGCACCTGGATTCGACGATCGACGCCTGCAAGGCGCTGCGTAAAGCGGGTCACAAGCGGTTCCGCGCCTACGCGCCCCTGCCGGAGCACAACCTCCTCGAGGATGGACTCGCGAAGAAGCACAGTCCGGTGAGGGTTTTCACGCTGGCGGGTGCCATGACGGGCGCAGCGACCGGATTCGCCTTCACGACGTGGACTTCGCTGGACTGGCCGCTCATTACGGGCGGCAAGCCGCTGATGTCGATCCCCGCCTACGTGGTGATCGCCTTCGAGTGCGCGATCCTCTTCGGCGCGCTCTCCACGGTGATCGGCCTGTTCATCAACGCGGGGCTGCCCAACTTCCGCCCGCTGGTGGCCTACCACCCCGCGTGCTCGGACGGCAGCTTCGGGGTGTACGTGACGGCGCCGCCCGCCGACGCCGAAGCCGTGAAGGAGCTGCTGGGCGAATTCGAACCCGCCGAATTGCGGGAGGATCCGGAGGGGTTCGATGTGTAGCCGCAGGTGGATGAGTCCGTGTGAGCGGCAAGGTGCCGGGCCGGCGAGGTGGGGACGCTTGCGCCGGCCGGGTGCCGCGCTGCGCACGACGCTGGCGGCGGCGCTTGCGGTGCTGGCCATCGCCTCCGGCGCCTGCACCCCCCTGGACGACGCCATGGCGACGATCTTCGGACGCAGCATGCGCGACCAGCGGTCCTTCGACCCGTATGAAAACACGCTGATGCCGCCGGAGGGATCGGTGCCGCTGTCGGCGGGGAACTACGCGGCCGGGCACTTCGATGTGAACGTGGGACAGCCGGAGGGGGCCGCGGACGTGCCGCCGCCCTTCACGCAGCTGGACATGACCCAGCGGCCCGAAGTCGTGGACACGCTGACCAACCCGGTTCCTCCGACGCCCGAATCGCTGGCGCGCGGCGAGCAGCTCTACGAGCGCGTGTGCATCGTCTGCCATGGGCCGGACGGCAACGGGATGAACGCGTACATCATCTCGGTCCATCCCGCGCTTCAGGCCCAGAACCTGCAAAACGAGCTCTCGATGGAGCGGAGCGACGGCTACATCTACGGCATCATCCGCGTCGGCAGGACGCTGATGCCGCCCTACGGCCACCAGATCGGCCACTACGACCGCTGGCACGTCGTGAACTACGTCCGGCAGCTGCAGGGGCTGATTCCGGAGCCCGGGGCGGAGCAGGAGGCTGGAGGGGGCCAGGCCCCGGACGGGAACGGGGGGGGTGGCCAGGACGGATGATGCACCAGGCGATTCCCCGGGAGATCTCGCTCCGCCACCTCGAGCGCGGCCGCGTCGGAACGACGGTGTTGCGGCTCATGGTGCTCGTCGGCGCCGTGACCTTCTTCCACACGCTGTTCAACGATCCGGCTCTGGCGTGGAAGTCGTATGTGATGAACTGGAGCTTCTTCACCTCGATTGCGCTGGGCGGGACCCTGGTCGCGGTGGTGACCTGGATCGTGAAGGCGAAGTGGAACTGGCCCCTGCGGCGGATTCACCAGTCGTTCACGGCGTACCTGCCGATCGCCTTCGTCCTCTTCATCCCGATGCTGTTCAGCCTGCGCGAGGACTACTTCCCCTGGATCGAGATGATGGAGTACGATCCGATCGTGCAGAAGAAGGCGGCCTGGCTGAACATCCCCTTCCTGCTCAGCCGCAACCTGGTGGGGGTGGTGGTCCTGTTCTCGATGGCGATCGGCTTCGTGTACCTGGCGCTGAGGCCCGACATGGGGCGGATCCGGCAGGCGCAGACCGCCGCCGAGCGCGCCGACCGGACCACCGCGTGGTGGCGCGAGCGCATCAGCCGCGGCTGGACGGGCCAGGAGGCCGAAGAGGAGCGCAGCTATCAGCTGATGACCCGGCTCGCGCCCGCCTACGTGCTGGTCTACGCCGCCGTGATGACGATGCTGGTCTTCGACTGGTCGATGTCGCTGGAGCCGCACTGGTTCTCGACGCTGTACGGCGGCTGGTACTTCATGGGCGCATTCTGGGGCGGCTTCGCGGCCACTGCGGTCGCCGCGATCACGATCCGGCGGCGCGATCCGGTCTTCCGGGACTACGTGGGGCCGAAGGTTCGCTGGGACCTGGGCAAGCTCGTCTTCGCCTTCGCCGTCTTCTGGACCTACCTGTTCTGGTCCCAGTACATCGTCATCTGGTACGGCAAGCTGCCCTGGGAGCAGGCCTGGGTCGCGACGCGGCTGGGCGAGCCCTGGGGCGGATTCTCGCTGGCGGTGATCGTGCTCTGTTTCGTGGTACCGTTCTTCGGGCTTCTCGGCGTGCGCCCCAAGCAGGAGCCGTCGCAGCTCGCGGCCATCGCGACGGCGGTGCTCTGCGGGATCTGGCTCTGGCACTACATGCTCTTCTTCCCGTCGCTGCACCACGAAGGCGACCCCGCGTTCTCGATCCGCACCCCGCTGGTCGGGCTGATGTACCTGGGGCTGTTCGGGCTTGCGGTGCGCTGGTTCCTGGCGACCTTCCCGCTGGTGCAGATGTGGCAGCCGCCGGTGGATCCGGAGCCGATGGAGGCGGAGGGGCAGTAGCGCTTCAGCCGGCCGGAGAGGGTTCGCCGGGGCCGGTGGAATCCCCGCGCTCGACGCGGTTCCGCATTTCGTAGCCGATTGCCCGGACCAGGCGTGCCTCGTGGGCGTCCAGCGTGGTGCGGCCGAAGATGGTGCGGAGAACGCGCATCACACTCTCAGGCTTGCGCGCCTTGAAGAAGTCGATGCTGGCGAGGCCGGCTTCCAGCGCGTGGTACAGCTCTTCCAGTTCGGCGGCCGAGGCGGGCCCGAGCGAGCGCTTGCCGGTCGGCAGTTCGGGGGGCGTCCCGGTTCCGGCGAGGAAGAGTTCGTAGGCGACGAGGAGCACCGCCTGCGCGAGGTTCAGCGAGGCGTGCGACGGGGCGGTGGGGATGACGATGACCTCGTGACAGCGGTCGAGGGCTTCGTTGGAGAGCCCGCGGTCCTCCCGTCCGAAGACGATGGCGGCCTCGCCCTCACGGGAGCGGCGCAGGATCCGGGGTGCGAGCTCCCGCGGGCGGCGGTAGTTGCGCTGGGCGGTGCGGGGGCGGGCGGAGGTGCCGACCACGTACGTGGCGCCGGCGAGGGCCTCTTCCAGGGTTGTGGCGACGCGCGCCTGCTCGACGATGTGCCCGGTGCGGTGCGCGATCCCGGTGATCCGGCGGGGATCGAACTCCGCCGGGTCGACGACGGTGAGCCGCTCCAGCCCCATGTTGGCCATCGCCCGCACCACGCCGCCGATGTTGACCAGGTCCTGGGGCTGGTGCAGCACGATGGTCAGCTTCACGGGTCCGGCTCCCGCGGTTGCCGCAGGCCGGAGCTGATGGCCGTCCCGACGACGATCAGCGCGGCTCCGGCCAGATAGGGCAGGAAAAGGCGCACGTCGAAGAGGTAGCCGGCCATGGTCGGGCCGATGACCCGGGCGCACGACCCCACGCTTTGTCCCACGCCGAGAACGGCGCCCTGCCGCTCGGGCTCCACCGCGCGCGAAAGGAGCCCGAGAACGCTCGGGATCGCGCCGCCGTAGCCGATGCCGAGGAGGACCAGCCCGGTGAGCATCAGGGGAGTTTCGGAGGACAGGCCGATGAGCGCGAGGCCGGCCGCGAAGGGGACCGCGCTGACGCGCAGGAGCAGCAGTTCTCCGGTGCGGGGGACGACCCGGCGCACGATCCCGCCCTGCACGATCGCCGACACCGCGCCGAGGAGGCCGAAGAGGTAGCCCGCCTCGCGGTCCATGCCGAAGCGTTCGGATGCCAGCGGCGACAGGGTGGGCTGCAGCGCCGAAAAGGCCATGGTGATGAACAGATACGTGGCCAGGGTGAGGAGGATCTGGCGGGAGGTGGCGACGCGGGCGAGCGCCGCGCGGAGATCGAACCGGGAGGGGGAGGTGGCGATGCCCCGGCCGCGCGACTCGGGGAGCCACAGGATGGCGGCGGCCGCGTTGACCAGGCAGAGTGCGGCGGCGGTGTACCCGGGGACCGTGGGTTCGCCGGGCGAGAGGGGGTAGAGGACGGGGCCGCCCAGGAGCGGGCCGATCACGAAGCCGAGACCGAAGGCGGCTCCAATCAGGCCCATGTTGCCGGCGCGGCGGTCCGGGGGAGTCACGTCGGCGATGTACGCCTGCGCCACGGGGATGGTGGAGCCGCCGATGCCGCCGACGATGCGCGACAGGAACAGCACCGCGAGCGAGTCGGCCCGCGCGAAGATGAAGTAGGCGAGGGCGCTTCCCAGCAGCCCCAGGATCAGGATCGGACGGCGGCCCACGCGGTCGGACAGCCGTCCCCACAGCGGGGCCATCACGAGCTGGACCAGGGAGTAGACCGAGATCAGAAGGCCCGTCTCGAGCCCCTGGGCCCCGAATTCGGCCGCGTACAGGGGCAGAATGGGCAGGACGATCCCGAATCCGATGAGATCGACCAGTACCGTCAGGAAGAGGATCCCGAGGCGGTGACCTCCGCCGCCCGAACCCCCCCGCATCGTCAGTCCCCGCGCGTGGTCAGGAGCCGTGCCGCTCTTCACCCTGGCCGGAGTCCCCCTCCGCTCCAGCCTTGAGCGATCCCTTGAAGTTGCGGATGCTGGTGCCGATTCCCTTGGCGATCAGCGGAATCCGCTTGGCCCCGAAGATCAGGACCAGGCCGAGGAGTATGAAGGCGATTTCCCGAATGCCTATGGACATGGCGCTATTCCCTGTCCTCTCACGGCCCGCCGGCCGGATCTCCGCGGCTGGCGGCCGGCGACGCCGCTATTCACGGAGCAGATCCTTGGCGATCGTCTGCAGTTGCATGTTGTCGGTCCCTTCGTAGATCGTGCCGATCTTGGAGTCGCGGTAGAGCTTCTCGACGGGGTATTCCCGGGTGAAGCCGTATCCTCCGTGCAGGTCGATGCAGTGTGAAGATACCCTCTGTGCCATGCGCGACGCGAACAGCTTCGCCATGGCGGCCTCGCGCAGGAAGCCCGTCCCCTGGTCCTTGAGCCGCGCGGCATTGTACACCATGAGCCGGGCCGCCTCGATCTCCGTGGCCATCTCGGCGAGCTGGAACTGCACCGCCTGGAAATCCGCCACCGGGCGCCCGAACTGCTCCCGTTCCTGCACGTACTTCAGCGTATGGTTGAAGGCGCCCTGCGCGAGCCCCACCATCTGCGCACCGATCCCGATCCGTCCCTCGTTGAGGGTCTCGATCGCGACCTTGTAGCCCAGTCCCACTTCTCCCAGGACATTCTCCGCCGGAACCCGCACATCGTCCAGGATCAGCTCGGTCGTCGAGGAGGCTCGAATGCCCAGCTTGTCCTCCTTCTTCCCCACCGCGAACCCCGGCATGTCCCTCTCGACGAGAAAGGCCGTGATCCCCTTGTGGCGCAGCTCCGGCTGCACGGTGCCGAAGACGATGTAGAGACCCGCTTCGCCACCGTTGGTGATCCACAGCTTGCGACCGTTCAACACCCAGTCGTCGCCGTCCGAAACCGCGCGCAGCGCGAGCGCGAAGGCATCGGATCCGCTGCCGGCCTCGGAGAGGGCGTAAGCGCCGACCGTTCCCGCAGCCAGGCTCGGGAGGTAGCGGCCCTGCTGCTCGGTTGTCCCCCAGCTCAGGAGCGCGTTGTTCACCAGGGTGTTCTGGACATCCACCAGCACGCCCACCGAGGGATCGACCCGGGACAGCTCCTCGACCACGAGGGTGGTGGTGAACAGGTTGCTGCCCAGGCCCCCGAAGTGCTCCGGGATCTCGATCCCCATCACGCCCAGCTCGAACAGCATGGAGATCAGATCGGAGTCGATCTCCCCCGCCGCCTCCATCCGCGGAACGCGCGGCGCCACCTCCGACCGGGCGAAATCGCGCACGGCGTCGCGGAACATCGCCTCGTCGTCGCTCAGAGAGGTGAGTGCGGGAGGGTGGGCCAACGTCGTCATTCCAGGTGCGCTTCCTCCATCGGCGCTGCTGGGGTGGGGCAAAGGGAGTCTCAAGGGAATAGTAATCTAACCGGCCGCCGGATGTTCCGCCCCGGGGGCCCGCGGACCGCCAGCGCTTGACCTCCCCGCCGCGTGCGGCTTTTATTGTCTCGCTCCCATTTCCACACACCTCGAACCCCACCGGAGATGGCAATGTCGGAAGTCCCTGACGGACTCAGGTACACCGCCGAACACGAATACCTCAAGGAGACGGACGAGCCCGGTGTTTTTCTCGTCGGAATCACCGACTATGCCCAGGGCGAACTGGGCGATGTGGTGTACGTCGAGCTGCCCGAACCCGGCGACACCTTCGCACCGATGGAGACCTTCGGAACGATCGAGGCCGTCAAGGCAGTGAGCGACCTCTACTGCCCCGTGGCCGGCGAGATCGTGGCCGTCAACGAAGCCCTCGACGATGATCCCGCCCTCGTCAACAGCGACCCCTACGGGGAAGGCTGGATGATCACGCTGCGCGTAGATGACACCTCGGAGCTGGAGATGCTGATGGACTCCGCCGCTTACGAGACCTTGATCGTCGAATAGCGGCATGCCCACGCCCGTCCACCATCCCCCGGACTTCCTCGCCCGGCACCTGGGGCCTGCCCCCGGGGAGATTCGCGAGATGCTCGAGACCGTCGGGTGCGAGACCCTCGACGATCTCATGGAGGAGGCGGTGCCGTCCTCGATACGGCTCCGCTCCCCCCTGCGGATCCCGGACGCGGTACCGGAGGCCGAGCTGCTCCGGCGGCTGCGGGAGACCGCTGCGGACAACGAGATCTGGCGGAGCTACCTGGGGATGGGGTATTCCGGCACGATCACCCCCGGGGTCATCCAGCGGAACATCCTGGAGAATCCGGGCTGGTACACACAGTACACACCGTACCAGGCCGAGATCGCGCAGGGGCGGCTGGAGGCGCTCCTCAACTTCCAGACCACGGTGATCGACCTCACCGGACTGGAGATCGCGAACGCGTCGCTGCTCGATGAGGCCACGGCGGCCGCCGAGGCCATGTTCATGCTCTACGGGATGGCGCGGCGGCGTGGAGGGCGCGCCTTCCTGGTCGCCGAGGACTGTCACCCGCAGACGATCGGGGTGGTGAGAACCCGGGCCGAGCCGCTTGGGATCGAAGTGAGGGTCGGGCCGGCCGCGGACTTCGTGTTCGAAGAGGGCGTCTTCGGTGCCCTGGTGCAGTACCCTGCTACGGACGGCGGCGTGCACGACTACGGCGCCCTCTGCGAGGCGGCGCACGAGGCCGGCACCCGCGTGGTCGTCGCCGCGGACCTCATGTCGCTGCTGCTGCTTACGCCGCCGGGGGACTTCGGCGCGGACGTGGCGGTGGGGAGCGCCCAGCGGTTCGGGGTCCCGATGGGCTACGGCGGGCCGCACGCCGCTTACATCGCGTGCCGCGAGAAGTTCAAGCGGCAGCTTCCCGGGCGCATCATCGGGGTGTCGGTCGACCGGCACGGCAACCGGGCCCTGCGCATGGCGCTCCAGACGCGCGAGCAGCACATCCGCCGCGAGAAGGCCACGTCGAACATCTGCACCGCACAGGTCCTGCTGGCGGTGATGGCGGGGATGTACGCCGTGTACCACGGACCCGGGGGACTGCGCCGCATCGCGGAGCGCATCCGCAAGCAGACGGCCACCCTGGCGCGCGGCCTGGAGGGGGCCGGGAACCGGATCCTGCACGACGTGTACTTCGACACGCTGCGCGTGCGCCCGGCGTCCCCCAAACGGGAGGTCCTCGCCGGCGCCCGCGCGCTTCGCATCAACCTGCGCGACTTTGGCGACGGCACGGTGGGGGTTGCGCTCGACGAGACCGTCACCGCCTCCGACCTGGACGACCTGCTCGCGGTCTTCGGCGCGGCGCGCGGGGCCTCGAAGCTGGCGGCCTCCTTCGAACCGGCCCCCTACCCGGCCCCCTTCGCCCGCGCCAGCGGCTACCTGACCCATCCCGTCTTCAATTCCCACCACTCCGAAACGGAGATGCTGCGGTACATCCACCGCCTGGAGTCGCGCGACCTCTCGCTGAACACGAGCATGATCCCGCTGGGTTCGTGCACGATGAAGCTGAACGCGACCACCCAGATGACCCCGGTCACCTGGCCCGAATTCGGCGCGCTGCACCCGTTCGCGCCGGTCGAGCAGGCCAGGGGGTACAGCAGCATCGTCACGGACCTCAAGAGCTGGCTCGCCGAGATCAGCGGGCTGCCGGCCGTGTCGCTGCAGCCCAACTCGGGCGCGCAGGGCGAGTACACCGGCCTGCTGGTGATCCGGGCGCGCCAGCGGGCCCGCGGGCAGGAGCACCGCGACATCTGCCTGATCCCTTCGTCCGCGCACGGCACCAACCCGGCGAGCGCTGTGCTCGCGGGGATGAAGGTGGTGGTGGTGCGCTGCGATGAGCGCGGCAACGTCGATGTGGACGACCTGGCCGAGAAGGCACAGGCGCACAGCCACCGGCTGGCGGCGGTCATGGTCACCTACCCGTCGACCCACGGCGTCTTCGAGGAGGAGATCCGCAAGATCTGCGACATCGTCCACAGCCACGGGGGCTACGTCTACCTGGACGGCGCCAACCTCAACGCGCAGGTCGGGCTCTGCCGGCCGGGCGACTACGGCGCGGACGTGATCCACATCAACCTCCACAAGACCTTCGCGATTCCGCACGGCGGCGGCGGCCCGGGAATGGGCCCCATCTGCGCGACCGCCGAGCTGGGGCCCTACCTGCCCGGCCACCCGGTCATCCACACCGGCGGCGTTTCGGCGATCGGACCGGTATCGGCCGCGCCCTGGGGCAGCGCCAGCATCCTGCTCATCTCCTGGGCCTACATCGCCCTGCTGGGGCGCCAGGGCGTCACGGAGGCGACCCGCACGGCGATCCTCGGCGCCAACTACATGGCCACGCGGCTGGAGGAGCACTTCGATGTCCTCTTCTGGTGGGGGAGCGGGATGGGGCGGGTCGCGCACGAATTCATCATCGACCTGCGGCCCCTCAAGCGGGCGACCGGCATCACCGAGGAGGACGTGGCCAAGCGCCTGATGGACTACGGCTTCCACGCTCCGACCGTCGCCTTTCCCGTCCCCGGCACGATGATGATCGAGCCGACGGAGAGCGAGTCGAAGGCCGAGCTGGACCGGTTCTGCGCCGCGCTGATCTCCATCCGTGCCGAGGTCGAGCAGGTCGAGCTGGGCCTGCAGGACCGGCAGGACAACGCGCTCAAGAACGCCCCGCACACGGCGGCCGCGGTGACGGCGGACCGCTGGGAACACGGATACACGCGCACCCAGGCGGCGTTTCCGGCCCCGTGGCTGCGGGAACACAAGTTCTGGCCGCACGTGGGGCGCGTGAACAACGCCCACGGCGACCGGAACCTGATCTGCGCCTGCGAACCGATCGAGGCGTACATGGACGCCGAGACCGCGGACACCGAGGCGCAGTAGTCATTTCAACCCCGAGGAGGCGACGCAGGTGGCCAAGCTGACATTTCATGGGCAATCGACCTTCACCGTCGAGACGGACGACGGTACCCGGCTCGTGATCGACCCGTTCTTCGACGACAACCCGGTGTCGGACATCAAGCGCGCCGACGTGGGGGCGGTGGACTACGTGCTGTGCACCCACGGGCACTTCGACCACTTCGCCGACGCGATCCCGCTTCTGCAGGAGACCGGGGCCACCCTGATCGCCACCTTCGAGATCGTCTCCTTCGCGGAGACCCAGGGGATCGCCAATGGTCATCCGCTGCACATCGGCGGCGGCTACGACTTCCCCTTCGGCCGAGTCAAGATGACCCCGGCGGTGCACGGCGGTCAGGTCCACGGCGACACAACCGGCCAGTTTACCACCATCCCGGGGGGCTTTCTGATGCATCTGGACGGGAAGCGGATCTACCACGCCGGCGACACGGCGCTGACGCTGGACATGCAGCTCCTGCGCGGCAAGGTGGACGTGGCGATCCTGCCCATCGGCGACAACTTCACGATGGGACCGGAGGACGCGGTCGAGGCGGTCGGGTTCATCGAGCCGAGGGTGGTGATCCCGGTGCACTACAACACGTGGCCGCTGATCGAGCAGGATCCGGATTACTTCGCCGATCTCGTGGGGGAGCGCGCGCGCGTCGAGATCATGCAGCCGGGGGACGTGTACGCCCCGTGACGGGTATTTCCTGGCGGATCGTCGCCGACGGGGCGCTTTCCGGCGCGGCCAACATGGCGCGCGACCACGCGATCGCGGCGGCCCTGCGTCCCGGCACGGGGACCCTGCGCCTCTACCGATGGTCGCCCGCGACGCTCTCATTGGGGCGCAACGAGCCCTTCACCGAGGGATACCGGGACCTGCTGCGCCTCCACCCGGAGATGGGCGTGGTGCGCCGCCCGACCGGAGGCCGCGCGGTGATCCACGACCGCGAGCTGACCTATGCGGTGGCGCTGCCGGCACGGGCGTACGGGGGCCCGCGGCAGGCCTACCGCAAGGTGAACCGGGGTGTCGTGGAGGGATTGCGGCACCTGGGCGTCGAGGCGGTGGCGGCCGCGGGAACGGTATTGCCGCCGGATGCCGGACCCTGCTTTCTGGAGCCGGCCGAAGGCGAGGTCGTGGTGCGGGGCCGCAAACTGGTGGGAAGCGCGCAGGTGCGCATCGGGGGGGCGGTGCTCCAGCACGGGTCCGTGCTGCTGGCGGCGGATCAGGGGCCGCTGCTGGAGGGGGTGCGGGGGAATGGAGGGGCGGCATCCGGCAATGGGGGCCCGGGCGGCCACCGGGGAATGCCGGGAGGGGCGATCACGTTAACCGAGGTGCTGGGGGAGGCGCCGCCGTGGGAGCAGCTTGTCGACGCGTTCAGCCGCGGATTCGCCCGCGCGCTCGGTGGAGACTGGGCATGGGGCACCTTGACGGACGAGGAACAAACGCTGGCGAGCGAAGTACAGTACAGATACGGCGCGAAGGCCTGGACCTGGCGCCGCACGGGTCAGGGTTGACAGTACCGCGGATGCGCCACATTATGGCAAGCCGTTGCGATATGGGGCGACAGGCCCCAGAATCCGAGGTCGCGCGAGGTCGCGCGGCTGCCGACAACCATCAGCACTAGGACCGAAATCGGGAGGTTTCCTTGGCCAGCTTGATGAACGTGTACGCTGCAGTCCTGCAGCTCCCGGGACTGGAAGCCCCGGACCTCACCTTCACGGAATGGATGATGCAGACCTGGGAGGACGCGGGCGACCCCATGCGGTGGCCCCTGCTTGCCTGCGTCATCGTGGGGATCATTGTGATCATCTGGAAGTTGATCGATGTCTTCCGGAAGGGTGGCGCCACGAAGAGGATTCTGCGCGAAGTCGACGAACTCCTCGCGCAGCAGCAGATCAAGGAGTCGCTGGAGGTCACCCGCGAATCCAACGCCCCCGCCGCCAACATCCTGCATGCGGGGCTCGAGCGGCGCGACGAGGGTGCCGACCGCGTCATGAAGGCGATCGAGAACCAGGGGCTGATCGAACTCTCCAAGCTGGAGAGCGGGCTGGTGGTTCTGGCCACGCTCACCAACGTTGCGCCCCTGCTGGGCTTCCTCGGGACGGTGATGGGGATGATCGAAGCCTTCCAGGCGATCGAGCTGGCGGGGGAGGTGGACGCCACCACGGTTGCCTCGGGGATCAAGGTCGCCCTGACCACGACCGCGGCCGGACTGGCGATCGCGATCCCGGTGAGCATCGCGCACAACTTCTTCGTCTCCCGGATCGACCATCTCGTGATCGACATGGAGGAGTCCGCCCAGAAGATGATCGATGCGCTCTTCGCCATGCAGACCGGCACAGCTGCGAGCGGCGCCTGATCCCACGGGCTGACGACCGCCTGACAATCACGGGAATGGCGAGAGCGGCCGCGCGTTTCGCGACTGCGGCCGCTCTCGCCGTCGTTTGTCTGCCCCTGGACCTTTCGGGGCAGAACCTCTTCCCCGGAGCGGCAGAAATGAATCTGCCGGATTCGGTTCGCCGCGGCCTCGACAACGGCCGCTACTGGAGAGCCAGCCTGGCCTTGCGGGCCCATCTGGAGCCGCTTGCGTCCGCCCCGCTTGCCGCCCGCATGGTCCTGGCGGAGGCCGAGGCCGGGTGGAAGAACTGGAGCGGGGCGATCGCGGCGCTCTCGGCCGGTGCGCTGGACACCGCTCAGGCGCCGCCCCGTGTCTGGTATCTGCTCGGGATCTCGCGCGAGGCCGCAGGCGACGATGCGGGGGCTGCGGCGGATCTCCAGCGCTTCCTCGCCGCCGCCGGCACGGACAGCCGCGAGACACTGGCGGCACGGGCGCGCCTGGCCGGACTGCTTGCCGATGGCGCTTCGCCGGAGGAAGCCGTGCCCGTGCTGGAGGACCTGCGGACCCGTTCTCCGGTGGTTGCCGGGTGGGCCGCGCTCGCAGCGGCGCAGGCGCATGCGCGTGAGGGGCGCGCCGAGGCGGTTCCCGAGGCGCTCGCCCTGATAGCGGCCCCGGAGGTGCGCCGGCGCGGCTGGATGCTGGAGCCGGATGCGTGGGCCGCCGCGGGAGACACGGCGCGCGCCCTGGAAGCGCTCACCGCGGCTGAAGCCCCGCCGGGGGTCCCCTTTCTCTCCAGGCAGTGGCGCTACAGGCTCGCTCTGGCGGACTCTGCGGGGGCCGTGGCTGCGATGGAGGCGCTCCTGCGCGAAACCACCACCGGAGCAGCGGCGCTCGCCGCCGCGAAGGCCCACTGGAGGGTGGCGCAGAACTCCGGCCCGCACATCCTGCGCCTCGTGGCGCGCGCCCACGCGAACGGCGGGGAGTTCGGCACGGCGGCAGTCGGCTGGCGCCTGGTGGCCGAGCGTGGCGGCGTCCTCACCGAGCGGGACGCGCTCGCCCGGGCCCGTGCCTACACCGGCAGCGGCGCCCTCGACGCTGCCATCACCGCATATCGCCCGCTCGCCGAGTCGGACGACCCCGCCATCGCCGCCACCGCCCTGCAGGAGTGGGCGGGGGTCCGGGCCCGGCAGGGGCGGCACGGCGACGCGCGGACCGTGCAGGGGTGGCTCGTGGAGCGCTACCCGTCCAGCTCCGGAGCGCTGGACGTCATCTTCTTCCGCGCGGACGACCACCAGGACGCGGGCCGCCTCGACGCCGCAATCGAGCACTACGGGCAGGTCGTGTCGATGTCGTCCGGGGCGGACCGGGCCGGCCTGTCCCGGATGCGCTGGGCGCAGATCCACCTGGGCCGCGACGAACACGAGGCCGCCGCCGAGGTCTACGGCGCCTACCTGGAGGAATTCCCGACCGGGCGGCGCTGGGAAGAGGCGAGCTACTGGGGCGGGCGCGCTGCGCTGGCCGCCGGCGACACCGCGCGGGCCAATGCGTGGCTGGACCGCCTCCGCCGAGAGAGCCCGTACTCGTACTACGCCTATCTGGCAGGTCGCGGGGACGACCTGGCCGGGCGCGGCGACGACCCGGCCCATCCCGGCGACGACCCGGGCGACCGCACGGCCGCCGAATCCCCCTTCGGCCCTCCCCCCCAGGGCTGCCTGGTGCAACCCCCTCCCGACTGGCTGGCGCGGCAGCTCGATGTGCTGGAGGCCCTGCGCGAAGCCGGCCTGGACGAAGGCGCCGAGGCGCACATCGACGCCATGAGAACCGCCGTGTGGGATTCCGACGAACTCCTGCTCAGGCTCGGCACCGCCCTCAACGAGGCCGGCTACACGATCGACGGCATACGCATGGGCTGGGAGCTGCGCGACCGGGGGCGGGAGTGGGACTGCGCGCTCCTGCGCGTCGTCTACCCCTTCCCCTACCGGGACCTGCTCACCTCGCGCGCCGAGGAACTGGGCCTCGACCCCTGGCTGGTCGCGGGACTCGTGCGGCAGGAGAGCGCCTTCCACCCGACGATCGTCTCGCCCGCCGGTGCGATCGGCCTCATGCAGGTCATGCCCGCCACCGGCAGACAGCTCGCACGGGCAAGCGGGGTGCGCGACTTCACCAGCGAGACGCTCGAGAACGCGGAGGTGAACGTCCATCTGGGCACACGCTTCCTCGCGGAGCTCTTCGAGCGTTACGACGGCGACGTCCCCCTCTTCCTGTCGGCCTACAACGCCGGCCCCACCCGCGCCAACCGCTGGCGGCGCATGCCCGAGGCCGCCGACCCGGAGCGCTTCACCGAGCGGATTCCGTTTGCGGAGACGAGAGGCTACGTCAAGATCGTAACAAGGAACAGGGCGCTGTATCGCTGGCTGTATGGCGGTGGCGAATGATGAGTTGAGATGAGGACTGAAATCGCTGTCTTGCTGATCGTCGCTGCGACAGGCTGTAACCCCGAAGGTGAGGTGCCATCGAGATCCTCCGGCGAACTGAACTCAGCCCACGAACTGAACTCAGCCCAGAAGTGCGAGTGGCTCCTCGCCCCTCACCCCGGCGATCCGAGGGTTGCCCCCTGCGACCTCGAATTCCGCGAGGTTGTCCGCCTCGAGGGAAGCATGGAGGGCGTGGCACCCGACCACCCCGTGCAGGCTCTCTGGGATGGCAGGTATGTAACCGGCACATACTCGCCCGGCAGACTTGCGCTTTGGGGGCCGGACGGAGGGCTCCTGGAGGTCCTGGGCACGGGCCCCGGAGAGGGCCCGGGCGAGTTCAGCTACGCTACCGAGTTCGCGCAGACTTCCGATGATGAGTTCCTCGTGTTCACGGGACATCAGCTCGTGCACAGGTATTCGACCACCGAAGGTTTCCTGCGGTCGTTTCGCCTCCCGACCTTCGGCGGGGTGAGCGGAGCGGCTGCATATGGAGACGTGGTGGTCGTCGCGGCTGCGGATGGTACGCGGCACTTGGGGTTCCAGATAGTGGGGGACAGGGTCCAGCCTCAAGGGGTGGTTGAGCCGACAGGGGGGATTCTTCTATTGGCCGCCGGAGAAGGCGTGGGCGTGTGGTCCGCGACGCCCGAGCGCTATGTCTTGCGAAGGCACATGTGGCCGGGGGGGACAGTGGTGGATTCCCTGGTTGTGAACCGCGAGTGGTTCCGGGGTCCCGAAGGGTGGGCCCCCTTTCTCGGCGCGCTTCAGGCGGATGTACGCGGATTGATCTGGGTGGTGGGGAGCGCGCCGGATCCCAATGCACCTCCACGTCGGCGTCCCCCTGCTGGCGTCGAGGTACCGATTACAGAAGCTGACCTGGCTGAAGGGATCAGATACATCGACTTCGTCATCGATGCGTTCACCCCCGATGGGCGGCTGGTGGCGTCCCGGCGATTCGATACCATCGAGGAAACGCCCAGGCCGATGCCTGGCGGTCTCTGGTACCTGCCGACCGAGGACGGGCTGTCGGTCGTGGTTCTGGAAGCGTTGCTGGTCCCGCGCTAAGGGCGAACGGCCACCCCCGGCACGCCCTGTCGCCTTGTGCGGGCTCCCTCAGTCGCTCATCTTCCGCCCTGATTGATTGACGATCCGGGCGGGTGGGATGGCTTCCGTCGGCGCTTTCAGCACCCGAGGTCACGCGAAGTGGCTTGGCGGGCCATTCTTCGGAGTCAGACGCACGAATGATCGAAACTCAGGCCCTCACGCGCACCTTCGGCACGACGCTCGCGGTCAGCGATCTCCATCTGCGGGTGGAACCGGGGGAGATCGTCGGATTCCTGGGGCCCAACGGCGCCGGCAAGTCGACCACGGTGAAGATCCTCACCTGCATGATCAAGCCGACGGGCGGATCGGCGCGGGTGGCCGGCTTCGACGTGGAGGAGGATCCGATGGAGGTCAAGCGCCGCCTCGGGTACGTGCCGGAGGCGGGCGCGCTCTACGAGACGCTGACCGCGAACGAGTACCTGGGGATGGTGGCCGCCCTGCGCGGGATCGAAGGGAAGCAGGCACACAGAAAGATCGGCGAGCTGCTGGGCCTCTTCGACATCCTCCCGGCGCGCCACAAGCGACTTGCGGAGTTTTCCAAGGGGATGAAGCAGAAGGTGCTGATCAGTGCGGCCCTGATCAGCAACCCGGAGGTGCTCTTCCTCGACGAGCCGCTGAACGGCCTGGACGCGAACGCGGCGCTGGTGATGAAGCAGCTGCTGCGCGAACTGGCGTCGCAGGGCCGCACAATCCTCTTCTGCTCGCACATCCTGGAGGTGGTGGAGCGGATCTGCACGCGAATCGTGATCATCAACGAGGGGCGCACGATCGTGGACGGGAGCGCGGCAGAGATCGCCGCCCGCACCGGCACCTCGACGCTGGAGGCCGCCTTCGCCGAGCTCACCGGCGTGCGCGACGCGGCGGAGGTGACGCGCGACCTGCTGGCCGCGCTGGGGTCGTCGAGCGGCAGCGAGTGAGGCGCGCGATGCCCGCCGGGGCGCCCACCCAGTCGCCCCCGGTTCCCACATGATCATGCGGCGCGTGATCGAGGCCTTCGGCGCCGACTACCTGCAGTGGCGCGTCCTGACCCGCGCGATGCTCAAGTCCGACTTCCGCGGCGCGAGCGGCCTGAACATGGGCGCCACGACCGCGAGCAGCACCGGCCCCGGCCTTCTGATCGGATCCATGATCATGTACTTCCTCATGGGGATCGGGGTGGCCATGATCGTCGGCTACACCGCCTGGGCGGCGGGGACGGACTCGGCGGAGATCATCCACCGCGGGACGCTGCCGGGCGGCACGACCGGGCTCACCATGGTCGCGGTGATCGTCGCCATGGCCGTTCTCATCGACTTCCAGTCGGTGGTGATCTCCCCGACCGACTACGACATCCTCGCCCACCAGCCCATTTCCTCCCGCACCTACTTCCTCGTCAAGCTGACCAACGTGCTGGTCTATACCCTGGCCATCGGCGCGCTGGTCGGCGGGACGGCCACCTTCCCGGTCCTCTTCCTCGCGGGACCCCTGGCTGCGCTGGGGTGGATGGCGGCCCTGGCCGGGATCACGGTGGCCACGACCCTGGCGATGGTCAGCTGCTACGCCGCGCTGCTGCGCGTGGTCAGTCCGCACCGGCTGCGACGGGCGCTGTCGTACGTCCACCTCCTTCTCATGCTGGCGATCTTCTGTGCGCCGCTCTTCCTGACCCAGGTGCTGGAGCCGGCGTTCGAAATCGCGCAAGCGCAGGGCGGCATCCCGACGCCGCCGTGGCTCATTCTGGCTCCCCCGGCATGGTTCGCGAGCCTTCTCGCCCTCGGTGCGGGGGAATGGAACATGGCCTATCCCTTTGCGGCTCTGGCCAGCGTCGCGAGCATCGCGGTCCTGCTCCGCCATGCGCGCTCCAGACTCTCGCTCGGGTATGCGGAGAGCCTCGCGCAAATCACCACGGTGAGCCGGCCCAACATCAAGTCCTCTGCTCCCAGGCACTCCGGCCGATCGCGCCTCCCCCGCGAACTGAGCGTCGTCGCCACGCTGGTGCGGGGCCAGTTCCGCGACGACATGACCTTCCGGCTCGGCGTGCTCGGCATGTTGCCCGCCACCCTCATGTACTTCTTCCTGGCGGTGCGCGACGGCCCGCTGCCCGACCCCTTCGTCGAGTTCGGCTTCTACCCGATGGGACTGGGGCTGCTGCACTTCGCGGCAATCGGCTTTCCCCTGGCCATGCTGGAAACCCTCTTTCGCAGCGAGTCGTTCCCGGCGTCCTGGATGTTCTTCGCCGCGCCGACCGACCGCGCCAGGCTGGTGGTGAACTCGGGCCTGTGCGTCACGGTCCTCTTCGTTGCGCCCTACATGCTTGTGTTTTTCGGGATCTTCGCCTGGTCCTTCGGCAACCTGTGGCATGCGGCCGCGCACACGCTCGTCCTCGGCCTGATCGCGCATCTCGCCATCCAGATGCTCCTCCTGGCCGCCCCGCGCCTGCCGTTTTCGCAGCCACCGAAGAAGGGCGGCAGGATGGCCAGCCTGATCGGGATGATCGTGGTCGGCATGGTGATCGCGATCTTCCTGCCGCTGGCCAACGGGCTGGCCTATTCGCGGACGGCGTTCACGATCGCGTACATCGGGCTGCTGGCGGTCCTGGGTGTGGTGATGCCGCTTGCCGTGAGGTGGGGGGTGCGGGGACGGGTGGAGCGGCTGGAGTTCGCGGGGTGAGCTTGGGAGAGTCTTGACAGAAACGTCTGTTGGCGATTATGATATGAATCATAGAGGTAACGTATGACTTGCGAGGCCTTGGTGGAGTAGAGGCTTGGAGAGTGCGCAATGTCCTTTGTCACGGCGATCGGCCCATTCCTCGAGGCTTGCTCAGGCCCTCCCTTGGCCCAGGCAGGGTTGCGCATGGCGGCGCTTCAGCCGGTGAAGGGGATCCCGGGACTCGATTCGAACGTGTCCGTTGCGTCCGAGAGGGGTGAATCGGATGCCGGTTCATACCTGTGGTCGGCCCGACAGATCGGGGACCGCCTGAACTGTAGTGCGGAATACCTGACCAGAGCCGCCGGGAAGCGTGGGTATTCCTTCGCCAGAGCGTTGCGCTGGATCCGGTTCCTCCATGCGATGGCGCTGCTGGCCGGGGAATGCCGGGTGGAGACGGTGGCCTACCGGCTCGGCTTCAGCGACATTGCGGGCTGGAGCCGATTCACGAAACGGCTGGTGGGACGAAGCCCGAGGCAACTGCCGAAGGTGCCTCTGGAGATCTGGATACGCAAGGCGGTGGACGACGTGTTTTTCGGGGTTCCGGTGAGCCGTGAGCCACGTGATGGGGGAACGAAGGTGCGGAAATGACAACAAAAGGGGCGGAAATGACATTTCGGTACTACTGTGGGGGGCTCATCTTGCGGCATCCGGCGGAGATGCCGCCGGGTAGACACCCATCCCGACAGGGGGAGGAAGCAAGATGATGTTCAATCGCAATGAAGAATCTAGCAACACGCCCGTGGGGTCGCTGGCAGTCAACCTCGCCGGTTTAAACGCGATCAGGTTTCTCCGTCCGATCGGGATGGCGATGTTCGTGCTGGTGGTCGGTCCGCTGTTTCAGAGCGACTTCCGCGTGTCGGCGCAGACCTGTTTCACGTGTTCGTTCGAATGTCCGCTTGGTTCGGGGTTCTACTGCGAAAAGAACGGGCCGAAGGGTGGAGGCACAGAGGCCTGCTGGGTGCGCGCGTACGATTTGCCAAATCCGATCGACCCGGAAGAGGAAGGCACCAGTGGTTGCATCTGTGTACCGCAAGGTGAGCCTTGCCAGGGCGACGGCGACGGAGGTTCCGTCATGGCTGATCGCATGAGCGAGTTGGGTCATGCCGCACAGGCATTGGCTGCTGGTGAGATGTTGCCGGCCGATGGTCCGTTCTACGTCGGCGTGGCCGCCGAAGAGTACGTGATCCGATGGAAGTGCAGTGGCGCGGTTGCCGACCGAGTGGCAATCGCTGCTGTCACTTCACGCGTGCTCGGTGCTCTCGCTGGATGACCCGCGTCCGGGCCGGGTTGACGGTCCTGCTCGTCGGCGCCTGCGGGGGAGATTCGCAGTCCTCGCCGGCATCCGCGAATCCGCCTGACGACTTCGGCGACCCCTGGCTCACGGAGCCGGAATTCGAAATCGGCGAAGGCATTGGTGGCGGCGAAGAGGCCTCCTTCGGCCCGATCAGCAGCGTCCGCGTTCTGGAGGACGGCGAGCGCGTCCTGGTTGTTGAGGGCATTGGCCCGCGGGTTACGATATGGACTCCCGGGGGTTCGCTGGTGCGCGAGGTTGGGAGACGCGGAGAAGGGCCGGGCGAGTTCAGCGGGGCGGTATTCGCCGAGGTCCACCGGGATGGATTTCGCATCCGGGATGTCCGGCGCTACAGTTCCTTTTCCACTGACGGCACCCTGACCGGGACCGCCGCGTTCCCTCCTCGAAGACTCAGTTTCCGCGGCTTTCCGCTCACGCCTCAGGCGCTGCTTCACGACGGGTCCATTCTTGTCAGGCCTCGGGTTCCCCCCGCGGCCCTGACCGGCTTCGACGGAGACGAGCCGATCGAGCATCTGCCGGTCTACCACGTGCGCGCCGAAGATGGCGACTGGACAATGAACACGATTGCGATGCTGGACACTCGCAACCGGGACATGTCAATCAGGCCTGCGGGTACGCCGTTCGAAGACCAGGGACTCGAAGTGGGGCAGCCCTTCGGAGATTTCGATCTGACCTGGTTCGACCCGGATGTCGGCAGCGTGGTCGTGCTGCGGAGAAATCTCGCGGACGGCGCTGTGGAACTGATCGAGATCGAAACCTCGGGCGACACGCTTTGGCGTCGGGGGGTCTCGCCGGCGCCGGTACCGCTCGGTCTGGACAGGCTTGCCACCTTTGTCGATGAGACGGCGCGACGGATTGCGGCCGCGTTGGCAGGGGGCGAGGCGGAGCCGGCAACCGTTGAAGCGTTCGGGAACGCGATTGAGGAGGTTGTATATGTACCCGATCCGTTGCCTGGCGCCACACGGATGCACGGAAGCAGCTCCGGCGAGATCTGGTTTCAGGGCTACCAGAGACAGGACACGCTCTCGCTCTGGTACGCCATCGGCAGGGACGGAGTGCGGGGACGCAAGGTGTTGCTGCCGCCCGGATTCAGAGCGATGGACGCGACGGATAGCCACGTCTGGGGCATACGCCGGGACGATCTTGGAATCCAGTACGTGGTGGGAAGGCGCCTGGTGCCTCCAAGTGGTGCGTAAGATGAACGCGACCGTTGCTCGGGGTGGACGCGGCGTAGCCGGGGCGTATCTGCAAGCGGTTACGGTGCTGTCGACCGCCCTGCTGGTGCCGTGGGTTCCGGGGGAGGCGTTTGGAATGCAGGCGGACCCGCGTCCATGGACGCCGCGTTCGGTTAACGTGCTTGATGTGCCGGGAAGCGACGTTGGTGGGGTCGGGCGGTCGGCGCGCTTGCGCATCGGTGCCGGCGGATCCCGCATTGTCGTCGTTATGGGAAATCCCGAACGGCCACGCAGATGGGGAGTATCCGTCTGGTCGCCGGATGGAGCGCTATTGCTTTCGTTGGAGCCGCGCGATATAGCCGAGGGTATCCACCAGCCAACGGCGGTGCGCGCTGGTGTTCCCGGGTTCAGGCTGCGCCACTCGGGCCGATCCGTATGGCACGCGTACGAGGACGGGCGTGTGTTGCGGACCATGCCTCATCCCAGCGGGTTCGCACGCTTCACCGCGCTGGACCCCGGGGGCCTCCTGGGGTTCGGACGTGTTCCCGTATGGTTCGACGGCGACGTAGCGCCCGAGACCCAGGCCATCATTCACGTTCGAGCGGTCGACCAGGGTTGGGAGCCGGACACCATCGGGTTTCTCGACATTCGCCGCCAGCCGTGGCATATCAAGCTCCCCCCGGACCCGGCACAGCCCCACATCGTGCTTGAAGCGGCGGGTGCTCCGCAGCCATTTGCGGACTACGACCTGGCCCAGATCGATTCCGAGGCCGGGAGCGTACTGATCGTGCGCCGGAATTCGGCACCGGGGACTGCGGAGCTCGTCGAGCTTCTCGCGGCCGGAGACACCGCTTGGCACAGGCGGCTGGTCCTCGAGGTGATGCCGCTCACACCCGAACGGGCAGAGGAGGTCATTGAGGCCACACTCACCGAAGATGAAGCCAATGGAGCCTTGTACTTGGCCAGGCCCGCAGCGAGGGCTGTCATCAAGGAAGCGGTCTACGTGCCAAGTCATCTGCCGCCGGTTTCCCGCATGGTGCTGACGGCTTCACGCGAAGTCTGGCTGAAGACACCACGGGAGCGGGACGGGATGGTGGTTTGGTACTCAATTCCACGCGGAGATGAAGACAGCGAACCTCGGCGGGTCCTGTTGCCGGCCACTTTCCAGCTACAGGACGCCTTTGGCGACCGGGTATGGGGCTTTTCGACATCCGACGACGGCACGCGCTCCGCGGTGGGGCTGCTTCTGGTTTCGCCATCCTGAGATTCCGGGAGATGGTCCGACTGGAAGGAAGGGTCAACGACGTAGCGCCCAGCGAGCGGCAGGCCGCACGATGCGCGTCGCGGTCGGCCGCCCCGCCAGGGGCCCGATGGTCCCAAGGAGACCAAACATGATCCGCGACAAGCCCGTTGGTCCGCCAATGTGCGGGGCCGAAGTGCCTCCTCTTTCAATGGCCGTAGATCCCGAGTGCCTCGACGATGGTGGTTAGCCGCTACCGGGACCGGGATGCGCTCCCGTTCCGGGTGATGCGACGGGTGGTCGCAGTCTGCTATTTCCCATTTCGGGTGGTCGGTACCGTCTCCAAGGTGCCGGTCATACACAGGGTGCTGTCGATCGTTTTCTACGGCTTCTGCGCCTTGGCTGCGCTGGCTTTGTTGACATACTGGCTCGTTGGTGGGCCTCCGGTGCCTTGGGAAAACATGTTCCGGTTGTCGCCCAGGTAGGCGCCCTCAGGAGCGCAACTGGCGCCGGCGGCCGCTCACGGGGCCATCGCGCGCCAGCATGTACGCGAGCCGTGCGCCGGGATGCTGCCGTCGGTCACCGGCGGCGGCTGAACCTCCCAAAGAGGGGCTCTGGTGGGCCGGATGCGCACTGGTGCAGACCCGCGTATCCTGTTCCACCTGCCTCTCCTCGCGCCGGATCCCGCTGCGCCGCCTCGGCGACTTCCTGGCCTTGACGAGCCGGTTACAGAGGAAGACATTGCCGAAGGAATCGTGCTCGGCGGTCTCCTGGTTTCGGCCGACAGGGGACGAGCTGTCTGGCGTGATCCTGGGAGGCGTTTCTGGTCGTACGTGAGTGAATCCGCCCACTACATGTAAGGAGGACTTTACAAAATGTCATGTTCTCCATACAGTTTTCGCATGCGGAGCTATGCCCCCCGCCGCCTCCTGTTCCCCCCCACGGCGGGGCTTCTGCTCTTGGCGTGCTCCGGCGCCGATCCCGACGCCGCCGACGTCGACGCGGCCGACGGGCTCACCACGGTCCCCGTAACACCGGGCGAGCTGATGGCGACTTTCGGCGGCTTCGGCCGCCTCTCCCTGGACAACGTACGCGGGATTGCTCTGGCGAAGGACGGCAACAGCGTCCATGTCCTGGACACTCACCATGTGCACCATCTCGACCTGAACGGCCGCCGTCTCGCGTCCATGGGGGGACCGGGAATGGGACCGGGCGAACTGGAGGCGCCCACGGCGATCCACGCGGCGGCCGGTGGCGGCGCGTGGGTCTACGACCCGACGAGTGGGCGGGCGACGCGTTACGGCCCGGACGCCTCGGTGGAAGCCGAAATCTCCGGGATCGACCAGCGGGACGCCCCGTTCATCCCATTCGGTGATGGCATTTTCATGGCGGCCATTCGGAAGCCGAGAGTGCCGGTTGAAGGCGCGGCCGCTTCGGAGAGCCCGCGAATGGCGATTCACACGGAGGAACTGAACCCGGACCGGCTGTTGTCCTACTACCACGGTTCGGGCGAGGTGCTGGACGTGGAAAGCCCGCCGGGCGTGCCGGACGCCTTTGCACGGGATGGAAGGAGGGGCCGGGTCATCGGCTGGAGAATGGCCGCCATCTCGCCGAACGAGATTGCCGTGGTGATCGGCGGCAGCGACCTCGGTGCATGGCGCCTGGTGCTGGCGGACGGCGGCGCGCGGATCGAGTCGGTCGAAGAGCTGCCGGTGCCTGCTGACGTGCGGCGGACGGTTCGGGAGAATGCGGAGCGGGGACGGGGCGTCTTCACAATGCCCATCGCCAGCGCAAGGGTGGCCGGCAACAGCTTGTGGGTGGTCTCGGCGGACCGCAGCTACCCTTGGGACGAACCGCTGGCATTCAGTATCCCCCTCGACGGGGACACGATTTCGTACCGTCTCGCCAGGCAGGGGTTAGGGTCGGATATCGTGGACGTGATCGTGCTCCCGGACCGGCTCATCGTAGCCAACTCGACCGGGGTGAGTTTCCTGGCGCTCGCACCTGCTTGACGCCCCCCGCCTTCCTTCCCATCATGGGACCCCATGACAGGCATCGCGCGGCCCCCCGGGGCGGGCCGTGCCGAGGTGAAATCCCCCAAACTTCCGGAGGGCAGCGGGCATGACGAGAGGGACGGTCAAGTGGTTCAACGATTCCAAGGGCTACGGCTTCATCACGCGTCCGTCGGGCGGCGACATCTTCGTTCACTTCAGTTCGATTCAGGGTGATGGATTCCGAACCCTGGCCGAGGGCGACGAGGTGGAGTTCGAGATCCTGGAAACGGACCGGGGCCCGCAGGCCGCCAACGTGATGCGCGCCTGACCCCACCGTCCCGTCCGCCGGGCGCCGCAGGCACCGGGGCTCCATTCCACGGGCTGCCAGGGGTCGCAGGCGGCGGCTCCAACCCATGGACACGCCTCCCAAGAACGCACCCCGCCTCTTCCTGATCGACGCCTACGCGCTGATCTACCGGTCGTTCTTCGCCTTCATCCACCGTCCGCTCACGAACGCTCGCGGCGAGAACACGTCGGCGCCCTTCGGCTTCGCCAACTTCCTCTTCCAGATCCGCGACAACTACCGGCCGGACTACATCGCGGTCGTCTTCGATTCGGGACGGAGCCACCGGGAGGAGCTGTACCCCGAGTACAAGGCGACGCGCGAGAAGATGCCGCAGGAGCTGCGCGACAGCCTGCCGCGGGTGCGGGAGCTGGTGGAGGCGTTCGGCGACCGCGTGATCGCCGTGGACGGGTGGGAGGCCGACGACGTGATCGGGACGCTGGCCGCGCGGGCGGTGGCCGGCGGGCTGGAGGCGGTGATCGTGTCGGGGGACAAGGACTTCCTGCAACTGGTGGGCGGGAGCGTGCACCTGCTGAACCCGGGACGGGGCGGCCCGCAGGGGGTGGCGGCGGAGTGGGTGGACGAGGAGGGCGCGAGCGCGAAGCTGGGCGTGGCGCCTGGGCGGGTGGTGGACTACCTGGCGCTGGTGGGCGACAGCTCGGACAACGTGCCCGGAGCGCCCGGGATAGGGCCCAAGACGGCGCGCAAGCTGCTGGAGAGCTACGGGACGCTCGAGGCGGTGCTCGACCACGCGGAGGAGATCAAGGCCAAGCGGGCGCGTGAATCGCTGATCGCCAACCGCGAGCAGGTGCTGCTGTCGAAGGAGCTGGTGACGATCCGCACGGATGTGGGGGTCGACGCCGAGCTGGAGGACCTGAAGGTGTCGGCGCCGGACAGCGAGCGTCTGCGGAAGCTCTTTGTGGAGCTGGAGTTTAGGACGCTGCTGGGGCGGCTGGAAGGGGTGGGGGCGGGCGGGGCGAGTGGCGCGGGCGGGGCGAGTGGCGCGGGCGCGGGAGCGGGCGCGGGCGCAGCGGGCGAGGCGGGCCGGGCGGGCCCAGCAGGCAGAGGGGGCGATGTGGCCGCCGTCGAAGCCGGACCGGAGTACGTGCTCGTGGCCGATGCGGATGAGGTGGAGGCCGTGGCGCGCGCGTGCCGGGAAGCGGGCGTGATGGGCGTGGCGGTCCTCAACCGCACGCTGGTGCCGACTCGGGGTGGGGTGGCGGGGGTGGCGGTGGCGGTGGGGGCCGGAGCCGGGGGGCCGCGGGCGCCGGGCGAGGAGGCGGGCGCCGCGCGATCTCCGGCGTGCCACTACCTCCCCGTCGGGCACGAGAGCGCGATGTCGCTGGGGTTGGGCGGGGAGGAGGGGGGTGGGGGGGACAATCTCCCCGCGCTGGACAGCGAGGCCATGGCGCCGCTTCGTGCCGTGCTGGGGGATCCCCGGGTCACCAAGGTGGGCCACGACCTGAAGCGCTCACTGATCGCGTGCCGCCGCGCGGGATTGGAGCTGGCCGGGCCGTTCAAGGACGTGATGGTGGCGTCCTACGTGCTGGATCCCGGCCGCCGCCACCGCGACCTCGGCGCCCTCGCCACGGACTTCCTCGCCCGGGAGGTCACCGCCCCCGCCAAGGTGCTGGGCACGGGCAAGAAGCGGCGCGCGTTCGGCGAGATCGCCGCTGCCGAGGCCCTGTCCTTTGCCTGCGAGCAGGCCGAGCTGCCCCTGCGCCTCTGGGCGCGCTTCTCGGGCCAGCTGCCTTCGGAGGAAGGGCTGGAGAACCTCTTCGACGACCTCGAAACGCCCCTGATTCCCGTGCTGGCCGACATGGAGATGAACGGGGTGGCAATCGACCCCGGCTTCTTCGCGGCCATGAGCGAGCGCCTGGCGGACGAGCTCCGCCTGATCCGCGAGGACATCCACCGGGTCGCCGGCACCGAGTTCAACATCAACTCGACTCCCCAGCTGCGCGAAGTCCTCTTCGAGCGCCTGGGCCTGCCCGTCATCAAGCGCACCAAGACCGGCCCGTCCACGGATTCCTCCGTGCTTGAGCAGCTTGCCGTCCAGGGTCACGACCTGCCGCGGCTGATGATGGACTACCGGCAGCTGGAAAAGCTCCGCAACACCTACGTCGACGCGCTCCCGGCGCTGGTCAACCCGGAAACGCGGCGGATTCACACGACCTTCAACCAGGCGGTCGCCGCGACCGGCCGTCTGTCGTCCTCCGATCCCAACCTCCAGAACATTCCCATCCGCACCGCGGTCGGCCGCGAGATCCGCAAGGGGTTCGTCGCCGCGGAAGGCGCTCTCCTGCTGACCGCCGACTACTCCCAGATCGAGCTTCGCATCCTGGCGCACTTCTCCGGCGACGAAGTGTTCGTGCGGGCCTTCCGGGAGGGGAAGGACGTGCACCGGGAGACCGCGGCGGTGATCTTCGACGTGCCCGCCGGGGAGGTGACCGGAGGGATGCGCGACCAGGCCAAGACGGTGAACTTCGCCACGCTCTACGGTCAGGGTCCGTTCAGCCTTGCCAGGCAGCTGGGGATTTCGATGGAGGATGCGAAGCAGTTCATCGCCCAGTACTTCGAGCGCTTCGCGGGTGTGCGCCGCTTCCTGGATGAACAGGTCGCGCAGGCGAAGGAGCTGGGGTACGTGGCCACCCTGATGGGGCGCCGCCGGCGGATTCCGGAGTTGCGCGCGAGGGCGTGGAACGTGCGCCAGTTCGGTGAGCGGGTGGCGCAGAACACGCCGATCCAGGGGACGGCGGCCGACCTCATCAAGGTGGCGATGATCCGCATCCGGGAGCTGCTGGCCGGCGACGCGGAAGTCCGCATGGTCCTCCAGGTGCACGACGAACTCGTCTTCGAGGTGGCCGAGGGCCGGGTGGACGAGGTGAGCGGGGCGGTGGTGGAGGTGATGGAGTCGGCGATGGAGCTGAAGGTGCCGCTGAAGGTGGATGTGGGAACAGGGAGGACCTGGTACGACTGCAAGGGGTGAAGCGGGTCCCGGATGGACATGCGGGCGTCCCCAAAACCGGCTTCAGCGGCGGCCGGCACAGAATTGGTCCCATCCAGCCATGTATCCGCCCCTCGCCAACCTGCACCTTGTCGGTCCAACACTCGGCCGGGCGTCCCGGCGGCGCGGCTTCGACTCACACTGCGCCTCTCGGACCGGCCCGGCAGCCATCACATCCTGGAAGGGGAGGACCGTCCCGTGAGCCGTTCGGTAAACAAGATCATTCTCGTGGGCAACGTGGGTAGCGACCCCGAAGTGCGCATCACCAGCGCGGGCGTGAAGGTGGCCCGCATCTCGCTGGCGACCAACTGGAGGACAGGGGGGGAGGAGCCGGAGGAGCGCACCGACTGGCATCGGGTAAACCTGTGGGGACGGCTGGCGCAGGTGGCCGAGGACTACGTCTCCAGGGGCGACAAGCTCTTCGTGGAGGGGTACCTGCAGTACGACTCCTACGAGCGCGACGGTGTCACGATTCCGACGGCGGAGATCCGTGCCCGGGAGATGGTGATGCTCACCCCGCGCGGCAACGAAGTCTGACCGGAAACGTCAGTTGGCGGTCCAGAAGCCGGACAGCGAGTCGCCCTGCGGACTTTCGCGGAGCTTCTCGAAGGCCCGGTTGCGGATCTGGCGGATGCGCTCGCGGGTCACGCCCAGGAGCGAGCCGATCTCCTCCAGGGTGCGCTCCTCGCCGTCGTCGAGGCCGTAGTAGAGGTACAGGATCTTGCGTTCGCGCTCGGTCAGGTAGCTGTCGAACATGCTCTCCAGATAGGAGCGGCGTGCGATCGCCTCCACATCCTCCTCGATTTCGGCACCGTCGCCGCCTGCGAAACGCTCGCCAAAGCTGGCGCTGTCGCGATCCCCCCGGTCCAGGGGTGCATCGAGGCTGAGCTCGGCGGCGGCGACGCGGCGGAGCGCCCGAACCGTATCCAGGGGCTCACCCATCTCGCGGGCGAGTTCCTGGTCGGTCGGGGAACGGCCGAGTTGCTGCGTGAGACTGGTATTGGTGCGCGCCAGACGCGCCAGATTGGAGTTCTGGTTCAGCGGGATGCGGACGGAACGGGTCTGCTCGGCCAGCGCCTGGAGCACCGTCTGCCGGATCCACCAGACGGCGTAGGAGATGAACTTGACCCCCTTGTCCGGGTCGAACTTCTTCACCGCCTTCAGGAGCCCCTCGTTGCCGATGCAAACCAGCTCCGCCAGCCCGAGGCCCCTCCCCTGGTACTTCTTCACATAGGAGATGACGAACCGCAGGTTCGCGGTGACGAGGCGCTCCGCCGCCTCCTTGTCACCCGTTCGAGCTCTTCGCGCCAGCGCTCGCTCCTCCTCCGGGTCCGAGATTAGGGGGTAGCGCTCCACATCCTGGAGATACTGATCGAAGGAATCGAGACCGCGCGAGTCTGCGAACAATGCCGTCCTCCTGAAACGGGAATCGAAATCGATGTCCCTTCCCGTGCCGGAGGGTCCGGCCGACCCAGGGACGGCGGGAGATACCTGGCGGCCACTCCGGACTTCGGTGAAGGAGGAATAGTCTATGCTCCCGGGCCTCCCAAGTCAAATGTTCTCCCTGAAGCCGACAGGACGGCAGGTGGGAGAAGAGGCTGGTCGGGAGGCTCCGGAAACGGGTTACCGGCCACCCAGGAACACTCCGGAAGGGCCCGCGCCTCGACTCCGCTGCATCTGGGGATCTCTCAGCGAGGTCAAAAGGCTGGTCGCGTCGTATCCGATGCGCAGCTGGTAGTCGTTGAGCCCGCCCGCTGCGAGCGGAACGGCCAGATCCAGGCGGACGACCTGCCGGTTGCCGTCCGGGAAGGCGATGCGCAGTCCGGCTCCCGCGGCCCCGCGGACTCCCGAGTCGGCGCTGAAGGGCGCGTCTCCCTTCCAGCCGGCGCCGACATCGACAAAGAAGGCCAGGCCAAGGTCGAATACGTCGCTGAAGGGCGCATCCAGCGTAATCCGGTCTTCCAGGTTCACAACCAGCCGTCGCGCGACCGGAAAGTCCAGCCGGCCGTACCCCCGGATGCCGAGCGGTCCCCCAAGGGTCAGCTGGAACGGCCTCGAGTTGTCCCAGCCTCCGGCACCGCTGATCCCCAGGACGACGGTGTGCCGCCGG
Organism: Longimicrobiales bacterium; assembly: GCA_965206105.1. GTDB lineage: Bacteria > Gemmatimonadota > Gemmatimonadetes > Longimicrobiales > Gaopeijiaceae > Bin94. Next base: position 1,523,824 of record OZ242201.1, read on the forward strand.
CCGGACCCCGGATGCCAGTAGAGGTAGGCATCGAACTCGCCCAATACGTCGCGATATGACCTCGCAGGCCGCTCCGCGCCCGGCAGCCACGCACCCTCCAGGTGCACCTCCGAATTGAAGAACCACCTGTCACCGGCGGTGCCGCCGAAGAGCGAGAGCGCGCCGCGCACCTCCCGGTCGGAGCCGTCGGCACCGAGGTCCGGGCTGCCGAGCGTGGTGCCGGCCGCGGCCAGCACCTGCGTGCCCACCCGCACGTCCTGCTCGGCCCGCACGGCGTCGAGTCCACGCCGCGTGATGAAGCGGATGTTGCGCTTGCCCACGACGGCGTGAAAGCGCGGGATCCCTCGCGCGGCGGCCTGGTGTGCCACGGCCCCGGTCATCTCCGCACCCGCGCTCTCGCGCGCGGAATAGTCGAAGCCTGGTACCACCTCGACCCCCCCGGGAAAGGCGTCGAAGCTGAGTCCCTCCCAGGAAACGCCGGCCGCCAGCACGGTCAGGTCCCCGGGGACGCCGAACCGCCGCCCCACGGTGACCTCGGCGCGACGGGTCTGCACCGGAAGGCTCAGGTAGGTGGATGTGCCGGCCTCGGAAGTCGCGTAGGGGAAGATGTCCTCGCGGAGCGAGTAGGCTTCCACGAAGGCCCAGCGGCCGACCTCCCCGACGAAGGGGTACGAGAGCGACTCCGTGAAGAACGTTCCGGTGCGGGTCCTGCCTCCGGAGATCGCCCCGTCGAAACGGGTGCGGGCGAGTCGCGGATTGCGCAGGTGCACGCCGATGTCGCGCTGCTCCACCTGGTCCCGAACGTAGGCTCCGAGCAGCGTTCCGGTGCCGAGGAAGTTCTCCTCAGCCCCGCCGAGGTACGCGAAGCGGAAACCCTGGTCCAACTCGGGCCGCACGTCCAGCTTGAGCGTCCAGTCGTCGCGCGTGGTCACGAAGACATCCACGCCGCCGCCATCCGCGGGAGCGTGGCGGATGTCCGCCTCCGCGAGGAAGGGAAGGGAGCGGAGGGAGCGCTCGGACTCGTCGAGGAGCAGCTGGTCGAAACAGTCCCCGGCGCGGAAGAGGAGTTCGCTTTCGATCAGGCCCTTCCGGGTTCGGATATGCACCCGGTTGGCCAGCCAGGCGGCGGATCGTTGCACCCAGCCATGCGACTGTCCGTCCTCCGGCCCGTTCTCTTCATAGATGGACTGGTTGCTTGTGAAAACATTCACAATCACGCCCGCCGGGCATTCCGGCCGGCCCTCGGGGGTCTCCTGGGCCATGGCCGGATGCGCCGCACCGAGCAAACCGAGCAGGATCAAAGTGGCCGCCGGGCGGACGGCGGAGCCGGTCATGGTCTCATCAGGCGTGGGGTTGGCAATTGACGGCGCTCCGTATTCTCCGGTAGGATCACAACCCGGCGAAAGCCGTTGCTCTCAACTGGCTGGAGCCCGCGCAAGATACTAACAGGACGGGGACTTGTCGTTAAATGCGAAGTGACGCGCTGGAGTACCACGCGGATGGTCGGCCCGGGAAGATAGAGGTCGTTCCCACCAAGCCGGTGGCGACTCAGAGGGATCTGTCGCTGGCGTACTCCCCGGGTGTGGCGGAACCGTGCATGGAGATCCATCACGACTCGGAGGCGGCGTTCCTCTACACGGGGCGCGGGAACCTGGTCGCCGTGGTTTCCAACGGGACGGCGGTGCTGGGGCTGGGGAACATCGGCGCGATGGCGGCCAAGCCGGTCATGGAGGGGAAGGGCGTCCTCTTCAAGAAGTTCGCGGGGATCGACGTCTTCGACATCGAGATCGACACCGAGGATCCGGAAGAGGTCATACGCTTCTGCCAGTTGCTCGAGCCGACGGTCGGCGGCATCAACCTGGAGGACATCCGCGCGCCGGAGTGCTTCCTGATCGAGGAGACGCTGAGAAGGACGATGCGTGTCCCGGTCTTCCATGATGACCAGCACGGCACGGCCATCATTGGCGGGGCGGCGCTCCTCAACGCGCTCGAGATCTCGGGCCGCGACATCGGCGAGGCCACGTTGGTCTTCACCGGGGCCGGGGCGTCGGCGCTGGCCACCGCCCGCCACTGCCTGCGCCTCGGCGTCCGCCCCGAAAACCTGGTGATGGTCGACCGCTCCGGCGTGATCCACGCGGGGCGCGAGAACGGGATGAACGAATACAAGGCGCCCTTCGCCACCGAGCGCCCGGTGCGCACGCTGGAGGAGGCGATGGTGGGCGCGGATGTGGTCGTCGGCCTCTCCGCGAAGGGGGTGATCACGCCCGCGATGGTCGCCTCCATGGCGCCGCACCCCATCATCTTCGCGCTGGCGAATCCCGACCCCGAGATCTCCCCGGAGGAGGTGGCGAAGATCCGGGACGACGCGATCATCGCGACCGGGCGCTCCGACTATCCCAACCAGGTCAACAACGTGCTGGGCTTCCCCTTCATCTTCCGCGGCGCGCTGGATGTGCGGGCGCGCGGGATCGACGAGGGGATGATGCTGGCCGCCACGCAGGCGCTCGCCGAGCTGGCCCGCGACGATGTGCCGGAGTCCGTGCTCAAGGCCTACGGCGACGACGCCTTCGAGTTCGGACCCGACTACCTGATCCCGAAGCCCTTCGACCCGCGCGTCCTGCTGCACGTGGCGCCGGCGGTGGCGAAGGCCGCGATGGAGTCGGGCGCGGCCCGGGTGGAGCTGGACCTCGAGGAGTACCGCCACAAGCTGGAGGCCAGTCTGGGCCCGGGGCGCGAAGCGATGCGGCGCATCCTGGGGCGGGCGCGGAAGGAGCCCGCGCGGATCGTGATGGCCGACGGGTACAACGAGCGGGTGCTGCGCGCGGCCGCCCAGGTCGTGCGGGAGGGCACCGCGCGCATCGTCCTGATCGGCAAGGCCGAGAAGGTCCACCGCTTCGGCGCCGAGCTGGGGATCGACCTGGATGGCGTGGAGTGCATCCATCCCGCCGCGGTCGAGGACACCCGGTACGCCTACGCCGACGACTTCTACCGGCGCCGCGAGCGCAAGGGCCTCACCCTCGCGGAGGCCCGCGCCCGCGCCTACCAGCCCGTCTACTTCGCGTCGATGATGGTGCGGGCGGGGGACGCGGACGCCATGGTGGCCGGGATCGACTCGAACTACCCGGAGATCCTGCGTCCCGCGCTGGAGGTCATCGGCACCTCGCCGACCGTGCGGCGCGTCTCGGGGCTGCACATGGTGGCCTTCCGGGACCGCGACCCGCTCTTCTTCGCGGACACCACGGTGAACATCGACCCCGATCCGGTCACGCTCGCCGAGATCGCGATCTCGGCCGCCGGGTTCGTGCGCGACCTGGGCATCGAACCCCGGATCGCGATGCTCTCGTTCTCCAACTTCGGGTCGGTGCGGCACCCCGAAGCGGAGAAGGTCCGCGAGGCGGTCACCTGGGTGAAGTTCCTTGCGCCGGGCCTCGCGGTGGACGGTGAAATGCAGGCCGATGTGGCGGTCGACGAGCGCATCATGGGCGAAACCTATCCCTTCAGCGATCTGACCGGACCCGCGAACGTCCTGGTGTTCCCCACCCTCAGCGCCTCCAACGCCTGCTACAAGCTCATCAGCCAGCTCGGCAACGCGGAGGTCATCGGTCCCATCCTCCTGGGGATGAACAAGCCGGTCCACATTCTGCAGCGTGGCAGCTCCGTTCTGGAGGTGGTCCACCTTATCGGGATAGCTTCGGTGGACGCGCGGACGCCGCGGGATCACATTTCAAGTTTGGATAACCCCGGCTGACCCTTCAGTGACCAACCAGGAAACCACGGACAGGAATATGCTTGTAGCAGAAGCGCCTACGACGGCTCTGCGGGAAGAGGGACTGAAACCGAGAGGACGCGTCAACCGCAATCTCTCTCCCGCGGAGCTCTATGAAGAAACCCTCAGGCTCGGGGCCGGCCAACTCGCTCACGGCGGCGGGCTGGTGACGAGGACAGCCCCCCACACGGGCCGCTCCCCCAACGACCGCTTCATCGTTGACGAAGCCGGCTCCAGTCATCTGATCGACTGGGGAGATGTGAACGTCCCCATCGACGAGATCCAATACCGCATTCTCAAGGCCGAGATCATCGAGCGCCTCAACGGCTGCGAACTCTATGTGCGGGACGCGCGCGCCGGTGCCGATCCCCGCTATTCCATCAACGTGCGGGTGATCTCGGAGAGTCCGTGGCACGACCTCTTCGCGCGCAACATGTTCCTGCGGCTCGGGCCCGGCGAGGAAGCCGGCTTCGAGCCCGGCTTCATCGTCTACCACGCACCCTCCATGCAGGCGGATCCGCGGCGCCACGGCACCAATTCGGGCGCCTTCATCGTGGTCCACTTCACGGAGCGGGTGGTGCTGGTCGGCGGCACCGCCTACGCCGGCGAGATCAAGAAGTCGATCTTCTCCGCGCTCAACTATACCCTCCCGGCCCGGGGCGTGCTCCCCATGCACTGCTCGGCCAACATCGGCGCCGCCGGTGACACCGCGCTCTTCTTCGGCCTCTCGGGCACCGGCAAGACCACGCTGTCCGCCGATCCCGCCCGCGGGCTCATCGGCGACGACGAGCACGGCTGGAGCGACGACGGCGTCTTCAACTTCGAGGGCGGCTGCTACGCGAAGACGATCCGCCTGTCGCCGGAGGGCGAGCCGGACATCTACCGCGCGACCCGCAGGTTCGGCACGATCCTCGAGAACGTGATCATGGACGAGCGCACGCGCGAGATCGACTACGAATCGGCGCGCATCACCGAGAACACGCGCGCGTCCTACCCGATCCACTACATCGACAACGCGGTGCCGAGCGGCCAGGGGGGCCACCCGAACAACGTGGTCTTCCTCACGGCGGACGCCTTTGGCGTGCTGCCCCCGATCGCGCGCCTCACCCCCGAACAGGCGATGTACCACTTCCTCTCCGGGTACACGGCCAAGGTGGCGGGGACTGAACGCGGCGTGACCGAGCCCCGGGCGGCCTTCAGCGCCTGCTTCGGGGCCCCGTTCCTGCCCCAGCACCCCACCGTCTACGCCAGGCTGTTGGGCGAGAAGATCCCGCGGCACGGCGCCCGGGTCTGGCTCGTGAACACGGGTTGGACGGGTGGCCGGTACGGGGTCGGCAGCCGAATGGAGCTGGCCCATACCCGCGCGATGCTGGAAGCCGCCTTGAATGGCGACCTGGAGGGCTCGCCGCGCGAGGTGGACCCGGTGTTCGGACTCCACGTCCCCACCCGCGTCCCCGGCGTCCCGGACAGCGTGCTGCTGCCCCGGGGGACCTGGGCCGACGGGGCCGCCTATGACGCCGCCGCCGCCGAGCTGGCCGCCATGTTCAAGCGCAACTTCGAGCGCTTTGCGGGCGGGGCCAGCGAGGCCGTGCGCGCGGCCGGGCCGGAGTAGCGGCCGATGGAAGATTCCCGGCGCCCCGCGGCATTCGAGCTGCGCTAGCGGGGACAGCGCATATGGCCCGGCGACGGCGACGGTTCGGCATTCTGCTGGCGATCGCGGCGCTGGGCGCGTGTGAGCAGGCCGAGAAGCTGGAAGACCGTTTCCGCGACCTGACGCCGTACGAGGCCTACCAGGAGAAGCTGGCTGCGGCCGGGCTGGACAGCACGGCGCTGGCGCTGGATTGGGCCGCGGCCGGGCGGGAAGCGGTGGAGGAGCCGATCACCGTCGACCTGCCCTTCGAGGAAGAGGGGTACCTCACGGCCGAGGACCCCGGGGCGGTGGGCTACCGGGTCCACATTCCCCGGGGACGCAAGCTGACCTTCGGAGTCTACCTGGAGACGGACGAGGGCACCCAACTCTTCGTCGACCTGTTCCGCGTTCCCAATGACGAGGACGATCCCCTCCGGCCCGTCTTCTCCTCCGACTCGGTGGGCGGGATCTTCGAGCACGAGGACCCCTGGCGGGCGGGCGACTATGTCCTGCGCCTGCAGCCCGAACTGCTGCGCGGCGGGACCTACCGCGTGGTCCTCACCCAGGAGGCGCAGTTCGCCTTCCCGGTCGAGGGGTCCCGCATGAGTGCGATCCTGAGCGTATTCGGCGCGCCCCGCGACGGCGGGCGGCGAGTGCACCACGGCGTCGACATCTTCGCGCGCCGGGGGACGCCCGTACTGGCCGCGACCGCCGGCACCACCTACCGGGTGAACGACACGAACATCGGCGGCAAGGTGGTCTGGGTGCGCGACGAGGAGCGCGACGCCCGCTTCTACTACGCGCACCTGGACAGCCAGTACGTGGGCAACGGCGTGCGCGTCGAGGTGGGCGACACGATCGGGTTCGTCGGCAACACGGGCAACGCGCGCACCACGCCGCCGCACCTGCACTTCGGCGTCTACCGCCGCCCCGGCGGCGCCTTCGACCCCTATCCGTTCCTGGATCCGCCCCGCGGCAGCCTCCCGGAGATGACCGCGGACCTGGCGCTGCTCGGGACCTGGGTGCAGCCGGGCAACGAAGGGATCCGGCTGCGGGCTTCGCCGGGCATGCGGGCCGACGTGCTGATGGAGCTGGATACCGGCGCCAGTCTGCGCGTGCTCGGGGCCTCCGGCGGTTGGTTCCGGGTGCGGCTACCCGATGGGCAGGGCGGGTATGTGGCCGCGCGGCTGATGGAGGCCGAGGCGGCGGTGGCTGACGGGGGCGGGGGCGCCCCGGGGGAGTAGCGCACCCCGCGCACCACCGTTCACTGTAAAGACCTTCGCCCCGCGCCCCACTGCAGCGCGAGCCACGCGGCCGCGGCCACACCGAGGATCACGAACCCGAAGATGGACGACCCGAGGGTAATCCCTACACCTGACAGGACGGTCGGTGCGTCGACCCGATCTCCGTGCATGACGATGGCGTCGGCCATTTCCTGGACGCCGAACAGGCTTCCAAGCAGGCCCACGCAGGAGCCGAGCGCTCCCAGCACGAGAACCGAATGGATCCTCAACTGACTTCCGGAATTGTCGTGGCCAAACACCTCAATTGCGCACCGCACGATCTGAACGAGCGTGAGAAAGAGGACGAGAAACAGGGGATACGCGACGAGTCCCAGTGAATCCATCAATGCCATTGTCTTCCTCCAGTGGGATTTCGGATCGGTGGGGTCTTTGATTCCGGTGTGATCGGTGGCGAGGTCCGCGCGAAGAAGCGCGCGATGCGCCGCTCGACCTCTTCGTCGGTGATCAGGCGCGGCGTGATGGCGAGCCATCCGAATAGCCCGAAGATTGCCGTCCCGAGTCCGATGGCCGCGATGCGGGCCATCTCCTGGACGGCGCTCCATGCGGACAGTTGCGAGATGTTGGCGAGGTCGGGTGCGGTGAGCAGCAGGTGGCCCCGCCATGCAGCTCCCAGCGCACCCAGAGCCACCGAGGCGACGATCAGTCCGCCCTGACGGGCCCAGAGGACGCGGCGCTCCACAGGCCGCAGGTCTCCGTGGATCCACAGCCGTGCTGCGGCCCAGGCCAGGTTGGCGGCCAACAACGCGGTCAGGACCACCTGCGACCACAACAGGAGTGCCATCCCGCCCGTTGACACTGACGCTGCAATCCTGAACGCTGCCGCTCCGGCGGCGGTCGCGACCGCGCCCACTCCCAGCCTGACTGTGTGGTCGAGCCATCCGGCGCCGCGCGCCCATCTCCGCGGGAGCGGGGAGTGCCGCTCTTCGAGCTGGTCAAGCGCCTCCGCGCCGGGTAGAAGTTGTTGCAGCGCGGCCTGCCGCGCCCGGGCGGGGCTGTGGCCGCGCCGCTCCAGTTCGGCCTGCAGCGACCTCACATCGGCGTCGACCTCCTCGATCAGATCGAGCCGCACCCGGGCCGCCACCTTCAGCCCGCGCTCCACGCGCGCCAGCGGGTGCTCACGCGGCATGGGAACCTCGCAGAAGGACGAAGAGCGCCTGGAATTGCCGCTCCAGTTCGTCCGACCCGGCCCTGAGCTCGGCGCGCCCGGCGCACGTGATTCGGTAGGTTTTTCGCCGCCGGCCCTCGCCGTGCCAGGTGCCACTCACATGCCCCTCGTCCTCAAGCCGGTGCAGGATGGGGTAGAGCGTGCCGTGCTGGAAGGAGAACGCCCCCGCGGTCCGCTCCTCGACCGACAGCGCGATCTGGTAGCCGTGCGCGGGACCGTGCTCCAGCACCGCGAGCACCATCAGTTCGTTGATCCGCTTGGAAAGCTTGATCTGTTGCATCTAGGACGACCTCCGGACCAGCCTGTGCAACTGGATGTGGGGGACCCCCATTTCATCGAGCCGGACCCCGAGCAGGTAGTCATCCCCTACCTCATAGAGCCAGAAATACCCGTCAAACCGGACTTCCCCCCGGAACCGGCCTTCCCGGCCGAAGGCGTCGAAGACCGATTCGTCCTGCATTCCCCGCAGGGGCGCCCGCCGGACCCAGATGTCTCCCTGGCTGCCCACGGTCAGTCCGAGCGCGGCAGGCACCAGATCGGGGATATCGGGCCTGGCCGGGGCCGGTCCCATCGGCGGGGGCCGCATCGCCATTTCCATTGCCGCCTCCACCTCCCGGTCGGTGGGGGCGCGCCGGCCGTCCAAACGGCGGATGATGCGCATCAACCGTCCCTGGGGACTCCACACTTCAATCGAATACTCGGGATTGTTGAGGATTGCGACGATCATTGGCGACCCGCCGGACGCGACCCAGGTGCCGCTGGAGAAGAGGACACCCTCGTCGGCGCCCACGTAGAATCCCAATGGCACCTCCGTCCCATCGGGGGTCGCGCGCAGGAGTTGTGCGACCAGCCGGGAGCCCCAGCGGTGGTCGGCTTCGGGCTGTGCAGGCTCGCACAGGAGCATCGAACCGTCCGCAAGAAGCGCGCTGGGACCGCAGCCGACGCGTTCCCTCTCAACCAGGTCCGACGAGTCGATCCTCCACTCGCCCACATGGTCCCCGTTGGAGGCGAAGGAGATGTAGCGGTCCATCGCTTCAACGAGCAGGGTGTCTCCCGGCAGGCGCGCGAAGGTGGTGGCATAGTGGAATTCGCCCGGTCCCTCGCCCCTGCCCCCGGCGGTGCGCAGGTGCTCGCCTTCGGCGTCGAAAAAACGCAGTTCCGACGTCTCGGTTTCGAGGACGGCGATGCGGCCGTCGCCGAACCGGGCGGCCTGCGTGACGACGGTGAACTGGGCCGGAGGGGCCGCCGAGACTCCACCGATGGACAGGAACGGCTCCGCTTCCACGACCCAGCTGTCCTCCGCGGACGGCAAGCCGGTGTTCTCGGCGATCACGATACCGGCGGAATCCCGGGTTGCGTAGGGGACGTCCGACACCGGTGCCGCCTCGGTCTGACACGCAAGCGCGACGGGAAGGCATGCGGCGGCGGCAATGAGTCTTCCGGCAATGAAGGGCGTCAAGGGATCCTCTCTGAGCATCATTCTCTCCTTCCGGGTCCGCGGGTATGGAATAATATATAGACTGTCTTTATATCGCAAGTCTGAGTATTCAGGGGCGATTGCTGTGAGAAGCGCCGCACCTGTCCCGGGCGTGCTCAGGGGGGAGGCGTCACACTCTGTGAGGCGTGCGTCGGAGACCGGGCTGCTCTCCCTCCCAGCTCACTCCGCTTGACAAAATACGGCGATATGTAGTATCATTAATGCAGAATGCAGTAGCATCCGATCCAGGGACCCGAGGGAGAACGCCGCGATGGGCTTGCCGAGAATACCGAACTCCGAACTGGCCGTGATGGAACTGCTCTGGCGGAAGGGCCGGCTGTCCGCGCGCCAGATCCTCGAGCACCTGTACCCCGACTCGGCCCGGTCCCAGCACGGGGCGGTGCAGAGCCTGCTGCAACGCCTCATGCAGAAGGGCTTCGTGGTCCGCGACCGTGATGTGGGCGTCTACCGGTTTTCCGCCGTCCCGAGCCGCGAAGAATACGCGAGCGACCGGCTCGATGCGCTCGCCGGCCGTCTGACCGGGGGCTCGGTGGTTCCGATCATCACGCAGCTGCTCGAGGCGGACAGACTGCCGAAGGAGGAGATCGAGAGACTCCGAAGGATTCTGGAGGAGTGGAAATGACCGATATCCTGTTGCAGATCGGCGCTACGAAGCTGGTCCTTGCGGTCGCTCTGGCCGGGATGGTCTGGCTGGTGACGCGGCGCGTGGCGCGGCCGGCCAGCGTGCATGCTCTTTGGCTGCTGGTCCTCGGCGCCATGCTGGTTCCCGCTGTCGTCCCGCTGCGCATCCTGCCGGAGGAGCGGGTGGTGGAGGTCGTGGCCCAGCCCGAGGTCGTGGCGCAGCCCGGAGTCCGGCCGATTCGAGTTCAGCCGGAGGAGGTGGAGGGGGCGGTGGAGTCGGCGGCCCAATCCGAGGTCAGCCCACCGGTGGCAATCGCCGACGCCGGCGTGAGAGGGGATGGCATGGCCCCCCGGGGTTCGCTCCCGCCGAGCGGAAAACCGCTGGCCGTGCTCTTGTGGCTTCTGGGCTCCGCCGGGTTCTTCGGGTGGACGGTGGTGCGGACGGTGCGTTTTCAGCGCACGCTCACCAGGGCCGCCCGCCCGGCCCCGCAGCTGCAACGGCTCGCGACCGAGGTCGGCGGGACGCTGGGCCTGCCGCGCGTGCCGCCAGTCTACACCACGGGTGCGCGGTTGCGCCCTCTGGTGTGGTGGGCGGGCGGGCACGTCCGGATCCTGATACCGTCGGTGCTCGTCGCCGACCTCGATGAGACGGAACTTCGCGCGGTGCTGGCGCATGAACTGGCCCATGTTCGGCGCCGGGACTACCTGGTGCGAGTGGTGGAATTGCTGGCGTGCTCGGCCTACTGGTGGAATCCGGTCGTCTGGTGGGCCAGGCGCAGGATGAGGTCGGCGGAGGAGTCGAGCTGCGATATCCTCGCCGTTTCCGCATCGAGGTTGCCGCGGGATCGGTACGCGAAGTCGCTGTTGCGCGTGGTCGAGGTCATGTCGGCTGCGCCGATCCCGCGGACGCCGGCCCTGGCGAGCGCGGCTGACAGCTGCCGGGATTCGAAGCTGCTGGAAAAGAGGCTGAGGGCTGTCCTGACAACCGCTCTCACGGCTTCCCCCAGGACCGGTGGACTCCGCGTGGCAGGCGTGGCCGCGCTGGCGTTCGGGTTGTCCCTCGGCCTTGTGTATTGCGCCCCCGGCGAGCGGCAGGCGATCGACCAGCCGCATTTGCCGACTCCCGCGATATCGGAGGACAGTGCCGGTATTCGCATCGTCGAGTACGCCGGCGCGCTGGACGCCCGGGCGCCCTTCGGCCTTTCCGCCGAACCGCTTTACCGCCACGACAACAACCCGGGTGATTACAGGCTGCGCTATGTCTCCGCGGGTGCCCTGCTCGCGGACGGCAGCGCCGTTGTCGCCGATGCATACACCAACGAACTCATCGTGTTGAGCCCGGACGGCGGGCGTGAGGTGCTGGCCAGGCGGGGAGAAGGGCCCGGCGACTACTACTCCGTCAGCGGCGCATCCACGCTGGGTCAGGACAGTATCATGGTTGCCGATCGCGCCCCGGGCTCCGTAGCCCTCTCCGTCAGCGGCGTTTACGCGCTGGGTCGGGACAGTGTCATGGTTGCCGATCGCAGACTGGGCTCCACAACCCTCTTCGTCGGAGGTTCGGTCGCCCGCAGAGTGGATGCACCGATCCCTTTAATGGGCCTTGATATGCGGGGAATCGGTTCCACCGGCCATCTGCTGTTGGCCACCGGGACTACCACGCTCGGGTTTGAGGAAGAGTGGTTCCCCGGGCATATGGCCCGTTTCGACATGGACACCGGCGCCCTGGACACGATTGCGTCCTACGATCACCATTCTCGCCCTCCGCCGGGAGTGTGGCAGAATCCGATTGGAGCGCGTGGCTGGGTGAGAGTCTCGAACGGGCAATTCGTCTACACGCGGTCCGACAGGCCGGAGATCATCTGGCGGCAGCCGGACGGCACAGTAACGCAGATCGTCCGGTGGCAGGCCGAAGCGGCTCCGCTCACAGAAGAGCTTCTGGAAGGTGTGGAGGCAGCCTTCCGAGAAGACTATCAGAGGGCCAACCCCGGTGCGCCGGATGCCGAAATCGAGCGGATGACGGCGTCCGACATGGACCCCTATCGCGCCGTCCTCGGGTATTCGATGCCCCTGTTCGGTCCCCCCATCGGCGACGGGGAGGGGCGGGTGTGGCTACCTGCCTACCTGCCCGGAGGACGGCGCCCGAGCACGCCGGACTACACCGTCATGTCCGCCGCCGGCGAGTGGCTGGGCACGGTCGAGGCTCCACCGGGCCTTCGCATCCTCGATGTGGCCGGCGGACTCGTCCTCGGGGTGCTGGGAGACCTATGGGATGTGCGCAGCGTCGTGGTCTACGAGTTGGTGGAGCGCGGTTCGTGAGAGGTCGCGACGTAGGAAGCTGCCCGGGAACTCCGTGATTCGGCTCGATATCACGCTCGCTACCCTTGCCGTGCTTGCCTGCGCGGCGGACGACAATCCCGACCCGCAGGTTCGCGGAGAAGTCGGGGGACCGCCATCCGCAGACACCATCTGGCGAATCGAATCGGAACCGGTCCTCGTTCTCGGGCAGGCCGAGGAGCAGGAGGAGCAACATTTCTACCTGATTCGGGGAGTCACGCGTCTCTCCACCGGGGTGGTCGTCGTGCTGGACGGTGCTTCCCGGGAACTGCGCGCGTTTTCTCCTGACGGGACGCATCTGTGGACTGCAGGCGGGCCCGGGGACGGTCCGGGTGAGATGCGCAACCCTACTCACCTCGAAAGGCTTCCGGACGACATTCTGCAGGTGCAGGACGGACTCTCCAGGATTCGATACGGGTCCGACGGCAGGTTGATCGCGGACCAGCAGCTGGCGGTGGCCGAGCTGTCGAAGTTCGGCCGGTACTATGCGGCGGAGTGTCACACCCCCTCGTTCGTCGGCGACGCGGTGCTCGCGTGTTCGGGTGGCTTCGACGCGAGGCAGGTGCCCCGCCAGGCGGGGCCGTGGCGAGGCGAGACCGAGCTGGCACTGCTGCCGTGGGATCTGGACTCGATCAACCGTTTGGGCGTGTTCCTGAGGGAGGAAGCCTGGGCACTTCCCCCTGAGGAGCCCCTGGTCGTGCCCGAAGGGATCACGGTGCTCCGTGCCGGACCGATCTTGCGATACGCCTCGCCGCCGATGTCGCGAAAGGGGTTGTTTGCGGTGGGCGGATGGCCGCGGAGGCTTGCGGTGGCGGACAGCTGGGGGGATTCGGTGCGCACATTCGATCTGACTGCGGACAGTTCGCTCTCTGGTGTGACCATGCCGATCCGGCATTCTCGGCGACCTGCAACCGGCGACGAAATGGACGCGGCCTGGGAGGCTGCAGCCGCGCGGAGCTTCAGTTCATCGCAGCACCTGCGGGAGCACCTCCCCGTACCTGACTCGATTCCCAACGTCGATCATCTGGTGGTCGACGACCTGGGCATGGTTTGGGTCGGGTCGTACGTGGCTGATCCTGCCGCGTCGCGATTGTATGAGGTGTATGACCCGGAAGGGCGATTCCTCGCCCGCGTGACGATGCCGGGGGGCGTTGAGGTGGTGGAGATCGGGGCCGGCCATGTGCTCGGGACTACCAGCGACGAGATGGATGTCGAGCGGGTAGTGGTGCTGACGCTGGTGCGGGAGCCCTGAGGGGACTGACGGGCTTCGCCAGTAAAACGCCCAGACCGTCTGGTGCAGCGGCGGATGGAGTGAGGGCGTAGCAGCTGGGCTTGACCACGGGAGCGGGCCGGTGTACTACGGCCTCCTGCGCGACGAGTGGAAGATCACGTCAGGATCGAATAACCCACTTTACTTTTCGCCCGTTCGGCGACTACGCCGGACCCGATGGGAGGGGATGGCGCCATTTCAGTCCCTCGAAGCGACTGAAATCGCGATCGGTGGTCACCCACTCGCACCCGCTCTCGATCGCCATGGCGGCGAAGTACGCGTCGGGGACGAGGTTGCCCCTCGCGGCAGCCTGTTGGCAAAGCCGCACGAAGATGGACCAATGGCGAGCGCCCGGTGTCACTTCGATGCAGTTGGGCCGCGCGCGGAGTTGCTCCGCAAAAGTTGTCGCATCGGAAAGAGTGCTCGGCACCTTGAACACCCTGGGGTGCGTGACCACGCGGATGAATCCACTGAGTACCAGCGGACTTAGCCCGAAGGCCGCGTCGGAGTCGACCTCGGCGACCAGCCATTCGAGATATCGGTCGTGATCCCGAGCGTCCTGGCGATGGGCGTACACGAGGACGTTGACGTCGGGGAGAATCAACCGCCGCCCTCCATCAGATCCATGAGGGTTGCGGAATCGTCAAGGTCGACGCCGGGTAGCAGGCCACCCTTCCCCGTGGTGACAAGATCCAGCGGCGCAGGCGGTTTCGAGGTCCGGCCCCTGTGTCGCTCCAGCCGTTCCCGCAACGCTTCGGTAATGACGGCGGTCACGGTCGTTCCCGACTCGAGTGCGTGACGCTTCACTGCCTGCATGAGATGGTCGTCCAACCGAATCGTGGTTCGCATGACATAAAGTCATATATTACTGATGGCAATATGTCAACCGATGCTCGAGCGTGGGGTGTTCTACGCCCCTTGCCTGGTAGGATCCCCGGGCACCGGGGACCGGGTTCAACCGGACCTGCTCCTCGTGTCCGAAGAAAGGCGGGAGATCATCGGGGGGCGGCTGTACGTGCGATCCCGGAAGGGGGCCCCCTGGAGTCGCGGTTCAGATGGGCGATCGTGTCGTATTCGGACATGGATCAATCTATGTCATCCACGGCGGGGACCAACGCGCGGTCATCGGTCGCAGCTGTCGTGTTTACTTCACTTGCATTCCGGACCCTGCCACCTGCACGGGAAGCTCTACCGAAGCGCCACGTTGAGTGGTACGATGTCGGAAGTCCCCCCAACCCCCGGAGAACCCCATGGCCCGCCAGTACTGGCTCATGAAGAGCGAGCCCTACGTCTACTCGATCGACGACCTGCAGCGCGACGGCACCACCTACTGGGACGGCGTCCGCAACTACGCCGCCCGCAACCTCATGCGAGACAGGATGCGGATCGGTGACCGCGTGCTCTACTACCACTCAAATGCCAAACCTCCCGGCGTCGCGGGCATCGCCGAGGTGTGCCGGGAGTCCTACCCGGACCACACCCAGTTCGACCCGTCGAGCAAGTACTTCGACCCGAAGGCGACCGAGCAGAATCCCCGCTGGTTCATGGTCGATGTCCGCTTCGTGGAGAAGTTCGAGCAGGAGGTGTCGTTGCCGGAGATCCGGGCGACGCCGGAGCTGGCCGAGATGGTGCTTGTGAACCGTAGCCGGCTTTCGGTACAGCCGGTGACGGAAGCGGAATTCGAGCACATCGTCGCGATGGCGGGGAACCGGTCGTGATCTTCCGGCGACCTTCCCCGGCAGCCCGTGGACACAATCCCGGCTCAGTCCGGGGACTGCTCGCCCTGATCGGTGGCGTGTCTCTCTGCCTTGCCTGCACGGGCGCGCAGGACGATTCCCCCCAATCGGAGGCCGGAGAGTGGGAGCTCGTCGAGGATCTGCGCCTCGACGCGAACGCGGAGGACTTTTCCGTGGTCCGGTGGGTCTTCGTCGGACCGCGGCATGAGATCGTCGTGCATGAGCCGCAGGACGTGCGGTTGCGGCTCTATGACTCGACCGGATCACTGGTGGCCACGATCGGGAGGATGGGGGAGGGCCCCGGAGAGTTCCTGCATCTGGGTCCCGTCCTTTGGGCTGCTGACACCCTGATTGTCTTGGATGCGCGACTGAGCCGCACGACGTACTGGCTGCCGGATGGAACCCTGGTCCGCACGGAGCCGATGCGGTTCTTTGAACCGAACTGGGATGCGGCGGGAGGGAGCAGCTTCTTCCACACCTTCGGTCCACAAGCCGTTGACGACAGGGGTGCGATGCTTGGGGTGGCATATCGGACGAGTGTTTCGACCAACGGAACGTGGGAGTCGTCGGCGCAGGTGGTGCTGCGGGTGGATCGTGACGGGGAGCCCAGCGTTGTCGCCGTGCCTCCGCAGACCGACGACGAGCGTTGGGGCGTCACCGTGTCCGGCGTCACCAACCCGGTTCCCTTCGCATTCCAGCCCTGGCCTGAATTCGCACCGGACGGAAGCCGATTCCTGTTCGCTACGACCGATCAATCGACTCTCGACGGCACCATCAGCCTGACGATGATCCGCGCGTCCGGCGACACGGTTTTCGCGCGGTCCCATGCGTACCCCGGAGAGCCGATTCCCGCTTCGGCCCTGGACAGCGCCATCTCCAGGATCGTGTCGGAAAGCGGGCGCGACCGCCGTGCCAGGGCCCTGGCCCGCGAACGCGCGCCCGTCGTCTACCCCCCGGCCGAGGTCACGATCGGTCTCGACGGGACGGTCTGGGTGGAACTGCGCCGCACCGACCGCGGAACGCCCGTCCACATACTCAGCGAGACGGGCGACCAGATCGGTTTTCTGCTTCTGCCGCCGCGATCGCGCATCCAACAGGCCAGCATGACGCACGTGTGGGTGACCGAATACGATTCGCTGGATCTCGCAAGCGTGGTTCGCTACCGGGTGATTCGGCACCCTGGCACAGGTTCCGGAGGAGAGTTGGAAGAATGACGATCACCCCACGCACCCACGCCGACAACTACATAGCCGGTGAGTGGCTACCCGGTGATGCCCGCGAGAGGCTTCCCGTCACCGACCCGGCGACCGGAGAGGCGCTTGGCACCGTCCCCGTCTCGGGACCCGCCGAAGTCGACCGCGCGGTCGCGGCCGCCCACGCCGCCTTCCCCGCCTGGCGCCGCACCCCCGTCCCGGAGCGCGCCCGCGTCCTCTTCCGGCTCAAGGCCCTCCTCGACGAGCACCACGACGACCTCGCGGCGAGCCTGTCGCGCGAACACGGCAAGAACGTCGCGGAGACCTGGGGCGAGGTGCAGCGCGGGATCGAGAACGTGGAGCACGCGGCCGGGATGCCCACCCTGATGATGGGCGACACGCTCGAAGACATCGCGCGCGGCGTGGACTGCGAGACGGTGCGGCAGCCCGTCGGGGTCTTCGCGGTGATCACCCCGTACAACTTCCCCGTGATGATCCCGCTCTGGTTCTGGCCCTATGCGGTGGCCGCGGGCAACACGGTGGTGCTCAAGCCGAGCGAGCAGGACCCGCTCACGCACCAGCGCGTGGTCGAGCTCGCCGTGCGGGCGGGGCTCCCCCCGGGCGTGCTGAACGTGGTGCACGGCCGCCGCGAGGCGGTGGAGGCGCTGATCGACCACCCGGACGTGGCGGGCGTGTCCTTCGTGGGGTCGAGCGCCGTGGCGAAGAGCCTGTATGCGCGAGCGGGGGCGGCGGGGAAGCGGGTGCAGGCGCTCGGCGGCGCGAAGAACCACATGATCGTGCTGCCGGACGCCGATCCGGCGATGGTGGCCGATGCGGTGGTCGGGTCCGTGTTCGGGTCCGCGGGGCAGCGCTGCCTGGCGGGGTCGGTGGTGGTGGGGGTGGGGGACGCCTACGACCCCGTGCGCGAGGGGATCCTCGACGGGGCGGCGTCGCTCACGATCGGGCGGGGGCTCGACGACGGCGTGGACATGGGGCCCGTGATCTCGGGCGCCCACAGGGACCGGGTGAACGGGTTCATCGACGAGGGGGAGCGCGACGGGGCGCGGCTGGTGATGGACGGGCGCCGGTTGCGCGTGCCCGGGTACCCGCACGGCCATTGGGTCGGCCCCACCGTCTTCGAGGACGTGACGCCGGAGATGCCGATCGGCCGTGAAGAGGTGTTCGGTCCGGTGGCAGGGCTGGCCAGGGCGCCGAGCCTGGAGGCCGCGCTCGATCTGCTGGCGGAGAGCCCCTACGGCAACGCCGCGTCGATCTTCACGAACTCGGGCCGCGCCGCGCGCGAGTTCCGCTACCGGGCGGAGATCTCGATGATTGGTGTCAACATTGGGGTGGCCGCGCCGATGGCCTTCTTCCCGTTCGGGGGAACGCGGAATTCGTTCTACGGGGACTTGAAGGCGCAGGGCCGGGACGCCGTATCATTCTTTACGGACCAGCGGGTGGTGATTTCGAGGTGGTAGATCATAGCGAGCGGGATCCGGCCGTTGCGGCGCCACTCACGGCCGAGCGCTGAGTAATGGGTGCAGCTGCACGAGCGGCTGACCGATGGCCGCATGAGTCCTAGCGCACGGTATGCTTCTTGCCTACTGTAGCTGGAAGCGAAAACTCCGAGCAAGCTCAAAGACTCTGGATGGGGGAACGGAGACAGAGAATGAGCAAATCCACGCTCACCACAATCGGCTTGGTGGCCGCCATCATAGTGTTCACCGGCGGTACCGCATGCGATTCGTTGCCGACTGCGGAGGACGCGGAGACAGAAGAGAACCTGGCCGCTATGCCACTGGAGGACATCCTTGACGTACTTGATGCTGTTCGGCTGTCCGACCCGGGCGCCGTTCGAGGTCGCTACGGGCATTACGTGGACGAAATCGGACGGCGCGACCCGGTAGAGATCGTGCAGGCGGCCCGCCAAGGACGGGTCATTCCGTTTCCTGCGCATTCGGTAGTCCTTGGCGGGCGTGCCCTGGAATGGTTGTCGGCCGGTGATGGCATCGGGGTGCCGCGTGCGGCCACGTCCGTTCAGGGGCTTGACAACTAGGACTCCGAGTGTGTCGGACAGGTGGACTTAGAGGATTCACAAGAAAGAGATGTTGCCAGCTTTCACCTGGAATACCGTCCGCATGCGCCCCCGACCTGATCGAGGTCTTTGAGACCACGACGAACGGGCCCCCGGCGGCCATCATAGCCGAGACCATCTCCAGGGGGTGGGAGCTCAGTCAGCCCCCGCCAGGACATGTGCGCGGAAGTCCTCGCGCAGCGCCTGCATCGAGTGGGTCAGGCCCCGCAATTCACCACGGACCTCCCCCAGTCCCTCGCGGAGGCTCGCCTGACCCTCGCGGAGATGGACGATCTCGTCGCGGACCTGCCCGATCTCGCCGCGCAGGTCGTCGCGGACCTGCCCGATCTCACCCCGCAGGTCGTCGCGGACCTGCCCGATCTCGCCCCGTAGGTCGTCGCGGACCTGCCCGATCTCGCCCCGTAGGTCGTCGCGGACCTGCCCGATCTCGCCCCGCAGGTCGTCGCGGACCTGAACAAGCGCGCCGCTGATCCTCTCGTGAGCCTCCCGGCTCTCCCGGCGCAGCTTGTCCGTCTCCCTGCGCAGGACGCGCCAGGCAAATGTCGCCACGGCCGTGCCCGTGAGCACCAGCGTCGCCATCAGGCTCATCGTCTGCCACCAATCCATGCTTCCCCTCGCTCCGTAGTCGGTGCCCGGCTCCGACCCCACCGAAGCTATCCGGGGCCCGGCGGAGGTCGCAACTACTCATCTCCACCGAACATCGCATGACGCGCGATGCGCATACATGGCAGGATGGGACTCTCGACCGCGCCGCCCTCCGGTTGCTACGCGCAACGGTGTACGCCGGAGGACGGACGGCCTGCCTGAGGGGCGTTGCGCAGCCCCCCCGCGTGCCGGACATTGGTCGAGAGAGACCGAGCCTCCAACAGGGACCAAGCGAGATGGGAACGGCAGCGAGCCGCAGTGCCCGGATCCTCGACGGGCAGAACCAGCACATCTTCCAGTGCGTGAAGCCCCTCTACGAGCGGCCGGTGGCGATCGCCGAGGGCTCCGGGTGCTGGGTGAAGGACTACGACGGCCGAGAGTACCTCGACGCCTTCGCCGGCATTCTCACGACCTCGCTGGGCCACTGCCACCCGGCGGTGGTCTCGGCCGTTCAGGAGCAGGCGGCCCGGGTCGGCCACCTCTCCACCCTCTACGTCAACGACCGCCAGGTCGAGGCGGCGCGCGCGCTGGCCACCATCTCGCCCGGCGACCTTTCCCGCACCTTCTTCCTGAACAGCGGCACGGAGGCGATCGAGACCGCCCTCGCGGCGGCGCGGCTCCACACGGGCCGCACCGAGATCATCGCGCTGCGGCAGGCGTACCACGGCCGCACCAGCATGGCGTCGGCGATCACAGCGCACGCCGAGTGGCGCGTGCTCCCCGCGACCGTGAGCGGGATCACGCATGCGCTCTCGCCCTACCCCTACCGCGCCCCCTTCGGCGCCGCTACGGACGAGGAACTGGTCGAGATCTACGCCCGCGACCTGATCGAGGTCATCGAGACCACCACCAACGGCCGCCCCGCCGCCTTCATCGCCGAGACGATCCAGGGGGTGGGCGGCTACATCGTGCCGCCGCGCGGGTACTTCCAGCGCATGGCCGAGATCATCCGGTCCTGCGGCGGCGTCTTCATCTGCGACGAGGTGCAGGCCGGGTTCGGGCGCACCGGCGGCAGGTGGTTCGGGATCGAGCACTGGGACGTGGTGCCCGACATCATGGTGATGGCGAAGGGGATCGCGGGGGGGATGCCCGCGGCCGCGACGATCACCACGGACGAGATCGCCGGCAACTGGCGCGGCAAGACCATCTCGACCTTCGGCGGCAACCCGGTCTGCATGGCGGCGATGGTCGCGACCCTCGACACCATGCGGGCGGAGGATGTCCCGGCGCGGGCGCTTGAACGCGGCGCGCAACTCCGGCGCGGACTCGAAACCCTCCAGCGGGCCCACCCCTGGATCGGCGAGGTGCGCGGGATGGGCCTCATGCAGGCGCTCGAGCTGGTCGAGGATCCGGCCACGAAGGAGCCGGCGCCTCGCCTGGCCGGCGGGCTCCTCAACGCCGCGAAGGACGAGGGTCTGCTGATCGGGATCGGCGGGCTGCACGGTCATGTGATCCGCATCGGGCCATCGCTGCTGATCTCGGAGGGCGAGGTCGCGGAGGCGCTGGGACGGCTGGGCCGGGCGTGCGCAGCGGTCGAAGCGAAGGGGGCCGCGGCATGATCGCCGGCCTCCCCGTCGCGACCTGGGTGCTGATGGTGGTGTCCGTCGTACCGGGCATCGTGCTGGTGGTGATGGCGCACCGGGCGCACCGGGGGGATCTGGGCTCCGCGAGCCGCATGCGCCGTGCCGCTGGAGCCGCGCGTGCACCGGAACCCCGGCCGGAAGCTGGCCACGACGCGGACGACCGCCAGCCGCCACGGAGCCGCGACATTGCCTGAAGCCGCCGGCCCCAACGCCGCCATCATTGCCGTCGTCGTCGGCTACTTCCTGATCCTCGTCGGGATCGGCTGGTGGGCGAGCCGGGAGAGCCGCTCCGTCAAGGGGTTCTACGTTGCCGGCAAGAAGCTCCCGTCGTGGGTGATCGCGTTTTCGTCCAACACGACCGGCGAAAGCGGCTGGCTGCTCCTGGGGCTGACCGGAATGGGCTACCTGGTCGGCTTCCACGCGCTCTGGGTCGTCCTCGGCGAAGTGCTCGGCGTCGCGCTGGCCTGGGCCGTAGTCGCCCGCCCCTTCAAGGAGTTCACCGACCGCTACGACGCGATCACGGTCCCCGACTACCTCACCGACCGCTTCGCCGACCGGCTCAACCTCATTCGCATCGTCAGCGCGGTGATCATCTTCACGATGGTCGGCGCCTACACCGCCGCGCAGCTCACCGCGACCGGCAAGGCCTTCTCCTCTTTCATCGGGACCAGCTACGAAACCGGCGTCTACATCGGGCTTGCCGTCATCCTCCTCTACACCAGCATCGGCGGCTTCAAGGCGGTCGCGTACAGCGACGTGTTGCAGGGTGTCCTCATGTTCCTGTGCCTCCTGATCCTGCCGATCGTCGGGATCTGGCACGCGGGCGGCTGGGGCGAGATGCTGGCGGGCATCGGCGAGGCGGACCCGGCGCTGCTGCGCCCGATGGGCGAACACGGCCTGACGGTCACGGGGGTGATGAGCGCGGTCAGCTACGTGGGGATCGGGCTGGCGTTCCTGGGGGCGCCGCAGCTTCTGACCCGCTTCATGTCGGCCCGGAACCGGGGCCAGATCTCGCGCGGCGGGGTGCTCGCGGTGGTCTGCATCGTGGTCTTCGACATCGGCGCGGTGCTGACCGGCGTGGCGGGCCGCTACCTCTTCCCCGGGCTCGCCGACCCCGAGACGGTCCTCCCGGTGATGTCCACCGAACTCTTCCCGGCGGTGATCGCGGGGGTGATTCTGGTGGTGGTCCTCGCCGCCATCATGTCCACGGTGGACTCGCTGCTGATCCTCGCCTCCTCGTCGATCGTGCGCGACGTCATGCAGAAGATCTTCCGGCCGGACTTCTCCGACCGCCGGCTGTCGCTGATCGGTCGGCTGTTGACGATCATCCTCGGCCTCGCCGGACTCGGAGTCGCGCTGAGCGAACCCCGCATGATCTTCTGGTTCGTTCTGTTCGCCTGGTCGGGCCTGGCGTCGGCTTTCACACCGGTGGTCCTCTGCTCGCTCTTCTGGCGGCGGACCACCCTGGCGGGCGCGGTCGCGGGAATGATCGCCGGCTTCGCGGCCGCGATGCTCTGGGTGGTGTTCGTCAAGGACCACTTCTACGATCTCTACGAGATGATTCCCGGTTTCGCGGCGGGCTTCGCCGTGACGATCGGGGTCAGCCTCTACACCGAGCCGCCCCCGGACGGCGGCACGATCGTGGATGACGTGAAACGCGTGGTGGGCGGGCCCTTCTCGGCGGGGGATGGAGACCGGTAATGGCCAGGAAGCGCAAGCCGAAGAAGGGTGGACCCGGCGGGGCCGGGAAGGCGGCCGACCGCCGGACGGGCAAGGCCGCCAGGAAGCGCGGACGTCTGGCAGAATGGGCCCGATCCATCGCATGGACCGTTGGGGTCGTCCTGTTCGTTCGGATCTTCCTCCTCGAGACCTTCGTGATCGACTCGGGGTCAATGATGAACACGCTTCTCGTGGGCGACTACCTGGCCGTGAACAAACTGGCGATCGGTCCTCGCGTTCCCTTCACCAACCTCCGCATCCCGGGTTACTCGGAACCCCGGCGCGGCGACATCCTCGTCTTCGACCCCCATCACGAGGAGAACATGACGGTCGTGAAACGCGTCGTGGGCATGCCGGGCGACACGCTGGAGATGCGGGACAAGGCGCTGCTCATCAACGGCGACGCCTACGACGAGCCCTACGTGGAGACCCTCGGCGTCCGCGACGCCTACGATCCGCAGATGTCGTGGCAGAACGCGCACCTGGTGGGCGGGCCCCAGGACGACTACCGCCCGACACCGGACAACTGGGGGCCGCTCGTCGTCCCCCCGGACCACTACTTCATGCTCGGCGACTACCGTGACGACAGCCTGGACTCGCGCGTCTGGGGTTTCCTCGAAGGCTGGCGATTCAAGGGGCGAGTGGCGTTTATTTACTTCTCCTACGACCGCGATTCCTACCGGCCCTTCCCCTGGATCACGGAAATCCGCGGCAGTCGAATCGGGGACAGGGTCCGGTAGGTCGTTGGCGGCGGTGCCGGAATCGCCGCAAGAGCTACAGGGATCCGCCAACGCGCGGATCGCAGCAGGAGGACACGATGAAGTCACTGACGAGAGGCCAGTTCCTGGGAGCAGCTGCGGGCACCGTGGGTGCCGGAGTGCTGGCCGGCTGCGAGGGCGGCCCCGGGGTCGTCCTGCGCACCGGCGCCTCGGACGCCACCACCGCCGACATGATTGCGCACGGCCGCGTCATCCACACCATGGACGACGACAACCCTGCGCCCGAGTCGCTCGCCGTGAAGGACGGCCGCTTCATGGCGGTCGGTTCCCGCGCCGAAATCGACGCCCTCCGCGGCGCCGGCACCCGGGTCTTCGACCACGGCGACGCCGTCATCACGCCCGGCTTCATCGACGCGCACACCCACCCGGCCGGGGCGGGAGTCCGCGAGCTTAAGGACGTCAACGTCGATGTGCGCTCGATAGCCGAGATCAAGGAGCTCATGGCCGCGCGCGCCCGCGAGACGCCTCCCGGCGAGTGGATCCGCGGCTTCAAGTACGACGACACCAAGCTCGCCGAGGGGCGGCCCCTGAACCGGCTCGACCTGGACGAAGCCCTCCCGGACCACCCTGCGGTCGTCGGCCATCGGGGCGGCCACACCAGCGTCTACAATTCGCGCGCCTTCGCGCTGGCGGGCGTGACCGCCGAGACTCCCGACCCGCAGGGCGGCAGGTTCTACCGGGAAGACGGCGAACTCACCGGCCTGGTCGCGGAGCGCGCCAACTACGTCTTCTCCGGGCTGATCCCCAGCACCCACACCGACGACGACCGCCGCGCCGGGGTAAAGCTCATCACCGAGCTGATGGCGCAGTCCGGGTTGACCTCCTTCCACGACGCGGGCACCTCGTCGAACAGCGTCGAGGCGTACAGCGCCGCCTACCGCAACGGCGAGCTGA
Source organism: Longimicrobiales bacterium (assembly GCA_965206105.1). Taxonomy (GTDB): domain Bacteria; phylum Gemmatimonadota; class Gemmatimonadetes; order Longimicrobiales; family Gaopeijiaceae; genus Bin94. The sequence goes on from OZ242201.1 coordinate 1,548,056, forward strand.
GCTGCCGCGTGTACATGATGATGCGCGGCCCCTACGAAGAACTGCGCCGGGCCGGCGTCTCCACCGGGTTCGGGGACGAGTGGCTGCGCGTCGGCGGGGTCAAGTATGGGGCGGACGGCTCTGCATCCGAGCGCACGATGCGCATGAGCACCCCGTACGTCGGCCGTCCCGACGACTACGGCATCCTCACCATGACGCGGGAGGCCATCCACGACGTCGTTGAGGTCGCGCACCGCTCGGGGTGGCAGGTCGGCATCCACGCCAACGGCGACGTCACCATCGGCATGGTGCTGGACGCCTACGAGCGCGTGCAGGAGCTGTGGCCGCGGCCCGACCCCAGGCACCGAATCGAGCACTGCTCCCTGGTGAACCCGGATCTCCTCAAGCGCATCAAGGCCGCCGGCGTCGTCCCCACCCCCTTCTACACCTACGCCCACTACCACGGCAACAAGTGGGTCGAGTACGGCCCCGAGAAGATGGAGTGGATGTTCGCCCACCGGTCGTTCCTCGACCACGACATCCCGGTCGCGCCGGCGTCCGACTACACCCCCGGTCCCTACGAGCCGCTGATGGCCATCCAGAGCATGGTCACCCGCAAGGACTTCGACGGCCGCGTCTGGGGCCCGAGCCAGCGGATCACCGTGCCCGAAGCGATGCGTATCTGCACCATGGGCGGCGCCTACGCGTCCTTCGAGGAGGACATCAAGGGCTCGGTCACGGTAGGCAAGCTGGCCGACTTCGTGGTGCTGGAGTCCGACCCTCACGACGCCGACCCGGACGCGATCAAGGAGATCCCGGTGCTGCGGACGGTGGCGGGGGGGCGGGTGACGTGGGAGGCGTGAGTGGGTCTGCGCAACCGGTGGAACGACTCCGCTCCCGATCCGGCTGACAAAGCATGTGACACCGCGTGCCGTGCGCCTGACCGACCTCCGGGTCCGAATCACTGGGCGGCGCATCGTGCTGTCTCACTTCTGGGGAATACTCAGATCATTGTCCGATATTCCCTGCGCTGTTATCATGTAATCATGAAAACCACTGTAGATATTCCAGATCAGGAATTGGCGGATGCGATCCGCTTCACCAACGCGAAGACCAAGCGGGAAGCCATCGTCGGCGCAATCGTGTATTTCAACCAGCGCATGCGAATGGCGGAGCTCGCCAGGTACGCCGGAACCTGTCCCGACCTGATCACGCCGGAGGAAGTTCAGGCGGACCGTCGGCGGGGGTGAACGGTTGATCCTCGTCGATACGTCATCCTGGATTCACCTGCTTCGCCCTAATGGCGACCCCGCCGTCCGTGCGCGCGTGGAGGCGGCACTCAAGAGCGGGGAAGCCTGCTGGTGCCCCATCGTCCAGCTCGAACTCTGGAACGGTGCCCGCGGGGCGCGTGAGCGAAAGGTGCTTCGCAAGTTCGCCCGGGTGCTGCCGGAGGCACCGATCGACGAAGAGGTGTGGACCACGGCATACGGGTTGGCAACGCGGGCACGGACCCAAGGGGTGACGGTTCCGGCGACCGATGTCCTGATTGCCGCGTGCGCTCTCCGGCACGGCACCGACCTCGAATCGGCCGATTCCGACTTCGATCGGCTGGAACCGGTCGGGGGGCCCAGTCGGGGGGTGTGATGCCGATCACCCGCAAGCCGTCCTCCCCTGACGATCCATCGCCGCAGGGCCTGGAGGATCTCCTCTTCTTCCCCACCCCCGCCCACCTCCGCGCGTGGCTGGCCGAGCACCACCACCAGCGCGACGAACTCTGGGTCGGCTACCACAAGAAGGCCACCGGCCTGCCGAGCATCACCTGGCCCGAATCGGTGGACGAGGCCCTCTGCTTCGGCTGGATCGACGGCATCCGCAAGTCCCTCGACGACAAGTGCTACAAGATCCGCTTCACCCCCCGCCGCCCGGGCAGTCACTGGAGCGCCCGCAACCTCGGCCGCATGCAGCACCTGATCGCCGAGGGGCTGGTCACGGAGTCCGGGATGGCCGCCTACCGCAAGCGGAATCCGGCCAGGGAGAAGCAGGCGGCGCACGAACAGAAGAACATCGTCCTTCCACCCGAGTACGAACGGCGGCTGCAGGCCGATGCCGACGCCTGGGACTACTTCCGGCGCGCCCGCCCGTCGTACCGCAAGCAGGTGACCTGGTGGGTCATCAGCGCGAAGCGCGAGGAGACGCGACTCCGGCGCCTCGGCATCCTGATCGAATCATCCGCAAAGGGTGAAGTAATCCCGCCGATGCGGTGGGCAGAGAGGAAGAAATGACGTGTTCGGACTCGACTTTATCAGCCTCCCGCTTGCGGGCACGCCGTTCGGGACCGCGCTCGAGGTGTGCCTTGTCCTCGCCTTCGTGGCTTGGCTTCTATCGGTAATCACCCGGGAGGTCTCCTGGATGGACCGCCTCTGGTCGATCTGCCCGCCGGTCTACTGCCTGATCGTCGCCTTCACGACCGACTTCCAGTGGGCGCGGGTGAACGTCATGACCCTGCTCGTCGTCCTCTGGGGCGCGCGCCTCACCTTCAACTTCGCCCGCAAGGGCGGCTACAAGCCGGGCGGTGAGGACTACCGCTGGGCAACCGTCCGCGAAAAGGCGGGTCCGGTGGGATTCCAGGTGCTCAACATCACGTTTATTCACCCCATCCAGATGGTTCTCATCTGGCTGTTCGCCTCCCCGATACACCGCGCGTGGACCTACGGCGATCTGCCGCTCAACCGGCTCGACTTCGTGGCCGCCGGGCTCTTCTTTCTGCTACTCGTCGGTCAGACAGTCGCCGACAGGCAGCAGTGGGACTTCCAGCAGGACAAGAAGCGGCGAATCGCGGCCGGCGAGGCGGTCGAACACCCGTTCCTCACTACCGGGCTTTTCCGCTACAGCCGTCACCCGAACTACTTCTGCGAGATCGCCATGTGGTGCGTCTTCTACCTGTTCGCGGTTGCCGCGTCCGGCGAATGGCTGCACTGGACCGGGCTGGGCTGCATCGGGCTGATCCTGTTGTTCATCCCGTCGTTGCGCATGACCGAGCAGCTGTCAGCCGCCAAGTACCCCGCGTACCGCGACTACCAGGCGACGACCTCGGCGCTGATTCCGCTGCCGCCGAGGGGGGGCTGAAGAAACTTCGTCTCGGCCCGCGCAGTCGCTATTCGCGGAGCCGCTCGTACTCCGGTCGGGCGTAGCCGGCGACCCGTTCGACCAGGCGTTCAAGCGCCTTGCTGCGTTCGACCCAGATTCCGGTGCTTCCGGCTCCGGAAGTCATGCATATCCAGGTTCGCCCGTTCGTGGATAGCCATTGCAAGGTCTTGCCCGGGTCGGCCACGCCTGCTGCCGATCCCGACCTGACCATGACGGTGCCCGGGCCCAGGATGCGTTCCATTTCAAGCTGGCACTGGCTACCAGCCACCGCCAACTCTGGTCCGGTGAGCCCTGGTGCTACCGCCCGACCGCCTAGTACTTGATCATCGAGAAGATGATCGCGGGCACCAGCGGCTCGCCCTCCGGCTGAATCGCCTCGATGCAGATGTTCGCCTCGGGATTGCTGGCCGACATCATGACCTCGACGACGTCTCCGGCCTCCAGCGGCACGATGCCCTGCGAGATGATGACGTCCTTGGCCATGCTGTCCTCGTCCTGGCAGAGCTGGACGTTGGAGTTCGCGACGTCCTCTCCGTTGACGCGCAGCCACAGATCGAAGCAGCCGTAGGGCCCGCCGCCCTCGCGGCCGACCTGGGGCGCGGCCACGATCAGATACGCTCCGGCCTCGGACACCGTCATCTGGTTGGCCTCCAGCGCAACCCCGCTGCTTGCGTCGATCATGTCCATGGCGACCAGCTCGGGCGCAGTCCCCGGGCACTGGGTGACCGACGAGGACGCCTGCAGGTAGTGATCGGCCTCCATGGCCGGAGTGAGGCTCTCCATGGTCTGATCCCCGCTCGACGCGGCCTGGTTGCAGGCCATCGTTCCGGCGACCGCCACAACCGCGAGCATTATGAAGATGGACTTTCTCATGGTTTGTCCCTCCTTGGGGTGAGGAGTGGCTGGACCCACCCGGCAATGCGGAGTGGGAAACACCACCGGCTCTCTGCTCCAGTTATTGGCCTACTAGTGGTGTCGATAAACGACATAGTAGGAAAGATGCTGCCATGTTCGCAACCAACCGGGTTGGGCGGCTGGTGCAATGCACCGTACCTTCCACTGGCCCTCGCCCCGGCAACCGGGCGACGCCAGCTTCGACTCAATCGTCCCTCGAACACCGGAGATCTGCGAGAGATGCGGGACCAACACCGCCCAATAGCCGTTGTCGCGCTGGGGGTCGCTCTTGCGGCTGCCGCACTCGCTCCCGCCACCGCGCAATCCCCACCGTCGCACGATGCTTCCGGGGCCGCCTTCGCTGCTCTGTCCGGCACCCCCTCAGGGCCGACCACCGCCACCACCCTCACCCTCCCGGGCCTCCGTGCCCCCGTCGAGATCATCCGTGACCGGTGGGGGATCAATCACATCTACGCCGAGACCGAGTACGACCTCTTCTTCGCGCAGGGGTACGCGGCCGCCCGCGACCGCCTCTTCCAGTTCGAGGTGTGGCGCGCCCAGGCCACCGGCACCGTCGCCGAGATGCTGGGCCCGGACGAGCTGGAGCGCGACATCGGCTTCCGCCTCTTCAAATACCGCGGCGACATGACGGTCGAGATGAACCACTACCACGACCGCGGCTCGCTGATCATTCCTGCATACGTTGACGGGGTTAACGCATATATCGCGGAAACTGAAACAAATCCGGAGTTACTTCCGATCGAGTTTGACTTACTCGGAGTTCGCCCCAAGCGCTGGACGCCGGAGGTCGTGATCTCCCGCCACCAGGGGCTGCTGGGGAACATCGGTGCGGAGCTGCGCTACGGACGCGCGGTGGCGGCGGTGGGGGCGGAGGCGGTCAAGCGGGCCGCGAACTTCCACCCGGGCGACCCGGACATCGAGCTGGATCCGGCCATCGACGGCGCACTGCTGAGCCAGGACATCCTCGGGCTCTACAACGCCTTCCGCGGTTCGGTGCGCTTCCGGCGCGAACATCTGGTTCCGGAGCACAGGGGTGACGAGGAGGCGTATGCGAGGTTGGAGGCGGCGATGCGGGACGTGCGCGGCGCGACGGCGGACCCGGCCGCGCCGGCTGGAACCACCCGGGCTGACCCGGGACGGCATGCAGACGCCCCCGACTGGCCGGACCCCCTCGCCTGGCCCGACCAGGAGAGCCTCGGCTCCAACAACTGGGTCGTCAGCGGGCGTCTGAGCGAAAGCGGCTACCCCCTCATGGCCAACGACCCGCACCGTGCGCAGTCGGCGCCGTCGCTGCGCTACTGGGTGCACCTCGTCGGCCCGGGCTGGAACGTGATCGGGGGCGGCGAGCCCGAGATCCCGGGAGTGAGCATCGGGCACAACGGGTACGGAGCGTGGGGGCTCACCGTCTTCCGCACCGACGGCGAGGACCTGTACGTCTACGAGACCGACCCGGACAACCCCAACCGCTACCGCTACCGCGACGGCTGGGAGGAGATGACCGTCATCACCGAGGAGATTCCGGTGAAAGGGCAGGCGCCCCACACGGCGGAGTTCAAGTACACGCGGCACGGGCCGGTGGTCTTCGAGGACATCGGCAACAACGTCGCGTACGCCGTGCGCGCGGCGTGGCTGGAGCCCGGCGGCGCCCCCTACCTGGCGAGCCTGCGCATGGACCAGGCCCGCACCTGGGAGGAGTTCGTCGAGGCGTGCAACTACTCGAACATCCCGGGCGAGAACATGATCTGGGCGGACCGGGAGGGGAACATCGGCTGGCAGGCGGTCGGGATCGCGCCGATCCGCCGCAACTGGTCGGGGCTGGTCCCGGTCCCCGGCGACGGGCGCTACGAGTGGGACGGCTACCTGCCGATCCGGGCCAAGCCCAGCGTCTACAACCCGCCGGAGGGCTACTTCGCCACCGCCAACAACCACCTCACGCCCGACGACTACCCTCACATGGACGCGATCGGCTTCGAGTGGTCGGACCCCTACCGCTGGGCGCGGGCCGCGGAGGTCCTCGGCTCGGGACGGCTTCATTCCATGGCCGACATGATGGCGCTGCAGACCGACTACCTCTCGATCCCGGCGCGGACGATCGTCCCCATGCTGCGCCACGTCGGCCCCTCCCCCGACCCCGCTACCGAACGGGCGCGCGAGCTGCTCCTGGCCTGGGACTTCGTGCTGGACCCCACCTCCGTCGCGGCAGCGATCTACGTCGCCTTCGAGGGCCGCGTGCGCGGCAACGTGCGCAACGCCGTCGTTCCGGCGGCCCAGCGGAGCGTCCTCGGCGGGCTCGCGATGACGAAGGTGATCGACCACCTCAACGCGCCCGGGGGCGAGTTCGGCGACGATCCCCTCGCCGGGCGGGACGCGGTGCTGCTGCGCAGCCTGGAAGAGGCGGTCGCCGCCCTGCGCGCGAAACTCGGCGGCGACATGGACGCCTGGCAGTACGGCCAGCCCGGCTACAAGCACGCCAGGATCTTCCACCCCCTCTCCCGCGCCGCCCCGCCCGAGATCGCGGCTCGCTTCACCGTCGGCCCACTCCCGCGCGGCGGAAACAGCTATACCCTCAACAACACCGGCGGCGGCGACAACCAGACCTCCGGCGCGTCCTTCCGCATCATCGTGGACACGGGCGACTGGGACCGCGCCGTCGGCAGCAACACCCCGGGCCAGTCCGGCGACCCCGATTCGCCCTTCTACGACAACCTCTTCGAGCTCTGGGCCAACGACCGCTTCTTCCCGGTCTTCTACTCGCGCGAGCGGATCGAGTCGGTGGCGGCCGAGCGCTGGACGCTGACGCCGGGATGAGCGGGGTGCCCGAAACACCGCGCGGCCGGACGGGCAGCTCCGCCTCCGATGGCCCTCCCCCCTCCGCGGGCCTGCACTTCTTCCCCACCGCCGCTCACCTGCGCGCCTGGTACGAGGAGAACCACGACCGCTTCGACGAACTCTGGGTCGGCTACTACAAGAAGGGTACGGGACTGTCTACCGTCTCGATCGGCGAATCGATCGACCAGGCGCTCTGCTTCGGCTGGATCGACGGCCTGAAGCGTTCGGTGGACGAAAAGAGTTACAAGGTGCGCTTTACGCCGCGCCGCCGGCGGAGCCGCTGGAGCGAACGCAACCTGAAGCGCATGGAGGTGCTTGTCGAGGCTGGACAGGTCGCGGAGGCGGGTCTCGCGGCCTACCCCGGGCCGGAGACGCTGAAGGAGGTTGCCGGGCGCCCGCCAAGACCCCGCGCCTGCCGACTCGGGGGTTGACTCGTGTCTCCATACTACCAATCATGAATCATGACTACACATCATGATTCCGGTTCCAAGATCCAGGTCCATCTGCGCCCCGCCGAGCTGCGGCGCCTGGAACGCCTGCGGTCCGCCCTGGACACCAGCAAATCCGGGGTCCTCCGACGGGGCCTCGAGGCTCTGGAACGCCAGCTCCTGGACCCCGGCCGGCACCCCGCCCTGAGCATCGTCGGCCTGGTGCCCGCGGGCGCCGCGACAACCCAGGGATCGGGGCTGGATCCCGCCCGCGATCATGACGACTGCTCAGTGGACGCCGAGATCGCATCCTGGTCGAAGCAATCCGCGGACCGGCGATCCGACGATCCCGGGATGACTCCGCTCTTCGTCGACACCAGCGCCTGGTACCCGCTGGCCGACGCGGGTCATCCGGATCACGAGCGGGTTGCCGAGGCGCTGCGCAACCGAATCCGCGATGGCGCGGACATCGTCACAACCAACCTCGTCGTGGCCGAGACCCAGGTATTGCTGCTGCGGCGAGCCGGGCGAACCGCGGCAATGAACTTCCTGGATGCGATCCGCCAGCCGCCGAACCGGATAGAGTATGCCACTCCCGAGCGTGAGGAAGCCGCGATCTCCCGGTGGCTGCGCAGGTACACCGATCAGCGCTTCTCGCTCGCCGATGCGGTCAGCTTCGTCGTCATGGAGGAGCTGGGGATCTCGGACGCGCTCACTCTCGACCGGCACTTCGCGGCTGCGGGGTTCGTGATGGTGCCGGGGCGGGGTTAGAGCGGGCCGCCTTCGGTGCAACGCGGGAACTATCCACGGCCTGCTCGCCGCCCCTACCCCCCAGCCACCGCTCAGGCGCGACCGCCCGCTTCCGCTCCTTCGGCCGCCGATTAAACCACGTCACGGTCAGCAGCACCTCCGCCGCCGCCGCGCCCTCCAGGCTGAATTCCCGGTCCGCCAGCGTCGGCCGAAACGCCTCCTCCACCACGCGGTTGGCCCGCCGCCGCGCCCCGTCGCTCTTCGGCCAAGGCATCTCGCCGTGGAGGCGGCCCCGACGGATCAGGTAGACCCGGTCCTCGCCCCCGAACCCCGACACGGGGTACACCAGATTCAGCTTCTCGATCTGCCCGCGGAAGCCGGAGAGGTGGTCCCAGAGGCCCTCCAGCGTCGCCATCCGCTCGTGGAGCCGCGCGGCGTATTCGAAATCGAGCCGCTCGGAGGCCTCCCGCACCGCTTCCGACAGCTCCTCCAGCGGCCTGCGGCTGCGCGCCTCGAGGAACGCCCGCGCCACGCCCACGCGCCGGTCGTACTCCGCCGTCGTGCACCGTCCCGCGCACGGCGCGAGGCAGGTCCCCGTCTCCGCACGGATGCACAGCGGGGTCCGGCCACCGGGGAACATCTCGATCTGGTCGCCGAAGTGCACCGGGGTGTCCGACGCGCAGTCCCTTAGTCCCGTCGCCAGCGACAGCTCATGGACCGCACGCGCCATCCAGCCCGTCCGCGAGAACGGCCCGTAGTACCTGGCGCCGTCGCTCACGGGCCGCGACACCGGGATGAGGCGCGGCGCCGGCTCGCGGGTCACCTTGATGAACCCGTACCGGCGGTCGCGCTTGTGCTGCACGTTGTACTCGGGCTGCCACGCGCGGATCAGGCGCATCTCGCGGAAGAGCGCGGCGAACTCGTTGGGGCTGTAGTCCCATTTCACGGCCTCGGCCTCGGCGACCATCCGCGCCGCCTTCCCCGTCTCTTCCCGGAAATACGACAGCAGCCGCGTGCGCAGCCGCACCGACTTGCCCACATAGAGGATGCGCCCGCCCGCGCCGAGCCAGCGGTACACGCCCGGGCGATCCTCGGCCCCGGCCCGCACCTCGTCCCGCAGCGCCGAGGCCGTCTCTCGCGACGAGGCCGTCTGCCGCGACGCGCTGGACGGGGGCGGCTGTGCAGTCCCGCTCGAAGTTCCAGGGCGATTCGACACATTCATAACGGGACAACTTCGCCATTTGTTCGGGTCTCGTCAATGAAAGTCCCATTCCCCTATTGCGATGGCCCGCCGCGGGCGCTAATGTCGCCCTCCATGGTCAACCATGGACGGTCGCTCGTCATCCGCGATCCGGTTTGGGACACGATCCGCCCGGATCCGATCGCGGCGGAGATCATCGACACCCCCGCCTTCCAGCGGCTGCGCTACATCCGGCAGCTCGGCCTGGCCCACCTCGTCTACCCCGGCGCCACCCACTCCCGCTTCGATCACGCGCTCGGCGTCTATCACCTCACCGGGCGCGCCCTCCGCATCCTGAAGGCCGGCCGTTCGCTCCCTCCCGAGGTGTGGGACGGGGCCCGGCTCATCCCCTACGCCGCGCTGCTGCACGACATCGGCCACTACCCCTTCTCCCACGCCATCGAGGAGCTCGACCCGGCGACGATCGCCGCCGATCACGAGCAGGCGGGCGCGGCATTCTTCGAGTCGGAGGAGATGAGGGCGGCGCTGGCTCCGCTGGGAGAGGACGCCCGCGAGGAGATCTCCCGGATCATCACGGGGCGGGGCGAGAACGCTCTGAGCGGACTCGTGAGCGGAAGCCTGGACCTCGACAAGATGGAGTATCTGCGGCGCGATGCGCGCTTCTGCGGCGTCCCCTACGGCGAGGTGGACGTGGAGCACCTCCTCCAGGGGATGGTGCTCCTGCGGGACCCCGCCACCGGCAAATGGGAGGTCGGCATCCGCGCCAAGGCGATCAGCACGCTCGAGTCCCTGCTCTTCGCCAAATACCAGATGTTCCGGAGCGTCTACTGGCACCACGGCGTGCGCGCCGCGACAGGGCTCTACAAGCGCATCGTGGAAGAGGCGCTGGCCTCGGGACTGCTGGCCCCGGCGGACCTGATCGGCCCGACTGACGAACAACTCCTCTACGAACTCGGCCGGCGGGCGCGCGCGCGCCCCGGCGAGGTGGCGGCCAGACTGGCGGACCGCTGGCTCCCCGCGCTCAGGAACCGGAGGCTGCCGAAGCGGGCGGTCGAGATCCCGGCGTGGCAGCTCGAGGGGAGGTCGCTCCCGGATTGGGTCGGCGGCGACACCGCGGAGAAGCGTCGCTGGGAGGACGGACTCGCCGCGGAGCTGGACCTCGACCCCGGAGAGGTGATCCTCGACTTCCCCGTCAAGACGGCGATGTTCCAGCTCGACGTGCTGGTGGACCGGCCGGGCCGTCCGGTACGCCGCCTCGGCCGCGAGGGCATTCCGGGACTGATCGATCTGCCGAAGCTCGCGGAGGAACTCTACCGCACCGCACGGGTATTCAGGCTGTTCACCTTCGACAGACGGCCACTCGACCCGGATTGGGTCCTGAGGCGCCTTGCGGAGGGACCAGGGGCGGGAGGAGGTGGAAAGGACGATGGTGATGAAATCGCCCCGGACAGCAGGCGCGGCCCGGAGCGCGCTGTGCAACCACCCGGGGAGCTGGAAACGTCTGACGTTGGAGTTCGTATGGGACCAGAAGGGGGCAAAGGAGCCGTAGAGACCGCACAAATGGACTCCCGGAGGGGCGAATCATCGCTACTGACAAGAAAATGATTGACAAGCGGCGCACGCAGTCGTACCGTTAACGGCTGTATATATAGCGCGTCCGCCGGATGTTTATCCGGTCCGTAACGGAGAATCGAGAAGAGAAAATGGCCAGGAAGAAGAGGCGCGGGAGGAAGCGGGTGAACCCGCTCACCGGGTTCGACGCCAGCCTGGACGAGCAGACCGCGCTGGACCAGTACCTGCGAGATGTCAGCCGCCACGAGCTGATCACCCCCGAGATGGAGAAGATCCTCGGCGCAAAGGCCCAGAAGGGCGACGAAGAGGCGATTCAGGCACTCGCCAAGGCGAACCTGCGCTTCGTGATCAGCGTGGCGAAGAAGTACCAGAACCGTGGTGTTTCCCTCACGGACCTGATCCAGGAGGGGAACGTGGGACTCGTCACCGCGGCGCGGAAGTTCGATCCCGAGCAGGGGGTGAAGTTCATCTCCTACGCCGTGTGGTGGATCCGGCAGGCCATCCTGGCCTCGCTGGCGAACCACGGCCGCCCGGTGCGGGTGCCGCTCAACCGCGCTTCCGACCTCGCGCGCATCTTCCGCGAGAAGGAGCGCCTCAAGCAGGAGCTCGGCCGCGATCCGACCAGCGAGGAGCTGGGCAAGGCGACGTTCCTGACGCCGCAGCTCGTGGAGTCGCTGCAGACGCTCAACGCGGCGGAGATCCGCCTGGACGCCCCGATCGGCGATAGCGAGGACTCGCAGCTCGTGGAGCGCTTCATCACCGAAGAGGCCGCCGAGCCCGAGGTGGAGGTCGAGAACCGGCTTCTCACCGAGGCCGTGTCGAACGCGCTCGGAACGCTCGAGGCGCGCGACGCGCGCGTGCTGCGGCTGTACTTCGGCCTCCAGGGCGAGCGCGAGCACACCCTGGAAGAGATCGGCAACCTCCTGGGCGTGACCCGGGAGCGGATTCGCCAGCTCAGGGACCGCGCGCTCCGGCGCCTGCGCGAAGGGGACAAGGGCAAGGCCCTCAAGTCCTTCGCGGCGTAGGCTCGCAGCAGCCCGTGGAACGAATCGCCGCTGCACTCGGGCGGCAATTGTCCACGGGCTGCTGAGGACGCCCCATCGCAATACAGGGTCAGGTGGTCGAGGCGGTGGGCGGGGTGTACCGCGTCCGCACCGCCGACGGTCCGATCGAGGCCTCTCTGCGCGGCAAACTCAAGAAGGGGCAGCGTAGACGGGGGCAGCGCAAAGGCGGCCGGGTCGTGATCGGCGATGTGGTGACGGTGGGGGCCGGGTCCGGTGGGGCGTGGGTGATCGAGGCCGTGGCGCCGCGGCGGACCTGGTTGGCACGGCGGCCGTCGTGGAGCCGAGTGGACCGGGTGGTGGCGGCCAACCTGGACTGCCTGCTGGTGGTGGTGTCGGTTGCGGACCCGCCGCCTTCACGATTCGTCATCGACCGGGTGCTGGTGATGGGCGAGTCGGGGGGCATGGCCTGCCAGGTGGTCCTCAACAAGGTGGACCTGCCGGGGAGCCGCGCGGTGGTGGCGGAGCTGGCGGGGGCGTATCGCGCGGCGGGCTACCCCGTGCTGCCCACGTCGGCGGTGACGGGCGCGGGGATCGAGGCGCTTCGCGCGGTGATGGAGGCCGGGTCGTCGGCGCTGGCGGGGCCTTCGGGGGCGGGGAAGTCCTCGCTGCTGAACCGCGTTGAACCGGGGCTCGATCTGCGCACGCGTCCGGTGGGGCGGCGCTCGCGGACCGGACGGCACACGACCGTGTCGAGCCGCCTGATCGCGCTTTCGGGCGGTGGCCAGGTCGCGGATACCCCGGGGTTTTCGGACGCCGGGGTGGGCAGTGTCGACGCCGCGGCGCTGGGTGGGTGCTTTCCGGAATTCCGTCCCTTCCTGGGGCAGTGTCACTTCAACGACTGCACTCACGTTCACGAACCCGGTTGCACGGTCGCCGCGGCGATCACCGCCGGGCACATCCAGCAGGAGCGCCATGAGAGCTACCGGACGATCCTGGAGGAGCTGTAGCAGGGATGTCGCGGACATCGGCACAGGGGCAGTCGCACACACCCTGCGGCGGAACCGGTTCCCCCGGCGCGCCCGGTGTTGGTGAAGGCGCGCGCGCCGGGATATGATCCACCATGCGCAACGAGAGACCTGATCCGTGATGCCGGCCCGGAGGACCCTGTGGATCCCTTCCTTTCTGCTTGGGGCGGCCACCGCGACCGCGCTCGGGACGGGGGCCGGGCTCCTGCTCTACAACGACCAGGGGCTGGTTCGGGCCGGGTTCGCCCTGGCCGGGGTCAACGCCGGTTCGATCGGGGTCGGCCTGTTTGGCGCGGGGAACCGCCGGTCGGAGGGTGACCCGCACGCCGGCGGGTGGTGGCTGGGACTCCTGCTCGCTCTTCTGGCCGGTGCCGGGTTCGCGGTGGCGTGGGAGGCGATGGACGCCTTTTCGGCGGCTCCCGCGGCGCAGGGCGTGGGGCTGGCGCTGACCTCCGCCCTGCCCGCCTACTTCGCGGCCGGCACCTGGGCCCGCTTGCGAAGCCTGGAGGAGCTGCTGGGCACCGGGGCGCGCCGTCAGACGACCTTCGGCGCGGCGGCCGGAGCCGGTCTGGCGGCGGCGCTGGTCTTCGCCTTTCTGGGGAGGCCGGTCTGGGCGGTGACCGCGTTTCTGCTGGCGATGGTGCTGGCGTCGTCCGGCGCCCGCCTTCACGTCTGGATCCTCGACCGCGTGCCCCGGCTCTTCCGGTCCGTCACCGAGCCGGGGCGTCCCGCGCTCTGCTTCGAGGAATGGCGCACGGCGGTGCCGGAAACGACGGCGAGGGTGGTGCGCGAAGACGCCGTGACGCGGCTGCTGGACCCGCCGCCGCGAGGAGACTGGCGCGAAGGGGTGGCGTCTACCCTGCACGACGGCGGCCCGGTCCTCTTCGTCGGGGTGGGAAGCTGGTTCGACCCGGGCGACGGCAGGACCTGGCAGCTCTACGAGGCGGACGAATGCCTGCGGAAGGTGGCCGTGGAGGGATTCGGCTGGGGGGACGCGGTGGTGGCAGCCTCGCCGGTTCCGGAGCGCGAGGGCTGCGTGGTGGTGGCCGACGCGCCGGCCGCGCCCCTCATCCGTGTGAAGGCGCTCCGGGAAGCGGGCGTGCGCCGGGTATGGATCGGGGGGCCGCCGGGGGGAGTTCCCGGGACGCTGCTGGAGGAGGCGCGCGACGCCGGGCTCGCGCTGGGGATGTACCGGAGTGCCGTGACGGGCGTTTTGGGACCGCCGCATGTGGCGCCGCGCGCGGACGAGCTGTGGTGCCTGGAACTCGGCGGAGACCCGCCGCCGTCGGTCGCGGGCATGGTGACGGCGCCGCCGCCGCCACGGGAGTGGGCGGCCGGCAGCCGGGAGCCGCCCCTGGAACCGACCGCGGCTGGAGCCTTGCCCGGAACCTCGGAGGATGCCGGGCGCGAGGCGCCGTGATGACCGTGGCCCACCTGTCCGACCTGCACCTCGGGTATGGGAAGGGGGCAGCGGGGCGCGGCCGGGCTGAAGATGTCGTGCGGGTCTTCGAAGCGGCCATGGCCCGCATCGCCGGCCTCGGCGCGCAGCTGGTCGTGATCGCCGGGGACGTCTTCGACCACCCGAATGTCACCGCGCCTCCGATCGCGGCCTTTTCCAGAGCGGTGCAACGGTTGCGCGAGCGCCTGCCGGAGGTGCTGGTGGCGGTGGCGGCGGGGGCGCGGGACACGCCCCTCGACCCGTCCCGCCAGGGACCCATCGCGGTGATCGGGTCGCTGGAGTCGGTGGAGGCGGCGACTACGGCGACTCGGCGGGTGCGGACTGCCGGCGGCACGGTCACGGTCACCCTGGTGCCGCACCCCGTGGCCGGGAAAGGGCGGGCCCTGAAGCTGAAGCCGGATCCCGCCTCCCGGTGGAATGTCCTCGTGCTGCACGGAAGCCTTGCCGCGGGAGAGAGGGCGGTGGCCGGCGGCCGGCGGCCGGGTGGCGGGCCCGCCGGGACGGGCGGCGAGGCGCCGTTGAGCCCCGCGGCGGTCACATTCCCTCTGCGCGGCTGGGACTACGTCGCGCTCGGCTCCCGCCATACCCGTGCGGAGATCGCGCCGCGCGTTCATTATTCGGGCTCGCTGGAGAGAATCGGCCCCGATCCCTGGGAGGAGGCCGCCGTGGACAAGGGATTCCTCACCGCCCGCCTGGACACGGGCGCGGTGCGCTTCTGGCCCGTCGAGGCGCGCGCGGCGGTGAGCCTGGCGCCGGTGGACGCCACGGACGGAGGCACCGCGACCGCCGCGCGGCGGCTGAGCGAGGCGCTGGCCGGGGTTCCCGGCGGCATCGACGGGAAGCTGCTGCGCGTGCCGGTGCGGGGCCTGTCCCCCGAGGACCTGGCCGCCCTCGACCGGGAGCTGCTCGCACGCGTGCGCCGCCGCGTGGCGGAGCTGCGCGTGGATGCCCTGCCACCGGGCACACGATGAAGCTGGAGGTGCTGCGCGCCGCAACCCCCGCCGCGGCGATCGATCTGAGGGACGCGCGGGGACTGGTGGCCTTCGTCTCGGAGGGCGACGCCGCGTGGGGAGCGTACGTGGCCGCGATCAGGGCGGCGTTCGCGGCGCGGGGGCGGTTGCGCGGGCCGGGATCGGTGGTGCGGGGCGAGGCCACGGCTGCGACGGTGGGCACGGCTGCCTTCGAGGCCCGGCTCGGCAAGGTGCTCGCGAAGCACGCGCTGCAGCGCGAGGAGTACGCGGCCGTGTGGCTCGGGGCCGGGCCGCCCCGCGCCTGGGTGGCGGCCGGGGCGGCGCTGCTGCAGGGGCCGGAGACCACCCGCCGGCTGCGGGAGGAGGCCGTGCGGGGGAAGCCGGGCGCGGCAGGGTCGCCGCCGGACGGCGGGGTGGAGGCGGGGTGGGTGGGGGAGCTGGTTCGCGAGGCGAGGGCCGATGTGGCGCGGCTGACGCGGTCGCGCGAGGGGTTGGGGGGGGTGGAGGGGCGGCTGTCGGAGCTGCGCGAGGAGGCGGCGATCGTGCAGGGCGACGCGGATGCCGCCGCGATGGCGTGGGTGCGCGAACGTCAGGACGCCGAGACGCGTCTGCTCCTCTACCGGGACCGGGAGAAGGAGTTGAGGGGTCGGCTGGAGTACATCCGCAAGGCGGGGAAGGATGCGTCCTGCGCCAACTGCGACCGTCTGCTCGGGGACAGGACGGACTCGGTGCGTCGCGCGCGCCGTGAGGAGTGGGAAGGAGTGGTGCAGGACGGAAAGTGGTGGCGCCGCCGGCGCTCGCAACTCGAGCTCAAGCCCGGCAGGCTGAAAGCGCTGGAGACGCGCGCCATTTCGCTGAACGCGGAGATCGAGGTTCTCGCCGAGAAGCTTCACCGGCTCCGGACGACGGCGATGGAGCTGGAGGCTGCCGAACGGCGACTGGAACGGCTGCTGGCCCTGGAGGCCAGGCTCACCGGCGGACCGGCTAAGGGAAAACCGGCGGCGTCCGAAGACGCGGTGCGTTCAGCCGAGGCTGCTCGAGAACGCTTCCGGTCGGCGGTTCACTCCCGGCTCGTCGCGCTCACCGGTGGACGGTTCGCGTCCACTTTCCCCGAGCTGTACAGGGAGTGGGCGGCAGGAAAGCGCGGCGCCCGGGAAGAGGTGGCCGCGCTGGAGCTGGCGGCCCGCATCACCCTTGCGGAGCTGGCCGGGCAGGCGGGGATACGGCTCGGGTCGATCGTTCTCCCGTGGGAACTGGAGCGCCTCGGAGCGGAAGACCTGCCGCGGGCGCTCGCGGAGCTGGTCCACCTGGTGAAACACGTCCCGCTGGTGCTGGCGAAGGCGGCGCCGCAGGTCGTGGCCGGCGCCCCGGAGTGCTTCGACCTGGTGTACCGGTTCGAACCCGCGGGCAAGGGCAGCCGCATCACGCGTCAGCGACCGGGCCTGGCGACGGTCCGGCTGCAGGCGGAGTAGCAGGCTGCGGGTCAAACCGCGGACTCCCGGTGCTGGCAGTCCCTATGTGGATAGTCCGAATGCGGCGGAGACTCATTCCACGGGCTAGTTGCCCGTGCCCGGGTCTTCCTCTTCGGGAACATCATCCGCCAGGCGGCTCCAGGCTTCGACACGGGCACGGTACTCCTCCATCGCGGCCTGGTCGTTCGTCAGCTCGGCGGAGATGAGCAGCCCCCGGTACATCCAGGAGTAGTAGTTGGGAATCCCGATCGTGGACCGGTCCTTCCACTCGGGCCACTCGTCGGGAATGCCGTTGCGATGGATTAAGACATCGTGGGCAAGGGTCCGGGTGCGCATCACGTCCACCCACGGTCCCACCAGTATCGAAGGCAGATCGACTCCCCGGTTCCGGATCACCCCGGTGTCGCTCAGCTCCGCTGGATTCCCGGGCCACAGCCGGAACGCAAGGCCCTGCCGAATGACGTGTCCTCTGAGCCCGAATTCCGTGGCCGCCGAGCCGCTCGACGCGAAGTACACAGGCCGGTCGGTGATCGAATTCCTGATCGCCCACAGGGCGAATACGTGCCAGGGAAACAGCCTCCTCGGTCCCGCCATTACGGCATTGACCGGGCCGAGCGCAATGGCCTGCACACTGTCGATGTCCACCGGCTGGTGCGGCAGCTGTTCTACCGCCGCGTCGGTGAACTGCTCCTCGTCGAAGATCGAGCGGGTCGGCACCCGGATCGGCTCGCGCAGGAGGATCGGGATCTTGCCGAGCGCCTCCGCCTCCGCCGGATCGTGCGTGTACATGGCGTCGGTGTTCTCGGCCGTGTACGGGCGCTGGCAAATGATGAGCGTGGGGTCTTCGTCCGGGTCCTCGCCGGGCTCGCAGGGGCTGGTGAGATCCCGGAGCTGCTTCACGTACCAGGGGGTGTTGAGGTACGAAGTGACTGCGACGGTCACGTCACGCCGGATTCCCTCGACCTCCTGCAGGTACCAGAGCGGGAAGGTGTCGTTGTCGCCGTTGGTGAAGAGCAGGCCGTACGGCTCCACGCTCATCAGCAGGTTGTAGGCCCAGTCGCGCGCCGAATGGTCGTTTGCCCTGCTGGCCCAGTTGAAGTTGAGGACCAGCGGGATGAAGGCCAGCCCGAGCACCGGTGCCCCGAATGCGAGCGAGCGGCCGGACTTGCGCCGGACCCAGTCCCACAGGCTGGCGATGCCGATTCCGGCCAGAAGGCCCCACACGGAGAAGCCGACCGTGAAGAAGTAGTCGCGTTCGCGGACCTCGTATTCGCCTCCGCGAATCGAGTAGCCGTACTTGAAGTTCAGGTAGAAGACGAGGGCCACGGACAGCACGGCGAAGAGCGACAGCATGTAGTACCAGCTCGCCCGGTCCCTCCGGTAGTGTTCCACCGCGCCGAAGATGCCCAGGGCGATGAAGAGCGCCGTGAAGGGTGCCCGGAGCCTGCCGAAGAGAACCTCGGCCGAGGAGAGACCCCGGGACCACTGCCAGTCGAAGTACTGCATCCAGTTCTGATACTGCGCCGCGAAGGGCGCCTGCCTTTCGGTGATGGGCGGCGTGGGATACTGCTCGCGCTTGAGCGCGGAGGACAGGTCCTCGCAACCGGCATTCCCGTACGTGACGACGCTGGCGATCGCCTCTCCGACGTTCTCGCAGGTCGGCGCGGCCTCGTTGATGACGGGGCCGAGTTCGGACCGGATCGGGAGGAATAGGTGGATGCTGAGTCCGAGCACGACCGCGGGAATGCCGAAGAGGTAGATGCGGTAGTTCAGCAGCGTGCGGGGGTGCACCAGGAAGATGAAGATGGCCAGCGCCGGGGCCGCCAGGAAGGCCATGAGGTGGTTGCCGACCGAGAGCGCGAGGATGAACACCATCAGGATGAGGAGGTTGTCGTCCTTGCCGCGCCCGAGCCGCTCCCGCCAGCGGAAAGCCAGCCAGGAGAGGAGCGCGATGGTGAAGAGCGAGACCGTATAGACCTTCTCGTTGACGTTCGACTGGTTCCAGACCGTGAAGGCGGTGGCGCTGACCAGGGCGGCCGCGGCGGCGCCGATGAGGCGGAAGCGGCGGTCGCTGGAGAAGTGCCCGAGGATGTGGTGGATGACGAGGAACCAGAAGCCGTGCGCCAGCGAGCCCATCAGCGCCGAAAAGAGGTTGATGCGGACGGCGCTGGAGAGCCCGAACGGAGAAAGAAGGACCTCCCAGGTGCGGGCCAGGACCACGAAGAGCGGGTTTCCGGGAGGATGGGGGATGCCCAGGATGTGCGCCGTCGCGATGTACTCGCTGGTATCCCAGAAAGCGGTGTCCGGCGCGAGCGTCAACGCGTAGAGTATCCCGATCGCGAGCGCGGTCACGCCCGCCCAGAGATAGGGCGGGCCGTCGTCGGAGCCGGCCACACTCGCGTCGCCGGGCTGTCGGTTAGCTTTCAAGTCCATTTGTATACCAGAATCTCCGATCCCTGCGGGCCCCCTGGGCCGTACACCCGTCAACGCCAGACTTCCATTGGACGTTAAACCCTCACTCGAATCGTTGCTTCGCGACGCCGCCCCGGATCTGCGGATACCGGTGTGGTGCGAATTCCTCTTCGATTCCGACACGGCCGTGACGGCCTACCACAAGCTCCGGGAGGGTCCTTTCGGCTTCCTCCTGGAGAGTGCGGTCGGTGGTGAACAATGGGCCCGTTACAGCTTCTTGGGAAGCCGTCCGCGGGAAGTGTGGCTCCTCCAGGGGAACGATGTGTCGCTCTGGAGCCCCCGGGGCGGGTGGCGTCCAGCAACCGTCGAGGACCCTCTCGCGGACCTGCGGCAGCGCCTCGGGCGGGCCGAACCGCGCTCCGATCCACGGCTCCCGCGCTTCTGGGGTGGTGCCGTCGGGTTTTTCGGATACGATCTGGTCCGGCGCATCGAGCGTCTCGGGCACGGACCCCCGGACGACCGGGGTTTGCCGGCGGCGGTCTTCATGTTCTCCGACGTGGTCGTCGCGGTCGACAACCTCTACGGCCGCGCGAAGGCCATCACCACCGTCGAGACCGGCTCGGGCATCTCCACCTCCGAGCTCGGGCGGCGGTACGAGGCGGCGGCGGCCAGGCTTGAGGAGACGGTGAGCCGGCTGCGTTCCCGGGCGGATCCGGAACCGCTGGACCTGGCGTCCCCGAGTGCACCCGAACCAGGCTTCACCTCCAACTTCGAGCGGGAAGCGTTCGTTGCAGCCGTGCGGCGCATCAAGGAGTACATCGTGGCCGGCGACGCCTTTCAGGTGGTCCTCAGCCAGCGCCTCGGAACCCCTTTCGAGGACGACCCGTTCCAGCTATACCGCGCCATCCGCACGATCAACCCGTCCCCCTACCTCTTCAACCTCGATCTGGGGGACTTTCATATCGTGGGCTCGTCGCCCGAGGTGCTGGTCCGGCTGGAGGACGGCGTCGTGACGGTGAGGCCGATCGCCGGAACGCGCAGGCGGGGGCGCACCCAGGACGAGGACCGTGCGCTTGCCAGCGAGCTTGCGGCCGACGAGAAGGAGCTGGCGGAGCACCGGATGCTGGTGGACCTGGGGCGCAACGACGTGGGCCGGGTCTCGGAGTACGGCTCCGTCACCGTCCCGGAGCTGATGAAGGTCGAGCGCTACTCGCACGTGATGCACCTGTGCAGCCAGGTCGAGGGGCGCGCGCGTGAAGGGTTGTCGGCGCTGGACGTTCTGGCCGCCTGCTTCCCCGCGGGGACCGTTTCGGGGGCCCCCAAGATCCGCGCCATGGAGATCATCGACGAACTGGAGCCCACCGCGCGGGGCCCTTACGCCGGCGCGGTGGGGTACATCGGCTGGGGCGGCGCGCATATGGACACCGCGATCGCCATCCGCACGATGGTGGTGCGGGACGGTTGCGCCCACGTCCAGTCCGGTGCGGGGATCGTCGCGGACTCGGACCCCGAATCGGAGTACGAGGAGACGCTCAGCAAGGCGAAGGCGCTGCTGCGCGCGGTCGAAATGGTGGGGGCTACAGCGCCGCCAACTCGTCGTAAAGCCGAATGAGCGTGTCGATGCCCCGCTCGAAGCAGTCCGTGGCGAACCACTCGTTGGGGGCGTGCATGTTGGCGCCGGGGAGCGCGAAGCCGAGCAGGAGCGAGTTGGCGCCGAGGATCTCCTCCAGCTCCACCACGATCGGGATGGTGCCGCCTTCGCCGGCGAGGACGGGCCGGGCCCCGAACGACTTCTCCAGCGCGCGGGAGGCCGCCTCGAAGAGCGGCCCCTCGAGGCTGGCGAGCCAGGGGCGGCCGCCGTGCAGCTCGACGAGGGTCAGTTCGACGCCGCGAGGCGCGACGCGCTCCAGGTGCGCCTCCAGGAGTTCCTTGACGCGCTCCGCGGTCTGGCCGGGGACCAGGCGGAAGCTGACCTTGGCCATCGCGCGGGCCGGAAGGACGGTTTTGGCGCCTTCACCGGTGTAGCCGGAGAGGAGGCCGTTGATGTCGCAGGTGGGGCGCGTCCACAACCGTTCCAGCGGGGAATAGGCGGACTCGCCGCCCTCGGGGGGCGCGCCCACCTCGCCGGTGTAGGCGGCGGCGTCGAAGGGAAGCCGGGCGAAGCCCTTCAGGGTCTCGGGGGAGGGGTCGATGATGTCGTCGTAGAACCCGGCGATCGTAATCCTGCCGTCTTCGTCGTGGAGGTCGCCGAGGACCTTGGCGAGCGCGTTGGCCGGGTTGCGGATCGCGCCGCCGTAGGCCCCCGAGTGTAGGTCGGTCGAAGGGCCGGAGGCGTGGATTTCGAAGTAGGCCAGGCCGCGCAGGGAAAAGAGGAGGGAGGGGAGCCCGGGTGCGAACATGGCCGAATCGGAGATGACCACGGTGTCGGCCGCGAGCCGCGCGCGATGCTCCTTCACGAAGGGCACCAGGTTGGGCGAGCCGACCTCTTCCTCACCCTCGGCGAGCACGACCACGTTCACCGGCAGGGTGCCGCGGGTGGCGAGGTGGGACTCCAGCGCCTTGATGTGCAGGAATAGCTGTCCCTTGTCGTCCGCGGAACCGCGGGCGTAGATCCGGCCGTCGCGAATCTCGGGTTCGAAGGGGGGCGAGTCCCAGAGGTCCAGCGGCTCCGGGGGCTGCACGTCGTAGTGCCCGTAGATGAGGATCGTCGGCGCCTCCGGCCCGGCCCCGCGCCATTCGCCCACCACCACCGGATGCCCCCGGATGGGGAAGGTCCGCGCCTTCAGGCCGGCGCCCTCCAGTTGCCCGCGCACCCACTCGGCCGCGCGCTCCGTGTCGGCGTCGTGCTCCGACTTGGCCGAGACGGAGGGAATGCGCAGAAGCTGCCAGAGTTCGTCGTAGAACCTGCCGCGCTGGCGGTGCGCGAAGTCGATGGGGTCGCTCATGGCGTGGGAGGGGGCGGTGCGGGCGCGCTCAGGTGAGCCCCTTGATCCCCCAGCGGTAGATCCCCGTCATCAGCGCGGCAAAGAAGACCGCGCCCGCCATCCCGCCCAGGCTCAGGGCCACGGGGTCGTCGAACTCGGCGATCCCGACGCCCAGCATCCCGCCGATGCACGCGGCGAAGGCGCCCAGCGTGAAGAGCAGGCGCGAGTGCCCGGGCGTCGTCTTCGGAAGCTTGATGACGACCTTCATGGCCAGGCCGATGCATCCCCCCAGCACGATCCAGATAGCGACACCGATCCAGTTTTCCATGACCCCAATCTACTTCCTTCCCATGCGCCGCTTCAACTCCTCGAGCCGTGCGTCGGCGACTTCCTCCCGCCGCGACCGCCGCAGCGTCTCGTCGAACTCGGGACCGTCGCCGAAAAGGTCCCGCTCCGCCCCGGCATCGTCCTCGGTCCCCGAGATCCGGTCGGCCATGCGGTCCAGCTCGCCGAAGAGGTCGTCCGCCCGGTTGATCGAGCCGCGCGCCTGCGTCCGTCCGGCTGTCGCGGCCAGCGAGTCGCGGTTGGCGCGCGCCTTCCTTATCTGCTGGACCATTTCCTTGTACTCGGACTCGCCCAGGCGGATCTCGGCCTCGATGGCCTTCGCCTTGTCGGAGAGCACGCGCTGCCGGTTGTCGTGCTTTTCGGCGAACTCCGCGGCGATCCCGGCGGTGTCGGTGTCGCCGATCTTGCGTGCCAGCGCTTCCCGGCGGCGGCATACCCCGGCCTCCCGGCCCTCCGCGGCCGCCCGCTTGCGCGCGACGTCCAGCTGCTCCTTCAGCGAATCGAGCCCCGACCTGGCCGCCACGGCCTCCTTCTCCATCCCCTTCAGGAGTCCGTCGACCGTTTCGGTCACCCCTTCGCGCCTGAGTTCGCGGTTGAAGTTTTCGACCGCTTCCCGGAATGCGTTCCTCAGATTGTCGAACATGGCAATAATCCTAATCCCTGATCGGCGCGCGCGCGGCCTGCACCGGCGCCACTCTGCACTGCTCCTTGGGCGAACAGCGCGGCCTTTCCGTCCTGCGGTGAGCCCTGCCGGCCCGGCCTCTCGCCGCCCTGGTGCGACGCGGGGACCTATCCACGGCCTGTCAGGCGGGTGCTCAAGCCGTGCAGCACCCCGCCCTCGGAGATGCCGGGAAAGAGCGCGCTTTCGGGGTGCGGGAGGTCTTCGCGCGAGGACAGTGCCCGCTCCGCCGCGGCATCTACCGCGTGCCGCGCCTCCTCTTCGGCTGCCTCCAGTTCCTCCGCCGGCAGCCCCGTTTCAATCAGGTACGCCTCGAAGAGCCCGACCGGGTCACGGCGCCCCCAGTGCTCGAAGAGCTCGGGAGCGAAGGTCTCCCGCGCCTCCCGCTCGTCGTGGGTGGCGTGACCGCCCATGCGAAAGGTCTCGGCGACGATCACCACCGGCCCCTCCCCCCGCAGACACTGCTCCCTGGCCGCCGCCGCCGCCGCGTACACGTCCAGGACGTTGTTGCCGTCGCACTCCAGCCCGGTGAGCCCGTACGCCGCGGGAATGTCCGCCATCGCGCCCGCACCGTGCTGGTCCAGCCGGGTCCCCAGCGCCACCTGGTTGTTCTGGATCACGACGATGAGCGGAACCCCCACCCGCGCCGCGAACACCATCCCCTCGTGAAAGGCGGCGGTGCGGGTGGCCCCGTCACCGGTCCAGGTGAGCGCCACGCGCGCCTCGTGCCGGTTCTTGAAGGCGAGCGCGGCGCCGGCCGCGACCGGAACGCTCGTGCCCATGTGGCTCACCGGCTGGATGACTCCCTTCCCGATGTCCCCGTAGTGGAAGTCCCTCCCCCCGCTGGGGCTGTCCGCGGTCGCGAGGTAGCAGGTGAACCCGTCCTCCAGCGGCAACCCCATCATGTGGCTGGCCCCGGCGTTGCGGATCATCGGTATCACCACATCCTGCCCCCGGTCCAGCGCCGCGACGCAACCTGCGGTCACGGCCTCTTCGCCGACCCCCAGCCAGGCCTTGCTGATCACGCCCTGCCGCACCCACCGCTTCAGGCCGATGTCCTGCAGCCTGGTCGTCACAAGGTCGCGGTAGAGCTCCAGGAGAAAGGCACGGCCGGGCTCGGTGCCGCGGGCCGCCCGCTCGGGGCTGCCGTCCTCGATCCGTTCGCGGAACGCCCGCACCAGCGCCGGATCCGGTGTCCAGTTCCGGTATTCGGGCGGGTCGAAGACGGGATGGCGTTTCAAGGGTCTCGGCTGAAGGCTCAGGGCGTTGTGGGCGCGGCACGACGGCCCGCGGGCGGGAAGCTCCCCGGGCCGGACAAGCTACCCATCGCAGGCGTGGATGGGCAATCAACCTGGCAGTCGCACGTGCCAGCCCGGCGCCTCGCCGCCTCGGTGCTGCGCGGGGATTGTCCACGGCCCGCTACGCAGGCAGTTCCGGCGAAGTGAGGGGGATCAGCCGACTGCAAGGTAGAGTAAAACGCTCACCGATGGCACAGTTGCGACGTGAACCGGTGATCGGTAAACTTTGGGTCGCTGTTGGCGTGATTGGGGGGGCGTGAGGCACGGTGCGGTGATGAACTTTCTTGACCGGGGATTCAAAGTTGGCAGAAGGGCAGGCCGGGATCGCAGCCGAAGTGACGCTGGCCCTCCTTGAAGCGATAAAGACCAGGGACCATCCCCGTGAGTACCTGGACGACGACGACATCTACCGGACCATGCCGCGTCGGTTCGGGCTGAGCGCAGTCGTCGAGCGTCAGATCGATCTTTACCGACAGCGCGCCCGCAAGGGAGTCCGGCTGACCGGCGCGGAACTCACCGAGTTCATGCAGTTGGTGATTCGGCGCCCCGATTCCGCGGAAATCTTCGCTGAGATGGGAGCCGCGCTGGCTGCAAGAGAGCTCCCGGGCCGGGCGTGGTGGCTTCCCCGGTTCCTGCGGCTCCGCCGCACGAAGAGGAAGATCCGAAGATCGCTCCGCCGGCTCTTCGGACGCCGGATCGGGGGATTCGCGTCGGGGACGTTCATCTTCGAGGTGTCGGCCTCTCCGTTCGTGCAGGTGGATGCCTCCGGCCATGCCTGCGAGATCGTCACCGGCTACTGCCGGCACGCGCTGCAAAGGGGCGTCGACGCGAGGATGAGGGTGACCAAGCGGCGGTGCGAGAACCGGGGCGACGGGGTGTGCAGGTGGGTGGCGGACTATTCCCGCTGACCGGCTCAGTTCGGGCCGTCCCACAGGTGGTATAGCATCAGGTAGACGAGGAGGCCCGTCACCGACACGTAGAGCCACACCGGGAAGGTCCAGCGCGCCAGGCGCCTGTGGGCGTCAAAACGCTCCTTGCCGGCCAGAAAGAGCAGCCGCAGCACCAGAGGGACGACGACGACCGCCAGTAGCATGTGGCTGAAGAGGATGGCGAGGTACCAGGGACGCACCGCGCCGGGGCCCGCGAAGGAGTGGGTGCCGGTCAGTGAGAAACGCGTCACGTAGAAGACGAGGAACAGGGCGCCGGCGGCAACGGCGCCCAGCATGCAGAGCCGGTGCCGCTCCCTGTCCCGCCGCAGTATGAAGCGGAGGCCGGCCAGCAGCAGCAGCGCGCTCGCCAGGTTGAGGCCGGCGTTCACCGACGCGAGGGCGCGGCCCACGGCCTCGACGGTCATGGGGCGGCAGGAGCCGGGACGGGTTCGCGGCCGCGGGTGGCCATGGCGACCGCCAGGCTCAGCAGGATCGCGGCCAGCAGGGTGTGGGACGACACGTACGGGGGTTCCAGCCGGAAGGCGACGGAGAGGAATCCAAGCAGGACCTGGGCCACCACACCGGCGGCCAGGCCCGTCGCCAGCCGGCGCTGCACCGGGTCGGCGGAGCGTTTGAGGACCAGCCAGCTTCCGCGCACGACCACGATCGCAACCGCGAGCCCAAGCACCCGGTGCAGGAAGTGGAGCTGCACCATCGGATGCACCAGCGGAGGGATCACCCGGCCAAGACAGAGCGGCACGTCCGGGCAGGCCATCCCGGAATCGGTATGCCGCACCAGCGCGCCGACGATCGATTGCGCGAAGATCATCGCCGCCGCCCACAGACCCGCGCGACCGGCGACGCCCCCGTCCGGGGCGCTCGCGCCGCCGCCCGTCCTCACCAGCATCACGGTTACGAGGGCCAGGAAGAGGAAGGCCAGTGCCAGGTGGGAGGTGGACAGCGCGTCCGGAAGCCGGTAGATCACGGTCAGGCCCCCCAGGACGGACTGCACGATGAGGAGGCCGAGCCCGAGGTAGCCCATGCGCAGCAGGTCCCCGCGCCCGGGGAGGGTGGTGGCGGGGGTGAGGCGCAGCGCGATGACCGCCGCCGCGAAGAGGAGCACCAGCGCCCCGGCCCAGAGGCGGTGGAGGTGCTCCCAGAAGACGCCTCCCTTCATCTCCGGCATCATCGTGCCGAAGCAGGTGGGCCAGTCGGGGCACGCCAGGCTCGAACCGGTCGCATGCACGATGCTCCCGAGCAGGAGCAGCGCCAGCGTCCAGATGAGCACCGCGAAGAGGAGCGGACGCGCCATCAGTCGCAGATGCCCTGCTCCAGCCAGGCGTAACGGTCGGCCATGGCCCGCTGCGCGAGGCGGTGGATGCGGGCGTCGTCGTTGCGGAAGACCTGCCGGAACGACGCGTCGATCCTCCGCCGGGCCAGCCTGCACGCCGCGTCGGCCAGCTCGAAGGCGGTGCCGTTGCCGGGCTGCTCGGCCGCGATCTTCACGGCGCGGACGCACGCGGCCGTCATCACGAAGAGGTCGCAACCGATGTCGACCAGGCGGCCAAGGACCGCCTGGCGGAGTTCCAGCTTCGGCCCGAAGCGGATCATGGCGTGGAAGATCGTGCGGGCGAGCCTGCGCGACCGGCGGTCCACGTAGCGCATGTGCCCGGCGAGCGGGCCGAAGGCGCGGTGGCGCGGCCAGCGTCCCCAGCCCAGCCACCTCGACGGGTACCACAGCGCGTAGTGCGCCCCCGCCTTCACGAGCGCGGCGAGCCGCGTGCCGGTGGAGAGCCGCGGGTCGATCACCTTGCCCGCGACGGTCAGGTGGGCGTCCACCGCCTCGCGCGCGATGAAGAGCCGCATGATCTCGCTGGAACCCTCGAAGATCAGGTTGATGCGCGCGTCCCGCATGCACCGCTCAACGGGCACGGGGTCCTCGCCGCGTGCACGCAGCGAATCGGCGGTCTCGTAGCCGCGGCCGCCGCGAATCTGCACGGCGTCGTCCACCAGCTTCCACATCTTCTCGCTGTGCCACAGCTTGGCCGTAGCCGCTTCAAGCCGGATGTCGAGGGTGCCGAGGCCGGACATCGCGGCCGCGAGGTCGACGGTGGCGTCCATCGCGTAGGTCTCCGCCGTCATTCGCCCCAGCATCTGCGCCACCGCGTCGTGCTTGCCGATCGGCGCGCCCCACTGTTCCCGCCTCGCCGCCCATGCGCGGCACGCGCGCAGCAGCGCCTTGGCGCCCGCCGCACAGAAGGCCGGCAGCGCGAGCCGCCCTGTGTTGAGGGTGATGAGGGCAAGCTTGAGCCCGAGTCCTTCGCCCCACAGGAGGTTCTCCCGGGGCACCTTCACGTCGCGAAAGCGGAGCACCCCGTTCGAGATCCCCTTCAGTCCCATGAAGCTGCAGATATGGCCCACCTCCACGCCGGGCCAGTCGGTCTCGACGATGAAGGCGCTGATCGGGCGCTTGCCCCTCACGCCGGGGCGTGCGGGGGTGCGGGCCATGACCACGAGCAGCTCGGCGCGGGGGCCGTTCGTCGTCCAGAGCTTCTCGCCGTTGAGGATGTAGTGCTCTCCGTCCTCCGAGGGCTCGGCGAAGGTGGACATGTTGGCGGGATCCGATCCCACCTCCGGCTCGGTCAGCGCGAAGGCCGAGAGCGCCCCGCCCGCAGCCCGCGGCAGGTACTTCCGCTTCTGCTCCTCGGTGCCGAAGAGGACCAGGGGGGTGGGTACGCCGATGGACTGGTGCGCCGAGAGGAAGGCGGCCGTGGAGGCGCAGCGGCTGGCCACGAGGGCCAGCGCCCGGTTGTAGGAGATTTGCGACAGGCCCAGGCCTCCGTATTCCCGCGGGACCTTGATCCCGAAGGCGCCCAGCTCCGCGAGCCCCTCCAGCACCGACTCGGGAACCCAGGCGTCCCGGTCCACGGCGTCGCCGTCGATGTTCTCGACCGTGAAGCGCTCCAGCGCCTTCAGGAAGGGAGCGGCCCGCGCCGCCTCCTCGGGGTCCTGGGCGGGGTGCGGGTGGATGAGCTCCAGGGAAAGCCGTCCCCCGAAGAGCTCCTTCATGAAGCTCCGCTTCTCCCAGCGGGCTTCCCGCGCGCTCTCGGCGACTTCCCGCGACTGCCGGGCGTCGCTCCGGTCTTCCCTCGTCCTGTCTTCGCTCGTGCTCACGTTGCCTTCCTGCCATCGGTGACGGTGGTGTCCGTCCCGCCTGCGGGACCTCCTTCAATCTCGGCTGTTCCTTCCGGTTGCAGAAGGTCGGCGAATTCCGCCTCACGTCCCTCTGCGTCCTCCTCGCCCACCCGGATCAGCTCGGCGAGGTAGTCGGACTGGAACATGATCATGCTGAGGAAATCCGGCGCCTCGATCTGGCGGGTCCCCAGACCCCGCGTCAGGAATCGGAACGCCTTCGGCAGCTGCGGTTCGTACTTGTTGGCGAGTCTGGCCAGGTCGACCGACGGCCGCACGGTGAGAAGACGGACGGGACGCATCCCGCCCCGCGCTTCCAAGGGCAGGTTGGCGAGCAGCCGGTTGATCGTCTCCAGCCGGTGCGCGTCGTCGTCGAGGAGGTCGAGGAATACCGAGTTCATCATCACGCCTGCGACCTGCGCCGGCGGGGGATAGCCGGTGACGGCGGGCCTGTTGGCTTGGCGTGCGGTCGGGGAATGGCGGGTGCTGATCGCGAGGATCCGCGTCGCGCCGAGGTGCAGGGCGGGCGACAGCGGCGCCGCCAGCCGGATGCCGCCGTCCCCGAACCAGTGCTGTCCGATCTGGACCGCCGGGAACACGATCGGCAGCGCGGCGGACGCGAGCACGTGCTCAACGGTCAGCGTGGTGATTCGGGAACGCCGCGTGGGGCGCTCCCACTCCTTCACCCCCTGGCCCTGGACCCAGAGCACGGACTGCCCGGTGGAGTAGTTGGTGGTGCTGAGCGCGACGGCCTTGAGCCTGCCCATGCGAAGATTGTAGTGGATCCCGGTCAGTTCACCGTCGATGGCGTGCATGGCGTCGGTGAGGTACTGGCGGAGCGGGTCGGTATCGAGGAGCCCGCGCACTCGCGGAGACGGCCTGGCGCCCCCGGAAACGAGCTGGCGGGCCCACCGCAGCAGGTGCCAGCTGAGGGATCCGACGTCGGTGCGGAAGACGTGGTCGACGTTCAGATCCAGCCAGAGGTGGTGCAGTTCCTCGGTTGCCTGTTCGAAGGTGCCGTGGTGGGCCGCGAGGTGGGCTGCGTTGATTGCGCCGGCGCTGACCCCGGTGATGATGGGGACCTGCAGACTCGGAAACCGGCGCGACAGATAGCGCAGAACACCGGCCTGATAGGCGGCTCGCGCTCCCCCCCCACCCATGACGAACGCCAGATCGCCGGGATCCCGACCCGGTCCTGCGGTGCCTCCGCTCACATCGTACTCTCCAGCACGCCCATTGTGCTCTCCAGGACGCCGCGTCCGATCGCAATGATCCCGGCGGCAATGAAGACCAGCGCCAGCGAACCGCCCACCAGGTGCGGCCCGTAGCTCTTCGCCTCCTGCGGACGGCGCTTGACGACGGAGGTCGTGAACTGGGCCGCCGCGGCCGCGAGCAGCATCAGGAAGAGGTGCCCGATGATTGCCGTGTAGAAGGGCCGGGTGAAGAGGACGATGAAACCGGTCAGCAGCTGCAGGTGCATGAGGCCGGTGAAGACGGCCGCCAGCCGGGCCATGGCGGACGAGTATTCCCGCTTCCCGAAGAACCCCACGGCGGCGTAGAGGACCACGAACAGCCCGCCGACGAGGACCAGGAAGCGAAGACCGGAGTGGGCGGCGAAGAGCATGAGCGAGGACTCCTTCGGGCTTTTGAATCGGTATAGTCGAAGTCTGGCGGATGGGCGTCCGGGGGGCAATCGCGGCGGGTCTCGGGCGGCGGCGTGCCGGGCTTCAACGATGCACGGTCCGGGGGTGTCTGTTTGGGAGTGGAGCAACATGTCGTCTCCGCCCGGTCCTGAATTCGCTCGACAAGGAACTCTTCTCTTGATGAAAACGCTTTGGAGGACGCCTCCCGGCGTCACGGCAGCGCTTCTCGCCGTCATCTCGGCGCTGTCGGCGCCCTCGGGACCCCTGTCCGCGCAGGAGGTGGCGGACGGGGACCGTCCCACCGTCTTCCTTGATTGCGCCGCCCGCAATTGCAACCAGACCTACTTCCGCACGGAATTGCCCTGGATCAACTGGGCGCGGCAGCCACAGGACGCGCACGTCCACCTGATCATGACCAGCCAGGCCACCGGCGCGGGCGGCAGCGAGTACAGGCTGGACTTCATCGGATCCCAGGAATACGAGTACGAGAACCAGCTGGCGTACCAGGCACCGCCGACCAACACGCAGCGCGAGACCCTCGACGGGATCACCCACACGATCGGGATCGGCGTGCTCCACTTCGCGACCATCCACGGCTTCTTCGACGATGTCAACGCCTTCCAGGAGACCATCGAGCAAGTGGAGAGCGAGGGCGAGGGATTCGACCCCACGGAGCGCGTGGTCACCGGCGAGGAGGTGGAAGACCCCTGGAACTTCTGGGTCTTTCGCCTGGGCGGGAACACCGAGGTGAACGGGGAGCAGACCCGCCGCACCACCCAGATCAGAGGGAACGCGAGCGCCTCACGGGTGACCAGCACCTGGAAGATGAACTTCCGGGGCGACTTCAACATCAACCGGCGGGAGATCGACCTCCCCGACGACGGCACCTTCACCGACGAGCGAACCGACTGGGGCGTCAGCGAGCTGATCGCCTATGCACTCGCCGACCACTGGTCGATCGGCGTCCGGGGAGAAGTCCGCAAGATCACCCGCTTCAACCAGAATTTCCGCTGGGAGATCACGCCCGCGCTGGAGTACAGCTTCTTTCCCTACGAAGAGGCCACGCGACGGGCGCTCACCCTCCAATACAGGATCGGGCCGGCCTTCCGCGAGTACATCGAAGAGACCGTCTACGGCTGGCTCTCCGAGACCCGTTGGGAGGAGTCGCTGGAGATCGAGTTCTCTCAGCGCCAGCCGTGGGGCAACGCCTCGGTCCGGATCAACGGGTCGCACTTCATCTACAATACCGAGCTTTACACGGTAACCCTCAACGGCGATCTGAACTTCCGCATATTCCGGGGCCTGAACCTCAATGCCGAGGGAGGAATCGGCTGGGTCCACGACCAGATCTACCTGGCCGCGGGAGGAGCCACCGACGCCGAAGCGCTCCTCAACCTCCGGCAGCGGGCCCAGGACTTCAACTACGAGTTCCAGGTCGGCTTTTCGTTCCAGTTCGGGTCGGTGTACAACAACGTGGTCAACAATCGCTTCAGGGAGAACTGGTGGCGGTAGCGGGCGGATAGGCAGGGCCGCCGAGAAGACACGGCCATCGTCGCCGGGTCCCAACTCCGTTCGGGTTGTCGGCCGACAAACATGATATTATGATGTATACATCATGATGACACGAACACAGTTGTCCTTTGAGCACGAGATGCTCCGCGATGCACGGAAGCGAGCCCGGCAGATGGGAGTGTCCCTGGCCGAGTATGTGCGGCGGCTGGTGTCGGCCGATCTTCAGGGGACGAAGCGATCGGTCGACCCCGCAGTGGTATTCGATCTCGGGTGTTCCGGAGGATCGGACGTTGCGCGCGACAAGGACCGGATGCTGGCCGAGGCGTTCGCCGGGCCGCGGCGGTGAGCCTGTTCGTCGATACCTCGGTATGGTACGCCGCAGCCGACCGCTCCGACCGCAGCAACGCCCGTGCTCAGGAGATCCTGGCCGCCGAGACCCGGCTGCTCACCACGGATCACGTGCTTGTCGAGAGCTGGATGCTGCTGCGCCACCGCATTCATCGTGACGCCGCTGAAGCCTTCTTCGACGGACTCCGGAGCGGCGTCGCCACGATCGAGCCCGTGGGCACCGCCGACCTGCACGCGGCGTGGGCCATCGGCCGCGCGTTCGCCGATCAGGACTTCTCCCTGGTGGACCGCACCAGCTTTGCCGTGATGGAACGGTTGGGCGTGCTCAGAGCCGCGTCCCTGGACAACGACTTTGCCATCTACCGTTTTGGGCCAGGGCTGTCCCGGGCGTTTCAGGTCGTGCGCTGAGGCCCGTTACGGGAACCCGACCGCGCGAGCGCCGCGGCCGCGCCCCTACGCCACCAGCCCCATTCGGCGCAGCGCCTGTTTGACGTTTTCCAGCTGCTCCCGCTGGGTCGCGGTCGGCGGGTGCAGGGTGCCTTGCCGCACGCCGCCCCCATTGATCGCGTTGTAAAGCTGCATCAGGTCGCGGCGGTAGCGGCCGGCCGGGCCTGGGGCGCCGGGTCCACCCGGCCCACCTCCACCCGGGAGCTGGCGGCTCAGCTCCAGGATCTCCAGCAGGAAGGCCTCTCGCTCGCGGTAGTCCTCGGCGGTGAGAGGGAGATCGGGGTCCCCGCTCACGTCGATGCGGCCGGTGCGCACCACGCCCCGTGCCTCCAGCTCGACCGTGTAGATGCCGGGTGAGACGAAGGGGCCGCGCGTGTCGAGGGTGCGCG
Source organism: Longimicrobiales bacterium (assembly GCA_965206105.1). GTDB lineage: Bacteria > Gemmatimonadota > Gemmatimonadetes > Longimicrobiales > Gaopeijiaceae > Bin94. The sequence continues at coordinate 1,580,926 of OZ242201.1, forward strand.
CGACCTCCGCAGGGTCGTGAGCCGCCCACGGGGTCGCTTCCGGGCCTGCGAAGCCATGACGGAGGTCCCAGTTGACGCGGTGGAGGCCCGGGCCGGAGGGCACGTCCAGCGCGCGGACGATGTCGCCGTCGGCGTTGCGGATGGTGAGCCGGGCGGACCCGGAGCCGGACCCGAGACGGTAGGTGATCAGGGCGCCGTCGACCGGGTTGTCGCCCATGAACGTGGCCTGGGCCCGGTAGGAGGTGTCCTTCCAGTAATTCATGATCGTGCCGTCGCCGGTGCCGACGAGGGCGGCGGCGTCGGCCACCGCTTCCCCGTACCCGGCCAGCGGGCCGATGTCGTCGATGATGATGATCGAACGGCCGTGCGTCCCCAGCACCAGGTCCTTCTCGCGGGGATGGATGACGATGTCGTCGTAGGCGGTGGTGGGGAGGTTGGGGAAGCGCGCCCACGACGCGCCGCGGTCGGTGGTGGCGAAGACATGGTGCTCGGTGCCGATGAAGAGGACCGCGGGGTTGTCGGGGTGCTCGACGATGACGTTGACGGAGCCGGTCGGGAGGCCGCCGTGCAGGGCGGTCCAGCGCGCGCCGTAGTCCTCCGTGCGGTAGACGTAGGGGCTGAAGTCGCCGTCGCGGTGGGCGTCGAAGGTGACGTAGGCCGTGCCGGGCGCCTCCGCGGAAGCGAGGACGCGGCTGACGTAGGTGCCGTCCGGGAGGCCGGGTGCGCCGCCTGAGACCTCGTTCCAGCCGCGGCCCCCGTCCCGGGAGACCTGGACGTTGCCGTCGTCGGTCCCCACCCAGAGCACCGCCGGGTCGAGGGGGGACTCGGAGATGGTGACGATCTCGCCGTATGAGGAGGTGCCGTCGTTGCGCGACAGCGTGATGTCCGCGCCGCGCACGCCCATGATCTCGAGCTCGTCACGATCCTGCCGCCGGGTGAGGTCTTCGGTACGGGTGAAGCTGTCCCCCCGGTCGCGCGAGATGAAGAGGCGGTTCCCGCCCAGATAGACCACGTTCGGGTCGTGCCGCGAGATCAGGCTCGGCGACACCCAGTCCCACCGGTAGGGCTCCTCGCCCTCGGGCGCGCTCAGGCGCAGGCTCATCATGTCGCCCGTAACGTTGTCGAAGCGCGTCCAGCCCCCGTTCTGCGAGTTGATGTAGATCGAGCGGCCGTCCGGGTCGGCCTGCTGGTACATCCCGTCGCCGAATCCGCTCTGGCGCCACTCGTCGTCCACGATCCCGTCCCAGGAACGCGTCGCCGACGGCCCCATCCAGGAGTGGTTGTCCTGCATGCCGCCGTAGATCCAGTACGGGTCGCGGTTGTCGACCGTGATCCCGTAGAACTGTCCGATCGGCAAGTTGTTGATGCGCCGGAAGGTGACGCCGCGGTCGTAGGTCTCGTGCAGCCCGGCGTCGCCCGCCAGGTAGAAGTGGTCGGGGTCGCCGGGGTCTATCCACATGGTGTGATGGTCGGCGTGAACGCCCACATCGTAGGTGGGCCGCTCGGCGATCTCGGTGAAGGTGCGGCCGCCGTCCTCGCTGCGGTGCGCGGAGGTGGCGAGCGTGTAGACCCGGTCCTCGTTCGTCGGGTCGATGAAGACGTGCGAGTAGTACATCGGCCGGATGTTCTGATTGCTGACCTTCTCCCAGCTCTCGCCGCCGTCGGTGCTGCGGTAGCCGCCCGATTCGTCGGCGTGCTGGACGAGAGCGTTCAGGATCTGCGGATTCGTCCGTGATACCGCGATCCCGATCCGGCCCTTGTCGCCCGCCGGCAGGCCGTTGGTGAGCTCGCGCCAGTTGTCGCCGCCGTCCGCCGTCTTGTAGATGCCGCTTCCGGGCCCGCCGCCGTTGAAGCCCCAGGTGCGCCGCTGCCGCTGGTACATGGCGGCGTACAGCACAGCCGGGTTCGACGGGTCGATTGCCAGGTCCACCGCGCCGGTGTGCTCGTCAATGTAGAGGACCTTGTCCCAGCTCCGGCCCCCGTCGCGGGAACGGTAGACGCCCCGGTCGGGGGTGGAACTCCACAGGTTCCCGAGCGCCGCCACGTAGACGATGTCGGGATTCGTGGGATGGACCTGGACCCGGCCCGTGTGGCGCGTCTCCTCCAGGCCGAGGTGCCGCCAGGTGGCGCCGGCGTCGTCGGAACGATAGACGCCGTTGCCCCACGACGTGCTCTGGCGGTTCTGCTGCTCGCCGGTCCCGGCGTAGAGGATGTTCGGGTCCGAAGGCGCGATGGCCAGGTCGCCGAAGGTGCTGACCGGCATGTGCTCCCAGAGGTTCGTCCAGGTGATTCCCCGGTTGACGCTCTTCCACAGCCCTCCCGACGCGGTGGCCACGTAGATGGTGGAGGGGTCGCCGGGGAGCGCCTCCACGTCGTGGATGCGGCCGCCGGTCACCGCCGGGCCGACGTGACGGGCGGCGAAAGCGCCCAGGTCTTCGGAGGTGACGGCCTGTTGCGCGGAGAGTGGGGCTGGTGGCGGGAGCAAGGCGGCCCACGCCAGGAGCGAGGTCGCCAGCGCGACACCAGGCGCCGGGCGGAGCGGGTGGGGGCGCGCGATCCGGGCTGGGGTGGTCAGGCGCGGAACCGGGCTGGTCGGATTACAAGCGATCATCGTTGAGGGTCCTCTGGCCGGATTTCAAGTTTTGGGGATGGTCGGTATCGGCGGGCTGCTTCGGGCACGCAGGCAGCTCCGGGGCCGGATACGTGTCCCGGACTTCGATGTTCTGTCCGAAGATTAGCACATGACCCTCCGGGTCGACGACCTCGAATTCGCGGAGACCGTAGAACCGGTCGACACATTCGGTGGCAGGCCAGCCGGCGTCGGCCACGCGGCTGCGGCGCGCGGCCCGACGCGGGTCTCGCCATTCACGCCGCTCACGCCGGCCTACCCCCGCGCGGCCAGCGCCCCGCGCACGGCCTCCACCACATCGCCCGGCATGTCGTCCGCGCGGGTCATCCACTCCAGATAGTCGGGCGCCGTCTCGGCAACATCCGCCAGCGCGGCCCCCTTGTGCTTCCCGCGGTTGAACACCAGCCCCTGCCCGTCCTGCGAGAACCAGCGCTCGAACTCGGTGACATAGGGGTCCATCTCGTCGCAGTAGGCGTGCAGGCCGTCCATGTCGCGGGGCAGGTGGCGGTAGCGCCCGAGCTGGGCCGTCAGCACGGCGGCGGTCGTGCGGATGTCGCCCAGCGCGGTGTGGGCGTCCTGGTGGTCGCGGCCCAGATAGAAGCGCGCTGCGGCCGAGAGGTCGCGCGGCTCCTCGCGGTGGAAGATCATCTTCATGTCGATGAGCCGCCGGTCCTTCACGTCGAATTCGATGCCCGCGCGGGCGAACTCCGCGATCAGGATGGGGAGGTCGTAGCGCCGGATGTTGAACCCCGCCAGATCGCACGGCTTCAGCAGCTTCGCGAGGGACTTCGATGTCGCCTTGAAGGTCGGTTCATCCGCCACCATCTCGTCGGTGATCCCGTGGACCTTCGAGGCCTCGGGCGGAATCGGCATCCCGGGGTTGTAGCGCCGCACCCGCTCGAGGACATCCCCGCGGGGCGACACCCGGATCACCGCCAACTCGACGATCCGGTCGCGCGAAAGGCTGAGACCGGTCGTTTCGAGGTCGAAGAAGACGACCGGGCGGTCGAGGTCGAAGGGGAGTTCCATGGGGAGTATAGTGTAATGGGGAGGGGGTGGGGCGGCCAGATAATCCTAATATTTTAGTTGCCAATCCCGCCGACGCTCGATACCTTCCCGCCCATGTCTGCGCCGACCCCTCTGCCCCCTGGCCAACCGGAACGCCCGCGGCCGCCGATGAGAGCCGTCACCATCCCCGAGTTCGGCGGGCCGGAGGTACTCCGTGTCGGCACGGTGCCTCGCCCGAGCCCGGGTCCCCGTGAAGTGCTGGTGCGCGTGCACGCATCCGGCGTCAACCGCGCCGACCTGCTGCAGCGCCGGGGGCTGTATCCGCCGCCGCCGGGGGAGTCCGAGGTGCCTGGGCTGGAGTTCGCGGGAGTAGTGGAGGAGGTGGGTGGTGCCGTGACGCGGTGGCGACCGGGCGACCGGGTGATGGGGATCGTGGGGGGCGGAGGCTACGCCGAGCAGGTGGTGGTGGACGAGCGGGTGGCGGTTGCCGTGCCCGAGGGGATGGAGATGACGGTGGCCGGGGCGATCCCGGAGATCTACATGACCGCTTGGGACGCCGTGTTCCGGCAGGCCGCGCTGAGGCGGGGGGAGACGCTCCTGATCCATGCCGTCGGGAGCGGGGTGGGGACCGCGGCCCTGCAGCTGGCGCGCAGGGCGGGGGCGCGGACGATCGGGACCTCGCGCACCGGGGCCAAGCTGGAGCGGGCCGCGGAGGAGGGGCTGGGGGTGGGGTTGCGGGGTGGGGAGGGGTGGGAGACGGGGGTGATGGACGCGACCGGCGGCCGCGGGGCCGACGTGATCCTCGACCTTGTGGGGGCTCCGTATCTGGCGGGGAACCAGGCCGCGATAGCGGTGGGGGGGCGCCATGTGGTGGTGGGAGTGCCGGGGGGTAGCCGGGCGGGGATCGACCTGCGGCGCCTGATGGTCCGCCGGGCGAGCCTCTTCGGCACCGTGCTGAGGGCGCGCAGCGTGGAGGAGAAGGCAGCGCTGGCAGCGGAGTTCAGCGAAGAGGTGCTGCCGGGATTCGGCGACGGCTCGCTGCGGCCCGTCATCGATAGCGTCTTTCCGGTGATGAAGGCGACGGACGCCCACCAGCGTATGGAGGAGAACAGGAACTTCGGCAAGATCGTACTTGTCTGGGATGCCTGACGGCACACCCGCCCCCGGCTGCTTCGGGGGGCGGCTGCTGCTCTGCGGAGGTACCGTGCGCGGCGCTTCCGTGCGCGGGATGCCGGTGAGCAAACGATGGACCGGCTTGCACCGGGCGCAGCAGTGCCAACCGCGGCCAGGGAAATACACCACAGCGGCGGACACCGCCGCCGCGTCATCCACAAGAGGAGGCAACAGAAATGGGACTCGACTTTGGAACACAGTTTGGAGCGTTCTTTACGATCGCCATGCTCATCCAGCTGGGGCTGATCGTCCTGGCGGTCGTCGTGCTCTTCGACCTGCGCGCGTTTCTGCGCGAAGGCACCAGGCTGATGCGCCGAGTCGACGGGTTCCTGTCGCGGAAGGAACACTCCGACTGACGCGAACGGCGGGCCGGCCTGTGACAACTACCTGTTCCGGGTCGCAGCGGCCGGCCGAAGGCAAGCGGGGACGTGGTCGCCCTTCCCGGGCGGATCGGTCGCCGGCAGTGGCGATTTGCCGATCGCGCGATGGTGGACTAATGATACATTACCTTCGAGACTGAGTCCGTCATCACTGCGCAACAAGCAGACAGCACGCTGATGGAGCGCTGATGGAGCATTCCAAACCAAATCCCGCCGGCGGGGATTCGCCCCCGCCGACCGCCCCCCTCTCCCCCCCCATCACCCGCAGATCCCTGATCGGCTCCGGGCTTGCTGCGCTCGTGGCCGTTCCGTGGGCAAAGTCGCTGGAGGCGGTGCAACGCCTGGGAGCCGGCGGATCAGGCGGGGGCCTGGCCGGTGGCGGACCATCCGGGCGCGCCGACGCTCCCTACCTGCGAGGGGGCCCCGCCCAGGAAGACGAAATCGTCCTCGGCGTCTCCTGTGCCTTCTCCGGCCCCTCCCGCGGCCTCGGCACCGAGCTCTACCGCGGCTCCATGGCCTACTTCAACCAGCTCAACGAGAACGGCGGGGTGAACGGCCGCCGGATCGTGATGAAGCTCCTCGACGACGGCTACCAGCCCGACCCGTGCGTCGCGAACACGATCGAGCTCATGCAGGACGAGCGCGTCTTCCTGCTCTTCAACTACGTCGGCACGCCCACCGTCACCCGGGCGCTCCCGGTGCTCAAGACGTTCCGCGACCAGCAGGTCTTCCTGTTCTTTCCCTTCACCGGCGCGGAACCGCAGCGCGAGCCCCCCTACGACGAGTTCGCCTTCAACCTGCGGGCGTCCTACCGGCAGGAGACGGCCGGGCTCGTCGACAACTTCGTGAACATCGGCAGGCGGCGGGTCGCCGTCTTCTACCAGAACGACGCCTACGGGCGCAGCGGCTGGGCGGGCGTGCGCGAGGCCCTGGCCCGCCACGGCGAGACCATCGCCGGCGAGGCCACCTACACCCGCGGGACCCAGTTCAGCGCGAGCATGCGGGCGCAGGTGGAGATTCTGCTGGAGCGATCGCCCGACGCCGTGATCTGCATCGGCGCCTACCAGGCCTGCGGCGCCTTCGCGCGCGACGCCGTCGATCTGGGACTGCACATTCCGGTCGCCAACGTGTCCTTCGTGGGGAGCGAGAACATGCTTCAGCTCCTTCAGGAGGGACGTTCGGATCCGAATTCCCACACCCGGTGGCTCGTCAATTCGCAGGTCGTGCCCAGCTACGAGGACACGTCGCTGCCGGCGGTGCAGGAGTACCGCGAGCTGATGGCCAGGTACGATCCCCCTCCGCCCGACAACGTGGAGAGGATCACCCCGAACGAACCGTACGATACCTTCCCGCAGAGCTTCGTGAGCCTCGAGGGATTCGTGAACGCGAAGCTGATCGCCGAGATCATCCGGCGGATGGGCGACGACCCGCAGCGGTCCGGGATCGAGGAGGCGGTCTTCAACGTGCGCAACTACGACTTGGGCGTCGGTGAGCGGGTGTCATTCGGACCGAATCGCCGCCAGGGTCTGCAAAGAGTCTACTACACGGTCGTCGAAGGGGATCGCTTCGTCCCGCTCAACGACTGGGAAGCCAGCTTCGGCATGCCATGAGAGTCCAAAAACTCTTCCGCAAGACCCGCTTCAGCTTCTTCGCGCTCTTCGGGGTGATCGTTCTCTCCGTCTCCTTCCTCTCGATCCGGACCGTGTCGCGGGAGCTCGACGAGGAGTACGTGAGCAACAGCCGCAGCATCGCGAAGAACATCGCCGACTCCAGTGTGGACATCCTGCTGAACCGCAATCTGGCCACGCTGCAGTCGCTCATCGACCAGTTCGTCGAGATCGAGAGCATCCGCTACATCTACATCACCAGCGACACCGGGGAGTTTCTTGCGCACACCTTCGTGCCCGGGATCCCCGACGAGATCCTCGCGAGCGATCCGTCCTCGACAGAGACCGTCGAGCGGAGCCTGCCGGGGCTGGGCGACTTCATCGAGGTCGGCAGTCCCATCCTCTCCGGGGTGGCGGGAAACGTCCACGTCGGCATGGACAAGGAGCTGCTGGGAATCAAGATCCAGCGAGCCGTCGGCCAGCAGATGTACCTCTTCGGGATCATTCTCGTGGTGGGCACGCTGCTTTCGTTCTGGTTCGTGAGCTTCTCCGCCAGGCCGCTGGCGGACCTGATGTCGTTTGCGGTCAAACTGGCCGGGGACGGGAAGGCCACCGGTGAGGAGGACGTGCTGGGGCGGGATGACGAGGTCGGCGAGCTGGCGCGCCTGTTCACGCACGTAGCGGATGGCTCCACCCGGGGCGACGAGGGAAGGTAGACGATGCCCCGGCCCAGCGCGGGCGTCCCCAGAAGCGTCATCGCCATCTGTTGCACCATGCTGCAGATGTGCCTCGGCACGGTGTACGCCTGGAGCTTCTTCCAGACGATGCTCGCCCGGCAGTACGGGTGGACGCACACCGAGACGGTCCTGGCCTTCTGCCTGGCCATCTTCTTCCTCGGCATTTCGGCGGGATGGTCCGGCCAGCTGCTGCCGCGGTTCGGGCCCAGGACACTCGCGCTGGTCGGCAGCACGCTGTTTTCGGTCGGCTACGTGGTGGCGAGCTTCGCGCTCAGGCTCGACCTCAGCCTGCTCTTCTACGTGGGCTACGGCGTAATCGGCGGAATCGGGATCGGGATGGGATACGTGACCCCGGTGGTGACCGTGGCGAAGTGGTTCCCGGACAAGCGCGGGCTGGCCACCGGGATCGTGGTGATGGGCTTCGGGATCGGCGCCCTGCTGCTGAGCAAGATCCTCGCGCCGTTCCTCGTCGTGCGGGCGGAGGGGGACCTCGCGACGGTGTTCATGTGGCTGGGGGTCGTGTTCGCCTGCATCCTGATTCCGTGCAGCCTGGTGCTCCGAAATCCGGATGAGGAGGTGGTGGTTAGAAAGCAGAAGCCGCCGGAACCGGCCCTTCCCTACCTGACCACCGGCAACTTCGCGGTCCTCTGGATCGTGTTCTTCTTCAACATCGCGGCGGGGATCTCGGTCATCAGCTTCCAGAGCGAACTTCTTCAGGAAGTCTGGGGCCTGGCCGACCCGTCGATTTCGCCGGCGATGCTGGCCGAATACGGAGCCACGCTGATCGCCGTCAGCTCGGTGTGCAACGGGGTGGGCCGCATCATCTGGGCCTGGCTGTCGGACCGCTTCGGCCGGGTGGCGGTGTTCCGCATTCTCCTCGGCAGCCAGATGATCGTCTTCGGCCTGCTCATGTCCGAGACCAACCCCTGGATCTTCTCGATCCTGGTCTGCTACGTGCTGCTCTGCTTCGGCGGCGGCTTCGCGACGATGCCTTCCTTCATCCTGGACGTCTTCGGGTCGCGCAACATGTCGCGGATCTACGGCACGATCCTCACCGCCTGGGCCGCCGCGGGGATCTGCGGCCCCCTCTTCGTGGGCTACCTGAAGGACGTCTACCCGGACCGCGCCGTCATGTACTGCTTCCTGATCGGGATCCTGATGCTCGGCGCGGGCTACGTGTTCTCGTTCCTGCTGGACAACGACCGCATGCGGCTGGGGCGGCCCACGCTGGCGCAGACGCTGGAGCGGCACGGGATTATGGCGCAGGAGGGGTAGCGGGGGTGGGACGCGGATGGGCCGGGCTCGCAACGGTGGCGGCCACTGCCGCCTTGGCAATGGCTCCGCTCGGGAGTGCGCAAAAACTGCTTGAAATCGACTTCGAAAACGGTCGGGCCGTGATCGACGATGATTTCCGTGCCATCAGGTTCTCGCCGGTTGCGTTCGACCACGCACGCCGAGCGATATACGTCAGGGATCGCGAGGAGCCTGACGGGGTCATGGTCTTTTCCATCGAGACGGGCGAGTGGCTTCGAACCCACCGAATCGCGAAGGGGGAGGGCCCGCGGGAATTGAGGGGGTTCCGGGGTTTCGCTTTGTCAGCAAGCGGGGGACTCCACGTATTGGGCGTCACTAAGACCCTGCTGTTGGACTCCATCGGGGCCTTCGTTGGCCATTGGCGGTTTGGTGGCCCATCGACCCAGGCGATATGCGAGTTCGGCGGCCAGCCGACAGTAGCGGTCCAGGGTGGCTTGAAGAGGCGTGGCGCGAATGGTGGCGAGGACGAGTATTTCGGTGATCCCGTCGTAGCGGGCGAGACTTGGGTACGGGGTCCGGATGCCGGGTTGTCCGAGGTGCTGAAGTGGAGGGACGCGGCGGTTGCGTGTCGGCAGGACGCGGCCTACCTCGTATTGCCCAACGAACAGTTTGAGCTTGTTCAGTCGAGCCCAACAACCGGAGAGTTACGAAATGGCGATTCAGGTCCTGACTCGGTCTTGGTATACCACGACGACGGTCGGGTGAGACGGTTGAACGTTCCGTCGGAGTTTGCGGAGGAGCATGGCTGGAACCGCGGTCTCATGCCGTCAATTGACGCGGAGGGAGACCTTGTGCTGGCGAGCCTCAACGGCTTCGTACCGGGCGCCATCGTCGATCCCGAGACCGGATGTTACGGGGTGTTCCGTAACCGGGAATACGAGCTGTACCGGGTGTTCGTCGGGGTGCACAGGGACAGCGCGGTGGTGTTTCATCGTGACCGGGAGGAAATGACGAGGGACGGGCGCAGGCAGGTGACGATCTACAGCGAGGCGCGCCAGGTGTCGCTCCATCCCATCCGCCGAGTCAGTGGCGAGCCCTGTCCCGGGATGTTGCCGTCGGTACGGAGCGATGACGCGCGCAACCGCGCACAATCGGAAACCCAGATCGGGGGCCGTTCGCGGTCGGCAAACCGTGGCTGACGCCGGCACCGGCTCACCCGCAAACCGATGGTGCTGGTCTTCACGCCCCCCTCACAGCACCTCCTCCACCTGGTGCCCCAGTTCGCGGATCTTCTCCACGATCGCCGCCACGTTCTCCCGCCCCCGGCTCTCGATCTTCATCTCGATTCCGACCTTGCCGACGGCGATGTCGCCGAAGGCGCGCGTGTGCTCGATGTGGAGCACGTTGGCGCCCTCGATCGCGACCACGGCGGTGACCTCGTTGAGGTAGCCGGGACGGTCGCGAACGACCACCGACAGGCTGGCCAGGCGGCCGTCCTCCCAGAGGCCCCGGTCGATGATCCGCGACACCATGTTCATGTCGATGTTGCCGCCGGAGAGGATGCACACGGCGGTGTCGGCGGGTTTCAGGCTTACCTTGCCCTCGAGGATCGCGGCCACGCCCACCGCCCCCGCGCCCTCCACCACCAGCTTCTCGCGCTCGAGCAGGAAGAAGATCGCGCGGATGATCTCCTCCTCGCTCACCGTCACCACGTCGTCGGCGAGGGCCTGCAGGTGCGGGAAGGTGAGATCGCCGATCTGCTTGACCGCAATCCCGTCGGCGAGCGTGTCCGACATCTCGACATGGGTGGGCGCGCCCGCCTCCAGCGACCGAAGCGCCCCCGGTGAGGCCTCCGCCTCGACACCGACGATCCGCACGCCGGGGCGCTCCGCCTTCACCGCCGTCGCGACCCCCGAGATCATCCCCCCGCCGCCGACCGGCACCACGATCGTCGTCACGTCGGGAACCTGCTCGACGATCTCGAGGCCCATCGTCCCCTGGCCGGCCATGACCGCCAGGTCGTCGAAGGGGTGGACGAGCGTGAGGCCCTCCTCATCGATGAGGCGGTGGACCAGCGCCATCCCGTCGGACAGCGTTTCGCCGGTCTGGAGGACGCGAGCCCCGGTCGCCTGCGTGTTCGTGACCTTGATGAGCGGCGCTGTGTCGGGCATCACAATCGTGCAGGGGATGCCCAGCCGCGCGGCGTGGCGGGCGAGCGCCTGGGCGTGGTTGCCGGCGCTGGCCGCAATCACCCCGGCTTCCCGCTGCTCGCGCGACAGAAGGAGCAGCCGGTTGAGCGAGCCCCGGTCCTTGAACGACCCCGTGCGCTGCCTTAGTTCTGCCTTGAGGCGAACGTGACAGCCTGCTGCGGCCCCCAGCGGGAACGACTCGGGACACCCTGTGCGAACCACGGCCGCCCCGATCCGGTTGCGCGCGGCTTCTATGTCGGCGGCGGTAAGCAACTGGCTGCGGTCGCGTCGCACGTCGGCCTCACCGCTCTCGGTGCCACGCGGGGATTGTCCGCGGTCGGCCGATCACCCCAGCGCCTTGCCCACGATATCACGCTGGGTCACCGCGTGGTTGCGCGGATTCCCCTCGGCGGGGCTCGCGCGCTCCGGCCGGGAGACGTGCCGCAGCCGGACCCCGTCGGGCAGCACCGCCCGCAGGCGCGGGAGGATGTAGGTGAGCGCGCCCATGTTGAACGGCTCCTCCTGGGTCCAGATCGCCGTCTCCGCATTCGGGTAGCGGTCTTCAAGGGCGCGGATTTCCTCGGCCGGGAAGGGGTAGAGCGTCTCGACCCTCACGATCGCGGTGTCCGTCGCGGCGGCGCGCTCTTCCGCACCAGCGAGGTCGTAGTAGACCTTGCCGGTGCACAGAACCAGGCGCCGCACCGCCGCCGCATCCTCGGCTCCCTCGATCGCGGGGTCGTCGATCACCTTCCGGAAGCCGCCCTCTGCAAGGTCGCGCACCGGCGATTTCGCCTCCGGGTGCCGCAGGAGACTCTTGGGCGACATGACGATCAGCGGCCGCTCCGGCTCGCTGAAGGCCTGCAGGCGCAGCAGGTGGAAGTACTGCGCCGGGGTCGTCGGGTAGACGACCCGCATGTTGTCCTCGGCGCAGAGCTGGAGGAAGCGTTCCAGCCGGGCGCTGGAGTGCTCGGGCCCCTGGCCCTCGTACCCGTGCGGCAGCAGCAGCGTGAGGCGGGAACGCTGTCCCCACTTCGACCACCCCGCCGAGAGGAACTGGTCGATCATCACCTGCGCGACGTTGACGAAGTCGCCGAACTGGGCCTCCCAGAGGACGAGATCGCGGTCGGCCGCCACCGTCACCCCGTATTCGAAGCCGATCGTGGCCGCCTCGGTGAGCGGTGAGTTGTAGATCTCGAAACGGGTGTCGGAGATGTGCGCCAGCGGGGTGTGGCGCTCGCCGGTCCTGGCGTCGTTCAGGACGAGGTGGCGCTGGCTGAAGGTGCCACGTTCAGAGTCCTGGCCGGTAAGCCGCACCGGAACCCCTTCATCGAGGAGGGACCCGATCCCCAGCGCTTCGCCATGCCCCCACGCTACCCGGAAATCAGCTCCGAAGTCCTTGTCGCGGCGGGCGAGCTGCCGGGCGAGCTTCGGGTGCAGCGTAAAACCGTCCGGAACCGACAGCAGCGTCCGGTTGATGCCCTCCAACCGCTCGATCGGAACGCCGGTGTCCATATCGAAGTCCTGGCCCACCGCACTGTAGCTGGGCACGGTCCAGGGCGACGGCGATTCGCTTTCCTCCCGCACCCGGCCATCCTTCACAGCCCGAAGCTCGTTGGACAGCGCACTGACCCTCTCGTCGACCTCCGCCCGCGTCACCAACCCGCGTCCCACCAGCTCCGCCGCCCACTGCATCCGCGCGGTGGGGTGCGTGGTGATCCACTTGTAGAGGACGGGCTGGGTGTAGCCGGGCTCGTCGGCCTCGTTGTGGCCGTGACGCCGGTAGCCCATCAGGTCGATGACCGTGTCGGCGTGAAAGCGGGCGCGGTAGGCCATCGCGAGCCGAACGGCCGCGAGACATTCCTCTGGCGCGTCGGCGTTGGCGTGGATCACGGGGATGTCGTAGCCCTTGGCGAGGTCGCTCGCGTAGCGGGTGGAGCGGCCATCGCCCGGGTTGGTCGTGAAGCCGACCTGGTTGTTGCCGATGATGTGGATCGTGCCGCCCACCTCGTAGCCGCGCAGGCGGGCCAGGTTGAGGGTCTCGGCGACGACGCCCTCGGCGGCAAACGCGGCGTCCCCGTGGATCAGGATCGGCACGACGAGGGCGGGATCGCGCTGGGCCGCGGCGCCGTTCCGGGTGCCGTGCCCGGGCCCGTTGCCGTCGGCCTGCGCGGTGCTGCTCCCACGTTCCGCGTACTGCTGCGTGCGCGCCATACCGAGGATGACCGGGTTGACGAACTCCAGATGACTCGGGTTGGGAGCCAGACTGACCCGGATCGTCTTCCCCGAGCGGAGCGGGTAGTCCCCCGCGGCACCGTGATGGTACTTCACGTCCCCGGTGCCGGGGTCGGGCACCCAAAGCGCGCTCCCGGGCGCCGCGCCCCCCTCGAACTCGGCCAGAATCTCCGCGTAGCTGACCCCCATGATGTGCGTCAGCACGTTGAGCCGCCCCCGGTGCGCCATCCCGATGGCGATTTCGGTCGCGCCGCCCGCCGCCGCGAGCTCGATGGCCTCGTCGAGCATCGGGACCATCATGTCGATCCCCTCGATCGAGAAGCGCTTCTGCCCCAGGTAGGCGCGGTGCAGGAACTGCTCCAGCCCCTCGACCTGCGTCAGCCGGTCCAGCGTTCGCACGCGGTCTTCGTCGGTGTACCCCGCGAAGTGGGTGCCGCGCTCCACCTGGTCCCACAGCCACGCGACCTTCTCCGGGTCCTCGAGGTGCTCGAACTCGTAGCCGAGGTCGCCGCTGTAGGTGGCCTTGAGGCGGTCGAGGGTGTAGGCGAAGGGCTGGTCGCCGCCCTCGGGGAAGAGCACCGAGGTGGGGATCTCCTCCAGCTCCGCCATGGTGGTGCCGAAGTATGCGGGGTCGAGTTGGGGATGGCCGGGGGGCTCGCTCCCGAGGGGGTCGATGCGGGCCGCCTGGTGGCCGTGCTCGCGGAAGGCCTGGAGGAGGCGGGCGGCGCGGGCGACGAGGTCGAGGAGGCGGCGGGACTGCTCGGGGGTGGGGGGGGGAGCGGTGGGCGCGGGGGCCGGGGCCGGGGTCGCGCCCGGTGCGGCCGGGGCGGATTCCGGGGCCGGGAATGTCGATGCCGGGCCATGGGACTGCGGGCCCGGGGACGCCGGAACTGCGGGCTCGCCACCGCCGGGCGCGCCGGTTTCGCCAGGTCTCGCCGCGCGCTCCCCGTCGGGGACGATCAGGCCCGCGTCAAGCAACAGGTGGGCGTCGTTCTCGAAGAACTCCCTCCACGGGCGCGGGACGGCTTCCGGGTTCCGCGTGAAGTCCTCGTAGAGGGCCTGGACGTAGGCGGCGTTCTGGCTGTCGAAATACATGCTGCTCATGGTGGACAGAAAGCTAGTAGTTTTTTCCGGCGGGGTAAGGTGTTCCCGGAGGGGAATCTTCCAGGAGGAGGGCAGCGGTCTGCTCGCGATCATGAGGCGGGAATCGACCACGTCCACACGCGTGCCCGGATGGGACAAGCTCCTGCCCTGGCTCCGTGCGGGGACCACGCGCAGAGAGCGAGAGGCGTCCCGGCCGAGCGAAACGCGCGGACCGGAGGAGGCGCTTGATTCGCGGACCACGGGCCGGGCGAACGATGACTGTCGCACGCCGCTCGGCGATGGCTGGCGTTCGGTGGTGCGAAGCCTGCAGGTGCATGGGGCGGTAACGAGGATGCACACGGAGTTGCCGGCGGGCGAGTCGGTGGTGGGCGAAGGGGATGGGCACCTCACGCGCCGGCCCGGCGTTCTCCTGACGGTGACGCTGGCCGACTGCGTCCCGGTCTTCATCGCGGATCCCGTGCAACGCGCGATCGCGCTCCTCCATGCGGGCTGGCGGGGGACGGCGGCAGGTGTCCTGGGACAGGGGCTCGCCGCGATGGGCCGGGCCTTCGGAAGCGTGCCGGGCGACCTGTTCGTCCACCTTGGCCCCGCGATCTGCGGCCGGTGCTACGAAGTCGGCCCGGAGGTGTTCGAGGCGTTGGGCGAAGCGGTTCCCCCGCGGCCGGCCCCGATCGACCTTCGCGGCGTCATCCGGCAGCGGGCGCTCGTAGCGGGAGTCGACCCCGGCCACCTCACCGCCAACACCGAATGCACCCTCTGCGGCGACGGGCGCTACTACTCCCACCGGCGCGGAGACACGGGACGCCACCGCGGCTTCATCGGAATCCTCCCGAAGTCGGGGCGCCCGGGACGGGACGTGGCGGCGTCATGAGTGCGTGCAGGAGCTGGCGCTCGATGGTCCGTGGCGGCCGCGGAAGCCGGGGGGCCCGCCCGTGACCGTGCCCAGCGACCGGAGTCCCGCGGTCCCCAGCGGCCGGGAGGCCCGCCAATGACCGAGGTACTGAGCATCACCGCGGTGTCGTTGTACGCAATCGTGCTCGCGTTGCTGATGCCTTTCGCCGGTCACCGGCTGACTCTGCTGTGGCTTGCGCGGCGGGGCGCCGCCGCGCCGGCTGGCCGGTCACCCGGCGACCCGCCCCCCCACCCCCCCTCCCCACCCCGCGTCACCGTGCAGCTCCCCATCTACAACGAGAAACACGTCGTCGAGCGCCTCGTCGACGCGGCCTGCCGGCTCTCCCACCCCCCCACCCACCTCCAGATCCAGGTTCTGGACGACTCCACCGACGAGACGACGCTCCTCGCGCGGCGGCGGGCCCGGGGATGGCGTCGCGCGGGCATCGACATCACCGTGCACCACCGCACGCGCCGGACCGGCTACAAGGCGGGCGCCCTCGCCGCGGGCCTCGAGTCGGCGACCGGCGAGTACATCCTCATCCTCGACGCCGACTTCCTGCCCCGCCCCGACCTGCTGGAGGCCCTGCTGCCCTCCATGGCCGACCCGCGCGTCGGCATGGTGCAGGCCCGCTGGGACCACCTGAACGAGCACGACTCGTGGCTGACCCGCGCCCAGGCGCTCCTCCTCGACGGACACTTCTTCCTGGAGCAGCGCGGCCGCTACCTGGGCGGACGCTTCTTCAACTTCAACGGGACCGCGGGGCTCTGGCGCCGCCAGGCGCTGGCCGACGCCGGGGGATGGCAGTCGGACACCCTCACCGAAGACCTCGACATCAGCTACCGCGCCCAGATGGCCGGATGGCGCTTCGTGCTCAGGGACGATGTCGGCGTGCCCGCGGAGCTGCCCGCCACCCCGGCCTCGCTCCTGGTCCAGCAGCGGCGGTGGGCGCAGGGCGGCGTGCAGACCGCGCGCAAGCTGCTCGCGCGGGTGCTTCGCGGACCCTGGCGGCCGGCCGTCAAGTTCGAGTCCTTCATCCACCTCTGCGGCCACCTCGCCCACCCCCTCACCTTCGCGCTCGCGCTCCTCGTCGTGCCCGCGGCGCTGGCCCGGCGCACACTCGGGATCGACCGGCTCTGGTGGCTGGATCTGGCGCTCTTCCTCGCGGCGACCGCGCCGTTCATCGTCTTCTACTGGACGGCGGCGCGCAGGCGGGGGCGTGAACGCGGTCCGGCGGCCAGGGGCGTGGCAGGTGCGCTCGCGCTGGCGGCCGGGCTGTCGGTGCTGCTCAGCGGCGCGGTGCTGCGGGGACTGGGCGGGCGCGGGATCCGTTCCACCGGACGCCGAAGACGGGAAGCGCGGCGAGGTCGAGCTACGAGACGCGCGGAGGGGACTTCCGCGGGCGGCGGCTGGTATTGGGTGCGGGCGCGCTCATGATTGCGGCGGGGGTGATTGCCGTCGCCGCGGGACACTGGGGGTCACTGCCCTTCGTCGGGCTCTTCGCGGGGGGGTATCTGGCGGTCGGGTTGGGGGCGGGCGTTCGCCGGGCGCCGGGGCCGGGGATCCCCGCCGGTGCCCGGCCGGGGCAGTCCGCGCAAGCAGCCCCGCAGGAGCATCAGCCACACGGGCACCCAGATCGCGGCGCGGTTCCAGAGCGGCTGGGGCCAGACTCCGGTGGCCTCGTAGGCAGCGAGGCCCCAGTAGCCGAGGAAGACGAGGCCGCCTAGCAGGAGGAAGGGCAGGTTGCCCCGCAGTGCGGCCATCGGGAGGATCCATAGGACGTACCACGGATGGATCGTGGGCGACAGCAGCAGCCCGGCCCCGAGGACCCACAGCAGCGCGCGTTCAGCGGAATAGCGTTGCCAGGTCACCCATGCGACGACCGCTAGCACCAGGGCGGTGGCGGCGACGCGGGCCTGGACGGGATCTCGCACGACCGCAGCGATCACCGCGAAGGCGCCTTCGTTGGCGGACCAGTGGCGGGCGTATGTGCGCAGGCCTTCGGTGAGCGCGGCGAGGCCGACGGGTTCGAGGGGACCGATTCCGCCAAACGGGCCGATGGCCGCGAAGGGGAGGTAGAGGGCGGCGCAGACGGCGGTGAATGCGACGAGGGTGGCCGGGCCCTGCCGGCGGACGAGGGCGGGCAGCGCTGCCGCCGGGGCGAACTTGACGAGGGTGGCTGCGGCGAGGAGGGCGCCGGAGAAGAGCGGGCCGGAGAAGGGAGTCCAGGTGAGTCGGGGCCCGGCTGGTTGATCGCGGCGCGGCTCGCGGCTGCGCGCCACGAGCATCAGCGCCGCCAGCAGGAAGAGGCCGACCGAGTCGAAGTGGGCGCTCCACGCCGTCTCGACGATCAGGAGGGGTGACCAGAGATACCAGACGAGCACGGGGGCGGGGTTGCGGCCCGTGCGGCGGGCGATCCGGTGCAGGAGGAGGCCGCAGCCGAGATCGAAACAGAGCCAGAGGAGCTTGGCGGCGATGATGGAGCTGCTGGCAAGGGCGAAGGGGGCGCCGGCAGCGCCGACCGTCCCGCTGGCGGCGCCGATCGTGCCGCCGACCTCGGCGCCCGCTCCACCGCTCCCTATGGCCGCTCCGCCCAGGAGCGCCACCGCACCGAACAGCAGCTGGCTGAGCGGCGGGTAGATGGTCGGGACCTCGGGGTGGTTGATCTCCCCGTGCAAGGGGGTGCGCAGGGCGGCGACGGCCTCGTCGCCGGGTGGGTGGGCGTAGGGATTGACGCCGTGCGTGAGGAGGTGGCCGTCCCAGAGGTAACGGTAGATGTCGTCGGAGAGCTCGGGTGCCAGCGGGAGGAGCGCGAGCCGGCCGAGGATGGCGATGGCCCAGATGAGAGCGATGAGGGTGGCCGGGTGGGTGGGGGTGCGGGCCGGGTGGGTGGTTGTCGTGCCGGGGGGTCGCTCGGGAGTGGGGCAGTTCGCCGGGTCGGCGGGCGTGTCCGCGCGTCGGCGATCTGCCGGGTGCGCGGTCCCGCCAGGTGGCCGACCGCCTGCCGCGCGCGCGGCTGTGAGGCCCGCGGCCCCGTAGGCGAGGAACGCCGCCGCGGGGAGGAGGAGGCGGGGGAGGGGGAGGGGGATGCCGTCCAGCCAACCGAAGGCCGCAATGGCCGCGACGAGGAGGAGGCCGAGAAGGGCGAGGACCCTCGCCGGCGGGTGCGACAGCGGATCGCTCATCCTATATATATTGCTATATATTTGTCAGACGAAAATATACTATTCAATAAATTGACTTCCAGAAAATATCTCATTCTATATCGTTTTTCAGGCGAATCTCGGTTGGCTGGTCCTCAGTATAGGCCGACGCCACGGGCGGGCCAATCGGTCGGGGCGCGGGTGACTTACCTTGGAGCATGAATCGACACACCGCGGAGCCGACGACGACCGTCGAGCAACTGCTTCGCAGGACCGCCGTCCTGATCCCCGCGCTCAATGAGGAGGAAGCGCTGCCCGCCGTCCTCGCGGAGCTCCCCATCGACCGCCTTCACACGGTCGTGGTGGCGGACAACGGTTCCACCGACCACACGGCTTCCATCGCCAGCGCAGCCGGCGCGACCATCGTGCGGGAACCCCGGCGCGGCTACGGCGCCGCCTGCCTTGCCGGGATCGCGCATCTGGCCGCCCTCCCCACCCCACCCCGCGCGGTCGCGTTCCTCGACGCCGACCACCCCGAAGACGCGGCCTCGCTGCCCCTCCTGCTCGGCCCCGTCGCCCGGGGCGCCGACCTCACCCTCGGGGTGCGCACCCACCCGGACGGCTCGCGCGGCAACCTGCGCACGCACGCGCGGTGGGGGAACCGGGTCATCCTCACGGCCACCCGGCTGCTCTTCGGCTACCGCTTCGAGGACCTGCCGCCCTTCCGCGCGATCCGCTTCCCCGCCCTGCAACGCCTCGCCATGGACGACCGCGACTGGGGCTGGACGCTCCAGATGCAGCTCCGCGCGGTCCGACACGGCCTCCGGATCGTCGAGGTTCATGCCCCCCACGAGCCGCGCTCCCGGGGACGCTCCAAGATCTCGGGCCGCCTGGGCATGTCGCTGCGAGTCGGCGCCAAGATGTTCTACACGCTCGCGCGGGAGCGGGGGCGGGCCGTGTCGACCGGACGCGCACCCTGATCCGGCCCGTGCACAATACCCCTGTGGCACTCGAGCGGCGATGCATCCGCGTTGAACCGCGCCGCGCGCTGTAGATTCCATCCAGTCGGCCCGCTCTGCGAGAAACCACATCCACAGCGTCGTCATGAACACCCTGGACACGAACCGGCAACAGCCGGTCTTCCTGACCGCCTGGTGGAGAAACCTCGTCATGCTCAACTACGAGGTCGATCCGGACACGGTCACGCCCTTCCTCCCGAGGGGGATCGAACTCGATGTCTGGCGAGGAAGGACGCTCGTCAGCATCGTCGCCTTCGAATTCTCCGACGTGCGGATTCTGAAGATGCCCGTCCCCTTTCACCGGCACTTCGAGGAAATCAACCTGCGCTTCTACGTCCGGCGCAGGACCACGGATGGTTCACGCAGAGGCGTCGTCTTCATCAGGGAGCTGGTTCGTCTGCCGATCGTCTCCCTGTTGGCCCGGCGACTCTACGGGGAACCCTACAAGACCGTGCCCATGGCGCGGCATTTCCAGCATCCTCCCGTCCCGCCCGCAGCTCCGGGCGGAACACCGCGCGAGCACGCGACCACCGTTCGCTATTCCTGGCGGCAAGACAGGAGGCGGCACCACGTCGAAGCGACGGCCGACACCGTGCGGGACCCCCGACAGCCTGAACCGGGGAGCGAAGAAGAGTTCATCACCGACCACACGTATGGATACGGAACGCGCCGCGGCCAGACGATCGAATACACCGTCGACCACCCACCCTGGCGCTATTGGAACACGCGGAAGGCAAGTCTCGATTGCGACGCCTCCGCCCTGCGGCAGCTCTACGGGGAATCCTTCGTGCCATTCCTGCAGACGCCCCGCTCGGCCTTTCTCGTCGAGGGCTCCCCTGTCGTAGTCCGGCGTCCGAGAGTGATGCGGACTTGAGCGTTCGTCCGGGGCCACGCCGATCCGGCGAGACCCCCTCTACCCCACCGCCAACGGAATCACCCGCGCCCCCCGGTCCTCCATCTCGGCCGCCATCGCCGGGTGGCAGGTGAATATGAAGACCTGCCGCTCGTCGGCGACGCGCTCCAGGATCCCGAAGGCGCGGTCGCGGCGCCAGGCGTCCCAGTTCACCAGCGTCTCGTCCATGAAGAGGGGGAGGCGTTCGCGGTCGGCGTCCAGGTGGCTGATGATCGCCAGGCGCAGCGCCAGGTAGACCTGCTCCCTGGTGCCCTGGGAGAGCGCTTCGCCGACCTTGCGCGTCGCGGAGCCACTCGGCTCCCGCAGGTAGAAGGACTCGTCGCCGGGGTCGCCGAGTTCGATCCGGTCGTAGCGCCCCCGGGTGACCTCGCCGAGGTAGCGGCCGGCGCGCTTGAGCAGTTCGGGCTGGTTCTCCTCGCGGAAGCGGCGGTCGGCCTCGCGGACCAGGCGGGCCAACAGGTACGCGCGGTCCCGCCCCTCCTTCGCGTCCCGCACCTGCTCCTTCAGGACCTCGATGCGGCCCTCGATGGTGTCGGCGGTCTCGCCGTCCTCGAGGTGCTCGATCTCGGTCGCCAGGCGGGCGATGGTTCCCTGCAGCTCCCCGGCCCGGCGCGTCCGCCGCTCGCGGAGGGCGTGCAACTCGTCCAGCCCCTCACGCAGCGCCTCCCAGCTCTCGCCATCGGCCTCGGCCGCGGTGATCTCGGCCACGAGCCCGTCCAGCTCCGGATGCGTTCGCTCCAGCTCCCGGCGCAGCTCCCCCGCGCGGCGCCAGCTCTGCAGCCGCTCTGCCGCAACTTCCCCGCCACGGTCGGGGTCGCCATCGGCGAATCCGGCCAGCCGTGCCTCCAGGTCGTGCAGTTCCTGCGTGGCGGTCGCCCGCACGGCCTCGGCGTCCGCCCTCTCGGCCTCGATCCGCTCGAGCTGCTGCTCCGCGGCCCTCGCGCCTTCGCGTGCCTTCAGCGCCGCGTCGAGCAGCGAGTTCAGCACACGCGCGGCGACCGGAGTCTCGCCGCCGGAATGGTACGACAGCGCCTTCCGCACGCTGGCGATCTGATCTACCCCACGCTCTACCCTCTCACGGCGCCGCTCCAGCTCATCCTTCCGCTCCTGAAGCCGCTCCGCGAGCTCGGCCAGCTTCTCGATCCCGTTGGGCAGGTCCAGCCCCGGAGTCTCCACCAGCGACTCCTTGAGCGGAAGCCCGGAGACCATCGCCCGCACGGTCCCCCTTGCGTCCTCCTCCTTGCCCTTCAGCAGCGCGACCCTTTCCGCCCGGCGCCCCTCGGCCTCCTTCACCGCAATCCGATACTGCTTGTAACGCATCGCTCTCGCGGCCCTCGCTGCCAGCGTCACCAGCCCGCCACCCCCCACGAAGATCGAGGCGCTGAGCGCAAACGCCGCGGTGATGCGTGTTCCCCCGAGCGTCTCGAACACGATGTCGGGGTAGAGGTACCACCATCCCACCAGCGCCAACCCCCCGGCGAGAAGCACCAATCCCGCGGCGATGGACCCCCATCCGGGCTTCGACAACTCGGGCGGCCCGCCGCCTCCGCCCTTGCCGGCCTGGTGCGCCAGCAGCCTCTCGCGGGACTTCTGAGCGACGACAACCTGTTCGCGCAGTTCCGCGGAGTCGATGTCGGCGTAGTCGTCCCGCGGAACCTCGCCCCAGGTCACCGTGAACAGCGCTGCTCCCTGCTCCAGGCAACGCGCCTCCAGCGCACGGACCTCGGCTTCGGCTGCCTCGACATCGCGCTTCCGGTCCGGCATCGAGTTCATGTGGGCCGCGGCCGCGCGCACTTCCTCCTCGATCGCCGCCACCTTCTCGTAGCGGTCGCGGTAGTCCTGGACGCTCTCGTTGCCGAGCGCCGCCTCGTGATCGAGCTGCTCGATCCGCACCCCCGCTTCGCGGCGGCGGTCCCGCAGCTCCTCCAGACGACCCACCGGGTCCGCCGGCAGTCCTCGCAACGCCTCCGGAAGTTCCCCGGTGTCTCCGGGGGCCTCGCCGTGTCCCTGCGGTCGTCCCCCGCTTCCTTGCGGCAGTCCGTCCGGCTCCGCTCCGTAGCCCGCCGCAGCCCGCCGAAGCTCTTCGATCCGCGCCAACGCACGCCGAACCGGCAGCAGACGGTTCAGGCGGTCTTCCATGAGCTCGCGGCGTCCCCGCTGGCGCTTCCCCTCCTCGCGCAGCTCCCCCAGGGCCTGCTCGGCCTCGGCCTTCTCGCCCGCCTTGGCGCGCAGCATTCTGTCCAGCTCCAGCGCATCCCGGCGCCGCTCGTTCAGGTCCGCGATTTCGCTCCGCAGCACCCGCACACGGGGACGGCCGCGATTGTCGGGGCGCCAGAGCCGATTGGCCTCGGCCTCGAACTCGCCCGCGACCGTTCGGGCGGGACGCACGTCCTTCACGCCCATCGCGCCGACCAGCCGGTCCTGCACAAGCGCCCAGCTCTCCCCCTCGATCCCGGCAAGCTCGGCCAGGGTCAGCGCGTAGACCTGCCGGAAGACGGCCCGCGTCACATGCTCGACCGCGGGCAGCCTCCGGTTGGCGAGGTTCCGGCCCCCTTCGTCCGTGGCAAGCCGTCCCGAGGCTGACGAAGTGAGCCTGCGATGCACCTCCTGCACGCCACCGGCATCCAGGCGGATGCGGCCGCGCCCCTCCGGCGAGCCGCCGGACCAGGGCGTGTAGGGATGGCCCGCGCGGTTGGCCGGGTGAAAGCCGAAGAGAAGCGTCGTCAGGAAGGAGAAGAAGGTGGACTTGCCGCTCTCGTTGGGGCCCAGTACGACGACGATCGAAGGAAGCGCCTCCTCTCCGGTCGAGAGGTCCGCGAGGCACCCGTAGCGGTCGATGTGGACGGATTCGAACTTCATTCCGCGCGGGCCTCGCTCTCCAGCATCCGCTCCAGGATCTCCTCCTCACCACCCGCCAGGAGGCGGCGCAGGTAGTCGCCCACCGTGGCGTCCCGCTCGGGGTCGAATCCGGCGAGATCGGTCTCCGACAGGCCGGGCTCTTCGTCGCCCGCGGCCACCTCGCGGCAGAGGCGCAGCGTCTCGCCCAGCACGTCGCGGCGCTCCACGTGTTCATCCGGGCGCACCGGGGGGTGGACACTTGCCCGCACCTCGGCGCCGACCGCACCCAGCCTTGCCGCCACCTCGTCCTCGATGGTCTCCAGCTCCCGGGGTTCGCGCAGCTGCCGCCAGATCGGCGACGGCCCGGCAAGCTCCACCGCCACCATCCACTCGGTGCCCTCGCTGCCCGGGTCGGCGTCGCGGGCCTCGTCCCACGCGCGCACCACCTCCGCCGCGACCTCGTCGAGCGTGGTCGCGCCGGCCAGGGTGGACACGGCCAGCTTCTCCCAGCGCACCGGGGCGAACTCCCGGAATTCCACCGCCGGGCGCGCGGGGGCGCCGAGATCGACCAGGAGGCCGCCCTTCGGCCCGGTCTCGCGGGGGCTCCGGCCCTGAAGGTTGCCGCAGTAGTGGACGGGGGGGTCGCCGGAGAGCTCCTGCCGCAGATGGACGTGGCCGAGCGCCCAGTAGTGGAAGCCGGCGGAGCGCAGGCGTTCCAGGGTGGAGGGGGCGTAGGCGTGGTGCGCCTGCCGGGCGGCGGCGGTCGTGACCTGGGTGTGCAGGAGCGCCACCTGGGGGAGGCGCGTGTCCGTGGCGGGCATGAGGCGGCGGGAGAGGTCGCCGGTTTCGTGCGCGGTGGCGTGTCCCGCGCCGGTGACGTGGCCCGCCAGCTCGCCTGCGCGGGTGTGGACGGGGACCGTGACGGGATCTCCCCGGGCGATGACGGTCACGCTGCCGGGCCAGTCGAGGCCGGTTGCGCGGTGGCCGGTGCCGGGGTCGTGATTGCCGGTCGCGTAGACGACCTGGACGCCCGCGCGGGCCAGCCGGCCGAGCTGCTCCAGCAGAAAGCGCTCGGTCTCGAAGGACAGGTACGGCCCGTCGAAGAGGTCGCCGGCGATCAGCAGCGCGTCCACCTCCTCGGCGAGGGCGGTGTTGACGCAGCGCTCGAGCGCCTCGAGGGAAGCGTGCCGCAGACGGGTGCGCAGGGCGTCGGGTCGGCCCGCGAAGGCCGTGTCGAGGTGGACATCCGAGATGTGGATGAAGCGCAAGGGCGGCTCCCGCGTTGGACGACGTTCGACCGCACGGCTGGACCACGGTGCGGCCCCGGCCGGCGGTTCCGGCGCCGGGTGCGATCTGCCCCCGAAAGGTAACGTCTGGCGGTGCGCGGGGTGGTTGGGTAATCTTCTGTCATGACCCCCTCGCTGATCCGATCCACACGGCGCCCGGCGCCGTCGGCAGCGCCCGCCTCCACCGCCCGAGGCGTGGACTCCAACCCCGTGAGGCGATGACTCCAGCGGAAGGCGTGGAACAGTCGGGCGGCCGGGCATCCGGAGCCCCCGCGGCCCCAGGGGTGGACACCCCCGAGAAGTCGCAGGTGATTGAAGCCGTGCTGGCCGTCCTCCGCGAGGAGGTGGACGACGACCGCTACCGGTTGCTGGCAAAGTTCGTCCCGTACTTTCTGGGCAAGGCCCCGGCCGACCTGCTGGAGGAGCGGAGCACCGGGCACCTGGCCAAGATGTGCCACAATTCCTTCCGCTTCCTCGATCGGAGCCGGCCGGACCGTGTCGATGTCGAGGTGCTGAACCCGAAGGAATCCGCGACGGGCTGGTATGCGCCGGTCACCATCGTCCGCACCAACATCTCCGAGCGGCCCTTCATCGTGGACACGATCCGCGAGTTCCTCCATTCGCAGGAGCGAAGGATCGCGCACCTGGTCTATCCGCTGATGACCGTGGAGCGGGACGCGGACGGGGGGATCACCGATCTGCTGCCCCCCGGCGAGCGCACCCGCACCGAGTCGATGGTCTACGCCGAGGTCACGCGCGTCGAAGACCCGGAGATGCTCGAGTCGCTGCGGGAGGAGACGGCCCGCCGGCTCGAGGACGTGGTCAAGGCGACCGACGACTTCGGCCTCATGGTGGACAAGATCGGGGATGTGGTCTCCGAACTGAGTTTCCGCATGCGCGACCTGCGCGAACAACGCGACGAGTTCCGCGAAATCCAGGCGTTCCTCCGCTGGCTCCGGGACGGCGGCTTCGTCTTCCTCGGGTATCGGTCCTACACCTTCCGTCCGGAGGGGGCGGACGACGAGTTGTCGGTGATGATCGAACCCGGATCGGGTCTCGGCATCCTGCAGGACGACGAGGGTTCGGCCTATGCGCGTCCGGTGCCGATGAGCGAACTCCCGCCCGAGATGCAGGAACGCGCGCTGTCGGGCCCGCTCCTGATTATCAGCAAGACGAACGCCGAATCCACCGTTCACCGTCGCGCGCGGATGGACTACATCGGCATCAAGAAGCTGCGCTCCGACGGTTCGGTGGCGGGTGAGCACCGGTTCCTGGGGCTCTTCACCTCCGCCGCCTACGCCGAGCCCGCGCAGGACATACCGATCCTCCGGCAGAAGCTGACCGCCGTCCTCGCGGCCTCGGGGCTCGCGGAGGGCTCGCACGACTACAAGGAGGTCATCACGATCTTCGGCTCGCTGCCGAAGGAGGAACTCTTCCTCGCCTCGGCGGACGAGATCCTGGATGAAATCCGCACGATCCTGATCCGCTACAACACGGCCGAAGTCTTCGTGTCGGTCCGGCGCGACGCACTGGGGCGGGGGGTCTCGATCATGGTCGTGCTCCCGCGCAACCGATTCTCCGGCAGCTTCCGCCGGGAATTCGAGGGCTGGCTGGTAACCCGCTACTCCGCGGAGATCCTGAACTATCACCTGGCGATGAGCGCCGGCGACCAGGCCCGCCTGCACTTCTACCTTGGCGGCCCTCCCGAGCGGCTCGCCGAGGCGGACGGCAAGGAGCTCACGGCGACGGTCGCCGACCTGACCCGCTCCTGGCTCGACGAGGTGCGTGATCTGCTGGCCGGGATCCGTCCTCCCGACGAGGCCCGCCAGCTCGCCAGGTACTACGAGCGGGCCTTCGCACCCGAATACAAGGCCGCGAACGATCCCCGGGTGGCGGTGCGGGACATCGAGGAGCTGGAAGCGATGCGGGTGGACGGCCGCACGGAGTCGGTGCGCTTCTTCGAAGATCACTCCGACGGCGGCAAGTGCGAACTGAAGGTCTACATCAGGCACCACCAGATCATCCTGTCGGACTTCATGCCCGTGCTTGAGAACTGCGGACTGCGGGTGATCGCGGTGGCGCCCTTCGAGCTGCGCGAGGATGGCCAGGAGGACTCGGTCATCTACAGCTTCGATGTCCAGAACTCGG
This sequence comes from Longimicrobiales bacterium, assembly GCA_965206105.1. Classification (GTDB taxonomy): domain Bacteria; phylum Gemmatimonadota; class Gemmatimonadetes; order Longimicrobiales; family Gaopeijiaceae; genus Bin94. Next base: position 1,607,478 of record OZ242201.1, read on the forward strand.
AGGGCGAACACCTGGACGTGGAGGGCCGGGCGGACGTGCTGTCGGAGACGATCCTGGCCGTGCGGGCCGGCGACGCCAGCAACGACGGATTCAACCGGCTGGTGCAGCGCACCGGGATGGCCTGGCGGGAGGTCGACGTGCTGCGCGCCTACGCCAGCTACGCCTTCCAGATCGGGGCCGTCCCCAGCCGGCAGGTACTCCCGACGGCGCTGGACAGCTATCCGGCCATCGGGGAACTCCTCTTCCGGCTCTTCGAGGTACGCTTCGATCCCGACCGGCCGGACCGGATCGAGGACCGGGAAAAGAAGGTGGCGGAGCTCAAGAGCCTGCTCACGCAGGAGCTGGTCGCGGTGAGTTCGCTCGCTCACGACCGTGCGCTGCGCGCCTATCAGACCGTGATCCTCGCCACCATCCGCACCAACTACTACCGGAACGGGGGCCGCTCGCCGACCCGCCGCTCGGGGGGCGCGCCATACGTCTCCTTCAAGTTCGACAGCGAGCAGCTGCAGGCGGTTTCGAAGAGCCGGCTGAAGTACGAAGTGTGGGTGCGCTCGTCGCGGATGGAGGGGATCCACCTGCGCGGTGCCGCCGTGGCGCGCGGGGGGATCCGCCACTCCGATCGTCCGGACGACTTCCGCACCGAGGTCATGGGCCTCGTCAACACGCAGGTGGTCAAGAACGCGCTGATCGTGCCGAGCGGCTCGAAGGGTGGCTTCGTCTGTCTGCGCTCGTTCGCGGCGCGGGACGAGATGGCGCAGGAGGCCGAGGAGCAATACCGGACGCTGGTGCGCGGCCTGCTCGACATCACGGACGACCTCAACGGAGCTGCCGCGCCTCCGGAGGGTGTGATACGCTACGACGGATTCGACCCATACCTGGTGGTCGCCGCGGACAAGGGCACCGCCACCTTCTCCGACACCGCCAACGAGATCGCCGCCGAGTACGGGTTCTGGCTGGACGACGCCTTTGCGTCCGGCGGGTCGAACGGGTACGACCACAAGGAGGTGGGGATCACCGCCGGCGGCGCCTGGGAATCGGTCAAGCGGCACTTCCGCGAGATGGGCCTCAACATCCAGCAGGATCCCTTCACCGTGGCCGGGATCGGCGATATGAGCGGCGATGTCTTCGGCAACGGCATGCTCCTCTCTCCGGCCATCCGGCTGGTGGCCGCCTTCGACCACCGCCACGTCTTCATCGACCCCGATCCCGACCCCGAGGTCTCCTTCGCGGAGCGCAAGCGCCTCTTCGAGAAACCCCGCTCTTCGTGGGACGACTACGACCGGGACAAGCTCTCGGCCGGGGGAATGATCGTGCCGCGGGGAGTAAAGTCCGTCGACCTCCCGCCCGAGGCGAAGACGGCGTTGGGGGTCGAGGACGGCGTCGATACCCTGGACGGCGAGAGCCTCATCCGCGCGGTGCTGAAGGCGCCCGTGGACCTCCTCTGGAACGGGGGAATCGGCACCTATGTGAAGGCCGATGACGAGGGTCACGCCGACGCGGGTGACGCATCCAACGATCCGGTCCGCATCAGCACCGGCGAACTGCGCGCCAAGGTCGTGGGTGAGGGGGGGAACCTGGGGTTGACGCAGGCGGCGCGGGTCGAGTACGCGCTCGGCGGCGGCCGCATCAACACCGACGCGCTCGACAACTCCGGCGGCGTCAACCTCTCCGACCGGGAGGTGAACCTCAAGATCCTCCTCAACGAGGTCTTGAACACCGGTGCGGTCACCCGGGACGAGCGCAACGAACTCGTGCACCGGCTCACGGACACCGTCGCCGCCCTCGTCCTCCGGGACAACGAGTCCGGCTGCCAGGCGGTATCGCTCGACGAGTACCGGGCCCGCCGCGGAGTGGGTGCATTCCGGGCGCTCATGACGGAGCTGGGCCGCACCGGGCTGCTCGACCGGGATGCGGAGGGACTCCCGGCATGGGAGGAACTGACGGCACGCAGGGAGGCTCACCAGTCCCTTACCCGGCCCGAGCTGTCCGTCCTGCTATCCTACGCCAAGCTTCACCTGAAGTCCGCGCTGCTGGCGTCGGAGCTGCCCGACGATCCCTCGGCCGCGGAGTATTTCTTCGGGTACTTCCCGCCCAGGGCGATCGAGGTGGTCGGGCGCGACCGGGCCGTCAACCACCGGCTGCGCCGTGAGATCGTCGCCTGTCAGATGACCAACGATCTCGTCGACCTCATGGGATCCACCTTTGTCGACCGGCTTGCCCAGGAGACGGGGCGCGAAGAGGTCGAGATCGCGCGGGCGTGGCTGGTCGCCGCGAGGCTGACGCAGCACGACACGATCCTGGAGGAGATCCGCTCCCGCGAAGAGAGCGTGTCGACCGCCGTCACCTACCGCTGGACGATGGGGCTCGCGCGGGTGCTGGAGCAGACCACGCGCTGGGTCCTCAACAACTGCGATCCCGAGGAGTCCACGAGCGCGCTGATCGAGGGCAGCCAGATGGGCCTCGAAGCGCTGCGCGAGAAGTTCCACGACATCGTCGCCGGCGAGGACCGCGACAACTTCATGTCCAGGGTGAAGAGCGGTACCCCGCGACCGGAGGACGAACCTTTCGTGCGGAAGCTCATGGCGCTTCATTTCCTGAACCACCTCCTGGAAATCCTGCACCTGGCACGCACCACCGAGACCGATCCCGTCAAGGCGGCCACGGTCTACTACTGGGTGACCGAGGAGCTCCGCATCCCCTGGCTCATGCGCTCGATCGAGAGCCGCAGCAACCAGGACAGGTGGCAGCAGCGCTGGGCACTGGGACTCGTGCAGGACCTCGGCGCGATCCGCCGCAACCTCACCGAGGGCGCGCTGGACGGTGAGGGTACGCTGGCCGACGCGCTGGGCTTCGGCGGCGACGATGCCGGCCTTTCGCGCTTCCACGAGGTGCTGGAAGAGGTCGAGGCGGAACAGCCGGTCAGCCTGGCCGGGATATCAGTGGCGATTCAGGAAATCCGGCACCTGGCGCTGAGGGGGTAGCAGCGGCCTCGACCGCCGCCACGTCCAGCAGCACCCCTTCCTTCACCCCGACACTCGGCACCACGATGTGCCCGGCCTGGGCGAGCTCCGCGAAGTGGCGGTACACGAGCGCGGCCGGGAGGATCACGTCGGCACGGTCGGGGCGCAGATTCAGTTCCCCGATCCGCTCCTGGACCGACATTGCGTTGAGCAGATGGATGACCGCGTCGAGCCGGTTGATGGGCAGGATGGCCAGCTTGAGCGGGTCCATGTAGCTGAGCGCGAGCCCGGCGATGGCCTCGATGTTGCCGCCGGTTGCGGCGAAGGCGGCCGGGCCGGGGTATGCGTCCGGCGGCGGGATCGTCAGTGCGGCGAGTTGCCGGCGTACCCATGCGCGCAGCGAATCCTGGCAGCCGCGGGCGGCGGCGAGGGTTTCGAGCAGGCGGACCGTACCGATCCTGTAGGACTCGCTCCAGAGGATCCCGGTGTCGTCCACCAGCGACACCTCGACGCTGCCGCCGCCCAGGTCCACCAGGATCCAGCGCCCCAGGGAGAGGTCGACCCGGGCGCGCACGGCGTTGTGCACCAGCCGGGCCTCCTCCGCCCCGCTGATGGGCTCCAGGACAATCCCGGATTCCGCCCGGATTCTGTCGAGGAATTCGTCCCGGTTCCCGGCTTCGCGTGTCGCGCTGGTGGCGACGGCCCGGACACGCTCGACACCCATTGCGTCCATGTCGCGGCGAAAGAGACGGAAGGCTGCCAGCGCCTGGCGCACGGTGTCGTCGTCCAGTTCCCCGTGGGTGAAGACCCGGTGCCCGAGGCGGACCGCTTCGCGTCGCTTGTGCAGGACGGTGTAGGACGTGGGCCCGTCGAACTCGGCCACGACAAACCGGATCGCGTTCGACCCGGCGTCGATCGCCGCGACGCGGGTCAAGGGACGCCCGGGGTCTGCCCTGCCGCCTCCGCCTCCTCAACCATGTACGGGACTGCCGCATCCCGCGCGGGCCAGTTGCGCCGCAGGTACAGAATGAGGATGGGCAGGGTCACCGCCATCAGCGCGGCTCCGACCAATGGCTCCGCCATCAGTCCCTCGAAGGCGTAGTCTTCCGCCTCCGCCTCGCCTTCTCCCAGCAACCCCAGGCTTACCGCGATGAGGTTGTTGGCGGCGTGCACCACGATCGGCACCATCAGGGTGCGGCTCTGGATGTACATCACCGCAAGGACCATCCCCAGCATTGCGGGACCGACGAAGAAGGTCATGTGAATCACGCCGAAGAAGAGCGAGGAGGCGATCACCGCGGTGGACAGACGCCACTTGGTCCCCCACCGGTTGATGAGCATCGACCGGAAGAGCGTCTCCTCCACGGTCGGGGCGATCACCACGATCGCCAGGCACCAGACCGCGGCGTAGAGCAGTCCGCTCTCCGCGTCCGGGATCATCTTGACGCTCATCAGCCACTCGATGTGCCCCGGGGCGAAGAGCGAGACGACGTACTCGATGACGATGGCCGAGCCCAGCGAGAAAACCATGGCGACGGGCAGGATCCCGAGCGCCGGCAGCCAGTTGTAGCCTTCCGGCAACCAGCCGGCCAGGCGCCGCAGGCTGACGCCGCTGCGCCGGGCGGCCCACAGCACCCAGGTGACCATCGCGATCGAGAGCGCCGAATAGTCCCCGATGAACTGGAAGGCCTGGCCCTCCATGTCGGCACCCGTCAGGTGGCCGGCCAGAAGGGTGATGAGCACCAGGCCCGGATAGACGAGCAGCATCCAGGGGATCAGGGTGCGTGCGCGCAGAGCCGAGAAGGGGTTGGCGGGAGGCGCGGCCGCCTGGGCCCCGGGCCCCCGCTGGCGGAGGGTTCGGCCTGGTTTGGTTCTTCCTCGCCGGATTCCCCGGGCGCGCCCAGGGCCGGCTCCGGCTGCTCGTCCTCCCTCAACTGACCGGCCCGCTACGCTTGGCGGCGCCGTAGTGGATCCCGTTGAAGAGCAGCGGGAAGGTGCCGTGGGGCTGCGAGCGGAAGGTGATCTTCGGGCCGAAGAGGAAGAGCTTGCCGGCGCCGATGTCCGCCTCGATCATGCTCGTGCCGCCCTGGAGGTGTTGCTGGCCCCAGGCCCAGCCGCTCACCAGCGGTTCCGCGGTGTCGTACCAAGCGATGCGGCGCACGTTGGCGGCCCCGTCGCCGATCCGGAAGACCGGGCTGTGGCTGTGCAGCACGTTGACCCGGTCGCCGAGGCCGTGGGTGAGCGGGCTGCCGTGCTCCACGGCGATGTTGTGGATCGAGCCGGGGGTGAAGTAGTCGTCCCGCGAGAGCGATTCGCCCTGCGCGTCGACCATGAAGTTCTCGAGGGGGAGGCCGAGCTGGGGTCCCAGCGAGGTGGAGCTGGCGACCGCGATCACCGCGCCCCCGTTCTCGATGAACTGGCGCAGCGCGGGAAGGCTGGTCTCGCCCGACAGGCGTCCCAGGCGGCTCCTCAGCGAGTCCGGGAGGCTGGCCACGAAGTCGTCGTCCAGGCCTCCGAAGCGGAACCCGCCGCGGCCCCCGCCTCCAATGCCGCCGCCGGCGTATGCGCCATCGGGCAGAATGATCACGTCGAAGCGCTCGTTGAGATTGCCCGCGTCGACATCGGGCGGATAGATCATCTCGAAGTTGAACTCGAAGTCCTCCAGGATGTAGCGCGTCCAGCCGGAAGGCATCGAGCCTCCGTAGCGGTCCATCAGGCCGACCCGCGCGTTCGAAAGCGCCATCGTCGAGGCCGGAGCCGACATGACGCCGTGGAAGCCGATGCCCAGTTCGGCGGCCCAGTCTTCCAGCTGCGACCGGTCGGCGGACGCTGCCGGGATGTAGAACGCGCCGGGCTCGAAGGACATGCCGGGCGCTTCGAACGCGATGTCGGTCCAGTACACCTCGCCCCCGCCGGCGAGCACCCGGTTCACCGCGGTGAAGGCCGCGTTGATATGGTCCACCATGTAGCCGACGGGCGACGCGGCGCCGGTCACGGTCCCGGCAATCGGTTCGGCCATCCAGGCGATCTCCTCGAAGGGCCCGTTGAAGCCGTCCAGAATGCGGTCGAATTCCACGCCCATCTGGAGCGCCAGCGTCCACCCGGCGTTGTCGTAGGGCGCGATCGGCGGCCCGCCCGGGTACTGGAAGTCGTTCGGGTGGTTCTGCGGCTCGAACATGTCGATCACATGCGGGCGAAACGCCTGCGCGGCGGTCACCACATACGAGCCGGCCGGGTAGTCCTTCCCGCCGACGCTGAAGTCGTCCGTCGCCCGGTGCACCTTCACGCCGCCCTTCAGCAGCGCGTTGACGAACCGCGTGGCGGTGGGGAAGTCGCGCTGGCCGGCCGGCAGGATGTAGCCGCGGGCGTCGCGCTTCGCGGGGTCGCGCAGGTAGGACTCGTAGTCCTCCAGGGAGCCCCGGCCGCCGATCTCGTCACTCACCTGGTCGATCCACTTCGGCAGCACCGTCCAGGAATCGCGGCTCCCCCGCTCGATCGAGTTCATTCCCATGCGCCAGATGTTGAAGAGCAGGTGCTCGCGGTTGCGCGACGCGTAGTCGAGCACGGCCCGGTTCGCCGTCTGCGAGTAGTCCACCGATTGGCGGAAGTGCCACCTGCCCGGATTGACCGGGAGCGGCAGGTCGCCGTGGGTGAGCTGGCGGTTCGGGAGGAAGGGGATCTCCATCGGGGTGGGGTGGCCGATCGTCTCGGTGAGCAGGCCGATCATGTTCTTGAAGTAGGGCGTGGTGCGCAGGCCGCCGTTCCACCAGGTGGAGTAGCCGGCGCCGCTTCGCATCGTCGTGCCGCCCTTGCCCTCGACGACGAAGCGCTGGTGCATCGCCGAGCCGACCTGGTCCAGGCTGGTGAGGATGATGGGGTCGAGATTGTGGTTCGGCGGGTCGCGGAAGGGCGGGGCGAACATGACGGTGCCCGCCGGCCCCGTCTGGTGATGATTGTAGACGATCTGCGGGAACCACTCGCGGTACATGACCCGGTTCATGTTCTCGCTCTCGGCGAGCGAGGCCATGAAGAAGTCGCGGTTGTTGTCGTGTCCGGCGTACTTCTGGTAGAGGACCGGGATGCCGCGCGTGGAGCGCTCGAGGGGGTCGTCGCTGCGCATGTACCAGTTCGCGTACAGCGCGTGGCCGTCCGGGTTGGCGTGCACCGCCAGGAGAATGACTTCGTCCAGGAAGCGCATCGTCTCCGGGTCGTCGCGGCTCACCATCTGCCACACGAGTTCCATGAGCTGCTGAATGCCGAGCAGCTCGCTCGCATGCAGCCCGCCGTCGATCCAGACCACGGCCTTGCCTTCGGCCGCCAGTGCGCGAGCCTCCTCCTCGGTGACGCCCTCGGCCCGGGCCAGCCGCGCCGCGATCTCCCTGTAGCGCTCCAGGTTGGGCCGGTTGGCGGGCGAAGTGATCGTCGCCATCCACTGTTCGCGCCCCTCCTCGGTCCTGCCGATCGACTCCACCGTCATGCGGTCGGACTGCTCGGCCAGGATCTGCCAGTACTCGGTCAGGCCCTGGTAGTTGATGAGCTGGTAGTCGGTGCCGATCCGGTAGCCGAACTGCTCTTCGGGAGTGGTGAGCTGGGCGGTGGCGGGCGCGTGTGGTGCCGCCAGCGCCGTGAGTGCGAAGAGTGCGCCAAGGGCCGCGGCGCGCGTGGCTCCAGTAACGACGGTACGTCCTGCAATCATGAGTGTCCTCGGTGGTCTGGGCGGCATGGGCGGCCTGCTGTGCCCCGGTTGGAGGCGCAGGCCGCCGGCCCGCGCGGATTCGTTCACGGGTCCTACAGTAGCTTGCGGACTGTGGCGGGGAAAGGGTGGAATGCCATCAAGCCGTGCCGGGCACCGCAGCGCCTGGCGCCTTGCCGCCCCTGGTGCGACGCGGGCGTGATCCACGGACCGCCAGACACGCCGGAGCCCCCTGCGGTCGTCACCGGTTGCCATGGTTGCGCAACGGGCATATGATCTATATATTCACTATATGCCTATAGATACAGTATATATTGCTGTACGATGTAATTATCCGGCGCCCGAGTGTGAGAGAGACGGTATTGAACCGGAGCGAGTGCCGGACCGGCTAGAGGGGAGATCCGAATGTCAAACTCGAGTCGAGTGAAGCTTCCGACTCCGGTCTCGCGGCTGGTGTACAAGCTGGGGGCCGACATCAAGAATGCCCGTTTGCGGCGCCGCATCCGGGCGGCCACCGTGGCCGAACGCGCGGACATCAGCCGGACCACTCTCCACAAGATCGAACGGGGTGACACCGGTGTATCGATCGGGAAGTACACCTCGGTACTCCATGTGCTGGGCCTGCACGCAGGAGTTGGGAAGCTCGCGGACCGTAGCGTCGATCACATTGGCCTTGATGTGCTGGAGGAAAGCCTGCCCCAGCGGGTCAGGGTCCCCCGCAAGCGCGACTAACGAGGCGAGCACCAGGTAGCGGCGTGCTCGCAGGCGGCGGGATCGCCCCTGGGGGTCGGCGCGCACCGCCGGGTTGCACCTCGGAATCCGGACTCAGTCAGAGCCGCGCCCGGTGGCGCCCGATCCATCGCGCACCGCTTCCTCCAGGGCGTCGAAGGGCAGGACCGCGCAACGGATCCGGCTGGGGAAGCGCCCGACCCCGACCAGGGCCCGGAGGTCGCCGAGCTCCTTCCCGGGGGCCGGAGCGCCGGGGTCGAGCCCTGCCACGAAGGCCTGGCGCAGCGCCGGGATCACTTCTGTCTCCTTCCCGCGCGCAACCAGCGTGAGCATGGACGCGGCCGCTTGTGAAATCGCGCAGCCGCGACCGTCGAAGGTCACCTCGGCGAGGCGTCCGCCCTCGATTCGGACCCAGACGCGCACGGTGTCCCCGCAGAAGCGATTGTGGGCCCGTCCGCTTGTCGCAGGCGGGTCGAGCGGTCCCCGGTTCCTGGGACGCCGGAAGTGATCCCGTATGAGCGCCTGATGCAGTTCGTCGCCGCCGCTTCCCGCCAACGTTGCGTACCTCGCCGGGGCTGGTAGACTTAGGGTCCCATGGACCCGCACAGCAGACACACGAACGTCGATCCGGTGCTCGCGCAAGCCGTCGAATGGCTGGACGAGGGCCGCCGGATCGCTTTGGCCACCGTGACACGCACCTGGGGTTCGGCTCCGCGCCGGGCCGGGAGCCACATGGCGATCGCCGACAACGGCGACTTCTCGGGATCGGTCTCGGGTGGTTGCATCGAGGGGGCGGTGATCCAGACGGCGCTGGAGGTGATCGAGTCCGGTGTGCCCCGCACTCTGGAGTTCGGCGTCACCAACGAAATGGCCTGGGAGGTGGGCCTGGCGTGCGGTGGACGGGTTCACCTGTTCGTGGAACCGGTGGTGCGGGAGTGACGAGCGAGCGGAACTGCCCAGCCCCACCCCGCTCATGAACGGCGGGCTCTTGCGGGAGTTGGTGGCGGCGCAAGCGACCGGACGCGACGTGGTTCTGGCAACGCGACTTCCGGACGGCGCGCAGGAACTCGCGGGGGCGGACGCTGCATCCTGGAGACTGATGCCGCCAGGGGACACGGCCGCCGCGGCCGCGGTCGCCGATGCGCTGAAGACGGGCGTGCCGCGCACCGTGGAGACGCCCGATGGAGCCGTCTTCCTGCGCCCCTACATCCGGCCGCCGCGGCTGATCATCATCGGAGCGGTTCACATCGCGCAGGCACTGGTGCCGATGGCGACGATGGCGGGCTTTCGGGTGACCGTACTGGATCCCCGGGAGGGGTTCGCCACCGCAGAGCGGTTCCCCGGTGCGGAGCTGGTGATGGAATGGCCCGACGAGGTGATGGACACGCTGGGTCCGGATCGCCGCACCGGGGTCGTCGCACTCACCCACGACCCGAAGATCGACGACCCCGCGCTGATCGCCGCGCTCGAGAGCGGCGCCTTCTATATCGGCGCGCTGGGGAGCCGGAAGACGCAATTGGCGCGGCGGGAGCGCCTGGGAGCGCTGGGATTCTCAGAGGAGTCGCTGGAGCGGATCCACGGGCCGGTGGGCCTTCCGATCGGGGCAAGCACGCCGGAGGAGATCGCGGTGGCGGTGCTGGCGCAGGTGATCGGGGCGCTGAGGGGGTAGGGCGGGGGCGGTATCGACTATGTTCGGAAATGAGGATAGCTGTCGTCGGAACCGGCATCTCGGGTCTTGGAGCGGCTTGGCTGCTCGCCCCGCAACACGAGGTGCACGTGTTCGAGCGGGAGGGGCGAATCGGTGGCCACACCCGCACCCACCGGGTGGCCGGACCCCGGGGGTCCGTCTCGGTCGACTCCGGGTTCATCGTCTACAATGAGGAGACCTATCCCCTTCTCACGAAGCTCTTTGCGGCGCTCGGCGTGCGCTCCCGGCCGATCGACATGTCATTCTCGTTCGAGTGCGAGCGTTGCCGTGTGGTGTACAGCGGGCTGGGGGTGAAGGGGGTCTTCGCCGATCCCCGAAACGTCATTCGACCGGGGTTTCTCAACTTCCTGGCGTCGATCCAGCGGTTCCACGCCGCCGGCCGGCGCAGGGGCGCCACCGAGGACGCGCGGACGTTGGGCGATCTCGTCGCACAAGCCGGTTCGGAGGTGCTGGGGCGTCACTACGCGTACCCATTGGCTTCGGCGCTGTGGTCGACGGGGATTCCTTCGGTCACACGGTTTCCGGCCGGAATGTTCGTGGATTTCTTCCGTGGGCACAGACTCTTCCAGTTGCGTGGGCGGCTCCAGTGGCGGTCGATCCCCGGGGGGAGCAGCACCTACGTCGAGGCGATGCTGAGTCGGCTCGAGGGGCTTGTCCACACCGACTTTCCGGTCCGTTCGGTGGTCCGCCGGGAGACCACCTGCCGCCTGCACTTTGCGAACGGCACGAGCCAGGAATTCGACCGGGTCATTCTCGCTACGCACGCCAACGAAGCCCTCGCGATCCTGCAGGAACCCTCCGGCGCCGAACGGGAACTGCTGGGCGAATGGCGGTATGCGACGAACGACACCTGGGTACACTCCGATCCCGCGTTCCTGCCCTCGCGGGAGGCGGCGCACGCCTCGTGGAATTACCATGTCAGCGACTGTCGGAATCCGACCCCGGCCACGACCATGACCTACAACCTCAACCGTCTTCAGCGCCTCGACCCTGCAACCCCCTGGCTCGTCACCCTGAATCCGTCCCGTCCCCCGAACCGCGTCCACGATCGCGTCACCTATGCCCACCCGGTCTACACGGTGGCCTCGGCCGCCACCCGGTCGGCCATTTCGGCGCTCAATGGCCAGCGCGGCACGTACTTCTGCGGCGCGTACCTCGGCTTCGGCTTCCACGAGGACGGGTTTCGATCGGCAGTCGAGGCCGCCAGACTGCTTGGCGGGAGGCTCGAATGAGTGCCCCGCTCCGCTCGTGTCTCTACATGGGCACGGTCCGGCACCGGCGCCGCGCGCCCCGCGAGAACTCTTTCCGGTACGGGGTCTACCAGTTGCTGCTGGATCTCTCCGAACTCGCGGTGCTGGACCGAAGGATCGGGTTCTTCGGCTACAACCGGGCCGGACTCGTCTCGTTTCACGACCGGGACCACATGGGGGGCACGGGTGAACCGGTGCGCGACAAGCTCGCCCGCTGGCTGCGTGCCCGCGGTCAGGACCTGGGCGACTCGCGTGTCATGCTGCTCACCAACCCGCGGGTCTTCGGCTACGTCTTCAACCCGGTGTCGTACTTCTTCTGTCTGGACGGCAGGGATCGCCTTCGCTTCACGGTCGCCGAGGTCTTCAACACCTTCGGCGAGGTCTATTGCTACCTGCTCGACGGGAGCGAGCCGATAGGGAGCCATGCGTTCCGTTCAAAGGTGGACAAGCGGTTCCACGTCTCACCGTTCATGCGGATCGACGGGGTCCGCTACGAGTGGATCGTGACCCCGCCCGGCAACCGTCTCACCGTCCACATCGACGAGTTCGAGGGAGACGAGAAGTACTTCGACGCGACGCTGAACCTCGTGCGCCGCCCCCTCACGGCCGCGACGCTTGCCCGCGCGATGCTCCGCTATCCGCACCTGACCGCGCGCACGATCTTCCTGATCCACTGGCAGGCCGCGAAGCTGTGGGCCAAGCGCGTTCCGTTCTTTCGCAAGCCCGAGCCGCCGGAGAACGGACTCGGGGGTTGGCAGCCAGGCAGGAGCGAGAGACGATGAGCAGCGTGGCGGGTTTCGGGGGACAGGCGCCCGGAATGTTGGACCGCCTGGGGCGCACGGTCATTCTGGGTTCGCTGCGCCGTCTGAAACATGGTTGTTTGCGGATCGGGACCCCGGACGGTGCCACGCACCGATTCGGCGGTATCCGGCCGGGACCCGAGGCCACGATCAGCGTTCACCATCCACGCTTCTTCCGCCGGATGCTCGCGGACGGGGAGGTCGGGGCGGGTGAAGCCTACATCCGGGGCGAGTGGTCGGCGGATTCGGCGATGGACGCGGTGCGTCTGGGTATTCTGAACCGCCGCTTTCTGAGGCCTCTGGTGCCGCTGCTGTGGCCTGCGGCCGCGGCGGCGTGGATGGCGCACAAGGTGCGGTCGAACACGATGTCGGGATCACGCCGCAACATCCATGATCACTACGATTTGGGCAATGACTTCTTCGCCCTCTTTCTCGATCCGTCGATGACGTACTCGTGCGCGTACTTCGACGAGGAGCAACGGGCGGCGGACGCGGAGGTGGACATGCAGGCGCTGGAGCGCGCCCAGTTGGCGAAGTACCGGCTCCTGGCGACGAAAGCCGCCCTTCGCCCCGGTTCGCACGTCCTGGAGATCGGCTGTGGCTGGGGCGGGTTCGCCGAGGTCGCTGCGTCGGAGTTCGGGTGCCGCGTGACCGGGGTGACGATTTCGCGCCGGCAGGCGGCCTACGCGCGCGCACGCATGGCCCGCGCGGGGCTCGCGGACAGCGTCTCGATCGAGGTCATGGACTACCGTGAGATCACGGGCGTGTACGATTCCGTCGTCTCGATCGAGATGCTCGAAGCGGTGGGTCACCGGTTTCTGCCTGCGTACTTCCGCAAGTGTGACGAAGTGCTGGCTCCCGGTGGTCGCGCGGTCATCCAGGTGATCACCATTCCCGACAACCGCTACCTCCGCTACCGGCTCCGCCCGGACTACATCCAGCGCTTCATCTTCCCCGGCGCGCACCTGCCTTCGCTGGGGGCGCTGACGCGGGCGCTGCGCCGGACGGCCCTCGGGATACGGGACCGCGAGGATCTGGCCGCCCACTACGCAATCACGCTGGCCACGTGGAGGCAGCGGTTGCTGGAACAGCGGAACGCCCTCTTCGACCTGGGGTTCGATGAGTCGTTCCTGCGGCGTTGGGAGTTCTACTTCGCGTACTGCGAGGCGGCGTTTCGAACCCGCTATGTGGCCGACTGGCAACTCGTGCTGGAACGGAGATGATGACATGAGCGCTGCATTTGCCGTCGGGATGGTGGCCGCCGTGATCGTTCCGGTCATGGCCCTGCTGTGGTACCGGCAACTGCGCACCCGCGAGGCCGACGTGGTGGACCTGGCGTGGACGGTGGGGCTGGGTGGCGCGGCGGTCTTCTACGCGGCGGCGGTGCCGGTGGGGGTGGGGTGGCGGCGCTGGATGGTGGCCGGGATGGCGGGGCTGTGGGCGCTGCGCCTGGCCGCGTACCTGTTGGGGCGGGTCGGGGCGCCGGGCGAGGACGGCCGCTACCGTGACCTGAGGGCGAAGTGGGGACGCGGTGCGCCGGTCAAGTTCTTCGTGTTCTTCCAGGCGCAGGCCGCGCTGGTGATCGTGCTCTCGGTCCATTTCCTGTTCGCCATGCGGTCGCCGGATCCGGCGTTTCGCCTGATGGACGTTGCGGGGATCGCGGTCTGGCTTGTCTCGCTGATCGGCGAAACGGTTGCGGACCGGCAGCTACAGCGCTTCCGGGCCACGCCCGGCAACGAGCGCCAGGTCTGCCAGGCGGGCCTGTGGCGGTATTCGCGGCACCCCAACTACTTCTTCGAGTGGTTGCACTGGCTCGCATACGTCCCGGTCGCGTACGGCCACGCGCCTCTGTGGGCCATCCTCTTCGCGCCGGTGCTGCTCCTGTTGTCGATCCGGTTCGTGACCGGCATCCCGCCCATCGAGCGCCGATCGGTGGAGCGGCGCGGCGACGAGTACCGGCGCTACCAGCGGACCACGAGCGCGTTCATCCCCTGGTTCCCCCGGCGCGACCGATGAGCATCGGCGGCGCGGCCGTGCGGGGCGCCTTCGCGGCCGCCGAATCGGGCAGGGTCCCCGACTTCGCCGCCCGCGCCGGGATCCGGGCTCTGCTGCGGGGGCGGCTGCGTTCCCTGGCCACCGAGCCTCCCCTCGACGTGGCCACCCTGCGCACCGGCCCCATCGCACCCGCGCCACGCAAGGCGAACGAGCAACACTACGAGGTCCCGGCGGAGTTCTTCGAGCTGGTTCTGGGCCCCTGGCAGAAGTACTCCTGCTGCCTGTGGCCGGACGACGCCCGCGACCTCACGCTGGCCGAAGCCGAACTCGCCATGCTCGAAGTCACCTGCTCCCGGGCCGGCCTCGCCGATGGCCAGGACATCCTCGACCTCGGCTGCGGCTGGGGCGCGCTCACCCTCTTTGCCGCCGGGCGCTACCCCGGCAGCCGCATCGTCGCGGTCTCCCACTCGGCCTCGCAGCGCCGCCACATCGAGGCACGGGCCCGCCGCCGGGGACTGGACAACGTGCAGGTCATCACGGCCGACGTCTCCTGTCTCCACTTCGCGCGCGAACGGTTCGACCGCGTGGTCTCGGTGGAGATGTTCGAGCACATGAACAACTATGAGCTCCTTGTGAAAAAAATCACAAACTGGATGCGGCCCCGGGCGCGGCTCTTCGTCCACGTATTCTGCCACCACGCCCGCGCCTACCGTTTCTCCAGGGAGGGCCACGGGGACTGGATGGCGCGGGAGTTCTTCACCGGAGGCCTCATGCCGAGCCGGACGCTGGTGCCGGAGTTCCGCGGTGAACTCGAGCCCGAGGACAACTGGTTCGTTCCCGGAACTCACTACGCACGCACCTCGGAAGCCTGGCTGGCCAACCTGGACGGGGAGCGTGGAAGGGTGGCATCGATCCTTGCCGACACCTATGGTTCCGCGTCCGCCGCCCGTTGGGTGCAGCGCTGGCGACTGTTCTTCCTGGCGGTGGCCGAGACCTTTGCCTACCGGGGCGGCCGCGAGTGGGGGGTGTCACACCACCGATTCAGAAAGCAGAGCTGATGATAGAGACCGCGGCCCGCGAACACGTCGATCCCGATTCGCTCACCCCGGCCGACCGGATCGACTTCCTGCGCAGCTATGCCTTCGTGGGCGTGCACATCCTCGCGCTGGGCGCCCTCTTCACCGGCGTGAGCATCCCCGCGCTGCTGGCGCTTCTGGTCACCTTCTGGGTGCGCCTCTTCGGGATCACAGCCGGCTATCACCGCTACTTCTCGCACCGGTCGTTCAAGACGAGTCGCGCCTTCCAGTTCGCGCTGGCGTGGCTCGGCTCGAGCGCGGGACAGAACGGGCCGCTCTGGTGGGTGTCGCACCACCGGCTTCACCACCGTCACGCCGACACCGAGGACGACATCCATCCGCCGGGACTCAAGGGCTTCTGGTGGGCGCACGCCGGCTGGATCATGTCGCGCCGCTACGACGGTTACGACACGTCACTGGTGAAGGATCTGCAGCGCTTTCCCGAACTGCGCCTCCTGGACCGGCTGCACATGCTGGCCCCGCTCAGCGTCGGGGCCGTTCTCTTCGGCCTCGGCTGGTGGTTCGAGGTGGCGTTCCCCGGGCTCGGCACCACGCGCTGGCAGATGTTGGGCTGGGGCCTCTTCGTCAGCACCGTCCTGCTGTACCACGTGACCTTCCTGGTCAACTCGGTGACGCACATGTGGGGACGGCGCCGCTACGCCACGAGGGACCAATCGCGCAACAACTGGTGGGTGGCGCTGCTCACCCTCGGCGAGGGGTGGCACAACAACCATCACCGCTTTCCGTCGTCGGAGCGGCAGGGGTTCTACTGGTGGGAAGTGGATGTCACGCACTATGTGCTGAAAGGGCTGGAGAAGGTGAGGCTGGTGTGGGATCTGCGGGTGCCGCCGCCGCGGGCCTATCGTCGGCCTGCCGGGGGTGTCCCCAGGCGCTCGAGATTGGTGCCGAGGACCTCTTCCGCGAGGACTGCTCGATCGAGCAGGGCGTGATCGGTGCCGGTGCGGCCGATGAGCTGCAGCCCGACAGGCATGCCGTGCTCGTCGAGGCCGGCAGGCAGGCTCACCGCGCACATGTCCAGCATGCTCGCGGGGCCGGTGCCGGAGAGCATGTCGCGGTTGACGGCACGGTAGGCGTCCAGTTCGGACAGCGCGGAGAGGGGTGGGGGGGTGATGGGGAGGGTGGGAGTGGCGAGCAGCTCCACGCCTGCCGACTCCAGGCGCGCGTGGAGGCGGGCTGAGAGGCGGCGGCGCAGGCGGAGGATCGCGATGTAGTCGACCGCGCTGATCCGGTGGGCGGATTCGAGCCGCTTCCCGACGGTGGGGTCGAGGATGGCGGTCCAGCCGGGCAGGTGGCGTTCCAGCGACTCGGAGCGCTCCGGCTGCACCAGCTCGCCCGCCAGGTAGCGCTCGCCGGCCTCCTGGAGCTCCGGAGCATCGAAGTCGAGGAGCTTCGCGCCGCTGGCTTCCAATTCGGCGAGGGCCTGCCGGGCGGGGGCGGCGACGGATGGGTGCGTGTCCTGCCAGAGGCCGTGACGGGGGATGCCGATGGTGAGGCCTGCGAGGGTGGGGTGGGGTGTGGGGTCGGGCGTGCCGTGCCCGGCAAGGGGGTCGATCGCGCGGAAGGCGTAGCGGGAGTCCTCGGCCGTGTGGGTGAGGAGGCCGACGGTGTCGAGGGTGGTCGACAGCGGCACGACGCCGGTCGTTGGCCAGCGACCGGTGGTGTGCCGGTGTCCGACCACCCCGGTGGCCGAGGCGGGGATGCGGACCGAGCCTCCCGTGTCGCTCCCCACCGCGATCCGGGCCGAACCCTCCCAGAGACTGACCCCCGCGCCGGCCGAGGAACCCCCGGGCACGCGGTGCTCCCTTGCGTCCCAGGGGTTCACGGGCGTGCCGGTGTTCGGGTTCAGCCCCACCCCTCCGAAGGCGAGTTCAACGGTGTGGGTCTTGCCGACGATGACCGCGCCGAGCTTCCGCAGCGCGCCCACCAGGAATCCCTCGCGCCGCCACCGCTCCGGAAGCTCTCTCCGCGTTCCGGCACGAATCGGCAGTCCCTCGACACCGTAGAGGTCCTTCACCGACACCGTGACGCCGGAAAGGGGGCCCGGGTCATCCCCCCGGGCCACGGCCGCATCCACGGCATCGGCCTGGCGGCGCGCGCCCTCGGCGTCGAAGACGATGTAGGCGCCCAGGTCGCTCCCCTCGTGGTGGCGGATGGCGTCCTCGGCCAGCGATCTTGCGGTCGACTTGCCACCGCGGACTGCCGTGGCGATGTCGGCGATTGAGGGTCGGACCATTTTAGAACTCATTCGTGGGGATGGGGGTATGGTCACGGGCGGCAACGGCCCGGCCGCGGGGGGCCAGGCCCCAAGCGGATACTCCAACGGAAGGTGAGGGGTTGTGAAGGAATCTCAAGACTCACCGTTGCCGGGCGGCGTAACCGCTTTGAATGCGCGACACCGGCTGCAGGCCCCGGCGGCCACGCCCGCCGGCCGGATACTCCGTTGCAACAATTCCCCCATCGCCCCCGGTGGCGACTACGTCCTCTACTGGATGACCTCCGCGCGGCGCACCCGGTGGAACTTCGCGCTGCAGAGGGCCATCGAACACTGCGCCAGCCTGCATCTGCCGCTCCTTGTACTGGAACCTCTGCGTACCGGCTATCCGTGGGCGTGTGACCGTTTCCACCGCTTCATCATCGAAGGAATGGCGGACAACCAGGCGCGGTGCGAAACACACGGGGTGGCCTACTACCCCTACGTCGAACCGCATCACGGAGCGGGAAAAGGGCTCGTCAACGCCCTCGCCGCGCGCGCAGCCGTCGTCGTCTGCGACGACTACCCCGCGTTCTTCCTGCCACGCATGCTCAAGGCCGCCGCGCAACGGATTTCGGTGCGCGCGGAGTCGGTGGATTCGAACGGCCTCCTCCCAATGCGCGCCGCGGCGAGCACCTTCGCGACCGCGCACGCCTTCCGCCGCCACCTCCACGGCCACCTCCCCACGCACTTCGACCACCCCCCCGCCCCCGACCCCCTCGCCACCATCCCGCGCGGCGAGCCAGCCGCGATCCCGGCCCCCATCCTCGCCCGGTGGCCCCCCGCCGACCTCTCCCGCGCGGCTTCCCTGGTCGCGCGGCTGCCCATCGACCACTCGGTGGGTCCGGCTGTGCGGCCTGGTGGGCGGCACACGCCGCGCGGCGGCCCTCCCAGGCTGCCCGGCGACCCACCCGGCCCTCGCGGCGCGCCCACCACCCTCAGCAGCGCCCCCACCACCCTCCACGGCGGCCCGCACGCCGCCACCGCCCGCCTCGCCTCCTTCATCGCCCACACCCTCCCGGGCTACGCCTCCGACCGCAACCACCCCGAACGCGACGCCACCAGCGACCTCTCCCCCTACCTGCACTTCGGCCACATCTCCGCCCACGAGATCTTCCGCCGCATCGCCGCGCCCGAGGGCTGGTCCCCCACCCGGCTGCGGCCTCAGGCAGCGGGCCGCCGCGCCGGCTGGTGGGGAATGAGCGAGAGCGCCGAAGCCTTCCTCGACCAGGTCGTCACCTGGCGGGAACTCGGGTTCAACCGGTGCGTCCACGTGGAGAGCTACGACTCCTACGAGGCACTCCCCGAATGGGCGCGCAAGACGCTCCGCGAGCACGCCGCAGACGCGCGCGAGTGGACCTACGACATCGAAGCCTTCGAGGAGGCCCGCACCCACGACCCCCTCTGGAACGCCGCGCAGAACCAGCTCCGGCGCGAGGGTCGGATTCACAACTACCTGCGGATGCTCTGGGGCAAGAAGATCCTGGAGTGGAGCGACAGTCCCCGCAGGGCGCTCCGCACCATGATCCACCTCAACGACAAGTACGCCCTCGACGGCCGCGACCCCAATTCGTACACCGGAATCCTCTGGGTCCTCGGCCTGCACGACCGGGCCTGGGGGCCGGAGCGTCCGGTCTTCGGCAAGATCCGCTACATGAGCTCGGCCAACACGGCGCGCAAGTATCGGGTTCGGGACTACCTTGACAGGTACGCCAATCCTGCAGGCGCGTAGCGGTCGCTACCTGGCTCCCGTCGCGGTCATCCCGTCCGGAAAGATCTCGTTCCAGCCCGCCATGAACCGCTTCATCTCCTCCTCGGTCCCGATCGACACGCGCAGGTAGTCGAGCATCGGCGGAAAGTCGCGTCCCACCGCAACATCGCGCCTGCGGAACTGGGCCCGCACCTCGGAGGCCGGCCGGCCCGTGTGGACCATGAAGAAGTTGGTCTCCGACGGGATCACCTCGAAGCCCTGGGCGCGGAGATCCTTCATCGTGGCTTCGCGGAGCTCGATCGTGGTGTCGCGGACGTACTTCTCGGACTCGTGATCCTGCAGCGCCGCAACTCCGCCCCACCGGACCAGCGCGTTCACGCTGCCGGTGGCGTAGGTCCGCATCTCGTCGATCATCTCGGCCGGGGCGATGCCGTAGCCGAGCCGCAGGCCCGCCATCCCGTAGATCTTGGAGAAGGTGCGGGTGACGAGGACCTTGCGGCCCTCCTTGATGTACTTCACCGCGCTCGCATACCGCGGATCCTGCACGAAGTGGTGGTATGCCTCGTCGATCAGGACGGGGATGTCCTCGGGGATCCCGTTCAGGAGGTGCCGGATGTCCGAATCGGGCACGACCACGCCCGTCGGGTTGTTCGGGTTGACCACGTACACCAGCCCGACATCGCGGTAGTTGCGCTTGGTGACCTCGATCAGGTCGTCGATGTCCTGGGTGTGATCGGCCAGCAGCGGCCGCGCGATCACATCCGCGTCGATCCCCGTCGCCACGCGGTACACGCTCATGTAGGTGGGCTCGACCCCGACCACCTTCTCCTCGTGCCCGAGGAAGGCGATGCCGGCCACCTTGAGCGTCTCGCCCGAACCCGCATTCATGATGATGTTGTCGGTGTCCAGGCCGTGATGCTCGGCGATCTTCTCGTGGATGTCCCCGTCGGGGTAGCCGTACCGGTTCGCGTACTTCCAGGCGGCTTCCATCGACGCCATCATCTTTTCGGACGGGCCGTACGGGTTCTCGTTGGAGGAGAGCTTGGCCAGCTCGTCGTAGGGATCGAGCTGGGCGAGGCCGGGAGGGGGCGGGGGGAGCTTGAGGGCGCCGAGAGCCGAGCCGGGGCGGAGTCCGATCGCGCCCAGAGCGGCTGCCGCGCCGCCCACGAAATGCCGGCGTGAGAATCTGGTCTTCATCGTATGTCTCTCCTTGCTCCAGCCGGGCGCGGGGGCCCGTTTGCCTGGCGGGCGTGTTCCCAGCCGGGGCCGTGTGCCTGCCGGGCCCGCTCGCTGCCGGCCCGTTTGCCGCCGCCGCCGAACCGCCATGGCCGACGCGCGTTGCAGGCATCATAGGCGCGGGTGCGGTGGCGCGCCAGTATTGGTGGGAGGACTGAGTGGAGGTGTGTGAGTTCGCGTAGGACACATAGCGGTTCCGTCATGTGATCGCTATATTGATAGCACTTGACGCATGAAGGGAGCGAATCGTGGAAGAAGCACTCCTGGCCTATCGCAGCCCCCGGCACCCGGTGGGGAGCCCGGCCGTACAGTTGGGCCGATTGCTGGAACTCTCCGACGCCGAGTGTCTCGACGAGGTGGCCCTTGCCCGGCGGGTCGCGTCGGGATTGCCGGTGACCGTCGTCGAGGCGCTGGAAAGACTCCTTGGCCGGTCCCGCGTCATTGGACCCATCGTATCGGAGGCAACCGTGCGCCGACATCGCAAGAGCCGCGCGCCACTGTCCCGGCGGCACAGCGAACGGGTCTACGAACTGGGGCGGGTGATCGATGTGCTGGCCCGCGTCTTCCACGGGGACGCAGCGCGGATCGGGACATTTCTTGACCGGCCACACCCCTTGCTCGGTGGTTCCACACCGTATGAAATGGCCGTCTCGTGCAACGCCGGGGCGGATGTGGTGGTGAACCTCGTGCATCGTGCGGAAGCCGGTGTGGCCGTGTGACCCTGCCATCCCGCCTCACAGAGCCGCTCCGGGCCTACCGGCTCGGCGATCCGCTCGGCAGGTGGACCATCTACAGCCCCGACGGAGCGCAAAGCGTGGACGGCCGGTGGCACCGGCGTGGCGACCGGGTGATCCAAGCCTCGGAGCGCTACTCCACAGCGATGCTCGAGATGCTGGTCAGGTGGAACAGCGTTCCGCCCCCCGCCCAGAGTTTCGTTGAGATCGTCATCCCCGCGGGCACAAGCTACGAATCGGTGGAGGCGGGTGACCTTGCCGGCTGGGATATGCCGGAGAGCGATTCGGCCCGAGCCTTCGGCCACCGTTGGTATGCGGAGTGCCGGAGCGCGATCCTCCTGGTGCCATCGGTGGTCGCTCGCCTGGAGCGGAATCTGCTGATCAACGCGGACCATTCGGAGTTCGGGCAGCTGAAGGTGGGCGCGGAGATCCCCGTGCGATGGGACGAGAGGTTGTTCCGGTAGGGGTGGGGAACGGAGCGTTCGCCTGAGGGGTCTGTGGACTCTATCCGCTGGCTCTCAGCACCGCCGCCAACTCCTCCAAACTCTCCAGATTATGCACGGGCCGGTGCTCGTCCACCTCCGGCAGCAGCGCCCGGATCCCGGCAGCCCGGGGTGCAAACGCCCGGTACCGAAGCAGCGGGTTCAGCCAAATCAGGGTGCGGCACGACTTGCGCAGCCGCCGGGCCTGGGCGCGGATCCCTTCGCCGGCCTCGCGGTCCAGCCCGTCGGTGACCAGGAGCACGACCGCGCCCTGGGCCAGCAGCCGCCGCGACCAGTGCAGGTTGAAGGCGTGCAGCGAGGCGCCGATGCGGGTGCCGCCGTACCAGTCGCGCACCTCGGTGCCGATGCGGTCGAGCGCGCGGTCCACGTCGCGGTCCCGCAGCAGCCGCGTGATGTTGGTGAGGCGGGTGCCGAACACGAAGGTGTGAACCCGGTCGGCGGCGTTGGTGAGGGTGTGGAAGAAGTGGAGCAGGATGCGCGAATAGGCCTCCATCGAGCCCGAGATGTCGCAGAGCGCGACGATCGTGGGCCGCCGCGTCTTCGTGGAGTTGCGCTGGAGCGGGAGCGGGAATCCGCCGGTGCGGACGGCGGTCCGAAGGGTGCGGCGCAGGTCGATGAAGCGGCCGCGCGGGTCGGGCTCGCGGCGGCGGGTCGGCACCGGGCGCAAGTCGAGCCGGAGCGTGCGGATGACTTCCCGGGCCTGGAGGACCTCGGCCGCGGTCATGTCCTCGAAGTCTCTGGTGCGAAGGACTTCGGTGGGCGACCACGCCATGCGCAGCGGAATCTCGTGCGCGGGGGCGTTGGCGGGTGCGGGGGGGCGGGGGGCGCTATCGTCCTCGGCCGCCAGCCGGGCGGGCGCGCGCGGCGACGGCGGCTTCTCCACCGGGATCTGCGAGCGCGACAGCAGCGCGGCGAGCGCCTCGTCCGCCCCGAACGGGTCGCGCCAGAAGAGCCGGAAGGCGCTCTCGAAGATGTGCCGGTGCTCGCGCCGCGCCACGAGGGTGCCGTGGAGGGCCCAGTAGAACTGCTGCCTGGCCGTGACGTCGATGGCTTCCAGCGCCCGCACCGCGGTGATCGTATGGCCGGGTCCGACGGGCAGCCCGGCCGCGCGCAACAGGCGCACGAAGTGCGCGACGTTTTCGGGGAGGCGGCCGGGGGGGGTGGTCATGTGTGAATCAATACGACGCTATCTCGTCAAAGTCGATTTCAATGGCTCCGAAGTCGATGCTGACCTGCTGGTGCCCGGAGTCGGGATCATCCTGCAGGGAGATGAAGCCGAGTTCGGCGAGTCGGCGGATTTCACGGATGAAAGTCCTGGGGGTCACTTCGCGATACGCGCCCCGGACGTAGGGCGAGTTCACGAGGTCGGCCAGGCGGATCAGGGTTGACGCGCGCTCCGAAAAGGGGTCCGTGGGCTCCGTCTCCGCCAGGAGGTAGTCCAGCAGAGCGAATTCACGAGGGTTGAGCAGGTGTCGGCGCTCGCTTACCCGCATTGCGAGCGCCCGGGTCAACGTATCGCGGTAGACGAGTCGGTTCAGCTTCGTCTTGATGAAGCTGTTGACCCCGCGCAGTTCCGCCTCGAAGCCGCGAAGCCCGAATTCGACGAACGGCGCCAGATCGAAGGGCTGCATCCTTCGGCACTCCTGGAGACGTCGCTTGTACTCGTTGCCGTTGCGGTAGAAGTAGTTCGACAGTCCATAGAATCCGTTGACGTTGTATCCGCCCTCGTAGAGGATGGCCGCCTCGACGAGGCGGGAGACCCGACCGTTGCCATCCCCGAACGGGTGGATGGTCACGAGGAAGAAGTGGGCGAGGAGGGCCCTGACGACAGGGTGCTGGCTACGCAGGCCACGGGAGTTTACGAACTCCACGAACTCGTGCATGAGCCGCGGGAGATCCTCATGCGGAGCGCCCAGGTGAACCCCGCCGAGTTCCATCGTCCCGACCTGCACTCCATGTGTGCGAAGGCCGCCGGGCACGTTGTCGGCTTCATCGGACCGGCGCGTCATCATTTCGTGCATTCGGAGGATGTCCCGCACGCTGATCGGCGGTCTGCCGGGTCCGAACCGTTCCCGCACCCAGTTCTGGGCTGTGTCCGCGTTGAGGATCTGACGGAACTCGCGGCCTTCGGGATCGAGACCGGCCTTTCCCCCAAGAAACTCGGCGATCTGAGCCTCGGACAAGGGGTTTCCCTCCAGCGCCGTGGAGCCATGGACGGTCCTGATTCGGTTGAGGACATCGAGCTGTTCCTTCCATTCCGAAGGAAGGAGCAAGCTCATGGCGGCTTCCTTCCGTCCCTCGATGCGAACCAGGACGGGCATCATTCCAGGAAGCCGGAGCCGGAAGTCGAAGCTGAATTGCGACCAGTCCATATATCTGACACCTTCCATGACTCGCTACTTGACGAGGCAAGTTATTGTGAGAATGTAATATAATCTATTCAGTGACTCTAGTATGGCATGATATCTGACGAAATGTCTGGGTGGCTGGGTGACTGACGGGTCCGCCCCGTGCGGGGGACGGCACAGCGCGAACCCGACCGACCAGGATTTGACCGACTACACCGCTTCTTCCTACCGTTTCCGGGCCTTCCGCCCAGCCCAACGCAATCGGAGCCACCTGATGAGCCGCCAATTCATGATTCGCTTCCGCGCTGTCGTCCTCGCACTTCTGAGCATTCTCACCGTCTCGCCGGTCGCAGCCACGGACCTCTCCGCCCAGACCACCGAGCTGCGTCGCGGCCGCACCCTGACAGGCTCCATCACCGCCGGGGACACCGTCCGCTACACCTTCGAAGCCGGCGAAAACGACTTCGTCCTGGGCGAAGTCAACCAGGTTTCCATCGATGTGACGATTCGCGTTCTGGACGCGGACGGGGAGCAGCGCGCCCGGTTCGGCGGGCTCGGCCGCGGTCCCGAGCGCTTCAGTGGCCAACCGTCGGAGGCCGGCACCTACACCGTCGAGCTCATCGTCGCGGAAGCCGACGAAGACGCATCCGGCGACTACGAAATCACCCTTCTCCGCCACGAGCCCGTCGCGACCGACCCGCGCCGCCTCACCGACCAGATGATGGCGCGCTTCGACGGCCCGAACTCGCCCGGCGCCGCGGTCCGCGTATGGCGGGACGGCCGCACGGTCTACTCGAAGACCTACGGGATGGCCAACCTCGGCTACGGGATCCCGTTCGAAGAGGACACCCGCACCAACATCGGCTCCACCTCGAAGCAGTTCACCGCATTCGCGATCATGCTGCAGGCGGAACGCGGCCTGCTGTCCCTCGACGACGACATCCGCACCCACATCCCCGAGCTGCCCGAGTTCGACGAGACCATCCAGGTGCGGCACCTCATCACCCACACCTCCGGCCTGCGCGAATTCCTGAACCTGCTGCGCATGACCGGCCGCCGCCTCGACCGCGGCGACTGGATCGACCGCTCGGAGATCATCGAGATCGCGCAGCGCCAGCCGGCGCTCCAGAACGCGCCCGGCGCGGAGTGGAACTACAACAACACCGCGTTCGGGCTCGCCGCCGTCATCGTCGAGCGCACCTCCGGGCAGGACTTCCACGTCTTCATGCAGGAGAACGTCTTCGGCCCGCTCGGCATGACCGGCACGATGGTCCGCCCCTCCATCCGCCACATCGTCCCCAACCAGTCCGAAGGCTACACGCCCACGCCCGACGGCTACCGCCAGATCGGCGACCTGGGCGGCGCGGTCGGTGCCGGGGGGATGTACAGCACGATCGCCGACCTGCAGACCTGGGTCGAGAACTACGCAAACCCGCGCGTCGGCACCCCCGAGATCTTCGACGAGATGATGACCTCGTTCGTGCTGACCAATGGTGAGGAGACGGGCTACGGCTACGGCCTGTCGGTCGACGAGCAGCGCGGACTGAAGCGGGTTCACCACGGCGGCGCGGACGTAGCGCACCGTTCGCAGCTCGTCTACTACCCGGAGATCAACGCCGGCGTCACGGTGCAGAGCAACCACGCCCAGTTCGGCAGCAACGTGGCCTTCGAGCTGGCGGCGCGGTTTTTCGAGGATGCGATGGAGGCGGAGGAGGAGGATGCCGGGGCGGAGGGAGACGAGGCCGACGCCGAGCGCGACTTCGATCCCGATGCCTATGACCCCGAGGACTTCGACGAGTTCGTCGGACGGTACGCACTCGACGCCGCGCCCAACTTCATCCTCACCTTCACCCGCGAGGACCGCACCTTCTACGCGCAGGCGACCGGCCAGCAGCGGCTAGAGATCGTCCCCACATCGGATTCGACCTTCGCGCTGCTCGCGGTAGAGGCCTCGATCACCTTTCTGCGGGGCGAAGACGGCGAGGTAAACGCCGCGATTCTGCACCAGAACGGGGACCAGCGGGCGACGCGGCTGGCGGATGACGAGGCCGGTGCCGAGGAATGGGCGCCGACGGAGGACGACCTCGCCGGTTTCGCGGGCCGGTTCTACAGCGAGGAGTTGGAGACCTTCTATGACCTGGCGGTCGAGGACGGCGCGCTCGTGATGCGCCAGCGACGGCTGGGGCGGGTGCCGCTCAACCCGGGCGACGAGGACAGCTTTTCGGGCGGCGGCTTCTCGTTCGCCTTCGAGCGCGACCGCAACGGGGAGGTGATCGGGTTCTACCTGTCGAACGTGCGGACGCGGGATGTGCGGTTTGGGAGGGTTGGGTGAGGGCGGGGGGGCGTAGCCGACCAATCTCGGGGACTCAGCTAGCGCCAGCCGGAACCTGCCGCCGTGCTACCGTGACAATCGCCGACGCGCCAGGGATCGCTCTCGCCGCCTGTCGCGCGCCAAAGCCTTCTCGGCTGCCTGCTGGGAAGAGAAGCAAGCATGAGCGTGGAATCCCCCTTCCTCGGCATGACGTGCGTGCCGCAGGTCGTCCACGGCGGCATCAAGCCAACGCCGCGCTTGGACCCCGCCTGTCATGAGTCCCCACTCAGGATCTCGACGCCCTCGCGGCGCAACACTTCGAACACCCCGAAGCCATCGGTTTCTTGGGCGGCGAATTCGTCGGGAGTGTAGACAATGAGATCGACCACCATGGGCAGGGCCTCGTCGAGCTCCTTGGCAAGGGTCAACGCGCGCTCCGGAGGCGGAAGATCCGTGTCCATCACTACGGCGAGATCAAGGTCGGAGAACCCGTCGGCCTCTCCGCGGGCCCAGGATCCGAAGACCACGGCGCGCTTCACGCCTGCTTTGCGCAGCACCGACCCGGTTCGCCGACGCATCTCGTCGAAGCTGCAGGGCGCGGGAGCGGAGATTACGGTGACTTCCGGCATTGTTGGTCGTCCAATGGTGGGCGCTATGGCGGAGTGGGCCTGGTCCGCCATCCGGGGTGCTACACAGAAACGCTAGCCCTGGAAAGCCGCAGTATCCAGCGATGACAGTGGGCCGAAGTCACCCCACCGCCCCCATCACCTCCTCCACCCCACCCTCGGCCATCCTCTCCAGGTCGTCCTGGTACTTGAGCAGCACGCCCAGCGTCCGGTGCGCCGTCTCCCGGTCCAGCGTGTGGCGATCCAGCGCCATCAGCGCCCGCGTCCAATCCAGCGTCTCCGCCACCCCGGGCCGCTTGAACAGCTCCAGCTCCCGCACCTTCTGCACGAAGGCGACGACCTGGACGCTCAGCTGCTCCGGCGCGTCCGGCACGCGCGACGCCAGAATCTCCAGCTCACGCGCGGCGGTGGGATAGTCGATCCAGTGATAGATGCAGCGGCGCTTCAGCGCGTCGTGGATCTCGCGGGTGCGGTTCGAGGTGATGATGACGTGGGGCGGTTCGGCGGCGGTCACCGTGCTCAGCTCCGGGATCGTGATCTGGAAGTCGGAGAGGACCTCCAGGAGGTACGCTTCGAAGGGCTCGTCGGTGCGGTCCAGTTCATCGATGAGGAGGACGGGGGCGACGCCGTCCTCGGGGTCGAGGGCGGAGAGCAGCGGGCGGCGAATGAGGAAGTCGTCTGAGAAGACGTCGCGGGCGAGAGTGGCCGTCGAGGACTGCCGTCCGCCGGAATCCGCATCACCCCCCTCCGCCGCCCGGATATGGATCATCTGCTTCGCGTAGTTCCACTCGTACGCGGCGGACGCCAGGTCCAGCCCCTCGTAGCACTGGAGACGGATCAGCGGACGCCCCAGCCCAGCGGCCAGCGCCTTGCCGACCTCGGTCTTGCCGACCCCGGCCTCGCCCTCGAGCAGGAGCGGCCGCCCGAGCTCAAGCGCCAGGAAGAGCGCGGTGCCCAGGCCCACGTCGGCCACGTACCCCTGGTCGCCCAACATCGCGACCGCGTCCTGGACGGCCCTGGGGCGCTCCTGCGGGGATTGTGGGCGAACCATCACCCGACTATCCGCCCGCAGCCTGCAACCTGGCCGGGGGACGCCGCCCTGCGCATGAGACGACGCGGGATTGCCGGGGCGCCCCCTATCCGCAAGCCTCCACGGCCCTCTTCGCCATCACTGACACCAGGTGCGCCCGGTACTCGGCCCCGGCCGCGGTATCCGACAGCAGCCCGTGGCTCGACACGCCGATCCCGGCCACCGCCTCGGCACTGAACGAGTCCCCCAGCGCGGCCTCCATCTCGGCCGCCCTGAACACGCCGTCACCCGACGCGCCCGTCACGGCGACCCGCACTCCGGCCGGCCCGTCCGCCACCATCACGCCCGCGACCGCGTACTTCGACGCGGGATTCGCAAACTTGGCCCACCCCGCGCGCGCCGGCACCGGGAACCGCACGGCGGTGATCACCTCGTCGTCCTCCAGAGCCGTCATGAACATGCCCTGGAAGTAATCGTCGGCCGCGATCTCGCGCCGGTCGGTCACGATCGTCGCGCCCAGCGCCACACAGGCGGCCGGGTAGTCCGCGGCGGGATCGTTATGCGCCACCGACCCCCCGATCGTGCCCGCGTTCCTGACCTGCGCGTCCCCGATCCCGTCGGCCATCGCGGCGAGCGCGGGAATCCTCGCCTGCACGACGGCCGACCCGGCCACCTGCGTGTGGGTGCACATCGCCCCCACGCTCACCGAGTCCCCGCCGTCGCTGATGTCGCCCAGCCCCGGCACCCCCGCCAGCGAGACCACGTCGGTCGGCGCGGCAAGGTTCAGCTTCATGATCGGCAACAGGCTCTGCCCGCCCGCGATCAGCGTCCCGCCCTCGGCACCCCGGAGCGCCGCGACGGCGTCGTCCAGCGATGTCGGTGCGTGGTATGTGAAATCGTTCACGAGTCTCTCGTCTCCCGTTCTAGCCGTTGGCCCGCTGGATCGCCTGCCACACCCGCTGCGAGGTGGCCGGCATCGACATGTCGTTGACCCCGAGCGGACGTAGCGCGTCGATCACCGCGTTGATCACCGCCGGGGGCACGCCGATCGATCCGACCTCGCCGACTCCCTTGGCGCCGAGCGGGTTGTGGGTGCAGAGCGTCGTGTTGTGGTTGATGTTGAAGGACGGGAGGTCGGCCGCGCGGGGCATCGTGTAGTTCATGTACGATCCCGTCTCGAGCTGCCCGTCGTCCTGGTAGACGCACTCCTCCAGCAGCGCCTGCCCGATCCCGTGCGCGAGCCCGCCGTGCAGCTGGCCGTCCACGATCATCGGGTTGATGATGCGCCCGACGTCGTCCGCGCCGGTCACCGCGACCACCTCCACCTCGCCCGTCTCCGGGTCCACCTCGACTTCGGCGATGTGCGTCCCCGCCGGGAAGGTGAAGTTGAGCGGATCGTAAAACGCGGTCTCCTCCAGCCCCGGCTCCAGCCCCTCGGGGTAGTTGTGCGGCACATAGGCCGTCAGCGCCACCTCGCCGAGCGTCTTGGACCGGTCCGTTCCGGCCACCGTGAAGGATCCGTTCTCGAACTCGATGTCCTCGGCGGAGGCCTCCAGCAGGTGCGCGGCGATCTTCTTGCCCTTCTCGATCACCTTCTCGACGGCCAGGTAGATCGCGGTCCCGCCTACCGCCAGCGAGCGTGAACCGTAGGTGCCCATGCCGAACGGGATCTTGGCCGAATCGCCATGCACCACGTCCACCGCGTCGAAGTCGACCCCGAGCATGTCGGAGACGATCTGCGCGAAGGTGGTCTCGTGGCCCTGCCCGTGGCTGTGCGTCCCGGTGAAGACCGACACCGAGCCCGTCGGATGCACCCGCACGCTCCCCGACTCGTAGAGCCCGGCGCGCGCGCCCAGCGATCCCACCACCGCCGACGGCGCGATCCCGCACGCCTCGATGAAGGTGGAAATCCCGATCCCGCGGTGCTTTCCGCGCGCCGCCGATTCGGCCCGCCGCCCCTCGAAGCCGTCCCAGTCGGCGGCCTTCAGTGCCAAATCCAGCGTGGCGTCGTAGTCGCCCTGGTCGTACTGCAGCGCGACCGGTGTCTGGTACGGGAACTCGCGGATGAAGTTCTTGCGGCGGATCTCGACCCGGTCCATCCCGAGCTCCACAGCCGCCTTTTCGACCAGGCGCTCCAGCAGGTAGGTCGCCTCGGGCCGTCCGGCGCCGCGAAGCGCGTCAACCGGCACCGTGTTGGTGAAGAACGACTTGACCTCGCAGTAGACCGCCGGCGTCGTGTACGGCCCCGCGAAGAGGATGCCGTACAGGTACGTCGGGACGCAGGTCGCGAAGGTGGAGAGGTACGCCCCCAGGTTGGCCTTGGTGGATACGTGCAGCCCCAGGAAGTGGCCGTCCGCGTCCAGCGCGAGTTTCGCCGTGCTGATGTGGTCGCGGCCGTGCGTGTCCGACTTGAAGGCGTCGATGCGCTCGCAGGTCCACTTGACCGGCCGTCCGAGCTGCCCGGCGGTCCACGTCAGGATCGCCTCTTCCGCGTAGTGCGGGATCTTCGAGCCGAACCCGCCGCCCACGTCCGGCGCCACGATCCGCAGCTTGTGCTCGGGCAGTCCGAGGACGAAGGCGCCGAGGAGCAGCCGGACCAGGTGGGGGTTCTGGCTGGTTGTGTAGAGGGTGTATTCGCCGGTGGCGGGGTCGAAGTTGGCGATCGCCGCGCGCGGCTCGATGGCGTTGGGGATGAGACGGTTGTTGACGACGTCGATCGAGACGACGTGGTCGGCGGCGTCGAAGGCCGCGTCGGTGGCGGCCCGGTCCCCCACCTCCCAGTCGTAGCACACGTTGCCGGGGGCTTCGTCGAAGACCTGGGCGGCTCCATCCGCCTCGGCCGCCTCGATGGACGCCACTGCGGGCAGCTCCTGGTAGTCCACGTCGACCATGTTGGCCGCCGCCTTGGCCTGCTCGGCGGTTTCCGCCACGACGATCGCGACGCAGTCGCCCACATACCGCACCTTGCCGATTGCCAGCGCCGGATGCTGCGGTTCGACCATCTTCGAACCGTCCTTGCTGGTGATCTCCCACCCCGTCGGGATGCCGCCCACGTCCTCCATGTCCTTGCCGGTAAAGATCGCGTGGACCCCCGGCGCCGCCTCCGCCGCGCTGGTGTCGATCCCGCCGATGTTCGCGTGCGCGACCGGCGACCGCAGGATGTACCCGTACAGCTGCCCGGGCAGATTGATGTCGTCGGTGTAGCGGCCGCGTCCCGTGAGGAAGCGCGTGTCTTCCTTCCGCTTGACGGATGCGCCGATTCCGGTGCCGTTGCCGCTCATGACCCACCTCCCATCGCGCGCGCCCCGGCCTGCACGGCCTTGACGATGTTGTGGTAGCCGGTGCAGCGGCAGAGGTTCCCCTCCAGCCACTCGCGGACCTCGTGTTCGCTGGGGTCCGGGTTCCGGTTCGCCAGATCCACCGCGCTCATTACCATCCCGGGGGTGCAGAACCCGCACTGGAGCCCGTGGTGCTCGCGGAAAGCCTCCTGCATGGCGTGGAGATCGGCGCCGTTGGCGAGCCCCTCGATCGTCGTGACGTCGGCGCCGTCCGCCTGGACCGCCAGGCAGGTGCAGCTCTTGACGGACGAGCCGTTGACGTGGACGACGCACGCGCCGCACTGGCTGGTGTCGCACCCGACGTGGGTTCCGGTAAGACCGAGATGTTCGCGCAGGAAATCGACGAGGAGCGTTCGGCCCTCGACCGTTCCCGACCGCTCCATCCCGTTCACGGTCATTGTGACGGTGGGCATGGGCGCCTCCGGGGGGGTGTGGTGGATTTTTGCCGAGATGAGTGCCTGAGGGCGTACCGCAGCCGCCGACGCCTCGCGTCAAATGATCGGGTGCCCGCTACTGGTGTGGGGACTGGGTACGCCGCCCAGGCGTGGAACAGAATGGCAAGGGGCGGGCGGGGACGCAAGCGGGGTGGGGTGGTGGTTGGGCCGGACAACTCCGAAACGGGGAATGACCCTTGCGGCGTGTGGCGCGACGCGTTACAGTCTTCAATGAAGATCAGAAACAAGGGACTGCGGGCGCTGCACGAGCAGGACGATCGGGCTGGACAGGAGCACTGGGCAATGAATGCCACCGACAGCAAGCGTGTGGATCCGATGCTGAACCCGCCGCATCTCGGCGAATTGATCCGTGAGAGCATGGATGAGGTCGGATGGAACGTCACCGAGACAGCGGCACACCTGGGGTGCGAGCGTGGGACACTCTCGCGGCTCCTGAACGGCAAGTCCGGCGTGTCGGCCAACATGGCATTGGCATTGGAGGCGGTCGGCTGGGGTACCGCGGATCACTGGATGCGAATGCAGGCGAGCTATGAGCTTGCAGAGGCGCGACGCGCACGCACCGCCGCAGGCAGGCCGGATACCGCGCGGAAGATCGTCGCCAAAGCGCGCTACAGCTCGGGACTAAGCGACGAAGAGGCACTGGAAACCGCGGTGCGGGAGACCCGGCGCCATCGGGCTGCCCGAGGCCATTGACAGGAACGACCCCGACCGTCGGCAGCGGGAATACACGCGAGGTGGTCGGTCTCGTGGACGGGAAGGCGAAACCGTCAGCGAAGAAACTCCCGCACCGGGCGAGCAGGAGCGGACCCCAGTCCCAGACGCGCGTGCCAGTAGGCCCATGACCGCGCGTCGAAGATCCCGGGGAGTGCGTTCCGCAAGGCCCGGCGAAAGTCATCGTCGTCGTATCGCTGCCGCGCAACCGCGAGATCCTCCAAGGTGCCGTACACCATCAGGTAGTTGAGGAAGAACACGTCGTCGGCGAGCGTCGCAGCCGGTGGCTTGAACCAGACCATGCGCTTGGCGACAGCCAGCAGCTCCGGCGGGTGGGGCGGTTGCGTGGGGTTCGAGGGCTTCATGGCGGACAGGTTCATTCTCGAAGGATGGACGGCCCAAGACCTGGAAGCGGCTCGTATCGCGGGATCGACGCAGCGTCCACTGTCGATGCGGCGTGCGAGAGGCGCTCCCGAACCGCTGCCGGGAGATCCGGCAGGTCGCCGTCACCGAAGTACGTCAGCGCCTTGAGGGTCAGCATGGCATTGTAGCGTTCGCCGTGGATCGCCGCCGCCGCACCGAGCATTGCCGCCAGGGGCACGCCCCCCAAACGCATAAGCGCGTCAACGTCGATGTAGTCCTTGGCGAGCGCTCGGGTCTGCACCACCTGGGCCTTGGTACCGCCGAGATCCTGTAGCGAGGCGACCAGGATGCCCGCGCCCTCCGCGGGTTGCGGCGACTGGATGTGGTTGAGCGAAAGCCCTCCGAAAAACGACACGCGCACCGGTCCGCTGCGATCGACCACGCATGTCAATGTGTCCTCCGCCCGCTGAACCACCTTCGCGTCGCGCAAGTACGGGATTTCGGCCAACAAGGCGTCGCCGTCAAAGGAATCGGAAGAAAAGAAGTCGAAGTCCTCCGACTCGCGGTGGGCAAGCCGCAGCGCGATGGCCGTCCCGCCGTACAGCACGAAACGGCGAGGAGTCGCTCGCAACTCGGGCCACAGGCGCCGCTGGGGCGGCGGCAGGGCGTCCAGACGCGGGTTCATGGTGTCTCCTGGGTCGGCTTCCGGGGCACACCTGTAATCTACGCCCGGAAGGCTGCGGGTGCGCGCGAGGCGGCTACTTGGTCACTGACCAAGCTGTTGCGGCCCTTGGGCTACTTGGTCACTCTTCAACCGGGGGTTACGCCAACCGGACGGCGACGGAGCCGGGAGGACATGAATCGAGACGAGGCTGGCGGTCGGTCGGAGCAACACGCGCGGCCGGACATCGAGCGGGGCGACGAGCGCTTCTCGCAGGACGACGCTGCGGACCCATACGACGGCGGGGTCCTGGAGGAGCTGGAGGCGCACCAGTTCTTCCATCCCCGTCGGTGCGCTGGTACCGGTCGCTCTTCTCGGACCGCAACTCCGGCGAGGGACAGGACCTCGGCGACGTGGAGTTCCTGCATCATAGGGGACTGGTTGTCGAGTGCGGCGACCGGTTGGCGCCGACGCGAGCGGCGGTGCTCGTCTTCGGCAGGGCGCGCTACGTGCGGCAGGTGCTTCCGCGCCCGGTCATCGACTGCCAGTTCATCGGCGCCGCCTACGACGACGGGCCGCCCGAACGCCACTGGACCGACCGCATCGTCGTCGAGGAAAGCCTGCTTCAGACCTGGCTGACCATCGCGGAGCGGTACATGCGGCATGCGGAGCACCCGTTCAGCCTCGACATGCGGACGATGCGCCGATCAGACGATCCGCCCGGCTCCACGTCCTTCCGCGAGGCTTTCGCCAACCAGCTGATCCATCAGGACTACGGCGACCGCGGCCGCACGGCCTTCATCCGCTTCTACCGCGACCGGACGGTGTTCTGGAACCCGGGGGACGCAGGCGCCCCGGCCGGCGAGCTGCTCGACCGGACGGCGAAGGAGGTGCGCAACCCGCTGATCGCGGCAGCGTTCCGCGGCATCGGCCTCGCCAGGCAGGCGGGCACCGGAATCCGGGCGATCTTCCGCGACTGGCAGGGTCTTGGTCACGGCCCTCCCGTGATCCGTAGCGACGAGGCCGGAGCGAGTTCGAGCTGTCGCTGTTGGGGGAGGGGGTGGGGGTGGCGGGGTCCAGGCGGAGGACCTGCGGGCGACGGTCGAGCGGCGCCGACGGTGGGGACGGGTGCGGGGCGGGCAGCGGGGCGCGGCGGCGACGAGCACCCTGCGGATCCACCGGGCGCGGACATGGCGGACATGGCGGACATGGTCAGTGACCATGGTGACCAAGTGCGGGTCGAAGTGGACAGTGACCAAGTTGCGGATCGGCTGACCGCTCGCCAGCGCGCGATCGTGGCGGCGTGCGACGTGCCGCGAAGCCTGGCCGAGCTCATGGAGCGCGCGGGTGTATCGCACCGCTCCCACTTTCGCCGGAAGCATCTGAAGCCGCTGCTGGAGGCTGGACTGGTCCGCATGACGAATCCCGCCAACCCGCGCGCGCCGAACCAGAAGTATGTGCTGACCGATGTGGGGGTGGGGCTGAAGACGGATCAACAGCAGTCTTCCAGGGAGCGAAAGGGATGATTCGAGCGCTGGAGGTCGAGCCGCGAGGGGGGCTGAGAATCTGGCTCAGGTTCTCCGACGGGTCTGCGGGCGAGGTCGACCTGTCGGATCTCGCCGGCCGGGGTGTGTTCCGGGCCTGGGACCGCGGCGGAGTCTTCGAAAGAGTCCATGTCGCTCCCCACGGTGCGGTTGCGTGGAACGACGAAATCGAGCTCTGTGCAGACTCCCTCTACCTGGAAGTGACGGGCAAGTCGGCGGAGGAGGTGTTTCCGGGGCTCCGCACCGGGGGGTGATGTGCCCCCGCACCCCCCCGCTTGTCCCCCGCCCCCATCCACCCACATTGAATACCCCACGTCCGTCCGCCCACCCCCGCCCGAACCCCCCCCACCCGCCCCCCCCCCCAAAGGAGCCCCCCCGTGATCACCGCCCTCGCCCTCGCCGCGGCAGTCCACGCGCCCGTCCAGACCCCCGATCTGGTCCCCGGCACCCGCTACGATCCCGACATCCCGACGCTGGAGCAGGTGGCGGGCCACGACTTCGGCGAGGCGATCACGACGCCCGCCGATGTGATCCGCTACATCGAAGCGCTGGCCGACGCGGCTCCCGGGCGCACGCACCTGGTGCGCTACGGCACGAGCTGGGAAGGCCGGCCCCTGGTCGCACTGGTGATCGGTTCGGCGGAGCGCATGGCGCGTCTGGACGAGGTCAAGGCCGGGCTGGCCCGGCTGAGCGATCCGCGCGGCCTCTCCGCCGACGAGGCCGAGGCCCTGATCGCGGAGCTGCCGGTCGTGACCGCGCTCATGCATGCGATCCACGGCAACGAGATCAGCGGGAGCGGCGCGGCCATGGCCGAGGCGTACCACCTGCTGGCGGCGGCCGGGGATCCCGATGTCGATCTGATCCTGTCCGAATCGCTGGTCCTGATCGACCCGCTCGAGAACCCCGACGGGCGAAACCGTTTTGTCTATCAGAACCGGATCGCGCAGGCAAGATGGCCGGACGAGGCCGCGTTCTCCGCCGAACACGACGAGCCGTGGCCCGGCGGACGCACGAACCACTACCTGTTCGACCTCAACCGCGACTTGTTCATCCAGAGCCAGCCTGAGACCAGAGCCAGGGTCGACATGCTCCTCGAGTACCGACCGCAGGTGGTTGCGGACATTCACGAGATGGGCGGCAACTCCACCTACTTCTTTCCGCCCACCGCCCCGCCGTCCAACCCGTGGTACGGCGAGCGGCAGATCGCGCTGATGGACGTGATCGGGTCGGCCATCGCAGCCAGCTTCGACGAGCGCGGCTTCGCCTACTTCAATCGCGAGATCTTCGACCTGTTCTACCCCGGCTACATGGACATGTGGCCCATGGGGCAGGGCGCGCTCGGGATGACCTTCGAGCAGGCCAGCGCCCGGGGGCTCCGGCTCCGGCGGTCCGACGGCGACCTGCTCACCTACGCCGACGGGGTGCTCCACCAGTTCACCGCCGCGATCGAGACGGCGCTCACGACAGCCCGGAACCGGGAACGCATCCTGCGCGACTACCACGCCTTCCGGCGCGACGGCGTGGAGGCGGGGCGGAGCGGCCCGGCGGAGATCGTGCTTCACTCCGCGCACGATCCAGGCATGGCGGAGCGTCTGGCGATGATGCTGGTGGAGAACGGGGTCGAGGTGCACCGCGCCTCCGGGCCGGTCGCCGTTGACGGCCGCACGCTCGCTGCCGGGGCGAGCTTCATCGTGCCGCTGGACCAGCCGTTGAACGGCCTGATCCACAACCTGCTGGACCCGCACGTGCCGATGCCCGAGGACTTCGTGCAGCGGCAGATCGAGCGCCGCGCGAACCGCCAGTCCGACGAGATCTACGACCTGACCGCGTGGAGCCAGTCGCTCCTTTGGGACGTGGAGGCGATCGAGACACCCGCGACGGGGGCGAGGGGCGAGCCCGTGGCGGGCTGGGGCGCCGGGCTCCGGGCGACCGAGACGGAGGCGGACGCAGAGGCGGGCGGCGGTGCGGAGCCCGTTGCCGAGGTGCCCGAGGCGGCGGTGGGCTACCTGATCCCGTGGGGGACGAACGGGGCGGCGGCGGTGGCCGAGGCGCTGCGCGAGGGGGTGCGGGTGCGCGCGGCGGGCGCCGAGTTCACGCTGGACGGCCGCCGGTACGGGGTCGGCACCGCGATCGTGCGCGTGGCCGAGAACGGACCGGAGCTGCGCCGCACATTGGCCAGGATCGCGGAGCGCCACCGCGCCGAGGTCGTGCCGATCGACGGCGCGTACGTGCGCGAGGGGATGTCGCTGGGAAGCAATCGGGTGCGCGCGCTCACCGAGCCGCGCGTGATGCTGGTGTACGACACGCCCGGCCAGAGCTACTCGGTGGGGTGGGCGCGGTACGTACTCGAGCGGCGCTACGGCCAACGCACCACCCTGGTCAGGGCATCCAGCCTGGGACGCGCGCGGCTGGCCGACTTCGACGTGATCGTCTTTCCGTCCGGCAACTACGGCGGCGCGGTGGGCGGGGGCTTCGCGGACCGGCTGGAGGCATGGATGCGGGACGGCGGCACCATGATCACCATGGCCGAGTCCTCGCGCTGGGCGTCCCGGGCGGGGCTGCTGGCCACCACGACGGAGCGCCGCGGAGGCAGGGCCGAAGGCGACGATCCACCTGATCCCGGCACCCCCGACCAGCCCATCGAGTACCTTGACGCGATCTCGCCCGAGGACGAGTCGCCCGAAGGCGTTCCCGGCGCGATCCTCCGCACCGTCCTCGACACCGAGCACTGGCTGGCGGCCGGTACGGACGGCGAGATCGGCGTCCTGGTCGAGGGCTCGCGGGTGTTCCGCCCGATCACGCTGGACGACGGCGCCAACGTGGGCCGCTACGCCGACCTGGACAGCCTGGTGCTGGGCGGGATCGTGTGGGAGGAGTCGAGGCCGCAGCTCGCCAACAAGGCATTCCTGATCCATCAGCCCGTGGGGCAGGGTCAGCTCGTGGCCTTCGCGGAGGACCCGAACTACCGCGCCTACGCCGAGGCGACCCAGCTCCTCTTCATGAACGCAGTGCTGCTGGGGCCGGGGCGGTGAGAAAATTCGTCGTGTACGAGCGCTTGGGGCGCGAGCAGGCGCCCGGCCGCGAGCCCCTCGGCCGATGGCTTGTCGACAACGTGCCTCGCGGCGCGAGTCTGGCCATTCCCCGGGCGCGCGAGTCCCGGCGAGAGATCCCATTCGCAACGTGCGCGGGCGAATGACCGGGGTTCTGCTCGACACCAACGTGACTCTGGGTGACGCTCCCCCCCGGCCTCAGCTATCTTGAACGCACATCCACCTGAAGCCGCCCATGCCCATCGACCCAACCGCGTTCTGGAAGCGAGTCCATCTCGGCGAGGACACCGGCGTCGAGCTGAAGGAGGTGCGCTTTCGCGGACGCAAGGTTGCGGCCCCCAAGCGCAGTGACCTCGCCGACGGATTCGCCGCATTCGCCAACTCGAGTGGCGGATGGTTCGTGCTCGGGGTCCGGGACGACCGCACCCACCAGGCATTGACGCCTGACCAGCTCGATTCCGTGGCGGAGATGGTCACGGAGATTTGTGCGGACAACATCCAGCCTCCGCTCGACTTCAATCTCCAGCGAATGCCTGCGCCTGAGTCGGGGGACGGAGGGGTCCTGCTCGTCGACATTCCGCGCGGAGCGGAGGTGCATCGGTCGCCCGGCGGGTTCTTTCGCCGGCGTGGTGCCGGCAAGCGGCAAATCGAGACGGCCGAGCTGCGTCGGCTGCTCCAGGCGCGGGCGCGGTCGGAAGAGACCGGTGCGGACATGCAGCTGGTCGCCGACACGGGCGTGGAGTCGCTGGCGCGGGAGCACTGGCGCCGCTACGCCAGTTCGCGCTCGAGCGACAGTCCCGAGGTCATGCTCGCGAAGCTCAAGTTCCTCAGGGACGACGAGCTCGGCACTCCCCGTGCGACTGTGGGGGGCATCCTGCTGGCATCGTACGACCCGCGAGAGTGGCTGCCGAACTCATACATTCAGGCGGTTTGCTACAGCGGAGGGACCAGGGACGGCAACCGGCAGCTCGATGCCCAGGACATCGGCGGTCCCCTGGACGAGCAGATTCGCGGTGCCATGCGTTTCGTCGTTCGAAACCGGCGAGTCGCCGCTCGCAAGGATCCCGCCCGAACGGACATCCCCCAGTACAGCGAGCGCGCGGTATTCGAGGCGGTGGTGAACGCCGTGGTGCACCGGGACTACGGCGTCGCCGGTTCGCGGGTACGCCTGTTCATGTTCGATGACCGGCTGGAGCTGATTTCCCCCGGAAGTCTCGGCAACTCGTTGACGGTCGAGGACCTGCGGACGAGCCAGTTCACCAGGAACGAGCTCCTGGCATCGCGCCTCGGCCAGTGTCCGGTGGGAGATGTGCCCGGTTCCGGGGGGCGGCAGCACTTCATCGAACGTCGCGGCGAGGGCATCGGTGTCATCGAGGATGAGACGGTCGCGCTCGCCGGGAGCAAGCCGGTCTTCGAACCCGTCGGCGAACGCGAGTTCAAGGTCACCCTGCCGGCTGCCAGTCCGCCTCTGCCCGACGGGTTGGCTACGCGGGTCGCCGTGCGGCAGGCGGAAACCGGGCGGCCCCTGCGCGACGTGCATGTCGTAGTGCTCTACCCGAACAAGACCTACCTGGAGACGCACACGGATGCGTTCGGGCACGCGGACTTCGAGCTCTACGCCGAGCTGCCCCTGACAGTCCTGTGCGCGGCACCCGGCCTGTGCGCCCACGTTGAGCGTGGTCACCGTGGCGGCGAGGGGCTCGAAGTCGATATGAGGACCGCCGACGACGGGGGGTCAATGATCATAGCCCACGGAACCGGCCACCTGCCGGGAATCAAGGGGCGGCTGAATCCCAAACTGGACAGGCTGGACCGGAGCTATCTCTACGCCGACAACGTCGCGATCGACGACGGGCGGCAGCAGCCCGTGTACTTCGCCTTGAACAAGCCCGTCCGCCTCACCGACTCCCTCGGCGCGCGGGCCACCCTCTGGTTCCGCGAGATGCTGGGGTCTTCGTTCGTGTTTGACTATCGGTACGAGTGACCGGCGAACGGAACCCGGTGCTCAACGGGCCAGGCACGGAGCCGGGACCGGGGTGGCATCTGCTACTTGGTCAGTCACTTGATCAGTGACCATGTCGCTACCTGGCCACGGTGACCAAGTCACGGCTCGTACCCGTCCCAATCCTCCGGGAGAGGCTCGGTATCCCAATCGTTGGGTCCAGCGGGTTTGGTGGTCATGGCGCATGAGATCACCTTGCGGCCCCGCGCGCAACCGCGACCTTGCAATCAACCCGTCACCACTGTCCTCTCGACGCCGGAGCCCCAGCCGATGTCTCGCACCACCCTCTCCGCCGCATCCACCATCGTCGTCCTGCTCCCCCTCCTCCTCCCCACCCCCGCCCACCCCCAGGGCACGCGCTTCCTGCGCCAGCCCGACGTCGGCGCGACCCACATCGTCTTTACGCACGCCAACGACCTCTGGAAGGTCGCGCGGGACGGGGGCGACGCGGTCCGCCTGACCAGCTCCGACGGCGCCGAGACCGACGCCGCCTTCAGCCCGGACGGGCGCTGGATCGCCTTTACGGGCCAGTACGACGGCAACACGGACGTCTACCTCATGCCGGCTACCGGCGGACAGCCCGAACGCCTCACCTGGCACCCGTCCCAGGACGCGGTCCAGGGGTGGACCCCGGAAGGCGACATCCTCTTCCGATCGAGTCGAGACGGAGTCCCCACCCAGCTCTGGAAGTTCTACACGGTGCCGCCGGAGGGCGGGCTTCCCACCCCCCTCGCGCTTCCCCAGGCCTACCTGGGCGGCATGTCCGCCGACGGCGCCCGCATCGCCTACCAGGAGATCGGCTACTGGGACCCGGAGTGGCGCAACTACCGGGGCGGCCAGGCGCAGCCGATCGGCATCGTCTCCACTGACACCTGGGAGCGCACCACGCCGCCGTGGGAGGGCGAGCGCCAGATGGATCCGGTGTGGATGGACGGGGTCGTCTACTACATGTCCGAGCGGGACTGGGCGGGCAACGTGTGGTCCTTCGACCCGCGCACCGGCACCGAGCGCCAGCTCACCCGCCACGCCGACTTCGACGTCAAGTCCCTCGGCGCGGGCGACGGGGTGGTCGTCTACGAGCAGGCCGGCTACCTCCACGAACTCGACCCGGCCACCGGTGCGTCGCGCCAGCTCGTCATCAACGTGACCGGCGACATGAACTGGTCGCGTGCCAGGTGGGAGACGGTTCCGGCCGGCGGTCTGCGCGACGCCCGCCTCTCGCCCACCGGCAAGCGCGCGATCTTCGAATGGCGGGGCGAACTCTTCAGCGTGCCCGCCGACGAGGGCTCGTGGCGCAACCTGACCCGCACCCCCGGCGTCGCCGACCGGCACCCGGTGTGGTCGCCGGACGGGTCGCGCATCGCGTGGTTCAACGACGACGGCGACGAGTACGCGCTCGTGATCGCCGACCAGGACGGGTCCAACCAGCGCCGGATCGAGATCGACGAGCCGTCCTTCTACTTCCGCCCGGAGTGGTCGCCGGACGGGACCCGGCTCGCCTTCACCAACACCCACTACCAGGTGCTGGTCCTCGACCTGGAGTCGGGCGACATGGAGCACATCGACACCGACCGCTTCGCGCACCCCGAGCGCTCGATGAACCCCGTCTGGTCGCCGGACTCCCGCTGGCTCGCCTACGCCCGCCGGCTCGACAACCAGCTGCGCGCGATCTTCGTCCACGACACCGAATCGGGCGAGACGCGCCAGTTCACCGACGGCATGTCCGACGCGATCTCGCCGGTCTGGGACGAGTCCGGCAAGTACCTCTACTTCCTGGCCTCCACCGACTACGGGCTCAACACCGGCTGGCTGGACATGACCTCGTACGACCGCCCGGTGACGCGCGCACTCTACCTCGCGCTCCTCAGCGCCGACGAGCCCTCGCCCTTCCTGCCGCAGAGCGATGAGGAGGAAGGTGGGGATGAGGAGGACGACGAAGGGGACGAAGGGGACAGCGAAGCGGGCGGAGGCGGCGAGGGCGACCGGGGCACCGCAGGCGACGGCGCGTCCGGCCGCGGAGCGTCCAGCGACGACGCCCCCGAGGTCACCATCGACTTCGACGGCCTGCCCGACCGCATCCTCGACGCCCCCGGAATGGGCCTGGCCAACTACGCCGGCCTGGCCCCCGGACCCTCCGGAACCGTCTTCGTCCTGGGCGGTGGCAGCGCCGCCCGCAAGTACTCCATCGAGGACCGCGACGACGACGACTTCCTGGACAGCGGCGGCCGCGTCGCGGTCTCCCACGACCGCAGCCACATGCTCTACTACAGCGGCGGCTGGCGCATCGTGAGCACCGCGCGCGCCCCTTCCGGCGGCGATGGCGCGCTCAACCTGAACAACATGCGCGTGCGCGTGGAGCCCACGGCCGAGTACGCCCAGATGCTTCGCGACGGCTGGCGCTTCATGCGCGACTTCCTCTACGTCGACAACCAGCACGGCGCCCCGTGGGACGACGTGTGGGACTGGTACTCCGAGTGGCTCCCTGACGTCCGCCACCGCTCCGACTTCAACCACCTGCTCGACATGCTCTCGGGCGAGATCGCGGT
This sequence comes from Longimicrobiales bacterium, assembly GCA_965206105.1. GTDB lineage: Bacteria > Gemmatimonadota > Gemmatimonadetes > Longimicrobiales > Gaopeijiaceae > Bin94. The sequence goes on from OZ242201.1 coordinate 1,650,130, forward strand.
CGGCCACTCCTACGTGAGCGGCGGCGACTACCCGAATCTGGAGAGCCCGCGCACCGGCCTCCTCGGCGCCGACCTGGAGGAGAACGGCGGCTTCTACCGGATCACCCGCATCTACGACGGGGGCGACTGGACCCCCGGGCTGGCCGGGCCGCTCTCCCACCCGGGGATGGACGTGCAGGAGGGGGACTACCTGCTGGCGATCGACGGGGCCGACCTGCGCGCGCCCGCCAACCCGTTCCGCCTGCTGGAGGGGACCGCCGGCCGCGTCATCACCCTGACGGTGGCGTCCTCCCCGTCCGCCGATGACGCCCGCGATGTCCTCGTCCAGCCCACCGGCAGCGAGGGCGGGCTCCGCCAGTGGGCCTGGGTCGATGCCAACCAGGCGCGCGTCGACGAGATGAGCGGCGGACGGCTCGCCTACGTCTGGCTCCCCAACACCGGCCAGGGCGGCTACCGCAACTTCAACCGCATGTACTACGCGCAGCAGGACCGCGAGGGCGCGGTCATCGACGAGCGCAACAACGGCGGCGGCTCGGCGGCAGACTACATCGTCGACATGCTGGACCGCGATCTCACCGGCTACTTCAACTCGCGCGCGGGCGACCGCAAGCCCTGGACCCAGCCCATGGCCGCGCTCTTCGGCCCCAAGGTGATGGTGATCAACGAGCGTGCGGGGTCGGGGGGCGACCTGCTGCCGTACCTCTTCCGCTTCCGCGAGATCGGTCCGCTGGTCGGCACCAAGACCTGGGGCGGGCTGGTCGGCACCTGGGACACGCCGCCGCTGATCGACGGCGGCGGCTTCGTGGCCCCCCGGGGTGGCTTCTTCGACGTGAACGGGGAGTGGGCGGTCGAGGCCGAGGGGGTGGCCCCGGACATCGAGGTGCGCAACGACCCCGCGCCGGTGATCGCCGGGGGCGATCCGCAGTTGGAGGCGGCAGTCATGGAGGCGCTGAGGCTGCTGGATGCCGGTGGAAGGGTCACCTTCGAGGCCGAGCCCCCGCCGCCGGTGCGGTGGAGGCGGCCGGGAAGGGGGAGGTGAGGACCGCCTCGCGCTTGACGGGCCAACTCTCCCGCCGGAACACTGAACCCTCACCCAGGCGGCGCCCCACGTCCGCGCCGCACATTCCACACTAAACCGGGAGACCATCATGAAACGCTGGGGACTGCTTCTTCTGCGGGTGACCACGGGCTGGCTGCTGGTCCTGTGGGGCATCGACAAGTTCCAGAACGTCGCGCACGGCCAGGCAGTCGCGGAGACGTTCTACTTCGGAATCGGGACGCAGGCCGTCGTGCAGCACATCGTCGGCGGCATCCAGATCCTCCTCGGCGCGCTGGTCATCCTGGGGCTGTGGCGGCGCCGGGCCTATCCGGTGATGCTGGCCATCCTGCTCTTCACGGCCATCGGGGTGTGGAAGTCGATCATCGACCCGTGGGGCTGGTTCCTCGACGGCTCGAACGTGCTCTTCTACCCGTCGGCGATCATCGCGGCGGCCGCGCTCCTGCTGTGGGGGACGATCGACGAGGACGAGTTGGCGCTCGACGCGATGATGACATCATGATGTGGTGATGTTATGATGTTTCCATCATGAGAACCACACTTACGCTCGACGCGGACATCTACCGGGCGGCCAGGAGCATCGCCCGGGAACGGGGCGAAAGCATGGGCACGGTCCTGTCCGCGTTGGCACGGGCAGGGTTGCGGCCCCGCGAGCACGCCGTGCGCGCCGACGGCTTCCCTGTCTTCGATGTCCCGCCCGACGCGCCGCCGCTCACCTCCGAGATGGTCCGCGACGCCTTGGAGGACATCTGACGAAGCTCGTTGACGTCAATGTCCTTGTTGCGCTCGCGTGGCCGAATCACGTGCATCACGCGGCCGCCCACCACTGGTTCCGTGCGAACCGGGACGGCGGCTGGGCGACCTGCCCGCTGACCGAATCCGGGTTCGTGCGGGTCTCGAGCAACCGCCGGGCCATCCCCGAGGCCTGCGCTCCGCGCGACGCGATCAGGCTGCTCGAGCGGATCCGGGCGGTGGAGGGGCATGTCTTCTGGACGGACGACATCTCGCCGGTCGATCCGCTGTGGACGCCATTTGCGCGGGTCGCAGGCTACCGCCAGGTCACGGACGCGCATCTACTCGCCCTGGCAATCCGCCACGGTGGCCAACTCGCGACATTTGACCGGCGCCTGGCCGAACTCGCAGCGGGGGACTGCCAGGATGCGTTGGAGGTAGTGGGCATCGACGAGGCGACCGAGGTCTCGACGTAGACTACCGGTTGTAGCGGTCGCCTACCAGTTTGCTGAGTACCTCAGACAGCGCGGCCTCCGGGGGCCCGCCCCGGGGGGGCTCGGATCCCGGAGACAGTGCGGGCGTCAACCAACCCTTCCGCACCGCATCGGCGAGCATGTCGTCCGCGAGGATGGGACTCGCCGCTCGCGGAGGGCCGATCTCGGCTAATACGCGGTCCCGGTCCGTGACGAGAACGGTCTCGCCGCTGGCCGCCAGCCGCACGTACTCGCTCAGCTTGGTGTTCAACACCTTGATTTCGACGGATCGCATGAAGGTGACGTAGGCACTTGTAGCTATGGCCGTCAAGACTCGTCGATTCCGTCCCCTTGCACCGGGATCGGGATCGCCCCACCCACTGCTTGACGCTCGCCCCTCCCGCCCGAAGACTGAAGCTCGACGACGACGCGGTGCCCGACCCCGCCGTCCCCCACATTCCACCCGAAACCGGGAGACCACATATGAAGCGCTGGGGGCTGCTACTCCTGCGGGTGACCATGGGCTGGCTGCTGGTCCTGTGGGGCATGATCGACGAGGACGAGTTGGCGCTGGACACGATCATGATGCCGGCCGGACGTACTCGCTGAGTCGACCGGCGGCCCCGCCGTTTTCCGAACGCTTGTGAAACCGTTCACAAGCCACTCGCACCCGCCCAGGTTCGCGCGCGCGCGCCTCGCACCCTATAATGCCCAAAGTCACAGCCCCGCCCTTCCATCCGGAGTGAGGTGCAGAGCAAGATGTTGCAAAACGAAGCCATTCAGGCGCGGCGCGGTGGGTTCACCCGCCGCAAGTTCATCAAGGGGGTCGTCGCCGCCGGCGCCACCGCTTCCGTGTCGGGATACCTGTTCCGCGGCAGCGGGGTGTTCGCGCCGATGCTCTCCGCGCAGGGGGCGGTCGAGCGGCTCATCACCCTCAACGTCAACGGGCAGCAGCGCCGCGTGGACGTGCCCAAGTACGAGACGCTCGCGATGACGCTGCGCTACCAGCTCGGCCTCACCGGCACCAAGCTCGGCTGCGACCGGGCGGAGTGCGGCGCGTGCACGGTGCTGCTCGACGGCGTCACCCACTACGGCTGCTCGATCCTCACGCACTCCGTGCAGGGCCGCGAGGTCAGCACGATCGAGGGGCTGGAACAGGACGGCGAGCTTCACCCGGTGCAGCAGGCGGTCATGGACGAGGGTGGCTTCCAGTGCGCCTTCTGTGCGCCGGGCTTCGCGATGAGCATGGTGGGAATGCTGGAGAAGAACCCGAATCCGACCCGCGAAGAGGCGGCGGTGCTGCTCTCGGGCAACCTCTGCCGCTGCGGCGACTACGACAAGATCCTGAACACGGCGATGCGGGCGGCCGAGCTGTCCCGTTCGCGGGCTTAGGGAGGGTATCACGATGGCTGAGAACGTAATCGGCACCGACATCTCCCCACCGGATCTGAGGGCGAAGATCACGGGCCGGGCCCGCTACGCGGAGGACTTCCGCGCCGAGGGGATGGTCTTCGCGAAGCTCCTCCTGAGCCCGATGCCGCATGCGCGCGTCCGCAGCGTGGACACGAGCGCGGCGGAGGCGATGGAGGGGGTGCTGGGCATCCTGCGCGCCGACGAGCTGCCCGTGCAGTCGGAAGGGCTGCGCGAGGGGGCGCTCACCGACGAGCCCAAGTACGAAGGGGAACCGATCCTCGCTGTCGCGGCGGTGGACGAAACGACCGCGGCGGCTGCGGTGGAGGCGATCCGCGTCGACTTCGAGCCGCTTCCCTTCGTGCTGGATCCTCTGGAGAGCCTGCGCGAGGGCGGACCCGACGCGCACGTGGGCGGGAACATTTCGGCTGGCAGGGGCGAGGTGGGCTCGCTGAAGTGGCCCGCATCCGTCTTCGAGGAGGCCGGACCGGACCGGCTTCCGATGGGTGAGCCGGCCACCGAGTGGACCCTCGGCGACATCGACGCGGGCTTCGACGAGGCGGACGTCGTCGTCGAGGAGACCATCGTCCACCAATCCGTCACCCACCACCCCATGGAACCGCGCAGCTGCATGGCGTACTGGCAGAACGGGAGGCTGTTCCTGCACGGCTCCACGCAGAGCACCGAACGGACGCGGGGCGGGGTCGCGCGCCTGGCCGGCGTGGAGCCGGACGACGTGGTGTTCATCGGCGAATACTGCGGCGGCGGCTTCGGCAGCAAGATCTCGGGTGCGCCGATCATGGCGGTGCCCGCGGTGCTGTCGCGCAAGATCGGCCGCCCGGTGATGCTCCGGATCACCCGCTACGAGGAGAACTACATCGGGCGGGCGCGCGCCGGGTTCCAGGGCTGGGCAAAGATGGGCTTCCGCGCCGACGGCCGGATGACCGCACTCGACCTGTACCTGGTACAGGACAGCGGGCCTTTCGGGGCCAGCGACCTCTTCACGGCCGGAACCGTGGCCACGGCGTCCTATCAGCCCGAGAACATGCGGTTCCGCGGTGCTGCGATCCTCACCAACACGCCGCCGCGTTCGGCCCAGCGGGCGCCCGGCGGGGCGCAGATCGTCGCCATGCTCGAGCCGCTGGTCGACAAGGCCGCGCGCGAGCTCGACATCGACCGCCTCGAGATCCGCAAGATCAACGCGCCGGGCCACGATGGCTGGCTGGGAGCGCAGCAGGGACCGTTCACCAGCGCGTACGTGCGCGAGGCGCTCGACCTGGGTGGCGAGCTCTTCGGTTGGGAGGAGAAGAAGGAGCTGTCCGGTCAGCGCAACGGCACCAAGGTCACCGGGGTGGGGATGGGCCTCAGCCCGTTCACCGCCGGCAGCGCGGGCCGCGACGGCCTGCTCGTCATCCGCCCGGACGGCAAGCTCTACGTACACCAGGGCATCGGGAACCTCGGCACCCACTCGATCGCCGACACCGCCCGCCCCGCGGCCGATGTCCTCGACCTGTCGTGGGACCAGGTCGAGATCGTCTGGGGCGATACCAGCAAGCACCTTCCCTTCAGCACGGTGCAGGCGGGAAGCCAGACGACCCACGCCCACACCCGTGCCAACCACGCGGCGGGCACGGCCATGGTTGGCCTCCTGCAGGAGCTGGCGGCCCGCGAGCTCGGCGGTTCACCCACCGACTACCGCGTCGCGGACGGCCGCGTCTTCCGGGCCGGAAATCGTGCAGCCGGGATGGATTTCGCCGAAGCGGCGCGCCGCGCAATGGCGATCGGCGGCAAGTTCAGCGGCCAGGAGGTTCCGGAAGACCTCAACGACGCCACCAAGGCGGCAGTTGCGGGCCTCGCCGGTGAAGGCCTCATCGCCGCCGCGCGCGACAACTACTCGCGCGGGGGCTCGGTCTACACCTGGGTCGCCACCTTCGCGCAGGTCGAGCTCGACGTCGAGACCGGCGAGGTGGAGATCATCGACCTCGCGTCGACCACCGACTGCGGCACGGTGATGCACCCGCGCTCCCTGGCCGCGCAGACCAACGGCGGCGTCTTCCAGGGGATCGGGATGGCGAAGGGCCAGCGCTGGGTCTTCGATCCCAAGTGGGGCATCCCCTTCACCAAGCGCTTCTACACGGCCCGCCCGCCCGGCATCCTGGATGTGCCGCTGAGCCCGCGCTTCGCGGCCGTCAACGAGCCCGATCCGCACACGCCGGTGGGCGCCAAGGGGATCGGGGAGCCTCCGGTGGGCGCCGGCGAGGCCGCGTACGTCTGCGCGGTCGCCGACGCCATGGGCGGGCAATGCCTCTGCAGGACGCCGCTCACCGCCGACATGATCCTCGCGGAGCTGGAGGGCCGGCCGCGGCCCTACGGCCTGCTGGAAACCCACGTCTGAAGGAGAACCAAGATGGCTGTCATGCGTGACATGATCCCACCGTTCGAGCTCTATCAGCCGACGGGCGTGGACGACGCGGTGCGCCTGATGCGCGAGCACGGCGACAAAGGCTGGGTCCTGGCTGGCGGGCTGGACACCTTCGACTGGTTCAAGGACCGGATCAAGCGTCCCGAGGCGGTGATCGACCTAGTCGGCGTGGAAGAGCTCCGGGGCATTTCGGCCGGGGAGGACGGCGGCCTCGCGATCGGGGCCATGACCAGCCTCACCGATGTTGCCGAGCATGCCGACGTCATGGGCCGCTACCCGCTCCTCGCCGAGGCGGCGGGGCTGGTGGCGACCCCGCAGATCCGCAATCAGGGCACCCTCGGCGGCAACATCGTGCAGGACACCCGCTGCTGGTACTACCGGAGCGGATGGCCCTGCTACCGCGCCGGGGGGAACGTCTGCTACGCGGCGACCTCCCAGTCCATGAACCGCGAACACTGCATCATGGGCGCGAGCCGCTGCGTCGCGGTGAGCCCGTCGGACACGGCACCCGCGCTGGTCGCGCTGGACGCCGAAATGGTGGTCGCCAGCACCTCCGGCGAGCGTACCTACCCTGCGGCCGACTTCTTCATCGGCCCCGACATCGACATCGAGCGCATGACGGTGCTCAAGCCCGGCGACCTCCTGACCCGCATCGACCTCCCGGCACCCTGGCCGAACGCGCGCTGGTACTTCGAGAAGATCCGCGACCGCAAGTCATGGGACTTCTCGCTGGTGAGCGTGGCGTCGTCGCTGCGGGTCGAAGGCGGGATGATCCAGGACGCGCGCATCGTCGTCAACAGCGTGGCCCCCTATCCGGTGCGGTTGCGCGCGGTCGAGTCGGCGATCCGCGGAAGGGCCCCCGACGAGGACACCGGTCAGATGGCCGGCGAGATCGCGGTCGAGGGCGCCCGCACGCTCCGCCACAACGACTACAAGGTCGCGCTGATGCGGAATCTGGTGAAGCGCTCGATCCGGGATGCGGCGTAGCGGCCGGCGAACCCACGACAGGTGCGGGCGCCCGGCGGCTGCGGCTGCGCCCGATCACAGCCACAAGGATGCGATAATCCATGGAATTCCTGCGGAGGGCACTGAACCCCTGGGGTGAGAACGTCCCGATCGGGGTCTCGTGGGACCTGATCTGGGCGGCGGTCATCATCGGGGCGGTCTTCGTCGTGATCCACGCGCTGCTGGTCCCGAAGAAGGTCGGCGCGGGCGAGATCGACGAGAGCGAGGCGAAGGGTCTGCCGGACCGGATCCAGCGCCACAAGCCGGGCGCGCGGGGATTCCACTGGTCGATGTCCGCGACCATGTTCGTGCTGCTGATCACGGCCTTCTTCCCGGTGATCGGAATCCAGTTCCCCTGGGTCACCATCCACTGGATCGCCGGGGTGCTCCTGATCCTCACGGTGCTGTACCACATCTACCATGTCTTCGCCAAGCAGGACATCCGCAACATGTGGATCGGGCGCCGCGATATGAAGGAGGGCTCGCTCGGGCTCCAGGCGGCACTGCGCCGGCCGGTGGAGCGCCCGCGCGCGGGCAAGTATCCGGTCGACCAGAAGATGTTCCACCATGCGGCCACCATCGCGACGCTGGGGGCGGTCGTCACCGGTGTCCTCATGATGTTCCGGGTCGACAATTTCCTGTGGGCGAGGAACGAATACATGTTCAGCGACGCCACCTGGGGCTGGATCTACGTGATTCACGGCGTCAGCGGAATCGCGCTGATCTTCCTCGTGATCGCGCACGTCTACTTCGCGATCCGCCCCGAGAAGCGCTGGATGACCTGGTCGATGATCAACGGCTGGATCACCCGCGACCGTTACCTGGAGAATCACGATCCGGAGCGGTGGACGGTGCCGGAGGGGGATGGGGCCGGGGAGGTGGAGGGGTCGGCGGCCGGTGGCGGCACGGGCCAGCCGGCGCTGAGCGACAGGGCTTAGCGGCGCGTGGACCGAGTCTCCCTGGCATTCGACGGACCGCTAGCGGCGGACTTGTGAAACCGTTCACAAGCGACCGGGGCCGACGTGTGCGCGGGCCCGCAGGGAAGGGCGCTGTCGCATGACCCTGGACGACCTGAAGGCCCGCATCGACGCCATCGAGGAGGGCTACGAGTTCTTCCTCGCCTACGCGGCGCAGGGCTTGGCAGCCGACCAGGCCGGCAAGGCCGACGAGCAGGTACGGGGATACCTGCGTGGCTTCGAAGAGGCCCTGGACGGCCTTGCAGGGGCTTTCCGGGCCCATCTGCCGGGTGGTGAGGCCGCCGGGAGCGCCGATGCCGGGGCGACTGACGCCACCGAAGCCGTACTGGAGGTGCTCCGTCGCGACGCTGAAGCCTCCCGGGCGCTGCTGCAGCTGGTCGCGGCCCAAAGCGCCGTTTCATCCCAGCTGATCGACAACCTCAACGCGTCGATCCACATCCGCGCGCTCCTCACGGACGTGTTCGTGCTGGGTGAGATGGTGGGGGTGTAGGTGCGAGGGCGTGCCTTGACTGGGCGAGAGTATGGCCATACCATTGGTTATGGCCATAACTACTATCAAATCCACCTACTCGCTCGATGTCGATTCCGTGCGCACCCTCGAAGGGCTGGCACGGCGCTGGAACGTGTCCAAGTCCGAAGTACTGCGGCGCTCACTCCGGATCGCCGCCGCGACGGACGATCAGGGTGAGAGCGCACCGCTGGAAGCGCTGACGCGCCTTCAGAATGCGGTACGGGAGCGAGGCCTGGATCTCGCCCAATGGGGGCGCGACCTCAGGGCGGAGCGTAAGGCCGGGGAGCGCCGGCTCGGCGTGTGGCCGGGATGATCCACCTCGACACCAGCTTCCTCATTCAGGCTCTGATCCCCGGAACCCCGCAGGACCGCTCCCTAAGGAAGTGGATCAGGGAGGGCGAGTCACTGGCGGTCAGCGCCATCGCCTGGGCGGAGTATCGCTGCGGGCCCCTTCAGCCCGAGGAGCTGGCGGTGGCGGAAGGGTTCCTGGGGCGGTGTCGTGACTTCACTCGGGACGACGCGGAGACCGCCGCGCGGCTCTACAACGAATCCGGCCGGCGCCGGGGATCGCTGGCCGACTGCATGATTGCGGCGGCCGCCCTCGGCGACGGTGCCGCACTGGCGACCGCGAACGTCAGGGACTTCCGGCTTCTGCGCGACTTTGGCTTGACGACCGCTGACTGAGGGGTGGCCGGCGGTGGCCGTTGGCTCGGTCGTGGGCGCCGGCCCTACCCGATCGACAGCAGAGTGATCCGGAAGATCAGAATCGCATTCGGCGGCACTGGACCGCTCCCGCGGCTCCCGTAGCCCAGCGCGGGCGGGATGATAATTCGGCGAATTCCCCCGACACGCATTCCGGTGACGCCCTCGTCGAACCCGGGCACCACCTGACCCGCCCCCAGACGGAAGGGGAACTGGCCGCTGTCGAACTGGGTGCCGTCGGTCAGGCGTCCGGAATAGCCGACCCGGACGTTGTCGCCGGCCACCGCCGGTGCTCCCTCTCCCACTTCGATGTCCTCGTAGTAGAGGCCGGACGCCGTCCTGGTCATGTTCGCCAGATTGATTCCCAGCGATGCGTCGAACCGGGCGTCCTCGATCGTCTCAGGTCCCGTCATGTCGTCTCCTCCGCAACCCGCCAGCATGAGTGTGGTGACCGCCAGCGCCGCCATTCCACGAAGTCGCGCCCTGGCCGAGCCGTTCGCGACCAGGCCGCTCACCAATGTGCCGCCCACGACCGCGCCGCTCACGAATGCGCCGCCGCAGTCCGCAATCGCCGGTATTCCCCGAACGAGATGAGCTTGCGGCGTCCCTCGTCCCAGAGTGCCAGGCGCAGGGTCTTCAGGCCGTCCCGCAGGGTCATCATCGGGGCCTTCCACAGCTCCGGGTTTTCGTCGTGGCAGCGCTGGAGCCGGTAGTTCGGGATCCGTGCGCTCAGGTGGTGGACGTGATGCAGGCCGATGTTCGCGGTGAACCACTGCAGCACCTTCGGCAGCTTCAGGAAGGACGAGCCGTGAAGGGCGGCGTCGTAGTAGTTCCAGTCCTCTGCCAGTTCCAGTACGCGTCCTCGAATTGGTGCTGCACGTAGAAGAGCCACACGCCGATTGCGCAGGAGATCAGCGTGATCGGGAGCTGGATCATCAGGAACGGCACGATTCCGATGGTGAACCAGGCGGCCGCCAGGATCCCGGCGATGGCCGCGTTGGTCCACCACACGGACTGCCACTCGCGCTTCCACGTCCAGGGCACGTCCCACGGGAACCGGTGCTTGACGAGGAAGTGAAACGCGGCGCCGGGGCCGAAGAGCACAGCGGGATTGCGGTAGATCCGGTATCCCAGGCGCTGCATCCAGGACATCGCCTCGTACTCGCGGACGGTAATCGTGACGATGTCCCCGAAGGTGCGCAGATCCAGGTTGCCCGAGTGCGCGTGATGGATGGCGTGCGTCTTCCGCCAGTAGTGGTACGGCGTCAGGGTCAGCACGCCGATCACCGATCCCGTGACGCAGGCGAGGCGGCGCGACCTGAAGTATGAGCCGTGCCCGCAGTCGTGCTGGAACATGAACAGCCGCATGAGGAGCCCGGCGGTCGGCACGGCCAGCAGCAGGGTGAGCCAGTACCCCACGCCGAGGCTGAAGTACATGAGAGCCCACGCGCCGGCGAAGAGCACGGCGGTGTAGCCCATCTGCCAGGCGCTGCGTCTGTTGTCGGGCCCGAAGTAGGGGGACAGGATCCTCTTCCAGTGCCTGACCTGTTCGCGGTTCAGCTTCATGGGGCCAAGGTAGGGCCGCCATCCAGCCTCGCGCGAGCCCGAAGGCGCCGGAGCCTCAACAGGCCGATTCCCCCACTCAACCCTCGCACAGCGCTACTTGCCGGTCGTCGATGCCGTCAAGCCACTCCTGGAATGCCGAGTCGAGTGGGGCACAAAGGGCTGTCAGATGCGCATAAAACGTCTGGAGCTCCCCTAGTCTGGTCAGGGTGGCCGGAAGGGTGCCTCCGAGGTCGTTTTCCTGGAGCCACAGCCAGCGAAGGCCCGAGAACCCGCCGAATTCGGGCGGAATGTTACCCGTAAGGGCGTTACGGTGGAGATCCAGAAGTATGAGGCTGGACAGCTTACCGAGTTCGGGCGGGATGGAGCCCGTCAGGGAGTTGTGGGCGAGCCTCAGAACCTCAAGTCTGGAGAGGTTGCCCAGTTCGGGCGGGATGGAACCCGTCAGGCTGTTGTCTCTAAGATTGAGAACGACCTCAAGGCTGGCGAGCTTGCCGAGTTCCGGCGGGATGGACCCGGTCAGGCTGTTGTGTCCAAGATTGAGATACTCAAGGCTGGCGAGCTTGCCGAGTTCCGGCGGGATGGACCCCGTCAGGCTGTTCTGGTAGAGCGACAGATACTCAAGGCTGGCGAGCTCGCCGAGTTCCGGCGGGATGGAGCCGGTCAGCTCGTTGGCACCAAGGATCAACCGGCGCAGTCCGGAGAGCTGGGCGAGTTCGGGCGGGACGGAGCCGGTCAGCTCGTTGGCGCCAAGAACCAACCAGCGTAGTCTGGATAGCTTGGCGAGTTCGGGCGGGATGGACCCCGTCAGGTCGTTGCCGGCAAGACTCAGAACCTCAAGTCTGGACAGGTCAGTGAGCTCAGGCGGGATTGGCCCCGTCAGGCTGTTGGCACCGAGCCTCAGAGAGTCGAGTCTGGTGAGTCTGGCGAGTTCGGGCGGGATTGGCCCCGTCAGGTTGTTGAGTTCGAGAACGAGAGCCTCAAGTCTGGACAGCTCACTCAGCTCTGGCGGGATGTAGCCCGTCAGGTCGTTAAAGAAGAGATCCAGATGCCTGAGGCTGGCGAGCCTACCGAGTTCGGGCGGGATGGAGCCCGTCAGGTGGTTGCGACTGAGATCCAGAGATCCAAGCGCGGTGAGCTCAGCGAGTTCGGGCGGGATGGGCCCATTCAGGCGGGCTTGGCTGAGATGCAGAGCCTCGACGCGCCCGCCCGAGCCGACAGATACCCCGTACCAGTCCTCGAGAGGCGCTTCGGACAGCCATCCACGCCGGTGCCGTGTGCTCCAGCTTCCCCCGTTTGTTGCCTCATACAATGCCACCAGCGCCGCCCGGTCCCGCGCGACGAAGTCGACGGGTTCGACGGGTTCGACGGGATCTTCGCAGGCGGCGAAGCAGGCGACCGCCACGGGTAGTGCCATCGCACCAAAAGACAGCCCCCGGCGCGGACTCCCCGACCGGGCATGCCGCCGCACGAGCCCGTCCCCACTGCATCGCGTCTGCATTGGCATGGCAATCACTTTCGAATCGGATGCGATGACTATGACTCTGAAGGTACGGTGAGGGTGGCTTCGGTGCCAACTGCGGGTCTGATGGGGGCCATCCAGGATTTGGAGGGCCGGCGGGCCCTCAGCGCGTGGGAGCGCTTGACGCGGACCTCACCGCCGCTTCTCCGGCACTCCGTACGGATACATCTCCCCCAGATCCACGTTCTCATACGGCAGCGCGTCGAGGAAGGTGGTGCCCACGAAGGGACCGGGTGCTTCCACCACCAGGATGGTGCGCGCGTAGCCGGTCTCGTCGAAGCCGCGGCGGAAGTGGACGCGCGACTTGACCACGAAGACATCGTAGTCGGCGGGGTCGATCGGCCCGAAGCGGAATGCGTCCGGGTAGAGGACCTGTTCGTAGGCGGGGGTGAGGAAGACGACATTGCCGTCGCCGAAGGAGACGGCGGCGATGCGGTCGTAGCCGAAGCCCTCGCCGAAGTACTCGAGGGTGCCGGCGATGCGATGGGGAGCGCCGCCGGAGGGGGTGAAGCCGCCGATCTCGTGGTCGAAGGGGTCGCCGGGTTGGGCGTCGGCGTCGGTGAGGGCGTCGAGGGTGGCGGGGGAGGTGATCGTGCCGTAGAGGACGTTGCCGATGCCGGCCGCTTCGAAGGCGCGAAGGATGTGCGTGGCGTCGCCGGGGCGGTCGCTGTAGTCGCCGACCGCGACGGGCGTCTCGCCGTTCGAGATGGCTGCCGCGACGATCTGGGCGGCTTCGGTGGGGCGGGGGTAGCTGCCGAGCGCGAAGTCCTCGCGGACGCGCCACATGAAGTCGTCCATGTCGTCGGCGATCCGGTCCGCGAGCGCCTGGTCACCGTTGGTCATGACCTGGATGGTGGCGCCCACGTCGGGCACGTCCGACCAGGGGTAGCCGAGGAAGACGCTCACGTACGCGTCGTGCTCGCGCGCCTCCCAGCGCCGTGCGCGCTCCATGATGTCCATCGCGGGGGACTGGCCGGTCCACTGCAGCACGGTGGCGGTGATGATCCCCGGCTTTCGGGTCGCCGTTGTGGGCTCGTATTCGCCCCGGGCGGCCAGCCGCAGAGCGCGGGCCGCTCGCTCGCCCTGGATGTACGAGTCGTAGTGGGGGAAGCGCTTGGTCACGAAAGAGAAGTCGGCGTGCTCGAGGAACTCGGCGTCCTCGTTGCCGTGGAGGTCCAGGGTGGCCGCGATGGGGATGTCCGGGCCGACCACCTCCCGGAACCGCCGCGCGATCTCGGCCTCGGGGCGGGGGACGTCCCGCACGGCCATCGCCCCGTGCAGCGCGAGGAAGACCCCGTCGACCGGCAGTTGCTCTTCCAGCTCGGCCAGCATGGCGTCCAGGAAGTGCTCGAAGGTCTCCCGTGTGTTCCAGCTGCGCGACGACCCCCCGAAGACCCCGACCGGCGAGGTGAGCGGCACGAGTTCCACGTCCCCGAACTCGCGGGACCGCTCCACGAAGCCGCCGATGTAGCCGCCCGACGACAGCAGCGCCTCTCCGGAACGCGGCTCACTGTAGCGAAGCCAGTCCTCGACCTCGGTGTCCCCGCCCGGGCAGAACGTGCAGGTCTCGTGCTGGTAGCTTGCGACGGCGAACCGGAGTTCGGCACCGGCGTCGCCGGGGGGAGAGCCGCAGGCCAGGAGGGTTGGGGCGAGGATTGCGGTGGGGGCGATCACATGAAGCCGCGCCAAGCATCGCCCCGCGCGCAGCGTTGGTCGTTGGTCCGGGCTGGCAAGACCGGGTTTGTTCGTACACTTGCTCGGCATCATCACTCTTCGTCTGGCGTTGGTTTGGAGGGGAGGGTTGACTCTCCGGCCTGCGATTGGGACGTCTCTGGCGGATTCAACACGCGATCGGGGTCGTGTTCAGCCTCCCATTCCACTCCTGTGGGTGAGATGATGTCGCCGACGGTTTCAATCTGCTGCGATCCGCCCCGAACCACTCCCCGCGGCTCGACTTTTTCGGCCCCGCGCTGTCCGTTGTCATTTCGGTCTGCTCATCTGTGGTTGCCCTGCTACAGCACCTCCCGCAACGCCGCAAGGTGCTCATCGGTCAGTCCGTGCATTTCGAAGGTCGACACGCCCGCGGCCCCGGCGTCGCGTGCGGTGGCCACCGCCTCCGCCAGCTGCGCGGGATCCAGCGCCGGCAGGTAGAGTCCCGCGTTCAGGGGCGTGCCGGCGCGCGGACCGCCTTCGACATCGCCGCCGGCCAGCGCGGCGACCCCTTCGCGCACCCCGTCCCCGATCCAGGGAATGTCCTCCAGGTAGAAGCTGTGGTACAGCATCGGGAAGAAGCGGTCCAGCGGCCACTCGTCCCACGCCTGGCGAACCAGGGTGCGCGCGATCGTCGGGGTGGGGAAGACGGCCGCGGTGATGGGCTTGCCGTGGGTGTGGACCCCGGCGGCCAGGTCCCGCACGGCGCCGGTCACGGAGTCCCAGCGGAAGCGGCGCCACGCCTCGTCGGACGGGGGATCGGGGATCTCCAGCGGATCCCTGCCGTCGAGGGCCGCGAACTGCTCGCGGCACACGTCGCAGTAGCAGAAGTCGAACTCGGGGTGCTCAACGTCCTGCACCAGGTTGTAGGTCTCCCAGAGCGCGCGCGGCAGGATCACGTCGCAGTGGCGCACGTAGTCGAGGTGGACGCCGTCGATGGCGGGGTTCGCGGCCAGCTCGCTCACGCGGCCGCGCAGGTACTCCCGCACCGGCCCCCGCGACGGACAAACCCACCGGTAGTAGCCTACATAGGGCGGGTGTTCGAGGGACGACTCCAGGTTGCGGCTGACCGTGAACCACTCGGGGTGGTTCTCCGTCACCCAGGCGTCTCCGTTGCGGTTCATCGTCCAGAACCAGCGGTGGAACTCGAGGTCTTCGGCGTGGGCGGCCGCCGAGACCAGTTCGGTGTCCCCGCCGCCGACGAGAACGGCGTGGAACCCGGCCTCGCGAAGCCGTGCGAAGCGGCGGCGCCATTCGCCAAGGTCGTAGTCGCGGCTGCCGTGCACCCAGGTCCAGACGCTGAAGTCGGGCAGGCTTGTGGCTGAGCGTTGCCCAGGGTCCTGGCTCTCCGCGGGCGTGCAGGCGGACAGCACGGTGGTGGCAGTCGGCCCCCCAGCCAGGGCGGCGGCACCCGTGGTCTTCAGGAACTCGCGGCGCTTCATGAGCAGAACTCCCGGAGTCTGCGGGCGGGATTCCCTTGGGTGGCGGGGGCCGCTGGGCCCGCCCCCTCGACGAACCGCACGATCCCCCACATCTCCGGAATGTGCATGTTGATCTCTCCCTGCGGCGACCACACCCAATTGTGCTCTGGGTGGCGATTCTCGCGCGACGGGAGCTCCGCCCTCTGGTACCCTCCGTCGACCACCTCGACCGGCCACTGCACCCGCGAGAAGTTGATCCGCCATTCGTCGCCGGTCCGTGGCCCGGTCCCCGGCTCGTGGCGGCCCTCCCCCATGGTCGCGTAGCGGTCGGTTTCCCTTGGATCGTCCGCGGCAGCACCGCCCTCGGGTGGCCTGAACGCCGCCCAGGGAATCGCGATTTCAACGGTCCACCCGCCGTCCTCGTCGGAGGGGTCGTTCAGCGTGCCATCAAGGGCTACTGCCGTCCGCAGTCCCGCCATGTCCCACCCCACGTTGGCTCTGCCCCTGCGATTGTATGGCCGCGGCAGAAACAGATCGAACTCGGTGCCCAGCGCGTTGATCTCGAGCTCGTAGTAGTCGAGCGCGTCCCCGTCGGGGTCGATGAAGACCTCGAAGTCGTGTTCGCGGTAGAGGATGTCGTCGCGGTCGGCCAGGGTGGCCCACAGGTCCGGCTCCTCGAGCTGCGCGGCGACGAAGAGGTAGTCGTCGTTCCACACGATCTTCGCGCGGGTATCCCACTGCGGGGCAGGCCAGTCACTGCCCCGAATGTCGATGAACGATTCGGTCCAGTGAGCGAGCTGCCACGCCGCGTCGTTCAGCGCGCCGTCGATTGCGAGGGGGGACACGGCCCTGGGAGCATCGTAGGATCGGGGCGCGCCGGGCGCCTCCGCGAGAGCGCGATCCGGCCCCTGGGCCGCGTTGGGGGTGACGGCCAGAAGAGGCCCGGGACCCACCCACCAGCCAACGGCCCACAGACCGGCTGCGGCGATCAGGCGCCGGGGCGCTCTCCAGGAGTTCGGGACACGGTGTTGCATGGCAGGTCCCAACATGGCAGACCTACCAGCGCATGGACAGGCTCACCGCCGCGAGGTGGGCGGCCCCGGACCCGGGCGCTCCGGCACTCCGTCCGCCCTCGATGCTTGCCACGAAGTCCGGACCCAGGCGCAGGCGTCCTCCCAGCTGGTATCCGTAGATCCCCTGGTTCGAGACATCGAACGGCGCGAACGCGACGGAGTTGACCATCCCGGCCGCCGGGAAATACGCCGCGTCGAGTTGTTCGGACAGCACGACCCGCGCATAGGGCGTCAGGAGTCCCCGGCCCTGCCAGGCCCTGACCCCATACCCGACTTCCGCGTCGATTCGGCGGCTGCCGTAGCCGAAGCTGCCCGGCGCCAACCCTGCCGCACCCTGGGCCCAGAGCCGCGTGACGCCGCTCGCCGTGGATCCCCATGACGGTCTCACGCCCAGGGAGAGTCCCTGTCCGCCGCCGCCCGGGTTCACGGTGAGTGAGCCGCCAAGCCCCCACTCCTCGTATTCTTCCTCCTGATGCAGGACCAGTCTGCGGCCGTGCACGCGAATGGCCAGAGTCCCGTTGTGCTGGAGGAATGTCATCCCGCCGCCGACCTCCATGCCGAATCCGCTGTCGACTTCCCCGCCGTCCTGGCGCATGCCGACGCGCAGCTGCGGCTGGAGCGTCCCGGCGCCCATGCCGAATCCCTTGCTGGCTTCGAGCATCAGTCGCACGCGGCTGGCATCCGCGCTCAGCTCGCTGCGTCCCTCGACTTCGGCGGAGTTCATCCGCGCGATGAAAGCGTCCGCGCGCACCGCCAGCCCGAGGTCGGTCGGTGCTTCGGAATGGATGAGTTCCCCCTTCACACCCAGCCCGGCCATCTGCATCGTGATGTCGCTGTCGGGATCGACCTCCCCTCCACCCTCGATGCCCAGTTGGCCCGAGCCGTACCCGAGTACGCCCCAGCTCAGGAGGCGGTCGCTGAACGCGAGCCGGGCATACGGGAAGGCGCTGGTGAGCGTGGTGGAAACGTCCCCGAAATCGTCATCGCCGGGACGGCCGAGCTCGAATCGGCCGGATCCGCTGCTGTAGGTCACCGCCAGTCCGGTCACCAGCGACCCGAACCCGTAGTCGGCCCCGAGCGCCGCCGTCGTGACCTCGCCCTCGCCGAACCCCTCTCCATCGCCGCTGTTGAACCGCATGATCTCGCCGCCGCCCCACAGGGAATAGCCCCCTCCGCCATCGGCGGCACCAGGCGTCACCTGGAAGGAACTCCCGCCGAGCAGTGCGCTGGTCGACAGGGGGATGAAGGACGCCAACCCGGCCCGCCCGATGTTCCCGGAGGCGCCGGCCGAGCCGGCGCTTGCCGCACCGAACCCGAAGGGAGCCGCCCCCAGGGTGCCGTACGGGTTGTCCCAGCCACTCAGGAATCCGAAATCGACCCCCCGTCCACCCACGGTGACGTGGTCCCCCATTCGGGAGGGGTGCGACACCCGGTTGCCGATCATCTCCATCGCCTGGCTCGCCACCGAGCGGCCGAACCGGTGGAGCCAGTCTTCCGCGGCCATCTCCGCCTCCGCGGTCGAGAAGTTGCGGTAGAACCCCGCGCCGATGATGAATTCCTGCCCGGCGTAGACCTCGAGATCGTTGGTGAAGGAGAGAGCGTAGCTCACCTTTGGCGATCCCGTGTCCTCATCGCCCTCCACCGTCGGATCGTCCCAGAAATACTCGACGTATCCTCCTCCGGCCCGGGCAGCCGCAATGATGAGTTCGACGAACCTGGTCCCGTTGATGTCTTCGGTGTCCTCGGCGAAGCGGCCTTCGCGCCAGGCGTTGGCGCCGTGGAAGATCACGTAGCCGTCGGCGGTGAACATGAAGAGATAGATGGGGCCGGACCTGAAATGGCCGCCTTCCTCCCGAAGCACGGCCTTCCATTCGTTTGCGCGCTCGAAGCCGACGAGCGCGATCAGTTCCTGAAGCCAGTCGAACGAGCCGTGCACGAACTGTCTGAGAGTCTCGCGGTCCACGACATCGGCGGCGGAGACCTCCGGGAGCGGGACATTCGGGAGAGGCGTCCCCGCGGCGCTCAGATCCTGATAGTATCCGCCCACGACCACGAAGTCCGCACCGGCCACCTGGGAATGGTACTGGATGGCGTACGCGTCCTTGCACCGGGTGTCGGTCAGATCGTTGGGATCGTCCCAGCACCACTCCACGAAGTCGCCCCCTTCCCTGGCCCCGGCGGCGAGAAGCTCCTGGATGATCCTGGTTCCGTTGTCGTCCACCACGTCGGCAGCGTTCTTGCCGTCGATGTTCGGATCCTCGCCGTGGATGAACACGTGCCCTGTGGTGGCGAACAGGATCAGGTACATGTTCCCCACATTCCAGTCGCTCCCCTCGACCCTGAACTCCTGGAGGATCTGCGAGCCCGTAGCAATGTCGGTGATCTTCGCGAATTCGGAGGTGGCCCAGGTCACGAATCCCTTCAGCGTCTCCCTGTCCACCACTTCACCGGCGGTGATCTTCGGCACCTGGGCGTGGGCCGGGCGGACGGGCGCCGCGGCGATTGCGAGGAACAGCAGGGGGGCGACGATGGCGACGGGCTTGACGAATCGCATTGCGGGTCCCTTTTCCGGTGCGGTTACGTAGATGCTCCGAATCAGTCTGCGGCGCTCGCACTTCCGGAAAGCCGACCGAGACCTTCACTCCCGGGGCAAGATTCCGGATCGCGCCATTCCGTAACGATAAACCCAGGCATACGCGATGTCTAAGATGACCGCAGGGACGACTTCCTCTTGACGAAACACGGTCCCGGCGCCCACCTTGCCGCCCGGGACGAATCCGACGCCCCCGCACCCATCCCCCAGCCAACCCCCCACGGAGAGACCTCATGGAATACGCCCCGGACCGGCCATGGTACATGCGCCTTCACTGGCAGGTGTTGATCGCGATGATTCTAGGCATCAGCGTCGGCCTCTTGCCGGGAGGCGAAGTCGTCGAGGAGTACGTAGGCTGGGTCGGCGGGCTGTTCATGCGCCTCCTGCGGATGATCATCCTGCCGCTCGTGATCACCTCCATCGTCTCGGGGGTGGCATCGGCCGGAAGCGGGCGCACCGTCGGCCGGATGTTCGGCAAGACGCTGGGGTACTACCTGGTGTCGAGCCTCCTGGCCGCCCTCACCGGCCTGCTCCTGTTCAACCTGATCAACCCGGGTCGCGGGTATCCGGTCACCGACACCGGAGCGCCGGCCCCTGAGCTTGCCACACCCAGCTCGATCGAAGATCTGCTCTACACCATCGTTCCCGACAACTTCTTCAGCGCGGCGTCGGGCGGCGAAATGCTGATGGTCATCTTCTTCTGCATCGTCTTCGGAGCGGCCGTCACAACCCTGCCGGACAGTCCCCGCGAGAAGATCACGAGCCTGGTCGACGCGCTCTTCAAGGCGATGATGGCCCTGACCACGGGCATCATCAAGCTGCTCCCGATCGGGGTTTTCGGGCTGATGCTCACCACGGTCACCGATACGGGTCTGGAGTCCTTCCCCAACCTCGCCAAGTACGTCGCGGGGCTGGGCTCCGGTCTCGCCATCCACTTCCTGATCACTCTGCCGCTCCTGCTGTACTTCTGGGCGCGCGTGTCCCCATGGAAGCACCTGATGAACATGCGGGAGCCTCTGCTGGTCGCGTTCTCGACCAGTTCCTCGGCGGCCACCCTGCCGGTCACCATGAAGACGGTGAGGGAAAAGGTCGGCGTATCCCGTCGCGTGTCATCGTTCACGCTACCCATGGGCGCCACGGTGAACATGGACGGAACTGCGGTGATGGAGTGTGTGGGAGCACTCTTCATCGCTCAGGCGCTGGGAGCAGACATCGGATTCGCGACGCAGGTCATCGTCGTCCTTACGGCCCTGCTGGCGTCGATCGGCGCCGCGGCGGTGCCCTCCGCGGGGCTGGTGGTGATCTTCATCATCCTCGGCGCCATCGGCATCGGCGACAATCCCCAGGCGATGCTGATCGTGGCCGCGATGCTCTCCATCGACCGGCCGCTCGACATGTGCCGCACCGCCGTCAACGTCTACAGCGACTCGTGCGCGGCGGCGGTGGTCGGGAGATTGGAAGGCGAGGAGGGAATCGACGAGGAGATTCGGATGTAGGGGGGACAATCCTGCCCCGGCTCCTCCCGACGATCGTCGGGGTGTCGGCATCATCGCGTGGACGCGCCACTACCGGCGGAGGTTCTCGCGGGGGTGAACCCGGAGTAGGCCCAGCATTTCCCTTGACGGTCCACATGTTCAATTCAAGATGTGTTACGGGCCTGAATGGTGTACACCAAGTGCGATAAGGGATTTTTTGCTTTTATCGCTGGGATTGGAACCAGACCAAGCGACCGGTTGCTCCCGCTGGATGTTTCCTTGACAACAGCATCCATAGACACCATTAATGACATCAAGCTGGTCACTCCCGGCCAGCTCCGAGAGCAGGAATCAACAGTACGGACTGGATCAGCGGGCTGGATTTCGCCGCTGATCCGCCGTCCTACCGGACCCGACGGTCCCGAGAGGAGAAAGACCAATGATCAAACATATTCGCCAGCCTGGTGCCAAGACTGTTTCTGCCGCTTGCCTGATCGTCCTTGGAGCGGGGTTCACTGCCGCGCCTACCGCAGCCGATCGAGATGTGGATGGGGTGGTCGCAATTCCGCCCGCCGACGAGTGCGCGGTGTTCATCGACTACAAGGAAATGGACTTCATAATCTTCTGGCAAAAGTACCACATGTATGACCACGGGGCGGGCTTTGAAGATCCTGCCGAGATGGAAGCGCCATGGGGGGAATGGAGACCGGAAGCAATCGTCATAGCCGACGGGCCTCGGCACGGGCTTGAAGAGGGTTGGACTCTGGAGCATGGACACCACACCGAATGTCCGTGGATTCCAACCTGGATGAGGTGACGCCATGCTGCCGAGGCTTCTGGTCGCCGTAGTCACTCTGGCCTTCCCCATGGCGGTGGTTCGCCCCGCCGATGGCGGATCTGCCAGTCAGGACCAGTGCAGACGCAACCCCGAGCGTTCCATGCCCGCCGGGAGTGTGACCACCATCATTGACGGACGGCCACCCTGCCGCATCGAGTTCCGCGAAACCGGAATCCGCCTGGAAGCGGTGGCCGATGGGTCTCATCCGGATCCGGGGCGATCAGTGGTGATGGATTCCAACGGCAGGTACATCTCGGCGAATGCACCGGGCTGGGCGGGCGTTGTCACTGTATGGGATGCAAGGGGAAGATACCTGTCGTCGTTCGGAAGGGTGGGGCGGGGCCCCGGGGAGTTCAAGGTCCGCGGAATGATGAGCCTGTTCGTTGACAACCGGGACCACGTACACATCATGGACGGCGGGTTCATGTGGTCCGTCTTCTCACCCGAGCATCAGTTCCTGCGGAGCACCTCGTCCTATGCGGTCACCGGTCTTGAACTGAACACGGCCATTCTCGACGACGGTACCGTTCTGGCCAGCGAGTCCTCTCGTGATCGCTCCAGGTATTTCCGCGTCATGGACACCGCCGGAGCGGTCCAAAGAACCTTCGGAGCCGTGGATGGTGGCGTGTCCGAGTGGGCTTTGAGGATGATAGCGTATGCCGGAGGCGATACGTTCTGGGCGGGTCCTCCCCTCGAGGGTGGGGACGCGTACATTCTCGAGGAGTGGGGCACTGACGGAACACTGCGTCGAACACTCCGGCGCGAAGCGCCCTGGTTCCGGTGGGCGGGCTACGGCGAGATATCGCCTGGCGTGAGCCTGCTGCATGTCACGCACGACGGTCTCTTGTACGTCATGGTGCGCCGGCCAACCGCGGAATACGAAAGGGAGTTCGAGCGGGCTCAGCGAAGAGGTGAGAGAGTGCCGAGGGAAGCACGGGACGGGTTGACCGAGGTTCTGTTTGAGGTCATCGACACCAAGTCGGGTGAACTTCTGGCATCGGATCTGCACCCAGCGGGCGCGGCACGGCAGTTTGCCCCAAGGGCCCTGTTCCAGGGCTCGCTGACGGGATACCGGTACAAGGAAGGCGACGACGGCCTGCCGTTCGTCGAAATCGTCAGGGTGGAGCTGGTGCCGCGATGAAGTGCGCCCACCATCGCAGGCCTGAGCGTCGATGAGACAGGCAGCCGCAGTTCTCGCAGTAGGGGGACAGTGCGGATTGGTCCTGTTGTCGTGCGGTTGCTCGAGCCCCGGCCCGGAGGCGGGCGCGAGCGCGGCGGAAGTCGCGTATGCACCTCTGGGCTGGGGCGGGCCGGTGGAGGCAGCGGAGGTTCGCGTGTGGCCGAGCGAGAGCGTGGACGCGGCTCCCCGGTGGCGTGTTGCCGGGGAGCCCGACTACTCGATGGTTCTCGACTCGGTGGACCATATCATTGCAGGACGCGTGCGCAGATTCCAGCGGTTCGTGACGGAAGGGATCTTTCTGCCGGACGGCAGAGTCGTACTCGGGTATAGTACCGGTGGCTCGTCGCAACCGGATTCCCTCCTGCTGCACTTTGTCGATCCGGAGAGCGGTGAGGAGGCCGGAATCCTGACCCCGAGAGGCGAGGCGGGTGAGTCGCTGAACTGGGTCACCTTCGACATGGTCGCGGTTGAGCGGGGGTTGGTCCTGGCAGGGGACAACACCGACTATTCGGGGCCGACCCGGCCCATGAACCGGTCGGGGAAGGATGTCTGGTACGCCGACCGTGGCGGTCGGTTCACGCGGCCTCCGTTGTACGTCAACGTGGATGGAGGACTTCTGGGAACGTTTGCGGACGGCGCGTTGGTGATGTGGACGATGCCGACCATCGCCGATACGACCATTGTCACCGAGATTGTGTCGGCTTGGGCGACGGAGCCTTCGTCCGATGCTTCGGACAACGAGCGGACAGAAGTGCACTTCACCACGGCGAATCGGCGAAACCCCGAGCGCCCCGACGTACGGGCATCCTGGACTTCCCACCCGGCGCGCGCAGCCGTCGTTGCCGGAGACACGATTTGGGTCATTCCCACCGAGCGGCCCGAGCTCGTCGCCGTGCACCGTACGGGAGACGTTGCGCTCAAGGTTGAGTGGGAGGCGGGGGACCGCACCGTTCCACCCGGGGCACCATTTGAGTTTTGGAATGGAGCGGAGCGGTTCCCGGCGGCTTCGGAAATCCAGCTCGGGGCGGACGGTCTTCTATACGTTGAGCGCTGGACGGTGCTGGACCATCGGGGACCGATGCGCGGTCCCGAGTGGCTGGTGTTCACCCTAACAGGGGAGCTCGTGGCGCGACTCGACATTCCACCGGGCTGGCGAGTCCTCGAGTTCGGGCAGGAAAAGGTGCTGGCGGTCGTTGGCGAGGACGGCGGCCCTGACGAGGTCCGCATCCACGCTATCGAGCGACCGTAGCTACCACCGCCCCCCCGCCATCACCACCACGAGCGGTCGCAATGTGTGGAGCACCGTGACCGTATCGCCCTGCGCGGCCAGCACATCGGTGAGCCTGCGATACACGTGCGGACTCTCGTCCACCCCCCCACCCCGCAGCACCACCCCCCGCTCCTCCACCCACCGCCGCATCATCGCGCGGCTCACTTTCCCGCGCTTCAACACCTTGCCCGTGCGGCGGTGCCGCTTGCCCCGCGCGGCGGTGCGGCTCATCACCCGGCCCGCGCCGTGCACGGTGGAATGGAGCGCGCGGGCCTGCAGCGCGGCCGTGTCCGGGTCGGCCGTCGCGGCATCCGTCCCCTCCAGGATCACCGCGTCGTCGCCCATTGACCCGCCCACGAAACCCTTCTGTCCCGGGAACGCCGGCGTCGCCCCCTTGCGCACCACCACGAAGGTGCGCCCGAAGTGCTCCTCCTCCCACGCGAAGTTGTGGTGGTTGTGCACGAGCTCGACCTCGCGCCCGCCGACGATCTCGACCGCCTTCCGCACCGCCCACTCCCGTCCCGCGTAGGCGTATCGCCCCGCCAGCTTCATCAGCGCCCAGTAGTCGTGACCCGCAGGCGCGTCCAGGTCGAAGATGACCTCCGACTCGGGCACGCGCTGACCCCACCGGGCGCCCTGCCCGATCGCCAGGAACGACGACGCCACCGTATGGCCGAACCCCCGCGACCCGAAGTGCACGCCCACCCAGATCCGGTCCCGCTCGTCGGCGAAGACATCCACATAGTGATTGCCGGAGCCGACCGTGCCGAGCTGCGCCCGGGCCTTGTCGCGCAGCTTGGCGCGGTGCTGCGCGGGGACCGCATCCCACGCCGGGTCTTCAAAAAGGGGGCGGTCCCTCGGCGCGTCGCGCGACCGGTTGACCCCGCCCACGCCGAAGGAGAGCGCGTGCTGCAACTCGTCGGCGATGTCCGTTAGTCGGCGGTGCAGCCCGCCGTCCCTCCGGCCCGGCCCTCCACCCAGATCCCCCAGCCGCAGATCCGTCCGCACCGCCGCGTTCCCGCACGCGATGTCGAACCCCACCCCCGCCACGCTTACCTGGTTGCGGTACGCGGCCACGCCCCCGATCGGCATGACGTAGCCCAAGTGGCCGTCCGCCATCAGCGCCGCGTGATCGGCGCGCTCGGCGACCCGCGCAAGCTGGTCGAGCGTCTGCTTCTCGTGTTGCCCGAAGACGTGCATGGCGTCAGTGTCCCAGTGAGAGGTCGCCGGGCACGCGTCAGCCGGCCCGGACCCGGGCGTCCAATGTACTACGCAAAGGAGCGATCGATGCGAACTCTCTTGACGCTTGCCATCACAACCCTGTGCCTGAGCGTCCCGGTTCCGACCCTGGCTCAGCGCCCCGCCACCGTCCCCGACCTCGCCTCGGTCGCCGCCTTCGAGGGCTCCAGCCTCGCCCCCGTCGTCGACCGCTTCAGCGCCGACTGGGGCGCGCTGCAGCGCAAATGGGCCGGCCTGCCGTACTCGCCGGCCCGCCAGCAGCGCGTGGGCGACTTCCTCGTCGGGTGGGCCGGCGCCCTCGCCGCGCTCCCGGTGGCGGCCGACGATGTCGAAGGCAGCATCGACCATACCCTTCTGGGCGCCGAGATCCGGTACCGGCAGGAGCTGCTCGCGCGGGAGGGCCGCCTGCTGGACGAGGTCGCGCCGCTGCTGCCGTTTGCGGGGGAGATCATCGAGCTGCTCGAGATTCGGCACGAGGGCGCAGAGGTCGACGGCGAGGAGATGGCCGCCGCGCTGGCGGGGCTGGCGGTGGCCGTGGGCGAGGCCGACGCCGCGCTGAGGTCGCGGGCAGCCGCCGGGGGGGCTGGCCTGGGGGGCGGGGGGCAGCCGACCCCGACGCCGATCGCCGGTCTGCGCGCCGTGCGGGTTCTTCAGTCCTACAGAAACTCGCTCGGCAGCTGGTACCGCCACTACGCAGGCTATGACCCGCTCTTCACCTGGTGGGCGAGCCAGCCGTTCGAGGAGGCGGACGGGGCGCTCGGGCGCTACCTGTCGACGCTCAGGGTGCGGGTTGTCGGGTGGCCGGAGGGCGGCGAGGAGCCGATCGTCGGCGATCCGATCGGGGCGGACGGGATGGCTGCGGACCTGGCCCGCGAGATGATGCCGTACACGCCCGCGGAGCTGATCGCGCTCGCGAACGAGGAGTTCGCGTGGTGCGAGGAGGAGATGCTGAAGGCGTCCCGCGAGCTGGGGTTCGGAGAGGACTGGAAGGCGGCGCTGGAGCACGTGAAGACGCTGCACGCGGAGCCGGGGGGGCAGCCCCAAATCGTCATGATGCTGGCCCACGAAGCCATTGACTTCATCGAGGAGCGGGGGTTGGTGACGGTGCCGCCGCTCGCGAAGGAGGTCTGGCGGCTGGAGATGATGTCGCCGGCCCGGCAGCGGGTGAGCCCGTTCTTCCTCGGCGGCGAGGTGATCCGCGTCTCGTTCCCGACCGACGAGATGACCCACGACGAGAAGCGGATGAGCATGCGCGGGAACAACACCCACTTCTCGCGCGCGACGGTGCACCACGAACTCATCCCGGGGCACCACCTGCAGGGCTTCATGACCGATCGCTACAACTCGCACAGGGACCTCTTCGGCACGCCCTTCTGGACCGAGGGCTGGGCGCTCTACTGGGAGATGCTGCTCTGGGACCTCGGCTTCCCGACGACCCCCGAGGACCGCGTCGGCATGCTCTTCTGGCGGATGCACCGGGCCGCCCGGATCATCTTCTCGCTGAGCTTCCACCTGGAGGAGATGACACCAACCGAGGCGATCGCGTTCCTCGTCGACCGCGTCGGGCACGAGCCTGCGAACGCCACCGCCGAGGTCCGCCGCTCCTTCAACGGCAGCTATTCGCCGCTCTACCAGGCCGCGTACATGCTCGGCGGCCTGCAGATCCGCGCGCTGCACCGGGAGCTGGTGGGCGGCGGGCGGATGACCGACCGCGAGTTCCACGACACGATCCTGCAGGGGGGCTCGATGCCGATCGAGATGATGCGGGCGCGGCTGCTGGGGGAGGCGCCGGGGCGGGATTTCCGGGCGTCGTGGAGGTTTTATGGGGACCCGATGTGAGGAAGTGATATAGCAATCGATATTTTTGGAATCGAAATATATGGATTAGTATATGACGAGCTTGCGATGCAGGCGAAATAACTCTTGGCAGCGGCTTCCCCTGGCAGCGGCTCCCCCCTTGCCGCTCGGGATGATGGCGTGTAGCATTATTGTACTATATTTCCGGGAGCGATTCCATGGTCAGAAACGTCAAGCTGAGACGAATGGGGGGGTCCGTCGGGGCCACCCTGCCCAAGGACATGGCGGATCGCCTCCACCTTGAGGCCGGAGACGAAGTGCTGGCCGTCGAGACTGCAAACGGCATCCTGCTGAGCCCTTACGATCCGGATGTGGCGGAGGGGCTGGCGATCGCAATCGAGGCCCAGAAGCGGTACCGGGACGCGCTTAGAGAACTCGCGAAGTGACCCGGGCCGAGCCGCGGTGGGTTCCCCGGCTGGTCATCGAGGCGGTCCATCTCGACCAGGTCCGCGAACACGGCGGCCTGATCGGCATCCGCGACGAGAACGCCCTCGAGGCGGCGCTGGCGCGGCCAAGGCAGAGGTGGACGTATGAACCCGAGTCGGACCTGGCGCGACAGGCCGCGGCCTACGCCTACGGAATCTGCACCGCCCATCCGCTGCGCGACGGCAACAAGCGGATCTCGTTCCTGGCCGCCGTCGTCTTTCTGGGCCTCAACGGATTCGATGTCGTTGCGCCGGAAGACGAAGTGGTCGAGCGGATGGTGGCGCTGGCGGCCGGCGAGCTTGATGAGGAAGCGGTCGCCGATTGGCTGCGGAGACGGATCGAGCCCCGCTGATCAGGCGTTCCGCGCGCCCCACGCCTCGAGTAGCTCCACCTCGATCTGCAGCATCGTGTCCATGGTCGGCGGCCCCGACGGCGGAGGCATCCCCCGCTTGCGCGGCCCGGCACGCGGCCTTCCCCCGGGGCGGTCCTCCTCGGTGAGCGTAGCCCACCACTCCAGGGTGTCGCGCAGGGTGTCGGCGACGGGGCGGCTGGTGTAGCCGGCGGCGATGGCGCGGGAGATGTCCAGCATGTTGGCCCCGGCCGAGGGTCCGGTGCGGGGCCCCCAGATCGGGAAGGAGACGCCCAGCTCGGCGAGGAACTCGGCGTCGATCCAGTGGAAGTCGGCGTCGCTGCCGCTCACCTCGCGGCAGACCTCCAGCATGGTCCCCATGTTCAGCGGTTCGGTCGGGCCGAGGCCGTTGAAGACGCCGCCGATTTCGTCTTCGAGCATGCGCACGATCCAGCCGCCCAGGTCGCGGGCGTCGATGAACTGGATGGGGTCCTCCGGGGTGCCGGGGGCCGCCACGTCGCCGCCCATCGACACGCGCACGGGCCAGTAGGCCAGCCGGTCCGTGGTGTCGCCCGGCCCGACGATGTAGCCGGGCCGCACGATGTTGGCGCGGTCGCCGAAGACCTCCTGCACCGCCTCTTCGCAGAGCGCCTTGAGGGGGCCGTAGGTGGGCCCGGTCACCTGCTCTACCGTGGGGTCCTCGAGCCGGCCGACTTCGTAGTCCTCGGTGATGCCGTCGGGGGTGAGGTCCTTGTAGGCGGAGATCGAGGAGACGAACAGGTAGCGGCCGGAATCGGCCAGGAGCTCGGCGGAATCGCGCACGTGCCGGGGCACGTAGCCGGAGTTGTCGATGACCGCATCCCAGCGTCGGCCCTCCAGCGCGGCGAGGTCGCCGTCCCGGTTGCCGACCAGCTTTTCGAGCTCCGGGAAGAGGTGGGTGTTGGTGCGGCCGCGGTTGAAGAGGGTGACGGTGTGGCCGCGCGACTGGGCGTAGCGAACCGTGTGGGGGCCGATGAATCCGGTGCCGCCGAGCACGAGGATGGTCATGGGGGCAGGGGGTCCGCCGCCCCCGGCGCACGCGGAGGTGCCGGTGAGGCCGAGGCTCAAGGCCCCGGCCGCCGCTGCCGTCGTCTTCAGGAAGTCGCGTCTGTTCTGGAGGTCTGTCATCTGATTCCCGCCCATGGTTTCGGTAGGTGTGAGCGCCCGCCCTGGCTCAGCTGATCGGCCGCACCCTCTTCTTCAGCACGAAGAGTCCCTCCTGCATGCTGGTCACGATCACGGTGCCGCTCGGGAAGAACGGGTAGTTGCTCCAGGCGCCGCCGAAGCCCGATCCCTCCTTGTACGGCGCGGTGTCGAAGTATCCGACTTCGCGCGGGTTTTCGGGGTCGGAGATGTCGAGCACGTGCAGCCCGTAGAGGTAGTTGGCCTGGTACATCAGGTCGTCCCTGATGTAGAGATTGTGGGCGCTGGCGGGCATGGAGCCCATGAATTCCCTGACCAGCACGGGGTCCTCGAGATCGCTGACGTCCCAGATGAGGGTGCGCGTGGTCTCCGCGTTGCCGGCGATCACGTCCGCCTCGTCATCCTGGAAGAAGTAGCGGTGGTCTTCGGTGAGCCAGCCCTGGTGGATGTACGCCGGGTTCGGCGAGGAGGGACTCGCCACGTTGACCGGGTTGTCCTTGTCGGTCACGTCCTCGATCTGGAAGTTCCGGCCGCGCGAGTTGAAGCAGATCTCCCGCCCCTGGTACCGTTCGTCCGGGCCCCGGTAGATCACGCACTGGGTGTCATGGATGCCCCGCTCCTGAACGGCGGAGCAGCCGATGAACTCGGGATTCTTCGGATCGTCGATGTTGATCATGTGGAGGCCGCCGCCGCAGGTGTCGCCGGCGCCGCCGCCGCCGATCGTGTAGGCGATCCCGGTCTCCTCGTTGATCGCGATGTTGTGCGAGCTGCCGATGCGGGTGTAGTGCACGTCGGGCTCGAAGAGAACGGGCATCTCGCCCGGCGAGATGTCGCGCAGGCGGGTGAGGTCGAGGATCTGCAGGCCGTGCTCGCCCGCGCCGTCGGCCACCACGAAGGCGTGGTCCTTGTACGTCTTGATGTCGCGCCAGAGCTGCGACGGCGGGGTGCCCCACGGCTTGGGCAGGTCGCCGACCAGCACCGGATTCGTCGGGTCGGTGATGTCGACGAAGGAGGTGCCGTCGTTGCGTCCCACCAGAGCATACTCGCGACCCGTGACCGGGTCGGTCCAGCCCCAGTTGTCGTTCGCGCGGACGCCGCGAGTGCGGCCCTCGGCCCGGAGCAGCGAAGGGGGGATGTACGCCAGCAGCTCGACCTCGCTGCAGTCGAAGGGCCCGACCTGGCCCTCCTCGGGGCAGCGGCGCTCCTCGCCGACGATCGGCGCGAGCATGTCGGGTCCGTGACGAGCATCCCCATGTCCTCCCAGCCGCTTCCCCGCGCTCGAAGAGGTGGACCGAGCCCGCCTGGTGGTGCATGCCGGGCGCGGTGACGGCGGCGACCGAGGCGTCCGCGGCGACCAGGCCGCCGAAGCGGTCGCTCTCGACCGTCATCTCCTGGGGGAGCTGGATGCGGCGCGGCTCGGTGGACAGGGAACCGTCGGCCTGGGCCGCATACACGAAGGCCGAGCCGAGTTCGTAGCCGCGCGTGGTGGGGGCGCCGACCCACACGTCGTCTCCGGCGAAGGCCACGGCCGTGCCGAAGCGGTCGCCCTCGTCGCCGCTTGCGAATGTGAGCGGGTTGCCGGCGGGAACGTACCGCATGAGGCCGGCGTCCCAGGTATGCGCGTAGACCGCCCCGCGGGAACTGCTCGCGCCCGGGGCGCCCACGAGGAGGCGGTCGCCGGATGCCGCAAGGGCCGTCCCGAAGTTCGCGTTCGACTCGGTGGCCGATTCGAGAGCGCCGGCCATCTCCCAGCCGCCGTCAACCAGGTTGTAGTGATAGACGCGGCCGGTCCGTTCCTGGCCGTCGCCGTCGCCGTTCCAGTTGGGCGCGCTGATCAGCAGGCGGTGCTGGGTGAAGGCCATCGCCGCGCCGAAGCCGTCGCCCGCCGTGCCGTCGTCGGGTTGAAGCTGGCCGCTGCGCATCCACTGCCCGTTTGCGTCGCGCTGGTAGACGTAGACGACTCCGTGGGGCGGCTCATCCTGCTGCGCTCCGGGCCTGCGGCGGGGGGCCGGGGCGGCACCGGTAACTCCGACGAGCAGCCAGTCCCCGTCCGCGGCAAGGCTGAGGCCGAAGTCGGTGCCGCAGTATCCGTCGAACCCACAAGTCGGCTCCAACCCGGTGATGTCGTCCCCTTCGATCATTCCCGTGGCCCGCCATTGGCCAGCGCCGCTGCGCTCGAAGACGTGAATCGGGCCGCCCCGCTGTCCGATGAAGAGCGTGTTGCCGGACTTGGCGAGCAGGGTGCCGAAGCCGTCCGCGCGCTCGGGGTCCGGGGCCCGCAGCACGGCGGACTCGCGCCACTCGCCACCGGCCTTGCGATAGACGTAGACTGCGCCGGGGCGGAAGCTGGTCGTGGGCTCGGTGATGAGGATCTCGCCGTCTTCGATGACGACGGAGTGGCCGAAAGCTCCGGACTGGGCGGCCAGCGGAGTGGCGGCGGCGGCAACGGGAAGGGCTGCGAGGGCAGCCAGCAGGCGGGCGGCAGGAAAGCGGAACATCGGTTTCTCCTTCGGTTGGCGAATCACTTCCGGACCGAGCGTAGCGCCGGGAATGCGGTGCGCGCAAGCGCGTGGGGCGTTCGGGATGATGGGGTGCCTGCAAAGGCCGAAGGCGTGATCGAAGTCATTGCCAGGCGAAGGCACTTGACGAACTTTGTTCGCGCCCCGAACAAACTCCCGCGGCAGGACTCGAACCTGCGACCCGACGGTTAACAGCCGTCTGCTCTACCAGCTGAGCTACGCGGGAATGGAACTGCGGCCAACGAAAATCGCACGAGGACGGAGACGCGTCAATGGCGAGTCCGGTCCATCGGCGAGTCCTGGTCCTACGGCAAATGAGCCTCCCCCAGCCGGCCCAATCACGTAACGCAATAGCGCTGTCTCCGATCACAACGACCCTGCCCGCACTCCAGCGCCGTCCCCACCCCCTTCCCCCCAGAGGCACACCATCGCCCACCCCCAGTCGATGCGTTCGCCCTGCCATAGACTGCTCCCGGTCGACGGGCCGATACCGCGGCGGCCATGCCAGCGGCCCAGCCCGAAGTCCTGTGGGGGTGCCGGCGCTCCATCGCGGGGCACCAGCCCACCGATATCCGGAGCCTCCGGCACCACGGGCATGCGCACCCCCAGCGGGTTGAAGAAGTTCGGCACCCCCCGCTCGTCCATCTCCACCCGCCAGCCGCCTTCGTGGACCGCACGGTGGTGGAAGGGGCAGAGCAGCACCAGGTTGTCCATGGCCGTCTTCCCCCCGTGGGCCCAGTGGGTGATGTGGTGGGCGTGGGTGCGCAGGCGCGACCCGCACCCGGGGAAGCGGCAACCGCCGTCGCGCGCCTCCAGCGCCTTGCGCAGCCGCCAGCCGACGGTTCTGCTGCGGCGGCCGACATCGAGCACCGAGCCATTCGCTGCCCGCGCGATGGGCACGACCTCGGCATCGCAGCAGAGCCGCGAAGACGTTTCAGCTGAAACGCGGCAGCCGTCTTCCGTGACGAGGGTGGGCGCTGCATGCCGGGATGGGACGTTTCAGCTGAAACGTGGAGGAACTCAGGCGTGCTCGGGGAGGCCGGCTCTTCGGAGACCTCCGCTGCGGAAGCCGCTGGCCCGGCCGCCGCCGCCGCCGCCCCGGCCGCCGCCGCCTCTCGCCGCCGCCTCGGCCGCCTCCCCGGCCTCTGTCGCCCCCGCGAACGAGTGCACGACCAGCTGGACCCTGGGCTGGAGGCGCTCCTCCAGCCAGAGGCCGAAGGCGTCGGCGCGGCGCTGCGCGGCGGTGGTCTCGTGCTCGGTTCCGGCGGCGCGCTGCTCCTGGTAGAGCCTGTCCTCGGTCACTTCGAGGGCCTTGAGCAGCAGGGCGCCCACCTCCGGGGTGAGCTGGCCGCGGATCTCGTAGTTGCCGTCGTCGGCGAGGTGGAGCGAGAGGCCCCGGTGCTCGGCGGGGTCGGCCTGGTCGGCCTGGCCGGCCAGGTCGTCCGCGCAGGCGTCGCTCCGGTCGAGCCGGCGCCACTCGCGGACCAGGCGCTCGACGTGGGCGGTGGTGCCGTGGCGGGCGAAGGTGAGGAGTTCGGCCTCGTTGCCGGCGGTGGCGGCGCGGGTCAGGGCCCGCACCTTCGAGTAGGAGATCTCGCCCTTCGCGAAGGCGGCCGAGATGAGGGGCAGGGAGGGGAGGCGGCGCGCGACGCGGACCTTCTCGCGGGCGGGCCCGAGCGAGATGCCGGTGCGCCAGGAGAGCCAGTGGGCGCAGGAGCGGCAGCCCTGCCAGCGGCCCTCCTCGTCGTAGACCCGGAGCAGGGTGAGGAGGCGGTGGGTGGCGGCGTCGATGTGGGCGCAGAGCGCGGCGATCCGGTCGCCGAGCGGATCGTCGCCGGTGCGAGGATCGTGGCCGGGGATGCCGGGGGCGGTGGAGGGGGCGCCGGGGCCGGCGCCGTGCGCGGGCGGGGCGGGGTGGGCGGGGGCGATGGCGGTGTTGTCGGCGGGCATGGCGTCTGGTCCCTGGGGCTATGGTGTGGCCGGTGGCTGTCTCCCCTTCTTATACCCCACAGTTCGGGAAATGTTCGGGTTCAAGATCTTGGCCCCGGACATGCGCGAGACCGAAGGCCTGCCGGGTCGTCGGCGACAGCGGCCAGCGGTTGGAATCGACCCATGGGAAGAAGTAGTACCGCCGGAGTGGGCGGCTTAGGTTGGTTCCAGTTCATTCATGTTTCGTCGGGACAAGCGGAACAGGGAAACAAATGGTGCGACGATCTCATGGCTTGTGCAGTCAACCGGAGCCGGAGCCCGTGGGGTGCCACGGCATGCTCTTGACGCGCACGGGTCGGGCAAGGGGAGCGTGGATGGCCACCGCGATTGTCCTGGTGCTCGCCGGAGGCCAGGCATGCGCCGTCCTCGGGATTCTCGACGCTCTTGACGGCGACGATGCTTGCCCCCTGTGGGATCCGCCCGGCATCCTGATCGATGTGGTCGACGCGGGATCTGGACGGCCTGTTCCGCATAGCGCGAACCCGACCGGCTTCGCTATCAGAGGGAAGGTTCGTGAGCCCATGGAGCTGGTCTCTACCGTACCCGGGGAAGATCGAATCCAACTCTCAGGTGGCAAGGGACCTTCGGGGGCTCGTTCGAAGGTTTTCGTTTACGATGTCGAGATTACTGCCGAGGGTTATCGACCTTGGGGCAGGAGCGGGATATCCGTTGTGGTGGACAACTGTAGTAACGCTCAAACCGTGGAGATGACCGCCCGCCTAATGCCGTTGACACCAACAGGGTAGTCTCCCCTCACCCCCGTCGTCCCCGATCGGGCGACCATGGGCGGCGCCAACCCTCCTACACGTTGAACCGCACGTACACGATGTCCCCGTCGGCCACCACGTAACCCCGTCCCTCCACCCGGAACCGCCCCGCCTCCTTCACCGCCTGCTCCGATCCGTATTCGGCGAACACCTCATACGGGATGATCTCCGCCCGAATGAACCCACGCTCCATGTCGCTGTGAACCCGCCCTGCGGCGGCGCGCGCCACAGTGCCCCGCCGGATCGTCCATGCATGCACCTCCTCCGGCCCCACCGTAAAGAACGAGATCAGGTCCATCAGCTCGTAGGTCGCCCGGATGAAGCGGTCCAGCGTCGGCTCGGCCAGCCCCATCTCCTCCAGGAAATCAGCCTGGTCGCCGGAGTCGAGGGTCGCGATCTCCGCCTCGACCTGGGCCGATAGCACCATTGCAGCGCCCCCCATCCCGCAAACCTCGGCCGCCAGCTCCGGGTCGACGGCATCCCCCGCGCGATCCTCGTCCACATTCACCGCGACGAGCAGCGGAAGGTCGGTGAGGAGCCCGTAGCCCTTCAGGAACGCCCGGTGCAGCTCGTCGCGGGACAGCAGCCGCAGCGCCTTGCCGTCCTCCAACGCCGCGACCGCCGTCTCGAATGCACCAATCTCCTGCACATGCGCACGTTCCTTGCGCAGCCGGTCCAGCCGGCGCTCCACCACGCCGAGATCCGCGAGCACGCATTCGGCGTGAAAAGCCCCGAGATCGGCCAGTGGATCGGGTGCGCCTTCCACAGCCGGGTTGAGGAAATCGCGCACCACCACGCAGATCGCCTCCCGATCGCGGATCTGGTGCAGCGTGCCGGGCGACAGCACCTGCCGGGCGGCGCCATGCTCTCCCGGGACGTCGCGCAGGTTGATCGTCGCGTGCGTGATCCGTTTGGGCGAATAGATGCGCGAAAGGGAATCGACGCGGGGGTCGGGCACCCGCACCGTGCCCACGCGCACCTCGCCCCCGTAGCCGACCGGCACGTCGAGTCCGGTCATGGCGTTGAAGAGGGTAGTCTTGCCGGAGCCGCCGAATCCCGCGAGAACGAACTTCATCGGCGGGCCGACCCTCCGCCCACCGTCGTCATGGCCGACGACGCCAGGCTGCCCCGGCTGGCGGCCACGGCCCGCGAAGCGCTAACCTGCTGGCTGAATGAAGACATGGAGTAACGTTGCACCGGCGCTCCACCCCGCGGCAACACTCCCCGGCCGAAACCGCCGAGATGGCTCGCAAACTGCGGGCCAAGGGTCCCTGTAAATGACTGGATTAGTGGAGAAGAAAGCCCCCCGCGGCGACCATCCCCGCGCCCCCGGCGGCCCCGGCGATCCCGGGTCCCGCCACCACCTCTCCCGGCGCGGCTTCCTGGCCGCGAGCGCCACGGGACTGGCGGGCACGTCTCTCGCGGCCTGCAGCGGTGCGCCTGGCGGCGCCCCGGAAGGTGGCGCAACCAGCGACCCGGCCGGCCCGGCGACCACCCCCGCCCCCGCCCTCCCGCCCCCCGCCCGCCCCACCGCCCCCGACGACGCGGCCTGGGCCCACGTGCGCGACCACTTCATCCTGGAGCCCGGCACCGCCTACATGAACAACGCGAGCCTGGGGATGCCCCCGGCCTCCGTGGCCGCGGCGGTGGCGGCCGGATACGAGGCCCTGTCCCGGGAGCCGATCCGCGCCAAACACGACCTGGGCGATGCCATAGCCAACCGGGTCGCGCCCCGCCTGTCCGCACTCCTCGGCGCCGATCCCGGCGAGATCGTCCTCACCCGCAACGCCACCGAAGCCCTGCACGCCGCCGCGATCGGAACGCGGCTCCAGCCCGGCGACGAGGTTCTGATCACGAGCCAGGAACACCCTGCGGGGCGGCGGCCCTGGGAGTACCGTGCGACTCGGCAGGGCGTCAAGGTCAACACCGTCTTCATCCCCAGCCCCTTCGAGAGCGGAGACCAGGTCGTGGAGCGGGTCGAGGCGGCGCTCACCCCGGCGACGCGCGCCCTCGCCTTCTGCCACGTCACCCGCGGCGGCCACCTCTACCCCGTCGCGCGGCTCTGCGAGCTGGCCCGGGAGCGCGGGCTCGTCAGCCACGTGGACGGCGCGCAGGCGGTGGGCATGTTCCCGGTGGACCTGCACGCACTCGGCTGCGACACCTACTCGGCGAGCCTGCACAAGTGGCTGCTGGGCCCGATGGGCACGGGGGTCTTCTACGTGCGCGAGGGGGCGAGGGACCGGGTGGACTCCGCCTTCGCGCACGACGCCACGCCGGAAGCGCCCGACTACGGCCCGCCGGGGACGGCGGCACTGCCGCTCCGCGCGGGGCTGGCCGCCTCGCTGGACTTCGCAGAGGCGCTCGGGATCGAGAACGTGGCCGCGCGGACGCGGTTCCTGTCGGATCACCTCAAGCAGCGGCTGGCGGCCCTTCCGGGCATGACCCCGCTGAGCGGCCCCGACCGCACGACCTCCTGCCCCGGCTCCACGATCTTTGAGCTGGAAGGCGTCGACGCAGTGGAGGCGGTGGCCGTCCTCGCCGAGCGCGCAAAGATTCACATCGACGAACACCAGCGCGACGGCCACAACGCCATTCGCATCTCGACGCATGTGTACAATACCCTGGCCGAGATCGACCGGGTGGTGGAGGAACTGGACGGACTGCGGCCTTAGCGCCCATCAACCAAGGAGAAACAGGCGCCATGTCACCCAATCGCGGACCCATCCCCCTCCGGCTTCTGATCGCCGTCCTGGCCCTGGCCGCCTCCGCCTGCGCGATCGAACCGATGCCGGACACGACCGACGCGCCCCCGCCGCCCGTGGCCGAATACACGCTCGGTGCCGAGAACACCCACGCGCGCTGGAGCGCCGCCATCCCGCCGGTGCTGACCGTCCCCTCCGGGGCCGTGGTGGAAGTCCACACCAGGGAGGCGTCCGACGGGCAGATTACCCCGGCGACCCTCGAGGCCGACCTCGCGAACGTCGACTTCGGTCTCATCCATCCATTGACAGGCCCGATCGCCGTTGAAGGCGCCGGCCCGGGCGACATCCTCGCGGTGACCATCCACGAAGTCGAAGTCACCGGCTGGGGATGGGCCACGATCCTGCCCGGTTTCGGCTTCCTCGCCGACGAGTTCACCGAACCCTGGATCCGCGGCTTCGAGATGGAGCCCGGCGCAACCGAGGTCGCCTTCAACGACGACATCACGATCCCGCTCGATCCCTTCCCCGGCGTCATGGGCGTCGCGCCCGCCACCGATTCCATGCTCGTCACGATTCCCCCGCGCGAGAACGGCGGCAACATGGACAACCGCTACCTGGGCCCCGGCACGACCGTGTACTTCCCGGTGCAGGTCGAGGGCGCCAACTTCTCGATCGGGGACGCGCACGCGGTCCAGGGGGACGGCGAAGTGTCCGGTACCGCCATCGAAGCGCCCGTGCGGGTCGTCTTCACCGTCGAGGTGATGGAGAACACGCGCGGCATGGCCGAGCCCCAGTACGAAACCGACGACTACTACGCGGTCACCGGCTTCGGTACCACGATCGACGAAGCGGCCCGCAAAGCAACGCGGTACATGATCGACTACCTGGTCGCGGAGCACGGGCTGTCGCGCAACGAGGCCTATGTGCTCTGCTCGCTCGCGGGGGACCTGAAGATCTCGGAGACGGTGGACGTGCCGCACATGCTGGTCAGCATGCACATGCCTAAGGGGATCTTCCGAGGGAGGCAGCGACCATGAAGAAAACCCAGCTCCTCGGCCTCGTCCTCTGGAGGGCCGGGATCCTCATCGCAGGCGGCTATCTCCTCTTCGTCGCGCTGCGCGTGGTCCTGCGCCTTACCGACCCCGTGCTCGAAGTCGGCATCGCCCTGGTTCTCGCCGGCGGCCTCTTCGTCCTTGCTTCCGTCGTCATGGAGCAGATCGAAGACGCCCGTATCGCAAGGAGCTACGAAGAATGACCCGCCTGCTGCGCATCACCGGCTTTCTGCTCATCGGCGCGGGTGCCCTGGTCCTGCTTACCTGGGCGATTCGGCCGTTTCGCGCGATCTGGCCGTGGCTCATCGGATTGCCCCTTGCCGTCCAGATCGGGATGGGAGTGGCCGCGCTGGGGCTGGTCGCAGTCATGGGGTCGCTGATCGCGGAGAGAATCGAGGATCGCGAGGCGGACCGAAGGCTCCTGGAGGATCGCCCCGAATCGTCTCGTTCGGAGTAGTCGCTGTCTCGCAAACCAATCACCCAAAGCCCAAGGGAGCAGAAGAATGATCGTCGTCAACACCGAGACCGTCCCGGGTCACCGGATCGTGGAATCGCTCGGCGTCGTTCGCGGAAGCACCATCCGCGCCAAGCACATCGGCACGGACATCATGGCCAGCCTGCGCAACCTCGTCGGGGGGGAGGTCAAGGAGTACACAGAGATGCTGATCGAGACGAGGAACGAAAGCCTCTACCGGATGAAGCAGGAGGCGGAAGCGCTCGGAGCGGACGCGGTGGTGAATCTGCGCTTCACCACGTCCCAGGTCATGGCCGGGGCCGCCGAACTGCTGGCGTACGGGACCGCGGTGAGGCTCGCTTAGCGCCAGGCCGATGCGGCGGAGCGCCGGCGCGTCGCGTCAGTTCAACCCGCCTCGCGAACGCCGCCGTTCCAGCCGGCCCGCCGCGCCACCGTCCCCCCCGAGGTTCACCTGACTCCGGATGATCGCCCTGTCCGAGAGCGTGCGGATGTTGGGCGCGAGCTCGGGGGGGCGGGTGAAGTAGTGGGCACCGACGAGTTCGCCGGGCCGGAGGTGGTGCTCCACGAGGGTGAAGCTCAGGCGCGGGTCGCCGGGAGGACGGATGAAATCGAGGATGAGGCCGCCGTCGGGGGGCGCGCCCCAGTGCACCAGCCGCTCGGGCGACTCGCTGCCGGCCGGGAGCAGCAGGCCGTTGACCGCCGCGAGGCGCGGGCCGTCTTCGGGGATCGTGAAGGACATCCGCTCGGCGCCGATCGCCGATGTGACCGAAACGCGGAGCACGTCGCCCGGGAGGTTCTCGTCCTCGACGACCGTGACGTTGGGGGGCGGGATATCGGCCGGGTCGGCGGACGCGAAGGTGTAGCGCAGGCGTTCCTGGGCGAAGGGGGCCGGGGGATCGGCGTCGGGGGCCGCGAAGGGGCCGGCGGCCGCGGCGGCCCATGCGACGCCCGGGTCTGAAGCGTCCCGGGTGCGGTCGGTTCCCCACCAGGCGGTGCCGGTTTCGTGGTCCAGCATGTAGACCAGGGTTGAGGGCGCAGGCCGCTCGGGGGAGGGGGTGGCGGTCGACATCCCGACCGCGAGGAAGGCGCCCGCCGCGATCAGCCCCGCGACGGGTGCCCACCACCCGTTCGGTTCGCGTGCCGCTTCGAGGGCGGGCAGCAGCATCAGGAAGCCCAGCCCCAGCAGCAGGGCCAGCCCCGCGCTCAATTCGAGTCCCATCGCCAGCCACACCCCTTCGGTCAGCGGCGTGAGCACGACAACCACGGGAACGGCGGCCACCGCGACCACGATCCATCGCACCAGCCCCATGCGCTGCCCCCGCGCCAACCCGCACACCGCCAGCGCCCCCACGCACCCCGCCACCGCCGGCCACTGCAAGTTCATCGCGGCAAACGGGAACATGATCGTCGCCGTCGCGGCCAGCGCGACCGGCACCAGCAGCGCGCCCACGGCCAGCTCGGCCAGCGAGAACCACCGCCTCAGCACCCCCGTGATCACCGCCGCCAACGCGAACGCTGCGCAGAGAATCGCCAGCAGATACCATCCCTCCGAGTGGAAGCTGCCCGCGTGCAGCGCGCCGAGCTCGGGGTGGGCATCCCTGCGCCAGCTGAAGAACGCGCTGGCAAGCCCCGCGGCGCAGGCGAGGTAAGCGACCGACGCCCCCACCCCGACGAGCACGCCTACGACCCGCGCGCCCCCCTTTCTCCCCACAATGAACGCAAGCAGCCATGCAGCCACAGCCACGCCACCCAGCACCCGGATCCAGAGCGGACCGTAGGTCACCAGTCCCACGAACGGAACCGAGATGTAGCTGACGTCCGGCGCGTCGACGTTCGTCAGATCCGCGTTGCCGAAGTACTCCAGCATGGCCAGGGCGTGCTCGCCGTGGTGCTGCAGCGTGCCCTCCGAGAGGTTGTCGGGCGTATCGTAGAACTGATGATAGACGTGTGCCTTGCCGATGGCCGCAAAGTTCAGCCCCTGTTTCCCGGCCTCCTTGAAGGGGGTGAAGTCGGTGTCGTTGGGCATGCGCTGGTAGATCTCGTAGCTGACCGAGTTCGCGGCGGGGTAGGGGTCGGCGCGCCGTAGCGCGTCGATGACCCAGCCGTTGTCGGCCCCGGTCTCGAACATCATCGAAGGGCCGCCGCCGCCCCGCATCTCGAACGCGATCAGCACCGCCACGTCGTCGAACCAGGGATGCTCGTCGACAAAGGCCCGCGCGCCCAGCAGGCCGACCTCCTCGGCGTCCGTGATGAGCACGATGAGGTCGTTGCGGAGGGGCGCCCGGGCACCGAGGGCGCGCACCGTCTCCAGGATGGCGACCACGCCGGAGCCGTCGTCGGCCGCGCCCAGCGAGATCTCGCGGCTGTCGTAGTGGGCGGTGACGAGGACGGCCGGGCCGCCGGGCTCCGTGCCGGGGATGCGCGCCAGGATGTTGCGCACGGTCGCGACGGTGGTGGTGCCACCGAACCCGGGGCGGAACGAGGTGGTGGTCTGGACGGCGGGGGCGTGGCCGAGGGCGCCGAGCCGGTCGATCAGGTAGTCGCGCGTGCGGGCGTGGTTGGGAGAACCGGGGGGCCGCGCCTCCGACGCGATCCGCGCGAGGTGGGACATGGCCCGCGCCGAGGAGAACACCGAGTCGGGGGCGGTGGCGGGGACCGGCGCGGGGATGGTCCGGTACGAGCTCGAGAGCCAGGCCGTGACGAGGAGGAGGAGCAGGGTCGCCGGGCCGCGCAGGCCGCCCCAGGGGGCGGGGGGGGTGGGCTGCGCCGTGGCAGCTGCGGAATCGCGCGCCGCTGCGGCATCCGCGGCCGCGCGCTTGCGGGAAGCCCGCTTTTCGGCGCGCTTCGCCCTCCAGCCCTTCTTCCGTTTCGGGCGCCTGGGTCCGCGCTTCGGCTTCTTCGAGGCCCGATCCTCGCGCGTGCCAGTGGGTGCCCGGCCCGTCCCGCCCCGCGACGCCGCGGCTGCGCCGGGACGCTTCGCCGCCGCCGCTCCCTTACCCGCGTCACGGGAGCCCGCTGGCCCACCGCCGGCCACAGGGGGCGCTGCGGCTCCCGGCCGCTCCGCCGGCCCACCCTTCTCCTTCCGCGCGGCCGCCTCGTCCGCGATCTCCCGCTCCAGCTCCTCGATCTCGTCTTCGCTGATGCCCAGCTCCTCGAAAGACGGAATCCTCGGCAGCTTGTCATCGCCCATCGCCGGCTCCTAGATCGGTCCCTCTTCCCATGGTCCCCACAGGGCGTAGGTCACGCTGGGCACCTCGCCCCCGGCTTCGCGGGACCCCTGCGAATTGAAGAATAGCACGCGCCCGTCCGGACTGAAGCACGAGCCCGCGAATTCGCCGGGACCGTCCTCACCCTCTACCAGCGGAGCCCTCACGAGATTCACGATCCGTCCCGCGCGGTCGAGCCCTCGCACATACTGCTCACCAGACCCGTCCTCGCACATCACCAGCCCGCCCCTCGGACTCAGGCAGATGTTGTCCGGAGCATCGAGCACCTCGCTCGACGGAGACTCGAAGACGAGCCGCAACTCGCCCCTCTCGTCGGACACGGGCCTGTAGTGGAAGACCTGGCCGGCCAACGCATCGCCCCCGTTTGTGGACACGATGTAGATCCCCTCGTCGCCGTGGAAGGCGCCCTCCAGCCTTGCGAAACGCGCCCCGCCCCTGCGCAGGCCCTGTTGGAAGACGGCCAGGTTGTTGTCGCCGGTCTCCGGCGGATCGGGGTCGTCGATGTCCACCCAGTGGACCTGGTGCACCATCTCCGGAGACTGGCCCCGGGCGGTCAGATAGCCGGGTTGCCCGGTCACCGCCATCATCTGAAGCCGTCCGCCCGCCGCGAGGACGCCCGGCTGGTTGGGGATGAAGCGGTAGAGGCCCGCCCCCGGGAGCCGGCCCGGCACGTACCAGGTGTCCTCCGTCTCGTAGACGATTCCGGTTTCGGGATCGACAGCGACCGCCTCGTGGATGAAGCGTCCCATGTCGCGCAGCGGCACCGGGTCCACCGGGCCGGTCGCCTCCGCGGGCACCTCGAAGATGTAACCGTGCGGCTCGTCGAATCCCGACTCCACGCCCGAGGTGATCTCCTCGCAGGAGAGCCAGCTGCCCCACGGCGTCGGCCCGCCCGCGCAGTTGACGCGGGTGCCGGCCAGCGACACGAATTCGTCGACCAGCTCGACGCTGAGGTCCCCGCCCGAGCCCGATACGCGCACCTCGAGCGATGTCGTCCCGCTGCTCCCCCTGGCGTCGTAGGCCGGCTGGCCGATCGGTACCGCCACGTCCGCTTCGTCGATCATCTCGTGGTTGCGAATCAGGCGGATGTTGCCGTTCGGGAGGGGGAAGGCGGCCATCCCGTCGAAGGCGTTGGGGACGGTCAACCCGTCGCGCACCGTCGAGGCCACCCCGCCGGAGCTGAGGCGCACGCAGCGAAAGCTCTCCGGGATCTCGATCTCGGGGCAGTCGGCGCTGGGCACCAGTTCGCCGTAGGGCTTGATGAGGAGATCCCGCGGGTGGCGGATCCGGCCTTCTTCGCTGGCGGAATGGCCGGAGATGGCGCGCCGGCCCTGGCCCGAGGGTACACTCCAGGCGCTGAGTCCGGCCAGGGATGGCGTAAGGATGGCTCCGCCACTGGCGGTCGCGAACTGTTTGAGGAAGGCACGACGAGCGATTGACATCGGTTCACAGTCTCCAGGTTTGGGGGTCGGCTGGCCGCACCAAAGCCTGCGATGACGTACGTTGGACGGGCAACCGGTGTGACAAAGTTGTTTCCTGCCGCGCTCCCGCCTTCCACCGATCGTACCGAATCCTGAGCGTGATGACCGGGTTGGCGTTCTCGTCCGGCCGAATGTTCTCGTCGGTCACGTCGATGAACAGCGAGTACTCGCCGTCGTTGAAGGACTCGCCCTCCGGATCGTCGGCGTTCGCCACCAGCAGGTAGGCAACGTGGGAGGTCTTGCCGTCGCATGGCGCGTCCGGTATCGGCTCGGATTCGCAGGTGCAGCGCCGGTCACCCCCCTCCGCGTCCGCCGCCTCCATCGCCGCCATGACCCGGTCGGCCATTGTCCCGCCCTCGGCCTTGAAGGCCTCGACCGCGAGATGCACCACGTCGTCGGACGCCAGGATGTTGCCTTGCACGGAGAAGTAGATCCCGGCGGCGGGGATGCTGTCGGCCACCGCCAGCGACGCAGCAGTGTTGCCGCTCCCCGAGTGTCCAGCGCAACGCCCCTGCATGTCCACGATCCCGAACTGGCGCCGGTCGAAGCTCGGGTCTTCCGAGAGCATCTCGATGATCTGCTCCGGCGGCGTCCCATTCTTCAGCTCGGCGTAGATCAGCTGCTGGTTGGCTCGCGTTCCGTCGACGCCCGCCTGGGCTGCCGCCACGCCCACGCCCGGCACGACGATTGCCTGGATGTCCATGAGGCCCTTCGCGGGGAACCCGGCGAAACGCCCCTGCGCAACGCACGTCGCGGACGCGATGATGACCTGTCCCGTCCGCGTATCGATGGCGATCACCGACCAGGTTGCCGACAGGGCGGCCGGTGCGAGGAGGAGAATCAGCACCGTCGCGAGCAGCTGGCGGAGCAGCTCCCGCGGGGAGCGGGAACGCCGGGGCGCCTTGCGGGAGGAATGCGGCCAGGCTTGCCGACGGAAGGAAAACGGGGTCATGATAGGCTCCAGTTTGCGGGTTCCAGCCAACTTAGGGAGAGTCACAGTGTCTGACCAACTGAACCGCAGAGAATTCGTGGGCCGCACGTCGGCGCTGGCCGCCGGCGCGATGATCGTGCCCCGTCACGTCCTGGGCGGGCCCGGATACAAGGCGCCCTCCGACATGCTCAACCTGGCGATCGTCGGGGTCGGAGGACAGGGGACCGAAAACGCGCAGGAGTTCGGCGAAGAACACATCGCGGCGATCTGCGACGTGGACTTCGGGATCGTCTACCGCCGGGTCAAGGAACGGCTGGTCGACGGGCGCGGGAACCCGCGCGAGAGGGGGCACCGCTGGCAGGAACAGTTCCTCCAGACGCGCAAGTACACGGACTACCGCGAGCTGCTCGACCAGGAGAACGACC
This sequence comes from Longimicrobiales bacterium, assembly GCA_965206105.1. Lineage (GTDB taxonomy): Bacteria > Gemmatimonadota > Gemmatimonadetes > Longimicrobiales > Gaopeijiaceae > Bin94. The sequence goes on from OZ242201.1 coordinate 1,694,685, forward strand.
TCGACGCGGTCCTGGTCGCCACGCCCGACCATCTCCACGCCCCGATCGCGAAGGCGGCCATGCTGGCGGGCAAGCACGTCTACGTCGAGAAGCCGCTGGCCTTCACCCCCCACGAATGCCGCGTGCTGGCCGATGTGGCCGAGAGCACCGGCGTGGTGACGCAGATGGGGAACCAGGGGCATTCGGGGGAAGGCGCTCCGCTGATCAACGAGTGGATACAGGCCGGCGTGATCGGGGACGTGACCGAAGTCCACATCTGGACCAACCGGCCGATCTGGCCGCAGGGGATCCAGCGCCCCGGACCCTGGACGGAAGGACTCAACCCCGGGTGGTACCAGCAGTGGCACCAGGGCGCGATCCTGTCGCTCGCGGCGGACCTGATGGACGCCGGTTACGAAATGCCCGTGGGGATGGAGTGGGACCTCTACCTGGGTCCGACCACGAAGGACATCCCCTACCACCCCGTCTACCACCCCTTCAACTGGCGCGGCTGGGTCGACTTCGGGGTCAGCGCGCTGGGAGACATGGGCGCCCACCTCGTCGACCACCCGTACTGGGCCCTCGGGCTGACCTACCCCACCACCATCGAGGCCACCTCGACCCCCTGGGGCGGCCCGTCGGAGGACCCGGCTTCCTACCCGCTGGCCATGCGGGCCCATTACGAGTTCCCGGCCCGGCCCGGCATGCCTGCCGTCGACATGCACTGGTACGACGGCGGCCTGATGCCACCGCGCCCGCCGACCCTCCCCGACGAGGTCCGGCTCAACCGCACGGGTGGCGTCATGTTCGTGGGCGACCGCGGAATCCTCATGCACGACACCTACGGACGGAACCCGCGGCTCTTCCCCGAGTCGCTAACCGCAGCGGCCGAGGCTGTGCCGCGGACCCATCCGCGCATCGAGGGGTCCCACCAGGCGAACTGGGTGCAGGCCTGCAAGGAAGGCGGCGAGGCGTCGTGCCCCTTCGACTACGCTTCGCGTCTTACCGAGGTCATGCTGCTCGGGGTCGTGGCGCTGCGAACCGGGCAAGGGCGGAGGATCCGCTACGACGCCGAGAACATGCGCGTCACCAACGTCGAAGAGGCGAACCGCTTTCTCACGCGGGAGTACCGGTCCGGCTGGGAGGTCTGAGGTTGGCGGCATCTGCGATTCGGGGGGTAACGGCTGGCGGCTCGCGGCTGACCACGAGCGTTTGACGGGTTCCCAACCACCGAGGCGAGCGTTGTGCACCTACCCGCGGGCGGCGTGTCGTGTTTTTTACCGATCGGGAATATTCTTGCAGTGCTGACGTGTTTGGGTAGACTATATGCCACAAATCTGGGGAATTCGGGAAAAGTTTGCCCGATCGGGAAAACTCCTGACACGACTTCGGTCAAGAGCAAACGGGACCCACCGTGAGCAGGCTGGCGTTAGCCGCGAGCCACGGGCGCGGTGGCTTGCGGTCCCGTTTCGCCCAGTACCTCCAGGAACTCGTCGATCTCGTCGGCGGTGTTGTAGAAATGCGGGCTCGCGCGCACGACGCCCGGGCGATTGTCCACGATGATGTCGCGTTGTGCCAGGTGGGCGACGGCGGGCGCGGGATCGGGGTGGCGAATGGCGACGATCGCCGACCGGGTCGCAGGCGTGCCGCTGACGCGCGGGGAGAACCCTGCCGCCCGGGACCCGTCCACCAGCCGGTCCGTGAGGGTGACGTTGCGCGCCCGGATCGCCTCCATCCCGACCTCGTCGACGATCTCCTGGCCGCCGAGCGCCGTGTGCACGGTGGCGAGCGCGGGGGTGCCCAGCTCGAAGCGGCGGGCGTCGGCGTGGTAGCGGAATTCGCCGGGGTTGAAGTCGAACTGGTCCCGGCTGGCGAACCAGCTGGTGATGGTGGGTTCCAGGGCGGGGATCAGCGCGTCGCGGACGTAGAGGTAGGCGAGGCCCGGGCCGCCGCATAGCCACTTGAGCGGGCCTGCCGTGTAGAAGTCGACGCCGGTGGCAGGGAGGTCGACGGGAACCTGACCGGCCCCCTGGTAGCCGTCGATGAGACTGTACGCGCCGGCCTGACGCGCGATGTCGGCGATGGCGGCCAGATCCTGGATGGCGCCGGTCGTGAAGAAGACGTGACTGGTGGCGATCGCGAGGGTGCGGTCGTCCACCGCGTCGGCGAACTGCTGCGGCTCGATGTGGACGCCGTCGGGGCTGCGCAGGACGACCATCTCGGCGTCCTTGCGAACCTTCCAATGGTAGAGAAGGGTGGGGAAGTCCAGCTCGGTCGTAACGATGCGGTTGCGCTGCCTCCAGTCGAGGCTCGAGGAGACGGCGGCCAGGCAGGCGGAGGTTGATGGCATCAGCGCGACCGTTCCCGCGGGGGCCGCAAAGAGTGTCTCGACGTGCCCACGGAGTTCGCCGAGCAGCCCCCACCAGTGCTCGTACCATGCCGATGCGCCATGGTCGTGCCAGTTTGCGACAAAACCGCGCAATCGCTCCTCTGCGCGGTCGGATAGCGCGCCCAGAGAGCACGAGTTGAGGTAGTTGCGGCGCTGGAGAATCGGGAAAGCGCTGCGGACGCGGTCTATGTTCATGGGGATGGTCGTCGCGAGTGGAGTCTTCTCGGGGCGATGGTCATATTGCTGTGAAACGCTCGTCTGTCAATCTGTGCAGGATACTCGCATGGCCGGCATCAAGTCACTGGACGGCGAACGCGCCATCACCGCTGCCCGTGCGCTCGGCTTCGAGATGGCCGGCGTGGTGACGCGGCGTGACAGCGCTCACGTGACGCACTTCCGGGAGTGGCTCGAATCCGGCCTGCACGGCACGATGGCCTACCTGGAGCGCACGGAGGCCGTGCGGAGGCGTGGCAGCCTCGACCTCACCCTGCCGGCATTCCGGAGCGCTCTGGTCGTCGCCCATTCCTACGCCGGCCCCCACCCCGCCACCCCACCCGGCGACCCCTCCCGCGCAATCATCGCCCGTTACGCGCGCGGCCGCGACTACCACCACGTCATCGCCGAGCGGCTGGAAGAACTGGGGCGCGGCCTCGAACGCGCGGCGGGGCGACCCGTCGAGCGCCGTGCCTACGTCGACACGGGTCCGATCCTCGAACGGGAGCTGGCCGCGCTCGCCGGCCTGGGCTGGTTCGGCAAGAACACCATGCTCATCCACCCGCGCCGCGGGTCGTACTTCTTCCTCGGCGTCCTCCTCACCGACCTGCCGCTCACGGCCTCCGCCCCATTCCGCGAGGACCACTGCGGCACCTGCCGGCGCTGCCTCGACGCCTGTCCCACCGGTGCCCTCCTCGGGCGCGACGCCTCGGGCGCCCCCGTGATGGACGCGGCCCGCTGCATCTCCTACCTCACCATCGAACTGAAGGGGGCCATCCCGGAGGAGCTGCGGCCCGCCATCGGCAACCGCGTCTTCGGCTGCGACATCTGCCAGGAGGTCTGTCCCTGGAACGGGAAGTTCGCGGCGCCGACCGCCGAGCCCGCCTACACTCCCCGCACCGACCTGGACGGCGCCTCGCTGGCCGACCTGGCCACGCGGCTCCTCGGCATGTCCGGCAAGGCCTTCCAGCGCGAGTTCGCCGATTCACCCATCTCGCGCGCACGTCGCAACGGCATGCTGCGCAACGTCTGCGTCGCGTTGGGCAACTGGGGCGCCCCCGAAGCGGTTCCGGTGCTTGAGCGCGCGGCGCGCGACCGGTCGGCTCTGGTGCGGGAACACGCAGATTGGGCGCTGGAGCGGATTCAGGCCGGGTGAACGGGTCGGCGAGGCTACCCGGGACACCTCGGGCCCTCCAAGTCACAAGAGTTGCCCTTGTATATGTACATATACTTGTCTATCTTCATGTCTATGAACAAAGTTAACATTGCCGACGCGCGGGCGAACCTGTCCCGCCATCTGGCGCGGGTCGAGGCCGGACAGACGATCACGCTCTGCCGCCGGAACGTCCCGATTGCGGAAATCCGCCCGCTCGAAACCGAACCCGCCGAGGAGCGACCAGTCGGGATCGACCGCGGGATGAGCGTCCCTGACGGCTTCTTCGAGCCGCTCCCGAATGAGCTGCTCAATGCCTTCGGCGCCACCGGCGACGCGTCCGAGGGCAGTAGCTCGCCCGTGGCTGACGCCGAACACTGGACCGACCACATCTATCCGTTCATCGACGAGCCGTGAAGCTGCTCGTCGACACCTGTACCTTCCTCTGGCTCGCCGCGGACGATCCTCTTCTTTCGGGTACCGCCCGCTCCGCCTGCCGCGACCCGGGGAACCCGGTCTACCTGAGCGCGCTGTCCGCCTGGGAGATCGCGATCAAGCACCGGCTCGGCCGCTTGCCGCTGCCCCTTCCGCCGCGCCAATATGTGAGTAGCCGTCGGGAGTGGCTGGGACTTGAGCCCCTTCCCTTCGACGAATCCGCGGCGGCGCTGGACGCCCGCCTGCCGCCTCTCCACGCCGATCCCTACGACCGCGGGCTGGTCTCACAGGCGATTCTGAACGGAATGACCATCGTGACCCCGGACGAGGCGATCGCCTGCTACCCGGCACCCGTCCTATGGTAAGAATCGCCCTCCTCCTCGCCCTGCTCGCGGCCCCCGCCCCCGCCCAGCAGTTTGACTACGGCTCTCCGCGCCCGCGACGATCATGGAACCTGACCGCTACCCCACTGGTATTGTACACGTGATCGTCGACGGCCAGTTCACCGTGGACAACGGCCGGCTCACCGGCGCCCTGCCCGGGGTCGTGCTGGACCGGCGGGAGAGAGACGCCAAGGCCAAAGGAGTAAGCGAATGACTATCCGGTACGTGAAGAAGCAGTTCGGCGGGTTGCTGGCGGCGGCCGTGCTGGTTGCGGCGCTGATCGGGATGCCCGCGAAAGGGACAGCCCAGTCGGGGCCCACCCGCATCGCCGGCGAGGGGTTCCTCTGGGGGCAGTTGGCGGCTCCTCTGGGCGAGTTCCGCGACAATGTGGGCCTCGGTGGCGGCGGGGGCCTCGGAGGGCTCCTGTACCTGGGCGACAACCGCTACGCGGCTCTCCGCGCCGAAGGCAGCTTCGTCATCTACGGTTCCGAGACGGTCAGGCGTCCGTTTAGCCCGACGGTCCCCTTCGTCGATGTCGACGTCGAGACCACCAACTCGATTCTGGCGGCGGGCGTCGGACCGCAGGTCTTCCTCGCCAACGGACCGATCAGGCCCTACATGTACGGCACTGTAGGCTTTTCCTACTTCGTCACCCAGACCTCGGTCAAGGGTGACCATGACGACGAACCGATCGCCAGCACAACCAACTTCGACGACTTGCAGCTGTCGTTTGCCGGCGGCGGCGGGCTCTCGGTGAGGGTCCATCAGGGGGACGTGTCGGTCAATCTCGACCTGTCGGCCGTCTACAACCACAACGGACTGGTGGAGTACCTTGCCGAAGGGGGACTGCGCGAGCTCGGAGGCGGTCGCTGGGTGGCGGATCCGGTCGCGAGCGACGCCAACCTCGTTACCTACCGGGTCGGGATTACGATCGGTCCCAACTGGTGACGGCGGCCCGCCCCGCCTGGTGCCGGCGCCGGTCTGACGCGGCGACCAGGCGGTCCGGGCTCCGGGTTCCTTCCGCTTGAGCTACCCCTCCGCGGCCAGGCGCTGCACCGCGTCGGCGAGCTTGCCGACCTTGTCCGGGTCCGCTGCGCCCTCCTGCTGGTCCGCGAGTGAAGCCGCGAGTTCGGTCAGCATGTCGGTGCGCTCCGCGCCCATCGCCTCCTCCGCGGAAACCAGATCGCTCCTGGCCGACGCGATCCGCCGGGAGGACAGCCCGCCCCAGCGCTCCAGCTGGTCGAGGTAGGCGCGCGCCAGCGCGAAGGTCGCCGGCCACTCGAAGATCGGCTGGCCCTGGGAGTTGAGCTCGGTCAGCACCACCGAGTTGGCCGCGTCGATCTCGTTCTGGGTCAGCGCCTCGCTGGGAACGAGCTCGAAGATGTCGAGCCCCCGCGCGATCTCGGAGTTCACGATCACGCCGTTGTACCAGTAGACGGACCAGCTGCCCGCGCTCTGCATCCGCTCCGGGTTGAGCGGCCCGCGGTCGTGGTAGGCGATCTCGACCGGGTTCGCCGGGTCGGTCCAGTCGATGAGCGAGATGCCCCCCTGGTACCAGCCCTGGATCATGATGTCGCGGCCCGGGATCGGGATGAGCGAGCCGTTGTGGGCGACGCAGTTCTCCAGGTTGGTCTGCGCCGCGGGCATCTTGTAGTAGCTCTGGAAGACCATTTCGCCGTCTTCGATGGTGAAGATGGCGTTGGCGCCCCACTCCATGGGGTCGTCGAAGCGGCACTTCGGCGCGCCGCCGCCGCCCCACTCGTCCGTGAACATGACCTTGCTGCCGTCGTTGCTGAAGGTCGCGGAGTGCCAGTACGAGAAGTTGGAGTCCGCCACCGCCGCGAGCCGGAAGGGATTGGCCGGGTCGTTGATGTCGAGGAGCAGTCCGTAGCCGCCGCAGGCGCCGCCCGCGAGGCCGATCGCGGGATACACGGTGATGTCGTGGCACTGGGTCGGCCCGGGCCGCGGCTCGGGTGGGCCTTCGTCCTCTTCCTCCTCTGCCGCAGCCATCTCTTCGGCGTCCGCCTGGGCCTGTTCTTCAAGCTGCGCCCGCAGCGCCGCGCTGTCGGCCGCGGTCGGATCGCCCTCGCCGGCCCGCGCCTCCACGATGCTGTCGAGCATGAGTTCGGCCAGGCGGCCGGGCATGACCCGCTCCTGGCCACGGCGGGTCATGATGAAGGCCCCCTCCGCGCGCGCCTCCTCGATCTCGCGGTAGTCCGCAGGCGAGAGGCCGTGCCGCGGCGGCGCGACCAGATCCTGGAAGATCCGCGGCGAAGTCACGATCGCGGCGGCCGTCGGATCGTCCAGCGGAACCCGGATCACCTCGATGCGGAAGAGCGCCGAGTTCGGATCCTCCTCGGGCGACAGGCCGGAACACCCGGCGAGCTCCTCGGGCGGCCGCACCGACGACGATCCGGACACGTAGATGTACACGTTCTCGTCGTCGCCCGGGTGTTTCAGCACGGTGTGCGTGTGCGAGCCCCGGCAGGTCTGCACGTTCGCGACGTACTCCGGATTGGTGATGTCGGAGATGTCGAAGATGCGGATGCCGCGCAGGCGCTCGTGGCTGATCGCCTCGGGCACGCCCTGGTCACCGCAGTCGAGCCGTCCTCCACGCCCCTCACCCGACACGAAGAGGAGGTTCCCGTACACGGAAACGTCGCTCTGTGAAGCCGGGCAGACGTAGGTGATGACGGAGGCCGGGTTCGCCGGATCGGAGATGTCCCACACCTGGATGCCGTCGTAGTTGCCCTGGATGGCGTAGTTGCCCGTGAAGGCGAGGTCGGAGTTGGTGCTTCCGACGAACGGCTCCTCGGGAGGCGTGGTCGACAGCATGCGCATGTTCCAGATCGCCTCGCCCGCGTCGAACATGCCGGCCTCGAGGCCGACGCGCGGGTCGGGGGTGGGCGGGTTGAGCTGGAGGCCGCTGGGCCGCGATTCGCAGCCGTGCAGGGCGGCGAGCAGCAGGGCCGCGAAGGAAAGGAGAGCGGAGAGGCGCGTCGCCGTGCGACGACGGCCCCTGGGGAGGTCGGTCTGTCTCATGATACTCGTCCTGACTGGTTACTGATTCGCTCCACCGAGCGCCTCCAGCATCTTCTCCATCCGGTCGATCTCGGAGCCCTGATCGGCCTGAATGTCGGAGGCGAGCTTGAATATGAAGTCGTCCTGGGCGGCGCCGTCCGTGTTGAACAGCTCGAGCACCATGGTGACGGCGCCCTTGTGATGCTTGATCATGTACTGCAGGAACAGACGGTCGTAGTCGCCGCCTCGTGCCTGCCGCAGTTCCTCCATCTCTTCGTCGGTCAGCATGCCCGGCATGTGCATCGCGTGCGCGGGACCGTGAATCGTCAGGTGGCCCGCTTCGACGTGGATCTCGGGCACTTCGAGTTCACGGTCGCGCAGCCAGATCTGCATGATGTTGATCTCGTCCCGCTGCGCATTGATGATCCTGGCGCAGAGCGTCTGGATCGTCTCGCTGGCCCCGTTGTCCGGCGCGATCCCGCACATGGCCAGCGCCTGTGCGTGGTGGTTGATCATCCCGGTCATGAAGTGGACGTCCGCCTCGTGGTAGAACATGAGGGCGCTGTCCGCCCGGGCCCGGTAGATGGCCTCGAGGCGCGCGGCGGTGGCCGCGTCCGGCCGGGTGACACCGGGGCCGGGTTCGGCGGAGGGGGTCTCGGCCGCGTCGGCCTCGGCGGGAGGCGCGGGCGTGCCCTCCGATCCACCGGGGCAAGACTGGATTGCGGCGACAAGTACCGTGGTGAAGAGAGTCCGGCTGATCATGGGCATATCGAAGGTGGGCCGGGGGGGATTCCTCTCCCCCCGGGTGAGTCAATCGGATTGGGGAATCATACGGTGGCCAGGTGGGCGCACGCCAGCCCCCCGGCGGCATAGCGCGACCGGAGGGCTGGCAGGTCGTGGGGCCGGCTACCGCCTGGTCGCGGGCGCTACCCTTCTTCAGCCAGCCGCCGCACCGCGTCGGCCAGCTTCGCGACCCTGTCCGGGTCGGCGGCGTCGGCCGTCTGGGTGTCGAGGGTGGCCGCGAGGGCGTTCAGGGTGGCCCGGCGCCCGGCGCCCGATGCGCGTTCCGCCGTGCCAAGCGCGCTCCGGGCGGAACTGATCTGCCCTGCCGTCATCCCGTGCCAGCGCTCCAGCTGGTCCAGGTATGCGCGTGCCAGCGCGAAGGTCGCGGGCCACTCGAAGATGGGCTGGCCCTGGGAATTCAGGTGCGTCAGTTGCACGGAATTCGCCGCGTCGATCTCGTTCTGCGTCAGCGCGCTGCTCGGGACGAGTTCGAATACGTCCAGTCCACGCTGGATCTCCGAGTTTACGATCACACCGTTGTACCAGTAGACGGACCAGCTGCCGGCCATGGACGGCTGGTCGGCCATGAACGGACCGCGGTCGTGGTATCCGATCTCGACGGGGTTCTGCGGGTCCGTCCAGTCGATCAGCGAGATGCCTCCCTGGTACCATCCCTGGATCAGGATGTCGCGCCCCGGCACCGGGATGAGCGAGCCGTTATGGGCGACGCAGTTCTCCAGCTCGGTCTGCGCTGCGGGAATCTTGAAGTAGCTCTGGAAGACCATCTCGCCATCCTCGACGGTGAAGATGGCGTTGGCGCCCCACTCCATCGGGTCGTCGGCGCGGCACTTCGGTCCCATCCCGCCGCCCCACTCGTCGGTGAACATGACCTTGCTGCCGTCGTTGCTGAAGGTGGCCGAGTGCCAGTACGCGAAGTTGGAATCCGCCACGGCAGCGAGTCGGCGCGGATTGGCGGGGTCGCTGATGTCGAGGAGCAGCCCGTAGCCCTCGCACGCACCGCCAGCCAGCCCGATCGCCGGATACACGGTGATGTCGTGGCATTGGGTCGGGCCGGGGGCGGGGCCATCGCCGCCGCCCGGAGAGACACTGGCCATCATCTCTGCGACCATGTCATCGAAGTAGTCGCGCAGCGCCGTGCTGTCGGCCGCGTTCGGCGGACCCTCTCCTCCACGCGCCTCGACGATGCTGTCCAGCATCGGCGTGGTGAACTGGGGAGGAAGCACCTGGATCTGCCCCATGATCTCAATGACGAAGTTCCCCTGGGCGCGGGCTTCCTCGGCGGCTCGCAGGTCTGCCGGGGACGCACCGTGCTGCGGCGGTGCGACCAGGTCCTCGAAGATCCGCGGCGAACTCACGATGGCCGCCGACGCGGGGTCGGCCAGCGGCACGCGGATGACCTCGATGCGGAAGAGGGCCGTATTGGGGTCTTCCCGGGGGGCGAGCGCCGAGCAGCCGGGGAGTTCCTCGGCAGGCCGCACCGGAGCCGACCCGGAGACGTAGATGTAGACGTTCTCGTCGTCGCCGGGGTGCTCCAGCACGGTGTGGGTGTGCGAGCCCCGGCAGGTTTGCACGTTCCCCACGTACCGGGGAGCCGTGATGTCCGAGATGTCGAAGATGCGGATTCCGCGGATCCGCTCGTGGCTGACGGCCCCCTGGACGCCCTCGGTCCCGCAATCGAGCCGCGCGCTGTTGTCCTCGCCGGAGACGAAGAGCAGGTGCTCATACACCGACACGTCGCTTTGGGAGGCCGGGCAGACGTAGCTCACCACGGAGACCGGATTGGCCGGATCCGAGATGTCCCACACCTGGATCCCGTTGAAGTTGCCCTGAATGGCGTAGTTCCCGGTAAACGCGAGGTCGGAATTGACTCCGCCGACGAAGGCGTCCGGGGGCGGGGTCGTCGACAGCATGCGCAGGTTCCAGATCGCCTCGGCCGCGTCGAACATGCCGGGCGCCAGGCCGACGCGGGGATCCGGGGTGGGCGGGTCGACCTGCAGGCCGGGCGGGTCTGTGAACTCGACGGGAGCCGCCGGCGTCACGGGGACGGTTTGTGTACGGTCCGCGGCCGCTCCGGGTCCGCCTGCCGGCTGGGTCGCACAACCGATGCCGGCCAGAAGCATTGTAGCGACCGGCAGCAGCGCCCAGTTGCGAGTCAGGATCCGTGAACGTTCAACTACGTTGGAATTCGGTGTCATGTGGCTTGTTTCCATTCCTTTTCTGGTTCTCGTTGCGATTGTGTTTCACTGGGCCAGACGTACCATCGTGTCGGCCAGTTTCTCGACCTTGTCCGGGTCGCCGGCCCCGGCCGCCTGCTCGCGGAGTGACGCAGCCAGCGCCTGCAACCCATCGCGCCGCGCCTCCCCCGAAGCACTCTCGGCATCGGCCAGGGCACTGCGCACCGCCTCGACCTCGGCCTCCGGCAGCCCGTGCCAGCGCTCGATCTGGTCCAGGTAGGCGCGCGCCAGCGCGAATGTAGCCGGCCACTCGAAGATCGGCTGTCCCTGTGAATTCAGCTCGGTCAGCTGCACGGAATTGGCCGCGTCGATCTCGTTCTGCGTCAGTGCCTCGTTGGGGACGAGTTCGAAGATGTCGAGCCCGCGGGCGATCTCGGAGTTCACGATCACCCCGTTGTACCAGTAGACGGACCAGCTGCCGCCGGGCTCCATGCGCTCGGCGTTGAGCGGGCCGCGGTCGTGGTATCCGATCTCGACGGGGTTCGCCGGGTCGGTCCAGTCGATCAGCGAGATGCCGCCCTGGTACCATCCCTGAATCATGATGTCGCGCCCCGGCACCGGAATGAGCGAGCCGTTGTGGGCGACGCAGTTCTCCTGGTCCGTCTGCGCGGCCGGGAGCTTGTAGTAGCTCCGGAAGACCATCTCCCCGTCCTCGATCGTGAAGACGGCGTTCGCGCCCCACTCCACCGGGTCGTCCACGCGGCACTTCGGCGCCAGCCCGCCGCCCCACTCGTCGGTGAACATGATCTTGCTGCCGTCGTTGCTGAAGGTGGCCGAATGCCAGATCGAGAAGTTGGAGTCCGCCACCGCCTGCAGACGGAAGGGATTCGCGGGGTCGGTGATGTCGAGGAGCAGGCCGTAGCCCAGGCACGCGCCGCCCGCCAGCCCGATCGCCGGGTAGACGGTGATGTCGTGGCACTGGTTCGGGCCGGGGCGCGGCTCGTCGCTGGCGGGAGGGCGGCGGCCGCCCATGGGCATCATCATGGCAGGCATCGACGCCCGCGTGGCCGCATCGAGGGCCTCGCTCAGGGCGGCGCTGTCGGCTGCGGCGGGCGGGCCGTCACCCCCCCGCGCGGCAACGATGCTGTCCAGCCGGGCGGCGGCCTCCGCGGCGGGCAGCACGGTCAGCCGATCCTCGACCTCCACCACGAAGTCGCCCCGCTCCCTGGCCTCCGCGGCGCGCTCCCTCCGCTCTTCCTCGCGGGCAAGCCGTCGCTCCTCCATCCTGGCCTCCGCTTCCTCCCTCGCCCGGATGTCGCCCGGCGCGGGACCGTGCCTAGGCGGCGCAACCAGATCCTGGAAGATCCGCGGCGAGCTCACCACCGCGGCCGCCTCCGGATTGTCGAGCGGCACGCGGATCACCTCGATGCGGAAGAGCGCCGAGTTGGGGTCCTCATCCGGCGAGAACGCCGAACACCCGGCAAGCTCCTCGGAAGGCCGCACCGTCGACGAGCCCGACACGTAGATGTAGACGTTCTCGTCGTCTCCCGGGTGCTCCAGCACGGTGTGCGTGTGCGAACCGCGGCAGGTCTGCACGTTCGCGACGTATTGCGGGCTGGAAATGTCAGAAATATCGAAGATCCGGATCCCGCGCAGCCGCTCGTGGCTGACCGCGTCCGGCACCCCCTCGTCGCCGCAGTCCAGGCGGGCGCTGTTGTCCTCGCCGGAGACGAAGAGGAGGTTCCCGTACACCGACACGTCGCTCTGCGATGCCGGACAGTAGTAGGTGACGACCGGCACCGGGCCGGCGGGATCGGAGATGTCCCACACCTGCACCCCGTTGAAGTTCCCCTGGATCGCGTAGTTGCCCGTGAAGGCCAGGTCCGAGTTGAAGCTCCCCAGGAATTCCTCCGGCGGCGGCGTGGTCGACAGCAGTTCCAGGTTCCAGCTCGCCTCGCCCGCATCGAACATCCCGGCGGCGAGGCCGACCCGGGGATCGGGGGTGGGGGGATTGACCTGGAGGCCGGGCGGATTCGCGTAGGAGGGGCCCGAGCAGCCGGCGACGGCGGCGAGGACCAGGGAGAATGTGAGCAGCGCGGCGAATTGCGCCGGTGCGCCGGAGGACGGCTTCGCGTTGTTGATCGGTCTCATTGTGACAGTCCTGACGTGAGGTGGACCCGCGCGCCGGTGATTCGAGCCGGCGCGCCGGGGGTTCAATCTCGTACGAGGGTTCGGAATCGGGAATCGAAGCACGACTATACTAGAGCCCGGACCGGCGACTTTCCAGAATTGGACGGGGCGAGATGAGATCAAGCGGATCGACGGGGACGACTTCGATAGAGACTGCCGGCAGTTCCCCCTCCGCCACCCGCATCGCGATCATCGTGGCCCTCGCGCACGGGATCAACGATGCCTACGCCTCCTTCGTCCCGCCGCTGCTCCCGCGAATCATGGACAGTCTCGGGCTGACGATCGCCGCGGCGGCCGCTCTCAGCTCGGCGTTTGCGATCGCGACCGCGCTGCCTCAGCCCTTCTTCGGATACTTCGCCGACCGCTTCGGGCGGAGGGTGTTCGCGGTGGGGGGCGTGGTGACCGGCGCGGTCTTCGTCTCGCTGATCGGATTCGCGCCTTCCTTCTGGATTCTGTTCCTGATGCTGATTCTGGGGGGACTGGGAGGCGCAGCCTTCCACCCGCCCGGGGCTTCGTATGCGGTGCGCGTTGGCGCGGGAAGGGGTGGGGGAAAGCGTTATTCCGTGTTCTCGTTCGGAGGTGCGCTGGGATACGCCGCGGGACCCCTCGTCGCCGTGGGCCTTGTCGCCTGGGGCGGGATGCCGCGGCTCTGGGTGGCGATGATCCCGGCCATCCTGCTCGCTCCCCTCTTCTTTCGCGGTCTGCCCAGCGGTCGCGGCGAGACCCGCGGCGCCCCGCCCGCCCCGCCCCCGTCCACGGTTCTGCGCCGTCTCGCCGGACCGCTCGGGATCATCTTCGGCGTGAGCTCGGCCATGGCCTTCGTGCAGCGCGTCTTCCTGACCATGGAGCCGATCATCGTGGCCGAGGCCGGCGGCTCGGAGGCGCTCGGTGCGGCGGCGCTCTCGCTCTACCTGGGCGCGCAGGCGTTCGGCACCCTGGCGGGCGGTGCGCTCGCCGACCGCATGAACCGGCGTCACCTGCTCTTCGGCCTGTGCGTGCTCGCGCTGCCCGTCCACCTGCTGGCGGTGTGGCTGGGACCCTGGACCGCGCCGGGGCTGATCGCAATCGCCGCGGCCGGCTTCCTCGGCATGGCGACGCTGCCCCCGATCGTCGTGATGGCCCAGGAGATGCTCCCGCGGGCCCCCGGCGCGAGCTCCGGGATCGTGATGGGGCTGGCGTGGACGGTGGGAGCGGTCGGAGTGATGGGGACCGGGGCGCTGGCGGACTTCACCGGACCGCAAATGGCCGCGCTGGTGTCGATGCCCGCCGCGGGTCTCGCCGCACTGTTGGCTTTGCACCCGGCGCTGAAGTACGATATGAGCTGATCCGGGATTGCGGCGCGCGTTTGGGGGCGCAACATCCCGGCCCTGCCGGGTGCGCCACGGCCCACGAGAGACAGTTGACAAGCGAATGACGACGGAGGCCAGGACGATGAGCAACAGCCCCAAGGATCCACCAGACCCCCGCGGACTCGACCGCAGGGACTTCCTCAAGGCCGGGGCCCTCGGCGTCGCGGCTACCACCCTGCACGGATGCGGCGACCCCGACGCGGCCCGGCGTGCCGTCGCGGCGGCCCCACGCGTGCCACGCAGCGTCGGCTCCCCACCGCAGGACCCCTTCGCCGCCCCGCCCATCGAACAGGTGCGGATCGGGTTCGTGGGCGTCGGGCTGCAGGGCACGGCGCACGTCCGCAACCTCGTGCGCATCGACGGCTGCGTGATCACCGCGGTCTGCGACATCCGCGAACCGCACGCCATCCGCGCCGCGGACATCATCGAAGAGGCCGGCCACCCCCGCCCCGCCCTCTACACCGCCGGCGAGACCGACTTCGAGCGCCTCTGCGCCGAGGAGGACCTCGACCTCGTCTACACGGCGACCCCCTGGCGCTGGCACGTCCCCGTCTGCGTCGCGGCGATGGAGAACGGCAAGCACGCGGCCACGGAGATCCCCGCCTCCTACACGCTGGAGGGCTGCTGGCAGCTCGTCGAGACCGCCGAGCGAACCGGCCGCCACTGCTCCATGATGGAGAACGTCAACTACGGCCGCGCCGAGCTCCTGTGCCTGAACCTCGTGCGGCAGGGACTCCTCGGCGAGATCCTGCACGCCGAGTGCGGCTACCTCCACGACCTCCGCGGCATCAAGTTCGAGGACCGGGACGAGGGCCTCTGGCGCCGCAACCACTCCTGGACCCGCAACGGCAACCTCTACCCCATGCACGGCCTCGGCCCCGTCTCCAACTGCATGGACATCAACCGCGGCGACCGGTTCGCCCACCTGGTCTCGATGAGCAGCCCCTCGCGCGGCCTTCAGGAGTATGCGCAGGCCAACTACCCCGAGGGACACCCCAAGCGCGCCGAGACCTTCGCGCTCGGCGACGTGAACGGCAGCCTCATCCAGACCGCGCTGGGCAAGACCATCTACGTGGTCCACGACACCAACCTCCCCCGCCCCTACGACCGCATCAACAAGGTCCAGGGCACGCGCGGGATCTTCCAGGGCTACCCGGAACGCGTCTACGTCGAGGGCAGGAGCCCGGGACACCGGTGGGAGGAGACCGCGGCCTACTACGAGGAGTTCCAACACCCGTTGTGGGAAGCGCTGGACGAGGAGGCGATCGGTGCCGGGCACGGAGGCATGGACTTCATGGAGGACTACCGCCTCATCAAGTGCCTCCGCGAAGGGCTCCCGCTCGACATGAACGTCTACGACGCCGCGGCCCTCAGCGCGGTCTGCGAGCTCTCCGAGATCAGCGTGGCCAACGGCAGCGCCCCGGTGGAGTTCCCGGACTTCACGCGCGGAAGGTGGAGGGACTGGGCGCCCTGGCCGATCGTCGGGGCGTAGCTACAGGTCCCGTGGCCAGATCTCGGGCTGGCCCTTGAGCGTGACCGCCCCGAAATCGCGCAGGTCGAGCGTTGCGATCGCCCGGGCCTCCAGCCGCTCCGCCACGGCCATGACGACTCCGTCGACCAGGCCGAGTGACAGATCGCGGTAGGTGTGGTGCAGCTCCAGAGCCCGTTGCAGGTCGGATCGGCCGCCCCATTCGATGGTGTAGAGGTCTTCGGCCAGATCGACGCGGAAAGCTGCGGCGACTGAAGGGCCGACGCTCCTGGGAACCATGTGGTCCAGTTCGGGCAGAATGGCCCATGGCAAGACCCATTCATCGCGACAGGATTGAAACGCCCCCAGCAACACCCTGTGTGCGGCACTCTGCGTGTCGAGAAGCGCCAGCATGGCACCCGTATCCGCTACGACCACTACTCCGCGCCTTCTGGTTCGTCGTGACCAGAGACCTGTGCCGGAGTCGGCGGTCCGGCCGTCCCGTAGTAGTCCTCCAAACCATCTTCACCGAAACCGTCGAGGTAGTCCTCATAGTTCTCGGCGAAATGCGGATCACCGCTGTCGCCCATCCCGATGGACCTGGGCCACGGACGCTCCGTTTGCCGCGCCGCGTACTCGGCCACCGCCTCCCGCACCAGCTCGGCCGCCGAACGCCCCTGGTCGGCTGCGAGCGACTTCAGCTTGCGATAATCCGCCGCATTCAGGTACACCGTCGTCTTGGTCGTCTTCATGGGCATATGGTATATGGTTGCCATATATCGGTCAATCCCGTTGCGTGAGGAGCGCGGCCACACGACCCGAAGGCAACCCCCGGAGCCGTTCCCTGAATCCTTAGGCAGGGCGTCCGCGTAGCGTTGTCTGGAGTCCGTGCCTACCTTTGAAGGGCTGGGCACGCCCCGCCCGGGTCGCCCACACATCTTCCCCGGAACCGAGCGGAGAAATGCGCATGTTTCGTCGAACCGACCCTGCTGACCATCGTTCACCCTTTTCGCCGGGAGGCGGAATGCTCCGCGCAGGCAGCGCTCTGTGGCGTGGCGGATGGAGGCCGCCCGCGGCGTGCCGGCCCTGGGCAGGACGGCCCTCGGAGCGGCCACCCTCCTCGCAGCCGCCCCTGGAGTGGCCGCCATCGGCGCACCCGCGACCCTCGCCGCGCAGGAGGGGACCATCACCTACACCCACTCGGTCAAGCTCGACATCGAACTCCCGCCCGCGCTGGCCGAACTGAAGGCGGAGATGCCCTCGGCGCTGACGAGCACCATGATCCTCCACTTCAACTCCTCCGGCTCCCTGATGACCGAGAGCAGGGAGGCGCCCGCGCAGCAGGACGGGGCGGCCAGGAAGACGGTTGCCGTGGCCGGGAGAGGGGTGGTCTCCGAGATGCCCCTCGATGTCTCCGTCGCGGTCATGTCGGAGATGATGGCCGGGATGAAGATGATGGTGAGCACGATGGGCGCCGCGGGCATGGGCACGGCCGACCCCAGCGCCCTGCTGAGCGCCTACGAGAGCTACGAAGACGGGACGTTGATCGAGGCGCGCGAATTCCTCGGCCGCACCTTCCGGGTTTCGGAAGCGCGGCCGCCCTACAATTGGCAGATGACCACCGAGCAGGCGATGCACCTGGGGTACCCGGTCATGAAGGCCACCACGGAGCACGACAGCACCGTCGTGGAGGCGTGGTTCACGCCGGCGATTCCCGTGGAGGGTGGGCCGGCCGCGTACGGCGGACTGCCGGGGATGATCCTCCTGCTTTCCCTCGACGGCGGGAAGACCCAGTACCAGGCCACGGATGTCTCGTTGCAGGAGCTGGAGGAGGGAATGATTCGCCCGCCCGGCGAGGGCAGGGAAGTGTCGCGTGAGGAATTCGAACGGATCGTCGCCGAGAAGATGGAAGAGATCATGAAGACCAGCGGGATCCGCAGAATCGGGCGCGACTAGGGAAGCCGCAAATGCAAATCCCCGAACCGGGGAATCGGGAATAAGGGAGAAGACGCCATGACTGCTGTTAATGAACGCGCGCCGACGCGTGGTATTGGAGTCGGAAGCGAGCGGGCTGCTGCCGCGATACGCCGGACGATGTGGGGCCCGGTGTCCGCGCTGGGGCTGGCGCTGGCGTTCTGGGCGGTGGTTCCGGCCGCCGCGGCCCAGGAGCGGGCCGGGCAGGCGCAGCAGGAATTCGAAGTGCGGGGCACCGTCGTGGATTCGGCGGGCGCGGGGCTCGCGAACGCCATGGTGGTGGCGCTGTCCCGCGAGGACTGGTGCTGGTGAAGTACTCGCTGACCAACGGGGACGGGAACTTCGTCATCCGGGACCTGCCCGCCGGCGAGTACGTCCTGCAGGTCACGCTGATCGGCTACGGGGCCGTGCGCCGCGACTTCGACCTCGTCAACGGGGATCTGGACGCGGAACCGGTGACGATGGAGGTGCTCGCGGTCGAGGTGGAGGAGCTGGTCATCAGCATCGAGCACGTCCCGTTCATCAATCGGCGGGACACGCTCAGCTACAACGTCGCCGCCTTCGAAACGCCGCCGAACGCCAGCGTCGAGGATCTGCTGCGCCGGCTTCCCGGGATCGAGGTGGCCGCCGACGGTTCGATCACGGCCCAGGGCGAGCCCGTCGAGAACGTCCTCGTGGACGGCCGGGAGTTCTTCGGCGGGGACCCCACGATCGCGACGCGCAACCTGCCTGCGGACGCGCTCCGGCAGGTGGATGTATACGACAAGCAATCCGACATGGCCGAGTTCACCGGCATCCCCGACGGCGAGGAGGAACGCACCCTCGACCTCCTGCTCAAGGAGGAGGCCAAGGTCGGTTATTTCGGGCGCACCTCGGGCGGGTTCGGCAGCGATCTGAACAACCAGGCCCGGCTCGGAGGCTCCGCCGGGAACGACACGCGCTACGACGGCGCCTTCAACCTGAACCGCTTCTCGCCGACGGGCCAGTACGCGGTGATCGCGAGCGCGAACAACGTGGGCAGCGCCGGGTTCTCGTGGGGCGATGTCGGCGAGATGGTCGTCGGCAACCTGATGATGTTCGGGGGCGGAGCGGGTCTGCCCGGGCTGCTCGGCGGCGGGGGCGACGGCTTCACCGAGACGATGAGCGTCGGAGTCAACGCCAGTCATCAGTTCAACAGCAGCAACTGGCTGCGGTCCAGCTATCACTTCAGCGATCTCGACAACCTCCGCAACAGCTCGGTTCAGCAGCAGGCCCTCTTCGGCACGGATCTGGCTACGGTCGTCGACCAGGCCTCCAGCAGCGATTCCAACAACCGCAGGCACAGCCTCAACCTCAACGGGCAGGTGCAATTCTCCCCCGGACACCAGCTGCGCCTGAGGGTGAACTCGAACCTCCGGACTTCGTCCACGTCGTCGTTCACCAGCCAGGAAACCCACCATGCGCTGGGCGGCATGCTGAACTCGGCCGTGACCGACAACCGGGTGACCGGTGACGACCTGGGGGGCAACGCGCAGCTGACCTGGCGCAAGCGGCTGAACGAATCCGGCCGCTCGCTGGTCGCTACACTCGAAAGCGGGCTCTCGGACTACGACTACGACGGCGACCTCTCCTCGCAGGTGACCGGACTCCGGATCGGAGGCGGAGGTGGCTCCGGGCTGCAGGAGACGCTGCAGGAACAGCTCCGCGTCGGCCGAACCTGGAACAACAGCGCGCGGCTGTCGCTGACGCAGCCCCTGGGAGAGGGTCGCGTGCTGGAGGTTTTCGGCCGCCGGAACTCCACCAGCGAAGACCGGGACAATCCCGTCTACGACCTCGTCGACGGCCAGCCGGTCTTCAACGATGCGCTCAGCACCGGCTTCGAGCGGGCCTACACCTACTACCTCGCCGGGGCCCGCCTGAGCCGCACCGGCGAGCGCCACTGGATCACGGCCGGACTGCAGGTGCAGCGCTCCCACCTCGACGGTCTGATCAGCGACCGGGATCAGCGGATCGAAAACGGGTATACCCACCTCCTCGCGAACCTGGAGTTCAAGACGGAGGTCAAGGATGACCACAATCTCTCGGTGGGGTACAGTACTTCAAGCAGGGAACCGTCGCTGACCCAGCTTCAGCCCTTCGTGAACAACACGGATCCGCTGAACGTCTACATGGGCAACCCGAACCTGGAGCCGGAGTACACCCATTCGCTGAAGGCCGACTACCGGTTCTTCGACCAGTTCAGCTTTGTGAATTTCTTCACATACGGAGGATTCACCTATACGGACAACACGATCGCCCAGTCCCGCTTCTTCGACGAGCGCGGACTGCAGACCCGTTCCCCGATCAACACCGACGGGTCCTGGTCGGGGAATCTGGGCGCCAACTTCGGGACGCCCATCCGCAGGCTCGGGGTGGACGTGGACCTGGAGTACCGGGTCTCCTACTCCGAAGGCACCGAGCTGGTGAATCTGGTCGCAAACGACAATCGGTCCGTCAGCAACTCGATCCAGCTCAGCGTGGACAACCGGGTCAAGGACCGGTTCGACGTCCGTGGCGGCGTGAACTTCAGCTTCAACAACGCCCGCTATTCGCTCAACGACGAACTCGACCGCAACTACGTGAACAGCCGGTACTTCGCGAGCGGCACGCTCCATGCGCCGGGCGCCTGGGTCGTGTGGTCGAACATCAGCTACCGCGTATTCGACCGGGGTCTCTACGGATCGGGGCAATCCCGCTTCGGCCAGCCGGAGAACATCGCGCGCTGGGACGCCTCCGTCATGCGGCGGCTCTTCAGCAACCGCGTCGAGGTGGAGCTCCGCGCGGTCGACCTCCTGAATCAGAACCAGGGCGTGAACATCCTCAACAGCTCCAACTTCATTCAGGAGTCGCGCACCGAGTCGCTGGGCCAGTTCTTCATGCTCAAGGTGAACTACCGGTTGGGCGGGGGCTTCATGACCGCGTTCGTGGGTTGAGTCCGGACGGCCGGGACGGGGCGGACGCGCCCCCCCCGGCCACCGCCGTCTTCTCGCTCCGGGCCCCCGGCGCCAGCGGCTCGCCGCGGAGGGCTAACGATTCGGCCGATCGGGGTGTCTAGATAACGTGGGCGCAATGAAGGGCCGGCGGATGAGCCGGCCGGTGGGCGCCCCACCGATGACACCGCACCCGAGGACGAATCAGGAGACCCGGCAACATGCGAGCAATGCGCCCGTTCCGTCCCAAACGCCCGCGATTCCGCGTGGGAACCGGCCGCGCGCCGGGGTTTCGCGGAACCACAGCACTCGGCGCTGCCATCGGCCTGGCGGTCCTGGCCGCGCCCGCGGCCGCGGCCGCGCAACAGGGGACCATCACCTACACGCACGTCGTGAAGCGTGAGGTGCCGGCCCTGGGCGGGGGACAGCGCGGGGGCCCGCCGCGCTTTGGCGGCGGCCAGCAGTTCGCTCCGCCCCCGCGGACCCGCTCGGTGGTCGTCCACTTCGACCCGGCCGCCTCTCTGATGGTGCGGCAGGCGCCGGAGCGGAGGGGCGGCGAAAGGGCGGGGGCGGGGCAGCGAGGCGACAGAGACGGCTTCGATGGTCCGCGCGCGGATGGAGCGGGGCGGGGCGGGGGCAGGTTCTTCGGCGGCGGCGGAGGCGCGAACGGCAGGGAAATCGATCCGTACGCGGCGACCGAGCTGGAAGCCGCGTATATCGACGGCTCGGCGGGCACGATGGTGGAGGCCCGCACCTTCCTCGGCCGCACCTTCCGCGTAACCCGGGAGCGGCCTGTGCTGGAGTGGGCCATGACGGCCGATCAGGCGGAGCACCTCGGGTACATGGTGATCAAGGCCACTGCGGAGGTGGACAGCGCGACGACGATCGAGGCGTGGTTCGCCCCGCAGATCCCGGTCTCCGGCGGCCCCGCGTCCTATGGGGGACTCCCCGGGATGATCCTCGTGCTGTCGGTGAACGACGGACAGATCCAGTACCAGGCCACCGAGGTGGCGCTGGGCGAGGTGGAAGAGGGGACAATACGTCCGCCCGATCGGGGGGACGAGATGCCCCCAGAGGAATTCGAGCAGCTCGTCAAGGAGCGGCTCGAGGAGATGACAAGGAACAGAAGGCCCCCCGGTGGGGACGAATGGCGATAGAGGAGATCACACAGTGAAGACATGGAACCCTGATTCGGGCGGTCCGCCGGGCGCGGCAAGCCGGCGGACGGATGCGGCGCGCACCGGCCCTCTTGCCCGGTTCCTCCCGGCCCTGGGCTGCGCGGCGGCCTTGCTGGCGGTCGCTGCGCCGGCGCAGGCACAGCAGCAGCACGAGGTGAAGGGTGCGGTCGCCGACTCGGCCGGCACAGCCCTGCCGAACGCCATGGTCGTGGCGCTGGCACGGGAGGACTCGGTACTCGTCAGGTTCGCGACCACGAACGGGGATGGGAACTTCACCATCACCAGACTGCCGGCCGGCGAGTACATCCTGCAGGTCGCACTGATCGGCTACAAGACGATTCGCCGCGACTTCGACGTCACCGACGCCGATGTCGAGGCCGGGAAGGTCACGATGGAGGTGCTGGCGGTCGAAGTCGACCCGCTGGTCGTGAGCATCGAGCATGTGCCCTTCATCAACCGCCGCGACACGCTCAGCTACAATGTGGCCGCGTTCGAAACGCCGCTGAATGCGACGGTGGAGGACCTGCTCAAGCGCCTCCCGGGGATCGAGGTCGACGATGACGGCACGATCACCGCACAGGGAGAGACGGTCCAGAACGTCCTCGTGGACGGCAGGGAGTTCTTCGGTGGCGACGGTACGATCGCGACACGCAACCTGCCCGCCGATGCGATCCAGCAGGTCGATGTCTATGACAAGGAATCGGACATGGCCGAGTTCACCGGGATCGCCGACGGGAACGAGGAGCGCACCCTCGACCTCAGGCTCCGCGAGGAAGCCAGGGTGGGGTACTTCGGCAGGACCAACGGAGCTCTCGGCAGCGACGTCAACACCCAGCCCCGGATTGGTGGAACCTCCGCCGACGACGCGCGCTACGACGGCTTTCTCAACCTGAACCGCTTTTCGCCCTCGGGGCAGTACGCGTTGATCCTGAACGCGAACAACGTGAACCAGCGCAGAGGCGGCCGGGGCGGCGGCGGGGGTGGCGGCGGCGGTTTCACGGAGGTCATGAGCGTGGCCCTCAATGCCAGCAACGACTTCACCGACGACGATTGGCTGCGTTCCAGCTACACCTACAATGAATCGGACAACGAGCGGAACAGCACGGTTCAGCAGCAGACGCTTTTGGGCTCGGATCTGTCGTCACTCGTAGACCGGCTGAGCGGCTCCGAGTCCAACAACCGGAATCACAGGGTCAACCTCAACGGGCAGATCCAGCTGGCGGAAGGGAATCAGCTCCGCCTGCGCGTCAACGGCAATCTCACGACTTCGGGCAGCTCCAGCTTCAGCAATCAGGAGACGCACAACACCTCCGGCGGCCTTCTGAACTCGGCGAAGACGGACCAGCTGGTGGACGGCGACGACCTGGGCGGCGACGCCCAGCTGACCTGGCGCAAGCGGCTGGGTTCCTCCGGCCGTGCCCTGGTCGCCGAATTCCAGAGCCGGATCTCGGACTCCGACCAGCTCACGGAGCTCACCTCGGAGCTGGTCGGAGTCAGCCGAGGGGGAGGGCGTGGGGGAGGTGGGGGATCCGGTGGGTCGATGGAACCGGAGTACACCCTGGAAGAACAGCTTCGTGACAGCCGCAGCTGGAACAACAGCGCCCGGGTCTCGCTGACCCAGCCTCTGGGCCAGGGGCAGATCCTGGAGCTCTTCGGCCGGGCGAACGCGACGGGAGAGGACAGGGACAACCCGGTCTACGAGATCGTGGACGGCTCCCGCGTGCTGAACGTGCCCCGGAGCAACGGATTCGAGCGGGCCTACACCTACTTCAACGCCGGAACGCGCTTCAACCGCAACAACGAGCGCTACCGGTTCGTGAGCGGCCTGGAGGTGCGGCGTTCGAACCTGGACGGCCTCATCCAGAACCGGGACGAACGGATCGCGAACAGCTACACCCACGTTCTGCCGAACATGAACTTCAGGGTTGAGGTCAAGGAGGGCCACAACCTGAATTTCCGCTACAGAACCTCGACCCGGGAACCGTCGCTCACCCAGCTGCAGCCGTGGGTGAACAACACCAACCCGCTGAACATCTATACCGGGAACCCCGACCTGGTGCCCGAGTATACGCACCGGCTCAACGGGGAGTACAGGTTCTTCGACCAGTTCAGCTTCCGGAACTTCTTCACCTTCTTCAACTACACGTACACCCACAACACGATCGCGCAGTCGCGCCTGTACGACGACCGGGGGGTCCAGACCCGTTCGCCGATCAACACGGCGGCGTCGTGGTCGGGGAACGTCGGCGCGAACTACGGCACTCCGATCCGGCGGTTCGGCCTGGACGTGGATCTGGAGTACCGCCTCAGCTATTCGGAGGGGACCGAGCTGATCAACCTGGTCGCGAACGACAACCAGTCCATCCGCAACACGGTGGAGTTCAGCATCGAGAACAGGAACAGGGACCGGGTCGATGTGGAGGTCGGGGCCACCTTCAACTTCAACAACGCCCGCTACTCGCTCAACGAGGAACTCAACCGGGACTACGTCAACAGCACCTACCGGGTGGAAGCGAATATTTACCCGACCAGCGCGTGGGTGATCGAGACGGACCTGAGGTACCAGGTCTACGACGACAACCTCTACGGCTCGACCCAGACCCAGTTTGGTGACGTGCAGAACGTGGCACGCTGGGACGCGTCGATCATGCGCAGGATGCTCGACAACCGTGTCGAGGTCGAATTCCGCGCCCAGGACCTTCTGAATCAGAACCGGGGGATCAGCATCAGCAACAACTCCAACTTCATCCAGGAGTCGCGCACGGATTCGCTCGGCCGGTACTTCATGCTGCAGATCAACTACCGGCTGGGGACGCAGTTCTCGCGTGGCGGTCGCGGGGGTGGTGACTGGGGAGGCCGGGGGCGGGGGAGGTAGGGGCGCAGCCGCGGGACAGATTAAGGGGGCGTCCCGGTTGGGGCGCCCCCGTTTTGCGTCGGTGAAGGCGTTATCGTTCGGGGAGAGGCGGGTGATTCGGGGAGCCGCGAACTGCACACGGCAAACCCGCCAGGCTACCCTCAGTCAAAGGATTGAGCCGCATGATGCGCCGCATCCACCCCGCCGCAGCACTGCTGTGGACATGTCTCGGGGTCGTTGTGGCCCTGGCCGGCACGACCGCGTGTAGCGACGCTCGCCCCCCGGTCTGGACCGACGGGGACTTCGAGGACTGGGAGGACACCGCACCCGTCGCGGTGGACCCGCTGGGCGACGCCGGGCGGGGTTCGCCGGTCGATCTCCGGAGCGTGGCCGTGCAGGACGATTCACGATTCCTGCACTTCCTGCTTGACCTGGGCGACACCGTCACCGCGCAGGGGATGCTCGGCTCGGTCGAGGTCGTGCTCGATTCCGACGGCGACTCGTCCACGGGGGGGCCGTACGGTGGGGTGGAGGGCGCCGATCTGGCCATTGTGCTGTCCCGGGAAGTTGCCGTAGACAGCGACGTGCACGGGGCCGGCGTGGGGGTTCGGCGCATTGGCCCCGACGGCCCCGGCGATGTGGAAGGGTCGGGGGTGGTGGGGTTGCTGGTGTCTCCCACGCATTCGTCGGACCGGTTCGAGTTGCGGGTGGAGCGGGGGGCGGGCGTGGGGATGGGGAGTGTGGTGGCCGGGCGGTTGCGGTACGTGCGTGGCGGCGACGTGGTGGACGAGACGCCGGTCTTCACGCATGCGCTGGTCTCGGAGCCGGGTGGGGATCCGCCACTGCGCAGTGCGGATGACGTGGCCAGGGCGCCGGGCACGCACCGGGTGGTGGTCTGGAACGTGTCGTCGCGGAGCTTCCGGACGAACCGGCGCGCATTTCAGCGCGTGCTCGCGGGGCTCTCGGCGGATGTGGTGCTGCTGGACGAGGTCTACGCCGATGTGACGATGGAGGAGCTGGCGCGGTTTGGGGAGGGGATTCGGGAGCGGGCGGCAGTGCAGGGTGCGCTTGGGGGTCGGGGGGCGCAGCGAGACGAACGCGGGGCGTCGGAAGGGCAACGCGGGGCCGTGGTGCCGGAGGATCAGCGCGGGGCGCCGGGAGGCCAACGCGGGGCGCCGGCGCCGGATGCGTGGAGCTGGTGGCTGGCGTCGGGTGGGGGCCGGCAGCGGACGGTGGTGGGCGCGCGGGGACGCGAGGTGCGGGGGGCTGAGGGTCTGAGCAGGATCGACTACGTG
The DNA here is from genome assembly GCA_965206105.1 of Longimicrobiales bacterium. Taxonomy (GTDB): domain Bacteria; phylum Gemmatimonadota; class Gemmatimonadetes; order Longimicrobiales; family Gaopeijiaceae; genus Bin94. The sequence goes on from OZ242201.1 coordinate 1,720,492, forward strand.
CCGGGCGCGCTGGAGGGGTGGCTGGGGGAGGTGGGCGACGACCCCGAGTCGCCCGGGATGGCGCCGCCGGCGGAACTGGCGATGGCGGAAGAGGAGGGCGGCCTCTCGGCGACGGGCGCATGGGTGACCCTGGACGGGCGCGATGTGCTGTTCGTCCCCGTCGACCTTCAGAGCGCCGGGTACGACGGATCCCCTCGGGACCGGCTGCGGGAGCTTCAGGCCCGGACCCTCAACCGGGCAGTCGCGGCAGCCCTGGCCGAGCGGCCCCACGCCGGCCTCGTCGTCGGTGGCGACCTCAACGTGGTGGGATCCGCGCGTCCGCTGGACGAACTGCGCCGCAGCCTGGGAATCGACGGGGACGACCTGGCGGTTGCCCGCCCGGAACGTCTGCGGGACCGTTCCCTGTCGACCTGGCGCAGCACCTGGGGCGATGACCCGTTCTCGCCCGGCAGGCTGGACTTCGTCCTCTACCGGGGCGCGGTGCTGCGAGCGCAGCGGGCTTTCGTCTTCGACGCGGCGGACATGACCGCGGACGCCCTGCGCGAGCTGGGGATCCGGGGCTCGGACACCGAGCACTCCGACCACCTGCCGCTGGTGGTGGATTTTCGGGTGCGGTGAGGTGTGGGTCAGTACAGCAGATGGCGATTCACCGGTGTGGCGAATTCCTCCAGTTCGGCTTCCACCCCTGACAGGATTTCATCGGTGGTCTCGCCGCCTTGTACACCCTTCCGCAGCCTGGCGTTCCCCCACAGGATGTCGATGGGGGGCAGGGTCTCCTCGTACTCGTAGGGGGGCTCGCGCCAGGCGAAGTCGCGCGGGGCGAGGGCGCGGACCGCGACCAGGATCTCGACGGCGGTGCGGACGGGTTCGAATGCGCCCGGGTCGGTGACGTGCAGCTGGGCGCCGCCGCAGAGCGTGCCCGCGTGTTTCTGGAAGGTCGGCTCGAAGTGACAGGGGCGGAAGGTGACGCCGGGGAGGCGGGCGTCGGCGAGACGGGCGGTGAGGGCGGCCGGGTCGAGCCAGGGGGCGCCGAAGAGTTCGAAGGGGCGGGTGGTGCCGCGGCCTTCCGAGAGGTTGGTGCCTTCGAGGAGGACAATGCCGGGATAGACCAGGCAGGATTCGGGTGTGGGCAGGTTCGGGCTGGGCATCACCCAGGGCAGCCCCGTGTCGGCCCAGGACATGTGGCGCTCCCAGCCGTCCGCGCGGATGACCTCGAGGTCGCAGGCGATGCCGCGCTCCCGCTGCAGCCAGCGGGCCACTTCGCCGCAGGTGAGGCCGTGCCGGAGGGGGAGGGGGTGGAGGCCCACGAAGGACTCGAAGCCTTCCCGCAGCACGGGTCCCTCGCGCTTGAGGCCGCCGATGGGGTTGGGGCGGTCCAGAACGACGAACCGGACGCCCGCCCCGGCGCACGCCTCCATCGCCAGGGCCATCGTCCACACGAAGGTGTAGACACGCACCCCCACGTCCTGCAGGTCGAAGAGGAGCGCGTCGAGGCCGTCGAGCATTGCGGGGGTGGGCTTGCGGACCTCGCCGTAGAGTGAGTGGACGGGAAGGCCGGTGACCGGGTCGGTGTAGGGTTCCGACTCGATCATGTTGTCCTGCTTCTCGCCGCGGGCACCGTGCTGGGGGCCGAAGAGGGCGCGGAGGTCGTAGCCGGCTGCGCGAATCGCGTCGGCGGCGTGGGTCAGGGTTGAGGTGACCGAGGCGGGGTGTGCGATGAGGCCCAGGCGGGCATCGCGGAGTCCCATCGCCTTGGCAGACCCGGTGACCAGCCCTTCGAGGCCCGGGGTGACGGGAACGCCCGCGCGCGCCGTCATCCGTCCTCTGGAAACACTCGGGATACCGTCTTCGCGAGGGCGACGCCGATCTCTTCGCATCGCTCTTCTTCGACTCCGTAGGCTGAAAGCCACACGCCCATCTTCCAACGGTCCCCCGTGCCCTCCATCTCCACATGGAGAACCCCGTCGTTAAGCGAGGAGACCAGTCCTGCGAAGGCCCACGGGTGGTCGGACAGCACAGCGGTCCCTTCCAGCGGCTCCAGGCCGTCCAGGACGCAACGGAATCGGTCACCCGTACCCGGGTACGCACCATCCGCGATCGTGGCTACCAGCCCCTCTGTACCGAAGACCTGGTCCCACACCTCCTGCCGCGAGCCCGTCACCCATGGACGTTCGTTGATCATCCTTCGACGGGCGTCGGGGTGGCGCTCCAGGAAGTGCTTCAGGTTCCAGAGGAAGAAGCGCCAGCCGTTTTGCATCATGTGGAAGGTGTCGTCCCAGTCGGGGGCGGAGGACAGCCCCGAGTTGACGAGATCGAGCCGGGTGGCACCGCCGAGGTCCGTCAGCCGGTAGTCAAGGGCCATGAGTGACGCGCCCTCGCCTGCCTCATCGGGATGCTGGTCGACGAGGCGAAGGTGCCGGCAGGGATCCCACGTGGTGATCCAGCTGGTCCACTCCGCCCCGCCGCCCCAGGACACGGTGAGGTGCCCGCCCTCCCCAGGTTGGGCCGAGGCGATCGGCGCGAACCAGCTGGCGACCCGCTCGCCCTCGGTGATCGCGCGCCAAACCGCGTCAACGGGTGCGGCGATCTCTACCGCGAGCTCGATGTCGCGGGTGTCCGAGGTGCCGGACTCCTGCGCGGTCGCGTCGAGCGGCTCGATGGGGGCAGCGGTCGCCTCTGGCGCCGCGGGCTGCGGCGTGACGGTCGCCCGAGTCGCCCCAGTCGCCCCCGGCGCTTCCGTCACGCCGGGTTCCTCTTCCGTCACCTACCGTCCCTTCCGCTGCCGGTGCGCGACAGCGAGCGGTAGTACTCTGCCACGAGGGCCCGGTACTCCTCCGGGACATCGCTGGACCGGAAGAGGAGGATGTCCTGCTCTTCCTCGAGGGCGAACTCGCGCCGCAGCCGGAACTCCAGTTGCTTCAACCCCTCGACCACCTGGCTCTGGAGTCTGAGCACCTCTTCGGGATCAGCGTAGGTGCCTTCGCGGTCCAGCGCGCGCATCGCATCCAGCATCGCCTGCAGCTCCCGCGGGTCGGCTCCGCTCCGCTCGACCAGCGTTGCCAGGTTGCGAAGCTCGCCGGTCCTCTCGCGGATCTCGCGGCGCATCTGGCGAATCGCCTCAGGATCGAAGTTGCGCAAACCGCCGTAGCGCCAGTTCGCATCCCGATAGTTGCCACCGTAGTAGCCGCCGCGGTAGTCACCGCCGCCGACGCGATCGTCGCCGCCCTGCTGGCCCTGTTGCCCTTGCTGGCCCTGTTGCCCTTGCTGGCCCTGCTGCCCTTGCTGGCCCTGTTGCCCCTGCTGGCCCTGTTGCCCTTGCTGGCCCTGCTGCCCTTGCTGGCCCTGCTGCCCTTGCTGGCCCTGCTGCCCTTGCTGCCCCTGCTGCCCTTGTTGGCCCTGCTGCCCTTGCTGGCCTTGTTGCCCCTGTTGCCCTTGCTGACCCTCTTGACCCTGCTGCCCCTGCTGCCCCGGGTTCTGCGCCCCCTCCATCAGGCGGCGCTGCATCGATTCCATGCTGCGCACCAGATCCTGAGCGGCCTCGACCGCCTCGGTGCGCTGGTCCCGGTCGACACCTCCCTGTATCGCCTCCTCCGCCTCGTCCAGCCGGTTCCCGAGTGAGCGGAGCGCTTGCGCGATCTGGTCCTCGAACCCCTTGGCGTAGTCCTCGTAGTCCGGGCGGCCCACCAGGCCGCGGGACCACTGGAGAAGCGGGCTGAGCTGGGTGTCGCGGATGACATCGGTGGCTTCGTCGAGTTCATCTGCCCCGGGCTGGCCGTCGCGCCGGGCGCTCCTCGCCATCTGGTCCAGTTGCGACAGGAGGTCGTCCACCTCCTCGGCCATCTCTTCCTTGTCCTCGATGACGCCCCAGCGCTCCTCGGCCGTGTTGGTGGTCCCTTCAGCCATTTCCCGCATGCGCTCCTGCACGCTCTCCTGCTGTCGGGCCAGCTCGTCCGTCCTCTGCCGGGCGTCCTGCAGATCGCGCTGCAGCCGGTCGTCCTGCACGTCTTCCAGCTCGTCCCGGGCATCGCGCAGCCGCCTCAGCGCGGACTGGGATTCGGCGACCCCCGCGTTCCCCCGGTTCGCCGCCGAGCGGCGCATCGCGTCGGCGGCCTGCTGCAGCTGGCGCGAGATGTCCTCCAGTTGGCGGTTGCCGGTCTCGCGCGACAGCCGCTCCAGCTCCCGTGCCGCCGCCTCCGCCTCCTCGGCCAGCTCCCGCGCGGCGTCGCTCCCGCCCCCCTGGCCGCCCTGCTGGGCCGCGGCCCGGCGTCGCTGGCGCTCCAGCTCCTGCTCCTGGCGGCGGGCCAGCTCGCGAAGCCTCTCGAGCGCCTCGTCGACCTCCTGGTCGTTGGTCTGCTGCTGACTGCGCTGCACGGTCTCGTACTGATTGCGCAGCGCGTCGGTCTCGAGTTCGAAGAGGTCGGCCAGGTCCTCCGCACTCGGCCCCTGCTGCCCGCCGCCTCCGCCGCCCCCCTGCTGCTGCTCGCGCTGCAGCGAGACGAAGCGCTCGTAGGTCTCCTCGGCCTTCTGGAGCTGGCGCAACGCGCGCTGCTCGGCCGGGATCGCGCCGCTCGGGCTCAGGGCGCGCAGAGAGTCGACCGCTTCGTTCATCGCCTCCACGGCAATCGGCAGAGCTTCGGCGATTCGCCGGAAAGCCTCGTCGGCACCAGTGATTCCCCGGTTCACGATCCGCTGGGCGAGGGTCTCCACCTGCTCGCGCAGCCCCTCCTGGCTGTTCGCGATGCTGACGACGTTCTCGTCCCAGTTGTCGGGCTCATAGCTGTCCCGGTCGCGCACCAGGTTGAAGCTGGCCGCGATGATCTGCCGTTGCAGATTGGACAGATCCTGCTCCATGCCGGCGCCGCCTCCACCGCCGCCCCCGCCTCCGCCGCCCCCACCACCCTCGTTCTCACGGTAGTCGCGGCGGTACGGACGCACCTGCAGGAAGTAGATGTCGGTCAGCGCCTCGCCAGGCACCGGCGCGTTGTCGCGCGCGATCCCGTGGTACGCGACGAGGTCCCCGACCTCGAGCTCGTAGTCCTCCATGAAGAAGGTGTGTCCGGCCGTGACCTCGGGGAGCGGCTCGCCCCCCGACGAGTGGATGCGCAACGTGTCGGAGGGGCCGCCGTTGACGTTGTACACCAGCAGGATCTCGGCGACGCCCAGATCGTCGTCGGCGCGCGCCTCGATGAACACCTCCTCGATCGAACTCACCTGGATGTCGCGCCCGGGCCTGCGGAAGGAGATGGACGGCCCCTGGTCGCGGAGCACGTCGATCCGGTAGTCCGGCGCGCCCGCCACCCACACCCCGCCCAGAGCGGGGAACTTCACGCCGTAGAAGCCGTCTTCGCGGACGGTGAAGGACGCGAGGAACGTCCCCTCCGGCCCGGGTTCCATCTGAATCGTGTCCCCCGGATCCATCACCAGCCGGGCCGAAGGCACGGGAATGGTGGACGTCACCGTCAGCTCCACCCGGGTCCCGGCAAGCGCGGCCACGTCGCCCCCGTACTCGAAGCGGCGCGGCGCCAGCCCGGTGTAGCTCGGGAAGTGGTAGACCATCTCCAGCCGGTCCACCGCGGGCAGGTCCGCGACGCCGAGCGTGAAGGTGCCGGAGCGGACGCCGTTGGCCTCGACGTAGTAGGTGGTCTCCTCCGCGACGTTGAGGAGGAGGCCTTCGTAGCCGCCGGTGCCGTCCTCGATCATGGGCAGAGCCGAGTAGCCGGTCTCTCCCTCCGCGCGGGTGTAAAGGACGACGTCATCGGAAACGAAGCCGTGCGGGACGGCCCGAACCATGAGGTCGGAGTAGCGCGAGATGACCGTGTCGCCGGGCGTGAGCGCGACGCTGTAGGGGTTGACCGACTCGGCCGTGCGGACCGGGAAGAAGAGCGCGTTCATGCCGTGCCGCAGGAAGCCGGGGCCGAAGGACAGGAGCAGGACGGCTGCGAGGGCCAGCCCGCCCAGCACCAGGGCCGAGCGCCGGAGCGCCCTCTCCTCGATGCGCTTGCCGTAGTCGATGCGGCGGCACTGCCGCGCGGCCTGCCTCACGACCTCGCGAAGCAGTTGCGAGTCCTCCAGCTTGCCGTCCCTGGCCGACTCGACCGCGGTCATGACCTGGGACTTGAGCGAGGGTTCGTTCTCCTCGAGGTAGAGCGCGACGCGTTCGTCGGAAACCCGGCGGATGAGCGGCCAGAAGACCGAGCGGACCATGAAGAAGCCGATCACCAGCCAGAGCACCACCCGCAGCGCGAGGATCGCCTCCGGCTGGAAGCGCAGCGCCTCCAGCGTGGATGCCGAGATCAGGAAGGTGAGGAGGGCTCCGGCGAGCGTCAGGGCAAGCCCGCGCAGCAGGAGCTTCAGCCGCCAGCGACGGCGGACGCGGCTTACGATGCGGAGCAGATCTTCCCTGGCTCTGGCGTTGCGCCAAATCGACATATTCCCCCCTTTATCGCTGTCGTAACATTGGCGGTGTGGTCGGAATCCGCCAGAGACCGTATCGCGGCCGCTCTGGCGGAGTCTCCCTCATCCCGCGGCAGTCACCTCTTCTCTCTCTTTGACCCGGTGCCGCGACAATCCGTTGGACAGCACCGTCTCCGACGCCATCAACAGGAAGACCGCGGCCAGCAGGTAGCGCCAGAAGGACTGGCTCTTCTCGTAGTCCTCTTCACGGATGTCCACCGTTCCGGCTGACGGACTCGCGCCGGCGGGGTCGTTTTCCGACGCCCCCGCCGCGCCCCCGACCGAAACGGCGAATGCCTCGACATCCATCATCGACAGGTCCGACTCGGACACGTCCACGTTCACTGCAAGCGCCAGGGGATGATCCGGCCGCTGCCCCGGCGGCCTGATCTCCCAGATTCCCCGGCGGTCGAGTTCCAGCAGCGGCCGGTCCGGATCCAGCGGGACCGAGCCTCCGCCGGGCTCCATCGCCACCGCCCCTTCCGGCATCTCCCACGAACCCACGGTCTCGGCCAGGCCGGCGAGATTCACGGTCGAGCCGGCCAGGTGCCACGGGAGCACCTCTCCGCGTCCCCCCAGGTGCCGCGTGACGCGGTGCACGAAGGGCAGATAGATGGGTTGCAGCGGCAGGTTGTTCCAGAAGCGGTCCAGGCCGGAGGCCCACACCAGGACGCGCCCACGACCGCGCCGGCCCTCCACCAGCGCCGGGGAGCCGTCGTCGAAGCGCGCGAGCACCTGGCCGTCGGTCTCGGTCAGGATGCGGGTGCGGTAGAAGACGGCCTGCGAGAAGTCGCCCGAGCGGGGACCGCGGAAGGCCTCGAAGATGGCGTGATCGTAGTCGACGAAGCCGATCCGGCGCTCGCCGGCCCCCTCCGACACCGCCCCGACCGTAACCGGGAGGAAGTCCTGGTGGACGGAAGGCACGCTCGACCGCTCTCCCAGCACCATGAGCAGCCCGCCGCCCTCTTCGACGAACGCGCGCAACCGGTCGCCTTCGCTTCCCCCCGGGAACGGCCCGCCGTTGAGGATCACCACCTCGGTGCCGGGCAGTTCGCTGTCGCCGGGCAGGCCCCGCATCACGCTCGTCTCGAAGCCCGCCCCCTCGGCGATGTCGAGCGCCCCGCGCAGGTACAGGTTCGAGTCGCCCGGGCCGAGCGGATCGGCCACCACCACCTGCAGGTCCCCCCCGGGGGACGCCACGAAGCTGAGCGTGTTGTCCTGCACGAGCCCCCCGCCACCCCCCCCACCCAGCCGCACCTCCCCCCGCGTGAACGGCGCGGTGAGGGTGAACGGCGCAAACGCGACCGGCTCGGCGCCACCCGCCGCCACCGTCGCCGTCACCGTCTCGAGGTCGGTCTCGTCCACCGCCAGCGTCACCTCGGCGCTCGCGGCGGCCTCGCCCGTGTTCACGAGGCGCGCCTCGACCGTCACCCGGTCCCTGCCGCCCGCGCTCTGCCGCCTCAGCTCCAGGTCGGTCAGCGCGAGGTTCTCGATCTCGCCGGCATCGATCACCACCGTCTCGACGACCACGCCCTCGGCCAGCTTCGCGTCCGGGTCGGGGCTCCACGCCGTGCGCTGGAAGTCGCTGATCACGACGACGCGCTGCCGCGCCAGGGTGGAGGCGGACAGGGTGGAGGCGGCCAGCTTCACCGCGGGTGCGAAGCGCGTGGCGAGCGAGGTCGTGGCGAGGGTGTCGAGGGTGGCGAGGATGCGCGGCATCTCCGTGATCGAGCGGTGCACGAGCCGCGGCGTCTCCGAGAAGACGATCAGCGAGGCGCGGTCGCGGGGCCGCAGCGACCCGATCACGGACCGGGCCTCCCCCACGGCGCGCTCCCAGTTGTCCCCCATCTCCATCGACCACGAGTTGTCCAGGAGGATCGCCACCTCCTCGGGTCCGGGCCCGCCGACCGCCGCCAGCCGCCCCTCGCGCACGAACGGACGCGCGAAGGCGGCGACCAGCAGCGCCAGCGCCGCCAGGCGCATCAGCAGGAGCAGCCAGTGCCGGATGCGCCGCCGGGAGGTCTCCTGGAAGGGGATCTTCTCCAGAAACATGAGCGACGGGAACCGGACCGGCTTGCCCCGCTCGCGGCGCGTCAGGTGAATCAGGACGGGGACGGCCAGCCCGGCCAGCCCGATGAGGAAGAGGGGGGTCAGGAATCCCACGGGGTGCTGTCTACCTCCCCGCGCCGGGGCGCCCCACCGGAGACCTCAGCGTCTTCTGGCGGAAGGACAGGTAGGCGTAGAGCGCGTCGTCCAGCGGCCTGGCGGTGTTGAGGAGGACGTAGTCGACTCCGTGCCGGGTGAAGCCCTTGCCGAGGGCGTCGATGTGGGCGCTCACTCCTTCCCTGTATGCGCCGGCGTACTTCTCCGGGACGACCGGGAGCAGCTCCATCGTCTCGAGGTCCTGGAAGTTCGCGGCCTGCGCGAAGGGAAAGTCGATCTCCGACGGGTCGAGGATGTGGAAGGCCACGACGTCGTTCCCCTGTGCCCGGAAGAGACCCAGCGCGGAGGTGAGCTCGTCGGCGTCGTGATAGAAATCCGACACGAACACCAGGATGCCGCGGCGCCGGAAGGTGTTGGCGACCCGGGCCAGCGGCCGGCTCCAGGCGCCCTCGCGATGCGGCTTCACACGTGCGAGCGCGTGGAGGACCTTGTCCAGGTGGGCCGCCGACGGGCGTACGTGCTCGACCACGTCCGAGTCGAAGGCGTAGAGTCCGACGCGATCCTTCTGTCCGGCGGAAAAGTAGGCCAGACTCGCGGTCAGGAACCGGCCGTAGTCGAGCTTGGTGACCTCGCCCGAGCCGTACCCCATCGAAGCCGACACGTCGAGCAGAAACGCCGCGTCCGCGTTGGTTTCGGCCTCGAACTGCTTGATGTAGAAGCGGTCGGTGCGCGCGAAGAGCCGCCAGTCGATCCGGCGGATGTCGTCGCCGGGCATGTACTGGCGGTGCTCGGCGAAATCCATGCTCACCCCCAGATAGGGAGAGCGGTGAATCCCCTGCAGGAACCCGTCCACCACCGTGCGCGCCAGCAGCTGCAGGTTGTCGATCCGCGCCAGGACGGTGGGGTCGAGGAAGGAGGTGAGCCCCGCGGGGGATCGGGTCGCCATCGGCTAGCTCCCCGCGACGGCGGTTCGGGTGGCGGCCAGGGTGTGCACGCTTTCCTACATCCCCGACTTGGGCATCGGCACGGCCTTCAGCAGCATCTCGATCAGCTCGTCGGTCGTGCGTCCCTCCGACTCCGCGTGGAAGTTGGTGATGATGCGGTGGCGCATCACCGGCAGCGCCAGCGCGCGGATGTCGTCGAAGCTGACGGTCAGGCGGCCCTGGGTGAGGGCGCGGGCCTTCCCCCCGAGGATGAGGTACTGGGCGGCGCGGACGCTGGCCCCGTAGCTGATCCACTTCTTCACGAAGTCGTGGCTGCCGTTCGGGCTCGGGCGGCTGGCGCGCACGAGGTTGACGGCGTAGCGCATCACGGGCTCGGCGACCGGCACGCGCCGCACCAGGTCCTGAAACGCGATCATGTCCTGCTGCGACACGACAGCGCCGAGTTCCGGCTCCACCTCGTCGGTCGTCTCCCGCACGACCTGCATCTCCTCGTCCTCCTCCAGGTGATCCATGACGATGTGGAACATGAAGCGGTCGAGCTGGGCCTCGGGGAGCGGGTAGGTCCCCTCCAGCTCGATCGGGTTCTGGGTCGCGAAGACGTAGAAGGGCGGGTCGAGGATGTAGGTGTTCGCCTGCACGGTGACCCGGTGCTCCTGCATCGCCTCGAGGAGCGCCGCCTGCGTCTTCGGCGGCGTGCGGTTGATCTCGTCGGCGAGCACCACGTTCGCGAAGATCGGCCCGGGCGTGAACTCCAGTCCGCGCGTACCGTCCTCGTGCTGCTGAATGATGTCGGTGCCGGTGATGTCGGAAGGCATCAGGTCCGGCGTGAACTGGATGCGCGAGAACTTGAGGTCGAGCACCTGCGCGATCGAGTGGATGAGCAGGGTCTTGGCCAGGCCGGGCACGCCGACCAGAAGGCTGTTTCCGCCCACGAGAAGAGTCAGGAGGACGTGTTCGACGGCGTCCTCCTGTCCGACGATGATCTTGCGCACCTCGGAGAGGATCTTCTCGCGCCCTTCCTGGATGCGCTTGGCGAGGGCCACGTCGGCCATGGGTTCGGCTGCTGGGGGGGTCAGGGTCTCTGTCGGCAAGGGGTCCACCTCGGGAAGGCTGTCGGTTGAGCGCGTGTGTGAATGTGGAGGGGTCCACGGGGCCGCAGGGTTGCGACCGCGGCTCCGCGGGACCGCTATCGGTTCATCGCATGGATCACGTAGTTGACACCGAACTTGTAGGCTTCGTTAGACAGCTCGATCGGAACGTAGCCGCGATCGGAGTACTCCCAGTAGTCGCCGATGTCGTTGTTGAAGTTCGCGATGACCATCAGGCGTCCGGTCGGATCGTTGTTTTCGTGAAGGCCCAGGAAGACGGGCCGGAACTGTTGGTAGGTCGGCGGTATCATGTCCAGCGTCTCGATTTCGAAAAAGGAATCGAAGATCGGTTCGTCGATGTCCAGCACCCGGAACCGGTGGCCGGGGGCGATCATCCGGAAGATCTCCTCCACCGTGCGCCACTCGTAGTCGCTGCGGAAGTCGTCGAGGATCAGGAAGCCGCCCTTGAAGAGGTAGTCGGACAGGTTGTCGATCTCGTTCTGCGTGGGCGACCACTCGCCCGGTTCGGATACGTAGGCGATGGGGTACCGGTGGAGCTCGGGGTCTTCGGCGTCGATCACGTTGGTGGCGTCGGTGTTGACGTGGACCAGGGATATTTCGTCCAGAATTCTGATGAAATTCTCGTCTGCTTTCGGGTAGTCGTGCGCCCACCCCGGCGTGCCGCCCCCGAAGCCGCGGCTGAATCCCCTGCCCTGGGAGTTGAAGCGTACCCGGACGAAGGTGTAGGTGCCGTCGTAGGGGACGGTCGGCAGGTCCTGGAAGGTTGGCGCGGAACGTGCGATGACCGGAGCCGCAGAGTGGGGCCGAAGACCGGAGACGGTGAGCGCCGCCGTCCCGGCTGCAAGACCCAGGGCGATGAGGGGCGCGCGGGACGGTGCGAAGCGCTGGAGAAAGACGGCCATGGCCGCTGCGCCGGCGCGCGCGATCCGGGGCCTCATCTTCCCGGCCCCCTGCGCCGCAGCTCCAGGAGGAGGTCGAGGGCTTCCTCGTAGTTCGGCGCGAGTTCCAGTGCTGCGAGGACCGCGCGGCGCGCCCCGGAAGCGTCGCCGGCCAGGTGCAGTGCGCGCGCCAGCTGGTAGTTCGCGGTGGCGAGGTCGAAGGGGCGTAGCGCGACGACGCCGCGCCGCGCGGTGGCCGCGCCCTCGAAGTCTCCCGCGGACTCCATCAGGACCGCGAGACGCTCGTGGTCCGCGATCTCGTAGGGGTGGATGTGGGCGAGGTTGCGCAGGACCGCCGCAGCGCCCGCGTCGTCTCCCGTGCCGGAGAGGAGCTCGCCGAGGGCGACGCGGCCGTCGTAGTGGCTTTCGTTGAGGAGCAGCAGCTCCCGGAAGTGCGAGATGGCCACTGCCGTGTCGCCCCGTTGCTCCCGTATCCGGCCGAGGAACCAGTGGGCGCCGTCCGCGCCGCCGTACTGGGGGAAGAGGTCGAGCGCGGCTTCAAGGTGGGCCGCGGCCTCCGTCAGCCGCCCCTCCGCGAAGAGGACCTGGCCGACCGCCATGCGAGCGACGAAGCTGCGCGGGTTGGTCGCCGCCGCGGCCTGCAGTTCGGGCAGCCCGGGCAGCGCTCCCATCTCCGGCATCTCCCCTTCCACGGAGGACAGCGCGGCCGCGAAGCGGTCCTTCAGGAAGTCCTCGAATTCGCTGTCGAAGTCCTCCAGCCGCACCCCCAACGCGCGCGAGAACGCCTGCTCGTTGGTCGCGCCGTTCCGGTAGGCCTCCAGCATCTCCACGATCGCCGGGAACCCGTGCCGCTCCTCGATCACTTCGAAGACCAGCGACGACTGGTAGTAGCTCTGCACGACCTCGCCGGGGTGGCGCGGGCTCGAGAACCCGCGGTCCAGCTCGCTGACCGGCCGCATGTCGCCCGACGCGAGCGCGCGGATGAAGCCGACGCTGGCCTGGTGTCCCCACCCGGGATCCCCCTTGCGCTGCTCGTGCACCGCCAGCCCCTCGGAGAACCAGCGCGGCACCTCGTTGTCGGAGGCGGCCAGGTGGAAGGAGTGGGCGATCTCGTGCCACAGGGTCGATGCCCAGTTGAAGTCGCCGCGGTCCCGCGCGGCGGGCGAGTCGATGGCGAGCGCGGGCCCGAAGCTGACGCCGAGCGCACCGATCCCCACCAGGCCGACCGTCCGCACGGAGAAGTCGGCGTGGCTCGGGTAGACCTCCACCCGGATCGGGCTCGCGGGCGTCACGCCGTAGCGCCGGGACATCTCCTCCCAGGCGCGCTCGGCCACCGGCACCATGTAGGGTGCAAGCAGATCCGCCTCCGACTCGTGCAGCACCAGCTGGAAGTGCGGCGTCTCGACGATTCGGTACTCCCCGAACTTGTCGAGCAGATCCAGCGTGTTCTTGAACCAGAGGTTGAAGGGATCCCCCTCGAACGCCCTCTCCAGGTTCGCGCGTCCTTCCTCGACCTGTCCCAGCCGGACCTGGTTCAGCCCCATCAGGCCCCACGCGGTCCAGCTGCCGGGATCGGCCTCGGTGGCCTGGTGGGCGAAGGCCAGCGCGTCGGTGTACTTGCGGTGGTCGGCGGCCAGATCGGAAACGACTACGAGCGACGGGGCGGGCGTCGGCGTAAGGCGCCGCACCTCCTCCATGACGGCGCGGTAGCCGTCGTCGTCGCGAGAGAGGTGGAGAATCGCGGCGCGGGTGCCCAGCGCCTCCAGGTCGGCGGGGTTTACTTCGAGGGCGCGTGCGATCTCCTCCTGCGCGGCCTCGTGGTCGCCGCTCCTGAGACGCAGCCGGGCGAGGAGGGTGCGCGCGGGCGCGAAGGCGGGGTTGGCTTCCAGCGCGGCCTCCAGGAGCGCTTCCGGGTCGCCGCCGCCCTCGAGGCGTGAGACGCGGGCAAGGCCGAAGTGGGCGCCGGGGTGTGCCGGGTTCTCCTCCAGGATCGTCCCGAAGGCCGCCGCGGCCTCGCGCGCATCGTAGCGCTGCAGGAACAGTTCGCCGATCGCGAGCTGGGCCGAGTGGTCGAGCGGCCCGGCCGCCACCGCCTCGTCGAGCGCCATCAAGGCGTCGTGGGCGTACTCGTAGTGCCAGCGCGACAGCTCGAACATCGCCCGGCCCACCGCCGTCAGTTCGGCCGCATTGAGGTTGGACTGATTGTTGTAGTAGTCGATGAAGCCGTCGAAGATGGTGCGCGCGGCGTCACGGTCGCCGTAACGATACTCGAGGATCCCCAGCTCGACCCGGGCCCCCGCCCCCCCCGCACCCCCCTCGCGCGCCCCCGCCTCCAACGCGGCCCTCGCCTCCGCGATCCGCCCCACATCCATGAGGGCGGCGCCGAGAAGCGCGCGCGCCCCCGCCACCCCCCGCTCCACCCCCTGCCCGGCCGCGCTCACCGCGCCGTCGTAGTCCCCGGTCTCTCGCAGCGCGGTCACCCACCCGGACAGCGCGGCCGCGTTCCCCTCGAGCGCCCGGGGCCGTAGCGCCCGCACGGCGTCGTCGTACGCGCCGGTCCGCAGCGCGGCAAACCCGGCGGCCTCCTGCGGCGCGGCCTCAATGCGCAGGGCCTGCACCGCGCCACCGGTCAGCGCGAACGGCGCGGCCACCACCGCCAGCACGGCTGCCCTGCCGAAGCGATTCCCCGCGACGCGCATCGCCCTCAGCCCGGCCCTTCCGTCCCGCCCCCCGCGGCCCGGATCTCGCGGTTCTTGAGCGCCAGCTCCACGAGCAGCGCCTCGAGTTCGTCCTCGTAGCGCTCCAGCGACATCCGCTCCTTGATCCGTCTCAGGTCGGCGATCCGGGCCTCGATGGCGGCCTTCTCCTCATGCAGGGTCCGCAGCTCGGCGGTCACGGCCTCGTCGGCGTCGGCACCTCCCAGCGACATCAGGAAGACGGTGCCCGCGAGCGATCCGTCACCCTCGGGCCCGCCCGGTTCACGGCTGCCCTCGCCGTCGCCGTTGTCGTCGAGCATGGCATGTTCGGTGAGGAGCCGCCGGTCGCCGACGTACTCCCGCTCCACCTCTCGCAGCGCGTAGTTGAAGGCCTCCAGCATCGACACCCGCGCGTCCTTGTCGATATCGGCGCCGTCGTCCGCGAAGGCGTCCACGAAGTACAGGCCGAAACGGGTGAGATTGCGCTCGCGCCCGCTCCGGGTCGCCGTGATGATCGTGCGGTTCGTCCCCGACAGCGCCTCGATGAACGGCCCCGACGCGCTCGCGGTATTGATGAAGGTGATGCGGCGGTCGCCGAGCGGGGCGAGCAGGGCGCCCATCTCCTCGGAGGTGATGTCGGGGCCCGGGATGTTGAAGCGCGCGGTCTGGTCGCGAAAGCTCCCGTGTCCGGCCAGCAGCACCACCAGATTGTCGGTGGGCGCCATGGCTCCAGCCAGGTTGGCGAGGGCCGTGCGGATGTTCTCGGCGGTGGAGCGGGCGCGGATGCGGGTCGGGTCGAGGTCCGGGTCCTCGCCGAGGTAGACGATCCGCCCGGCGGGCACGCCGTACTTTTCGGTGGCGGCGTCGGCGAAGCGGCTGAGCCAGCCGTGGAAGGATTCGGTGTACTCGGGGTCGCCGCCGAGCCCCGAGACCAGCAGGATGTGGGTGTTCTGCGCGTGGGCCTGGGCCGGGACGAGGGTGGCGGCCGCGATGACCCACCAGGCCGCCCGCAACCGGATCGCGGCCGACCGTAATCGGCCCGGCGCCTTGCCCGCTGCATCCCGCGGCGCGCCCACCAGCGGCGCCACACCAGCGATCATCGCCCTCACGCCAATCCCCTCTTGCGGCGGTACGCCCACTCGGCTCCGAGCAGCCCCGCCAGCAGCAGGAAGAGGATCGGCATGTCCCACAGGTCGTGCTCCTCCGTCACGGTGACGCCGCCGCCGGTGAAGCGCAGGTCCTCGGGCAGCTGGTCCACGGTTTCGGGCGTGTAGTAGCGGCCTCCGGTCTCGCTGGCGACGCGCTCCAGGAGGGTGCGGCGCTGGCGCGGGTCGCGGAACTCCTCGGTGCCGGGGGCGACGCGCACGCTCGTCTCGGCCGTCCCGAGTTGGGTGGTGTCGCGCACGGCGTCTACGGAGAGCTCGTACAAGCCGTTCATCGCGGGGGTGAAGGTAGCGGTGTATTCGCCGTCCTCGGAGACCGACCACTCCATGGGCAGCTCGCGCACTTCGCCGGTGGGGGTCGTGACCCGCGCGTTGACGGTGGCGCCGTTCACCTCCACGAACC
This sequence comes from Longimicrobiales bacterium, assembly GCA_965206105.1. Taxonomy (GTDB): domain Bacteria; phylum Gemmatimonadota; class Gemmatimonadetes; order Longimicrobiales; family Gaopeijiaceae; genus Bin94. The sequence goes on from OZ242201.1 coordinate 1,736,322, forward strand.
CCTCGTCGAGCACGTCGGCCTTCAACGTGACCGGCTCGCCAATCTCCACCGAGGCGAGGTCGGGAGCGGCCTCGACCGCGTCGGGGGTCTCGGAGACGACCGACCGCAGCAGCTGGCGCCAGAAGTTCTCGTGGCTCTGGTCTTCGAGCGAGACGGTGGCGTCCATCTGCCAGAGCCAGGTGTCCTGCACGCCCAGCACCATCGCGCGGCCCTTTCCGTAGCGCTGGAAGGCCAGGACGACGCGGTCGGCGGCGTCCCCCGGGCCCGCAACGACCGATCCCTGCAGGAGCTCGGTCGCCCCCGGCTTCAGTTCGGTGAGCAGGTTGCTGGTGGAAACGGCCGGCAGGGAGTCCCAGCGGGCGGCGGAGTTCTCGGCGTCGCCCGCGATCCGGGTGATGGGGTGGTTCGCGCCGCCCGGGGTGGGAGTCACCTTCACGAAGGCGAGCCGCTCGGTCGGAGTGGCCCCGGTGGGATCGGGGAGCACGACCGGAATGACATCCTCGATCGGGGTGCCCTTGTAGCCGCCGTCGGCGAGGGCGCGCCGGCCGCCCAGCATGAGCAGCGTGCCGCCGCGCTCGCTCACGAAGTCCGCGATCATCTCGAGCTGGTCGTGGGTGAAGAAGCTCGCCTCGACGGATCCCAGGATGAGAGCGCGGTAGCGGTAGAGCTCCTCGCGAGTGGTCGGGAACCCGGTGACGAGTTCCAGCGGGTCGTCGAGATTGCGGCGGTAGAACTTGTCCTCGGCGGTTCGCTGCAGGAGGACGACCTGCAGGTTCTCGTCGGTGTCCACCGCGCGCAGCATGAACTTCACCTCGTAGCGCGGCTCCCCTTCGAAGTAGAGGATCTTCTCGGTGCGGTCGCGCACCTGGACCACCGCGTGCAGCTCGTTGTTTTCCAGTACCCGTTCGCCCTCCAGCCCCGGGATGCGGAAGGTGAGCTCCCGCGCGCCCGGGTTCTCGAGCGTGATCGCCACCGGGGCCACGAGCGGCTGGCCGTCGGCGGCAGCGTCACCACCTCGGTCGCGACGATCCGGCCCATGTCCTCCACCACGACCGGGACCTCGCGGCCCTCGTAGCCGCGCGAGTCCAGCACCATGTTCACCACCAGCGAATTCCCGGCCAGCGCCGTCGCGGGGATGTCGGCGCGGCTCGCCTGCACATCCGACTCCATCTCCTCGTCGCCCAGCCCGACCGTGAACACGGGCACCGTGGCCGCGCGGAGCGGCAGCAGCGCGTCGCCGATCACCTCCTCGGTGTTGTCGCCCCCGTCCGAGACCACCACGATCGCGGACAGCGGCACCCCCTGCAGCTCGTCGCGCGCCTGGGTGAGCGCGGATCCCAGCCGCGTCCGGCTCCCGTTGAAGGTGAGCCCGTCCAGCCCGTCCATCCGGGACGCCGACGACGAGAAGCGGAAGTACCGCAGCGCGAAGCCCTCCTCCAGCGCGGGAACGAGGGCGCTCTCGGGATCGAGCAGCCCGACCGCCTTCTCCGCGCGCGAGGTGCCGTCGCGGTCGTCGATCGTCATGCTGCGCGAGTCGTCCACGAGCACGGCGACGAAGTTGCGCTGCGGCACGATCGAGGTCAGCACGAGAGCCGGCTGCATCACCACGAAGAAGAGCACCGCGAAGAGCGCCGTGCGGAGCGTCCCCAGCACCCAGCGGTCGGTCCGGTTGCTGCGGCCCCGCGCCAGCGTGTAGCTCAGCAGCGCCGGCACCGCGAGCACCAGCGCGGCCACGGCGGCGATGGTGAGCGGCCACGGGCTCAGAAAGGTGAACTCCCCCTCCTGGAAGAGGAGGGGCCGGAACTTGAAGAAGAATTCGAACACGCCCATTCCCTCAGTGAGTCATCGCGTAGACGATCATGTTGACGCCCATCTGGAACGCGAAGGTGGAGTACGGAACCGGGTAATCGGGTTGCTCCGCCCACTCCCAGGCGTCTCCCAGGTCCGTGTTCCAGTTGATGATGACCATCAGCCGCCCGTCGTCGTCCTCGATTCCCTTCACGAAGGGCACGTACCCGTCCCGCTCCCATGTCTGCCCGCCGTAGTAGCGGCCGTACGCGGGCACCTGCAGGATCTCGTCGATCTCGTAGAAGGTGTTGAAGACCGTGTGGTCGAGGTCCAGATCGATGATCGGCCTCTCGGGGAAGACGAGCTTCATCTGGAACTCGAACTGGGCCCATTCCTGCGACCCCCAGAAGTCGTCGATGACGAGGAAGCCGCCGGCCAGCAGGTAGTCGCGCAGACCCTCGACCTCCGGTTGCGACATGCTCATGTAGCCGACTTCGAGGGCGTACAGGAAGGGGAAGCGGCGGATCTGCGGATCGTTGAGGGGGATCGCGTTCTCGTCGTCGTAGGCGTCCAGGTTGGTGAGCCGCTTGAGGACGGTGAGGAACTGGCGGTCGGACTTGGGATAGTCGATCGCCCAGGACCGGCTGCGCCCGCCCCAGCCGCGGCCGTAGGAGGAGTAGACCGCCCGCGTGAAGTAGAATTCGTGCCACTCGCGGGGGTATTGGAGAAGCGGGGCCATTGGCGGGGCCGGAGCAGGGGGGCCGCTTGGCGAGAGCGGTGGCGCGAGCGGTGGCGCGAACGCCGCGGGTGCGTCGGCGGGCCGCAAGGCGTTGGCGCCGCCGAAACGGAGGATGCCGGGGGGAGATGCGAGCAGGCCGTCCGGGAGCGATGACGCGCCCAGCAGGCCCTGGTGCCCCTCGCCGGCGGGCCGCACGGAGATGACGGCCGGTTCCGGATCCGGTCCATCGACGTGGCGCACGCCGGATCCCCCGCGCCCGGTCTCCACTGGCAGCCAAACCACGACGGCCAGTCCGAGTCCGAGCACCAGCGCTGCCAGCATCGGCTTCGTCGGCATCGCCCCCGCGAGCCCGGTCCACCTGCGCCGCCAACCGGCCAAGAGCTACCTGCCTTTCCTTGTCGTTTTCTTCTTCTTGCCCCTGTACGCGAGCCGGATCGCGAAGAGCCCGGCCAGCGTGACCGCCGCGACCAGCGGCCAGAAGGTGTCGGCTCTGACCTTCCAGTAGTAATGAAGGACACCCAGCCCCGCTGCAACGTAAGCCAAGCGGTGCAGCCGCTGCCAGCGCTTGCCCAGTCTGCGGATCCATCCCCTGGTGGAAGTTACCGCCAGCGGGACCAGCAGAATGAGCGCGGCGAACCCCGCGGTGATGTAGCGGCGCTCCAGCACGTCGTCGAGGATGAGGCCCAGCGCGAAGAAGTAGTCCAGCCCCGCATACGACAGGAAGTGGACGCAGGCGTGAAAGAAGGCGAAGAGCCCCAGCAGCCGCCGCAACTGGATGATCCGGTTCCACCCGCTGAGGCGCCGCACCGGTGTGACAGCCAGCGTTGCCAGCAGGAAGACCAGCGTCCAGCGCCCCTCGACGTGGATGATCTTCTCGACCGGGTTCGCGCCCAGCGTCCCCTGGAAGGCACCCGCAGCCAGCCAGACCACGGGCCCGAGCCCGACGATCCAGACGGCGACCTTCAGCAGGAGGATCTGCCGCCTGGGATTCGCGATCCAGGAGGCGCGAGGCCCCTGGACCGCCACCCGGGACTGCACCCTCAGAAGTACTTCCTGAGGTCCATCCCCTCGTAGAGGTGCGCCACCTCGTCGGCGTAGCCGTTCAGGAACAGGGTCTCGATGCGCCGCTTGAACAGCCGGCTGCTGTCGACCACCCGCTCGGTCGCCTGGCTCCATCGCGGATGGTTCACGTTCGGGTTCACGTTGGAGTAGAACCCGTACTCGCCCGGCGTCTGCGTGGCCCAGGTGGTGGGGGGCTCGTCCTCGGTGAAGGTCATGCGCACGATCGACTTGATGCTCTTGAAGCCGTACTTCCAGGGCACGATCAGACGCAGCGGGGCGCCGTTCTGGTTGGGGAGGGTCTTCCCGTAGAGCCCGGTCACCATGAGCGTGAGTGGATTCATCGCTTCGTCCAGGCGTAGGCCCTCCCTGTACGGCCAGTCGATCCGGGGCTTCCAGCGCCGCTCCGGCATCTGTGCCGGGTCCCACAGCGTCTCGAAGGCGACGTACTTCGCGCTCGGGTCGGGCTCGGCGCGCGCGATCGCGTCCGCGAGCGGGAAGCCCCGCCACGGGATCACCATCGACCACGCCTCCACGCACCGGAAGCGGTACGTTCGGTCCTCCATCACGGAGGGCTTGACGAAGTCTTCGAGCTGGTAGTCGCCGGGCCTGGCGCAGAGACCGTCGACCTTGATCGTCCAGGGCCGGGTGACGAGGGTGTGGGCGTTGCGGGATGGATCGGCCTTGTCCAGGCCGAACTCGTAGAAGTTGTTGTAGGTGGTGATGTCTTCCCAGGAGGTGGGTTCGAGGTCCTGGGAGTCCGTTTCGGCCGCCTCCGAGTCCGCGGCGGCCGCGCCGCAGCCCAGGAACGCCGCCGCGCCGATCCCGGCCGAGGCGCCCAGGAACTTGCGGCGGTTGATATAGACATCCTCGGGGGTGATCTCCGAAGACGGGATGTCGCTCTGCTTCTTGATCCTGATGATCACTTCGGGCCTCCTTGCGGCCGTTGGGCGCGCCCTGGACCTCCCAGCGCACACCGTGGATGATCGGTCAGCCGCGTCGTGCCTGTCAAGACGGCGTCGGCGCCCTTCCGGGCCGTTATCGCGGCACCCTCTCATACACGAGAAGGAGCGATCGGTTGCTGGTGTTCCGCCCGGCCCGGGTCGTGCTGCCTCCAATTCATATGCTATCTTGTATTTTCGTGAATCGAAATTATACTATTGTATATGAAACCCATGAGAGTCCACCAATCCGGCGGGTCCGAACCGGCCCGGCGGTCCAGCGCGGGGAGGCTCCGCTCATGAAGCATCCTACCGTCATCGACATCGGTCACGCCCTGCGGGCGGTGAGGAGGGCCGAAGGCCTGAGCCAGAGGGCGCTCAGCGAGCGCAGCGGCCTGACGCAGGCACAGATCTCCAGGTTCGAGAATGGGAAGGCGGACCCGCGCCTGTCCAGCCTGGTGGAACTCGCGCGCGGCGTCGGCGCCGAGGTGATGCTGGTGCCGGCGGGTGCAGTGCCCGCCGCGCTGGAGCTGGGCGCCCGGCCGGAGACGGGCGATGCCTGATCTGGAGATCCTCGAAGTCTGGTTGCACGGTCAGCCGGTCGGCACCCTGACCCGGCTCGGACACGAACGCATCGTCTTCGGTTTCGACTCCGGCTACCTCGACGATCCCGAGCGGCCGACCCTCAGCCTGTCCTTCCGGGACGCGTTCGGCCGCGTGGCCACGGACGTTGCGCCCACCCGGGTCGTAGCCCCCCCGTTCTTCTCCAACCTCCTCCCGGAGGGCTCGCTGCGGGAGTACCTGGCCCGGTCCGCCGGCATCGGTCCCAAGTCGGAGTTCGCCCTGCTCGGCGCGCTCGGCGAGGATCTCCCGGGCGCGCTGTCGATCGCGCCGGCGGGGGGCGTCGGGGGGGCGTCGGGGACATCGGCGGGCAGCGGAAGGGAACGCGGCGGCAGGTCCGGCGGGAGAGGAACGCCCGACTCGGTCGTCCGTTCGCTCTTCGGGACCACCAGACCGGCCCCACGCCCGTCGGGACCGCTGCGCTTCTCGCTCGCCGGGACGCAGCTGAAGGTGCCGGCGGTGATGGCCGGGGGGAGGCTGACGGTCCCTCCGCACGGGGTCGGCGGCACCTGGATCGTCAAGTTGCCGTCGCCCGGCTTCCCGGGGCTGCCGGAACAGGAGCACGCGATGATGTGGCTCGCCGCGTCCTGCGGGATCGCCGCGGCCGAGACGCGTCTGGTGCCGGTCGAGGAGGTTGGGGGACTGCCGCGGGGGATGGGCGAGACCGGTGGCCTCGCGCTTGCGGTGAGGCGCTTCGACCGCCTGGACGACGGGATGCGCATTCACGGCGAGGATTTCGCGCAAGTCCTCGGCATGCCCCCCGCGGAGAAGTACGGCGGCGCGACCTATCGCCGGATCGCCGAGATCATCGGGCGCGAGTGCGGGCACGAGGACGCGACCGAGTTCATCCGGCGCCTGGTCTTCTGCGCCCTGATCGGCAACGGCGATGCGCACCTCAAGAACTGGTCGCTGTACTACCCCGGCGGGCGCCGGCCCGAACTCGCGCCCGCCTACGACCTCGTGTCGACGATTCCCTATGCGCCCGATGGCGGCCGGATGGCACTGGAATGGGTGACCGGCGCGGCGGGGTTCGCGGACCTCTCGGAAGCGCTGCTCACGCGGCTGGCCACGGGTGCGCGGCTGCCGCGGCAGGCCGTGCTGGAGGTTGCCGGGGAGACGGTGGCCCGGTTCAGGGAGGTGTGGAGCGCCAGGAAGGGGGAGCTGGGCGTTCCGGGTGAGGTGGTGGCGGGTTTGGACGAGGGTCTCAGCCGGGTGGGGTGGTAGGGGGGGAGGGGGGGACGCCGTCGGCAGGGGAGTCCGCCGATTCGGCTTCGTCGACCGGCCCCTCGGCTCGCTCTCTTTCTCGAACAGCCGCGGCCCGTGCCAAGGCATGGTCCCGGGCCCGGATGAGGGCCGCGAGGACGCTCTCCGTCGATGGCTCGCCCTCCGGGAATCTCGGATGTTCGGTCATGGGAATCCTCTTTTCTCGTACGAGCGGCCGACCGTCGGATTGGGCCACCAGGATCGGTGCCTGTCCGGAGTTGTCATACACCTGCCAGTCGTCCGCAATCTCCTGGTAAATCCTGCGAAAGTTGCCCCGGCTGCGGCCGAAACGCCGCCGAACGACGGCCTCGGGGATCTGGTGGCCACCCTCTGCAACACGCTGAGCAACCCGCTCGACGGCCTGATCCGCTGACGCGAGCCGAAGATAGATCATGGTCACGCGATAGCCGCTCGCCTTCCATCGACCGAATCTGGACGCAAGGCGCCGACCACTCAGGGTGGTCTCGATGGCGAAATCCTTGCCCTCCGTGACACATGCTTCCATCCGCTGAAGGGCGATTCTCCCCGCTTCCAGGGCGACCGCGCCAGGGTCGGAAGGACTGAGTCGCGCTGCAATCTCGTCACCATTCACGAAGGGTGGGCTGCCCACTCCCAAATGCAGGTAATCTTTCGCGAAGCTCGTCTTCCCTGCGCCATTGGGCCCCGCGATGACAATGACCCTCATACTGACCTCCGCAAAACGGCCTTCTTGCCCGACCGGATCCTCAGGCAATTCGGGTTCCGAAGGTGCACAGGCCCCAGAGCCCGGGCAACCCGCCTCCACCCCCCTGCAACCTCACCCCCCTCCCTCTCGTCCTACCCTCCAGGCCCCAGTAGCTCGGCATCGGTCCGCGCGTCCTGACCCCGCTGAAGTCGGTCCATCCGCGGGTGCAGGCGGTCTATTCGTTCGACTATTTCTTTCCGGATTCGCGGGGTGACGACGCCCCGAGAGGGAATACACGCCGTTCGTCGAGGCACGGGCGGGCGGGCGGCAGTTCGTGCTGGCCGGGGGCGTTCTCCTTCCGCGGTAGCCTCATGACGAAAGCTGACCCGTATCAGTGGAGCGCGGTCTCGCAGACAGAGGACGGAAGGACGCCGTAGGTTGAAGGGACGCAGTCGCGGGACTTCCCGAAGAGAAGGAGCAGGAAGATGAACTGGAGATCACACACTCATTGCATCATGGCGGCGACCGTCACGGTCCTCCTGGTCGCGTGCGGCGCCGGAGACGATCCGCCGGCCCGGGAGGCCGGGGCCGGCGAAGAGTTGGCAACCGCCACCGAGGAGTCCGCGAGCGCCGCCCAGCAGTCCCCGACCGCGTGGCGCGCGGACCTCGTCGTCGACCACCCCCAGGACACGATGGGCAACGCTTTCTCGCCCGTCGCAAGTGCCCCGGAGGCGCTCGCGGGTGCGGAGGGCGACTTCAGCAGCTACATCCGCTACCTGTGCCTCAACGCCTACGAGAGGGAACTGGGCAACGTGGCCCCCGTCATGATCCTCTTCGAGACGACGCCTCGCCTGGTCATGATGGAAGGAGGGCAAGCAGGGGAGTATGGGCAAATCCCCGTCGAAGTGCGCACTGACTGGGGCGGGGAGGAGGTCGCGTTCAGGGCGTCTTTCGGTCGCAGAGTCACGTTTGACCTGGAGGATGCCGCCGATAGGGCAACAGGCGAGAGTTCGCACGCCGAGTTCCTCAGGCGCCTGCTGGAGAGCGGCTCGGGGGAAGGCGACGCCGTGGAGATCGAGCTGGACTGGGAGGAAGTGGGGCCGGTGCGCTACACTTTCTCTCTGGAGGGCGCGGCCGACGCGATCCACGAGGCAGGGAGGCCCTGCGGAGTGGGTTGAGCCTCGGCTTTGCGGAGCCGCCGTACCGCTGAGGCCCGGCGGGGCAAACACATGAAGACTTCAACCCTGACGATCAGGATCGGCCGGAAGCTCGAGCGCCGCCTGCACCGGGCGGCCAGGCGGAGCGGCCAGAGCCGGAGCGCCATTGTCCGCGAGGCTTTGGGGCGTCGATTGGCAATGGACCAACTGGCTGAGCTTCGCCGCCGAATCACGCCCTTCGCGGAGGCCCGGGGCTATCTGACCGACGAAGACATCTTCCGCGAGATCTCTTGAAGGGTATTCCAGCGCGCGCGGGGGTGCTCGCACGCAACCGAGTGCAGGAAACGGGAAAATCAAAAGTTGCATTTTCGATTTTCCCCGTTGGCACCAGCGCCCCCCGAATGACGCGGTCGATGCATTCGGCGCTGGGGGACCTCAAGCTTGATCGCATCTTCGTACTCTTTCCGGGTGACACCCGCTTCCGGCTCCACGAGCGCGTAGATGCGGTTGGATTGACTCAGGCCTGCAGGGACGGGCTGCTCTAACCCCAGGCCTCCCGAAACCCCGCCGCCATCCGCGGCCCCGCCCCCTCGTCCTCGTGCTTGAAGAAGACGAAGACATCGCTCCAGGCGGGGCGGTTCAGCGCTTCGGCCCACCCGCGCAGCGCTTCCTCGTCGTACCCGGGCCGCCGCAGCCTCGCGTACCCGAACGAAGCCGTCTCCACCACCGGGGCCTCGCCTTCGCCGGTGTCGGCGGTGACCAGGGCCGCGCCGCGATCGGCCAGCGCCTGGTAGACCTCGTCCACGAACCAGCTCTCGTGGCGGAACTCGAAGGCGGCGCGGAGGCCGTCGGGCAGGATCGCGAGAAAGTCGCGCAGCCGCTCCACTCCCTTGCGCAGGTACGGCGGCAGCTGGAAGAGGATCGGGCCGAGCCGGTTGCCCAGGGCGCCGCTGGCCGTCCGCACCTGGTAGTCCAGGGGATCCGCCGGCGTCCTTCAGCCGCTTCATGTGCGTGATGCGCCGGTTGGCCTTGAGGACGAAGGTGAAGTCGTCCGGCACCTGAGACGCCCACTTCTCGAGCATCTCCGCCCGTGGCATGCGGTAAAAGGTGTTGTTGATCTCCACACTGCTCAGGCGACGCGAGTAGTGCTCCAGCATCTTCGTGGCGGGCAGCTTCTCGGGGTAGAAGCTTCCCTTCCACTCCTTGTAGGAAAATCCGCTGGTGCCGGTCCAGAGTCTCGGTGCATTCCGTTTCATGGCGTCCCATACTAGAACCGGGTGGCCCGCCGAGGCCAGCCGGCGCCAAATGGGGCCGTGAACAGGTCCCGAATCGGCCAAAGGCTCGCGGAAGGCCTTCGGCCGTCGCAGGCGATCCGGTCCCGAGTTTTTCGCGTCAGCCGGATTGGCCGCACACCACCGTGCGGATCGAGTCGGCGGCGAGCATGACGGCCAGCGAGTCCCGCTCGGCCGGATTGATCGACATCCCGTACTTCTGCTTGACGGCCACGACCTTGGCCGCGAACCACCCCCTGTTGTACGTCGGGCTCCAGTCCGCAGCGTCCCTGTCCGACTTCTGGTTCTGGTTCACCGAAGGGACCGCGATCGTGAGGTTCAGGGAGTCCGCCCCGAACTCCTGGAACCGCTCCCGGTCGAGCCTCGAGTCGTAGGCCTCCGAGAGCGCCACGACATGATCGATGTCGGTGGCTGCGGTGCCGTTGTCCCTGATGTCGTACAGCGTGCATGTGTACGGCGTGTACACCTGGTTCCCCGACTTCGGCAGTCCGGCGATGATCTCGTCCTCCCACTGCTGGTACCGGGAGGCGCTCCCGAAGTCGTCGCGACGATAGCCGGCGCGGCTCCCCTCGGCGCAGACCGGGATGCCCATCCATACCTCGGACCCGGGCGGGCACACCGTGGTTTGGCCGGCATCGGGGTCCGGCACGTCGATCCGGGGGGGTTCGGAAACGTCCCCTCCGCATCCGACCAGAATGATTCCCGCCACAATCACCGCACTCCGCCGGTTCATCCAGCTGCTCCTGTTGCTGGTTTACGGTGTGTCTGATTGTACGGTATGGTGTGGCCGGGCGGATCGCCAGTCTGCCGTCGCCATGGGCGGTGGCCATTTCCTCCATTGCTGATTCGATCGTATGTAACTATACTCCTGATTGGTCCTACCAATCAGACTTATATTCCCTATGGGTTACATCCGAATCCTCGAAATCGACCTTCCCCCCGGACAATCCGCGTTCCTGTGGGGCGCGCGTCAGACGGGCAAGTCGACCTGGTTGCGGGAACGTTTCCCCGGCAGCGTGCACCTGGACCTGCTGGACTTCGATGTCCGGCTGCCCCTGAGCGCCCGTCCGACGCGGCTCGGCGAGCAACTCGCATCGATGCCGGAGGCCCGGACGGGGCCCGTGGTCATCGACGAAATCCAGAAGGTGCCGGGATTGCTCGACGAGGTGCACCGGCTCATCGAGTCGCGCGGCCTGTCCTTCGTCCTGTGCGGATCGAGTGCGCGCAAGATCCGGCGCGCCGGAGTCAACCTCCTCGGCGGGCGCGCCTGGCGCTTCGAGATGTTCCCGTTGACGTATGCGGAGGTCCCGGGCTTCCATCTCCTCACGGCGCTGAACGACGGTCTGTTGCCGGGCATCTACGGCAAGCCGCACGCCCGGCGCTCACTTGCCGCCTATCTCCGCGACTTTCTCGCCCAGGAAGTCATCGGCGAGGCTTTGACCCGCAACACCGACGCCTTCATGCGGTTCTTCGAGGCGCTACGATTCTCGCACGGCGAACTGCTCAACTATGCCAGTATCGCTCGGGACTGCGGCGTGGCGGCAAAGACGGTGCGCACGTACTTCGAGATCCTCCAGGACACGCTGCTCGGGTATCTGGTACAGCCTTTTCACAGGAGGACGGGGCGGCAGAGCATCTCGGCGGCACCGAAGTTCTACCTGTTCGATGTGGGGGTCGCCGGGCAGTTGTGCGGCCGGAGGCTGACGGAGCCCGCCGGAGCGGAATTCGGGCGCGCGTTCGAGCACTTCGTCCTGCAGGAGATCGTCGCTGCCCGGGGTACCGGGAGAGGGACTATCCCATCCAGTTCTGGCGGACCAAGACGGGTCTGGAGGTGGACTTCGTGCTGAACCGCGGAGAAGTGGCGGTGGAGGTGAAGGGCCGGGTCCGGCGGGGCGACCTGCGGCCGATGAGGGCATTCCGCGAGGAGTTTCGGCCGCGCCGGGCGATTATCGTCACGGCGGAGCGGGACCGGCGGCGAGTCGATGGCATCGACGTGATCCCCTACCAGGATTTCCTGCTGGAACTGCACGCCGGGGAGATCGTCTGACCGGGCAACGGTCGGGCGCGCGACCGGCGGGCGCGATTGGCCCGGTTGCCGCCGCGTCCGTAACATTACCCCATGCGAGTTCGATCATGTGCCCGAAGGGGCGGCCAACCCGCCCGCGCCGCGCTTGCCGCTGCCCTCGTCACCACCGCCTGCGCCGGTTCCCTCGAACTCACCCCCTCGGACGCGCCCACCGTCCTCTCCGGCCACCACCTCGACGCGCCCAGCCCCGCCCTCCCCGGCCCCCACGGCGTCCTCACCCTCTACTACGGCTCCGGCACGGACAAGAACCGCGCCGAGTACCGCGACTCGGTGGCGATCGTCACCGAGAGCGTCGACGCCTCCAAGCTGGTGAGCCTCGGCGGCTCGGCCAGGTCCCGGAACCGGTACTGGGGGTTCCCGCCCGACAGCTTCCCCGTCAACGCGCGCGTCTGGTACCCCGACGACCCCGGCCCCCACCCCCTCGTCCTGGTCGTGCACGGCAATCACAACATGCGCGACTTCTCGGATCCCGGGTACGACTGGCTCGGCGAGCTGCTCGCGAGCCGCGGCTACATCCTCGCCTCGGTGGACATGAACTTCATCAACGGCGGCATCCGCGGCGAGAACGACGGACGCGGCTGGATGCTCCTGAAGCACCTGCAGGCCTGGCGGCGCTTCGCCGAAGACCCGGAGAATCCCTTCCACGGCCGGGTCGACATGGGCAACATCGCGCTCATCGGGCACTCCCGCGGCGGCGAGGCGGTGGCGCTCGCGGCCGCCTTCAACCGCCTGACCCGCTACCCGGACGACGCGTCCTTCGAGTTCGACTTCGGCTTCGACATCAAGGCGGTGATCGCGATCGCGCCGGTGGACGGCCAGTACCTGCCGGCCGACCAGCGCGCCCCGGTCCACAACGTCAACTACCTCGTCTTCCACGGCTCCCACGACGGCGACGTGACCAGCTTCCACGGGCTGCGCCAGTTCAACCGGGTGAGGTTCAGCGACGGCGCACGCAGTCCCGCGGCCGCTCTGGACGCCGGCTCCGCGGGGCGAGCCACGGCCGCCACGACCTCCGGAACCGCCGCGCCCGCCTTCGACCCTCCCGACTTCTTCAAGTCCGCCGTCTACGTGTACCGCGCCAACCACGGTCAGTGGAATACCGTCTGGGGCGCGCACGACAACGGGCCGCGCAGCCCGCGCATCCTCGAACTCCGCGGTCTCCTGCCGCCCGAGGACCAGCGCGAGTTCGGCCGCGTCTTCGTCTCGTCGTTCCTCGACATCGCGCTGAAGGGAGACGACCGCTACCGCCCGATCTTCCGCGACCACCGCGTTGCGGGCGGCTGGCTGCCCGGCACGATGTACATCACGCGCTTCATGGATTCGTCCTTCCGCCCGCTGGCCGACTTCGAGGAGGACATCGACGTGACCACCGGGTCGGCCCCGGGCGTGACCCTCCACGGCACCGACTTCAGCACCTGGCGCGAGGGCCAGCTCGATCTGCGCTCCGCAAATCGCACCAGCACCTCGTCGTCGCAGCTGAACCAGGCGCTCTGGCTGGGGTGGAACAACAGCTACCGCGGCTCCGACGAGCCTGCGCCGCCCGCGGTCTTCACCCTGACGCTGCCGGACAGGCTGACGGAAGAGTGGTCCGCGGGGCCCGGGACCACCCTCGAGCTGCATGTGGGCGGGCTGGACAGGGAGCCGGGGCCGAGAAAGCCCCCGGAGGAGGAGGGTGAAGAAGGGGAAGGGGATGAAGGGGAGGAAGAAGGCGCCGCCGGGGAGGCCGAAGAAGAAGATCCCGAAGACTCGCGTGACGAGGACGAGGAAAAACCGCCCCTGGCGCTGACCGTTGCCGCAGTCGACGCGGACGGCGACACCGCACGGGTCAGCCTGACCGACTACGGGCCTCTGCGCCGCCCCCTCACCATCCGCGTCCTCCGCCGCCAGGACCTGGAGCGGCAACGCTTCGCGGACCCCTGGGAACTGATCCTGCAACACTTCTCCATCCCGCTTTCGGACTTCGCGGCGGAGAACACCGCCTTCAACCCGAAGTCGCTGCGGTCGATCTCGCTCGTGTTCGACCGGACGGAGAAGGGCACGGTGGTGGTGGATGACGTCGGGCTTGCGCAGCTCCATCCGGGTTTCCTGACGGCGAGGGTGCCGCGGGGCTGAGACGCGCTGTAGTCAGCCGGTGCCGAGTCAGCTCCCTCCCGACCCACGCACCAGCTTGGGCTCAAGCAGATGGATGTACGGCACCCCGGCCTCCGTCTCCCGGTAGGCGACCACGTATTTCGAGCCGTAGGCGAACCCCTTCAGGGTGGATTCGCCGCGATACCGTGCCACCGTGAGTCCCGTGGCGGGATCCACGAGGTCAATCAATCCGTCCAGGAACTTGGCGCGGGATGGGTCTCCCAGCGATGGCCTGGAATCGTCAGGTCCTCTGTCCGGGGCCTTCGGGTCGGGGCTGGTCCACACGATCCAGAGCCCCTCCGCGTCGTGCCGGATTGCAACGTTGTGGACTCCAGGCCAGTCCAGTGGGCCCAGATGTGAATATCGATCGTATTCGGCGACCGCCCGCCGCAGAACCGTCGCCAGCCTCGGCTGGGGATCCAGCTCCCAGCGAAGCAGCTCGTTCCGGTCCGTTGCCATGAACCACAGCCCGTCGTCGTCGGCCGTTACATTAAACCCTTCTCCGCCACCGACATGGAACGATGTGAACGCTCCCAGGGTATCCAGCACGTGGAACCGGTATCCGGCCTGGGCGCGTGTGCCGATCAACGCCGAGAAGGCCACCGCATCCGACTGCAGCACGACCGTGTTGTGAATCTGGCCCGGGAACGGGTCGACCCGCACCACGTTGAAGTCGTAGTCCAGCATCGTTCGGCCATTGTTGCGGTCGAAGACGTGGATGTACTGCGGACCGGCGTTGATGTGCGAGATCGACCAGTACTCGCCCGGCCCCTCGCCGGCGCGGCCGAACGAGCGGATGAAGCGACCCGACGCGTCAAAGACGGAGACGGAGGGGGGGCGGTAAATGCCGATGTAGATCCGGTTCCGCCGATCGACTGCAACCATGGACAGCGGGTGGATTGTCTCCAGCCCCGGGCCGTCCAGTCCACCGATCGTCACCACGGTGTCCAGGACGATGCGACAGTCGCGGCACGTCACTTCGCCCGACACGTATATGGTGTCCTGGGCCGCTGCGGGCGGGGTTGCGGCAGCCGCCAGGAGTGCGGCGACAGCCGCCAGTGCCCGGGGGACCGTCGGCCCGGTCATCGGTCCAGGTCGGACCTGACCGCCTGAAGCCCGATCAGGACGGCGCGCTCCACGGGAACATGGCCCACAACCGTCTCACCGTCACATCCGATGACCTGGATGGCCGTGCGCTCCGGGACGACGGCCACGCCGGGAAGATCCACAAGTCGCGCGAGTGTGGCGACATCCCGCTGGGCTGCGGCTGCAGCGACCGCAGTACGGAGTTCCCCCGCAGCGTACTCTTCCGTACCCTCTCCGTGGGTGCAGAGACCATGGACCCAAAAACACTGCCCAGGCTTGAGTTCGTCGGGGTGCCACTGCGGGTCTTCGTCCCGTCCCGGTCCGGACCCGGTCCGCGGAAGCAGGTATTCCATGGCCTGATGTACCCAGCCTTCGTCAGTCTTGAAGTCCTCGCAGTGGCCGCAGTTGTCCTCGCCATGGCTATCCGCCTGCGGGATGTCGGCGATCCGTACGACCAGGCTCGACATGCTATCGAATACCGTGGAGGCGGGCGCATCCCCGGTCAGCTTCGGGGCCGGTGCCGCAGAGCCAAAGATGGCGATGAGCCCGACGGCGAAGGTGGCCCTCATTAGCCGAGCGAGCGTCGGCCGCAGAGCGTGGTGCAGGAAATCGATACTGTTGGCAGGCTTGCGAGCGCGCATCTCTGGATCCTCCTTGGAGGGAGGCTGTTTCCCCCAGGAGGCTGTTCCCCCCAGGAGAAAGTACACCATCGATTTGTTGATGCGCCGTGTCGCTGTTGTCAAGGTCAATGTCGGGAATGTCGGGAGTAGTGGACGATCTGGGCCGCGCACGGCTCCACCCGGCGTTTCTGACGGCGAGGGTGCCGCGGGGCTGAGACGCGCTGTAGTCAGCCGGTGCCGAGTCAGCTTCCTCCCGACCCACGCACCAGCTTGGGCTCAAGCAGGTGTATGTACGGCACCCCGGCCTCAGTCTCCTGGTAGGCGACCACGTACCTCGATCCGAAGGCAAACCCTTTCAGGCCGGAGTCCCCATGATACCGTGCCACCGTGAGCCCCGTGCCAGGATCCACCAGGTCGATCCATCCGTCCACAAACTCGTCGCGCGACCCGAGCGGAATCGAAGCGCCCCGCCCTCTCTCCGGGGCCTCCGGATCCGGGGCGCTCCAGACGATCCACAGCCCCTCCGCGCCACGGTGGATTGCACTGTTGCCGACTCCGGGCCAGTCTCGCGGGCCCAGATGCAAATGCCGATCGAACTCAGTAACCGCGCGCCGGAATACGCTCGCCAACATTGGCTCCGGATCCACTCTCCAGCGGAGCAACTCGTTCCGGTCCATTGCGACGAACCACAGGCCTTCGTCGTCGGCCGAGGCCATGAACCCTTCGGGGCCGCCGACACCGAACGATGTCAAGGTTCCCAGGGTATCCAGCATGTGGAACCGGTACCCGGCTTGAGCGCGCGTGCCGACTGCCGCCGAGAAGACCACCGCGTCCGACTGCAGCACGACCGAGTTGTGAATCTGGCCCGGGAACGGGTCGACCCGCACCACGTTGAAGTCGTAGTCCAGCATCGTTCGGCCATTGTTGCGGTCGAAGACGTGGATGTACTGCGGACCGGCGTTGATGTGCGAGATCGACCAGTACTCACCCGGCCCCTCTCCGGCGCCGCCAAACGAACGAACAAAGCGACCCGCCGCATCAAAGACGGAAACGGAGGGGGGACGGTAAATGCCGATGTAGATCCGGTTCCGTCGGTCGACCGCAACCATTGACAGTGGATCAACGGTCTCCAGCCCCGGCCCGTCCAGTCCGCCGATCGTCACCACGGTGTCCAGGACGATGACGCAGTCGCGGCATGTCACTTCGCCGGGCGCTGTGATTGTATCCTGGGCCGATGCGGGTGGGGTCGCCGCAGGGATTGCAGCGACAGCCAGGAGGGCCTCGAGGATTGTCCGGGCGGTCATCGGTCCAGGTCGGACCGGACGGCCTGAAGCTCGATCAGGATGTCCCGCTCGACCGGCACGTGGCCTACGATTTGTCAAGTCCCCCCCAAAGAAAAGAAAGATCCCCCCCTACCGCACCGTCACCCCGATCCGATGCGGCCCCACCACCGGATCCCGTTCGCTGAACCCGTAGTCGACCCGGATCCGGTCTCCCTCGAAGCCCGCCCCGAACGTCACCGGCAAGCCGTCCCCCTCCACCACCCGACCCCCCCCCACCCGCACGATGAACACCCGGCGCTGGATCGGCCAGTAGGCGATCTCGACTCCCCCGCCTGGCACGATCTCGCCGCCGCGCTCGTACGCGACCTGCACCGCCCCGCCGATGTCGAGCGGCCCGACCGGTGCGCGGCCGCGCGTTCCCGCACCCAGCAACAGGCGTCGGGGGAGCGGCACGTGGCGTCCCGCCAGCTCCAGGTCAGGGCCCAGGTTCTGTACGGTGAGCGCAGCGGTCACGCGTCCGAAATCCCGTGACGCCCCGAGGTCCAGCGCGCCGGTCCGGTCGCCTTGGCCACCCGCCGACAGCCCGACAACTCTGGCGACCGCGCCCACGTCGATCCCGAAGACGACTTCCCTGGTGTAGCCGACCGCGCCGACGAACTCGGTCGACGTTCGCCGGAGGCGGGCCGCCGCCGCCAGCCGGGCCCTCTCCGCCGGCGTGAGGTCGCGCTCCCGCCCGGCATCGAGATCCGGCGAGTATCGATAGTCCAGGATTGCCATGCCTACGGAGACCGAGCCTCCCATCCACTCCTCGCCCACGCTGAGTGCCGTATAGAGCGCGTCGTCCGGATGGTGGTGCCCGCCGTCCCGGTCCCGGTGATCGTGGTCCCTGCCGCCATCGTCGTCCCCGCCGTAGACACCCCCGACCGAGAGGTCGAACCCCTGGCTCTGGATCAGCGCGGGATGGTGGAACACGGCGTGCCCGCTCCCCGGCCAGAAGGCGCTCCCGAGCGCGTGTGCCCGGGTGCTCGCCTGGAGCTTGAGGATGGACGGGCCGGTCGGGCTGCCTCCGCTCTCCCGCGTCTGTCCTTGCACGGGGGCGGGCAGGAGGAAGAGGAACGCCAACGGGAGGAGAATCAGGATGCCTGCGCCGCAGCGTCCACGTCTCTGAAATGTCATGAAAACATTACACAATGTCATGTTGTCTTTACCATTGTGGGTTACCCACGGCCGAAGTCCGACCGAGAGGTGGGTACCATTGTGCCCGCGAGCCCCGCAGCGGTCAAGCACGGCCCCACTATCCGTGCCCCACTATCCGCCTCGCCGCCGTTCCACATCGGCACCGCAGCTTCGGCCGCACCGGGAGCACCGCACCACGACCCGGTCGCGTACGTAGGCGACATCCTCCCGCGGGCGCGCCTGAATGACCGCGCAGGTGCCTCCGCAGCGCGGGCAGCGCGGGTTGGCGGCGCCCGCGGCGACGCGATCGAGGAGCGATCGGCGTTCGGACGGTGTGTAGGGGTTCATGGGCGGCGTCGGACTGGCCTGTCGATTCCCGGGTGGGTGGTCAACGACCCGGGCGCTCCGGGTGTCTACATTAACTGTGGCCTGGTCGGCCGGGCACCCCCGGCACGACCGCCAGCAAGGTCCGGCAAAGGCATCAAATCCAGGGTTGGAGCGACCCGATACATGACGATACTGATTGCGGCAGTCACGGTGGTTGGGGCATTAGGGGTTCAGCAGGACTCGCTGAGGACGGGCGGAACGGGGAGCGGAAGCGAGGACGGCGGTTCGCCGGCGGCCGCGGAGTACATCGGCAGTTCCGGCCAGCTGAGTGTCACGAGCCCCAGCGTGGCGGAAGCCGACATCGTGATCGACGGTGAACTCGGCGAAGCGGCGTGGGAGTCCGCTGCGCTGCTGACCGGCTTCACGCAGTTCGACCCGGCCGAGGGCGTGACCGCCACGCAGCGCACGGAAGCGCGGATCCTGGTTACCCCGGATGCGATCTTCCTCGGCGTCATGGCCTACGACAGCGAAGAGGGCGGGATGCGGGGCACTCTCGGGGACCGGGACTCGTACGGCTTCACCGACGACTATGTGCGCTTCATCCTGGACACATTCGACGACCGGCGCCGGGCGTATGTGATCATGGTGAACCCGCTGGGCGTGCAGCAGGACGGCCTCTGGAACGTGGGCGGCGGGAGCGGGCGCCGGGGAAGGATGGGGCCTCCGATCGACTGGAACCCCGACTTCGTGTGGGAATCCAGCGGCAGGATGCACGATTGGGGCTACTCCGTCGAGGTCAAGCTCCCGCTCAAGAGCATCAAGTTCAGCGGGGCCGAGGTGCAGGATTGGGGACTCCAGGTCGAGCGCCGGATCGCGCGCAACGGCTACAGCCAGTCCTGGGCGCCGGTGTCGGCCAACGTGGCCAACCGGCTGGAGCAGTCGGGCAGGCTCACCGGGCTGACCGATCTCGACCCGGGTCGCCTTCTCGAGATCAACCCGGTACAGACCTATAGCCAGTCGTCTCTCTACAGCGACGAAGCCGGCGGGCTGGAGCGGGGCAAGCTCGAGCGCGACTTCGGCGCCAACCTGACCTACGGGATCACCCCGAACCTGACCCTGGACGGGACCTACAACCCGGACTTTTCGCAGGTCGAGGCGGACGCGGGCCAGATCGTGGTCAATGAGCGCTTCGCGATCTTCCTGCCGGAGAAGCGTCCGTTCTTCCTCGAAGGAACGGAGATCTTCCAGCTTCCCCAGCAGCTCGTCTACACCCGTTCGATCGTCAATCCGGTGGCGGGGGCCAAGATCCAGGGGAAGATCGGCGCGCTGAACGCCGGCTACCTCGGCGCGGTCGACGACGTGGCCGACCCCGATGGCGGCCCGGAAAGCGTCCGCCCCCTCGTCAACATCTTCCGGCTGCGGCGGGATATCGGCAACTCGAACATCGGCGTGGTGTACACGGATCGCACCTACCACGGCGACCGCTACAACCGTGTGGGCGGAGTCGACGGCCGGTTCCAGTTCGACCAGCGCTACACACTGACGATGCTGGCCGCGCGCAGCACCACCGCCGCCGGCGAACCCGGCGCCAACGGCGGTTCGCTACTCTCCGCCCAGTTTGCCCGTTCCGGGCGCAACCTGCAGTACAACGCCAGCGTTCAGGACGTGAGCGACGACTTCGTGGCCGGGAGCGGCTTCCTGCGCCGAACCGGGGTGTCCCAGGTCCAGGGCAGGATCAGCTACAACTTCCGCGGCCGCCCCGGCGACTTGCTGGAGCGGTGGGGCCCAAGCCTGGAAGTCGAGGGAACCTGGGATCACGAGGACTTCTGGGAGCGCCAGTGGGCCGAAGAGCGGCGGGTGCGCCTGGGCGGCAGCCTGTCCTTCCGGGGCAACATCACGATCTTCGGCAACTATTCGCTCGCATGGTACGAGTTCCCGGCCGAGGAATACCAGGGCCTCTTTGTCGCGGCGCCGGGTGGGGGCCGTGCCTCCTTCTACCCTGACCAGATGACCTTCCAGGGTCTCCAGTCCGGGACCGCGTTCATGTGGATCAACCCGCTGGACTGGGCCCGGTTCAATCTCCGGGGCACCTGGTCCGAGACACCTCTCTTCGATTTCATCACGGACACGCCGGTCGACGTGGCCAACTCCTGGTCCGGCGATGCGGGACTGAACCTCTTCCCCACTACGCAGCTCAGCGCCGAGTTGGGGGTGCGCTTCTCCCGTCTGTACCGGCAGCGGGACGGGTCGCTCTACTCGGAGGCGACCATCCCCCGGGCCCGGCTCCAATACCAGTTCAGCCGCGCCCTCTTCGTGCGGACGATCGTGGAGTACGGCAGCCAGGAGCGGGGCAAGCTGCTGACGCCGACGGGCGGCGAGCAGGTCTCATACTGCTCCGGGGATTCCTGCTTCGGCCTGCGAGGGTCCGAGTCGAACGACATCTCGGTAGAGGCGCTGCTCAGCTACGAGCCGACCCCCGGGACGGTCTTCTTCCTCGGCTACACCCGCCAGATGGACGACCCCGAGGCGTTCCGCTTCCGCAATGTGCGGCCCCAGTCGGAAGGGGTGTTCATGAAACTTTCCTACCGTTTTCGCAGGTAGGGCGGAAGTGGCACGACGCGCCGGCGGATGGGATGAACCCCTCTGCGGGCGCCGGACGCCCACTCTCACTCGGAGGTAACGGAAATGCAATATGCGAAGGCGATCGGAGCGGTCGCGGCAGTCGGTGCCGTCGCCGTCTTTTTGCTGAAGCTGCTGGTGGCGGCGTTTGCTCCGGTGGTGATCGGCCTCCTGACGAAGGCTCTCATGATCGGCCTGGCCGTCGCGGCGGCCTTTTTCCTCTACCGGATGTTCCGGCGCCGCCGGGACGAAATGGAGGTCTAGCAGGACGCTCTCCCGGCTTGCCGCGCGGGCGGCGGTCCGGGGCCCGGTCGTAGTCCACCCGCAAGGCGCGTCCGCCAAGGGTGGTCCCGTTGAGGGCCTTGATCACCTTGCCGGCGTCGCTCTCGCGCACCTCCACCAGGGAGTGGCGTTCGCGGACATCGATGCGCCCCACGCGGCTCCCCTTGATCCCCGACTCGCTCGTGATCGCGCCCAGCAGTTCGCCCGGCCCGATCTCGTCGATCTGGCCGGCCGAAACGAAGAGACGCGACCAGGGTTCGGGGGTGCCCTGGCCGGCGGCGGGCCCGCCAGCCCGTGCGGCGGCCCGCGTGGATGCCTCCTTTCCAGCGGCGGCCCGGTCGAGCAGCCGCAGGGCCCCCGCCGCCACCTCCGCCGCCGTGAAGCGATCGAGGAGCGACTCGACCAGCAGGTAGTACGGGGTTGTCTCCGGCGCCCGGATCGCTTCGTGCAGCCTGTCGGCCAACTCGTCCAGCCTCCGGGACACGCGGGTGGGGCGGTCCGGACGGACACGCTTGAGGCTGAGCCCCGCCGCGGCGGCCACCTCACGCAGATGGCCGAGTTCGCGTACGGCGGGGAGCGCCCACGCCGGCCCTCCGGCGCCGTGCCTGAGCTGCGCGGCGGGCGCACCGCCCGGGACGGCGCACGACACGGTGGCCACGCCGCCCGCATCTTTCAGCGCGTCGAGGGCGGCGCGCGCCTCGGCGTCCTCGCCGGGAGACAGCCATACCGGGACCGCCGGGTCGCCCGGCGGGCCGGACGCGTACCCGTGCACGGCGAGAAAGTCGCCCAGATCGGCCGCCTGGTCCGCCGAGGCCGTGTAGAGCAGCACGTGGCGCACGTCGCCCCCGTCTTCGAGGAGCGTCGCGGTGAGCACCAGCACGGCCTGCGCCCGGTCCTCGTCGGCGACGGTGAAGCTCAGCTCTCGGGGTGGTGCGGTGCGGGCTCGTCCGGCCGTCTGACCGGTCCCCGCCGAGCGGCCCGTTGCCGCCTTCGCCGCGGTGCCGGTCGGAATCGTCACCGCACGCCGGGTGAACCGTCGCGCGAGCGAACGGAGCGGGTCGCCGAAGGGGAGGCCGCAGAAGATGCGCTGGCAGTCGCTCGGCAGTGCTCCCAGGAACGTCTCGAGCCGGTCGGGCGGGACGCTGCCCACGACCCCGTCGCCGTCGTGCAGGACGAGGGCACGCACGCCGCTCACCTTGACCGTGCCGTCGTAGAGGGCGCTGATCCGCTCGGCGGGGACGAAGAGGAAGTCGGCGCGCTCGGGGAGGTTCCAGTGCGGCGCCAGTGCGGCCGCGCGGAGCCCCGAGCCTTCGCATAGCGGGGCGAAGGACCGCGCGATCTCGGTGGCCTGCCGGGACCCGGTGCAGAGGACCAGGCAGACGGGCGCGCCCGCGCCGCCTTCGAGGCGGTCCAGCAGGGGCGCGGCGTAGGCGACGAGCGTGCCGCTGCCGGGTCCCGCCCGTCCGAGCAGGTCGTTGCCCCGCGCGATGACCGGGATCGCGGCCGCCTGGAAGGGGGTGGGCGTCTCGATCCCCTCGGCGGCGAGCGAGGCTACGGTCTCGGGGCCGAGGGGGAGGTCTGCGAAGGAGGTCATGATGGGAGGCCGGCCGGGAGAGTCGCTTCCACGAGCTGCCCGACGCGTCAGCGGGGGTCGCCCGATCCCGGGCCGCCGGCGTCGCCGTGCTCGTAGGGCAGGGTGTTGAGGAAGCGCTGGATCTCGTAGTCCATGCGCGATGTCCGCAGCCGGTCGGTCTGGGCCGTGACGTCGGTGTAGGGGCCGTGCCGGTGTGCCTGCAGCGTGACGGTCCCCTCCTTTCCGGTGTAGGTCGCCCCGTGGGACGACTCCCTGGAGCAACTCAGCCCGATGAACTCGGGCAGGAACTCCGTCGCCCTGGCCAGGATCTCCCGCGGACCCAGCACTGTCTTTCGCTGATACCCTGCCATCTGCCGTCGCCTACTCCTCTCGGTTGTCTCCCCGGGTTCCCGGGACGTGCCCGGTTGCCGGGTCCTCTTCGCCCGGTGCCGCCATCTCCTCGATCGTCCGCTCAATTTCGCGCAGAAGCTGCGGTCCTTCCAGCCATCCCCCGGACCGGGCCAGCGCCGGTACGTCCCGGATCTGCTCCTCCAGCGCGCTTTCGCGGTGGCTGAGCACGGTCGCGGTGTAGCGGTCCACATCCAGCACGGCCCTGGCCTCGGACCGGTCGAGTCCTGCCCCCCGGGCAATCTCCGCCAGCAAATCTATCCGCCCGATGTCGGTGTGGTTGACGAAGTGGGCCCGGAACAGTGCACGGCGCACGGCGTGGAGGCAATCCCGTTCGCGCGCGAACTCGCACAGTTCGTGGGCCTTGCGGGTCCAGGGGATGAGGGGGGGCGGGCCCGGGCCGGCGAACTCGAGCCTCCCGGCGTGGCTGGCTGCGATGGCCTGCCGCGCGTCCCAATCCGCCGTGCGAGGATCGATCATCGGCTGTGGGGGTGGACGCAGTTCAAAACCGCGCCAGTCGATCGCGGCCGCGACTCCCGCCCGGTCAACCATGCGGCTTACCAGGTGTGAGACAGGGTCGACGAAGTCGAAGTAGAGAATGGGGTGATTCGGGGGCTGCGGATTGCCGGACGTAAAGGAGGGTTTACGAAATGTCATGTTTTCCTTACATTTTGCGTCCGTCGACCGAGCTGGCCCGGTTTCCAGGAGAGACCCGAAGCCCTCGGACGGGCAGCGGACCGGCATGCGACGATGGCCCGCCACCCTGACGACAACCCGCCAGGCCTTGCCGACACCATTGCCGCCCGGGGTTGCGAACATAACGCCTGGCGGACTTATTGTCGGCTGCGTCCAGCGATCCGCCGGCTCGTCCCACGGTCCACCGCGAAATCCCGGTGGGGGGACTACCCGCCTGGCTGGCGGATGCGAACAATGGAACCGACCAGAGCCCCCAGATGACCTTTTCCCAGAACATCGCACGCCTGACCCCGTCCGCCACCGTGGCCGTGAGCACCCTCGCCAAAAAGCTGGCTGCGGAGGGGCGCGACATCATCAACCTCGGCGCCGGCGAGCCCGACTTCGACACCCCAGGGTGGATTTCGGAGGCAGCGATCGAGGGGATCCGCGCAGGGCGCACCCGCTACACGCCGTCCGCCGGCCTGCCGGAGCTGCGGGCCGCCATCGCGAGCTACATCACCGCGGGAACGGCCCATCCGGCCGAAGCTGCGAGGGTCGTGGTCTCGGCGGGCGCCAAGCAGTCGCTCTTCAACGCGTGCTTCTGCCTCTTCGGGCCGGGGGACGAGGTGCTGATCGGGTCTCCGTACTGGACCTCCTACCCGGAGATGGTGACGCTGGCCCGGGCGGAGCCGGTGCCGGTGGCGGGGAGCGAGGACCGCGACTTTCTCCTTGCGCCGGACGATCTCGAACGCGCCTCGACCGAGCGCACCCGGGGGCTCATCTTCTCCACCCCGTCCAATCCGACCGGGGCCGTCTACTCGAAGGCGCAGCTCGGGGAGTTGGCTGCCTGGGCCCGGGACCGCGGCGTCACGATGATCTCGGACGAGATCTACCAGGAGATCTACTTCGGCGATGAAGGGACGAAGGCGCCCGGCGCGCTCGACCTCGACCCGGGTCGGTGGGCGACCTGGTCGTGACCAACGGCATGTCCAAGGCGTACGCGATGACCGGGTGGCGGGTCGGCTACTCCTTCTCGAGTCCCGAACTGGCCGCAAAGATGTCCGCGTTCCAGAGCCACGTCTCGCTGAACGCGGCCACGCCGTCCCAGGTCGCCACCTTCGAGGGCCTCACCCGGCAGGGCGACGCGGCGCGCTCGAAGGCCCGGATGCTGGAGGCCTTCCGCCGCCGCCGCGAGCTGGTCACGCGCCTCTTCGACGAGCTGCTTCCCGGCTGCCGGTACGTCCGCCCGGACGGCGCCTTCTACCTGTACTTCCGGGTGGACGGGGTCTTCGACGGCGGGCTCACCTGCGCCAACGACGTGTGCGCGAGGATTCTGGAGGAGACCGGCGTGGCCATCGTGCCGGGCGAGGCGTTCGGCGACCCGCGCTACGCCCGCATGAGCACGGCGTCGTCGGACGAGGAGATCGAGGAGGGGGTGCGGCGGATGGCCAGGGTGCTGGGTGGGTGAGGAGGGTAGAGACGCGGTGGGCACTCGGGCGCCAGGACAGCGGGACATGCCTGCGGGGCGAGTCCGGTGACTGACGGGGCGCCCGGCCGCGTCCCGTCCGGCGCGGCGGATCCGTCCGAATACGACCACGACGCCCTCGACCGCTACGTCCGGCGTCTCTTCGCCCGTGAGGACGACGCGCTGCGGCGGACCCGGGAGCGCGCCGACGAGGCCGGGATGCCCCGGATTCAGCTCCCGCCGGCCACGGCGAGGGCGCTGCAACTGCTCGTGCGGGCGGCGGGCGTGCGCCGCGCGGTCGAGGTGGGCACGCTTGCGGGTTATTCGGCGATCTGGATCGCCCGCGCGCTCCCGCAAGACGGAAACCTCGTCACGCTGGAGATCAGCGCGAAGCACGCGGCGGTCGCGCGGCGGTCGCTGGAGGATGCCGGGGTGGCGGACCGGGTCGAGGTACGGGTGGGGGACGCGGCGGAACTTCTCGACGCGCTCGGACCGGACGGCTCCTTCGGCCTGGTGTTTGTGGACGCCGACAAGGAGCGCTACGGGGGGTACCTGGAGCACGCCGCGCGGCTGCTGCGGCCCGGCGGGCTGTTCGTTGCCGACAACGCCTTCTGGAAGGGGTGGGTGCTCGATCCCGGGATCGACGAGCTGGCGGCGGTCCTCGACCGCTTCAACCGGACGGTGGCGGCGGATCCGCGCTTCGACGCGACGATCCTCCCGGTGGGGGACGGGCTGCTGGTGGCGGTGCGGCGGTAGCGAGGACGATGCCGCGTCAGCAGTCGGCAGCGGATTCCGCCGCCCGTAGCGCCGACGCGACGTAGCCGCCCCCGAAGAGCCGCGCGTGCACCAGCAGCGGGTAGAGCTGGTAGAGTCGGGAGGCGTGCCTCGTGGCCGGGGTTGAGGGGCCAGGCCTCCGTGTAGGCAGCGTAGAAGCGCGGCGGGAAGCCGCCGAAGAGGCGGCACATGGCGAGATCGACCTCCCGGTGCCCGATGTAGACGGCGGGGTCGATGAGGACGGGGTGGCCTCCGCGTGCGAAGAGGACGTTGCCGGACCAGAGGTCGCCGTGCAGGAGCGACGGGCCGTCGGCGAGGGAGGCCGGGCCGAGGAGGCGGCCCGCACGGTCGGCGGCCCGCTCGATAAGCCCGAGCTGCCGCGGGGAGATGGCGCCACGGGTGAGGAGTTCCCGGGCGAGGGGGAGGATGCGGCGCCGCGCCCAAAAGTCTCCCCAGTCGTCCGCCCAGCCGTTCGGTTGCGGCAGCGAGCCGATGACGTTGTCACCGGGCCATCCCCAGCGCCCAGCGTCGTCCGCCCCAACCCGGTGCAGAGCCGCCAGTTCGCGCCCGAGCCGCGCCCACGAAGCGTCGCCCGCCCGCCCCGGCGCGATCCACTCCAATAGCAGCCAGGGAACCGGGTCGTCGGCGCCGCTCCGCGCCACGACCCCCGGCGTCCGCACCGTCTCCGATGCCGCCAGCGCCGCCAGCCCTTCCGCCTCGACCCGGAAGAAGCGGTGCCCGGCGTCGGCGTTCCACTTCAGGAAGAACGGCCCGGACGGCGTCTGCACACGCGCTCCGTGGTTGATGCAGCCACCACCGACGGGCCGCGCATCGATGGGGTCGGAGGCGTCCAGGCCGAGGGCGCGGCGCAGGGCCGCCAGAACCGGGGAGGGAATCACCCCGGGCTGTCGGCCAGCTCGTCCAGAAGCCCCTCGCAGCAGCGCTCGACGATCCGGTAGACGCGCTCGAACCCGTCCGCGCCCCCGTAGTAGGGGTCCGGGACATCCGGGTCGTCCGGTCCGGGGTCGTAGTCGCGCATCATCACGATCCTTGCCGCGCCGGGGCGGGGGCGGTGGCCGCGCAGCCGCTCCAGCGAGCGCCGGTTGCTGCGGTCCATGGCGACGATGAGGTCGAAGCGCTCGAAGTCTTGCCGGGTCGCCTGCCGGGCGATGCTGGTGAGGTGCACCCCATGTCGCGCCGCGACGGCGGTGGTGCGGGGATCGGGGGGCTCGCCGGAGTGGTAGGCCGCGGTCCCGGCGGAATCCGCTTCGAAGCGGGAACCGAGACCGCGGGCTTCCGCCGCGGCCAGGAACACACCTTCGGCGAGCGGGGAGCGGCAGATGTTCCCCAGACAGACGAAAAGGACGGAGACGGGGTCCGAAGACATGAACAAAGATGGCAACTCCGGTGTCCTACGTCATCAGAAGGGTTACATTCGACTCCGGGCCGCGCGCGGGGCCGCAGGACAGGGCGCGGGCGAAGCAGTGGAAGCCGCCCCTCGCCTGCGGGGACCGGCTCGGACTTGGGCCGGCCCGCCACAAGGGGCCCAGCGGGCCAGCCATTCGAACAGACGCCGGACATCATTTGACGGAAACGACAGACTTTACCGCCTTCGGGCTGTCCGACCTCCGCCTCGCCGCCGTTGAGGCGCTCGGATGGACGGAGCCGACGCCCATTCAGCAGAAGGCGATCCCCCTGATCAGCACGGGACGGGATGTGGTGGGGATCGCCCGCACAGGCACCGGCAAGACCGGAGCCTTCATGCTCCCGGCCCTCGAATCGCTCAAGGCCGGGGGCGGGCTTCAGGTCCTCGTGCTCTGCCCGACCCGCGAACTCGCCCAGCAGGTGTGCGACGACACGCGCGACCTCGCGAAGGGGTCGACGTTCCGGGCCGCGGTGATCTACGGCGGCGTCGCGTACGGTCCCCAGCTCGACGCGCTCAAGCGGGGGGACGAAGTGGTCGTCGCGACCCCCGGGCGCCTGATCGACCTGCAGGACCGCGGCAAGGCCCGCCTCAAGGGCGTCCGGCTGCTCATCCTCGACGAGGCCGACCGGATGCTGGACATGGGCTTCCGTCCCCAGATCGAGGCCGTGGTGAGGGGCCTGGGGAAGCGTCCCCAGACGCTCCTCTTCTCGGCGACGATGCCCAACGCGGTCCACGCCCTGGCGCTGCGCATGACCCGCGACCCGGCTTGGGTCGAAGCGTCGCCCTCGGGCACCACCGCGCACGGCATCGTCGAGACCGCCTACTCGGTGCGACCCGACCGCAAGCCCGACCTCCTCGTCCACCTCCTGGACCAGCCCGGCTGGGACCAGGTGCTCGTCTTCACCCGCACCAAGGTGGGCGCGGATGTCCTGCAGACCCGCCTCGACCGCGCGCGCATCTCCTGCGACGTGATCCACGGCGACCGGCACATGCGCCACCGCTCCCGCGCGATGGAGCGCTTCACCGAGGGCAAGGTCCGGGTGCTGGTCGCCACCGACATCGCGCAGCGCGGCCTCGACATCGAGGGGATCTCGCACGTGGTCAACTACGACGTGCCCCTCGACCCCGGCGACTACGTCCACCGCGTGGGCCGCACCGCCCGGGCCGGCGCCACCGGCGAGGCCGTCACCTTCGTCACCTCCGCCGACCTGGGCGCCTTCCGCACGTTGGAATACGAACTGGAACGCAAGCTGGAAAAGATCCACCACCCCGACTTCGACTTCGCCGGCGGCTCGCGAACCGACCGCCAGGAATCCTCGCGCAGGCGTTCGCGGTCGGGACGGGGGACGGGGAGCAAGGCCGGGGAGCGCCTCGATCCGGAGGAGCTCGCGGCCCTGCTGAGCCACGCCCCGGAGGAATCGGGGAAATGATCGTCCGGCGATACGGGAAGTGGTACCACAGCGTCCAGCCCAACTTCAATCCCACAGCGATGACCGAAATCGGCTTCCAGCGCGACCGCGCCTTCTCCATCGCCGCCGCCGAGCTGGACGAAGGCTACCGGGAGCTGGAAGGGGGCGACCTGGTAGCGGACGCCAACGCCGAAGTGCAGCGCGACGCGGAGCGGACGCTCCTGGCCGATCTCGAGAGCGGCCTCCGCGACTGGGCCGCCCGGCTCGAGCCCGGACAGCTCCTGGTCGTCAAGAACGGCCGCAGCGACTGGCCGAAGACGCGCGAGCGGCGCGAGGCGGTCATCGTGGACGGCGAGAACCGCTTCCATTTCCACTGGTGGGTGGATCCGCCGCTCAGGGTGGGGATCTACGGGAAGGGTGGTTCGGGGTGATCCGGCGAGCAGGCTTCAGCGGTCGGGCGCGCACGGGGCGAGACCACGTGGACGATAACGCGGCCACGAGCGTGATGCGGGTGGCGCTCGCCCACGGCCTCCTGAGCACAATCGTGGCTGTCATTGCCGCTATCGCGCTCGCCGGCTGGCCCTTCGAACCGCTCCAGGCCCAGCAGTCCCGCCCCAACGTCTTCTTCGACTGCAACGGGCCGCGCTGCGACCGCCAGTACTACCGCACCGAGATCGCGTGGGTGAACTGGGTCAACGACCGGAATGTCGCCGATGTCCACGTCATCATGACCAGCCAGGGAACGGGGGCGGGCGGCAGGGAATACCTCATGGACTTCATGGGGACCGACGAAGAGTCCCCGTACACCGACCAGCAGACCTACCAGTCGCTCCCGACCGACACCGACCGGGAGGTGCTGGACGGCGTCGCAAACACGCTTGCCCTGGGGTTGGCGGTGTTCGCGAATCAGTCCGGATACCGGGGACTCGCGTCGGTCATCCCGCTCGCGGCCGAGCAGCCCGAGCAGCAGGTCGAGGGCATCGTGTCGGCGGACGAGGTGGACGACCCCTGGAATCTCTGGGTGTTCCGCCTCAACGGCGGCGCCGGCATCGAAGGGGAGTCGTCTCGTTCCAACACCGAGCTCGAGGGCCGGTTCTCGGCTTGGCGCACGGCGCCCGTCTGGAAGTTCAGCATCTCCGGGGGAATGGCCCACAACCGCCTGCGGATCGACCTTACCGACAGAGAGTTCCGGGACAACCGCACCCGCTGGAACGTGGACACGCGGCTGGTCTATTCCCTGGCCGAGCACTGGTCGGTCGGCCTCATGGGGTCCGCGGGGCGCTTCCTCACCTACAACCTGAACCGGCGCTTTGCAGCGACCCCGACGCTCGAGTTCAGCGTCTTCCCCTATGAAGAGGCCACCCGCCGCTCCTTCACCTTCCGCTACAGCATGGCGAGGATCTACAACGAGTACACGGAGCGCACCATCTACGATGTCACGCAGGAGTCGCGCTGGGTGGAGTCGATGGAGCTGCGGCTCGACCAGAGGCAGACGTGGGGCAGCGTGGGCGCGGGCGCCAGCGGCTCTCTCTACCTGCACGACACCGATCTGCGCCGGTTCTCCATCTGGGGCGGTGCCTCCATACGGATCGTGCGGGGCTTCACTGTGAACATCTCGGGCAACGCGTCCTGGGTGAACGACCAGATCTTCCTCTCCGCGCGCGGCGCGACCGACGAGGAGGCGCTGCTCCGGCTCCAGCGCCGCCCGACCGACTTCGACTACGGCACCGAGATCGGCTTCAGCTACCAGTTCGGCTCGATCTACAACAACGTGGTGAACAACCGGATCCGGCCGCGGTTCTAGCCGGACAAGACCCCCACGGCACTCGAGCGGCGCCAGTATCCGGCTCCGGGAGCCCACGGAACGGGCGCCGGCCCCATGCGTGCCTCGGGTCCAGCCCAGCGCGATTGCGATTCCGCCGTCGTACGCGTTGCAATTCCTCGATCAAAACGGTTGCGATTCCGGTAGTCGTCTTGCGATTTCACGTTTGATACGAGTATCGTCTTACGGTTTATCGTTCAAACGCGCTTTCGTCTTACGCCAACCGGAGCCTTCCAATGACCATTGTCACGATTTCCGCCCGCTACCAGGTCGTGATCCCGCGGGATGTGCGGGAGCGGCTGGAGCTGAAGCCGGGCCAGAAGATGCAGGCGCTGCCCTTCAAGGGACGCGTGGAGCTGATTCCGCTGGGGCCGATCGAGGGCGCGCGCGGGATCGTCCGCGGGATTGACACCTCGGTGCCGCGCGACGAGGACCGGGTATGAATGTCGTCGACTCTTCCGCATGGCTGGAGTACTTCGCCGACGGCCCCAACGCGGGGGAGTTCGCGGAGGTGATCGCCGACATCGAGGAGCTCGTCGTGCCGAGCGTCACGCTCTTCGAGGTGTTCAAGCGAATCCGCGTTCAGCGCGATCTGGCGTCGGCGCTCTACGCTGTGGCGCAGATGCGGCGTGGGCGATTGGTGGATCTGGATGCGGATCTGGCCGTGGCCGCGGCGGAACTGAGCGCGGAGACGGGGCTCCCGCTGGCCGATTCGATCATTCTGGCGACCGTCCGTGCGGAAGAAGCGACGCTGTGGACGCAGGACGCGGACTTCGAGGGGATGGAGGGGGTGGAGTACCGGGCGAGGCGGTAGCGCGGTGCTGACTTGCACGCCCCTCGAACGGGCAGCGATGGCGGGTTCCAGGCGGTTGGGTTCGCTCGTGATGGAAACAAGCAACCGTCGTGATCCGGCGAGTGTCGTATTGGTGGGTTGCACGGACTATTACCGGGTGCGACGGCATCCATGCGCCGGGAGACACACCATGGGCGGTAGCGCAAGGCGGGCAATGAATAGGCTGCACGGCTACGGAGCCACAATGCTGCACGGCTGCGGAGCCACGATCCTGTTTGCCGTCACGGCGGCCCTCGGCACCCCGGCGGCCGATGCCCAGCAGGTGCTGGAGATCGACACCGCGGCCGGGCGGGTCATCCTCGACGACGAATGGCGCGCCATTCGCACCATCGGAGACATGCCTCTGGACCGGACCCGGGCCCTCCTATACGCCAACGACGACGAGGAGCCCGAGGGCGTGATGGTGTTTTCCCTCGAAACGGGGGAGTGGATCCGCACGACCCCGACTCCGACGGGAGGCGGCCCCCGAGAACTCGAGCGCGGCATGTCCGGCATGACGCTTGGCCGCGACGGGAGGCTCTACGTTTCCGGCTACGTACGGGTACTCGAGTTCGACCCGCTCGGGCAGTACGTCAGCAATTGGCGTCCGCGAGCGGAGATGATTGTGGACGTGTGCGAGTTCGATGGGCAGCCAACCATACCGGCCTACGGCGGCGTGATCCGGCGTGGGTCCGATGGCACGGATGAAAGCGTTGGCCCCGGCGTCGTGGACGGCAATGCGATTTTCGGCACGACACCACAGGACGGTCTCTGGGCAACCGGCATCGATAGATCGAGAGGGGGCAGCCAGTCATCATTCGTCTCTCAACCTCGAATCGCTTGCACGGACGACGCGTCCTACGTCTTGACGAGTTACACGGAGGGTCCTGATTCGGTGTCCGTGTACCACCGCAACGGCGAGTTGGAGAAGTTGTCCGTTCCGACCGAATTCACCGACCCGGCACGAGTTTGTGAGATGCTGGCGGGCGGGGAAACCGTGAGGGTCCCCTGCAACAACTGGACCCGGTCACTGAGGCCCACCCTGGACGACCGGGGCAACCTCGTGCTGCTCGGTCGTGATTCCGAGACTTCGGGCGCCGTCATCGACCCCGAAACGGGTTGCTATGCGGTGCTGCGCAAGCCGGAACGGTCACAGCTCTACAACGCCTTGCACATCTACCGGGACAGCGCCCTCGTGTTCCACTACGCTACCTGGGAAACCGAGCTGCCTCCCGGCTTTGAACTGCCTGCCGGGGCGGAAGCGCCCATGACTATCTCCACTGCTGCCGACCGGATATCGCTCCACCCGCTGCGCCGGCTCAGCGGGGAGCCGTGTCCGGGGATGCTGCCGTCGGTGGAGGACGTCGGGTAGCTCTGTCGGCCAAGGAGATCAATGATGAAGTGTCGCGTTTCCGACACCCTTGTCGCTGGGACGTTTATCGGCGTTTTCATCGCCCTTGCCTGTGAAAACCGCGGCTTCGAAACCGGGTTGCCCGTCACCCAGGTCCGCGACAGCGCCGGAATCCGCATCATCGAGAACGCCAGTCCCCCGGAGGGCTCTCGCCTGAACTGGCGGATCGGTCCGGAGCCGGCGCTCTCGATCGGCGAAGTCGACGGCGAGGACCCCTACCTGCTCTACCTGGCCAGGGATGCCACGCGGCTGAACGACGGGCGGATCGTGGTGGCCAATCGGGGCACGCAGGAGTTGAGGGTATTCGACGCCCGCGGGACCCACCTCGAGACCTGGGGGGGAGAGGGCGAGGGACCTGGTGAATTCACCGAACTATGGAGTGTGGAGCGCTGGCCCGGCGACTCGATCGCCGCCTGGACCGCGCGGCGTCTCGGCATCTCCGTTTTCGCCTCGGACGGGACCTACGGGCGCACCTTCAACATGGAGAGCTGCGGCAGTCCGCTGTGGATCTACTTTGCGCCCCGCTCCGTCACCAGGGACGGTTCGGTTCTTGCCGTCCTTTCGCCCGAGATTGCGGACACCACGGTCGTGGAACTGAGAGACGGGGAAGGGAGAACTACTGCCGGTTTCGGTGCGCACCCGAGCATCGAGATACACCGTTTCGTCGAAGACGGACGTGCAAGCAGCTTCCTGAAGATCTTCGGGCGCTCGCCGGTCTTTGCGACCTGGGGTGAGAGGGTCGTCATCGGCAGCACGGACCGGTACGAGCTGAAGGCGTACCGTGCCGACGGCTCGCTGGACCGACTCGTCCGGCGCGCCCATGTGCCCCGCCCGCCCACGCCCGCCGATGTCGCGGCATACATCGACGAACGGCAACCGCCGCCCTCGCCCGACATGTCCGACGCGCAGGCCGAGAGTGTACGACGCTGGCGACGCGGGTACGAGTCCGTGCCGGTCGCCGAGCACTTCCCCGCGTTCGAGTCGATCATGACCGATGCGTTGGACCACTTGTGGGTTGAGGAGTACGAGTTCCCCGGGGAAGAGCGGCCGGGCTCGCTATGGACGGTCTTCGATCCGGCGGGGCATGTGCTCGGGTTCGTCGAGACACCTGAGGCGCCGCTGATCCTGGAGGTCGGCGAGGACTACATTCTGACGTGGTTCCGGGACGACCTCGACGTGGAGTACGTGCAGTTGTGGCCGCTGGATCGGGGGAGGTAGAGGAAGCAGGCGCCCCATCTTGCGGACATCCGGCCGCTTGGGTAGGGTCCACGTCGCCGCCGGAGGCCTTTCACCCCGTGAGACCCCGCCATGCTGAGATTCGCCGAAGAGATCATGCTTCTTCTCCTCGAAAACGAGGGGGAGAAGTTCCTGAGTGTGCCCGACCTGTCCCTGCGTTACGCGCTCGCCGGCGGGGTGCTG
Organism: Longimicrobiales bacterium; assembly: GCA_965206105.1. Classification (GTDB taxonomy): domain Bacteria; phylum Gemmatimonadota; class Gemmatimonadetes; order Longimicrobiales; family Gaopeijiaceae; genus Bin94. The sequence goes on from OZ242201.1 coordinate 1,770,669, forward strand.
ATGGATCTCGCGATGGAAGACCGGATCGACACCGACCTCGAAAAGCTGATCCTGGTGGACGCGAAGCCGCTCGGGGACGACATCCTCGACCCGGTGCTGGCCGACATCGCCAACGCGCGGGAGACGCGCGACGCGCGCTATTGGGTGGAACGGGCCGCCGAACGCGCGTACGAGACGCGGGCAGCTGCCATTGAGCGGCTGATCGCGCGCGGGATCCTGGAGCGCCGCGAGGACCGGTTTCTGTGGGTGTTGAAGGCGCGACGCTACCCGGTGGTCGACGGCACGGCCGAGGTCGAGGTGAAGCTGCGCATCCTGGAGGTGCTCTTCGAAGAGGTGGTCCCCACCCCCCGTGATGTCGTGATCATCTGTCTGGCCGACGCCTGCGGTCTCTTCACGGAACTGCTTCCCGCTCACAGGCACCGGCAGGCGCTTGGGCGCATCGAGCTGGTCCGCAGGATGGACCTAATCGGCCGCGAGGTCATGGCGGCCATCTCGGACATCTGGCGAGTCGGGCGTACGCTGCCTCCTACGTGACCGGCCCTCCTCTCCGATGCTTCTCGAACCACTCGCGCAGGTAGATCTGCGTTCGCAGGAAGTTCGACGGCGTTGAACTCGTGCCGTGCCACTCGTTCCTGAATCGGATCATCGCGGTTGGAACCTTCAGCACGCGCAGCGCCTGGTAGTACTCCTCGGTCTGCGGCATCGGGGTACGCAGGTCGCCTTCGCCGGTCATCAGCATGGTCGGGGTGGTGACGTTGCCGACGTACATGAGGGGGGAGCGGCGCAGGTGCTCGGAGGGGTCGTCCCAGGGGAAGTGCTCGAAGTTGCGGTACCAGCTGGCGCCGTCGGTTGTGCCGACGAAGGAGAGCCAGTTCGTGACCGGGCAGTTGGCCGACGCAGCCGCGAACCGGTCCGTGTGTCCCACGACCCACGAGGTCAGCACGCCGCCCCCGGAGCATCCGTAGACGAACATGTTCTGGTCGTCGATGTAGCCGCGCTCGATCACCAGGTCGACGCCGGCCATGAGGTCGTCGAAGTCCTTGCCGGGGTAGGCGTTCTTGATCGCGTTGCCGAAGGCGCTGCCGTAGCCGGATGAGCCGCGCGGGTTCGTGTACAGCACGACATACCCGTTCGCGGCGTGGTTCTGCCACGCGAAGTTGAAGCCGACGTGGTACATGCCGTGCGGTCCGCCGTGGATCGCCAGGATCAGCGGGTACTTCTTCGACGGGTCGAAGTCGGGCGGCTTGATGATCCATCCCTGGATGTCGTAGTCCTCGACCGACTTGTACCAGACCTCCTCGACATCGCCGAGCGCGACGCCGTGCAGCACGTCGGCGTTCACCTCGGTGAGCTGGGTGATGCGGCCGGGGTCGCTCAGCGGGAAGGCGATGAGATCGCCGGGGCGGTGGTAGTCGGTCCGCGTTCCCACGGCCATCCCCGACCCGATGGTCGAGACGCTCAGCATGTGGTTGCCCTCGGTGACCGGCCGCACGCCCCCGCGCACCGACGCGAAGTACAGGTTGCTGGTCCCTTCGCTCCGCACCGTCATGTAGAAGCCGCTGCCGTCGTCCGCCCAGATCATCCCGGAGCCGCGGCGGTCGAAGCCGTCGCTGATCATGCGCACGTTCGAGCCGTCGCGGTTCATCACGTAGAGCCTGGGCGTGATGTAGGTGTCCGTGGTGAGGTCGTTGCCGGTGAAGGCGATGAGGCGACCGTCCGGGGAAGGGAGCGGGGAGCCGTCGGGGCCGGAGCGGTCGGTGAGCCGGCTGATGGTGCCGCTTGCGACGTTCACCGAGTAGATGTCGGACTGGCGCCACTCGTGCTCGGCGTCCTCGACGCGCAGCGACGTGAAGAGGATTTCGGCGCCGTCCGGAGTCCAGGCAACACCGTTGTGATTCCAGTCGCCGTCGGTGAGCTGGCGCGCGGTGCCGCCGTCGGCCGGCACCACGAAGAGGTGGGAGTAGCCGCCGTCGATGTAGCCGCGGCGGTCCCGCCGGTAGACCAGCCGGTCCACCACCTTCGGCCCCTCCGTCCAAGTCGCCCCGTCCGGCCGCCCCGGCAGGCTGATCGGCCAGGGGTGGTCGGAGTCGACCGACATGGTGAAGGCGATCTGCGTTCCGTCGGGCGACCACTCGACGTTGCCGGGGCCGTTCTCGAGGTGGGTGATCTGGGTGGACGCGCCTTCGTCGTCCATCCAGCGCACGAAGATCTCGGTGCCCTCGGACTCGGTGCCCGAGGTGTAGAGGATCCGGTCCCCGCTCGGCGACCACTTCGGCGACGATCCGTCCTCCACGAGCACGCGCATGCGGCTGCCGTCGGCGTTCATGATGTAGATGGACGAACTGCGGCGGTCGTTGATCTTGTCCACCCAGCCCTTGGTGAAGATGATCTCGCTGCCGTCCGGGGAGATCTGCGGGTTCGACACCGACTCCCAGTCCAGGTAGGTGGCCAGCTTGAGGGTGCCGTCGGGCTCGTTCTGGGCGGCGAGGGCCGCGGGGAGGAGCAGCAGGGGCAGGAGAAGTGCGAGAGTCGCGCGTGGTCGGGCCATCGGTGCCTCCGTCTTGTAGCGGTGCGGCCCGCTGCGGCGGTCCCGGTTCGGCGGGTCGCCCTCGTGCGGCAGGCCGGTTCGAACTGTCCGGCCTGTTGCGGCGGGCCGGCTTGAGCGGCAAGGTAGGGTGCCGGGGACGGTGGGGAAAGTCACGCAACGTTATCGCACTGCGACGCGTAGTCATGGTAAACGTCCCATGTATGCACGCAGTCTCATGCAATAGCGCACGAGGCGACCCTGGTGGAGGGAAAGGACTCCGATGAGACGAACGAACGCACAACTTCCGGCAGCGCTTTGCCTCCTGCTACTCGCCTGCGGCGACGGTCCGGCCGGCGACACCGGCGCCGACATCCCGCTGACTCCCACGACCGAGGAGGTCTACTCGGTCGGCGAGTACTCCGGCGAGGATTGGGAGAACTTCACGAGAGTCGACAAGATCGCCTTCGACGCGTCCGGCAACCTCCACGTCTACGACCCCGAGGCCATGCGGATCGTGGTCGTGGACCAGGAGGGGAACTTCCTCCGCGAGATCGGCGGAGAGGGCGAAGGGCCCGGTGAGCTGAGCTTCCCGTTCGGGTTCGAGATTCTCCGGGACGGCAGGATCGTCATCTACGACTTCCCGCGGACCTGGCAGCTGTACGACCCACAGGGCGCGTTTCTCGAGGAGATCACCTTCGACATGTTTGCGGGAGCTCCCGGAAGCCTGCTCATGGCGCGGTCCGATGGCCGAATCGTTACCAGAGGTGGCATGCGCATGGCACGGCCGGATCAGGAGAGCGAGGAAGAGGAGGATCCGCACCTGCGCGACATCGAACTCTTTACCCTCGGTGACGCGGGCAAGGAGGTGCTCTACCGGGCCTGGAACCTGGAGCCCACGGAGGTGGACGAAGAGCTGACGACCGAGAATGAACGCGGGCAGACGGAGATGAGCTTCACTATGACCCGGATGCGCGCCTTCGAACCCGGGCTGCACCTGGGGATGCTCTCCGACGGGCGCCTCGCGGTCGTCGACTCGATGGGGTACCGGGTCAAGCTGATCGGTCTGGATGGGAGCGTTGTGGGTGCCGTCGAACGGCCCATTGCGCCGGAACCGGTGACCGAGACGGTCAAGGCGGCCGAGCGCGAGCGGCGCAGGGAGGGTCTCCAGGGTCTCGCCGAGGTTCGCATGGAGGGCTTCGGCGTCCTGGAGGGACTCGGTGAACAGATGCAGGCCAACCAGCTGGCCCAGGTCGACAACATGGTCTTTACCGAAGTGATCCCCGTGATCGCCGACATCGCGGTGGATGCGGCGGACCTGATCTGGGTTGAGCGGACGGGGCCGGGGGGCGACGGGCCGGGGCCGATCGACATCCTGACTGCGGACGGGGAGTATGTCGGAACCCTTCCGGCCGATGGCCTGCGGATTCCGGATGCGTTCGGTCCGGACGGGCTGATGGCCTACATCGAGGTCGGCGAGTTCGATGTGCCGATCGTGCGGGTGATCCGGCTGGTGTCGATGATGCCGGGTGAAGAGGGCCTGTAGCGACGACTGCTCTCTACCGGCGGGGCCGACTGACCGGCGATTCCCGCCGGCGCGCCGCCCGGCTACCGGAACAGTGCCGGATGCCCGCCGGTGTGCAGGAAGATGACGTGCGAGCCGGGCGGGACCACCCCCTCCCGCACCCAGGCGATCATCGCGGCGGCGGCCTTCCCCGTGTAGACGGGGTCGAGGATCACGCCGGCACGGGCACCGAATAGCGCGATGGCCTCCTCTGCCGCGTGGGTGGGCGCACCGTAGCCCGGGCCCACGAACGCGTCGGTGACGAGGGTGGCCGCCGCGACTTCCCGGATGCGCCGGGTCAGGTCTTTCGCGCCGGGATCGGGGCCGTGTGGGGGGAGGGGGAGGAGGGGGGCGGCGGCCAGCGCGATCTCGGTAGCGGCACTGTGGACCTTCCCGGCCGGGTCATCGGGACTGACTCCGACCAGCTGTACCCGCCACCCCATGAGCGCGCAGCAGAGGATGAGGCCGGCCAGGGTGCCCCCGGAGGAGGCGGAGGTGAAGATCCATACGGGCGGCGCGCTCGCCCGGCGGGCTGGCCCGTCCGCAGCGCCGATCTGTCCCCGCATCTCCGCCGCCGCGCGCACGTACCCCAGGGCGCCCCGGGGCGTGGATGCTCCCACAGGCACGACCAGCGCCCGCCCACCCGCGCCCCCGATCCGGCTTGATTCCTCGTCCATCGCGGCTTCTCGCGCCCCCCGCCCGGCCACCGTCACGATGCGGGCCCCCAGGAGCCGGTGCAGCAGCGCATTGCCGCGCCTCGCATCCCCCGGCTCGCCGTTGACCACCAGAGTGCACCCGAGCCCCAGCCGCGCGGCCGCGGCCGCCGTCACCCGGCAGTGGTTGGAGTGCGGCCCCCCCGCGGTCACCAGGTCGGTCACGCCCCGCAACCGCGCTGGATCCAGTTCGTACTCGAGCTTCCGCACCTTGTTGCCGCCGAGCCCCAATCCCGTCCAGGCGTCGGCCTTGATCGAGATGTCGATATCGCCGCGCAGGGAGGCGGCCAGCCCGGGCGCGGGGAGCAGGGGTGTCGGGAGGGTCGCCAGAGGCGTGCGGCCGATCGAGGCCAGGAGGGCGAGAACGGCTTCGGGTGACAGTGGGAACTTCCGGGAAGGCGTTTACGTTATCATACGGAGTCCGACTAGAATGGAGGACCCGGCAGCCCGGGCCAAGGCCGTCGCACGCGCGGAGGCCGGGCTGCGAACCCATCGAGAACCGCCGCGGAGGGCCATGGATTCGGTGTCCACAACATTCTCTCAGGCGGGGTTGGCCCGTGCGTCGCGGGCCTGGCGTTCCGGCGGGCCGATCCTGCTCCTTCTCGTTTCTCTCGTCCTCCCGGCAGTCGCGACTGCCCAGACCGGGTTGGTCAGTGGCCGGGTTCGCACCGAGGATGGCCGTCCGATCGAAGGCGCCCTTGCGCGGCTCTTCCCCGTCGCGGATACGACCCTTGAGGAATTCACCCTGACCAACGCGCTCGGGTTCTTCGCTTTCCGCAACGTGGCGCCCGGCGACCATGTGCTCGCCGTGACCCTCTTCGGTTTCGAGGACTCCCGTGAGGAATTGACCATGGCCGCGGGGGCAGCGCAGCGGGTCGAAGTCACGTTGGCGATTGCGCCGATCGCCATCGAGGGCCTCACGGTGGAGGCCGACCGCAGCCGCGCCCGGACCCGCTTCGAGGAATCGGCGGGAATCACCGTCCAGGAAATCGCGTCCGCTGCACTCAAGTCGATTCCGGTGATCGCCGAGTCGGACCCGCTGCGGGCGATCGAGGTGCTTCCGGGGGTGACGAGCGTGTCCGACTTCTCCGCGTCCTTCAATGTCCGGGGCGGATCGGCCGACCAGAACCTCATCCTCCTCGACGAGGTGCCGATCTTCAGTCCGTTTCACCTGGGCAACATCTTCTCGGTCTTCAACGCGGACATGATCGACCGGGTCGAGCTGCAGTCCGGTGGCTTCCCGGCCGAGTACGGCGGGCGCGTCTCGTCGGTGCTGACCGTGGCGAGCGACCCCGGCGACGGGGAGTTCGGGGTCGATGCGGGCGTCAGCGTTCTGGCAACCCGCGTGGCGGTGAAGGGGCAGCTGCCGCAGGGAGCGGCGGAGAGGATGGGGTTCACGGCGACGCGGGCGAGGGTGTCGGCGCGGCGTTCCTATCTGGACGTGCTCATCAAGCCCGTGGCCGATTTCCCGTACCATCTGACGGACCTTCAGGGCGTCTTCGAAGCCTGGACCGAGGGCGGGAGCCGGTTGCGGTTCGTCGGCTACACCGGGCGGGACATCGTGGATCTCTCGGGCATCGCGGACACGCCCCTGCCGATCCGTTGGTGGTGGGGCAACGATGCGATCGGGGGATCGTGGACGCAGTCCATGGCGGGTGGCACGTCGATGTCGGTCCGCGCGTCGTTTTCCCGTTTCGGGTCCGACCTCGGGTTCCCGGAGGTCGACACGGAGTTCCAGACCGGGGTTGAGCAGGCGACCATCGGCGTCGACATCGAGCACTATCCGGCGTGGGCGACGCGCTGGAAGTCGGGCGTGGCCATGAACCGGGTCGCGTACGACAACGGCCTGGTGGGGGGTGGCGCGACCTTTCTGGACCAGAAGGGGAGCGGTATCGAAGTCGCGGCGTACAGCCAGGTACACTGGGACCCGACCCCCGACTGGCTGGTGGAGGGCGGGGTCCGGGCCGACTACTGGCGGCCGAACGCGGGCGAGACGGAAGCGACGCTGTCGCCGCGCTTCGCGGTCAGGCGCTTCCTCCGAGGCAGGAGTTCGGCGGTGCGCCTGGCGGCCGGCCGGTACAGCCAGTTCATCCACTCCACGCGGGACGAGGAGTTTCCCTTCGGACTCGACACCTGGGTGCTGGCGGGCCAGGAAGCCCCGCGCGTGGTGTCCGACCAGGTGCAGGTCGGGGCCGAGAGCTTCTTCGGCGACGAAGACAGCTGGTTCGCCTCGCTGGAGGCCTACTACCGCACCTTTGACGGGGTGGCCTCGCTCAACGCCGCCGACGATCCCAACGACGACAGCGACGCGCTGGTGGCCGGTGACGGTACGGCATACGGAGTGGATCTCTACGTGAAGCGGGACCGGGGCACGACCACCGGCTGGCTCTCGGTGTCCTTCCTGAAGACCGACCGGTCCTTTCCGGATACCCGCGTGGGAATCGAGCCGCGGCCGTGGATCACGTACCCGCCCGTGTTCGACCGCCGTTTCGAGGTCGATCTGGCCGTGCGCCGTCCGCTCGACTGGTGGGGGCTCGAGCTGGGCGTCAGGGCCAACTTCGGGACCGGCCTGCCGTATACCAGGCCGCTGGGCACCTTCCACGTCTATCGCACCCAGTTCGTGACCGGGGTTCTGGATACCGATGACGGAGACGCCGTGGTGCTGGGACCGCGCAACGGCTCACGGTTTCCGCCCAGGCACCGGCTGGACCTTTCCCTTCGCAAGACCATCACGAGGAGCTGGGGCACGATGACGCCGTACCTCAGCGTCATCAACGTCTACAACCGGAAGAACGTGCTGTTCTACTTCTTCGACTACCAGGCCTCGCCGCCGAAGCGGCAGGGCGTGTCGATGATTCCCTTCCTGCCCACGATCGGCTTCGAGGTTTCGTTCTGATGACTCGCCGGTTCGGTGCGTTCGCGCTCGCGGGAGGCGTTGCGGCCACGGCCCTGCTCTCGGGGTGTGCGCTGACGGAGGTGACGGTCGCCGAATCGGAAGACGTGGTGATCGTCGAGTCGCAGCTGGTCGTGAACCTCGAAGAGGATGGGACGACCGGGCTGAGCGTGTACGCGTATCTGCACCGTACCCTGAGCGCCAACCGCGCCGACGAGGTGGAGGGGGCCACGGTCCGCGTGTCGGGGGCTTCGGGCGCGGTCGTGCATCTGGCGGTGGCGGACAGCGGCGGCGCCTGCCTCACGTACGACGAGGAAGAGCCGAACGAGGATGTCGGTTCGTGCTACGCGGCCGGCGTCTCGCCCTCGCCTTTTGCTCCCCGGGAGATCGTCGAGCTCGAGGTGGTCCTTGCGGACGGCCGCACCCTCAGCGGAGCCAGCCGGATACCCGATGCCTTCAGCTTCGTCGGGCTCTCCCAGGAAGGGGGACAGTGCCGCCTGGAGCCGGACACCAACTACCGGTTCAGGTGGACCGAGGCGGCGGGAACCTGGTCGTACCTGTCCGACGCGTGGATCGAGGGACTGCCTGAGGCTCTCGCCGGACGCGACGTGGAGGCGCCCGATTCCCTGTACCTGGCCGGGTTCGCGATCGGCCAAAAGGACACCGATGTCCTCTTTCCGGGGGAATACGGTCTCTTCGACTTCGGGGACGAGGCCGACGCCGACCTGCTGCACATACTCGACGACGGTCTCCCGGGCGGCACCCGGGCCGAGATTGCGTTCGCCGCCACCGACCGGAACTGGGTGAACTGGGCCCGCGGCGGAAACTTCAACCCCTCGGGGCTCATCCGCATCCCTTCGGTTTTCGGGGACGGGACGGGCTTCTTCGGGACCGCGACGCAGCGTGTGCTGAACGTCATGGCCGAGCCCGATAACGGTGGGATGCCCCCGCTGTGCGGGCCAGCGGGCTAGAGATGTAAACCAGACATGACAGTGCGCCGTGGAAAGGCGCGCCTTCCTGGTGGGTGCGAACCCCACCCAGCAACTGTCGCTCCGGCTGGTAGCAGCCAGGGCGGTTCATGGAGGTAACGACATGGACTGAAGCACTCTGGTAGAAGGGCCGCCTCGGGCGGCTCAGCGACCATGCAGGCCGGAACGCGAGTGAACGCCGGGCAGGCCTCGAAACGCTTAGCGCGGAAGCCGACCCTCCTGTCATCAGGGGAAGGCCGCCGGCTGGCCGGGAAGAGAGCGACGAGCACCGGCCGGTTTCCGCCGGGGTAATGGCGCCGGCATGCAGGGAAGATGGAAGGCGCAGCAACACGGGAAGCCCTGGCGGTGCCGAACACGCGGCAACCGGGACCCCGCGAGGGGCAGGCCGGGCCGGCAGGGTGGCGGATGGGTCCGTAGTACCGGGGACGCGGGGTAATGCCCGCCGAGGAAAGGGACCCTGAGCAGGGAACGGTACGGAAAGGAGGCAGGGACATGATCACTGGCGAGAGTCTAACAGGGTCGTCGAGCGTTCGGAAACTCCAGACCGTGCTACATGCGAAAGCGAAGGAAGAACCCGGGCGGCGGTTTCACGCCCTTGCCGACAAGGTATGGCGGGAGGACTTCCTGCTGGCGGCGTGGGGGATGGTCCGGCGCAACGGCGGAGCGGCTGGAGTGGACGGAGTGACGGTCGCGGACGTCGGGGCGCGCGGAGTGGAACGCTGGCTCGGGGAACTGTCGCGGGAGTTGAGGGAAGGCACCTACAAACCGAGTCCGGTGCGACAGGTGCTGATCCCGAAGAAGCAGCCGGGGAAGTTCCGTCCGTTGGGCATCCCATGCCTGCGGGACCGGGTCGCGCAGACGTCGGCGATGCTGGTGTTGCTGCCGATCTTCGAGGCGGACCTGGAGCCGGAGCAGTACGGATACCGGCCGGGACGAAGCGCCAAGGACGCGGTCAGGCGGGTACACAGCCTGCTGCACAAGGGCCGCAATCAAGTGGTCGATGCGGACCTCTCGAACTACTTCGGCGAGATACCGCACGCGGAGCTGATGAAGAGCGTTGCACGGCGCGTGAGCGACGGACGGATGCTCGGACTCGTCAAGGCGTGGCTGGAGATGCCGGTGGTCGAGGAAGACGGGGAAGGCGGCAGCCGCCGCACGAACCGGGCGCGGAAGGAACGAAAGGGGACTCCGCAGGGGGCTCCGATCTCGCCGCTGTTGAGCAACATCTACATGCGGCGGTTCATCCTTGGCTGGAAACAGTTGGGCCATGCCCAGCGCTTCGGCGCGGAGATCGTGAACTATGCGGACGACTTCTGTGTGCTCGGAAAGGCCCCGGCGGAGGAAATGCGCGTGGTGGTCTGCCGGCTCATGGAACGGCTGAAGCTGCCGGTCAACGCCCGGAAGACCCGATGCCTCCGATGCCCCGAGGAGTCTCTTGAGTTCCTTGGATACCGCATCGGCTGGAACTATCGGCCGACGGACGGGAGCAGGTACATCGGCACCCGGCCGAGCAAGGCGAGCGTTCAGAGCATCTGCCGCAGGATCAGCGGGCAAACGGGTAGGCGGTACGGGTACTGGTCCGCAGAGGAAGTTGTCGAGCGTCTCAACCGGATCCTTTCCGGGTGGGCGAACTACTTCGACCTCGGACAGGTCAGCCCGGCCTACAAGGCCGTTGACACGCACGCGACCCGGCGGCTGCGACAGTGGTTCAGGCGGAAGCACAAGGTGCGGTCGGGAGGCTACGTGCGCTTCTCCGACGAATGGCTGCGGGACCGCTGCGGCCTGACGCGTCTTGCGCCAACGACAGGAGACCTTCCGTGGGCGAAGGCATGATCCCGGCTGAGAGCCGGATGCGGGAAATCCGCACGTCCGGTTCGACGAGCGGGGGAGTGGAAACGGACCGCATGGGAGCCGGACTGAGCACCAAGCGAAAGCGCGGACCAGACGCACCGGACCCTACCCGGAACCGCGCCACCCCCCGACTCTACTTGTGTCGTGTCTGCTTTACATTTCAGTAACGGCCACGCGGCGTGCCACCGCCGGGCGCATCGAAAGCGGCTCCGAAGCGCCGTCCACCATCAGGGTGACCGGCCCGCCGTCCGTCCCGCTGCGCTGCACCAACGCGCGGGCTCCCGGGACGACGCTCACCGACTTGAAGTAGCGGAGGCGCTCCGGGTCCTCGTCGGAGACCGCACGTACGGTGACCCTCGTCCCCGCGGCCACCTCGTCGAGGCGCGGCCAGGGTGTGGCGGCGATCTTCCCGTGACGGGTGGGGATCGGCGCCCCGTGAGGGTCAGTGGCGGGGTTGCCCATCGCTTCCGCCATCCGGTCGATCAGGCGGTCCGAAGCGGCGTGCTCCAGACGCTCGGCCTCGGCGTGCACGTCCTCCCAGTCGTAGCCGAGGCGGCGGACCAGGAACGACTCGATGATCCGGTGGCGGCGCAGAATCTTCAACGCCTCGCGGCTCCCCTGGGCGGTGAGACGGACGCCCCGGTAGGGCTCGTGCTCGAGCAGGCCGTCCTCGGCGAGACGGCGGATCATCCCGCTCACCGAACCCGGCTGGACATCGAGGGCGCGCGCGATTTCGTTGGTCCCCGCGGCCTCGCCCCTCTCATTGAGCGAGTAGACCGCCTTGAGGTAGTCCTCAGCAGACCGCGACAGTCCGGTGTCCTTCATGGTGGGAAGATAATGGATAATCGCCCCTGATTCCGCGATACTTCGCTCCGCTTTCCGGTTGCGGAGGGTCCGGAGGAGCGGAGCGGCAGTGGAACGCCGTGCCGGAATGGGTGATTCTGCTTCAAGGAGGCAAGTTGAAAGATACGGTAGCTGTCGACGCCAAGCGGATTCTGTTGCGCTATGGCACACCGATATCGGTTCTGGACAACATTACGGAGGAAGAGCGGATCGGGTTGGCGCGAACGATCGCCAGGACGACGCTCGCAGAGCGCGAGGAGCGTCTGCGCGCACTGCTCGCGGAAGCGGGCCATATGGAGGTGACGAGCTAGCTGGCGCCGCTGACTCGGAGCGACCTTAGCCGCGAGAGGGCGGCGCCGACTTCGTGCATCCGGGGGAGGGCCAGGTCGCCCGGCCTGCCTGGGTCGAGGATGTCGAGGCCGTCGCGGGCCAATTCGGTGGCGAGCGCGGCCAGCACGTCCTCAATGGCTGCGCGGCCGCCCATGTGCGCCGGCGCGCGCGCCACGGCCAGAGCGATCGCGCGGGTCTGCGCCCGGGACACGATCTGCGACACCCCGGCCAGCTCGATGCGATCTTCGCCGAAGGCCACTGCCGTGCGGCCAAGCACCTTGATGTGGCGCTTGCGGCGGCCCCGCCCGGGACGCACCGAACGCGCATCCGGGAAACGGTGGCGCGACGGCCACCGCGCGGGCGCCTCCGCCGCCAGCCGTCCGGTCGGGTGCGCCTCCGCGACGGCTCGCGCCTCGGCTGTGAGGTCGTGGGGTCGGTAGCGGATCATGGCCAGCACCCGGTCCGCCACATCCAGGTAGTCCCCCGACCCCCCGATCACCAGCAGGGTGCTCACGCCGGCGTCCACGCTGAGGCTGCGCACCCGGTCGATGAATGGGGTAATCGGCTCGTCGTCGGCGTGCACGAGCGCCTGCATGCGCCGGTCCCGGATCATGAAATTGGTCGCTGCCGTGTCCTCGTCGATGAGCAGCAGGCGGGCTCCCGCCTCGATCGCCTCGATGATTGCGGCGGCCTGGCTGGTTGAGCCGGACGCGTTCGGAGTGGAGAAGCGGGTCGTGTCCTGCCCGCCCGGCAGCGCCCCGATAAAGGGCGAGATGTCCACGCCCGCGACGGAACGCCCGTCCTCCGCCTGGACCTTGGCCGCGCTCGAGTCGGTGACCACGCATTCGCGCCCGTCGCCGGGACGGTGGTTGTAGACGCCCCGCGCAACCGCGTCCAGGACGGTGGACTTGCCATGATAGCCGCCGCCGACCAGCAGGGTGACCCCCCGGGGGATCCCCATGCCGGTTACGGGTGGACCGTTCAGCCGCTCCAGCGTCGTCTCCAGGCTCGGCGGCGAGGTGAAGAGCGTGGCCTGGCCGGCGTCCATGGGGCGGTCGTCGATGCCGCTGCGGCGTGGCAACAGCGCGCCGTTGGCGATGAACGCGAAGAGGTCGTGGCCCGCCAGTTGCGAACGGAGGTGGTCGGCGTCCTCGTTGACCTCGGCGTGGCGCCGTACGTCGGCCGCGTCGTGCGCGCTGTGGACGAGCGTTTCGGCCACCAGGGAGGGAACGATCTCAAGCAGCAGCGTTTCCGCCTGTCGCCCCAGAACGCGCCGGCCTCGGGCGGGGAGTCCGACTGTGAAGCGGGCTTCGACGGTGCCGCCGGGGCCGACGATCACTGCCGTGTTGGGCAGGACGACCTGGCCGGGATCCACCATGGCGATCTCCCCGCTCCTGCCGCTCCCCGCCCGGCTCGGACGCGCGGCCCGGGCGCGCGCCGCGAAGGTGCGGGCGAGGAGACAGGAGAGGCCGGTCCGGCGTGAGGCGGTGGCGACGGTGGCTGCGGGGAAGCCCGCGCGAGCGGGCTCCAGGACGGCCGCGACCCGGGTCGGAGCCGCGAAGGGGTCGCCCTGAACGTGCCGAACGATCAACTTGCAGTGTGGCAGGTCCCAGGTACCCTTGAGGTCCCGGTATGCGGGATATCCCCGCCCGTCGATCCGGCGCAGGGTGCGCCGCAGGTCGTCTTCGGTCCTGCCCATCGGCTCGTGGTCTCGGAAGAGGTGTCGGATTTGTCGGAGAAACTGTCAGTGAAAAGATACGACCGGATCGCCGCGCTGGCGGTGGCCGCCGCGGTTTCCTCGGCCACCTGTTCCAGCGCCAGCTTCATCGGACCCGAGACCGGGGACCTGGAGTGCGGGATGCTCGACCCGGTCTTTCTGGCCGACGGCGGCGTCGGACGCGACGGCATCCCGGCGCTGACCGATCCTCGCTTCGTTACACTCGAGCAGGAGGGGGAGATCCTCTACCTCACCGACTCGGACCGCGTGATCGGCGTCGAGGTCGGGGGAGATTGGCTGGCGATCCCCCACAACGTGATGTACCGCCACGAGATCGTGAATCTGAACCGCGGCGGCGAGCAGATTGCGGTCACCTACTGTCCTCTGACCGGCTCTGCCCTCGCCTTCGATCGATCGCCGCTCGGAGGTGTCGCATTCGGGGTCTCGGGTCTGCTCTACCAGGCGAATCTGATCATGTACGACCGGTCCGGGGACGACTCTCTGTGGCCGCAGATGGCCGGCGTAGCGGGGTGTGGGCCACGGGAGGGCGAGAGGCTCGTCCGCCGCGCGGTGGTCGAGATGACCTGGGGAGGCTTCAAGGCGCTCTTCCCGCGGTCGCTGGTGGCGGGAATCGACAGCGCGAACGCCGAACTGTACAGCCGGAACCCGTATGGAAACGCCTACGAAACCCCGGATAACCCGGACTACCTGGGCTTTCCGATTCCAAGGGTCGACGACAGGAGGCCCCCCAAGGAGCGCGTGCTCGGTTTTCCCGGAGACGAACGGCATGCGCCGTTGGCCTTTCCCTTCCAGTGGATGGCGACCCGGGGAGACCGCTGGGTGGTCGAATTCGAGTTCGCGGGCTCGCCGGCCATCGTACTGTGGGACAACGCCCTGGAGGCCGCGGTCGGAGCCCGGCCGGTGGCGTCGGGGCGGCGGCTGGCCTTCGAAGTCAGGGATGGCGCAATCGTCGACACCGACACCGGCTCCGTATGGTCGGTGGGCGGCGAAGCCGTGGCGGGTCCGCTCCGGGGTGAGCGGCTGGAGCTCATTGCCGACACCTACGTCGCGTTCTGGCAGGCCTGGGCCGCCTATCACCCGGGCACGGAGCTCCCGATTGGGTAGAGGCGGCCGGCCCGTCCGGGGCGGGCGGGTCAGTGGGAAGGGCACGGGAGCCGCCGTTGCGCGACCGGGGCTCGCCATCGCACTGCTGGCGGGGCTGCCCTTCGCCGCCGCTCCCTTGCATGCGCAGTGGGTGGAGCCTCCCGGCAAGGGGTGGGTCACGCTGGCCGTGTACCACCAGGACACCCGGCGACACTACGACCGCGGAGGCGGCCGGCGGGCGTTCTTCGCTGAAGGCCATGCAGTCAGCACCGCCACCTTCCTGACCGGCGCGGCGGGACTCGCGCCAGGGGTGGACCTCTGGGCGCAGATCTCCTTTCAGCGGCTGCGCTACGACGACAGCACGCTGGACCGGGTCGCGACGGGCCCGGGCGACGCGCGGCTCTGGCTCCGCGTCGCGCCGCTCGCCTGGCTGGGATCGTCACTTCCCGTCGCGCTCCGGGCGGGCGTGAAGCTGCCCGTGGGCGACTTCAACGTGGTGAGCGATTTCGTCCCGCTCGGGGACGGCCAGCGCGACTGGGAGATTATCGCGGAAGCGGGTCACTCGTTCTGGCCGCGTTCCGCCTACCTGTCCGGGTGGGTCGGCTACCGCTGGCGGGAGGAGAACCGCGAGTCGCTCAAGGATCACGGAGACGAGCTGTTCTACTTTGTGCAGGCGGGCGCGCAGGCCGGGCGGTGGGGGTGCCGGATCGCCCTGGACGGGTGGGACGGGGCTTCGGGGGTCACCGAAGGCGTGCGGGTTCCGAGCTTTCAGCGGGACCTGGTTCAGCTGCAGCCGTCGCTGACGCGCGCGATCGGCCCGGGAGAGGCGGAGCTGGGCGTGCGCTTTACGCTTGCCGGCCGCAACATTCCGGCGGGCAGCACGATCGTTTCGAGGTACTTCATGAGATGGGGGAGATGATGAAACGCACAGGAATCCTGCTGGTGGTCTGCACGGCTGCGTGGGGTTGTGACGCCGGGCCGGGTGGTGCTCCGGGCGAGGAGGCCGGCGTGGCGCCGCAGGTGGCGTCGTCGGCGGGCGGGGTGGTCGTGGCCGCGCAGCCGCTCGCGGCGGAGGCCGGAGCGCGGATGCTGGATGCGGGCGGCAATGCGGCGGATGCGGCGGTGGCGGCGGCCTTCGCCGTCTCCGTGGTCGAGCCGTCGATGAACAGCATCGGAGGCCGAACGCAGATCCTGGTCCGCCTGCCGGACGGCAGCGTCGCCGGGATCGACGCGACCACCCAGGCGCCCGCGACCTACGATCCGGAGACCGCGCCGCAAGCGTCGTACGGATACCCCACGGTCGGTGTGCCGGGGGCGGTGGCGGGGCTGGGGCGTTTGCTCCGCGAGCACGGGACAATGTCGTTGGAGGAGGTCATGGCCCCGGCGATCGCACTGGCCGAAGAAGGGTTCGCACTCCTTCCCGGCGAGGCGGCGCGCCAGGCCTCGGGGGCCGCGCAGCTCGCCGAGTTCGAGGGCTCGCGGGCGCACTTCCTCATGGACGACGGCAGTGCGCGCCCCGCCGAGACCATCTTTGTGCAACCGGATCTGGCCGCCACGCTGCGCATGATCGCCGACGGCGGCGAAGACGCATTCTACCGGGGCGAGATTGCCGGGCGGATCGCCGCTGACATGGAAGTGAACGGCGGCGCGGTCACGCTCGAGGCCCTGGCGGCATACGAGGCGCTCGAAGCCCCGATCGTACGGGGCAGCTACCGTGGCTACGAACTGGTGGGGACCGACATCCCGGCCTCGGGCGCGGTCAGTATCGGGATCCTGCACATCCTCGAGCACTTCGACATGGCTTCGCTGGAGGACGAGAGCTGGGCGGCTCTGGTCGGCACGGCCATCGCGCGCGCATTCGAGGAGCGCACGGTCGCTCGCCGCAACGACCTGGGCGACCTGTCCTTCATGACCGACAAGGAGTGGGCCGCCGACATCGCGGCCGGCATCGACGTGCCCGGAGTGACCCGCCACGTGGCCCGATCCGCCCTGCCTCTCCCGGCCGGAGTTCCGCCGGCCCTCCTTTTCGAAGAACGGCGGGTGGCGCAAGCCCCACAGCCCGACTGGGATGCCTCGGGATGGGGCCCGGCGCAGAGCCACACCACCCATCTCTCCGCCGCCGACGGCGCCGGCATGTACGTCGCCCTCACCCAGACCATCGGCCCCAACCTGGGCTCCAAGGTCACGACGCCCGGCCTGGGGTTTCTGTACGCGGCCACTCTGGGCGGCTACCTGGGCTACATGGAGCCCGGAGAGCGTGCCCGCTCGAGCATCTCCCCGCTCATGGTGCTTCGGGACGGCGAGCCTGTGCTGGTCCTCGGCGCCGCGGGCGGCGCGAGGATCATCTCCTCCGTGGTCCAGGCGGTCGTGCGGGTCGTCGATCAGGGAATGAGCCTGCCGGACGCGCTCGCCGCGGCGCGTGTGCACCCCATGGACGGCGGCATCGAGATGGAGACATCGCCCGGGATTGGCTGGGCGGCGGAGGATATCGCCGAAGTGGCGTCATGGGGCATGGCGGTGCGGGAGGTGGAGCGCGAAGGCGCCTTCGGCCGGATCCATGGGATCTGGGTGAATCCCGCGACAGGCGAGTTGGTCGGAGTGGCGGATCCCGACTGGGAGGGAGCTGCGATCGTGCCCGGGACCCGGGAGAACTGACGCCCGGCTCCAACCACGGGTTCTAGAGCCGAACCGGCAGACTCTCCCCTGGCCGCAGCGCCCGCAGGAAGTCGGCGACCGGGATGCACGCCGTACCTTCGTCCTGGGTGCGGTCGTGTCCGCGGTACAGGACCGCCGTCTCCGCGTACGGGTAGTCCCGGCGGAATGCGCGCAACTCCCGGAGTTCCCGGGTGCTGACGGTATCGGAGTTCATGACCTTGAGCCCCACGGTGCCGGAACTGCCGTGTACCACAACATCGACTTCCGTGCCTGCGCGGGTCCGCCAATAGTACAGCCTTGCGTCCCCGGACGAGTACGCGGCCCAGGCCCGGACCTGCTGCACGACGAGACCCGCCAGCGCCCGGCGCTCCACCTCGGCCGTATCTGCCGTCCCACCGCCCGGCAATAGCGAGCGGAAAAACCCGGTGTCGAACAGAAACAGCTTGTCCCGCGCGACGGTGGCGCGCTTCGGTCCTTCCGCGGGTTCGGCGCTCCGGGATGCCGGCTGCACCTGAAAGACGGGAACCCGGAAGGCCAGCAGCATGTCTTCCAGAATCGCGACGTACCCGGCAACGACCTTGCGTCCAGCCTCACAATCCCGTGCCACCCGTGCGACGTTGAGCCGCTGGGTATGGGAGGAGCTGATCGCTCCGAGGAAACGGCTGAAGCGCCCGAGATGACGGGTGAGGCCCAGGGCGATCACCTCCGCCAGGCAGCCCTGGCGATACTCGTGCAACACCACTGCGGGGTCGGTTGCAGTGACTGAGCCCGGCAGTGTGCCAAACCGCAGCGCATGGTCGAGATCGAATCCTCGAAACTCACCGGCAAGCAGGGGGTGAAGCGTGTGTGTTGGGAGGCTGCTGGCGAGTCGGCCGTCGTCCCCCCGCCGGAGAATGCGGGTGTGCGAAGCGGTCAGGATCAGCCGCCGGATCGACTGTTCCTCCAGAATCCGCTGCAGGAGCGGAAGGAGCTGGGGAGCATTCTGGAACTCATCGACGACGACGCCTTGGACGCCGGGGGCATCCGCAACCAGTCTGCGGAGCCTCTCCGGATGAGCCAGAAGCTTGCGGCGGAGTGAAGGGGACTCCATATCCAGATGGATGGAATCCGGAAAGCGGTGCCGAACCCACGTGGACTTCCCCGTACCCGGGGCGCCTAGAAGCAGCATGCTCCTGTGAGCAACATTGAAGAATCTGTGCATAAGTTTCATTTGTGTTTACACGGGCTGTTTGGCGCCATATGATAGATAAATGAATGAAACAGTGTCAACAAGCGTGGCAGAGATGCCCCATTGCCGGGGGCTTGTCGGGCCGCCTTGGAGTCCCCGCTGTCCTGTTGCTCAATATCGGCAACCATAGGCACCATGAGTTGATGACTTGCTGATTATCTGATGATGAGACGCTGATCCAGCGGCTCCACGGTCCCCAATCGACAAAGGAGCGCAATCGTGAAGCACAGCCTGCGAGCCCTCGTACTGATCGGCGCGCTGGCCGGCTGCGAGGCACCGGTCTACGACACGATCCTGCTGGGCGGGCAGGTGCTGGACGGGACCGGCTCACCCGCCCGGGAGACCGACATCGGCGTCAGCGGCGGACGCATCGCCGCGATCGGCAACCTGAGCCGCGCGGAAGCCGAAACCATCATCGACGCCCGGGGGCTCTACGTCAGCCCCGGCTTTGTCGACACGCATTCGCACGCGGGTCCCGGCCTTGCGACGGCGGAACTCAGCCATGGCGAGCCGCTCCTTGCGCAGGGGTTGACCACGGTCGTCGTGAACCCCGACGGGGGTGGGCCGGTCGATCTCGCCGCGCAGCGTGCCGCCCTCGAGGCCGATGGGCTGGGGGTCAACGTGGCCCAGCTGGTGCCGCACGGAACCGTCCGCGGGCGCGTGATCGGCAGCGAGGACCGCGCCCCGAGCGACGAGGAGCTCGACACGATGCGCGGACTGGTGCGCGACGGGATGGAGGCCGGAGGATGGGGCCTGTCCTCGGGCACCTTCTACACCCCCGGCAGCTATTCGGACAACTCGGAGCTGATCGAACTGGGCCGGGTGGTGGCCGAGTTCGGCGGTCTCTACACGAGCCACATCCGGGATGAATCCAACTACACGATCGGAGTGGTGGCGGCGGTGGAGGAGGTGATCGAGGTAGGGCGTGAAGCCGGGATTACCGCGGTGGTGACCCACATCAAGGCGCTTGGGCCCCCGGTCTGGGGCGCTTCCGAGGAGATCGTCGCGCGGATTGCGGATGCTCGCGCGGAGGGGTTGCCCGTCTTCGCGGACCAGTATCCCTACCTGGCGTCGGCGACCGGGCTGTCGGCGGCGCTCATCCCGCGCTGGGCGCAGGCCGGTGGAGGCGAGGCCTTCGCGGAGCGAGCCCGCGATCCCGCAACACGGGAGCGGATCCGGGAGGCGATGGTCGAGAATCTGGCGCGGCGCGGCGGCGCCGACCGAATCCAGTTCCGGCGTTTCGTGGCCGATCCCTCGATCGAGGGCAGGCTGCTCTCCGAGCTGGCGGCGGAGCGCGGTGCCGATCCGGTGGACCTGTCGCTGGAGCTGATCCTGCAGGGCGGTCCGTCCATCGTCTCCTTCAACATGAGCGAGGAGGATCTGCTGGCGCTCATGACCCGGGAGTGGACCATGACTTCGTCCGACGGAGCCCTGCCGCTGTTTGGAGTGGGCGTCCCGCATCCGCGCTCCTACGGGGCGTTTGCGCGCAAGATCGCGAAGTACGTCTTCGAGGACGAGGTGATGTCGCTCGAAGCGGCGATCCGGTCGATGACGGGGCTTCCGGCGGAGGTCATGGGGATGACCGGCCGGGGAACGATCGCGGAGGGCATGGTCGCGGATCTGGTTGTGTTTTCCGGCGACTTCCGTGACAACGCCACATTCACCGACCCACATCAGCTCTCGACGGGCGTGGTCCACCTCTTCGTGAACGGTGAGGCGGCCATCCTGGACGGGGAGTTTACCGGCGCGCGGGCAGGGCGCGTCCTCTTGCGGGGGGACGGTTAGCGGCGGCTCGGCCAGGTTGCATGCGCCGGGGTCAGCGAATCACTCCGTAGCGCCGGAGCACCTCGACCGTAGCCTCGATCGGAAGCGCGTCGCGGGTCCCCCAGCGGCTGCTTACCGTCACCGCCTTGAACATCGAGTTGTAGATGGCTTCCTCGGTGGCCTCGACCGTGGCCTGGAAGATCGCCGACATGCGGTCGTTGGAGAGATCCTCCACGGTACGCACGTCGTCGCCCGGCCGCCTGCGCACCCCCTCGGCGGTGGAGAAGGCGATCACGTAGTCGCCCGATCCATTGCTGGCGTAGGAGCCGGTGCGGGCAAGTCCCATGATCGCCCGCCTCCCCACGCGTTCGAGATTGCGCTCCGATAGCGGGGCGTCTGTCGCGACGACGATCATGATCGACCCCTGCGACTCGCCGGAGCGCTCCTCGGGCTGCAGCCCGCCCCCGGTCCTGTCGCGGTCCGGCTCCGCCACCTCCCGGCCCGGCGCCTCCACCTCCCGACCGGCCCCCACCTGGTTGCGGAAGGAGAACCGGCCCAGCTCCCGGCCCACCGGTGCCCCGGCAATCTGCAGAATGCCGCCGAAGTTGGACTGGGCCAGCACGCCGACCGCGTAGCCGCCGAGCGACGCCGGGAGCACGCGCGAGCTGGTGCCGATCCCCCCCTTCCACCCGAACGCGGATGTGCCGGTGCCCGCGCCCACGGCACCCTCCTCGACCGGCCCCCCGCCCGCCCCGTCCAGCGCCGCCCGTACCTGCGCCGCGGTGATGGGGCGGTTGCGGATGTCGTTCAGGCCCCCGTCGTTCGTCTCGCCCACCACGGGGTTGATGGAGCGCACGCCCTCCATCCCCTCCATCTCGAGGGCCCATCCCACCATCGCATCGGCCGCCTTCCAGACGCACAGCGTGCACGTGAGGAGAATGGGGGTCTCGAGTTCTCCGAGTTCGCGCACCTGGGTGACCCCGAGAAGCTTGCCGAAGCCGTTGCCCACATGAATCGCGGCGGGAACGCGGTCCCGGTAGAGGTTGCCGCCGTGGGGCCGGACGGCGGTCACGCCCGTGCGGATGTCGTCGCCGGAGATGACGGTGGCGTGGCCCACGAGGACGCCCGCGACGTCGGTGATGGCGTTGTGTGCCCCGGGCGCGAAGACGCCCACCTCGATGCCGAGGTCGCGGGCACGCGGACGGGGGGACTCCTGAGCGCCGGCGGAAGCGGGGAACAGGAGTGCGGCGAGGATGATTCGGAACGGCATGGCATGCCTCGATGGGGGATTCGGACGGAAGATCACGGCGCACCCGCGACCATGAGCGCCAGCAGCAGCGGATGGTAGAACAGGGAGCCGACAAAGACCCGGCGGCAGCGCTGCCGGGTGGGATCGAAGAGGAACGCCAGGGTGGCTGCGACCATCCCGAGGCCCAGCACGACCGCGCCGGCAAGGTAGAGCATGCCGGCCATGCCGAGCAGCGCCGGCACGGCGCTCACGGCGAGGAGCGCAACCGCATAGCCGACCATCAACCACGAGATGAGCGACGCGGAGCCCGCCGGGATGAGCTGGAAACCCGCGCGCTCGTAGTCGTCGCGGAGATTCCATCCCAGCGCAAGGACGTGCACGAGCTGCCACAGGAAGAGGATGCCGAACAGGGTGATTCCGCGCGCGTCGATGGTGGTGTGCGCGGTCCAGCCGATCAGCGCGGGCAGCGCCCCGGGCACCGCGCCGACGGGGGTGGCCAGCGGCGAGCGGAGCTTGAGCGGCGTATACAGGCCGTCGTAGAGCAGGGCGGAGATGGCGGTGATGAGTGCGGGCAGCCAGGCGACATGGTACCAGAGATGTCCGATCCCGGCTGCGAGAAGGAGGGAGCCGAAGATGGCGGCGTGGCCGGGCCGGATGCGGCCCGAGGGGACCGGACGGGACCGCGTCCGCACCATGAGCCCGTCGGGGCGGCGCTCGATGTACTGGTTCAGCGCCAGGGCCCCGCCCGTGCTGAGCATGACGCCCAGCACGAGGTGTAAGAGGCGCGCGGGGATGGCAGCCGGGAGGGCGGCAACGAGGTAGCCGGCGAGCGCGGTGACCGTGACGAAGAGGGTGATACCGGGTTTCGTAAGCTCCAGGTAGGCCCGGACGCTTCCTCGGCGGCCGGTTCGAGTCTGGCCTCCGGGCGTCACAGCAGTCCCTGCACCAGTCCGCCATCGACCTGGAGCGTGTGGCCGGTGATGTAGGATGCGGCCTCGGAAGCGAGGAACGCGACGGCGTTGGCGAACTCGGCGGGGCGGCCGATGCGTCCCGCCGGGATGTGGGCGGTCATGCCTTCCAGGACTGCCTCGCGCGACACGCCGCGAGCCTCCGCCTGCCCGGCTACGAGCGATTCGACCCGGGCGGTGTGGATGTACCCCGGCGCCACCACGTTGCAGAGGATGCCTTCGGCGGCGAGGTCCCGGGAGATCGTCTTGATGAAGCCGACCACTCCCGGCCGCGCGGTGTTGGACAGGAGGAGTCCGTTGATCGGCTGCTTCACCGAAACGGAGGTGATGGCCACGATCCGGCCCCACCGGTTCCTCCTCATTGCCGGCAGCGCGGCGAGCGTCAGCTGGACGGCGGACATCAGATTCACCTCCAGGGCGTCCCGGTACGCCGCGGGTCCGAAATCGTCCACCCCGCCCGGCGGCGGCCCGCCCGCGTTGGTCACGAGAATGTCCAGGCGCCCGAACTCGGCGACGGCGCTTTCGACCAGGGCCTCGCACCGTTCCGGGCTGGAGACATCGCCGGCGGCGGGAACGATCCTGCGGCCTGTTGTCCTTGCGATCTCGTCCGCCGTAGCGTCCAGCGGACCGGCCGACCGGGAGTTTACGACCACGTCCGCGCCCTCGTTCGCGAGCCGTTCGGCCACGGCCTTGCCGAGGCCCCTGGATGCGCCGGTGACCAGTGCCACCCTATCTTTAAGTCCGAGGTCCACCGAGATTCCCCCTTGCGTGAGTCCGTGGCGCGGGCAAGCGACCGTCGCTGCCGGCAAGCGGATCGATCCTGTCCGAACGCTTTCGGTGACACAGCGAACGGGCACGCGACCCGCAGGGCGGGAAATCTTGCTCGCGGCCCCGGAAACGGGCAAGGCTGAGGGGCGGGAACGTCCGCCGGCCGCCGGGTGACTCCGTGGCCGGCGAAACACCGTGACCCCTCGGGGGGTACTGGACTTGATGACTGGATCAAAGAGAACCGAGGCCGTGGTTCCGCGCGCAGTGCATGACCTGGACGTGACGACGCGGCGGCGCAGAGAGCAGAGGATCTGGCGGTATGCCTTGCTGAGCTCGGTCCTCCTGCACCTGCTCGTGCTTCTGCTGGGCGGCAACCGGTCCGTTCCGTTCTCCCCGGGGGTCGCCGCCGGGCCGAAGGCCGGCGATGACCGCGCGGCCGGTGGACTGCAGGTGTTGACAATGGTGATGCCGCCCCCGCCCCCGATCGAGCGGCCGATCATTCCCATCCCCGTCGACATCGACATCGAGCCGGTGGAGTTCGACATGGACCAGGCGTTCGATGCGTCCGCGATCCTTGGTGAACGTCCGGGACTCGGCGAAACGGGCATCGAAACCGGCGACGGGGCCGGGAACGGGGGTACGGATGCCGCGGGCCGCAATCCAATGCCGGTACCCAGGGGAATGATCCTCCCCGTGGACACCCCCAGAAGTCTGCGGGGCTTCGACCTGACCGTGTGGGTCTTCGTCAACGAGCTGGGCGAAGTCGTGGCCGATTCCACCTGGCTCGATCCGCCGTCCCGGGACCGCCGCTACAACGAACGAGTGCTCAGCGAGGCGGCGGAGTGGAGCTTCCGGCCGGCCACCCGGGACGGAGTGCCTGTGGCCGCCTGGTTCTCCTGGCTCATCAAGAATTGAACCCCGGCCAGCGGAAGCACTCGTCGGCCCCCGCCCCGCGATCCCCCTGAAGACCCTCCCATGCGACGAGCGGCCAAGCGAATCCTCTGGGTGGACGACGAGATCGACCTCCTCCGTCCACACCTCCTCTTCCTCCAGCAGCGCGGCTACCACGTCGACGCGATCACCAACGGAGACGACGCGCTCACCCTGCTCCGCGGCCACGCCTACGACCTGATCCTCCTCGACGAACAGATGCCCGGCCGGCGCGGCCTGGAGGTCCTCCAGCTCATTCGCCGCGACGACCCCCACGCGCGGGTCGTGATGGTCACCAAGTCGGAGGAGGACCACACCATGAGGGAGGCGATCGGGCGCCAGGTGGAGGACTACCTGGTGAAGCCGACCAGCCCGCGCCAGGTGCTGTCGGTGGTCACGCGCATCCTGGAAGGTTCGTCGATCCGGCAACAGCGAGCGGCCCAGGACTTTGCGGCACGCTGGCCGGCGCTGGCCCGCATGCGCGAGGAAGCCGCGGACCAGGCGGACTTCGCGCGCGTCTACCAGGAGCTCGCGGAATGGCACCTCCTCCTCGAAGGGGCCGGCGAAACGGGTCTCCTCGACACCGTCGACTCCCTGCACGAAGACCTGCGCCACGACTTCGGCCGCTGGGTGACGGGGAAGTACCCCGCGTGGGTGCGCGGCGAGGAGAACCCTCCCGAGATGTCGGTGGACATCGTGGAACGCCGTCTGCTTCCGCTCCTCGGAAAGGACCCCGTGTTCTTCGTCGTCCTCGACTGCATGCGACTCGACCAGTGGCGGTCGATCGCCCCGCTGCTCGGTGCCCACTTCGATGTCGACGAAGGGTACCACTATTCGATCCTGCCCACTGCGACTCCCTACGCGCGAAACGCGATCTTCTCCGGACTCTTCCCCGACGATATCGCGCGCCGGCACCCCCACTGGTGGGATGCCGCGGGCGACGAGGGGTCGATGAACGCCTTCGAGGATGAACTCCTGCGCGACCAGTTGCGACGGCTCACCGGCCGCGATGTCCCCGTCCACTACGAGAAGGTCTTCACCGACCGCAAGTCGGCGGCGGTGCGGGCACGCGTGCGCTCGGCACTGCGCCAGCGGGGCGCGGTCATCGCCATGGTCTTCAACTTCGTGGACCTCATGACACACGGACGCTCGGAATCTCCCATCCTCATGGAGGTGGCGAAGGACGCGGCGGCCCTTCGGCAGCTCACCCGGTCGTGGTTCGAGCGTTCCACGGCCTTCTCCGTGCTCAAGGAGGCCGCGGCGCAGGGTCACAAGGTCGTCCTCACCACCGACCACGGCTCCATCCACTGCCGCCGTCCGGCCACCGTCTTCGCCCGGCGTGGCGCCAGCGCCAACCTGCGCTACAAGTTCGGGAACAATCTGCGCGCCGAGGACCCGGAGGCGGCGCTCACCACCACCCGGGCCTCGGACCTGCGTCTTCCACCCGGATCACTGGGAACCACGCACCTGGTAGCGCTGGACGACTACTTCTTCGTCTATCCCACGAAGCTGCGCGAATACCAGCGCCGCTACCGGAACTCCTTCCTGCACGGGGGGATCTCGCCCGAGGAAATGATCGTGCCCGTCGCGGTGCTGAGGCCGCGCCCCCGGTGACCCCGCGTCCCTGGCGGCGGATCCTCTCGTACCTGGGGCCGCATCGCTGGACGCTCTGGCTGACTGCGGCCGCCACGGCGCTGGTCGCTGCGCTCGACGCGTTCTCGGTCGTTCCGCTGATCCCGTTCCTGCACGCCGTTTTCGACGATGGCGCGGGCACCGGGCAGGAAAGCGGCTGGGTGGACCAGGCGCTCGAATTCACCTTGGGACGGTTCGTCGATCTTGGGGGCGAGCCGCAGTCGGTCGTGGCCGGGGTGATCGTCTTCATCATAGTGGTGGTGGTCTGCAAGAGCGCCTTCGACTTCGTGCGAAGCTACCTGGCCGCGCGCGTGGAACAGGGCGTTGCCCGCGATCTGCGGAGACGCGTGTACGGGCACCTGCTCGATCTGGACCTCGGCTTCTTCGGGCGCATGCGGACCGGCCAGATCATGTCGCGCCTGACCCACGATGTGGAGCAGTTGCGCATGTTGGTCACCTCCGAGTTCATGAAGTCGCTGAAGTCCGTGCTGGAGTTCGCGGCTTTTGTTTGCTTGATGGCCCTGATCTCGCTGCAGCTCACGGTGGCGGCCTTCGTGGTGATCCCGATGACCATGGTGATCTGGGGACCGCTGGTGCGCCGGCTGCGGCGCGGTGACCGGGAGGTGCTCGACACGGCAGGCGAAGTGGGGGCGCACATCCAGGAGACGGTGGCCGGAATCCGGCTTGTGAAGTCGGCGGCGGGCGAGTCGCACGAGCGCGAGCGCTTTCTGGCGCTGACCGGCAGGTACTTCAGGGTATTCCTGCGCGTTGCCCGGCTTCGCGCTTTGGCCGCTCCCATCACCGAGGTGTTCGTGGCATTGGGCACCGGGATCCTCCTGTGGTACGGCGCCCGCATGGTGGTGGCGGGATCGCTGTCCGCCGAGAACTTCATCGCCTTCATCTTCCTCAGCGCGAAGCTCTATGCGCCGGTGAAATACCTCAGCAAGCTGCCCGCGCTGATCCAGCCCGGGCTCGTCGGGGCGGAACGGGTCTTCGAGTTCCTGGACGCTCCCGCAGAGGGCCGGGGACGCGAAGGCACCCGGGCCTTCACAGGAGTGCGTGATGCGATCCGCTACCGGGACGTGCGCCTGGAGTACCGTGAGGGCGATGCCGTCCTGAGGGACATCAGCTTCGACGTGCCCGCGGGTTCGGTCGTGGCGCTGGTGGGTCCCAGCGGAGCCGGCAAGACCAGCATCGTCGACCTGCTGGGCCGGTTCTACGAGCCCGCGGCCGGGTCGATCGAGATCGACGGGACCGGCATACGCAACTTCAGCTTGGCCAGCCTGCGGGCCGGGCTGGGCGTGGTGTCACAGGACACGGTGCTCTTCCACGACACGGTGCGTGCCAACATCGCCTACGGCCTGACGGACGTGCCGCTGGAGCGGATTGAGGAGGTGGCCCGAGCGGCGTTCGCTCACGACTTCGTGATGGAGCTGCCGGACAGGTACGAGACCGTGGTGGGAGAGCGCGGCGCCACCCTCTCCGGCGGACAGCGCCAGCGGATCGCCATCGCGCGCGCCATCCTGCGCGACCCCCCGGTTCTGATCCTGGACGAGGCGACCAGCGCGCTCGACACCGAGTCCGAGCGGCTGGTGCAGGAGGCGATGGGACGTTTGCTCGCCGGGCGGACCGTCTTCGTGATTGCGCACCGGCTCTCCACGATCCAGCGCGCCGACCTGATCCTGGTGGTGGACGGCGGGCGCATCGTGCAGCAGGGCAGCCACGAGTCGCTGATGGAGGAAGGGGGCCTGTACCGCCGGTTGCGGGAGATGCAGTTCCGATGACGGCCCGGACGCCGCGCTTCGTCGCGGAGTACCTGTTTCTGCGGGCCTTCGCGGGGGTGTGCGCGATCCTGCCGGAGGTGCTTGCCGACCGCGCCGGGGCCGCTCTGGGGTGGGTGGTGGCACGGGTGGGGCGGCCGCGCTGGAAGGTGGTGACGGACCATCTGCGCCGCGCGTTCCCGGAAGCGGAAGAAAGGTGGCGGCGGGATGTGGGACGCCGCTGCTACGCGCACCTGGGCGCCGAGGCGGTGGCCGTGTTCCGGCTGGCGGGGTTGGGGCGCCGCGAGGTGCGGGAGCGGACCCGCGTGAGCGGGCTGGAGGTGGTGGAGGCGGCAGTGGGGAAGGGGCGGGGGGTCATCCTGCTGAGCGCTCATCTCGGCAACTGGGAGGTGGGCGGCGCCGCGCTGGTGGCGCGCGGGTTCCCCGTCGATGTCGTGGTGGCTCGCCAGCGCAACGAGTACTTCGACCGCTACCTCACACGCTCCCGCGAGCGGCTCGGGTTCAGGATCATTTCGCGCAGCGAGGGGCGGCGCGGGGTGCTGGCGGCGCTCGACGCGGGCCGTTTCGCGGGGATCCTCGGGGACCAGGACGCGCGGCGCGCCGGCGTCTTCGTGGACTTCTTCGGGCATCCGGCGTCGACCGCGCGCGGACCGGCGGTTCTGGCGCTCAGGTCGGGCGCGCTGGTGGTGACCCTCTTCGCGGTGCGCATGCCGGGCTGGAGGCCGCGCTACCACGTGTACCTGGAGGCGCTCGAGGAGGAGGCCGTGCCGGGGGCGGGTGGGGGGAGGCGGGGCCGCGCTGCGAGGGTGGCCGCCATGACCCAGGCCTTCACCACGCGCATCGAGGAGTACGTGCGGCGCTATCCCGAACAGTACCTCTGGTTGCACAAGCGCTGGAAGACGCCCCCGCCCGAGCAGTCCGTGGAGTAGATCCCCGCTGCACTGCGGAGGCGCCAGGTGCGCGCGGCCGGTGCGGAACGACCTTCCTGGCCGCCGCGCGCCACCGGAGCGTCACATCCGTGGGCGGAGGCAACCGCATTCACCGGGTCGGGCGTCGCAGTTGGCAGCAGCGGGGTGGCTGCATGCGCGCGCGGCGGGTCGCAGTCGCGCGCGGGCCCGCCGGTCCCGGGGTCCGCCCCGGAGCGAATGCGTGGCGCGCCGATTCCGCTATTTTCCATCAGCGTCCGCGCTGCCTTCCGGTCGCACGCCGCGGCCGCAAAACACGTCTGAAGAGTGAAACCAGGATCCACGATGGTCTACATCTGCATTCCCTGCCGGGACGAAGACCGCACCATCGGCGTGCTGCTCTGGAAAATCCGCGAGGTGATGGCGGAGTTGGGGCGGGACTACGAGGCGATCGTCTTCGACGACGCTTCCCGCGATGGAACTCCGGCCCTGCTGGAGAAGTACAGGCGGGTGTTGCCGCTCACCGTGCTTTCGTCCCGGCGGCCGCTGGGGTACGGTGCCGCAGTCGAACGACTGCTGCGTGCCGCCGCCGGACGGGCCCGCTACCCGAAGAGAGATGCCATCGTGACCATGCAGGGCGACTTCACGGACGATCCGGAAACCCTGGTCCCTCTGCTGAGGACCTTCGAGGGCGGAGTGGACATCGTAACGGGCGAATCGGGACAGGAAGCGAGGGGCGGGCCTGCCCCCCGCATCGTTCGGCTTGCGCGCCGGCTCGGCCGGATCGCGCTCGGGCGCCGGAGAGCGGGGGCGCCGGGCGGGAATCGACTGCAGGGTTTCCGGGTCTACCGGGCCGTGGTTGTGAAGAAGGCGCTTGGTGTCGCTGGCGACAGGCCGCTTGTGACCACCGGCGGTTGGGCGGCCAACGCCGAGCTGTTGCAGGTGCTGGTCCCGTTCGCCCGCCGCACCGCGCAGGCGCAGGTCGAGCCCCGCTACGACATCCGCTGGCGGCGCAGCCGGGTGCGGCTCTTCCCCACGGTCCGGGAGATTCTGAGGGTGAGAAGGGTGTCGCCGCTGGAACAGGAGCACCACGGTGCAGCCTGATCATCGCCGCCCGTTGCGCTCGTTGTGCGCGGTGATGGGAGCCGCGCTGTGGATCATCGGCAGTGCGCCGTTGCAGGGCGTCGCCGCGCAGCAGAACGGCCTGGTGCGCGATTCGCTCACCGCCCTTGGTCCCCCGGAAGTGGTGTTCCCCTTCCATCCCGGGGAGGAGCTGAAGTTCCGGGTCAACGCGAGCGTCTTCGGGGGTGGAGAAGCGGTGATGAAGATCGGACAGCCCGAAATGATCCACGGCGTTTCCACTCTTCCGCTTGAATTCCGGCTTCAGGGAAGGGCTATGGGGGGCGGGTTCAAGCTGGACGACAAGTTCTACAGCTGGATCGATCCGGAAGAGCTTGTTGCGCGGCGGTTCCACAAGATCACGGACCATGGGAGACGGATTCGGGAATACGAGTTCTTTCCGGAAGACCTCCGGGTTCAGCGCATCGACCACGACACGGCCTGGGCGCTCCCGTCCCCGCTGCCTCTGGACGATCTTTCCTTCGTCCATTTCGCCCGCACGCTTCCGTTGGAAGTGGGAGAGAGCTACACGTACAACCGCTACTTCAAGGAGGCCGGCAACCCGGTCATCATCGAGGTCCTGCGGAAGGATCGGGTGGAGACCGAGGCCGGTGAATTCAACACGATCGTCGTGCGGCCGATCATTCCCGGCAGCCATCTCTTCGAGCAGGGTGCGCGGGCGGAAATCCATTTTTCGGACGACGACCGGCGCCTTGTGGTGTATATGAGGCTGACGAAGTTCTGGATCGTGCCGCTGTCGATGGAACTCACCGAGTACACCATGGGTGTTTCGTCGGAGCCCGGAGATGTGCCCGGGCCAGCGCGGCTGCGGGAAGGCGATAAGCCCGTGGGGGCGCGTCCAGCCCAGCCGGATGGGATCCCCGTTGGCGCCAGGGCGGTCGGCCGTCGTTGAAGCCCAGCCACCGCGGCGTCCGCATCGGCAGCGCCTGGATTCTCGCCATCGTCTTCTTCTGGCTGGCCGCGCCCAGTCCCTTTTCACTTCGCCTGGGTGCCGCCTTCGTGGCCTTCGGACTCCTCATCCGCGGCTGGGCGGCCGGAGTCCTGAAGAAGGACCGCGAACTCGCGGTCTCGGGCCCGTACGCCTTCACCCGCAACCCGCTCTACCTGGGGACCTTTTTCATCGGCACGGGGGCGGTCATCGCCGGCGGGCGCCCGTGGCTGGGGCTGGTCTTCCTGGCGTACTTCCTGTGGATCTACGGAAGTACGATGGCCAGGGAGACCGGCGAACTGGAGGAGCGCTTCGGAGACGGCTACCGCCGCTATCGCAAGTCCGTTCCGGTGTTCCTGCCGCGTCTTGCGCCCTTCCGCCCCGGGGGTGGCCGCGCGGACGAGGGGATCGGCTTTTCCCCGGGCCGCTACCTGCACAACCGGGAGTACGAGGCGCTGTTGGGGGCCGTCGCCGGACTGGGGCTGCTCGCGCTCAAGTCGGCGGGCTGGCTGGGTCTTGCTCCCTGACGCCTTCAGCTTCGATGAGATAGAGGACGGGGCCGCGCAGGGTGCGCCCCTTGGCCGTGATCCTGAACTCGTAGCGCCCCGGGACCGGAAACACCACGTCCTCAAGCGGCAGGACCAGCCGGGTTCTGGGGGGAGGACGGTCCGCGGGACGAGGTGTCACCTCCGACTGGCCCTCCACCGTCAGGATACGCTGGCGGCCGGGTCCGGTGACATCGACCCGGAAGCCGAAGCGCCCGCTGTCACCGCGGCCCCACTCCAACGAGAGAACCAGCGTCATCCTGTCCTGGCGCGCCGGGAAGCCCGGGGCGTACAGGTCGTGGAAGATCCCGTGGACATCGAGCTTGCCGTCCGGGGTGGCGGCTGCGTGGTCGCAAAGCGACGAAGCGAGTATTCTCACGAGTTGACCCGGGGGGCCGCAGGGGAGTTGTTCATGGGGATTCTTGCCATGAGGGATTCGGGGCGTAGTTTATTTGGCTTCGTCAGTCCGGCGCTCGGCCGGGAGGGGTTTTCCCGACGAAGCGAACAATAGTTGAGGAGGAGTAGTGGCGAAGCAAGAACCAATCGAGAGGGCGAGAGACGAGCTGTTCAGCCATATCCACCGCTGTGGCGTACTTGATGCGGAAGCGGCTGATCAGGATGTCTGGATGACCGAGACCGTCGAGTACCTGGCGGAGCGGTATCCGGACCTCGAGGTGGCGGATCTCGCAAAGCTGAAGAAGGTGGGGTTGCAATTCTGCCAACCCGTAATCTCACGGCTGAGGAGATCCCGGCCGGCAGCCGAAACCCCGCCCGCCGACGGCGCGTCGACGGACGGCGCCGTAATCGCGGAGTCGGGCGAGGCCCTTCTCGGGGAGCCCAGGGAAGCCTAGCACGACCGGGGGTGGGCTTTCGCCGGCCTGTAAGCGGCGGAACATCCGTCGGACGGCCGCGAGGAAGCCGGTCCCGGGATTCGATCAAGGATGCCGGCCGGGACCCGCAATGGGCCTGTTCCGGTTGACAGCACGAAGAGGACAGCAGCGCGCAAGGAGAGAGGCAACATGACAAGCCGTCGCGATTTTCTGAAGACTTCCGCCGGGGTCGGTGTTGGTGCGGCCGTCGGAATGGGTACGGCCAGGCCGCTTCTGGGCGCCCCGGCGATCCGCCGCAGCGCGGTCACACCGGTGGCGGTCGGGAGCGGCAACGCGCTCGAAGCGAGCGCCACCGCGATCGAGGTGGTCAATGGCGGCGGAGACACCCTCGACGCGGTCGTCCAGGGCGTGAACATCGTGGAGCGCGATCCGGGCGATTCCTCGGTCGGGTACGGGGGACTGCCCAACCTCGACGGGGTGGTGCAGCTCGACTCATCGGTGATGCACGGGCCGAGCCGGGGTGCGGGGGCGGTGGCCTGCCTCGAGGGGATCAAGACGCCGTCCAGCGTGGCGATGGACGTGATGCGCTACACCGACCACGTGCTCCTGGTCGGCAAGGGGGCTCAGCGCTTCGCGGTATCGATGGGCCACCAGATCGAGGATCTGCTCACCGAGCGCTCGCGCCGCAGGTGGATCGAGTGGCGGGCCCGGTTGAGCGACAGGGACGACTACCTGGTGCCCGACACCGCCGGGCCGGGCAACGAGCCGTTCGAGGACGAGGAGGCGTACGGCCTCGGGATCCTCGACTCGCACGACGGTGTGCGCCCCCAGGGGACCATCAACTGCAACGTCATCAACCGGGACGGCGACCTTTCGGGCGTCACCACGACTTCGGGGCTGGCGTGGAAGGTGCCGGGCCGGGTCGGCGACTCCCCGATCGTGGGGGCCGGGCTCTATGTGGACAACGACGTGGGCGCGTGCGGATCGACCGGGCGGGGCGAGGCCGTGATCAAGACCTGCGGCTCCCATACCGTCGTCGAGATGATGCGCGCCGGGATGTCCCCCACCGACGCCTGCCTGGAGGCGCTCAGACGCATCGTGACCTTCACCGCCGAGCCCCGTCTCCGCAACGACCGCGGCCTGCCCGGCTTCAACGTCAACTACTACGCCGTGAACAAGAATGGCGAGTACGGCGGGGCGGCAATCTGGTCGGGCGCCAGCTTCGCGGTGTGCGTGGACGGCGAAGCGCGCCGCGAGCAGTCGGCCTACCTGTACGAGAGATGATTCCGGCCCGTGGACCGACTTCCTGCTCTCGGTGCTCGCACGGATCCGTCCACGGACTGACAGCCATTCGTCGCCCCGCGCGGCGAAGAAAAGGACACCAACTTGAGCGGTTCCACCAAGGAGGCCGGCGCCGGCCCCGCGCGTGAGGGCTTCGGCGTCGAAGAGCTGGACCAGGTCAAGAAGATGGAACGCCTGCACTGCAGCGGACGCCAGGTTCCGTCCCCCATGGGCGGCTTCCTCATGGAGCTGGGGGCGCGCCAGGAGGCGGACGGAACCAGCACTGTTCTCTTCGAGTGCAAGACTTCGGCGCTCCGGTTCGAGCTGCCGCTCCGCATCAGCACCTGGAGGGAGCGGCGCAAGGTGAGGCTGCAGGCCGACGAAGGACTGGATCCGCTGTGCCCCCGCGGTGAACTGGGGCCGCCGCTTGCCCGGCGCGGCAAGGACTTCTTCTGCCCGCGTTGCAACATCATGTTCGGGAGGGTCCCATAGCGGATCGGAGCCGAACCTCCGCCTCCGGCATCCGCAGGAATCCCGGCCTTGCCCGGTAGCGGGTCGTCCCGGCGCCGGGCCCGCCTCGCGGTCATCGGTGGAGACGGGATCGGCCCCGAGGTCACCGCGGTTGCGGCGGATGTCCTCACGGCGGCCGCCCACCGGCACGGCCTCGACCTCACCCTGGACCGGTGGGACCTCAGCGCGGACCGCTACCTGCGCGATGGCGTCGCCATCACCGGCGAGGAGCGCGACCGGCTCGTCCAGGACTACGACGCCGCGCTGCTCGGCGCGCTCGGCGACCCCCGCGTACCCGACCACGCCCATATCCGCGACATCCTGCTCGGCCTCCGCTTCCACGCGGACCTCTACGTCAACTTCCGGCCCTGCAAGCTCCTCGTCCCGGCGCTCTCACCGCTGCGCGACCCCGATCCCGCCACCGACATCGTCTTCTTCCGGGAGAACACGGAGGGGCTCTACGCGGGACTCGGCGGCCGCTTCAAGGCCGGCACCACCGAGGAGGTCGCGACTCAGGAGAGCCTCAACACCTACCACGGCGTCGAAAGGATCGTGCGGGCGGCCTTCGAGCACGCGGCGGCCACCGGCCGGGGGCGGGTCACCCTGGTGGACAAGGCGAACGCGCTCGTGCACGAGGGTGCGCTCTGGCGGCGCGTCTTCGCCGAGGTGGGTTCCGGCTTCCCGCAAGTCGCGCAGGACGCCATGTACGTCGACGCGATGGCGATGGATCTGGTCCGGCGGCCGCAACGCTACGAAGTGGTGGTTACCTCCAACCTCTTCGGCGACATCCTCAGCGACCTGGGTGCGCAGGTCACCGGGGGACTGGGTCTCGCGCCTTCGGGCAACATCAACCCGGGCTCCTGGGCGCTCTTCGAGCCGGTGCACGGATCGGCGCCCGACATCGCCGGCAGGGGCATCGCGAATCCGCTGGCGGCGGTGGGGTGCGTCGCGCTCGCGCTCGCCCATCTGGAAATGGACGCGGCCTCCGCCGACGTAGACGAGTGCATCGTCGCATCGATCCGCGAGGGCGTCACCACCCCCGACCTGGGTGGAAGCGCGGCCACCTCCGAGGTGGGGGAATGGATGGCCGCCCGGCTCAGGGATTAGTTTTCACGGCGCGTCCGGCGCAGACATGCGGAACCTGGGGGCCGGGCGCGGGTCTTCATGAGCAACGACAACCAATGGGAGGATTCATGGGAACGCAGGGCTTCGACAAGGAGGTTGTCTTCCTCTCCGGCAAGCGCACTCCGTTCGGGACCTTCGGCGGAGCGCTGAAGGGCTTCAGCGCGACCGACCTCGGGGTGCTGTCGGCCGAGGCGGCGCTGGAGAAGGCAGGGGTCGATGCGGCCGACGTGGGCCACGTCTTCTACGGCAACGCGCTGCAGACCTCCGCAGACGCGATCTACCTGGCCCGGCATGTGGGGCTGCGGGCGGGCATCCCGCAGGAGGCAGGCGCGCTGACCGTCAACCGGCTGTGCGGCTCCGGCTTCCAGGCGATCGTGTCGGGCGCGCAGGAGGTTCTCCTGGGCGGCACCGAGGTTGCACTCTGCGGGGGTACCGAGTCGATGAGCCAGGCACCTCATGTGGTGCGCGGGGCCCGCTGGGGGGACCTCCGACTGGGGCCGGCCGGGAAGGGGTTCGAGGACTCGCTGTGGGAGGCGCTGCTGGATTCGCACTGCGGCCTGACGATGGCGCAGACCGCGGAGGGTCTGGCGGAGAAGTACGCCGTGACCCGCGAAGAGGCCGACCAGGTGGCGGTGAACAGCCAGCTGCGGGCGAAGGCCGCGTGGGATGCCGGCCGCTACGATGCCGAGGTCGCGCCGGTGACGGTGCGGACCCGCAAGGGCGAAGTCCGGTTCGCGGTGGACGAGCATATGCGGCCCGACACCACAATTGAAGGACTCTCCCGGCTGCGTCCGTATTTCAAGAAGGACGGTCTGGTGACTGCCGGCAACGCCAGCGGGATCGGCGACGGGGCGGCGTCGGTGGTGGTCGCCGACCGGGCGTGGGCGGATGCGAACGGCGCCGCCCCGATCGGACGGCTGGTGTCGTGGGGCTTTGCCGGCGTGGACCCGGCCATCATGGGGATCGGCCCCGCGCCGGCGGCCCGCAAGGCGCTGGCGGCGGCGGGACTCACCCTGGAGGAGATGGATCTGGTCGAGATCAACGAAGCCTTCGCCGCGCAGTACAAGTCCGTCGAGAAGGAGCTCGGGCTCGACCCCGAACGCACCAACGTCAACGGGGGCGCGATCGCGATCACGCACCCGCTCGCGGCCTCCGGGACGCGGATCACGCTGCACCTCCTCCACGAGCTGAGGCGGCGCGGGGGGCGCTACGGGCTTGGCGCGGCGTGCATCGGCGGGGGGCAGGGCGGCGCGGTGGTCGTCGAGGCGTACTGAGAGGGCCGCGCGACCGTGAGCGAGGCAGGGGGCGGGCGGCGCGGTGGTCGGCCGCAGGGCGGACCGGTGAGCGACCGGCGGGTGGTATCGCGGCGTGACTTCGACCAGGTGATGCGCCGCGCGTCGGAGCTGGCCGCGTCGGAGCCCGGCGGCGACGAGGGGGAATTCACCGATGCCGAGGTGATGCGCATCGGGCGGGAGGCCGGGCTGGCGGAGCGCCATGTGCGGCGTGCGCTGACGGAGGTGCGCACGGGAGCCGGCCGCGCACTCCGGCCGAGGAGCGGGATACACGAACTGATCGCGCCGGGCGAGGTGCGGGGGAGCCGGGTGGTGGGGCGAAAGCGCGAGGCCGTGCGCAGGGATCTCGACGAATTCCTGGCCGGGGGACAGCTGCTTCAGCGGGTGCGCCGACGGGACGATCTGCTCCAATACCGTCCCGCGATCGACTGGGCGTCGCGGGTGGCCCGTGCAGCCAGCTCCACGTCCCGGCAACACTACGTGGCGGCCTCACGCATGGTGGAGGCGCGCCTCGACGACCTCGGCGACGGGTCCACGCAGGTGGACATCCTGGTCGATCCGGGGATCACCGGCGACTACCGCGGCAGAGCTGTGCTGGGCGGCGGAATCGTCGGGCTGGCGGTGGGGTACGGCACGGCCGCCGCGATCGCCACGCTGTTTTCGGTGACGGCGGCCGCTCTGGGGGGCCTCGTGGCAGGCAGTGCGGCGGTCTTCGCCATGGCCGTCCTGGCCGGCCGGGGCTTCCAGCGGCGGCTTCGGGAGATACACTTGGAGGTTGAGGGCATTCTCGACGGTCTCGAGAACCCCGGGGGGCTGGAACCGCCACCGCCGGCCTGGCGAAGGTGGGTCCGCCGCCACTTCCACGGAGTTGCCCGCGAGATGATGAGCAGGGACCGCTGAGCGAGGGGGCATTCCACGACCGGGTCCCGGCTTGTCTGCCGGGATGGCTCGGCGACTGGCGGACGCCGGACAAGGCGAAACAACCAACACGGGAACAGGAGGAGATTCGAATTGGAGATCAGCAGAGTGGGCGTGGCCGGTTGCGGGCTGATGGGCAGCGGCATAGCGGAGGTCGCGGCCAAGGCCGGATTGGATGTAGTCGTGCGGGAGATCGATGAACAAGCTCTCGCAGCGGGCCGGGCGAGGGTCACCAAATCGCTGGAGAGGGCGGTCACCAAGGGCAAGCTGGAACCGGCAGCGCGCGACGAAACCCTGTCGCGCATGACCTTCACCACCGCGCTCGATGACTTCGCCGGCCGGGACCTGGTCATCGAGGCCATCGTCGAGTCGCTGGACGCCAAGAACGAACTCTTCGGCTACCTCGACGGCGTGTGCCCGGAGGAGACGATCTTCGCCTCGAACACCAGTTCCCTGACAGTGACCGACATGGCGGCGGCCACCTCACGCCCGGATCGCTTCGTTGGGCTCCACTTCTTCAACCCGGTCCCTGTCATGAAGCTCGTCGAAGTCGTGCGTACGATCGTGACGAGCCAGGACACCTTCGACGCGGCCCGCGCCTTCGCCCGCCGCGTCGGGAAGGTCCCGGTTGCGGCGCGTGACAACTCGGGGTTCGTCGTGAACCTGCTGCTCGTCCCCTACATGCTCGACGCGATTCGCCAGCTCGAGCGGGGCGTCGCCACGGTGGAGGACATCGACACGGCAATGACGCTGGGCTGCGGATACCCGATGGGGCCGTTCACACTCTGTGACTTTGTCGGTCTCGACACACTCTGCCAGGTTGCCGAGATCATGTACGGCGAATACCGGGAGGAGCGCTACGCCCCTCCCCCGCTCCTGAGGCGCCTGGTCACGATGGGCAGATACGGGCGCAAGACGGGGGCGGGATTCTATGACTGGACACCGGAGGGACCCGTCGCCCTGAAGGTGTGACGCCGCCCCGGGATGCGGGACAGACCCTGACGAGGAACTGGACCCGTCCAGCAGGCCCGCCCCCGCGGAGCACGCCCGGCGCTACCGCCGGCCCCGGCGCTGGCGCCTGCGCTCCCGCCGGATCGCCGCCTCTCTCTTCCTCTTCCTCTGGGCGCTCGGCTTCTCGTAGAAGCGGCGCTTGCGCAGTTCCGAATAGAGGCCCGAGCGCTGGACCTTGCGCTTGAACCTGCGAAGAGCCCTTTCCAGGCTCTCGTTCTCTTTCACGAAGACTTCCAACCAGATCACCCCGCTCAGGTACCGCGTTGCCGATGGGCCGGGAACCCCGTGCACCCGGGCCCGCCGCACCGAACTGGAACGGACCGGATCCGGGAGGTTCCCGAAACGAGTGCTAATGATAGACCCGTTCCGCTGATGCGACAAGGCGCTGCGGCCCGAATCACACTGCGCCCCGGATCAATTGCGGCCCGCATCAGTCACCGCTGTGCCCCCCCGCTGTACCCCCCGGCTTGCGGCCCACGGAAACAAATGCTTATCATTTGGACCCCCCGGCACCCAGGGTGGGTCGCCTGTTCGACTGTGGCAGCGATTCTCCCCGCGGTCGCCGGCCCAGTCGCCGGCTACGACTCCGCCCGCGAACGGAGCTGAACATGCAGCGCGTGACCGCCACGGAAAGCCGCCCGGACGCCCTGGCCGATGTGCCGGGCATCTGCGACCTGCCGTTGACGCGGGCCGTGGTGCAATACCGCGATGTCCACGAGCTTCATCACCCCGGCGGCCACATCCGGGACATCGGACTCGCGTTGGTGGTTTCCGGCAGGTTCGCGTCTTCCGCGCGGGCCCTGGATCTGGGATCCGGGGAGGTCAAGTACCTGAACCTCACCACCGAACTCGTCATTCTCGACTGGGTCTACGATACCACTCTGGCTCATCTGCGGGCGCTCAGCGACGCCCGCGGGAGAAAACCGGCAAGTGGCACGGAGCTGCGCCGCTACTGCTTCGATCTCGCGTTGCGGGTCCTCAACCGCAGGGGCTTCACGCCGCTCACGCGTCCCATCCTGCTCAGGATCGGATTCCGGGACCTCTGCAAGGATCTGGATCTGCACGAGAGCACAGTGGTGCGGATCGCGACGGGCCAGGGGGTGATCACCCGGGTCCACCTCGACTACGAGGCGAATTCGCTTGTCTTCACGACCCCGGAGGACGTGCGCGGGCGCGCGGGCGGGCTGGGGCGGGCGGTCCGGGATTGCTTCGGAGGCATGCCGGTCGGAACGTCGCGTCTGGTGGGGAGAAAACCATGCGAGGTCCACCATGTCCGGTTTGGCGTTCCGGTATCGTTTGACGAAGTGCTCAGGAGCCTCAGGCTGATACGGCGGGGCTTGAGCCGCCTCGTCGCGCGCTTTGAGCCTGAGAGATTCGGCATGGTCAGCGGTCTGACGTCGACATTCGGGGAGCGGGCCACGCTGGACCGGCTGAAGCTGAGGGATGCCGGCTTGGGGGTTGTCCCTTCCGG
Organism: Longimicrobiales bacterium; assembly: GCA_965206105.1. Taxonomy (GTDB): domain Bacteria; phylum Gemmatimonadota; class Gemmatimonadetes; order Longimicrobiales; family Gaopeijiaceae; genus Bin94. The sequence continues at coordinate 1,810,128 of OZ242201.1, forward strand.
ATTCAACGAATCCGCGCTGTCGGTGCACTGACGAGGAGCGCAGGCATGGGCGAACAGGCCTGGACACAGAGCTGGAAGGCGCCGCGGGACCACCCGGCGGAAACCACCGAGGTACTGTACCTGAAGTATCATGCGTATCGCCGCCGCCAGGCCGCCCGTCTCCTCCACGTCATGCCGCGCGAGGCGGTGCGCGAGCTCTACGGCGAGGCCCGCGATTGGGCGCAGCCGCGCGGTCTGCACGATGTCCAGGACCCGATGGCCACGCTGGTCCGCTTCGCCGAGCACCTGCTGCCGCTGCCACCCTTCGAGGTCTGGCTGGCGGACCGCGAGCAGTATCCGCTCTGTCACATCGAGGACTCCAACGACGATCCGCACGCGGCGAGCGTGGGGCAGCCCGGACGGCTCGAAGACCGTCACTTCAACTACGCGGGGCGGTCCTGGGTCGTGTCTCTGCACGTCTTCCGTGACGCTGCCGTCTGGCGCGGCTTCCTCCGTTTCCGGCATCGGGGCAGCACCAGCCGCTATCATACGGCCAACATCTTCCTCGAGGAAACCGCGAGGGAGGTGCAACGGAGGTTCAGGGAGTTCGACCGAGCCACGTTGGGGGCGTTCCTGCGGTCCGTCCTGCCCTGAAATCGCCCGTTTGACGGCCTTCGGGGGGTCGATTCGCGATTCCCGATTTTTTGGGAAAAATGTGTTTTGCCGCGTCCGCTCTACGAGCTGGCACTGGTCCTGCCAACTGCTTATCAGCTTGCCACTTAGGTCCGTATCGGAACGGTAACGGAGTAACGTCGATTCGGTTGAGAAACAAGTGGATTAGCCATTCGTGGGAATTTCCTAAGTTATTGTGATATAATGACTTAGATAGCAGTGGCCTTGTTGGAGACCTTTCTTGCGTACCGCGCCGGTGCACCGTACTGTTAGAGTCCGTTCGCGATTGGCATCCCGGCGCCGCGCGCCCCGACCGGGTCCGTCGCCGCCGATCCGCGTCCGGGGTGATTTTTCGAACAAATCGTTTTCCAGATTATACGAGCCAGGGTGAAACCAGGGATGTGGAACACGCGATCCGTGCAACTGAACGTTCGTCTCCCCAATGACATTGCGACGGAAGCAGAGGAGGTGCAGCGGTCCGACCCGGATTTCCTTGGCCGAGTCATTCAGTATGGGCTCACCCGGCGAGCCATCTATCGTCGACTCAGGGAGGCCGAAGCCCGCGAAAGCCGGATGATGGACGCCTCGGGAGACTCCGCGACCACCTTCGCCTGAACAGCCCGTGGACTTGGGCCCCGCGGCATTCGACCGGCGGGGCACTCGGGCCGGGCCGCTTCGCCTGCCCGGCCCCACCTAACGCCGTCATCCTCCTCGAATTCGCGCGTGGCTGCGGATCGTTACCCGCGCCGGGGCACCGGGCATCTGCGGAATCAGATGTTTCAGCGTTGTCTTCAGGCCCCTTGACCGCCCATTGCCAATGTGGCGAGATTCATGTTACCGACGCAATCCACTTCGACCGTTGGGTACAGTTAGGGATGCCGATTCGGCGTAGCGCCGGGTCGGGCGCGGTTCGTGGTGGGAGGGTGACATGGTGGAGCGAGACGACGATCACGTACTTCGGGCCAAGTACCGAGACTACTGCTCGGCGAAGGTGGCCGATGCCGTACTGTCGTTGCCGCCGACCGAGATCTACAAGCTAGCCGAGGCCGAGGCACGTGCCGCCAACCGGCTGGCGCCCGCGTCGTACAACGACGCCATCCGCTTCGCGACCCGAAAGATCCGGCAGCAGTTGAACCTGCCGGAATTCCAGGACTGGGCGCGCGCCTACCGAAAGAACCCCTCCCGCTACGATCCGGAACTGCTCGGGTTGTGGGAGTCGGAGGAAGAGGCGGACTAGAGCCCTTCTACTTGTACCGGTAGGTGACCCGGCCGCGGGTCAGGTCGTACGGGGACATCTCCACCTTGACGCGGTCGCCGGCGAGCACACGGATGTAGAATTTGCGCATCTTGCCGGAGAGATACGCCAGGATCTCATGGCCATTCTCCAGCTTGACCCTGAAGTTCGCGTTGGGGAGAACCTCGGTAACGGTTCCTTCCATTTCGATCGCATCGTTAGCCAAGGTGCCTTCCTCGCTCTTCGGTCTCCGTGTTGCCCGCCGGGCGGCTAGAAGGGCAGGTCATCGTCGGGTTCGGTGATCGGGGGTTGCGGGCGCTGCGAACCCTGGGCCCCGTAGCTTGCCGGGCCGTGGCCCGCTCCTTCCGGTGCGCCCCGCCCGGGGCCGCCCGATCCCAGCATGATCATTTCGTTGACGATGATGTCGGTCCAGTACCTCGTGCCGCCCTGTTCGTCCTGGGTCTGGGAGTACTCGAGCCTTCCCTCGACGAAGAGACGGTCTCCCTTCTTGACCCACTGCTCCACGACATCGACGAGCCGCCCGAAAAAGGTCAGCCGGTGCCATTGGGTGCGGTCCTGTTGCTGTCCGGACCGGTCCGTGAACTGGCGGCTGGTCGCCAGCGACAACTTGGCGACCCGGGAGCCGGAAGCAGTTGAGCGTACGTCGGGATCGCCCCCGGCGTTGCCGATCAGCGTCACCTTGTTCAGAGAACGCGACATGGTTCCTCGTGCGTGTGTCCATTTTCAGCGCGCCGCCGGCTCCTTCCGAGCCGCCGGCCACAGCGGAAGGTAAGGCAGGGGGCGCCGGATTGCTACGCCGGTGCGGGAATCGGTCCCATTTGGCGGTGGCTGGCGCCCGAAATCGCGACTAGCTTCCATTGTTCCCCCCCCAATCTCCCCCTGCCAGGCTACCATGAACGACCATATCCTCGTCCGGACCGAAATCGCGGACTCCGTCGCCACGGTCACGATCGACCGGCAGGCCAAGCTAAACGCCCTGAACCCGCGGGTCATCGCCCAGCTCGACGCGGCCTTCGCCGAACTGCGCGGGGATCCGGGGGTGCGCGCGGTCATCCTCACCGGGGCGGGCGACAAGGCCTTCGTGGCCGGCGCCGACATCGGCGTGCTCGCCACGATGGGGCCGCGCACCGGTGTCGCCGTAAGCCGCGAAGGCCAGGAGGTCCTGCGGAGGATCGAGCGGTTTCCGAAGCCGGTGGTCGCCGCGGTGGGGGGGTATGCGCTCGGTGGCGGCTGCGAGTTGGCGATCGCGTGCCATCTCCGGGTTGCGAGCGATCGCGCGCGCTTCGGCCTGCCGGAGGTGGGGCTCGGGATCATTCCAGGCTACGGGGGGACGGTGAGGCTGGCCCGGCTTGTGGGCCTGGGGCGCGCGGTGGAGATGGTTCTCACCGGCGACATGGTGAACGCCGAGCGCGCTTACGAGATCGGACTGGCCAACGTCGTGGTCCCGCACGGGGAGCTGATGGAGCGCACCCGCAAGCTGGCAGGGCGGATCGTCCGCAACGCGCCGGTCGCACTCGAGATGGCGCTCAAGTCGATGTACGGGGCGGTCGAGAGCACCATGGAACACGCGCAGGAGCTGGAGTCCACGCTCTTCGGCCTGCTCGCCTCCACCGACGACATGCGGGAAGGGATGGCGGCCTTTCTGGAGAAGCGCAAGGCAGACTTCAGGGGCGAGTGAGGGAGCGGGCCGGGCGGGAGCGTCGTACCGCCGGATCGCGGTGATTTCCTGTTATATTTGAAGATGCACGGATTACCCCGTTTCCACCCCCGTTCGTGGTCTTGAGGAAACTGGAGCTGCGCCACTTCCGCAACCTCGGAATTCAGGAGTTGGACTTCCCTCCGGAGGGGGTGGCGGTCGTCGGCGACAACGCGCAGGGGAAGACGAACCTTCTCGAAGCGATCTACTACCTGGAGAGCTTCCGGTCCTTCCGGGGTGCGGGCGACGCGGAGTTGGCGGCCTTTTCGGAAGACGTATTCCACATCCGGGGATTGGTGGGCGGCATCGAGCCGGCAACCGTGGCGGCCGGCTTCGACAGGAGGACGAGGAGCAAGAAGGTGAAGGTGGACGGAAACGACGCGATCAGGATCTCGGCCGCCCTCGGCAAGCTGGGAGCCGTCGTCTTCTCGCCGTCGGACTCGGACCTGGTGAGCGGCGGGCCCGGCGTGCGTCGCCGCTTCCTGGACATTCTCCTCTCGCTGAACCGCCGCGGGTATCTGGAGACGCTGCAGGAATACCGTAGAAACCTGGCGCAGCGGAACGCCGCGCTGAGGACCGGTTCGGGCTCCGCGATCCCCAGGGAGTGGGCGAGTCCGTGGGAGGATGGGCTGGTCGAATCGGGGGCCCGGCTCACCTGCATGCGTGGGGAATGGGTGGCGGCCTGGGCCGGGCACTTCACGCGGTACTACGAGAGGATTTCGGGTGGCGACTCCGCCACGGTCGCGTACCGGGCAAATCTCGGCTCCGGCTCGGCTCGGGACGCCGCCCCGGCCCCGGCGCCCGCCGCGGAGAGCGTCCTGCGCGAGCGGTACCGGGTCCGGCTGGACGAGTGCTGGGAACGGGATTCACGGCTCGGCAGCACCAGCGCGGGGCCGCACCGGGACGAGCTCCTGATCACGCTCGCCGCCGATGGCAGCGCGCTCCCCGCGCGGACCTACGGATCGGGAGGACAGCGGCGCACGGCCGCGCTCGCGCTTCGCCTGACGGAAGCGGCCACCATCCGCGAGCAGCGCGGCGCCGAGCCGATCCTCCTCGTCGACGACGCCTTCGCCGAACTCGACGCGAGCCGCTCCGGCCGCCTGGCCGCACTGCTCGCAGAGGAACGAACCGGCCAGGTGATCCTGACCGTCCCCAAGGAGTCGGACGTGCGGCTGCCGGGCCGCACCCTGCCGCGCTGGCGCATCCGCGGCGGAGTGATCGCGGCGTGACGGCGGCACGGAACGCGCGCCGCGCCGGCGGAGGGCCCGAGCCCGTCGGGGATGTGCTGGCCGGTTACCTGGACCGGACCGGGCTGGGAGAGGCGCTCGGGCGACTGGGCGCCCTCGACGAATGGACCGGCGCGGTCGGGCCGAGGGTCAGCCGGGTCACCACGCCCGTGGAGGTCCAGGGCGACACCCTGGTGATCGAAGTGATCTCCAGCGCGTGGCTCGCTGAGCTGTCGATGATGCGCCCTTTGATACTTGAGCAGGTGAACCGGGCCAGAGCCGGCCCGGCCATCGGGGATGTCCGGTTCCGCCTGGCGGAGCAATGATTTGAGAGGTGTGAGCATGGCGGTGAAGAGCAAGGCAGGCGACTACACGTCGAGACAGATACAGGTCCTCAAGGGGCTGGAGGCGGTCCGCAAGAGGCCGGGGATGTACATCGGGTCCACCTCGGCCCGGGGGCTGCACCACCTCGTCTACGAGGTCGTGGACAACAGCATCGACGAGGCGATGGCGGGGCATTGCGCCGCGATCAACGTGGTGATCCGTCCGGGCGATGTGATCAGCGTGGACGACGACGGCCGGGGGATCCCCGTGGACATGCACCCTACGGAGGGCGTCCCCGGGGTCGAGTTGGCGATGACCACCCTGCACGCGGGCGGCAAGTTCGACAAGACCTCCTACAAGGTCTCGGGAGGGCTGCACGGGGTTGGCGTGAGCGTGGTGAACGCGCTCTCGGAGTGGCTCGAGGTCGAGGTCAGGCGGGGCGGCAAGCGCTACCACCAGCGTTACCAGCGGGGGATCAAGACCACCGAACTGGCGGAGCTGGGGGCCGCGCGGGGCCAGGGCACACTGGTCACCTTCAAGCCGGACCCGGAGGTATTCACCGAGCTCGATTTCAGCTTCGACAGGCTCTCCGCCCGGCTGCGCGAGCTGGCCTTCCTCAACAAGGGGCTCGAGATCGTGCTGCGCGACGAGCGGACCGACGAGGAGGTCGAACATAAGTACAGGTACGATGGGGGGCTGGCCGAGTTCGTGACCTGGCTGCGTGGGACGCGCTCCCCGGTGCACGACCACGTGATCCACTTCGAGACGGACCGGCCCGAGGCGCAGATCGAGCTGGCCATGCAGTACGACGACGGCTTCTCGGAGAACATCCACACCTTCGTCAACAACATCAATACGCACGAGGGCGGCACCCACCTGACCGGGTTCCGGGCGGCGCTGACTCGCACGATCAACGATTACGCGCGCCGGAACAGGATCTTCAAGAAGGACGAAAACCTCTCGGGCGACGACGTCCGCGAAGGCCTGACCTGCGTCCTGAGCGTGAAGGTCATGGAGCCGCAGTTCGAGGGCCAGACGAAGACCAAGCTGGGCAACTCGGAGGTGCGGGGCGCGGTCGAGGCGGCGGTGAACGAGCATCTGTCGGCCTTCCTGGAGGAGAATCCCCGGTCGGCACGGGCGCTGATCGAGAAGTCGCTGCAGGCGGCGCGGGCCAGGGTGGCGGCGCGCAAGGCCCGCGATCTGGCCCGCAAGAAGAGCGGACTGGAGGGCGGGGTGCTGCCGGGCAAGCTGGCGGACTGCTCGATCGCCGACCCGGCGCTCTCCGAGATCTACCTGGTCGAGGGAGACAGCGCGGGGGGTTCCGCGAAGCAGGGCCGGGACCGCTCCTTCCAGGCGATCCTGCCGCTGAAGGGCAAGATCCTCAACGTCGAGAAGGCACGGATCGACAAGATCCTCTCCAACGACGAGATCCGGGCCATGGTCACCGCGATCGGGGCCGGGATCCGCGAGGACTTCGACATCGAGAAGGCCCGCTACCACAAGATCATCATCATGACCGACGCCGACGTGGACGGCGCCCACATCCGCACCCTCCTCCTCACCTTCTTCTTCCGCCAGATGCGGGAGCTGATCGACCGCGGGTACGTCTACATTGCGCAGCCGCCGCTCTACCGCGTGCAGAAGGGGAAGACCGAGCGCTACGCCTACAGCGACGACGAGCGCGACCAGGAGATCAGCAGGCTCTCCAACGGCAAGGACGGCCGGGGGATCTCGATTCAGCGCTACAAGGGTCTGGGCGAGATGAACCCGGACCAGCTCTGGAAGACGACGATGGACCCCGACGCGCGCACGATCTTGCGGGTAACGGTGGAGAGCGCCGCTGAAGCGGACCGCATCTTCTCGAGGCTGATGGGGGATGAAGTGGAGCCGCGCCGTCAATTCATTGAGGAAAACGCGAGGTACGTACGGAATCTGGATGTATGACGGGGCCAGCCCGGCCCCTCGCCGCCCTCGGTGCGGCGCGGGGACTACCCACGGCTTGCCGGCAGGTACCGCGGTGATCGCTGCGTCGCGGACATCCGGCCGCACGGAGCGGCCGACGGTCGGCGGAATCCCCACGTTCCCGCGGAAATCAGGTGGGAGTCACTCGGACTCCCCAATGGCGGCCTCCCCGCGGGGATCCGATCTGCCGCCGCATTCCCAACTCAATCAGGAGTAAGATACCATGCACTACCCACGACTACTGAGGGGTTTGGCCACCCTCATCACGCTTGTGGCCCTAACGGGCGCGGAGCCGGTCCAGGGCCAGGCCGGCGTCATCCAGGGCCGGGTTCTGGACGGCGCTTCCGAGCGCCCTCTGTCCAACGCCCAGGTCCTCGTGACGGGGACCGGAATCGGCCAGCTCACCAATGCGGCAGGCAACTTTCTGCTATTGAATGTTCCCGCCGGCGAGCACGTCGTGCGGGTGACCTTGATCGGGTACACGGAGGCCGAGCAGACCGTGACCGTCACGGCGGGACAGACGCAGAACATCGATATCCGGATGTCGGCGACCGCGATCGCACTGGATGAGGTCGTAGTAACGGGCGTGGGCGCGGAAACCGCCCGGCGCGCTCTCGGCACTTCGGTCGAGGTGCTCACCGCCGATGACATTGCGCAGGCGCCCGTGCAGTCCGTCGACCAGCTCCTCCAGGGCCGCGTCGCGGGCGCCACCGTCAACGCCACGTCGGCCCAGCCGGGCACCGGCTCGCTGATCAACTTCCGGGGCATTTCGTCGGTCTTCGGCGCCCAGACCCCGGTCATCTACGTGGACGGGGTGCGGGTGGACAACGATCAGTCCACCGCGGCGGGCACCGGGGGCGAGCAGTCCTCCTCGCTCGCCGACATTCTGACCAGCGACATCGAGCGGATCGAGATCACCAAGGGGGGCGCGGCTTCCACGCTGTACGGATCCGACGCGGCCACCGGCGTGATCCAGATCTTTACGAGGAAGGGCACCCCCGGGGCGCCGCGCATCACCGCCCGGATCGAGCAGGGAATCGAGGTGCCGGAGCTCAAGTACATCTTCGACACCGGCGTGATCTTCCCCGACCGGGTCGAGTCCGGCGAGGTCACCGCCACCTTCCTCCAGGATCAGTACTTCAAGAACGGCCAGGCGCAGAGCTACTACCTGGGCGTCAGCGGGGGCACCGCCGACGTGACCTACAGCGTCAGCGGCCGCCTCGAGGACCGCACCGGGACCCAGCCCAAGGACGCAAGCACCAACTACAACCTGCGCGGCGGCCTGCAGGCGTCCCTCAGCGACGACTTCACCATGGAGTTCTCGGGCAGCTACGTGCGCCACAACTTCCAGCGGCTCTACAACGGTTCCTCCATCGGGGATCCGATCACCACCTTCGAGGTCGGCGACGCCCTCTTCTTCTCGGGAGCCGCCACCCTCCAGGAGGCGTACGACATCTTCCTGATGCCGGACATCGACGAATGGGTCAACCGGTTCATCTTCTCCGCCGGCGCCCGCTGGAACATCCGCGACGACCTGACCGCCAAGCTGACGGTGGGAAGTGACAACCGGACCAACCAGCAGCGCATCTACCAGCCGATCGGCTTCACCCCGGGCGAAGCCACCGGGCAGCTCAACCGCAGGGACCGCTCCTTCACCTCCGTGTCGCTCGACGCGGGCGCGACCTATGCCTGGGAGAACTCCGACCGGAGCATCGCATCCTCGCTCACCGTCGGCGTGCAGGGCTTCCGCGAGGACGAGAGCATCATCAACGGCAACGGGCTGGGCTTCGCGCTGCCGGGCTCCTTCGACTTCGACGCCGCGGCGGAGATCACCGCCTTCGAGGGCAACGCCGAGGTGTTCAACGGCGGGCTCTACGTGGACGAACAGCTCAGCTTCTGGAACAAGCTCTACCTCGGCGGCGGATTCCGCATCGATGCCGGCTCCAGCTTCGGGGACAACATCGACACCGAGCTCTATCCCAAGGCCACCGGGTCGTACATCCTTTCCGACGATCTCAGCCTGCCCTTCGTGGACGAACTGAAGCTTCGCACGGCCTATGGGCAGACCGGCCGGTTCCCCGGCGCCTTCCTGAAGGACCGGACCTTCTCGGCCATCTCCTTCCGCGGGGAGTCGGCCCCCAGGTTCGCCAATCCGGGCAACGCGGAGCTTCGGCCGGAGAAGACGTCCACGATCGAGGCCGGCATCGACGCCGCGCTGTGGAACAACCGCATCGGCATCGACCTGACCGTCTACGACGCGCGCACCACCGACGCGCTCTTCCAGGTGCCGCGCCAGCCGGTAACCGGACAGGGTACCCAGCAGGAGAACGTGGGCGAGATCCTGAACCGCGGGATCGAATTGGGCGCCAACCTGGAAGTCATGAACACCAGGCAGCTGGCGTGGAACCTGGGCGGGACGTTTCGCTACACCCACAATGAGGTCACCGACATGGGCGGCGTGGCGGACTTCGGCGTGGACGGTTCCCAGAAGCGCGTGACCGGCTGCTGGCGGATGGTCGACGGGGAATGCCGCGGAGGTCCCGTGGGCGCATGGTGGGTGACCATGCCCGTGGACACCAACGGCGACGGCCTGCCGGACGGCTCCCAGCGCGGATTCACCGGGGGATTCCCGGTGCCGGACAAGAGCGGGAGCTTCAACACCACGATCGGGATCGGCAACAACCTGACGATCAGCGCGCTGGCGGACTGGGCGGCCGGTCACCAGGTGTTCGACTGGGGCTCTGTGTGGGCCACCTTCAACGGCATCTACCGGCGTGAGCGCGTTCGCTGCGGGATGGAAGAAGGCGCGGCCGAAGGCTGCGAGTACGCCTTCCCGACCCGGTACGACGACAGCGGCACCGCACAGGGCAAGTACAGCCAGAACGCAGCGCGCAGCGCCTTCCTCTACGACGGCGACTTCTTCAAGCTCAGGGAGGTCGCGGTGTGGTACGCACTGCCCGAGGAGGTCGCCGGCACCGTCAACGCCAGCCGTGCCTCGCTGTTCGCGAGCGGCCGCAACCTGTGGATCTGGTCACGAAACACGATCGTTGACGGTGAGCTCAACGGGCTCGCCGGTGGCGGACTGCAGCTGGGAAGCGAAACGAGCTCGACCCTGTCCCCGAACCGGCAGTTCAAGTTCGGCGTCGAGGTGGTCTTCTAATGGCTGGCATACAACGGAGAACGGATGGAATGATGAACAGGAACATATCGATCCCCGGGTGGGGACGGCTGGCCGCGGCCGCGATGCTGCTCGGCATCCTGGCGGCCGGTGCCTGCGACGCCGTCGACCCCACCGGGGTGAACAACCCGACGACCACCGACGAGGACCTGGCGCAGGCCACCAACCCGACCGAGGCGCTGCTGCCCGGGCTCAGGGCGCAGTTCGCCCGCCTGATCAACGCCTACGTCGTCGCCGAGGTCGTCACCGACAACTATTCGATTCACGGCACCGGGCTCATCCAGACGCTGGACGCCCCCAACGAGATCACGCCGGACATCATGAATGCGACGGGGACGAGCGCCACCGGGGTGTACTGGAACGTCCAGGAGTTGCGCGCGCTGTCCGATTTCGTGATCGACGAGATCGCTCCGAACGATGCCGGGGCGCCGGCGGAGCTGGTGGCCGAAGCCCGCTACTACCGGGGGATGGCGTACCTGACCATGGGCGAGGTCTTCTCCTTCGTCCCGCTCGAGGAGGACGGCACCCCGCAGCCTTCCGATGTCGCGCTCGACCGGGCCGTGACCGACCTGCAGGCGGCTGTCGGCTTCGGCCCGCAGGCAAATGCCGCGCTGGCACGGGCCTACCGGCTGCAGGGTGACAGAGGGGGGGCGGCCGCGGCGGCCAACGCGGTGCTTTTGGCCGACGCGGAGTTCCTCTTCGCGCCCTCCTACGACGGGGGTTCGATCAGCAACACGTCGGTATTCTTCCTGGTGCTGCGCGCGCTTCAGGAGATGCAGCCGCTGCCCCGGCTGGACTTCCTGGACCCCAAGTACACGACGCGCGACGCCGCCATCCCGATCGCAAAGGCGGAGGAGATGCACCTGATCCTGGCGGAGATCGCGCTGGCGTCGGGAGACCTTGCGAGGGCGAAGAACCAATTGGCCAGCGCGATTCAGCTCGCCGGAACGCGCGGCACCGTGTCCTTCGACGACATCGACGAGCGCCGCAACGCCGATCTCAGCCTGCGTCCCCGGGATTCCGGGATCCTCGTGCGAGCCGATGTGAACAGCCCCTACCGTGCCGGCCTGGTGCTCGACCGCCCGGGAGACGGACTCACGATTCCCACCATATCCGGGACATCGCTCGACGCCGACAGCGTCACGGCGCTGACGGAAGCGTCCGACCTGTGGCATTCACTGTGGCTCGCCAGGCAGGAGATCCTCTTCCTGGAGGGCAGGAGACTCGCCGACCTCGGGATCAAGCTCCCGATGATGCTGCGGGAAATCGACCAGAACCCCAACATCAGCGAAGGCGGACCGGGCACCGTGCCGGTCATTCCGGGATTCGTCCCTGTGGCGCCGCGCTACGCGATGGACATCTACTCGCCGGTGGAGCTGTACGACGGCGACGGTCCCGACGCCACCCTGCTTCAGACGATGGTGACGATCGGGGTGGACATGAACCGGGTGCTGGTGCAGAACAACGCCTCGCCCTTCAACTAGCCTGGCAACTGGCAGGATGGACCGGCAGTCCGTGGCGGGCACTGTTTCGCCGCGGGCTGCCGGTCTTGCCGTGAGGAGGACCCCTTGACCACGGACCGCAAGCGGGCGCTGCTCGCCCGTCCGGTGGTTCACATCGATGTCACCGGCTTCGACGGGCGGGCGGTGGTGGACTCCTACCGCAATGCGGCCTTCCAGGCGCGCAACCTCGCGGAGGCCGCCGACATCTTCGCGGAGATGATCGAGGAGCCCCGGTGCGCGGTGATCCTCACGCTCGCGGGGTCGCTGGTGTCGGCGGGGCTCAAGGAGGTGCTGATCACCCTGGTCGAGTGCGACATGGCGGACGTGATCGTCGCGACGGGGGCGATCGTGGTCGACCAGGACTTCTTCGAGGCGCTGGGGTTCCGCCACTACATGGCGCCGGGGACGCCCGAGGCGCCGGCCGCGGACGACGAGGAGCTGCGCGCGCTGGGGATCGACCGTATATATGACACGTATGTGGACGAGGCGGATCTGCAGTGCTGTGACCGGACGGTGGCCGGGATCTTCGACGGACTGGAGGCGCGGCCGTGGTCGAGCCGGGAGCTGATGCGGGAGCTGGGCGCGTACCTGGAGCGACACCACGGTGACGCCCGTTCGCTGCTGCTGGCCGCGCACCGGAAGGAGGTGCCGGTCTTCGTGCCGGCGCTGAGCGACTCGTCGGCCGGATTCGGGGTGGTCGCGCACCGGGCCAGGGCGGGGGGCGCGGGCGTCGGCCACATCGCCTTCGACTCCGGCAAGGACTTCCACGAGTTGGCCGAGATCAAGCTGGCCGTCAAGGAGACGGGGCTCCTGATGGTGGGCGGTGGCGTGCCGAAGAACTTCGCGCAGGACGCGGTGGTCGCGGCGCGGATGCTGGCGGAGGAGGAAGGGGGCGCGGGGGACGGAGTACTGCTGGACCCGGCGGACGGCCCGCTCCGGGGCGCGACCGCCCCTGGGACCGCCGCCCTTGGGACCGCCGCACCTCGGGATGCTGCCCGCCAGCGCGTGCCGATGCACCGTTACGCCGTGCAGCTGACGGTGGCGGACGCGCGCGATGGCGGTCTGTCGGGGTCGACGCTGCGGGAAGCCACGACGTGGGGCAAGGTCGCGGTGAGCCGCGAGCGGATGGTGTTCGGCGAGGCCACGCTGACGTTGCCGCTCCTGGTGAGCGACGCGTACCACAGGGGAGGCTGGCGAAAACGGGCGGGGATGCGGCTGGGGTCGATCTTCGGCGAGGCGCCTGCGCGGGCGGGCTCCGCTTGACGCAGCTCGGCCTGGACTTCGACGCGAAACGGGAGAGGGAGCCGGGTCCCGAAAGGAGCGAGCCACCGGATCGGGGGGGAATGGCGAGCCGATCCACGGGCACCTGCATCCTGGTCCGGGAGCTGGCGCGGATCGCGCGTGAGACCGGCCACCAGCGCAAGGTCCTCGTCACGCGGACGCGGGGGGAGGGGAAGGAGCTGCTGCGCCAGGTGGTGCTGGGAGGACAGTCGTGGACCGGGTTCGAGGTCACGACGGTCCGCCCGCTGGCGATGAAGTACGCGGCGGAAGCGCTGTCGCGCGCCGGCAAGAGCGTCCTGGATGCCTTCGACGAGCAGGCGCTGGTCGAGGAGGCGATCGACCGGGTGATGGCGGGCGGCGCGGGAGGCGCCTCGGGATCGTGGTTTGCCGGACTCGCCGAGAAGGTCGGCTTCAGGGATGCCGTGCGCAACTCGGTGACCGTGCTTCGGCTCGGCGGGATCCGCGCGGCGGCCCTGCGGGCTGGCCGGGGCGGGGCGTCCAGGCGCCAGGCGCTGCTTTGCGCGGTGGTCGAGCACTTCGAGAAGATGATGGACGACAGGAACCTCGCTGACGCAGCGGTGATGCTGGAGACGGCCATCGGGGTCGTCAACGCCACACCCGGAGAGTCGGGCGTCGCTGACGGAGAGTCGGACGCCGCCACTGGCGCCTCGGACATCGCCACCGGCGCCTCGGCCAGCGTTCGCGCGGTTGCCCCGGCCGACATCCCCGTCTTCCTCGTTCCCGGGCTCTCCGACAGGGGACTCACGGGACGGTTCCTGCGCGCTCTGGAACGGCGCGGCGCCACCGTCCTCAGGACCGATCCCGTTGTTGGCCTGGCCGTACCCCGCGGTATCCTGTGGGACACCGGCCCGCCGGAGTCCGCTGGCAGTCACCTGCACGCGGTGGGGGAGTGGAACGGGGCGGAGGGACCGACCGCGCAACCCCGCATCGAGCTGTTCGCGGCGGGCTCCGTCCACGACGAGTTGCGGGGCGTGCTCCGCAGGGTCATCGAGAAGGGCGCCCGCTGGGACGAAGTCGAAATCGTCGCCTCCGATCCCGCCATGTACGGTTCCGCGCTCCATGCGCTGGCCGATTCAATGGGGATCCCGGTCACCTTCGCGGTCGGCCTTCCCGTCGGTCGTACCCGGCCGGGGAGGGTCGTGGCCACCTACTTCAAGTGGATCGAGAGCGGCTTCCAGGAGTCGGTCTTCCGTGCGCTGGTGGAGGCCGGCGACGTGAGTCCGCCCGCCTCCCACGACGGGATTGCGGGCCCCCGGCTGGCCCGGGCACTGAGGCGCGTGAGGATCGGCTGGGGCAGGGACCGCTACATGAGCAGGATCGGGGCAGTGTTGCGCGGGCTTCCGGCAGCCAAACCCGGCCGGTACGAGGATGACGAGCGGTTCGAGAGACGCAAACAACGTACGGAAAAAGACTTGCGTGCACTCCTGGCCCTCCTGGGACCGGTGCTTCAAGCGACTCCGGAAGTCCGCGCAACAAAAAACGTTGCGAGCGATACATCGCCCGATGGGGGTGCCGCCGGCGTGACCGGGGCAGGGATCGCCGCCGGCACCTCGCCGGCCGAAGTCGCTACCGGCGTGAAGAGCCTTCTTGCCCGCGTCACCGGCGGGACCGCCACCGACGATACCGCGCGCGACGGGCTGGTGCGGGTCCTCGACCGGATCGAAGCCACCCTCACCCGGCGACGGACTTTCCATCGGCCGCGGCCATTGTCAGGTCGCTGCTGGCGATCCGGGTCCCGGCGCCAAGAACCGATGGCACCGCCCCGTGGAGCTCCGCTGCGGGCCACCTCTACCTGAGCGACCTCAGACACGGGGGGGCCGCGGGGCGCCCGCTCACCTTCATCGTGGGGCTGGACTCCACCCGCTTCCCCGGCTCGGCCATCGAGGACCCGCTTCTGCTCGACCGGGAACGGATGCGCCTCGGCCAGGGCGAGCTTGCTTTCGCCGGGGACCGTGCGGCGGATGCGCGCTTCAACCTCGCCCAACTGGTGGCGCGCCTCCGGGGAACGATCGGGCTCAGTTACGCGCGCTGGGATCCGGCGGAGGCGCGCGCGCTGTCCCCCGCCCCCGAGCTGCTCCAGGCGCTCCGGCTGATGGAGGGGGACCGGACGCTCAACTTCGACGATCTCGACCGGCACCTGGGCGTCACCGAATCCCGTCTCCCGCGCGAGGGTCTGCGCGCGGACCTGGACGCGTGCGACGTGTGGCTGCGCGCGCTCGCCACCCGCGACGGCAGACTGCGCGACGGGGTGCAGCCGGTGGGCCTGGCCTATCCGCGACTGGGGCAGGGACTTGCTGCCGCCGCCGCCCTGGAGTGCGATTGGGCGACCGTGCACACCGGCTTCATCGAGGAGCGGGACCCGCCGCTCTCGTACCACGATCTGCGCACCCGAATCCTGTCGGCGAGCCGCCTCGAAACCCTGGGCGCCTGCCCCCGGCGCTTCCTCTTTGCCAACGTCCTTCGGATCTCGCCGCCCAACGACCCGGAGTTCGATCCCCACCGCTGGCTCGACGCACTGCAGCGGGGAAGCCTGCTGCACGACGTGTACGAGCATGCCCTGCGGCAGGCGCGCGAGCAGGGGATTGACCCGGGCGACGACGCCTTTCTGGCGCTCGCCCTGAAGCGGGTTGACCGCGAGGTCGCCTGGATGACGAAGCAGGTCCCGTCGCCGAGTCCGGTGGTGCGGGACATCGAGACCAGGGGTCTCAGGGAGGATGTCCACTCCTTCATGGAGATGATCCGCAGGGCGCCGCCCCGCTGGACCGAGCTCGAGATGGACTTCGGGATGGACGACGTGGGCGTGGCGATCCCCGCCGGAGGTGGAACGCCGCTCCGCGTGCGGGGCCGCATCGACCGCGTGGACGACCACGGTTCGCACCTGCGGGTGGTGGACTACAAGACGGGCAGCGACTGGGGCCACGACAGGAAGTCGGGCGTGTACCGGGGCGGGCGTCGCCTCCAGCACGCGCTGTACACGGCAGCGGCGGCCGTGGTGCAGGGCAAACCCGTCGACCGCATGGAGTACCACTTTCCCACCCGCCGCGGCGAAAACCGGATCCGGCGGTACGCGGTGTCCGATCTTCAGCATGGAGGCAGGCTCGTCGCCATGATGCTGGAGGGCGCGGCCGCGGGGTGGTTCCCGGCGACGGACGACGCCGGCGACTGCCGCTTCTGCGACTATCAGGACATGTGCGGCGTGAGGCCGGCCGAATGGGGCAAGCCCTCGTGCCGCTTTGCAGAGTGGACGGAGCGGAATCTGGCCACGGTGCCGGAGCTGTCTGCGCTGAGGCGCGCACGCAACTGGAAGGACGAGGAGCCGCTGGCGTGAGCGACGCCGCCCGCCGCCCGCCCGACCAGTCCGAACGGGACCGCATCGTCGAGGATCTGGACCGCAACATCCTCGTGGAAGCGGGGGCCGGGTCGGGCAAGACCAGATCGCTGGTGGACCGGATGGTCGCGCTTGTCCGCACGGGGACGTGCACCGTCGATCAGATCGCGGCGGTCACCTTCACGCGCAAGGCGGCCGCGGAGCTCCGCCAGCGCTTCCAGGTCAGCCTCGAGGATGCGCTCGCCCGCGCGCCGAGCGAAGACCCGCGCCGCGAGCGGCTGGAGGACGCGATCCGGGACCTCGACCGCACCTTCCTGGGCACGATTCACGCCTTCTGTGCCAAGCTTCTCCGCGAGCGGCCCCTGGAAGCCGGCCTCGATCCGGGCTTCCGCGAGCTGCAGGAGACCGAAGCCGTCCGGATGAAGCGCGCCTTCTGGCTGGACTTCCTCGAGCGGCTCGGCTCGGACGGCGACCCGGATCTGGAGGAACTCGCCCGGCTGGGGATCGAGCCCGACCTGCTGCAGCCCCTCTTCGACGAGCTCGTCGAGAACCCCGATGTGGATTTCGGCTTCCGCCCCGGAGCCCCGCCCGCCGAAAAGGAACTGCAAGCGGTGCGCGCCCGCTTCGACGAACTCCTCGACCGGGCGGGCCGGATGATGGCCGGCCGAACGCCGCCGAAGGGCTGGGATCCCTTCGGCAAGCGCATGCGCACGCTGCTCTACTGGCGCGGCGCGCTCGACTGGGACGACCGCCGCGCCTTCTTCGACGCGCTCGCCAGGGTTCACATGAAGTCGGGCAAGGTCACGCAGAAGACGTGGTCGGACACTGCACAGGGGAAGGCCGCCGCCAAGGCGCTGGGCGAGGCGTTCGAGGAGTTCGCCGCCGAGGGGAGCCGGGCGGACGAGTCGCTGAGGTCGTGGTGGGCCTACCGCTACCCCGTCGCGATGAGGGTGGCCAACCGGGCGGCCCTCGCATTCGCCCGGCAGCGCAAGGCCCGCGGCGAGATCAACTTCCAGGACCTGCTGGTGCTCACCGCCGCGCTGCTCCGGGACGAGCCGGGTGCCCGCCGTGACCTGGGCAGGCACTACCGGCACGTCCTCGTCGACGAGTTCCAGGACACCGACCCGCTCCAGGCCGAGATCCTCCTCCTCCTGACGAGCGACACGGAAGGCGGCGACGACTGGCGGAAGGTCGTTCCCCGGCCGGGCGCACTCTTCGTGGTCGGTGATCCGAAGCAGAGCATCTACCGCTTCAGGCGGGCCGACATCGCACTCTACGATTTCGTCAAGAACCGCTTCGAGACCTTCGGCGACGTGCTGCCGCTCGCGGCCAACTTCCGTTCCCTCGATGCCATCGAGGCGCTGGTAGAGGGCGTCTTCGACCGCGAGGACCGCTTCGCACAAGACGACACCGACCGCCAGGCCGCCTTCGCGCCGCTGCTTGTTCAGCCCTGGGTGAGGGGCGAGGGGGACCCCGGCCCCGGGCTGGTGGCCGCCTACGAGGTGCTGGGCGCGAATCAGGACGGCGTGGCCGAAGACGACGCGGAGAGGATCGCCTCGGCGATCGCGCGGCGGGTGGCTGCCGGCGAGCGCAGTCCCGGCGACTTCATGGTGCTGACCCGCACGCGCAAGTACCTCGGCGTCTACGCGCGCGCCCTCGAGGACCGCAACCTCCCCGTCGAGGTGTCGGGCGCGGGGGTGGGCTTCGAGGACGAACTGGGGGCTCTCCTCCTCCTCTTCCGGTGCCTCGCCGACCCGGCCCACGAGGTCCGCGTCGCCGGGGTGCTGGCCGGGCCGCTCTTCGGGATCACGCTGGACCGGCTCGTGGAGCACCGGGACGGTGGGGGGAGCTTCCGGATCAACCGGCCCGCGGACGGAGACGGCGAGGTGGCCGGGGCGCTGAACGTGTTGCACGGCTGGTGGAAGCGCGCGCGCCGCGAGCCCGCGGACCTTACCGCCGAGCGCCTGGTGGCCGAAACGGGACTCTTTCCGCTGGCCGCGGCCGGGTCGCTGGGGGAACTTCGCGCGGGGGCGCTCGTGTACCTGCTCAACGCCGTGCGGGCCCGCGCGCTCGAGGGCGACACCTCGCTCGCCGGAGCCGTCGATGCTCTCGAGACGGCGCTGGAGTGGGAGGACGCGGAGGCCCCGCTGGTGCCCGAACGTCCGAACTGCGTGCGGGTGATGAACCTCCACCGGGCCAAGGGACTGGAGGCGAAGGTGGTGTTCCTGGCGGCGCCCTTCCCGGGGCCGCAGTGGGACCCTGACAAGAGGGTGGCCCGGGACGAGGAGGGAGTGGCCCGCGGGACCATGCCCATCGTGGTGAAGCGGGGGTGGAGCACGCAGGTGATCGCGCAGCCGCTCAGCTGGGAGGAAGATCAGAGGACCGAGGCCGCCTTCGAGGAGGCGGAGAAGGTCCGCCTGCTGTATGTGGCGGCGACGCGGGCCAGGGATGAGCTGTGGGTCGCGCGGTGGGTGGGGGGGCGGAAGGGGAGGCCGTCGGTGTGGGAGCCGGTCGCGGAGTGGGTGATGGCGCAGGCCGCGCGGGAGGGGGAGGCGGGGGGAGGGGGCATCGCCAGGATGGTGGAGCTTCCGCGCGAGGATCCCCCCGCGCCGGATGTGCTGGACCCGGACACGGACCTGTCCGCGGCGATTGCGGCGGTCGCCGGGGCAGCCGGTCGCGCCCGCGCGCCGACCTACCGGCTGGACGCGGTGACGGCACGGGCAAAGGGGGATGCGCCCGGGGCCGGGCTCTCTGATGGTCCCTCGGGCGATGCCGACGATCCCTCGGACGGTCCTTTGGACCAACCCTCGGACGGTTCCTCCACTGCTTCCGAATCCTCCACGCGCGAAGGAGCCTTCGCACCGCCCGGGCTTCGTCCCGCCACGGGCGGCGTCGAGTGGGGCAGCGTCGTGCACGAAGTACTCGCGGCGGCCGGAGAGGGTACGCGGGGCGCGGCGCTCACGCAGCTGGCGCGCGGCCTGCTGGTCGAGTACGAGCGTCCGGTCGACGCCACTGGAGCGCCCACGGAGCTGGACGCGCTCATCGCCATGGTCGAGGCGGTGCGCACGTCGGCGATCTGGGGCCGCGCCATGGCGGCGGGCGAACGCCACGCCGAGATCCCCTTCGCCGTGAACGTCGGCCCCGGTCCCGGGCGCGGCGACGTGATCGAAGGCGTCATCGACCTCGTCTTCAGAGAGGGGGACCGGTGGGTGGTCGCGGACTACAAGACGGACAGCGGGGACGACCCCGGCTTCAAGGACAGGGTCGGGCAGTACCGCGCCCAGGTCGACCTCTACGCCCGGTGCTGGGAAGAGCTCACGGGCGAGGAGGTTGCCGAGCGGGCGCTGGTCTTCACTTCGCAAGGGCGGACAGAGGCGTGGTGACGGGGACTGGCGGATGAGCGCCGACCGCCCGAAGTTACCGTCTTCATCTCAGACGAAAGGCTGGCAATGAGACTCAACAGGATGTTCCCGGTTCTGGCCGCAATGGTGCTCGCGGTGGCCGGCGCCGTCCCGGTGCAGGCGCAGGAGGGGTCCTTCCCCGAAGGCTGGCAGGTCCGCTTCGACCGCGAAGGTTCCAGCATGGAAGACGTGCAGTTCGAAACCATGCCGCCGGGGATGCACATCACCACCGGCCCCGCGATGATCGCGTATCACCCCGATTCCGTCGTCACCGGCGACTTCCGCATCGAATCCGAGACCTTCCTCTTCGACCCCGGCAGGCGCCGCGAGGCGTTCGGCTTCTTCGTCGGCGGCTCGGATCTGCAGGGGCCGAACCAGCGCTACACCTACTTCCTCGTGCGCGAGGGCGGCGAGTTCCTGGTCAAGACCCGTTCGGGCACCGAGACCGGTCTCGTGCAGGACTGGACGGCGCATCCCGCAATCGTCGCGTATGCCACCAAGGCTGCCGACGCCAGCACGGCGAAGAACGTCCTGGTCCTGGAGGCGGAGGGCGACGAGCTGCGCTTTTCGATCAACGGCGAGCAGGTCTGGAGCGGCTCGCGGCAGGGGCTGGAGATCGACGGCATCTTCGGCCTGCGCGTCAACCACGGACTCAACATTCACGTGACCACGATCATGCGGAGCCCTTCGGAATAGGCCGGCGCGTCGCGGGGGCTCGGGGCCACGCAGTGAAAGATTAGATAATATTTCCTAAGATAAGAAAAATTGTCTAATCATCGTGACCCGCGGCCCAAGCCGACACTCTGACTTCCGGGTCCGATCCTCGATCACCATGTCGAGGAACTCTTGGTAGTGCTGGTCGAGCTTGCGGGCGAAGTGATTCCCCTCAGAAGTCGATCCAGAAGCTGGCCTTCGCCAGAAGCACGTTGCGCATGGGGTCGGAGAAGAGGTTCTGCAGGTCCCCGACGCCGTCGAAGGCGGGATCGGTGATCCGGTCGAAACGGTCCTGGGCCCACACCAGGAAGAAGGTCGACCCGGGTGTGTACTCCCAGCGCAGCACGACGTTGCTCCTGATCGATCGCAAGCGGAAGTCGGGGTTGTAGAAGCGGATGGTCTGCGCCGGACCCGCGCCGTCGGCGTCGACGGAATAGAAGTCACCGTTCCGCTCGATGGTGGACGCACCCTCCCCGAAGCGCCGGAAGCTGTAGGTCCGGGGCGCCTCCAGGGCCGCGAAGCCGTCGTAGTCGCCGGTGGAGACGAACGGCTGGGCGTACACCTGCAGCGTCAGCTTCGGCGTGAGCGCCAGGTCCGCTCGCAACGTGACATTGATCGACGACCGCCTCAGCTCAGCGAAGAGGTAGCGGCGGCCGAAGGTGGCTTCCGCCGCCGGGTCCACGCCCTGCGTGACGTAGAAGGCGGGGCTCATGCTGCGGGTGTAGCGGGGCCGCACGCTCCAGTTGAAAACCTCGGTACGCCCGGAGAGCGACGGCGCCAGCGTCATCGACCAGCCTCCCTCCACATCCCCTCCGTAGCTGGCCCACATCCCGCCCGAAATCCGCTGCCGGCCGTCGCTGTTCAACGCCAGGCTTCCGCCCCAGCTTGCGGGGTTGAGCATCGTCGGTCCGCCGCGAGTGGTGCGGTGGCTCATCGTCTCGAACTGGTAGCGCGCGTCAAGGCGCAGGTAGTGGAATCCGGTCGTCTGCCCGGTCGCGTTGAGGTTCAGCCCGCGGTTGTAGACGAGGTTGCCGAAGTTGCGCCGCTCCGACCCCGACAGCGTGATGCTCCCGGAGCGGAAGAGCCGGCCCGGGCGCGTCCAGCGGCGCGTCCCCCTGCCGGTCATTGCATAGGTGTCGGCGACGGTCTGGTAGCCGGCGTCGTTCATGTCGAAGCCCGGTGAGATCACGCTCCCTTCCATGCCGAAGAGCCACTCGCCGGCCACCTTGTTGAACGCGAGCTCACCTGCGTAGCCCGTCAGTTCGGTGAGATCGGGATCCAGGCTGACGTAGTCCTGATCGGGGCGCTGGAAGTAGCGAACCGAGGAGTACTGCGCCCTCAGCATCGCCTCGGGGCTGCCGCTGATGTACGATCCACCGGCCCAGCCCTGCAGCCGGTAGGTCCGGCTGGACAGGTGGTGCAGAAAGTCGACGCCGCCGGCATACGCCCGGTTGCGCAGCCTCTGGAACGCCTCGGCGTCGAGATCGCGCTCCACCCCGGTCGCGATTGCGCCAAGATAACTGTCGCCGTCTCGCAGGTCCCGGCGCACGCGCAGCGCGGTGATGTTGGAGAGGGGATCCACCGGCACCTCGGTGAAGGGGGTGTCGTCGCCCTCCGCGACCCGCGCCATCTCGCGCTGGGTGGTCGCGTTGACGAAGCCGATCACCCAGCCTCCCTCGGTCCGCCCCGACACCTTCGCCGCGCCCAGGATGGTGGACGCGGTGGGCTGGTCCACGAAGGTCCCCTGGCCGCGGGCGGACAGCGCGGGACGCTGCCCGATCCGCCGCGAGTAGAAGAAGCGCTGCCTCTCCAGCCCGCCGAATCCGAAGAGGCCGGACCCCTCCACGAAGAACGGACGGCGCTCGTCCAGGAATGTCTCGTAGGCGGTGAGGTTCACGACCTCCGGGTCGGCCTCCACCTGGCCGAAGTCCGGGTTGATGGTGGCGTCCAGCGTCAGGCCGCTGGTCAGGCCGTACTTGAGGTCGAGGCCTGCCGAGCCCCAGTAGGCGGAGCCGTCGTCAAAGGGGCTGAGGGGATTCGCCCGCTGGTCGTAGGTGGCGCGGGTGACCGCGTAGGGGAGGAGTTCGACCCGGCCGGGACGGCGGACGTCCTCCAGCCCCACCAGATGCCCGAACTGGGACGCCCATCCACTCACCGTCGGCGGGTTCCAGTTCCACTCGACGCCTTCGCCCGCGTGCAGGATGTCGCGCCGGAAGTTGATTCCCCAGACCTGCCGGTCGCCCTCCCGGAATCGCAGCTGCGAGAAGGGGATGCGCATCTCCGCGACCCAGCCGAGCGAATCCACCTCGGTGGCCACCTCCCAGACCGGATCCCATCCCGCGTCAGCGCCCCGCGGACTGTCGTTGGGCGCGGCCAGGTCGTTTCGCCCGCCTGCCGGCGTCACGCCGAAGACGAAGGCGGTGCGGTGGTCGTGATACGAGTCGATCTGGACCTGGAACTGGTCGTTCTGCTGCAGGAAGGAGTCGCGCCGGCCCCTTCGCCGCGAAATGCTCGCGGGGTCGCGGGCATACATGCGGGCGCCGATATAGAGTGCGTCGCTCGTGTACGCGACGCGCACCTCGGTCCGTTCGGAGGCGGGAAGCCCGTCGCCGGGCCGGTCGCGGCGGAAGCCGGTGGCGGGGGTGGCCATCTGCCACACGGGATCGTCGAGGCGGCCGTCGAGGATGGGGGCCGGACTCGCGCGCACGGCGCTCACTACCTGCGGGACGCCGCCCCGGTGGGCGAGGCCGGAGTCCGCGTCGGCGGTCGGGACGGCGGGCGGGGTGCCGTTGGAGTGCGTGGGCGCAGCGGCCTGAAGGACGAGGAGTGTGGTAGCCAGCGTCATGCGAGGATCCCGTGGAAGAGTCCGCGCGAAGCTCGGCCGGCGCGGATCATGTGGTAGCGGGACGGGCCGCCGCGCGCGGGACTCAGCGACGGACCGCCTATAGGAGAGTCACTTTGCCGCGGCGGTTCGTTGAAGCGATTTCCGGCGGGTGGTCATGGTGATGACCAGCCATCCCACAAGGGCGAAGAGGTGCGACGTATAGAAGCGCCACCAGAAGGTCAGGGCGCCCAGTTTCTCGCGGGGCAGGGAGTCGCCGACCAACTGTGCGAAGCCGCCCTCGATGACGCCTGCTCCGCCCGGCGCCGGGATCAGCGGTGCACCGTACAGCAGGAAGAACGGCCATCCGAGCAGTTGGGCCAGGTTCTCCGCCGCGATTTCGCGGCCGGCCAGGGCGGGAAGCGTGACGAGACGCGCCGCGATGTGGCCCACGGTGGCGGCGGCGAGGAGCAACATGTGCATGGGCGAGATGCGGCGCAGGGCGCCGGCCGCCTGGCGAAAGTCCGCAGCGACCTCGACCACGCGTTCCCACCGCGGTCCCTTGACGCCCAGCCGCTGGAGCAGCCGGGGCGCGGTCGAGTCCCGGGTGGGTGCGAGCCACACGGCCAGGCCGACCAGGGTGAGCGATGCCGCGGGCCAGCTGAGAGTGGCTGCCATCGCGTTGATGGGAACCCCCAGCGAGAGGATCAGGACCAGCGCGCAGACCGGGATCAGCAGCGCCTCCGACACGGCTTCGCCTACGAGCAGCGCGCCGATGTGGCCACCGCGAACGCCGTGCCGCGACAGGATGAGCGCCTTTGCCGGGTCCGAGCCCGACCGCGAGGGGGTCACGGCCCCGCCGCCGTCCCCGGCCAGCTGAGCCATGGTGGCGTACAGGATCGGCACCGTCGCGCCCATGACGACGCCCAGCACCACGAAGCGCGCCCCGCGCAACAGAACCTCCAGCACCATGGCGCCCAGCGCGGCCAGGTGGTTTCCCGCCGGCAGGACGAAGAGCGCCTCGGGGCCGCCGCTGCTCCGCACCACCAGCACGGTGGCGACCGCGACTCCCGTCAGGCTGAGCGCGACGAATAGGCGCCGGATCAAGACTTCCCGCTGGCCGCGACCAGCTGCCGGTACAGCGCCAACAGCCGGTCGAAGGTCACCGACCAGTCCATCGTCCGCTCTGCGTGGGCGCGGGCCCGCGCCCTGGTCCCGGGTCCGATGTGGTGCCGCATCGCTTGCATGCCGCGCGCCACATCCGCAGGGTCTCCGTGGCGGTACAGCTCGCCTGCGCCCGAGTCCTCGATCCGGTCCGGTCCGGCGCCGCGGGCGACGCACAGAACCGGCAGGCCGCACGCCAGCGCCTCGCCGATCGACAGCCCGAAGGTCTCCCCGGGACCGGGCGCCACGTAGTAGTCGGCGGCGTTGTACATGCGCACGAGTTCCTGCCGGTCGGACACGTACGGCAGGAGCGTGACGCGGCCGCCGTCTCTCGCCCTCGCGGCAATGCTGTTCCGGATGTTGCCGTCTCCCACCAGATACAGGTCGGGCCGCTCGTCACGGGGCATCAGCGCATGGCCGTCGAGCAGCACGTCCAGCCGCTTTTCGGGGCAGAAACGCCCTACGAAGATCGCCCGGGGTGCGCCGTTGCGGGGGAGGAGAGGATGTCCGTTCGCGTCCTCCAGCGGCCGGAACGTGTCGAGATCGACCCCCAGCGGGACTTCGTGCACCTGCCTGACCCCCAGCGAGCGCAGTTCCCGGGCAACACTGGCCGAGGCGCACACGGTCGCGTCGAAGCGGTTGTAGATGGACCGGATTGCCCGCCGGGCGGTCATCCGCAGAAGGACGCGCAGCGGACTCAGGACCGCGTGGTCGACGAAGGGCTCGGCGAAGGTCCGGACCAGGTCGGCGTGGTAGAAGCCGACCAGCGGCACGCGCCTTCCGCGCAGTGCGAGGCGCACCAGAATCGGGTCCGCAAACGGGCTGCCGACCTCGATCACCGAGGGGTTGACGGCGTCGAATACGTCGGCGAGCGCACGCCAGTCGACGAGTTGGCGGTAGGCGGGGGCGAAAGGAAAGGCCGGGCTCCGGATGCGGGCGAGGGTGGCGCCTTCCCACTCGTCCATCCCGGTGGTCTCTCCCGGCACCACGATCGTGTGGCGGATACCCGGCCGGGCAAGTTTGCGCGCCTTGGCGGTCAGATAGGTGCGCACCCCGCCCGAGGCCGATGTGGAGAAGAAGGAGGTGACATCGACCACCGACAACTCGGCCGGGACGGACGCACTGCGCCTTCCGTCGGCGTTGGGGGTGGATCCGCCACGCCCTCCGTTGGCGGCGGGGACGGATGCACTGCGCCCTCCGTTGGCGTTGGGGGCACCTGTAGCGTCGTCTGCCATCCGGACCGGGTCTCTTGCGATACGATTCCTGCTTCTTGAGGGCCGCGAGGCGTTTCGCGAGCGGCCAGCCAACATAAGGCCGAAGGGGGGAACGGGCAACGGCGCACGGGCGCTCTCGCGGACTGGCACAACCCATCCCGGCGGCTATTGATACTGTCATGTTTGTGCCGATCCGGTCCGCAGCGTGCGTGCTCGTCACGTCTTTTTTCGTCGCTGGATGCCTGGGTGGGCCGACGCGCGCGGCGTCGGGACCGGGTGCGGGGTCGTCCGGGTTCACCATCCGCGACGCTCCGGCCGAGTTCGCGGAGGTGGGCGGGAGCATCGAGCCCGCCGCCGATATCGAGGCGCTCATCGCGCCTTACCGGGTGCAGTTGGAGGACCAGCTCGCCGAGGTGGTGGGGCACGCCGCGGGACCGTTCACCAAGGCCGATCCCGAGGGGACGCTCGACAACCTCGTAGCGGATGCGCTGCTCGAGGTGGCCAGGGACCGTGCGAGCGACACGGTGCACGCCGCGCTCATCAATGAAGGCGGCTTGCGGGTGCCGATCGCGGCGGGTCCGATCCTGATGAGACACGCCTACGAGCTGCTTCCGTTCGAGAACTTCGTGACGGTGCTCTCGCTTTCGGGCAGTCAGATGGAGCGACTGGCCGACGAGATCGCCGCCGCGGGCGGCGAGCCGGTCGCGGGATGGACGATGGAGCTGGATGGAGACGACGCCGTGCGTGTGCTCGTCGGGGGCGAGCCGATCGACCCGGCCCGGACGTACCGGGTGGCCACGGTGGACTACCTCGTCAACGGGGGAGGCACGTGGACGGTGCTGTGGGAGCCGGGCCCGGAGTTGCGCGAGGACCTCGGGATCCTCATACGGGACGTCTTCGTCGCCTACCTGCGCGCGCAAGGCACGGTGAGCCCGGCGCTGGACGGCCGCATCCGCCCGGTGCCCGGCCAGGCCCGGCTCCGCCCACCGCCCCGCCCCTCCCACGCGGCTCCCGCCTCACCCACACGGAGCGACCGATGAAGCGGCGAGACTTCGTGCGCGCCCTCGGCCTGGGCGCCGCCGCCGGCGTGGCCGCCCCGGCGCCACTCCTCGCGCGAACGCCGCCGGGCGCCCGGGGCGCCTCCCTCCTCGGCGGTGCCTCCCTCTCCGGCGCGGCCCGCACCCCCACCCCTCCGCCTCCAACCCCGCACCCCCCGCTCGGCCCCCTCATCACCGACTCCGTCCACCTCGTCGTCCTGCACACCAACGACACGCACTCGCGCATGGACCCCTTCCCCATGGACGGCGGCCGCTTCCAGGGGCTCGGGGGTGCCGCGCGCCGCGCCACCATGGTCCGGCGCATCCGGGAGGCCAACGAGCACGTTCTGCTCCTCGACTCCGGCGACATCTTCCAGGGGACGCCCTACTTCAACTTCTTCGGCGGCGAGCTCGAGTTCCGCGCGATGACCGCGATGGGGTACGATGTCGCGACGCTGGGCAACCACGACTTCGACAACGGGGTGGACGGTCTGGTGGCCATGTTGCCCGAAGCCGGCTTCGATTTCGTGTCGGCGAACTACGACGTGAGCGCCTCGCCGCTGGCGGGACGTGTGGAGCCCTACACCGTGCGCGACTTCGGGGGTGTGCGCGTAGGGGTTTTCGGACTGGGGATCGCGTTCGAGAAGCTGGTGCTGGCGAGCCTTCACGAGGGCGTCCGCTACACCGACCCGGTCGCGGCGGCGCGCGCCGCCTGCAGGGATCTGCGCGGCCTCGGCTGCTCGCTGATCATCTGCCTCTCGCACCTGGGGTACGCGTACTCCGATCCCGGCCGTCCGAGCGACCGCACGCTTGCCGCCGCCGTTCCCGACATCGACGTCATCCTGGGCGGACACACCCACACCTTCCTCGACGAGGCCGTCGTCTTCGGGCAGGGAGCCTCCGGGTTCACCGTCGTCAACCAGGTTGGCTGGGGGGGAATGCGGCTCGGCCGGGTCGACGTCACCTTCGATGTGGCCGGCCGGACTTCCGGTTGGGCCGCCGCGGGCTACGACATCGACGACAGGCTGGACGGGTAGCCCTTAAAGCACGCCACCCCGCGCGCCGGTGACGCACGGGGTGGGATTGCGTGATCCGAGTGCTCTTCGCGTGGTCCTCGCTTCAGGTGAGCCGGGCTATCCGTCCGACGCCATTGACGAGGTCGTGATCGACACCGTGGCGCCCGCGATGCCGTACACCACGGCGCCGGCGACGATGCCGCCGACGAGGGCCATGACGTCGAAATCCCCCATGCCCGCGAAGGCTGAGCCCAACCCCAGGAGGACGCCGACCGTAGCTCCTGCCCTGGCACCGTCCGCGGGATCGCCGGCCCCCTTCCAGCCAAGCACGGTGGCCAGCACTCCGCCCATGAAGATGCTGCCAACCCAGCCCTGCCAGGAGGCCAGCTCGGCGCCGAAGTTGGCGGCGAAGAATTCGCCCGGCACCATGCCAACAACCCAGTTGACAACGTGCATGGCGGCTCCTGCGACGACCGATGCGATGATGCAGTTCTTGTCCACGGTATTCTCCTTTTCGGAGTGGACGGGTGGCGGATGAGCGGGGCGATAATGGGGAAAAATGCACTGGCGCGCAAGGCCGACCCGGAAAAAAACACGAAAATGGGGCGTCTTTATGCACTGTTCGAGGATCTGACGACCCGAGAAACGCCCCCAAGTCGCCGCCTGGCACGGTTCCGCCAGGCGCGTCCCCGCCGGTCTCGCGGACGGTCGCTCCGGCTTGCCCGGCCGGGGTCCCTGCCACCACCCAACCGGGCAGAGGGGGTTGTCCGGCGCCGCTAGTCGCCGTACACGAAGCGCTCCACCTCGCCGTGGATCCTCTCGACCGTTTCCTCCGAGGGAGGCCGCGTGAAGCGTGACACCACGATCGTCACCGCGAAGTTCACGGCCAGTGACCAGAGTGCCTCATGAACGCCCAGCGGCTGCGGGAAGGGGACGCGGGTGAGGTAGAGGGTGACCAGGCCCGCGAGGATTCCCGCCACGACACCGGCGGCCGTGTGGAGCCGCCGTCCCGGGTAGCAGACGCCGAGCACGGCCGGCATCAGCTGGAGCGCCCCCGCACCCGAAAGGGTCACGAGGGTGACCAGGAAGTCGAGGTTGTAGACGGTCAGGAACCATCCGACGGCCAGGAGGACCGCCACCACACAGCGCCCGAAGGTCAGATAGTGGCGCTGGCTGCGGTCACGGGCGATGTAGCGCTGGTACACGTCCCGGGTCAGCACGGTCATGTTGGAGTGCAGGATCGAGTCGAGCGTGGACATGGCCGCGGCCGTGGCCCCGGCCAGGATCAGCCCGGTCAGCCACGGGGGAGCGTACCGGAATAGCAGCTCGGGGAAGACGCGGTCGGCGTTGGCCGGGTCGGCCGCCGCCAGTTCGGGAAGGATCAGCGCGCCGCCGAGTCCCACCAGCGCGGCGGGGATGAAGAGGGTCATCAGATAGATGGGCGTGGTGGCCCCGAGGATCTTCAGCGTGCGTTTGGAGGCGGCGGTGAAGTAGCGGATCATCATGTGCGGCTGAAAGATGATCCCGAAGGAGAGCGCCACCGTCATGCCCACCCACATCCCCGGGGTGAAGAAGCCCTCCGGGCCGGGGAGCGCCAGCAGGTCGGGCCGTTCGGTGGCGAGCCGCCGCCAGAGTTCGGCGGGGCCGCCGAAGAGCTTGTAGGTGAGCAGCAGGCTTCCCGCCCAGACCGCGATGTACATCCAGATGCCCTGGATCACATCCGTCCAGTAGACGGCCCGCAGTCCCCCGACCACGAGATACCCTGCCGCGACGACCAGCAGGATCAGCGATGCGAGTTCGAAGGAGATCCGGTCGCCCGTTGCCACGGAGAGGATGTATCCGAGTCCCTGGGCCTGCACCTGGATGTAGATCAGCGTGAAGATCACGGACACGAAGGCCACGATCACGCGGACCGTCTCGCTCTCGTAGAAGTCGGCGATCATGTCCGCCGGGGTGATGTAGCCGAACTTCTTGCCCAGCGCCCAGATCCGCGTGCCGAGCGTGAAGGTGATCGCCCCGACCAGCACCGTCCACGTCCCCGCCATCCAGAAGCCGATCCCGTGCCTGTAGAAGTAGCCGCCGGAACCGAGGAAGGCGAAGGCCGAATGAAAGGTGGCCACCACGGTGAGATAGAGCACGACAACCCCGGCCTGCCGCCCGTACAGGAAGAAGTCCTCCATGCTGGAGGTCCCCTTGCGGTTGGCCAGGATCCCGATGACGACGGTCGCCAGCAGGTAGAGGAAGATCAGTCCGGTGGAGATGACCCAGGGTTCCATCAGACCCCCTTCCGCTGTGCCCAGACCAGGACCGCGATCCCGAGGAAATACACGGCCAGCAGGTATGCGAAGAGGAAGGGCATGCCCAGGATCCAGGGCTCGACCCGGTTCATGAGTCCGTGGACGACCGGTGGCTGGGCGAGGAGCATGGCGGCGACGAAGGCGATCGTCGCGATCCTGCCGCGCCGGGTTCGGGGGCGGTAGTGCGAGCGTCGGGGATTCATGGCGGCTCCGGGGAGGAGGGTGCGGGCCGGCCCGTGGTGGGAACGAAACAGACCGGACGGCCGCGGACAGGATAGCGAGCCGTGGCCAAGGCGACAAATCGGGAGAGCGAATTGCCGACGGTTGCACCGGCAGCGCCGACCCAGCGCCGACAGTTGCCCTTGACACCATCCCCGTCCGTTGCGATGATTAAGATCTTATGACCATATGCGTCCACACCGTTGCGCTTCATCATCACGGCCATCCCCGAGAGGCGGCCGCGTAACGGTGTAACGTCTGCGTAAGCGAACGAAACCTGAAGCGCCGGCTTCCTCGGAGGAGCCGGCGCTTTTTTTGTTGCGCCGGCCCGCCGACGGGGGATGAGGCCGGAGGAAGGACAAGAGCGGGAATGAACGGCAAGCCGGACCGAATCCGCATCGGCCTGCCCAAGGGACACATGCAGGCAGGGGTGCTTGCGCTCCTTGGGGATGCGGGCATCGATGTCCGCGTGGGCGGACGCAACTATCGCCCGGCGCTCTCCTGGCCGGGCTTCGAGGCCAAGCTTCTGAAGCCGCAGAACGTGGTGAAGATGCTGGAA
Organism: Longimicrobiales bacterium; assembly: GCA_965206105.1. Taxonomy (GTDB): domain Bacteria; phylum Gemmatimonadota; class Gemmatimonadetes; order Longimicrobiales; family Gaopeijiaceae; genus Bin94. Next base: position 1,840,994 of record OZ242201.1, read on the forward strand.
GCGGGCTCGCGCGACCTGGGCTTCGCCGGGGCGGACTGGGTGGCCGAACTCGGGGCGGGTCTCGTGGAGCTGCTCGACACGGGTCTCGACCCCGTGAGCGTGGTCGCGGCCGCGCCCCCGGCCCTCGTTGAGGACGGTTCTCTTCCCGCGGGCCGGCGGCTGGTGGTCGCGACCGAGTACGTGCGCATCGCCGAACAGTGGGCACTCGAGCAGCCCTTCGAGGCGGTTCTGGTGCGTTCCTACGGCGCCACCGAGGTCTTCCCCCCGGAGGACGCCGACGCGATCGTCGACAACACGGCCACCGGAGCCACGCTGCGGGGCAACGGCCTCGTGATCACCGACACCCTCATGCGCTCGTCGACGCGCCTCTACGCCGGCCCGGCCGCGCTTGACGACCCCGCCCGGCGCGGCCCGATCGAGGACCTCGTCCTCCTCCTCAGGTCGGTGCTGGAGGCCCGGCGGCGGGTCATGCTGGAGCTGAACGTCCCGGAACACGATTTCGAGCGCGTGATTGCAATCCTCCCCTGCATGCGCGAGCCCACCGTGTCCCGCCTGCACGGGGAAGACGCCTACGCCGTACGGGTAGCCGTTCCCAGGGCGGGACTCCCGGGGCTCCTCCTGCAGGTGAAGGCGAACGGAGGGACCGACCTCGTCGTCTCCGAACCCCAGCAGATCGTTCCATGATGCCCGTCGAACCACCGAAGGAGAGCAGCGCCGCCATGAGCGAAGTCATCGACCTGAGCATGAACGAAGGGGAAGCGCCGCCGCGCCGGGTCCTCAGGGTGCTGGAGCGGATCGGCCCCACGATCCTGCGGAAGTACGCGGACCCGGCGCCGCTGGAAGAGGCGTACGCCGCCTACCTGGGGGTTGCGCCTGCCAACGTGCTCGCCACGACCGGCGGCGACGATGCGATCGACCGCGTCATGCGCGCCTTCCTGGCCCCCGGTCAGGAGATGGTCTTCCCCACCCCCACCTTCGAGATGGTGCCCCGGTGCGCGGTGATGGCCCGCGGCGACCTCGTTCCGGTGGAGTACGAGTGGGGAGAGCTGCCGCACGACGAGATCCTCGCAGCGGTTAACGACCGTACCGGGCTGGTGGCCGTGCTCACCCCAGACAACCCCACCGGGCGGGCCTTCTCCACCGCATCGCTGCTGCGGCTCGCCGCGGCTCTGCCGCCCGAGGTTACGCTGATGGCCGACCTCGCCTACGCCGAGTTCGCGGATGAGGATCCGACCCGCGCCCTTCTCGAGGTTCCCGGCGCGATCATGATCCGCACGCTCTCGAAGGCCTGGGGGCTTGCGGGGCTGCGCGTCGGCTTCGCGGTCGGCGCCAGGGAGCGGATCGACACCTTGCGGGGGTTCGGCGGACCGTACGCGCTGACGGGCCCGTCGATCGCCATCGCGCTGGACCGGCTGCGCAACGGAGTCGGCGAGATGCGCGCCTTCGTGGAGTTCGTGCGGACGCGGCGCGGGCGGCTGGCCTCGGCGATCCGCGCGGTCGGCGGGTTGCCGGAACCGTCGCAGACCAACTTCGTCCTCGCCTCCTTCCCGGATGCGCGCTGGATCCTGCGGGGGATGGCGGCGCAGGGCGTGCTGGTGCGCCACTTCGCGCATTTGCCGGAGTACTTGCGGATCACCGTGCCGCGCGACGACCTGGAGTTTCGCCGCGTGGCCCGGGCGCTGGAATGTCTGGACCGGCCGGAAGCCGTGCTCTTCGACATGGACGGGGTGCTGGCCGACGTGCGGGGGTCCTACCGGGAGGCGATCGTGAGGACCTGCGCGTCGTTCGGGGTGGAGGCCGGTCACGCGGAGATCGAGGCCGCGAAGGCGGCGGGCCATGCGAACGACGACTGGGCCGTGACGCACGCGCTGGTGGGGGCGGGGGGGGTGGACGCGCCGTTCGAGGAGGTGAAGCGGCGCTTCGAGAGGCTCTACCAGGGCGATGAGCGCAGGGAAGGGCTGCGCCGCCACGAGACGCTGATTCCAGACCGGGCGCTTCTTGAGGACCTGGCCCGTTCATACCGTCTGGGGATCGTGACGGGCCGGCCGCGGCGGGACGCAGAGCGATTCCTGCGGAAGCAGGGGGTCAGGGGGCTGTTCAGCGCCGTGGTCTGCCGCGAGGATGGGCCGCTCAAGCCCAACCCGGAGCCGGTGAGGATCGCCCTGAAGCTCCTGGAAGCGCGGACTGCGTGGCTGCTGGGAGACACCCCGGACGACGTGCGGGCCGCGGTGGCGGCCGGGGTGGTGCCGGTGGGGGTGGTGCCGCCGGGGGGTGGGGGAGGGGGTTCCGCCGGGACCGATGGGCCAGCCCCCGTCTGGACTGCGCTCGAGGCCGCCGGAGCCGCCCGCGTCGTCGAGGGCAACGCCGACTTCGGGGGACTCTTCCGTGGGTGAGTGGCCGGAGGGCGCAACGGCTGCGGGCGGCGGGCCGGCGACCGGTGGCGAGCCGGACCAATCCGGCAGGTCTGCCCAGCTGTCCCGGGAGACCGGGGAGACCCGTGTGCGGGTGTCGCTTGATCTCGATGGTGGCGCAGAGGCTGCTGCGGGCGGCGGTGCGGCCATTCGCGTGAACACCGGCATCGGATTCTTCGACCACATGGTGCACGCGCTGGCCTTCCACGCCGGCTGGGCGCTGGATCTGGTCTGCGAAGGCGACACCGAGGTCGACGACCACCATACGGTCGAGGACTCGGCGCTGGCGCTGGGAACGGCGGTCTCGCGGGCGCTGGGAGAAGGGAAGGGCGGCATCGTCCGATTCGGCCATGCGTTCGCCCCGCTCGACGAGGCGCTGGCGCGCGCGGTTGCGGATGTGTCGGGCCGTCCCTTCTTCGCAGGCGAACTGTCGCTGAAGCGGGAGCGGGTCGGCGCGCTCTCCTGCGAGATGGTGCCGCACTTCTTCCACTCCTTCGCGCAGGGCGCCGGACTCACCCTTCACGTGGACGTGATTCGCGGCGCCAACGATCACCACCGCATCGAGGCGGCCTTCAAGGCGGCGGCGCTGGCGCTCAGGGCCGCGCTCGCCCGCAGCGGGTCGGGACGCGTGCCCTCGACCAAGGGCGTGCTGTGAGCCCTGCGCCCACCGTGACGGTCGTGCGGACCAGCACGGCCAACCTCGCTTCGGTGCGGTCCGGCTTCGAGCGTCTCGGCTGCCGGGTTCGCACGACCGCGAGTCCCGAGGGCGTGACCCGTGCGGAACGGCTGGTGCTGCCCGGGGTCGGCGCATTCGCCGCGGCGCAGCGCGCGATCGCCTCCCGCGGCCTCGAGGACGCGCTCCGCGACCGCATCGGAGCGGGACGCCCGACGCTGGGGATCTGCCTGGGCATGCAGCTCATGGCCCGGGGGAGCGAAGAGGCGCCGGGGGTGCCGGGGCTCGGCGTGATCGACGGGGTCGTCGAGGGCTACGACCGCGGCGCAGCGGGCTGGCGCGTCCCCCAGATGGGATGGAACCGGGTCGTCCCGGCCGGCGGGTGCGTCATCGTGCCGGGGGGCTACGCGTACTTCGCCAACTCCTACCGCCTCGCCGAGGCCCCCGGGGACTGGCTGCCGGTCTGGTGCGAGTACGCCGGCCGGTTCGTCGCCGCGGTGGAGCGGGGTGCGGTGGTGGGATGCCAGTTCCACCCCGAGCTGTCGGGCGCGTACGGCAGGGCTGTGCTGACGCGTTGGCTGGAGGCCTGAGTGATGGCGAGGCCCGAAGCGCTCCAGGCAGAGGGCGGCGCCGTGGCGGGGAGCGACGCCGCGGGGAGCGGGCTTGCGGCGGTGACGGACCCCGCGGCCGGGGGAGTTGCTCTGCTGCCGGTCCGCATCATCCCCTGCCTCGACGTTCGCGACGGACGCGTGGTCAAGGGGGTGAAGTTCCGTGGACTCACCGACCAGGGTGATCCGGCCGCGCTTGCCCGGGCCTACGAAGAGCAGGGGGCGGACGAGGTGGTGGTGCTGGACGTGACGGCCACTAGCGAAGCGCGCGGCACGCGGCTCGATACGGTGGGCGCGGTTCGGGCACGGCTTTCGGTGCCGCTCACCGTGGGTGGCGGCATCGGCGGGGTCGAGGACGCGGCCGCCCTGCTCGAGGCCGGCGCGGACAAGGTCGCGGTGAACACGGCGGCGCTGAAGCGGCCCGGGCTGCTCGAGGAGCTGGCGGCGCGCTTCGGCTCGCAGTGCGTCGTGGTCTCGATCGACGCGCTGAGGCGCCGCCCCGGCGCCTACGAGGTCGTGGTGCGTTCGGGCACCGAGCGGCTCGCGACCGACGCGGTCGCCTGGGCCCGCCGCGCGGTGGAGCTGGGCGCGGGCGAGATCCTGCTCACCAGCATCGACCGCGACGGCACACGCAGCGGGTACGAACTCCCGCTCCTGCGCGCCGTCCGCTCGACCGTGGGGGTGCCGATCGTCGCCTCGGGCGGAGCCGACACACCCGGGCACATGGCCGAAGCCGTGCGGGCGGGCGCCGATGCCGTGCTGGCAGCGTCCATCTTCCACCAGCGGAACTGGACCGTCGAGCGGGTGAAACAGGCACTGGGGCGACTCGGAGTGCCGGTGCGGCCCGCCCACGAGGAAGCCGTCCGGTGATCGTCCCGTCGATCGACCTCATGGACGGCCAGGCGGTGCAGCTCGTGCAGGGCCGGCGCAAGGTCCTGGAGGCCGGCGACCCGCGCCCCATCGCCGAGCGCTTCGGACGGGTCGGAGAGGTCGCGGTCGTCGATCTGGACGCCGCGCTGGGGCGCGGATCGAACACGGCGGTCATCGAGGAGCTGTGCCGGCTCGCGCCCTGCCGGGTGGGCGGCGGCATACGCGACCGGGACGCGGCGCTGCGATGGCTGGACCGGGGGGCGGTGAAGGTCGTCCTGGGGACGGCCGCGGTCCCGGAGGTGCTGGAGGCGCTGCCGCGCGAACGGGTGGTCGTGGCGCTCGACGCGTGGGAGGGCGAAGTGGTCGTGAAGGGATGGACGGAACGCACCGGGCGCACCGTGCTCGAAGGGATGCGCGAGCTCGGCGGCCTTGCCGGAGGCTTCCTGGTGACCTTCGTCGAGGGGGAGGGCAGGGAGCGCGGCTTCCCCAGGGATCGGATCGGCGGGCTGGTGCAGGCAGCGGGCGCCTCGCGCCTTACCGTCGCGGGGGGCATCACGACCCCCGCAGAGGTCGCCTGGCTGGACGCGGCGGGCGCCGACGCACAGGTCGGGATGGCGCTCTATCGGGGCACTCTGGGTCTGGCCGAGGCCTTTACGGCGCCGCTGCGCAGCGAACGGCGCGACGGCCTTTGGCCCACGGTGGTCACGGATGACCGGGGCGCGGCGCTCGGGCTGGTGTGGTCCAGCCTGGAGAGCGTGCGCGCGGCGATCGACGAGGGTCGCGGCGTCTACCACTCCCGGTCGCGGGGGCTGTGGCGCAAGGGTGCGTCATCGGGCGCGACCCAGAGCCTGCTCCGGATCGAGCCCGATTGCGATCGGGACGCGCTCAGGTTCACGGTTTCCCAGCGCGGTGCCGGGTTCTGCCACACCGGCGAATGGACGTGCTTCGGTCCGGTCGAGGGGCTGCGGAGGCTGGAGCGGACGGTCAAATCCCGCCGCGCGCATGCGGTGCCGGGATCGCTGACGACCCGGCTGCTCGACGACGCCGCGTTCCTGAGGGGCAAGCTGGTGGAGGAGGCGGGGGAGTTGGGGGAGGCGGTGGCAAAGCCGGTGGAAAGCATGGCCGAAGGGCGCGGCAGGCCGGAGGAGCCGGGCGCAGCCATGGGCGACGGGGACGGCGTGCCGGTGGATCCGGGCGAGTCAATGGCGGAAGGGGACGCCGGACCGTACGCCGGCAGGGTGGTCGAGGAGGCCGCGGATCTGATGTATTTCCTGACAGTGGCACTGGAGCGCGCAGGCGTGGGTCTCGCCGAAGTCGAGCGCGAACTGGATCGCCGGAGCATGAAGGTCGGGAGGAGGGCGGCGTCGGCGCCGAAGGGGGCGGCGGGTGAGTAGGGCGACACCCGGCGACGGTCGCCGCGAGCGGGAGCGTCTTCGGCTCAGACGTGTAGCCGCAGGGGATGCCGCGCGAACGCGCCAGCCCGCGGTACCTCCCGGGATGATCGCGCCGGTGCTGGAGATCATCGAGTCGGTGCGCGAGGGCGGCGAGGCGCGGTTGCGCGAATTGGCGGAACGGTGGGACGGTCTCGAAGCCGGCGGGGCGCTGGTCAGGACGCCGCGTGAGATGCGCGCGGCCCTGGAGTCGCTGCCGGGCGCGGACCGGGAGGTGCTGGAGCGCGCCGCCGGCCGGATCGAGCACTTCGCGCGCGCGCAGTTGAAGTCGGCGGCCCCGGTGGACGTGGCGGTGGAGGGGGGGAGGGCCGGCGACCGGCTGGTGCCGGTCCGGGTGGCCGGGTGCTATGCGCCGGGGGGGCGGTTTCCGCTGCCGTCTTCAGTGCTCATGACGGCTGTGACGGCCAGGGTGGCCGGGGTGCGCGAGGTCTGGCTGGCCTCGCCGAACCCGTCCCGCGAGGTGATGGCGGCGGGGGCGGTGGCGGGGGTGGGGGGGCTGCTGGGGGTGGGGGGGGCGCACGCCGTGGCCGCCATGGCTTACGGCGTGCCGCCAAGTCCGCAGTGCGATGTGGTGGTGGGGCCGGGGAACCGGTGGGTGACCGCTGCCAAGCTCCTCGTTTCCGGGGTGGCCGGAATCGACCTCCTGGCGGGTCCTTCCGAACTCGTGATCCTGTCCGACGAACATGGCGATCCGTCCCTGGTCGCGGCGGACCTCCTCGCGCAGGCCGAGCACGACCCGGCCGCCCTCCCGATCCTCATCAGCACCTCGGCGGAGCTGGTGGGCCGGGTCGACGAAGAACTCGCCCGCCAGCTATCCGGGCTTCCCACCGCCGCAACCGCCACCCAGGCCCTTGAGAACGGCTTCGCCGTCGTCGCGCCCGAGGAGGAGGCCCTGCGCTGCTGCGAGGAGCTCGCGCCGGAGCATCTGCAACTCCACGGGGGTCGGGCGGAGGCCTGGAGCAGATCCCTGGACAGATTCGGGGCAGTATTTGTCAATGAATCGGTCACCGAAGTCCTCGGAGACTACGGCGCCGGGCCCAATCACACTCTGCCGACCGGCGGCACGGCCCGCTTCACGGGCGGGCTATCGGTCTTCCACTTCCTCAGGCGCCCGACCTGGCTGCGGCTGGACGACGGTCCGGGCCGCGACAGGGTGGCGAACGATGCCGCGGCGCTAGCCCGCATGGAGGGACTCGAGGCGCACGCCCGCGCGGCGGAAATGAGGCTGCGGCAGAGCTGAAGAAAATGGGAATACCGGCTCGGCGACGGTGTATCGCCCCCCCTAACCACCCCCCGCCCGGCACGGCACCACGCGCCGCTCCACCACCTCACGCATTCTTCCATCCCCCGCCCCCCCCGCCGCCCCGCCACCCGGCCCCGCCCTCGCGCGGCTTGCCACCATCACCCAGCACCCGGTGCCCTCGCTGCCACCTGCCGGCCCCGGTGCGCCGCCGTCCCCGGCGTCTCCCGCCACCGAACTCTGCTCGCAGTACTCGCCGAACCACCTCCTGAGGCCATCGAGCCACGCCGCCATTTCCTGCGTCGGCGGCGCGCACAGCCCGTTGTTGTTCACCCAGTTGATCTCCTGGAGCTTCTCCAGCGACACGAAGGTGTCCGGAATCTCCCCGGTGAGCAGGTTGTTCCACAGGTTGAACCGTTGGAGGTTGGCGAGGGCGCCGAGTTCCGGTGGAACCGGACCCGTGAACCGGTTGCGGCAAAGGTGCAGCTCCCTGAGCCTGGTGAGTTTTCCCAGTTCCGGGGGAATGGGGCCCTGAAGGCTGTCGGGACAGGCAGCGAACCTCTCCAGCCGGGTGAGGTTCCCGATGGACGACGGCAGCGGCCCGCTCAGGTGGTTGGTCCCGAGTTCGAGCTGGCGCAGCCGCCCCAGGTTGCCGATCGTCTCCGGGATCGAGCCCGTGAGCCGGTTACCCCCGAAATCGACCTCCTCCAGCCTTGTGATGTTGCCGATTTCGGAGGGGATCGAGCCTGACAGAAGGTTGTTTCCGCTGGTGAAGCCGATCCCGAAGTTCAAGCGTCTCAAGCGCGACAGATTGCCGATGGTTGCCGGGATCGGCCCGCTCAGGCGGTTCCCGTAGAGCAGGATGCTCTTGACGTTCTCCAGGCCACCGATCTCCGGGGGCAGGCGGGTGAGCAGATTGCTGTAGAGGTTCAGGCTGTCGAGCGCGGTGAGGTTGCCGATCTCCGGGGGGATGGGGCCTTCGAGCAGGTTGGCGCCCAGCTCCAGGATTCTCAGATTGGTGAGGTTGCCGATCGTGGACGGGATCTCGCCGCTCAGGCGGTTGCCCTCGTGGGGAGAGGCGTCGATGCCGCACATCATCAGGTACTGCAGTTCGCGCAGGTTTCCGATCTCCCGGGGGATCGGCCCCCTGAGCTGATTGTGGCAGAGATCCAGGTATGCCAGCTTCGTGAGCTTCCCGATCTCCGGGGGGATCTCCCCGGTCAGCTCGTTGCCGAAGAGAGACAGGGCGACGAGCTCCGAAAGGTTGCCGATCTCCGCGGGCAGCTTGCCGCCGATGGCATTGTAGTTCAGATCCAGCGATTTGAGGCGCGCCAGCCGGGTGAGCTCGACGGGAATGGGCCCTTCAAGGTCGTTCTCCCCCAGGTGCAGAGACTCCAGGTCCTCCAGGTGCTGGATTTGCGTCGGAATCCTGCCGATTAATCCGTTGCCCGGGAGCACGAGGTGTTGCACCCGTCCGTCTTCGTTCAGGTGTATCCCTGCCCAAAGCGACACGGGCTCGTCCGAAAGCCAGTTCGTATTGTCCTGCCAGAGGTCGCCGTTGGTCGCATCGTACAGGACCTTGAGCACCAGGTCCTCCGGATACGGCACGATGATCACGGAGACCGACGCGCTCGCTTCGTCCATGGACACGGTGATCTCCGCGCGGCCGAGGCCGACGCCGGTCACGTATCCGTCCTCGCTCACTCGCGCGACTTCCGGATTGCTGGACTCCCAGCGCAAGCGCGCATCCCGGATCGCGAATTCGTCTGCGTCGAAGGCGCGCGCACGCATGCGGATCGAATCGGTGACCAGAATCGAATCGCCGGGGCTGGAGAGCTCGACGGCAGCCGCCACCTGTTCGACGACTACGATCGAGGAACCGTTCAGGGCTTCCGAGGTCGCGTGGATGTCGGCGCGGCCGTTGGCCACCGGCCGCGCCAGCCCGGATGCGTCCACCGTAGCGACCGCAGTGTCGGAGGAGGACCAGGTCAGGCGCACGCCCGCGAGCGCGTGGCCGTTGGCGTCGTGCACGGTCCCGGTGAGCTGTTCGCTGCGGCCGAGAGAAGCGAATTGCACGTTGCCGGGCGTGACCGTGACCGACGCCGCGACCTGGGCAACGGTGACCATCGCCGTGCCGCTGGCGCTGTCCGAGGTAGCGGTGATCGTGGTGTTGCCGTTGCCCGCCGCCCGCACCAGCCCCGATCCGTCCACCGTCGCCACCGCGGGGTCGCTGGAGACCCACTCCGTGGTCCCTCCCACGATCTGCTGGCCGTGCTGGTCGCGCACCGTCGCCGTGAAGCGCGCCGTGTCTCCCAACGCGTCGAAGCTCGCGGTCTGCGGAGCGATCGTGAGCGTGAGCAGAGTGACCGGAGTGATGGTGTTGGCTTCCACACAGGCCGAAAGGAGCACGACCAGCGAGAAGAGGGGCGCGCCCGCGGGACGCGCACGGGCTCGCTGCCCTTGCGATGTCATGAAAACATTACACAATGTCATGTTTCCTTTACTTTCATGCCACTTGGAGTGCCGCTCTGTGTTGCTCCTCGGGCAAATCGCTCCGCTATTCATCCTTCGTCGCGCCTTGCAAGCCCGGCGCCTCGCCGCCCTCGGTGCTACGCGGGGACCATCCACGGCCTGCCAGGGCCGTCCTGGCCTGCAGGTACCGGAACCCGGCAACTGTTGAAGGTAGCGATCCGCCAGGGGGTGAGACACCCCGGCGCCAAGGAGACCGGCGCCATGTTGCGCCTGCTTGACATGGCCTCACGGTCCGGCAGATTTGGTTCAGTCGATTCGATTCACCCGGCATCGGCACCGGGAGCCCGGGCCGCCCGACGCGGCGGGCGCTTCGCCCGGGCCGGTACACACCCAGTCTCGGGGCGGAGGGGCCAAGGCGTGACTTCAGACCCGGTTTGGCAGTTGCCGGACCCGCTGTCCGTCCTTGAAGTCCGTCACGACGACGGGAGCGTGACCTACGTCCGCCGTCATGGGCGTTCCGGGGGTCCAAGGCTGCTCCTCTGTCACGGCAACGGGCTCGCGATCGACTTCTACTACCCGTTCTGGTCGTTGCTCGAGAAGGAGTTCGAGCTCGTCGTCTACGACCTGCGGAACCACGGCTGGAATTCCGTCGGAGCTCGCGCCGAGCACAACTTCCCGAATCTGGTCAGAGACCATGAGCAGGTCCTGGACGAGGTGCGTGCGCACTTCGGCGAGAGGCCGAGCGTAGGCGTATTCCACTCGCTCTCGGCGCTTGTCGCTCTTCTGTCCCCTACCCTCGGAACCGGACGCAGCGGGGAACTCACCGGGTGGTTCCTCCTCGATCCCCCTCTCTACCGGCCTGGTCCGGAAGATCCGGATTTTGACGAGGCGGCCGAGAAGGCGGCCGGGATGGCCCGGCGGCGGGCGTACCGGTTTCAGGAGAGAAGCGAATTCGCACAGCTGATCAGCTACCTGCCCCTGCTGCTCAGGGCGGTGCCCGGGGCGTCGGAGCTGATGGCGCGCACGATTCTCCGCGAATCGGCGGACGGCGAAGGGTACGAACTCCGCTGCCCGCGCGACTACGAGGCCCAGATCATCGCCTACGTAAGGACGTTCGCTTTTCTGGTCGACTTCGGGGATCTGCCCTGCCCGACCAGGGTGATCGGGTCCGATCCCACGCTGCCGTACGCGTACCTGCCCACCTTCGACCTCAGTCACATCGGGACCATCGAGTACGACTTCATACCGGAGACGACCCACTTCCTCATGCTGGAACAACCCGCGGAGTGCGCCGAGGCCTTGAGGGGGTTCCTGGCGGAGGTTCTGCCCGCAGGCTAGTCCGTGGACAATCCCCGCGTGGCACCGGGGGCGGCGAGGCGCCGTGGCCGGCCCGGATGCATCGCCGGCCGAATGCCGCGGGGACCTATTCGGCGGTCTGCCGGGGAGCGGTTTCGACCCAGTAGCGCTCACGCTGGAACGGGTAGCCCGGCAGCGATACCCGGCGGCGCGTTTCACCCGCGAACAGGCCCGCGAACGAAACCGGAAGCCCGGCCTGGTATGCGGCGGCCACCGACTCGGCGAATGTGTGCCCGGGTGCGCGCGCTGCCGGCCAGGATGACAGCTCCACCGGCGCACATGTCCGCCGGGGGTCGATCTCCAGGACGAGGTCTGCCCCCAGTTCCGCCAATCCGCGGGCGCAGCGGTCGCGTGACAAGCCGGCGCGGGCCTGCCGGCGCCAGTACGCGCCGCTCAGGAGCTGGCCGGCGTCCAGAGACCGTCCGGTGGCCTGGCTGAGCACCGAAATCGACGGGGGCGACGTTCCGATCTCCGCCAGGGTGGCTTCCAGGCCGGCCCAGGGATCCTCGTCGCCCCCGGATTCGTGGCCGCCGGAGGGCATGGCAGCCGCCACCCGCACCTGCGTCCGCGCCATCGCCGCTCCCTGCTCGGCCGCCAGGCGCAGTCCGTCCTCCAGGTCGAACATGCCGGCAGCCCATGCCGCAGCCAGTGCGCCGCCGCCCTCGCCCGCCACCACACCGGGGCGAACGCCCACACTCTCCCACAGTGCCGTGAGCGCGCATCCCATGGCGTAGGTGGCTGCCTGGGCCCACTCCGGGTCCCGCAGCCTTCCACCGGCACCCTCCCTGGCGAACATCACCCCGAGCAGCGAGGCGTCGCCGCTCTCAAGGCGGAACACCTCGTCGCAGCGGTCCAGTACGGCCCGCACGACGGGTTCGCGGTCGTACAGACGCTCGCCCATGGCGGGGTGAGCACTTCCCTCGCCGGTGTACACGAAGGCGACCTTCGGCGTGGTGACCGATTCATGGGATGCGTCGTGGCCAGGCGGCGCTTCGGCCAGCGTGACTGCCTCGAGTGCCTCCCGGAGTGACGCCGTGCCGTCGAAGACGACGCCGGCACGGCAGGTGAAGTGGTTCCGTCCGACCCCCGCCGTCCATGCCAGGTCGGACAGCAGCGGCCCGGAGAGCCGGCTACCGTTCTCACCCCCGTCCCCGGTGCGGCCTTCCATCCACTGGAGATAGCTCCGGGCCAGCTGCCCCAGGGCCTGTGGCGACCGGGCCGACAGGGGCAGGATCCTCTGCTCGCGGGCGTCGAACGCCCCGTCGGGCGCGGACAGGCCGCGGGCCCGCACGGGCAGCGAGACCGGCACCGGCTTGGCCGTACCCGCGGGCCAATCCTGGCTACCGGGCACGGCGGCAGCGCCGTCCGGCCCCGTGAAGCCTTCGACGACCACGTGCGCATTCGTGCCCGCAATTCCGAAGGAACTCACGGCCGCACGCGCCGGCCGGCCGGGGTGGGACGGCCAGTCTGTGCGCCGGGAAGTCACCCGGACGGGGAGGCGGCTCCACTCCAGGTGGGGGTTGGGGTTCTCGAAGTGCAACTGCCGGGGGATCCACCCTTCGTTCATCGCAAGGACGGCCTTGATCAGACTTGCCACGCCCGCCGCGCACTCCAGGTGACCGATGTTGGTCTTCACCGAGCCGATCAGGAGGGGGCGCTCCGGTGCCCTCCCACGGCCGTAGACGGCGGAGGCGGCCTGGACCTCGATCGGGTCGCCCAGATCGGAGCCGGCCCCGTGCGCCTCCAGATAGTCCACCTCGCCGGGCACGATTCCCGTGTCCGCGAGCGCGTCCTCGATGACCCGCTCCTGCGCGGGTCCGTTGGGGACGGTCAGACCGGCGCTGGTCCCGTTCTGGTTCACCGCCGATCCCCTGATCACGGCCCAGATCCTGTCGCCGTCCGCCTGTGCGTCGTTCAGCCGCTTGAGGACCAGCACCCCGCACCCCTCACCCCGCACGAACCCGTCGCCGGCCGCGTCGAAGGCGCTGCAGCGTCCGTTGCTGGAGAGCATCCCGATGTCATGCATGAACGTCGTGATCTCCGGCGCCAGGATGGCGTTGACGCCTCCGACCAGGGCCATCTCCACTTCGCGCTGGCGCAGCGCGGCGGCGGCCTGGTGGACGGCAACCAGCGACGAAGCGCACGCCATGTCCAGCGCGATCGCAGGTCCCGTAAGGCCCAGGGCAAAGGAAATCCGCCCGGCGGTCACGCTCATCGTGGTGCCGAGATACCCGTGTGCCTCGCCGCGGGCCATGGCCAGGTCCTTGTAGTCCCCGGTCCCGACTCCCGCGTACACACCGGTGCGGCTGCCTTTCAAGCGCCCGGGATCCACCCCCGCGTCCTCCAGCGCGTGCCAGGTCGTCTCGAGCAGAAGCCGTTGCCGGGGATCCATGGTTCGAGCCTCGATCGGCGGAATGCGGAAGAACCGCGCGTCGAACTTGTCGATGTCCTCGAGGAATGCGCCGCGGCGGACCACGTCGTCCGTTCCGGCGGGGTCTCCGGCGACGCCGTTCCAGGGCCCCTTGTCTCGCCGGCCGTCGGTGACCATGTCCGCGCCGGACTCGAGCAGCTGCCAGAACGCCGCCAGATTCGGGGCGCCCGGGAACCGGCACGCCATTCCCACGATCGCGATTCCGTCGTCGGTGCCCGGGGTGAGAGGCGTGGGAGTGGAAGCCGGTGTGGATGAAGTGGAAGGCGGTATGGCCGCTGCGGTCGCCGCCGGCGTAGCCTCTGCGGTGGCCGCTGGCGTGGCCTCGGACCCGATTGCCGGCCGAGGGGCCGAAGTGGGCGCCGATTCGGACCCGGGCTGTGCGGCGGGCACCCCGTCGTCCCCGACGAGCTCTCCGGCGAGGTGGGCGGCGAGTGTCGAAATGTCCGGATAGTCGAAGACGAGGGTGTTGGGGGCGGTGTAGGCTCCGGAGAGGCCCCGGTTGAGCCGGTTGCGCAGCTCCACGGCCATCAGCGAGTCCATTCCCAGGTCGAAGAAGCCCACCGTGGGCGCGGGGGCGGACGGCAGCCGCAGCACGGCCTGCACCTCGCCCTGCAGGAAGGACACCAGCACGTTCTCGCGCTCGCCGGAGGGGGCTTCGGACAGCCGCACGAGCACATCCTTCGACGAAGCCGCGGCGTCCGCCTCATCGTCGTCCGTCACGGACAGCAGCTCCTCCAGGAGCGGTGGGCGCTCGTCCACGGCCTCCGCGAACACCGCCCAGTCCATCGCCATCACCACCGAGGTCGTCGCGTCCTGCCGCACCAGCTCGTCAAACGCCCTGATGCCCTGCTCCGGGGTGAACCAGCGGCCGCCGAGCGCCGAACGCCGCTGGTCGATGCGGTCCCGCTGCTCCGCCGCTTCGCCGATCTCCGACCACGCCCCCCAGGCGATGGCCTGCCCGGCAAGACCCAGCGCACGCCGGTGGCCGGCGAGCTGGTCCAGGAAGGCGTTGGCCGACGCATGGTTGGCCTGGCCGGGATTGCCCATGACGCCGACCCGGCTCGTGAAGAGCACGAACATGTCCAGGTCGCGGTCCAGGGTCGCGCGGTGGAGGTGCCACGCTCCCAGCACCTTCGGCCACAGCACCCTCTCGAACCGCTCCCAGCTCTGGTTCGTGAGCGCTCCGTCGGAGAGCACGCCGACGCTGTGGATGACGCCCGCCAGCGGCGGCAAGTCGCGATCAACCCGCGCCAGCATCCGGTCGATCGCTCCCGCGTCGGTCATGTCCGCCAGCTCCACCTGCACCGTGACCCCGCGTTCCCGCAGCGCACGGATCGTCTCCTCGGCGTCGGCGTCCGGATCGCGGCGGCCGTTCAACACGATCGCTCCCGCGCCGTTGTCCGCGAGCCAGTCCGCAACAGCGCAACCGATCCCCCCCAGCCCACCCGTCACCAGGTAGGTGCGGTCTTCGCGCAGCTGCCCATCCTGCAGCGGCGGTGTGGTCACCACGATCTTGCCCAGGTGCCGCGCCGACCTCATGAAGCTCAGCGCCGCCCCGGCCTCGGCCAGCGGCCAGCGGCTGTGTACGATCGGCTTCAGTTCGCCCCCGGCGATCCCCTCCATCACCCCCCGCAGCACCCTTCCCACCCAGGCCGGCTCGGTCTTCTTCAGGACGTCGAGCTCGAGGATGTCGTAGGCCACGTCGGGGCGCACTTCCGCCATCTCCTCCTCGGTCAGGATGTCCCGCCGGGCCATCTCGACGAAGCGGCCGCCCTGCCTGAGGCAGTCCAGACTGGCGTCGATGAAGCCCTCGCCGGTCAGGCTGTTCAGCACCACGTCGACGCCCTCGCCACCGGTGGCTTCGAGGATCTCCTCGCCGAACGCCGTCTGCCGGCTGTCAAAGACGTACTTCACCCCGAGCGAGCGTAGATACGCCTGCTTGGGCGCGCTGGCCGTGGCGAATACCTCGGCTCCCGCCGCCTGCACAAGCTGGATGGCTGCCAGACCCACGCCGCCCGCACCCGCGTGAACGAGCACTCGTTCGCCCGCCTCCAGCCCCGAGTACTCGAAGGAGAGCGCGGCCGACACGAAAGCGCTCGGGATCGTGGCGAGCCCGGTTGTGGAGAAACCCTCCGGCGCCTTCGCAACCAGCTCCTCGTGCGTGATCATGCCGGGTCCGAACGCACCGAACCCCATCCCCACCACGTGATCGCCGACGGAGACGTTCGACACGTCCGCGCCCACCTCCACGATGTGACCACACATCTCCCGGCCCAGGAGCCCTTCCTCGATGAAGCCGAGCGACCGGAAGACGTCCCAGAAGTTGAGTCCGGCGGCCTCGACGGCGACGCGGACCTCGTGCGGCTCCAGCGCGCGCTCCGGCAGCTGCTGGACGAACGGGCGGTCGAAGACGCCGGCCGTATCGGGAGCCAGCACCCAGTTCGATCCCTCCGGGAGGGCCAGACGCTCGGGCCCGGACTCGCCGCGCACCAGTCGCGCGACCTGGCGGCGTCCGGCCCGGTACACGATGTGATTCTCCGGGTCGGGATACAGGAACTCGTTTGCGAGGTCGGGCAGGGGGGCCATCCGTCCCGGGTCCAGATCAATCATGCGCGGGTGCAGATGCGCGGCCTCCCGCTCCACACCCTTGCCGAAACCCCACAACGCCGCGCCGGCGAGCTCGCCGCCCCGCTCCCGCTCCAGGACCTGCGCCCCGCGCGTGATGAACCACACGCCCTTTTCGGGGGTAAGGTCGGCGTCTGCGAGCCCCTGCACCATGGCGAGTGCGCTCGCCCCCACCCGCTTCACGTCCTTGGCCATCTGTTCGGTGGTGGCCTCTTCGCCGTGGCCATCCAGGGCGCCGAAGTGGACGGCGCCGCTGAGGGGCAGCCCCGCGGGCAGACTCTCGGCGAGGGCAAGCCACGATTCACGGTCGTCCGGCTGGACGGCGACGGCGAAGATCCCGGGGCCCTCGGCAATCGATTCGGGTTGCTGGGCCGACTCGCCGCCCTCGGCCGATGCAGGGCCTTCGGCCGATTCGGCACCCGCGGCCGATGCAGGGCCCTCGGCCGATTCGCCGCCCGCCGCCGAGTCGCGGCCCTCGACCGATCCGCCGGCCACCGCCGAGTCACCGCCCGCCAACACCACCGTCTGGTTCCGCGCCGCCAGGTCGTCCGCCAGCTTCGCCGCCAGCCCCCCCTCGTCCGCTGCCAGAACCCACACCCCCGCCGGCTCGCGCACCTCGGTCGGCCCGCGCGCCACGATCACGCCCTTGTCGAAGATCCGGGTCGTGTCCGACTCGTCCACACCGAGCACCTCGATCGCGTCGAACCCGGCGTTGCCGAGTGCACGGCGCCAGATGGCCGGGCTCGCCAGAGCGTGATGCGGCCGGTAGTCGTCGGCGAAGCGCCACCAGCCGTCGAGCTGCCCGAAGGTCAGGTCCATCCAGCCGAGGCCGCTCAGGTTTTCCAGCGCGACCAGCTGGCCCGACGGCGCCAGCAGCCTGGTGCAGTGCGCCAGCGTTTCTTCCAGGTAGCGGGTCGCGTGCAAGACGTTGGACGCGATGATCAGGTCGTAGCCGTGGGCGTCGAAGCCCTGCTCGACGGGGTCCTTCTCGATGTCGAGCGGGCGGTACTCGATGCACCCGCCCCCGTCGCCGAACCGCGCCTCCGCCTCGGCGAAGAAGCCGGCGGAGATGTCGGTGTACACGTAGTCGAACTGGCCCTCCGGCAGCACCGGCAGCACCGAAGCGGTGGCAGACCCCGTCCCCGCGCCGACCTCGATGACGCGCAGGCGGCGGCCCTTGGGCAGGGCGTCGACGAGCGCCTGGACGGCCACCTCGAGCAGCCGGTTCGCCGCGCGCGCGACGGGTGCCTTGAGGTACAGATCGGCGGCGGTGGGCTCTCCGCTGCTGAAGAGGAGGGTCAGCGGGTCCTCGCGGCCGCGCAGGACATCGGGAAGGGCGCCGCCGGACCGGTGAAAGAGCCCGACTTCGGTCTGGCCGTGGGAGTACCGCCCGGCCATCACGGCGGCATGTGCGTCGGGATCGGGCGGGAGGTTCCCGGGCAACGGATCATCGGGTCCCTTTAAGACTACGAAGTCGCCGCCCGTTTCCTTCAAAACCTCGGCTTTGGCCGCCATTTCCAGGATGCGGCGGAAGAGCTTGCGGTGTTCCGGCTGAACCCCGAGTTCCTCGCGCAAGTCGTCGGCCTTCACCACCTCGCCCGCCCTCCGGTCCCAGCCCAGCCGTTCCAGCGTCGCGACCGCGTAGGACCACGACCAATGCTCGAGATCCGCGAGCAGGGCGTTCCGGCCGTCGGGCGAGACCCCGGCTTCGGTCAGGTATTCCGTGAAGAGCCGGGCGCCGGCCTTTACCTCCGCCGGACTCGGGAAGAACGCCGCATCCGGCATCCCCGGCGGCAGGGCGCGCTCCCGCCACACGACCTCGTAGAGCAGGTCCTTCACCCCTTCGACCGCCGAGAGCAACGCTGCCCGCGTCGCGCGCTTGATCGTGTATCCGCTGAATCCGCCGAGCAGTTCCCCGTCCGGATCGTAGATGCGCAGTTCGCCGCTGAGGACCTCCGGCGCCTCGCCTTCTTCCGAATCGGCGCCGCGGGACCCCTCGCTGAGTCGGACGTGACAGACGACCCGGTCCGGCAGCCGCCCATCCGTCAGCCACATGCGCTCCCAGCCGAAGGGCAGATAGGTGACCGAACCGTGGGGTCCGTCCAGGTTGCGCGCCACCCCGACGACCTGGAAACAGCCGTCCAGGAGGAGTGGATGGATTTCCAGCGCGTTGCGGCCGAGGGCCTCGGGGAAGGTGATCTCGCCCAGCGCCTCGCCGGGGCGGGCCCAGGCGCTGGCGAGGGTGCGGAAGGAAGGGCCGAGATCGACGCCTGTCTCCGCCCGCTTGCGGTAGTAGCCGACCGGATCCACGGGCGACATACCGTCCTTCAGACCGTCCAGATCAACTCGCGAGCCGGATTCCGGAACGGGAGCGCCCTGCGAAACACTCCCTTCCACGTGCAGGATCCACGGCTCTTCCGCCCCCCCACCCCCCCGGCTGAAGATCTGGAAGCGGCGCGATGAACCCTCTTCGGGAGCGTCCAGCACGAGCTGCACCTTGCGGCCCCCCTCGCCCGGCGCGTCCTCCGCGCCGTCCTCCGCGAAGACCAGCGCGTTGTGGAGCTGCACCTCCTCCACGGCGACCGGGCCGCCCCCCTCGGCGAGCGACGCCGTCGCGGCCATCGCCCCGTACATCGCGCCGGGGGCGATGACGCGCTCGAAGACCTTGTGGTCCTCCAGCCAGGGCGGATCCGACGGGAAGATCCCGGTCTCGTGGGTGATCTCGCCGCGGGCCGATTCATGGCACTCGCCCAGCAGGGGGTGTCCCGCGCTCCGCCGCCGCGACTTCGGCGCCGAAAGCCAGTGGCGGGTTCGCTGGAACGGGTAGCCCGGCAGCGAGATGCGCCGCCGCGACTCGCCCGCGAACAACCCCTCGAACCGGATGGGGAGCCCCGCTTCATACGCCTGCGCGACCGCGTCCACAAAGCCGTCGGCACCTCCGCCCCCACCACCCGACGCCGGCGCCCCGCCCCCCGCCACCCCGCCACCCTCCGGCGCCCGCATGCTCGCCACCACCGCCGGCGCCGGCGTCCCCCCCGACTCCGGCCACGCCGACAGCGCCATCGGCCCCAGTACCGTGCGGGGACCGATCTCGATCACCAGGTCCACGCCCAGTCCCGCCAGCGTCCTCACGCCGCGCGCAAAGGCCACCGCCTCACGCGCGTGCCGCCTCCAGTAGCCCCCGTCCAGCATCTCCCCCCGCCCCACCACCTCACCCGTCAGGTTGCTCACCACCGTCAGCGAGGGCGGCGCCACCGTCACCTCATCGAGCGACCCCTCCAGCGCCTCGAGCACCGGCTCCACCAGGGCGCTGTGGAACGCCTTGGTCGTGTTCAGCCGCCTCACGCGGATTCCCTCCGCTTCGAGGCGCTCCGAGATTGCCGCGATCTCGTCGGCCGGGCCGCTCACCACCTGGTGCGTCCCGTTGTCGGCCGAGACGCTCACGCCCACCCCGGACGAAGCCGCGTTCATCTCCTCGACCACCCCCGCCACCCTCTCCGGCGCCGCGAAGACGGCCGCCATCGCGCCCGGCTCCATCTCCGACATCAGCGCGCCCCGCGCACACGCGAACCGCATCCCGTCTTCCAGACTGAACACGCCCGCCGTGTGCGCCGCGGCCAATTCCCCGACGCTGTGCCCCACCACCGCCACGGGCCGCACGCCCACGCTCGCCCAGAGCGCCGTCAGGGCGCATTCCAGCGCGTAGAGCGCGGGCTGCTCCCAGGCCGTGTCGCCCAGGTCGCCGTCCGCGCCCGCCCGCCCGAACATCACGTCGAGCAACGAAGTCTCCCGCACCTCCCTGAACACCGCCTCGCACCGGTCCAGTACGGCACGCGCCACGGGCTCGCTCGCATGGAGCGCCGCGCCCATCCCGACCCACTGGCTGCCTTGCCCGGTGTACGCGAACGCCACGCTGGCCGGCGAACCGCCCGCCCGTACCCCCGGCGAGCCCGCCATCTCCCGCAGCCGCTCGCGCAAGGACGCGGCATCGTCAAACACCACCCCCGCGCGGTGACCGAAGTGGCTCCGCCCCACCCCGGCCGTCCAGGCCATGTCCAAAAGCATCGGGTCCGCGGCGCTCTCTTCCCCGGACAACCCCTCGGCGCCACCCTTCCCGGCCAGCTCCCCGTCTCGCTCCTCGAGCCACGCCAGGTACCTCGCCGCAAGCTCCCGCAACGCATCCTCCGACTTGCCCGACAGCGGCAGTAGCCGGGCTCCGCGCGGAGCGACCGAAGGCGCGACCGACGGCTCGGCCACGGTCTCGGCCACCGCCTCGCCCACCGCCAAATCCGCCACTCCCGCCGACAGCGATTCCGCAGCGGCACGCGGCGCGCCAACCGGAGTCAACCCCCTGTCCGGCCGTCCATCCGCCCCCCGATACTCCTCCACCACCAGGTGCGCGTTCGTCCCCGAGATCCCGAAGCAGTTCACCCCCGCGATCCGCGGCCGCCCATCCCGGTCCGGCCACTCCATCATCGACGAAGTCACCTTGAGCGGCATATTCTTCCAGTCGATGCTCGTGTTGGGCGTGTGGAAGTGCAGGTGCTTCGGAATCACGCCCCGCTTCACGACGAGCGCCGCCTTGATCAGCCCTGCCACGCCCGCCGCCGACTCCAGGTGGCCGATGTTGGTTTTGACCGAACCCATCAGCAGCGGCCGGCCGGCGTCGCGCCCCTTGCCGTAGATGTGGGCCACGGCGTCGGCCTCGATCGGATCGCCCACGGTCGTTCCCGTCCCGTGCGCCTCGATGTAGTCCACATCCAGCGGCGATACTCCCGCGTCCGCCATTGCGTCGGCCATGACCTGCTCGAGCGCCGGCGTGTTCGGCACGGTCAGCCCGACCCCGGTCCCGCCGTTGTTCACGGCCGAGCCCCGGATCACGGCCCAGATCCGGTCGCCGTCCGCTTCCGCCTCGCTCAGGCGCTTCAGGATGACGACCCCGCAGCCTTCGCCGCGCACGTAGCCGTTGGCCGCCTCGTCGAAGGTCTTGCACTGCCCGTCGGGCGAGAGCATCATCGCCTCGGCACGAAGCTCGTAGATGCGGCCGTTGAGGATGGCCTGCACCCCGCCCGCGATCGCCAGATCGGCCTTGCCGTATTGCAGGTCCGCCACCGCGTCGTTGATCGCCACCATCGCCGACGCGCACGCGGCATCGACCGCCTTCGCCGGCCCCCTCAGTCCCAGAACGAAGGAGACCCGCCCGGCGGTGCCGTTCAGATTGGTGCCGCTCAGCGCGTAGAGACACGAGGCCGCCTCGGCGGGCTTGTCCGACTCCACGACCAGCATGCGGTATTCGTCGTTGCTGATCCCCGTGTAGACGCCGGTGCGGCTCTCCTTCAGCCGGTCCGGATCGATTCCCGCGTCCTCGAGCGCCTGCCAGCTGACCTCCAGCATCATCCGCTGCTGCGGGTCGAGCAGTTCGGCTTCTACCGGCGAAATGCGGAAGAACGTGTCGTCGAACAGCTCGATGTCGTCGACGAAGGCGCCGTAGCGGCAGCCCTCGCTCTCGACCGCGTCGTCGCCGAAGATCAGCCCCCAGCGCCCCTCGCCCGAGCCGGGAACTCCTTCCTTCACGGCATTCCGGCCCTCTTCCAGCAGCCGCCAGAAGGACTCGATGTCGTTCGCGCCGGGGAAGCGGCAGGCCATCCCGATGATCGCGATGGGCTCGTGGGTCGGTTTTGGCATCGGTGACGACTCTCCTGGACTGGACGCCCGGCCGGGCGAGGATGACAAGGATAATCGTCCCACAATGGGGCACCCCTTGGCAAGGGAGACGGGATGCGGATGGCGAGCAGCCCGTCGACAAAGCCCCGCTCGAATGCCGGGGGTGTTTACTGCGGGCCGCCCGGGAAGCGGGAATCCGCGGCGACGATCCAATCGCACCAGCGGATTTGATGTTT
Source organism: Longimicrobiales bacterium (assembly GCA_965206105.1). Taxonomy (GTDB): domain Bacteria; phylum Gemmatimonadota; class Gemmatimonadetes; order Longimicrobiales; family Gaopeijiaceae; genus Bin94. The sequence continues at coordinate 1,863,031 of OZ242201.1, forward strand.
TCCTTCCATCTCGATAGATTATGAAATCCAATCATCAACCGGGAGGAGCCATGCGGACCGTCGTGGCGGGCTACCTGAATGACCTCAGACGGGTCGGGGGCCTGCGAGGTGTGGATGTCGCCAACATCGCGAACGTCTCCCAGGCGACGGTTTCGCGGTGGTCGACAGGCCGGTCGACTCCACACTCGCGAACGCAACTGGTCCTGTCCGACCTTCGCTACGTGGTGATTCGCCTGGGTGACTACTACAAGCCGGAAGAGATCCTGGCGTGGCTTTTCGCCCGGCATCCTCAACTTGACGGCGGGCGCCCCATCGAAGCGATCAGCCAGGGCCGCTCGGAAGAGGTTCTGGACATTGTCGACCGGTTGGAAGCCGGCGTCTTCCTGTAGTGCAGCTCATCCGCGAACCGGCGCTGCTGCGCGCGATCGAGGCGATTTGTCCGGTCAGCTTCTGCGGGCAGGTCCGGCGGATTGTCCTCGACGGGCGTGATGCGCGGGAACCCGGAGTGGCAGGGGGACGGTGGAACCCGCCTGGAGTTCCCGTCCTGCATTCGTCGCTGGAGAAGGGCGGGGCCTTGAGTGAAATGCGCTACCACCTGACCCGGGGCCAGTCTGTTCCACCATCGCGTTTGTCCCTTCGCCTCTACACGCTGAACGTGGAGATCGACCGTACGCTCAGGCTTCCGGATCTGGCCGCGCTCGCCTACCTTGGCGTCGATGTCGGTCGGTATGGCGCACTCGCATACGCCCGCAGAGACGAGGAATACACGCGCCTGCAGGAGATCGCCGAGGCAGCCCGATTCCTGGAGTTCGGCGGACTGCTCGTTCCGAGCGCACGGGCGGATTGCATGAACGCGGTGCTCTTCACGGATGGCCCTGGCGCACCGAGTATCGAGGTCCACAAGGACGAGGGACTCGTGGATGTGTTCCAGGCCTGACTCATGATCTACCTGATCGCCGCGCTCGCGGCGCTGGCGGCCGGACCGCTGCTGGCCAGGGAAGCCGCCCCTCGGCATGGGCCTGGAAGGGGCGTCGCCCCGACCCCCGGTCGCCGAACCGGCCTCGTCCTGGACGGATTGGTCCTGATTTCCATTCCGGGCCTGATCTTTCTGGAATTCGTGCCCGCGGCGATCGGAGATGGCGAATGGGCGGTCCTGGTCGCCCTGCTGGCGGGGCTGCTGATTCCCGTCGTCGTGGAGCGGGGATCGCGCCGGTGGGGTGCCCGCACCCATCGCTGGGCGCTCTACTTCGGCCTCTCCGGGCTCGTCGTTCACGCCGCGCTGGATGGGGCGGCGCTGGCCACGCTGTCGAGCGGCGCGTCCCCGTCGTTCCCGCTGGCGGTCGTCCTCCACCGCCTCCCGGTGGGGCTCGCGGTGTGGTTGCTGGTGGCGCGCGAGATCGACCGGCGGGCCGGGATCGCCGCGCTGGCGGCACTCGCGCTCGCGACCGTGGGGGGATACCTGGGCGGGGGGGCGCTCGTGCGGCTCGTGCCGGATTCGGGGGCGCTCACGCTCTATCAGGCCGCCGTGGGGGGGTCGCTCATTCACGTCGTGGTGCATCAGCGGGCGGATGCGAGGGGTGCAGGGGAACGCCGCCGCGAAGGGTGGGGGGCGATTCTCGGGCTCGCGCTGCTCCTGGGCGTGTTCATCGCGGGCACCGACGCGCCATCGCACGGGCCGGCGGAATTCCTGTCGCGGCTCTGGGTGTTGGCGGCCGAGAGCGCCCCGGCGCTTCTGCTGGCCTACCTGTGCGCAGGCCTGCTGAGCGCATTTCTGCCGCAGCGGTCGATCCGCTGGATGGAGCGGGGCGGGGCGGTCTCCCAGGCGGGGCGGGGAATGCTGATCGGCCTGCCGTTTCCGATCTGTTCCTGCGGGGTCGTGCCGCTGTACCGCAGCCTGATCCAGCGCGGAGCCCCGCCCGCCGCGGCGATGGCGTTCCTGGTGGCGACACCGGAGCTCGGGCTCGACGCCGTACTGCTCTCCATCCCGCTCCTGGGTCCCCAGGTCACGATTCTGCGCCTGGCCACGGCCGCGCTCGTCGCGCTCCTGGTGGGCTGGCTGGTGGGCGGCAGGATCAAGGCGGCCCTTCGCGCCGAGGAGGAGACGGTCCCGTCGACCGATGCGCCGTCGCTGACCACCCGGCTCGGGGTCGCGCTGCGATCCGGTACCGGCGAAGTCGTCGACCATACCGCGCCCTGGATCATCCTCGGGCTGGGCGTCGCGGCCCTTGTCACGCCGCTTCTCGAAAGCGGCTGGCTGGGCGGCCTCCCCCCGGTCGCCGATGTCTTCATCTTCGCCCTGCTGGGCTTCCCGACCTATGTGTGCGCCGCCTCGGCCACCCCCCTCGTCGCCGCGTTCCTCGCGACGGGTCTCTCGCCCGGCGCCGGCATCGCCTTCCTCATCACGGGTCCGGCCACCAACATCTCCACGCTGGGGCTGGTGAGCAGCCTGCACGGGAGACGGGCGGCGATCGCGTTTGCCGCCGTCATGGTCACCTTTGCGGTCACGGCAGGCGTCGCGATCAACGCCGCCTTCGGGGCACTCTCCGTTCCGTCGCTCGCGGCGCTGATGGAAGAGACGCCCAGCGTACTGCAGCTGGCCAGCCTCGTTCTTCTTGCCGGGCTCTTCCTCCGTTCGATTGTCCGGCGCGGGCTCCGTAGCTTTGTGGGTGAGCTGCGGGAGGGGCTGGGGTGGGCGCACTGAGTTGACGCAGTCGACTTGTTCAATCCCTTGGCGGGAGGACAGGAAATGCTGAGTTCCTTGATCTGGCTGGCGGTCCGGATTGCGGCCGCCATCGCCCTCGTCGTCTCAACCTTCGGCTACGCGATCACCGGCAACCACTCCGATGTCCTGATGGGAGCGGGCTGCGGGATCGCGATCGGTGTGGGCGTCGGCCTCCGGGGTGGCTCGCGAAGCCGGCTGTGGACCGGGATCCTGATCGGCTCGGCCGTCGGGATGGCCGTGGTACTGGTTGGCGGCGGGCTTTCCGGCGACCGGTGGGGCTACATCACCCCGCCGGTGCTCGCTCTTGCCGTCGGCCTGATCGACGGGCTCGACCGGTCATCGCACCTGGGGTATCGGGAAATGAGCCGGGAGACGCTATTCGTGGCCGTTCTCCTGACCCTGGGGTTTCTTCCGGCTCACCACGCGGAGGGCATCCTCCTCGGGCTGCAACTCTCGGACAGCTACCTGCTGGCGTCGATACTGCTGGTGTTTCCGCTCGTGTTGATGCCCTGGACCGCTCTGATGGCCGGCCTTCTCACCCACCGCCGCGAAGGGTGGCGCGACGCCAGGCCTCCGCGTCTGCTGATCCTGGGTACGGCCGTGCCCGGTGCCTTGTTCGCTTTCCTGATGGCGACAGGGACGTTGGAAGAGGGCCGTGGACTGACGGGCCTCAACCTGATTCTGGAAACCACCTATGGACTGGCATTCGGCATGGTGGCCATTCCGGCCTGCGCGTTCCTTCTGGGGCGCGCCGCCACCACCTGGCTCCAGCCGCGGCTTCAGGTGTACGGCCGGCTCGCCGAGTACCTCCGTGCCATGTGGGTGCCGATCGGCGGCTTCGCGGTCGGGTACCTGACCATCATCGTCCTGTTCGGCGGGTTCTACGGCACGCTGGAGCGCTTCAGCCCCGGAGCGTTCGCCGGAATGGAGGCGGGATCCGGAATCACCGATTGGCTGTCCTTTTCTTTCTTTACGGCGCTCGGCCAGGATTTCCTGACTGTCGCGCCGGTGTCCGTCGGTGCGAGGGTGCTCGTCGGAGTCCACCTGATCTTCTCGGCGGGATGGGCCGTCGTGCTGTTCGCGGCGGTGATGTCGTCCATCGGCCCGAAGCTGAACCGGATCGCGCGGCGCCATGCGGAGGAGGGGGGCGAGTGAGGGGGGGATGCGGCTCGTCGCAACGCAAGCGGCTCAGCGAGTGAAAGTCTGCGACGTATTCGAACCAGGGACGCGGACGGCCGGTCCCTAGCACCACAAGGGCAACAGCGACAATCGCGTTCTCGCAGCGCGCTCCATGAAGCCGTGGGTGTAGGCCCTTATCTGTGTTCCCCTGCCGCAGACTTCGACCAGATACAGCTGGCTGGTCGGCACGGACTTCAGCGCGGTCCACCCGCCGAGCAGCGGAGACTCGTCGAGGTAGACTCCGGGGCTCACGATTCTCCCCCGGTCATAGACGCATGTTGTGGCAACTCCCATGCGATCGACGCGCAGCCTGAGCCGATTCGTGGAGTAGGAGACGGAATTCTCGACGGGGCACGCCACGGTGACAACTCCCGCCTGGAAGTCGACAAAGTCGGCAGCCGACCCATAGTTGCTTCTGGCCAGCGCCTCCTGGTCGTAGGTGCGCACGCGGACGGACGCAGCCCGCCGTCGACGTTGGAAACGGTCCGTGACGATCTCGAGCCCCTCCAGGATGATCGGGTCGGGCTCCAGGCGAAGGCGCAGCGGCGTGGCGGGCGGGTTGGGTTCGATCAGGATCCTCAGCGTGTCGTATCCCAGCCGTGACGCCGTCAGGACGCGTTCTCCAGGGCTGATATCGCACAGAAGGAACCGGCCATTGTCGGTGGTGAGCGACGCCCGGTTCGATGTCTCCACCGACACCAGGACGCTTGAAAGCGGCAGCTCGGTGCCGGCGTCGGTGACAAATCCGACGATGCGGGCTTGGTTCTCTTTGCAGTCGGGTTTCTGGGCGGCGACCCGGGCAGGCGTGGCCCAGGACAACGAAAGAGCGGTCAGAGATGCGGCCGCGAGCGACGAAAACGACCGCGTCGTAGGATGGGGCTTCGTCATCTTGCGGGCTCCGTTGGCCGGGGTGCGGAATAGCAAGGCAATCCGTCTTGCAATACCCCCGGCCGTTGCGATCGGTTCCCGTGTTCGGTCTGGTCTGTTGTTCGCAGCCCCGTAGTCGCGCGAACCGCAACCCGCCGCTTCAGCGCCCTCACCACGTACGGCACGTCCATTTCGTCCACGACCCAGGTGTAGATGTTGCCGTGCTGGACCCAGAACTCGCTGTAGGGTGCGGGGGCGAAGGCGAAGCGGACGGAGCCCAGATAGTCACCGTCTTCGCTGAACCTGTCGTAGAACGCGGGAGCGTCCGCCGGGGTGACCCTCTGCACCCACAGCCGGCCTTCGTCGTCCACGAACATGCGTGCCAGGATGGGCTTGACGTCCGGCATGAGGGCCGCGACCTCTTCGGCCGCGCGCCCCGCTTCGGGGCTGTCCTCGACATACTCCTCGATGTAGGCCGCACGGTCTTCGTCCGTCACCGGCATGGCGGGCAGTCCGGCCTCGATAACGACCAGCGTGTCCCCGCCCTCGCCGGTTCGCGCAATGCGGTACGCCGCAGTGTTCGCGCGCCAGAATCCGCCTGACGGGTTGACGACGATCAACTCGAATGCCCCGAAGCGTGACGGCTGCAACTGCCAGAGCCCGTTCGCATCCTCGTAGTAGTATGAGCGAATACTGCGTTCACCGAGGTAGACCGAGTCGACGGCGTCTGTGGCCAGGTCGTAGGACTTGTAGTAGCCGCGCGCGGTCCTTGAACTCAGGCCCGGTGGGGGTGGGTAGCGCAGTTCTTCGTCCGAATGGGAGGTGAGCGACCAGTAGCGCCCCCGATCGTCGAACGGCCCCGTCCACCGGAAGCCGTAGCTCAATACCGGCTTGTTGAACCGGCGCAACTCCCGTCCGGCCGGGTCCACGCCGATGATCCTCCACTTGCCATGATCGTGGACCCACAGCAGGGTGTCGCCCGAGAGAACGATCCCGTTGGCCGCGGTGATCTCGCCCGGGCCCTCGCCCCGCCGGACGATCGTCCGCAGGTACCGGCCGTCGGGGTCAAAGACGCGAACTTCCGTAGCCTGGAAGTCCAGCACGTAGATGGTGCCGTCGCTTGTGGCCTGGATGCTCAAACCAATCACGAAGATCTTCGTACGTAATAGTATGGTACCCGGTAAGGCATGTCAACGAGATTCTTCGTGGCAACCTGTCAGGCGGGTGGACCTGCGCGTGCGCGCGCCGCTCACAACTCCCCTGCCTCAGGAGACGCGCTGCACCTCCCTGGCGCGTGCGATGAACTCGTCCGCCGTCTCGCACTCGATGACACCGGTGGCGATTGCGGCGATGCGATCCGCGTCCGAAAGCTGTTCGAGCAGCGGGGCGAGCCGCTGAGCAACGCCGGAACCGAACCGGCGCACGGCCAAACCTCGCACCAACGCCCGCTCGCGCTCAATGCCCTGCTCCAATCCCTTAGCCAGCCATTCCTGATTCAACTCGTCACCCCACCTCTTCACGCGCTCGGCCAAAGTCGACATTCTTCCTTCCTCCTTCTGTCTGATCTGCAACTTCGCTGCTTTCCCCGGCGGGCTGGTCCGCTTCTGCAAAACCAGGGTGATCCAGGCCTCGACGCTGTCCAGCAGTCTGGTATCTCCGACTCGGACGAGCCAGTCGGCCATTGCAGCCCCCACCTCTTCCAGCTGCCCCAGCGTTCTGGCGCGTTCCAGTATGGCCATCAGAGAGACGATGTTCTCCTCGACCAACAGCGACCCATCCAGAGCCCGGAGATCGATGAGAAGATACCGATGCCGCGGCAGGTATCCAAGCACCGCGTCCGGGACCGGCGCGAAGTGGTCGCGGAGGTCCGTGGGCGCGTTCCAGCGCCGCTCGCCGTTGTAGATGACGACGGGGATGACAGGCGGGTACGCGCCGCCGGGCCCGAGTTCGTGGTCGCCAAGGCCGTCGAGGATCCGCAGGGTGTAGTCGAGCATGCGACGGGCCATCCGGCGGTCGATCGTGGACTGGAACTCGAGCAGGATCAGGAGGTAGAGCCAGTCGCCGTTTCGCGTCCGGATCTTCCAGAGCATGTCGGCGTGATGCTGGTCGAGGTGGTCGCTGACAAAGCTGGCCGGGAGTCTTTCGAGGGTGGCGAAGTCCAGGTGGCTGGCGATGTCGCCGGCGAATCCGCGCAGGAGGTCGGCGACGCTGCGCCGGTGGGCGAAGATCTTCTTGTAGGACGCGTCGTGCTTCGCTCGGCCGGGTTGCGAGGGCGTCCTGGACATTCTCGGGTGCGTGCCTCGGGTGGCAGGGATTACGGGAACGAGCTTGGGGGGTGCCGTCTGCGTCTCTGGTGGTCGAGGAGGAAGGATGGGGACGACCAACGGGCACGAGAATAGCCGGATGGGACGGACATGGGCGTCTTGCGAAATTGCGTTTGATCGGATTTCCGTCTTGCGACTGTCGGTTCAAACAGGATTTCGTCTTGCAATCGTTCTGGCGGCGGTCCGCATATCCTTTTGAACGATCGCGTAGCATCCGGTGCTGTACGGGACGGGCCACGAGCGGCTGAACCCCGAGACTGGGGTGAAGGAGCGCATCGGCGGGATCAGGTACACGATCAAGGACGGGATCGCCTGCGACGCGCGGCAGCTGCTGGAGGATGTGGCGAGGATGGTGGAGGAGCAGAAGAAAGAGAGGGCGGCGGCGATCCGGCGGTGAAAGCCCATGTGAGCTGCACCGGGATCGCGCCGCGCCGAATTGGTCGCCTATTCCGCCCTGGCCTCTGCAACCATAACCAGCGACGGCAACAGGCAGAGTATGAAGAAGCCGGAGAATATCAATCCGCCGAGCATGCTCACAACGAATGGCACGAGAATCATCAGTTCCTCGCTCCGCACGTAGAGCAGTGGTGCGAGCGCCAGGATCGTCGTCAGGCTGGTCAGAAACACGGCCCGGAAACGATGGCGGGTTGCAGCGGATGCGGCGGCGATCGCCGGGATCATACCGCTCTCTCGACGCAGCACGTTGTAGCGATCCATCAGCACGAGCGCGTCGTTAACGATGACACCCGCGACTCCGATCACCCCAAACAGCGACATGGCGCTGAAGTCCCATCCCAGGATCCAGTGACTGACGACCGCTCCCGAAAACGCGATCGGAATCCCGGCTACGGCAATCACGGGTTTCCAGTAGCTGCGGAGAAAGGCGGCGATCAGGACATACATCGCGATGAGCAGCAGGGGAATCAGCACGGCCAGGGTCCCAAGCAGGTTGCCCTCCGTGCGGGCGCTGCCGTGGGGTTCGATTCGGAGATTTCGGTATCTCTCGAGCAGCTCCGGAACAAAGCTCTCGTTTATCTCGCGCCTGGCCTGAAGGGGCGTCAGCAGTGCCGGGTCGGCTTCGGCGCTCACGAGGGCCGTCTGCTGGCCGTCGATGCTGACCAGCGCAGACAGGTCGCGCCGCTCGGTCAGATCGGCCACCGTTGAGAGAGGGACCTCGCCTCCGGACGCCGGGGGGGGCGGGCCGGCGCGATTCTCCCCGGTGCCGGGCCGGTGGATCCGTTCGCTCTCAAGCTCGCGCATGCTTTGGCGCCGTTCCCTGGGGTATCTCACCATCACCTTGATCTCATCGTGGCCGCGCTGAATGCGCTGGACCTCCGCCCCATGGAAACTGGCACGGAGCTGTACCCCTATCCCCGCGGGCGTCAACCCGGCCGCCTTCCCCGCGGGAGTCAGTTCGATTTCGAATTGACGCTTTCCCAGCGCCAGATTGTCGGAGATTCCGTACATCCCCGGCAGGGACGCCATCGATGCGGTCAGCTCGTTCGTGGCGGCTCGCAGGCTGTCCAGGTCGTCGTGCTTCAGGGCGTAGGCCACGCCCGACTCGGACTGCGTGCGCTGCGTTTGGTAGGCCACGCCTTCCAGGTACGACACATCGCCGATGTTCTCACGCCATTGACGCGTGATCCCCAGTACCGGCATGCGCCGGACCGATCGCTCATGCAGATGGACCACTACGGATGCCAGGTGGCTTCTGTTGGGACCGGCTTCGGCTGTTCGCCGCGAGAGGACGTTGCCGGCCATAATGCTGACCGCCTCGACCGACGTTCCTTCGCTCTGATCATTCACCGCCAGTGCCGCGTCGGAGAATCGCTCCGCCGCGGCGAGCGTCACTTCGAACGGCGTGCCCACGGGCAGCGTGAGATCGGCCTGAATGTTCTCCGACGCATTCAGCACTTCGTCGAAGTAGACGATGCGCACGACATCGGCTCGGAGCAGCAGGAGTGCGAACAGGACGAGCACGGTTCCCAGGACGGGCGCAAACCAGAGGCGGCGAATGGACCAGGAGACCGCGGGCACTACCACCATGTCGCGAATCGTCTGCAGGCGAACGTGTGCCCGATGCTGAAAGCCTGACAGCGGCGGCAGGCTCCAGCGCCCCGGATGGGACAGGTGGGCCGGCAATATGAAGAATGCCTCGATCAGCGAGACCGTCAGGACAAAGAGTGCCACGTACGGAAACACGTTGACGATCTGGAGTCGAGGCGGGGTGATGAAGAGAAGCGGGATGAAGGCGAGCATTGTGGTTGCCGCGCCGATCGTGATGGGCCCCACCATGGCGCGTGCGCCCGACACCGCGGCCTCAAGTGGTTCCTTCCCGCCCTCTCGTTCGGCCGCGATGCTGTCGCCGACGACCACCGCGTCGTCCACGACGATGCCGACCATCAGGAAGAAGGCGAAGATCGTTCCCAGATTGAGCGTGAGGCCACTCATTCCGAAGAAGATCAGGGAACCCAGAAAGGACAGGGGAATGCCCAGGGTGACCCAGGTGGCCACGCGAAGGTCGAAGAACACGACAAGGCACAGCAGGACCAGTATCGTGCCCACCACCGCGTTTCCGACGATCGACGATATCGTGTCGACGGCATCGCCCGCCCGGTCGCTCCAGATGCCGATCTCGACGTTCGGAGGAGGCTGGTAGCTCGCAAGCCAGCTTCTGATGTCCTCGCCCATGGTCACGATCGACTGCTGCCCGGCCGCGTCGACGCGAACCAGTATGGCGGGGTCTCCATCGACTCGGGTGATGATGTCCTCGTCCACGAACCCGTCGCGAATCTCCGCAACCTCGCCCACGGTGAGAATCGAGCCATCGAGCCGCGTGATCACCGGAATGTCCTCGAACTCCTCGCCGAACTGCCGCTTCGAGACGGTGTGCAGCACGAGGCCTCCGGCGTCCGTACGCAGTTCGCCAAAGGTCAAATTCAGGGAGGCGCGCCGAATCGCATCCGTGATCTGGTTGATGGAGAGTCCGTTGCGGCGCAGCTCCACCTCGCTCAGCTCGATCGAAATCTCACGATCCCGCGTGCCGAGGAGCGTCACCTGGGAAACGGACGGCAGCTCGAGCAGCCCTTCCCGCAACGCCTGGGCGGCCAGCCGCAATTCGTTCTCACTGGCCGATGCGGACGAGACGGAGAGCGTCAGAACCTCGATCTCCACCCGATTGTATTCGATCTCGGGCTGTTCCGCGGAAAGCGGCGGAAAATTCTCGATGCGGTCCACTGCATTCTTGACGTCGTCCAGGACGGCGGCGGCGTCCGCAAAGGTGGCCAGTTCGACCGTGACCCGGGCAAGCCCTTCATAGGCCGTTGCAACGACGCGCTCCACCCCCGGCAGACCGACCACGTTTTCCTCGATCCGCCGGACGATGTCCTCCCGAACCTCCCTGGGCGAGGAACCGGGCGACCTGACGGAGACGGTGACGCTGCGGAGGTCGATCTCCGGAAAGTTCTGGACAGGGAGGTTGGAGCCCGCGATCAGGCCGCCCACGATGAAGAACACCATAAGGAGGTTCGCGGCGACCGGATTCCCGGCGAAGTATGCGATCGGCCCGTTTTTCACAGGCGCTAGCAGTCCGTGGATAGAGCCCCGCGAGCACCGAGAGCGGCGAGGCGCCGGGCTGGCAAGGCGTGACGAGGGGCCAATAGCAGCGCTATTGGGCTGAGGAGCAACGCAGAGCGCAGCTCTGGAGGCGTCATATGTATACTGAACATGACATAATGTAAAGTTTTCTTTACGTTTTCCGAAGGTGGGGCGAAGCGTCCAGCCCGGATGCATCGCCGCTCGAATGCCGGGGGGATTCTGTCCATGGGCTGCTAAGACCCTGCGTCCGCCAACTCGACCGCCAGTCCTTCCCGTGCTCCAGGCAGGGCGCCGATGACGATGCCGTCGGCCGCGTCGAATGCCTCGACCACCAGACCCTCGCTGGTCCACCCGATCGCGCTGGGGACAACCCGGCGCAGGGCACCGTTTTCGACAACCCACACGGCGTCGTCCTGCTGCAGAACCGATTCCGGCAGCAGGTAGACGTTTCGGTATGGGGGGCCCTCGATCTCGACTTCGGCGAAGGTGTTCGGCAGAGGCAGCGAGCTGGCGCGCTGACCGGGCGAGAACCGCAGGAAGATCGTCGACAGACGCGTCGTCGGCGCAAGCACGGATGAGACACGGACAATCCGCGCAGCATGAACGCCGGACGCCGTGGATACCCGGGCGGAGCGGCCGACTGCCGGGGCCAGGTAGGCCAGGTCGGCCACTTCGATGGGAGCATTGACCTCCAGCGCTTCAGTGCTGTAGACGATGCCCAGCACCGCCTGGACACCGACAAGCTCCGGCGGGCCGACCAGCTCACCCACGCTCACATCCGCGCTGATCACGCGAGCCTCGTAGGGCAGGGAGATTTCCGTGCGGCTGAGCGCGAGCTCGGCCAGGCGCAGCGCGGTTACAGCGCTCGCGAGCGCGGCTTCGGATACGAGCCCGGGCTGCGTCGACATCCGCGCCTCGGCCTCCGCAACCGCGTTTTGCGCGGCCTGTACCTCGAGCGAGTACTTGGCCGTGTCAATCCTCACGAAGGGCTCGTCTGCCGCGAGTCTTCCCCCGTTGGTGAACTCCGGAGATACCCAGGTCACGCGGCCTCCCACTTCGGCCATCACCGAAACTCGGTCCGCAAGTGAGACCGTCCCGGTCAGATCCACGGTCATCGACTCTTCGGTCACGACCGGGTCGAATGTGGCGACCGTGGGCGTCCCGGATTCGACCGCCGCTCCGGAACCCACGTTGACTTCGACTCGGGCTGGGGCCCGGGCCAGGCGCAGGGCGACTATGACCAGAACCGCGATAAGGACCAGTTGCGCGTACCCACGCCACCTCGGTCGAACTTTTCCGTCAGCAGAATCGCTTGGCATCTTTCAACTCTTGCGTCGTGAAAGGGTCGGGCAGCCATCTTAACCGCTTGTGTGAACAACCACAACGGCGCTCCGCCCATCTGCCGCCGGCATCGCGGACGGGGTTCGCCGTCAGCGGTGTCGGCCCTTACCTTCCTGTAGTTGACAGGTGGCAGGATGGCACCTTGGTGGGAGCCGGGGCGGCAAGGTACCCGGGGATCCCACTGCATGCGGCCCAGGACACGAGGATGGAGTCCCATGACAACCCCATCACGGCTTGAAGGCCTCGTTTTCGTCGTTTCCGCGTTTTCGTTCGCCGCAGCGAGTGTCATTCCGGCGGGCGCGCAGGCCCGGCAGGGGACGATCACGGGCCGGGTCACGGACGCCGAAACGGGAGAGGCCCTTTCCGATGCGGCGGTGGAGGCGCTTGGGGCGGCGGGGCCGGTCGCGACCAACCAGGCAGGACGTTTCAGCCTTGGCGTGGCTCCCGGGTCGCACACACTCGTGGTCACGCTGATCGGATACGAAACCACCCGTGTCGATGGTGTCGAGGTGGTCGCGGGGGACACTGCGGAAGTCTCCGTGTCGCTGCGCTCGCAGGCGCTGCTCCTCAATCCCATCGTCGTCACGGCGTCGCGCCGCCAGGAGAAGGCGCTCGACGCGCCGGCGTCGATTTCAACCGTTTCGGCCAGCGACGTGGCCCGAACGGCGGCGGTTACTGTCGCGGAACACGTGCGCACGCTTCCCGGGATCGACGCGGCCCAGACCGGACTGAGCCGGACGGCGGTTGTGGCGCGGGGGTTCAACAACGTGTCCTCCGGCGCGCTCCTGACGATCATCGACAACCGCTATGCACGCATTCCTTCGCTTCGGTTCAATGCGTACAGCCTGTTCCCGACGACGGATCTGGACATCGAGCGAATCGAGGTCTCACTGGGCCCGGGGGCCGCGCTCTACGGCCCGAACGCATCGAACGGCGTGATGCATCTCATCACTTCGTCGCCACTCGACAGGCAGGGCTCCACCATTTCACTGGCGGGAGGTGAACGTTCCGTCTTCCACGGTCAGTTCCGCTCCGCACATGCCGCTTCCGAGAACTTCGGCTTCAAGATCTCGGGACAGTACCAGCGGGGGAACGACTGGGAGTACGACGATCCGTTCGAGATTGTCCCTCGCGACTATGAAACGTCCAGGTACAGTGCCGATGCCCGGTTCGACGTGCGCTTCGGCGATGACGGCGCGTTCATCCTGAATACCGGCACCAGCAGGATCGGCAGCGGCATCTCGATGACGCGGATCGGCGCCAGCCAGGTGAAGAATTGGGGCTACAACTTCGTCCAGACCCGCCTGACGAAGGGTCGGCTCTTCGCCCAGGCGTTTCTGAACCAGACGAACTCCGGGAGCACTGCAACAGGGGGATCGGGAACATTCCTGCTGCGGACCGGCGGCCCGGTGGTGGACCAGTCGCGCACCATGGCGGCCCAGCTTCAACACGGCTTCGATGCCGGACCCTGGCAGAGCTTCATCTACGGCATCGATTGGCAGCGGACCGAGCCGCGCACCGGGGGTACGATCTCCGGGCGAAACGAGGACGACGACATCGTCTCCGAAGCCGGCACGTATCTGCACTCGGAGACGTCTCTGGGCGACCGGGTGGACCTCGTCACGGCAATCCGCCTGGACGATCACAACCGCCTCGCCGACGTGAACATCTCCCCTCGCGCCGCCCTCGTGCTCCGCCCGGCCGACAACCAGACATTCCGACTCACCTACAATCGGGCCTTCGCGACTCCGACCACCACCAATCTCTTTCTGGACATCATCGCGGCGCGGATCCCCGTGGCCGGAGACATCAGCTACAACATCCGCGCGCTCGGCGTGCCCTCGGGTGGCTTCACCTTCGGGGCCCGGTGCCCGGGCGGCGTCATGTCCTACTGCATGCGTTCGCCCGTGGTTGACGGCCCTGTCCCGGCCAACGCCGCGTTGCTTTGGGAGGCGGTCCTCCAGTTGCTGCCCTCGCTCGATCCCCGGACGGCACCGCTCGTCAATTTCCTGAACAACCCGGGGGCCCGCCCCGGGGACCCGGCCCTCGGCACGGTGCTGCGCCTCCTGGACCAGTCGGCCACCGATCCCTCCATGAGGTTCCCGCTGGACAACTCGCCGGTGGAGAACAGGGCCGAACTCGCCCCGACCATCAACAACACCTACGAGGTCGGCTACAAGGGCCTGATCAGGAACAAGGTGCTCCTGTCCGTGGACGCCTGGTTCAGCCGGGTGCAGAACTTCATCGGCCCGCTGCAGATCATCACGCCGAACGTGTTCCTCGATCCCGCCAGCACCGAGGCATTCATCGTCCATCGTCTGACCCCGCTGATCCGGTTGGGCCGCATCACGCGGGAGAGTGCTCTGGAAATCGCCGGGCTCCTCGCTTCAGCGCCGCTGGGCACCGTCGTGCCGGATCAGTCGGAGTCCGCCGACCTCATCGTCACGTATCGGAACTTCGGCGAAGTGGATTTCTGGGGGACGGACCTTGCAGTGCAGATTCTCGCATCGGACCGACTGCGGATCGACGCGAACTATTCCTTCCAGAGCGATGAATGCTTCGATTTCAACGAAGACGGCCTGTGCACCAGTTCGGACGACATCGCGCTCAACGCCCCCAATCACAAGGGAGCGGTGGGGTTTACCTTCGACGACCGGGCCGCAGGCTTCTCCTTCGGCGGACGGCTGCGGACGACCACCGGCTTTCCGATGAACTCCGGTGTGTACAGGGGTGATGTGGACGGATACGGCATTCTGGATGTCCAGATCGGATACCGGCTCCCCTTCCAGCCCGGCACGCAGGTTTCGCTGACGGCGAACAACGTCCTCAACAACCTGCACCGGGAGTTCGTGGGTGCGCCGGAGATCGGCAGGATGCTGTTGGCGAGGGTAAGGTACGACTTCTGAGGACAGTCTGGACCCCGTACGCGGACCGGGCGCGCGCCACGAACCTGGCGAAGTTTGCGGGCTGGGTGGCAGAACATGGGCAGGGCCCGGGCCCTGTTGCCCGCGCTGCCCGGACACCCCCCACCCCCCACTACCCCGCCCTCTGGCGCTGGTCGATCACCGATCAGTCGGCCTTCTGGGCCGCGCTGTGGGAGTGGTGCGGCGTCGTTGGCGGGCGCGGCGGCCGCGTCCTCGTCGGCGGCGACCGGATGCCCGGCGCCCGCTACTTCCCGGACGCGCGCCTCAACTTCGCGGAGAACCTCCTGCGCCGCCGCACCGACGACCCGGCCATCATCGCCTGGTCCGAGGACGGCGCACGCCGGGTGGTGAGTTGGCGGGAGCTGCACGACCTCACCTCGCGCGTCGCCCAGGCCATGCGTGAAGCAGGAGTCGGCCCCGGCGACCGCGTCGCCGCGCTGCTCCCCAACGTGCCCGAGGCCGTCGTGGTGCTCCTTGCGGCAGCCTCGATCGGCGCGGTCCTGTCCACCGCGTCCCCGGATTTCGGCGTGCGCGGCGTGATCGACCGCTTCGGCCAGGTCGAGCCGCGGCTGCTCTTCGTGACGGATGGGTACAGCTACCGCGGGAAGCGGTATGAGACGCTGGAACGCGTGCCGGAGATCGTCGCGGGGCTGCCGACGGTGGAGCGGACGGTGCTGGTGCCGAGCGCGGGCGGCGCGCCGCGCCCTGTCGCCGACACCATCCCCCTCAACGACTTCATCGCCCCATACAAAGCGTCCCCAATCCCCTTCACCCGCCTCCCCTTCGACCACCCCCTCTGCATCCTCTTCTCATCCGGCACCACCGGCGTGCCGAAGTGCATCGTCCACCGCGCGGGTGGCGTCCTTCTCCAGCACCTCAAGGAGCACCAGCTCCACTGCGACATCCGGCCCGGCGACCGGGTCTTCTACCACACGACCCTGGGCTGGATGATGTGGAACTGGCTGGTCTCGGCGCTCGCCTCGGAAGCCACGATCCTCCTCTACGATGGCTCCCCCGTCCACCCCGCCGACGGCGCGCTCTTCGACTTCGCCGAAGCCGCCGGCATGACCCTGCTCGGCACCTCGCCCGGCTACCTGGACGCGCTGCGCAAGTCCGGCTTCCGCCCCCGCGCGTCCCACGATCTCTCCGCCCTGAGGACGGTCATCTCCACCGGCTCGCCCCTCTCGTCGGCGGGCTTCGAGTACGTCTACGAGCACGTCAAGCCGGACGTCCACCTGGCGTCGGTCTCCGGCGGCACCGACCTGTGCGCCTGCTTCGTGGGCGGCATCCCGACGCGGCCCGTCCGCGCCGGCGAGATCCAGGGCCCCGTCCTCGGCATGGCCACCGATGTCTTCGCCGACGACGGCACTCCTCTCGCCGCGGGCAAGGGCGAGCTGGTCTGCACCCGGCCCTTCCCGTCGCTGCCGCTGGGGTTCGTGGGCGACGACGACGGCTCCCGCTACCGCGGCACCTATTTCGACCGCTTCCCCGGCGTGTGGCACCACGGCGACTACGCGGAGAAGACCGCGGCGGGCGGCTACATCATCCACGGGCGCTCGGACGCGACGCTTAACGTGCACGGGGTGCGGATCGGCACGGCCGAGGTGTACCGCCCGGTCGAGGCGATGGACGAGGTCGCCGAGGCGCTCTCGATCGCGCAGCTGATGGGAGCCACCGAGCGCATGGTGCTCTTCGTGCGGCTGGCCCCCGAAGTGCGGCTCGACGAGGAGCTCGAGGACCGGATCCGGGCCGTGCTGAGGACGCAGGCGAGCCCGCGGCATGTGCCCGCCAAGGTGGTTCAGGTGCCGGATATTCCGCGGACGAGGAGCGGGAAGATCGTGGAGCTGGCGGTGCGGGCGGTGGTGCACGGGGAGCCGGTGAGGAACGTGGAGGCGCTGGCGAACCCGGAGGCGCTGGAGTGGTTCAGGGGGGTGGGGGAGGGGGGTGGGTGAATCCGCCGCGGGGCAGTGATGCCATTCGGGTCACATTTCATTCACGAAATGCGACCGAAATGCGCGGACCTTCCTTCCCAATCGCATTTCGGACACGTCTTTCTGACTCATTTCCGCTTCTGATCTCGCCCTGCAACCGCGAGATCTGCGCCAAGGCCCCGGCCGCGAGCGCGCTCGCTGCCTCAAGTATTCAGTTATGGTGACCACTCACGGAGTTATGACCGCGTGCTACGGGCACCACAACTTGTTGTCGATGAATCTGTTGCGAGACATATGACTCCGAGGCCCGCACTTATGACGGCTGGACCGACGCCGTGGCCAAGGGGAATGGCCCGACGTGCGGTGGCTATGCTCGGGGTGTGCGCTGATGTGTGGCTCCCCCCCGCGTTCAACCAACTACGCCGGAGGATCGTCATCCTGAGGCAGGATCTGGAAGATGTAGTCCGTCAGGATCAACATGTTCATGCTGTGCTTGTGGGTTGAATACGACACCAGCCCATGCATCGCAGCGTGACGATTCGGGACGGGATCCCGCTCGAATTCCTCTCGCCTACCCGACTCGTACACGTGCTTCACAAGTCGTCCGAAGAGGACATAGCCGAATCTCTCACGGAAAGCATAGTCGGCCAGGTCTCCCGTCGCGGTCAGCTTCTCGAGCAGGGGCTTCGAGCGAATACCGGCGCCGACCAATCTCTCGATTTCCGGAAACAGAACGCGGCAGACACACCGGTGTAGTCCGGCCTCATGGGCTGCGAGGGCCTCGCGGAAAGCAGCCTTCGCTTCATCGTCGATGTCATACCCTTCGAGGCGTGACTCCATGTCGTCGCGGATCTCACTCCACTGGGTGCGGTAGTATTCGGAGAAACGGGTGTCCAGGAGGTCAAGGTCATCTCCGCATTCGTCAACGTAGTGGAAGGGTGCCGAGTGATACGGGAGCCATCCCACCTCGTTCAAGGCGTCGACAGTCCGGTTCCACTCGGCAAGACCAGGGGCGAGTTCCGCCCACTTGACGAGGTGGGGAGCCCAAGCCTCCGACAGTTCCCTCAGGCGCTCGTAGACGGGACCGAGCGATCCCGCCAATTGCTGGATCACCGTGGAATAGTCAGTGGCGGCCGATGCCATCGGTTCGACATAGCGGACATACGCGCGGTTTGCAGCCTCCTGGGAGGCCCGAAGGTCCTTGAAAATGGCTGCGATGTCGTGGCCATGCATGGCCGCGTACGCGTCTCTTGCTTCCCGGACTGCGGCGATGACCGAGTCGCTCATGGCCGCCCGGGCCGTCGCGATGACGGCGTCGTTTCTAGGGTCCTCCATGGCGATTCTCCATCAACTCATTGGGAGTACATATGACGGGCGGTACGTACCCCGCGGTGCGACACACCCCTTCGATCCGGGATCGCATGGTCGCATTGGCAATGTGGCGGAAGTTCCATGTCACGAGGTAGTCGACTCGGTTGGTGACCGCAATGGCGATGTGGGCGGCGTCCGCTGCGGCAGTGGGAGGAACCGCCCCTGAGTCAATGAGCGCGCGTGCGAACTGCTCTGCATCTTCAGTAGCATCGAGCAGCGTGACGCCTTCGAGCGCCGCCAAGCGGGCGCGGGCGGCATCCGGATCCCCTTGACCAGCTTCGCGAATCACAAGTTCCGACGCGGCGAGCTGGAACCGATGGTCACCGCACCATCACCCCCCACCCCCCCGCCTGAGCAGCACATAAAACGCACCCTGTCCCCCATCCCTGCCGCGCGCGGGCACGCACGCCAGCACAAGCGGTCGGGTCGCGGGCTCGTTCAGCCAGTCTTCGAGCTCGCGGCGCAGCACGCCCCGGGGGTCGGCGAGCGGGTCGCTCCTTCCCTGGCCGGTGATCACAAGGACGCAGCGCAGGCCCCGATGGGCGGACTGGGCCAGGAATGACGCGACCTTCCGCGCGGCGTCCCCGCGGGTGAATCCGTGCAGGTCCAGCCGGGCGTCGATCCCAATCCCGCCGCGACGCAGCGCGACCGCCTGACGCCGGTTGAGCCCGTCCAGCGCACCGATCCGGATCCGTCCGGGCGCGGAACCGGCATCACTTCCTTTCCCGCGGGGCCGGCGGGCGCTCACACCTTCCCTGACGACCGTCTCCTCGACCAGTCGCTCCGGCTCCGGAAGCCGGTCCACGTCGGCCATCCGCCGCTCGAAATCGTCCTGTCCCGCTTCGTCCGGGTCGTTGCGCGTCTTCACGTCATTCAGACTAACACGGGACCGCGGACGGCGCCGATTCCGAGCCGATCGAGCTGCCTGCCAGGCGGACCAGTGTTGCCGGGCAGCCCTTGCCCCTCAACGCCCCTCCCCCCCCAATTGTCCCTGTAAGTACTGCCGATTAACAGGAACGCGCGCCCACGCGAGCACCACTGCTCGCGCGCACGCACCACCTCTTCTCAGGAGGAACATCCATGAGACCACTTCTCACCGCACCGGCGGCCCGCGTCCTCGGGCTGCTTGGCCTCACCCTGGCACTGACCGGTGTCGCCGACGCGCAACAGGCATCACGCACCGAGCCCGTAACCGGCATCCGGGACAACGGCACGGGGTATCACGCCCTGGTCGGCGCCCGGGTGGTGACGGGGCCGGGCCAGGTCATGGAAAACGCCACGATCGTGATCCGCGACGGGCTCATCCAGCGGGTGGGCCGGGGCGGGGACGCGCCCGCGGGCGCCCGGGTCTGGGACATGACGGGACTCACGGTCTATCCCGGCTTCATCGACGCGCACGCCGATCTGGGGATGGACGCCGTGCCCGAAGGGGGCGACGTGGGGCCGACCCACTGGAATCCCCAGGTGCGGGCCTGGTTCAGCACGACCTCCAACCTGCAGGACGATGAGGGCCGCCGCTCCGCGCTGCGCTCGCAGGGCTTCGGCACGGCGCTCGCGGTTCCGCGGCAGGGGATCTTCCGGGGGACCGCCTCGGTGGTGGGCCTCGGAGAGGAGGGGGTGCGGGATCGCGTTCTGCGCCCCGACATCGCGCAGTCGGTCGGCTTCCAGCGCTCCTTCCAGCTCGGCGGGGCCTATCCCAACTCCGCCATGGGGGTGATTGCCCTCATGAAGCAGACGTGGATGGACACCGAGTGGTACGCCCGGGCGTGGGACGCCTACGAGTCGAGCGGCCGCGCCTTCCTTCCGCCCGAGACGAGCGAGGCGCTGGCAGCGCTGCAGGATGCCGGGCAGGGTGCCCAGCCGGTTCTCTTCGAGGCGAACAGCGAAGAGGACTACCTGCGGGCGCACAAGCTGGCCGCCGAGTTCGGGCTCGACCCCTGGTTCCGGGGCAGCGGCCTGGAGTACCGCCTGATCGACGTTCTGCGGGGCCGTAACGAGCCCCTCATCATTCCGCTCGACTTTCCGGATGCGCCCGATGTGGGCACACCGGCGGAGGCGCTCGACGCGTCGCTCGCCCAGCTTCGCCACTGGTATCTGGCGCCGACCAGCCCGGCCCAGCTGGCCGAGGCCGGAGTCCCCTTCGCCATTACGGCGGACGGGCTCTCGTCGCTGAACGAGTTCCTGCCCAATCTGCGGGTCGCGGTGGCGCGGGGGCTGTCGGCGGACGACGCCCTGGCGGCGCTCACCACCACGCCGGCGTCCTGGCTCGGGATCGACCGCACGCACGGGACCATCGCCGACGGCAAGGTCGCGAATCTCGTGGTCACCGAGGGCGACCTCTTCACCGAGGAGGCCACGGTGCGGGACGTGTGGGTGCAGGGAAGGGTCTACGGGATCACCCGCCCGACCCAGATCGATGTCCGGGGAAGCTGGGAGATCGCCTCGGAGGACGAGTGGGGCTTCGACGCCATGCTCGTCCTGGAGGGAACGATGAACCGCCTGCGCGGCTACCTCGACGTGGCCGGCACCGGGCCCGACCTGCCGGGTGGCGCGCGGGTCGATCTCGTGTCGGCCACGGCGGTCGCCGAGACCGGCCGGATCGACGCGCGCTTCGACGGCAACGCGCTCGGCTACCAGGGCACGGCGCTCCTCTCGGGCTCGATCCGCGGGGACGAGTTCTACGGCTGGGCTTCGCTTCCCAACGGGGCGGACCCGTCCTTCCAGGGCACCCGCGTCGAGTCCTTCGAGGGTTCGGAACGCGGCACTGCGGCGATGGAGGTCCCCGAAATCGACCTCCCCTTCATCCGTCCGATGATGGACTACGGCCGGTCCTCGCTGCCGGAACAGCCGGCGGCGGTGGTCGTGCGCAACGCCACCGTGTGGACTCAAGGGCCGGATGGCCGCATGGAGAACGCGGACCTCCTGGTCGAGGCCGGGAAGGTGGTCGCGGTGGGCCAGAACCTCGCTGCTCCCCGGGGCGCGGTGGAGATCGACGCCACGGGCAAGCATGTGACACCGGGGCTCATCGACCCGCACATCCACTCGGGGGTCAGCTCCGTGAACGAAAGCGGATTCGCGATCGTCCCCGAGGTGCAGATGGGCGACGTGGTGACCCACAACAACATCTGGATGTACCGGCAGCTCGCCGGCGGGCTGACGAGCGCCCACATCAAGCACGGTTCCGCCAACCCGATCGGGGGCGAGAACGTGATCGTGAAGATGCGCTGGGGCGCGCTGCCCGATGACCTGAAGCTCGAGGACTCGCCGCGCACGGTGAAGTTCGCGCTCGGCGAGAACCCGAAGCGGCGCCAGGGGCGCTACCCCGACACCCGCATGGGGACGCAGGAGATCATCCGCGACCACTTCATGGCCGCCCGCGACTACGAGCGCGAGTGGCAGCGCTGGGAGGAGAACGGCGAGGGGATCCCGCCCCGCCGCGACCTTCGCATGGAGGCGATCCTCGACATCCTGGGGCAGGAGCTCCTGATCTCGTCGCACGGCTACCGCGCGGACGAGTTCCTCGCGCTCGTGAGGCTCGCCGAGGAGTTCGGCTTCCGGGTGCAGACGCTTCAGCACGGGGTCGAGGCGTACAAGATCGCGCCCGAGCTGGCCGAATCGAACGTCGCTGCGGTGGTGTGGAGCGACTGGGGCGCCTTCAAGCTGGAGGCCTACGACGCCACCGCGTATAACGCCCGCATCCTCATCGAGGCCGGCGTGACGACCTCGCTGCACTCGGACAACAGCCAGATCGCCAGCCGCATGAACTGGGAGGCGGGCAAGCTGCTGCGCACCGGTCTGACCGAGGAACAGGCCCTGTCGACGGTGACGAACGGCGCGGCGAAGGCCATCGCCATCGACGACCGGGTGGGCTCTCTGGAGCCGGGCAAGGACGGAGACTTCGTCATCTGGAACGGCAATCCGCTGTCCCAGTTCACCCGCGCCGAGCAGACCTGGGTCGACGGGCGGCGCTACTTCTCCCTGGAGGAGGACGCCGTCATGCGGGACCAGATCGAAGCCGAACGCAACCAGCTCATACAGGCCGTCCTCTCGGCCGGAGGGAGATAACCGACCATGACAACGATAAAGCGAGGAGCCATGACGAACGGCATTCTTTCCCGGTTCGGCGGCGCGGTCGCGCGGATCAACGCTGCGATGACCCTGCTCCCGGGCGGGGTGGCCCTCATTCTCGCCGCGGCGGCTAGCGGCGCACTCACGCCCGCCCAGGCGGACGCCCAGGTGCGCATGACCGTGCCCCCGCAGACCCAGGCCGTGGCGCTGCAGGGCGCGACGATCCACACGGTCACCCAGGGCGTCATCGAAAACGGTACGATCGTCTTCGAGAACGGGGTGATCACCGCGATCGGGAGCGATGTCGAGATCCCGGCGGGCGCCCGGGTGGTGGACGCCACGGGCAAGCACATCTACCCCGGCCTGATCGACGCCTACAGCGCGGTCGGGATCGCCGAGATCGGCGCGGTCGATGTCTCCAACGACCTCAACGAGATCGGGGACTTCAACCCCAACGTGCACGCCGATGTCGCGGTCAACGCGGAGAGCCGGCACATCGGCACGACGCGTTCCGCGGGCGTGCTCGTGACGCTCACGACCCCGGGCGGAGGAATGGTCTCCGGGATGTCGTCGGCGATGAACCTGGAGGGGTGGAGCTGGGAGGAGATGTCGATGGAATCGGCCGCGGCCCTGAACGTGAACTGGCCCAACCCGCGCGGCGGCAGGTTCCGCGGATTCGGAGGCGGCAGGCCGCCCAACCTTCCTCCCGGGTTCGAGATGCCGGAAAGGCCGACCTACGAGGGGCAGGTGCAGGAGCTGAAGGACTTTTTCGCCGAGGCGCGCGCCTACCGCGACGCGCTTGCGGCCGGCGAGGAGGTGCTCAGCGACTCCCGCTACCTGGCGATGATTCCGGCGCTCAACGGGGACATCCCCGTGGTGGTTTCGGCCGAGAGCGCGGCCCAGATCAACGACGCGATCACCTGGGGCCAGGAAGAGGGCCTGCGGATCGTGATTCGCGGGGGCCGCGACGCCATCCACGTCTCCGACCGACTGGTGGCCAACGACATCCCGGTCATCCTGACCTCCACCATGTCCGGCCCCAGCCGGCAATACGAGGGGTACGACGGCGCCTACACGATGCCCGCCCGGTTGCACGAAGCGGGGGTGCGCTTCGCCATCTCCGGCGGCTCCGGCTCGCTCTACTCGAACCGGCTGCCCTGGGAGGCGGGCGTCGCGGTGGCCTTCGGGCTCCCCGAGGAAGAGGCGCTCAAGGCGGTGACCATCAACGCGGCACAGTTCATGGGGATCGACGACCGGGTCGGCTCACTGGAGCCCGGCAAGCAGGCCACCCTGCTGATCACCACCGGAACCCCTCTGGACATGACCAGCGAGATCGAGCAGGCCTACATCCAGGGCCGCGAGCTCGACATGATGGACATCCAGAAGTTCTTCTTCGAGAAGTACATGACGAAGCTGATGCAGAGGATGCGGGTGATCAGCTAGCGGGGGGGTGGTTCGTCCTACTTCATGAGAGCCGGTTGCGGCGGTGGTGGCGGTGGCTTCCTGGCCGGAGGCCATCCGCCGCCACCGCCGCGGTTGCCCTTGTCCGGCATCCACACCGGGCCGCTGGCCTCAGCGCACTCTTCCTACTGCGGAAGCTCCCAGATCCTGACCTCGGGGAACAACACCGTATGCAGTGTGGCGAGGCGCCCGTCCGACAGGAGAGTAATGTCCCGGGCTCGCTCCGGAAGCCGGCTCGATCCCAGGTACGCGCCGTCTGACACCCTGTAGAAGTCCAGGACTCGGGCGCGACCCTCGTCGTCCCCGGTCTTCACGAGAACGACGGCCTGGGAACCGCCAGCGGCCACCGCCCGGACAACCTCGGGCGCCTCGGGGTCGACCTTGGTCGCCCGGAGCGACCTGAATCCCTCCAGCCCCAACGCCTGCGGGTCAAGGCTCTGCGTAACCGTTTGCGGGAACGGGATCGAATCGATGCCCTCAACCACCCGCGCCGAGCCCTCGCCGTCATGGAATACGAGTCGGCTGGACCAGCGGAATGCCTGCACGCCGCCCCAGCTCCCGTCACCGGCGATGTAGGATTCGCAAGTCAGGTTGTGCCCGCAGGAGGTCAACCCGCGCGTCTCGTCGACGATGCGACCCTGGTCCGATACGGTCCACCAGGTTGTCCCTTCCTTTGCGGGGAGGCTCACCTCGACACGCGCCAGGGCGTCGCGGGCCGGCAGGATGCGCCGGGTCCTCGCGACTTCCCGGCGCAGGAGGACCGTGGCGATGAACTCCCCGGACGCGGCGTCGAACGTAGTCACGCGGGGCTGCTCCCGGTCGAGGGCCAGCACCCGCCCGTCGCGGGTGACCTTGACATCCTCGATCACCGTGAACTCCCCGGGTCCCTGCCCGGACCGTCCCGCGCTCCAACGCCGCGTGCCGTCGACATGGAATGCCCGAATGGTCGCGGCCTCGGCGATGAGAAAACCCCCGCCCGGGTCGCTGATCAACGTCCAGGGATCGCCGAACAGATCGCCATTCCGATCGGTGATCGTGGCGCTGAGAATCGGTTCCGCCAGCCAGCGACGCTGGACTTCCTGGGCATCGGCAGTTCGCGGCCAAAGGGACAGGCCCGTCAGCAAGAGAAGGCCGATCAACAGGTGTGGGCCGGTACGCACCGGTGGCCACCGGATGGGAATGCAGGTCAATCTCAAGTTCCAATCTCCCTTCTTTGACCCGCGCGAGTCTATCTGTCCCTCACAACTCATGCGGTGCGCACAGTGGCTCCGAATCTGCCCTACCCGGATCCCCCCACCGCCTCATCCGAAGCCAGCAGCAGCGCCGACGACTCCGACATCTCCCGGTAATATGCCACGAACCGCTGCGTTTCGGGAGCGTCGTACGGCGCCAGGTTCTCCGCCCAGCGGTAGCCGATCGGCTGGAACCAGAGCTCGGCGACGATGGTGAAAGGGCCGGCGGCCGGATTCACGGCCACCGAGTAGCGCACGGCGTCGGAGCCGGCGGTGAAGTCGGGGTCCGAGGTGGCGGCGCCGATGGGCCGGACGCGGGCGTCGGCGCGGGTGGCGTCGAAGCCGTCCGGGAGGATGCGGTTGTCCTTTACCCAGCGCGCCGCCGACATGAGGCCGGTGGTGACGGCGCCTGCCGCATCCACCATCACGCCCTGGTAGACCTGGACCTGGCCGGGCGAGTCGATGGTGGTGTGGTGGGGCTCGTAACCGGCGCCGTTCTCGTCGTGGTCGTCGCCGGTGACGCTGCCGTCGGGGTTGAGCGCGCCGGATTCGAAGACGACGCGGCCGGCGGCGTCGGTCACGGTGACGCGCAGCCAGGCGCGCCGCGACGGGTAGGCGGTGGGGAACTTGTGGCCGGCCTGGTTGCGCACGGTCACGGTGGCGGTGAGGCGGCCGTCCCGCACGACGGGGTCGCCGATCTCGACGGTGGCGGTAGCCGTGCGGAGGTGGTCGGCGGTGCGCTCGGCGGCCAGCTCCAGCTCCTGGGGGAGTGCAGTGACGCCGAGTTCGTCCCGGTAGCGGTTCAGCATCCGCAGCATGAAGAAGTTGCCGCCGCGGAAGACGTGCCGGGAGACTTCGGGGCGGGCCTGGCCGAGTACGCGCGTGACGGGAACGTCTTCCCCGACCTCGGGCATGTGGCAGTCCTGGCAGCTGTGCTCCCGTGGGGCACCGTCGGCGTAGTCGCTCGCCTGCCATTCGAGGAAGGGGGCCTGCTCGGGGAAGGGCGGGCCGGATCCGTCGGCTTGCACCGCGTGCGTGATTACGGTATGGCAGGACGCGCAAAGTCCGGACGAGGTGACGTGCTCGCCGAGTGTGGGGCGGAAGCCGGTGGCCGAGTGCATGATGCCGACGCCGCCCTCGTCTGGTTCGAAGGGGCCGAAGACGGGGCGGCCTTCAGGCGGCGTCTCTGCGGCGATCTCGAAGCGCGCGGTGAAGGTCGCCTCCGTGCCGAGGCCGTCCGGCTGGATCTGATGGCAGAGCGCGCAGGACACGCCGTCGGCCGCCAGGGCCGCGTACGGTCCCTCGGCCTCGCCGACCGGAAGGTTCGCGAAGACCTGGCCGGAGCCCCCGTCCTGGATCGCGGCCACGGTGGCCATCGGCATGTGACAGCGGGCGCACTCGCCCTCGATGGCGGCCGCCGCTTCGGGATGGTCCATGATTTCGCGCCGGACGGCCGCATGGAAGTATGGGTCGCGCGCGCTGTTCGCCATCATGGAGGCGCGCCAGTCGAAGCCGATCGAGACATCGGTGCCGTCCTCGGCCGCGACCCCCTTGTGGCAGGCGATGCAGCGGTCGGCGGTGTGGAAGTTGTCGGCGGGATCCGCGCTGGCCGGAAGGACGGTTGCATGGGGCGCGGATTCGGCGGGGCGCAGAAGCTGGGCGAGGGGTGGGGTCTCCGCGGTCGCGTCTGCGGAGAACGTTACCGCTGCGGAGGGCGCTACTGAGGGCGTTACCAAGAGGCCTGCCGAGGGCGGCACCGGCGGCGGCGCCGAGGGCGCACCTCCCGCGATCAGCGCACTGCCCGCCAGGCCGATACCGCACGCCGCGGTGAATCTCATCCCCCCGAATGCCCGTCTCCTCTTCGACATCCTCACCACCCCTCGAAGAAGCCGCCGTCGAACCAGTCCAGCAGCACGTACGCGACCAGGCGCATCGGTCGCGCGTATTCGTTCACGCCACTCCCCACCGGCACGAGCACGCCGATGTTCCCCAGCACATGCTGCCGCGTGTTCAGCGCGATCTGCACCTGTGGGATCAGGTCGAACTCCGTCTCCGCCCCGGATTCCAGGTGGTGCTTCGCCTGTACCTCAACCATCGGGGTCCAGGCGCGCCCCCACTCTCCCTCCGTGAAGGTCGCCCCCAGCACGAAGCGTCCGAATACCTCGTTGGCCGCGTCCTCGTAGAGCGGCGCCTCAAATCCCCCCTGGGCCTGGATGAAGGCGTCGTTGGGGAGGATCTGCCCGAACGACGCGTACGCCTCCAGCTTGTTGCCGGGCGCGCCCAGCCCAGCCTCCTCGTCGCCCGTGGCCACGAACACCTCGCCCCCGAGCGAGAAGATCGTGCCCGACGAGGCACTGTGGTACAGCGCGTGCTTCACGCCCAGCACAATGTCGCCGAGGCCGTGACCCCCGCGCTCGCCCGCGGCCCCGTCATGCTCGTGATCATGGCCGTCACCGTCCGTGTCGGCGTGCGCTCCGATCCATCCGTAGGGGATCAACACCTCGACCTGGCTGCGGGGACCGTAGCGCCGCTCGTAGACGTACGCGCCCATGGCGGCCCCATCCCCCTCCAGATCCACCCCCGCCTCCACCACCCACTCGTCCTCCGGATACGCCTTCGTGGTGAGGAGCGCGCGCGGCAGGTTGAGCTCCCCGCGCGGCCAGTTGTCGTTGGTGCAGAGGCTGCGGATGTAGCCCATCGTGCGCTCCAGCTGCTCCACGGTGAGCGCGCCGCGAAACGCCGGCATCATCTCGCTGAAGCCGCGCACGGGACCGCCCTCGTGCGCCACCGCGATCCAGTCCCCGTCGGGCTCGCGCGCCGCGAAGTCGCAGTCGGTGAAGTCGGGCATCTCCTCCTCGAAGGCCAACAGGGAGGGCTCGACCCCGGTGCCGTCGAGGCCGTGACAGTTCGCGCAGGAGTTGGCGTAGATGGCCTCGCCGGACGCGTCGGCGAGGTCGGCGCCGTTGACGGCGTAAGGAAGCTGGGCGGATGCGGGGGCGGCGAGGCAGAGTTGCAGGGCCGCGAGGGCGGCCGCGCTCAGCCCGAAGGATGGGGCCGCCGAAGCGACGGCCGGTGTGAATTGGCCCGGCGCTGATCCCCTCATCACGCTCCCGGAATGTTTCGGTTCAGCCCTTACCGACTCCGCCGAGCCGGTGAACACCAGGTATGGTACGTCAGATCTTGGACCGCAGCCAGTCGAGGATGAAGCGCACGATGCGCTTGAGGATATTTGCCATGGGGTCCGTCCCTTCGGTTTCGGTTCTTCCAGGCGGGGCTCCGGGTCCCGGGCCCCATTTGAATTAATGGGCCTACGAGGGGCATCGCGTCAAAAGTTGCGGAGCTCCGGCCGGCGAATCCACTGAAGCAGGGCCGGACGGACTCATGCCAACCGCGCGCCTCGGCGCGCCTGCGATCAGCCGACCTTCCGCGCCATCGCGTCGAAGAACGCGCCGTGCGCCTGAAGAATGCGATCCGTCTGGCGGGCGTCGGGTTGCAGGGTCTCTTCGCCCCGGTCGAAAGTGCCTCCGAGCAGGACGCCGTCGGCGCGCGGGAACATGTACTGGCTGCCGCCGCGCGAGAAGCGCCCGCCCCCGATGGTCAGATAGTCGAGCTCCGGCTGGGGACGCAGGACCACGAGTTGCCCCTTGGCGGGCACCAGTCCGTCGTCGCCGAAGAGATCGCGGGCCCCGAGTCCGGTGCAGTTGACGATCACCGGCTCGGGCAGCCCCGCCAGCTGTCGCCGGTCGGCGATCCCCCCCACCACGACCCGTCCCCCCGCGACACGGAAGTCCCGCATCAGCGCACGCAGGTAGCGCGGCGGCTCGATGAACATGGTCACCACGCGGCGGGCGAAGCGGGTGGGGAAGGGGTGCTCGTCGCCCTCGAGGTCCTCCAGCTCGGGGTAGAGGTCACGGATGCGGGCCATGTATCCGGGGATGCCGAGCCGGCGTTCCGAGAGGAAGTAGTTGTCGATCCAGCGCACGCCGTAGTCGGGGCCGACGAGGGTCTGGAAGTGGCGGTGGGCGCGCCGCGAGGCGTCCTCGAACCGGATGCCGAAGGGGCCGTCCAGGGAGTCCGAAACGGAGGTGGGGGACCACTGCGCGCCGGCGATGTTCGATGTCGTGTTCGGCGGCAGATCACGGGCGTAGATGGTGACCGCGCGGCCGCGGCGCTGCAGCAGACGCGCAGTAGCGAGCCCTACAGCGCCGGCGCCGACGACCGCCACGTCCCCTTCCCGCCCGGGGCCCGCGCTTCCGCCCCCCACGGGCCCGCTCCCCGTCACCAGGTCGGCGGCCATGTCGGCCGTCCCCCACGACAATGTGACGCCCCCGCCCCCGTGCCCGTAGTTGTGCACGAGCAGCTTGCCCGCGAACGACTCGGCCCGCACCACGAACCCCTCGGAGCGGTACGGCCGCAGCCCCACATCGACCCGGATGACCCCGCCGCGCGAAATGCGCGCAGGCCGGATCCCGGCGAAGGTGTCTTCCCACCGCCGCCCGGTCGCAAGGGACGCGCACCCGCCCGCCAGCCCGCCCGCCAGCGCACTGGCCGTCAGCCCCAGCCAGCGGCGCCGGTCCATTCCGCGTGCCCGCCCGGTCGGCGCCGGGCCGCCACTCGCCTCGCCTTCGCCAGCCGCCCGCGCCGTCCGGCCGCGCGCGCCTACCGAATCTCCAGCTCCGTCGTGATGTCGATGCATGTGTGTAGCGTCCGGTACACCGGGCAGCGCATGGGGTGCAGGTCGAAGGCCCGGCTGATCGCCGCCTCGTCCGCCCCCGCCGCCCGCAGCTGGTACTTGACGTGAATCGTGCGAACGACGAGCACGCCCTCCTCCTTCCCGACCCCTCCCTTCACCTCCGCGGCCAGCCTTCCGTCCGACGCGTCGATCCCGCGTGCCTCCAGCACGCCTCCGAAGGTGCCGACGAGTCAGCCGCCCGTCGCGGCGATCACGTAGTCGAGGGTGGTGGTGGTCTCGGTCTTCAAGCGGACGCCGTAATGCTCCGCGATGGCGCCGTGAACGCCGAATGCGACGGGCCCGTCGTGGGCCGGGAGCCAGGCAAGCCGGTTGGGACCGCGGACGCGTTCGATCCGGATGTCCGCTTCGTAGACGATGTCTCTCATGTGGGGATTGCTCCGTTCGAGTACCGGGGGAGGAGGGCCTTCCGGACGGTTGCGGGTTGTGGGATCACCGGGAGTCCGCTCAGCCGGGCCACAGCCACCCGAAGATGGCGCCTGTGAGCAGCGCGTAGGCGAGTCCGTCGGCGGCGTGCTTGAAGGCGACGCGCGCGGGGAGGCCGAACCAGATGCACTCCTGGAAGCCGATGAAGCCGTGCGCCATGAACGCCGCCGTGCCGGTGACCTGGAAGACCTTGAGGAAGTCGGTGCCGACCGGAAGCACCGCGGAGGCCAGATAGCCCACAAACAGGGCGACCACGAGGTGCAGAACCAGCGACTTCAGGATCGATGACCGCATGTCGAGCACGACCCTGGAGTCACGCACACGCAGGATGCCGACCGGGCCGGTGTGCACCTGCGCCTTGTAGACGTCGGATTGTTCGCCTTCGGGGCCGGCCCAGGGGAATTGGTACATCCCCGGCCCGCTCGTGGTCCGCCGAACGGCGTCCATCAGGGCGTCCTGGTCGTCCGGAGGGGAGAAGTCGTTCTTGTGGTGCGGCATCACCATCCAGACGATGGCGCTCACAATGAACACGGCGACGCCGGCGATCAGGATGGGTGCCCAGAGGGCGGAAAGGGTTACCATGGGGTGGATGGTCCGGCGTTGCAGGGTTGGATCGGGTCAGGACTGGCCCGCGCCGACTCGGCACAATAGTGTGGCAGGGAATCGGGGGCCAGTTTCACGGGGCTGACGGCGTCGGCGGACGCCGAAACGAAGCAGCGCTATGCGTGCGGATCCCGATCGTCGGCGTGAAGTGGTCACAATGTAAGGAGTACTTTACATTATGTCATGTTTACCATACAACCGTCGTCGGAAGCCTGCGCGGCGGGGCCTTCCTGGCCTTGCGGGAATCCCGCTGTTGCTCTTCCTCGGCGCGGCTGCCGTGGCCGCCCTGCCAGCCCCAACCTCCGCCCAGACCGACCCCCGCGTCCTCGAGATCATCGACGAGGTCGACCGCCTCATGCGCGGCGAGTCCAGCACCGGCCGGATGCGGATGGAGATCGACACGGAGAACTGGTCCCGCACGCTGGAGATGCGGGTGTGGTCGCTGGGGACTGAGTACTCGCTGATCCGCGTGGACAGTCCGGCGCGTGAGGCGGGCACCGCGACGCTCAAGGTCGAGAACGAGGTCTGGAACTATCTCCCGCGCGCCGACCGCACCATCAAGATTCCGCCGTCGATGATGCTCGGCGCCTGGATGGGCTCGCACTTCACCAACGACGACCTCGTCAAGGAGAGCCGGATCATCGAGGACTACGACATCGTCATCTCGTTCGAGGGTGACCGCGACGGCGAGGAGGTCTGGGAGTTCACGATGACGCCCAAGCCCGAGGCGCCGGTGATCTGGGGGCGGATCGAGCAGCAGATCCGCAAGGGCGACCGCATGCCGGTCTGGGCGCGCTACTACGACGAGGACGGGACGGTCTCGCGCACCATCGACTTCTCGGACTTCGCGACCCTGGGCGGGCGCCTGGTGCCCACGCGCACGGTGATTCAGCCTGCCGACAGCGAAGAGCGTACGGTCGTGAGCTACCTGGAGCTGGAGTTCGACGTGGGGCTGGAGGCGGACTTCTTTAGTCTGCGCAACCTTCGGGCGCGGAGGTGACGCGGCGGGACCGCCGAGGGCGGGCGGCGGGCGCGGAGATGTCGGATTGGGGCGGGCGCGGGTGGGTGGCGGGCGCCCGGATGTCGGAATGGGCCGGCCTCTCGTGGGCGGCGGGCGCGCCGATGTCGGATTGGGACGCATGACTCACCGGATGTGGTGGCGGATCGCCTGGCGGAACCTGGGGCGCAACCGCCGCCGCACCGCGCTGACCGCATCGGCGCTCACCTTCGGATTCGTGGCCTCGGTCCTCATGATCGGGTACATGGACGGGATGATGGAGGAGCTCGTCTCCAACGGGACGCGCGTGGCGACGGGCCAGGTGCAGATCCACGCCGAGGACTACGAGCCCGAGCGGAGCATCCACCGCACGCTCGGGGGCCGGGAGGGGCTGGATGTGGGGGCGCTGCTGGCCGCGGTGGAGGGGCAGGGTGGGGTGGCGGGGGCGGCGCCGCGGCTGTACGGGGGCGGGCTGGTCAGCTCCGGCGACGAGACCGTGGGGGGCATCCTGATGGGGATCGACCCGGTGCGCGAAGCGGAGGTCAGCCGCTTCGGGAGCTCGTTGGTGGCGGGGCGGATGCCGGGACGGGGCGAGATCGCGCTGGGCGATGCAATGGCTGAAACGGTCGGTGCGAAAGTGGGCGACGAGGTGGTGCTGGTGGCTCCCGCGGCGGACGGGTCGACGGGGAACGATCTCTTCGCCGTGTCGGGGATCTTCAGCGTCGGCGTCGGGGCGTTCGACGACAGCTACGCGCTCCTCGAGCTGGGCACGCTCGCGGAGCTCATGGCGATGGGCCCCGGGCGCGTCCACGAGGTGGCGGTGTCGGTGGAGCGCGTCCGCGAGTCGGAGGCGGCCGCGGACCGGGTAAGAGAGGCCGCGGCCGGGATCGCGCCGGGCCTGCGCACCGAGCCGTGGTCGGTCCTGCAGCCGCAGCTCTTCTTCATCGTCACCTACGCCGACTCGATGAACTGGGTCGTTGCCGCCTTCATCTTCGGGATGGCGGCCTTCGGCGTCGCGAACGCGATGCTCCTGGCGACCTTCGAGCGCCGCCGGGAGTTCGGGGTCGCGCGGGCGCTGGGAACGTCGGGCCTTTCCGTGGGCCGGATCGTCGTCTTCGAAGGGATCCTTCTGGGGTTGCTGTCGCTGGGCGCCGGGCTGGTCCTCGCGATCCCGCTCATGATTCTCATTCACGAGAACCCGATCGACCTCAGCCGGTTCGTCGACACCTGGTCTTTCGGCGACTCCGCGGTCCGTCCGATGCTGACCGTCGAATACTCCGTGGTGGGACCCCTGGTCAGCGCGATCGCACTGGTGACTACCGGCATCGTCGCGGCGCTTCTTCCGGCCTGGCGAGCCGTTCGCGTGCCGCCCGCAGACTCGCTGGCGAATCGGTAGCGGCCGATGGGAGACCGCCGGATGGTCCGCCTTCGCACCCTCGTCTGGCTCGCGCTGCGCAACCTGGGGCGGGAGCTGCGCCGGAGCGCCCTGACCGCCGCCGCGATGGCCATCGGGCTCGCGCTCCTGATCCTGTCGCGCACGCTGGCCGACGGGGCCCACGAGGACTGGATCGACGCTGGTGTGCGGCTCGGCACGGGCCACGTCACCATCAACGCGCCCGGCTACCGCGACAGCCAGAGCCTGGACGACCGCCTCTCGGCCGCGCGGCTGCAGGCGTCGCTGGCCGCCGTCGCCGGCGCTCCGACCCCCGGTCCTCCCCTGGCCTCCGTGCGCGTGACCACGCGGGGGCTGGCGTCGTCGCCCGAAGGGGCGCTGCCGGCGTGGATCCTGGGCGTGGATCCCGCGGTCGAGACGGCGTTCTCGCGGCTGGGCGAGGAGGTGGAGGACGGGCGCTACCTGGAAGAAGGCGACCGGCTGCACGCCTACATCGGCGCGGGTATGGCGGAGCGGCTCGCCGTGCGGACGGGGTCGCGCATGGTGCTGACGGCGCAGGCCGCATCGGGCGACATCGAGGGGCAGCTGGTGCGCGTCGTCGGGATCTACCGCACGGGCGTGGACGCGCTGGACCAGTCGCTCGTGCACGTCCCGCTCGGCACCGCGCGGTCGTGGCTGGGGGTGGAGGGGGCGACCACCGTGGCCGTGCTCCTGACCCACTCGTCGTACACGGACGCGGTGGTGGAGGGTGTGCGGGGCGGGGTGGACCCGGCAGATGTCGAGGTGGTGGGATGGCCCATGACCCAGCCGGACCTGTACTCGGCGCTGAAGCTCGACGACGGGGGCGACTGGGCCTTCCATATGATCCTCTTCGCGATCGTCGCGCTGGCGATCCTCAACGCCGTCTTCATGTCGGTGCTCCACCGGCAGCGCGAGATGGGCCTGCTCCGGGCCCTTGGCCTGAGCGGACGCGAAACGGGGCTGGTCGTCTTCACCGAAGGCGTTCTGCTCACCATGGCCAGCGGGATCGTCGGCGTGGCGCTGGGCCTGGCGGTGGTGTGGATATTCCTCCGGGACGGACTGGACCTCTCGGGATTTTGGCCCGAGGACTTCAACGTAGGGGGCGTGGCGTTCGATCCGGTCCTGTATCCGGTCATCGAAGTCAAGCATGTGGTGCAGAGCGTGATCATGACGGCGGCGATCGGTCTGTTCGCGTCCGCATACCCGGCCTGGCAGGCGGGGCGCCTGGACCCCGCCGAATCGGTAAAGGTGGAATGATGGAAGAGAATCCGAATGGACGTGGGCCGACGACGGGGCCCGCGGCCCAGGCGGCCGAGGCCGGGACCCCCGGCATGGAGCCCGCCGTCCGGACGTCGAACCTCTGGAAGATCTATCCCCAGGAACCGCGTCCGGTGGAGGCGGTGCGGGGCGTCGATCTGGTCGTGGAGAACGGCGAGTTCGTTGCCATGGCGGGTCCGTCGGGCTCGGGGAAGACGACCGTGCTGAACCTGCTCGGCGGACTCACCGCCCCGACCGAGGGGACGGTTCGGATCGGCGGACAGGAGATAACCGCGCTCTCCGACCGCGAGCTCGCGCGGGTCAGGCTCAACCGGATCGGGTTCGTCTTCCAGTCGTACAATCTCTTGCCCATGCTGACCGCGCGGGAGAACGCCGAGTTCACGCTGGTGCTTCAGGGGGTGCCGGGCCGCGAGCGCCGGAAACGGGTGGGGAGGCTCTTTGCCGAGATCGGTCTGGAGGGGTTGGAAGACCGTTTCCCCCTCAAGCTCTCCGGCGGCCAGCAGCAGCGGGTGGCCGTCGCGCGCGCCGTACTGGGCGAGCCCGACCTCGTCCTGGCCGACGAGCCGACGGCCAATCTGGATTCGACCACGGCGGAGTCCCTGCTCGACGTGATGGAGCAGCTCAACCGCACGCGCGGGACCACATTCGTCTTCTCGACCCACGACCCCAGGGTGATGGAGCGGGCCGGCAGGCTGATACGCCTGGTGGATGGCCGGATCGAGGGCGAATCGACGTCAGGTGGGGCTTGAAGTTGCCGGGGGTCCGTTCTGCGATGGGGCTGACCCGGCCGTGCGGAAACCGGTTCCGGAAGCAGCCCGGGAGACTGCACCGGCGCCGCTCCGCGATCCTGCCCGTGGCCACGCCCCTGCCCGTGGCCACGCTCGTCCTCGCGGCGTTGCTCTCACTCGCGGCCACGCTCCTGCCAGGCCTCCAACCATCCCCGGCTGCGGCCCAGCAGTCCGGGTTGTCGGGCTACTACCTCAACCTCTGGACCCGGGTTGGCAGCAGCCCGCTCGCCGGCCCTTCGAACGGCTCCGCCTTCCAGCGGATGCGCCTCATGCGGGACGCCGGGTTCGGGCCCGCGCTGGTGGATGTCGCGTATGAACACGCGCTCACCTTTCGGGAACCGGGGACGCTCGGCGCGCAGCTCCTGACCGCAGCGGCCGGATCCGCCCCGGGGGGCGACTGGCTGACGCTGGACGGTGAAATCGACGCCGGTGAGGGCGTCCTCTGGCGGCACCGCTTCGACCGGCTGAGCGTTCGCTTCGACCTCGGCTCCAACGCCGATGTGGTCATCGGGCGCCAGCCCATCTCCTGGGCGACCACCCTCGTCCTCACACCCGCCGACCCGTTTTCCCCCTTCGACCCCGCCGACCCCTTCCGCGAGTACCGGATCGGCGTGGACGCGGCGCGGCTGCGGTACTACACGGGCGCGTTCACGCAGTTCGAGTTTGTCGCACGCCCCTCCCTGGCGGGCCCCGGAGGCGAACGCACCCTCTCCCTCCTGGCCCGCGCCACGACCAACCACGGCGGCTGGGACCTCGGCGCGTGGGCCGGCACCGTACACGACACCTTTGGCGCGGCCGCCTTCCTCAGCGGTGCTGTGGGACTGTGGGCGGCGCGCACCGAGGTCGTTGTGCGGCAGGTCGGCGATCGCACCGCCCTGCGCGGCAGCTTCGGCCTCGACCGCAGCTACCCACTGGCCGGACGCGAGCTGTACCTCGTGATCGAGTACCAGCACGACGGCCTCGGCGCCGCCACGCCCGACGACCTGCTCGATGTCGCCACGAGCCGAGCCTTCGCCCAGGGAGAGATGCAGGTGCTCGGACGGGATGTCGGGGCGCTACAGCTGTCCTACCAGCTCCACCCTCTCCTCTCGGCCAGCAACATCGCCCTGGCCAGCCTGCGCGACGGGTCGTTTCTGTTCGGGCCGGGCCTGGGCTACTCGGCGACGGAAAGCGTCAGCGTGCGGTTCGGGGCGTTCGTGGGGGTGGGGGAGGGGGCGTCGCTGGAGGGGTTCGCACCGGGGCTGGGTTCGGAGTTCGGAGCGGTGCCGCGCGTCCTCTATCTGTCGACGAATTTCTTCTTCTGAGTCGGGGCCAGGGAACTTTCCT
The DNA here is from genome assembly GCA_965206105.1 of Longimicrobiales bacterium. Classification (GTDB taxonomy): domain Bacteria; phylum Gemmatimonadota; class Gemmatimonadetes; order Longimicrobiales; family Gaopeijiaceae; genus Bin94. Next base: position 1,899,630 of record OZ242201.1, read on the forward strand.
CTGCCCTCGCTGTAATCGCAGTCGCTGGCCAGCGTAGTTCACTTAGCATAGATTGTTTACTGACCAGGGTTGCGCTGTTACGTATCCTGCCATCGGGAAACCACCGGTTTGCGATCGTCAGTTGATTGCCGTGAGACATTCAGGGGCCAATGGAGGCGAAACATGAGTCCGAACACTTTAGGGCGACTTTTGGCGGGAGAACCGGACATCCATGGGGCGCGAGCCAGGCGGGCGTGCTCCATGGTGGCGATTGGCGCCATCGTCACCCTCCTCTCGTGCGGCGGCGAAGACACGACGATGACCCCGCCCCCGGTAGAGCCTTCGCGTCCTGCCGAGATCAGCATCGAGCCCGATACATTCGTCGTTACGGCGGGTGAAACCGTGAGTCTCAAGAGCGTCGTCGTGGATCAGCGGGGCAAGCTCATGTTCAATGCCGAGCTTGCCTGGACCACCAGTGATCCCGCGGTCGCGACGGTCGATACCGCGGGTGTCGTGACCGGGGTCCGGGAGGGCACGGCCACCGTCAGCGTCACCGCCGCCGCGATCAGCGCGTCGGCCGCCGGAACGATCCGCAGCCAGGACCGGAACAATCTCATCGATCTGAGGAACTCGGCCGGCGGAGGGGACTGGGCCAACGGCGAGAACTGGGCGTCCGACGAACCTGTCGGCACCTGGTACGGTGTCGAGGCCAATGCCGACGGCCGCGTGACGGCGTTGCGCCTGAGCGACAACGGGCTGAGCGGCCATCTTCCGGAGGAACTCGGTGAGATGGCCTTCCTGACCGAACTCCATGTGGACGGGAACGAGGGGCTTTCGGGTCCCATCCCGAATTCGCTCTCCCAGCTGGAGCTGCAACAATTCCAATACGCCGGCACATCGCTCTGCACGGTGAGAGACGAGGGATTCCGGGCCTGGCTGGAAGCGATTCCGGCACGAGCGGGCGAATTCATCGCCTGCAACGAGGAGCGGTCGGACCTCATTAAGCTCTACGAGGCCATGGGCGGAGAGAACTGGACGAACTCGGGCAACTGGGGGACGAGTGCCCCGCTCGGCAGCTGGTACGGAATCGATGTCGATTCCGCGGGCCGGGTCACGGCGATCAACCTGAACCGCAACAACCTGACGGGGCGGATCCCGCCCGAAATCCAGTACTTCCCGTACCTGCGGCTCTTGCGCCTGGACCACAACCAAATGCACGGCGAGGTCGCGCGGGAGATCTTTCAGCTCACCGAACTTCGCCGCCTGGACATCGACGGCAACAACTTCATAGGACGGATCCCTCCCGAAATCGGGAACCTGACCGAGCTCCGGGAGCTCTGGATGGGGGCGAACGAAATGGATGGCCCCATTCCCCCCGAGCTGGGCGACCTTGAGAGTCTGCGGCGGCTCAATCTCTATGACGTGGCGTTCGACGGTCCGATCCCCGAGGAGCTTGGCAAGCTGACCGAGTTGCGGGAGCTGAACATCTGGGACACCCGGATCGAGGGCCCGATTCCCGCGACCGTGGGCGCACTCGGGAAGCTTCGCCAAATCAACGCCTACAGGAACCGGTTCTCGGGGCCGTTGCCGGCTGAGCTCGGTGACCTCGGCACTCTGCAAGTACTGGACGTGAGCAACAACCTGATAGCGGGACCGCTCCCTCCGGAACTTGGCCGGCTCGGCAGCCTCTCGTTCATGCTGCTCCACGGCAACATGATCGAAGGACCCCTGCCCGCGGAATTCGACCAGCTCGACAGCCTCCTTTGGATTGCGGCGCAGGACAACTTGCTGTCCGGACCCCTTCCACCGGAACTCGGCGGAATGGAATCGCTGGTCTGGTTGCACGTCCAGAACAATCCCGGCCTGTCCGGTCCACTTCCGGCCGAGTTGATGTCGCTCGCGGATCTCGATGAGCTGATTGCGTACGAGACCGGCCTGTGTGCGCCCACCAGTCCGGAGTTCCGAACATGGCTGAACGATGTGGTCGCCAAGTGGCGCATGCGGTCGTGCGGAGCAGAGGCTCAAGCCGGAGCCTACCTCATTCAGTCTACGCAGTCTGCCGAGTATCCGGTGCCGCTCGTGGCCGGCAGGAGCGCGCTCCTGCGCGTCTTCGTCGAGTCCGAACGGGAGACCACCGAAACCATCCCCCCGGTCCGGGCCGCCTTCTTCGTGAATGGGGCGGAGGTGCATTCGGTGGATATCCCCGCCGGGTCTTCCCCGATACCGACCGAGCGACAGGTGGGTGAAATGGACTTGTCGGCCAACGTCGAGATCCCGGCCGACGTGATCCAGCCGGGTCTGGAAATGGTCGTCGAGGTTGACCCGAACGGGACCGTCGATGCTTCGCTCGGCGTTGTGAGGCGGATCCCCGCGGAAGGGCGGGTGGCGTTGGAAGTCATTGAAATGCCCCCGCTGCACCTGACCCTGGTCCCGTTCGTCTCGCGCGCGGACAACAACCAGGATGCCGTGTCCTTCCTGGCCAGCGCCACCGAGGACGACCCCATGTTCTTCCCGACGAAGACCCTGCTGCCGGTGGGTGAATTCAAGATCATCAAGCACGGCACCGTAACGATCGACTCGAACATCATCTTCGACATGCTTGCGGAGTTGCGGAGGATCCGTATCCTGGAACAGGGGACCGGACACTGGATGGGCCTCAACGCGGTCGCCATCGGTGCCGGGGGCGTCGCGGGGCTGGGTGGCAGTTTCGACCCGGTGCGAGGAAAGACCAGCATGTCCCGGCTGCACGCCGAGACGATCGCGCACGAAATCGGACACAACCTGAACCTGCGCCACGCGGACTGTGGGCAACCGGCCGGTATAGACCTGACCTTCCCCTACTCCAACGCCCGGACGGGTGTGTGGGGATACGATCCGCGCGACGGCGGCTCGCTGGTGCCCCCCGACCGGGCGGACTTCATGAGCTACTGCGATCCGACGTGGGTCAGCGACTACTACTTCACGAACGCCTTGCGCTTCCGGCTGATTGACGATCACGAGCTTGAGATAACCTCTGCCGAGCGTACGCTCCTGGTCTCCGGCGGTGCCTCCGCGGACGGAGCGCTGCACCTGGATCCCGCCTTCGTTGCCGAAACTTCGCCGGTCATGCCGGTGGTGGGCGGCCCCTACCGGCTGGCCGGAAGGCGCGCAGACGGGACCGAACTGTTCTCGGTGAGCTTCGAGATGGAGGAGGTGATGGACGGCGACGGACGATCCGGCTTCGCCTTCGCGCTTCCGGCGCAGGCCGGGTGGGAGACGGAGTTGGCGAGCGTCGTGCTCACCGGGCCGGACGGGTCCGTTGAAATGCGGCAGGGGAGTGAGCCGCCGATGGCGATCATGCGCGACCCGGCGACGGGGGAGGTGCGGGCGATCTTCAGGGATCTACCGGCTGGAGCGATGGCACCCGGGGCCCTCGACGCGCTGGCTCCCGAGTCGGGGCTCGAGATCATGGTCAGCGGGGGGCTGCCCGATTTGGCGGCGTGGAGGCGCTAGCGGCTAGGCCCGGCCGCTGAGTCGCAGCCACCTAAGGTGATTGCGCACGTTGTCGTGCTCGAAGTAGGCGTCCTGCAGGTGTCGCGCTCCATCCGAGCGAAGAGCCGTGCGGCCGTGCAGCACCCGGTGCCCGTCGCATAGCAGAATCTGCCCGCCCTCCAGCCGGAAGGTGACCTGGGCGCCGGGCGAGTTGACGCGCCTGGAGAGCTCGTGGTAGGCGGCGTAGAAGTCGCCCAGCCGGGGCTCCGACAGGGGAACGGCCTGCATCTGCGCGGTGTTGAAGCGCACCATCCTGACCTCCCCGTCGCTGTCCAGCCCGACCATCGGCTTGACCGCGTAGCACTCGTGTTCCTCGCTGAAGATCCGGAACGGCACCGGCACCGCGCACAGCACATCGAACTTCCCGGGGTGATCGCTGCGAAGCGCGTTGAGCAGGCCGAACCCGTCCACGACAACCGATTCGCCGCCTTCGCACTCGTTCACCAGCATGTGCAGCGCCTGCACGTTCGGCGGCCAGCTGTAGCTGGTGAAGTCGTTGTGCGGCGCGACCGCCAGGCCCGTGTGCGCGATGTTGTATCCCTTCGGATCCACCTTCACGTTGTGGATGCGCTCGAACAGCACCTCGCGGATCGGGCCCAGACGGGCCGCGAGCTGCTCCGATGAGTCGGGTTCGGTGGGGGCGTCGACGAGCACGCAGACCCCGGTCCGCAGAAACTCCTCGATCAGCTCCGCCGCCGCGTGGTCGCTCTCCAGGAAGCGCCGGTAGTCGAATCTTCGCGGCCGGAACCGGCCGTCCCAGTAGCGTAGTTCGAAACGGGGCGGGCTCAGAAGCCCGCGGATCTCGCTCGACCGGTAGCGGGTGCGGTGTCCGTCCGGCCAGTCGATGGAGATCGCCTCGTCCCCGGATCCCGCGTGCTCGATGCTGACCTGCCGCGGCCTCAGGTCACTGGGGACCTGGAAGAGGTGGAAGCGCTTCTCGGAAGTCTGCACGACCCGGCACTCGCCGCACCCGCAGTTGTCGCGCAGCCAGAGGTAGGGAAGGTCGGTCCGCTCGCCACCGTTCCACACCGCGGACAGGGCATCGGCGTTCCGGGCGACGCTGCTGATCGAGTGAGGCATGGTCGGTCCTCTCGGTTGCTAACTGGGCCAGAACAGGGGGATGAAGAGGCTCGCCGTGACCAGGAGGATGAGGTTGAGCAGGCCGCCCACCTTAACGAAGTCCGAGAAACGGTACCCGCCCGGCCCGTAGATCATGACGTTGGTCTGGTAGCCGAAGGGCGTGACGAAGGAGGCCGACGCTCCGAACATGACGGCGACGAGCAGGGCGTACGGGTTCACGCCGGCCTGTGTGGCCGCGAGGATCGCGACGGGGGTCAGCATCACGGCCGTCGCCGCGTTGGACACGATGGCGGTCATGACGGCGGTCACCAGGTAGAAGGCCGCGATGAGTCCTGCCTCTCCCAGCGGCGCAGTGAGCGTCACCACCCAGCCCGCGAGCAGCTCCGCCGCGCCGGTGGTCTTCGAGCGCCACGCCGAGCGGAATCAGCCCGGCCAGCACGAAGATGACCAGCCACTCCACCTCCGCGTAGATCTCCTCCACGCGCACGCAGCGCGTGAAGACCATCAGCCCGACGCCGGTGAGCGCGGCCGTCATGATGTCGAGGACGCCGAGGCTGGCGCTGAGCACGACGCCCACCATGATCGCCGCGGCAACGCCCGCCCGTGGCCTGCCCCCGGCCGGCGTCTTCACCTCGGCCATGGGGACGAACCCGGGGTCGTCGGCGAGACGCTGAAGCGCGTTCGTCGTTCCGTGCACCAGGAGCAGGTCGCCCACGCGCAGCGAGAGCTCCGCCAGCCGTTCATTTACGGTCACGCCTTGCTGCTGTATCGCCAGCACCTGCGCATCGTACCGTTGCGCGAAGCCCAGATCGCTGAGCGTCCGGCCCGCGAGGCTTGAGCCGGGTGCCACCAGAACCTCGACCATCCGGCCGCGCCCCGCCGTCAGGTCCAGGTCGTGCTCTTCCCCTTCGCGCGGTGTCCTGAGCCGCTGTCGGCGCGCGAGCTCGAGGAGTCGCTCGGCCGACCCCTGCACGTACAGGATGTCGCCCGGCCGAATGTGGCGGTCCCCATGCGGCGCGGTGATCTCCTCCTCATCCCGCTCGATGTCCAGCACGGTGACTCCGTAGCGTTCACCCCATCCGAGCTCGGCCAGCGTGCGGCCGTTCGCGGGCGAATCCTCCGGGACGTGCAGTTCCGTGACAAACCGGCGGACATCGTATTTGGCGGACAGGTCGGGCGGCCGGATCCGCCGCGGCAGGAGCACCCGGCCCGCGGTGAAGAGATACAGCAGGCCCACGGCCAGACAGATCAGGCCCAGCGGCGTGATCGAGAACATGCGGAGTTCGTCGAACCCCCGGCTCATCGCTTCCCCGTGCACGACCAGGTTGGTGGAGGTCCCCATGAGGGTGACGGTGCCCCCGAGGATCGAGACGAAGGAGAGCGGCATGAGGTACCTGGAAGGCGGCTCTCCGGCCTGATCGGCAAGCGCGATGAAGACGGGGATGAACACCATCACGACCGCGGTGGTCATGAGAAACGGGGAGAGGAACGCGCAGACGAGGCAGAGCACGAACAGGCGCGTGTACTTGCCGCCGAGCGGGGCCGTTCGCGCCCACGCCCCGATGGCGGCCACCAGACCCGTCTTGCGCAGCCCCAGCCCGAGCACGAGCATCGAGCCGACCGTCACGGTCGCGCGGCTCGACAGGCCCGACACCGCTTCGGCCGGCGTGAGGATGCCGCTCAGGAGAAGGACGACCGGGATCGCCATGGCGACCTGGTCGATCCGCAGCCGGTCGAGGGCGAAGAGGACGAGGGCCGCGAGGGTCAGGCGCGAGGACGAATATGATCTCGAAGGTCATGGGGGGGCGCCTATGCCCCTGCCCAGGGGTTCACGATCTCGATCCCCATGTCCTCGAAATCGCGAACGTTGCGCGTCGCAAGCCTCATGCGGCGAGCCGCCGCGATTGCCGCGATCTGGCAATCCGCCGAGGCCACGGGACGCCCGGCGGAGCGGCGCGCGGCGGCGATGGGGCCGTAAGTACGAGCGGCATCGCTGTCGAACGGGAGCACCCGGTCCTCGAAGGCGTCGCTCAACATCGCCTCGATCCTGAACAAGAGCGTCTCGCGGCGCCGGCCCATCGGGAGGATGGCGGCACCGTAGCGCAATTCCGCTTCGCTCACGGCCGACAGGAACAGGTCCTCCACGGGATGGCCGGAGATCCAGCGGGCGACGGCGGGTGCGGGCGACTTACGCGCATCAGCTCCGAGACGACGTTGGTGTCGAGCAGCGTGGACATGCTCTCCGCCCTACTCGAAGGAAGGCGGCTCGCGCGCCGAATCGCGTTCGGGCAACTCCAGGTCCACCCCGTTTTCCGCCCCGAAGTGGGATCGGACAATGCTCGCCAGGTCCCGGGATCTCTTCGCACGCCCGACAGCCTTGCGAAGGATCTGTCTCACTTCTTCCTCCATCGAATGCCCTTTGCCGGCCGCCCGCACCCGCAGGCGGGTCCGAATGTCTTCGTCGAGATTCCGGATCGTGATGCTTGCCATGGCGTGCCTCCTTGCGCAGAAGGAAAGCTAGACAAATGCTTGCGTTGCAAGCAAGGTCTTCATCGCGACTGCCAGGCTCCCGCCCGCGGCGCCCTGAGAGTCCCGAGCACCAGCTCGATCCCGTCCCCATCCGTCGAGAACCGCACCTCCCGCCCATCCTCGACATCGAAGTACGTCGAGTCGTTCAGCGCCCACAACACCGCCCTATCGCCCCGCCACGAGAGTGCCAGGCCCCGCTCCTCGAGCGCCACTTCGAACTCTATTCCCCGCTCGGCGGACACATACGTCCCCACGTATCGCCCTCGCACTTCGGCAGCCAGATCCACCGGTACCAGTTCCCGGGGCCGGGGCCCGGACCATCCGTACGCGTCCGCCACCGTGATCGCGATTTCCTCCGCCAGTTCGGACCCGGAATCGGAGTTCGTCATTACGAAGACTCCGGTGTCGCCGTCGATGTATGCCGCGAAGGTGGAGCGGAACCCCTGGTTCGAACCGCCGTGGCGAAAGCGCTCGCCGTCCTCGGAAATGCCGGGACCCAGACCCCAGCCGTCTTCGTCCGGCGTGAGCATCTCGCGCGCCAATGTCTCGGTGAGTACGCGCGCCGACTCTCCCCTCCAGGCCCGTTGCACCTCCCTGGCGTACAGGGCCAACTCGCCGGGGGTCGTCCACAGCCCGGCCGCGGCCTGCTCGGGGTAGGTGTGCCATCCGCCGATGACCGGTTCGCCATCGGGCCGGTAGCCCTTCGCAATATCGTCCTGTCGGCTATCGGGGATGGGCTGCTCGTACGTCGAGCGGATCATGCCGATCGGGTCCAGGACATGCTTGCGCAAGACAGCGGCGAACGGCTCGCCGCGAATGTCGGCGACCAGTTGCTGCATCACGGTGTACCCGCCCCCCGAATACCGCCAGCGCTCACCAGGCGTCGTGACGACGCGCACGGGATCGGTGTTGCCCCGGCCATCCAGGACGCCCGTCGCGTCCGGGACGGCCGCGTCCGGCCCGTACCCGGGGAACCCCGACACGCTGAGCCCGGCCCGGTGCGTGAGGAGACCCCGCAACGTGACGGGCGCCTCCGCCGTCCACTCGTTGGCGGGCACGCGCCAGCTCGTCAGATAGGTGTTGACATCGACGTCGAGGTCGACGCGACCCTCTGCCACCAGTTGCAGCGCCGCAAGCGCGGCGATCGGTTTGGAGATCGACGCCGCCTGGAAGAGAGTGCTCCCGGTGACCGGCCGGCGCGATTCGACATCGGCAAGGCCGTACCCGCGCGCCCATCCGATCTCACCGTCGATCAGCACGGCAACGCTTACCCCCGGCACGCCGAGTTCCGCCATGCGAGTGGTGAGCGAGCGCCGGGGCTGCGGCTCGCCGCGGATGATGAAGGTGGGCAGGAGCGCCGACTCGATGCTTGCTGGAAGATCGGGGGATCTTGTCGCGTCGGGAGCGGCCTCGGTGCAGGCGGCCACCGCGGCGACCGCGACGAGACCGACGATGAGAAGGGGGCGGTGGGCTTTCATGGCTCTCCGTTGCGGATTGAACGAGACAGTGGCTGACCAGGATGAGAACGTGGTCGCGCGGGAATCAGGATGCCAGAAACACTGCTGCAGTCTCTGGCGCTGGGCCGTCCTCCACGTCGGCCGCTTCGTCCGGATGAGCGGGGGCTGCGTTCGTGCCGTTCCCTGCCGGGATTCACAACACCGTGATCCTGCCATTTTGGCAGGACGTGGGGATGTGGGGGTCTGCCGTTGTGGCAGAGGGCGCGGACGGACTGCCATTCTGGCAGGTTCTGCGGTTGGGACTGCCATTTTGGCATAGTCTCCGACGTCCGCGTGCTCCATTCCTGCCAAAACGGCAGATCCGCGCTGGCACGCAGCCTGCAATTCCAGGTGCGCGGCCACAACTGGGCCGTTCCTATTCACCCTCATCAGAGAAAGGACACGGAAAATGACACTGACCAAGCACACATACCGGCCGGTTTCCTGGAACCACCTGGATGCGCTTGCCAACCGCATGAACCGCATCTTCGGTGACACGGACTTCGGCAACCTGACCTGCACTTCCGACTGGGTACCTCCGGTGAGCGTGGAAGAGCGGAACGACGAGATCCTGCTGACCGCCGAGCTTCCCGGCATGACAGAGGAGCAGGTGGAGATCAGCCTGGAGAACAACGTCCTGACAATCTCGGGAGAAAAGCGCGATTCCCGCGAGGAGGGCGCGGAGGGCGGCAAGCTGCACCTCGTCGAGCGCAGCTTCGGGTCGTTCCGCCGGTCCTTCACCCTCCCGCGCACGATCCGCGCGGAGGGGATCACGGCAGAGTTCGACAACGGCCTGCTGAACGTCCGGCTCCCGAAGGCCGACGAGGCGCTCAGCCGGAAGATCGAGGTCAGCCGGAGGAACTAGAGGCTGACGCGGGGGCCGCGACCGGGGCCGGATGCTCGGCTCGCGCGGCCGATCCCGGCGACCGGCGACGGTACGCTGGGGGGCCGGACAACGGGGTCGGGGGCGGCAATCACAGCCGCCTCCGGCCCCGAGTCCGTCAAGGCTCCTTGATGCCGGTCGCCGGCCTTGATTGCACTGCAATCATCCGGTAGCTTCTTTGCATTCCTCCGTGCGATCAGGAGTCACGGCCCAATGGCGAGCATCACGATCCGCAATCTCGACGACGAGGTAAAGACGCGCCTTCGCGTTCGCGCCGCCGAGCATCACCGTTCGATGGAGGAGGAAGCGCGCATCATCCTGCGCGACGCCGTGACTGGCCGTCGCGCCGGCCCCCGGAATCTCGCGACGTTCACGCGTGAGTGCTTTGCGTCGATTGGCGGCATCGAGCTCGAACTCCCCCCGCGCGGCCCGATGCGCGAGCCGCCGGACTTCTCGTGAGCGGGTCGATGTTCGTCCTGGACACGAATGTCGCGTCGGAACTGATGCGCCCTCAACCAACGGTCTCGGTCGCGGCCTGGATCGCTGATCGCGACGCGCAGGACATGTATCTGACGGCCGTGAGCGAAGCGGAACTGCTCTACGGAGTGGCGATCATGCCCACCGGCAAGCGGCGGAACGCCCTTGAGGCTGCGATGATCCGCTGGCTGGATCGTGGTTTCAGGGGGCGGATCCTGCCGTTCGACAGCGACGCGGCTCGAGCCTACGCGGAGATCGCTGCCGAACGCCGTCGGATGGGCCGGCCAATTGGCGAGGCCGACTGCCAGATCGCCGCGATCTCGCGCTCACGCCGAGCGGCTCTGGTTACGCGCAAAGTTCGGGATTTGGAGGGTACGGGACTGAATGTGATCGATCCCTGGTCGGTTGGCCCATGAAGGGACAGCCGCCAAAGCCGGACGTTCCCACCGTGAGCTTCACCGCCATGGCCGACGGCACCCGCGAAGACTACGAGCTGCTCGAAAGCCTGGAGGAGGAGTTTGCCGCCGGCACCGCCGACCGGATCCTGGCACACCTCCGCGAGCTGTCCGGTTCGCTGGCCGGCTACCAGGTCGACCGGCTGGAGCACTCCCTGCAGACCGCGACCCGGGCGTACCGAGACGACGCGGACGAGGAGATGGTGGTGGCGGCGCTCCTGCACGACATCGACGACCTGCTGGCTCCGCACAGCCACGGCGAGCTGGCCGCCCTGCTGCTGCGCCCCTTCGTGACCGAGCGAACCTACTGGATCGTCCGGCACCACGGCCTCTTCCAGTACTACTACTACGGCCACCACGTCGGCGGCGACCGCAACGCGCGCGACCGGTTCCGCGACCATCCCTGGTACCAGGACGCCGTCGACTTCTGTCACCTCTGGGACCAGTGCGCCTTCGATCCCGACTACGATTCGCTGCCGCTGGAGTTCTTCGAGCCGATGGTGCGGCGGGTGTTTGCGCGGGAGCCGTTCGGTAGATGAGAATGGGGGGGCGAACGGGCTCGACGGTCACTCCGCCGTCACATCCCCGCGCGTCCGTTTTACCAGCTCCGCAGCCGGTTCCCACGTGGACACCTCGGCGGCGATCGCGGTCAGCCGATCCTAGTCCGAGATGCCCGAAAGCAGCGGGACGAAGTCCTCCGCCGCTCCCTCACTGAATCTGCGAGCGACGAGTCGGTTCGGCCCAGTCCTTCAGCGAGAACGCCAGCTCCTTGAGCCGCTCGGGCGACCGGGCCCGCTCCAGCGCCGCGAGCGCTCGATTCGGCACCTAGGAACGAAGGTGGAAGGTCCACTGGGGTTGACCACATCGCTATCATGCAGGCTCGCTTGGCTCCCAGCGAGCCCTGCCAGTCGTCGATGGCAACGATGCCAACTACCACGGAGGCCGCTTCCCATGAGCACCCCTGCGTATGCCAATGGGTTGTCCCAGCTTCGAGAGATCGCCGAGTCCCTGCGGAAGGGCGAGTCTTCCCCCACCGTGACGGTACGTCAGTTGCTGGAGTGGTTCCGTCAGCAACGACGAGGATGGCGCGTCGTCGGAATGGTTACGGGCGCCCTTCGGCGCGCGGGGTTGGCTACCGAACCAGATTTCGCGACGGCCTATATCGATGGGCATTTGACGTTTTCGCTCCTCCGCGATCAGGATGCCCTCCCCCAATCCGGTGACGATCATAAGTCCGAGGGTTCGAGCGAGGTGGATGGGAACACGGCGAACTCCCAGACTTCTGAGGCCGTCATCGAAGATCCAGTGCTGCGTGTGCGGATGCTGCCCGCCGCGAACCGGGAGCCAGTGACGGTCAACCGGGACGACCCGGTGGACAAGGCCTTGAGCCTTATGGCGATGCACGACTACTCCCAGTTGCCGGTTACACAGGATAGGCGCAGCGTGGATGGCATGATCAGTTGGCGTTCGGTTCTGCTGGCGCAGACCAAGGGCGTGGAACCCGCGCGTGTCGGGGAGTGCATCGAGAGACATGAGGAGGTTAGAGCAGAGGATTCTCTGTTGACCGCCTTCCAGAAGATTGTGGACCACGAGGCGGTGCTGGTTCGAGGGGATGAGCAATCGATTATCGGCATCGTCACTGCCACCGACCTGAGCATCATGTTTCGGGAACAGACGGAACCGTTCCTGCTTCTGAGTGAGATCGAAAACCAGCTTCGCCGCCTCATTGACGGGCATTTCTCACCCGAGGAACTGAGGAACGCGAAGGACCCCGCTGACCGAGAGCGGGAGGTGGGTAGCGTTGCCGACCTTACGTTCGGGGAATGCACGCGTCTACTGGAGAAACCGGCGCACTGGCACCGTCTTGGTGTGCGTCTTGACCAAAAGACCTTCGTCAAGCAGTTGGTCGAAGTCCGCGGCATCCGCAATGATGTCATGCATTTCGATCCAGATGGCTTGTCAGAAGACGAACTCCAGCGACTCAAGGATGTCCGTCGGCTACTCCGGCGAGTGCTCTAGCGCTAACCCTCGCCAACTCCCCGGAACTCCTCATACCCGGCCGCCAGCAGTTGTTCTTTCAACGAGCGCGCGCGGTCGCGACTTGACGGATTCGCCCACGCGGCGTGGAGAATCCGTTTCGCCGAGTCAGTGCGCCCGAAGAGTACGCTCGTGCTGACGCGCCTGCGGTCCCCGGCGCTCGACAGCAACTCCGCATGCGCCCAGGACTCCAGCACGGCCAGAGTCTCAGCCGGGTGGCGTTCCGACAGCTCCGCCAGATGGTCCATCACATACCTGCGCGGCTCGGCCACGCCGGCGTGCGCGACCAACCGTCCCAGCTGCTTCAGCGTCCACTCGGCCTCGAAGTGTCCTGAAGAAAACCACCATCCGAGCGAGGTGAGGTGTCCCATCCGATCGCCTCCCCGCTCCTGCAGAACACCGATCAGCGCCTCGGCGATCGATGCGAAACGGGTCAGGGTTTCGGGCGCAAGCTCGTGGTCCCTGTTGTGCAGATCCCGGCCGATGCTCCCGATCGCGCTTCGTGCCTGCTCGGGCTTCGCGTTCTCGAAGTAGCCCTTCAGGAGGCTGTCGTCGTCGCTCCAGGACAGGTGTCCGCGGCCCGCCATGACCAACAGGTGCACACCGAGGCGTTTGCCGATCTCGTCCTTTGGCGACGAGTTGCGCGGGCCGCCCGCCCCCATCCGATTGACGGCGGCGGCATACTGACCACGGAGCATCTTGAAGGGCGTGTCGTACGCCGGGCAGAATCGCAGGTAGGTCTCCCACGCGGCGTCCCGCAGTGCCGGATGCCGATGCGGGAAGATCATCTCCACGTTCTGTTCGGCCCAGTCGGTGTCGATCAGGGCCAGATGGGGGAACCACTGGCCGTACACCGACCGCACCGCGAGCGACGGATCGTTGGCGGGATCGAGGTGCCAGTCCAGCCTCCTTCGGACCTCGGGGATCGTGTCCATAGAGGGGCGGACTGCATAGGCACCGTTCGGGCCCACGAGCGATCGACAGACCCACAGCGCATAGCGGATCACCGCGTGCAGGGCATTTCCCCGCACGGAGCTGATCGAATCCGTCGCGACGTTCAGGCTGCGCTCCGCCTCGTCTTCGGGCGCGGGTTCAGGATCGCCGGCCAGCGTGTCGATCAACTCCCAGACGGCGGCCCGCAACCCAGGCTGGATCACGGCATCCTCCAGGCCCGTCACCAGCATGGAGGCGCTCTCCCGGCGCGCACTGCGCCACTCCCGGTCGCCTGCGGGCCGGCGAACGACACTGGCCAGTATCTCGAGTACGGCGGCCCAGTCGACCAGACGGTCCGCAAGGACGGCGTTGCGCAGACCCCGCACCAGGGCTTCGACATATCGAGGCCGGAGATCCACGAAGGAGTCGCGGGCCGCCAGGTAGCGCGATGGGGAGCGCTCGACGGCCTCCTCCAGAATGCGAGCGAGACCCTCCCGATCGTGCGACTTGGGGTCACTCGGCGGCTGCCAGGACTCCAGGTAGGCTGCCACCTCGGGAGGCGACATTGCCTCAAGATCCCCGACGGCCGCCGGGCTCGTCGGACCCATCCAGTTCGTGGTGTGCCAGACGAAGTCGGGGTGTTCGGGTTCACCGACCTCGGAGACGATCAGCGCGTAGCGACGTTGCCATTCCTCGTCCAGATCCTGGCGGATCCACGCTAGACGACCAGCCTGCCAGCGGAGTCGGATCCTGCGGCGGGCCTCCTCGTCACCGTCGAACCGGTCGTCCAGAGAGGGGCCGTCCTCGATCCAGCTCAGCACGGTGGCCTTTTCCGCCAGGTCCAGATTGGGGAACACGGCGCCGAGCAACCCGCTGTACTCGTGAAGCAGGCGGTCGTCGAAGAAGCGGTCCTCGCTCACGGCCAGCTCGGCCGCGAAACGCGGATGTTTGCCGCACTGTTCCTTGGCGAGGTGCAACAGGATCCGCTGGAAGATGGCACATCTTCGACTGCTCAATACCTGGGCTACACGCCGGATGTCGATACCGGCGTCGACGAGTTGTGTCGATCCGTCCCTCACTGCGTCGATGAGGGCGTCGGCCGGCCCGTGTCCGTAGTTCTGGTGGTGCGCCTCGATCGCCGGGCGCGAAACTGTGTCGGTGTACTCGTCCAGTTCATCTGTGTCGCGCGGTGGCTCAAGGATGTCGCACAGCATGGCAAGGGCCCGCGTGCCGCCGTGCGTCAGGAGCACGGGAACCCACTGCTGCACGAACTCCTCGTACTCGTACTCGTCGACGCGTGGGACGATGCGGGTGAAGAGGTTGACGTCCATCAGCTCTGCCGCCAGCGCCGCGATTCCGCCGTCCTCTCCGCGCTCGGCCTCGTCGCCCGATGCCGCCGTAGTGCTCGCATACGCGGCGGACGGCTCCCGCACCAAACGCCGACCGTCGGAGTCCGTCACTGTCCGCAACTCCAGCAGGGACTTGGCCAGAGCCATGGCGGGACCGACCTGTCCGGACTTGGCCAGCCGCCCCATGACCGGGCCGAGTGCCTCCGCAATCGGCATGTGGACACGATCCTGCTCCGAGAGCCACCCCGCCTCCTTCTTCGCCCAACGCGCCGCCATCCTGACGGGTACGTGGGCCGCTGCTCGTGCGAGGTCCATGTGGACCGACTCATTCTGCGTAGCTGGAATCCCCAACAAGGCCTCCCCAACCTCCCGCGGGGCGAGCGGGGCCATTCTGGCCAGATACTCCGATTCCGGCCACGGCGGAAAGCGGATAAGATCTTCGTCCACGCGTTGTGGCGAGGGTGGGTTCGTGAAGAGCCCCGCCTCAACGAGCGGTTTGATCCAGTCGGGCGAGTCCAGCTTGCGGAAAAAGTAGGCGTGGTTGACGGGACGCCTTTCGATAAGGGCCAAGGCCTTCTGGACCAGTTCCGGGCTAGGCATCGCGTGCCTCCTCGATGATGGCGTCGATCGCATCCAGTTCTGCGGAGGTCCTGGGGAGGAGTCGATCGCTCAGGAAAATCTCAAGGTCGGCGATCTTGTTCCGAAGGGTGTCCAAGTCGGTGTCCTTGCCATGGTGCGAGACACCCACGAAGAACCCTCGAATCTCTTTCCACTGCTTCCAGGTTCTGCCGACGAGCGGTGCCGGAAGGGCCAAGCCAGACCGGTCGAGCCTGCCCAGCATGGACTCGAACAGCTCCCTTCGCTGGGGACGAATCTCGGCGAACCAATCGAAGAATGCACCGAGCCCGTCCAGCAGCGTACTCAGGGGTGGATCAATCTCGCCGTCCCACCCAGACTCCTCGGAATGGCAGCGCGATTGGTCCCGTCCCTTCAGGAATTGATCGCGGATCTGCCGAACCCGGACCTCCACGGGCGGGAGCCGCTCCTGCTCGATCTTCTCCATGAGTTCCCTCATGCTGTGAGCCGACTGCGCGAGCCGGTCCGGGTTCGAGTCGTCCTCGAGGACCCGGAGTCCTCCCGCGTAGATGGCGCCCAACTGCGGGTTGACGCGGGCCAACGCGTCGCGCAGTTCCTCCTGCTCGCGCGACAGGCGCAGCCGGCGCTTCGAATCGGCCTGGGAGCCATCGTTTTCCTGATCGAGACCTGTGGGTGGTGGTGAGGAAGGGGACAATCGTAGTCCTGCGGTCGTGGTTGAGTGCGGGAAGGGGGAACTCCGACCGCTCGTTGCGGCCGGGCGCGGTCGCTTCCGGCGGTCGATGGTCGTCATGACGCGCGACCTCCCGAAGCTGGGGAGGCGGAAGCCGTCGGGTACGTGGTGGCCGTGTGCGGCGCCCCGGCCACTCGTCCGTTCCTAAGATAGTGTTCCGGACGATCGAAGGGCAACACTACACGCTCCTCACTCAATTGCGTTTCCCAACTGCCTTCTCAGATCTGCCCGGCCACCGGCTTGCCCGTCGGCAGTCGGCATGGTGCCTCCACGGTGCGCCTGTGAATTCGCCGGGGGCCGGGGAAACGGCATTGTTTTCGGCCGAACCACCTCCCTGTGTTCCGCCGTGACGACGCGGCCGGGGTCCGGTGTACCCATACTACCAGATGTCGAGTATGGTCATATGGACCGGATGTGGCCGGGAGAGCGCCGGATGCAATTTGCGCCCGAAGCCTCGGCGGCATCATCTTTCAGCCGTCCCGTCCGTCCGGGCGACCCGGATTCCTCAATACTCCTTTTCCCCCCGATGCCTAGAATAGCCGTCTGTTCCGGGGGACAGAACGAAACGGCCGACTATCATGCCGACATTCAAGAAGCCAGTGACAGAACTGTTGGACTTGATTCCCAGCATCAAGAGTGATCCACCGTCCACCCACGCCTACGACGCTCTCGCGGCCATTGGCAGTCTCAGGGACGAAGGCCACAGACTGTGGGGAGACGGATCGAGAGAATTCGCGAGGTGGAAGCGTGCCTGCGATCGTCTTTGGAAGTTCGTGAACAGCGAAATGGGAGAGCGCCGGTTTCAGAGGAGACAATCCTTGGCAGAAGCACTAAAGGACTTCATTGATGGCTGGGACCACGAACGTGGCCGGCTGTCTCAGATGCTCCAAGCAAGACGTTTATCGCCTGCGGATCGACAATCTGCTCTGGTCTGGATGGAGTTCATTTTTCGACTAGCAATCGGTGCGATCGTCAGCTATTGGTCGCACGCCGTTACTCAAGTGCACATTCAGCATGGGACGGCCGGTAAAGGCGGGCTCCGGAGCAGAAAACCATTCCAGAGCCGAGTGGCTGACCTCATCCAACGCATCCCGCGAGGCTGCGTCATGGAATACGCAGACATCTCATGCGCAGTACGGGGTGACAGGTTTGCTGCCGGCCCGGTAGGACGCATCGTCTGGTCCGAAAAACCGGACGGTTGGTGGCGGGTTGTATTCTGTGGGGGAAACGTGGATCCAGACCAGCAAGCAGCGTTGCTTCGTGCGGAGGGAATCGAGATTGCGGATCGTCGGATCAGTCCTACCGAGTACGCCGGATACCGATGGTGGCCGGAAGAATGAGTGGCATGCGTGGACGGGACCAAGATTGGTTGGGGGTTGGTCGATCAACAGAAGCGTCCTCCGCGTTCTGCCCAGTCAGCCCCCGCCTGCGATCCGTTGAAGCCGTCGAAAGCTGGGCTCTTCCCGTAGCTTTGGCCGCACGCCAGCGATTGATTGGAGAATCTCCCGCAGGTCAATTTGGAAATGCTGGGGTAGTCCCGCCTCCACGACCTGCGACAGGAGCTCCAAAACGGCCGCCGGATGCTCCTCAATCTGCTCCTCCAAGTAGACGCGCCCCCACAGGTGGTGGCTCTCCAAGGGCTTGAGAAAGCGGGCGCAAAACGAGACGGCCTCCGGGAAGGAATCACCGGATCCGATGACGAGACGCATCATGTCTTCAGACGTGACGGGGCTGTTGCGGTTTCCCTCGCGAGGCCAATAATCCTTCAACCAGGGCTCGACCTTATCGTTCCACGTCTGCGCACGCTCGGAGGAGCTGCCCGAAAGACGGCGCTCCAGGCTCTGCAGGGCCATGGATTGCGACTGCTCAGACAGCTCTCCCATTGCTGCGCACACCTCTGCATTGGTCAGTGCCTCTGGGATTCCGAGGCAAATCGCGACCAATAGATCCACCAGCCCGCGCTTTGTGCGCGACGGCAGATCGTCGCGGGCCAGCACGGCAAGGTAGAAGCCCTTGATAGCCTGAAGCAGGTTAGGTCCGAGCCGCGGAGACCAGGCGAACCCCGCCCACAGGTCAAAGGCCTCTGAAGGGCTCGCCGAGGGGTCGAGGCGGTGGATGAGTTGCTGCTCGGTCCACGTTGGATCAATGGCGAACAGGAAGTTGAGTTGTGCGGCGAGAAGCACGCGTCCGGGATGAGCGTCCGGGCTCGTGGCGATCGAATCGAAGTAGGGCCGAACGGACGATGGTAGTCCGCTTTGGAATTGGGCTTCATGTTTCGACAGCCGGAAGATGGCCGCCTCGGCGAGCTTCCCCGAAACGTGGTTCAGCGCTCGTGTGACAGGATCAACGTTGTCGATCTCGACGCCACTCGCTGCACTTGGCCACGCTCTTTCCCAAAGGACACGGAACTCCGGTTCACGCCCTCTGTCCCAGGCTTGACCGATGACCCTAATGAACTCGGCTGCAGTCGTCGTGACCTTCACGAATAGATCGTCGGGAGCACTGGACAGCGTTTGGGAAACATCGTCCTCAACCTCGGTGGCCGCGTTCCCCTCGTGCCTGATGGAGGCAAGGTGCGATAGCAGGGACCACCAAGGGGCCGGGGGATAATTCCCTCCTGCGGCACATTCCCGAAGAGCCTCAGCGACTCTCGCGGCGTCTCTGCGCACGACAGCACCGAGGTCCTCCCACCTCAGTTCATCAGCCTCACCGCACAACACGCTTTGCAGACCGGCCAAGGAACCGCTGAGGAGAACACGGGCACGCTGCTCGTCTCCGCGAACGGCTTTTGCCTTCGTTGTGGAGAACACTCCATGGTAGTCGTCGAAATCGCCCGCAGATCGATCGGTTGCGGCCTTGGCTACCAGATCTCTGGATGCCCTGTCGAGGCTGGCACCGGACAGATGGAGTTCCAGAAGGCGAGCGACTTGGGCGCTATCCATTGGGATCGATCTCGTTTCGATCGGATCCGGCCTTGTCCGGCCCGGCATGAATTGCTCTCACGATCCGCTTGAGCAGACCCGGTCCCAAGCGCGATCCGGCTTTGTTGAGGAATCGCAGCACCTCGTTGCGAAGGTATGGGTCCCAGATACCGGGTGCTTCCCCTAGCAGAAGCACTGCCTCCGCCAAGCCGGTCTCGGATGCTTCGTCTTCGGCTAGAGCATGCAATACCAGACGCTTGCAAGTGGGTTCTTCGGTTTGTACCCAGCGACGGAGTAGGGCCGTAGCTTGCTCGCGGTCACTTTTGGCGAGGGCGAAATAGCTGTCGCGTGCCAAGTCGATCAAGCGGGTCCAGGCATAGTGACTATAGAAGCGGTCGGTATCGGCGGCGATCCATTGCGGATGGGATAATCGTGCGCGGCCCGTCACGCGATCCTTGAGCACCTGGTCGTCGTGTCGCATGAGCACGAGTGTGTCAACCAGACAAGCGGTGATCCTCTCTGCGTGTCGACAAAGGAAAGCGGCGTCGGAAAGCATGGTCACGGCATCCAGCTCGGTGCCATCGTGGCCGAAGCGAACGCGCAGATGACCGCAGGTATCGATCGGTGACATGGATGGGGGGTCAGGATCGAATCGGAAAACGGCACGGTCGGAGGGGCCCGGAAGAACGGTCAGGCGAGGTGTCATGCTCGACAGAACAACTTCTTCAAGGCGGTGCTTCTCGGTGCCATCGGCTTTCTGATACTGCTCTTCTAGGAACAAAAGACTCCGCGGATCAGGTTCGTTTTCACCGAGTACCACCGTCCAGAGATGCCTTAGCCTGGGAGGTATTGTTTCCGCGGGATCGGCGAGCTTGCGGCGGATCTCCCAGCGCAGTTCAGGGTGAACTCTACCACCGTTGCGAGCCACCCAGCCGAGCACCTGGGGGACGTGGAGATGCCGTGCGACCCAGCAAGCCAACTGACGGGTGGCCTCGCTGAGTCGGAGTGGACTCCGGGAACGCGATCCATCGTCGACTAGCTGCACTGGTCGGTCGGTGGTGTCTGGACCGGAGGCAACGCGACTCAGGAGCCCGGCTTCCGCGAACACGTCAAGCCATCGCTCGATCTTGAGGAAGTCCTGCTCGTCGGTGACCGGGGGCGCTTGCGCCAGCCCCTGTGCTATATCAGCCCGTTCCAGGGCCCATGTCACTCGCGCCACCTCTGGATCACCAGGTTCCGGGTACGTGCGGATGCCTTGGACGGCAATGCGTCTACGGGTTTGGGGATCACTCCGCACATCAGCCCACTTGCGGAAAGTGTCGCGTAGGAGTGCGTGCTCGTCCTTCTCGTCGTAGAGAATCGGCTCCACGTTCCTCTCCACGATCCACCCAGAGCGAACTTTCGCCATCTTGTCGGGATCACAGCCGACGAACGCGTAGGCCATGCCTAGGTCGCCCCCCTTCGCGCGCTCTGCAGCAACCGCGTCAACGAGATATTTCATCACCGGATCGGAGAGGCTGTACCCGACGAACACGACCGTGAACTCGCGAAACAACGCCGTCACGAACCTGGCCGCCCACCGCTCTGTGAGGTAGGCGCGGCCAAAGTCGGCGGTGGTGAGCACGAGATCGGAACGATCGCCCTCACGCTGGATCCTGCCGTGCAGGTGGACCAGGGTTCGCCAGCGATGGCGATTGGGCGCGGGCAGGGCCGGGGCATCGTGCATCCGTAGCTGCTGGCCGAGTGCAGGCAACTCGGCCGCCGCCTCGCGAAAGCGATTGTCGAAATTGGTGGTGACCAGCCGGTGGCCGCGTTCCACTCTCGAGAGTGCCAGAAGGTCGCGGTGCATCTGTAGGGAGCCAGCCGGAGGCACTGAGAGGCGTTCGACGACCGACTCGTAGATCTGCTTCGGGCGAAGGCGCGCCGGCCGTTCAAGCAACTCGAAGACCTTGTCGTATTCACGCTCCTTCAACGCCTCCCGTTCGATGTCGTCGGGTTCCAAGTGATTGTCTTGGTAGACGTGACACAGCAAGCCGGGGAAGTCGGGCAGACGTGAGGCGGCACCCTTCGAGACGCCGGCGCCGCAGAAGAAGACGACCCGTCCGTCTTCCTGCTGGTTGAGCAGATCGGGCGGAATGTCTGGACCATTTCGGACAAGCTCAGGCATGGCACCGCGTACGGCTGTGCGAGTAGGCGCCCGTCATCACACCCGAAACACCTTCATCGCCTCATCCCCAAGGTGATTGATCACTTTCACCGCGATCCTCCCCGTCCGAGGCTTTGCGAACGGCCGTGACCGCGCCCGGCGGAGCGACTCCCACGCCTCCTTGTCGATCTCGGCCTTGAGAGAGGTCTTCAGGCTCTTGTAGGGATCCCTCGCGCCCAGGAAGTACGCTTGGCGGACGAAGAAGCTCTCCTCGTCGTACTCGGTGTCGATGAACCAGCAGGCGATCCCGTCCACGTCGTCGCTCCGAATCTCGCCCTTGCCTGGATCGAAGACGTCGATGCCGCGGACCTCGACCGAGATCTCATCGTCGGCCTCTTCGTGGATCCGGATGTCGGGCTCGCCGAAGATGACGAAAAGATTACCCGCCTCCGTCTGCTTGAGATCGGTCGCCATGTGAAGGTCGGCGTTCATGCGGGCCTTGAGGACTCGCATCCGGCCGAGCTTGTCCAGGTCGGAGCACGCGGCGTCGTAGCTGAAGGCGCAGGCGATGAGCGTGTCAAAGCGGAACTCGGCCGCCTCCCGGGCCGCCGCGGCCAGATCGGGGCGCGATACGGTGCCGAACTCGGGGCCGATCATGATGCCCGCGCGCCGGGATCGGTTCCTGTCCTGGTAGTGGCCTTCGGCGCAGATGTACGTACCCGGCCACCCGGTGACGGAGGAGAAGGTGATCCGGTCGCTCTTCCGCGCCTGCTGGACGCCGGCCATGCGGAGGTTCTCCAGCATGATGGCGGCGAAGTCCCGCGTCTCGCCGTAGTCGACCGTCGAAGGCTCGGCTACCTTGTCAATCAGTTCGTCGTTCTCGTCGATGGCAAGAAGGCGGTGGGGGGACAGGCTCTCCACGGTGAACGGCCCGGCAACGCGGACGGCCTTGCTGTCCTCGTACGGCTTGTCGTAGAGGTAATCGAAGGGGGCGTTGGCGGTGATCGAGGCGTCGATGTCCTTCTGGCGCGCTATCCGAGCCTTCCACCAGGCGGCGTGGAGCTCCTTGCCCTCGGTCGGCCATTCGTCGTCGGTGTCGCGTGGGATCTGCCACTCCTCCCAGGATTTGCCGAGCGCCGCGTTCAGCTCGTGGCGGAGGGGCTCAAGTTTTTCCTGGTGCGCCTCCCAGATGATGTCGATCTCGGCGTTGTTGGCAATCTGCTTCAGGGTGATGTGGGGGACTCGCTGGTACACGAATCCGTGACGGATGCGACCGGAGGTGGGTTGGTCGGACGGGACCCTGCGCGTGATCTGAGCTTCCTTCTTCTGGCCTTTCGGGCTGTCGGCGAGCAGGTAGTAGGGGTAGCGGGCACCCATGATGCGGGCGCGGGCCAGCGCGAGCGCGACGCGGGAGGTGTCGATGGTGATCCACCGGCGGCCCCACTGCTCAGCGACAGTGGCGGCGGTGCCGGCACCGCAGGTGGGGTCGAGAACGACATCGCCGGGATCGGTGGTCATGAGGATACAGCGTTGGATGACCTTGTTCGAGGTCTGGACCACATAGGATATATCGACCGCACCATGCGTGTCGTCCCAGAAGTTGTGAAGAGGCTGATTCGGATGGTCATCATGAAACGTCTTGAAACACGGAAGTGTACCAGGAGCGATTATGCGATCAGCCCAGATTAGCCGCCGAAGACCGTCCCTATTGGTTCGCCAACTCTTGCGACCTGCGCGGAATCTCCTTCCTGCATATTCGAAATCAAAGATACACGTAGGCGTGTAGCCAGATGACGAGAGGCTAGCCGCAAAGAATGGCCGAGCCCCGCCTATGATCTTGCTTGGCGAGGCACGCTCTTGCCTTGTCATCTTGCGCTCACTTGTGTCTGGATGCTTGAGCCATGTGTAGCCCGTCCCCGCTCCTAATGGCTTGGGCCTGCCGAGTTGCCGGTACTTGAGCTCCTGGATGCTCCTTGCGTACCACAGGATATAGTCGCCGATATTGGCTAGGCGTTGTGATCCCAATGGCAGAGTCTTCTTGAAAGTGATGAGAGATACAAAGTTCCCATCCCCAAACACCTCGTCCATCAGCGCACGCACCCGGTGCACGTTCTCGTCCCCGATCTGCACGAATATCGATCCACTTTCCGCCAACAAATCCCGCGCAACCGTCAGCCGGTCCCGCAGATACGACAGATACGAGTGAATCCCATCCCGCCAGGTATCCCGGAACGCTTTCACCTGCTCAGGTTCGCGCGTGATGTGCTTCTTGTTCCCGTCCTTTACGTCCCGACTCGTCGTCGACCACTGAAAATTCGAGTTGAACTTGATCCCGTACGGCGGATCCATGTAGATGCACTGCACCTTCCCCCGCAGCCCCTCACGTTCAGCCAGCGACGCCATCACGTGCAGGCTGTCCCCCAGGATCATCCGGTTCGACCAGTTCGCCTCGTGCTGGTAGAACTCGGTGCGGGCGTCACCCACGGGGACTCCGTTGAAGTCGGCGAACAGGTCGATGGTCTCCTCCGGCGGGCTCTTCTCCTTCGAGTAGCGCTTCAGCGAGTCGATCAGGACCCTTGGGTGGACCTTCTCCTGGATGTAGAGAGGAGGGGCCTGGGCGACGAGCGGCTTTGCGTCCTGCTCGTCCTTGCCGCGCCACACGAGCTGCGGGTCGAGGTCACGGTTGCGGCGCTCGTAGGCGACCTGGACGGGGTGGCGCTCCTCGTCCTTCATCACGGCTTGGTACTCGGCCGTTGGGATGTTCTTGCGGGAGGCGTCGTGGGTGATCGTCCCGATCACTTTCGGCTTCTTGGGTTTGGGCATGGGACTGGTCTGTTAGGGCTTTCGGGGATGGGCCACGCCGAATCTCACGGCGAGGTGCTCCAGACGGTTGTCATGGGTCCACAGACGCGTTCCGGGCCGACGCACCGTCGAGTACAGCACGTGCGCGTCGATGAAGCTGATTCCGCGGCCCATCAGGTGCTTGGTTTCGATCCAGTCGATGACGTCATAATGATCGTGAACGGGCGCGCGCGGCAGTGCCCGCCAGTCCCTCAGTTGGTCGGAACGGTTGGAGAACGTGCCGCACACGAGCTCGCCGAGGGCCATGGGGTGCATCATGGCCGTCCGTCTTCGGAGGAGCATGTCCAAGGTGGGATTGGAACGGTTCAGATGATCGACCCACACCGACGTGTCCACGACGATCAACCCCAGATCTCCCAGGGGCGCTTGCGCGGCGGAACCCAGGCGTCCGGGTCGGAACCGCCCCTGCGTATGACTCCCTCCGCGGCCACCGCCGCAGGGTCCCCTGAGACGAACCGGATGACGTGGTCGAGGTGGATCTTCAACGCATCCTCGAAGTCGGACTGCATCTCCAGCACGTCCCGGAACTCCGCGAAGGCCCAGCGCCCGAACGTCCCCAGGCTGTTCACCCCGGGCACCCAGAAGCTGTCCATGGTCAGCTTTTTGTCCTTCGCGTCCTCGCCCCGGAATCCCTTGATCTCGACCACAAGATTCAGGGGATCTTCCGGCCCCCTCCCGTCGTCCACCGCCACGATGAAGTCCGGCACGTAGGTGCGGTTCTCCATCCCCTGGCGATAGGGGACGGTGAACCCGAGGTTATGGTTCTTCACGTAGGCCAGCACCTGCGAATGACCCTCCACCACGCGGCAGAACTCCCCCTCCCAGCTGCTGTCGAGGATCGCCCAGTTGAGGTGCGAGCGGCGCGGGTCGGTCTTGTAGCGGAGCGTCTTCGACGTGTAGAAGTCGACATCGGAGGTGGTTCCGACCGGGTTGTATGGATTCAGGATTGCCTTCACGACCCCATCGTCCGCCTCGGCTCTGACGATGGCGGCCATGATCCGCTCGCAGGCCCGGTCGGCCAGCTGCAGATAGAGCAGCTGCGCCGGGTACGTACCACCTCGACAGATCAGGCGGGTTTCCAGCCACTCCTGCGAGATTCGCTTGAGCTGCCCGAACAGGTGGAGCGGCGGAGCCTCGCCCGGGTCCCGCCATTTGCGGTCGATGAGGTGCCGGACGAGATGGTACAGCACCTGATTGGTCCGCGTGCCCTTCCGGTGCTTCAGGTTGAGTTCCACCGCCTCGCCGACGATGCCGGAGTTCCGCACCTCCGACGAGCCCACGAGCTCCGGCGTCAGCTCCAGCGCGTGATCGTCGTTGAATTTCGCCTTGAGCCGATCGTTGGGAGGCTCCACGCGGTATCCGGTCACCCTCGGGAAACGGATCTCCAGCTTGTCTCTCTCCGGCCGGACGGCATGCACGCGAACCGTCTCCTTCGGTGGCTTTGGCTTAACAACCACGGGCTCCGCCGTGAAGTCGAACGGGATGCCCAGCACATCGGCGTACTCGACATCGAACAGGTTGTCGTCGTTCAGGTCGTAGGACTGCCGCCGGAGCGCTCGCCCGACCGCCTGCTCGCATAGCAGCTGAGTCCCGAACGCCCGTACGCCGAGCACGTGCGTGACGGTGTTCGCGTCCCAGCCCTCGGTCAGCATGGAGACCGAGACGACGCAGCGGATCGAGTCGCCCAGCGTGCCTGGCTTCCCCACGGTGTTCATTACCTCACGAAGCAGATCCTGGTCGGTGATGTCGTTGGCGTCACTACCCGGCCCGTTGCGCTCGACCCGCTCCTGCCGAAAGCGCTCGATCTCGTCGGCCGCGATCTTGCGGAAGTTGGAGGCCAGCGCGTCACCGGACTCAAGCTGGAGGCTGTCGATCAGCAGGGTCTTGGGACGGGCGAGCCGGTTGCCATGGTCGTCGAAATTGCGAAACAGGGCCAGCCGTCCATTCTGAACTGGCTGGTCCCCGTTCTCCGATGGCCGCTGGAAACCGGAGATGTACTCGTACACCAGCTTCGAAGTGGATGTGTTGTTGCAGACGATGATGAAGCACGGGGGGACCGGAATCTCGGCCTCCTCCCAGAGCCGGAACGTCTTCTCGTAGTGCCCGTACAACGCCTCCAGAGCGGTCTGGAGCTGTACAGGCAGCATCAGCGGATCCAGCTCGCCTGCCTTCCCCCGCCCCTTCTTCGGCATGTCATCCCGAATGTGCTCCCAGAGCTTGCGGAACATGGGCATTTCCTGGCCGGGGATGTTGTCCGCCACCGGCACCCGCGGCAGCTTGACGATTCCGCACTCGATCGCGTCCATGAGCGAAAAGTCACTCATCGTCCACGGGAAGAGCGTTCCCTCGGCGTACCCGGAACCCCGGAGAAAGAAGGGCGTGGCGGACAGGTCCATCACGCGACTGATGTCCAGCCTGCGTGCTACCGCCTCAAGTCCGGAAATCCACAGACGCGCAGCCTCCTCATTCTGCTTGGCTTCCTTCCTGTCGTCGCCCTTCAGGATCCCCTCGTCGCGTGATCCCGGCTTCTCGCGGTAGCAGTGGTGGGCCTCGTCGTTGAAGACCATGACGCGCTTCTGGCCCATGAGCCCGGGCATCACCCGTTGGAGCATCTGCCCTTCGGTCTCCTGAGTTTGGGGGATGCTTCCGTCCGGGCCCGCCAGCAGCGCCCGGCTCCCCTTCGGCAGCGACATGCGCTCCCGCAGCTTGAACGCGTGATAGTTCGAGATCACGATCCTGGCCTGTTCGAGGTCGCGGAGCATCTCGCTGGGGATCAGCTCGCGCTTCCTGTAGTAGGCGTCCGGGTCGTTGGGCTGGAGCACTCGAAGTCGGTCGCGGATGGTGATCCCGGGGGTCACAACCAGGAACCCGCGCGTGAACCGCGGGCTGTTGGGGTGCCGCACGGCGTTGATCGTCTGCCAGGCGATCAGCATGGCCATGACCGTCGTCTTCCCGGCGCCGGTGGCCATCTTGAGGGAGAGGCGCGAGAGGCCCGGATTCGCGGTGTGACTGACCTCCTCCAGGTGGCGGAGCAGGCTCACGACCGCCTTCGCGCGACTCCTCGGGGCCACCTCGGTGAGCCAAATTGCGGTCTCCGCCGCCTCGACCTGGCAGAAGAACGGGCGGATGCCGCTGAACTTGTGGGACCGCCAATGCCGCAGGAGCCGCGCCGTCGTCGGCGTCACCCCCCAGTCGTTCGGGTTGGGAATGTCGCGCCACCGGTCCACGTGGCGGCGCACGGTGTTGATCTGGGCGGTCAGGTACTGCTCGTCGTCGGTCGAGAGCTCCTCGTGTTCATCGATGTGGAGCCGCGCCTGGGCGGTGGCGCCATGCTGTTGCGCTGTCGGGAACGGCGTGATGAACTGGGCGGGACGGCGGCCCTCCAGAATCCGGTGAGTGGGCTGTCCGGCGGCGTCCAGCTCCCAGTGTCGGCGGGGATACTCGTACGGGTTGTTCAGAATGGGCCGCTCGAAGAAGCGGCGGATTGAGCCATCGTCCGTCGAGGAACCGTTGGAACTGGTGGACACGGCTTCTGAACCCTCCTCTTGGCGATTGCGGATGTCGCGTGGGGTAAATGATAACACTGGGCGGCCGGCAGGGCGTGAGCTTCGGGCTGCTTTCTTGGCGCATGCTTCTCCCGTCCACACCTCAGACCCCATGGGGTGGAATGGTGGGTGGGATGGCCTTGCTTGGGTTATCAGGATATGATAACCTCTTCGAGAAAGAGGATCGATTCCATGAAGACACTGAAGATTGGCATCGCCGGATACGACCAGATGAAGGCGCGCACCCTGGCCATTGCTCGTGGGGAGCGCTCGCCAGCGAAGGGTGAGCCCAAAGTCTGGTTCACCTCGATCGAGAGCTTCGCGAAGTTGCTCTCCGAGCACAATCGGCATCTCCTGGAGCTGATTGCCCGTGAGCAACCGCGTTCGATCACGGAACTCGCGGCGCTGGCCGGGCGCAGCAAGTCGAACCTCTCGCGAACCCTTAAGACCATGTCGCAATACGGGCTGGTGGAATTGCGCCCGGGGGCGCGTGGCAGGCTGGTGCCTCGGGTTCCCTACGACCAGGTGAGGCTCGATGTCTCGTTGACGGGGCGGAGGTGCGGGTCGGTCGGGGTCAGCCCGTGAAGTTTGGCTGCAGGGTGGTGCGTGCGCCGTGGATGCCATCTTACCGGCGTGCAGTCGGCCGCGCCTTCGGGGGTGCCAGCGGCCTACCCGGTGCCTCTCGGCACACTTCCCTTGATCCGCCCCCCGACTCACCGTACCATCCGTGTCGGCGCCGGTCTCGCGAGGCCGGGCATCGTTTCGCGGGGCAAGGGAGAGCGCACATGGCACACCTGAGCGGTCTTCGAGGACCTCGGGCGTGCTTCCGCGCTTCGGTCGGCACAGCCATCGCCCTTTCACTGCTCATTGTCACCTCGGTCGAGGGCTCCCACTCGCACGAGGAGTCCGACCTGCCGGAAGTATGTTCCGTCTGCGAGCTCGGTCACCAGGGTGCGCCGACACCCGCGATCGGCACAGCGGTCATCGTCGAACCAGGCGTGTTGCAGGCCCCGGCGCCTCCCGGAAACCGGCTGATCTCCGGGAGCTTCCATCTCTCTGCTCATCGCAGTCGCGCTCCGCCGCAGACCATCTCTCTTTAGCGATGAGCCCCTCTGCCGGCCCGGGCGCCGGCAGCAGACCTGTCCTACGGTTGCGCCTGTGACGGCGTACCCAATGCGAGAGATGGAAAACACATGCAGACCGCCGAATCGCGGGCGGGGCACGCGCCCCTACTCGAAGCCCGCGGGCTCAGCAAGGACTACGGTGACACGCGAGCCCTTGACTCCCTCGACCTGGCCATAGCGCCGGGCGAGGTCTATTGCCTCCTCGGCCCCAACGGCGCGGGGAAGACGACCACCATCAACCTCTTCCTCGGATTCGTGGCGCCCTCGGGTGGCCAGGCCCTCGTTTCCGGCCTGGACGTATCCTCGCACGACCGCGAGACGAAGCAGCATCTCGCCTACATACCCGAGCAGGTGATGCTGTACCGCAATCTCAGCGGACTCGAAAACCTGGAATACTTCGCCGCATTGGGCGGGAGGGGATCGCTGGGCCGGGAACGGCTCGCCGACATCCTGGTCGAAGCCGGCCTGGAGCGCGACTCGGTCGACCGGCGGGTATCGGAGTACTCGAAGGGGATGCGGCAGAAGGTCGGCATCGCGATCGCCATGGCCAAGGAGGCCGCCGTGCTGCTGCTGGACGAGCCCACATCCGGCCTCGATCCCAAGGCCTCGAACGAGTTCTCGGCGCTGGTCGAGCGGCTCCGAAACCGGGGCGTCGCGGTGCTCATGGCGACCCACGACCTGTTTCGCGCCAAGGACACCGGGACCCGTGTGGGCATCATGCGGTACGGACGCCTGGTCACGGAGCTGAGCACGGACGAGATCGGCCACGCCGATCTGGAGCGCATCTACCTGGAACACATGCACGACTAGGCGAAAACGATGATCAGACACATCATCCGCAAGGAGTTCACCGACATCGTTCGGGACGGTCGCTTCCGCTGGTGCTCGATCCTGGTGGGGGCGCTGCTGCTGGTCTCGCTCGGCCACGGGTGGGTTCAGGCACGAAACGCGCAGCAGGAGCACGCGGCCGCGCAGGCCACCGCCCGGGAGCACTGGGAGACGCAGGGCGAGAAGAATCCGCATTCGGCGGCGCACTACGGCATCTACGCGTTCAAGCCCCGCCTGGCGCTGTCCTTTGTCGACGAGGGCGTCGATCCGTACACCGGCACGTCGGTCTGGCTGGAGGCCCATCGGCAGAACGACTTCCTGCTGCGTCCGGCCCAGGACGCGACGGCGGCCCAGCGGATCGGGGTGCTGACCGCGGCGCAGGTGCTGCAGCATCTCGTGCCCCTGCTCATCATCCTGCTCACCTTCGGCGCGTTCGCCGGCGAGCGGGAGCGGGGCACGCTGCGCCAACTGCTGGCCAGCGGGATCGGCCGGAGGGAGCTGGCCGCGGGCAAGGCGCTGGGCGTAGGCGGGGCGCTGGCTTTGTTGCTGGTGCCGGCCGCTCTGGTGGGGGCGGCGGCCCTGGTGGTCGGGAGTCCCGGTCCGGCGGCATCCCCCCTGGCCCGGGGTGTGGTCCTGACCGGTGTCTACCTGGCCTACTTCACCGTCTTCCTGGCGCTCTCCCTGGCCGTGTCCGCGTGGGCCCGCTCGGCGCGCACCGCGCTGGTGATCCTGTTGGGCGTGTGGGTGGTGAACGGGCTGGTGGCGCCGCGCGTCGCGGTGGATCTGTCGAAGTGGCTGCACCCGACACCGTCGGCGATCGAGTTCGCGCGCACCATCGAGAGCGAGATGGCGTCCGGCGTGGAAGACATTGCTCGTCCGGACCGGGATGCGTCGACCGAGCGCCTGCTGGCCGAATACGGAGTGGAGCAGGTCGAGGACCTGCCCATAAACGCGGTGGGCGTCTACCTGCAGGAGAGCGAGGAGTTCGGCAACCGGATCTTCGACCGCAACTACAGCGCGTTGTGGGACACCTTCGAGCGCCAGGGCGTCGTGCACGAGACGCTGGCGGTGGCGGCGCCGCTGCTCGCGGTGCGCACGCTTTCGATGGGACTGGCCGGGACGGATGTCGAGCAGCACAGGCACTTCGCCACCGCCGCGGAGGCGTACCGCCGGGACCTGATGCGGCGGATGAACGGCGACATGGCCGAGAATTCCCGAACCGGCGACTTCTCGTACGCGGCCGACGCCGAGCTTTGGGAATCGGTGCCTCCGCTGCAATACGCCGCCCCGACGCTGGGGTGGGTGCTGGGCAACCGCGTCCTGTCGCTGCTGGTTCTGGGGGCCTGGCTGGCCGGGACGATCATGGTGGCCGCGGCGCGCGTCCGGCGCGCGGAGGTAGCGTAGGATGACCGCTCGCACTGTCCTCCGGAACGAGTGGCGCCTGCTCATGGCCGACCGGGCGCTCCGGATCGTGCTCGGGCTCTTCGTCGTCCTGCTCGTCTATGCGCTGGCCAACGGTGTGGTCTGGATGCGGTTTCAGGAGGGGATCGTGGAGACCGTGCAGAGCGGCAACGTCGAGCGCGCACGCGCCATCGAGCAGGAGCTGGTCGCGATCGAAAACGGCGCGGAGCCGGCTTCGCGCTTCTCCGATCCCCGCGCCCCCAATGTGCTGGGCGGGCCTCGCGGCAGCCACACTGCAGTCCTGACGCCGGGTCCGCTGACGGCGCTGGCGGTCGGACAGAGCGATCTGCTGCCCTACTACTACGACGTCAACATCTACACCAACGAGTCTTCGTTCCACCAGAACGGCGAGGTCGAAAATCCCCTCAACTTGATGGTCGGCCGCTTCGACTTGGCCTTCGTGGTCATCTACCTGCTGCCGCTCCTGGTGCTCGCGCTCGGCTACAACGTCCTTTCGGAGGAGCGCGAGCAGGGGACGCTGGGGCTGACGCTCTCGCAGCCGGTGTCGGCGCGCGGCGTCGTGGTGGCGAAGCTGGGTTTCCGGGCGCTTCTGGTCGTGGGCATGGTGCTGGCGGCCTCGCTTCTCGGTGCTCTCGTCACGGGGGGATTTGGCTCGCCGGGCCGGGTGATGCTCTGGTGCGCCACGGTCGTCATCTACGCGCTCTTCTGGTTCGTGCTCGCGGCGTGGGTGAACAGCCTGCGCCGCTCCTCCGCCTGGAACGCCACGGTTCTGGTGGGCGCGTGGCTGGTCCTGGTGGTGGTGCTCCCGGCCGCCATCAACATCGCGTCGGGGCTGCTGCACCCGCTGCCGTCCCGCGTCCAGATGGTCACCGCCCAGCGCGAGGCCTCGAACGACGCCGTGAACCGCCGCAGCGAGCTCCTCGCCCGGTATCTGGAGGACCACCCGGAGATGGCAGAGGGCGTGGTGGCCGACGAACCCGGGCTGGGCGCGCTCGCGTGGGCGGCCACGGACGCCGTGAACCGCCGCCTGGAGGAGGTCACGGGGGAACACGATGCGCGCCGGGCCGAGCAGATCGCGCTGGTGCGCCGCTACCGGTTCCTTTCGCCGGCGCTCCTGGCCCAGGAGGTGCTCGCCGACGCCGCGGGGACGGGCGACGCACGCTACGCCGGCTTCCAATCGGAGGTGCGCGCGTTCGCGGAGCGATGGCGGGAGTTTTTCGTGCCCGCAATCCTGGCCGGGGAACAGATGGACGCCAGCGTCCTTCCCCGTCTGCCCAGGTTCAGTCTCGCGGACGAGGGATCCGGCGATGTCGCGCGCCGCGCGGTTGTTCCGCTGGCGGTCCTGGGCGGACTCCTCTTGTTGGTGGGCGCAGGCGCGGGGGCTGGACTCGGCCGGGTGCGGGGAGCGGACTGACCGGGGTGGTGCCGGGACTCATCCGTCGCCCTGCGGACAGGGCCGGACGCTTGGGGGGCGCCGGAAGGCAGTCTCCCGCGGCTGAGGCGCGGGTTGAGGAGGGCGAGGAAGTCCTCCGAGAGGAACCCGCCCCACACGCTCGGTCACATCTGCCTTGTCGCACGGAAACCCGGCCGGTATTGTCACACTAGCAAGGTCCAGCGGCGCTATGGTACACGCTGGAAGCCGTGCACTCGCCAGGAGACCCGCAATGAACACTGTCTCCCGAAGCCCGCTGGCGATGATGTTGCTGCTGGCCGTAGTACCACGGGTCGCGGCCCAGGAGGGGCTTGGCGCGGTGGTATGCGTGGGGAGCGAGCTTGAAACCATGGCGGGTGGCGAAGCCGCGCGGCGAGTGGTCCAGAAGGATGTGCACCTCGTCTACCGGGCTGCGGTAGAGTTCGCGGACGGGGAGGAGACCGAAGCGGACCTTCGGGAGGTGTTGAAGCAGATGGAGGTCCGCTGCGCTTGGTCGGAGCCCGGAAACACCCATGTGGTGGTGCTGAAGTACACCGGGGTGATGCCTCTCGGCGTCACGACAGACCCTGAAGATCCGAAGTTCGATGCCTTTTCGGTGGGCTACGGGACCGACTGGGACGGAGCGGAGGCGAACGCGAGGCTGGACTCCCGCTTCGATGCGTACTACGACGGCAGCGGCTACGAGGTGATCGTGAGGGAGCGATGGACTGCCGGAGGCGCGCAAAGGGCTGTCGCCGCGGTGATGGAGCCGGGGACGGTTTTCCGGGACTGCGAGGAGTGCCCGGAGATGGTGGTGGTGCCCGCGGGGAGCTTCATGATGGGGTCGCCGGAGTCGGAGGAGGGGCGGTGGGTGGACGAGGGGCCTCGGCACCGGGTGACGATCGGGTCCCCGTTTGCGGTAGGGGTGTACGAGGTGACGTTCGCGGAGTGGGACGCGTGCGTGGAGGCTGGGGGGTGCGGGCGATACCGGCCCGGGGATGAGGGGTGGGGGCGTGGGCGCCGTCCGGTGATCCACGTGAGTTGGGAGGATGCGAGGCAGTACGTGTGGTGGCTGACCGCCGAGACGGGGGTGGCGTACCGGCTGTTGACGGAGGCGGAGTGGGAATACGCGGCGCGAGCGGGCACGCAGGCGGCGTGGCCATGGGGGAAGAGCGAATCGGGGCAATGTCACTATGGGAATGGACTGGATGCTGCAGCGTTGCAGGCGAATCCGCGCTGGACCACCGCGTCGTGCAACGACGGCTACGTCAGGACGGCGCCGGTGGGCATGTTCGAGCCGAACGGATTCGGACTGTACGATGTTCTGGGTAATGTCTACGAGTGGACGCGGGACTGCTGGAGCGAGAGCTATGCGGGAGCACCGGCGGATGGGGGCGCGTGGATTTCGGGCGATTGTTCGCTTCGTGTCTTGCGCGGCGGCTCGTGGAACGCCGTACCGTGGTTCCTCCGTTCGGCGTACCGCGACTGGCACGCAGCCGGGCACCGGAGCTACGTCATCGGATTCCGAGTCGCCCGGATCGTGAATTGACTCCTCGATGGTTTCCGTCGCCCGCGCCCCCCGCCGGGGCTGGCGGCGGAGTGAGAAAGGCAGAGCAGATGCGACAGATCGTCCCGGTCACGACGCTCCTCCTCCTTAGCGCGCCCGCCTTGTCCGCCCAGGTCGACTGCGATGCCTGGGGCGCGACGCACTTCTTCTCTCGGAACTCCGCCGAGGAGGTCCGGCGCTGCCTGGACGCCGGCGCGGACGTGAACGCCCGGTTCGACCGCGGGCAGACTCCCCTCCACGTGGCGGCGCGCTTCACCCGGGACTCGTTGGTGATCGCGATTCTGGTCGATGCCGGGGCGGACGTGAACGCGCGGGACTCCGTCGGCTCCACGCCGTTGCACCTGGCGGCATCGTCCGTGCGGGAGCCGGCTGTCGTTGGCGCCCTGGTTGCGGCCGGAGCCGATCCGAACCCGCGGGATGCGGCCGGGAACACGCCGTTGCATGTATCCCTCTTGCGAGGACTCCCCGACGTTGTCACGAGGCTGCTGGAGTCTGGGGCGGATCCCGCGGCAAGGAACAACCTGGGCCGGTCCGCGGATCCGGTCGGCTGCGACAACTGGAGCACGCCTGCATTCGCGCACTTTGGCCATTCCGGTCTGGTGGCCGGGTGCATCGAGTCCGGCTGGGACGTCGGTCAGCGTGACGACGTGGGCAATACCCCTCTGCACCACTGGGCCGGGAACGAAGATCCTGCCGGTGCGGCCCTGTTGATCGAGGCTGGAGCCGACCCCGCCGCCGCAAACGACGAGGGTTGGACGCCGCTTCACCTGGCAGTATCGGCGAACGCCGGGCCTGCGCTCATCGGCGCGCTCATCGATGCCGGGGCGGATGTGAACATACGCGGCCGCTGGGGCAGGACCCCTTTGCACCAGAACCCGGGCCGGGCCTCGTTCGCCGCGTTGCTGGCCGCCGGTGCCGACGTGAACGAGCGGGATGACAGAGGCGACGCCCCGCTCCACACCAACCGCGACACAGTCGTGATTCGTCTGTTCTTGGAGGCGGGAGCCGACCTTGAAGCGCGGGGCCGTCTCGGCGACACCCCCTTGCAGCAGTACTCGTCCAACAACAGGAACCTGGCCCAGGTGGCTCTGCTGCTCGAAGGAGGGGCCGATACGGAGGCCAGGGACGAGTTGGGAAGGACCCCTCTGCATGAGGCCGCGTGGCTGGCCGGTGCGGTGGTGGGCGCGCTGCTGGAGGCCGGCGCGGACGTGAAGGCACGGGACAACAATGGCCACACTCCGTTGCGCATCGCCGCCTGCGCCAGTGACAGGGCGATTGGAGCAGCGACCCTGCTCCTGGCGGCGGGCGCGGACGTGAACGACGGTGGCCCTGAGGGCCGGACACCACTGCATGCCGCGTGCTGGAAATCCGGTGGTGCCGCCCTCATCGATCAACTCATCGCTGCGGGTACGGATGTGAACGTGCGGGACGCCCACGGCCGGACACCCCTGCACGCGGCTGCCCGGAACAGGGACGCAGGCGCCCACATCGAACACCTGGTGGCACTGGGTGCGGATGTGAACGCGCGCGATGACCACTCGGGCGCGACCCCCTTGCACAGGGCCGCAGCGGAAGGCGACTCCAGCGGGATTGCTGCCCTCGTCGGCGTCGGTGCCGAAGTGAACGCGCGCGACCGGTTCGGGTCCACTCCCCTGCACGAGACGGCCTGGAGCAGAGATGGCTCCCCCGTCGTCGCCGCGCTGGTGGCGGCTGGAGCCGCTGTGGACGCGCGTAGTCAGAATGGAAGCACCCCACTGCACGACGTGGCGTCGCGCGGTGACCCCGCTGCTGTCACCGCACTGGTTGCCGCCGGAGCCGAGTTGGACGCACGCGACGCAAAGGGCAACACCCCGCTCCACCGCTCCTGGTCCAACGACAACCCTGCCGTGTCGCGAAGGCTGCTGGAGCTGGGGGCCGATCCGCTGGCGCGCAACGACCTTGGCCAGCTGGCCGATCCGAACAACTGCCGGAACTGGACCGCCCCGGAGTTCGCGCGGGGCGGCAACGTCGAGGCGGTTGCCGCGTGTGTCGCCTCCGGCGCCGACCTGAACGCACGCGGCGAACGAGGCAATACACGCTTGCACCACGCCGTCGCCGATCAGGATTCCACGTTGGTGGCCTGGCTGCTGGACGCGGGCGCGGACGCGAACGTGGCCAATGACCGGAACGAGACCCCTCTGCACCGAGCGGCGGCGCGTTCGGTTTGGAACATCGTGTTGCTCCTGGAGGCGGGAGCCGACCCGAATGCGCGAAGCCACGAGGGCACGCCCCTGCACCCCGCGGCCGAGTGGTCCGCGGGTTCGGACAAGGTGACCGCACTGCTGGAGACCGGGGCGGATGTCGGTGCAAGGGATGGAACCGGCGCGACCCCGTTGCACAGGGCCCGGAGTCCCGAAACCATCAATGCGCTGATTGCCGCCGGTGCGGACGTACACGCTACCGATGACCGCGGTCGAACTCCCCTCC
This sequence comes from Longimicrobiales bacterium, assembly GCA_965206105.1. Lineage (GTDB taxonomy): Bacteria > Gemmatimonadota > Gemmatimonadetes > Longimicrobiales > Gaopeijiaceae > Bin94. The sequence continues at coordinate 1,935,998 of OZ242201.1, forward strand.
ATCCGTTCTTGAGCGGCTGGTTCCGCCATGACGATGGGTCGAGGGTGTCGGCGCTGGTCGGGGCCGGCGCAGATGTGGATGCGCAGGATCTGAGCGGACGAACCGCCCTGCACCAGGCGGCGGGGCTTGGGTTCCCCAATTACATCACTGCATTGGTGGAGGCCGGGGCGGATCTGGAATTGGCGGACGCGGCGGGCAAGACGCCTCTGCACGTGGCCTGGTCCACGGTGGACCTGGCCGGACGCCGCGACACGGTCGTAGTACGAACGCTGCTGGAGTTGGGCGCCGATCCCGGTGCCATCAACCAACGCGGCGAGATCGCCTATCCAGTGGAGACTGCCGATGCCACCGATTGCCCGGCGTGGAACTCCGCCGAATTCATGGCGACGGCCACCGTGGAGGCCGTCACCGCGTGCCTGGAGGCCGGACGCGAGGTCGATTCACGCACCCCCTTGGGCAGGACGCCGCTGCATCTGGCGGCGGCCGGTGGCCATCCGTCTGTCGTGGCGCTCTTGCTGGAGGCCGGCGCGGATCCGGAAGCCCGTGATAGCGGGGAAGCGACGCCGCTGCATTACGCCGCCACAAGCGGCTCGCGTGACAACGTGACAACGCTCCTTGCCGCCGGGGCGGACCTGGAGGCTCGAGACTCGGGTGATGAGACCGCTTTGCTTCGGGCGCTGGGCAGTTCTGGCCGCCGGGACTCCCTCAAAGTTGCCGCGCTGCTGGACGCCGGCGCGGACGTCAATGCGCGCGACGAGCGCGGCGAAACCCCGCTCTACCGGGCGGTCCTGTGGGCCCGCGACCCGGGGCTTGCGAGAAGACTGCTCGGGGTGGGAGCGGATCCGAATGCTGAAGGCCCTCTCGGGCCCCCCCTTCACGTCGCGGCCGGATCCCCGTTCATGCTGGACGCGGTCCTGGCACTCCTGGAGGGTGGAGCGGACGTGACCCTGCACGACCGCGGCGGCAACACGGCTCTGCACGTAGCCGTTTCGTGGCGGGCCTACGACATCGAAGTCGCGCTTGCCCTGCTGCGCGCCGGGGCCGAGGTCGACGCGCTCAACGACGAAGCTGTGACACCGCTGCACTTGGCTGTGGCAACCGGAAGCCCCGCCCACGCAAATGCGCTCCTTCAGGCCGGTGCGGATGCCAACGCGCGCCCCCCGGAAGGGGATGCGCCGCTGCACGTCGTGATCCTGCGCGAGGAACCGCCCGAAGTCAGGGGCCGGGAGAGATCGCTGTACGTCAGCGAGTGGCGGCGGCGACCGAACGTCAGCGTCCATGCGCGGACCGAGGCATCGTCGCAGCGTGACGTGGCCATGATCGGCGACCTGGCCGGCGCAGGTGCGGACCTTGAAGCGCGGGGCGCCCTCGGCCTCACTCCGGTGGAGCTGGCCACCCGGCATGGGCGCTGGCGTCTGGCTGCCAGGCTGATCGAACTCGGGGCGGAACCCGCCACGGCGGCTGGGGGGCCGGTTCTCGCCCGGGTCTGTGACTGGGCACACTCCAATGTGTTCGCCATCGCACCCTTGGTGACCCTGCAGGGGTGCCTGGACGCGGGCGCGGACGTGAATGCACGCGACGGGAACGGCGACGCGCCGCTTCACACGCTGATGCGGCTGCTCCGGTGGAACCATTCCTTCGCCCCCGCCGCCATCACCCTTTTCCATTCCGCCGGCGCGGATCTCAACGCCCGCGATGGGAGCGGGAGGACGCCGCTCGACCTGGCCATTGCTGAGGACAAACCGGCGGTGATCGCCCGCCTGTTGGAACTGGGAGCGGTCTCCACGCTGGCCTATGCGAGCCCGATCGTCCCGGCGGCAGGTTGCGCGGAGTGGTTCTCGCCCGTGTTCTACCGTCGCGCAACGGTCGAGATCTTGGCCGGCTGCATCGAGGCGGGCGCGGACGTGAATGCAGCGGCAGTGCACGGCCGGACACCGCTCCACCTGGCGGCCGCCGAGAGTCCGCTTCCCGCGGTCGTCGCCGAACTGTTGAGACGGGGAGCCGACCCTGGGGCCAGGCTCGCCGGGGGCAGGACCGCGGTGCACGAGGCAGCTCGGAGCAACCCGAATCCCGCGGTTCTGGCCGCGTTGCTGGACGCCGGCGCGCCCGTGAATGTCCGGGGCGGCAACGAGACCGGACCGGGCCGGTGGGTGATCTCCTCACCCCATGAATCCATCGTCCTGAACGCCTGGGGAGGCGTACACGGTGTCTCCAGGTACGCAGGAGGCAGGACTCCCCTGCATGAGGCGGTGGTGGCGAACAGCAACCCCGAGGTTGTCGCGGCGCTGATCGCGGCGGGGGCCGATGTGCACGCGGGGGCCGACCTGGACAGCGAAAGCGAGCACCACGCAACGCCGCTCTATTGGGCTGCATCCGCCAACCCGGACACCAGGGTGCTGGAACTCCTCGTGCAAGCCGGAGCGGATGTGAACGAGCGGGGCGGTTCCGGCCGGACCCCGCTTCACATCGCGGCCCTGCGCAATCCGGTGGCCTTCCCCAAGCTCCTGGAACTCGGAGCCGATCCGGAGGCTGTTGACCGGCACGGCAGGACCCCCATGGACTACGCGGTCGACAACCTGTGGCTGCAGGGATGGGAGGTGGTGAGGAGCCGAATGGAGGAGAGGATCAACCGGCCTGGATAGCGGGCCGCAGGGCATCCCCGGAGGAGGGTACGAAGGTGAACCGATGCATCCTCGCGTGCGGGGCGTTGCCGAGGTCCGTTCCCGATCCCCAACTTGCCGGATAGCCGTGGCGTGTCCGAGGCGTCGTGGCCTTGATCCGAGTTGCAAGGAGGCAAGAATGCGACCCCGCTCGATCATCTATGCTGCTGTCCTGACATGCACCGTTCTCCCCGCGCCCCCGCCCGCCGCCGCCCAGGGGACCCTGGAGGACTACCGCAACGCCGCCACCGTCCGACAGCGCCTCGACGGCCTCACCGTGGGCGTCCCCGGCGCGCCAACCTGGATCGACGGCACCAGCCGCTTCTGGTACCGCCTGTCGGTTGCTGGTGGCCACGAATTCGTGCTGGTCGATGCCGAGACGCAGCAGAAGACGCCCGCCTTCGATCATGCGGCGCTGGCGGAAGGCCTCTCCGCCGCTACAGGTGCGGAATACACCGCCGTGACGCTCCCCTTCCGCACCTTCGAATACGTGCGGGACGGGCGGGCCATCGAAGTCGCCGCCGCCGGCGACCGGTGGCACTGTTCGCTGACCGACTTCGCCTGCGTGGGCCTTGAGGAGCCTGACCGCGGTGGTGGAGGCGGTGGCGGCGGCTTCGGGAGCTTCCCCGCGAACCGCAACAGCGGCCCGCCCCGCGTCTCGCCCGACGGCCGCACCGAGGCCTTCATCCACAACTACAACGTCGCGATCCGGCCGGCGCGTGGCACCACTGACGGCGGCGACGGCGCCGCCGCGGGCCCACCCGGGACTGCGGACCGCGGCGACCCCTCCCACACCATGCTCTCCTACGACGGCTCCGAGGGCGACTCCTACCAGCTGCAGTCGATCCGCTGGTCCCCCGACTCCAGAAAGCTCGTCGCCTACCGCCAGCGGCCCGGATACCACCGCACCGTCTACTTCGTGCTGTCGTCCCCCGAGGACCAGCTGCAGCCGAAACTCGACTCGATGTTCTACCGCAAGCCGGGCGACGTGCTCGACCTCAACCGCCCGGTGCTCTTCGATGTCGGGAGCGCGACGGGCATCCAGATCGACGACGACCTCTTCCCGAACGCCTACCGGATCTCGTCGGTGGATTGGCGGGAGGACGGACGCGCCTTCACCTTCGAGTACAACCAGCGGGGCCACCAGGTCTACCGCATCATCGAGGTGGACGCGGAGACCGGCGAGGCCCGGGCCGTCATCTCGGAAGAGGTGCCCACCTTCTTCAACTACCGCCGGATGCGCACCAACACGCGCGACTCCGGGAAGCAATTCCGCCACGACATCGACGACGGGCGCGAGGTCATCTGGATGTCGGAACGCGACGGTTGGAACCACCTCTACCTCTACGACGGCGTCACCGGCGAGGTGAAGAACCAGATCACGAAGGGCGAGTGGGTGGTGCGTGCGGTCGACAGCGTGGACGTCGACAACCGGCGCATCTGGTTCGAGGCGAGCGGAATGATCCCCGACCAGGATCCCTATTTCATCCACCACTACCGCATCGACTTCGACGGGTCGAACCTGGTCCAGTACACCGAGGCCGACGGCAACCACGCCATCTACTGGTCGCCGGACCGGCGCTTCTACGTGGACCGCTACTCGCGCGTCGACATGCCCACCGTGCTGGAGCTGCGGCGCGGCAGCGACCAGCGGCTCCTCGCCGAACTCGAGAAGGGGGACATGTCCGAACAGCTCACCACGGGCTGGCAGCCGCCCGAGGTCTTTGTCGCGAAGGGCCGCGACGGCGTCACCGACGTCTGGGGCATCATCGTGCGGCCGACCAACTTCGACCCGGGCCGCGAGTACGCGGTCATCGAGAACATCTACGCGGGCCCGCACGGCTCCCACGTGCCGAAGGACTGGAGCCCGGTCTCGAACATGCAGTCGATGGCCGAACTGGGCTTCGTCGCGGTGCAGATCGACGGCATGGGCACGAGCAACCGATCGAAGGCGTTCCACGACGTGGCCTGGCAGAACCTGGGCGACGCCGGCTTCCCCGACCGCATCCTCTGGCACAGGGCCGTCGCCGAGCAGTATCCGTGGTACGACATCTCCCGCGTCGGGATCACCGGGGGGTCGGCCGGGGGGCAGAACTCGACGGGGGCGCTGCTCTTCCACGGCGATTTCTACAGGGTCGCCGTGTCGAGCGCCGGCTGTCACGACAACCGGATGGACAAGATCTGGTGGAACGAACACTGGATGGGCTGGCCGCTTGGTCCCCACTACGAGGCGTCCTCCAACATGGTGAACGCGCACCGGCTCACGGGCCGGCTGCTGCTGGCGGTCGGGGAGCACGACCGCAACGTGGATCCGTCGTCGACGATGCAACTGGTGAAGGCGCTGATCGATGCCGACCGGCAGTTCGACCTGTACGTGCAGCCGGGTGGCGGGCACGGGGTGGGCGGGCAGTTCCGGCAGCGGCGCGACGACTACTTCGTGAAGTGGCTGCTGGGCGTCGAGCCGCCGGACTGGAACAGCGGGGTGACGCTGGGGATTGATGAGACGACCGGGGAGCCGCTGGATTACCCGGAGGACGAACTCGAGCCGGCTCCGAGTTTCTTCGAAAGGGATGACGAGGTGGTGCCGGGCTCGTGGTGGTAAGGTAGACGCGACATTATGTAAAGCCGACATTACAGTAAGGTCGCGAAAACTGCGGCGCGGGCGAATATGGACGCGTGAGCCGCGCGCAAAACAGCCGGGAGTGCCGGTGCGCCGCTACCGGTACAGCAGGTACTCCTCCCGGCGCGCCAGGTAGTCCTCCAGCCCCTCGCCCCACCCCTCCGCCAGCTCCGCGTACGTCGCGCCCGCATCGAGCGCGGCGCGCAGCGCGTCCGTTCCGGCCAGCCGGTCGAAGTGGCCGGTCCGCCAGCTCCACCGGTCGCCCGACATCGCCTTGATCTCCACCAGCAGCGCCAGCGCGGCCAGCGTCGGGTCGTAGTCCGGCCCGGCCGACTCCAGGCGCACCCCGCCGACCTCGGTGCCGCCGAATTTGCCGTCTCCGGGACTGGACGGCGTGAAGCGGACGGGGATGAAGCGGGCGTCCGGCACATCGAGCGCGTTCAACCGCGCCGCCAGCGCCTCGCCGTCGATCCAGGGCGCGCCCACCTGCTGAAAGGCGACATCCGTCCCCCGTCCCACCGAAATCGGCGTCCCCTCGAAGAGGCAGGTGCCGGGGTAGTGCAGCGCGCTCTCCACCGACGGCATGTTCGGCGACGGCGCGATCCATGGGATGCCGGTGTCCCCGTAGGGCATCGTGCGGTTCCAGCCGTCCAGGGCCGCAACGCTGAGGTCGGCCTGCACCCCGAACTCGCCCACAGCCATCCGCGCGAACTCGCCGGCGGTCAGGCCGTGCCGCATCGGGATCGGGTAGAGGCCCACGAAGCTGGAGAAGGCGGGGTCGAGGATGTTGCCGTGCACGGGGTCGCCGCCGATCGGATTGGGACGGTCGAGGACGACGAAGGGGATGCCCTGCGCGCCCGCGGCCTCCATCGCCAGCGCCATGGTCGACAGGTAGGTGTAGTAGCGGGTGCCGATGTCCTGGATGTCGAACAGCAGGACCTCGATGCCGTCCAGCATCTCGGGTGTCGGGGCCCGGATCTCGCCGTACAGTGAGTGGACGGGCAGCCCGGTCCGCTCGTCCACGCCGCTTTCGACGCGCACACCCGCCTCGGCGCTGCCACGGATGCCGTGCTCGGGGGAAAAGAGTGCGACCAGCTCCACCTCGGGGTGGTCGGCGAGCAGGTCGATCGAGGGGGTGCCGCTGCGGTCGCGTCCCGTGTGGTTGGTGATCAGCCCCGCGCGGCGGCCGCGCACCAGGGAGAGGGAGTCGGTCAGGAGGACTTCGATTCCGGGGCGGATGTTGCCGGGTTGGGGGGGTTGCGACTGGGGGGCGGCGCTGGTGCCTGCCGACACCTCACCATTGGCGTCTCCTGCCGGGGCGCAGGCGGCGGCCGCCAGGAGGCCAAGCGCGATGGCCAGAGGGTGGGAAGCCGGCAGAAAACGCCGGGAGTGGGGACGAGCCATGGGCTCCAATTGAGTCCCTTGGCGGTGCGTGGGTCAAGACAGGTGGGAGGCGCCGATCGTCTTGACCCACGGATCGCCTATCTGCATGATATTGTATGTCAACCCTGAAAAGCGATGTATGGATCAATGCCAAACAAGCTCGTCCAGGCTCGCATCGACAGAGCCGTGACTGAAGAGGCGGCTGCGGTGCTCGCGGCCATGGGCCTCACCATCTCCGGTGCGTTCCGACTGCTGCTGACCAAGGTTGCGCACGAGAAGGCGCTGCCGTTCGCGCCGCTGGTTCCCAACGCCGATACCATCCAGGCGATGCGCGAGGCCCGCCGGGGCAACCTGCCGCAGTTCGACAGCGTCGAGGATCTCTTCGACGACCTGCATGCGGACGATTGAGCGAACGAGCCGATTCAAGCGTGACTACAAGCGCGAGTCCCGGGGTCGGCACCGGGCATACCTCGACGCCATCCTGGTTCCTGTTGTGGAGGCGCTGGCGAACGACCAACCACTGGAGCCCCGGCATCACGACCACGCATTGAGCGGCGATTGGAGAGACTTCCGCGACTGCCACGTCAAGCCGGACCTCTTGCTGATCTACCAGAAGTCCGGGCCCGACATCCTGCGCCTGGTGCGTCTGGGGTCCCATTCCGAACTCGGTCTGTAGGACTGCGGCTGCAGGCACCTCCCGACCTGGCTGGCGCTCACCTGCGCGGGACAGCCCCGGTCGGGGGCTCGTGAACCGTCACGCCGGATGCATACGGAGCCCCCCTCAAGGCGGAAGCACCGGCAGTTCGTATCGCTCCAGGCGCACAAGGTCCATTTCCCCGAAAGCGGCCACGTAGACCGACCGTGCGCCGAATCCCGCGAGCCTTCGGCCCCGGGCCAGGGTCACGGACGCCAACCGGCGCCCCTCGCCGCCGAAGAGATCGTACGTTGCGTCGCCGCCTGCGGGTGCGTAGCGGCGCACCCAGGCTCGGTGCTCCGGGTCCACGCGAATGGTCTCCTCCCCGATGGGCGGCAGGACGGCGGGCCATTCCCGGGCGTCGATAAGCTCCTCGAACGACTCGCGAAACCGGGTGCGGCGCGCGGATACGACGACACCTGAGGCGCCCCCGTGAAGGTAGGCCTCCCTGAACCTCTCCTCCTTCTCCGCATCCGTCAGCGGAACCGGTTCGAACGGGACCGTCTCGCCGTGCGTGATCGACCCGTCGGGGGCGTGCCAGTTCACACCGTAGGCCCGCTGGCGGCCGACCACCACAGTTCCGTCCGGAGCCACTCCCCAAGGAAGGAACGGCGACGCGAGTATACATCTCGACGACCGCAGCCACGGGCGTACGTAGGCCCCGACGGTGTCCAACCGCTGGGTGACGCGGTCGAGGCGCAGAATGGGAACCAGGGTGTCGCCCGGAGGCCAGGCACTCCAGCTGTTGACGTAGACCATCCCGCGCTCGTCCACCGCGACCGGTATGGGCGAATACCCCTGGACGTGCGCGGAGACCATGTGCTCTGATCGGACGAACTCCAGATGCGGATCGAGCGTCGTCAGGCGCGCGTTGCCCAGGTCCACGAGCAGGGTGGAGTCGCCGGGAAGCGGCCACACGGCGTCGGGCGACCGATACTCCGAGGGCCCTTCGCCGACGCCGCCGATCCGAGTCCGCGTACCCGAGTCCATGTCCACCCGGAAGAGCGCTTGAGAAAACGGGTCGGCGACGAGAACGTCCCCGCCGGCAAGCTCGCGCACCGTGTGGAAGTAGCTGAAATCCTGCGGGAACACGGCCTCGGGCGCTTCCAGCACCAGGGTCGGCGACCGGTACCCGGCCTCGGGCGACGGACTTCGGTCCAGCGGCCTGGTGTCGCATGGGCCGGCCTCCGCGCAGCCGAGGGCGAGGGAAAGGCCGACCAGGGCGGCACCTGCCAGGATGGGGTGAACTGTGCGCGATCCGCGGTGCCCGGCGTTTCCGAGGATAGCCGGCCCAACCCCCGAATCGAGTGCGCGCCGCATGCGGATTTCTCCTTTCAGGCCGGTATGCCACAGGCTTCAACGACAATATATCGTAATAATACGGTTTGATGTCGTACATGTCAATCGGAGAAGTTTCCACGGATTGCCGGAATCGCCATGCCACGCGGACCGCCAAGGATCGTTATCTTCTATCCGTAGGCGGGTGATATCCACGACATGCACGCAAGTGATCCCTTGACCCCTCCGAACTCAGGCTCAGCGGCCCGGCCACCGGCCACCCCCCCCCACCCCCCACCCCACCCCCTCCTCCTCGCGGCCCTCGCCCTCACCCTCTCTTCCTGCAGTCTCCCGGCGGGGACCCCCGCCCCCCCCGACCCCTCCCCCGGCGCGGCGGCGACCACCCCCGCCTCCGACCCCGCCACCCCCTCCGACCCCGCCACCCCACTCGTCCCGCCCCCCTACCGCCTCGACCCCCCCGGCGACGCCTGGTACGATGGCCGCAGCTGGGCGGAACAGACGCTGGAGTCCCTGAGCCTCGAGGAGAAGGTCGCCCAGCTGATGATGCCCATCCTGATCGGCGACTTCACGCCGAGCGGATCGGCCGCCGGGCGACGCGCGCAGGCCCTGGTCGAGGAACACCAGGTCGGCGGCATCATCATCTCGGTCGGCTCGCCCATCGAGGTCGCCGCCAAACTCAACTGGCTCCAGTCCCTCTCGGATCTTCCCCTGCTGATCGGCTCCGACCTGGAGGCCGGCGCGGGCTTCCGCTTCGACGGGGTTCTGCACGCGCCCACCAACATCTGGCTCGGCGGGGCGACCCGCTTCCCCGCGTTCATGGCTCTCGGCGCCTCGGGCGACCCCGGGATGGCCTACGAGATGGGCCGCGTCACCGCGCTGGAGGGGCGCGCGATCGGCGTCCACGTGCCCTTCGCTCCGGTCCTCGACGTCAACAACAATCCGGAAAACCCCGTCATCAACGTGCGCGCGATCGGCGAGGATCCGGACCAGGTCGCGGTCCTCGGCTCCGCCTTTGTGAGGGGCGTCCAGGATCACGGCGCGATCGCCACCGCCAAGCACTTCCCCGGCCACGGCGACACCGGGATCGACTCGCACATCTCGCTCCCGGTGATCCGCGTGGACCGCGAGCGCATGGACTCGGTGGAGCTGCTCCCCTTCCGCCACGCGGTCGACGCCGGGCTGGGCGCGATCATGACCGCCCACATCACCGTGCCCGAGATCACCGGCGCGAGCATCCCCGCCACGCTGGCCCCCGCCGTCCTCTCGGACCTGCTGCGCGACGAGATGCAGTTCCGGGGCCTCGTCTTCACCGACGCGATGGACATGGGCGCGGTGGACCGCATGTTCGACCGCGGCGAAGCGGCCGTGCGGGCGCTGGAGGCGGGAGCCGACGTCATCCTCATGCCGCCGGATCTGGCCGCCGCGCGCCAGGGCATCATCGCGGCGGTGCTGTCGGGGCGGCTGCCCGAGGAGCGGGTCGACCGGTCGGTGCTGCGAATCCTCCGCGCCAAGGAGAATCTGGGCCTGGACCGCGAGCGCACCGTGGACATCGCCCGGGTGCGCGATGTCGTCGGGATCGAACCGCACCTCGCGGTGGCGCGCACGGTCGCCGAACAGTCGGTCACCGTGCTGAAGGACGAACGGGACCTGCTGCCGCTGCTCGGGACCCCCACCGCCAACGTCTATTCGGTCACCTATAGCAGGGCGACCGACCTGCGGGCAGGCCGGGCCTTCAACTCCCGCCTGCGGCAGACCTACCGGCGGCTTCGCACGGTCAACGTGGATCAGGAGACGGACGCGGCGGAGTACGACCGCATCCTGAACCGCGCCCGGGGGATGGCGCTCACGGTGGTGTCGCTGCACGTAGGTGTGCGAACCGCGTCGGGGTCGGTCGCGCTGCCGGAGCCCGCGGTCGATTTCGTGCGACAGCTGGCGCGGTCGGGCCGCCCGCACATCGTGGTGGCCTTCGGGAATCCGTACCTCCTGACCGAGTTCCCCGAGGTGGGGACCTACCTGACGGCGTGGTCGGGCGTGCCTGTCTCCGAGCGCGCCGCCGCCGACGCCATCCTCGGCAGGATCGATGTCACCGGGCGAACGCCGACGCGGATTGGGGGCTTCCGGATCGGGGACGGCATCCAGATTCCGGCGAAGACCAGCGCGGGGTCGCGTTGAGGCGGCCCTCGCGCCCGCCCGCGGCTTTTCCCCTTGCCCGCGCGGCTTTCCTCTCCGCGATCTCCCTCGCGATCCTCTTGGGATCCTGCACGACCGGTCCCTCATCCGGCCCCGGCAGCCTGTCGCCAGACTACGCTTCGGGCGCGGGGGCGTACGCCGCCCCCGCCCCCGTCGTCCCCACCGATGCCCTCGACGCTGTGGCGCGGCAATGGGTGGACGGGACGCTCGCAACCCTGACGCTGCGTCAGGCTGTCGCGCAGCTGGTCATTCCCTGGATCCCCGGCGGCTACGCTTCCGCCACCGACGCGGACTTCGAGGAGCTGCTGGGTTGGGTGGAGGAGGGACTGGGCGGCGTCTCGATCTCCATCGGCGTTCCGGACGCCTACGTGGCCAAGCTGAACCGGCTCCAATCGCGCGCACTGGTGCCGCTGCTGGTCACCGCCGACTTCGAAAACGGCGGACCGGGGATGCGGATCAACCACAGCTACGCGCTGCCCTCGCTGCTCCCGCAGGGCGGGGGGACGAGCTTCCCGCCGACGATGGCCTTCGGCGCCGCGGGGGACGAGCAGCTCGCCTTCGAGTACGGCCGCATCACCGCCGTGGAGGCGCGCGCGGTCGGCGTGCACTGGCTCTTCGCGCCGGTGCTTGACGTGAACAGCAACCCCGACAACCCCGTCATCAACACCCGCTCCTTCGGGGAGGACCCGGAGGCGGTGGGACGGCTGGGCGCCGCCTTCATCCGGGGCGCGCGGGCGGGCGGGGCGCTGACCACCGCCAAGCACTTCCCCGGTCACGGCGACACGCAGACCGATTCGCACATCGAGCTGCCCGTGATCGCCGCCGACCAGGACCGCCTCGACCGGGTGGAACTCCTCCCCTTCCGCATGGCGGTCGACGCGGGCGTGGACGCAGTGATGACCGCACACGTGGCGGTGCCCGGCGTGCTCGGCGACGACCGCCCGGCGACCCTTTCGCCCCACTTCATGACAGACGTGCTGCGCGGCGAGATGGGGTTCGGCGGCATCCTCTTCACCGACGCCCTGCGCATGGGTGCGATCACCGACGGCTACGGGGCGGGCGAGGCGGCCGTCCTCGCGCTGGAGGCGGGGTCGGACGTGGTGCTGGCGCCCGCCGGCATCGGCGTCACGGTGGATGCCGTGACCGAAGCGGTGGAGTCGGGCCGGGTCAGCCGCGAGCGGATCGACCTCTCGGTGCGCCGCCTGCTCGAAGCGAAGGCCCGGCTGGGACTGCACGAAGGGGCGCTGGTGGATCACGCGGCGGTCGCGACCCGGGTGGGGACGGCGGCCAACCGCGCCGCGGCCGACCGCGCCGCCGCCGCATCGATGAACCTGGTTCGGGACGCGAACAAAGTTCTTCCGCTCGCGCCCGGCTCCCGCGTGCTCAGCGTGACCTACGCCCGTAGCGACGACCTGCTGGCCGGGCGCACCTTCAACGCCACGTTGCGAGGGCTGGTGGCGGGCTTCGGCATCGGCGGCCCCGGCCCCGGTGCCACCGGCGAGGCGATCCCCGGGACGGCCGGCCAGCGCTCGCGCGGGGTCCTGCACACCGCCCGGGTCGGCCCAGACACCCCTTGGCCGGTCTACGACTCTCTCCTCTACGCCGCGCGCGGCGTGGACGCCGTCATCGTCGGGGCCTATGTGTCGCCCCGCTCCGGCGCGGGCTCGGTGGGCGTGCCCGCGACGTTCCGCACCTTCGTCGAGGGCCTGAACCGCATAGACGGCACCGGTGCAGCGGTGATCTCCTTCGGGAATCCCTACCTGCTCTCGGCGTTCCCCGGTGCGGGAACCTACCTGGCGGCGTGGGGCGGCTGGGAGGTCTCGCAGAATGCGGCGGCCAGGGCGGTTGCGGGGGCAGCCCCCATCACCGGACGCCTTCCCGTCTCGATCCCCCCGCTCCACCGCCTCGGCGACGGACTCGACCGGGCCGTGGGCGCCCAGACCGTCGCCGAAGCGCCCGGCGCCCCCATCGACCCGCTCCAGGAGGCGGGCTTCATCCCCGGTGGGGAAGCGGGCGCGGGCCAGCCAGGAACCGGCGGCGACGCCCCCACCGGCGGGCCCGGCAGATGGCGCCCAGCCGACCCGCTGCCTGAATGCGGAGACTGGAGCCCGGCCGCCGCCCTCGCCGAGCCTGGAGCCACTGGCGCAACCGGCCGGCCACCCTCCACGACCGGGACCGGTGCCGCCGAGCCCGCGACCCGGCCCGGCGACCCCGCCCCCCCCACCCCCGACCTCGCGTCCACCTTCTGCCGCCAGGGACCCGCCATCGTCTCCCCCCGCGAGGTCGACCCCGCCCGGGCAGGCCTCAGCGCAGACTCCCTCGCCGCGCTGGACGACTTCATCCTGGCCGCCCTCGCCGATTCCGCCGCCTCGGGCGCGGCGCTGGCGGTCGTCCGCCGCGGCCAGATCGTGCGGCTGCGCGGCTACGGGCGGCTCGACTGGGACCCCGCCGCCCCCCCGGTCACCCCCGCTTCGATCTTCGACATGGCCTCGCTCACGAAGGTCGTCGCGACCACCTCGGCCGCCATGATCCTCGCCCAGCGGGGCGCCATCACCCTCGACGACCTCGTCGTCGACCACCTCCCCTGGTGGGGCGAGGGCGACCCGGCCAAGTCCCGCGTCACCATCCGGCAGCTGCTCGTGCACCGCGCGGGCCTGGTCCCCTTCCGCCGCTTCTTCCTCGAAATGGAGGGCCGCGACGCCTACGAGGCCGCGATCGGCGCGCTCCCCCTCGACCAGCCGCCCGGCGAGAGCACCGTCTACTCCGACATCGGCCTGATGACCGTCGCCTTCATCGTCGAGCAGGTCACGGGCCGCCCCTTCGACGCCTTCCTGCAGGACGAACTCTGGCGCCCCCTGGGCATGGCCGACACCGGCTTCAATCCCGCGCCCTCCCTGTGGCACCGCGTCGCCACCACCGAAATCGACGAGGCCTACCGCGGCTACCACGTCCACGGCGTCGTGCACGACGAGAACGCCCACGCGATCGGCGGCGTGGCCGGCCACGCGGGGCTCTTCAGTTCGGCGCGCGACCTCGCCGTCTTCGTGCAGATGATGCTCGACCGCGGCGTCGCCGGACCCTGCCGGGCCGACCGGGTCTCCGGGCTGCCCTGCCACCGGCCCCGCTTCGGCCCCGTCGCGATCTTCGCCCCGGGCCGGGTCGACCGCATGACGCGCCGCCAGTCCGACGAGTCCTCCCGCGCGCTCGGCTGGGATACCCCCTCGCGGCGCTCGTCCTCTGGCGACTACTTCTCGTCCCGCTCCTTCGGCCACACGGGCTACACCGGCACCTCGATCTGGGTCGATCCCACGCAGGAACTCGCCGTCGTCCTGCTGACCAACCGGGTCAATCCCACCCGCGAGAACGGCAGGCACATCCCGCTGAGGCGCGGCGTGCATAACCGCGTCACCGGTGCGATCACCGACACGCCGCCGAGCTTGCGGGAGCCCCCGGCCGATCCGCCGCCGCCAGCCAGCGATCCTTCGCCGTCCCATCCGGACATGCCAGCGCCCGCCGGCCAATCGCCGCCGACCACCATGCCAGCGCCCGCCCACACGCCCGAATGACCGCCTTCGGCGCCCCCGACCTCGCCGTCCTGCTCCTCTACATGGCCGGGGTCACCGCCTGGGGCGCCTGGCTCGGCCGCGCCAACAAGGGCGGCAGCGACTACTTCCTGGGCAGCCGCAACCTCCCCTGGTGGGCAGTGATGCTCTCGGTCGTCGCGACCGAAACCAGCACCCTCACCTTCCTCTCGATCCCCGGCGTCGCCTACCTCGGCACGATGGCCTTCCTCCAGCTCGCCTTGGGGTACCTGGTCGGCCGCATCGTGGTCGCGCGCGTGCTCCTGCCCGCCTACTACCGGGGCGAACTCTCCACCGCCTACGCGCTCCTCGAGACCCGCTTCGGCACCGGCGCGCGCCGCTACGCGTCCGGAATCTTCATGGTGACGCGCCTGCTCGCCGACTCGGTCCGCCTCTTCGCCACCGCGATCCCCCTCGCGCTCATCACCGGGTGGTCCTACCCGGTCTCGATCCTCGTGATCGGCGCCTTCACCCTCGTCTACACCTACTTCGGCGGCATCAAGGCGGTCGTGTGGGTGGACGCCCTCCAGATGCTGCTCTACGTCTCCGGCGGCCTGATCGCGCTGCTGCTACTGCAAGGCGCGGTCGACGGCGGCTGGTCCGCGATCATCGAGCGCGCGGGCGCGGCCGGCAAGCTGCAGGTGCTCGACTTCTCCACCTCGCCAGCGGTCGCGTACACGTTCTGGGCCGGCCTCATCGGCGGCGGATTCCTGTCGATGGCGTCGCACGGAACCGACCAGCTCATCGTGCAGCGCCTCCTGACCTGCCGGGACCTGCGCCAGAGCCAGCGGGCGCTCATCGGCAGCGGCCTCGCGGTGATCGTCCAGTTCGCGCTCTTCCTCTTCGTCGGCCTCGGCCTGTGGGCGTTCTTCGACGGGCGCACCTTCGACAGCTCCGACGCGATCTTCGCCAGCTTCATCATCGTCGAGATGCCCACCGGGCTCCGCGGCCTGCTGATCGCGGGGGTGTTTGCGGCAGCCATGTCGTCGCTGTCGTCGTCGATCAACTCGCTGGCCTCGGCGACGACGTACGACTTCTGGCGGCCGCTGGTGGCGCGGGGAGGCGAGCGGGCCGGCGCGACCACCGAGAACGGTTCCGACGACGGTGCGCAAGGCGGCTCCGAAAACGGGTCCGGCGCCACCCCCGACGACCGCTCGGCGATGCTCGCCGGCAAGGTCTTCACCCTCGTGTGGGCGGGCCTGCTCATCGCGGGCGCGATCATCTTCATACCCCTCTCGCGGGGCACCGCGGCGGTGGAAGTTGCGCTGGCAGCCGCGTCCATGGCGTACGGCGGGCTGCTCGGCGGGTTCGCGCTGGGGGTCCTCTTCCGGCGGGTCAGCCAGGCGGGCGCGGTCGTCGGCATGACCGCCGGGGTGGGGACGGTGGTCGTCATCTGGGCCACTGCCCGCACGGCGGTCGCGTGGCCATGGTTCGTCTTCATCGGGCTGGTGGTAACGGTGGTGGTGGGGCTGTTGTTCCGGCGTCGGAAGTGAGATTGGCGTCAGTGCGTCGGCCGGCACCGGGACGCCGGACCTCCGCACGCCTCGCGCGCCGCGCCAGCCGATGACCCCGAGCGACCGCTGGATCGGCGTCGACGGCGGGGGGACCCGCTCCCGCGCGCTGGTCGGCGACGCGGACGGTCGCGAGTTGGGGGCGGCGGACGGCGGCCCCGGGCTGATCGAGCCCGCCGATCCGGGGCGGGCGGTTCGGGCGGTGGCCGAGGTCGCGCGTGCGGCGGCGGTCGCCGCAGAGGCGGCGCTGCCGGTGAGGGGGTTGTGGGCGGGACTGGCCGGCGCGGGGCACGAGGCCGCGCGGGCGGCGGTCGAGGCCGGGCTGCGGGACGCCGGGCTCGCCGAAAGGGTCACCGTGGGCACCGACGTCGAGGCCGCGCACGCGGACGCGTTCGGGGACGGCGCCGGGATCCTGCTGGTGGTCGGCACCGGGTCGGTGGTGCGCGCGGTGGGGCCGGGTGGGGGGGTGGTGACGGTGGGGGGGTGGGGACACCTCCTGGGCGACGAAGGGAGCGGCTACAGGATTGGGTTGGACGGCTTGCGCGGGGTGGTGCGAGCGAGCGACGGGAGGGAGCCGCGCACAACGCTGACCCGCGTGCTGCTGGAGGCCACGGGTGAGGGCGAGCCGCGCGATCTGGTGGGATGGGCCGCGCGCGCGTCCAAGGGGGAGACCGCGGCGCTGTCGGTGCTGGTGGCACGGGAGGCCCGCGCGGGGGACGGAGTCGCGGCCCGGGTGATCCACCGCGCGCTGGGCGCGATCCGCGAGCACCTGGTGGCCGTGCTTGAGGGGGTGGGCCGGGAAGGCCGCCCCACCGTGGCGATGGTGGGCGGGCTGATCGGGGAGAATGGTGTGTTGAGGGAAGCCGTGAGGGGGATCGCCCTCGACCTGGGGTGCGACGTGCACCCGGAGCCGGTCGTACCCGAACGCGGTGCGCTCCGGAACGCGATCCGCACGACACGCTGAGGTCGCTGTAGCAGCAACCACTACCCTGCGGGAATGTCGTCACACATGGCCGCAGCTTCGAAGACGCGTCCGGATGGCGTACCCCCCCTGCACCTCGCGGCCCTGTACAACGACAACCCGGCCGTCGTTGAGTTATGGAAGTTCTCCTCAGGCAGGGTGCTGACCTGTCACCCCGCCAGCCCTCCGTTTCCTGCCAAAATGGCAGGTCCCATCCGCCACACCGCCAAGACCTGCCAAAATGGCAGTCCCCAATCACCCGTGCCCTCCAAACCTGCCAAAATGGCAGGTGCAGGGGGGCGTGAATCACGGCAAGTAACTACATAAATCCATACAGGACTGCACGATCTGCGAATCTTGCCTCCAACCCGTGCTTGGTTCCACAGTTATCGAATAGCGGGGAAACCGGATCAATCGGCGGGAACCCTATCGCCGACCGGGGGGCCGAATCGCGGGTCGCCCGGGACCACAGCCCTTCCCAGTTCAGCTCGACGCAACTCAAGCGGCGGTGGCCTGCCCAACGGAGGGGCGACGCCCGGGTAGTAGTGCTCTTCGGGGAGCGTCCAGTTCGTCGCGGTCACGCCTCGTTTGCGAACGGCGGATCCAGCGCGGAGACGGCCGTTCTGCCGTTGTTCACGGCGTACGCCGTAGGCGCGCGATGCTCCGAGTTGGCCCCTCGACCCACCTCTCCCATCCCGTTGCTTTAGACAGCACCCGCGGCGCGGGCTCAATTCAAATCACGGGCGGGTCGAATCTGCTCAACAAACCACAAGCAGAGTCCGGTGCCAGCGGTGGCAGGGCCGCCACGTCGTGGTGACCCGGCTGCCGTCTGCGAAGGTGATCGCGTGGGTCCGCTGGCGTCCGGCGCGTCCGGTTCACCGCGCCTCGATCACGTTGTCGGTGAGTCGTCCGAAGAGCACCGCCGACGGCATGTCGAGTTGGGCACGCGTCATCTCCGCCCACTGCCAGCCCTGTGAGTCCGCAAGTCCCGGTCGCGCTTTCGGGGCTGACAGGTGCGCGAGTGTACCGGGCGTGGTGGGCATCGGCGGGCTGGTGCCGTAGTAGTAGAACGCGACGACGAGCAGGCAAAGCATCGCGACGATAGAAAACCGGATCGCGTCTGTGCGGGTGTAGGTCATGGGGAACGAGGCTCCCTCGTCGGTGAGTGATGCGCAGTTCTCGCGAACTGCGGGAGAGACAACTGGCGGGTCACTCGCCCGACCCTCCCCGAGAATAGAACGTTCATTCTGGCTAGGTTGAGCGAAAAGCCGCAAGGGAACGGTGTGGCGGCAAGGCTCTACGGACGATTGGACTTGAGCTTCTTTGATCACTTCATCCACTGGCTACGGGTTTGGCAGCGCCTTCGTCACCGGTGGTCATGAAGCTGTCCTCGTCGAAAGCCGTCCGCGCGGGACCGTCTTCTCGGTTCGTAAGCACTCGGAGACTGCTTCAGGGCGGTCCATATCGTCGCTACATCATCTCGCAGACGCTCTCCGGCCCGGAATCCCGGCAGGCGGCCTCACCTGCCGCGATCCGGGAGCGCTTCACCGCGGCCGACCGTACCTGTCGGCTCCACGCCGCATGTCGGACGCGAATTGATCCCGGACAGCGACGCGCCTATGCTTTGTGGGACCGACTTTCCGCCCTGGAGGCGAGGTGAAGAGACTCAATCCGACCTGTTTACGTGATGCCGCGGAAGCGCGCGGCTGCAGGCCGGTGCGCGCATGGGCCGGCGGCGCGACGGTTGCGGGCCTGCTGCTGGCCGCGTGCGGCGACGGCGCGCCGGTCGATCCGCCGCCGCCCGCGCCGACCTGGATCTTGTTGGTCCCGGACTCGCTGCGATTCACGTACCTGGGGGAGCGTGTGCGCGCTCAGGTGCGGGTGCAGCGGGTCCCGGACCTGGTCGGGGGCACGGAGGTGAACTGGAGCAGCACGGACGCGGCGGTATTCACGGTGGATGCGGAGGGTGAGCTGACGGCGCGGGCGAACGGGGAGGCGGCGCTGGTGGCCGAAGTGAAGGGCCTGCGGGACACGGCGCGCGTGCGGGTGCGGCAGGAGGCGGCCCGGATCGAGGTGGTGGCCGGAGGGGGGCAGCGGGGACCGGCGGGGCTGGAACTGCTGGACCCGGTGCAAGTGAGGATGACCGATGCGGGCGGCGCGCTGCTGGCCGTACGGCCGTTTGTGGACTTCGACGCGTCGGCCCACGGCGGCCGGGCGTGGCGGGGGGTGGTGGTGCGCGACCCCAAACCGTACGAGGCGTGGGCGAAGTGGGCGCTGGGCCCGGCTCCGGGCCCGCAGTCGCTGGTCGTGACGGTGCTGCATGGGTCGGCGACGGCGGAGATCGGGGCCGTGGCGCTGCATCCGGACTCGGTGGTGGCGTTGTTGGCGGCGCACTCGGGCGAAGGCCAGGGGGCGCTGCCGGGCGAGGCGCTCGCCGAGCCGGTGATGGTTGCGGCGCTGGACACGCTGGGCCGCCGGCTGCCGGGTGCGACGGTGCGGTTCGAGCCGGCGGCGGGACACGGTTCGGCGGATCCGGCGGAGGCGGCAAGCGACAGCATGGGTCTGGCGGCGACGGTGTGGACGCTGGGGGAGGCTCCGGGTCGGCAGACGCTGGTTGCGTCGGCGGGCGGGGGCGCGAGCGTGGATGTGCATGCGCTGGTGCAGAGCGACGAAGGGGTGTGTGCACGGACGCCGGCGTTGGCGGAGGAGATCGTACAAGAGGTCGGAGCAGCAAGCTGCGCCGAGGTGACGGAGGGGGACTTGGAGGCGATCACCGAACTGGTGCTCCGCAATCTCGGCATCCGCCGCCTACGGAACGGTGACTTCGCAGGGCTCACGAATCTGACCAGATTGCTTGTGTTCCAAAACCCGCTTTCGGAACTGTCCCCGGGCACCTTCGAGGGTCTCCACGACCTGAATTCGCTGGTGCTCGCAAACAATGGGCTGACGGAACTGCGGCCGGGTCTCTTTGCAGGCCTTCCGAAGCTGAAGTGGCTGGTCCTCACATACAACAAGCTGCCTGTGCTGCCGCCCGGCATCTTCGACGATCTTCCGTCGCTGGAGCACCTGAGCCTCTACCACAACGAGCTTACGGAACTGCCGCCCGGCATCTTCGCGAACCTCGGCAATCTTCGTGACCTAAGACTTCAGCGCAACGGGCTGACGGAGCTGCCGCCCGGGATCTTCGCAGGACTGTACGACCTTGAAAGACTCTACCTGCACGGCAACTCGCTGCACGCGCTGCGCCCGGACGTGTTTGCGGATCTTGACCGGCTGGGGCAGCTAGGGCTGCACGAAAACGACCTGGCGGTTCTACAGCCGGGGTTGTTTGACGGTTTGTCGGAAGTTACGCTGCTCCGGCTTGAGCACAATAGCCTCGCGTCGCTGCCACCGGAGATCTTCGAGGGGCTGGAGAGTCTTCAAATGCTCAATCTGGCAGCCAACGATCTGGCCGAGTTGCCGGCGGGGATCTTCGACGGTTTGAGAAGTCTCGATACGCTGAACCTGTGGTCCAACGGCCTTGTGGCAATCCCCCGAGGAGCGTTTGCCGAACTCGCGAGCCTGCGTTGGCTGAACCTGAGCCGCAACGAACTCAGCGAACTTCCGCACGGGGTGTTCGCGGGTCTACGGCAGTTGAGTTACGTGGACGGGTGGGGCAACCCGGGTGCGCCGTTCCCGGTCGCGATGGCTTTCGAGCGCACGGACGCGCAGGTGCTGGCCCCGGGTCCGGCGAGCCTGGTGTCGCGGGTGCCCGCCGGCGCGCCGTTTGCGCTGCGCATCCGGGTATCGGTGCAGCAGGGCACGGCCTCCGCGGGGTGGCTCGAGGTGGCCGCGGGCGACACGGTGAGCAGGCCGATGGTGGTCGGGCAACCGTCGGGGAGCGACCGCGCGGTGCACGTGAGCTTCGGCTTGCCGCCGCCGCTGCCGCACACCAGGGGTTTCGAGGTGATGACTGGCGAACCGATGGTACTGTTCGCCGAGTCGGACAACCGCACGCCGGAGGTGGCCGAGCCGGTGCCGGCCTACTGGATGTCCGAGGGGAGTGCGGCGTTGCCACTGGAGTTGGCGTCGTACTTTTCCGACCCGGACGGCGATTCCCTTTTTTACGGGGTGGAGTCGGGCGACGGAGGGGTGGCGGGCGGCAGCGTCCTGGACGGGGTGCTGTGGATCGAGCCCAGGGGCGAGGGTGAGACAACGCTGGAGGTGACGGCTGCAGATCCTGGCGGGCTCATGGCCTCGCAGGCGATGGCGCTCCAGGTGGCGCCGGCTCCGGACCCGGATCGCTTCAACATCGAGGTGATCGTTGGGCCCGGGTTATCGGAGCGGCACCTGGCGGAGATCCGGCGAGCGGCAGACCGGTGGGAGGAGGTGGTGGTTGGGGACCTGCCGGACGTACGAATCGACGGCCATCTCGACGGCTGCAATACCGACCGGCGGCTGGCGGGCGTCATCGACGATCTGGTGGTCGGTGTGCGGGTGGACCGTATTTCGAACCGTTCCGGCGCGGCGGTTTGTCGATCGCGCGAGGGAGGGCTGGCTCTCGAGGGTCGCGTCCATTTGGGAGGCAGGTTTTTCGAGCCGGAATTCGACAGTTGGGACCTATTCTACCGGGTGGTGCTGCACGAGATCGGACACGCTCTGGGCATCGGGAGCGGTTTGGCATGGGATAGAGCCGCGCGCCGGGGGGGCAGCGACCCGCACTTTCCGGGATTGCAGGCGGTGGAGGCGTTCAACGCGGCTGGCGGTTCGGCGTATGCGGGATCCAGGGTGCCGCTCCACCGATCTGAGCTTTTCCATTGGAGAAACCAGCCGGTCAGCGGTGAGATCATGTCCGGATGGTTCCTCGGGTACTCGTTGAGCGCGATCACGGTGCAGGCGCTCGCCGATCTCGGCTATGTGGTGGACGTGACCAAGGCGGATCCATACACGCTGCCCGGGGCAGGAAGCGTGGCGCCGGGCGGTGCGGCGTCGGACGGGGAGGACGGTTCCGCGTGGCCGGACTTCGAGTTCATGGACGATGTCATCCGGGGACCGGTTATGGTTGTCGACTCCACGGGCAAAGTCGTGCGGGTCATCGGGAACTGAGAGAGAAAAGGCAGCGGGGGGTCCGCCGCCTCCGAGGTGCGTGTCGGTGGAGACGACGGGACGGCTCGCCCGGTCCCGTCGATGGGTCCGTTGCGGCAGCACAGTGGCTTGCGGTTTTCCCTTTTTCCGCGTGGCTTTTCGTCGCGGGCGAACCAGCGAAGTAGCATGTAAGCATCTCATGTGTACAATACAAGCAACCTCTTGCGCTTTCTCTGATCCCTCGTATACTCCGGCGCCTTCCTGTCGCCGGCACGCTGGCGGCCGACCTCCCACCTCGGCTCGGACACCCGCCACCGATGACTCCCTTCTCCCCGCCGTCTGCCGCCGCTTTGCGTCCGCCTCCCTCCCCGATCCGCCGTCTGGGCCTGCTCCCGCTGGCCGCGATCCTGCTCTCAGGCGCCGCCCGGCCCGAGCCTTCCGGCGGGGACGCGGGACGGTTCGAGATCGACGGAGAGACGGGCCGGATCACGGTGGCCGAAGGCGCGGCGCTCGACTACGAGGGCGGCACGAGGAGCCACACCGTCACCGTCGAGGCGAGCGATGGCGAACTGGCCGACACGGCCACCGTCACGATCCGCATCACCAACGCCGACGACCCGGGCAGCGTGGCGCTGGACGCGGGCATCGCGCGCGTGGGCGTGCAGATCACCGCGACGCTCATGGACCAGGACGGCTCGCTCAACGCGGGCAAGCGGCGGCGCTGGGAGCGCTCGGCGGACCGGGGAGCGACGTGGACGGCCATCGCGGGCGCAACCACGCGGTTCTACACGCCGCCGGCCGGGGACGAGGGCAAGCGGCTGCGCGCCGTGTTCACCTACCGCGACCGGCACGGGCCGAACAAGACCGCCGTGAGCGGCGAGGTCGAGGTGGCGGGCGCCGCCACGCCGGTCGCCTCGTTCGCACAAGCGTCCTACACCGTGCCCGCGGGCGGGTCGGTGGACATCGCCGTGACGGCCTCGCACCCCTCCGCCGCGGCCGCCGACATCCACGTCAGCCTGGTCGCCGGCGCCGACACGACCTCCCGCACGGTCACGCTGCCGGCCGGCGCGACGCAGGCCACACTCGCCGTGAGCGCCGCCGGGCGCACCGCCGGCGACACCATCGCCGCCCGGCTGGGCACGCTGCCCGCCGGGTGGATGGCCGCACCGCCCTCGGAGACGCGCATCGCCGTGACCGCGGCGGGCGGCAGCATGGCGGGCGACGCCGCTCGTGCCCCGCTCTCGGTCGCGTTCGCCGAAGCGTCGTACGAGGCGGCCGCCGGGGGTCCCGGCACGGTGGTCACGCTGAGGATCGCGCCCGCCGCGGACCGCGACGTATCCGTGCCGCTCACCACCACCGCGCGCTCAGGCGCGCTCGGCCGCGACGCCCCGGCAGGCATCCCCGCCGCGGTCGCGTTCGAGCCCGGCGACTCGCTCGCCACGTTCACGTTCACCCCCCCGCCCGCCTCGCCCGGCGGCGAGATCGCGCTCGCCCTCGGCGAGCTTCCGCAGGGGGTGGATCCGGGCACCCCCGCCACCGCGCTCGTCACCGTCGTGGCCGCCGCCGGCATGGACGCACTGTTCGACGAGTCGCTCGAAGCCGGGCTCGCCGTGCTGGGCCGCGCCGTCGCCGAGGGCGCGGGCCAGGCCGTGCGCGGACGGCTCGCCGCCGCCATGCGTGCCGGGCCCGCGGGCGAAGCCACCGCACCGGCCCGCTCCGCGCGCGGATGGGCGGCACTGGCCGCGGGCGAACTCGCCTCGCTCAGCGGCGTGCCCACCAGCACGGCGGCACTCCGGGGCGCCGCCCAGGCCTCCGCCCCACCCGAGATCCGGCTGCCCGGCTCTCGCGAGGCCGCCCGGCGCCTGCTGCCCCGGCTCTCGTTCTCCGCCCCGCTCGGCCACACCAGCCAGGCCGCCCCGCCGCCCCGGTTCAGCCTGTGGGCCCACGGTTCCGCCCAGCAGTACCGCGGCGAACCCGGCTCCTCCTCCGCTTCCTCCGGCGGCCTCTCCTACGACGGCGCCATGCAGGCGTTCACCGCCGGCGCCGACGCCCGGCTCGGCTCCTCCGCGCTCGCGGGCCTCGCGCTGATGCGATCGAGCGGAGAGTTCAACTACGCCAACCGCTCCCTCGAAGGCACCCTCGGCCACGCCATGAACACCGTCCACCCCTACCTGTTCCTGCGGCCCTCCGCCCGCATCGGGCTCTGGGCCATCGGCGGGCTCGGCTCCGGCGACCTCGACGACGAGGACCGCGGACGCACCCTGCCGGCCCGCCTGCGCATGCTCTCCGGCGGCGCCGAGATCCCGCTGGCCCGCCGCGGCGCCCTCGGCCTCGCGCTCGCCGCCGACGCGTTCGGCGTCTCCACGCGCACCGGCGCCAGCGGCACCACCCCGGAACGCCAGGGCACCGCCACGCGCGCCCGCGCGCTCCTCGAAGCCTCCTGGAAGACCGGTGGCCTGTCGCTCGCCACCCGCGCCGGTGCACGCTACGATGGCGGGGACGCCGACACCGGCGCCGGCGCCGAGACCGGCGGCACGCTCGCACTCCGCAGACGCGGCCTCGACCTCGCGCTCGACACCCGCGCCGCGTTCGGCTCCGAAGGCCACCGCGAATGGGGCGCCTCGCTCCGCATCGCCTACGACCCCGGAACCCCCGGACAGGGTCTGCGCATCGCCGTCAGTCCCGCGCGCGGCCAGCCCCAAAGCGGCGTGCGCGGGCTCCTCGACCACGGGCACATCGCCCGCAGCCACGCCCACGGCGACTCTTGGCGCCTCGACGCCGAGACCGGCTACGCGCTCCCCCGCCCCGGCAACGGCTCCCTGGACACCTACACACGGCTGTCCGCCCACGGCCGCCTGCGCCTCTGGTCCGCAGGCGCACGCTACGACATGAACCGGTCCCTGCAACTCACCCTCGAATCCGCACTCAACGACACCGCCACCCAGCCCCGCGGACTCAAGATGGGGCTCGGCATGAAGTTCTGAGACCGCAAAGAGCGTTCCCAGACCCCGGTCACACGGGGCCCGGGGCGACCGAACGGGTTGGAGCGCAACTCCGCGTACCGGCTGCGAGCCGTGCCCGGGCGCGCAAACGACGCCGGGGGGTCGATTCGCACCGGCCTTTCCCCGTGCATCCGCTGGCGCGGCGATGTCTCTCGGCCCCGTTCGCCGGTGGCTTGCGGGGCGGTGCTCATAGTGTGACGTATTCAGTGGCCATTGACAGCCCCGGAGCCACGGCGCCGGCGAATCGAGCCGGAACCCGGTGGGGCTGTTCCCCGATCCCTAGGCCGCGCGGTCGAGGAACCGACAGACCCACGGACAAACGACCCTGCTCCGGTCGCCTCCCGCGAGAGGCGTGGATCGCAGCGGAGTTGGACGGCTTGGGGCGTAAGCGCCGGGCAGGGAGGACAGATCGCCGGGAGTCGGGTCGGACAGTGCCCGACCCGCTCCCCCTTAGGCTGTACCGGAGCGTGAAAACGACGCGGGGGGTCGTTTCACGACACGACGCCCCGGCGATGCACACCGAAAAGTCCGCGCATCCGCTTGCGCGGCCGGGTCTTGCGGCCTCGCGGCCCGCCCGCCCGTTGCCGGACGGGCCGCATCGGCCGTGGCGGGAGCGACCCACCTCGCCGAAGGCTCGGTACGGCATAGCGGCGAGCGTGCTTGCACACCCTCGCCCCTCATGCCTGGGTCGCTCCCGAACCATCAATCCCTGCGGAAGGCCATCCGTAACGCCGCTCCGGGAGCGGCGGATCAACCGATCCTGCTCCGGCTCTCACCGACGCAGAAAACGGCTCGCGCCGTTCTCCTGCCCGCGTGCAGGCACCGAGGTGCCGGCCCCGGCTTCCCACCGCGACCTCGGCCCCGACAAGGCGACCCGCGTCTGCCACTACGCAACACCCGCCGTCCGGTTTCGCCGCCGCCACATGGAGACCGCCGTGGCTTCGGGGCCCCAACCCGCCTGTCGGCCAGTCTGGCGGCAACGGCTTCTCTTCGCGAGGTTCCGATGCGCAGATCGTGCAGTCCATCAATCGAGAGAGGAATCGAACGATGGCACGCACGAAACGAAATCGGCGCAGCTACGGCGCCGGCGAATGGGGCCGGAACCGGGTGAGGGTGTTCCCCGATCCCAAGACCGGCCTGTTCCAGATCGAGTGGCGCGAGGATGGGCGAAGGCTCACGAAGTCGCTGAAGCACCGCGACTGGCGGCGCGCGAAGAGGCAGGCGGACCAGTTCGCCGCCGGGTTCATCGACGCACCGAACGGCGAGGCCGAAGCCGAGCCCGAGCCGCTCACGCTGGGGGGGCTGTTTGACATTTACGGTGAGGAGGTGACGCCCACCAAGGGCGAGCGATCCCGGAAGTATGACCGGGCCGCATTGGCGATGTTCCTCCGGTTCTTCGGAAAGGACCGGAAGCCCGCCACGCTTTCCCAGCGCGACTGGGACCGGTTCATCCGGGCGCGGCGGGCGGGCAGGGCCGGACCGAGCGGCTCGCCGGTGTCCGACCGGACGGTCGAACGGGATCTGAGGTTCCTGCTGGCGGTCCTCAACTGGGCCGCGCGTTCGCGGAACGAGGCGGGAGGACTTCTCCTCGACTCCAACCCTCTGAAGGGCTTGAGGGTGCCCAGGGAGAAGAACCCGAACCGGGTGGTGCTTTCCCAGGCGGAGTACGAGGCCCTGCTCCGGGTGTCCGCCGAGATCGATTGGCGGTTCCGCGTCGCGCTCGTGCTCGCGCACGAGACCGGACACCGAATCGGAGCCATCCGCCAGCTTCGGTGGTCCGACATCGACTTCGAGAGCAAGACCATCCGGTGGCGGCGTGAGCACGAGAAGACAGGTTACGAGCACCGGACGCCCGTGACGGCTGACGTGCTCGCCGCCCTGGTGAAGGCGCGGAGACACCACCCGGACACCGGGGACGCCCCTCTGCTTCCCGCGCCCAGGGATCCCTCGGCATGTATCAACCGGGGGCAGGTCCGTACCTGGTGGGCGAAAGCCGAGGCGCTGGCCGGGCTGAAGCCCAAGCGAGGGCGGGGCTGGCACTCGCTGAGGCGGAAGTTCGCCTCCGACCTCATGGATCAGCCGCTGAAGGTGCTCTGCGAGCTGGGAGGCTGGAAGACCGCGCAAACGGTGCTTCAGTGCTACCAGAGGGCCGACGAGGACCGGCTCAGGAAGGCGCTCGACGAGCGGCGGCCCGTCCACTCCTCCCGCGTTTAGCGGGAGTCAATTGGCGGGACCCGGACCTCGAACTCGTGTAACTTCAATCCGGGCAAGCGGGATCGATCCCGGAACCTCATGCCAAAATGGCAGGTCCCATCCGCCACACCGCCAAGACCTGCCAAAATGGCAGACCCGCGCTGGCACGCACCGTGCAGTTCGCCCTCCCGGCCGCTCAAGGGCCGAACTGAACGAACACTTACCGTATCAAGAGGAATTGAAGAATGTCACTGACCAAACACACCTACCGTCCGCTCTCCTGGAACCACCTGGATGCCATCGCCAACCGTATGAACCGCATCTTCGAGGATGGGGACTTCGGGAACCTCACCTACGCCTCCGACTGGGCGCCACCGGTGAGCGTGGAAGAGCGCAACGACGAGATTCTGCTGACCGCCGAACTGCCCGGCATGACCGAGGAGCAGGTCGAGATCAGCCTGGAGAACGACGTCCTGACCGTCTCGGGCGAGAAGCGCGAATCGCGCGAAGAGGGTGAGGCGGGCGGCAAGTTCCACCTCGTGGAGCGCACCTTCGGGTCGTTCCGGCGGTCCTTCACCCTGCCGCGCACGATCCGCGCGGAGGGCATCACGGCCGAGTTCGACAACGGCCTGCTGAATGTCCGGTTGCCGAAGTCCGACGAGGCGCTCAGCCGGAAGATCGAGGTCGGCCGGAGGAACTAGGGAGCTGACCGGGCCGGGGGCCGGGCGGGACGCGCGATTCGCATATCGGATCCCGGCGACCGGCGATGGTGCCCTGACGGGCCGGACAACGGGGCCGGGGGCGGCAATCGCAGCCGCGCCCGGCCCCGCGTCATTCCGGCCCCCTCAGTTGACCCGCCGGACGAAGGTCACCGCCTGCTCGGAAAACGTGCCCGGCCGCTCGGACCCGTCGCTGTCCGGATTCGCCGGCTCGAAATCCACCCGGAAGCGGTCCGGCCCCTGCAGTTCGACGATCCCGAAGAGGGTCTGGCCGGCCAGCGGTCCGCTGATCCAGGGTCCCATGTCGAGTTCGATGGGCGTTGAGACATACCGCACTTCATATGCGACCTCGAAGGTGTCGGGGCCTTCGCTCAGTTCGAGGATCCAACGCACCCGCCCGCCATCCTCGAAGATGTAGGTCATCCGGGGGTCTTCGGAGCCCACCGACACCCATTCGCCGAGGAGCAGGTCGGGTGTGCCAGCGCAAGAGAAGAGGGGCGCGGTGAGCAACAACGCGGCGAGGACTATTGCGTGCGCGGGCAGGCTTCGCCCCGGTCGTCGCCGAAGGGCCCGCCGGCTGCCCGGAGTTGGTTGCCGGCCGGCCGGATGTGGCTGGCCCACGAACGCGGAAGGGTTTCCCGGCGCAGTCACGAGTCCTCTAGTACCGGTAGTGCTCCGGCTTGTACGGACCGTCCACCGGGACGTTGATGTAGTCCGCCTGCCCTTCCGTCAGCTCGGTCAGCCGCACGCCCAGGTGGTCCAGGTGCAGCCGCGCCACCTTCTCGTCCAGCGCCTTGGGCAGCATGTGGACGCCCAGCTCGTAGCTTTCCGCCCGCCGGTGCAGCTCGATCTGCGCAAGCACCTGGTTCGAGAAGCTCGCCGACATCACGAAGCTCGGGTGGCCGGTCGCGCACCCCAGGTTCATCAGCCGGCCCTCCGCCAGCACGAGGATGCTGCGCCCGCCGGGGAAGGTCCACTCGTCGAACTGCGGCTTGATCGTCTTGCGCACGGCTTCCGACGCCTCCAGCCCGGCCATGTCGATCTCGTTGTCGAAGTGGCCGATGTTGCCGACGATCGCCTTGTTCTTCATGCGGCGCATGTGGTCGATCGTCACCACGTCGCGGTTGCCGGTCGCGGTGATGAAGATGTCGGCCGTCTCCACCACGTCCTCCAGCCGCGCCACCTGGAAGCCCTCCATGGCCGCCTGCAGCGCGCAGATCGGGTCGATCTCGGTGACGATCACGCGCGCGCCCTGTCCCCGGAGCGCCTGCGCGCACCCCTTGCCGACCTCGCCGTAGCCCATCACGACCGCCACCTTCGCCGAGAGCATCACGTCCGAGGCGCGGTTGAGCCCGTCGATGACCGAGTGACGGCAGCCGTAGATGTTGTCGAACTTGGACTTGGTGACCGAGTCGTTGACGTTGATCGCCGGGAAGAGCAGGGTGCCGTTCTTCGCCATCTCGTAGAGCCGGTGGACGCCGGTGGTGGTTTCCTCCGACACGCCGCGGATGTCGGCCGCGATGCGCTGCCAGCGCCGGTCGTCGAGCCCCTGGTGCGCGCGGAGCAGGTCGAGGATCACACCGTATTCTTCGCTGTCGGTGTCGGCATCGAAGTCCGGCACCCGGCCCAGCCGCTCGAACTCCGCGCCCTTGTGGACCAGCAGCGTGGCGTCGCCACCGTCGTCGAGGATCATCGTGGGACCGAATCCCTTCGGCCACGACAACGCCTGCTCGGTGCACCACCAGTACTCCTCCAGCGTCTCGCCCTTCCAGGCGAAGATCGCGGGGCCCTGCGGGTCGTCGGGGGTCCCGTTCGGGCCGACCACGGCCGCGGCCGCCGCGTGGTCCTGCGTGGAGAAGATGTTGCACGAGGCCCAACGCACCGAGGCCCCGAGCTCGACCAGCGTCTCGATCAGCACGGCGGTCTGCACGGTCATGTGCAGCGACCCCATGATCCGCGCGCCGGCGAGCGGTTGGCTTCCGCGCAGCTCGCGCCGGATCGCCATCAGCCCCGGCATCTCGTGCTCGGCCAGGCGGATCTCGTTGCGGCCCCACTCGGCCAGGGAAAGGTCGGCCACCTTGAAGGGCGGCCGCTCGATATCGGTTGCGGGCCTGTTCGCGCCCGCGACAGCAGTCTTCATGATTATCCGGCACCTCGGGTTGGTGTGACTACAGGTAATCTATCGGGGGCGGTGCGCGAATCCAGTCTTCCTGGCCGGGCTCGGCGCCGGGAACCCCTCCGGCCCCGGCGCAGGGTTCCGCTCCTCCCTACTTCGCCTCCAGCTCCACGGCCACGATTTCCACGAAGGGCAGGCCGCCCGGTCCCTCCCCGGGGCGTGGCCCCATCATCACGCCGGGGAAGAGCGCTCGAGGCAGGAACTCCATGGCGTCCGACGTTCGATGGACCTCGAAAGCCAGCAGTTCACCCGCTCGCAAGTCGATCATCTGCATGACGACCTCCGTCTCGGTGTACCTCTGGTCGCGCGGGAACGGCTCACCGGCCGCCATCGCCCGCCTCATGATCCGCTCGCCCTCGTCGGTCAACCGCTGGTATATGATGTACAGCAGCCCCTCGCCGTCATCGACGTTGAACTGGAGGATTCCTCCAAACGGCACCCCGTCTTCCGTCCATACGAACCAGGGGGCCCGGCCGCGCACCACGCGCCGCAGCTCGCCGTCCGTGCCCCACTCCTCGATGAGGTACTCCTCGTCTCCATCACTGACCGGGGTCGCCCAGAAGCTGTCGCCGCCGTTGTATGCGATCACCCGATTGAGCGGCCATGCCGGATTCCCGGCCATCTCCTCGTCGACCGTCCCGAAGGAGCGCGCGAGGGCGCCGTCCGCACCGAACACGCGGAAGAAGTTGCGCCTGTCCGATTGGTACGGATCACCGGTCAACGCCTCGCCGTTGTCGAGGAACACGGTCATCCTCGGATCGAGGCGCGCGTTCTCGCTCCGAAGCGTGCTGCGGCTGATGAATTCATGATCCGCCGAGAAGGTCGACCACTGGGCGCCGCTCTCCCAGACGTGCAGCCGGTCCTCCCCACCCACGGACATCCGTATGCCCGGCTGTCGTCTGAGTTCGCCCGGCCCGTCGCCCACGCCGCCGAAGGACGTCGCGTAGTTGCCCTGCCGGTCCCAGACGCTGATGATCGACACAAATCCGCTCGCGTTCGTCGAGTAGAAGCGCCCGCGCCCGTCCATGACTACCGTCGGGCCCGGATCCGGCCGCGAGCCGTCCACCGTCGCCTCCAGTCGCACACCCGTCGGGCGGAACACGAGACGGCAGGGAGGCTCCCGGTCTTCAATCTCCATCACGCTGCCCGGCGGGAAGTCGCGGGGGGCTTTGCGGGGGCAGGGGTTCTGGCCCTCAGCCCGGGACTCGGGGGCGGACGCCGGCGCCATCGAGGCAAGCGGTAGCAAGACTGCCAATGCCGCAACAAGTCCTGTGGTTCGTTGCGGGGATCCGGAACGGTGCATGCCTTTTCTCCATGGCTGTTGCTTGGGCCAGGTGCCAGGGGAAACCCTGACCGATTCAGGTGACGCTAGCGGGTGATCTGGCCAGCAACAACCCGGAATGCCTGGGGATATCCAATTCCTGTGTATTCGTATATATTGGAATTGTATTGTCGTACATACCGACCTTCTCCAAGGAGCAATCCCCTGAGAAAGACAACCGTCGAAATCGACGATGACCTTGTCGCGCGGGTGCGGGTTCTTCTGGGAACCTCGTCGATCAAGGACACGATCGACGAAGCGCTGCGGGAGGTGGAGCGGCATGAGGCGCGGCGCCGGGAGATCCAGGTCCTGATCAGGATGGAGGGGCTGGACCTCGCCGACGAGAAAGTGATGGCGACGACTTGGCGCTACTGACGGGCCGGCCCCGGCGACCATGCCCTGTCTGATCGACAAGAGCGCGCTGGCCCGCATGCCGGACGCGCGCGTGCAGGCCAGGCTGGTACCGATCCTGGAAGCGGGCGAGGCCGCCACCTGCGCGATCATCGACCTGGAGGTCCTGTATTCGACCCGCAACGCCGGCGAGCACGCAAGGACGCGGCGGCGCCGTGCCCTGGCCTACCGGCACGTCCCGCTGACGGAAGCGACCTTCCAGCGGGCGATCGAGGTGCAGGGGTTGCTGGCGCGGCGGGGACGGCACCGGGTGCCGATCCCGGACCTGATCATCGCGGCCGCCGCCGAGCAGGCGGGGATGGTGCTGCTTCACTACGATGCCGACTTCGACCGGATCGCGGCGGTGAGCGGACAGGCTGCGGAGTGGGTGGTGCCGAAGGGGTCGCTGTAGCTTGCTCCGCACTCAGTAGACCCCCCGTCCGACCACCGCCGGCGCCGCGCACCCCGTCGCCATCGCGGCCGATGTGCGCCGCGCGGCAGATTCAGACTCCAGGCGGCGACAACGCTTGCGGAACAGTATCGGAGCTCGCGCGTATAGACTAGATTGCAACAAGCGGCGCGCTCGCCCATCCGGGCTCCGCCGCCGCCCATCCGGGCTGAACCTGCCCGAACGGGCTGAACTCCCGCCATCTCCAGTCA
Organism: Longimicrobiales bacterium; assembly: GCA_965206105.1. Classification (GTDB taxonomy): domain Bacteria; phylum Gemmatimonadota; class Gemmatimonadetes; order Longimicrobiales; family Gaopeijiaceae; genus Bin94. Next base: position 1,968,422 of record OZ242201.1, read on the forward strand.
CACACGATTGTCTCCCGCCCCAATGCCACGGTCTGTGGATTTCTCGTGCCTCGCCCAACGATCGGGCAGGTGCGCGGCAAGCCATGTGGTACATCGTGGCCGGGTTGCGTCGTGCATGTGGCCGGCGTGCGAGTGCCAATCATTGCGCCGTGAGCCGTAAGCGCCAGGCGCAGTTCTTCAAACTGAATCACCCGAGGAGCAACACATGATCAGACGAGGATTCCTGATCCTGGCCCTTGCCGCGATGCCCACCACGGCGCTCGCCCAGGGCACGATCGACGGCGTCGTCCGCAGCGCGGACACGGGACTCGGAGTCGGCACCGCCCGGGTCGCGATCCCCGCGCTCGACGTCGTCACCTTCACCAATCCCGCAGGCGCCTTCACCATGTCCGGGGTCGCCGCGGGCACGCACACCCTCGAAGTCCGGCTCATCGGCTACGCGGTGCTCACCCAGGAGGTCACGGTCTCCAGCGGCGGGACCACCAACCTCGAGCTGTCGCTCGACGTGGCCGCCTTTGCCCTCGACGAGCTCGTCATCGTCGGGAGCCGGACGCGGCCCAGAACCGTCACCGAGTCGATGGTTCCGGTGGACGTGATCCCCGTCGGGGAGATCGCCCGCCAGGCCGAGACCAACATCGACTTCCTGCTGAGGAACGTGGTCCCGTCCTACAACGTTAACATCCAGCCGATCAGCGACGCGGCGACGATCACCCGGCCCGCCAACCTGCGCGGCCTCGCGTCCGACCACACGCTGGTCCTCATCAACGGCAAGCGCCGCCACCGGGGCGCGGTCATCTCCTGGCTGGGCGCCGGTCTCTCCGATGGCGCGCAGGGGCCCGACATCGGGTCCATCCCGGGCATCGCGCTCAGGCAGGTCGAGGTGCTGCGCGACGGCGCCTCGGCGCAGTACGGTTCGGACGCCATCGCGGGCGTGCTCAATTTCCAGCTGAAGAACGACCGCTCCGGCGGCTCGGTCCAGGTGAAGCAGGGACAGCACTTCGACGGCGACGAGTTCGTCGATGGTGCGGAGCGCAGCTGGGCCGGTCGCGGGAAGTCGGTCTCGGTGGCGAGCAATTTCGGGATTCCGCTCGGCGAGTACGGATTCGCCAACCTCAGCGTCGAGTACGGGAACCAGGAGCCGACGGACCGCGCCATCCAGCGGAACGACGCGGCCGCGCTCGTCAACGCGGGCAACACGGCCGTGCGGACGCCGACCGCCCAGGTCTGGGGTTCGCCCAGGATCACCGACGACCTCAAGGTGTGGCTCAACACCGGCTACAACTTTGACGACAACGAGCAGGTCTACGCCTTCGGAAACGTTGCCACCAAGCGGGTGGACGGCGGCTTCTTCTTCCGGAACCCGAACACCCGCGGCGGCGTCTTCTCGGGCGATGGCGGGGAATCCCTCCTGATCGGCGACGTGCTGCAGGCCAGGGGCCTCGGATCGGCCGGCTGCCCGGTCGTGACGATCACCAACAACGTCCCCGATCCGGTCGCGCTCCAGCGGGTCTTCGACGACCCGAACTGCTTCTCCTACCAGGAGATGTTCCCCGGGGGCTTCACGCCGCAGTTCGGCGGCGAGGTCTTCGACGCCTCGATCGTCGGTGGGATCAAGGGCCGCACCGACAACGGCATCAACTGGGACGCCAGCACGAGCTGGGGCAGGAATACGGCCGACTTCTTCATCTACAACACGGTGAATGCGGCGCTCGGTCCCGACACGCCCACCGACTTCGACCCCGGCCTCTACAACCAGGAGGAGATCAACCTCAACCTCGATCTCTCCTACCAGGTCAGCGAGATGGCCAACGTGGCGGCCGGATTCGAGCAGCGCGAGGAGCGCTTCGAGATCGGACAGGGCCAGGACGAATCCTGGAAGATCGGGCCGTACGCGGCGCAGGGCTTCAGCTCCTCGTCGAACGGCTTCCCCGGCTTCAGCCCGCTGGCCGCCGGCGACTGGACGCGCAGCAACACCGCGCTCTACGCCGACCTCAACCTGGGCAGGCCCGACGACGCCTGGGCCCTGGGCTTCGCGGGCCGCTACGAGAACTTCTCCGATTTCGGCGGCAAGGCGACCGGAAAGGTCTCCTTCCGATTCCAGGCGACGGACCAGATCGCGCTGCGGGCCAACGCCAACACCGGCTTCCGCGCGCCCACGCCGGGGCAGCAGAACGCCTTCAACGTGTCGACGGTCTTCGACATCGACCTCGGCGACCTCGTCAATCGCGGCACCATCCCCTCCACCTCGGCGGTGGCGCAGACCCGTGGCGGCAGGCAGCTGGAGCCCGAGTCCTCGGTCAGCCTGACCGGCGGGGTCATGTACGAAGCGGGCGCATTCCGCTTGACGGCGGACTACTTCCGCATCTCGATCTCGGACCGCTTCGCGCAGACCAGAACCTTCAAGCTCGAGCCCCATGAGGTGACGCAGCTGGTCTCCGAGGGCGTGACGAGCGCCGCGAACCTCGCGGAGTTCCGCTTCTTCACCAACGACTTCGCGACGCTGACCCAGGGGATCGACCTGGTGGCGAACTACTCGCCCGGCGAGGCGACCACCGTGAGCCTGCTCTTCAACTACACCGGCACCGAGGTCACCGAGCGCAACCCGGAGGTCGTGAACGACGCACGCGTGGACCAGCTCGAGCGGGCGCTGCCCCGCTACCGCGGCGTGCTCAGCCTGTCACAACAGCTGGGACGGCTGGACGCCCTGCTCCGGGGAACCTACTACGACGGCTTCTACGATTCCGAGCTCAGCGACCCCGACCTCCGTTACGGCGCGCGCGTCCTCGTCGACGCCGAAGTCTCGATGCCGCTGGCGGACAATGCGACGATCGCGCTCGGCGCCAACAACCTGTTCAACACCTACCCGGACGAGAATCCCAACTCGGGAGGCGTCGGTGCCCTCTATCCGGAGAGCACTCCCTACGGCTTCAACGGCGGGTATTACTACCTGCGGCTGAGCTATGACTGGCTGTGGGCGACTCGGTAGGAGGGACTTAGTCCGGTGGACTTAGTTCGATAGGCTGGCCGATTTCCCGAAACGGCTGGCGATAGAGACCCCGGCGGGCTCGAGAGGTCCGCCGGGGTCTGAGGTTGCACAGCGCTGAAGGCTGCCGGCTGGCTAACGCCGAAGGTCCGCCTCCGGAACCACCCTATACACTCGAAAACGTACGGAGGCATTCTCCGTGATGTGGACTCTGCCGATCAGCCCGGGCCCGATGAAGTGGGTGAGTTCGAAGTCGAAGCGCTGGCTCCCGACCACTTGGTTGGTCCGCAGGTCGATTACTTCCACGAATTCGTCGTAGCGTCCATCCGCGTCCCATTGACTGCTGAAATCCTGCCAACGCTCGTCGGCCACCACCCCTGAAACCCAGAGAAGCGAGTCGGTTGCGACGAGATCATCAATTGCCGGCAGTGGCTTGTCCTCGGGGCCGTGCGGCAGGGGATCGGTTCGCTCGGGAAACCACGGTGCGTCGCGCCGAAACACCAGCAGCTCCCGATTCCCGTCCCACAGGCTGATTTCGTATCTGCTAAGAGGATTCCTGGCCATCCAGATGCGCCGGCCGCCCGTGATGGCGATCGAAGGAATCCAGCCACCACCCAACTCCAGTTCACCCGTTGACGACCCGAAGGAACGACCGATCTCTCCCGTCTCGACGTTTACAGGATGGAGCGGGTATCCGGCCCTGTCAGGCGTGCGCATGTTGGTAACGTGGAGCACCCAGGGTCCCTCCCAACGGTACGTCTCGACCCCGTCCGGAAACCGCTCACCGACTGTTCGCACCTCGCTTAGGAGTCGTCCCCTGTAGTCGAAGTTCAGGATGACTCCCCGCCCGCGATCGAATACCGAGAACTCGCCGTCGCCGGTCACAACCAGGGACGAACCACGCCTGAACTCACCTGGACCCGAACCAGTTCGGCCAATGCGCCGGAGGAAGTGGCCAGCCGGATCGAAGATCAGGATGTGGTCAATCGGCTCTCCGACGATGTAGGTCCGTCTAGAGGCGTCCCGGTAGGCACTCACCTTACCTGTGAGATCGATCATGCCCGGGCCGGAGTCGTCGCCCAACTCGGCCTCGAGGACCAGAGAAAGTCCGCAACTGTCCCGACAGGAACCCAAGGAAATACGTTCCGGCTGCTGGGCGGTGGTGCTGGCCGGAACGAGAAGGCTCGCCAGACAAGCTGCCCGGGTGATTCGGGCGATGCTCTGTATGGGGTTGGTCCGCAAACGCTGCGTCTTCATGCTCGTGGCCTCCGTCAGGTGATCAATGCTTCCAACGCGGGAATCGACTTGACCGAATAGCTGGCCACCACTTGATTCCAGCACCCGATGAGCTGCAGTGCGTTGCGTGATCTGTTGAACCGGAGACGATGCGGAGCGCTCTCCAACAGAGCGGCCAACTGGGCTGGAGTGCTTCCTTTCAAGGTTTGGATGACATCGCTGGAACCCGCGACGAGAATATCCGTGCCCCCGCACGGCGGGTGCCCGCCCCTCTTGGGGTCGAGGTCGCAAGGACCGGCACGTTCTTGGCATGGATGCGGGTGAAATGCCAGGTTGCCTCCATCGGGCGGGGGTCTTCTGTTCAGTATCTCGTGGCCGTCATCCCCGCACCCGACGCACATATAGCACGTCTGAGCCAGTAGGTCTTCCAGTGCCATCTCAACCGAAGAGGCAGGTGGGGCGGTCGTCCCTGCATCGTTCCGAACTGTTCCATCCGGGGTAGAGCCGGATACGGCGGCGACGACGAGGAGCGCCGCCATGGCCGTTGGAACGATGGCAGCGAGTTTGCGGGTGGTGGGTAGGGTGCGCTTTGCCGTTGCGAACATGGTATCCTCCCTGGATGGGGTTTTGGTGGAAGCCGGATGGCTTCGTTCGGCGGCATCTCCGCCGCTGCAATCGCAAGATGGCGCCCGTTGCATCGGTCAGGAATGTCATTTTCGGCCTTTTTGTTGTCATTTTAGCCCCTTTGTTTCGGGAGTAACGCTGGGCCGGGACCGCTGAAACACCTCAGATGCCGTGGGGCCGGGCTCGGAGAGGCCCGTCGGGTGGTGCTATCGGGTGTTCTCAATGTAGGCCTTGACCGCCTCCATGTCCCCGGCGACGGCCTTCGCCACGACCCCCTTCGTCAAAGGGACGAAAAAGCGCGCCAGGAGGCGTTGCGGCCTCGCCTCCATCACCAGATCAAGCCTCGTCCCGCGCCCGTCTTCCGTTGGGGTCAGCGTGAAGACGGAGTCCCAAATGGTTCCACCGGCGTCAGAGACCATGCGGACGCGCTCATCCTTCACGTACTCGGTGACTTCGAGCTCCGTCGAGGCCTCCCGGCCTCTCATCTCACGCGTTTCGCGGAACCGGGTGCCGACGCCGCTCCGCAGCTCGGTGAAAAACTCCACCTTCGTGATCTGGGGCACGGCCTTCGTGTAGTTGACGGGATCGGCAATGGTACTGAAGACTGCGTCGACTGGTGCCAGGATGGTTGTGCGGACCGTTGTGCGTGTCATGGGTGAGGGTGGGGTGGAGGGTACCTACGGAGACCGTCTGCGGCCCAACAGCCGCAGATCGTAAGTGAAGTTACGCGATGTGGAAACCCTGACCTGGGATGCGTCCGGGTGGGCCGGATTCACGAGCACGCTGGATTCTTCGGGCACCACGACCGACGGGACCCGCAACAAGAGGTGTTCGCTGCTCCTGGCCCAACGGTCGCCGATTGCCTGGCATTCGGGCCGCGGCGGAGCGTCCTGCCATCCCGAGGGCAGGGAGGCCGGCTCGAACGCCAATTCGGTTGCAGAGTCCGGGACGTGAAGGCGAAGGGCAACCAGGTCGCGCGGTGCGTCCTCGGGGTCGATGTGCACCAGGTATTCCAGTGCCGCGAGCGACAGATGGGAAGCAGCGTACACCACGGCGGTTCCGCTGAAGTTCCACCGTGCACCGTGAAGGCGCGCGCCCTCGCCATCGAGGGCGGAGTGGGCCTTTCGGGTGAGGCGCCAGAGGTGCAACGGTGGTGAGCTAATCAGCCACGGTTGGTTACGCCGCCAGACCGTGCTCGATGCGCCCCAGGAGCTGTTCGATCACGCGGGCACCCACGTCGCTGGCAAGGAGGTCCAGCGGCCTCCTGCCCTGCAACGCCCGGTTGGGTTTTCGGAGCCAGCGCCGCGCTTTGGTGCAGTCCCCGATCGCCTCCTCCGCTCTGGCCACGACGCGGACCACGCGAGTCAGACGATCCGACTGCCGCGAACTCAGCCGCTTCCCCAGACGCCTGCGATGGGCGAGCGTGCGGCGCGGGATCACGAGCGCGTCGAGTTCGGAAGCGCGCAGTGCCCCGCCGCGTACCACGGACTCGATCGTCGACAACGGCAATCCCTCTCGCACCGCGTCGTCCAGGTCGAAGTCGGACTGGATGTCGCGTCCGAGTGCCTGGCTGCCGCCCAGGTATTCGGCGAGCACTTGGGATGTCATCGGCTCCCCTTGGCATATTGCACAGAAAAGATGGGCAAATGGCCGAAGCCTGTCAAGGGGCTACCCCGGCACCCACCCCACCACCCTCAGCGGCCCCCCGCTCCCCCCCTCGATCTTCATCGGCAACGCCACGATCCCGGCGCCCGTCGCGGGCAGCCGGTCCAGGTTGGTCAGGTTCTCGAACCCCACGATGTTCGCGCTGTACAGGATCACGTGCGCGCGGAAGTCGGTCGACTGGCCATAGTCGATGCTGGGCGTGTCGATCCCCACCGCCGCGACGTTGCGGTTGTCCACGAGCCACTGCGCGGCTTCGGGGCCGATCCCGGGAAAGTGCAGCTCCGGCACCGCCTCGGGCCCGGTGAGATCCGTGCCCAGGTAGGCGGTACGGTCCTCCCAGCGCGACGACCACCCCGTGCGCACCAACAGCGCGGTGCCGTCGGCGAGCTCTCCATGCTCGGCCTCCCACGCGGTGAGATCCTCGACCGCGAACTGGTAGTCCGGATCGGCGTCGGCCGCGGCCGAGACATCGACCACGGACGCCATCGTGATCAGGCTCGACAACGGGATCTCGTCCGCTGTCATGCGCCCCTCGGCGAAGTGGATCGGCGCGTCGAGGTGGGTGCCCCCGTGCTCGGCCGACCTGAAGGAGTACGACGCGTAGAAGTACCCGCCCTCCGTCTGGCCGTACGCGAGTTCGGTGAGCTGGAAGCCCGCCGTGTCGGTGGGCCAGTAGATCGTCGAGGGCCCGAAGGCGTGCGAGAGATCGACCCACTCGCCCGCGCCACCGGTGAAGACGGCGGTGTGGTCGGGTGGCGGGGCATCCTGCAGGCACCCCGTGGCCAGGAGGACGCTGGTCAGTGCGGCCAGCCCGACGGTCGCTCGGGTCATCGTCCTGAATCCCATGTAAATTTTACCTTACAAAATGTCATGCGCGCATTACCAAATCGTTGTCGCGTGACCGATCCCGCGAACCCCTACTCCGGCAGCCGCAGCGCCACCAGCGCATACCCGCCATCCGCCAGTCGGACCGCCATCGCCACGTACTGCTGCCCTTCGTGCATGTAGGTCATCGGCGCGGTCATGGTGGAGCCGGGGAGGTCGATGGCGCCCAGCTCCTCGCCGGTCATCTTGTCGACGGCGCGGAAAACGGGCGCGGCGCCACGCCCCTCGCCGTACATGAGGAGCGTCTTCGTGATGAGCTTGGTGGCGTGCGCGGAGGCGCCGGTGTTGCCGATATCGACGCCTTCGAGCAACGGATGGTTTCTGATTCTGTCCGGGGTGTCCCCGTTGGGAATCCGCCAGAGGTGGTCGCCGGTGTTCAGATCGATCGCCGTGATACTGCCGTAGGGAGGCTTGACGAGCGGCAGGCCTCGCGGGCCGCGCGCGCCGCCGGGACCGAGGGTCACCCAGTCGACGTTGGAGTTCTCGTCGCGCTCGACGCCCGGAAAGAGCCGCGGTGCGCTGCAACCGCGCGTTGACGCGACGTACAGGATGCCGGTCTCGGGGTCCACGGCCGCCCCGCCGGGGATGTTGGCGCCACCGTTGGCGCCCGGACAGTGGATCGAGGGGCCGCCGTCGTCGTCTTCGAGCATCGGAGGGTTGAAGAGCGGGCCCAGCCGGAATCCGTCGACGATCTCCAGCGCCTGGGCGCGGAGCTCGGGGGTGAAGTCGATGAGGTCGTCCACCGTGATTCCCTGCATCTCGAAGGGAGCGGGGCGGGTCACGAAGGGCTGGGTGGGCGACAGCTTCTCGCCCGGCACGTTGGACTGCGGCACCGGACGCTCCTCGATCGGCCACACGGGCTCGCCGGTCTCGCGGTCGAAGACGTAGGCCCAGCCCTGCTTGGTGGTCTGCACGAGCGCCTTGATCTCGCGCCCGTCCACGGTAATGTCGACCAGGTTGGGCGCGGTGGGGTTGTCGTAGTTCCAGACGTCGTGGTGCACGGTCTGGAAGTGCCAGCGGCGCTCGCCGGTCCGCACGTCGAGGGCCAGGATGCTGGTCGAGAACAGGTTGTCGCCCGGGTGGAAGCCGCCGTAGTAGTCGACCGGCGGTGGGTCCGTCACCACGTAGACGAGGCCCAGCTCGGGGTCGGCCGAAAGCGGCGCCCACGCCGACACGTTGCCGGTCCACTTCCAGGCGTCGTTCTCCCAGGTGTCGTTGCCGAATTCGCCCTCCTGCGGGATCACGTTGAAGGTCCAGAGGTGTTCACCGGTCCCCGCGTCGTAGGCGAGGATGTTCCCCGGCAGGTTCTCCTGCAGGTACTGGTAGTAGCCCTGCTCGTGCGAGTTGCCCACCACGACCACGCCGTTGACCACGATCGGCGGCGACGAATTGGTGATGTAGCCGACCTCGAAGGGAATGCCGTCGGTGGGGTGGGGATCCCAGCGGCCGAGGTCGCCGAGGAGGTCGACGGTGCCGTCATCGCCGAAGGATGTGATCGGCCGGCCGGTCTGCGGATCCAGCGCGTGCAGGAAGAAGGCCGGAGTGACCAGGTAGATCATCGGGCGGCCGTTGACCTCGGCGTACGCGACGCCCTTCCCGTAGTCCTTCCGCATCGAGTCCTCCCACCGCTTGGTGGTCGGTTCGCGGAAGGACCAGAGGGTCTCGCCGGTGGCGGGGTCGATGGCCACGGCGGTGCGGCGGTTGCCGGCCACGGAGTAGAGGGTGCCGTCCACGTAGATGGGCGTGGCGCGCAGCATCGTTCCCGTTGCCGGCCCGTTGTAGTTGTCGGCCCTCCAGATCCAGGCCACCTCCAGCTGCTCGAAGTTCGAAGCGTCGATCTGGTCGAGCGGCGAGTAGCGGCTGCTGGCGGCGTCGGCGCCCCAGTAGCGCCACTCGGCCTGCTGGGCGGAGAGCGCCAACGGGGCCGCTAGGGTGAACGCGGCGGCAAGAAGCAGGTTCGTCGGTTTCACTTGTCCCTCCGGAAGGGTCCTGGATTGAGGTGTCGGCGCCCGTTTTCGTGCGCCGGGAACAGAATACCCCGGCGGCGGCGGTTCGGCCAGTGCCGGTTTCGCCCCCAACCGAGTCGGCCGAGCCCATTCCCCGGCCCGGCCCGCTCACCCCTGCGGCAACCCCCCGTTCAGCTCCATGTACACGCGGCCGATCGCCCGACCGGCCTGGCTTGACCGCAGCGACCAGGTCTCGAGCTCCCCGAACTCCGCCTGCTCGACCGCGTCTTCCAGCGCGAGGCCAGCCGCGTGCAGCCGCGTCGCCTCCTCGATGACCCGGACCATGGCGAGCCGGTACGTCTCCAGCTCCTCGGCCAGCACCTCGGGCGAATCCACGAACCCGTGCCCCGGCACGTACGTGTCGATGTCCATCGCCTGCGCGGCCTCGATCATGGCGACCCACTCGGACGGGTACGCGGAGCGCATCGCCGGGAAGACGCGGTTCAGGTACGCCTCGCTCATGAAGAGGATCTTCTCCGCAGGGAGGTGGACGACCAGGTCGCCGCCGGTGTGGGCGCGTCCCAGGAAGAGGATGCGGATCTCGCGGCCGCCGAGGTGGAGCGTCTCGGAGGTCTCGACAAGCTCCGTGGGGACGACGACGGGGGGCGCGGTCGCGGGGCGGATGGGGTTGTCGGCGGCCGCCTGCAACACGGCCTGAGATGTCGGATGCGCGTAGAAGCGTGCGTCGGCCGGGAACTCGGAGTTGCCGGCGGTGTGGTCGCCGTGGTCGGAGCAGACGACGACGTGGGTGATCGGCTGGTCGGTGATGCCGGCGATCGTTTCCACCATGCGCCGCGTCTCCTCGGGGCTGCCCTGGCCGTCGGCGACGAGAACGCCGTCGTCGGTGACGACGAACATGCTCACCGTGGTGAAGCGCTCGTCGCCCGCGGAGCGCAGCTGTTCGTAGGAGTACACCCCGGGCGCGAGCTCCTGGACGCGCGGGAAGTCGTCTTCGGTGTAGCCGCGGGCGTGGGGATCTGCCGTGCGGACGGGGTCGGGAGGGGCGGGGGCGGCGCAGGCGAGGGCCACCGCGAGGAGGGTGGTGGTGCAGATCGCCGCAGCGGCCTGCGCGGGACGGACTCTCATTGGCGGCCTCCCCTGGGCGGGCGAGTGTTTGGCTGGCGGTCTAGCCCCACACAAAAAGTCGCCTTCCCGACGCGCCGGCGCTACAATGATGCTCGGAACGCCCCGATGGCGGCTTACCTGATCCTGGCACGCCACGGGCGCCCCACCCACCCGCGACAATGAGGAACCCTCACGACGGAGGTCTGACGAAATGAAGTACGGAAGATGGATCCTGATGGCGGCCGCACTGGCGCTTCTGGCGCCGATGGCGAGCCAGGCGCAGCAGGGCCGCCGCGGCATGAGCGCGGAGCGGCGCGCGCAGATGGCGGCGCAGCAGGCGCAGGCCCTCCTGGCCGACATGCAGACCGAGCGGCCCATCGAGGCCCTCAACTCGGTCTGGATCGAGGAGCTGACCTGGATGGAGGTGCGCGACGCGCTCCGCGACGGGAAGACCACCGCGATCATCTCGACGGGCGGGATCGAGCAGAACGGCCCCTACCTGGCCACCGGCAAGCACAACTACGTGCTGACGGGCGCCTGCGAGGGGATCGCGCGCAAGCTGGGCAACGCGCTCTGCGCCCCGGTCATCAAGCTGGTCCCGGAGGGCGGGATCGATAACCCGTCGGGCCACATGCGCTACCCGGGCACGATCAGCCTGCGTGAGGAGACCTTCCGCGCCGTGCTGGACGACGTGGCCAGCAGCCTGCGGGCGCACGGCTTCACCGACATCGTCTTCATCGGCGACAGCGGGGGCAACCAGGGAGGGATGGCGGCGGTGGCGGCCGACTTGACCGAACGCTGGCGTGGCAGCGCCCGCGCGCACTTCGTCCCGGAGTTCTACCGCTACCGCGAGGTCTTCGAGTACATGGAGGCCGAACTCGGGATCACCGAGCCCACCAACGACGGCATCCACGACGACTTCGTGATCACATCGATCATGATGACCGAAGATCCGGCGTCGGTGCGGCACGCACAGCGGGTGGCGGCCGGGAAGGCGTCGATCAACGGGGTGAGCATCGAGGACCTGGAAGCCACGATCGAGATCGGCAGGAAGCTCCTGCAATTCCGTGTGGACCGCACGGTGGAAGCGATCCAGGCGGCGATCGGCGCTGGCAACTGAGAGCTACTCATATACTCATATGCACATATGCACATCTTTCGGCCGGGCGCCGGACGCACGGGGCGTCCGGACCGCGGGCCGGGGACAACAGGAGACAGCAGACGAATGCGCAGACTTCTGATGGCGGCGGCGCTGGTCGCTGCAGTCGGGCTCGCGGCGCCGACCGGTACGGCGGCCCAGGAACCCGGCGACGGCCTCATCGAGGTCGGGGCGATGGCCCCGGACTTCGAGCTCACCGGCGCGACCCGGCACGGCGTCCTCCGGGAGCCGGTCCGGCTGAGCGACTACCGCGGCGAGACGGTGGTGCTCGCGTTCTTCTTCCGAGTCAGGACGCGTGGCTGAACGGTTCAAATGAGAGCGTACCGTGATCAGTACGCAGAGCTGTTCAACGAAGGCCGCAACGTCGTGCTCATGGCGATCTCGAACGATTCGCCGGAAGAGGGCGCCTCATGGCTGAAGGACGAGGACTTCCCCTACCTGTTCGGCACCGACGCCGACACCTTCGCGGCGTTCGGCGGCTCGATGCGGGACAACGGGATGGTGGGAAGCCGCGCCGTGATCGTGGTCGGTCCGGACGGCCGCGTCGCCGGGGTGATCCCGCAGTTCAGGCAGACGGACCCGACCGCCTACGAGGAGCTGGGCGCCATCATCGACGAGGTGACGCCGGAGCCGGAAGAGGGGTAGGGCGCCGGGGGGCGCGGGCGTCAGTGCGGGCCGGTCCGTCCCGGACTCCGGCGCCGGCCCTCAGCCGGGCGTGACGCCATCTCCCAGCATCGCCTCCACCGCCTCCACGAGGCCCTGCTTCGGCCCCACGCCGGTGGAGACGACGCGCCCCTCGCCGTCGACCAACACCACGATGGAGGTCGTGAGGGCTTCGTAGGCTCTCACGGCCTCGCCTTTTGCGTCGTACACGAATGTGTATCCGGGCTCGTGCCGGTCGACGTGACGTCGCACGCGGCGCACGGACTGCGAAACCGCCACCGCGACGGCCACCACCTTGACCCGCTCTCCGAACCGCTCCTGCACGGCGTCGATCTCGGGCTGGAGCAATTCGCACTGCTCGCACCACGACGCCCAGAACTCGATCAGCGCGGGACCGCCGCCCACCACCTCGAGCAGCGAGACCTCGTTGCCCTCGAGGTCCTCCACCTGCGCGTCCGGGGCTGCGGTCCCGGGGGGCAGCCCGAGCTGCGCGTCCCCCTCCTGAGCGACCGCGCGGCCGAGTGCCGTCAGCGCCGCCACCAGCGTGAACACGGCCCAAAGGGCGGCGACCGAAGCAGTGCGTAATCCTCTCACGGTGAACCTCACAGGTTGTATCCCGCCTGAATGAAGTAATACTGCGCGACCCCGAGCATGATCACCGCGGCCACCCGCTTCACGGCCACCATCCACTTGCCGGACTTCGGCAGCCGCGACAGCGAACCCGAAAACAGCCCCACCACGACGAGCAGGGCGGTCATCCCCAGGGAGAACACGAAAAGGTACACGAATCCCATCAATCCCGCCCGGGTCGCCGCCACCCAGGCCAGCACTGCGGCGAATGCCGGGGCGCCGCACGGCGCGGCCACGATCCCCGACGTCGCTCCCAGCAGGAAGACGGCCCCGTACGACCCGCCCCCGCGCGACCCTGCCCACGCAATGAGCCGCTGAGGCACCCGCACCGGGATCACATCGAACATGGCCAGCGCGAAGAACAGGAGCAGGTTGCCGATCGCCAGCAGCGCCCACGGGCTCGCGCTGACCGTTCCGAAGAGCGTCCCCGTGAGCCCGGCAAGCATGCCGAGAAAGGCGTACAGCATCGCCATACCCACCACGTAGGTCATGGTGAGTCCCAGCGTCCGCCGCCAGGGCTGCCCCTCCTGCGCGGTCCCGGAGATCACCGATGCGGTGATCGGGATCATGGGGTAGACGCACGGCGTCAGGCTGATCGCCACGCCGCCCCCGAACAAAAGGACAAGCGCCAGCAGCGGGTTCGCTGCCAGCGCTTCCGAAAGTCCTCCCGTATCGCCGAACTGCACGTACGGCTCGATCAACTCGCTACCGCACCCGGGCCCGGACCGGCCGGGTCAATTGCTGCTACCGCCGCGCCGCTTCGCCGTCCGCCCGGTGCTGCTGCTCCGGGAGCTCCCGCCGCCGCTGGACCTCGCGCCCACCGAAGAACTCCCGATGCGGGACGAAGACCCCATGCTCGCCGAGCCGGTGTACCCTCTGCCAGGGCTGACACTCGACGATCCGGAAGAGCCTTGGCTGTACCCCCTCCCGGCGATCACCCGTCCCCCGATGTTCCTCGAGATGGGGGTCACGTCGACGATCACCGTCCGATAGGGGGAGTAGTATCTCCCGTAGCTGTACCCGTACGGGGAATACCACCCGGAGTAACCGTAACCGTACCGGCCGTAGCCATAGTGGTAGGGATCCGCCCACAGCGGCCGCAGCCCAACGTAGCCGCCCTGACCGCGCGCGGCGTCTTCGCTGACCGCGAACCGCTCGGGGAAGGAAACCGCGACCACGACATCGATTACGCCCCCGGACACGCCGGCAGCATCGAGCTTCAGCAGATCTTCGGAATCCAGTCCCGCGAATTCCTGGCTCACTTCGGCGATCCACGCCTCGACGGCCTTCGCGTCCACACTTTCCGAGGCGTCGATCACATCGTCGATGGTGATCGGCGCCATCGTGAATGACGCCACACCCCGAACCGCCAGGGGCCCCGTGGCCCGGCCGCTCCGGATCCCGAGTTCGTTGAGCGGGCTTTCGTCGGTGCGCACATACCACTGCACCCATGCCGCAGCCTCCTCGCCCCGCACCTGCGAAGATCGCACGTCCACCCACTCGCCGGCGCTCGGCATGAAGATGATGCCGGTTCCGCTGCGGGGCGCCTGGCCCTGACAGGCGATCTCGGAAGTTGTGTAGATCCGGCGCTGATCGTCCGAGAAGCGGGCCGACTCGGTGCCGACGCAACCTTCCTCCTCGATCTGGCGCAGCTGCCCGTCCGCCGGGAAGGGCTCACGGTGCGTGATCGCGCCGTCCGCGATCGTCAGCATCTCGACCTGGTCGCCGACCGCCGCGAAACACAGGATCCCCAGCTCCTCGTCCGCGCCATCCGCCTGCCAGCAACCCAGGAAGGGTTGCCAGCCAATGCGGGTGTTCGGGGCCTGTCCGTCCGCGCCGCCCGGCAGTCCCCCGAGGGCGAGAGCCGCGCCAAAGCCGGCCAACACGCCGATGCTCACATTCCTCTTGGCCATGTTCATTCCCCTTCTCCTAGTACCTGAGCGAGAGCCCGGCCGTGATCTGGAAGCCTGCCAGATCCAGGTCCGGGAACCCGACGAATTCGCTTTCGAGAGGCGCGCTGGCGAGAGCGTAGCGCCCTTCGCCAACCAGCATCACGTGGTTGTTCAGGGAGACCTCCATCCCGCCCAGGAAATGTACGGTCGCTCCCCGTCCCGCGGAACGGAACGTTGTCCTGAAGATATCGAGCGTCTCGAAGTCGACGAAGTCGCCGAACTGCTCGAAACGATACCAGACCGCGCCGCCCGCCACTCCCAGATAGGGGTTCCACTTGCGCGGGATATAGGCGAAGCGCCCGAGCGCCCGCCCCCGGTCGAGCAGGTATGCCTTCACCCCGACGGTCAGCGGAAAGGTCGAGAACTCGGTGGTTTGCTCGATGGGCAGATCGTCCATGTCGACCCATTCGCGAAACTCGGATCGGGTTGCGCTCAGGGAGTACCCGAACGAGAGGGTCACGTCCAGGCGTTCGGCGGCCCGGATGGCGAGCTCTCCCGCGATGGTTGTGCCGCTGAGGTCCGGGGTGTCGACCGTGAGCTGCTTCCGCGTGAAGTCCCACAGGCTCTCGGTGTCGCCGCCGCTTCCGGCTCGCGGCTGGGCGAAGCCCGCCTTGATCGTGAGCGCCACCTTGGGCGCGCCGAGGAGAAAGTCGGCGCTCTGCTGAGCCGCCGCGGGAATCGCACCCGTGGTCGCCAGCAGCGCCACACCGGCAAGGACCGGAAGGCCCCTTCCACGTCGATGTGTCGTCATTCTTTTCATCGGCCCCTCCAGGATGTGTCTTCGTGTCGGATCTGCATATTCAACGCAAGAGATGTGCCGGAGCATTCACCGCAGAATGGCAGGACTTCGTGCACTCCCGAGCGACCGCGTGAACCCGGCAGGGGACACGCGGCGTCGCCGAATGCGGACATGTGGATGCACGCATGCGTGCGCGCGAGCAACGCAGCGGGCACCCCTGCCACCTCGGTGCCGCCCCATCATCCCAGCGTCCTCTGAAGATAGGCCTTCAGCCGCTGCCAGGCGTCGGCGGCCGGGGCCGTGCGCACCTCCGGATCCTGGTCCACGCGAAGCCAGAACCCGTGGTTGACGTCGTCGTAGATGTGCAGGTCGTTTTCGATCCCGGCCTCCCGCAGAGCGGCCTCGAAGGCGGCCACCGATTCGGGCGAGGGACCGTTGTCCAGCGCCGCGAAGGTGCCGTAGACCTCGTGATCGAGCCGCGCGACGACCTCGGGGTCGTCCACCAGCTGGCCGTAGAATATGGCGGTGGCGTCGTGGTTCTCGCCGTCCAGCCCGAACGAGAGCGCGACTCCCCCGCCGAAGCACCATCCCATCGCCCCGACCCGCCCCGTCACGTCGGAGCGGCCCTTCAGGTAGGCCACGGCGGCGTTCAGATTGGCGATCATGGCGGGCTGGTCGGCCCGCGCCTCACTGATCAGCGCCATGTTCTCCTCACGGTTGCTGCCGGTGCGCCCCTTGAAGAGGTCCGCGGCGAGCGTCACGTACCCCTCGTCGGCGAAGTCGTCGGCGAGCTGGCGCACGCGGTCCTGCAGACCGTTCCATTCGTGGATGATGACCAGGGCGGGGAAGGGGCCGTCGCCGTCGGGAACGGCCAGGTAGCCGGTGGTGAGGGCGTCGCCTTCGACGTACTGCAGATCGGTGCCCTCCAGCTCGCCGCCATTGCCGGTGATCGCGGGGGGCAGGTCCTGCGCGGGGTCGGATGTGGCGGTCGCGTCGTCCGCACCGTTGGCGGAATCGTCGGCCGGGGGGGAGTCGGCGCAAGCCGCTGCGAACAGGGTGGTCGCAAGCAGGGCCGCCGCGAGGTGCCGGGGCTTGGCTGATGGGCGCATTCTGGGTTCCTCCACTGCGGGTTTCCGGTCCCCAATGATTAATGGTATAGTGACTCGGACGCGAACGGACCCGGATCCGGCTTCGCAGAATGTGAAACAATTCACAAGCGTCGGACAATGACGAATCCTTCACGAAAGCCGGGCCGCCATCCGCCCGCCATCGCCTTCCGCCGGCGACTCCTCGCGGCCTCCCTGTTGCTGGGCGCCACCGCTTCTTCGATCGTGCCCCTCGCCGCCCAGCAGAACATGGACAACGTCCGGATCGAGACGATCGAGCTCGAGAGCGACCTCTTCATGCTGATCGGGCGCGGCGGCAACATCGGGCTGAGCGTGGGCGATGACGGTGCCTTCCTCATCGACGACCAGTTCGCGCCGCTGACCGACAAGATCGTCGCGGCGGTGGCGGCAGTGACCGACGAGCCGGTTCGCTGGGTGCTGAACACCCACTGGCACGGCGACCACACCGGCGGCAACGAGAACCTGGGCGAGGCGGGCGCGATGATCGTCGCGCACGAGAACGTCTACCGGCGCATGAACCCCGCCGAATTCGCCGATCTGATCGGACGATCCGCCCAGGCCCCGCGCGCCGCGCTCCCCGTGGTCACCTTCGACGACGCCGTCACCTTCCACTGGAACGGCCGCCACATCCGGGTGACGCACATCGGGACCGCCCACACCGACGGCGACGCGATCGTGCACTTCCCGCGCGCGAATGTGTTCCACATGGGCGACACCTTCTTCAACGGCCGCTACCCGTTCATCGACATCGACAGCGGGGGCGGGGTCGACGGAGTGATCGAGGCGGCGAACTTCGTGCTGGAGCGTTCGGACGAAGCCACGAGGATCATCCCGGGCCACGGCGATCTGGCCTCGCCCGCCGAGTTGCGAGCCTACCGCGACATGCTGGAGACGGTGCGCCTGCGGGTCGCCGGCATGGTGGCGGCCGGCCGGACGGCTGACGAAGTCGTGGCGGCGGCGCCGACGGCGGACTTGGACGAGGTCTGGGGCGCCAACTCGGAGCGGTTCGTGCGCGCCGTGTACATGAGTCTGGCCGGCTCGTAGGAGGTTGTTTGGGACCTTGGTGAAACCATCCTGGCCGCACTCCAGACCCCCCAGGTGGCCCCCCAGGCAACCCCCCAGGTCGCGCGGTTGCTGTCCGTGCTCCAGGGCGCGATGTCACGAAGGCAGATCCAGGTCGCGCTGGGCCTGCGGGACCGCAAGTCGCTCAGGCAGCGCTACCTGCTTCCGGCTCTGAAGCAGGGGTATGTTGAAATGACGCGTCCGGATGCGCCCAGCGCGGCAAACCAGAAGTATCGTCTGACCGAACTCGGGCGCCAGGCAAAGGCATACTCGGCCGTGGATCCCATACCACACCGCGACACCAACTCATAACCTGATCGGAATCGACCATGACTGTCCGCGTTTTGACCGCTCTGTCCGCTGCCGCGGCCCTCTCCCTGGCCCCGCCCACCCCCCTCCACGCCCAAAACCCCGCTATCGACGCGGCGGTGGCCCGGGTGCAGGACTCGATCATCCGGCTGCGGGAACACATCCACCAGTACCCCGAACTCGGCAACCGCGAATTCAAGACCGCCGAGCTGGTAGCGAACCACCTGCGCGCACTCGGCTTCGACGAGGTCCAGACGGGCGTTGCCCACACGGGCGTGGTGGGGATCCTGCGCGGCGGCCGCCCGGGCCCGGTGGTGGCCGTGCGGGCCGACATGGACGCGCTCCCCGTCACCGAGTTCACGTCGTACCCGTTCAGGTCGACCGTGCGGACTACCTACCTGGGCCAGGAGGTGGGGGTGTCGCATGCCTGCGGCCACGACATCCACGTGGCCGTGCAGCTTGGGGTGGCGTCGGTGCTGGCGGGTATGCGCGACGAGCTGCCGGGCACGGTCAAGTTCATCTTCCAGCCGGCCGAGGAGGGGCCGCCGCCGGGCGAGGAGGGCGGGGCGGACCTGATGGTGAGGGAAGGGGTGCTCCAGGATCCCGCCCCGAGCGCGATCTTCGGGCTGCACAGCTTCGCCGAGATGGAGGTGGGCAAGGTCGGCTTCACTTCGGGGCCCGCGCTCGCGGCGGTCGACCACTTCCGGATCCGCATCATCGGACAGCAGTCGCATGGGGCGGCGCCGCACCTGGGCGTGGACCCGATCGTGATGGCGTCGCAGGCCGTGACCGCCTTCCAGACCATCCGCTCGCGCAACCTGCCCCCTCTCGAGCCCAGCGTGGTCACCGTGGGAATTTTCCGCGGCGGCACCCGCTTCAACATCATCCCGAACGAGGTTGCGCTCGAGGGCACCGTCCGCACCTACAACCCCGACGTGCGCGACGCGGTCGAGCGGCGCATGGGCGAGATCCTCGAAGGTATCACCGCGGCCGGCGGCGGCACCTACGAGCTGGACTACGACCGCGGCACCCCCGCCACCATCAACGACCCCGCGCTCGGCGAGCAGATGCTCCCCACGCTGGAGCGGGTCGTTGGCGCGGAGAACGTAGTCGAACTCGAACCCACCATGGGCGGCGAGGACTTCGCGTACTTCGCGAATGAGATTCCCGGTTTCTACTTCCGCCTCGGGCAGGTCATTCCCGGCGGGACGTCCGGCGGGCACCACACGCCCGACTTCATGGCGGACAACTCGGCCGTCCCGGTGGGCATCCGCGCGATGTCGAACCTGCTGCTGGACTACCTCAACGCGGGGCGGCCGGCCTCGGAGTAGGGGCCCGGTCCAGCCCGTACATCCACACGTACTGGACATCCATCTCGTCCCGCACGATGCCGAGAATGTAGTCCGGGCCGATCTCGGTGATGCCGAGGTCGGGGGGCAGCTTCACGGTCCCGAGGTACACCCCATCCGGCCGGAAGACATCGTGGAGGCCCGAGGGGACGCGTATCTCCCACTCCTCGCCGTCCGGCGTTGTAATCTCGCGCACCATCACCTCGGCGTCCTCGGCCGGAGACGGGCCGCGGCGGACCCACAGATACCCGAGTTCGTCGAGCAGGAAACTCTCGGCGATGGACAGCGAATCCACCGCCGACCACCGGCTGTCGTCAGGATCCAGCCATGACCGGTCGGCGCCAACCAACATCGGGACGCCCCATCGAACCCTCAGGCCGGCTTCCTCGTCCGTCAGGGCGCGCCGCGGAGTCTGCCGCTCGACCACCATCGAAAGCGTTGCCGTCGCGATGTCCCAGACCTCGATCCGGTACGCTTCGTTCCTGGCATACAGGAGGGTCGGCCGGGGCCGTCCATCGACGCGGAGTATCCCCTTCGGGCCCAGCGGTGAGCGAATGGGCGTGCGCCACCGATTCTCCTCCCGTGCCCAGGCTGTCTCGAAAAAGGCGCCGAGGGTATCGAGGCGTTCGAGATCCCAGGTGGTCCGCATGATCGTCTGCTCGCGAGTGAAGATGTCCGGCATCGGATCAGGCATCTGGCTGTGGCAGACCACGATCTGGTCCCGCAGGAAGTAGGGTTCGAAGGGACAGTATTGCAGGAAGATGCGTCCCCACCGGCGGAATCGCGCGTAGTCGATCTTCCGGTGCTCGAGCACCTCGCCGCTCGAACTGTAGCGCACGCGGTCCTGGCCGTTCTGCAGCTGCAGGGTATCGCCCGGGAGCCGCGTGAGAACGCCGCGCGTATCGGGATACGGCCGGGTCTCGCCGGGGCCGTCCCCGACGCCGCCGGCGCTCCACAGGAGACTCCCGGAGGCGTCGAAGGCCCGGAGTTCCATCTCTGCCAGCTCCAGAACGACGATCGTACCGTCGCTCAGGCGGGTCGCCTCGCCAAGGCGCTCGAATTGCTGCTCGACCGGATAGTCCCTGACTCCCAGGGTGACGACGGGCTCGTCGGTCACCCGCCATCCCTCGCCCTCGCCCCACTGCTGGCCCGAGTTCACGACCATCCGCACCCCTGCGCTGTCGGTGACGGTGAAAGCGGGGGGTGGGGGTTCGGCAGGGGCCTCGGAGCAGGCGGCGGCGAGCACAAACGGCAGGCACGGGAGATGCCGGCGTCCCCAGGCCCGCTTCGGCGCAGTTCGTGGTTTGCGTCTCATTCGGATCCTCCCTCCCTCCGGTCAAGCTGATACATCCACACGTACTGGATGTCCACCTCGTCGCGGACCATTCCCAGTATGTAGTCCGGGCCGATCTCGGCGATGCTGAGGTCATGGGGCAGCTTCACGGTCCCCAGGTACACGCCGTCCGGCCGGAAGACGTCGTGCAGGCCTGAAGAAGACGGTATGGCCCACTCCACGCCGTCGGGCGTAGTGAACTTCCGCAGCACTCCGTCGTCCCCTTCCGCTGGAGACCTGCCCCGCCGGACCCAGAGGAAACCGAGTTGGTCGAGAAGGAAACCTTCGGCAATTGACACCGAATCGAGCGGCGACCATCGGTCGTCGGACCAATCAACCCGTGGTCGTTCACTGCCGACTGGCACGAACAAACTCCATTGATTCTCAAAGGCGATTTCCTCCTCCGTCCAGGCTCTCCGGGGTGCCCGCCGCTCTACCACCATGGACAGCGCGCCGGTCAGGATGTCCCACACCTCGATCCGGTATCTGTCGTTACGGGCGTAGAGGAGCCTGGGCCGGTCATGCCCGCCGACCCGGAAGCTCCCTTTCCGGCCGAGCGCGGAAGAGACGCGCATGTTGCGCCGCTCCCCGAGCCACTCCATTTCCATGGACGCCCCGGCCGATTGGAAGAAGGTGCCCAGAGTATCGAGTCCTTCCAAATCCCAGGTGGTCCGCATGATCGTTTGCACACGGGTCCAACGGTCGGTGCCGGACTGCGACTCCCGCGCGTCCTCGCAAAACACGATCGCTTCGTGCAGGAAGTAGGCATCGAACGGGCAGTATTGCAGGAAGATCTGCCCCCACCGGCGGAAGCGTGCGTAATCGACCTTCCGCTGCTCGATCAGTACGCCGGCCGAATTGAAGCGGATGCGGTCCTGACCGTTCTGCAACTGCAGCGTGTCGCCCGGGAGCTTCGAGAGGACCGCGCGCGTATCGGGATACGGCCTCGTCTCCCCGGGACCGTCCCCGACTCCTCCGGCGGTCCACAGCAGGCCTCCGGAGGCATCGAAGGCCCGGAGTTGCATGTCCTCGATCTCGAGCACGACGATCGTGCCGTCGCTCAGCCGCGTTGCCTCGCCGAGGCGCACGAACTGCTGTTCGACGGGATAGTCCCGGACTCCCAGGGTCACGAGGGGCTCGGCGGTCACCCGCCATCCCTCCCCCTCACCCCACTGCGGCCCCGAATTGACCACCACGCGCACCCCCGCGCTGTCGGTGACGGTGAACGCGGGGGGTGGGGGTTCCTGCGGCGCTTCGGAGCAGGCTGCGGCGGACAGGGCCAGGCAGCAAGCCGACAGGGGCGGGACAATCCTGAGTCGCAAGAACATCGGGAAATCTCCCTTGTCTACGGGGTCCGGGTGCCGAAAGCAGCCATCACGGCCACCCCTCCAGCTGCCGCAAACACCACCCTTCTTTGGATCCAGCGCGCCCCCGCGACCGTTGCCTCAATACGCCGCCCTGTGCACCCCCGCCACCGCCCGTCCCGACGGGTCGATCGTCTTCGACAGTTCCGCGTCCCACGCAAGCGCCTCCGGGGTCGAGCAGGCGACGCTGGGGCCGCCCGGCACGCAAGCGGCTGCGTCCGGCAGGGGAAAGTGCGACTCGAAGATGCGCCGGTAGAGGTACGCTTCCTTGTCGGCCGGGGGATTCCACGGAAAGCGGAACGCGGCGTTGGCGAGCTGCCGGTCGGTGACGGACGCCTCCGCGTGGTCCCTCAGCGCGTCGATCCAGGAGTAGCCCACCCCGTCGGAGAACTGCTCCTTCTGCCGCCACAGGATCTCCGGCGGCAGGTATTCTGCGAACGCCTCGCGCAGCACCCGCTTCTCGATCCCGCCCGCCGGCATCTTGGCTGCCGGGTCGATCGACATCGCCACGTCTAGGAATTCCTTGTCGAGGAACGGAACGCGGGCCTCGATGCCCCACGCGGCCATGGCCTTGTTGGCCCGCAGACAGTCGAACTGGTGGAGCCGGTCGAGCTTGCGCACGGTCTCCTCGTGAAAGGAGCGGGGGTCGGGCGCGCGATGGAAGTACAGGTAGCCTCCGAAGACCTCGTCGGCGCCCTCGCCCGACAGCACCATCTTGATCCCCAGCGTGCGGATCCGGCGCGCCATCAGGTACATCGGGGTGGCGGCGCGCACCGTGGTCACGTCGTAGGTCTCGAGGTGGTGGATCACGTCGGAGAGCGCGTCAAGGCCCTCCTGCACGGTGAAGCGGAATTCGTGGTGCACGGTGCCGATGTGCTCGGCGACCGTCCTGGCGCTGGCCAGATCGGGCGACCCCTCCAGACCGATGCAGAACGAGTGCAGGCGGGGCCACCAGGCCTCGCTGCGGTCGTCGTCCTCGATGCGGTGCCGCGCGAAGCGCCGGGTCACGGCCGAGATGATCGACGAGTCGAGGCCGCCGGAGAGGAGGACGCCGTAGGGCACGTCCGACATCATCTGGCGGTGGACGGCGGCCTCGAGGGCTTCCCGGAGGCGGGCCGGGTCGGGGTCGCCGGTGGCGGCCGCGTGGTCTCGCCAGCCGCGGTGGTAGTAGGGGCGGGGCGTGCCGTCCTCCGAATCGAGGACGTGGCCGGGGGGGAACTCCGAGACCGTGCGGCAGACGGGGGTCAGCGCTTTCATCTCGGAGGCGGCGTAAAGGCGGCCCTCGTCGTCGCGCCCCGTGTAGAGGGGGACGATGCCGAGGTGGTCGCGGGCGACGATGTAGCGGTCGCGCTCGAGGTCGTACAGCACGAAGGCGAAGATGCCGTTGAGGCGATCCAGGAAGGCGCCGCCCTCCTCGGCGTAGAGGCCCAGGATGACCTCGCAGTCGCTTGCCGTGCGGGGGTGGAAGGACGGGAGCCGCGCCTGGATCTCCCGGTGGTTGTAGATCTCCCCGTTCACGGCGAGGACGTGGGTTTCGTCCGCGTTCAAGAGGGGCTGCGCGCCGTGCTCCACGTCGACGATGGCCAGCCGGTTGTGGGCCAGCACCGCGCGCTCGTGCACGAAGACGCCGGACCAGTCGGGCCCGCGGTGGCGCTGGAGCTTCGACAGCGCAAGCACCCGTTCGCGCGCAGGCGGGTCGGCGGGATCGAAATCGAGGATGGCGAGGACGGAGCACATGCGGTTAAGATAGACCGATAGGCCGCCGCCGGTGTACCCGGCACGTCTCCCTTCGAAATGCGGTGGGGATTGCCCCGGTTCCCTGGCGGCGAGTGACTGCAATTCAGCCAAGGCCGCCGTCCATGTCATCTGCGATCCGATCCCTCGCGGGCGCGCTTTCCGTCGCGCTCCTCGCCGCATTCCTCCTCACCGGTGCCCCCGCCGCCGCCCAGACCCTCGGCCCGGCGGACGGCCACGACCTGCCCCCCACCGAGCTGGAGCGCGTCATGGTCGGTGGCGAGGCGCCGCTCTTCACGCTGGAGTCCTACGACCGGGGACCCGTGGAGCTGGCGAGCTTCCGCGGCGACAAGAACGTCGTCCTGGTCTTCTACCGGGGACACTGGTGACCGTGGTGCGCCGGTCAGCTCGTGGAGCTGAGAGCCCTTCTCCCCGACGCGCTGCAGGACGACACCGAGATCGTCACCGTGTCGGTCGACGACAGGGAAGGCATGAAGCGGATGATCGACCGGGTGAGCGCCTCCGACGGCGTCGCGCCGGACTTCATCATGCTGTCCGACCCCGACCACAGCGTGATCGACCGCTACGGCCTCTTCAACGAGGACGCCCCGCCGAACCGTCCGCTGCCCATTCCCGCCACGTACGTGATCGACAAGGAGGGATCGTGCGGTACCGGTTCGTTGAGGTGGACTACCGGGTGCGCCCCTCCAACGAAGACGTTCTGGCCGCCCTGGAGGCTTTGAGGTAACAGACGGCCCCGAATCGCAGCCCGAACAGCCGCAGGTCCGCGGAAGAGGATGTAATCCCGGCATTACAATATGTAATGTCCGGTTTACATTTTGGGCCCTCAGGTCCCCCTTGTCAGCGGGGTTATACTAGAAGTCCTTTCGCGACTTTTCCGTCAGGATGACTGCATGCCGCCTCGCACTCTGGGTGCCCCATGAGGCTCTCGGAAAACCTGCTGGCCGATACTTCATTTGATCTGGGCTGGAGCCTGATCGAGCGCTTTGCGGTGCTCGTCAGGGAGTCGGGTTCGATCGACGAGCGGGCTGCTGCGCACTTCATCACATCCCGGCTGGAAGTACTGGGAGTCCCCTTCGAACTCCACGAGCCGGAGCTGTACCTGTCGATCCCGCGCAGCGCGTCGGTCGACCTGGATGGCACGAAACTGGCGGCCAAGCCCCCCTCCTTTGCGGCATCCACCGGGCCGAAGGGGCTCTCCGCGGCGCCGGTCCACGTTCCGGCCGACCCGGTCAAGGGCGCGTCCGAGCTCTTCGCGGCGACCCACCAGGAGGAGGAGATCCCGGATGTCGCCGGGAAGATCGTCGTCACCGAGGGCTATCCCATGCCCGCGACGGTGAAGCAGCTTGAGGCGGCCGGCGCGGCGGGGCAGGTATACATCAACCCGGGCGTCCGGATTCATTGGGGCATCTGTACGCCGATCTGGGGCGCGCCGGGGGAGGCCCAGCTGGACGAGAAGCCGTCGACGCCTGTCGTTGCGATCAACCGGCCGGACGGCGACCGGGTCATCGAGGCGATCGAGGGGGGACTCGAAAGCCTCACCATTTCGACGGAGCTCGACGAGGGCTGGTTCTCCTGTCCGCTCCCCGTGGCGCGCATCGACGGGCAGGAAGAGGACTTCGTACTCGTGCACGCACACTACGACTCGTGGGACATCGGTATCGGGGACAACGCCGTGGGCGACGCGACGCTGCTGGAACTTGCCCGCATCCTCCACAGCAACCGCGAGGAACTGCGGCGGTCCGTGAGGATCGCCTGGTGGCCCGGCCACTCCACCGGCCGCTACGCGGGGTCGACCTGGTACGCCGACAACTTCGCGCTCGATCTGCACCGGCACTGCGTGGCTGCGGTGAACATCGATTCGCCGGGCTGCAAGGGGGCCACCGACTACGACGAGGTGGCCTGGATGGCCGAGACCGGTGAGGTCGCGCGCTCGTCGATCATGTCCGTGACCGGCGTCGAGCCCACCCGGCAGCGGCCGCTGCGCGCGGGAGACTATTCCTTCAATCACCTCGGCATCAGCTCGTTCTACATGCTCCTGTCCAACATCCCGGAGGAGGAGCGGGAGCGGCGCGGATTCTATCCGGTGGGCGGGTGCGGCGGCAACATCGCCTGGCACACCGAGAAGGACCGGATCGAGATCGCCGACCGCGACAACCTGGAGCGCGACCTCAAGGTCTACCTGACCGCGATCGGCCGCTTCCTGGACGACGAGATCATCCCGCTCGACTTTCGCGAAACCGTCGCCGAACTGAACGGGGCGCTCGAGGAGTATGAAGCGAAGGCGGTCAAGAAGTTCGATCTGAGCGCGGTCCGGTCCGGGCTCGACGCCGTCACCGAACGGCTGGAGATGCTGTACACGAGGATCGAGGACGGCGAGATCGAGCCCGCGGAGGCGAACGACCTGCTCCTCAGGGTCGGCAGGCTCCTGGTTCCGCTGGGCTACACCGAACGGGCGCGCTTCGAACACGACCCGGCGACGCCCCGAACGCCGATCCCGCGTCTCGCCGGGATCCGCGAGCTGGAGGAGCTGATCGAGAACGAATCCCCGCGGCTCCCCTTCGTCCGAACCGACCTGCGCCGTGGCGCGAACGAGTTGGCCCAGCGGCTCGTGGAGGCCGCCTGGCTTCTGGACCATTTGGGGAAGGCCGGCCCCGGCTCCTGAGGCGGGCTGCTGCGCGGGCGGGGCGACCCGCCGCTGCCGTGGCTGCGGGAGAAGGGGCTTGTGGAGGGCGCGATCCCCGCAGCGACCAGGGTCCGCGCCAGTCTTGTCCCGGGGGCCCAAAGATGTCAGCCTACATGAATCGTCAGTTCGTTTCAGCAGTTGGCCAAGGAAGAGGAACATGAAGAGAGTGTCTGTCGCAGCGCTTCTGGGGTTCGCCGTCGCCGGCATCTTGCCGCACGCGGTGTCCGCACAGGGCTTCGGAGGAGCGGTCGCCGTCGCCGGTGACCAGGTGCTTGTGGCGCAGTCCCGCGGTCCCGACGGGGGGACGGTTTACATCTACACGATGGCCGGCGGTGGATGGGTGGAAGCGGGCAGCATCATCAGCCCCGAACCGGCCCAGGGTGATGGATTCGGGACCGGCCTGGCGGTTTCGGGCGGCCGGTTGCTGGTCACGGCCTCGCCGGGTGGCGGCGGGCGGCGGCCCGGCGGGCGCGGTGGTGCGGGCGCAGGACCCTCGGCACCCGCGCGCGTTTACGTCTTCGAGCGCACGGGGTCCACGTGGACCGCCGCCGGCATGCTTGCACCCGGGGGACTGCCCGAAGGAGTGAGATTGGGGGC
Source organism: Longimicrobiales bacterium (assembly GCA_965206105.1). Taxonomy (GTDB): domain Bacteria; phylum Gemmatimonadota; class Gemmatimonadetes; order Longimicrobiales; family Gaopeijiaceae; genus Bin94. The sequence goes on from OZ242201.1 coordinate 1,995,611, forward strand.
GGTGGCGACCGACGGGGACCTGGCCGCAGCCGCGGTCGCCGTGCCACCTCGCCGGGGGCCGGACAACACGATCATCCGCAACGACGGCATGATCGTGGTGTTCCGCAACCGCGGCGGTGAGTGGGTGCAGGAGGCCGTGCTGGAGTCGCCGCGCTCGGATCAGATGACCGCTTTCGGGGGATCTCTGGCACTATCCGGTGAGATGCTGGTGGTGGGTGCCCCGGAGACCGACTCGTTGGCCGGCGCCGTATTCGTCTACGAGCCGGGTGATGGTGGATGGACGATGACGGACGAGCTGTCCAGCGGCGACGGTGCGGGGTCGTTCTTCGGCGCCCGGTTGCTGGTTGCGGGAGACCAACTCCTGGTGGCCGCGGGGCGTCCCCCGCAGCAACCCGGGCAGGTCGTCGCCTTCGCGCACGACGGGGACGGATGGAGCGAGAGCGGCCGGCTGAGGGCCTTCGACGGCTCTGCGGGCGACCAGTTCGGCGCCGCGATGACCTCGGACGGGAGCACCTTGTGGGTCGGCGCGCCGGGCGCCGGCGGAGGCAGAGGCGCGATCTACGAATTCGCGATGAACGGCGGTGGCTGGGGCTCGGTCAGCAGGCTCGGCGGGCACCGCCAGCTCGGCGAGTGGATGGGCACGCTGCTGGCCCACGGTAACGGGATGCTGGTTACCGGGATGCCGCGCGACGACTACGGCCTCGGCACCGCGATGATCTTCAGCGGTGGCCCCGGCGGCTGGTCGGAGGGCTACACCGTGTTCCAGGAGGCGGAGGGGATCGAGCCCGTGCTCGGCAGTCAGGTCGACTGTTCCGACGGCGAGGCGCACGTGTTCGGGTGCAGTGACGTGGACCTGGTGTCGTTCATCCCGTCGAAGGATATGGGAGGCAACCGCGGAGCGCGCGTCAACGACATCTGGGGCTGGACCGACCCGGAGACGAACCGCGACTACGCGATCGTGGGCCGTACGGACGGCACCTCGTTCGTGGACGTGACCGATCCGCCGAACCCCGTGGTCGTCGGCAACCTGCCCAAGCCCGACTGGGCGCCCGGCTCCACCTGGCGGGACATGAAGGTCTACATGGACCATGTCTTCGTGGTGTCGGACGGCGCCGCGAACCACGGCATGCAGGTGTTCGACCTGACCCGCCTGAGGGGGTTTTCGGGGACGCTGCTCACCTTCGACCACGATGCCCACTATGACCGCATCAACAGCGTGCACAACATCGTGATCAACGAGGAGACCGGATTCGCGTATGCCGTGGGATCGAGCCGCGGCGGAGAGACCTGCGGCGGCGGCCTCCACATGATCGACATTCGTGACCCGAAGAACCCGACCTTCGCGGGCTGCTTCGCCGACGAGCGGACCGGCCGGCGCGGAACCGGGTACTCCCATGACGCGCAGTGCGTGGTCTACCGCGGACCGGACGAGGAGCACGTCGGCAGCGAGATCTGCATCGGCGCGAACGAGAACGCCATCAGCATCGCCGACGTCACCGACAAGGAAAACCCGGTTGCGCTGTCGATGATGACGTACCCCAGCGTCGGGTACGGCCATCAGGGATGGCTCACGGAGGACCACAGCTACTTCTTCATGGGGGATGAAACCGACGAGACCGGGAGGCTGGTCCCCAACACGAGAACGCTCATCTGGGACCTCCGGGACCTGGACGATCCGATCCTGGTGAAGGAGTTCTTCACCGAGAACACGGCCAGCGACCACAACCTGTATATCAGGGGCAACCTGATGTTCCAGTCGAACTACAACAGCGGTCTGCGCGTGTTCGACATCACGGATGTGGAAAACCCGCGCGAGGTCGGCTTCCTGGACACGGTTCCGGGCCCGGACTCGCCGTCGATGAACGGATCGTGGAGCAACTATCCGTTCTTCAATTCGGGCATCGTCGTCGTCACCTCCGGGAGAGAGGGATTGTTCGTGGTGAAGCACAGGGCGAGGATGCCGATTTCCTGAAATGACTCCAACCCGCGCACGCGGCTGGCTCCCGGGCCTGGTGTCGGCTCCCCGGTTGGGGTCGGTTCCTTGACCTGCCGCCGACGGCGCGCGTGTGAAAAAGTATGGTGAACATGACATTTCGTAAAGCAAACCTTACAAGGCGCATCGCCGCGGGCCTGGCGCTGGCCGTGGTTGCCGCTACGTCCTGGGCGTGCGCGGAGCAGGCCGCCGCCCCCGGGGCCCCGAGTGAGCGCGTCTACGTGGCGAACCAGTCGTCGGCAAGCGTGTCGGTGATCGATGTGGCGGCGGGTGAAGTCATCCACACGGTGGACGTGACGGCGCTCGGCTTCGACATGAACAGCCGCCCGCACCACACCGCGCCCGACCCCGACGGGGAGCACTGGTATGTCTCGCTGATCGGGGGCGGGAACGTCCTGCGCTTCAATTCGGACTTCGAACTCGTGTCGCAGGCGCCCTTCGAGACGCCCGGCCTGCTCTCGTTCGATCCGGTGGCCAACCTGCTCTACGTCGGGCGCTCGATGATGGCGGTGAACCCGCCGCAACGCATCGGCGCCATCGACCCTGCGGACATGAGCATCGAGGAGCTGGATGTCTTCTTCGCGCGCCCTCACGCCTTGATGGCGGACGCGGAGGCGAACCGGGTCTTCTCGGCCTCGCTGGTGGAGAACAGCATCGCGGTGGTGGACGGCGAGTCCGGCGCCCCCGAGCTGGCCAGCGTTGACGGCCCGCCGCACACGCTCGTGCAGTTCGCGCTGTCACCCGACCGCGCCCACCTCGTCGCGACCACCCAGCTGACGGGCAAGCTCCTGGTCTTCGACGCGGCGAGCCCCGACCTCGTGCTGGTCGCGGAGGTGGATGTGGGGACGCAGCCGTGGCACCCCGTCTTCGCGCCCGATGGCAGGCACGTCTACTTCGGCGCGAAGGACGACGACGAGATCGTCGAGGTGGAGACCGCGGGGTGGACCGTGAGCCGGCGCCTCGGTGGCGAGGGGATCGTGGAACCGCACGGCGCCGCGGTCACCGCGGACGGGCGATACCTGTTCGTGTCGAACCGCAACCTCAAGGGGACCTACACGCCCATGGCCGAGGTCGAGAACAACGCGGACGTGGGTACGGTGGTGAAGATCGACCTGGAGACCTTCGAGGTCGTGAAGGTGATCGAGGTGGGCGCGTATCCGGCCGGCATTTCGATCGGGCCCGCGGGATAGGTGGGGCGGGCCATGAATGCGATTCCGGTTGGGCGTGGCGGCTCGCGGCGGGCGGCCGCGTGGCCGGGCGCCTTTGCCATGCTCGCCACACTCGGATTCGCCACCGGCATCCTGCCCACCCCCGCCCACCCCCAGTCGGCCGGCTCGCACGTCGGGGATCCCGGCGCGTGGGAGCGCGTCGTGTACGGCATCGAATTCCGGGACGCGAGCGGCGAGCTGATCGGCCACCCCTTCCTCGGCGGCTTCAACCTGCCGCGCCCCCAGCTCGCCGACGCGGACGGCGACGGCGACCTCGACCTCTTCCTCCAGGAGCGCTCCAACCGGGTGATGTTCTTCCGCAACGTCGCCACCGGGGGCGCGCCCGAGTACCGGTGGGTGACCGACAGCTACGAGGACCTCCCGGTCGGCGAGTGGTTCCGCTTTGTGGACGTCGACCTGGACGGCGATCTCGACCTGCTGGCCGAGGAGCCTTACAGCTACATCCGCTACTACCGCAACGACGGCGGGTCGGGACCGGCCGACTACGTGCTTGCCACCGACACGCTGCGCGACGTGGCCGGCGAGGCCATCTTCTCCGACCGCCAGAACATCCCCAACGCGGCGGACATCGACTGCGACGGCTTCCTCGACCTGCTGATCGGCCGTCTCACGGGGACGATCACGCGCTACGAGGCGGAGACGGTGGACGGCGACGGCGTGCCGCGCTTCCGTCACATCACGGATTCCTTCGAGGACATCGAGATCATCGGCGCCTTCCAGGGGAGCCTGCACGGCGCGAACACCATGGCGCTCGAGGACGTGGACCAGGACGGCGACCACGACCTCTTCTGGGGCGACTTCTTCGAACCCGGGCTCCTCCTCATCGAGAACACCGGCACCTGCGCGACCCCCGTGCTGCGGGGCACGCCGCGCCCCTTCCCGCTCGGCGACCCGGTCTCCACCTCCGGCTACAACGCCCCCGCGCTCGGCGACATCGACCGCGACGGCGACATGGACCTCATCATGGGTGTCCTGGGCGGCGCCTTCGACCCGAAGACCTCGGCGGTGGAGAACCTCTACCAGTTCGAGCAGGGCGCGGACGGCGGGTTCCAGGTGGTGACCTCGCGGCTGATCCGCACCGTGGACGTGGGGAGCGAGTCGTTTCCGGCGCTCAGCGACCTCGACGGGGACGGCGATCTCGACCTCGTCCTCTCCAACAAGATCGACACCGAAAACAACCGTACGGGCCACCTGTACGTCTTTGAGAACACAGGCTCGGCCACCGCTCCCGCCTTCACGGCGCGGGGCGCGGTCCCGGGGCTTCCCGACCAGTACCACTACGCGCCGGCCTTTGGCGACCTGGACGGCGACGGCGACGACGACGTGCTCATGGGCAGCTACAGCGACCGCATGGCCTACTACCGCAACGACGGGCCGGGGGACGGCGCAGGCGGGGTCCTGCCGCGCTGGACGCTCGTCGATTCCGCCGCCGCCACCCTCTCCCGGGGGCGCTATACCACCCCCACGCTGGGAGACCTGGACGCCGACGGCGACCTCGACCTGCTCGTCGGGGAGTCGTCCGGCGCGCTGAACTACTACCGCAACGACGGCGGCCCCGGCGCCCCCGCCTTCGAGCTCGTCTCGGACGAGTACCAGGACATCGATCTCGGGCGCCGCAGCGTCCCCAAACTGATCGACCTGGACCGCGACGGCGACCTGGATCTCGCCGTCGGCTACGAGGTCGAGGGGGTGCGGATCTTCATGAACGAAGGGTCGCGCCAGGAGCCGGTCTTCGTGGAGACGGATCCGATCCCGTTCCCCGTGCCCGCCTTTGCGACCCCGGTGTTCGCCGACCTGGACGGCGACGGGGATCTTGACTTCCTGGCCGGCGGGGTGGGCGGCGGCCTCGTCTTCCACCGGCGCACCGGAGGCCCCGGATGAACATCGCAGACGTCAGCGCAGTCATCGAGAGTGCCAAGGTTCGGGACCGCGGCGAGCTGGAGGAGTTCGTGCGCGAAACGTGGCCGGGCTCAACCGACGAGGAGGTGGCGGACGCGGCGGCGGTGGCGGTTGAGGTGGTCGAGACCGTCCCGCTCCTGCTGGCGCGCGCGGCCCAGGCCGCGGAGGAGCGTGGGCTCTCCGTCGTGGTGATGCCGCTGCTCGAACACGCCGCGCGCTACTTCATCAACCCGGTCGACCTCATCCCCGAGATGACCAAGGGAATGGCCGGGCTCCTCGACGACACCTACCTTGCACTGCGTATCATGGAGAACCTCAACCGCGGCCCCGACCCGCTCTTCGACGCGGACTTCCAGGAGCCGCTTCGCTTCCTGAAGCACCTGGTCGGCTCCGAGATCAGCCGCAAGCTGGACGCGGCGTCGATCTTCGCGCTGCAGGACGTGTCGACCCAGGTCAGCCGGGCCTGGGCGGAGATGGAACAGCCGTCGTGATGCGTATCCGGCGGGTCGGCTGTCCGGCGCGTCGGTCACGCGGGCGGCGCGGATGGCCCGGCCGCCCGCCCCGCGGGAAACGTTCCGGCGGCAAATGGCGTAGAGACGCCCAAGACGACGCGGGATCAGGAATCCCGGGAAAGGAATAGATCGAATGTTGGAGATGATAGGATTGGGTGTCGCGGGAGCCGCTGGAGTCTTCGGGCACGTCAAGTCGAAGAACTGGGTGAGCCGCAAGCTCCGCTACACGAGCATCGTCGAAAGGCCGGCCGCCGCTCTCGGGCTGGCCTCGGGCGGAGCGACGGCCGTGGCGGTGGGAGCCTGGGGGTCCTTCCCTTCGTGGCGGTACCGGTCCTGCCCGCGGTGATCGTGGGACTGGGGGTCGGCACCGGAGTTGCCGTGGGCGTCAAGAAGGCGCGGGGGGAGTAGGACAGAAGCAACGTCGCCAGGCAAGCCGGGGGCGACGTGCCAAACACGTGGGCGGGGATTAGACTACGCTGAGCGACCGTGCGGGATCCCGGCATTCCCAGAACGGGACTCCGTGCGGGTACTCAACCCCGATGACCCCCCGTCCCCAGGAACTCCGCCCGTGAACTACGACAAACGTGCCGTCCGGTCGTGGATTCTCTACGACTTCGCCAACTCCATCTTCCCCGCGGTCGTGACGACGGTGGTGTTCCCATTCTTCTACCGGGGCACCGTCGTCGGCGGCGAGGGCGGGCTCGGCGAACTCTGGTGGGGCTGGGCCGTCGCGGCTTCGGCGCTGATCGTCGCTTTGACTTCGCCGTTTCTGGGCGCGGTCGCGGACCGCAGCGGCGCACGGAAGCGCTTTCTGGTCTTCTATGTCGTCACCTGCCTGATCGGAGTGGCGTCGATGACGACACTGGGTCCGGGGATGATCGTCGCCGGCTTCCTTTTCTTCGTCATCGCGAATGTGGGGTTCGAGAGCGCGAACGTCTTCTACAACGCCTATCTCCCCGACGTTTCGCCGCCGGAACGGCTGGGCCGCACATCGGGCCACGGCTACGGGCTCGGATACCTCGGATCGGCGCTCGGACTGTTGCTCGTGCTGCCCCTGGCGCAGGGAGGTCGCATCGAAGTCGTCTGGCTCATCGTCATCGGCTTCTTCGCGTTCTTCTCGATCCCGGCATTCCTCTTCCTCCCGAAGGACACCAGGGGCGGGATGGGCATCGTGCAGGCCGCATCCAAGGGGATGGGCGACTTCAAGCGCATCGCCGCCGAGGTCTGGGGCAACGCCAACCTGAGGCGGTTCCTCACCGCATTCTTCTTCTATATCGACGGGGTGCTGACCGTCATCGTGATGGCTGCCGTCATCGCGCAGGGAACCTTCGGCTTCGACCTGCAGCAGGTGATCATCCTCTTCCTGATCGTCCAGTTCTCCGCCATGGCGGGAGCGTTCGCGCTGGCGAAGCCCACGGACACGCTCGGGCCCAAGAAGGTGCTGACCGGGGTGCTTTGCCTGTGGGTCGCGGCGGGAATCGCCGTCTACTTCGTCGAGAGTCCCAACATCTTCTACGGCCTTGCGGTCGCCGCCGGGTTCGGACTGGGGTCGGTGCAGTCGGCCAGCCGGGCGCTGATGGCGTCGCTGATCCCCGACGGCCGGGAAGCGGAGCTGTTCGGTTTCTACGCGCTGTGCGGGAGGTCTTCCTCGGTGCTGGGCCCGCTCCTCTTCGGTGGGGTCACCTACCTTGCCGGCGGCAACCAGCGTCCCGGATTCCTGGTGCTTACCGGACTGTTCCTGATCGGGCTGATCCTGCTCCAGCGCGTACAGGATCCCAGGGCGCAGCCCGAAATGTCGTAGATTTCCCGGGCCCTGCACGAAGGGGCGCAAGAGAATCGATACGAGGAAGACGATGACCATAGACGCGACAGAACGCCGCACGGCGGTGCGGGAACGGTATGCGAGGGCGGCGACGACGGGGGAGGGGTGCTGCGGGCCGGTGGATTGCGGAGCGCCTTCCAATGGGTCGGCGGCCAACGCCGGCACCGACGCCAGCCCCGGTGAGAACGTGACCAACGGCTTCCCGGATGCCGACCGGCCGGGCGCCACCGAGATCAGCTGCGCCGTCGGATACGACGAAAACGAGCTGGCGAGCGTCCCCGACGGGGCGAACCTCGGCCTTGGCTGCGGCAATCCGGTCGCTCTCGCTTCGCTGGCCCCCGGCGAAACCGTGCTGGACCTCGGGTCCGGCGCCGGGTTCGACTGCTTCCTCGCCGCCGCGCGGGTGGGGCCGGGGGGCCGGGTCATCGGGGTGGACATGACCCCGGAGATGCTGGAACGTGCCCGCGACAATGCCCGCAGGGGCGGGTACGGGAACGTCGAATTCCGCCTGGGCGAGATCGAGGCGCTTCCGGTGCCCGACGGGGTGGTCGATATCATCATCTCCAACTGCGTGCTGAACCTTTCGGCCAGCCGCCCGCGCGTGCTCGCCGAGATGATGCGGGTGCTGAAGCCGGGTGGCCGGGTGATGATCTCGGACCTGGTGTCGGACGGGGAGGTGCCGGACTTCGTCGCCGCGTCGCCCGACTCGCTGGTCGGCTGCCTCCCCGTGCCGGTGCGGGAGTACGAGGCGGATCTGGCCGCCGCAGGGTTCGCGGAGATCCGCGTGGAGCCGAGGCAGCGCTACCCGGGCGGGCACGTCCTGGCCGATCCCCGGGTGCAGGCCGTCATTCGACGGGATCCGGGCCGCGAGGCCGAGGTGCGCGCCTTCGTGGAGTCGATCCACGGCGGGACGATCGCAGCCGTGAAGGGGGATAGCGCATCCCCCGCAAACGACAATCGAAACTGAAAGGAACCACTCGTGCCGAATCGAGCTTTCCTCGCCGCCGCAGCCACACTCCTTGCCGGATGCGCCTCCGGAGGCCCCGCCCCAGGGCAGTCCGCTCCGCCCGGTGAGCTATACCGGTACGGTGTCCCGACGCCTCCCACGGCCACGTACCGCCTGGGCGACACCACCACCATGATCATGACCATGCCCGAAGCTGAAATGGACATGACCATGTCCAGCGCCAGCACGATCGAGCTGGCCTTTGTGGCGGATCCCGGCGGGGTGCGCGCTACCGGCACGGTGTCGAACTACTCGTCGGGCGTGTCCAGTGCCATGATGGGGAACGCGGATCTGGGCGGGGACGGCCCATCAGGCGATCTCGAGTTCGTGATCGGGCCTCTGGGCGAGGTGGAGATGGTATCGACGCCCGAGATCACGGGCACCGACCTCCCGATCCCCATACCCTTCCAGCTCAACACCCGGGACCTGTTCCCGCGCTTTCCCGACCGTCCCCTTCGACCCGGCGATACATGGGCCGACACGGCGAGCACGTCGGTGAACCCGGGTCCCGCGCTCGGCCTGCCGATGCCAACCGCCGGGACGGTGGAAAGCACCACCATCTACAACTACACCCTCGTCGGCGACACCCTCGTCGATGGCCGTACGCTCCGGAAGATTGCGCTGAGCAGCATCGAAGGCACGCAGGCCACCGCGGAGCAGGTCGGCGGAGCGGGGGCCACGGACATGATCAGCGTACTGGACGGGTTCATCCTCTGGGACCCCGCGCGCGGACTCGTTGCTGCCGTGGACCTCGTCCGAACCATGGACGGATCGATGTCGGTGATGGGCAGTGCGGCCACCTCGGTCATGGCCGGACCCACGAAACTGCGGCTGGTGAACTGACGGATGTGCCCTCCACCAACCCCTTCGAACAGAACCCGTGCGACAAGGAGCGCGTGCAGAATGAACCTGGTAGACCAGATGAAGACGGTGTCCGGCGTTGTGTTGTTTTCCCTTGCCCTCGTTGGCCTGTCGCCGGCGAACTCACGGGCGCAGGGGTACGGAAGAGCGGTGGCGGTGGCCGGTGGGGAGGTGGTAGTCGGGTTTCCGAGTTGCGGCGGAGGGAACGGGGGCTGCGTCTACACCTACGCCAGGAACGGCGGGGGATGGACGGAGACGGGCACCATCATGAGTCCGGAAGCCTCCTCCGGCGACGGGTTCGGCACGGGCCTGGCCGCGACGGGCGGGCGCCTCCTGGTGGTTGCCGCGAATGCGAACGACGAAGAATCAGGACGTATCTACACCTTCTCCAGGTCGGCGGATGGCTGGACTGCGGAGGGCACAATCGTGCCGGAGGGCCTGCCGGAGGGTGCGCTGCTGGATAGAGTGGTCCTCCGCGGGGAGCTTGCCGCGGCCGCCGTTTCGATCCGGTCCGGGCCGAGCGCGCTCCCGGCCGATGGCCTGGTCCTCGTGTTCCGCGACACGGGCGACGGGTGGGTGCAGGAAGCCCGGCTCGAGTCTCCCTTCAACCGGCTGACCCACTTCGGGGATGCAATGGCCCTGGGTGACGAGATGCTGGTGATCGGTGCACCCCGGGCTGGACCGCTGGCGGGAGCGGCCTTCGTCTATGAGCCCGGTCCGGACGGCTGGAGCATGACCGCTGAGCTGTCGAGCCCGGACGGGCCCGCTTCGTATTTCGGTTCCGCCGTGCTGGTGGCGGGCGACAAGGTCCTCGTCGCGGCCGGCCACCCCGTGACCCAACCCGGGCGGATCATCGCGTTCGAACGCGACGGTGAGGGGTGGACCGAAAGCGCCCGCGTCGAGGCGCCCGACGGTGCCCCCCGGGACCGCTTCGGCACTACGCTCACCACCGACGGCGCCACGGTCTGGGCCGGGGCTCCGGCCGCGCACGACCAGAGGGGCGCGATCTACGAGTTCGCCCTGAACGATGCCGGATTGAGCCGGGTTCAGCGGCTCGGCGATGGCTCCGCCAGCGGCTCGGGGCTCGGGAGCGGGCTCGCCTACGAGGACGGCGTGCTGGTTTCCGGCAACCCCGGTGCCGACACCGGGCTGGGCAACGCGGTCATCCTGGACGGGGGCCCGGGGAACTGGTCCGAGGGGTCGACCGTCTTCAAGGATTTGGTCGAGATCGACCCGGTGCTGGGCGGTCAGATCGACTGCGCGGACGGTGAAGCCACCGTCTTCGGATGCAACGAGGTGGATCTCGTGGCCTACATGCCGGTGACGCAGCTGGGGGGTGAGCGTGGGGTGCGCGTCAACGACATCTGGGGCTGGACCGACCCGGAGACCAACCGCGACTACGCGATCGTGGGCCGAAGCGATGGCACGTCGTTCGTCGACGTCACCGACCCGCCCAACCCGTTCGTCGTCGGGAACCTCCCCAGGACGGAAGGGGCCCCCCGTTCGAGCTGGCGGGACATGAAGGTCTACAGCAACCACGTCTTCGTGGTCTCCGACAACGCCCCCGAACACGGCATGCAGGTCCTCGACCTGACCCGGCTGCGGGAGTACGACGGGGAGCCGCTCGAGCTAACCGAGGACGCGCTCTACGACCTCGTCAGCAGCGTTCACAACATCGTGATCAACGAGGAGACGGGCTTCGCCTATGCGGTCGGCGCGGGTGGGGGCGGTGAGAGCTGCGGCGGCGGCCTCCACATGATCGACATCCGCGATCCGAAGAACCCGGCCTTCGCGGGCTGCTTCGCCGACGAGAGGACGGGCAGGGCGGGCACGGGGTATTCGCACGACGCGCAGTGCGTCATCTACAGCGGGCCCGATGCGGAGTACCACGGCAAGGAGATCTGCTTCGGCTCCAACGAGACGGGGCTGAGCATCGCCGACGTCACCGACAAGGAGAATCCGGTCGCGCTCTCCGTGGCGGAATACCCCAACGTCGGCTACACGCACCAGGGGTGGCTGACCGAAGACCAGGCCTGGTTCTACATGAACGACGAGCTGGACGAGACCGGCGAGCTGGTGTCGAACACCCGCACCCTGATCTACGACGTCACGGACCTCGACGATCCGATCCTGGTCAAGGAGTACTTCTCCGACAACACCTCCAGCGATCACAACCTGTACATCGTGGGCGACGTGATGTACCAGTCGAACTACAACAGCGGCCTGCGCGTCTTCGACATCACGGACCGGGAGAACCCGCGCCCGACTGGCTTCTTCGACACGGTTCCGGGGGAGGACTTCCCCGCGATGAACGGGTCGTGGAGCAACTACCCCTTCTTCAAGTCGGGGATCGTCGTGGTGACGTCGGGGGGCGAGGGGCTCTTCGTGGTGAGGTACAAGGGGAGGAGGCCGATTTCGTAGGGGGCCCACCGGGGGCTGCGTTGACGTGGACTCGCCTGGCAGTCAGCCCCGGACTGCAGGAGGCCGTTGACGTGCACGGGATCACGCCGGCGATCTGATGACGGTGGAACTCGTTCTCGTTCTGGCTGTTCTGGTGGTGGACGTCGTCCTCTTCATGCACGGGCGACTCCGAATGGACCTCGTCGCGCTCCTCACGCTCGTGTTCCTTGCCGTGACCGGCCTCATAGAACCGGCCGAGGCGCTCGCCGGGTTCTCCAATCCCGCCGTCGTGACCGTCTGGGCCGTTTTCGTGCTGAGCGGGGGACTCGCGTACACCGGCATCGCCAGCCTGGTTGGACGACAGGTCATTCGCTTCGCGGGCGGAAGCGAGGCCCGCATCATCCTGGTCATCATGGCGACCGCCGGCGTGGCGTCCGCCTTCATGAACAACGTTGGCGTGGCCGCGATCCTCCTGCCCGTCGTCATGGATCTATCGAGGGAGACCCGAATCCCGCCTTCGAGGCTTCTTCTGCCGCTCGCGTACGCGTGCCTCCTGGGTGGATTGACCACCCTCATCGGCACCCCGCCCAACATTCTGGTCGCGGAGGCGCTCCGCAACGAGGGTCTCGAGCCGTTCGGACTCTTCGACTATTCGCCGGTGGGACTACTCGTGATGGCGGCCGGCTTCGTCTTCATCCTCGCCGCCGTCCCCAGGCTGTTGCCGAAGCGCCGCATCGGGGTCGAGGGTTCCGGAGGAGACGATGAAAGGGTACTGCCGGACGTCTACGGGCTGAATGAGCGGCTGATCATCCTGAGACTGCCCGAGGCTTCGCCCCTTGCCGGAAAGAGCCTCGGCGAAATCCGGCTCGGGTCCGTGGCCGGACTTCAAGCCATCACCGTCATCCGTGACGGGCGGCCCCGACCCTCCCCCGGCCCGGACTTCCGTCTCCAGGCGGGCGACCGCATCGTGGCTCAGGGGCCGGTGGATCGCCTGGACCAGCTGCGCGAGAGCTCCGCGCTCGATATCGAGGAAGAGGGGCTGGGCGTAAGGGTCATGGACTCCCCCGAATTCGAAGTCGCGGAGATCGGCATACCCGGCGGCTCCGAGCTGACGGGACGCACGCTCCGCGACGTGGACTTCTCGGCCCGTTTCGGGGTTCGCGTCATGGCGATCCGGCGCGGCGGGATGTCCCTGCCGGCTCCCCTGCAGGATCTGCCCCTTCAGCCCGCTGACACACTCCTGGTCCAGGGTCCGCCCGACAGGGTCGAGGACCTGGGAGCATTTGAGGAACTGACGGTTGCCCCCGCCGACCACATCGACCTCTACAGCCTTCAGGACGAACTGTTTGCGGTTCGGGTCCCCCGCGACTCCTTCCTGGCGGGCCAGACGCTGAAGGAATGCGGATTGGGCGCCGCTCTGGGGCTGTGGGTGATCAGCATCCTTCGCGAGGGCCAGGTAAACGAGATGCCGAAGCCCGGCGAACGCCTGCAGGCGGGGGACCTGCTGGTTGTCAGGGGCCGGCCCGAAGGTTTGTCCGCACTGAAGGGGATTCGAGAGCTCGAGATCGAGGGCGAAGGGGCGGAGGAGAGTCCCACGCTCGAAACCGAGCACATCGGGATCGCCGAGGTCGTCCTCTCGCCCCACACGAGGCTCGTGGGGCAAACCCTGCGCCAGCTCAGCTTCCGCAGGAAGTACGGGCTGATGGTGCTCGCGATCTGGCGCGAGGGGCGGCCCCATCGAACCGGACTCCGCGACCTTCCGCTGCGCTCCGGCGACGCGCTGCTCGTTCACGGGCCTCGCGAAAACCTCCGTGTCCTCGCTTCCGATCCGAACTTCCTCGTTCTGACCGAGGGTGTGCAGACGCCACCCCGGCGTCGGAAGGCGCCGGTCGCGGCCCTGATCCTCGGCGTCACGCTGGGGCCCGTCCTGCTGGGGTGGCTGCCGATCTCCATTGCAGCCGTGGGGGGCGCCGCCCTCATGGTCCTCTTCGGGTGTCTGACCATGGAGGAGGCCTACCGGTCCATCGAGTGGCAGGCAGTCTTCCTGATCGCCGGGATGCTTCCCCTGGGCGTGGCGCTGCAGGACGCGGGCGCTTCGGCGCTCCTCGCGGAGGCGGTGGTAAGGACGGCTGGAGAATTCGGGCCCCTCGCCGCCATGGGCACTCTGTTCCTTGTTACCTCCCTGGCGACCCAGGTCATCCCGACGGCGGCGCTCGTGGTCCTCATGTCACCCATTGTGCTGGGAACGGCGGAGAGCCTGGGCATCTCGCCCTACCCGCTGATGATGGCTACGGCGATGGCCGCATCGGCAAGCTTCGCCAGCCCCGTCTCCCATCCGGCGAACGTTCTCGTCATGGGGCCCGGCGGCTACCGGTTCACCGACTACCTTCGCGTGGGACTGCCCCTGACCGCAGTCGTGTTCGCGGTGGTCATGCTCGTGGTCCCGGTCTTCTGGCCGTTCTGAAGCGTGGCGGAGCGGGGATGAATCGGCTCGTCCTCCGTCGCGGGTTGCAGACAGGGGTAAGTCTTGTATCTTACCAAGCATGAAGACCGTAATCTCGACAAAGGGACAACTCGTCCTGCCGGCCGATCTTCGCCAGCGCGACGGTGTCGCTCCGGGCCAGGAGTTCGAAATCGACCGGCTCGGGCCCGGAGTCTATCGGCTGGAGCGCACCGGGGCGCCGGCGAACTCGGGATTGGTGGACCTGCTGCTGGCCTGTCCCGAGAAGGGGTGGTTCGTCCCGGTTCCCTCCGAGTCGACCGCGGATCTCGGGGATCCGGGATTCGAGGAGCCGAGCGATCCGGTACCTGGTTGACACCAACGTCCTTTCGGAAACCACGAGGCCGAACCCCAACCCCGGGGTGATCGAATGGATGCGTGCTCACGAGCAGGACATTGCCGTGAATCCGGTGGTGCTTGGGGAACTCTGGTTCGGCATACGGCTCCTGGCGGCAGGTCGGCGCCGGGATTCGCTTGAACGCTGGTTTGACGAGGTGGTGCGCCGGATCCATTGCGTGCCGCTCGACGGGGAGACGGGACTCCGCTGGGCCGAGCTTCTCGCTCGACTGCGCTCCCGCAGCAGATCCATGCCCGTAAAGGACAGCCTGATCGCGGCAACCGCGATTGCTCACAAGCTTGTGGTGGTCACTCGCAACAGAAGGGATTTCGAGTCGGCCGGGGTGGAAATCGTGGATCCGTTCGGTCAAGTCTAAGAACATCTGGCAATAGTCCGACGCATGAGCAGACGCAACGGATTCTGTTGCGTAGGGCGGTATTGGGATGTGATTTCCATAGCATGCGCATCGTTTTTCGTTGCGCGTACCCACCCACCCAGCTACATTCCCCTCATGAGCCAACCCGCCCGAGCCACCACACAGACCCCGGATCGCCGCACCGCCAGGGCACAGAGTCATCTGAAGATGATTCGTGCGGGGGTGCGCTCCGACCGCGGGATCGCAGACGTCCTGGGGGTCTCCAATTCCCAGGTGTCCCGCTGGCGGCGGGGCCAGCGTCCAGACCGGGCGAACGCCGACCGGCTGGCCGGACTGGCCCTGGTGGTCGAGATGCTTCTTCGCTGGCTGGACGGAGACATCGTCGAGGAGTGGCTCACCGGAGCGAATGCCCACCTCGATGGCGCCACGCCTTCGTACTTCATCCAGCACGGCCGGTTGGCCGAAGTAGTCGGCGCGGTGGAGGCGATGAAGACCGGTGTCTTCGCCTGATCGGTCCATGAACAAGGGTCGCGCGAATACCGCGGGGACCTGCTTTGCGGACCGCTCCGGGCGGTACCAGTGACCGTGGCCCACTTCTGGCGCGTTTTCCCCTGGGACCCCGATGTCAACGAGGGAAACCTGTTTTCTCCGTCCTACATCCCCCCGACCACCGGCCTCGGCCGTTTCGACCTGCCCGTTGCCTGTTCCCCCGTGCTCTACGTGGCCGAGTCACCGGAGCACGCGATCGCCGAGGCCATTCAGCCGTGGCGCAATCGCCCCCTGCGCAGGCCTCACCTGCTGCGGGCGGGACGTCCCCTGGCGCTGGTCGGGGTCCGACTGGAGCCGGATGCATCATCAAGGCTGCTGGACCTCTGCGATCCGCGCACCTTGCACCGCCGCCGCCTGAAGCCGGACCGAATCGCTTCACGGGACCGCCGGACGACGCAACCCATCGCAGCTTCGGCGTGGGACCGCGGTCACGCGGGCCTGCGCTGGTGGTCGAGCTCTTGGGGCGATTGGCACGGCGTTGTGCTCTTCACGAAGCGGGTGCGGCGCAGCCTGCACTTCGGTGAACCGGAGGTGGTTTCGCGCGACAATCCCGCGCTTCGAGAGGCCGCTGGTGCGCTCGGGATGACGGTGGCGATCTGACGGGTTTTGCGGCCCAGGGGTTGTACGGCGGGTTGTGCGATGGGTTCTTCCGCAACATCACTATTAACCAGTACTATTAGGTTCGGGATTGCCGTGCCGCAGGATTGGCCCATTGGATGCCGCGGCTCTCGTCGAGCGAATCGTGGCGCGGAACGAAGGATGAGCCGACGCTCTGGTGGAGGAAGTCGAGAGAGCCGCCGATGACACGTCCGAGATGGCGTTCAGCCACTACGATGTGTACGGCAACTTCGCCAACGCGCCGGTGGTGTACTACCTGCCCGGAGGCACCCTCGCGCCGATGGTCGACTCGATCAGCGACCGCCAGGGATTGCGCCCGCACGTTTCTGAGCCCACCGGTTGCAGGTGGTCCAACTTCTGAGCCCCGAGAGGGGGAAGGGCAAGCAAAATGAGCGTCCGACACAGGTCACTCTCCACCATCGTCTTCGCGATCTCTTTCGCGGCCTTGGCCGTGCCCCGCCTGGCCGCCCAGGAGCGCCCGCCCGCGTGGACCCGCCTGCCCGAAGACCCCAGCGAGCTCCCCCGCCTCGTTGCGGCGGGGGAACAACGGGCAAGCGTCGTCTTCTTCACAATGGGCTGCCCGTCCGACGGGGGCTGGGCCGGGCTCGCGCTGGAGGCGCTCCTGCAGGCAGCGGAGACGGACTTCGAGGTGCGGCGCTCACTGGCGTCGGCCTTCGGGCACGCGGTCCGATGGCGCGACCGTTGGGGCGAGGAACACCCGTGTCCCACCGAGGTGCCGCGCTACGAGGCCTGGCTCGCCGGGCAGCTGCGCCGCGAGTGGGATGACGGCCTGTTGATCGAAGGGAATGAGGAGCCCGTGCTGGCGTGGTCCCTGATCAGGGGGCTCGGCGCATCCAGGAATCCGGCCACGCACGCGCTCGTCAGGGAGATCGCGAGGGACGCCGATGTTGGTGAGTTCTTCCGCCGCCATGCCGCGAGCTTCATGGTCGACCACCACTTCGGGGCGTTGATGCTCGACCCGGACTATGACGACCCGCGGGTGCTGGACGCCTACCAGGCGGTCCTGTTCGACCTGGCCACGGGCCCGCCGCTCATCGAGTTCGAGATCAACGCCCGCGCGATCGTTCGCAGCCAGCGCGGGGAGAGCTTCGAGCGCGAGTACGAGCGGGTCCTGAGGGAAGCCGGCCGCATTCGGCGGTGAAGGTGGCCCACGGTCGGCGCCGGGATTCGCTTGAACGCTCGGACACCGATCGCCGCTGACGCGCGTCTCACATTGCTGGAGGTCCGTTAGGCCGGCCCCAGATGCCAGGGGTTCAGGGCACGCGGCAACAGAAACCAGACTGCGCTCCCGCCGATCACGCCGATCTGATCGGTCAGGCCATGAGGTGGACCGAACCTCAGTAGAACGAACACAGTGACCAGCAGGCCCAGCAGCACTGCCGTCCAGGGACGATTGATCGGGTCACGGGGTGCAACCAGAGGTCGCGCGGACCGGCGGGCATTGGATTTCGTCCAGTAGGCGGCCGAGCACGCGACACCTCCGAACAACAGCGGGCCAACCCACCACAGGGGAATGGTCAAGCCGAGTGTGTCACCCTCGAGCGTGAGCTTGCGACCCATGACGACCGCCAGGGCCACGACCGTGCTCGCCAACGCGGCGTGCCAAGCGACGAACAACCAGCGAAACGACCGAACCGGCAGGCGCCATCCGCAGGTGACCAGCCCGCACGCGAATGCTGCAACGGCAGCAGGGAACCAGTAGTCGCCCGACAGGCCAGCGCCACCCAGGCCACCGAGTCCCCATTCGTAGCTGCGACCGTCAAATGCGCCGCGCAGGGTCGGCAACCAGAAGATCAGCGTCGTTAGCGATGTCCAGAGAAGGAGTGCTCGGAGCAAGCCGTTTGGCCGCCAGGGTACGGTTGATGCGTGTTCCATGCGCCAGATTACGATTGGCGCCAGGGCTTCGTTTCGCTGTTCCACGCCCCCCCGTCACTATACCTTGACATCCGGTCGCGCCAACCGGGCGCGCTTACGCACCGGACATCACCCCGAGACAGGAAGAGATGCACGCATGACCAGGACGCACCTATCTCCGGTCACCGTCGCCGCGCTGGCGGTCCTTGCCACCGCCGCTGCGCTCGCCCCACCCACCCCCGCCCACGCCCAGAACGGCGGCGCGCGTTTCTCCGAGGACCTCTTCGGCAGCCTGCGCTACCGCTACGTCGGCCCCTCGCGCGGCGGGCGAGTCACCGCCGTGGCCGGACACCGCGCCCACCCCTCCACCTTCTACATGGGCGCCACCGGCGGCGGCGTGTGGAAGACCACCGACCGGGGCCACAACTGGCGCAACATCTCCGACGGCTACTTCGGCACCGGCTCAATCGGCGCGATCAGGGTGGCGGACTCGGACCCGAACGTCGTGTACGTGTCGACCGGCTCGGACGGGCTGCGCAGCAACGTGATCATCGGCGACGGGGTCTACAAATCCACCGACGCGGGGGAGACCTGGACGCACCTCGGACTGGAGCTGACGGGGAACAGCGGCGCGATCCTCATCCATCCCGACAACCCCGACGTGGTGTACGTGGCCGCGATCGGCAACCCCTTCGCGCCTAACCCCGAGCGCGGGGTCTACCGCAGCAGCGACGGGGGCGCGAACTGGGAGAACGTGCTTTTCGTCACGGACAGCACCGGCGCGGTCGACCTGGAGTTCGCGCCGGACGACCCGAACACGATCTACGCGAGCATGTGGCGGGCCGAGCGCAAGCCCTGGACGATCATCTCCGGCGGGCTGGAGGGCGGCGTCTACGTCTCGCGTGACGGCGGCGACAGCTGGGAGCAGGCCACTGCCGGGCTTCCGACCGGGCTGCGCGGCAAGTCGGACCTGGCGGTCAGCGCGGCCGACCCCGACCGCGTGTACGCAATGATCGAGGCGCCGCCCGACACCGGCGGCGTCTACCGCTCCGACGACCGCGGCGCCACCTGGCGCCAGGTCACCAGCTTCCAGCCGATCCTCAACCGGCCCTTCTACTACATGAATCTGGAGGGCCATCCGACCGATCCCGACATCCTCTGGGGGATGGCCGAGGGCCACTGGATGAGCACCGACGGCGGCGTGAGCTGGCAGTCGCGGCGCACCCCCCACGGGGACAACCACGACCTGTGGATCAACCCGGACAACCCGGACATCATGATCCAGTCGAACGACGGGGGGGCAAACGTCTCGATCGACGGCGGCCAGACCTGGTCGACGCAGCTGAACCAGCCGACCGCCGAGCTGTACCAGGTGGACGTTTCGGACGACTTCCCCTACCGGCTCTACGCGGGCCAGCAGGACAATTCGACCATCTCGGTGCCCAGCCTGCCCGAGCGTTCCGAGCCGGGCGGGGCCCAGTCGGCGTGGGAGGCCCACGGGGGGTGCGAGACCGGCCCGGTGGTGCCCAAGCCCGGCGATCCGGACATCGTCTACGCCAACTGCAAGGGGCGTTTCGGGCTCTACAACCGCAGAACGGGACAGGAGCAGCAGTACTACGTCGGCTTCGGGAACCTCTACGGACACAATCCGCGCGACCTGGAGTACCGCTTCCAGCGCGTCGTGCCGGTGCACGTTTCGCCCCACGACCCGGACAAGGTCTACCACGGCTCGCAATTCGTGCACGTGAGCACCAACGGGGGGCAGCTGTGGGAGACGATCTCGCCGGACCTGACCGCCTTCACCCCGGAGACGCAGGTCATTTCGGGGTATCCGATCACCATCGACGTGACCGGCGAGGAGCACTTCGCGGTGCTCTACGACATCCAGGAGTCGGTGCTTGAACCCGGCGTGATCTGGGCCGGCGCCAACGACGGGCCGGTGCACGTGACGCGTGACGGCGGGGCCAACTGGACCGACGTGACGCCCCCCGGGATCGGGCCGTACGGGCGGGTGCAGACGATCGAAGTGTCCCATCACGACCCGGCGAAGGCCTATGTGGCCATCCTCCGCTACATGATGGGCGACTTCTCGCCGCACACGTACCGCACCGACGACTACGGCGCGACCTGGACGCGCATCACGACCGGCGCGAACGGCGTGCCGGGCAACCATCCGGTGCGCGTCGTGCGCGAGGATCCGGACCGCGAGGGGCTGCTCTACCTCGGCACCGAGTTCGGGATGTTCGTCTCGTTCGACGACGGCGGCTCCTGGCAGCCCTTCCAGCTGAACCTCCCGGTGACGCCGATCACGGACATGAAGCTCGTGCACGGGGACCTGGTGTTGTCGACGATGGGCCGGGGGTTCTGGATCATGGACAATGTCACGCCGCTGCACGAGCTGGACGAGCAGGTGGCCGGCGCCGGGGCATACTTCTACGGGGTCGAGGATACGTACAGGCTGCGCTACGGGGGGGGATTCGGGGGGCGCGGAGCCGGCTCCGAGGCACGCCCGAGCTACCCGCCCGCGGGGGCCAACATCGACTACATGCTGGCCGAGGACGTGGACGGATTGCTGACTCTGGACATCATGGACGCCGACGGCAACCTGGTGCGGTCGTTTTCGAACGAGGGGCCCGGGGAGTACACGGTGCCGGCCGAGCCCGGCATGCGGGAGTGGCGGCTGGAGCGCTTCGGTACGCCGCGCCTGGATGCGAGGCGGGGACGCACCGCTTCACCTGGGATCTGTCGCACCCCGGGCCATGGTCCCCAAACCCGGGTGCTGCCGGGCGCGGAGGCCCGATGGTGCCGCCCGGGACGTACACGGCGCGGCTCTCGGCCGGAGACTGGAGCGCGAGCCACACCTTCGAGATCATGCTCGACCCGCGCGTCGCGGCCGAGGGGATCGGCGCCGATCTGGTCGAGCGCCAGGTCGCGTTCGCGCTCGAGGTGCGGGACGCGCTCAGCGAGGCGCGGCTGGCCGTGCAGCGCATCAACCAGGCGCGGCAGCGCGGGGGCGGTGAGCTCGCCGAGGCGGTCGTGGCGGTGGAGAAGGAGCTGGTCACCGAGCCGCGCCGCTACTCGCGTCCCATGCTGGTCGACCAGCTGCAGTACCTGTACGGCAATCTGACCCGCGCCGACCAGGAGCCCGGCGAGGACGCGGTGCGGCGGTACGACCAGCTGAACACGGCGCTGCAGGGGCATGTGCGGACGCTGGAGCGGCTGCTGCGGGCGAATATTTCGGATGGGGGGCGCTGACCCCCATGGATCTGGGACTCGGGGGCAAGGTCGCGGTTGTCACGGGCGGCAGCCGCGGCCTTGGCTTCTACAGTGCGCGGGCGCTGGCGGCCGAGGGCGCGAGACTCGCGATCTGCGCGAGGGGGGCAGACGGGCTGGGGGCGGCTGCCGAGACGCTGCGGGCGAACGGCGCCGAGGTGCTGGCCGTGTGCTGCGACGTCGCCGAGGAGGAGGGCGCTGGTGAGCTGATCGAGGCTGTGCGGGAGCGGTATGGGGTCCTGGACGTGCTGGTGAACAACGTCGGGGGCAACCGGCGAGGCCGTTTTGAGGAGGTCGGTGACCAGGACTGGCTGGACATCATCCAGCTCAACATGCTGTCGGGGTTCCGCACCGCCCGGCTGGCCATTCCGATGATGCGCGAGCGCGGCGGCGGCTCGATCGTCTTCATCTCGTCGGTCTTCGGGCGTGAGAAGGGCGGGCCGGGACTCTCGATCTACAACACGACCAAATCGGCGCTGATCTCGGCCGCCGGGATCATGGCGCTGGAGCTCGCGCCGGAGAGCATCCGCGTGAACTGCGTGGCGCCGGGATCGATCCGGTTTCCGGGCGGTAGCTGGGACAAGCGCGTGAAAGCCGACCCGGAAGGAATGCGCGCGTTCGTGAAGGCCAACCTGCCGCTCGGGAGGTTCGGGCGGGGGGAGGAGGTGGGGGACGTGGTGGCGTTTCTCGCGTCGGAGCGGGCGAGTTTGATCACGGGGGCGTGCATCGCGGCGGACGGGGCGCAGGGGCGGTCGCTGGTGTAACGGCCGCCGGTTGCAATGGAGGACCCGGGACGTCCAGCGGAATCTGTCCGCCTGTACGAAATGTCATGTGTACATGGCATAATGTAATGTTAACACGACACCACAAGTCATTGATCGTTTGCCATTCACACCGCAATCCACTATTATCCTACCCTTGAAGCTGAATTGATATCGTGACGCAAGTGCGGGAACGGGGCGGGTCCCGGAAGGGAGAAACGACATTGAGTGCCCAGTGGTGGCAGGCTTTCGGCGCGATTGCCGGGGTGGTGGTCGCAACGGTGGTGGCCGCGGTTGGCGCAACCTGGTGGAGTGCCAGGGCGGCGAGGGCAGCCGTGGATGACCTGTACGATCGGCTCAAGGACAACGATTTCAAGCACATTGAGGCTCGTTTGGAGCAGATGGACGACCGGATAGGGCGGGTGGAGGAGCGGATGACTGCCCGAATCGATCGGGTGGAGACACGCCTGGATGGGACGATTGGGCGCCTGAGCCACAGGATGGAGGAAGGGTTCAAGGAACTGAAGGCGCTGATCCAGGGGGCGCAGGCGGGGTAAGCCACCCCCTCAGACGAACCGCACCAGCCTCACTTCCAGCGCGCGCGTCTTCTCCGCGGCCCCCTTCCACTGCACCAGGATCGGGCTCTGGTAGGTGCCCCAGCCGATCTCGCCGGTGCCGTCGCCGGTCCGGTCGAGCACCGGCAGGCTGAACGCTCGCTTCATGCGCAGGAAGTGCGACACCGGCAGCGCCACCGCCTTGTTCACCACGCGCTCGACCACCGAGTCGCGGAGCCCGATCCGGTCGAGCACCTGGTTCAGGACCTGAACCGCGTCGAACTGCGCGAAGTTGATCGCCTTGGCGGGGATCGTGCGCGGGTCGCGCAGCACGTCCCGCACGTCCTTCCCCGTCTGCGCCATGAAGCGGAAGGGGTTTCGGAGCGCATCCCGCAGGTCGTAGTTCATCAGCAGCGGTTCATACTCGTTGACCGTGAGGCCCGCGTCCTGCTCGTCTTCGGGAAGCGACACGTCGAAGCGGCCGAAGGCCACGTTGTGACGGGCCACCATCTCCTCCAGGGTGCCGATGAAGCCGAGGGCCGGATCGCGCAGATTCAGCGCGTCGATTGCGTGCGGTGACGAATGGACGGGGATGACCTTCCGCGCCACTTCCTCCTCGTGGTTGTAGGCGATCACCGAGGTGCGCCGGTGACGCGTTCCCCCCAGGTGGACGCCGTCGAGCTCGACGAACCAGACCGGCTCTGTGCCGACCAGCTCGTATGACGCCGAGTTGCGCAGGCCGGCGCCAATGAAGGTCAGGTGGGAATCGGCGTTCAGCGGTTCGCTTGCCCGCTGCTCCTCCGACAGTTCGGTCCGCAGGTGCATCTTGTCGTGCACATAACCCGCGTCGGGCGGAAAGAGCTCCCGGAAGAGCTGCAGGTAGCCCTGAATGCCACGGCCGTCGTGTTCCAGGAGTTCGGCCAGCCGCTGGTCCAGGTATCCGGCGGTCGTGTGACTGGAGATGTAGAACGACCGGGTGTACTTCGTGAATTCGTCGCCGAATTCGTCGAGGAGTTCGCCGCGCACGTCGGTGAGCTGGATGCGGGCCGCGGGCTTGATCCGCAGCGTGGCGTGAAACGGGCCCCCGCCCGACTGCGTGTGCCGATCGATGAGTATCATTGTCCCGCCAGCGCTCCGTACACGAGGGCCCGGAGCTTCCCGTGGTCGTCGACGCGCCGGAAGCTCCTGAGCTGGGTGAAGTAGACGACGACCAGCCGCTCGGCGGGATCGACCCAGAAGGTGGTATGATACGCCCCGCCCCAGCCGTAGTCGCCGATGGAGCCGGGCTCCCCGGCCGCACCGAGGTCCAGCCGCACCTCGAAGCCGAGCCCGAAGCCGACGCCGTTGCCCATGAGGTCGCCGATGTGGTTCGAGGTCATCAGGGCCACCGTCGCAGGTGACAGGATGCGGGCGTCCCCCAGCGAGCCGCCGTTCAGCATCATCTGGAGGAAGCGGGCGTAGTCGCGGGCGGTCGAGAGCAGTCCCGCGCCGCCGGAGAAGCTGATCCGCGGACCCGAGGTGTACTGGCCCTGCGTGTTCATGCCGGGTCCGTCCGGGGAGCGGACGAGCTTGCCGTCGCCGTCGTGGCCGTAGACCGTCGCCAGCCGCCGGATCCTGTCGGGGGGCAGGTAGAAGAACGTGTCCTCCATCCCGAGGGGTTCGAAGATCCGGCGGTAGAGGAACTCGTCCAGGTTCATGCCCGATACCTCCTCGACGAGGGCGCCGAGGATGTCGGTGGAGTAGCCGTATACGAAGCGCGACCCCGGCTGGGCCTGGAAGGGCAGCGCGGCCATGCGGTCGACGGTCTCCCTGATCGGCTCGTCGCGATGCGCGAAGTACCACCCCGTGATATCCGCTTCCCGCCATTGGTCGCCGCCGGGCCCGCCCCCGTAGGCGACGCCCGCGGTGTGCGTGAGGAGGTCGCGGATCGTGATGCGCCGGTTGGCGCCGACGACATCGTACCCGGCCGTGTCGGTCCTGGGCACGGCCACGGTGGTGCGCGCGAAGGCCGGGAGATACCGGGAGACGGGGTCCGAGATCAGGAGTGCGCCGTCCTCCTGCAGGATCATCACGGCCACGCTTACCACCGCCTTCGTCTGCGATGCGATGCGGAAGATGGCGTTGGTGCGCATCCGGTCCCCGGACTCCAGGTCGAGGTGCCCGGCCGCCTTCTCGTAGACGACCGCCCCGTCACGCAGGATTGTGACCACCGCGCCGGGGAGGCTGCCGTTCGACGTGTAGTCGTCGAGAAACAGGCCGATGCGGTCAAGGCGCTCGGGGATGAAGCCCGCGGCGGCGGGATCGGCGCGCGGGAGTTCCTGGGCGGTCGCGGCAACGGCCGCGAGCTGGGCCAGGAGGATGACCGCCGCGCACGGCAGGCTTGAGCGGAATCGCCAGGTGGCGGCCACCGGGCGCGCGACATCCGGCCGGAATCGCGCGGCGGCGGCCGCAGTGGGCGCGCGGAGACGCAGAGCGCGGATCGCAACCGTCGTTCGAAGCCGCGAGGCCATCCTGGTGCGAATTGCGGTCAACATTGCTTGCCGGGGTGGAGGTGCACGCTGCACGGGGCTAGACTTGGGGCCTGTCCCCGATTCAGTCTACGGCCTGTCAACCCCCGGCGGAACCCCGCATCGCCCCACCCAGGAGAAACCTGTGACCATTCGTGAAACTCTTGTTTCCCAACTTCGCTCTTCACTCAAGTACTTCCAGGCCACTGCGTCCACCTTCACCGAGGAGGACTCGGGCTTCGCGCCCCAGCCCGAACTCTACACCGTGGCCGGCCATGTGGCGCACGCGGCGGACTCGGTCGACTGGTTCGTGGAAGGTGCCTTCGGCAAGGGCTGGAACATGGACTTCGAGGGCATGATCGCGGCGGTGAAGGCCGTGACGTCGCTGGCCGAGGCCAACGCCTGGCTGGAGCGCGCCTACGAAGCCGCGGTCGCCGCGGTCGAGTCGGCGTCCGAGGAGGAGCTGCTCGCCTCCATCCCGGACAAGCGCATCATGGGGGGAGCGCCGCGGTACGCGATCGTGAACGGCATCTCGGACCATTCCGCCCACCATCGAGGTGCGCTCACGGTGTATGCGCGGCTCATGGGCAAGACGCCGAAGATGCCCTACAGCTGATGATCTCGCTGGCCGGAAGGACCGCCGTCGTTACCGGCGCGGCGCGGGGGATCGGGGCGGCCTGCGCACGGGCCTTTGCCGAGCATGGTGCACGGGTTGTGCTCGCCGACGTGCGGGAGGAGGAGTGCGCCGCCACCGCTCGCCGGATTGAGGAGGACACCGGAAAAGCGACCGTCGCGCTGCGCGCCGATGTCAGCCGGGAGGAGGACTGCGCCGCGCTGCTGGAAGCGTGCGTGAACCGCTTCGGAGCCTGCGACATCCTGCTCAACAACGCGGGCATCATCGCTCCGGGCTCGATCCTGGACGGCACCGTGGAGGACTTCGACCGGGTGCTGGCCGTGAACCTGCGCGGGCCCTTCCTGCTGAGCCGGCTGGTTGCGCGGCACATGGTGGAGCGTGGCATCAAGGGCACGATCATCCACATGTCGTCGACGAATTCGGTGGTCGCCATTCCGGACCAGCTGCCGTACGCGGTCTCGAAGGGGGGGATCCAGCAGCTCACCCGGGTGATGGCGATGGCGCTGGCCGCCCACGACATACGCGTCAATGCGATCGGCCCGGGCACGATCCTGACCGAGATGGCCAAGGTGACGATGAACGACGAGGCGGCGCGCCGCACGATCATGTCGCGCACGCCGCTGGGGCGGCCCGGCGATCCGTCCGAGGTGGCGACCGTGGCGGTCTTCCTGGCCTCGGACTACGCGTCCTACCTCACCGGGGAGACGATCTTCCCGGACGGGGGCCGGCTGGCGCTGAACTACACGGTTCCCCTGAGGGAAGATGGCTGACGGCGCGGGGACCGCCGGGACGGACGCGGACCCCGAGCAGTCCGGGCCTCGCGGCGCCCGAGCTGACGGCGCACGGCTCGCCGTCGACATCGGCGGGACCTTCACCGATGTCGCGCTGGAAGTGGACGGCCGCCTCGTCACCACCAAGGTCCTCACCACGCAGGCGGCCCCGGAGCGGGGCGTCCTGGAGGGCGTGCGCAAGGTCCTGGAGATGGGCGCCGTGGCCCCCGCCTCGGTGCGGCTCGTCATCCACGGCACGACCCTCGCCACCAACGCGATCATCGAGCGCAAGGGCGCCAGGACCGCGCTCATCGTGACCGAGGGGCACCGCGACGCCCTCGAGATGGCCCAGGAGAACCGCTTCGAGCAGTACGACATCGGGGTCGACCGGCCGCCCCCGCTGGTTCCGCGCCACCTGCGCCTGCCGGTGACCGAGCGGGTCGACCGCCGCGGCCGCGTCCTCATCCCCCTCGACGAGGACTCCGTGCGGGCCGTCCTTCCCACCCTCGACGAGCACGGCGTGGAGTCCGTCGCGATCGGGCTGATTCACGGCTACGCCAACCCCGCCCACGAGCGGCGCATCGCCGAAATCCTGGCCGCCGAGCGGCCCGGTCTGTCGGTCACGCTGGCGTCGGACGTCTGCCCGGAGATCCGCGAGTACGAGCGCCTCTCCACCGCCTGCGCCAACGCGTACGTGCGGCCGCGGATGGCGCGCTACCTGAACGGCCTCGCCGCCTCGCTGCGCGACGAGGGCCTCGCGTGCCCCTTCCTGCTGATGACCTCCGGCGGGGGACTGACCACCCTCGACACCGCTGTCGCCTCCCCGATCCGGCTGGTGGAATCCGGCCCGGCCGGCGGCGCGATCCTGGCCAGCCACCTCGCGCGGGATCTCGCGCTGGGCGATGTGCTCTCCTTCGACATGGGGGGCACGACCGCCAAGCTCTGCGTGATCGACGGCGGCGAGCCGCTCCACTCGCGCACCTTCGAGGTGGCGCGCAGCTACCGCTTCAAGCAGGGCAGCGGGCTGCCCGTGCGCATCCCCGTGATCGAGATGGTGGAGATCGGGGCGGGGGGCGGGTCGATCGCGGGGGTGGACGATCTGGACCGCATCCATGTGGGCCCCGAGAGCGCGGGGTCGGAGCCCGGGCCGGCGGCGTATGGGCGGGGTGGGGAAGAGCCGACGGTCACCGATGCGGACGTGGTGCTGGGGCGCATCGATCCGGAGCTGTTCGCGGGGGGTGCGATCGGGCTGGACCGGGGCCGGGCCGAGGCGGCGGTCGCTGGCGGTGTGGGCGGCAGGCTGGGGCTGGAGGCGGCGGTGGCTGCGCTGGGGGTGAGCGAGATGGTGGACGAGAACATGTCCAACGCCGCGCGCACGCATTCGGTCGAGTGGGGGAAGGGGCTGGCCGGGCGGACGGTGGTGGCGTTCGGGGGATCGGCGCCGATCCATGCGGCGCGCGTGGCGGAGAAGCTGGAGCTGGACCGGTTCCTCGTGCCGGGACACGCGGGGGTGGGTTCGGCGGTGGGGTTCCTGCTGGCGCCGATCTCGTTCGAGGTCGTGCAGAGCCGCTACATGCGCCTCTCCGGGTTCGACCCGGAACTGGTGCGCGAGGTGCTCGCCGGGATGAGGGGGGAGGCGGCAGCGGTGGTGGGGAGCGGGGCGCCGGGCGCCGCGACGAGTGAGCGCGCGCACGCGTATATGCGGTACGTGGGTCAGGGTCACGAGATCGGGGTGGAGCTGCCGCCGGAGGTGGTGGGGGGTGGGGGGTCGGAACGCGACACCGGAAGGGGCGGCGGCGCGGTAGCCGCGCTCAAGGCGGCCTTCGACCGCGCGTACGAGGCAGTGTACGGACGCACGATTCCGGGCCTCGACATCGAGGTGCTGAGCTGGACGCTGGTGGTGTCGGCGCCGGGGGGCGGTGCCTCAGCCGCCGATTCCGGCGTTTCAGCTGAAACGCCCGCCGCTTCGGCCGCGCATTCCGACGTTTCAGCTGAAACGTCCAGCCCTCGTCAGCCCCCATCCCCCCCCAGTCCCTCCGCCTTCTCGACCCTCTTCGCCGGTGCGGCGGAAGGCCACGTCAACGCCGCCGTCCACCATCGCCCCGACCTGCACGCGGGCACCGCCATTCCCGGCCCCGCCCTCATCGCTGAAGAGCAAACCACCACCGTCGTGCCGGCAGGCTGGGAGGCGCGGGTCCTCCCCGGCGGTCACCTCCTCGTGGAACGCCGGGCCCGCCAGGCCGCGCGCACCGGCGTCTCCGCCCTCGAGGACCAGATCATGTGGAGCCGGCTCCTTTCGGTAGTCGAGGAGCAGGCCCGCACCCTGGTTCGCACGGCCTTCTCCACCCCCGTCCGCGAAGCGGGCGACCTCTCTGCCGGCGTCTTCGACCTCAAGGGCCGCATGCTGGCCCAGGCCGTCACGGGAACGCCCGGGCACGTCAACGCGATGGCGGCCTCGGTGGGGTTCTTCCTGCGCGACCACCCGGCCCACACCCTGCGCGAAGGCGACGTCCTCGTCACCAACGACCCCTGGGAGGGCACCGGCCACCTCAACGATTTCACGGTCGTCACCCCGGCGTTCCTGCACGGCCGCCTGGTGGCGCTCTTCGCGGCCACCAGCCACATCGCCGACGTGGGCGGGCGCGGCTTCGGCGCCGACGCCAACCAGGTCTTCGAGGAGGGCATCCGCATCCCGATCGGCTACCTCATCCGCGCCGGCCGCGTCGACAAAACGCTCATGCGCATGGTCCGCGCGAACGTGCGCGAGCCCGACGTCGCCCAGGGCGACCTCTATTCCCTCGCGGCGTGCAACGAGGCCGGGTGCGAGCGCCTCGCCGCGATGATGACCGAATTCGGCCTCGATTCGCTCGACGACCTCGCCGAGATGATCGTCACCACCTCCCGGCGCGCCATGCTGGACCGGATCCGCGCGCTCCGCCCCGGCACCTACCGCCACCGCATGACCATCGACGGCTACGACCGGGACCTGGAACTGGTCTGCGCGCTGACCGTCTCCCCCGACGGCATCCACATCGACTGGGACGGCACCTCGCCGATGTCGCCCTACGGGATCAACGTCCCGGAAACCTACACCCGCGCCTACACATCGTTCGGCGTCCGCTGCGTGGTCGGCTCGGAAGTCCCCAACAACGCGGGCTCCCTGAGCGCGATCACAGTCAGCGCGCCCCCAGGCTGCCTCCTCAACGCGCCCCCGCCCGCCGCCGTCTCCGCCCGCCACTCGATCGGCCAGATGCTGCCGGACGTCGTCCTCGGCGCGCTCGGTCAGGCGATGCCTCCCGGCTCCGTTCCCGCGGAGGGCTCGTCGTGCCTCTGGAACCCGGTCATCATGGGGGGTCCGGGTCTGGCCGGCTCGTACGGCTACGGCGACGCGGAGCCGTTCGTCGTCAACCCGTTCCATACCGGCGGCACCGGCGCGCGCCCGGGCAAGGACGGACTCTCCGCGACCTCCTTCCCGTCGGGCGTGCGGTCCACCCCGATCGAGATCACCGAGACGGTCGCCCCGCTCATCTTCTGGCGGAAGGAGTACATCCCGGACTCGGGCGGGGCGGGGGAGCACCGGGGCGGTCTGGGCCAGGTGATGGAGGTCTCGCACGCGCAGGAGGCGGCCTTCGCGGTGTCCAAAATGTTCGAGCGCGTCCGCAACGCCGCGCGGGGCAGGGACGGGGGTGGGGCGGGTGCTCCCGGGCGGGTCCACGTCCCGGGCGCGGGGGAGCTGCGTGTGAAGGGGCGCGAGGTGGTGCCGCCAGGACACCGGATCGTGCTCGCGACGCCGGGGGGCGGGGGGCTGGGGGATCCGCGCCGCCGGGCGCGCGGGAAGGTGCGCGAGGACGTGCTGGACGGGTATGTTACCGCGGAAGCAGCGGAACGGGAGTACGGCATGAAGGAGGAAGACTCGTGAAGAGATGGCGGACCACAATCGCAACCACGGCACTGGCGCTCGCGACGTTGACCGCGTGCAACGACGAAGCCGAGACCAGCAGCCCCGTCAACGACCCCGTCCGCACCATCGGCGGTGACCGGCCCGCGACGCTGACGCTCCCCAACGACTACGATCCCGGAACGGCCATCCCGCTGGTCATAGTCCTGCACGGCTACACCAGCAACGCGGGGTGGACCGACGGCTACTTCGGGATTTCGCAGCGGATCGAACCGGACCGGATCGCCGTCATTCTGCCCAACGGCACCCGCAACGACGATGACCTGCCATTCTGGAACGGCACCGACTACTGCTGCGACCTGGACGGTAGCGGGGTCGACGATGTCGGATACCTGAACGGACTGGTTGCGGAGGCCGACGAGCACATGACCGTCGATGGCGTCTACCTGATCGGCCTGTCCAACGGCGGCTTCATGTCCTACCGCATGGCGTGCGAGTCGATGCCGGGCCTCCGTGCGATCGCGCCCGTCGCCGGCGCCACCTTCTCCGACCCCGCCAGGTGCGAAGGCGCGCGGCCGGTTTCGGTCCTTCACATCCACGGCACCGCGGACCGCACCATCCGGTACGCCGGAGGCGGCGGGCGCGACGGACGCCCGAGCTATCCCGGCGCCGAAGAGAGCGTGCACCGCTGGGCCACCCGCGCGGGGTGCGACATGGAGGCGGCCGAAACCATGGCTTCCCTGGACCTGGTCGAGGCGCTGCCCGACGACGAGACGGACGTGACGAGCTACGACACGGGTTGCGACAACGGCCTGAAGGTGGAGCTCTGGACCATCGAGGACGGCGGGCACGTCCCGGGCTTCGACGCCGACGACTTCGGCGCGCGCGTGGTGGCGTGGTTCATGGGTGCCGGCGGCTGACCCCCCGGACTTGAAACGCCGCCCTTCGCACTTCCAGATTCCAGCATGGCCATCAACCTCACCGAAGACGCCGTCCACGCGCTGAATCGTGCCGCCGCCGCGGCCGCGCGCGAGGATAAGGATGCGATCGCGCCGGGGCACATCCTCGCAGGCGCGATCTCCCAGCGCGATCCGGCGCTCCTCGAAGCCCTCGACCAGCTCGCGCTCGACATCGAGTCCCTGCCCGAGCATATCCGCAACGCACCCGAAGTGTACGGCGGCCACCTTCCCTTCACCCCGGACGCTCACGAAGTCCTGGCGGCCGCCATCGAATCCGCCGGACCGGGGAACCCCACCGCGAGCGCGCACCTCCTGGTCGGTGTCGCGAAGGCAGGCGACGGGGAGTCGCGCGGGGTGCTGGAGGGTTGGGGGATGAAGAGCGACGCCCTCGCGGCTACCCTCTCCGCGCCACCGGCGGACGAACCGGCCGCGGGGTCGGCCACCGCCACGGCTGTCACGGCCATGCTCCTCACGCTCGCCCTGTCCTGCACGACCGACGCGGCCCCGGGCGGGTCGCCTGCCGGCGACCCCTTCGCGGCCACCCCCGCGGACGCACCGGCCCCCGAAATCGGCCCGGCCCCGGACGACTACCGCCCCACCGCGGCCGGCGCCCCCTCGACCGACATCTGGACCGGCCGCCTCGAACGCGCCGACGACGGCACCCTCATCGTCACCGGTCTCACCAACGCCACCGACCGAGACGGCTACGACAACCAGCCCTCCTTCGGCCCGGCGGGCGCGGCCCTCTATTACACCTCGGCGGTGGACTCCACCCAGACTGAGATCTTCCGCCTTGGCCCGGCGGGCGGCGCCGCGCAGCAGGTCACGCGCACCCCCGGCGCCAGCGAGTTCTCCCCCACGGTCATCCCCGGCCAGGACGCCATCTCCGCCATCCACGAGGAACGCGGCGCGCAGTACCTCTGGCGCTACGCCACCGACGGGACCGACCTCGGCCCCATCTTCGCGACCGTCGAGCCGGTCGGCTACCACGCCTGGGCCGACGAGCGCACCGCGGCGATGTTCGTGCTCGGCGACCCGCCCACCCTGCAGGTCGGCGACGCGCTCTCGGGCGAGGTGCGCACCGTGGCCGAAAATCCCGGCCGATCCATCCACCGGATCCCCGGCACGGCCACGGTCTCGTTCGTGCGCAAGGTCTCGGAGGACGAATGGTGGATCGAGGGCCTCAACCCGGCCACGGGCGAAACCGAGCGCATCGCGCGGACGCTCCCCGGCCGCGAGGACTACGCGTGGACGCCCGGCGGCGAGATCCTGATGGGGGACGGCGCCGCGCTCTACGCCTGGTCGAGGGACGAGGGCTGGACCGAGGTCACGGGCGTCTCCCCGGCGGCGGAAGCCTCTTCGTCTCCCCCCGGCGACATCTCCCGCATCGCCGTCAGCCCCGACGGCACCGCAATCGCAATTGTGAGGTTCCGATGACCGACCGACGCCGTGAATTCCGCATCCTCGCGATCTACTGCGTTGCCGGTGCAGTGGTCCTCGGTGCCCTGGCCCTGACCGGGCTCATCGTTCCGGCCACGACCTGGGCCACGGTCGGCGCGGTCCTCATCGGAGCCTGGGTGGGGCTTGCCATCTACCGCCTGAGGGACGATTCCTTGTTTTAGCGCCAAGCGCGCGCAAGCCGGGCCGTCCGGGGGGCGTGCCGAGGCTGCCTGCCCGTCCGCGCGCTGGGCCGCGAGGAAACCAAATCCGCACCGTCGGCGTACCAAAGGTGAACGGTCTACGGTGAATCAACAGACACGGGGAAGTCCATCATGATAGGCGAATTCTTCAGCTGGTACTTCGGGGCGCTCGTTGACTTCTGGGGAACGGCCCTGCGGCTCGGGCTCCCGCAGATCCTGCTTCTGATCCTCATCCTGATGTGGCTCCGGCGGGCGCGGTGTCGCAAGTGCGGCGACGAGTCGGACGGCGAGTCCGGCGACGGGTCCTGCTGTTGGACGTGGGGCGGCGCGCGCGGCAGGTGGGGCTGGTGCTGCCGGACTCAATGCTGCTGCAAGAGGGCCCAGCGCTGTTGCAATGGCGGGAGCGCTTGCGAGATGGGCGCCGAGGCCGATGTCGAAGCCGGGGCGGAGGTCGAAATCGAAGTCGAGGCCGAAGTCGTGGAAGACGCGGAAGCCGCCGAAGAGGCTGAAGTCTCAGCCGAGGCCGACGACACCTGATTTGAACCTCCGCCGGGGTCCAGCAGGCCGTCGAACCAATCCCCGCCGGTTTCGGCGGGCGATGCACGGACTGCTCTCCAGTGCCTTGGCGGGCTTGGCCGCCGGTACACCCGCCACCGCGCAAAGCCAGGACGCGCCCACCCAGACCATCCGCGCCGTCCGCACCGACCGTCCCCCCACCATCGACGCCGTGCTCGACGAGCCTTTCTGGCAGCGGATCGAACCAGTCACCGACTTCCGCCAGCGCGTCCCGGTCGACGGCGCGCCCGCATCCGAACGCACCGAACTTCGGGTCGCCTTCGACGACAACAACCTCTACTTCGCGATCGTCCTCCACGACTCCGACCCGGGGGGAATCCGCCGCAGCATCCTGCACCGCGAGGGCCGGATCGACCAGGACGACAACATCCGCATCGGGCTGGACACCTACAACGACAAGCGCAACGCCTACATCTTCGAGATCAACCCCTTCGGCACCCAGGGCGACGCGCTGATCACCGACGAGTCCATGACGCTGTCGGACTGGAACTGGGAGGGTGTCTACGAGAGCGAGGGGCGCGTCACCGAGGACGGATGGGTCGTCGAGGCGGCGATCCCGTTCACCACCATCCGTTTTGCCGACACCGACGCGCCCGAGATGGGGATCCTTCTCGAGCGCACCATCCGGCGCAAGAACGAGATGGTGTATTTTCCCCACATCGGGCAGGAGTTCCGACAGGGTCTCACCCAGGTCTCGCAGTACGCCACCCTGACCGGTCTCGAGGGGCTGCGGCGCGGACGCTACATGGAGGCCAAGCCCTTCGCGATCGCGGGGCGCTCGGTCGCGGGCAGGCGCGGCGATCTCGACTCCGAAACCGAGACCCTCAACGAGATCGGGCTCGACTTCAAGTACTCGATCACCTCGAACCTGACGCTGGACGCGACCGTCAACCCCGACTTCGCCCAGGTGGAGGCCGACAACGTCCAGATCAACCTGACGCGCTTCAGCCTCTTCTTCCCCGAAAAGCGCGAGTTCTTCCTGGAGCGCGCCGGCCTGTTCGACTTCGGCGACGCCGAGGAGACCGTCGTCTTCTTCAGCCGCCGGATCGGAATCGGCAACGACATCGCAGGCGGCGCGCGGCTGACAGGGCAGGCGGGCCCGCTCTCGATCGGGGCGCTAAGCCTGTGGACCGAAGACGCGCAGGGCGACCGGGAGCGTTACGCGGCCCCCGGCGGTCTCAACTCGGTCCTGCGGCTGCGTGCCGACCCACTTCCGAGGACCACCGTGGGCGGGATCCTCACGTCGATGGACGCGGACGGCGGGTTCAACCGGGTGCTCGGCGGTGACTTCCAGGTGCGGTTCGGCGGGTCGAGTTCGGTCCGCGGATGGCTCGCGCGCTCCTGGGACGACGGGGCGGACGACGGTGCGCAGCGGGAAGCCGCGGGTGCGACCGGCGTGGCGACAGGTTTCGGAGGCGAGGCGGGTTCGGCCGGCGCACCGCAGTCCAGCGGGGCTGTTGGTCGCGGCGCTGGCGCCGACGCCGGCTCACCCATCGCCGGCGCCATCCAGGCCAGCCTGCGGAGCAGCCTGCTGGCCGCTGGAGCCGGGTACCGGCGGATCCCAGTCGACTTCGATCCCGCCCTGGGCTTCGTGCTGCGCAACGACATGCAGCGCTTCACGGGCTCGGTCGGGGCACATCCGCGCTTCGAACGGAGCGCCTGGGCACGGCAACTCGTCACCACGCTCAGGGGCGACTACATCGCCGGGATCGACGGCACCAGGCAAAGCACTGCGCTGGTTTTCAGCAACCTCCTCAGCTTCCAGACCGGCGACCGCGCCTCGGTTGCGGTCGTGCGCCGGGGCGAATGGCTGGCGCGGCCCACGCACATCCAGGGGCGCAGGCTGGAGGCCGGCGAGTACGGTTTCACCGGCACCGAGATCCGCTTCAACACCAACGACAGCCGCGAGTTCTCGGCCCGCGGCGGCATCGTGGCGGGCGAGTTCTGGGGCGGCACGCGGACGCAGCTCTCGGGCGGGCTGATGTGGAAGACCGGCCCCCACCTCACGATCGGTGGCGACTACAGCTGGAACGACGTCAGCCTTCCCGCCGACGACGGCGACTTCACCACGCGGCTCGTCGGCGTGTCCATCCTGGGCGCTGCGAGCCGTGCACTCTTCGCCAACGCCCTCATCCAATACGACGATGTCTCGAACGTGGTCCAGGCCAACGTGCGCATCGACTGGATCCATACGCCCGGCAGCGACCTCTTCGTCGTGTTCGACACGGGCTATCTGACGGGCGACCTGCTGGATCCGCGCACGCAGCGCTGGCAGCGAAGGACGGGGGTGGTGAAGCTGACGTATCTGAAGGCGTTCTGAGTGGGCGGCTCTGTCTGAGCGACGGGTCGCTGCCGCCGGGCACGGGGTTAGATTTCGATCCGACGACTGGGCCACCCCTCCGCTCTCCCGAGGACCATGCGCCACCGCCACCTCAATCACAGCCGCCTCACCCTGGCCGCGATCGACGACATCATCGCGCGCGGACAGTGGCACCACTGGGCCGACCTCCGTGGAGCGGCCCGCCGGGATCCGTCCGTCCTGGAGAGGATCGAACGCGTGTGCGCTCGCCATGTGGGAGACCCCCGGGCCCAGCGCCATCACTTCTGGATGCGGTATGCGAGAGAAGCCCGAAAGCCTTCCTGAGTGGGAGTGGGAGCGGCTGTTGTCGTCGGCGGCGCGCCTCCAGCAGATCCTGCCGGGCGCTGTTCTGGTTGGCGGTACCGCTGCCGCAATCCATGCGGAGCACCGCTTCTCGATGGATGCCGACCATGTCCTGACTGATCTCCGCGTACGCTTCGGGGAGGTTCTTTCGCAATTGGAATCCGTCGCGGGATGGGAGACCGCGCGGCTCGCTCGGCCCGTTCAGATCCTCGGCAGCCTGGACGGGATCGAGACCGGAGTGCGGCAACTGATTCGCACCGAGCCGCTTGAGACGACTACGCTCGATGTGGGGGGAGCGGACCTCACGATTCCCACCGAAGCGGAAATCCTGCGCATCAAGGGTGTCCTGATTCTGCGACGCAATGCCACGAGGGACTATCTTGACTTCGTTGCGCTGGCGACTCACTTGGGCACCGAAGCCACCGGCGAGGCACTGCGCTCCTTTGACCGGCTCTATCCCCAGGAGAGCGGCGAGTCCGCGCTGCAGCAGCTCCAGGCCCAGCTGGCGAATCCGCTGCCCTACGATCTCGACGAGCTTGATCTCGCCGAGTACCGGGACCTGGCGCCGCGGTGGCAGGACTGGGACAGGGTGAAGGCTGCGTGCGGGAAGGTGTCCGTCGCGGTTTTCGATCACGTCTGCGAGGCGGAGTAGCGTCGGGACACCACTCTGAATGCCGCACTTAACCGTTGAGGGCAGGGAGTACTGGGCAGGCCGTTATCTGTATCAAGGGAAAGGTGACCTGCTTGTCTTTTCGGATCAGTGGCAGGAAGGCCTCAGCGCCGACAGGGTCCGAATGCTGAGGGTCTCCAGCGGACGGTTGGCTGAGTTCTACAAGGCCTTCCTCCGTGAAACCATGGGGCGGCCATGGGACCTCAGTCGTGACGAAATCGACGAAATCAAGAGAGCGTTGCGTGCTTGGAATCACCGTCATCGGGTGAAATACGATCCATCGCGAGGGCTCCAGCTCCTTCGGACGGGCACCGGCATCGCAGAAGCGAACTTCCGCCCTGGCCAGGAGGAAGCGATTCGCCATGCCGTGGAGAACCGGGGTAGGCTGCTCGTCGTGGAGAGAACGGGTTGGGGGAAGAGCTTCGTCTATTTTATTGCGGCGAGGCTCCTCCGGGAAGCGGGAAGGGGCCCGGCCCTGCTCGTCTCGCCTCTGCTGTCCTTGATGCGCAACCAGCTTCTGGCCGCTGAACGGATGAAGGTCCGCGCGGCCAGGATCACATCGGACAACCAGGAAGAGTGGTCCGACGTGGAGGAGGCGTTGGACCGCGACGAGGTGGACATCCTACTGGTCGCTCCCGAACGATTCGCCAACGAACGCTTTCGAGACCGGGTGCTTGCAGGGATCGCCGACCGCATCTCCCTGCTTGTGATCGACGAGTGTCACTGCATATCGGACTGGGGACACGACTTCCGGCCGGACTATCAACGCATCGAGCGTGCGGCACGGTCACTTCCCCCCAATATGCGGCTCCTAGCAACCACGGCCACGGCCAACAACAGGGTGATGGAGGACTTGCGCACGGTGCTCGGACACGATCTGAGGGTCCAGCGGGGGCCCTTGGCGCGCCCGTCGCTTACCCTGCAGACCATACGTTTGCCACGGCAGTCCCAGCGGATGGCCTGGCTGGCTGAGCAGCTACCCCGGATCTCTGGACACGGAATCATCTACGCACTGACCGTGCGCGACGCCGAGCAGGTCGCGGACTGGCTCCGGTCACGAGGCCTCAATGCCAAAGCGTATACCGGGAGAATGGAGTCCGAGGAAAGAGAACGGCTCGAGCGGGAGCTGCTCGGGAACCGCGTCAAGGCCCTCGTCGCCACCGTGGCTCTGGGGATGGGGTTCGACAAGCCGGATCTCGGCTTTGTCATCCACTATCAGACCCCAGGGTCCGTCGTGGCGTACTACCAACAGGTGGGTCGTGCCGGTCGAGCACTCGAGCATGCGTACGGCGTCTTGCTGAGTGGCGAAGAGGAAACGGAC
Source organism: Longimicrobiales bacterium (assembly GCA_965206105.1). Taxonomy (GTDB): domain Bacteria; phylum Gemmatimonadota; class Gemmatimonadetes; order Longimicrobiales; family Gaopeijiaceae; genus Bin94. The sequence goes on from OZ242201.1 coordinate 2,033,813, forward strand.
ATCACCGAGCATTTCATCAACACTGCTTTTCCCAAGCCCGCAGAGGCGGAGCAGGTGATCGCGGCGCTGGAGACGGCTCCTCGCGGATTGTCCCAGTACGAGCTTCAGCGACAGGTGAACATGGCCAACGGTCGCATCTCCATCACCCTGAAGCTGCTATCGCTGGAGCGACCGCCGCCGGTTGTGAAGGATGGTGCGAAGTGGAAGCTCACCGCAGCCGATCTGCAGAGTTCCTTCTGGGAGCGAGTGAAGCGTCTCACCGATCTCCGTCATGAGGAGCAGCGCCAGATGCAGGAGTATGTGCGCTTGGAACGCGGTCACATGGAGTTTCTGATTCGTGCGCTTGACGGCAATCCGGAGGGGATTGCGCCTCCGCGCCTTCCAATGCTCCCAACACATGTGAGCCAACAGGCCGAACGGGATGCCCTGGCCTTCCTGCGCCGGCTTGATCTGCCGATTCAACCACGTCGGAGATGGCCGAGCGGCGGGTTGCCGCGCTACGCCGTCGAAGGGCAGATTGCGAAGCAACACCAAGCCGAAACCGGAAGAGCACTCTGCTGCTGGGGTGACGGAGGGTGGGGAGAGATGGTAAAGCAAGGGAAGCAGGAGGACGGCCGTTTCGCCGAGGAACTCGTTGACGCCGTCGCCTCACTGGCCCGACGCTGGGGTCCGAGTCCTCGGCCGAGTTGGGTAACTTGTATCCCGTCGCGCCGGAATCCGAGCCTCGTGCCCGACTTCGCCGAGCGACTTGCGAGGAAGCTCGGGTTGCCGTTTCATCCGGTTCTTGTCAAGACCGAGGACCGTCCTCCGCAGAAGGACATGGAGAACACCATGCAACAGGCCGGGAACATCGACGGTTCCCTCGCGGTATCTGCTTCACACGTTCCACCGAGTCCGGTTCTGCTCGTGGACGACATCGTTGGTTCGCGCTGGACCTTGACGGTCGGAGCGTGGATGTTGCGCGAGCACGGCAGCGGGGAAGTCTGGCCATTCGCACTCGCGACGTTGGGGCGTAGCTGATGAACAGCGAGCTCGGCCCAAACGCCCAGGCCATCCTTCTCCTGACGGCACCGCTGCTGGTGGGCAGGTCCCCGACTTCCGTCGGTCCTCTGGCCCTCGGTGCCTATAACAATCTGGCGGAGCATCTTCGCGACGCCGGCATGCAGCCCGCGGACCTTCTTCGTCCCGAAGGCTTGAGGGAGCTCGATAGCTTGTGGTCCAGGTTGAAGACGAAGCGAACGCTGGCAGATGTCCATCGACTTCTCGGACGGGGTTTCCTTCTGGCCCACGCATTGGAGCGTTGGGGCGCGCGTGCAATCTGGGTGGTCACAAGGGCCGATGACGACTATCCCAGTCGGTTGAAGAGGAGAATGAAGCGAAGGGCGCCACCGGTCCTGTACGGTTGCGGCGAACGGGGCGGTTTGAACGATGGCGGGCTGGCGGTCGCGGGCTCAAGAAAGGTGGACAACGCAGTCGTAGAGTATACGGAGCATGTCGGGCAATTGGCGGCTGAAGCAGGTTTGCCGATCGTGTCGGGCGGGGCCCGTGGCGTTGATCAGGCGGCGATGCACGGATCACTGGAGGCGGGTGGCCGCGCGGTCGGCGTGCTGGGGAATGGCTTGGAGCGTGCGGCGCTGCACCGAGGAAACCGAGAGTCCCTGATGGACGGTCGCCTTGTGATGGTCTCCGCCTTCGACCCTGCGGTCCGGTTCCGGGGTTGGCAGGCGATGGAACGCAACAAGCAGATCTATGCACTGGCGGACGCGGCCCTGGTCGTGAAATCGGATCATGGCCATGGCGGCACGTGGGCGGGGGCGACCGAACAGTTGGACAAGCTCTGTTACGTGCCGGTGTATGTCCGGCGTCCCGAGGAGCCATGCGCGGCGCTTGATGCGCTGGTCGAGAGGGGTGCCCGCCCCTGGCCGGACCCGGAGGCACTATCTGATCTCCAGGCGCTCGTGTCCGATGAGGAATCAACGGTTTCGAAGCTCGACGGACAGACTGACGATTCACCGCCCACCAAGACGGAGACCGACAATCAGCTCGGCCTCGCCCTTCACGAGGCCGAGGCCGAGCCAACAGTATCCGCCGTCCGGGAGGGTGTACCGACAGAATCTCACGATAGACGGATCTCGGAACTTGACTCTGCATCCCCTGCAGACGGACCGGTCCTTGGGAAGTTGCCCATCCGACTCTTGCGCAAGATGTCCGGGGAGATGACGCGAAAGGAGATCTGTTCTGTTTTGGGTCGCAAGGACTGGGGGAGCGTCAAGAAGCGGTATGTGGATCCAAGCTTGGGCGTAGGTTGGATTGAGCCGACGATTCCCGACAAGCCGAGCAGCCGCAACCAGCGATTTCGGCTTACTCCGAAGGGTCAGTCGGTGGCCCGGCAATACCTTCCGTAGGGTTCGCCCCCCCGTCCCGCTACCGCCCACTTCTTGACAGAAACCCGGGCGCTCCCGCACTTTGTTCGGCGACCGAACAAAGTCTGTCGAGGACGCCTCGGGAGGAAGGCCACCGGTGAGTTCAATCCGTACCGACATCGCAGTTTCGCCCTGCGAGGCCCTGGCCGCGCACCGCGCCCACAGGACGCGCCACCACCGGCCGCTCACGCCGCTTCTCCCCCTCCTCGCCCTGCTCCTCCCCCTCCCCCCCACCCCCGCCACCGCCCAGGACACCCCCCCCGCGCTGCCCGTCATCGAGCTCGTCACGGACGCCACCGGCACGCGCCTCCAGGTCGACGGCGCCGACATGATGGTCCAGGGCGTCAACTGGGACTACTTCCCGCGCGGCACGACCTACAACTACAACTTCTGGACCGAGCCCGACCACGTCATCGAGGCCGCGCTCGACCGCGAGATGTCGCTCCTCAGGGCGATGGGCGGCAACGCGATCCGGACCTACGTCGGGATCACGCCGCGGTGGGTGCGGCACATCCATGATCGCTACGGGATCTACACGATCCTGAACCACGCGCTGGGCCGCTACGGGGTGACGGCCGGCGGCGTCTACCAGGCCAACACGGACTATTCGGACCCCCGCGCCCGCGCGGTGCTGATGGCCGAGGTCGAGGCGCTGGTGAGCGAGTTCAAGGACACGCCCGGCGTCCTCATGTGGCTTCTCGGCAACGAGAACAACTACGGACTGGTGTGGAGTTCGGCCGAGACCGAGGATCTGCCCGAGGAGGAGGCCAACACGGTCCGCGCGCGCCACATGTATTCGCTCTTCGGCGAGGTGGCGCGGCGCATCAAGGAGATCGACCCCACCCGCCCCGTCGCGATGGCCAACGGCGACCTCCAGTACCTCGAAATCATCGCCGAGGAGGTGCCCGACCTGGACATCTTCGGCACCAACGTCTACCGGGGCGTCTCGTTCGGGGATCTCTTCGAGGAGGTGCGCGACGTGCTGGACCGCCCGGTGATGTTCACCGAGTTCGGCGCCGACGCCTGGAACGCGAGGAACATGCACGAGGACCAGGTCGTGCAGGCGCGGTACCTCATGGGTCAGTGGCGCGAGATCTACGAGCAGTCGGCGGGTAAGGGCATGGTGGGCAACTCGATCGGCGGGGCCACCTTCCAGTGGACCGACGGCTGGTGGAAGTTCGGCCAGGAGGACCGGCTCGACATCCAGGACACGAACGCGTCGTGGGCGAACGGCGGCTACACGGAGGACTTCGTCGAGGGCGACAACAACATGAACGAGGAGTGGTGGGGGATCGTCGCCAAGGGCCCCACCGACCCCAACAACCTCTACGAGCTCTATCCGCGCGCCGCCTACTACGCGCTTCAGGCCGCCTACACCCTCGACCCGTACGCGCCCGGCACCGACCTGACCGCGATCCGGGAGCACTTCGCGCGCATCGAGCCGGCGGACATGGGACTCAGGGCGCAGGGCGACCGGGCCGCGCTCCTCGCCACCGCGCTCGACCGCGTGCGCGTGAGCGGCGTGCGCATCGAGCTGGAGACCTTCAACACCGGCGGCTCGCTGATCAGCACGCCCGAGGATCCGCCCGAGACGAACCCCACCTACCCGAGCTTCCGCGGCTTCGACCGGATGCAGTCCTTCTACGCCGACCTGACGGCGCAGCCGACCGCGAACATGCTCGCGAGCGTGTCGTTCAACATGCTCGGCGACGTCCCGACGAACCCGATCGACGAGATCTTCTACGAGAACCGGGGCCGTCCGCGCAACGTGCGCGGCCAGGGCGGGGACGTGACGCTGCAGGACATCGAGCGGCTCAAGGTCTACAGCGCCAGCGTCTCGTGGGACGACCGGTGGTTCCAGCTCGAGGGCTTCTACCGGTCCGGCCACTACCACTGGGGCTATGAAGGCGACTTCTTCGGGCTCTACCAGGAGGCCAACTACGGGCCCAACATCGACATCTACAACGGGCTCGCGCCGGTCGGGATGGAGATTGCCGGGAAGCGGTCGCTGAGCGGACTCAAGGTGGCGATCGGTCCCGAGTTGTGGTGGGGGGCGAACCCGGCGGTGCTCGTCAAGCAGCAGGCCAGCCTTGGCCCCGTCCAGGGCACCGTCATCTACCAGGAGGACCTGGCCGAGGCGGGGACCGCGTCGAGCTCGTTCGCGATTCCGCTGCCGCCGACCCGGAAGGCGACGGTGCACCTGACCGGCACGCGCGGCGGCCTGACCCTCGAGGTCGGCGGGATCATGTCGGGAAGCACCAAGGCCGGCCAAACCTTCCAGCTTGCCGACGGCGAGCCCGGTGCCTACCGCGTGCTGCAGGACGAGATCCGGACATCGGACGCGTTCGGCGCAAAGGCCAAGGTGAGCCTCACCAGGGGACGCCTCAACTGGTACCTGCAGGGTGCGGCGATGGGCCTCGTGGCCGACGGCGGTCCCACGCAGACGCAGACCTTCACCGGCTGGACGCTGAAGGACACCGGCAGCGGCAACCAGCGCAACGTGATCGCCGGCCTCACCTGGCTGGCGGGCGACTGGCAGATCGCGCCCAACGTGCTGTGGCGCAAGCCGCTGGTGGGTCCGGTCCCGGCCGGCGTCCCCGCACCGGGGCGTCCCCGCAACGTCCTGGACGATCCCTTCGCGGTGCGCGGCAACCGCGAGACCCGCGCCGCCGAGCTCCTCGTCACCTACGACCCGACGCCGGCCACCTGGATGTACAACTGGGACAGCGACCGGCGCGAGGACGCGGTCCTGGCCGCCTCGGTGGGCTTCGTCTACTTCGACTTCCCCACCACCCAGGACGCCGGGATCGGGATCTTCGCCGACGGCCGCTCCACTTTCGCGTTTCCCGGCGCGCCCCCCGCGCGCGACCTCTGGGAAGTCAAGGCGCGGATCGTGTCGAAGCGGCGAGCGGGACCCGGGCTGATCGCGAACATCTTCGCCGGGACCGGCGAGCCCAACGGAGACGACGACCGGGAGGTCAGCCGCGCCGGCATCGACCTCCGCGTCATCCACGGCTCGGTGAAGTTCCACGGGATGGCCAGCCGGAACGACTGGGGGCCGTACGACTACCACCGCGACTTCAACCTCACCTTCCCGCTTCAGCTGATGGGCGACATCTCGTATTCGCTGGGGCCGCCGGACTGGTTCGACCTGCCGCAGACCCGCGTCGGGGTGCGCGCGACCATGCGCACGCTGAACGAGTATTCGCCGCGCTACTGTCCCGCGCGGACGCCCGACGATTTCGGGCGAATGGAGTGCAATCCGGGCATCGGCGGGGACCCGGGACGCGAGTGGGAGATCCGGACGTACCTGCACATCGGGATGTAGGGTGGCGGCACCGGTTGCGTTTGCGGGCGGCCCGGTGCGCCAGGCCGGAGTTCGGCCCTCCTGCCCGGCCAGGTAGCGCGAGCTTGTGAATCGATTCACAAGGGCGGCTCCCGCGGCCCCTCTCTTCGATGCGGCCACCGAGCGGCGCGTTCGCACACTCCTCGCCCGCATGACGCTCGACCAGAAGATCGGGCAGATGACGCAGCCCGAGCGGCTCCACATCACGCCCGCCCAGGTGAAGCGCTACCACATCGGCTCGGTGCTGAGCGGCGGCGGTTCATGTCCCGGCGACAACCGCCCGGCCGACTGGGTGGCGATGAACGACGCGTACTGGGCGGCGTCGATGGAGGAGGACGCGGACCACCTGGCGATCCCGATACTCTACGGTGTCGACGCGATCCACGGGAACGCGAACGTGCGGGGCGCGACAGTGTTCCCGCACAACATCGGGCTGGGGGCGGCGCGCGATCCCGGGCTGGTCGAGCGGATCGGGCGGGCGACGGCGCGGGAGGTGAGGGCGGTGGGGGTGGACTGGACGTTCGCGCCGACGCTGGCGGTGGCGCGCGACGTGCGCTGGGGGCGGACGTACGAGAGCTACTCGGAGGATCCGGGGGTCGTGGGCGAGTATGCGGGGCGGATTGTGGGGGGGTTGCAGGGTGGGGGCGTCGGGCGGCTGGATGACGGGATGGGGCGCGCGGATGGCCTGAGGCCGGTGGGGCCGGAAGGCGTCGTCGCCTGCGCCAAGCACTGGGTGGGGGACGGGGGGACGCGCGACGGCGTGGATCAGGGTGACACGGTGGTGGACGAGGCGGAGTTGCGGCGGGTGCATGTTGCGCCGTACGTGCCCGCGCTCGAGGCGGGGGTGCTCACCGTCATGGTGTCGCTGAGCAGCTGGAACGGGACGCAGTGTCACGCGCACCGGTATCTGATTGAGGACGTGCTGAAGGGGGAGATGGGGTTCGGCGGCCTCGTGCTCTCGGACTGGAACGGTGTCGATCCGCTGGCGGACGACTACGGCGAGGCGGCGGCGGCCGCGGTGAACGCCGGGATCGACATGGTGATGGTGCCGGAGAGGTGGCGGGAGTTCATCGCCGGGCTCAGGGCGCAGGTGGAGCGTGGGGTCGTGCCGGTGGGGCGGATCGACGACGCGGTCGCGCGGATTCTGCGGGTGAAGGTGGCGTGTGGGCTGTTCGAGCGGCCGCGGCCGGCCGAACGGCCGGGGTCGAACGGGGTGGGGTTCGGGTGCAGGGAGCACCGTGAGGTGGCGCGGGAGGCCGTGCGGAAGTCGCTGGTGCTCCTCAAGAACGAGGGCGGGGTGCTGCCGCTCGACAAGGGCGCGCGGATCCTGGTGACGGGCCCGGCCGCGCACGACCGCGGCCGCCAGTGCGGGGGCTTCACCGTCGAGTGGCAGGGGGTGACGGGCAACGCGGCGATCGTGGGGGGGACCTCGATCTGGGAAGGGATCCGTGCCGTGGCGCCGGGGGCGGTGCTGTGGGGGGGTGGGGGCCGGGCCGCAGAGGTCCCCGATGCGCGGGACTTCGACGTGGCGATTGTCGTCATCGGCGAGCGCCCCTACGCCGAGGGGATGGGGGACATCCGGGAGCCGGGTCCGGTCCGGCCGGGGACGAACCACCTGCCCGCGGGGCCGGGCGTGCTTCAGCCGTATGGGCGCACCCTGGAACTCGCCGCGCTGCATCCGGGGGCCTTGCGGACCGTGCGGGCGCTGGCGGAGCGGGGCATTCCGGTGGTGACCGTGCTGGTATCCGGGCGGCCGCTGGTGGTGGACGCGGAGATGGCCGCATCGTCGGCCTTCGTGGCCGCGTGGCTGCCGGGGTCGGAGGGTGCGGGCGTGGCCGACGTGCTCTTCGGGGACCACGACTTCGTGGGGCGGTTGCCGATGGGGTGGCCGGGTGGGGGGGACGAGGTGCCCTTCCCTCGCGGCTACGGATTGCGGCTACTCGGAAGTGAGGTCTGAAGCGGCTGCTTCCGAGTGGCTTCCGAGCAGCTCGCAGCCGATGCTCTCTATTTCCACATCTCGGGGTCGATCTCGCCGAACGGCGCGAGCGCATCCTCCAACTCGCGAGCGCGCTCGTCACTCGCTCCACTCGCCAGACTGGCAAGGCCGCGGGAGCGGGGGGTCAGCTCCGTGCACACATCCCCCAGCGACACCGCCTCGATGCCCTTGTGCATCGGGGTAACTGTCATCGCCTCCGTGCACGACGAGCCGGCGGTCGGGCCTGACATCGTCGCATGCGATGTGAAAGCCGCGCGAAACCTTGGACGCCGAACCAAGCGTGATCTCGACGGCCCAGACCTCCCCGGCTCCAAGTTCGAGGACCAGGTCGATCTCCGCGCCGCCCGTGCTCCGGTAGTAGGAGCTTGCGACGTGCGCCGGCAATCCGCCGAGAATGTTCTCGATCGCCAGCCCTTCCCAGCTCCCTCCGGCCACGGGGTGGCCGAGCAGGGCATCGAATTAATCGATGCCGAGCAGGGCGTGGCAGATTCCACTGTCCCGGAGGTAGGCCCTTGGCGCTTTGACCAGGCGTTTTCGCACGCTCTTCCGCCATGACGGCAGGCGTCGCACCAGAAGCAGATCGACCATCAGGTCGAGGTAGCGGCCCACGGTGCGGCCGCTGAGGCCAAGGGACCTCGCCAGGACCGCGGCGTTGAAGGGCTGACCCTGATCGTGGGCCAGCATTGTCCAGAACCTCCGCAACGTCTCGCGCGGAATGCGGGGGCCGAGCGCGGGAATGTCGCGCTCGAGACAGGTTCGGACGAAGTCGAACCGCCACTCGAAGCCGCCAGTGTCGTCCTCCGCCAACAGGCTGTCGGGCATCCCGCCGCGATGCCACAGGTCGTCCACATTGGTGCCGTCCGCCTCGCGCACGTTGAGGGGCTGCATCTCGCAGTGCGCCACGCGCCAGGGTCTCTCCGGTCTGCCGCAGCAGATCGATCGACGCCGAGCCGAGCAACAGAAAGTGGCCCGCCCGCCGGCCCTCGCGCCTGCGCTGATCGATGATTCCCCGTAGCGGCTCGAAAAGCCCCGGAATCCGGTGTATCTCGTCGAAGACCACCAAGCGGTCGGCATTCCGCTCACAGTACTTGTGGACATCGGTGAGCTTCGCGCGGTCACGCCGGTCTTCTAGATCGAGGCAGGCTCCGCCCTGCTGGCGAACGAACTCAAGGGCCACGGTGGTCTTGCCTACCTGACGTGGACCGGTGAGTACAACGGCGGGCGCGCGGGCCAGCAGGTGCGACACCCGGACGCTGACCTCGCGGGGGATCAATTCGCTCATAACCATGCAAATGTGACACTGCGTGCCGCGATTTACACAGTTATGATCTCGTCCAACGGCAAGTGAGCCGGAACGGGACCCCCGTCACCTACGCCACCACCGGGCTCCCCTTCCGCGTCCGGTCGCGACCGCCAGGCCCATCGCACGGAGGTCGGCCAGATCTGAACGCGCCCGGCGCTTCTCGTCGTCACCATTCCCCAGAAGCTCCACGATCTCGCGCAAGGCCATTCCATCCGGAGCATCGTTCAGGAGGGACAGGATCGCGCGCTGGCGCCCCGAGAGACCTCGTTCCACCTTGTGCGGCGGCACGTAGCCACCAGGCTTGAACCGAACGGTGACGCATCCCCCTGCGTCTTCGATCTCCGGTCTCGGAAGGCCTGCCTTCTCGGCCAATTCGGCCATCCTGATCGTGCCTCTGCCCCAGCGCTCGATGATGCCTCGCCGATAGAATACTCCGGCGATCAGGGGGTTCCACGGCAGGGATTCGTGGGGCTCGAATAGTGCTTCGGGAGTAAGTCCGAAGTGCAGCGAGCCCGAAGACGTGATTTCCAGGCGATCATCGTAGACTCCGATTGCGATCGAACCGCCTCCGACGGCGTAGTCGCGGTGGCAAATCGCATTGGCAATCGCCTCGCGTAGCGATTCCAGAGGGTAGATCGGCTCATCCACCCGCGCGAAGACACCAGGAAGAACGCGTCCCGCGACCGGAAGGGATTCCCTCAGGAACTTGCTGCCAAGACGGAGGAGTTCGAAGGCATGGCCGTGGAACTGCCGGTTGTCCAGAAACTCGGTCCGGGAGGTGCCCCGGAACCTGGCAACACGGAGCAAGCATTGGCTGAATTCGACCTCGAGGCGGGACGAACCGCCGAACAGGACGATGGCAGCGCGGGTCAGACTCCCGTCCTGCAGGAGAAGGTTGAGACCGCGCAGCAGTTCGAGAGGGCTGCGTGTCCCGGGATCCTCCATGCGACCGCGCCGAATCGCTTCCTCTACCGTTAACAGGATCTGACGGTGATCGAGATCGTCCACACTCCAGCCGTTCGCCGGTTGATTCTCCCATCGAGTCTGGGCATGAAGGCGCTCCACAAGAATGCGCTGGTACTCTTCTCCGGCCATCTCGATGGTTGTGTCGCCGACGCGCTGATACGGTACCCCGCGATACCTGTACGGCCTGCTCGCACCGGCGGGAACGGTAACGACCACCACGCTCCAGCCCGGCTTCAACTCGATCGTGGTTACGGACGGGTAGACCGATGGTTCGATCTCGCTGAATTCGCGTTCGAGGTCCTGGAGGGTGTCTGCACCGATCTGCTGACCCACCACGCGCTTGGCGTCGTCGATCCCGAAAACCACCCGTCCGCCATGTCGGTTCAGCATGGCACACACCGTCCGGGCACCCTCCCGGCGCTGGCCGGTCGTAGCCTTGAACTCCATCTGCTGGGACTCCCCAGCCCGGGCCCATTCGTGGATCTTGTCGTCCGTCATGCGGGAGAATCTGGCTCCTGTGGTAGGCGCGCCCCATAGGGTTGGCGTCTCCATTTCCGGCGACCCGCCGTGCTGCGCTGAAGTTGCCGCGCCCCGGGAAGTGGGGCAACATTCCCGCGGTTCGCCCGGTGGTCGCAAGGGGGTGCCTTGCCGGACAGGCCGGAAGGCCCGAAAGGCCCGAATTGGCCCGAATAAGCCCGAATTGGCCCGAATGGGCCGGAATAAGCCCGAATGGGCCGGAATAAGCCCGAATGGGCCGGAATAAGCCCGAATGGGCCGGAATGGGCCGGAATTGGCCCGGGAACCCTTCTCCGTCAGCCGCCCCCGGACCCCTCCACCCGCCGCAGCAGCTCCTCCGCCGTGGCGCACTCGATGACCGCCGCCTCGGCGCTCGCGAGCCGTCCGGCATCCGCGGGCTTGCCGAACAGACCGGCCAGCCGGTCCCCCGCCTCCGCGCCGAATCTCCTGCGGGTCAGACGGACGAGCAGCTCGGCCCGCCCCTCGCGCTTGCGCCGGCTCCCGAACTCCTCAAGGCTTCGCTCGTACTCCGTCATCACCTGCGCCATCGTCGTCGCCTTTCCGTTCTGTTCCTCTGTGATCCGCCCCTCCGAAACTAGCCATGCCCCGATGCAGTCCGCCAGCAGCCCGTCCAGCCTGTCGCCCGAGTCCCCCGCGATCCCTTTGGACCACCTGGAACTTGCGTGGAAGTCCGCGCGGAAACAGATCGCCGAGGTCGGTCGGGTCCCGGTATGCCCTTGGCGGAAGCTACTTGAATAGCTCCGCGTGAGTTCCGGCACGTACGAAGTTGATCGAACCGCCGGGTTTCGGTGAATCATCGACCTGGTAGATCAGAAGGAAGTCCCCGGCGACATGGCATTCCCGGTGATTCGCCCACGCGCCCTTCAGCGCATGGTCCCTCCGTTCGGGACCGAGAGGAGCCTCGTTGGCGATGAGGTGGAGCATGATCGCCTTGAGCCGATTCATGTCGTACCGACCCGAACGCGAAAGGCGCTCCCAGTCCTTGAGGAAGCCCCGGGTGAAGTCCACGCGCCGCGGCGGGCGCGCCCTCTTACTGGCCGCCGGCTTCTTCAAGCTCCGTGAACATCTCGTCAGCGGTGGCGAACCGCGCCGTCCCCCGTCTCATCATCTCTTCCGACTCGGCCATCGCCTGTCGGGTCCGGGCGTTCGGAACCTTGAGTTCCAAGGGGAAAGCCTGATCGACCGCGATTCGGTGGAAGAACAGCCGCACGGCCTCCGAGGCCGTCAACCCCATCGCCGCGAGCGCCGCCGTAGCCTTCCGCTTCATCTCCGTGTCCATTCTGACATGGAGCATCGAACTGTGCGTCTTCATCTGACCATCTCCTGTGTCGCAATTGCGATATAACGTGTCATTCCGGCGTGCCACGGTCAACCCGCACGCAGAACTCGCAGGCGCGCCCAAAACGAACTTTCTCGTTCGCCTTCCGGCAATGGCCGCAACCGTGCTTGCCGAAGAACCACAGTGCCGGGTCCAGGGCCGCGCATGTGCCCTCGATTCCGGCCGGTCCTGCGATGTCCGCCTCCGATACGCCATTCGTCCAGTTCTCCTGGATGACGGGCTTGGCCTTCGCGAGCGTGCGTCCCCGCGTCGCGGTCACCCGGCTCACGGGAGACTTGCGGCCGGAGGACAGGCTCCTTGCGATCCGGTGCCACGCATCCGAGTCGGGACCGTGCCTCTGGCTGACGCGCGCGGCCTTCAACACCCGGCCCAGCGCGCCGACCTCAAGCCCCGCCACATGATGCGGATCGAAGCTCTCGGGTGATTCCTCGAAGAGGCGTCCGCCCGCGTTCCAGAGTTGGGTGGCGTCGCGTGCCCGGTCCAGCGCGGCAATGAAGGTGAGAAAAAGGCGGACGGCGCGGTCGGTACCCCGCAGCCGACGCACGACCGCGACCTCGGGCATGTAGTCGTGCCATGGTTGGCCCGGATCCATGTTGCGCGAAGCCAGGTCGAGGCCGTCTCCGTAGAAGTCGTCGGCGATCAGCTTCGCGAGTCTGGCGGCATGGGGGCGAGCGGGTGAGCGGGATTGACCCGCCTTTCCGTGGGCGTCCGATCTCTCCCGATACCAGGCCTGCTGGTGTCCAATCCCCGCAATGCCGGCGAGTGGGCGATGAACCGCGGCCCCGGCGTCGCGCAGCCCCTCTTCCAGCCCATGGTCGATGTAGGTCGCGCCGGCGTGGATCTCGATCATCTTGTCCCGCATCGACGGCACCCGACGCTTCAATTGAGCGAGCACGCGGGCCGACCATGCCCGCTGGGCCCTGGTCCGGAGATCCGCCAGCGCGAGTTCGTAGGGATCAATGCGCCGGTCGGGGTCCAGCAGGCCGTGTAGCGCGCTGAGGATGTACCACGGGACGCCCAGGGATTCGGCATACGCGCGCCGGCAGCGCCACAGGGGTGAGCTGTAGAGGTTCTTCGCGGGGCTCCTTGCGGCATGCTTGGTCTTCACGCAGCCGACGAGGACGATGTCGGGGGGGTGGGGTGGGGGAGGTGGTTTGGAGGGGTTCATGGCGAAAGCAAGTATGTCCAGTCTCGTGGTCGTGCAAGCCTGCGCGCGGGCGATGCGCTCCAGTTTCCGCTGGTGCCAAAACGACCACACGTGCTCTATCGTCCCGACAAGCCAACTTCCCGGCGCGCGCGTTCGAGATCGCCGGGACGATACCGGATACTCCCACAACGGCCATTGTAGTCCTCAACTTGGCGGTTGTAGCGTAGCCGATCCCTTTCGTAAACCTGAACGCTTCGGTTGTAACGATTGACTTCGGAGTTGTAGTTCTCCACTCGGAACTCGGACGCAAGTGCCCCCGGCTCGTTCAAGCCGAGATTCCGCCGATCACGCTCCAGTTGCTGACTCGCATCGTGGAGTTCCTGCGCAACTCGATCGATGGCTCCCCCTTGACGAACGCACCACCGCAACTCCGGCATCGAAAAAGGACGACTCGCCCCCGCCGGAGGTATCGTGTATTCGAGTTCCGAGGGGGCGCCGGAACCGCGTTGTTCCCGGTCGTAGTCGTCCAGAAAGCTGGGCAGCCACTCCTCATCTGTTGTTGGCTTGGGACCGGAACCATCGCCTGAAGCGAGCGTGAGTGCGAACGCCATTCCGGCGAGCAGCAGGCCGCTGATGAGACAGCCCTGCCTCGAGGACGCCGGTGCGGGTGGGGACGGCAAGCGCAGTCTGCCCGACTTGACGAGCTCTTGCAGCTGTTTCGTCTTCAGAATCTGTGATTCTGTGGATTCCAGCGTAGCGGTATTGCTCTCGAGTCGCTCCCACACCTCTTGCGTTATTGGCAAGACCCGGGTGCCGGGGCCATGCCGGTGCGTCCTTGGGTCGGTGACCGGACCGAAGAGATCGCGTAGCCGCAATAGGAGCTTGGCCGCTGTAGCCTCCGCGGTCGATAACGCGGGTGACTCATTGTATGCGGCTATCGAATTTCCCATCAGTGCGCCGCAGACAAGAGATGCGGCCTGAGTCACCTCGTCGCCCCGCGCGAATCCAGCGCCCAGGAGGCTGGTTCCCTCGTCTCGCAGTGCCGCCAGCAGGCTGATGACTGACCCCGGGTCACTGAGTGATTCCTGAACAAAATCGATCCGCGTCTGGGGCCTGGCCTGCGAGTTCAAAAGTGGGTAAGCTCGGTCCAGCCATTCCTTGATCGGAAAGCGCATCAGCGCCATCTCCCGGTCGCAGATGATTCCGTCCACCGTGGTCAGGTTTTCACCGGCCCGCTCGCGCGCGGCAATCCCGCACGCCACCTGTTTGGCATACCGGACCAGAGACTGGCAGCTACGCGCCACCTTCAATCCTGCCTCAAGAGACGACTCCGCAGACGCGCTGTTGTAGTGCTTCCAGTGGGTCACGGCTGCATTGAGCATGGCATCGCAGACCCGGTCTGCCAGCGACGTGTATTGAATACCCGTTTCTCCGAGCACGGCTGCAACTTCCGGGAGACGCTCCTTTGCCACCACCATGAGCCGTGTCCCCGACGACCCGGCATCCTGGGGTTCTGCGTTCTCACACGCGACCAACGCCTGTTCAAGCTCGCGCCGTGACATTCCGGCAAAGCGGGCAGCCAGCGGCGCAGTGCGTGGACCACCGTCCCTTACGGCTTTCGCGAGCACCGCGGCGGGAATGTTCAGGCCGAACTTCCGTGCCTCTTCCGCAAACTGCTCCAGCCCCTCGCCAAACAACTCGGCGATTCCATCCGGATCGCGGGCCGCAATGTCGTTGCCCAAGGTCTTGCAGTGCGCGGATAGATCGGTCCCGCCGAGACTCCCGACGAATCGAGCCTTCACCGTCAGGCCCCGTCGCACACACTCGGCCCGTTCGCGGGATCCGTCAGGCCATCGCTGACCAGGCGGAAGACCGGTCATCCCGGCGAGCAGGCAGGCGGTGCTCAGATTGTTCAGACACGATGCAATCCGGGCATCCAAAGGTCGGTTTTCTACTCGTGCCCAGACCGAGATTGCTCCTTGCAGATCGCCACCGCGAAGAACACGTAGCGCATGGTCGTCGAGGACACTGCCACTCCCCGTAAACCAGAACAGCCCAAATCGGATGCGATCCTTCGCATCGTGAAGGTCGCGCAGCGCGCGGTCCACGGTACCTTGGTTGCGGCGACATCCTGGGAAGTAGAGGTCATTGCCGAAGGCCAAGGGTTGACGGACTTCGAGCAAGCGCTTTGTTTTTGCCTCGCGGCGTGCCCTCTCACGAACACTCGCGTCGGCGAGAAGACCGAGGACGTGAAACGGGTTGTCTAGGATCATTCCCGTGGTGGTTTCGGGGCCAATTCCGGGAGACCGCCAACGGTGTCGGCGAACCGGCCCGCGTATGAGGGACCGACTTCCCTGACGACTTCAAACCCCTCAACGAGATAGGTCCGCCATTCGGGGTGCGTGCGCCGTAGGGACTCGCGGTCGAGGGCTAGGCGCCGGACGAGGTCGCGGATGAACTGTTCTTCGCGGTGACGGATCATTCCGTCGGCCTCGACGAGCTGAACCAAAATGTCGAGGAGCAGCACCGCGTCCTCCTGCGAAAGGCTGCTCTCGCGGAGCTCTTCCATTGCTTGCCCCACGGTGTGGGCAGGGTCGGTCGCGAACGCTTTGCGGATGCTCTCTAGGGCCGCCTCTACTTCCTCTGCCGGCTGCCCCAACTGGACCGCGATCGAGCGAAGGCAGGATACCTCGGCGGGCGCGATATCATCGTCGCACGCCATGCACCCGTACGCGACGTGCAGGTATTCGGGCAGAAGTGGGTGGGCACTCATGACGATGGGCTGTCCTGCGACGCGAAGCCTCTTACGATCGTCCGGCGTGATGCACTCCCCGATCTCTCCGGCTCAAACTCGTCCCGCATTCGTTCGTAGCGCGCGATCTCCTGGACGCCAACCGACGGCCTGTTATGATCGATTGCCTCCACCAGCCGCTCCATCGCGATTGTGTCCTCGTTGGCCGCGAGAGTACGCCGTGCCGCTTCATCCACCAGAAACTTGATGTCACTGCTGACACGACCCATCGTGAGGCGCGCCAACTTGTCAAGATCGACAGAGCTGCCCACCGGCCGTTGACTCAGGTGGATCTGGAACATCGCCTTTCGGGCCGGCCGGTCCGGCGGCCCGACGTACACGACCTTGTCGAAACGACCCGCCCTAAGCACCGCGGGATCGATTCGGCGCGGTTGGTTCGTGGCCGCCAGCAGGAATACTCCGGCCTCCGCACAAGCACCAATCTGTGTCAGCCATTCAGCCACTTCGGCCGCATAGGCATGGTTGAGATCGCCCTCGCGCGAGGGCATGAGAGCATCGACCTCGTCGAGGAATACGACGCACGGAGCCGCTGCCCGCGCCTCCTTGAAGATCTCGGTGATCTCTTCTTGGGTTCCATGTATGTACCGGCTGGCGACCATGCCCGGTGTGACTTTGGTGAACGGATAGCCCAGTTCTTCGCCGAAGCATGTCGCGATGAATGTCTTGCCACATCCAGGTGGCCCGTAGAGCAGCAGTCCGTTGGGCATCGGGATGCGCAGTCTCGCGTACTTCTCCGGATCCTGAAGCGCATCGATCACATCCAGCGTGAGCGTTCGCTTGAGTGCCTCCATACCGCCGACAGCGGCGAATCCCCGTTGAGTTGGAGCGAGTGGCGTCGGGGGACGATGGGGTGAAGTCCGCGCGACCGGACTTCCCGTTCGCGTCCCGTCCGTGATCGCTTCCAGGAACGAGCCGGCTTCGCTGAACCGGTCCTCTGGGTGCGAACTCAACGCCTTCTTGATCGCTGCCAGAGCGCTGGACGGGAGTTCGCCGCCGATCGTGTGGACTGGCACGGGCAGCGGGCCCTTGCGTGCTTCCACCAGGGTCTGGCTGAGGTCCGTGCGCCGGCGTGTACCGTTGCCCGGGTGCCACGGCGGCGTGCCGAACAGTAATCGGTAGAAGATGGCGCCCAGGGCGAACACATCCGTGGCGGGAGACGACGACGCGCCGTGGTAGCATTCGTTGGGGAGGTAGTAGGGATCCACGGCCGAAGGATGGGCCGCCTGGGCATCACTGGCCCGCCGCGCGTGGCCAAAGTCGATGAGGACAGGTCGTTCGTCGCGACCGTCGGTAGCATCCAGGACGATATTCGCGGGAGTCAGTTCGTTGTGGACTACTTGATCGTCCAACCCGTGGAGGTACGCGACTATCGCCAGCAGTTCCCGCATCAGGAAGAGCGCGAAAGCCGGAGGGAGCGCGAACTCGCGAGCGAGGCGGTGGTCAAGCGTTTCTCCGGGGACGGGTTCGACGAGGAGATATGGCCGCCGATCTCCCAGCACCCCTGATGCCCTGACGGTCGGGATCCCCGGATGGTTCAGCGATTCCGAAATCGCGACCTCAATGAGCCGCCCCTCGGAATCGAAGCGGTCCTCCGGGATTCGGGCCGGGTCGAAGACCTTGAGGAAGGCGGGGCTCCCCTGGTCGTCCACTACCCTGTAGGTCTCGGCGTTTTCGCCTTGCTTCACCGGGAATCGCACGCGCCAGCCCGGGAGGGGTTCGCTTCCGTTGGGGAGGGTCATTGCCATTAGGGTCGATCGGCTAGGAGAGGATAGGGCGGCCCCGGATCGTCCTTGGACTCCTGCACCACGAGTTCGAGGATTCGCCTCGCGTGATCGAGGAGATCGGGGCACGGCTTGTTGGCCTGAATAGCTCGCAGCCCCTCGTCCACCGCCAGCCGTGCCTGCCCAGGATTCGTCCAACGAATGCGCGTGAAGTGTCCGCGAGCCCAGTGCAGGATTCCCTTGGACCATTCGCAGTACTTGAGCCTGAAGATCTCGCGTCTGATCTCGTCCGTGACCTCCCAGGCGTCGCCGGTATGCCGCGACCGCTTGGCTTGTTCGCGGTGGTCTTCCAGTTCCCGCATTTCGTTCCTTGACTCGGTATGCCCCTCATCGGCGTTGGCCTTCTTCAAGTCGGCCCAGGCTTCATCCAATTCGGCCTCGGCGTCAGGCCACTCGGTGGTGTCCGCGAGGTCGTACAACTCCCGGAATGCCTCCTTGAGGCGCGACACGGTCTGCTCCGCAGCACCTCGGTCCAGCCCTACGCGCCGCAAGCGGTCGGCGTTCTCACCGAGTCTGGTCTCAATCGCATCCAGCCGGGCGTGATCCACATGGCCCGCCCTCCGCATCCGCCGGATGAGCTTGCGGGCATCGGAGAGTTCGTGATCGATCCAATCGGTCTGGAGCTCCATCTGATCGTAGGGGATAGGGAGTTCGTACTCATCGTCGCCCAGCGATGGGAATTGTAGGCGCACCAACGTGGGATTGTGGACCGACTCCTCCGTAACGACTGTGAGATCAAAAGAGGTTCCCGCCGGAATCTCCCGTCTCACCTGTTCACCGGTGAGCGCGTAGGTTCCCACATGGGCCCCGCAAAATGCGAGCCGCTTGCCCTTCGCGTCCGCCCCGCCCTCGTGGACATCGATCAGGAGTCGATCCTTGGGGCGCCCAGGCCGGATCCGTTGTGGCGTTTTGAGGTCGGTCTGCTTCCCGGTCACGGGCAACGGCTTGCTCTTCTCGGCACCCTTCAGCGGCTCGAAGACTCCGTGCTGACGACGTCTGTCCAGGACCGCGACGCCCAGGCTGTTGGTTAGAGGTGCGCCTGTGACTCTCGTCCCCTGAATGATGGTGATCTCCGACGGGCTCGTCGCAACCCGGTCTCCCCGGGCTGTAGTCACCTCCAAATCGAAGACGTTGGCCCTGTTCTCCTCGAGCTTGAGTTCAAACAGGATGCCGTCCTCGGAAAGCGGATACCGCCCGCTTCCGTATCCCGTTCCGGTCCTGTGAAACTCGACCCACAGCGATTCCCGGCGACCGAGATCGGACGGGTCGCGGCACTTTACCGTGACGAACTCTTCGTGTGAGATCGACATGGCTTCGTACCCGACGTCGAGCTGAAGAACGCCGTCCGCCATCTCGCTACTCTTAGCTCCACGTGAAGCGGAGGCAATACCGGGCTTCAGCGGGAACTTCAAGGCGTAGAGGGCCGCCCCCCGGGCGACGACAGTCATAGGATCAACCGAAGTGTTGGGCCGACGAAGCTGCTCCGCCACCATCTCCCTGAGGATGGGGGAGTAGGTGGGTCCGCCGACTAGGATCAGATCGTCAAGATCGGCTCCTGACAGGCCGTGGCGTGCGAGGAGCACCTTCGCCTTGTCGATGGCACGCTGAAATACTGGCTCGACGGCGGGCCGCAGGCGATCCCGGGTGATTTCGAAATCCAGTTCGATCTCCGAGCCATCCCAGATCTGGAGTTCGACCGGCGCGTCAAGCTCGCCGCCCACCTCGTACCGATCACGAAAACTGAGGTGAATGTTAGCGTCCTCGGCCAAGGTCTTCAGCGCGTCGCGCAGCATGCGGTCACGCTTGGGATTCCCGGCAACGTATTCATGGATGTCGAATACCTGGGTCACTTCGTCAAGGAGGATACTATCGACGACTGCGTCGTCGAGGTCCTTGCCGCCGAGGTGGTTGTCGCCCTCGGTGTCCGTCACGGTGATCGCACCGTCCTTGACGAGTACAAGGGCCGCGTCGAAGGTTCCACCCCCGAAGTCGAATACCAGCCACTTTTCGTTCCCGTGATCGGTGTCTACGGCGTAAGCCGTCGCGGCGGCGACCGGCTCCTGAACGAGGTGGCACTGACGAATACCGGCCATTTCCGCGGCCCGGAGCGTGGCCTGCTGCTGCCGTACGGTGAACGCGGCCGGTATGGTCACTACGCTAGCGCGAACATCTGCGTCCGTGACGTAGCGCCGGATCTCCTTGAGCACCTCGGCCGAGAGCTGCTCGGAGCTGAATCCGATCGACGGATCCATCGCGGGGGAGTACCTGTGATCGGTGCCCATCGTTCTCTTGAACTCGGTGAACACATTGGTTTCCTCAATGTCATTCTGTAGGGCGCGGTTGCGTTCAAACTTCAGTCGTTCGTACGCCAACGGGCCGATCCTCCGCCCTTTCCTGCCGAATGCCACCGCACTGGGCGTCGTGTCACGTTGGAGAATGCTCTTGACGACCACGGGTTTCTCCCCCCGCCTTGCTATGACGGAATTAGTCGTGCCAAGGTCGATACCGTAGATGATTCGGTCCGATGCCATTTTCGAGATCAGTTTGTTGGAGTTAGAGTCCGACCGAGACCTTGACCCAGGCGTTCTGAACGATCTTGCCTCGGTACCGCACTTCTGGACGATTAATTCGCGTGATCGTTCGCTGCCCCGGTGCGTGCCGTTCGTCGGCTTGGAAGTCGGCTTCCACATGCATGCCGCCATCGTACGGCCTGCCCAGGAGATCGGTCATTTCGTATTCGTGAATCCGCAGGTTTTCCGTCACGTCCCGCACGCAACGCATCAACTGCTTGTAACCTCTAGCCGCAGGGCCCATGGCCACCAGATTCCGTTCAATCCGGTTGACCACGTTGCAGACGGCGAGCGGCAGGTCATGGTCGGGTTTGGCGGTGCCAGGTGGATCCGGTTCCTTCATGGCCTGAATCGCCCCGAGCATCCCGGTCAGCTCCTGAAGTACCTGGAGCAGCTTCCGTGAGCCCTCGCCACTCTCCTGGCGGAGTTCCGCCGTGATTCCTTCCCGCGTCTCCTTGATGCGGTCCACCATTTCCGGTTGGAAACGTCGAATGCGGCCATCGAGCTTGGCGACCCTGCTTCGGCCATACCACCAAGCGGCACCGACCCCGAGGAGCAGAAGCCCAGCCGCGATTCCCGCCTGCATCCCGTTCCGCCTGTCCCCCGATTCCCGCTCGGCTTGCTCCTCGGCCAATCGGCCTTCTGCGGCATCCAGGCTGTCGGAGAGGGCAGCCATCCAGTCGTCGACCCTGCTTTCCAACTCGCCAACTTCGAGCGCAACGCCGCTCACTTCGGCCCGTAGCGCTGCGCGGCCCGCACCTCCCTCGCCACGAACCGCACCCAGACCTTCATCCAGCCGGGCGAGAAGCTCGTTTGCCGTGGACGCGGAAACCGAGTCAAGCAGAAGAGCCAAGGATCGGTGGAGTTCCCGTCGCTCGTCCGCTTGCAAGCCCCTTTCTCGAGCCGACTCCGCTCTGAGCCGGGTAACTTCTCCCCGTAACTCGGCAATGCCAGCAATGACCGAGTCACCGGTCGCCTCCAAAGCCCTGAGCCTTGCCAGGAGAACCTGAATCGTATCGGGCGACTGCCCCCGCGCATCCGCTTCCTGTGCCTTCGCGACGCTTCCCGGGGGGGCGATTGCCACGAGCATGCTTGTCTTCGGGACTGAAGGACTCGCGTTCGTTTTCGTGACCGCCGCTTTCGCCGGTCCGGTAGCGACAGCGGTCAAGAGCAGCGCGGCACAAACCGGGGCGGCACGGCACTTGGCTGAGGTCATCAGTCCTCCCCTCACGGCTGCCTCCGCGTGGGGCGTGTCGGCCGCCGGATTTCCCGCTGCGTCCGTTGCGTCCTCCGCACCCCCGTAGACCGCGTTGCCGGCCCCGGCGCCTGTGCCACGTCAAACCCCCGCCCCCGTAGTTCGCGCAACTCCGGCAATGCCAGCCGGAACATCCCGTCGATCTGGGCGTAGAGGGCCTCCAGTTCACGCTCCTTGGTGCGGCGGCTCTTGCTGCGGTCGGTACGAACGTCGTCACCCTGACTGCGAAGCTCGGAAGCGTCCCGTGCGGTGCGCCCGGCCAGAGTGCGCGCGCGGCAGACCGCCGGGACCTGCCTCGCATTCCCCAAACCGGAGCACGTCCCGGAGCGTGCATACCCCTCCGCCCAATCGGAGATGGCGTAGAACTCGTTTCCGAACCGGGTGTAGGTGCGCGGACGGGGCGGCTGCAAGCTGTAGACGCCGGTAAGTAGCCGGGCGGTCTTGGGGAAGGGCTTCGGCCCGTTCGCCCGCTCGTTCCACATCGCCTCGTCCACGGCGACGACCACCGCGTTGCCGAGATGCCCGGTCCAACCCCTCACGATGGTCTGGACGTGCAGCGGAGAGACGTTGAGCACGGCGCCCACGCTGCGGTAGGGAAGGGGAGTGGACCGGTCGAAGTACTGGCGTTCCGCAGGCCAGTTGGCCATGTAGGGCGGGATGATCTCGTTGCCGAAGAAGTTCCGGTTTGTCCGAATCTCGACGATCGGCTGGGCGACGGCCGGGATCCAGCCGACGGCCAGGTTCCCGTGGACCAGCGACCAGACGAACTTCGGGCCCGGCCAGCGTTTCCCGCCCGGCGACGAGGTCCAGGGCCACTTCGGGAAGTTTGATGAACGCCGCCCCGATCTGGAATGGGACAGGGATCCGAATGTCGGCGTCTCCAGCGACATCGTAGAGCGTCACCCAGGACGCCTTGTCGTAGTCGGTCTCCCCCTGGTAGGCCAGCTCGCGCGCGTGGGTGGATCCGTTGAACGTCCAGGCGACGCACGACAGGGCGGCCAGACACGCACCCGACCAGATCACCTTGCGGATGTGGGCATGCTGTTCAGCGGTGCGTGGCGGTGCCGCCGGGTCGCCTCGCCGGGGTTTGCGGAAGATCTGGTAGAGCTGGTCGAGCCCCTGGATGGCGGCGTTCAGGAACGGGACGGTGTGGACGTACATCCGCCAGCCCCGCGACGAGCCGATGTTCGCGAAATCGGACGAGACCATACGCGCCGCCCGGGCCGCTGCATACTTCGTGGCGCCGACCCGCCGCGCGCGCTGGAACTGGTTGACCCGGGTTCCGGCCTCCGCGATCCACGCCGGCCGCGTGAGCGCGTAGACCAGCCGCGACCACGTCTGCCGCGCCGCGAGTCCCTTCCGCACCCTCCCGTCCTCTCCCCGGATGTCGGCCAAATGCGTCTCGGACTCCACCAGCCCCGAATAGAAGCCTCCCTGCAACAGGTACTCCCGCATCGGCTCGGAGCGACCGGTCGTGAGGTCGCGAACGGCCTGCGCGCCTCCGGCAAGCGTTCCGCCAAAGGGCACCTGGGGATACCGGCCGGCCACGAACCCAGCGAGCGTGTCGCGGAAGAAGTTCTTGACGATGAACACCGGCATCGCGGTGATCATCGTCGATACCGCCGTCTTGAACACGGCCAGCCACTGGACCACCGGATGCATCGGGGGCTCGTGAATGCTCGCCAGCATGGATGCGAGCGCCCGGTCATGGACCACGAACCGGACGCGCCGCCGTTCCAGGAGGGCTTCGATGGTGAGGCCCGGTCCCGCTCGGCCTCCTCGCGCTTCGGTGGCGATCGCGTACCCTTGGGGGTGGGCCGACAGAGTGTGAAACAGCTCGGTGCGAGCCCGGCAGGCGAGGGCATGATGGATGTTACGGGCGAAGGTGTTCAACAGCGCGCCGGACAGGTCGCCGGGCAGCGGACCCGGGTAAAGGGGGCCATCGCCCTCCTCGACCGGGTGACGTCGGGTCGCTCTCAGCGAGGTCAGCAACGGAATCCGCCCGCGCTTGAAGCTCGCGGCCTCCGCCGGCGTCAGGTAGCGCATCTGGACGTAGTAACGCAGCATGGCCCGGTGCAGGCCGGCCACCCCGCTGGCGAACGTCCGAATGTCCTCGTGCTCGGCGGCGTAGCGCAGCAGCGCCGCGAGACCCGGATCCCCGTGGTCCGCAATTGTAGACGGCGTGTCGCCTCCGAACCGTGCCGCGTACCGGACTGCTTGCTCGAAGTGGTCGCGCCCCTTGGCAGCGACCGGTTTCACGATGGCCCGGAGGCTGCGGCCGGCGTCCGGCAAGGCGACCCGGCCGGTCCCTTCGACTTCCTCGCAGAACGCGCCGCACCGCCAGACGTACTGCGCCAGCGACCGGACGTGGTTGATGTGCTCGAAGCGCTCTCCCACCGACTCGTTGCCGAACCACTCTCCCACGGTCTGCGCCGCGTGCCAGCGATGAACGAAGCGAGTGCGGGCCAGGCGGAGGCGACGGTGCCAGACGGTTGGAAGGGTCATCATGGTGACGATTGCAGTCCTAGGCAGGGTCAGGGATCAGTTTGACACACCGCCTAACGCGAAACCCGTCGGCGGACATCGCGACATCCACCGCGACGAGTCGGATATGTGGGTGGGAGACCAATGTAATGGCGTGGAGCGTCACTTGCGACATGATAACGTGATCAGCACATAATCGTGTAGGCCGTGACGACGATATTATCGCGATAGCGCCTCCAGCGCCACGCGGGCCCTGAACTCCGCCGTGAATCGTCGTCTCTTCCTGGCCATCTCGGTGCCCCTTGGTCCATAATGGAATCCACCTTAACGACCTGTCCAAAAACCGGGACCACTTCAGAGCAACCATGGACCGAAGAGCAACCGACGAGATGACACGCAACGAAGAGCTGGACAGCCTGCTCACAGATCCGGGATTCCTGCGCTATCACGCGGAGCAAGAGAAGCGCCTCGAGTTCAACGCCTTCGACGTGCTGCGCTACGCCGAGTACGAGATTCGCCACAGCAACGTCATTGCCTGGCTGCTGGATCCCGCCGGTACCCACGGGGTGGGACGAGTATTCCTGGAGTGGTTTCTGGAACAGGCGAGGTTGCCCGGGAAGCTGCCCCCTAAAACCGTCCGCGGGGACGGCGGGCAGACGGTGCGGGTGGAGCGCGAGCTGCACTATGTGGACGTGATGATCTTTCTGGAGAGCGATCAGGGTCGGCACGTTATCGCGATTGAGAACAAGCCGGGGTGGGCTTCGCCGGAGCACTATGATCAGGTGCGCGGCTACGCTACGGTGTTGGGGGAGAAGTATCGGGGCCGCGAGATCCACAACGTGCTGCTCTCCTCGTCGCGGGAGGGAATCGAAGGCGAGGACAAGATTGCGCATGTGAGCTGGCGGGATGTGGGCGCGCAGATCGAGACGATGCACGGCACGGGCGCCTTCGAGCAGGGGGAAGTGGCCGCCTTCATTCGCCAATACCTCGTGGCGGTCGGCCGGATGATCGGCCCGGAGAGCGACGCGGACTACTTCAGGAAGCTGCTGGACGACCACCATTCCCTGCTGAAGCACATGTCCGGCGTGCTCGGCGAAGAGGGGGGCGAGCACAAGATCCGGGCGATGGTGTCGGAACGTCATGCGCACTACCGCGACACCGTGGTGCGGCTGGCGAAGGACTTCGGGCAGGAGCCGGGGCGGTTGCGTGACGAGGTGCGGGAGATGCTGACGAGCCGGGGGATCGGGACGACGATCTGGGGGCTTTGGTTGAACTGGGAGCTGGGAGCGGCGCAGGCGCTGGGGGTTCCCTGGTGCTTCCGGTGGCAACTGTCCTTCGAGTATCGCCAGATTACTGTGTTGCTGGAGGTGGCGGCGCGTTGCCGAAAGAAAAAGGCGGTGAAAGACCTCCTGGCATTCGTGCGCGAGACGCCGGTGGACCGCCGGCGCCGCGACCGGTATCCGATGAGACCTGGGGATTTCGGCTACTTCCTCGTCTACTACCACCAACTCGTCGGCGACGATGTCCTTTCCGGAAAGTCCAGTGAGGCGGTCACGGAGGCCGTGCGAAAGGCCGTGAACGAATTCCTGGACGCGGAGGATTCCGACTACACGCGCATCAACGACTACTTCCGGTGCCTGGCGTTTCGGTCCGAGTCAGCAGCCCCCACCGAGCCGGCGGCCGCGACCGTGGCGGAGGAAGCGAAGTAGGACCGTCCCGCCTAACCGGATACGCAGCTTCGCCCCCCCCGCCCCCCCTCAACCCATCCCGTCCAGCACCTTCAGCAATCCCTCCGGCTCCGGCCGTTCCGTGTAGTCCACGTCGACGCCGGCCCACGCCACGATCCCGTCCTGCCCGACCACGTACGTCGCCGGAATGGGCAATTCCCACGTCGTATCGCCATTGAACCGGGCGAGGTCGATCCGCAGGTGATCCCGATAGACGTCCTGCAACGCATCGGGCATCCGGAAGACCAGCCCGTACGAGCGTGCGACCCCGTTGCCGCTGTCCACGAGGACATCGAACCCGATCCCGTCTTCGCGCGTCCACGCAGCCGCGAAGTCGTGCAGCTGGGGCGACAGGGTCAGCACGGTTGCGCCCCGCGCCTTGAATTCGGGCAGAAGTGACTGGAGAGCAGCCTGCTCCGCGCGGCAGTAGGGTCACCAGCGGCCGCGAAAGAAGCTGACGACCACGGGGCCACGCCGCATGACCCGCGCGAGCCGCACCGTGTCGTGACTCAGATTGAGCCGGGCGAAGAGGGGCGCCCTGTCGCCGGTCTTCACGATGCCGTCCAGGATTCCCGATGCCTTCAGGTCGGCCGTTCCGCGTACGAGTGTTCTTGTGATGGCAGGGTCGCGCCTGGCTGCTCCGGCTTCCCTGATCCGCTTCAGAGTCTGTGCGAGTGTGGGCATGGTGAGCCTGCGGGAAACGGGTGGTCTGAACCGGCTGCAAGAGCGATACGGATGAAAGAGGCAGGATTGTGAAGTGTTTCACAAGGTCGGTCGTGGGCCTCGAGGGGTCGTCGTGATCGAGGACGGGCGAGCCTCGGCCGATCTCCGCGCCTGGCCGATGAGAGACGACGCAACCCCACCTTGACAGTGGGTCCTTCCATGACAGGTTGGATTGGCAGCGGATCGCCAACCATGGAGGTGCCGAGTGAAGTACCGCGTGGCGCTTGAGGAGTCTGACGAGGGGTATTGCGTATGGGTCCCTGGTCTACCGGGGTGCGTGTCGCAAGGGGATACAGAGGAGGAAGCCCTGGAGAACATCGCGGCCGCGCTCCGGGAATACCTGGAGGTGGCGGTGGAGCAGTTCGAACGCCTCCGCGGCACCTTCTGGGACCGGTTGGCGGCCGCGATGGACGCCATGAGCGGGGAGGCAGCCGCCAACGGCTTGACGCCTGCGGCGTTGGAGTCCCTGCTATCCGATGAGAGCTGACAGGCCGAGCTTCGCAGCAGGATCCTCGGCTCGAACCTGCCTTCAGGAGCGCGATACCGCCACCTGAGCTGAGTCGGCTGGGAGCGAAGCTCCCGCAGCGCGCCGAGCCATCGAGCTTGAACTCGGCGGACCGCTCCGCTCAACGGATCGCACTGTAGCATCTGCTTTACATAGTGTAAAGAAAAGATGACTTTATCTCACCTGCCGTCCGACTCAGCGGAGGTTGCCGCGCTTCAGGCTACCGACACGATGTCAGCGAGCTCACGGAAGGCTTGCTCTGGGAGTCGCGGCTCAGGAATTTCCCGACTCGGCGGGACTCCCGTTCTCCAGCTCAACTTCGTCGATGGCCGGGAATGCCTTCGCTGCAATCCCGAGTACGCCGTTGACGTAGTGGTCGGTGATCTTGCCGCCGTGGTCGGCGAGTTCCTGAGCGAGTTCGGGGACGATGGCGCTCCAGTCGCGGTGGTGTGGGGAATACTGATACTGTGGCGAGTGGTGGTCCCCCGCCGGGAGCGAGAGACCGTGCTCCCGCAGCGCGTTTTCGAGCTTGTCGCATCGGCTCCGTTCTTGATCCGACATATCGTTCTTGCTCTTTCCATTGAACACACCCCAGTGCCACGCGTTCGCACCTCCACCGGTTGTCAGTACCACGGCAGTTCGCCCGTCCGCCCCAAGATCGAGCGCGCCTTCGCACTGTGTCCATCCGGATCGGTAGACGCACAGGTAGTCTGACCACCATTTCTGCTTTCCGCCGTAGTGGAACCGGACACTCAGATCCCCAGCCACCTCCGGAAACTCCTCCCGCACCCGCTCTGCGACCCGGTCCCGCAGGTGCTCCAGGAACCGCCGGCACACATCGTGCTTGAGTGCCGGCCACGCACGCGCCACCGCAGACGCCGCATGCAGGTGTCTCGGGTTGTCCTCCAGGTATTCACGGATGTAGCGGGCCTCGGTGTCGGTCATGGTCGAATCTCCGAAGTGGTGTTGGCAGTAGAGTTGCGCCTCTCGCAGAAACCAGCGCAGCCGCTCGGCCTCGCTGAGCTTGCAGCAGGTCCCGAACCATTCCGCAAGCGAGGCACCGTCACCGACGGCGGCGTCATCCTGAGCGGCCGTGACGTCGTGATCCGTGGGGTCGTGCTCGGCGTGCGAATCGTCCTCGGGGTCAGCCTGCGCGAGTGCCGCGCTATCCTCGTCTGGTGAATCTTCGTCGCCAGGCGGCGCATCGTCCGCCACATACGGCAACACACGGAAGTGGTTCTTCCACCGTTGGCGATCCTCCGGCGAAAGGCTGGACGCGTCGGGCATCCGGTAGCGGGGCGGCAGATAGACCAGGAGGAAGCTTCCACGATACACCCTGTCGAGAAACCTCAGGTAGTCCCTGCATTGGTACGGCTGGTCGTCGGCGTACGGCTTGTTCTCGAACGCGAGGCAGAAGACGCCGTCATCGGTCGGAATGTCCACCGTGATGTCGATGCGCCTGCTCTTCGGGAGCCCGCCGCGCTCCTGCACGACTCGGATCTTGTGGGTGGGGGTGGACCGAAGCCGGCCGAAACGTGCCTTCCAGGTCGCCGCTACCGCGCGTTGTCCACCAGAATGATCGAGACCCGGTCGGACTGGATCACCTGCGGCAGGAGCAAATCCCAGCAGCTCCAACATCGCCTCCAGGAATGTCGTGCCCTGACCGTGCTCGCCGGTCGGATCAAGAAGCTCGGCGATGATCCGCGAGAGGCCGAGCTCGTCGTCGCGGAGGTAGCGGAAAGCGTTGAAGCGCCGCGCGAGGTGGCGGTCAAGTTCGCGCTCAACCGCGCGCGCCGCGTGAAGATGCGGCGTCAGCTGCTGCAGAAGACGGACGCAGTCCTCGTTCCGGGCCCGCCGCACGTCGTCCAGATGGTGCAGGAGTTCGGAGACCTGATTCAGCGCTGGGACGGAGGCCTGGGCGGACGACCCCGGCTGGGCGACGCGCTGGCTCACTGCGCCTCCTGCGGCGGCACCAAGTCGGCCACATTCCTCTTCGGGTATGCTGCCTGGTTTCTCATGAGGCGCGAGTCGAGAGCGTCAGCCTCCTCGCGGGCCCTGGGAGCGGCCAGGCTTGATCGCGGAGTCGGTCCGCTCGGCCTTCCGCAGTGCGTGTCTGCCCGGGCTGGACCACCGCCTCGAAGAGCGCTTCGATTTCCTCGTCGGGTTCATCCATCGGATCCATCGCCTTGGGAGGGTCCAGTCTGACCCCGGTCGTGAGGATCTCGGAGACAGCCTTCCAGAAACGGTCCGTCGTCGGTTCCGCAGGCTCTGGCTCATAGGGAACCTTCCGTGCCTTGGCCCAACGCCGGATCTGATCTCTCGCAATGTGCATGAGCCTCCTGCTCGTGGCATCGACACCGCGCACCTCCTCATCTTGTTCCAGCCACCGCCATCCGTACCACGGGTTGCTCGTCTGCCAGGCAACGACACCGACGGGGACTGTGTGGTCGCGATGGTCGTCCAGACTGAGCCGGATCACGGAGTATCCATGTCCAATCTGCCTATTCGATCGTGAGTACATGCTGCGAAAGATGACGAGCTTCGCGGGACGACGCCATGGAGGGACGGGGTGAGCGCGGAATTGGTACGCCGACACTCCCCTCACCCATCGCGAAGCGCTCAACCGCGGTTTTTCGCGGCCCGAGTGCGTGCCTGCCAGAGATCGTACGCCATCTGCATCCCCAGCCACGTCTCAGGCGTCGAGCCGAAAGCCTTCGAAAGCCGAATCGCCATCTCTACCGAGATCTCCCTTCGCCCGTTCAGCAATTCCGAAAGCGCATGCCGCGTGACGTCCAACCGCTCGGCAGCCCGGGTCACGGTAAGGCCCAGCGGTTCCAGGCACTGCCGCCGAACGATGCCGCCCGGGTGCGGTGGGTCGTGCATGGTCATGGTCGGTTCTCTCCTCAGTGATAGTCCACGTCGCCACATCGACGGCGTGGCCGTCCTGGTTGTTTGGCGAGCGATACCTGAAACGCAAGAGCCCCGAGGACGAAGACCGCCTCGGGGCTCCTACCTCAGCGTCTTGCTGCGCCCGAAGGCGTGTGCAGTAGAGGACGACCTGAGGAATTGCACTTGGACTATCGTCCGAGCCTAACCGAAACGCAACTCTCGCGAACTCTCGCGAACCCCTCTACCCCACCACCCCCCGTCCCCGCCGCCGCTCCAGCTCCGCCCTCACCTCGCCCGCGCTCTCCTCGGTAATCGGGTACCGGTACACGGCGTAGATCGCGATCGCCGACGCGACCAGGGGCACGAAGGCGTCGTAGAAGCGCAGCCAGAAGATCGTCCCTTCGGGCTGGTTCGCGCCCAGCGAGGCGTCGAGCCCGGTCGAGTAGAGCAGGAACCCGCCGAGCACGATCGCGCCGCTCTGGCCGAGCTTCACCATCCACCAGAAGACCGATCCGAACATGCCTTCGCGCCGCTCTCCGGTGGTGATCTCGTCCAGGTCCACCACGTCGGCGATCATCGAGCCCATGAGGGTGAAGAGGCCGCCGAGGCCGAAGGCCAGGAACGGGGCGGGCAGCAGCGCCAGCAGGGGCTGGTCGGGCGTGTAGCAGAACCACTTGAGCGCGTATCCGAGCATCGAAATGCCCGTCGACACGAAGAACGCGTTCTTCTTTCCGATCCTGGTCCCCAGCCAGGTAACGAGCGCGATCACCAGGAACCCGGTGACGGTGCCGAGCGTGCCGACCACGCCCGCGAGCGCCGCCCCCTCCGGGACGTTGCCGCCGGTGATGTAGAAGGCGAACACCCAGAACTGGAACTGCGAGATCATGATGAAGCTGTTGAACATCAGGAAGGTGGCGATGCAGAGCATCAGGAATGGGCCGGTACTGAGCGTCTGCCACAGGCCGCGCAGGAACTCCGTCGCGCTCTGCCCGAGGCCGTGGGCTGTCTTACGCCCGTCCGCGCCCGGATCCGCGGCGTTGCGCTGCCCGATCCTTCGCTCCCGGAGGAAAATCGCGGGCAGCACGCCCAGCGCGATTGTTGCCACGCAGATCGCCAG
The DNA here is from genome assembly GCA_965206105.1 of Longimicrobiales bacterium. Taxonomy (GTDB): domain Bacteria; phylum Gemmatimonadota; class Gemmatimonadetes; order Longimicrobiales; family Gaopeijiaceae; genus Bin94. The sequence goes on from OZ242201.1 coordinate 2,064,733, forward strand.
TGCGACGAAGCGCGCGCCGTCCATCTGGTTCCGGAACCACACCGGGTTGGTCGCGATCACCAGGAACCAGGGCCCGATCACGAACACGGTGTTGGACACGAAGTTCTGCACGCCCATCAGCCGGGTGCGCTCGTTGTAGTCGGGGGTGAGCTCGTAGCCCAGCGCCACCCACGGCGTCGCGAAGATCGTGTAGGCCAGGAAGAAGACCAGCGACCCGATGAGGAAGTACCAGAAGTAGGCGCGCTGGCTCCAGCCTTCTCCGGTCTCGTCGGGGGTCCAGACGTCGATGTGGAGGTGCGTCATCGCGCTGGCGTCGACCGGGGTGCCGCCGAAGTCGATGGTTGCGACGCGCAGGTCGGTGTAGTGCTTGACTTCGTCCCCGGCGGCCTGGGCGTCGGCGACATCGGCCTGGTCCGGATCGGCGGACCACGACCCGACCGGCACGTCGTCGTAGGCCGCGCTGAAGAGGGAGATCACGTCCACGGGCGGTATCGTGGGCGCGGGCGCGGCGGTGATGGGAACGATTGCACCCTCGACGTCCTGGGTGGGGGGCGCGGTCGGCGGCTCGGCCGAGCGGTAGAAATACACATTGTCGACATACACCTCGGTCAGATCACCCGAGATCACGAGCTGCGCCAGGTTTTGGCGCGTGGCGAGCCCGTCGAAGTCGCTCAGCGGCACGTCCACGCTCACCCAGGTCCCCGTAACCAGCGTGGGTGGCAGGACGGCGACCTCGTCCTCGACATCGTCGACCGCCTCCACCGTGAGAATTCCCCTCAGCGCGTCGCCCGCGGCCCGCAGCCACCCCACGGGTTCGCTCGTCTCGCCGCTGTAGACCCCGTCGGCCCCGTAGTCGACCAGCTTGAGCCTCAGCTGCGTCGGTGCCGGCATCTGCCACAGCAGCAGGAAGACGACACCCGCCGAGATCGCGCCCGCGAAGAGGAACGGGCGCCGCCGTCCCCAGCGGGACTTCGTCTTGTCCGAGATGAAGCCGACCAGGGGATCGGTGAGAGCGTCGAAGAGGCGAGGCAGGCCGCCGAGCAGGCCCACGGCCCGGAAATCCACGCCCAGCGCCAGGGTCAGCACGGCCATCATGTTGCCGATGCCCTGGCCCAGCAGGTTGTTCGTGAACCCGCCGATCCCGTAGATGACCTTGTGCGGGAACGATACCCGGTCTTCGGGGGCGGTCCGCCTGCTCACCGGGTCACCCGCCTGCTCACCGGGTCACCCGGCGCGGTAGACGCGCACCCAGTCGACGAGCATGGATTGCGGGAAGGTCGTGGACGCGTTCGGCGGTCCGACGAAGGTACCGCCCACGGCGACGTTCAGGAGCAGGAAGAACGGGTGGTCGAAGACCCACCGGCCGGCCGGATCACCCCGGTCCACGGCGTGGTAGCGCTCTCCGTCCACGAACCAGACGATGCGCCCCTCCGTCCATTCGATCGCAAACTCGTGGAATCCGGTGTCGAAGCGGGCGCCGGTCAGCGCGTAGCGTGCACCGATGCCGCCGCCTCCGGAGTACCCGGGGCCGTGAACGGTGCCGTGTACGATCGTCGGCTCCTGGCCGCGGTACTCCATGATGTCGATCTCCCCGCAAGCCGGCCAGCCCACGGTGCCGAAGTCGCTGCCGAGCATCCAGAAGGCGGGCCAGATACCCTGGCCGCTGGGAAGCCGGATGCGCGCCTCGAAGCGGCCGTACGCCTGTTCGAAGAGTCCCTGCGTCTTGATGCGTCCGGATGTGTAGGCGCTTCCCCGGTAGGACTCGCGGCGTGCCGTGATCGCCAGGTTGCCGTTGCCGTCGAGCGAGACGTTCTCGGGGCGGTCGGTGTCGTACTCGAGCTGCCGGTTTCCCCAGTCGGTGCCGATGTCGAAGGTCCAGTTGGCGGGGTTGGGCAGTTGTCCCGCAGGGCCGTCGAACTCGTCGCTCCAGACCAGGGTCCAGTCGGGGTCGGGCTCCGCGCCGAAGCTGTCGCAGGCCAGGGACAGGGCTGCCAGGGCCAGGATGGGCCGGCGGCACCCCCCGGTCATGTTGCCATCACACCGGGAAACAGCCGGGGATTGACCAGGGCCGCGACGAGCACGTGCGTCGCGGCGCCAAGAGCCACAGCACGCTCGCCCAGATCGCTGGTGCGGATGTCCGAGGCAGCCGCGGAAGCCACGAGCGTGCGGGAGGCGACGGCTTCGCGGAGCGGTTTGACGAGCCGATCGCCCGCCCGCGCCAGGCTCCCGCCGAGGATCACGAAACCGGGATTCAGGAGGTTCAGCACACCGGCGACCACGATCCCCAGGCGAACCGCAGCCTCGTTGACGACCTGCATAGCGAGCGGGTCGTCGGCGAGCGCTGCGTCCTCGATCGCGCGGATGTCGGGCTCGGTCCGGGCCAGAGCGCTATCCGGGAAGCGGCTCAGAAGGCTCCTGGCCCGGTCGACAAGCTGGCGCGTGCCCACGAATGTGGCGAGACAGCCGCGGTTCCCGCACACGCACTCGGGCCCACCCGGATCGATCGCCACGTGACCGATTTCGCCCGCGACCCCCGTGGCCCCACGGTAGATCTCCCCGCCGATCATGATCCCGGCCCCCACCCCGGTGGCGACCTTCAGATACACGAAGTCGTCGACCCCGACCGCCTCCCCCCACCACCGCTCCGCCACCGCCCCCAGGTTGGCGTCGTTGTCCACGAAGACGGGTACCCCGAATACGCTGTTGAGGCGGTCCAGCACACCGTGCCCGCGCCATGCGGGGAGAACCCGTTCCAGCACCCGGTCCGGCGATCCCGGATCGACCGGACTGGGCACCGCCACCCCGATTCCCATGAGCCGCGACCGGTCCCCGTTCCATTCGGCCAGACAAGCCTCGCCCAGGCCCGTGATCAGCGCTTCGGCGCCCTTGGGGTCGTCGCGCACGGGATGACCGCGTTCCCGCCACGCCAGTGTCCGCCCCCGCAGGTCCGTGAGGATCACCGAAATGTGGGTCGCCCCCACGTCCACCCCCAGGATCACTCCCGCATCGTCCTGGAACCCCACCAGAATGGGACGCCGTCCTCCCCGGCTCTCGCCCGCGCCCACCTCCGCCACCAGCCCCGTGCCGAGGAGCCGTCCCACCACCTCCGAGATGGTGGAACGGGACCTGCCCGTGCTCCGGGCGATCTCGGCCCGCGAGACCGCCCGCCGCTTCCAGACGAGGTTCAGGACCGTCCGGGCCAACTCGTCGTCCGGCACCGTGACGGGACGCGGCGGGCTGCCCGCGACGGGGCGCGCCCGGCTACCGGATTCCATCTCGGCAGCCGGCGCGCCGCCCCACTACAGCTTCGCGCGCCATCACTTGCGCAGGTACACGTTGTCGACGAACACGGTATTGGGATCGCCCGAGATGATCAGCTGCGCGAGATGTCCCCGCGCCGTGAGTGCCGTAAAGTCCGTCAGGGGAATGTCGTAGCTGACCCACTGGCCGGTCGCGAGCGCCGGGTCCGAGCTCGCGGTGAGCGAGACTTCGTGTTCGGTGTCGTCGCCTCCGGCGAAACTGCCATCGGCACCGAAGTCCACCAGCTTGACCTTGAAGACGGCCGCGGCCGTGGGGTCCGGCGTCCAGATGTCGATCCGGAAGTGGGTCATTCCGGTGGCGTCCACGGTGCTGGAGGTGAACTCGATCCCCGCGAAGACCAGGTTCGTGTACTTCTTGGTGGCATTCCCGGCGACCTGCACGTCCTCGACATCGGCCTGGTCCCAGTCGGCGGACCAGGTGTCGACCGTCACGTCGGTGTAGGCGTCGCTGAAGAAGGAGATCACGCTGTCGGCGTGGTGACTCGGCGTTGGCGCCGGCTCTGTGGGCGCCGCGGGTGGCGGCGGGGCATCGCCGGCACGGAAGTACACGTTGTCCACGTAAACCGTGTTCGGATCGCCGGAGATGATCAGTTGCGCGAGGTGTTCGGTCGCGCCGAGGCCGGTGAAGTCCGCCAGCGGCAGATCCAGCTGCACCCATTGTTCCGATGCCAGGCCGTCGGCGGCCGTTATGGTGACCTCGTGCTCGGTGTCGTCACCGCCCGCGAACGCACCGTCGGCGCCGAAGTCCACCAGCTTGACCTTGAACGCCGCGTTCACCGTCTCGTCCGGCGTCCAGATGTCCATGCGGAAGTGCGTCATGTCGGACGCGTTGACGGTCGCCGAGGTGAATTCGATCCCGGCAAACACCAGGCCGGTGTACTTCTTGGTCGCGTTGCCCACGACCTCCACGTCCTCCACGTCGGCCTGGTCCCAGTCCGCCGACCAGGTGTCCACCGTCACGTCGTCATATGAGTCACTGTAGAGCGAAACCACGTCGTCGGCCGCGTCGCCGGGCGCCGGGGCAGCCTCGGCCGGCTCGGGCTCCGGGGGCGGCGCCTCGCCCCGCCGGAGGTAGACGTTGTCGACGTAGACCGTGTTCGGGTCTCCCGAGATGATCAGCTGCGCGAGGTGCTCCCTCGCCCTGAGCCCCGGGAATTCCGTGAGCGGCAGGTCCAGCTGCACCCACTGTTCCGTCGCGAGCCCGTCGTCCGCATTGATCACGACCTCGTGCTCGCTGTCGTCGCCGCCTCCGAACGCGCCGTCCGCGCCGAAGTCCACCAGCTTCACTCTGAACGCTGCGGCCGCCGTCTCGTCCGGCGTCCAGATGTCCATCCGGAAGTGGGTCGCGTTCGTCGCGTCCACGGTCTGCGAGGTGAACTCGATCCCCGCAAACGTCAGGTTCGTGTATCTCTTTGCGGCGTTCCCCGCGATCTCCACGTCCGCGACATCGGCCTGATCCCAATCCGCCGACCAGGTGTCCACCGTCACGTCTTCGTAGGAGTCGCTGAAGAGCGAGATGACGTCCTCGGCCGCGTGGGTCGGCGCCGGCGGTCCCGAGGTGGGCGCGGCCTGCAACATGACCGTGACCGCCGCGCTCGCGCTCGCGCCGCCCGATGTCGCGGTGACCATGGTCGCCCCGTCCGCGACCGCCGTGACCAGCCCGTTCGCGTCCACCGTCGCAACCGCCTCGTCCGCCGAGGCCCAGCTCACCGACGCCCCGTCGATCACGTTCCCGTTCGCGTCGGTCACTTCCGCGGTGAGCTGTGCCGTCTCGCCGGCTACAATGAGGTGTACCGCGTCGGGTGCGACCGTGACGGCCGCGGCTTCCTGCTCGACCGCCACGGTTCCAGTTCCGCTCAGGCTGCCCGATGTCGCGGTGATCGTCGCCGTGCCGTTGGCGACCGCGGTGACGAGCCCGTCCGCGTCCACCGTTGCCACCGCCTCGTCCCCCGAAGCCCAGCTCACCGAGGCGCCGGCGACCGCGTTGCCGTTGGCATCCTGCACCTCGGCCGTGAACTGGGCCGTCTCGCCCACCGCGGCGAGCGTCACCGACGCGGGCGTGACCGCCACCGCCGTCGGGACCTGCGCCACGGTGACGGACGCAGTGCCGCTCGCGCTGCCGGAGGACGCGGTGATGGTCGCCGTACCGTTGCCCGCCGCCGTGACCAGCCCGGACGTGTTCACCGTCGCGACCGCGTTGTCGCTCGAGCTCCAGTTCACCGGCGCACCGGTCATCACATCGCCGTTCTGGTCGCGAACCATGGCGCTCAACTGGGCGGTCTCGCCCAGCGATGCGAGCGAGGCCGTCGCCGGCGACACCGCAACCGTCGTGGCCACGGGGGGCTCGACGGGGTCGTCGCCGCAGGCCAGCACCCCGAACACAAGGAGCGCGGCTGCCGCGCCGGCCCAGGCCCGTGGGATTGAGAGGTGGCGGGTGGAAGATCCGGGCAAGCGCCGGACCGGAACCGAGCGGTGGTTGAGCGACGTCATGGGTTGTCTCCGATAGGATTGCTGTTGTTGGATTGCGCGGGCGACATTTGTGCAGGCCGTGCTGCGGGCCGCCGGAAGTAGATGTTGTCGATGTAAACGGTGCTCAGATCTCCGGAAATGATCAGCTGGGCGACGTGTTCCCTCCCCGCGAGGTTCGCGAAGTCCGCAAGGGGCAGGTTCAGCTGCACCCACGCTCCGGTCGCCAGCCCATTGGCGGCCGAGATCGTCACTTCGTGCTCGCTGTCGTCACCTCCCGCGAACGCTCCGTCCGAGCCGAAGTCCACCAGCTTCACCTTGAACCCCGCGGCGGCCGTCTCGTCCGGAGTCCAGATGTCCATCCGGAAGTGCGTCATCGCCCTGGCGTCCAGGGTCTGCGAAGTGAACTCGATTCCCGCAAAGACCAGGTTCGAGTACTTCTTCGCTCCGTTGCCCCCGATCGCCACGTCCTCCACGTCGGCCTGGTCCCACTCCGCCGACCAGGTGTCGACCGCCGCGTCGTCATACGCGTCGCTGAAGAGCGAGATCACGTTCGCCGCCGCGTCCTGCGGGGTCGGTGCGGGGTCCGGGGGACCCGTGGGATCGACGGGAGTTTCACCCTGGAAGAAGTAGATGTTGTCCAGGTATACGGTCCGGCTCGACCCCGAGATGATCAGCTGGGCGAGATTGCCGCGGCCCGCCAGCCCGCTGAAGGCAGAGAGAGGAATGTCGAGGGCGTTCCACGTTCCGGGCGCGATCGGCGTCGTCGACACCGGAGTGAACGTGACTTCGTGTTCGCTGTCGTCCCCCCCGCCGAAGACGCCATTCGCGCCGAAGTCGACAAGCTTCAAGCGGAAGGTCGCCGCGTCGTTGGTCCAGAGGTCGACGTGGAGGTGCGTCATCGAAGTGGCGTCGATCAGCGACGAGGTGAACTCGACGCCTGCAAAGGACAGGTTGGTGTACTTCTTGACCGGGTTGCCGGCGACGACCACGTCTTCCACATCGGCCTGATCCCACTCCGCCGACCAGGTGTCGACGTTCACGTCCTCGTAGGCGTCGCTGAAGAGGGAAATCACGTCCTCCGGGGGAACCGTCGGCACCGGGGGCGCGTCCTCGGGCGGCGTCTCGACGTTGACCGTGAGCGCTCCCGCGGCGGGGGTCGGTCCCAGCGCCGCCGTGATCGTGGCGGTGCCGGGGCGGACCAGCGTGATCGTGCCGTCGGGTCCCACCGACGCGACGCCCGGGTCCGACGAGGTGAAGGTGAAATAGGCGGATGCGACGCCGACTGTCACGTCGGCCCCGCTCACGTCGAAGGTCACCCGGGTGCCGTGGACCGCCAGGGTGCCGCCGGCCTCGCCGCTGACCGTCCGTGTGTCGATCGCCGGCCGCGGATTGATGATCGTGCCGAGCCGCTCGAACTGCACGTCGTCGAAGTAGAGCTCGTAGCCGACGGGGTACTCGGAAGCGTCCGCGACGAGGAAGAGGCCCGGCTCTTCGGTGAGCACGGACGGCAGTGGCAGGGGGACCGCATACTTCGTCCAGCGAGTCGAGAGCGACAGGTTGTCGAGCGTGGCCGGGAAGCGGGAGGTGCCGGTGTTGTCGTCTCCGAATCCGACCCGGTCCAGCGTCGCGGCCGTGCTCGCGCGGGCCCAGAAGGTGAGGGCGTCGAACCCGGAGAGGTCGCGCGGCACGGTCGAGAAGAAGGCGCCTCCGGCGTAACCGCCCGTCGGATCGTTCGGTGCCGGAACGGTGAACTTCAGCGCCGCGGTGCCGCGGTACACCAGATCGCGCTCGATATCCAGGGCATCGACCTTGGACCCCCCGAAGGCCCCGTAGTGGAGCCCCGGCGCGAAGTCGTCGTAGAAAACCGCCGGCTCGGGCGGGAAGGCCGCCGGGTCGAGTTCGGTCAGGTCCCGTTCGCAGGCGGTGGCGAGGGCGAGCGCGGGGAGCGCGGCGGCGCTTCCCATCATCCTGCGTGCGATACTCGCTGTCATCCTCACCGTCCTGCGTTGAATCGTGGGCGCGGGCGCGCGATTCCGCGGCACGCCGGGTCGCCCGTCAGACTTTGTTCGGTCGCCGAACAAAGTGCGGCGGCAGGTCGCGCGGTGTCAAGAAGGGGGGTGGCGAAACGCTGGCGGACCAGCGCACCACGGCGTGTATCGGCTACAGCACAGCAGCATGAATAGCGCCGATCCGGAGATGGCGGTACTGTTGGGACCCTGCCCGGATCTCCCCACAACGCCGAGTGCCATGAGCGAACCTGATTCAGCCCAGTTGCGCCACCCCGTCGGAGTCTCGGTAGGCGACGGATCCGTCTTTGTCGTCTGCAACGACGGTGCAGTGTTCAAGATCGCCCTCCGGGGGTGGTGGAAAGAGATGGCGCCGATCCCGGGCTCGCAGCGGGCTCTTGAGGTGCAGCACACGCCCCCGAGGCTGCTCGATCCGCAGGAGGGAAGCACGTTGCCGCGGGCTGCGTCGGAACCTTAAGCCGCCCGCGTCGCCCCCCTTCGGCGTCAAGCCGAGCCACCCCCGCATCAGGGCTCGCCGGCCAGACTCCTCGCCCAATCCGGCACCACCGAAGGATCGATGTCGAACACCGTCAGCCCGACCGTGAACACGATCGTCGCGATCACCAGCACCCCGATGAAGTTCAGCAGGATCCCCGTGCGGGCCATCTCGCCCACGGTGATCCGGTCGCTCCCGAAGACGATCGCGTTGGGCGGTGTGGCGACCGGCATCATGAAGGCGCAGGAGGCGGACAGCGTCGCCGGGATCATCAGCACCAGCGGATGGGTGCCGGTGACGACGGCCACCGATGCGAGGATCGGCAGGATCATCTCGGTGGTGGCCGTGTTGCTCGTGAATTCGGTGAGGAAGGTGAGCGCCATGCAGACGATCACGATCAGCAGGAAGACCGGCAGGTTGCCGAGCACCTCGAACTGGTTGCCGATGAGCTGGGCGAGCCCGGTGTCCTGAAAGCCGGCCGCCAGCGCGAAGCCGCCGCCGAAGAGGAGGACGATGTTCCAGGGAAGGCGGGGGATGACGTCCGGCCCCATGACCCGGGTCGCGCCGCTCTCGCGGTTCCGTGCCGGGATGAAGAAGAGGATGGACGCGAGGGTGATGGCGATCGTGCCGTCGTCGATCATCCCCGGGTCCGGGAGGATGCGCGACCAGCCGGGGATGGTGAGGAAGCCGAGCTCCAGGTCCACCCGGAACACCCACAGCAGCGCGGTCGTGACGAAGACCCCCATCACCGCGCGCTCCTCGAAGGCGATCCCGCCGAGACGGCCACGCTCGACCTTCACCACCTCCTGGTCAACGTTGACGCTGGCGGGCACCCGGTGGAAGACCTTCGTGATCATCAGCCACGCCGCGACCAGCATGATCATTCCCACCGGGAAGGCCATCACGATCCAGTGCCCGAAGGCGATCGGCGGCGCCTCGGGGAAGAGGATCTGGAAGATCCGCACGAAGGAGAGGTTGGGCGGCGTGCCCACAAGGGTGGTGAGTCCGCCCACCGTGGCCCCGTAGGCGATCCCCAGCATGAGTCCCACCGAGAGGTGGCGCGCCTCGTCGCGGCCGAATTCGCCCTCGATCTGCAGGATGATCGCCAGCCCGATCGGCACCATCATCACCGCGGTGGCCGTGTTCGAGATCCACATCGAGAGGAACGCCGCCGCGATCATGAACCCCAGCACGATGCGCGCGGGCCCGCCCCCCACAGCGTGGATGATGTTGAGCGCGATGCGCCGGTGAAGGTTCCACTTCTCCATCGTGAGCGCGATCATGAACCCGCCGAGGAAGAGCACGATGGTGCTGTTGAAGTAGATCGGCGCGGTATCGTGCCCGGACATGATGCCCAGGAGCGGGTAGAGGACGAGCGGGAGCAGCGCGGTCGCGAAGAGGGGGATCGCGTCGGTGACCCACCATATCGCCATGAGCAGCGCGACCGCGGCGAGGCGGCTGGCAGGCACGTTCCCGGGGTCGACCGGGAAGACGAGCAGCAGGATGAACGCGGAGAGGCCGAGCCAGAGCCCGATGGCCCGCCCCCTGGCAGATGTGTGTTTTTCTACGGCCATTTACTGGTTGTCTTCACCTGGAGTGGGCTCTTCCTCGATCCATGCGGAAATGATGCCCGCGAGCGAACCGATCAGGCCCAGTGAGAGGATTACGAGCCAAAGCGACATGAACCGCCCCGCCACGGTAACCGTGTAGTGCTCGCCGAACCCCGCCATCTCCGCCCCGAAGAGCGTCGACACCGCCCACCAAAGGGCGTCCTCGGCGGTCAGGATGTTGGCGTCCGGCGCCCCGCTCTCGACCCCCAGCACAACGAAGCTGGTCGTCAGCACGGAGATCACGATCAGCGCGAATACGGTGGCGGCGACGGATCGCGACCGGTCCACGTTGAAGTAGGTGGCCATCCCGTGCATCCCGCGGGTGGTTGAGCGGATCACCCGGACCATCATGAGCAGCCGCAGGGCGCGAAGCGGTCTGAGAAAGCCCACGGCGGGGATGGAAGCGAGCAGATCGGCCCAACCCCACCGCAGCCATCCGGAAACCGAGGGCGCCCGGCAGATATCCCAGGCCGCCTTCACCCAGAAGAGTCCGCACACCACCAGATCCACCAGTTCGGCGAGATGCGTGGTCTCCGCGTTCAGGGTGTTTGCCTCCCGTAGTCCGAACAGAATGACCGTGCCGATGGCCAGGAAGGCGTAGAGACCCTCGACGATAATCTGGGGTCCGGAAGGGGTGCTTCGCTGGCTGGGAAGGCTCATCTGTGGGGCAGGGCGCGGTCCCCGCTCCGACACCGCTCCAGGAATCGAATTGCGATCTCGACGACCCGGTCATGCGCACCGAAGCCGGTCGTCTCCACATCAACGACGACCGGCTTCGGGCTCTTCGCAAGGATGTGGTGCAGTTCCGGCATTCTCCGTCTTCAGGGGCCGTGGCAGGTGGGCCGGGCCTCTACCGGTTCGTCCCCTCCTTGCTCTCGTTCTGCTCGGCCGCCCTGGCCTCGCGCTCCGCAACCGCCGCCGCGTACTGCTCGTCGGTCAGGTAGGTGACGTCGACCCACGCGTGCGCCATCTCGTCCACGGTCCGGTCACCCCAGCCGACCCACTGCGTGTGGTCCGGGTTGTTGGGGTTTTCGGGCGTGTTGTCGTGCCACGCGGTGAACACGAGCGTGGTGCCCGCCGGAAGCAGCGGCGCCGCGTGGTCGGCGTAGATGTAGTTGACGTGCCAGTTCCACTGGAAGTTCGTGACCTGGCTGAGCAGCTCCTTGCGGCCGTCCGGATAGATGGCCGACATCGACATCGCCTTGCCCCGCATGTGCATGTGCGGCTGGAAGTTCTCCAGGCGCGCCGGCCACCTCAGCGTGTAGATGTCCTGGGTAACGGCGACCTTGCCCGGCGGGATGTCCAGCCCGTCGCCGGTGGCGTTGAACATGCGCAGACGGGTGCGGTTCTGGGGGACGTAGCCTTCGGGGTACAGCCAGATCCCCAGCTCCACGTAGCTGTCCTGGACCTCCCTGCCGATCGCGTGGTAGTGCACTTCCCACCGGATCCGCGAGTCAGGCAGCATCAGCTTGCCGGCACCGTCGGGGAAGATCTCGCCGACCTTTCCGACCGCCCACTCCATGAAAAGGCCCGCTCCGCCCATCGCGCGGCTGCTGGTGGCGAGCGACGCGGTCTCCGCGGTCATCTCGTCGGGATCCTCCTGCTGGATGAGGAACGCGAGCGCGTGGTGCACGATCTTGGGCCCGTCCGGCCAGGAGGGCCGAATCTCGATCGCCTTCACCCAGCGCTCCTCGGTCAGTCCGGTCGGAACCGTGGGCGTGAACCACTTGTCCTGGGTCTGCGCGGCCAGCGTGTAGGGCTCGGAAGGGACGATCAGATCCGGTGGGCGGCCGAAGGTCTCCTCGAACTGCCACGCCGACGGGTCGGGGAAGACGGCAGGCGGCGGCATGTCGGCCTCGTCGCCGAGCGGCATGTCGCTGTCCAGCCAGGCGACCAGCGTCTCTAGATCCTCATCCGTCAGGGCCATGTCGTTCTTGAACTCCTGGATGCCGACCGACCGGTCGATGTGCCAGGGCGGCATCAGACGGGCCGTGACCTTCTCCCGGATCCGCGGCGCGTAGCGCTTCACCGCCTCGTAGGTCATCAGCGACATCGGCGCGATCGACCCGGGCTGGTGGCACACCTGGCAGTTCGCCTGGATGATGGGCGCGACATCGCGGGCGTAGGTTGGCTGGTCCTGGGCGCCGGCCGGCGCGGGCCAGGCGACGATGGCGCAGGTGATCGCGAGACAGACGGCTCCCGCCCCGCGGACGTTTTTCTCTCTGCGCATGGATTTCCTCCTGGTCGTCAGTTGGTGACGGTTACTCGCAAGAATGCATTGGTCCAGCAGCACTGGGCGTGTCCGGCTCCGGAGACGCCCGACGCGTCGTTGGCGCGGACGCGGAGCACGTACTGCCCCGGCTCCGCGAAGGTGGCGGTGGTCATCATCATCCCCCCGGAGATCGGGACCCCACCCGAGGCTTCGGTGAAGGTGACGTCGCCCGGGCCCTGGTGCTTGAACCAGGTCAGGGCCACCTGCGGCTCTTCCTCGCCCCGCCTGAAAGCCCCGCGCCCATCGTCCCGCGCCCATACGGCGACGGCGACGGGTGCTCCTGCCATGGCCTCGATCGGGTCGCCCCAGATCCCGCTTGGCCCGGCTCCCTCCGGTCCGCCCTCCGAAAACGCGAGCACCGGCGGCGTGTTGCCCGCTCCCGCCTCCCCCTCGAGCGCGTCGATCTGCCAGTCGATGTGGAGCGTTCCCGGGATTGCGTACCTCTCGCCCCGGAAGTCGATCGTCCATACGACGGCCTGGTCGCCGAAGTCGGCCGGCACGATGACCGTGAACACGCCCCAGTGGCGGCGCGGGTGGAAGCGGGTGGGCTGGCCGCCATCGAAATCGCCAGGCGCGATACTGTTGCCGGGCCCGACGGGGATTTCGACGATCTCCTCGAAGTTCCGGTTGTAGTAGCCGAATGAGAGGCTGAAGGTGCCGTCGGCGTTCTGGTACCAGCCCTCGTAGGCAGGGGTGACGGTCAGGCCGGATGCGGTGCGGATACCGAGGGGGACCTGGGCGGCGGACGGGTTCGGTAGCGCCAGGCCGGCGAGGAGAACGACCGCTGAGCGGGCGATAAGGCGGCTGTGGGACATTGGTTCTCACGTCAGGGTTTGTGCCTTTTCCTGACGATTATATTACGGGACACGGTGTATTCATGCAAAAGAGCGGCGGGCTTGGAGGCCGGACGGCCTGTGGCCCGATCCGCTCCGGCGCACGCGCACTGTGTGGGTCCGCGTGTAAGGAGCGGGGCTAGCGCCGCTCCATGGCATGGACCCGCACCTCGTCAACACCCAAGTCGTTGGTACCCTTGACGAGTACCGTGTTTCGACCGAACGCCAGCACGCGCAGACTTCGCGGGATATCGACCCTGCCGAGCAGGTCACCGGCCGGGTCGAACACCAACCATTCGGGTCCGCGCACCGGGTAGCCACCCTGCACCGACAAACGCTGCACGTAGATTCGCCCATCGTTGCCCGGAACCAGCGCGGAGGCGTTCCCGCCACCCGCATGAAGGCGAAGCGCGAGCACCGGGTTCCCCTGTCGGGACGTGCCTTGGAAGTCCTTGGGGAGGCTCGGAAGCACCATGACGGAGGCATCGTGTTCCGGGGCGTGAGGGGCGGCGCGATCCACGCCTCGATGTTCGGCAAGCTGGTTGGGGATCTCGGCATCAAGGGAACGGCTCACGGGATGCGTTCGTCGTTCCGCGACTGGTGTGCGGAGACGAGCGTGGCGCGCGAGGTGGCGGAGGCGGCGCTTGCACACAAGGTCCGCAGTCAGGCCGAGGCCGCGTACGCCCGCTCGGATCTGCTCCACCGGAGGCGCGAGGTCATGGACGATTGGGCCGAGTACGTCGCCAGCGACTGAGGTCCATGTGCTGGACAGTTCTCGCGTTCACGTCCGAGTACGACAGGACCCAAGGACCGGAATGATTCCGGGATCGACTATTGAGAGAAGGAGAACAGAGCGATGACGAGTGTGATCGAACGGAAAACGCGTGGGCAGGTGCGCTTCCTGTTCAGGGCCGCAGAGGCATTTCCGGGACGCCCGGCGCGGTCAGGGGGCCCGAAGCGGTCGAAAACGACTGAACCGCCGAAAAGCGAGGCCGCAGGATCGCCCCTAACGCACGATCGGAGGTTCCCGAGGGGTACGGGGTCGGTTAAGAAAGAGGCTGGCGGAGGGGTGTGGCCCGCTTTAAAGACCGGGTTCTCGGATGCGAAGGACGATCACGTGCTCAACGTCCAGCGCGTCACGGCGTACGCCGATGGCCTCCCTGTTCTGAAGGGAGAAGAGCTGGATACGGCGATCCAGGTCGAAGGAGCCGAGGGTCTCGCCGTCCGCGGCGAGAAGAAGCCAGGTGGCTGCGTCGGTCGTTGCGGGTGCGTAGTGCCGGATGAGGGACTCGGATCCGTCGCTGACGACCCTGGTATAGAAAGGGCGCGGCACCGATTGGCCCCAGACCTCGGTGGCTTCACGTACAAACGTCAGGTAGGACCTGTCTGGCGGGTCACCCGCGGCGGCCTTGGCCACCTCCCAGAATCGCTCCAACTCCGCTTCCGGCACAGGCACTGGCGGAGATGCCGGCCGCAAGGTCCGGGCAGGCTGTCCATCCCAGGAAAAGGAGACGACACGGCCCTCCCTCGCATCCGCAGCGACTACGCCTGTCCAGGTCAAATCGTATGTTGCCGGCGCTGCGAACGCGGGAATGCCTGTTCGCATCGTCCCATTCGCGAACCAGGTGACGAAGAACTCACCCCCTCGCAGGTCGATCGGTGTTTGCAGTACCGTCCCCGGCTCGTCCACCCTATAGAATTCCACCGTCTGTCTCAGAACTTGCGCCGCGTCCGCCCGGCCGAGATGCGGGTTTCTGGCGACGGACACGACTGGTGTCCCGTCCCGCGCGAACGCAACCTGTTGGAGGGTCCCCGTGATCTGGCCGAGCGACCACATGTGCTCCGGTGAAGCCCGATGGAAGAGATGGACCCGGCGCGCGAGCGCATCGAGGACAAGGATCGAATCACCCTTCATGTCGAAATCCGTCGTCGAAAAAAACTCGCCGGGACCCTCTCCCATGCGACCGATGGTACCCATCGAGCGCCCGAGCGAGTCCAACAGCACGACACTCACGGAGCCCTGGTTGAGAACCGCAAGACCACCGTCAGGTGTCCGACGGACGCCCCGAACACTGAAGAGCAGGTCGCTGTGGACCACGGCAACCGTGTCGACGGCGAGCTCCGCGGGGGGGGAGTGAGCACCAACTGCGGGACTCTCCGGGTCGCACCCCCCCACCGCGATCGCGAGGCCCACCGTGGCGTAGATTCCACCGTGCCGGTGGCGCGTGGGCCGCCAACCGTCCCCGGCCGACCGACCGGGGACGGCGCGGTCTTGTGAAATGCCTATTGCAACTGACCTTCTGCTACCGCTAGCGTCGCCAACTCCTCTGTCGTGAGTGACACGGATGCCACCACACGGTTCGTACAGTCGTAGAAGGCGAGGAGTCCAGCGTCCCATAGAACCTCGATTCCTGCGCCCATGTGCATGAGCGAGTTGAGCTCCGCAAAGTCGCCGGCCTCGAGAGCAGCGAGCGACGTACCCACAGAGCCGCCGCCCCTGATACACATCGAGTGTTGGGCTTGACACTCCTCCGAATAAGTCATCGCACAGGCACCCGGCCAGCACCAAGCGTGAGGCCCAGCGCCGGTAGTGTGCGAGCCGTGATCGGGCCCCACCTCCGGGGCCCTGTGTTCGCAACCCCCACCGCAATCAAAGAAATCGCAGCTCACGCTGCACAGCTGGGGGAAGCGAAGCGGGGCCTCGGTCGCATCGTACACATCGGTCACCGCAATGTCGACCGCGACGGGGGGTTCGGCCTCGGATCGCAACCCGAGTGCCGCGAATGCCACCACGAAGGTGGCCGCAAGGGAACATGTAAACCGCATGATTGTTCCTCCGGAGTGGGGGAAAACTACTTAGGGCACCCCCGCCTTGTCGGCGCGGATGAGGGACAGTCGCAAGACCGTGTAGGCACCTGCGTTGTTGCTGGACCCGTCGTAGTGGATGACGACTTTTGGCCCAGCAAAACCAGAGAAGTAATCGTCGTACTGCGCTCGTGCGATGACGGCTCCCAGGCTGGGGTCCACGACTTCGAGCACCGAATCGTAAACACCATCTTCAAGGTGCCGGTTCCGCCCTGGATAAGAGCCCGATTCAACCGCAGGGAAGTCGTAGCCCATCCATTCGGGATCCGCGATGCTTAGAAGCACCCAGAGGAGCCCATCGGGGTCTGCAGCCAGACCCTTGAGCTCGCCAGGCGGAGGCGTAAGATGAGCCGAGCTCCGCATCGTCCGCCTCTCGAACCACGGCGCGTCCCGGTACAGTGACTCGATGAGGCGACCGGAGGTATTCCACAGGTCGATCCGGTAATCGGTTCCGTGCAGCGACCAGAACGAGGTCTGGTTTCTCGGGGCCAGATGGCGCTTGAGTTCGTAGCTGTTGCCAGGAGTCAGAAGGCGCATGTCCGAGCGATCCATCGACATCACTCGATCATCCCCAGGGTTAAGGAGGTGGAGGGCATACCTGGCCCGTTCGGCGGTTGACGGAACTGCGTTGACCAGTACGGCACCGCTCGAGAGGACTATTCCCCCCCGCGGATACTCGACGGCCATGAAACTGTCTGACGGCTCCAGTGACGGAGTCAAACGCTGAATCGTCCCGTAACGCCCATCTGGCACCAGGATTTCTCCCTTCGGACTGAAGAAGGGGGCGCCCGGCACGAGCAAGTGGCTAATGTCAGCGTCGGCCGCGATCCGGCCCTCGGCATCAAACAGCAGAACACGCCCTGGATGTAGTACCGCATCGACCCCGACAACGGTCCCCTGGGGCCCCAAAGCGAGAATGAGCTGGTCCGAGACAGCGCCCCTGGGAATCGAGAGGACGGTGTCCATGGTGATCGTGCATTCGGCACACAGCCTTTCCTCAAGCCCCCGCTCTTCTGTGTCCGTCTGGGCTACCGTGCGCTCTGCAATAACTAGGAACCCGGCGAGGGCCGCGAGGACTCCCCCGATCCGGCGTCTATACAGAGGCCGCCGCTCCCGCCCATGAGCACCTGGCTGCATACGAACCGATCTTGCTGTAATGATTATCGCTAGGAGTCAGAAGCAAGCAAGGTAGGGCGCGCGCGCGCCGAGCGCAAGGGGGGTAGGGGTTGACGGGGCCCCTAGAAGGAAGCCACTACAGCTTCTTGAGGTGCGGCTTGAGGGCCGATTCGAGCTTCGCCATTGCCTCTGCCAGCTCCTCGTACACGGCTTCCCAGACGTCTTCATCCCGGTATCCGCCGGTGGTGTACGTCTTCTGAATCCGGCAAGCCCGTCGTCCTTCCTTGGTGTCCCACTCCAGCGGTAGGCCGAAGGCACCTTCGATCTTGTCGCGCTTGCCGGAAAGTGCCTCGAAAATCCGCTGGTTCTCGTCGCCGTCCCGAGTGCCGATATACAACTCGACCCGTGCGCCCCGCATTCCCACTACGTAATTGAGCGTCAGTCCGGTCTTCCCAGCACCTGCCGCAACCCACGTGCCCTTACTGGGGCTGATGTTCGCGTGTAGTGCCGTCTTGGGTTTCGCGTGTTCGAGCAATCCCTCGAAGAAACGGTAGCGCAGCCGTTCTCGATCTGCCATTTCCTTCTTGGTCCGGCCCACCTCACGGGTCTCCTCGCTTGGTCCAACGATCTGGGTGAGGAGCGGAGCGGGTTCGGAATCACCGATCCGAATCGCTTCAAGCTTGAGCAGACAGAAGTCGGCGGAAGAGCTCTCATTCAGCCACGCGATCACTCCCACATGTTCAGGCCGAGGATCAGATACGATCCAAATCGCCCGACGGGCCTGGATGCCGACGAGATACGTCAGGAGTTTTCCCAGATGGTCATGATCGCTTCTCTCTAGCTGGTTCTCGATCACCACCGCTCGGCCGTCTTCGTCCTCCGCGATGAGGTCGACGCTGAAGGTGCCCGCAGGCTGCTCCCGCTCGACGCCGCTGAGTTGATGACATGCCTTGCCGCTGACTGATACACACTAATAGATGAGGTCAACACTGAGCGTCATGTTGCCTATATTGTGTTCGGTGTCGGAATTTGCCCCCTCGCTTCAGTGTCCTGAAAGGGTATCCATGAGACTTGCGACGTGGCGGCTACGCTTCCGCCCAGCACCCCCTACCGCACCAGATGCAGCTCCGTCTGCCGCCTCAGCATCCAGCGGACCTCGCCGTCCAGGGTCACCTCGGCCTCCTCCTCCTGGGCCATCCGCACCGGCTGGCCATCCCACTCGGGCACCGGCGTAGTCACCTGAAGTTCCGTCGCGAACCACATGCCGGGGATCACCGGGGGATCGCCACGTCCCGGGACGCCCGTCTGGTAGTCCCAGAGGCCGATGAGCGGCCCGGCGCCGTGGCCGTGGTCGCCGATGGGGTGGGAGTACATCGTCCCGTTGAGACCCGCGGCGCGCATCCGTTCCAGGACGATGGCAAGGATCTCGTTGCCGGTGCGGCCGACCTTCGTCTCCTCCAGCAGGATGTCCTGCAGGCGGTTCGAGTTGGCGAGCGCACTGCGCAGCCCCTCGGGCGCGTCCGTCTCGCCCTCGCGCAGGACGTACGCCATGTGCTGGGTGTCGGTCGTGAGGCCGAGGGCGACGAGCCCGAAGTCGCAGTGGAGCACGTCGCCGCGCTCGATCACCGGCGCGACCGAATCCCGCATCTCCACGCCCCGCCGCTGCACCGACACCGAGGGCTGGAACCACGAACCCATCCCCAGGTCATGCACCCGCTGGCGCATCCACCAGACCACGTCGGCAGTGGTGGTCTGGCCGGGCACGATCACGACATCGGAGAAGGCGGTGGCGATGATCTCGTGGACGATCGTCTGCATCTTGCGGTAGACGGGGGTCATGGCGGGGACGCGCATGGCCAGGTATTCGATCGCCAGCAGCGGCTCCCGCACGATGCGCCCGGTCAACTCGGGGCCGAGGGCTTCCTGCATCTGCTCCCATTCACCCGCGCTGAGGCCGTCGGCGAAGTTGTGGTCGTGCGAGATGTTCACCGCGATGCGCTCGGGGTCGCGTTCGCGCACCATGTCCGCGAAGAGATCCCACTGGTCCTTGCCCCAGAGCTCCGCCGCGCGGCCGTCCGGCGCGGTGACGGTGGCCCGCACGGCTTCGTAGACGCCCCCTTGCGAGGTGCCGCCGAGCGCGAGCCGCTCCACCCCCTCGTCCGGGCCGCGGTCGTGGAAGATGTAGATCGTGCGGCGGCGCGCGGCGAAGGTGGTCGGCGACACGAGGGCGCGGAAGACGGGGTCCTCGTTGTATTCGCGCATCGTCACGACCCACATGTCGACGCCGTGCTTGCGCATCAGCATGGGGAGGTTCGTCTCGAGCCGCTCCTGGAGCCACGCCTGCTGCGTGCGGGCCTGCTCGCGCAGGGTGCCGAAGGGGCGCGCGGAATCGTAGTCGCGCGCCTGGGCGTGGAGGGCGGGGGCGGGGAGGGTGGTCGCGGCCAGCGTGAGGAGTGCCGCCGCGGCGAGGGTGAGGATCGCGGTGGCGGAGGCGAGGTGGAGGCGGCGTGCGCGGTTGGGTTCCCGTGTGGGGGTCGGTGTCGTCATGAGGCGTTGCCGGGGTGTGTGGTGGTCGAAGCCGGGCCGCAGGCGGCCGATCGCAGCAGATCGAGGATTTCGGCGACGATCGCCTTCCCCTTGTCGCGGGCGTAGAAACGGCGTGTCTCAGCGTACCGGGGCCCGGGCTCCATCTTCATCCCTTCAGTCATCACCCACTCCTGGAGTTGGCTGGGCCTCGGGCCCCACCAGCCGCGTTCGCGGAAGTCGTCGTCGTAGACGATCACGATGGGAATCGACCGGCTGCGGCCGTTGGTGAGGTGGGTGTCCATGATGTCGAGGTTTTCGTCCCTCGAAAGGACGCGCAACTCGACGCTGGGCAACTCGTCCACCAGGCGCGAGACGACGGGGAGGATGTTGACCGCGTCCCCGCACCAGTCCTCGCTGAGCGCGAGAAGATGCCAGGTCCCGGGGATCGAGGGGCCCTCCGTCACCGCGTCCGCGGGAAGTCGCACCCGCTGATAAACGCTGCGCCAGAGTTCTTCGTTCTTTTGGACGGTATCGAGGTAGTCGGGGAAGGTTAGGGCGGATTCGAATCGTTCACGCATGTGGCGGGAGTCTCGTCGGGGTGTGAAAAAGTGGTAACTGAAGTGATAACGTGCGCTCGTCCCTACTGGGCGGGATCGACGCGAGGCGTCCGCTTGGGCCGGGGTTTGATCCCCGTCCGCAGCAACCCCTCCTGCGCCGCCGACGCCACCAGCTTCCCGTCGCGGGTATGGAAACTGCCACGCCCGAACCCGCGGGCGCCATGAGCCACCGGACTCTGGATGCGGTAGAGGAGCCACTCGTCGGCCCGGAAGGGGCGGTGGAACCACAGCGAATGGTCGAGTGAGGCCGCCATCAGGTCCTTGTCGCGTACGGTACGGCCGTGCGGCTGCAGCGCCGTCGACAGAATCCCGTAGTCGGACGCATACGCGATGGCCGCCTGGTGGTGCACTGGATTGTCGCCCAGCGCCTCGGTCGCCCTGAGCCAGATGTGGCGGACGGCGGGGCGCCGGGTGCGGTCGAAGGGGACGTAGGGCTCCACCGGCCGGAATTCCAGCGGGCGGTCCTGGGTCAGGATCGACCGCAACTCCTCCGGGATTCTGTCCGACTGGTCCCGCAGGATCTCCAGTTCCGACGGCAGGCCTTCCGGGGGTGCCACCGCGGGCATGCCGGACTGGTGCGACAGCCCGGACTCGGTGCGGTGGAAGGACGCGGACAGGGTGAAGATGGCGCGGCCGTGCTGAATCGCAGTCACGCGCCGGGTGGTGAAGCTCCGCCCGTCCCGCGTCCGGTCGACGAAGTAGACCACGGGGATGCTCAGGTCCCCTTCCAGGATGAAGTAGCCGTGCAGCGAGTGCGCTTCCCGGTCTTCCTCCGGGATCGTGCGCCGCGCCGCCACCAGCGCCTGGGCCAGCACCTGCCCGCCGAAGATCCGTCCCGAGCCGATGTCGCGGTTCTCGCCGCGGTAGATGTTCCGCTCGATCGGTTCGAGGTCGAGCAGAGCGATGAGGGATTCGGTCGGGTTGGGCATGGGGGTGGGATCATCGTTGAACGGTACTGTCTGGCACTCAAAGCTAACGAGGCCGGGTTACCTTTCGAACATCGGCAGTGCGCCGGTAGCTTGCCGGGGGGGCTGGATCCGGCCTGCGGGGACACCAACCACTCGAAAGGGGAGACGACGGTGGCCGACTCTGCTCCACACGATCAACTGGACCGGCCGTCCTATCCGGCGGCCGAGGCGGGCCGACTGGTCGGACTTACGGCGACCAGAGTGCGTCGATGGTTGAGCGGGTACGGGTATGCGTACGGAGATACGGTGCGCCACCAGCCACCCGTGCTGCAACGCGGAGGGGCTGCGGGCTCGTACGCATCGTTCCTGGATCTGGTGGACCTCCTCTTCGTGAAGCGGTTTCTGGATCATGGGGTCTCACTTCAAAGAGTCCGCCGGGCGCTCGACGAAGCCCACGGAATCCTCGGGACGAGACACTTCGCGAGGCAGAAGTTCTTCACTGACGGCAGGGACATCTACCTGGAGGTGCGCGAGAAGGGCGAAGCGATTCTCGAACTGATCTCCGGGGGACAATGGGTGATCGTCCCGGTTATCCGGGAACTTGCCGACCAGATCGAATTCGGATCCCCTGACGGCATGGCTCGCCGTTGGTATCCGCTCGGGCGGAGCAAGCCTGTGGTTCTTGACCCGTTTGTCTCGTTCGGTGCGCCTTCGATAGTGGGTCGCGGTGTCAAGACGGCCAACGTTCACGACCTCTTTGTCGCCGAGAATCAAGACCTCGGAGCAGTTCGCGCCTGGTGGAATCTGAAGGATGTGGAAATCGAAGCTGCCGTCGAGTTCGAAATCGCGTTGGCCGCATGACGTTCTTCATCGACAACAATCTCAGCCCGGGGTTGGCGAAAGGGATGAAGGCATTCGGCGAAAGGGTCGTCCACCTCACCGAGGTCTTTCCCGAAGAAACGGATGACGCGAAGTGGCTGGCCCATATCGGTTCAAGGGGGTGGTGCCTCGTGACGCGCGACGACCGAATCCGGTATCGGCCTGCAGAGTGGGCGGCCCTGAAGGAACACGGGGTCGGTGCCTTCTTCATGGGCGGGAAGAGCCGCAATCGTTGCCAACTCGTCCAGCAGTTGGTACGTAACTGGCCTCGAATGAAGGAGAAGGCCGGCAAGACCAACGTACCCTTCGCCTTTCGTGTCCCACCGAACGGAACCAGGTTCACTACTCTGGAACTGAAGTGACGTGATGCCAGCGGTTCGCCCCATGACCTACAAGCCACCACAAGGCGTCCCGTTCCGCCATCTCGCCTGGCCGATCCTTGCAATCGCGGTCATGGCGGTGACACCCGGCGACCCCCCCTCACCCGGCCCCGCCGTCGATGTCGTCGAACTCACCGCCGTGCAGGTCCACGAAGATCTCCTCGCGTCGAGATACACCGTCACGGAGCTCACCCAGGCCTTTCTGGACCGGATCGCGCGGTACGAGGACCACTACAACGCGTTCATCTCGATGAACCCGGAGGTGCTGCAGATCGCGGCGGCACTCGATGCAGAACTCGCCGCCACGGGTCCGCGTGGCCCGCTCCACGGCGTCCCGGTCGTCATCAAGGACAACCTCGACTACGGGGGGCTGGTGACGACGGCGGGTTTCGACGGGTTCAGCGCGGCGACGGGGGGCGTGGACATGGTCCCCGGGGACGATGCGGTGGCGGTGGAGCGGCTCAGGGCGGCGGGCGCGATCATCCTGGGCAAGACCAACATGCCGGACTTTGCGGGACACGGCACCCGCACCCGCAGCAGCGTCGCCGGGGAAACGCTCAACCCGTACGCGGTGGACCGGGTGCCCGGCGGATCGAGTGGCGGGACCGCGACCGCTGTCAACGCGAGCTTCGCCGTCCTGGGGCTCGGCACCGAGACCGGCGGATCGATCCAGAACCCGGCGGCCGCGCAGGCGCTGGTCGGGGTCAAGCCCACCTTCGGCCTCGTTCCCCTCGAGGGGGTCGTGCCGATGGATGCGACCTACCGTGACGTCGTCGGACCGCTCGCCCGCACCGTGCGCGACGCGGCGCTGACCCTGGACGTGATCGCGGGCCCGAGCCCGGAGGACTTCGCGTCCTATGCCGGGGCAGGGCACATCCCCGAACAGGGCTTCGCCGCCGGCCTCACCACCACTTCGCTGAGTGGGAAGCGCTTCGGGCTCGTCGGCCCGGGTTGGCGCGATTCCTTTCTTCCGCTGGCACCGGAGACCGCGGGGCTCTACGAGGATGCGGTCCGCGTGCTGGAGGCGGAAGGCGCACAGGTCGTCGAGGACCCCTTCGCCGGAAGCGGCTGGGTCGAACTCTACGAGGAAAGCCCCCGGGCGCCCTCGGGCAGCCACGACATGGCAGTATACCTGCAGGGCCTGGGCCCGTCCGCAGCCTTCCGGAGCGTCGAGGAGTGGGAGGCGCTCGCAGGGCGGGACTTCCGCGGTGGCCGCCGCCGGCCTCCGGTCGCGCCGACGGCTACCGAGGAGGGCGACGCCTTCCAAGCCTGGCGAAGAGAGATGCGGGCGCTCTTCCGTGCCGTCATGGAGGAACACGAACTCGACGGGCTCTTCTTTCCGCAGGCGGGCGAACCGATCCGTCCCCTGGTCGAGGATCCGGAGCGTCCCGAATTCCGTCCCAACAACCACGCCGAGCTGCCGAGCAACATCATCAACGACATCGGCCTGCCAACCGTCACGGTGCCTTTCGCCTACTACGATGACGGGACGCCCTTCGTGCTCGCTTTCATCGGCGACCTCTGGAGCGACGCGGAGCTGCTGTCGTATGCGTACGACCTGGAGCAGGCAACCTTGGCGAGGACCCCGCCGACCCTGACGGAAGGGCCGGGATAGGGGTCGGAGCCCGCGGGCGATTTCGGATGAGTGCCACCGGGAGCCGGGAATGGCAGTTGCCGGGGGTATGAAGATCGACTGTTGGCGGGATCGCATCCGGGTTCATTAGATTCCAGAATTGCCTGCGCCCAACCAGACATTCCACTGCCCCCCGCAAGGGCACATTGTTGTGGCACGTGCCTTTGCTTCGAGGCACCATCGGAAAGGACCAACAGGATCCGGCCCGGTTGCACGGACGAATTCGGGAACGACAGTGGAGGACAGCACAGGATGAGACAGGGCAAACCGGAACTGGGGAAGAGATGAGCGGCGAGCTGATTGCCATGCTCGGCATTGGTGTGGCGCTCGCCGGCCTCCAGCTCAGGGTGAGCAGCGTGCTTCGGGGCGAAATCGCCGCGTTGCGTACGCGTCTGAGTACAGATCTGGGCGCGCTGGAGGGCAAGCTTCGGGGCGAGATGACCGAACTGCGGGATGACATGGAGAGGCTGCACGCGGTTACCCAGGCGGACATGCGGGCTCTGCGCGGCGAGTTGCGACAGGATGTCGGGTCGCTTCGCACCGAGATGCGCGACGATCTGGGAGGGCTTCGCGCCGAGATGCGTGACGATCTTCGAGGGCTTCGCACCGAGATGCGCGATGGGTTCGCGCGCTTGGACGCGCGCATTCGATTCCTGGAGGAAAAGGCGTTCCTGGACCCACGCCCCACGACGGCTTCAGCAGGGTAGCACCGGCCTTTCCGTCAGCTTGTACCGCCAACGGCTTGCGTTGGGCAACCGCGGATTTCAGTCTCACCGGTCAGACTCATGCCGTCGAGTCGGCATCCGCGCGAAGGATGACGCGGCGGCCCCAGGCCCCTTTGCGCCGGAGGCTCATCCGGGTAAGGCACCGAAATGTTCCCTGCATTCACCGTATCGCGATCCGCCCCACGAACAACCTGCTTCATCCTCGCCATCGCTCTTTCCGTCGTCGTCGCCGCTCCGTCCGGCGCGGCAGCCCAGGAGGCGCTGCCCACCATCGCCGCCAGCACCGAGGGCGCCTCCGCCATGGAGGGCTTCTTCAACCTCTACTGGCACGACGACGAGGGCGCCCTGTACTGGGAACTCGACCTCTCCATGGGCGAATTCCTGTACCAGATCTCGATGGGTTCGGGGCTCGGATCGAACCCGGTGGGCATCGACCGCGGCCAGCTGCGCGGCACGCACGTCCTTGAAGCCGTGCGGGTGGGGCCGCGCGTCCTCCTCATGGAGCCCAACTACCAGTTCCAGGCGCGCAGCGACAACCCCACCGAGGTCCAGGCGGTGCGGGACGCCTTCGCGCCGTCCGTGTACTGGGGCTTCGACATCGTTGCGCAGACGGGGGACCGGGTGCTGGTCGACGCCACGCCCTTCTTCATCCGTGACGCGCGAAACGTGATCGGGCAGATCGCGCAGCGCGGCGAGGGGAACTTCCAGCTGAGCACGTCCCGTTCCGCCATCCACATGCCCGCCACGAGATCCTTCCCGCAGAACACGGAGGTCGAGGCGCTGCTGACCTTCACCAGCAGCGATCCGGGGGGCTTGGTGAGGGGTGTTGCGGTCAATCCCGAGGCGGTGACGCTGCGCCAGCACCACTCCTTCATCCAACTGCCGGACGACGGGTACCGGCCGCGTCTGGCGGACCCCCGCATCGGAGTCAACGGCCCGACCATCTACGACTATGCCACCCCCATCGACGAAGACCTCCGCGTCCGCCTCGCCGCCCGCCACCGTCTGCAGAAGCGGGATCCGGGCCCGGGCCCGTCCGAGCCGGTCGAGCCGATCGTCTACTACGTCGATCCGGGGACGCCGGAGCCGATCCGCAGCGCGCTGGTCGAGGGCGCGGCATGGTGGGAAGAGGCCTTCGAAGCGGCGGGATTCGTCAACGCCTACCGAGTGGAGGTGCTGCCCGAGGGACTCGATCCGCAGGACATCCGCTATAACATGATCCACTGGACGCATCGGCGGACCCGCGGATACTCCTACGGGAACACGGTGATCGACCCCCGCACCGGCGAGATCATCCGGGGCGTGGTCAATCTGGGAAGCCTGCGGCTGCGGCAGGACTACCTGCTGGGGAAGGGAATGGTAGCTCCGTTCGCGGGGACTGTGGGAGACGGCGCGGAAGGCGGCGGGCCGTTTGGCGGCGAAGCATCCGGCTCCGCGCATTCGATGTATTGCGAACTCGCCCTCGCCCCCGCGTTCGAATACCTCGCCGAGGTCGCGCAGAGTGCGGACGCGGTCGAGATGGCGCTCGCCCGGGTCCGCCAGCTCTCCGCCCATGAGGTCGGCCACACGATAGGCTTCCCCCACAACTACATCGCGAGCACCTACGGGCGCGAGAGCGTGATGGATTATCCGGCGCCGTACGTAGAGATAGATGAGAATGGCCAACTCGACCTGTCGAACGCGTACGTCCAGAGGATCGGCGAGTACGACAAGCTCTCCGTGAACTGGCTCTACCGCGAATTCCCCCAGGGCACCGACGAGGCGGCCGCCCTCGAGGAGATCGTCCGGCAGGGCATGCGCGACGGCCTCATCTTCATGGCCCACACCAACAACAACTTCATCGGCGCGGGACACCCCTACGCAAGCGTCTGGGACAACGGCGCCAACCTGGTGGACCACCTCAAGCACGAGATCCGCGTCCGCAACATCGGACTCCAGAGCTTCGGCGAGGACATGATTCGCACTGGCACACCGCTCTCCGACCTGGAATACGTGTTGCTGCCGCTCTACATGCATCACCGCTTCCAGCTGCGCTCAGCCGCCCAGAGCCTCGGTGGGGCCGACTACCACTACACCGTGAAGGGGGACGGACAGACCCCGGTGGAGATCGTCCCGGGCGAGGAGCAGCGCGACGCGCTGGAGACGATCCTGTCGGCGCTCACGGTGGACTTCCTGGCGCTTCCGGAGGAGGTGGCGCTCATGATCCCGCCGCCGGCCTTCCGGCACGACGAGGGGGAGGTCTTCGCGGGTCACACCGAGCTGCTATTCGACCCGCTGGGCGCGGCCGAGGCCGCCGCCGACTTCACGGTGGGCGAGATCCTGCACCCGCAGCGGATGGCGCGGCTGGTCGTGTACGGCAGCATGGGGGACTACCCGGGCCTGGAAGAGGTGGTGGACCGCTTGCTGGCGGCGACCTGGGGCGCGGCTGAGGAGTCCGGCGAATACCGCGCACGGGTGCAGCACGCGATCCAGCGCGCGGTGGCGGACCGCATGATGCAGCAGGCCGGCAGCGCAGGCACCATGACGGAGGTGCGCGCGGTCCTGGCGGACAGGCTCAACGACCTTGCGGGTCGGCTCGAGGCCATGATGAATGCCACGCCGCACCAAAGGCTGGTCGCCGCCGACATCCGGCGTTGGCAGGCCAGGATCGAGAACACCACGCCGGGACCGGCGCTCAGGCTTCCCGCCGGAGACCCGATCGGCGGGCAGGCGGGACGCGGAGGAGGACGCGGCCGGGGCTGAAGCTGCTGAACTACGACGAACTCTGACTCCGACGGGCGCGCCGCGGCTCCAAGCCCGCGTCCGCCCGAAACCGGTAGCCGAATCCCCTTACGGTCTCGATCCATTCGCCGGCGGCTCCCATCTTGGCCCTGAGCCGGCGTATATGCATGTCGACCGTGCGTGTACGAAGGTGGTTGGCCACGGAGGAGTCGATCTGCCAGGCCTCGGAGAGCAGTTGCCTGCGGGTCTGCGTGCGGCCCCGACGTTCCATCAGGGTGCGCAGGAGCCGGAACTCCGTGGGTGTGAGGTCGAGCTCTTCGCCGTTCAGGGCAACGATATGAGCCGCCACGTCTACCCGGAGCGGCCCCACACGCAGGATCTTTCCGCCTCCGGCGACCGGCTTGAGTTCGCCCTGGGCGCGCCGGAGGATCGCTTCGACCCGCAGCACGAGCTCGCGCGGGCTGAACGGCTTCGTCAGATAGTCGTCGGCGCCCAGCTTCAGTCCGGCGATGCGGTCCTGCTGCTCCCGCCTGGCTGTCAGTACCAGCACAGGCAGGGCCAGCGTTGCGGGGTCGGAGCGCACCGCACGGAGAATCTCGTCCCCGGACACCTCGGGCAGCATCCGGTCCAGGACCAGCAGATCCGGCCTTTCCCTGCGGAGCGCATCTAGCGCCGCGGTGCCGTTGGCAACGGTTTCCACCCGGTACCCCTCGCGTGTGAGCTGGTAGGCGACCAGGGCGGCGATCTCGGCCTCGTCCTCGACGACCAGGATCCGCGCCGCCCTCCCGGGCTTGTCGCTCTTCACTGCTCCGGACCCTCCGTGGCAGGCCGTGGAATAAGTCCCCGCTGCATTCGGCCGGCGATGCATCCGGGCTGGCCGCGGCGCTCACGCCCTTGCGCTGTCATGAAAACATTACACAATGTCGTGTTCTCCTTACTTTCATGCTACCTGGAGCGCCGCTCTGCGTTGCTTCTCGGGCGAATAGCTCTGTGCTATGCGCCTTGTCGTCGCGCCTTGCCAGCCCGGCCCCTCGCCGCCCTCGGTGCTACGCGGGGATTATCCACGGCCTGCTAGCCGGCCGCCAGGCGGCGGTAGTGTCCCATCAGTTCGTCGAAGATGCAGCTCCAGCTCCTCGCTTCCGCGGCCTGCCTCGCCTTGCGCCCCATCCTTTGCCGCAACTCCGGCGATGCGGCGAGCTCGCGGACCCGCTCCACGAACCGGTCATCATCCGCCACGAATCCGGTGATGCCGTCGTCCACGAGTTCCTGCGGACCGCCCCGGTCGGTGACGACCACGGGGAGCCCGGACGCCATGGCCTCCATCACGACTTGCCCGAAAGTGTCGTATTTGCTTGGGAATACGAAGAAATCGCACCGGCGGTAGGCCGCTGCGAGATCTTCACCCGCCAGCTTGCCGGTGAACTCAGCGCGGTGGCCGAAGTCGGCCTCCAGTCCCTCGCGGTGCGGACCGTCCCCGACCACAAGGAGGCGTGCGTCCGGAACGGCCTCGAGGATCTCGACGAAGCGGTCGAGACCCTTGTCGCCCCTGTGAAGTCTTCCCGAATAGAGAATCAGGGGTCCGGCGTCCCCGTCGCCCGCCGTCCGATTCCGATCGCTGCGACCCGCGGAAACTTCGTCTCCGGCCGGCTGGAAGAGATCCGTGTCCACGCCGCGTCCCAGGATGGAGAGCGGCGCGTCCAGCCGGGATCCGATGGCTTCAAGGGTGCGGCGGGTGGGAGCCAGGACGGCCTCGATCCCATTGCGCTTCGAGTAGAACCGTCGCATCACCCACCACCCGATGGCCTCCGTGGCGGTGACGGTGGGGGCCTTCACCGCTTCCAGGGGACCCAGCACTTCGGCCGCCCGCTTGCCGGCGTACTCGGCGAGGCTGGTGGTGTACATCGCCACCACGGGTATGCCCAGGCGGCGGGCTACCCACACGCCCTGCATCCCCATGGTGCCCGGCGCGACCACGTTGATGACGTCGTAGCAGCGAGCCGCGGACGCACGCAGAATGCGCGGATCCGGTACGACATGGCGCAGGTCCTGCGGGATGGTCGGGTCGACCCGGACCGGCACGCGAGGGCGCCACCCGAAGAGGTGGACCGAGCCGTCCTCGTCGATCCGGTCGTCGTCGGTGTAGCTGTGCAGGTCCATCTTCAGGCCGCGCTGCCTGCAGTAGCGGATCTTGTAGGAGAGGAAGTTGCTTACGCCACTGAAGTGGGGGTTGCCGGAGCCGGGGTGTCCGACTTCGGAGAAGACACCGATTCGTGGAGCCTCAGGCAAACCAGACGACGCGGCCGATGGCCCACGTGATCGTTGCCAGGCCCCAGCCGGAGACCACATCGCCGGGGTAGTGGATGCCCAGATAGCACCGGGAGACTCCTACGGCTCCAGCCAGACAGAGGACCACCGCGGCGACACCCGCGGGGAATACCCCGGCGAGGGGAAGGGCGACGGCCAGTGCCGCCGTGGCATGTCCGGACGGGAAGGAGAATCGGTCCGGTGCCTGAATGATCGAATGAACCCCCACCGGGAGACGGGGACGGGGGCGGATGGCCAGGCGCTTGATGATCTGCACCATGGCGTGGGAGAGGGCCAGAACCACGAGCGCTTCCAGACCGACCGGCGCCAGACCTGGCAATGCTCCGGATGCCAGTACCAGCGCGATGGCGATGATCACCGGTGTTTCCGCCAGCACGGTAACGGCGCGCATGAGGCGATCCATCCAGGGACGCCTGCGCGACAGGAGAGCCAGAAAGAGCCGCTCATCGACTCCGCCAAGCCGAACATTCCAGCTAGCCACCACGGATTCTCCCTGTCTGGTCCAAACGGGTGACAATGCTAAGCAATATGGTGAACCCCTGGCAACATTGGCGCGACAGCTTCGGGCCGTACCCGGTCACCCTCGCGTGGTCACCCACCGGCATCGCCCCGCCGCTCCGCTGCGCCGTCGAAGTAGCGGAAGAGCGGTCTCCTGACCTCGCCGAACAGGATTCGGTGCAGTTCGATACCGACCCAGCGCGCGGAGGCCCGCACGAAGCCGTCACTGCGGAAGCGCCGTGTCGAGATGACGACACGTGGCCGGCGCACGAAGGCATAGCGGCCAACTCGGCTGATCCGGCGCGCGTAGTCCTGGTCTTCCGCCACAACCACCGATTCGTCGAATCCGCCCACGGCTTCATGAAGTTCCCGGCGGACCAGAATGAACCCGCCGATCGAATGGGGCCAGCTCAGGCGCGTGCTCAACCAGAAGTACCCGGCCGCCATCCAGTGCGTGAATCGCACCCGCCATCCGGTGGAGTCCGGTACGAACCAGCAACTGAGTGCGTCGAGGTTCCCGGCTTCGGCGACCCCCAGGGCCTCCTCGAGTGCCGCGGGGGGAACGACCACATCGGCGTCGAGGAAGAGCAGCCAGCTCCCCCGGGCCTCCCGCGCACCGTTGTTGCGCCCTGTACCGGGGAGGCCGCCCCGGACCACCCGGCACGCCCGCGCGAGCGCGATTTCAGCCGTGCGGTCGGTGGAACCCCCGTCCGCGACGATCACCTGATCCGGGGGCAGCGTCTGGGCCGCGAGGGCGCCCACGGTGTTCGGCAGGTGCTCCTCCTCATTGAGCGCCGGAATGACGACACACACGGACCCGGTGAATCCCCGGTCCCGGGTTCGCATCCCGGGCCGCCTGCGGCGACGGCGCGTCAGGCCGCCCATCCCAACGTGTTGCAGGACATTCCTCGTCGTTTCGTGTTCCCGGCAGGCCGCTCGTCCCGGCCGGTGTCCAGATGGTCGTTGCCCGGTCCGTCCGCACCCGTTCAGAGATCACGATCAGCCGATTCGGGCAGGCTCGCAAGACTCCTGCCGTTGACCCCGCGAGTGTTTCGGGCCAGCTTTCTGACAGCTTCAACGGGAGTATGTTTCGGCAGTCAGGATCATTCGAGCTATGGGCGACGGGCCCCAAACATGACGGGGTGCCCGTCGTTTTGTTTCCGCGGACGCTGGACCGACTCCACGCCCGAAGGGCCGAAATCGCGAAGCAAGCGATTGCCGGACGACTCCCCCACACTTCAGGAGATGACAGAGAGTGCGTACTCAGGGAACCGTAAAGTGGTTCAATGACCAGAAGGGCTTCGGCTTCATCTGCAGGGCCGACAACGGCCAGGACTGCTTCGTCCACTTTTCCGCGATCCAGGGTGATGGCTTCAGGACCCTGACGGAGGGAGAGCAGGTGGAATTCGAAGTCGTGGACGGGGCCAAGGGCCCGGCAGCCGAGAATGTCGTCCGGATCGGCGCGGCAGGGGATCTGACCCCGTAACCACACCCCGGCCCGGTCACCCGGGCCATCCCCGGAGGGCCTTCCTCCCACCGGGTCTGCTTGCCAGCCACCTCGGACAGGCCGGCAGTCCGTGGAGAATACCCGCAAGGCAGCGCCGCCCGAGTGCGGCGGGCCTTCATTCCACGGACTGCCGGCTGGAAGCGTACGCGACCACGCCCCGGCCACCGGTCGCGTCGGCGATCGCGGCCTCCAGTTCCGCGCGCCGCCGCGCCGCCACCCGCACGCGGATCCGGACATCGGTTCCGAAGTCCTGGTCCGTGATCCCGGCTCCGAGGGCCCGGAGGGCGTGCTCCACTCGGGCGAGCTCCTCGTACCGCACGGTGACCAGCAATGTGACCTGTACGGTCTTCTTCACCTTCGGGCAGAGCTGCGACGCTCGCTTCACACCCCCCGCGTAGGCGCGCACCAGACCTCCGGTCCCCAGCTTGACACCGCCGTAGAAGCGGGCGCACACCGCCACCACCTCCCCCAGCCCCGAATGGAGGAGCGCGTTGAGCATCGGCCTCCCCGCCGTGCCGCGGGGCTCGCCCGCGTCGCTCATGCCGACCTGCGCCGTCGAGCCCGGGGCCCCCGCGTTGAAGGCCCAGCAATAGTGGGTGGCGCCGGGATGCCTGGTGCGCACCTCCTGCATGAATCGCGACGCGTCGGCACGGCTCTCCGCCCTGCCCAGAACGGTGATGAAGCGGCTCCGGCGAATCACTTCCTGGACTTCAACGGTGCTCCCGGGCACGAAATGGGAGTCGTCCGGGCAGGGGGGACGGGTCCCGCTGGAGGCGTCATTCACCGGCACGGGGCGATGCCTGGCCTGGTCGAAGCGCCCACGAGCGGCAACCGCACAGGACTTTCCATTTCCTGCCCGCCTCCTTACTCTATTGTGTCTCGTTGCTGACTGAGAATCGGTCTCAATCTCAACCGTGCCATTCCGCACTCGATGACCCCGGGGAGGGCGCTCGCGTGGAAGACGGTCCGCGAAGCAATCAAGATACGGTCTTGAAGCGTGCCGAACGCATGCTGGCCGATGTCCCCATCGACGAGGAGGTGGTCCTGGTCAGGATGGATGTGGCCGGAGAGGACATCGTGGCGCTCCTCGAGCAAGGCATCGTGCCGGGCTGCAGGCTTTGCCCGGTGCGGCACGCCCCTGCCGGAGGGCCGACCGTGTATCGCGTGGACGACGACCTGATCGCCCTCCGCAGGGACACCGCTTCCTGTCTGTGTGTGCGCAGCGCCATTGCGGCCCGCCGCTCGCAACTTGAAGGCCGCGGACGATCGGGCCGGGAGGCGCTCGACTCCGCGGAGGTCACGGACGACACTTGACCGCCAACGATCCGCTGGTGGCGCTGGTAGGACCGCCCAATGCCGGAAAATCCACTCTCTTCAACACCCTCACGGGGCTGAGGCAACGGGTCGCCAACTATCCCGGCGTGACCGTCGAACGGAGATCCGGCGTGGTCGAAGAGTCCGTCGGGTCGGTGGAGGTGATCGACCTTCCCGGCGTCCATGGGCTGTCCCCGCGCAGCCTGGACCAGATGGTGACCCGCGATGTGCTGACAGGTAGCCTGGAAGGCGGCAGGCAGCCGGATGCAGTGATCCTGGTGCTGGACAGCACCCGTCTCCGGTCGCACCTGACGCTCGCGGATCCCGTGCTCGGCCTGGGGCTGCCGACCCTGGTGGTGCTGGCGATGGCCGACGAGCTCGGCAGACGGGGCGGCGAGGTGGATGCGACGGCGCTCGCGGCGGAGCTGGGGGTCGAGGTGACGCTGGTCAACGCGCGCGATCCTTCCACGCTGGGGACCGTGCGGCGCTTTCTGAGGGCACTGCACACCGGGGGCGAGGAGTTGCGCGCCTGTCCCGTCGTTGCGGTAGCGGACGCCGCGGCCACCGACCAGGCCCCGGGCCGCCCCCTCCCGGTGGTCGACCTCTTCGCCGAACGCCGCAAGCGGGCCCGCGCCCTGGGCCGTTCAGCCGACTTCCGGGATCCCCGCCCGTCCCGTACCACGGCGCGAATCGACGCTCTGGTGCTGCACCGGCTCTGGGGACCACTGTTCTTCCTGGTCGTGGTGGCCCTTGTCTTCGAGGCCATCTTCACGTGGGCGGTCCCGCTGATGGACGCCACCGAGGGGGCCATCGGCGCGTCGGGCGCGTACGTCGCGGGACTGCTTCCCGACAGCTGGTTCCGGGCCCTCCTGATCGACGGGGTGTGGGCCGGGGTGGGGTCCGTGCTCGTCTTCCTTCCCCAGATCCTCATCCTGTTCTTCTTCATCGCGATCCTGGAGGACACGGGCTACATGGCGCGCGCGGCAGTCATCGCCGACAGGGTGATGCACCGGGTCGGGCTGCAGGGCAGGTCCTTCCTGCCGCTCCTCTCGGCCTACGCCTGCGCCGTACCGGCGGTGATGGCCGCCCGCAGCGTGGAGGACGAGCGCGATCGCATCGCCACCATCTTCGTGGCGCCGTTCATGACGTGCTCCGCGCGGCTCCCCGTCTACGCGCTCCTCATCGCCGCCTTTATCCCGGCAGGCACCCTGATCGGCCCCATGAGCACGCGTGCCGCCGTGATGATCGGCCTCTATGCGCTCGGGCTTGCCGCGGCACTCGCTACGGCGGCCATCCTCAAGGGCACCCTGCTCGGAGGCCGCCCCGCGCCCTTCGTGATGGAGCTGCCACCCTACCGCTGGCCCACCGTGCGCTCCATCGCCAACCGTCTCCTCGACCGCACGAAGATCTTCCTTCGCCGGGCCGGCAAGATCATCCTGACGGTCGCGGTGGTGCTGTGGTGCCTTACCCAGGTGCCGAGGGCGGCTGGCGGCGGGGCGCCCGAGATCGGAGCCAGCGCACTCGGGCAGATGGGGCAGGTGATCGAACCCGTGATCGAGCCGCTGGGCTTCGACTGGCGCGTTGGCATCGGGCTGGTAACGTCGCTGGCGGCCCGCGAGGTGATCGTCGGTACCCTGGGTACGATCTATGGCGTCGAGAACCAGGGCGAGGACGACTTCGAGTTGCAGGCTGCGCTGCAGCAGGACCTCGACCTGGGGTCGGCGGTCGCACTCCTGATCTTCTTCGTCTTCGCGCTGCAATGCATGTCGACCGTGGCGGTGATGCGCCGCGAGACCGGAGGCTGGCGATGGCCGGCCCTTCAGTTCACGTACATGCTGGTGCTTGCCTACGCGGGCGCCTGGGTGGCGAACGCTCTGCTCTAGACCACGCGGTCAGCCCGGGTGCATCGCCTCCCGGCGGCGGCGGGCGCCTGACCCACACACCGCTTAACGCCGCCGCATCCTCCCGGTGACCTCGACATCCACCGCGAATCTCCCCGCCCTGCGGGGTATGCGGGACCGCAGCCCGGGGTCGTCCTTCTCCAGGTAGACCTTTACGCAGGGCCTGCCGCCGCGCGTGCCGATCGCGGTGCCGGCGACTCCCTTCATCCCGATGACCCTGCGGGTGACGCGGTCGTGAGCCGCTTCGATCGAACCGCTCACGGGGTCAGTTCCCGTCGATCCGGACATCGAAGCGGTCCAGCACCAGCCCGATCGGATTGGCGATGGTGCTGGTCTCGCTGCCGGCGAAGAGCAGGCCGACCGGGCGGAGGCTGTCCGGGCCGTCGCCCCCGGCAACGATGAGCGAGCCGGAATCGCCCGGAGCCGAGAAACCGTTGCCCGTGATGACGATCTGGCCGGAGAAGCGCGCCGTGTTGTCGCGGAAGCCCACATTGAGGGTCGCGTTCAGGCCGCTGATCTTGCCGTGCGTGTGACCGGTGGTGCGTCCGTACTTCTGGACCTCCATGCCGAGCTTCGCCGCCAGCACCTCGCTGCGCGGGGTTCCGTACCCGTTGGAGGGGGTGGAGTTGCCGAGATTGTCGGTCGTGGTGGCGGCGATGGCGGCGTCGATCTGGTTGGCGGGGCACACCGGGAAGGGATTGCAGAAGCGGATGCGTTCGAAGTCGTGCAGGGTGCCGATCGCGTCGGCCGGGTTGACGCCGCCGTCCACCGAGCCGGGCTGGAGGATGTGGTCACCCCGGTTGGCCTGATTCCGGTTCGCGTAGACGTGATTGTTGCTCAGCGCGAATACCTCCGAGCCGGAGGTGACCCGGGCGCCGATGGTGCCGGCGGTGACGTCCACCTGGCCGGTCGAGACGCCGATGGGTACGGGGCGCGCGAAGGATCGTCTGGGGTCGGTGTCGTCGGCCGCA
This sequence comes from Longimicrobiales bacterium, assembly GCA_965206105.1. Classification (GTDB taxonomy): domain Bacteria; phylum Gemmatimonadota; class Gemmatimonadetes; order Longimicrobiales; family Gaopeijiaceae; genus Bin94. The sequence goes on from OZ242201.1 coordinate 2,100,625, forward strand.
TCCGCCTCGGCGCCGGCGGGCGCGTTGCCCAGCCAGTCGAAGGGTCCGGTGAATTCGGTGACCAGCCGGTGCCCGTCCAGGCTGGCCGGCAGCCCGGCAACATCCTCCCGGGCGAGGTAGACCTTGACCACCGGCTGGCCGGACGGGCCAAAACCGACGGCGGTACCGGCGACGCCGGGAATGGCGAGCAGATCCGGATTGTGTCGCTCCTGCACCGCCATCGCGGCAGCGAGGTCCTCGTAGCCCAGCAGCGCGAGCTGTCCTCCCCCGGCCGGTACGCCCGCCGGCCAGAGCAGGTAGGTGTCCAGCGCCACTGCGGCGGCCAGCGTCAAGGCGCGTACGGCTCCCCGTCTGGACATTGCCGCGCGCCGTTCGCTGCGCGCCGTCCGCAACGCCTTGCTGTCCTGTGCCCTGGACACCTGCTTCACGTTTCGCTCCTCGCGTGCCGAATTCAGGGGGGCCGCCGTGCGCGCTCGCGTCGCCGAATCCTGCGTCGCGCCCCGTGCGCTGCCGTGGCCGTTCCGGCGGGATCGATCATCCATACCTTACCGACGACTCGGCCACAAGGTTTCGTTGTCCGGCGGGAGGTCATCCTGATGCTCGCCCGCGCCGGGAGGAAATCGACGCAGCGCCGCCCGGCGGCCGTCCCACCGGACCGGCATCGGCACGTCCACGTAGCCGTCGATGCCGGGGTGGTCGCAAGGCCGGACCATGCCGGTGGCGGCGGTCTGGGGATCTTCCAGCGCCGAGGCCACGGTGTGAATCGGGGCCGCGGGTACGCGGTGCTCGCGGAGAAGCTGCAGAAGGGCATCGGCCGTATGCTCGCTAGTCCGCGCGGAAACCAGTTCGGCGAGCCGCGTGCTGTTCGCAACCCGGGACGCGTTGTCCGCGTAGTCGGGATGACCGGACAGGTCGAGCCCGAGCGCGTCGCAGAGCCGTCGGAAGATGTCGTCGTTGCCGGCCGCGATCATTACCGATCCGTCGGTACAGGGGAACGCCTGGTATGGGGCGATCATGCGGATCGAGGAGCCCATCGGCCGGGGCAGGATGCCGGTCGCGAGGTATCCGGTGAGATGATACGACATCCACGCAAGCGAGGTATCGAGGAGGGAGGTGGTCACATGGCAGCCGCGACCGGTTCGCTGGCGCTGCATGAGCGCGGTCATCACCGCGATCGCCGTCCACATCCCCGTGCCGAGATCCACGACCGAGGTTCCCACCCGGGCGGGGGTGCCGCCGGGATCGCCGGTCACGGACATCAGCCCGGAGCGCGCCTGCATGAGCGGGTCGTACCCGGGGTCCTCCCGCAACGGGCCCTCGCCCCCGTAGGCCGTGACCGAAACGTAGACTACCGACGGATTGTCCGCCTGGACGCGCTCATATCCGATTCCCAGCCGGTCGGCGGCACCGTGGCGCAGCGCCTGGATCACGACATCGGCTTCGGCCGCCAGCCGGCGTGCGCGGTCACGGTCGCGCCCGTTCTTCAGGTCGAGGATCACGCTGCGCTTGTTTCGGTTCACGACCTGGAAGAGCGTGCTCTGCCCGCCGACGAAGGGCGGTCCCCACTGCCTCGCGGGATCGCCTCCGGGGGGCTCGACCTTGACCACGTCCGCCCCCAGATCGCCCAGGATCTGCCCGGCGAAGGGTCCCGCCAGATTCTGGGAAAAGTCCAGCACGCGGACCCCGGCGAGGGGGACGGGGGCGGAATCCGGGCCAACGGCTTCGCCGGCTTGCCTCGTGCGCTGTTCGTCCCCGCCCTCAGCGGCAGAGACTCGCGTTTGGGGGTCGATCCCGGCTTCGGCGGCCGATCCCTCGGCTGCCTTGTGCCGGGCCGTGTGCCGATCAGACATCCTGGAGCGGTTTCCCCTGAAGGTTGGCAGGCCGCGGCCGGCGTCCCCGCCATGGCGGAGGGCGGTGCAGGCGCGGATTCATCCAAGGAATGATAGGATTAAGATATGGAGACGATACGCATTCCCAATAGCGCGACCTACTCTCCCATCGCGCTCACCGACCTGATCTTCGCGGCCCCGCTGGCGTCGCGGCTGCTGATCGGCGCGACGCTCCCGGGGCGGGTCCTGCAGCTGGCCGCCGCGGGCATGTACGTGGGCAGCGTGGTAGGTGACTGGGCGAGTCGCCGCGGAGTCCGGAAGATCGACTTCCTCGACACCTATGCGGCCGATGTCGACCACATGGAAGAGATGCCCGAGTCGCGGCGCCACGAGGACATCCAGCGCTTCTCCGAAGAGCTCATGGACATCTACTCGCCCGTCACGCGCAAGCGGGACATCCTCGCGGCCGACGTGAACGAGCGCCTCACCACGTACATGGCCGGGATTACCGGACAGCGGGTGGAGACGAGCAGCCAGATCCGCAACGTGACGCTGGCCCGCTTCATGATGCCATTCGCGTCGGGGAGCTGCGACATCCTTTCCGGCGACATCGCCGTTTTCCGCGCTACCGGCATCTTCGAGCCGCACATCCTGGCGCATGAATTCAGCCACCGGAAGGGGTACCTCAAGGAGCTGGAAGCCCAGGCGCTGGCGTACCTGTCGCTTTCAAGCTCCCGGGATCCCCAGCTTCGCCAGTCCGCGCTCGCGGAGCGGATCTACCGCAACCTGCGCGTTCTGGACGGCGACGACCCGGAGCGCTACGCGGAACTCCTGGACGCGACGCCGCTGGCGGACGACGTGCTGGAGGACTTCCGCCGCCTCCGGCCACCGGACCAGCGGGCGGGCGCCGTGACCAAGGCGATGAAGGACCTGTACGACGCCCGGATGAAGATGACCGGGCAGAACGGACTGTCCGACTACGACCGGGGCTTCACCAACTTCCTGTATACCTTCGAGGGGGCGTCCGCCTAGCCAGCGCGGCGCCTCGCCGCTCTCGGTGCGGGCGCGGGTTTGTCCACGGACGTTAGAGGATCCCCGGCACCGGGAAGCGCACGGCCAGCCCGATCCCGGTTCCACCCGCTGTTTCCCCGCTGAAACGAAGCCCTTCCAGGGGTACGGGAACCCAGGCCTGCCGTCTGGCGAAGCGGCTGATCACGACGCCCGCGACCGCTCCGACCCCGGCCCCGATGGCGAAGCCGCGCAAGGCGACCGCAGCGTCGCTCTCCTGCTCCTCGCACGGATCCGCGAGCCCCAGTTGCACCCCCGTCTCGTTCGGGGTGCACTCGTCCTTGAGCGCCCACGCGAACGTTGCACCCGCAGCGCCGAAGACGGAGGTCCCCACGATCATGGAGCGCGTCAGGTCCCTGATCATGGCCTGCCGTTCGACCAGCGGCTCGTGACGGAGCGGAATCCACAAGACCGGATCACCGGGACCGATATCGAAGAGCAGGGTGTCGCCCCGCATCCCCACCGCGTTCCCTTCGATCGGGATCGGGGCGAAGATCGGTGGAGACGCCGGACCGCCACGCAAGACGGTGGCCCCGGTGATGCGAAGGCGCGTCCCCACGGAGAGTGCCTCTTCCTGGGCGGACATTGCTGCCGGACCACCACCACCGTCCGCCACCAGACCGCCCGCCAGCACCAGCGGGATCAGCATGTTCCGCTTCACTTGCCCTCCTTTGCGGCCCGTGGAACAAGTCCCCGCTCCATTCGACCGGTGATGCATCCGGGCTGCGCCGCGGCGCTCACGAGTTTCGCACGGCGCAGGGGCTAGAGATACGGCCACAGCCTCGGATCCAGCGACAGGATCACCTCCAGCGTACCACCCGGGATGCCCCACGCGCCATCGACCCTCAGAAGGTCGTGGAGCACCGCCACCCCCCCGCCCACATACCCCCGCGGACCCGGCGAGGGCCCCACCCCCCACCCCTCGCGCAGCGACGCCGGCGTGCCCCCCACCGCCCCCGCCCCCCCAAGGAGGCGCCCCGTCAACCAGCCCGGCACGATCTGGAAGGCCCCCTCCCCGCGGGCCGAGCACGAACCGGCTGCCGCCCCAGGCGCGGTACGCGTGGCCCGGCAGCGTACCGCGTCCGCCCAGCAGAAATAGCAGTTGCGGCGGTGTTCGGCCCCACGCGGCGCCCGCTTCGAGCGACACCCGGCCATGGCGGGTCAGGTCCTCCGATGCGCGCCGTCCCTCCAGCCGCGCGGTCAGCGACCCGTTCCCGCTCCCCTCCCACCACCCCGCCGTCCCGGCAACGACCGCGTCCGCGCTCCACCGTCCCAGCCCGCCCCACCGCCGCCCCACCGCCCCGCGGACCGCGCTGTACACCCCCTCCTCGGGGGCGCGCAGCGGGCGCAGGAGCGCGTCCGGCCCCCATCCGGCCGACCACGCCTCCTCGGTCCCCGAGTGCTCCTCGATCGCCCCGCCGATCTCCAGGCGGACCGACTCGCCCAGCCTGCGGACCAGTGCCAGGCGCACGCCGGTGGCGAAGTGAGGGTCGGTGTAGTCGAGGTTGCGAAAGAGCGTCGACAGCGTGTTCACGGGGATCGAGGCGCCGGGCCGCGGACCCGAGTCACGCAGCTGCCGGGCGTACAGCTCGAGGGTGGTGGTGGCGGAGGCGCCGGGGGTCTTCCAGTGGCCGCGCAGGGTCGCGCCGCCCGAGGCGCTCGCGGTCGCGAAGCCGGCGCGGCCGTCCAGCTTCAGCGCAGGCCGGGGCGAGTAGGACGCGCCCAGCCCCACGCGCACCCCCTCGGCCCGGTTTGCCCGCAGCAGCGACGAAAAGCGGTCGGTGTAGAAGCGCAGCCGGGGCAGCCCGCTCGCCAGATGCTGGCGCGCCAACTGCCGTGCCTCGTCCTCGATTCGCCCGAGGCTCACCGGAGACAGCCCCTCCTCGGCCATCCGGTCCATCAGTCCAACCTCGAAAACCGTCGAGTCCCCCGCTCCATAGGCGACCGTGGTCACCGGCGGTCCCTGGAAGCGCCACGGGGGCAGCTCCGGATCGGTGTCGTAGTCGGTCACCCTCAGGGTCGCGCGGATCACGGAGCCGACGGGGAGGTCCAGCTCCGGCGTTTCGCGCCGCACCTCCACGACCTGCCGGTACGGAAGCCACAGGTCCCCCTCCCAGCGGAGGTGGTCGAGCCGCACCGTCACCCGGTCGACCCGCGGATCCACGTAGGAGGCGGGCGTGAAGCTGAATCTCATGCTCACCAGGGCACCGGTCACCGCATCCAGATACACGTTGCCCACGAAGGCGGGCCGGTCCTCCCGGCGGGGCCGCACCTCGATCTCCTGGACATGGATCGGCGACGGGAATCCCTGCGGGCTGATGGTGACCGAGTCCACGGTCCGGTACCGGTAGTGCAGCTCACCGTCACCACCGAGCGGGTGGGGGACACCGCGGACGTCCAGCCCCTCCCCGATCTCGATCATGTCCCCGAAACCGTTCTGGACGGCGGTCAGGCGGTCGATGTAGTAGCGAAAATCGCGGATCGGGAGCAACTGCTTCTTTCGCAGGGCGCGGATGTGCTGCCGCCTCCGCCCCCGGGAGTCCTGATAGAGATCGACGACCACCTGGTCGACCCGCATCGGGATCGGTTCGCCCCCGTCGTCCCGGTCCAGAAAGAAGTAGACGTGTCCTTCGGCCGTGGCCTTGTAGGCGGGAAAGGCGTTGGCCGACGGCGGAGGACGGCGGTAGTCGCGCGCGCGGCGGACGAGGGCGATCGTGGCGGAATCGTCGAACTCCTGCGTCCGGCCAGGGGCTGCGGCCGTGATGGGCGATTGCCCGCGGGGCGCGCCCGCACCCGGCAACTCCGCCCGGGCCGCGCCCGCACCCGCCAGAAGCACGCAGAAAGGGACGAAAACCGTTACGGTAACCCGGCGGCGCCGGGTCAGGTCACGTCGCTCAGCGAGAGCCCGTTCTTCCGCAGGAATGCCCTCAGTCCGATCTTGTCGATCGACCGCAGGGCGGAAGTGGAGACCCTGATGCGGATCGACCTGCCGAGCTCCGGAACGTAGATGCGCTTCTTCTGGAGATTCGGCAGCTGCCGCTTCTTGGTCTTGTTGTGAGCGTGGGAGACGTTGTACCCGGTGAGGGGCCGCTTCCCCGTGATGTCGCACTTGCGGGACATCGGTTACTTCTCCTCCTTGAAGACAACGTGCCGCCGCAGGACGGGGTCGTACCGCCTGAGCTCGAGGCGCTGGGGATGATTCCGCTTGTTCTTCGTGGTGGTGAAGCGGTGGGGACTCTCGGTGCTGCACATCTTGATGGTCACGCGGGGACCCTTGCCCGACTTCTTCGCCATGACTTCTCCTCGGTTCTGCTTGTCCCGCTGGCCCCCGCCGGCCCCTCGGCCGCACGCACGCCCCGGGACGGACGCAACACGATAAGATAGCCCGTTGACCGCGAACGTCCAGATGGAATAAGATTAGTGCTCCCTTACAGACGATTCCCGTCGGCGACCGCCCAGGCTGTGCGCGGCGAGTCCGGCGGGTTGCCAGAACCCGGAAACCGGCAAGTGAAGAAAGACATTCATCCCGAGTACAGACCCGTCGTCTTCCAGGATGTTTCCACCGGATACGCCTTCCTGACGCGCTCGACCATCGAATCCAGGAAGAGCATCGAGTGGGAGGACGGGAAGGAGTACCCCCTGGTCACCCTCGAGATCTCCTCCTCCTCCCACCCGTTCTACACCGGCACCCAGCGCCTCCTGGACAGCGCGGGCCGCGTGGAGCGTTTCCAGCGACGCTACGGTCTCGAGAAGGACGACTGACCGGCCGCTACCCTTTGCGCGGCTCCTCCACCTGTGCATAGGCGTCGTGCTCGTGGATCGACTCGAAGTTCACGACGTGCACCTTGAACCACGTGACCCGCGGCATTGAGCGCAGCCGCAGCGTGACCTCGCGCACCAGATCCTCCACGAAGCGGGGATTGTCGTACGCCCGTTCGGTAACCCATTTCTCGTCGGCGCGCTTCAGCACCGGGTAGAGGCCGCAGGACGCGGAGTCGTCCACCAGCGCAACCACCTCCTCGATCCACAGCTCCCCGGTGAAGCGGGCCTGGACGGTGACCATGCTGCGCTGGTTGTGTGCCCCGCGCGCGCTGATTTCGCGCGAACAGGGGCAGAGCGTCGTCACGGGGACGTTGACCGTGAGCACGAAGTCGTCCTCCGCCCCGCTCGACGCGTCGAAGGCGCAGTCGTAGGACAGCAGCCCTTCCGCGCCGGTGACGGGTGCCTCCTTCGCCATGAAGTACGGGAAGGAGACGCGCAGGTGGGCCGTCTCGGCGGACAGTCGCTCGCGCATGGTGCGCAGAATCGCGGGCAGCGCCCCCACCGAGATCACCCCGTCGTGGGAGTTGAGGATCTCCATGAAGCGGCTCATGTGGGTCCCCTTGAAGTGGTGGGGCAGGTCCACCGACATGTCGATCGTGCCGACCGTGTGCTGCGCGTCCTTCCGCCGGTCCTTCACCGCTATGGGGAAGCGGATGTTCTTGACGCCCACCCTGCTGATCGGAACCCGGCGGCCGTCGGGGTTGGCCTGGACGTCCGCGAGGGGTGGTGTTTCGACGGTTTCGATCATCGTTCTTCCGGTTCGCCGGGCGCCTCCGGTTCGGCCCGTCGCCTCCTGTCTATGCGGCGCATCTTCTCTTCCACGGCGCGCGCCAGGTCGATTCCGCGGCTGTTCGCGTAGTTGAGCAGGGCGATGCACACGTCGGCGGATTCGTCCTCGAAGTCGTCCGCCGCCACCTGTCTGCCCTTCCACACCTTCTTCTCCAGGTTCGCAAGCTCGCCGGTTTCGCCGGCGAGTTCCAGTGCGAAGAACCTGGGGGGGCGCTCGGGAAACGCGGCCTCCTGGAAGCGGCGGAACTCGCCGAGAAGCCGGCGGAGGCCGCCGTAGGAACGCGGCAGCAGCTTGCTGGCCGGATCGGGTCGGGTATCGTTGGGCATGTGATTGCGCCGGGGTTCGTGGTTGGCTGGCCGGTGTCGCGGGCCGTGCGTGTGGCCGGCCGCGGTGCCGATGGCGTCTCGAAACCGGGCTCAGTGGAAAAATGCCGAAAGGAGCCCATATTGTCGAACATGGTCGATTCTTCCAGGAGTTCAGCTGCGGGGCGGGTGCGCGTCGGCATCGTTTCGGTTTCGGACCGGGCGTACCGCGGAATTTACGAGGACCGGGGCGGGCCTTCGGTGCACGCGTACCTGGAGGATGTGCTGTCGACGCCGTGGGAGGCCGTCGCCCGGGTGATCCCCGACGAGGTGGACGTGATCCGCCGCACGCTGGTTGAGCTTGCGGACGAATTGGGTTGCTGCCTCGTCATCACCACGGGCGGGACCGGACCCGCGCCCCGCGACGTGACGCCGGAGGCTACCGCCGCCGTTCTGGACAAGGAGCTGGCCGGGTTCGGCGAGGCGATGCGGGCGGTGTCGCGCCCCCATGTGCCCACGGCCGTCCTGTCGCGCCAGACGGCGGGGGTGCGGGGGTCGGCGCTGATCATCAACCTTCCGGGCTCGCCCAAGGCGGTGCGCGAGTGCCTCGACGCCGTGTTCGCGGCGGTTCCCGACTGCGTGGACCTGATCGGGGGGCCGCGCCTGGAGACGGATCCCTCGCGGGTGGTGGCCCACCGGCCCCATTGAGGCGGGTGTCCGCGAGTTCGGGCTCGTTTCCCGTTGGAAATCGGAATCGGGTTCGGGCTTGCCTGTCGCGGGGCAATGCTCGTCGACATTGACTTCCAATCCTGGTACCGCGAGCATTAAAGGCTAGGCCGCTTCACAACGGGCCGCCTGCCGCCGGGTAACCTCACCGGGCGGAACCTGCCGACGACAACCTGCGAAGAACCACGGAATGGCCAAGAAGGGCAAACTCGAGAAGAACGAGCGGCGCGCCCGCCTGATCGAAAAGTACGCCGAGACGCGCGCGCAGCTCAGGGGCGTCATGAAGGATCCCGACGCCACCCTCCACGAGAAGCGCGAGGCGATGGCCAGGCTCCAGGCGCTTCCCCGCGATTCCGCCGCGGTGCGTTACCGCAACCGCTGCCAGATGACGGGACGCCCGCGCGGCTTCATCCGCAAGTTCGGCATCTCCAGGATCGCACTGCGCGAAATGTCACTCCACGGGCTGATCCCGGGGGTGCGCAAGTCCTCCTGGTAGGTCCGCGCGCGTCGGGCCGGCCGGGCACCCATCCGGCGGCCGGGCCGCAACCGGCTCCCCGGGCGCCGGGGTGGCCAACCATCCTCACCGAACACGCGGGCATCGAGGTGCCGCTGATCTGCGGCGCGATGTACCCCTGCAGCAACCCCGAACTGGTGGCGGCGGCGTCGGAGGCCGGCGGCATCGGGATCCTGCAGCCGCTGAGCCTCACCTACGTGCACGGCTACGACTTCCGCGAGGGGCTGCGCTACATGAAGCGGCTGACATCTCGGCCGATCGGGATGAACGCGCTCATCGAGAGGGCGTCCCGGAAGTACCACGAACGCATGTCGGAGTGGATCGACATCGCGCTCGAAGAGGGAGTCCGGTTTTTTGTGACGTCGTTGGGCAAGCCGCGGTGGGTGGTGGACCGGGTGTCGCCGCACGGGGGGGTGGTGTACCACGACGTGACGGAGCGGAAGTGGGCGCTCAAGGGGCTGGAGTCGGGGGTGGACGGGCTCATCGCCGTGAACCGCAGGGCGGGGGGGCATGCGGGGCCGCGGGGGGTGGAGGAGCTGCTGGGGGAGGTGGGGGACCTGGGGGTTCCGGTCGTGTGCGCGGGGGGGGTGGGGACGCCGGCCGAGTTCGCCCGTGCGCTCTCGCTCGGATACGCCGGGGTGCAGCTGGGCACCCGCTTCATCGCCACTCGGGAGTGCACCGCCTCGGATGCGTACAAGCGCGCGATCCTGGACGCCCGCGAGGAAGACGTGGTGCTGTCCGAGCGCCTGACCGGCGTGCCGGTCTCCGTGCTGAACACGCCCCACATCCAACGGATGGGGCTCAAGGCGGGTCCGGTCGCGAAGCGGCTGCTCCGCGGCAACCGCACCAAACACTGGATGCGGCTGCTCTACTCGGTCAAGTCGTTCTGGCAGCTGAAGCGGTCGCTGACCCGTGAGGACAGGGAGCTTTGGCAGGCGGGGAAGAGCGTGGTGGGGATCTCGGAGGTCGTGCCGGCGGGTGAAGTGGTTCGCAGGTACGCAGCGGCGCTCACGAATGGCTCAGGCGAAGCTGGCCAGGACACGTGACCAACCCGGTCACCGCGCCGACTCGGCGGGCTCGCCAACGCGGCTGGCTGGCCTACCCGGCTCGGCTCAGCCCCGGGGCGGGTTGCCCTTCTTGCCGGCGGAAGTCCCCTCGGATGGCCCCGGCGGATCCTCACCCACGATGACGGTGGTCGTGTCGTACAGCTCGTAGCGCCGCGACACCGGAATGATCTCGTTCGCGATCCGCACCAGCGGTTCTTCCGCAAAGCCACCGAGCGGCTCCAGCGCCTCTGCCGTGTAGCGGCTCCCCGGGTTCCAGAGGATCCACTCGTCGATTCCCACATCGTAGGTCGCCTGAATCTGGGCGCGCACCTCCGCGGCGCCGTAGGGCGGCTTCCCGAGGGTGAAGTCCTGCAGCCAGGGGCGGGTCGCGCCCGCGCCCGGCACCTGAGCCGAACGCTTCAGCCCCTCCTCCAGAGCCGAGCGAACGATCTCGTAGGGGTACGCGTTGGGGGTGTCGATGCCGAAGCTGCCCTTCCAGTAGTGGCTCGGGTACACCATCGGCAGCGCCACGTCCACCACGTCGATGAACGACTCCCAGACCTGCCCGATCCCCACGTCGCGCGTGGCGGAGGTGGTGACGCCAAAGACATCGGCGGTCACGCGGACGCTCATGTCCGCAAGCCCGTCCCGGCTGTACGCCAGAAAGTCGCGGATGGCGTCGGCTTTGGGCTGGCCGCCGGCACCGGGGAAGGAGGTCCGCCCGATCTCCGAGGCCGGCGCGTCGGGGAACCGCACATAGTCCCACTGGATCTCGGGGAAGCCCCACGACGCGACCTCGCGAGCCAGCGCGACGTGGTAGTCCCATATCTCGCGCTGGTACGGGTTCATCCACACAATGCCCTTGCCGTCGACCCACACGCCCCCGGCCGTGTCCTGAACCGCCAGATCCGGCCGGGCCTCCGCGAGGAGCGGGTCCTTGACGATCACGATCCGCGCGATCGGGTAGATCCCCGCCTCCTCGAGCTTGCCGAGCAGATAGGAGAGGCTCGGGATGCGGATCTCGCCGGTGGCGCCGATGTCCCGGGCCAGCGGCACATGGCTGGGGTGGCTGACGTACCCGCTCGCGTCCTTGATGTCGATGACGAAGCTGTTGATCTCGGTGCTGTCGGCCAGCGCGATGAGCGCCGCCAACCGCCGCCGCGACCCTGCGGACCACGAGTTGACGTACAGGCCGCGCACTGTCTCGGGACGCTCGAAGAGGAAGAAATCGCGCTCGGGCGGGTCCGGATTCGCGGTGGGTTGCGCTGCGCGCCCGTCTTGTGCTGCGCCCCCGTCAGGCGGAGTCTCGGCGTCCGGCGGGTTGACCACTTCCGGCGCCAGTTGGGCGTCGACTGCGGGATCGGCGGGCGGCACGACTTCGGCCGGGGGCGGCGCGGGTTCGACCGCCGTCTCCGAAACGGGCTGTCCGCTGCCGGGGGAATCGGCGGTGCCCGCGGACGAACCGCCATCGGCTTCGCAGGCCGGGACAAACGCGACCACAAGCATCAACCGAAGGAGATTCTTCATGGACCAAAGATAGCGGAATCGGGACTCCGGGGTCGGGTCCAGACCGGCCGTCGGTTCCGGCCCGGCGCACGCGCGGCTATCTTCCCTTCCACCGGCGCATGCCGCATTTCGGGGCCATAGCTCAGCTGGGAGAGCGCTGGCTTTGCAAGCCAGAGGTCACCGGTTCGATCCCGGTTGGCTCCACTCCATGTAAACGGTCCTCCCCCTCTCGGCGTCTCACTCTCGAAACCGAACGAGGAGCGCATGCTCTCCGACCGAGAGATCCTGGAATTGGCCGAGCGGGCCAGGGGAGGAGAACGGGAGGCGCTGGGAAGGCTTGCGGGCGCTCTCCGGCCTCTCGTATGCCGCTGGGCCCTGGTCATGACCGGCGATCCGGACGACGCGGAGGACGTCGCGCAGCTCGTGATGATGAAGATGATGGCATCGATCGGGGGATTCGATGGTCGCTCGAAGGTCACCAGCTGGCTGTACACTTGCCAGCGCATTCGTCCTCGCAGCTTGCGGCTCAGGTACCGGGTCCGCCGGCCCCCGGGTGGCGGACCAGGAGAAGAAGGTGTGGAAGGGCAGACAGGTGGCCCCTAGAACCGGTACGTATAGCTCGCCTTCACCGCCCCGCCCCTCGACAACGTGATCAGGTCCCGGTCGTTCAGGATGTCGGCGCCCAGATTGCGCCAGTTGTGGGTGTAGACCAGGAAGACGTCGTTGCCGGGCCGCACGATCCAGCGCATCCGCGCGAATAGCCCCACGATCTCGCTGTCGTTGTCGTAGCGGACCTGGTTGGTGACGCTGACCCACTGGTTCGCGTTCCACTGCCCCTCGACCTCGTACACGTCGGCGGTGAAGTCGCCGCGCGGGAGCGTCACCTCGTTGTGCTCGAAGTTGGTCGAGACGCTCACGCCCGGGTTGGGCCGGAAGGACACACGCGCGTTCATGCGGGTCCGGTCGCCGTCCCAGAAGCCGCCGCGGGTGAACCCGCCGCCGCCTGACACGCGGCGATGGCCGGCGGTGCGTCCCCTCAAGCCCCACTCCCAGGTCGTGTATTCGCCCGCCAGGATGTCGATCCCGTCGCTGACCTCGTACCCGAAGTCGAGGAACTCCATGGTACGGGTTGCCTCGATCTCGAAGTTGTCGCCGCTCTCGAAGTCGATGCCGAGGAGGTCGAAACTCCACTCCCGTTCCTCCACGACCCCGGTGTGCAGGTGCTCGAGGTGCCGGAACTGAACCCCGAAGTCGAGTTGCCGGATCCAGTCGATGTTCGCGGGCCTGGGTGCCCAGCCGATCCGCGGCTCCACCCTGCGGAAGCCGTTGCGGGCTACGAAGCCGAGCGACGGGCTGTAGTGGTCGCCGAACTCCCGGTAGGAGATGTGCCCCGACCAGATGTCGTTGGGGAAGTTGAGGCGGAGACCCCGCGCGGTCAGGTCGTTCAGGGAGTGGTCCACCGAGGGATCGGGATTCGAGTTCCAGACGACGAACGCCTCCAGCTCCATGCGATTGTTCCCCATGAAGTGGCGGGTGTTGAACTGGAGATCGATCCCGGCGGTGTGGCCGTCGCTGACCGGTTCGCTGCCGGGGCCGGGCGAAGCCGCGCGGCGCGTGTAGATGGCGCCGATGCTCGACTGCTCAAAGATCGAACGCTTGACCCGCGCGACGGTGAACATCTCCCGGGGAATCGTCACGTCCGTAGTGGTGCCTTCGACGTGGTAGGAGTGCTCCGCCGTGCCGATCTGGTAGAACCCGAGCTCGTATCGGCCCGCCTGGCCGGTCAGGCGGGTGCCGTACTGGATCGGGACCTGCTGGCCGGAACGCAGTCCGATCCTCCGCGAGAAGAACGGCGAAGGACCGCTCCTGGGAGCGAAGCTGAAGACCCCCGATCCCTCCAGGAAGAAGTCCCGGCGTTCGGGAAAACGCTGGGGAAACCGGGTCAGGTTGACGCGCCTCTGGTCGCTCTCCACCTCCGCGAAGTCCGTGTTGATGCTGGCCGACGCGCGCAGGCTGGAGGTGACGCTGTAGTTGACGTCGAGGCTGATGTCGCGCGGGAAGGTGGTCGGATCGTCGTTCTCGGGGACGTTCTTCCAGGTCGTGACCGCCGAGGGCCGGGCCTCCAGCCCCAGGCCTTGTGAAAGATTTCTCAAGCCGGAGAGGCGCCCCGCGTAGACCGGCCGCCAGAGCCCCTCGTTGCGGCGGAATCCGCGCCACAGTATCTCCTCGTTCCTGCGCCGGATGGTGCGCTGGAAGTTGATCCCCCAGGTGTCGATGTTCGGGTTGAAGTTGAGCGTGCGGAAGGGGATGCGAATCTCGGCGGACCAGCCGTCCTCGCGCCGTGCGGTGCGGGCCTCCCAGATGCCGTCCCAGGCCTTGCTGACGCCGCCGCCTCCTCCTCCTCCCCCTCTGCCTCCGCCTCCCCCCAGGAGCCCATCGCCCATCAGCCCTGCGGGGTTGATCTCGAAGAAGTAGCCCGTGCGGCCGTCGAGGAAGGTGTCGAGGATCCACATGAAGCGGTCGTCGGTGTTGAGTCCCGCGTCGCGCTGGCGCTGGTAGGCCAGGATCCCGTCCGGATCGTCGTAGAGGATGGCGCCGATGTACAGGTGGTCGGTGTCGAAGATGACCCGGATCTCGGTGCGTTCCGACGGGGTGCCGCCCTCGACGGGCTCCTGCTGCGTGAAGTCGGTGATCGGCGTGGCGGACTGCCAGATGTCCTCGAGGATCCGTCCGTCCAGGTCGATGGAGGCGGATGAGGGAAGCGGGAGTGCTTCGAGGACCGGTGGTGCGCCGTTGTCGCCGTTGGCCTGCTGCGCCACGCCGTTTGCGGAGGGAGCCAGCAGCGCGGCGGCCGCCAACAGCCCGCACACGACAGGGAAGGTCGGTCTTCCGTGGGGGACCAGCCCCGGTCCGGCGAGACGGCCCCTCGGACCGCATTTGAAACGGCTGCGTTTTCTCGTCATCCTCTTCCGCCCCGCGTCCCCGCGGATTCAGAGATGGAAAGGTGCCTTGCCAGTGAAAGACACCCTGGGGACATGCTTCGTTGGCCTTGGCACACAGGCAGGACAAGCTGCCCGCGCCGCGCCCGAATGGCCCCTGGGAGGATAGCGGGAGTGTCCTCGGAGAGCCACCGGTAAAGGGGGGAACCGCCTGGCTGCCCCCGGCTGGCACGCCGGAAGGGGCCAGCCTATGTTTCCCGCGTCGGGGGCGTGGCCTTTCGCCCCCCGTTGTACCTTTCCCGAAACGGAGAGCACGATGTTCAGGATCCACAGTCGCACCCCGGTTGCCCTTTCCCTGCTTCCGCTACTGGCCCTGGCCTGCGGCGGCGACCAGTCGGACTCCGCGGACGCCGAATCCGCAGCCGAAGAGGGCGCACAGCCCATGGCCACGATGACGGCGGCCGCCCCGGCCACGATGGCCGGCCTCCTCAACCCCAACCTGGCCAGCGAGGAGGAGCTCGGTGCGGTGCCCGGACTCGGTGATGCGGTCGGCGCGATCGTCGAGGGCCGGCCGTACCTGCGAGCCGCCGACCTGCACGCGGTCCTGATGGACGCGGTGGGTGAGGAGGGTGCGCTGGCGGCCTACGAGCATCTGTGGCTGCGGATCAACCTCAACGATGTCACCAACGACGAGGTGCTTCTGATTCCGGGCGTCGGCGACCGGATGGCCCACGAGTTCGAGGAATACCGGCCCTACGACGACATGGACGAGTTTCGCCGCGAGATTGGCAAGTATGTCGACGAGGACGAGGTCGCCCGGCTCGAGCAGTACGTCTACCTGCCGATCGACCTGAACACGGCCACCAGCGACGAGATCATGATGATCCCCGGCATGACCGACCGGATGGTGCACGAGTTCGAGGAATACCGCCCGTACACCGACCTCGACCAGTTCCGCCGCGAGATCGGCAAGTACGTCGACGAGGGGGAAGTCGCGCGTCTGGAGCGGTATGTCACGCTGAACTAGGGGTCGGCGGGCGGTGGCGGCGGTTGACCCGGTTGGCATTCGTGCGTGGCGGGGCCGGGTTCCGTCATGAATGACCTCCGCCCGGCACCGGTGACCTGCGAATGATCCGGAAGATCGTCTTCAGGCTTCACCTGTCGGTGGCGGCGGTCGTCGGGCTGGTCGTCCTCATGCTGGCCGCGACCGGGGTGATCCTCTCGCTGGAAGGGACGGTCACGGGGCTGGCCGAGCGGCGCCATTTCGTCGCGGCGGCGGAAACACCCCCCCTCCCCCCCGCCGCCCTCGTGCAGGCGGCGGAGGCGTGGGGCGCGGCGCGGGGAACCCCCCTCACGGCTACCTCCCTGCGCTACCGGCCGCACCCCCGCGCCCCCGTGCGGGTCGACGCGGGCCGCGAACTGCACGTCTACGTCGACCCGTATCGCGGCGCGGTGCTCGGCCACGGTCCCGGCGCCGTCGAGCGCTTCTTCACCGCCGTCCACGACCTCCACCGCTGGTTCGCCGTGCCGAGCGGGTCGGTGCGGCGCGCCCGCGCGATCACGGGCGCGGTGAACGTCGCGTTCCTGTTCCTGCTCGTCACCGGGCCGTTCCTGTGGCTGCCGAGCCGTTTCACCAAGCGCGCGCTCGCCAACATCCTGCTCTTTCAGCGAGGGGCCCGGGGCGCGTGGCGCGATCTCAACTGGCACCAGGTGATCGGGATCTGGACGGTGGTGCCGTTGGCGGTGATCGCGGTGACGGGGGCGGTGACGTCGTATCCGGCGGTGGCCGACCGGGTGTATCCGGTGGTCGGGCGGGTGGTGTTGGGGGGGAGGTGGGGGGGTGAGGCGGGGGGTGAGGATGGCGTGCAGGGTGTGGGGCAAGCCGGCGCCGACCTCCAGGCCGCGCTGCGGGTGGCGGGGGGGTGGGTGGGGGACTGGCGGTCCCTGACCCTGACGCTGCCCCGCCCCGGCACCGGCGAGATCAGCGTGGAGATCCGGGGTGGGGGCACCGGCCAGCCGCAAAAGACCGGCACCCTGACCCTCGATGCCGCAACCGCATCTCCACTCTCCTGGGAGACCTTCGCAGACGAGACTGCGGGACGCCGAGCCCAGGAGTTCCTCCGTTATGCGCACACCGGCGAGTACTGGGGCGCCACGGGCCGGCTGATCGCGGCCGTCTGCTCGCTGGCCGCCACCCTCATGGTGTGGACGGGACTCGCCCTGGCACTGCGGAGGCTGCGAAGGTGGGTGGCCCTCAGGCGGGCGCGGGGCTCGTAGCGGACTGCCGGCGCCGCCTTCACCACACCAGCGGCTCGAGCGCAATCCTGGAGTTGTCGAGCCTGTCGATGAACCGCTTCGTGTAGACCCGCAGCATCGCCGCGCTGGGGATCCAGTCCATCGAATGGATGGACTCGTGGTCCATGGATCGCAGCTCCGTCATTCCCCCGAACATCCGTCCCTCGTCAAGGAAAACGCGAATGGTGACGACCCCGCCCTTGCGCGGGAGGCAACCGTGGGCGATCCACTCGTCCACCATACCCGGACAGCCCACGAGCGCCGTGTTCGAGGCACGCCGGAAGATGGCGGTCGGATCCGTGTTGATGGCGTTCGTGAAGGCCTCGGTCCGGATTGTGACGACGCGGTAGGGGATGCGCTGCCGACGTCTCGTCAACAGGCGCTCGGAGCGCGTACGCACCCGAAGTTCGTCGAGCGCGATGGGGTCGGGGTTGAGGGGAATGAACAGGCCGTTTCCCTCCGACACCGTGACAGAGTCATCCATGGTGTGATAGCCGAACTGTTCCACGATGACTTCCCAGGTGCCCTTGGGAAAGTCGGTGAAGCGGAACTCGCCGTCGCCGTCGGTAAAGACGAAACGCTCCAGTTCCGGCACCTTGATGACCGCCGCCACGACGGGCGTGCGGGTAACCCTGTCGACCACTTTGCCCGTCAGGGTGAAGGTCGGCACCTCCTGGGCGGACGCGCCCGGCGCCGCGCTCACGGCCGCGCGCCCGGCTGCGCTCACGCACAGGAATGTAAAGCAAACATTACGAAATGTCATGTTTTGCTTACTTTCGGCTACTCCGACCCTCTTGCCGCCCGAATCTGCCTGACCGCCGCATCCACCCGCATCCGCATCCCGACCTCGCCGTACTCCGCCGAAGCCCGGGTCGGGTTGCCCGACACGCCGCTGCCCTCGTACCCGCCGCCGGGCGCCAGCTTGTCCTGGCGAATGTGCCGCGGCTCCACGTAGAGCAGAATCGAGGTATCGGAGATGCCGGCGTGGCCGCCGATCGAGTCGGGCTCCTCTCCCTGCTCCACGAGCCAGTCGCGGAAGCCGTTGTTCGCGTAGTAGTCCCCGATGAAGTGGACCCGCGATCCCTCGCCGCCCCACTCCTCGTTGAGCATCTCGGCGACCGCCTCCATCCCGCGCTGGTTCCCCCCGCTGTCGCCGATGAAGGCGATGTCGGTGAAGCCGTGGGCGCGGAAGCTGCGCGCGGCGTACTCCAGCAGCTTCATGAAGAACTCGTTCGGCAAGGTGATGGTCCCGGCGTAGCGCATATGCCCCGACGGCGGGTCGACGCCACCCTCCGGCACGTAGGTGACGGTCGGCGCGACCAGCGCGTCGCCCAGCTCACGCGCGATCCGGTCGCTCGCCTCCTCGATGATGTACCGGTGCTTGCCCGTCACCATGTGGGGCCCGTTCTGTTCGGTCCCCGCGGTGGGGAGGATCACCGTGGTGGCTCCCCGGTCGATGGCCTCCTGAACCTCCGTCCAGGTCATCTCCTCGATGAAGACGGTGTTGACGTCCTCCGAGGTGAA
Organism: Longimicrobiales bacterium; assembly: GCA_965206105.1. Lineage (GTDB taxonomy): Bacteria > Gemmatimonadota > Gemmatimonadetes > Longimicrobiales > Gaopeijiaceae > Bin94. The sequence continues at coordinate 2,118,986 of OZ242201.1, forward strand.
GTAGCCACCGGCAGAGGCGTCGGCTGCTTCGGGCCCGTCGCCCGCACGCTCAACGCCGCACGCGGCCAGGGTCAGCGCGGCGACGGCAGCAGCCCCGAAGCGCGCCGCCGTCCGCGCCGCGCCCCCGGGACGGACCCGCATCCGCGCCGCGCCCGCCGTCACTTCCGTGGACGACGAGTGCGTCGGTGAGAACCCAGCAGTCCGCCTTGGGTACCTCAACCGCCCGCCGCGAAGCAGTAGAAGAAGCCGTTGCCGCCGGTTCCCTGCAGGTTCTCCTGGCTGCAGCCGCGCGACCCGTGGGCCGAGTTCCACGAGGTGGGATTCGCGCCGCCGCCGATGCGGTCGTGATGACCGACGGACGCGCTGCCCTCGCCGTTGCTCGTCCAGTTGCCGCAGTTGTCGTAGCCCTCGCCGGTGGTGGCGGTCCCGTCCATGTTCGAACCGGTCAGGATGTCGTGCATGTTGGGATCGTCGCCGCGGCCGTTCACCATGTCGCCCATCTCGGTGAGGATCGACTCCTTGGTGAGGTTGGCGGCATCGGAGTGGAGCTCGTCGACGTTGTTGGCGATCAGCGCACCGGCCTGGTTGTGCCACGGCCCGGTACCGATGCGGTCGCGCGCGTTCACCGCCGCGCTTCCATCCTCGTTGATCGTGCTGAGGTACGCCATCCAGCCCATCCCGCCGGCCCCCTGCGCATCGGCGAGCATCTCGCAATGCGCGTCCGCCCCCTCGAGGCCGCCCAGGTTGGCGCCGTCACCCGGCCCAGCGCTGGTGATGAAGAACGTCATCGGCCCCTCGGCGGGGGTGAGCTCCTGCATCGCGGGGTTGACCTCCTCCATGTCGGCGGTGTCGCCCTCTCCGTCGCCCTGGGCGCAGCCGGCCGCAAAGAGCGCCGCCACGATCAGTGCCGGGGTCGCAAGTGTGGAAGTCCTCATGGTTCGCCTCCTTCTCTGGCGGATTCTACTGCGGCGCCCCGATGCGTCCCGGCCAGGGCGCTCCCTGGTCCATTGCGTTGACGGGACCCACGCCCATGTACGTGAACTTCTGGACGCGCTTCCCTTCATATGTCTCTGTCGTGTAGATGTTGCCCTGCGAGTCGGTCGCGATCGAGTGGACGGCGAAGAAGAGGCCGGGCTGGCGGCCGCCGTCGCCGAAGCTCGTGAGGACTTCCAGGTTCAGCCGGTCCATCACGTACACCTTCATGTTCTTCCCGTCGGCCACGTACATGTACTTCTGCTCCGGGTCGCGCGAGAAGGCCACGTCCCAGGTCGAGCCGTCGCCCAGGGTGCGCGGCGCGAGCTGCACCTCGTTCACGAACGTGCCGTCCTTGCGGAAGACCTGAATGCGGTTGTTGGGACGGTCGCACACATAGACGTGATCGTCGCGCGCGGGATCCGCGCAGTGCACGGGAGTGCGGAACTGCTGGATGAGGGGGGCGTCCGGGTCGTAGGGCGGGGTCCGCGTGTCGTCCGGTTCGTTCCCGTATGCTCCCCAGTAGCGCTTGAACTCCCCGGTGGAGGCGTCGAGCACGGAAACACGCCGTCCGCCATAGCCGTCCGCCAGGTAGGCCTCGTTGGCCTCGGCGTCGAACGCAATCTTCGCGACCCGGTTGAAGCGCGTGGTGCTGCGGCTGTCGGGCGCCCCGGCCTCCGGCTCCCCGTAGGAGGCCAGGAACCGACCGTCGCGCGAGAACTTCAGGATGTGCGTATCGTTCGGCCCGTTCCCGCCGATCCAGACGTTGTCCATGTGGTCGATGGTGATCCCGTGGTTCGAGGAGGGCCACACGTACTCGCCGCTCTCCGAAGGGCCTCCCCAGGCGTTCACCAGGTTCCCCTCGGGATCGAACTCCAGCACCGGCGGCGCGGCCCGGCAACACTCGCCGATCGGGGGGTCAGCGTCGGCGCCGCCCTCCGTGCGTTCGGTAAGGTTGCCGCGGTGCACGATGAAGACATGGTCGCGCGAGTCCACCCCGACCCCGACGGCCGATCCGAGCACCATGTGGTCCGGCAGCGGATTGGGCCAGAAGGGGTCGACCTCGAAGATCGGGGCGTCGGCGGTGCTGGCGGACGCGGTCTGCAGCCGGTCCTGGGCAACGTAGATGCCTGCGCCGACCAATACCAGAATCACGACGATGAGAACATTGCGCTTCATGGGGAAGCTCCCTCGGTGGGACGAACACGATGCTGACTGGGGTCAAAGTACGGCGCTGATCGTGCGTTGGCAAAGGTGAGGGAGGGTGGGACGGGCCGCTCGCGCCGTGTGGATGGCGGGATTGCGCGTTGGGAGCCAGATTGCGAACCCATGAACGGAAACAGATTGCTGGTTCCCGTGCTCCTTGCGGTGCTCACTGCGCTGGCGCCGGTCGCAGCGGCGGCCGCGACATCTGCCGTCGGCGCAAGGGTAGCGCCCGCCCCCTCCCACGACATCCCCGCCGATGTGATCGTCCGCGCCTTCGTGAAGGCCGAGGACGGCGCCCTGTGGCTCGTCATCCGCGTCCCCCTCACCTCGATGCGGGACGTCGACTTCCCCGTGCGTGAACCCGGCTACGTCGAGATCGAGGAGGCGAGCGAACTCATCGCGGACCAGGCGAAGATCTGGATCGCCGACTACGTCGCGCTCTTCGAGGAGTCCACCCGGCTCCCCGCCCCCACCGTCGTCGCGGCCCGCATCTCGCTGCCCTCCGACCCCTCCTTCGCCGCCTACGACCGCGCCCTCGCCCACATCCGCGCACCCCCCATCCCTCCCGGCTACGATCTGATCCTGGAACAGGCCATGCTGGACGTCATCCTCCGCACGCCCGTCGCCTCGCACGAGTCGCGCTTCTCGATCGACCCCGCCTGGGCCCACCTCGGCATCCGCACCACCACCGTGCTGCGCTTCATCACCCCCACCGGCGCGGAGCGCGTGTTCCAGTACACGGGGAATCCCGGGCGCGTCCGCCTGGACCCCAGGTGGCACCAGGCCTTCCTGCGCTTCGTTGCGCTCGGCTTCGCGCACATCCTGGACGGGATCGACCACCTCCTCTTCCTGCTCTGCCTGGTGATCCCGATCCGGCGATTCTGGCCGCTGGTGTCGGTCGTGACCGCGTTCACCGCCGCGCACTCGATCACGCTGGGAGCTTCGGTGCTCGGCCTCGCGCCCAACGCGCTCTGGTTCCCCCCGCTGATCGAGATGCTGATCGCCGCGTCGATCGTCTTCATGGCGCTGGAGAACATCGTCGGCAAGACGCTGCGGCGGCGCTGGGTGTGGGCCTTCGGCTTCGGCCTCGTGCACGGCTTCGGCTTCTCCTTCCTGCTCAGGGAGTCGCTCCAGTTCGCCGGCTCGCACCTCTACACGTCGCTGCTCGCCTTCAACATCGGGGTCGAGTTCGGCCAACTCTTCGCGCTGCTCTTCATGGTTCCGGGGCTGGCGCTGCTGTTCAAGAAGGTGATGAAGCCGCGGGTCGGTGCGATCCTGCTCTCGGCGCTGGTCGCGCACACCGCCTGGCACTGGATGACCGACCGGTGGGGCGTGCTCACCGCGTACAACTTCCAGGCGCCGACGTATGATGCCGCCTTCTGGGCGCTGCTGCTGCGGTGGGTGCTGCTGGGGCTGATCGTGGGTGCGGCGGTTTGGGGATTGAGTGTGCTGTACCGGCAACTTTCGGCGCGGTTGGGGGATCTGACGGGCGAAGTGGAGGCGTCCCGGGAGGACGATAGCCTCCAAAGAGAGCCGCCGCCGGAATAAGGAGGGGCAGGTCAGTGAGCAGGACAATGAGAAGAGCCCTTTATGCGGGTATCGCACTTGCCTGGCCGCTGATTGCTGGCCCCGCCACCGCCCAGGAGATCGTCGAACTGCCCGGCGAGGATCGCTGGCTCGAAGTCGACTTCGCGGATGTCTACACGGTCGGCCTGCTCACCGGGGCGGACTGGGAACAGTTTGGGAACGTGCGGACGGTCGCCTTCGACGGCGCCGGGCGGCTCCATGTCTTCGACGGGCAGGCCTCACGCATTGTCGTCGTCAATGTCACGGGCGGCCTGATCCACGAATTCGGGCGCGAGGGCGAAGGGCCGGGTGAGTTCCGTAGCGCCGCCTCGATGGCGGTGTTGACGGACGGACGCGTGGTGGTGGGAGATACCGGACATCGAGCCTACTCGGTGTTCGGCTCAGATGGGGTCTTTCAGCGCATGGTGCGGATGGGGGGCGACCCCCGGACGGCGATTGTCGGCACACTCGTCGGCCAGCCGGGACAGGTTGCGTTGATCTCCCAGGCTGCATACGGGACGGAGGGCACGGCAGTCCAAATCAGGAACAATGCCCCGTTGCCGCCCGACACCACGAGGCCCATCGAGCGCATCGACCTGACGGGCGAGGAGATCAGCAAGGTCACAATCGTGGAGGCATGGCTTCCACCGCTTGCAGATTCCGTGAGCACAGGCGTGGTGCTCAACGGTGTTGAACTGAAGGTTCCGCGACCACTTGCGTTCGGTGTCGGCCTGCATTGGGGGGTCCTACCGAACGGGAGCGTGGCGTTTTCGGACACAACGACATACGCGGTGAAAATCGCGGACGCGGAAACCGGTGTACTCCGGGTGTACACCCGCCCGCTCCCACCCGAACCGATCACGGACCGCTTTGTCAGGGCCGACCAGGAGCGTCGAATCCGGCAACTGGAAGAAACGCAGGATGAAGACCTGGGCGTAGCCACGCTCGATGGCGTGCCGGTGGAGACTCCGGCCACGGTGCGCAGGCGGAGGCTTCGCCGCATCGAGAATCTGCAGTACGGAGACGTAGTGCCGGTGATTCGCGATCTCGGTACGGCCTGGGACGGCCGGATCTGGGTGATGCGTCGTGGCGAGGAGCCCACGAGCGACGGGCCCATCGATGTCATCTCGCCGGACGGCCGCTACATGGGAAGCTACCCTGCCGGTTCCACGAGGATGCCCGCCGCCTTTGGGCCGGGAGGCTTGGTGGCGTTCATCGAGCGCGACGAATTCGGTGTAGAGACCGTGGTGGTGAAGCGGGTGCGCTGAACGGTTGGAGCAGACAACGGAGAAACGCATGAAAGGAATCACGAGTTCACCAATGGGCCCCGCGTGGGCGATCGTGGCCGCGTGCCTGCTGCCGACCCCCGCCACCGCCCAGGAGATCATCGAACTCCCCGCCGAAGACCGCCCGCTTACCCCCGCCTTCGAAGAGCTTTACCGCGTCGGATCGGCGACCGGCGCGGAATGGGAGCAGTTCGGAAACGTGCGCCGCGTGGGGTTCGATGGCGCCGGTCGGCTCTACGTGTTCGACAGCCAGGCGGACCGTGTCACCGTCGTCGGGCCGGACGGCGAGTTCCTCTGGGCCTTTGGCAGGCCGGGGGAGGGGCCGGGGGAGTTTCGCAGCGCTGATGGACTCGCGGTGATGCGAGACGGGCGCGTGGTCCTGGCAGACCTCGGGCACCGTGCATACCACATCTTCGGCGCGGACGGCACTATCGAACGCATGGTGCGGATGGCCCCTGAGCCGGGTGATGTGAGAATCACCGATCTCCTGCCCGACCCGGGGGGTGGAGCCATCTTTACAGCCGTGGGGGCACAGAATCTGTCGGTCGGCAGTGCCACCATGGGACGCAGTACTCCGTACACGTCCCGGCCGGTGGAACGCATCATGCTAACTGGGGACGTGGCCACAAAGGACACGGTGGCAGAGGGCTGGCTCTTTCCCGCGGGTGACCGGGAGGGTCTTCCCGTGGCCGGCCAGGTCAACTTCGGCCTTCCCCCTCGCCAGGTGTTCGGACCCATGATGTTGGCGGGCACACTCCCGGACGGAAGCGTGGCGTTTTCCGACTCGTCGGCCTACGCCATCAAGATTGCGCGGCCGGGGGCTGGAGTCTGGCGAATCCTGAAGCGGCCATTCCAGCCGATCCCCGTCACGAACCGGGTGATCGAGGCCGAAACGGAACGGCGAATCAGGAGAATGGAGGCGCAGGGGGGTGTGCCACCAATGATCATCAACGGCGTGAACGTCAGCACGGGGAGCCCCCGGGAAGAGGTGATGAGAGACCTCGATTTGTTCGGCTTTTTCGAAGAAGTGTCGATCGTGCGCGGACTCAGAACCGGCTGGGACGGCGAGATCTGGGTGCGTCGCCACGGGGAGGAACCGGGTGACGACGCGGGTCCCATCGACGTCCTGACCATGGACGGGCGCTACATCGGCACCTACCCCGCGGGTGAGGCCGCGTTGCCGGCCGCCTTCGGCCCGGATGGCCTGGTCGCGTTCATCGAACGGGATGAAATGGATGTGCGGTATGTCGTGGTGAAGCGGCTGCGGGGGCGATGAGCGACCTTCATCGAGCGGAACGGAATGGATGTTCAGACGGTAGTAGTGAAGTGACGAGGCTGGTGGGGTCGTGACCGGGAATCCTTGGTGTCGACTGTCATGCGGACATTACATTATGTAAACCGAACTTTACTTTTCGGCTCCTACGCTTGGGCATGCTGCCTGCTCACCGCGGTTCCGACCGCCGCCCAGGAGATCATCCACCTCCCCGCCGAAGACCGCTGGCTGTCGCCCGTCTTCGAGGAGGTGTACCGGGTCGGATCCCTATCCGGCGAGGATTGGGAGCTGTTCGGGTACATCTACGAGGTTGGGCTCGATGGCGCGGGTCAGCTGTACATCCTCGACGTCCAGTCCTCCCTCATCACCGTCGTCGGCCCGGATGGCGAATTCCGCCGTGCGTTCGGTGGACCGGGTGAAGGGCCGGGCGAGTTTCGCAGCCCGATGGCGCTGGCGGTCTTCCGGGACGGCCGGGTGGTCGTCGGGGATGACAGGGATCTGACATACCACCTCTTCGGCGCGAACGGGGAATTCGAACGCAGGGTGCGGTGGGCGCTCCAGGGCGATTGGCCGGTCTTGACGGCCCTGATGCCGCACCCGGAGGCCGACGCCCTGTTTTCGGCGGTGGGATCGCAGTTCCGGAGCATCAGTTCCATGGGCGAAAGGAAGACGCACACGAGCCGGCCGGTGGAACGCATCATGCTCACCGGCGAGGTGGCGACCAAGGACACGGTTGCGGAGGGCTGGCTGCCCGAGGGCGGAGAATCGCTGTACGCGGGGGTCCCGCAGGTGAAGGCGTTCGGCTCACGCATGTTGGCGGGTGTCCTCCCCGATGGGAGCGTCGCGTTTTCCGATTCGACGGCCTACGCAATCAGGATTGCGCGGCCGGAAGCGGGTGTGTGGCGGATTCTGCGGCGGGGGCTTCAGCCGATCCCGGTGACGAACCGGATGATCGACGCAGAGAGAGAACGTCAGCGCGCCGCAATTCCCGAGAACGCCCCGCCGTACTATCGCGAGAGTGCGCTCGAGACAATCGCAAACCTGCCGTTCTCCGACGAAGTCGCGATCCTGCGCGCCCTCCGCACCGGGTGGGACGGCGACATCTGGGTGCAACGGCGCGGCGAGGAACCGAGCGACGACCAAGGCCCGATCGACGTGCTGACGATGGATGGCAGGTATCTGGGCAGCTACCGGGCGGGCGCGATCGAGATGCCGGACGCCTTCGGCCCCGGTGGCCTGGTCGCGTTCATCGAAGAGGACGAGATGGGGGTCCAGACGGTGGTGGTGAAGAGGGTGTTGGGCCTATAGTAAATCAGGAGGCCTCACATGAAGAGCAGAGCATCGCATTCGATCGTGGAGATCAGCTTCAGCGGGCTCATTCTGGCGTGCGTGGCGGCATTGACGGCCGCCTGCGCCTCGGGCGGACGCGCTCCTCCCGTGACGGGGCCGGAAGCGGAAGCACTCTTCGCGGCTCTCACCGGCCAGTGGGTGCTGGATGAACGCGAGAGTTCGTCGCCGGAGGACGTGCCGTCCGCTCCCGAAGTGGAAGTCGAGTCGTTCATCATCGCCCGGGGGCCGGGGGAGTCAGGGCAGGTTGTTGGTGATGTCGCAGACATCGAGGCTTGGCTGGCCACGCGCGAGAAGGCGCTGGAGGTGCTGGCCCGGTGGCCCGCCACGCTTGTACTCAGGGTGGACGGGGTGCAGTTGGTCTACACCCCCACCCCCGGAGAGAGCATCACGGTGCCGATGAGCGGCGAACCAACCACGCAATTCGAAGGAGACTACCGAATACACACGCGGGTTGTATGGGATGACGGCAAGCTCGGACTTGAGCACAGCGTGGATGCGGAGGCGTGGGTTCGGGAGGTCCTGGAGGTGGTCGATGGCCGGCTGATCATGACCCGGACCATGCGCGTACTGGGCGAGGTGAACTCCGCGCCCCCCCTCGTCCTGGTTTACGATCGGGAAGAAAGGGAGTCCTGAACGGCTGCGATCATGACCAGCCAATCAACGCTCCGAACCCTCCGCTGGGCCGGATGTGCGTGCCTGCTCGCTGCCATTCCCGCCCACGCCCAGGAAACCATCGAGCTTCCCGCCGAGGACCGCACGCTGGAACTGGAGTTCGAGGAGCTCTACCGGCTCGGCACTCTCGCCGGCGAGGAATGGGAACAGTTCGGGCACGTTCTGAGCGTGGCATTCGACCCCTCCGGCAACCTGCTGGTATTCGACCGCCTGATGTTCGAGTTCCACGGGATCTTCCTCGTAGGACCCGATGGTCGTCTCATTCGGGAAATCGGCCGGCTCGGCGAGGGTCCGGGCGAGTTCGGCGATGTCGCGGCCACGGCAGTCCTGACCGACGGAAGAGTGGTGGTAGCCGAGCTGGGCCGCCGGGGCTACCACCTGTTCGGCGCCGACGGCGAATTCGAGCGGATGGTGCGCATGTCCGGGTCTCCGGGCGCGTGGAGGATGGGGCCGATCCGGGCACAGCCGGGGGCGGATGCGATCATCAGCGTGCCGGGCCAGGCGACGTCTGTCATCATGACGGGGAGCGCGTTTAGCGGCCCCATCGTGTTGCCGTCGTCGCTCACCATCGAACGCACGATCCTTTCCGGGCAATGGAGCGAAACCGACACCATCGCCGAGGCTTGGCTGCCGCCGACCGGAATCGAGGATATGGATGAAAACAGGCAACGGAACGCCATTCACACGCCCACCCACCGCCTTCCCCAGTTGGCGCCGAGCCTGAACTGGCGGGCCCTACCCGATGGCCGGGTGGCATTCTCGGATTCGACGACCTGGACGGTGAAGATTGCGGAGGCGGGTGCCGGAGTTGTGCGAACCATCAGGCGGCCCTTCCAGCCCCAGCCGTTGACGAGCCGCATCATCCGTGCCGACAGAGACCATCGCCTGCGGAGACTCGAGGAGAGTGGACCGGCCGACCGGGTGGAACGCATGCGTCCCGTGATCGAGAACAAGGACTACTACCACGAACTCTCCGTGATCCGGGGCCTGGAGGTGACCTGGGACGGCCGCATCTGGGTGTTGCGGTGGGGTGCGGAGCCCTGGAGCGACGGTCCCATCGATGTGGTCACGCCGGACGGCCGCTACCTGGGCAGCTACCCCGCCGGTACGACGCCGCTCCCCGCTGCCTTCGGCCCTGACGGGCTGGCCGCCTTCATCGAAACGGACGAACTGGGTGTGCAAAATGTGGTGGTGAAGAGGATGTTGGAGCATTAGCGACAGCAGGAGGTTTCACATGAAGAGCAGAGTATCGCACTCGGTGGTCGGGATCGGCTGTGGCGGTCTGGTTCTCACGGGCATGGTGGTCTTGACGGCGTCCTGCGCTTCGAGTGGACGCGCCGCCCCGGTGACGGGCCCGGAAGCGGAGGCTCTCTTCGCGGCTCTCAGCGGCACGTGGGTGCTGGACGAACGCGAGAGTTCACCGCCGATGGGCACGGTGACCAGCGCCGGACCGGACTCTCCCGATTCGTTTGTCATCATCAAGGGGCCGGGGGGATCGGGCCAGATCATCGGCGCTTCCGGTGGCGGCGAGAGTTCCCTGGCCGGTCGGGAGAATACCCTTGAGGTGCTGGCCCGGCGGCCCGTCAGGCTGGTGCTCGGGGTGGATGGCGAACGGTTGGTGTACACCCCCGCGCCCGGACAGAGCGTCACGGTCCTGATGAGCGGAGCACCGACCGCGCAACACGAGGGAGAGCATCGGGTACAGACGCGCGTGATATGGGATGACGAGAAGCTCGGGCTCGAGCACACAGTGAATCCGGACGACCGGGTTCGAGTGGTGCTGGAGGTCGTCGATGGCCAGTTGAAGATGACCCGCACCATGCGGATCTTCGGTGCCGCAGACTCCCCGCTTCCACTGGTCCTGGTCTACCGGCGGGATGAAGGGGGTCCGGACGGGGCCGGAGGGGCCGATGCCGGTTAGCCGGCCCACTCTGCGGCGAACCCTCTGCTGGACCACATCGGCCTGCCTGCTCGCCGCCTCACCCGCAGCCGGCCAGGAGGTTCTGGAACTCCCCGCCGAGGACCGAATGCTGGAACTCCGCATCGAGGAGGTGTACCGCCTCGGCACGCTGGCGGGCGAAGCCTGGGAGCAGTTCGGAGACGTCGGCGACATCGGATTCGACGGCGCGGGCAACCTCTACGTACTCGACCGCCAGGTCGAACGCGTCATCGTCGCCGGCCCTGCCGGGGAGTTCGTCCGCGAGTTCGGGCGCGAGGGAGAAGGGCCCGGCGAGTTCGAGGAAGTGCACGGGCTTGCCGTCAAGCGGGAAGGTGGTGCGATCGTGACGGATTCCCGGCGGCTCGTCTTCCACATCTTCCAGGCGGACGGGCGCGTCGAGCGAACCGTGCGGATGGACTTCACCGTTGGCGTTCTGAGGATCGGCAACTTTGTGGCCCAGCCGGACGCCGACGCGATCATTGCGGTGCCGAGCGCGTCCGATGAGTACATGCCCAGCATCAGCCCGTGGCTGTCCCGCAGTGAACGTGAGAGGCTCGGCGGCACCATGGAGATGCCCCAGCCGGCGTTGTCACATGCCATAGAGAGGGTGGTGCTTGAGGGCAGCTGGGCGGAAACCGACACCATTTCCGAGGGCTGGATGCCGCCGATCGACGAACAGGCAACTTCGGCTTGGCCCGGGCGGGCGCAAAGCGAACGAAGGCTGGTTCTCGCCGCGTTGGCCTTTCCCGTACTCTTTCCCGATTTGCATCTGGCCTTCAGGCCGGACTTCCACTGGGGCGTGCTCCCGGACGGCTCGGTGGCCTTTGCGGATTCGTCCACCTACACGGTGAAGATCGCCAGGGCCGAATCGGGTGTCGTGCGCATCCTCCAGCGGCCGATCCGCCCGGAGCCGGTGACCAACCGCATCATGCGGGCCGAGCGACGCCGGCGTCTGGACGAGCTGCAGGCGCGCGCGGAGCCGGGCGAGGACCTGCGGGATGCCAGGGAGCGAATCGAGAACCTGGAGTTCCATCCCGTGGTCCCCGTCATTCGCGGCCTCGCGACGACCTGGGATGGGCACATCTGGGTAGTGCGGCGCGGTGATGAGGAGCCCCTGAGCGACGGCCCCATCGACGTGCTCACCGCCGACGGCCGCTACCTGGGCAGCTATCCGGCCGGCGCGACCGTGATTCCGGACGCCTTCGGGCCCGGCGGCCTGGTGGCCTTCATCGAGGAGGACGAACTAGGCGTGGAGACGGTGGTGGTGAAGCGGGTAGTGGGATCATGACCAAGGATCGCACTCCGCAGAAAGTCATGCAGACATTACGAATTGTAAAGCAGACATTACAGTGGGGATGCTGGATCTGGTCACCTTGGCTCTTGTTCGCGGCGTCGGCGGGTGCCCAGGAAATCATCGAACTCCCCACCGAGGACCGCTGGCTCACCCCGGAGTTCGAAGAGGTGTACCGCCTGGGATCCCTCTCCGGCGAGGCGTGGGAGCAGTTCGGTAACACCGGGGAAGTGGTCTTCGATCAGGCGGGACAGCTGTACCTGCTGGACCATCACGTCGACAGCATCTACGTAGTCGGCCCGGAGGGCGAATACCGCCGCGCGTTCGGCGGACGGGGCGATGGGCCGGGGGAGTTTCGGTACGCGGCCGAATTTGCGGTCACGCGGGACGGGTCGGTGGTGGTATCCGACTGGGGCTATTCGGCATACCAGGTTTTCGACGCGAGCGGACTCTACGAACGCAGGGTAAGCTGGGCACAGCGATGGGCAGTGGCCGTCTCTACAGGCCTCCTGCCGGATCCGCAGGGCGAGGGTCTCTTTGTGGCGACGGGAGCTCCGATTCGGGCCCTGGAAATGGTCAACAGGGGGGGCGTCATCACGTCGCCCACGACCCGGCCGGTGGAACGGCTCAACCTCGCTGGCGATGTGGTCACCAGGGATACCGTCGCCGAGGGTTGGCTGCCCGGCGGAGACGACCCCTTGAGCATCAGTACCGGTTGGGTCGGTTGGGGGCAGGCCTTCGCCCCGCGGATGCTCCCGGGCGTACTGCCCGATGGAAGCGTCGCGTTCTCCGATTCGTTGACCTATGCGATCAAGCTCGCGCGGCCGGGGGAGGGGGTGTGGCGGATTCTGAAGCGGCCGCTTCAACCCATCCCGGTAACGCGAGCGGTGCGAAATGCCGAAAAGGAGCGCCGTCTGAGGGCCGCCGAAGCACGGTCGGCGGAAGCCTTGCGAATAGAGCGCGAACGGAACGCGAACCTCGAGTTCTACGAAGTCGTATCGATGCTCCGCGACCTGGGGACGAGCTGGGACGGCGAGATCTGGGTGCAGCGGCACGGCGAGGAGCCGAGCGACGACAACGGCCCCATCGATGTGCTGACGATGGATGGCCGGTACCTCGGCAGCTACCCGGCGGGTGCGGTCGAGATGCCCGATGCTTTCGGCCCCAACGGGCTCGTGGCCTTCATCGAGACGGACGAGATGGACGTGGAGACGGTGGTGGTGAAGCGGGTGGTGGGGCGGTGAGTGGGGGGTAAGGCCAAAGTGGCGGTCGGGCGCGACGGGTTCCCTTGTAACAGCTCCCGTGAGTGTGTATCATACACACCATGTCCAGCAGACAGATCATTCGAAGACTGGTGGCCGACGGCTGGACAGGCCGACTGGAATGGGAGGACCGCTGATGCGTTTTCCGATCGTCATCCACAAGGACGCATGTAGCGGGTACGGAGTCACCGTGCCCGACTTGCCCGGCTGTTTTTCGGCGGGCGAATCGCTGGACGAGGCAATCGAGTCTGCCAGGGAGGCGATCGCATGCCATGTCGAAGGGCTTTTGATGGACGATGAAGCAGTCCCAGCGCGTGCCTCGCTCGAAACTCACCAGGGTAACGAAGACTACCGGGACGGGGTGTGGGCCCTTGTTGCGGTGGACATCTCGAAGCTCTCCAGCGAGACCAGGCGGATCAACATCACCCTGCCTGCGCGGGTTTTGGCCATCGTGGATAAAGCGGCGGTTCGCGAGGGGCAATCGCGTTCCGGGTTGCTTGCCCGGGCGGCGCTCAGCTACATCCAACGACCGGAGGGCACTTTGCCGGGACTTCTGACCGACAAGTCCGAGCAGGGATCGTCCTATCGGCCCTCGTCGCGGCGTGTCCGCGGTCCGACAGATCGGCGTGAGTGAAGCGCCTTCCTGAAGGTGTTTCGGGCTGCGATCCGCGCCGCTTCAATCTCGCTTTCGGCCTCGGCGGTGCGGCGCAACTCGCCCCGCTCGAACTTCTCCAGGATCTCGCTTTCTTCCGGTTTCGATTGGTCGTGCATGGTGATCGTCTCCTGGTCAACGCGACAGGTTCGGCTCCAGCAAGTGAATATACGCCCCGCCCGCCCTCGGCTCGTGATACGACACCACGTACCGTGACCCGTGCGCGAACCCCAGCAGCGCATCGTCACCCTGGTAGCGCGCGATGGTTCGCCCCGTTGAAGGATCGATCAGGTCGAGCCATCCGTCGAGCACCGTCTGCCACGGGACCTCGGGGATCGGTTCCCCTGGGCTGATTCGCTCCGTCCACTCCGCGTCGGGGGTCTGCCACGCAATCCAGAGCCCGTTCCCGTCGAGCATGGCGCCCACATTGAGGGACCGGGGCCAGCTCTGCTCCGCCGGGTTGTCCCGCTCGAACGCATCGACGGTCCGGTCGAACACGCGCGCGACCTCTGGTTCCGGCCCCAGATCCCATCCCACGATCCGGTTGGCCTGTTGGCGAACGGCCCAGAAGGTGTCTTCGTCGCCGGCCACCACGAACCGCTGCATCTGCGGCCCCCGGCGCACCGGCTCCGCGCCGCCGAACGATACGGTCCTCCCCATCATGTCGAGGACCAGGCGCTGGTGTGCGACGCCGGTCGCTCCGGGGACGTGGAGCGCGAAGGCGACCTCGTCCGTGTCCGGTGACGACCGAGGACAACACCTGCGGGATCGACCGGTCCGTGCGGACGACCTCGAAGTCGTGGTCCAGGACCGTGCGCCCCCGCTGGAACTCGAAGACGTGGATGTAGCGCCCGCCGACGTTGACGTGCGCGATCGCCTCGTATTCGCCGTCGGCGGTCCCGCCCCGTCCGACGGTCCCGGCGTAGTCGCCCTCCGGCGAGAACACCGAGATCTCCGGGTAGCTGAGGTGGGTGACGAGGATGCGGCCGCGGCGGTCGACAGCGACCTGGGAGAAGGGGGTGATGACGTGGAGGCCGGCGTCCTCCCAGCCGCCGATCGTCGCGATGGTGTCCAGGGTGATCACGCAGTCCGCGCAGGTCACCTCGCCGGGGACGGGGGTGGGGGTCTGGGCGGAGAGGGTGGCGGCAGGGGCGGCCGACGCGGGGGTCAGGCCGGTGACGAGGGCGGCGCAGAGGGCGGTCAGCGCGGGGACGACGGTATTGGCGGGGGCGGCGCCATGGGCTGCCAGAGCACCGGAGAGCCGCCGGAAAACTGGGGCACACCGGCGAGTGCTCAAGCGACGCGGACTCGGCACGCTGTCCCTCGCTTTCTTGTTCCCGGCCCGGGGTGATACTGTCGGAAGTCTGGTACAGTGTCCATGGCCGGCGTCAATCGCAAACAACCCTTTGCCCGAGGAATCAGAATGATCCGCGTTCCCCGACCATCCCACATCGTCCTGCTCGCCCTCCTCCTCGCCCCCTCCTCCGGCTGCGCCCAGACCGGCGACCCCACCCGGGATCCGCGCTTCGAGCAGGCCGTCGACCTCTTCGAGGCGTGGCTCGACGCCAAGATGGACTACGAGAAGATCCCGGGGATGTCGGTCGGCCTCGTCCACGATCAGGACCTGGTGTGGGCGAAGGGGTACGGGTACGCGCACCCGGACGCGGAGGTCGCGGCGACCCCGTCCACCATGTACTCCATCTGTTCGATCTCGAAGCTCTTCACCTCGATCGGGGTGATGCAGCAGCGCGACGCGGGGAAGCTGCGGCTCGACGACGCCGTTTCCGACCTGCTGTCCTGGTACGATGTCGAGCAGGCCTACCCCGACGGGCCGACGGTGAGCGTGGAGGGGATCCTGACGCACTCGTCCGGACTCCCCCGCGAGTCGGCCCACCCGTACTGGACCGGCCCCGAGTTCCCGTTCCCGACACGGGACGAGATCATCGAGGGGCTCGCCGGGCAGGAGACCCTCTACCCGGGCGACCGCTACTTCCAGTACTCGAACCTGGGGATGGCGCTGGCGGGGCAGCTGATCGAGGAGGCCTCCGGGACGGGCTACGACGACTATGTGCGTGCCGAGATCCTCGACCCGCTCGGCATGTCCGACACCTACACCGACATCCCCGATGAGCACAGGGGAGACCGCTTCGCCACCGGCTACACCCGCATGCGGCGGGACGGCGAGCGTGTTCCGGCCACCTTCTTCCAGACCCACGGGATCGCTCCGGCCGCCGGGTTTTCCTCGACCGTCGAGGATCTCGCGCGCCTCGCCTCCTGGCAGTTCCGGCTGCTCGAAGACGGCGGCACCGAGATCCTCGGCGTGAACACGCTGCGCGAGATGCACCGGGTTCACTGGGTCGATCCCGACTTCGACACCATGTGGGGGCTGGGCTTTTCGGTGTCCGAACGCGACGACCAGCGCACGGTGGGGCATGGGGGGAGCTGCCCGGGCTTCCGGTCGACGCTGCAGCTGATTCCGGCGAAGAAGCTGGCGGGGATCGTGCTGGTCAGCGCGCAGGGGACGAGTCCGGGTGACGTGTACTCGAAGCTGATCGAGATCGTGGGTTCGGCGCTGGAGTCGGTACAGGACGACCCGGGTGGCGGGACGCCACGGCCGGCGTCATTGGCCGAATACGAGGGGCTCTACGAGTCCACCTGGGGCGAGACGGTGATCCTGCGCTGGAATGACAGCCTGGTTGCGGTTGGCGTTCCCACCGACAACCCGCTGGGAGCGATGAGGAAGCTGCGGCGCGACGGGGACGAGCGGGATGTCTTCCGGCGGGTGCGTGACGACGGGGAGCTGGGCGAAGCGTATGTCTTCCACCGGGAAGGTGGGGCGATCGACCGGCTGAGCGTGCACGGGAACTACTCGCGGAGGGTGCGGTAGGGGCGCTGCGGGTGCCCGCCGCCCGTTGTGCGCCCGCGATCTATTTCACCGTGTGGATTACGGGCCGCTGCCGGCGCCCACCCCCACCCCCCGCCGCTCCTGCACCGCCGACCTCAACATCAGAATCGCCGCGTACAGCACCACCACGACCACCAGCCAGCGCATGTAGTTCAGCGGCAGAGACTTCACGATGAACGCCGCGATCAGCACCGCCGGAATGCCCCCGATTGCGAGCCCCAGCGCCGCCTTCAGCCCGTAGCGGCCCGCCCTCAGGAAGCGCAGACCCGCCACCGGCATCAGGAACGCCGACGCGCCCATCATGATCGGGAAGGCGACCACGGGGTTCATCCCCATGAGGCTGATGATAATCATCGTGGGGGCGTACATGCCGATCCCGATGGTCATGAGGGCGCCCAGGACGAAGAGGCAGGCGAAGGCAATCGCGAGGTTCGCGCCGGAGAGCGCCGTGGCCTCGCCGCCCACCGCGGTGATCTCGAAGATGGCCAGCACGAAGGTCACCGCCGCGATCAGCAGCGCGATCCCCATGCCCACCTGGATCTTGTAGCGGGGCAGCCGCGCGACCACCCCCGCGCCCAGCCACGCCCCGAGCACCGCGGCGACCAGCATCGTGACGAGGGTCACCGGGTCCACCGTGATGATCGCGATGAAGATGAAGGCCTGGATCACGACCGGCGGCGTGTGGCCGATCATCATCGTCCCCGGGATGTTCTCGTCGGAGACCACCTGCCTCAGCTTGAAGAGGGAAGTGGTCGGCGCGAACGACCCGATCCCCAGAGTGTCGAAGAAGTTCGTGACGAAGCCGACCGCGTTCTCGTAGAAGTTGGGCGGCTCGCTCCACCCGTCGATTCGGCGGCCTGCGCGAGTCGCGGCCACTGCCGTGCGGTACCACGTGAGGAGGAGGTATGCCGTCAGCAGCGCGAGGGCCGTGAAGAGGAAGATGCGGGGGTCGATGGAATCGGGCACGGGCGGCTACCGGCGTTGGCAGGTCTGTCAGGATTGCCTCAGGACTCGGACCTTCAAGTCGTGGAAGCGATCGAAGTCGCGGTCGTTCGTGAGAATGGTCGCGATCCCGTGCTCGCGGCACAAGGCGATCACGGGCGATCCAGCACGTCATGGAGGGCCTCGCGATCCGAGATGTCCACGTTGGGTGGCGCGTGTCCGCGAACCGTGAAGAGCGTTCGTCTGGCCACCCGCACGTCAAAATGCTCGAGCCCCCGAAGCACGACGCTCGGCCGGTGTTTGGGTGACCGCGCGCCGAAACCGATCTTTTCGAAGCGCTCCAGCAGCACTTCGAGGGCAATTCGTCCTTCCAGGCGGGCGAGCGGGGCGCCCAGGCAATGATGAATGCCGCGGCCGAACGAAATGTTGCCATGGTCGGGCCGCTCGATGTCGAGTCGGGCGGGATGCTGGAACCGTTCCGGATCATGATTGGCGGACCCGATGAGCAGCGCGATCATGGAACCCTGCCGCACCCTTCGGCCCCCGATTTCCAGGTTGCCACGGGCGATGCGCATGTCCAGCTGCACCGGCGAATCGTAGCGCAGGAGTTCCTCGACCGCCGCAGGCACGAGTTCCGGCCGTTCCCGCAACAGAGCGAGCTGGTCCGGATTCCGGAGGAGGGCCCGAACACCGTTGCCGATCAGATTCGTGGTGGTCTCGTTGCCGGCCACGAGAAGGAGCCGGAGCATCACGATCGTCTCCGTGGAGGTGAGCTTGTCGCCCTCGTCCTCGGCTTCCACCAGCCGCGACACCAGATCGTCGCGCGGCTCCTGGCGGCGCTCCGCGATGATTCCCGTGAAGTACTCCCCAAGCTTCCGGTCGGTCCGGACCACCGCTTCCTGCTCCTCCTTCGACAACAGCGGTTCCAGCGCGCGCGCCAGTTGATCGGACCACACCTTGAATCGGTCGAGGTCGCGCTCGGGAACGCCGATCATCCTCGCGATCACGATCGTCGGGAGTGGCACCGCGAACGCCGTCATCAGGTCGAATTCGCCGGAACCATCGACCTTGTCGAGGAGGGCGTGGGCTGTGGTCCGGATATAGTCCTCCATCTTCGCGACCGAACGGGGGGTGAACGCGCGGTTGACGAGCCGGCGCAGACGCGTGTGGTCCGGCGGGTCCAGCGCGAGCATGCTCGGCTTGAGCTTCTTTCGCGTGCCGAGGGAGCCGTAGGAGGAACTCGTCTGCTGCAGGTCGTTGGAGTAGTTCCTGTGATCCCGCAGGATCCGGTCGACATCCGCGTAGCGCGATAGGACGATCTGCCGGGTGAGAACGCCTTTGTGAACCGGGTCTCGTTCGCGAAGCTTGCGGTAGGCGGGATATGGGTCGGCGATGAAGTCCGGGGCGAGCGGCCACCAAACCACGCCGCTCCGCAGCCTCTCCTCCGCCAGTCTGGCGCGGATGTAGATCGACCTGACGGCGGCCTCAATCGCGTTCTTCAGTGCCATTCCGTATTATCCCATCCTGCCGCCTGCAGTGCCAAGAACCGGGAGCCGAGCAATGAAGAGCCGAGCAATGAAGATCTGTCGCCACCTCTTTGGCTTTACCGCCCTCAGGGGGGCCAGTGCTCTTCGTGGGGCCGCCGCCCTTCGCGGGGCCACCGCCCTCCGAGCGGGCACGAGGTTGGCGGCGCCCGCTGTCCTCTTTGCCGCCGCAGTGCTCGCGGCCCCGACCCCCGCCACCGCCCAGACCCCCCTCGAGACCGCCATCTCGCACCTTGAGTATCGGGAACTCGGCCCGGCGCTCATGGGCGGCCGCATCGCCGACCTCGCCGTCGTCGAGGCGAAGCCGCAGGTCTTCTACATCGGCACCGGCACCGGCGGCGTGTGGAAGACCGACAACCACGGCACCTCGTGGACGCCGCTCTTCGACGACCAGCCCACCAGTTCGATCGGCGACGTCACCCTCGACCAGTCGAACCCCAACCTCGTCTGGGTCGGCACCGGGGAGCCGCAGAACCGGCAGTCATCCGGGTGGGGCAACGGCGTCTACAAGTCGACGGACGCCGGGAACACCTGGCGGCACATGGGGCTGGAGGGGACGAAGCACATCGGGCGCATTCTCATCCATCCGCGCAACCCGGACGTGGTGTACGTGGCCGCGGTCGGCGACCTCTGGGGGCCCAACGAGGAGCGCGGCGTCTTCCGCACGAGCGACGGCGGCGAGACGTGGGATAGGGTGCTGTACATCGACGAGCACACCGGCGCGATCGACCTCGCGATGGACCCGGGCGACCCCAACACGATCTTCGCGGCGATGTACCAGCGCCAGCGGACGGGGTGGGGGTTCAACGGTGGCGGTCCGGGGAGCGGCCTCTACCGCACGCTCGACGGCGGCGACACCTGGGCCGAGCTCACCGAGGGGCTGCCGGATGGCGACAAGGGACGCATCGGCGTGGATGTCTTCCGCCAGGACGGCAACGTGGTGTACGCGTTGATCGAGGCCAATGCGCGTACGCCTCGGCGGCCGGGTGCGGGGGGTGGTGGAGGCGGCGGTGGCCAGAACCGGAGCGGCCTCTACCGCTCCCTCGACCGCGGCGAAACCTGGGAACGCATGTCCAACACCAACCCGCGGCCGATGTATTACTCCCAGGTCCGCATCGACCCCAGCAACGTGGACCGCATCTACGTCCTGGGCACCCAACTGATGGTCTCCGACGACGGGGGGCGCAACTTCCGCAGCGACGGCGCGACCCAGATCCACGTCGACCACCACGCGCTGTGGATCAACCCGAACGACCCCGACCACCTCATCCTGGGCAGCGATGGCGGCGTCTCCGCCTCCTGGGACGGCACCGGGCACTGGCGCATGTTCGACAACCTCGCACTGGGACAGTTCTACGCGATCGGCTACGACATGCGCGATCCCTACTACGTCTGCGGCGGCCTCCAGGACAACGACGCCTGGTGCGGCCCGTCGAACACGCGCTCCTTCCACGGCATCCGCCACGAGGACTGGTACGAGACCGTCTACGGCGACGGCTTCTTCACCATCGTCGACCCGACCGATTCGAGCATCGTGTATTCCGAGTCCCAGGGCGGCAACATGAACCGTTACGACCTCAACACGGGCGAGAAGACCCCGATGCGGCCCATCACCGGCCCCCGCGAGGACGGCGACACCACCAAGACCTACCGCTTCAACTGGAATTCGGCGCTACAGCTCTCGCCCCATGACCCGTCGACGGTGTACCTCGGCGCCAACTACCTGATGCGCTCGCGGGACCAGGGCATGTCCTGGGAGGAGGTCGGCGGTGTCGATCTCAGCCGGCAGATCGACCGCACCGAGCTGGAAATCATGGGAGTGCCCGGCTCCGAGCCGCAGATGTCGGCGAACGACGGGATTTCCAGCTACGGCAACATCACGGCGTTCGCGGAATCGCCGGTGACGCCGGGGTTGCTTTACGTCGGCACCGACGACGGCAATGTCCAGGTGAGCCGGGACGATGGCGCGACATGGACCAACGTGGCCGACCGGATCCCGGGGCTGCCCGAGCGCACCTACGTGAGCCGCGTGGAGCCTTCCGCGCACGAGGCGGGCCGCGTCTACGCCAGCTTCGACGGCCACCGCAACGGCGACTACGCCGCATACGTGTACGCAAGCGAGGATTACGGCCAGAACTGGACGCGGATCACCGACGGCTTGCCCGACGGCTGGTCCGTGAACGTGATCACCGAGCACCACCGCGCCCCGAACCTGCTCTTCGTCGGCAACGAGGTCGGCGTGTTCGTGTCGGTGGACCGTGGCGCCCGTTGGGTACAGCTCAAGAACAACCTGCCCACGGTCCCGGTCGACGACATCCTGGTGCACCCGCGCGACAACGACCTGCTGGTGGGCACCCACGGCCGCTCGTTCTGGATCCTGGCCGACGTGAGCCCGCTGGAGCACCTGTCCGACGAGATGCTCGCCGAGGCCGGGCGCGTCTTCCCTTCGGCGCGCGCGTCGATCATGTGGGCGGAGCGTGGCGACTGGCCCTTCCAGGGCGCGACGTATTCGGCGCCGAACCCGCCCCGCGGCGCGCTGATCCGGTACTATCTGCGCGATGCGTGGGAGGCGCCGGTTGTGGCGGAGGAGGGGGGTGGGGAAGAGGGCGATGGGAATGGTGCGGCTGATGGCGACGGTGCCGGAGCTGCGGGCGAGTCAATGGCTGGCGGGGACGCCGCCGGGCCCGGCGGAGGCGGGCGAAGCCAGCAAGCCCGCGACAACGACACCTTCGCTCTCACCATCACCGACGCCGACGGCAACCATGTCCGCACCCTGGAGGCCCCCTCCGAGCCCGGCATCAACGAAGTGATCTGGGACTGGCGCCACGATCCGCCCTACGAGCCGGAACCGCGGCAGGGCGGGGGCGGACCGGGTGGTGGCGGCGGAGGTGGCTTCGGCGGCGGCGGGGCGCCCTCGGGCCCGATCGTGCTCCCAGGCGTCTACACGGTCAGCTTGGCCGTCGCCGGCGAGACGTTCTCGTCCACAGTCGAGATCCAGGCCGATCCGCGCCGTCCGATGACCCGGGCCGACCGCATGGCCCGGCAGGACATCCTCATGAGCCTGCACAAGCTGGCGGTGCCGATCTACGAGGCCGGCCGCGCAATCCAGCGCCTCGAGGAGCAGCTCGACGCCGCGCAGGAGGTGCTCGACAGCGCCGACGAGCCCCCGGAGGGGCTGAAGGTGGAGCTGGACGCGATCCGCGAGGCGCTTGAGGAGGTCCAGGGCGACGTGTCGGAGGCGCGCCGCAACGCGGGGGTGGGCAACGCCATCCAGCGCTCGTCCACGCTGCCGACCGAAGACCAGCGGTGGCAGGCCGACCGCGCCTGGGAGGTGATGCCCGATGCGATCGATGCGCTCAACGTGCTGATCACGTCGCGCGTGCCGGATCTCAACGCGCAGCTCTACGCGGAGGGCTTGAGGCCGAAGCCGGGTGAGGCGGTGGTGATGGTGGGGCGGTGAGGGGAAGTCAGTAAGCGGCATCCCTGCCTGTAGGGCAAGTGTGCGGTCGCTGGAGATGGATCCGCACCGCCCTCGCCGTCCGGTCCACGCGTGCCATCCCCGTGTTCCGGGGCGGCTGAAAGCGGACCGACCATACGGTTGGCCGTGCCGATTCCTGCTGTTTTCTTGCCCCGTCTTGCTCACTTCCCCCCGCAACCCGATGAATCGGTTGACTCAAAGGACAAAGGTGGGTAAGGTGCATCAATTCCATTTCCAAATGGGGGGAGGTGAGGGGCAATGGGTACTTTGGGGAGCCACCGCAAGGCGAAATACACTACCGGTACCCGGCTTGACTCCAGCATCGGCCGGGGTTGGAAAGGGGTCCTGGCCGAGCGCTGGACCCATTCCGAGGGCGACCTCGGCGAAATCCAGGTTCGTGATACTGAAGTCATCGTCCTGCTTCAGGGCCGTTTGCACGTAAGGCGGCGCGGCGATGGCCATCTCCAGCATTGCAACGCGGTCCCCGGCACGATCTGGCTCTGTCCCAACGGGGTCGAGGAAGACATGATCCGCCTCTACGGCGATGTCCGGGAGAGCATTCACATCTTCCTGCCCGCGCTGCCGCTATCGCAAACTGTGGTTCGGGAAACCGGCGTCGATCCCGACACTGTCGACCTTCACTACCAGGGCGGCTTTCGCGATCCCCTGATCGAGCAGATCGCGTGGGCTATCCGTGCGGAAATGACCGATCCGGCGCCGGCCGGCAAGATGCTTGTCGAGACCCTGACCGCCGCGCTCTCGGTCCATGTGGTCCGGCAGTACTCCAACCTGGCGCCCGCTTCCATATCGCTCCCCTCCGCGCGCGGCGCGCTCAACCCCCGGAGCCTTCGGCGCGTCACCGATTTCATCGAGGACCAGCTCGGCGAGGACCTGACGATCGAGGCGCTTGCGAAGGAGGCCTTCCTCAGCCCGTTTCACTTCGCCCGGGCCTTCAAGGGGGCGACCGGGTCGACGCCGCACCGCTACCTCACCTACCGCCGGATCGAACGCGCAAAGGCGCTGATTGCCGAGGGTCAGCTTTCGCTGGCCGAGGTTGCCGACGCGTGCGGCTTCTCTTCCCAGGCCCACTTCAGTCGCCGGTTCAAGCAGTTTGTTGGGACGACGCCGCGCGAGTACCGAAAGATCCCCGGCAAGGGGCCGGTCCGGGTTGCGGTTCCCAGGGAGGGTGCGCGTGACATCAAACCAATCGATCCGACGATCGAACGACATGGGGATGTCGTGTCCATGAATATGAGTGGGCAAACCGCACACGCTCCCGCCTCGGGCGTCCGGGAGGCGGTGCAAAACGTGATCCGGAAGACCGACCGGGCCGTGATCCTCGACATGGGAGAAGACTCCTTCATCAGCGACTGGGGGTTGCGGACCATCCTCCAGATCGCGCGGGACCTTC
This sequence comes from Longimicrobiales bacterium, assembly GCA_965206105.1. Taxonomy (GTDB): domain Bacteria; phylum Gemmatimonadota; class Gemmatimonadetes; order Longimicrobiales; family Gaopeijiaceae; genus Bin94. The sequence goes on from OZ242201.1 coordinate 2,142,735, forward strand.
AAAGCCAGGATACGAAGCTGGTTCTTTGCACTCCTTCCACCCGGGTTCTCGAGAAGATCCGGGCTACCGGGTTCGAGCAGTTTCTGTCGATCCACGAGTCCAGGGCGCAAGCGCTGGCCTCCCTGGCGAAGGCGGACGGGTGAAGTGCGGTCCCTCAGATCACCTTCCACCACGGCGCCGCCAGCACCTCGGGCGTAAGCCACTCCACAGACTCTCCCCCATGCAGAAGCAGCCCTGAGCGCGCGGCGCGACCGTATTCCGCCCTGAACGTGCGAAGATGAGCAGCGTCGGCAAGCCGCGGCCGCTTCGTAGCCTTGACCTCGATCGGCAGAAGCCGCCCCTCGGCCTCGATCACGAAGTCCACCTCCTCTCCGGTCGTCGCGCGCCAGTGCAGCACCTCGGCCCGCTCGGACCGGGCGTCACGCCACGCCAACAGGTCGTGCAGCACCAGGTTCTTTAGGTGAGCGCCTCGTGGCTCGTCCTCCTGCGCGAGGTGCATGGCCAGACCCGTGTCTGCCCAGTAGAGCTTCGGCGACTTGACCAGCCGCTTGGTGCGGTTCACGGAATAGGCGGGAACTCGCACCAGGAGGTATGAGGTCTCGAGCAGGTTCAGATAGCGATGGACCGTCGGCTGCTTGAGTCCGATGTCCCGGCCGAGCCGAGACTGGTTGACGACTCTGCCCAGGCCGAGGCACGCCGCCCGCATGAGCCGGCGAAAGTCGGGTAGGCCCGCGATCGACGAAAGCGCCTGCAGGTCGCGCTCCAGATAGGTCTGAACGTAGCCATCGAACCAGATTGCCCGGTCCTGGGTGGTGTCGAGATGGACTGCGGGGACCGGGAAGCCGCCACGTCGTGCAAGGGCTCGCCAGTCCTCCTGCTTGCCGCCGGACTCGGAAACGATGTCCAGCCACTCTTCGTCGGGGGCTTCGAACAGCCTCTCCCAGACCCCGCACCGGCCAAGACCCGTTTGCTCGCGCCGCGTCATCGGCCAAAGGGTCAGATAGCTGGCGCGGCCGGCCAGCGACTCCGAGACACGGCTCATCAGGAGCAGATTGGCGGAACCGGTGAGCAGGAAGCGCCCGGGCTGCCGGTGACGATCGATCTCCCGCTTGACGGCCCGGAGGAGTTCGGGCTCCCGCTGCACCTCGTCGAGGGTAGTCGGGCCGCTGCCTCGAACCAATGCACCGGGGTCGCGCCTGGCGAGGTCGATGACGTCGAGGTCATCCAGCGACAGGTATCTCCGGCCGCCGTGATCCGACGTGGCCCCGCCGGAGGAGGCCTCAACTTGGCCAAAAGAGCGTGCAAGCGTGCTTTTGCCCGTCTGGCGCGCTCCGGAAACCACCACGGCAGGCATCACCCGCATCATGTCCTGGAGGCGGTGGCCAACGGCTCGGGGAAGGATTCGGATATTCATGATGTTGATGATAATCATTCACGTCATGAATAACTAGTCGCGCTCTGGGAGGAGGGGATTCCGGTGAACGGCAACAATATGTCAACTACACATTACATCTTGTCAAGTATGCTTTACAGTGTGGATGGGGTGGATGGAAGCGAGTCATCCAGCAACTCGAACACCCGCTGTACCGCCACCGCCGGCACCCCGGGGAATCGAATCTGCGGGTAGTGCTCCGCGTGGTCCGTCATGTCGATCTGCGCGGCGGCCTCCTCATACGGGATCCCCTGGGCGTGGAGCGCGGCCGCGCGCGCCTGCAGGTCCCGCATGTAGTCCTGCTGGTACGTGATGCGCTCCTTGTCCTGGAACGGGTCGCCGTGGCCCGGCAAAACCCAGTCGAAGTCCAGCGCCTTCACGTGCTCCAGCGTCTCGACCCACTCGGCGAGGTAGCCGTCGCCCATGTACGGCAGCCCGGGGAGCAGCAGGTCGCCGGTGACGATGACGCGCTCCTGCGGAAGGTGGACCACCACGTCGCCGCCGGTGTGCCCGCGACCGAAGAATAGGATGCGGATCTCGCGGTCGCCGCGGAACAGCGTCATGCGCTCCGACAGGGTCGTGTTGGGGCCCTTGGGCACCAGGGCATCCTGGCCGGCGGCGTAGTTTCGCATGTAGGCCAGGCGGGCTTCGAGTGCGGCCAGCTCTTCCGCGGCCTCCTCGCGGGCGGCTTCGTCCTCCGCCTCGTCAACGCCCCGCTGCAACTCCTCGTGCGCGCCTTCCATCGCCGCGATCTGGTCCGGCAACCTCCCCACGAACAGCTCATACGACCGCCCCAGCGACGCCCCGCTCTCCAGCATTTCGCGCGTGACCTCGTGGCCGATCACGTGCACGTCGTCCGGGTAGATCTGGTTGCCGTGCGCGTGGTCGAAGTGGTAGTGCGTGTTGACCACGTACCGGACCGGCTTGCCGGTGAGCGCCTCGATCTCGTCGACCACGGCGTACGCGGCCGCGGGCGAGATGTGCGACTCGACGAGCAGCACGTCGTCGTCGTTGACGATCACCGCGCCGTGTGAGCCGACCGACAGGGCGCCGGTTCCGCGCGCGTGGTAGACGCCCGGCACCACCTCCTCGAACTCGAAGGCGGTGCCCTCGAAGTCGGACCCCGGGGGTCGGGCAGCGTCTCCGCCGGGTGGGTCTGCGGGCTGGCAGCCGACGAGGATGAACAGGGGGACGAGGGCGCTGGCACTTGCGATTCGCATGACTCAGGCTCCGGGGTTCGGGGGACCCGCTGCGGACTGCCGACCTGCGGCACGCCGACCGGGGCCGGTGTTCCATCGCTCTACACTTGCGCTCAGGTTCCCACGCGGCAAGATGAAGGGAATGACCATCCCCTACGCCATGTCCTGGGAGGAGCCCGCCTACGCGCGCGCCGATGGCTACGACTACGATCACGAGATCCTCGTCGCCCTGCCGCCCTCCTATCACGTATCGCCCGACAGGCACTATCCCGTCCTCTGGTCGATGGACGGAGCGATGGCCTTCGCCGTCACCGCCGGCATCGTCAATCTCTACACGGTCGGCAAGCGCATCCCGGAGATCATCGTGGTCGGCGTCGGCCACAGGAGCGACCAGGGGATGCTGGGGCTCGCCCACCGCACCCTCGATTTCTTTCCGCCCGGGAGCGTCTGGTCGGATCCCGGCCTGGGAAGCGAGTACATGAAGGGGATGGGGTTCGATTTCGACATGTCGCGGCCGTTCCTGAAGGGGGAGCTATTCCTGGACTTCATGGTGGACCAGCTGCGCCCGTCGCTGGGCGCAAAGTACCGCATGGCCGACGACCACACGCTCTGGGGCCACTCCGCGGGCGGCGGGTTCGCGGGCTATGCGCTGCTGGCCCGCCCGGGCGCTTTCGGCCGCTTCATCATCGGCAGCGGGACCAACGGCCTTACGATCGATCTCGAAGCCGAGTACGCCAAAGACCACGACGACCTCGACGCGAAGGTCTTCATCGGCATGGCGGACGGCGAAATCAACCACACCCCGCTCTGCGCCCAGCGGCTCGTCAGCCGCACGACCCTCCTCGCCGAGAATCTGAGGCTGCGCGGCTACCCGGGCCTGGACCTGCACAGCCGGCTCTACACCGACCGCGACCACTTCACCGTGATGCCGCTGGTGATCGGGGACGGGCTGCAGCATGTTTACGGCGACCTGATTGAGGGGCTCGAGAAGCCGAACTGGTAGCCCCACTCCCACTCGACAAGGAGTCCACCAATGGTCCCGGTCCTCAGCCTCTGGCTACCCATCGTCGTGGCCGCCGCGCTCGTCTTCGTCGCGAGCAGCGTGATCCACATGTTCCTCGGCTACCACGCCAACGACCGCCGTGCCGCCCCGGACGAAGACGGCGTGATGGACGCCCTCCGCGGCCTCGGCCTCGAGCCGGGCAACTACGCGATCCCGCACGCCGGGAGCATGGAGGTGATGAAGAGCGATGAGTTCCAGGAGAAGGCCAGACGCGGACCGTCCGCGTTCCTGACCGTCCTCCCCCCCAATCCCCAGGCGCGAATGGGGCGCCAGCTCGGGCAGTGGTTCGTCTACTGTGTGGCGGTCGGGATTCTCACGGGGTACGCGACCGGTCTCACGCTCGGGCCGGGCGCGGAGTACATGGCGGTGTTCAAGATGGTGTCGGTGGTGGCGTTCATGGGCTACGCGATGGCGCTCGCGCAGGACGCGATCTGGTCGTTCCAGGGCTGGCCCGCAACCGCCCGCAGCATGTTCGACGGGCTCATCTACGCACTCCTCACCGGAGGCGCCTTCGGGTGGCTCTGGCCATGACGGACCTGGTCGCGCAGAAGTGCGAGGCGTGCCGGGTGGGCGCGCCCCCGGCCACCGAGGCCGAGATCGCGGAGTACAGCGGGCAGATCCCGAATGGGCGATCGTCGACCGCGACGGGATCCCGGCGCTGGAGAGGATCTTCCAGTTCGGGAACTTCGCCGCCGCGCTGGACTTCACCAACCGGGTGGGGGAGCTGGCCGAGCAGCAGGGCCATCACCCCGCGCTGCTGACCGAGTGGGGGCGCGTCACGGTGACCTGGTGGACGCACAAGATCCGCAACCTGCACGTGAACGACTTCGTCATGGCGGCGAAGACGGACCACGCATTCAACCAGAGAGAGGAATGACCCGATGATCAACAAGAACTGCATCCTGGCGACCCTCGCCGTCTTCGCGACGACGTTTGTGCTGGGCTTCATCATCTACCAGCCTGTGCTCGGCGACTTCTTCGCGGCGAACGCCGGCACCGCGACGGGCGTGATCAAGGAGAACCCGGTCTTCTGGCAGATCATCGTCGGGCAGCTGTGCGGGGCAGCGCTGCTGGTGACGGTGCTGTCGTGGAAGGGCGTCGAAAGCGCCGCCGACGGGGCCAGGGGCGGCGCCGTCTTCGGCCTGCTGCTGAGTCTGTTCTACGGATTCATGAACCTGGGTACCATGAACACCAGCACGATGAACGCCGTGCTGGTGGATGTGGTGGTGACGGTGGTGATGATGGGGGCGGCGGGGGCGGTGGGGGCGCTGGTGCTGAAGCGGGGGTAGATCCGCGGTCCTCCAGGGTAAAGGGAAGGGGGCGCTTGGACTTGCCCCGGGTTCTTCTGGCGGTCCCCAGACCGGAGTCCGGCCAACCGCCCTTGACGTTCCCATGAAGTCGTAGTATCATCCAAAATAACTCAACTATTTCGGAGTACACTACGAAGCCATGGCGATGTACGCCCGCACTCCCGACCTGGAATTGCCCCCACGCCAGTCGGCTTTCTTCTGGGGCGCCCGCGGGACGGGCAAGACGACCCTCCTGCGGCGGCGGTTTCCACGATCCGCGCGCTTCGACCTCCTCGACACCCGGCTGATGCTGGAACTCACCCGCTCCCCCCGGGTTCTGTCGGAGCGCATCCGGGCGCTTGATCCCGGGCAGCGGAACCACCCCATCCTCATCGACGAGATCCAGAAGGTCCCGTCGATCCTCGGCGAAGTTCACCGGCTGATCGAGGACGATGGCCACAGCTTCGTCCTCTGCGGGTCCAGCCCCATAAAGCTCAGGCGTGGAGGCGGCAACCCGCTGGGCGGCCACGCCTTGCGGTTCGACCTGCATCCGCTGACCTGGCCCGAGATCCCGGACTTCGACCTGCTGCGGGCGCTGAACCGGGGACTCCTGCCCGCCCACTACGACTCCCCGTCTGCTGGCGAGGCGCTGGCCGCGTACGTGGACGACTACCTCAGGGAGGAGGTCTTCGAGGAAGGCCTGACGCGGAACGCCCCCGCCTTCGCACGCTTCTTCGACGCCCTCTCGTTCTGTCACGGGCGGATGGTGAACCACAGCGATGTCGCACGGGACTGCGGCGTGACCTCAAAGACCGTGAAGGAGTACTTCCGGATCCTGGTCGACACGCTGGTCGGCGTCCTGGTGGAGCCGTTCAGCCGCCGCGGCTCCCGCGCGGTGATCACGAAGGCGCCGAAGTTCTACCTCTTCGATGTGGGTGTCGCGGGCCACCTCCTGGGGAGGCGTATCGCACGGTCGACCGGCGAGGACTTCGGGCGCGCCCTGGAGCACTTCATCCTCATGGAGATCCTCGCGTACCGCGCCTACAGCGGCCGCGACTTCCCGGTCCGGTTCTGGCGCACCCGGTCGGGAGTGGAGTGTGACTTCGTGCTGGGGACGGACGGCGCCACCGCGGTCGAGGTGTCGGGTGCGGGGCGGGTGGGCCGCAGGGATCTCAGAGGAGTGCGCGCGTTCGCCGACGAGCACGCGCCGCGGCAGGCCTTTGCGGTGTGCAACGACACCGAGCCGAGGCGGACGGAGGACGGGATCTGGATCCTGCCGTGGGAGCTGTTCCTGGAGGGGCTGTGGGGGGGTGAGGTGGTGTGAGGGCATCCCCGTTGCGAAGCGTGCCCATCCCGCTATGGCGCTGTCCCGGCAGCCTGGCCAACTTGCAGTATCGATCGTTCGAACATCCGGCTGAAAGGGGCGTGAAGCGGAGTTGCTGAGAGTCTTCGAGATCTGCGCGGGAGCGGGCGGCATGGCCCTCGGTCTGGAGAACGCGGGCTTTGAGGCGGTGGCGCTGGTCGAAATAGACTCGCACGCCTGCGCGACCCTCCGGACCAACCGACCCTCCTGGAATGTCCTGGAAGCCGATGTCCGAACTCTTGATCCCGTCCGCTACGAGGGGGTGGAACTCTTCGCCGGTGGGGTGCCGTGCCCCCCGTTCTCCGTGGCCGGAAAGCAGCTGGGGGCGGACGACGACCGCGACCTTTTCCCCACAGCGCTGAACATGATCGAGCGCATGCGGCCGAAGTCCGTGTTTCTGGAGAAGTCCCGGGATTCGCGGCCAGCCGGTTCCTCGGGTATCGCCGGGCGCTGGCCGCTCGCCTCAACGAGCTGGGATACTGGGTCGACTGGGCGGTGCTCAACGCGAGCGACTACGGAGTCCCGCAGCTGCGGCCGCGGTTCATCCTCGTCGCGCTGCGGGAGCGGTTCGTTCCGTTCTTCGAGTGGCCGGCCAAGCAGCCGGCCGAACAGACGGTCGGGGAGTGCCTCGCCGACCTGATGGGCCAGGGCGGCTGGCCGGAAGCGTCCTCCTGGGCGGATGGAGCAAACGGGATCGCGCCGACCCTGGTGGGTGGCTCGAAGAAGCACGGAGGGGCCGACCTCGGTCCAACGAGGGCCAGGGCCGCGTGGAGCAAGCTCGGAGTAAACGGCCTGTCGCTGGCCGACGCTCCCCCGAGTCCCGATTTCCCGCCGGAAACCATGCCGCGCCTGACAGTCCGCATGACCGCCCGCGTCCAGGGGTTTCCTGATTCGTGGCGGTTGTCGGGCGGAAAGACGGCGGCATACCGGCAGGTCGGCAACGCGCCTCCCACCACCGGTGGCAGAGGCGGTCGGCCGCTCGCTGGCAGGCGCGCTGATGCAGGAAACGCCGGTCCGGCGTTCTGGCCAGCAACTGTCCCTGCAAGCTCAGATGGACATCTCCGACCCGCCCCTCGACCTCGCCGTCTGACGTCCCCGAGTGGACTACCGCCCGAAGTCCCGTGAAGAGATCCAGCGCAACATGTCGGCCATCCGCAGCACGGGCGGCAAGACCGAGGTCGCGCTACGCTCCATCCTCCACCGCCGCGGTCTCCGGTTCCGGAAAAACTACGCCAAGCTGATCGGCAAGCCGGACATCGTCTTCCCGACCGCCCGTGTGGCCGTGTTCATTGACGGGGACTACTGGCACGCCCGGGTGCTGAGAGAGAGGGGCCCGGAGGCGCTGTACGCCCAGATGAAGACCGCCAACCGGGACTACTGGATCGACAAGTTCACCAAGCGCGTGAAGCGGGACGACGAGGTGACGGCGGTGCTGGAGGCGGACGGGTGGACGGTGCTGAGGTTCTGGGAGTCGGACGTGCGGCGGGATCTGGACGTGGTGGCGGACGCGATCGAGGAGGTGGTGCGGGGAGATCAGAGGGTCTGACGATGAGTCGACACGAGCCGCTCGTGCGGGCTATACTCAGCGGACGGTCGGACGCGAACATTCGCTTCGACCAGCTGCGGGCCGGCGGTTGATTCTCAAGTACCAGCTGGGAGCCGACGACTGATGTACAAGCACGAGATCATTCTCCACTGGAGCAACGATGACCAGGCGTTCATCGCCGAGGCGCCCGAACTGCCCGGGTGCATGGCGCACGGAGACGATCAGGAGACCGCGTTGCGGAACATCAAGGATGCGATGCGGTTCTGGATCGACAGGGCACGGGAGTTGGGGCGACCCGTCCCGGAGCCCAAGGGCGAGCGCCCGATGCCGGCTTGATTGGTCTCCCACAGCTTCGTGAAGTCCGCAGCAATCCGCTCTTGCTAACTACCCTACCACTTCACCGTGGCTTCGTGGTGACGATCGAGGATACGCTGGGCGAAGGCGGCACGATCTGGTGGACGTTCATACAGAATGGCATTCATTACGATGGAATGAGTAGTTGGGACCACCTCATCCAGGCCAATGCGCCAACGATCCCCGTCGGTTCGAAACTGATATAGCAGAAAGATAATGTTGGCTTTCGCCATTGGAACGGTTGGCAGATCTGCATGCTGACGAATCTGCTCAAACATATCAGTCTGCAACACCGCTGCGATCTTTGTTTGCCACTGATGGTGGTAATAGCCCTTCGCAATCAGCTGGCCGATAAACCGCTTGCGCACGTTGGCCCAGTTGAAGCCATATGGGTGGCGACTCTCCATCACTCTCGGAGCAGTTATTGCCTCATACGAAGGCAGATAGCTGCCTGTAATGTCAACTGCCTGGAGTTCAACGCTGATGAAGTCACGCACCTCGGTCTCCTCGGAATTCAAATCAGCGATAACGAAATCCACCTTCCCGAACTTCTCCATCTGCACTTCGGATACAAGCTGGATATTCTCCGTGCGTCTCTCGGACCAGCACTCGCGACACACATCGTCATGGACTCGGGCCTGCAAGAAACGATTCGGGCAGACGCAAATCGGCGGACCGGGGGATGTGTCTGGGGATCGGTGTCGGCGATAGAGCGAGCATACCGGAAGAGGTCCGTCTATCTGATGGCTGGTCTTGGTGCACCTGGACTGAATGAACGGGCAAAGATAGTCGGCGTCCGCCGGATTCCGCATTTGATCTGCCGGTTGTCCCAAGATCTCTGCGATGTCTCGCAATGGGTCATGAGACACAAGCAAGTGCCTCCATAGACGGTGTCTCAGCGAACGTGAGGACTTGACGGAGAGCGGTTGCCACCGCTTGAGCGAGCAGGGGCGGGACGGCGTTACCCACCTGACGATACTGCTCGACACGTGAACCGGAGAAGACGATGCGATCGGGAAAAGACTGGAGCCGTGCAGCTTCTCGCACGGTTAGCGTACGATCCTGATCTGGATGAATGTAGGCACCCCAATGCAAGTCGCACTTGGTAAGTATGGTGCTTGCCAGACCGTCAGGATGGAGTCGACCATACCTCTTGGTGTGATCGGATCGCTTTGCGCGTTTCATGCCAGCAGGCAAGAGATCAAACGGAATGTCGCGCCAACTTCCACCTTGGGGTATGTGTGTCATGCGACGTCGGTTAATCGGGTGAAGCGCGGGAGATCTGTGGTTGTAGACCGCTTCGCATCCCTGCCGCATGAGATGCTGGTAGTCACTCGTTGGCGGAGAGGTATACGGCGCAGCGCGGTCCGTGCCATCGGCAATGCCGAGGGGCGGGAGATCTGCGATTGCTTCGCGGACGGTTACGAACGATCGGAGCGACTGGGCAAAGAGGTCGTCTCGCCCACCGTGTGTTGGGCGGGGCCAGACAATCGGTCCGTCCAACCGCGACGCAATGAAGAAAATGCGCCGCCGCTCCTGTGGAACACCGTACTTTTCGGCTTCCAATACTCGGTGCGCCACCTCAAAGCCGAGGCGACCGAGCTCGCCGTAGATCTCTTCGATGGCTCGACCACTACCTAGAGATTTCATTCCGACGACATTCTCGATTATGACCACCCGAGGCATCACGCCCTCAACTATACGAAGGTACTCCCGAAACAGTCCCGACCGTTGGTCATGGAACCCACGTTGGTGATTGTAGACGCTGAAGGCTTGGCAGGGAGGTCCACCGAGCAGGACGTCAAGTTCTCCGCGGCTGCAGCCCGTGGCGGCCAGAATGTCATTGGACCGAAGTTGCTCGATCGGGACCTCCGCGAATGGTGTATCCGGGAAGGTCCGACGGAAAGTACGCGCGGCGTCACGGTCGAAATCGGATCCAAGGAGGATTCGGAATCCGGCGTCATGGAAGCCTAGTGACAGTCCACCGGCCCCTGCGAAGAGATCAACGGTTGCTAAGGCGCGGTTCATTCCCTCGGGCACTTCAGTGGCTTCCGGCGGTCGGAAGGACCGGGGGGACGGACCGACTTCGTGTCGGGACTGCTGATGGCTTATGCCGGACTTCGGCAACTCCCCGGCGCCAGGAAGGCACCTGGGCGATTCGACCTCAGATTGCCCGCTCTGCTTACCGACCATCTCTCCTCCCGGTGCCAGTGTCCAAAGCGAACAATAACCGAAGACGCGGTCAGAGGCAAGCCGGACGGTCGGTACGGTCGCGATAGCTCGGCGGCTGGGACCGATGGGGACTTGGCGATCCGGTCATCGGCAAGCCCTCGCCCCCCTACCGAAACCGGCCCTGCAGCTCCTCCAGCTTCGCCGCGCCCGGACACAGTTCCTCGAACGGGTAGTCCGCCAGCGGCTCCTCCACCGTCCCCTGGATCCCGTGGAAGTCGGCTTCCTCGCCCGCTTCCGGCGCCTCCTCCACATACAGCAGCCCCGTCGCGACCTCGCCCGCCCGCTGCCGCTCCCTGATGTAGGTGTACACCGCGTCCCGGTCGGTCGGGTCGTAGTCCTCGGGTACCTTCCGGAACTGGATTCGGCTGCCGTCGTGCATCTGTACCGAGCGGACATCGCCGGATTCGTACGACGCCGCGATCTCCTCGGCGGGGGGCACGAAGTCGGCGTAGACCAGCTGGTTGTAGTTGTCGCGGGTGTACTGGTAGCTCTTGGTCGAGCCGCGGTGGTCGTTGAAGGTGACACAGGGCGAGATCACGTCGATCAGCGCGAAGCCGCGGTGGCGCAGGCCGGCCTTCAGGATGGGGACGAGCTGCTCCTTGTCGCCGGAGAAGCTGCGGGCCACGAAGCCCGCGCCCAGGTTCAGCGCCAGGAGGACGGAATCGATGGGGTGCTCGCGGTTGATCTCGCCGCGCTTGGCGGTCGAGCCGACGTCGGCGGACGCGGAGAACTGCCCCTTCGTGAGGCCGTAGACGCCGTTGTTCTCGATGATGTACAGCATGTCGACGTTGCGGCGGACGACGTGGGCGAACTGGCCCATGCCGATCGAGAGGCTGTCGCCGTCGCCGGAGACGCCGATGCAGATGAGGTCGCGGTTGGCGGCGTGCGCGCCGGTGGTGATCGAGGGCATGCGGCCGTGCACGCCGTTGAAGCCGTGCGCCTCCTTCAGGAAGTAGGTCGGCGTCTTGCCGCTGCACCCGATTCCCGAAGTTTTGGCCACCTCGTGCGGCGCGATCTCCAGCTCCCAGAAGGCCTCGATGATCGCCGCCGTGATGGAGTCGTGGCCGCACCCCGCGCAGAGCGTGGACATCGTGCCTTCATAGTCGCGGCGGGTGAGGCCGAGGCGGTTCTTCGCCAGGCCCGGGTGGTGGATGCGGGGCTTTTTGATGTAGGTCATCAGGCGGCTCCCTCCGCGGGCTCCGCGTGCGGGCCAGTCGCGGCCGTGGCGTGGGCGGCTCCGGCGGATTGGGCGGTGGCGGCGGGCGTTCCAATGTCGATATGGGACTGGAGCCCGTCCATCACGTGATGGCAGCTCATCGGGTACCCCCCGTAGTAGCGGATCGACTTGAGCGACTCCTTCGCGGCTCCCGTCTCGGCGATCAGCAGCTTCCTCAGCTGCCCGTCCCGATTCTGCTCCACCACGAAGTTGACCTCGTGCCTCGCCAGAAATGGCTCGACATCGGGGTGGAACGGGAACGCCCGCACACGCATGTAGTTGGCCGCGACCCCGCGCGCCTCAAGCTCTTCCACGGCCTCCAGCACCGCCCCGCGGCACCCGCCGATCGTCACCAGCCCGATCGTCGCGCCCTCCTGCAGCCGGATCTCCGGCGCGGGCAGATGCGGCGCCGCCCCCTCGATCTTCCTCCCCACGCGCGCGAGCACGTCCGCGTACGGTTCCGAATCCTCGGTGTAGTTGCCGAAGCGGTCGTGGCCCGAGCCCCGCGTCAGGTAGGCCCCCTTGGGGTGCACGCCCGGCAGCGTCCGCCACGGAATCCCGTCGCCGTCCACATCCAGGTAGCGGTGGAAGGGCCCCGTCGCGTTCTCCAGCTCCTCCGCAGTCAGCACCTTGCCCCGGTCCGGCCGGTACGAGTCGTCCCATTCGAGCTTGGGGATGACCCAGTCGTTCATCCCGATGTCCAGGTCGGTGAGCACGAAGATCGGCGTCTGAAACCTCTCGGCTAGGTCGAACGCCTCCACCGCCATCTCGAAGCACTCGTGCGGGTTCGCCGGGAAGATGACGATGTGGCGGGTATCGCCATGCGACGCGTACGCCGCAAACTGGATGTCGCCCTGCTGCGTCCGCGTCGGCATCCCCGTCGACGGCCCCACCCGCTGCACGTCGAAGAACACCGACGGCACCTCGGCGTAGTAGGCCAGCCCGATGAACTCGCTCATCAGCGACAGGCCGGCCCCGCTCGTCGAGGTGAAGGCGCGTGCGCCCGCCCACGCGGCCCCGATCACCATCCCCGCGGCCGCCAGCTCATCCTCCGCCTGGACGATCGCGAAGCGGTTCCTGCCCGTCTCCGGGTCCTTGCGGAACTGGTGGCAGAAGGCGGTGAAGGCGTCGACCAGCGAGGTGGACGGCGTGATCGGGTACCAGGCGGCGACCGTCGCGCCGGCGTACACGCACCCGAGCGCCGCGGCGGTGTTCCCGTCGATCACGATCGAGTCGCGGTTGCCGTCCATCGGCTCGAGGTGAACGGGGAGCGGGCAGTCGAAGTGCTTCATCGCGTAGTCGTAGCCCAGATCGATCGCGAGCTGGTTGGCGTCGAGGAGCTTGGCCTTGGCCGCGAAGGTCTCGTTCAGCAGGCCGCGGACGATCTCCAGGTCCATCTTGAGGAGGGCGGCCAGCGCGCCGACGTAGCAGATGTTCTTCATCAGGATTCGCACGCGCGATCCCTGGAAGTTGTCGACGGTCATCTTCGCGAGCGGGACGCCCAGGAAAGTGACGTCGTCGCGGTTCAGGTCACGGGGCAGCGGCCAGCTCGAGTCGTGCAGGACCCAGCCGCCCGTCGTGACCTCCTCGATGTCGCGCTTGTAGGTGGCCGGGTTCATCGCGACGGTCAGGTCGAAGCGGGCGGTGCGCGCGGTGTGTCCCCGCCCGTTCGCCCGGATCTCGTACCAGGTCGGCAGCCCCTGGATGTTCGACGGGAACAGGTTCTTTCCCGACACGGGGATCCCCATGCGGAAGATCGCGCTGCGTAGCAGCCCGTTGGCGCTCGCCGACCCGGTCCCGTTGACCGTCCCGATCTTGAAGGCGAGGTCGTTGACGCGGCGCGCAGGGGGGCCGCCGTTGGGGCTCGCGGGGGGGGTGACCATCTTGAACCAAGGTTAAGCGGGCGTTCTCCGGCTCCGCAAGGAGGCGCGAGGGGTGACCTAACGGACGAAAGCAGCCGCCGGACCCCCGCCGCTCACATTCCCTTCCGGTCGAGGCGGTACCCCGCCATGCCCTGGACACCGGTGGAAAGGTCGAAGAGCGCGCCGAGGACGGAGTCCTCTCCGATCCAGTAGAAGCTCGGAGTCGGCGTCGTCATGCTGCCCAGCCACCGGCCCCGGCTGTCGAAGACGCTCCACTGGCTCGCCGAATAATCGTCGAGCACCCAGAGATAGCCGCGCGGATCGACCCGCATCCCCTCGATTGCCGGGTGGGTCCGTCGCTTCCAGTGCTCGTCCAACGCACGCTCCCATCGGGTCCAGGAAGGGGCTCTGAGATTTTGCTGCACTGTCTGGATCCTGTCCTCCAGCTCGTCGGCGGTGATGGGTCGGGGCTCGACGTCCCGCCTGATGATCCTCGTGAGGGTGCCTGTGGCCGTGTACTGATGAATCTCGTACCGGTCGCCGTTCGTGACGTACACGCGAGCGGGCGTGCCGCCTGCGGCCGCGATGCTTCGAAGGGCAAACGGTACCCAGGGGGAGTCGCCGTGGAAGTACTCCTGGCCATCCCACCATCCGAACCCGTGCACTGCGTACGTTGTATCGATCCGGACATATCCGGTGGGCGGACGGTACAGACCCCACTCGTCCGGTGGCCGCCAGTCGGGGCGGACGGCCTCCATCAGGAACGACCCGTCCGGCAGCGGCTGATAGATCGTCTCTCCGGGCCCACGGGTCGGAGTTCTGACCGCCTCGATCAAGGCGCCCAGGTCGATCCGGCGCTCCCCGAGCAGGTTCCCCTGCGGGCTGAAGCGGGCCACGGTGCCGAACATGAAGTCCCACACGACGATCGTGTCCCCTTCGAGCACTTGCAGATGCTGGGGATTGAAGAACTCGCCGGGGCCCCGGCCTCGGCGCCCGAAGCTGTTCGAGAACGCACCGGAACGCTCGAAGATCACCACCTTCCTGTCGCCCTCGGGAGTCAACACCACCAGCCGGCCATCCGAAAGCGGTGCGACGCCCCGCACACGCCAGAAGAGGTGCGAGGAGTCCTGCGCGGCACCAGCCGCAAAGGAGTCGCCGAGCGAGAACTCGGGCTCATGGCCGAAGGTCCATTCGTCGCCCGGCCCCCACAGGGGCAGCCGGTTCTCCACGATCTGCACGCCGGCGGAGTCGCGGACGATGGCACCGGGGAGCTGTTCGTGCCCATGCGTGCCATCGCACGCGACGGCGGGCCACGCGAATGCGGCAACGACGAGTGGGAGTACGCGGATGCGGCGTGGCGGGGCTGTGTTCCCTACTCCCGCGATCCCGCTCGCGGAGCCCCCAATCAACCCGTCTCCGCTCCCGCCAGCACCACCGGACCCCCCAGCGCCACCGAAAGCGGGCTGGGATGGGAGTCGCCCGCCGTCAATCCCGCATACGGCACCAGCAGGTCCGACTGGCGCATGTCCCAGGCCGCCGTGGGGCACCGCTCGGCGCACAGGCCGCAGTGAATGCAGAGGTCCTCGTCCTTGGCCATGATCCTCCCGGTCTGGGGCAGGTCTTCCGAAATGAACAGGGGCTCTTCCGGGTAGTTCAGCAGCGGGGCCGTGAGGCGCCGGGTGAGTTCCTCCTCGGGCCCGTTGGGCGTGATGGTAAGACAGTCCACCGGACAGATGTCGATGCAGGCGTCGCACTCGATGCAGAGGTGCGCCTCGAAGTGCGTCTGAACGTCGCAATTCAGGCAGCGCTCGACCTCGGTGAGCGTCTGCTCGATGTCGAATCCCTCTTCGACCTCGATGTCGAGCCGCTTGAAGCGCTCCTGCAGATCGACGTGGCGCATCTTCACGCGCTGGGCCTCGTCGTAGTCGTTCGAGTAGGACCACTCGTGCAGCCCCATCTTCTGGCTGATCAGGTTCATCTCCTGCGGCGGCCGGTCGGTCAGCGGACGGCCCTCGCACCAGGCGTGGATCGAGATCGCCGCCTGATGGCCGTGCTCGACGCCCCAGATGATGTTCTCCGGCCCCCACGCCGCGTCGCCGCCCATGAAGACGCCGGGCACGGATGTCATGAAGGTCGTCTTGTCGACGATCGGCATGTCCCAGTCGTTGAACTCGATCCCGATGTCGCGCTCGATCCACGGGAACGCGGTGTCCTGCCCGATCGCGAGGATCACCTCGTCGCACTCGATGACCTTGCTGCCGTGAACCTCGGCCTTCAGCCGCCCGTTCTCGCCCGGGTGCCAGGTGACCAGGTCGAACTCCATCCCGAGGATCTTCCCGTCCTCGACGATGAACCGCGACGGCGAGTGGTTCTCCAGAATCTCGACCTGTTCCTCGATCGCGTCCTCCAGCTCCCACGGCGACGCCTTGAAGTGCGGCTTCGTCTTGCGCGCCATCACCTTCACGTCGCTGGCGCCGAGGCGCTGTGCGGTGCGGCAGCAGTCCATCGCCGTATTCCCCACCCCGATCACCAGCACCCGGTCCCCACAGCTGTCGATGTGCCCGAACCGGACCGACTCCAGCCACTCGATCCCGATGTGGACCTTCTCCGAATCCCATCGCCCGGGGATCTTCAGCTCCTTCCCCTTGGGCGCCCCCGAACCGATGAAGACCGCGTCGTAGTCCTCCTCCAGAAGCGCGGCGAGACTGTCGATGGGGTGGTTCAGCCGCAGATCCACCCCCATGTCGAGGATGTAGTCGATCTCCTCCCAGAGGACTTGGGCCGGCAGCCGGAACTCGGGGATGTTCGTCCACATCAGGCCGCCGGGCTTGGCCAGCTTCTCGAAGATGGTGACTTCGTACCCGAGAGGGAGAAGGTCGTTGGCGACGGTGAGCGACGCACAACCGGCCCCGACGCACGCGATGCGCTTGCCGTTCTTTTCCTCGGGGATCGTCGGCAGGTAGCCGGTGATGTCGTCCCGGAGGTCTGAAGCCACCCGCTTCAGTCGGCAGATCGCCACCGGCTCGCCGTCCAGCCGCACGCGGCGGCACACCGGCTCGCAGGGACGGTCGCAGGTGCGTCCCAGAATTCCGGGGAAAATGTTGGACTTCCGGTTCAGCAGGTACGACTCGGTGTACTGCCCGTTGGCGATGAGCCGGATGTACTCGGGCACGTTGGTGTGCGCGGGACACCCCCACTGGCAGTCGACGACCCTGTGGTAGTGGTCGGGATTCCGGGTATCGGTCGGTTTCATGGGAAGAATCTAGTCCGTTGAACTGCCGTCACGAAATAATCATCGGGCGGGGAGTGTGGCAAGGGCGGCGGTGGGGGTGAGTATGGGGATTGGGAAGGCTTGGGCCAGGGCAAGCAGGTCCTTGTCGCCGGTCACGAGCGCGTCGGCCCGGCCGGCGACGGCCATTTCGAGGAAGGGGCGGTCCCCGGGGTCCCGGCATTGGGGGACGGTCATCGGCTCTGAGACGGTGACCGACTCGCAGTGCGGCAAGTAGTCGGCCAGCAGGTCCTCACGTTCACCGGGCGTTAGATCGAAGCGGGGATAGTGGAGCACGCGGATGAGTTCGGTGGTGGTTTCCCGGCTCGCCAGGGGGACTACGATCCCGACTCGCCAGGCGTCTCGCAACCATGTCAGCCTGCCGGATGGGAAGAGCAGGGCCGAGAGGATGACATTGGTGTCGAGGACCCAGCGGGCGGGGGTCATTCCCGTCGCGCCCAGGCCACGGCATCGGCCAGGTCGGCTTCGGTGATTCCGATCTCGGCCAGCTTGGCGCGGACGGCGTCGGCGCGGTTGACGCGCACCGGTGTTAGCACGATCCGGCCTTTCTCGCTGGTCACGTCGAAATACTGCGTCCCGCGGTAGTCCGAGATCACCGCCTTAGGCAAGGTCAGCTGGTTCTTGGAGGTCAGTTTGGCGAGCACGGGATCATCCTTTCCGTGAAATAAGGTATCCTTACTACATTACATGAAGGGATGGCTCCGCTCAAGGGTGGAGGCATGGCGGTAATGTTGCGGAGGCGTCCCTCGGCATGCAGCATGAACATGGTACTCGGACATGGCCCCGGGCCGGCGGGGACTCGACGGGAGAAGCAGGATGAAACGTGCGATTCTGACATGTGCGCTGTTGCTGACGGGCCTCGCGTGCGCGGGACGGCCCCGGGTGGAAGCGCCCGCAGCCACGGACGGCCAGGAGTCGCTTGAGGTCGAGGGCCAAACGGTGCGGCCGAGACTTCTGAACCCGGACGAACTCACCCGTGCCCTGGAGCGGGAGTATCCCGCACGTCTCAAGGACCGCGGCGTCGGCGGGACCACGACCGTCCATGTCTTCATTGACGTGGAGGGGATTATTCAGAATCAGCGGGTGAAGAAGAGTTCGGGTTTCAGGGAACTCGACAACGCGGCCCTCAAGGTGGTCAGGGTCGCCAGATTCAGCCCCGCGTACAACGGCGAAGAGTGGGTCGCGCTCTGGATCGAGATGGACATTGCCTTCAAAGCGGACTTGGAGCCCCGGGCAAGCCCGGGATGACGTCATTGTGGCTTGGAAGCGGAGAGAATTGGACGCCAAGGGAGCGAGCGGGATGAAGCGGCCGATTCTCGCAAGTGTGCTGGCGTTATCCTGCGCAACACCCGCTGGAGTCCGCGAGTCGCGTGAAGCCGGGCGTGCTGTGCCGGGTTTCTTCGGACTCATGGGGCCCGTCACTTACGCGCTGCCGGCGACCACCATCGAGCCCGCCGACTCGGAACTGTCAGTGGTGATGTTCGTTTCCTGCGGAGAGGGTCCCTCCAGTGCCGCCATCATTGTTGGACTGCACGGGGCGCCTCAAGCAGACGCACCGGCGACAATCCGGATCGACGGTGGGGAAGCGACGACACTCCTCTGGCATGCGCACCGAGGTGTCTCGCTCCTCGAACTGCGTGCCGGCGACAGCGGCCTGGACGGATCCGGCGACGAATGGCAGGAGGAGTTGACTGCGATGCTGACGGGAAGCAGTGACGCGGTCGTGTCGTACGTGCCCCCGAACCATCCGGAACACTACTTTCGCCTGGACATCGATGGCCTCGCGAGCAGGATCGAAATGTGTGAAAGCGGGGTCGTAGATGAGTCGCAGACCGTACGGTTCATGGTTCACACTGCGGTGCCCAGGTTGCTGAATGTGGAGCGGTTGGGCCGCGCCATCCAGCAGGAGTATCCTCGGGAGCTACGGGAGGCCGGCATCGGGGGCACCACCGTGGTCCACGTCTTCGTCAGCGAGTCGGGAAGTGTTCGGGACCAGGTGGTCAGGAAGAGTTCCGGGAACGAGGAGCTCGACAATGCGGCACTCAGAGCGGTCAGTGTCGCCAGGTTCTCTCCGGCGAGAAACCGCGACAGGAACGTCGCAGTTTGGATCGAATTGCCGATCACCTTCGGGGCCCGGTAGGGCCGGCCCGTGTCCGACTCACCCCCCACCCCCGACCCTGGCGCGGGTGACGCCCCCCAGGACGCCGAAGCACCCACCCCCTCCTTCGACGACCTCAAGATCCCCGACATGAGCCCGCGCAGCCTGCTGCGCCAGTTCGGGCCCGGGATGATCCTCATGATGACGGGAATCGGCACCAGCCACCTGGTCACGGCGCCGACGGCGGGCGGGCGCTTCGAGTTCGCGCTGCTGTGGTGCATCCTGCTGGCGTACGTCTTCAAGTATTACGGCTTCGAGCTGGCCTTCCGGTTCACCAACGCCACGGGGAAAAGCCTGATGGCGGCCTACGCGACCGCGTGGAAGAAGCTGCCGGTGTGGTACGTGCTGGTGACGACGCTCATCCAGTGCGCGGTGGGGCAGGCGGGACGGCTGATCGCGGCGGCCGCGGTGATGTACTACCTGTTCTCGGCCCAGATGGGCATGCCGGTGCCGCTTTGGGGATGGGGGGCGTTCCTTGGCACCGCGTCGGTGGCCATCCTGCTGTGGGGAAGGTACGCGGCGCTCGAAACGGGGGCGAAGATCGCGGGCGGGCTGCTCTTTGTCTCGGCGGTGGTGGTGTACTTCGTGCGGCCCGCGCCGATCGGCGAGCTCGAGCACTTCGTGATCTTCGACGCGCCGGCGGGGTCGTGGCTGGTGATCGCCGGGTTCCTCGGGCTGCTGCCGACCGGGATCGACGTGTCGCTGCAGGCGTCCGAGTGGGGGAAGGCAAAGCGCACCGGGATGGCAAGGATCCGGGATCGGCTGGAGGCCGCGGGGCTGGCACCGAGCTTCGACGCGTTCGCGCCTCGCACGTCGGACCTGACGGTCGATGTTCGGCGGCTCCCCGAGCGCGCGGTGGAGTATAGCCGGCGCTGCTTCCGGATCAGCCTGTGGGACTTTCGGCTCGGCCACGTCGTGTCGTTCATCATCGCGACGATCTTCCTGCTGCTGGCGGCGGTGTGGCTGTACCCGAGCCCCATCGAGGGCCGGGCGGTCATGGGCGAGATTGCGGGGATCTTCACCGAGAGCGTGGGCCCGTGGATGATGACGATCTTCATGATCGGGGCCTTCGCCGCCACCTTCTCAACCGCCTTCAACTACTTCGACGGATGGCCGCGGATCGTGGGGGCGTGCTGCCGGAACCTCTTCCGGCCGACTGCGGCGCTGGCGGGGACATCGGCGGACCGGGTCACGGGGGTCCACCGCCGCAGCTGGTATTCCGAGTACAACATCTACCGGATGACGATGCTGTTCTCGCTGGTGACCGCGGTCGTCTTCATCGCCCTGGTGCCCAGGCCGGTCCTCCTGGTGCTCGTGGCGTCGGCGCTGGCGTACTTCGTTGCGCCGGTCATCTTTTGTCTGAACTTCTACTACTGCCTGAAGGTGATCCCGAAGGACGACCCGCACTTCTACCCGTCGGTCTTTGCACGGGCGTTCACCTGGATCAGCATCGTGGTCTTCACGGGGATGAGTCTGATCCTGATTCTGGGCAGGATCTTCGACGTGGCGCTGTTCGGGGGGTAGCGGCGCGCGCAACGAAAAATGGTGCGCGGACGCTGGAATACCGGGGTATTCTGCCCGTTGTTCGTCATCGCGCAACAAAAAGTGTTGCGCGCCCCTTGGGGCCGACAGATCCGGCTACCCCGGATAGAGCCCCGCCACCCCCGCCCGCTGCCGCACCAGGGCCAGCACGGTATCGATGGTCGGCGTGGGCACACTGACCAGCCGCCCCAGCTCCTGCACCGAGGTGACGAGCGCGTCGATCTCCATCGTGCGGCCCTTCTCCAGGTCCTGCAGCATCGACGTGCGGTGCGCGCCGACCTCGGCCGCGCCGTCGATGCGCCGTTCCGTGTCGATGCGGAAGCGGATGCCGAGGGCCTCGCCGATCGCGCGCGTTTCCTCCATCATCGCCCGGGCGACGGCCCGCGTGCCGGGCTCGGTGGCGACCCTGTCAAGGGTGGCCAGCGTGAGCGCGCTGATGGGGTTGAAGGAGACATTGCCGAGCAGCTTCACCCAGATCTCCTGGCGGATTGCACGGACGGGCGCCCGCACGCCGGCCGAGATCAGCGCCTTGCTGAGCGCGCGGATCCGGTCGGTCTTCTTACCGGATGGCTCGCCGAGCGTGCACCGGTTGCCGTAGGAGTGCCGGATCACCCCGGGCTCCGCGATCTCGGTGGCCACGTAGACGACGCAGCCGATCGCGCGCTCGGGCCCGATGCCGTCCCACTGGCGGCCGCCCGGGTCGACGCTCTCCAGCCGCGTGCCCTCCCACTCCCCCCCCACCCCGTGGAAGTACCACCACGGCACCCCGTTCTGCGCGGTCACCACCGCCGTGTGAGGGCCGAGCAGCGGCTGCATGGCGTCGACCACGCCCGGCGTCGAGTGCGCCTTCAGCGTGATGATCACGAAGTCCTGGGGACCGGCCTCGGCGGGATCGTCCGTACAGAAGGGCCGCGCGATCAGCTCCTCGCCCTCGATCAGCAGCCGCACCCCGCCCCGCCGCATCGCCTCCAGGTGAGGCCCCCGCGCGATCAGCGTGGTGTCCACCCCGGCCAGCGCCAGCTTCACGCCGAGATACCCGCCCGTGGCCCCCGCTCCGTAGATGGCGACCTTCACCCCAGCCCCAGCTGCTCCGCCAGCCCGATCCTGCGCAGCTTCCCCGTCGGCCCCTTCGGGATCTCGTCCAGGATCACCACCTTGCGCGGCACCTTGAAGGCGGCCAGCCGCGCCGCCGCGAAGTCCCGCACCTCACCCGGGCCGGCCTCCGCCCCCTCCCGCAGCACCACCGCCGCGGCGACCTCCTCGCCCAGCTTCGGGTGCGGCATCGCGAAGGTGACCACCTGCTGCACGGCGGGGTGGTCCATCAGCACCTCGTCCACTTCCCGCGGCGAGATCTTCTCCCCGCCCCGGTTGATGATCTCCTTCAGGCGGCCCGTGATCGTGAAGTACCCGTCCCCGTCGCGGAAGCCCTGGTCGCCGGTGCGGAACCACCCGGCCGTGAAGGCGTCGCGGTTCGCGGCCTCGTTGTTCTCGTAGCCGGGGGTGACGTTGGGTCCCCGGATGACGATCTCGCCCTCCTCGCCGGGCGCGAGGTGGTTGCCGGCGGGGTCCATCACCGAGACTTCGGGGCCGGCCGCGATCCCCACCGTGCCGGGCTTGCGGGGAGCGGGGGGGAGGGGGTTGCAGGTCATCTGGTGCGCGGCCTCGGTCATCGCGTAGGCCTCCACGACGGGCGCGCCGAAGAGCTCCTCCAGCTCGGCCATCACGCGTGCCGGAAGCGCGGCCGAGGAGGAGCGGATGAAGCGCAGCCGCAGCCGCTCCACGATATCCGTATTGCGCGACGCGCGCGCCACGATCGCCTGATGCATCGTCGGGACCGCCGAATACCAGGTTGGGTCGGCATCGGAGAGCCATGCGAAGACCTTGAGCGCGTTGAATCCGGGCGCGCAGTAGACGCTGCCTCCCGCGCGCAACGTGGACAGCACACACGCCATCAGGCCGTGAATGTGGAAGAGCGGCATCACATTCAGGCACCGGTCGGCGGACCTGAGGCGGAGCGTCCGCCAAATGTTCTCGGCAGTCGCGCACACGTTGCCGTGGAGCAGCGGCACGATCTTGGGGCGCGACGTGGTCCCTGAGGTGTGGAGGACCAGCGCGATATCATCGGGCCCGGCCCTGCCTCCGCGGGACGAGATGACCCCCGTCGGGGCCGACGCGAAGTCGAAGACGCCCGCCGGCCACCGGTCCTCCGACCGTATCTCCAGCACGCGCACACCCAGAGCGGCCGCCGCCGCCCGCGCAGGCGAGTCGTCGCCCTCGGCCAGCACCACCGCCTTCGCCGCCAGGTCCGCGAGGTAGAACTCGAACTCCGGCTGCCGGTAGGCGGGGTTGAGCGGGGCGGTGGTGGCCCCCGCGGCGATCGACACGAAGGCGCTCGCCATCTCGGGTCCGTTGGGCAGCACGATCGCCACCCGGTCGCCCCGTCCGATGCCGCGCACGTTGAGCCCCTCCACGGTCCGGTCCGCCTGGCGCCTGAGGCCTCCGTAGGTGAGATCGGGACGGTTCGGGGCGGAGAGCGCCACCGCGTCGGCGGCCCCCGTGCGAAGCAGCGAGGAGATGTGAGCCGGGGAAGTCATGCGCCTGTCAGCTCTCGGGCAGCGCCAGCGCCACCAATTCCCCCGCGTGACCCCGCGCCCCCACCGCCACCACGATGAACTGCCGACCCTCGTGCATGTACGTCATCGGAAGCCCCGTCTGGTTCGCGGGCAGTTCCAGCTCCGCGACGATCTCGCCGGTGGCCTTGTCATGTGCCCTCAGCTTGTTGCCCCCGGATCCGAAGGCGGCGTACATGCCGCCCCCCTCGCCGGCGAAGAGCAGGGAGCCGGTCACCAGCAGCCCGCCCCGGTCCGGCCTGCCCGTCCGCCCCACGTCGATCCCCTCCAGCGCGGGGTGGTTCTTCACGTAGTCGGGAGCATCCCCGTTCGGGACCTGCCACGCGATCTCGCCCGCATTCAGATCGATCGCCGTGATCCGGCCCCACGGCGGCTTGAACAGCGGGAGACCCTGCGGCCCGCCGCCACCGCGCAGGCGGATCCGCCCGCGGCTCTGGATGTAGTCCATCTCGGAGACCTCGGGGGCGGGGGCAAGCCCGATCACGCTGGGTGCGGTTGCCGACTGCACGTAGAGGTGGCCCGTCTCGGGATCGAGGGCGCCGCCGGGCCAGTTCGAGCCGCCCAGCGAGCCTGGGACCATGAGGGTGCCCTGCGTGCCGCCCTCGACGGGCAGGGAAGGGGGTGTGTACAGGGGGCCGTGGCGCAGCTGCGACAGGATCTCCATCGCTTCCGCGCGCAGCTCGGGGGTAAAGTCGATGATCTCGTCAAGGTCCACCCCCTGGCGGTCGTAGGGGGGGGGCTTGGTGGGGAACGGCTGGGTGGGCGCTGTGCGCTCGCCGGGGACGTCGCTCTGGGGCACGGGACGGTCTTCGATCGGCCACACCGGTTCCCCGGTCCGCCGGTCGAAGACGAAGGTGAAGGTCTGTTTCGTGATCAGGGCGACGGCCGGGATCTCACGCCCGTCGACCATCAGGTCGGCGAGAATCGGCGCCGCCGGCGGATCGTAGTCCCAGATGCCGTGGCGCACGGTCTGGAAGTGCCACACGCGTTCGCCGGTCGCGGCGTTCAGGGCGACGATGCTCTGGGAGAAGAGGTTGTCGCCCGGACGGTGGCCACCGTAGTAGTCGTGGGTTCCCAATTCGACCGGCAGGTACACGTAGCCCAGCTCGGGGTCCGCGCTGAAGGGGGGCCATACCGCGGCGTTGCCGGTGTACTCCCAGGATCCGTCCTCCCAGGTCTCGTTTCCGTACTCGCCGGCCTGCGGAATGGTGTGGAAGGTCCACAGCAGCTCGCCCGTGACCGCGTCGTAGCCGCGAACGTGTCCCGGCGGCATCTCCATCGTGCGGGGAGCGCCCCCCGAGGGCAGCGCGGATCCCACTACCACCACATTGCCCACCACCACCGGCGGCGAACTGGAACCGATCGGTGCGCTGACCAGGTCCACGTCCCGGCCCAGCCGGTGCCGCAGGTCGACGATCCCTTCGTCGCCGAAACCGCTGACCGGCACGCCCGTCGCGGCGTCCAGCGCCACCAGATGGAACCCCGGACTGATCATGAAGATCCGCGGCGGCATCCCCTCCGCCTCCCACCAGGTCACTCCCCTCCCGGAATTCCGTCTCGGCGCCGACCGGTCCCCTTCGTCAAGCCGGTAGGTCCACAGCGTCTCTCCCGTCCCGGCGTCGATCGCAACCACCGTGCGCCGGTATCCCGCCGTAGCGTACAGGACGCCGTCCACCATCAGCGGGGTCGGCCGGTAGTTGAACTCGGGCCGGGGCCCGTAGTTGTCCGACTTCCAGCGCCAGACGACCTCCAGCTCCGCCACGTTGTCCCGGTCGATCTGCGCCAGCGGGGAGTAGCGGGTGCTGCCCGCGTCCCCGCCGTAGTGCCGCCACTCGCCGTTTGCGGCGCCCTGCTGGGCGGACACGGCGGGGGTTAGGGACAGGAACGCCGCCAGGGCGACAAGCAGGAGCCTGGTAGCCGCATCCGCCGTCTTCGGAAGCTTCATCGTCGAGGTGGGGAATGGTGCGCGCACGGCTTGCTCCAGATCCGAGTATGTTCCGTTCCCGGTCATCGAAATGGCCGGGCACCTTGCCGGTGCATCAACGGGTGAAGATGATGCACGGGCAGCGCGTACGAAAGTAGTATCGAGGAACGGAGTGCCCGGAAATGCTCACAGCCTACATCTTCTGCCTGGTGGTCGGCGGGGGTTTGCTGGCCCTGTCGTTCTTCGGCGACTTTCTCGACGGTGACGTGGACGCCGACGGCGCGCTCGAAATCGAGGGCGATGTGGATGTGGACGCCGACGGTGCGGACTTCACCAGGCTGTTCTCGCTGCGGGCTCTCGTGTATGCACTCTTTGGCTTCGGTGCGGCGGGCGCCGCGCTGCACGCCATCTGGGCCGGGGGGCGCCCCGGGCTCACGGCGGTCGTCGCCGGGGGGATGGGCCTCGCTTCCGGCGCGCTGATCAGCACGGTCTTCGGCTACCTGAAGCGCAGCGAGTCGGGCACCATCGAGGGCGAGGACTCCCTGATCGGCCTGCGCGGGCAGGTGCGGATGGCGATCACTGAAGGAGGGATCGGCGAGGTGCGTATCGGGAGCGGTTCGCGCAAGTTCCGCATGCGTGCCCGCGCCGACGACCTTGAAGGCGTGGGGATGACCCTGGAGGCAGGCCGCCCGGTGGTGGTGGTCGATGTCAAGGAGGGCGTGGCCCTGGTCGCGCCCATGGAAATGAAGCTGCTGGAAGACTGAGAGGAGAAAGAACCAGATGTTCACTGGTCCGCTGGCCGCCCTTGCGATGGGCGTGGTTGCACTCATCGTGATCGTGATGCTGATCGTCACGATAAAGAACCTGATCGTGATCGCGCCGCCGAACGAGGCCGCGGTGCTGACCGGCAGAAACCGCATGCTCACCGATGGCAAGCAGGTGGGATACCGCTCCATCTCGGGGGGGCGCACCTTCCGCGTGCCCATCATCGAGAGGGTGCAGCAACTGAATCTGGAGACCATCCCGATCGAGGTGTTCGTGAGCAACGCCTTCTCGAAGGGGAACATCCCGCTGAACGTCGAGGCGATCGCGAACGTGAAGATCGCGTCGCAGCCGGAGTGGGTGTTCAACAACGCGGTGGAGAGGTTGCTGGGGAAGACGGACGAGGAGATCCGCGCCCTGGCCCAGGACACGCTCACGGGGAACCTGCGCGGCGTGCTGGCCACGCTCACCCCGGAGGCCGTCAACGAGGACCGGCTCGGCTTCGCGAAGGCGCTCTCGGAGGACGCAGGCGAGGACCTGGCGTCGCTGGGCTTCCACCTGGACGTGCTCAAGATCCAGAACGTGAGCGACGAGCGCGGCTACCTGGAGGCGATCGGCCGCGAGAAGTCCGCCGAGGCGATCCGGCAGGCGGAGATCGCGGAGGCGCAGGCCGAGGCGGACACGCGTGAGGCCAGGGCCGAGGCCCGCCGCCGCGCCGAGGTGAAAGAAGCGGCCGCTTCGATCAAGGTGGCGGAGGCGCGCAACGCGCTCCGGGTGCGCCAGGCCGAGCTGGACCGCGAAGGCGACACCGCCGAGAAGGTGGCGCGCGTCAAGGCGCAGGAGGCGGAGGTGGAGGCCGAAACGATCCTCGAGGAGAAGCGTGTGGAACGCGAAGCGCAGCGGCTTCACGCCGACATTGTCGAGCCGGCGAAGGCGCAAAAGATGGCCGCGTTCGCGCGCGCCGAGGCGGAGGCCGCGCCGATCCTGGAGCGAGGGAAGGCCCAGGTGGAGGTGCTCAGGCGGCTGTACGCGGAGGTGCAGGCCGGGGGCGACGCGGCCTTCGCCGTGTTCCTGGCAGAGAAGCTGCCCGAGCTGCTGGAGACGGCGGTGGGCGCGGTCGAGGGGGTGGATATCGACCGGGTGGTGGTCATGGACAGCGGGGATGGGGGCGGGGTGGCCAACGCCGTGAACCAGCGCGTGAAGGGCGCGTACGGTACCATGGAGGGGTTGGCCTCGGTGCTCGGCCTCGACATCCAGAAGGTGCTGAAGAAGGCGGTCGGGGACGGGGAGGAGTAGGCGCCCGAAGCGACCTCCGCGCACCCGTTACGAATCCGTTACAAGAGCGTCTACCTTGTAGCGGGGCTGTCGCATGAACGCTGGCCCGCCCGGGCCGGATGTGCCCCGCCACCCAACGGATTCGTCGCAGTGCGAGGAGGTCGCTTTCGTGTCAAGAATCCTGGCAGCCCGTGGACAAAATCCCCCCGGCATTCGAGCGGCGATGCATCCGCGCTGGCCGCTTCGCCTCACCTGTCCACGCTGTAAAGTACACATTACATTATGTCATGTCTACTATACATTTTGCCACTCCAAGGCTCCGCTCTGCGTTGCTCCTCGGGCGAATAGCGCTGCTATTCCCCCTTCGTCGCGCCTTGCCAGCCCGGCGCCTCGCCGCTCTCGGTGCTCGCGGGGCTTTATCCACGGACTGCTGGCGGTCCCCGTGGCGCTCCTGCTCGCCGCGGGCTGGTCGCATCCCATCGCAGGTCAGGAGGAGATCAACGCGCGCGCCGCCGAGGTCCGGTTCGGCGGACGTCTTCATACCCAGATGGCCACCAGTTCGGCCGCTGAAGGAAAGTCCACGGATTTCTTCACGCGCCGAGCGCGCTTCACCCTCGACGTCAGCGTTTCCTCCCTGCTCGACGCCCGCGTTCAGCCGGATTTCGGAGGAGGCGAACTGGAGCTGAAGGACGCCTATTTCCGCCTCAGCTTCAACCGCGGGTTCCGGCTTTGGGCCGGCCAGTTCAAGCGGGCCTTCGACATCTTCGAGCTGAACAGTTCGACCGATATCGTGGTGGTCGAGCGCACCGGCAGGATCGACGGGGCGGGCGGATGCGCGGGACCGGGCGGCACCTGCGCGCTCAGCCGGTTCACGGAGAAGCTCGGGTATTCGGACCGGGACATCGGGATCAAGGCGGACGGTTCCATCGGCGACCGCTTCGGCTACCTGGCCACGCTAACCAACGGCACGGGCACGGCCGGATCCGACGAGAACTCGGGGAAGTCGCTCGCCGGGCGCGTCACGGTGCGGCTGGTGGACCAGCTCCGGCTCTCGGGGAACGTTTCACGACACGATTTCGTCCGCGAAGACGGCGAGTCGGATGCGGCAACGGCCCTTGGCGCCGACCTGGAGTACGGTCGTTTCAGGAGCGGGACCCACCTGCAGGTGGGCGTGATCGGCGGCGGGAACTGGCGGCACGAGCGCGCCACGGCGGCCGAGATCCCCGGTTTTCTGACCTGGCAGGCCATTCTCAGCAGGTATTTTCCGGTGGACGGCCAGGGGTTCGAGGCGGTCGAGCCCGTGGCGCGCGCCAGTTGGGGCGATCCGAACCGGGGCGTTGAAGACGACACCGGCCTGCTCCTGACCCCGGGGCTGTTCCTCTATGTGAAGGGACGGAACCGGATCGGCGTCAACCTGGATGTGTACCGGAGCGGTACCGGGGACACGGAGTATTCGCTCAAGCTGCAGACCTATCTCTACTACTGAACGCCGGTGCCGAATTCACCCTGCCTCCGAAGTGCTCCGGGCGGAGGGTTTTGCGAGGTCCCCAAGGCTTCGATACAGTGTTGTCACGGCGTGGTGAACGACCTGTGACAAACGAACCATACAGTTTCACCATGCTCTGAATCGAGAAACGGAGAAAAGGAAGAATGAAACGGTTATTCCCGGTCGTCGCCCTGGCCATTGCGGCCTGCGGCGGCGCCGATGGACGCAACCAGCGCGCCCTCATCCAGAACAAGGGGTCGGACACCCTGCTGAACGTGGCCCAGGCGTGGGCGGAAGCGTACGCCGAGGTCAATCCGACCATTGCGGTGGCGGTCACCGGTGGCGGCTCCGGGACGGGGATCTCGGCGATGATCAATGGAACGGTCGACATGGCCAACTCATCCCGGAAGATGCGCGATTCGGAGATCGAGGCGGCGCGTTCGAACGGCGTGGAGCCGATCGAGTTCATCGTCGGCTACGACGCGCTGGCGGTCTACCTGCACGAGGACAACCCCATCGAATCGCTCACCATCGCCCAACTCCAGGCCATCTACGGCGAGGGCGGGACCGCGACGAAGTGGTCCGATCTCGGCGTCTCGGTCCCGGGGTGCCAGTCGGACGAGATCGTTCTCGTGAGCCGCCAGAACAACTCGGGCACGTACGTCTACTTCAAGGAGGCGGTGCTGGGGGACGACGCGGAGTACAAGCTCGGGTCGCGCGACATGCACGGCTCCAAGGATGTGGTCGATCTGGTTGAGAACACCCCCTGTGCGATCGGATACAGCGGACTCGCGTACGCCACCGAGCACGTCGGGATGCCGTGCATCGCTGCCGAGGAGGGCGGAGACTGCGTCGCCCCGACGATCGCGTCGGCGGTGGAAGGGAGCTATCCCATCGCCCGCCCGCTCATGATGTACACGGCCGGCGAGCCGCAGGGCGCGGTAAAGGAATACATGGACTGGATTCTCTCGTCGGCGGGTCAGTGCGTGATCCTGGAACGCGGATACGCACCCTACACGGAAACGGAGTGCGCTTGAGCCTCTACGAAGAGCGACTCGAGGGCGACCTCGAAGCCATCCGGTCGCAACTCGGATCGGTGGCCTCACAGGTCGAGGACAACCTCAGGCACTCCGTGCAGGCGGTCCTCGAACTCGACCGGAGGCTGGCCAACGAGACCCTGATCAAGGACCGTGCGGTGAACCAGGAGATCCGCGATCTGGATCACCTGTGCCATCTCTTTGTGGCGCGTCACCTCCCGAGCGGCAGTCACCTGCGTTTCGTCTCGGCCGTGCTGCGGCTCGGAGTGGCGCTGGAACGGGTGGGGGACTACTCCGTCGCAATCTGCCGGATTGCCCGCCAGATCGAATCCCCGCTGCCCGACGCGGTCCGCAACAACATGGAAATGATGGGCAGGCACTCGGGGAAGGCACTCGGGACGGCGCTGGCGGGCTTTCTGAGAGCGGATCCGGACAGTGCGCGTGTCTCACGGGGATTCGCCTCGCAGACCGCCGGGACCTATCCCTATGCGGTTGAGGTGCTCATCACGGCTGCGGACTCGGATCGGCGTCCGGCCCGCGACCTATTCGGGGCCCTGCTGGTCTTCCGGCTCCTGCAGCGGACCGCGGAACAGGCGGAGAACGTCTGCGTGCAAACCCTTTTTGCGGTCAAGGGCAGGCGCAAGAAGGAAAAGCGCTACCGGATCCTGTTCGTGGATCACGACCACGGGATGCTGGCCAAGCTCGCCGAGGTGGCGCTGTCGGAGAGCCATCCGCACGCCGGGAAGATCGGCTCGGCGGGGCTGGAACCCGAACCCGCCTTCGACCCGCGCCTGGTGCACTTCTGCCGGCGGCGGGGCATCGCGCTGCCGGGCGGGGACGAGCCGCGGTCTTTCGCCGAGGCGCTGGACGTGGGGCCTCACTACCACGTCGTCGTGGGCCTGGGTGTCGATCCTGCAGAGCACTTCGAGGTCCCGTATCGTACCGCAGTCCTGCAGTGGGATCTGCACGAGGACGGTGTCACGCCCGAAACGGGGGTCGATGACCTGTACCGCGCGCTGATGGACCGGGTACGCGGCCTCATGGCGACCCTTGGAGTGCGGGACGACGAGTGACGCCGACGGCTCAATCCGGCGCCGTGGCGAGCCACGGCGCGATGGACCGCAGGGACCCGGCGTGGTACGTCGACAAAGTCGCCCAGTGGGCCGTCTTCGTGGGGGGCATCTCGGCGATCGTCTTCATTGTCGGGATCTTCGTCTTCATCACCAAGGAAGGTCTCGACTTCGTCCTGGGGCCGCTGAACCTGGGGGAGTTCTTTACCTCGATCGCGTGGCGGCCCACCTCCAACAACCCGACGTACGGGGCACTGGCGCTCATGGTGGGGACCGCCAGCGTGACGGGTTTCGCGATGCTGCTCTCGGTGCCGCTGTCCCTGGGGGCGGCGCTCTTCATTGCGGAATTCGCCACGGGGAAGACGCGGGAAACACTCAAGATCCTGGTGGAGATGCTGGCGGCGATCCCGTCGGTGGTGTGGGGGTTCGTGGGGTTTGCGATCATGAACCCGCTGATAATCCAGACCTTTGACGTCCCCCTGGGGCTCGGGGTGCTGAATGCAGGGCTCATCCTCGGACTGATGGCCGCGCCCATCATGACGACGATCGCGGAGGACGCGCTCAAGGCCGTGCCGGACACCTACCGGGAGGCTGCGGAGGCGCTGGGGGCGACGCGCTGGGAAGTGATCTTCAAGGTGGTCATACCGGCGTCCAGGAACGGACTGTTGGCGGCCGTGCTGCTGGGAGTGGGGCGGGGGTTCGGGGAGACCATGGCCGTGCTGATGGCCT
Source organism: Longimicrobiales bacterium (assembly GCA_965206105.1). GTDB lineage: Bacteria > Gemmatimonadota > Gemmatimonadetes > Longimicrobiales > Gaopeijiaceae > Bin94. The sequence continues at coordinate 2,174,193 of OZ242201.1, forward strand.
CGGGGCACGCCATCAACATTCCGACGAGCCCGTTCGACTCGGTGCGGGCACTGACCGCGACGATCGCCTCCGAACTCGGGGACACAGTTAGAGGGGGCGACCACTGGGGCTCCCTGTTCACCCTGGGAATCCTGTTATTCGCCGTCACCTTCGTGATCAACCTCACGGCGGACATCGTCGTCCGCGGCATCCGAAAGAAGTAGGCCGCCCGTGGAAGCGCCCATGTTCAGCGCCACGCCTCTGAATCGGCGGAGCCATCGCAGCCAGAGCGTCGCGAAAGCGGTGTTCGGTCTCATGACCGTGGCTCTCGTGATTCCGGTACTGCTGATCCTGGGCACGCTGGTGGTCAAGGGCGCGCCGGCGATCTCCTGGGAATTCCTGTTCACCGCGCCAACGGCCAACATGACGGCGGGCGGGATATTCCCCGCGCTGGTCGGTACCATCTGGCTGGTGGTAGTCGCTCTACTGGCGTCGGTGCCGGTCGGCGTCGCCGCGGCCGTCTATCTGAGCGAGTATGCGCCGGACAACCTGCTCACGCGGGCCATCAACCTGGCCATCGTCAACCTGGCGGGGGTACCGTCGATCGTGCACGCGCTCTTCGGATTCGGCGCCTTCGTGCTCTTCTTCAGGTTCAATGCGTCGATCCTGGCCGCGAGTCTGACGCTTGCCATCATGACGCTGCCGGTCGTCATTGTGGCCACCCGCGAGTCGCTCCAGGCTGTACCGCAAGCCTTTCGGGAAGCGTGCTGGAACATGGGGGCGACCCGCTGGCAGACGATCCGCAAGGTGGTTCTTCCCAACTCGATCAGCGGGATTCTGACCGGCGTGATACTCGAGGTCTCGAGGACGTCCGGAGAAACCGCGCCGATCATGTTCACGGGTGCCGCCGCCTTCCTGCCCTTCCTGCCTGAGAGCGTCTTCGACCAGACGATGGCGATGTCGTACCACCTATTCTACATCGCGACCCAGGCGACCGCCGACGTGCCCGAGGAGCTCACCTACGGCGTGGCCCTGGTCCTGATTGCAATCGTGCTGATCATGAACGCGGTCTCGATAGCCTTCCGGGTGTACCTCAGGGGGCTCAAGAAGTGGTAGGCGGGCCGCACGATGCGCAGCCGCAGCCCGGGGGAGTCGGTCCGCTCTACGACGAGCCGCCGATCATCGAGGTGCGCGATTTGCACATCGCCTACGGCGGAAAACCCGCGTTGCAGAACGCTTCCTTCGACATCTGCCGCCACGAAATCTTCGGCATCATCGGGCCGTCGAACAGCGGCAAGACCTCGTTCCTGCGCGCGCTCAACCGCATGGACGACTTCACCACCGGCATGGAGGTTCGGGGGAGCATCCACATCAACGGCAAGGACATCAACCACTGGCGCAACGTGTACGCGCTGCGCAGCCGGATCGGCGTCGTGTTTCCGCTCCCGGTAGGACTGCCGCTGAGCGTGTACGACAACGTGGCCTTCTCGCCGCGCCTGCGCGGCATCCGCAAGAAGGCCCAACTCGACGAAGTGGTCGAGCGGTGCCTCACCCGCGCCGCCCTCTGGGACGAAGTCAAGGACCGCCTCGACTCGCTGGGCAGCCTGCTCTCCGGAGGGCAGCAGCAGCGGCTCACGATCGCACGGGCGCTCTCGCAGGAACCCGAACTGCTGCTCCTGGACGAGTTCTCGATCGCGGTGGACCCGGTTACCACCATGCGCATCGAGGACGTGCTCAAGGAGCTGCGCTCGGAGCTGACGATCGTGCTGGTCACGAACCTGGTGCAGCAGGCGCGCCGTCTGGCTGATCGCACCGCCTTCTTCCTGATGGGTGAAGTGGTGGAGATCGGGGCCACCGAGGATCTCTTCGAAGGAAACGCGAAGGACGAGCGCACCACCGGATACATCGAGGGACGCTATGGCTGACGAGACGCGTGGCGTGGGGGATCCGTCCGCGGGCGACTTCGCCATCGAGACCCGGGGCCTCAACCTCTGGTACGGCGACTTCCAGGCCCTCTTCGATGTCGACCTCGGGGTGAAGAAGGGGATCATCACCTCGATGATCGGCCCTTCGGGGTGTGGCAAGACCACAGTCCTGCGCACCTGCAACCGCATCATCGAACGGCTGGGGTACGTGCGCACCACCGGCAGCGTCCATGTGCTCGGGCACGACATCTTCGGCGACGATGTCGAGATCGTGCAGGTGCGCAAGCAGGTCGGCATGGTCTTCCAGCGCCCCAACCCGCTCCCGATCTCGATTCGGGACAACGTCCTCTTCGGCTTCCGCCTTCACGAGGCGCGGCTGCGGAAGGTGGCCCGCGCCGAGGAGGACGAGGTGCTGGAGTCCGCGCTGCGCCAGGTGCTCCTCTGGGACACGGTCAAGGACCGCCTGGACAAGCCCGCCACCGGCCTTTCGCTGGAGGAGCAGCAGAAGCTGTGCATCGCGCGGCTGCTGCCGGTGAAGCCCGAGGTGCTGCTGATGGACGAGCCCTGCTCGGCGCTCGATCCGGCCGGCACCGAGGCCGTCGAGGAGATGATCTGGCAGCTGCGCGGCGACTACACGATCCTGATCGTCACCCACAACATGGCCCAGGCGCGGCGGGCGTCGGACGAGTGCGTTTTCATGCTGCTGGGCCGGATCGTCGAGCACGGCCGCACCGAGGAGTTGTTCCTGGCGCCCGAGAACAGCGAGACGGCGGACTACATCGAGGGGCGGTACGGCTGACCCCCGGACGAGCGGGCGCGGGCGGGCGGTTGGGCGAGCCGGCGCGCTGGATGGCCGACGCCGGCCGGATCGCAAGCTCTGCCTCAGCGGCGGCGCCCGCCGGCCTCCCACACTCTGAAGGATTCGCGGTCGGCAATCGTATTTATTAAGGGGAATGTGCGTTCCAGGATGCGCGGGACCGGCAGACGGCGCTGCGCGACCAGGAGGAGCCGCCCGCCCGGGGCCAGGACGCCCGGAGCTTCGCGAGCGAGTTCCTCGACGGTGTGCAGGCTCTGCGCGCTCCCCGCGTGGATCGGGGGGTTGGAGACGATGAGGTCGAAGGGGCCGGGGAGGGTGGCGACGCTGCGGCCCAGGACCAGGGTCGCGCCGGGAAGGTTGCGCGAGGCCGCGACCAGCGCGATCGCGTCGCGTTCGAGCAGTACGGCCTCCGCGCCGGGAGCGCCGCGCTCCAGCGCCGCCGCCGCGATGATCCCCGTGCCCGCGCCGAAGTCCAGAAGGCGCGCGCCGGCCGGGAGGGCCGGGAGACAGTCGATGAGCAGGGCGGTCGCCGGGTCGAGGCGGCCACACGCGAAGACGCCGGGGTAGAAGGTCCAGTCGCGGGGGCCGGTGCCCCAGTCCACGGGGGCGAGGATCTCCCAGCTGCGTAGGCCGTCGGGGTGGGGCGGGGGGGCGCGCCGGGCCGCGGCGAGGACGCGGCAGCGGCGCTTGGTGACGAGGGTGACGGGGGCTTCGGTGCCGTCCGGGAAGTGCCGCGCTGCCGAGCGGATCCCCTCCCTGGTGGCGCCGTAGAGGTGGATGCGCGCGCCGTCGGCGATCCGGGCCGCGGCGGCGTGCAGCAGCATGGCCGCCTCCAGCGAGGAGCGCGGCATCCGCACCCACACCTCGCCGAAGGGGCCGGATGGGGGCCACGGCGAGCACAGCTGGCCGCGTGTGAGGTGCCGGCGCCACCGGGTGACCTCGTAGCCGGTTTGCGCGAGGGCGCGGGGGAGGTGGGGGGCAGGATCGCCCAGCACGAGGGCGGTGGGGGGGTGGGGCGGGGCGGGGCCGGGGGCCGCGCCGCGATCGTCGCCGGGCGGGGGGCGCCGCAGGGCCCAGGCGGCCGCCACCTCGGAGGGGATCTCGCCGGGTGGGGGGGTCACAGCAGGGGGCTGAACAGCCCGGCCGCGTTCTCGATCAGCCGGCGGGGCCAGCGCCGGGCGGACCACCTGGCCGCATCCACCATTTGGCAGTCCTCCAGGTATCGCTTCTGCAGGAGCCGGAGCTGGGACGCGAAGTCGCTGTCGTAGACCAGGGTGGTCACCTCGAAATTGATCTCGAAGCTGCGCCGGTCGAGGTTGGCGGTGCTCACAAGGGCGAAATCGCGGTCCACAGTGATGGTCTTGGCGTGGAGGAGACCCCGGGTGTACTCGTGGACCTCCGCCCCCGCGTCGAGGAGCGGCTGGTAGAAGCTGCGGCTGGCCAGCGACACGATCGGCGAGTCGTTCCGCGCGGGAACCACGACGACGGTGCGAACGCCGCGGACGGCGGCGGTGGTGATCGCGGCCAGCGTGCCCTCGTCCGGCACGAAGTAGGGCGTGGTCAGGATGAGCTCGTCGCGGGCCATGTGCACGGCCGACTGGACCACCCGCACCAGCGCCTCATTCTGCGAGTTCACCCCCGTGCCGACCACCTGCACGATGCGTCCGTCGGGGAACCCCCGCGGCGCGATCGCGATGAGTCCGTCGAGGTTCTCGGCCGTGTCCATGAACCAGTCCTCGATGAAGAGCGCCTGCAGATCCCGGACCGTGGGGCCCTCGATGCGCAGCGTCGCGTCGACCCAGGGGGCGAAGCGGGGTTTGGGGTGGAAGGCTTCCTCGGCCACGTTGTGGCTTCCAGTGTACCCGATGCGGCCGTCGATCACTGCGAGCTTGCGGTGGTTGCGCATGTCCAGCCGGATCGCCGCGATCTGCGTGATGCGCGTCGGCAGCGCGGCGACCACCTGGACGCCGCCGCGCACGAGCTCGCGTTGGAGTTCGGATTTCAGGAAGTCGCTCGAACCCACGTTGTCGACGAGCAGGCGGCACTCCACGCCCCTGGCTTCGGCCCGGATCAGCGCATCGGCGACCGCACGGCCGGCGCCGTCGTCCAGGTATATGTAGAAGAGCAGGTGGACGTGCTCCCGGGCCCGGTCGATGTCCGCCGTCAGCGTCTCGACGAAGTCGGTGGCTCCCGCCAGAAGCGCCAGGCGGTTCCCCTGGTGCGGCTGCGTGTCGCTCCCGAGGCGGGCGAGCCGGGCCACCGCCTCGGTGCCCCATGGAATCATCGCCCCGTCGGGTTCGTCCCGCCATGCCCGCCGCAGCGCCGCACGGATGCTACCCTGGATCGTCCTGTGACGCCGCTTGCGGCTGCTGCCGGTGCGAACCTCGCCGACGATCAGGTAGAGGATGATCCCGGCCACCGGCAACGCCACGATCACCAGGATCCACGCCATGGACGATGACTGCCGGGTGCGCGGACGGAGCAGCACCGCGACCACGAAGACGAGCTGAAGGCCGAGCGCCGCGGCGGCGAGGGTGAACCCTGACAGGGTGCCGAACATGCGGGACTACCGTCGCCCGGGGCGGTGGCCGGGCTATCCGGCGCGCGGGGGCGTGATCATGATGTGGGCGCCCGGCGTGCCCGGAGACATGATCCACGGGCCGCCCTCCTGCGGACGCTCCGAGAGCCCGGTCGACTCCGCCGTGGCGTTCGGGACGTAGATCACCCAGCGCACCGTCCCCGTGGCCGTGCGGGTCTCGGAGTCCCACGTGCCGTCGAGGATGTACTGCGTGGCCGACATGACCGGCATGGGCAGCGTGCCCGCCTCCATCTCTTCGTAGCGGATCCGGTAGCGGTCATTCCGGTCCGCGCCCTCGGCATCGAGTTCACGGCCCCTCGCGAAGTAGGGCTCCAGCGACGCGTGGTAGCAGGAACTGGAGAAGCGCTCGTTCGCCGGGTTCGAGGCCAGGCAGACGAAGTCGTTCGCGCCCGGCCGCAGTTCCACCACGCTGCCGTCGGTGGCGTAGCCGAGGACGCGTGCGCCTTCGGCCTTGTCTTCAGGCGCCGCCGCCAATGCCTGCGCGATCTGCTCTTCAGGGTTCGTTACCTGGGAGGAAGCACAGCTCCACGAGGCGGAGACCGCCAGGGTGGCCACGCAAACGGAAACACGTTGGATCAGCATTCATCACCTCTTGTTGATGGGAATGGGGCCCGCGGGCCGTTCCGGAGGGTTCCGGCCAACGGCGCGGGACAACGATTCCCAAGATAGGAACCGTACGCGGATTTCGCCCGTTGGTTGCCGACATTGCTTCGCGGCGGCGGGGCTGGCCCGGTTGGCGCCCGCAGCGGTTCAACGTTCACATTCCACCCGTGGACGACAAACACAAACCTGTGGCGGAGCCTGAATCGATGCTCTTCCCGGCGGGCCACACGAGGTTGCCGCGTCGCCGTTCCGGGTTCCTCCCCGCCGCGGTGGCCGCGTGCATTGCGCTGGCAGCATGCGGCGAAGCGACCGTGGCTCCCGGGCCCGACAGCCTCGTCGAGATCGACCTCGCGCACCCCTGGACCACCGCCACCGTTGCCGAGGCCGGCGGCTCTCCGGCGATGGTGGAACGGGGAATCGACCGCGCCCGCACCAACCACCGCATGCGCAGCCTGCTGGTCGCCAGCAACGGGCGTCTCGTGGTCGAGGAGTACTTCGGCGGCGCTCGCGCGAACACGCTGCACGACGTGCGCTCGGTCACGAAGAGTGTCGTCTCGGCGCTGACCGGTATCGCCCTCGAGCGCGGAGACATCCGGAGCCTGGACGACCCGGTCGCCGACTACCTGGGCTCGCTCGTGCCGGATCTCGACCCCGCCAAGGGAGCGATCACGATCCGGCACCTGCTCACGATGACCAGCGGCCTGGAGTGGGACGAGACCGGCGGATTCGGGTCGTACATCGAGTGGATTCGCTCGGACGACCCCCTCGGCTACCTCCTCGCGAGGCCGTTCGCGGCGGGCCCGGGGGAAGAGTTCAACTACAACTCGGCGGCGGTCCATCTTCTCGGTGTCGTCGTCCAGCAGGCCACCGGATCCGGGCTGCCCGCGCTGGCCCGCTCCACGCTCTTCGATCCCATGGGGGTTTCGCGCAGCCCCTGGGAGCCGCTCGGCGATGGATTCTGGAATGGTGGCGCCGGACTGGACCTGCGCCCCCGGGACATGTTGCGGTTCGGGCAGCTCTTCCTGCAGCGCGGATCGAGCGGTGGCCGCCAGCTCATTCCGGCCGGCTGGGTCGAGGCGTCCACCGCGTCGCGGTTCGACTGGCGGTTCGACCTGGGGGCTCTCAACGGGATTTCGTACGGCTATCTCTGGTGGGTCGTTCCCGGGGCGGGCGAGCCGCTCTACTTCGCCTGGGGGCATGCCGGTCAGTATGTGGTCGTCGTGCCGGATCTTCTCCTCGTGGTCGTGGCCACCAACGACTGGGTGGGGGTGGGGGAGGACGGCGGGGCCCCCCGCTACGAGCGGCAGACGATGGACATCGTGGTGCAGGACATCATCCCGGCGTTTCGGTAGCAGCACGCCGCCCGAATGCCGCGGGGGGCTCTGTCCACGGGCTCGCCGGGAAGACCGCGTTCAGCTCCGGGCGGGTGCCGCGGCCGCCGGAAAGCGCAGGATCTTCGGCGGGTGCCCCTCCGCTTCGAGGAAGCGCAGTAGACCCTCCCGGGAGACCGCTGTGGTCTTCGAGTTGTCGAGCGGATGGAAGTTGAGCGGCTTGCCGGCGAGGAGTTCCGCGTCGATGGCCACCCGGACCACGCCCCGGGTGTCGTTGAGGATGGCGAACGGCGAGACGGCTCCCGCACGGATGCCCAGGTAGCCGGCCAGGCGGCGCGGAGTGCAGAAGGTCAGGCGCTTGGTCCCGAGTTCCAGGGCGAGCCACTTCAGGTCGACCTTCCGTTCGCTCAGGCACGACACCAGCCAGTGCCGCTCCTTCTTGTCGCGCAGGAACAGGTTCTTGGAGTGTGCCCCGTCGATTTGCCCGCGCAGGCGGCGGGCCTCCTCGACGGTGAACACGGGCACGTGGTCGAGGGTACGATGGGCGATGCCCAGTTCGTCGAGCCGGGAAAGGAGGTCCGCGGCTCCCCGGGGTCTGCTGCCGTCGATGAGGAGTGGTTCGGTGTGGTTCATTCAGGTTTGCCGTGCCCTGCTCGTTGGCGTCTACGGTTCACTGGAAGCCCCGCTGGCGGTGTCTGGTCTGGCGCGCGCCGCCGTCTTACGTTGTCATTCTGACCGCTGGTTCACCAATGGGACAAACTCGGGCCCGGGGCAGCAACGCTTGTGGCGATTCGCCGGGCGCAAGGAGATCATCGCAATGAACCGCCGTTCTACAGTGCTTCCCGCCTTCCTCGCCTGGGCCGTCGTGGCCGCGGGTTGCGGCGGAGACGATCCGATGGATTCGCCGGACCGGGATCTCGCCCCCAACCTTGCCGGAACCTATGACCTGGCGGCGTTCTCGTCGGCCCTGGTCACCGGGGGACAGACGCTGGAGCCGCCGGATGTATCCGGGATTTTCGTGCTGCGGCAAGATCCGCCGACGGGGAACGAGTCCATGGGAACCTTCGAGATGAGCATCTCGGTGCCGGATGGCCTGGGCGGGACGACCGCGTTCGACGACGAAGGGACCTACACGGTTCGCAGCGACGGGACCTGGGAGCAGGCGGGCAACCTCAATCAGGCCAGGGGAACGTACACGCTGGAAAGCGGAACCTTCACCGTGACGGTTACGGAGCCGGCCCTGGCGGTCTCGTTGTCGGTCTGGCAACGAAGGTAGGCGATGGGCTGGCGGTGTGTGCCCAGGGCGCGCCGGAAGCGGCGGGGCGGTACATGGGCGTTCGCGCGGTCGGCGGCCCTTGGCGCGCACTTACACCGGGTCGCGCTCCCCATTTCCCTCGTGTTGGCGCTGGCCGTCCCCGCCGGGCTGCTGGCGGCACAGGAGGTCACGATTCGGGGGAGAGTGGTCGACTCCGAGTCCGGGGCGGGCATCGAGGGGGCCGAGGTCCTGGTCCGCGCCATGCAGCTGCGCACCCTCACGGACGCCGAAGGCCGATTCGAACTCACGCTTCCGGACCAGGACGGGCAGGTCCGGCTGGTCGTGGTGGCCGGCCTCTACAGGACGGTGGAACGGGAAATCGATCCCGGCACAGCGGTCAGAGAGCCACCGACCATCTCCCTGGAGCGGATGCTCTTCGAGCTTCCCGGGGTCACGGTGACGGCCAGCCGGGGCAACGCGCGCCCGGGAGAGGCACCGGTGAGTGTTTCGGTCATCGGGCGCGACGAGTTGCGCAGCCGGGACGTCACCAGCCTCAACGAGGCGCTGCCCTTCGCCCAGGGTGTGACCTTCAACGCCGGCCAGATGGACATCCGCGGCTCCAGCGGCATCGCGCGGGGCGTGGGCAGCCGGGTGCTCATGCTGCTCGACGGCCACCGCGCGCTTGCGAACGTCGGTTCGTCGATCGACTTCGGCCTCCTGCCGCTCCTGGACGTCGAGCGGATCGAAATCGTCAAGGGCCCGCACTCGACCCTCTTCGGCACGAACGCCATGGGCGGTGTGGTGAACGTGATCACCCGTCCGCCCGTCGACGGTTCGCGAACCATCGTGCGCGGGTACTACGGGATCTTCGATACTCCCGGCGAGCGCGACTTCACCGAGGAGCTTCTCAGCATGCGGGGGCTCCAGATCCAGCATTCGCGCCAGATCGGACGCGCCGGCACGACCGTGTTCGTCGGGCGCGAGGGCTCCGACGGCTTCAGGCAGAACGGAGGTGTCGAGCGGTGGCGGTTCCGGGCGAAGAGCGTGTTCGGCGCGGAGACGACCTCACCCTGGGAGGTCTTTCTCAACTGGAAGCACGAGGAAGCGGAGGAGTTCTTCACCTGGCTCTCGCCGGAGCGCCCGCTGGAGGTGGAGCCCTCACAGCTTGGCGACTGGAAGCGGGACATCGCCGTCGTCGTCGGAATGACGGCGACCCCAGTCGTGACACCGGCGCTGAGGCTGCAGCTGCGGCCGCAGGTGCAACACGTGCGGTCGCAGAACTACTTCCACGACAACGAAGACTTCCACCGCTCCACGCGCTGGGGCACCGACGTGCAGCTGTCCCGCTTCACCGGTGGACGACACTCCTTCACGACCGGCGCGGAGGCTTCGTACACCGAAATCTCCTCCAATTTCCTCGAACCGACTCCGACCACCACCGACCTCGCCCTCTTCCTGCAGGACGAAATCGAAATCTCGGCGCGGGTGCGGGGAACCACCGGGGTGCGGCTGGATCTTCACCGGGCTTCCTCGGCAGAGAGTGATTTTTCGATCAACCCCAAGATCGGTCTCGTCTACGAGCCGTCCGACCGCCTCAGCCTGCGGACCTCGCTGAGCCGCGGCTACCGGGCCCCGAGTGTTGCCGAGCAGTACAGCTCGACGGTGGTGTTCGGATTTCGCGTGGTCCCCAATCTGGAACTCCGGGGGGAGTCGGCCTGGGCCAGCGAGGTGGGGGCCACGATGAGCCCAAGGAACTGGCTGTGGTTCGATGTCGGTCTCTTCTGGAGCGAATACGACGAACTCATCGAGGTTTCCGGTGCCCCGGGCCAGGTGCTGACCTTCCAGTTCCGCAACGTCGCTGAGGCGCGCGTCCGCGGGATCGATGCCGGCGCCAAGGTCGGCCTCATCCCCGAAAAGCTCACTCTGCAAACGACGTACCTCTATCTCGATACCGAAGACAAGCGAACCGGCCGCCCCCTGGTGTACCGCTCGGACCACAACCTGACCACGACGCTCTCCGCGTGGGCGGAACGTCTCGCGCTCGACCTCCGCTACCGGAGCCGGCCGGACCGGGTGTTGGCCTTCCCCCTGGACGAACGTGGAGACATCACCCTGGTGGATCTGCGCATGGGCACGACCCTGATGGACGTGGATGTGCAGGCCAAGGTCGAGAACGTGCTTCAGGCCGAATACGTGGATGTCCAGGAGCGCAACCCGGGAGCCACGCGGAGCTTCCGGATCACCCTGACTTCGCGGTTCTGAGGCGGGGTGATGCGATTGGTTCCGGCGGCGGGGCTGGCGGCGATCGGGCGCTCCGGCGGGCGGCTGTCGCCGATGCGCCGGATGCCGGCGATTCACGGCGTGAGTCCCCGTGGTGTACTGCGCGGGTCGCTGACTTGCGCCCTGGTCGCTTGCGTCCTGCTGTCGCCCCAGGCGGCCGCCGCGCAGAATCCCGCGGGGGGTGCCGGGGCTCTTTCGCCCTCGTTCGGACCTCCCGGCCTCCAGACGACGCCCGTCGAGCCGCTCGTCGACGCCGAGTGGCTGATGCGCAACATCGGCGCGGAGGACGTGGTCGTGGTGCAGCTCGAGCGGCGTCCCGGGGAGTATGCGGAGGAGCACATCCCGGGAGCGCGCCCCCTGCGCTTCGGCGCGATCACCTGGGATGGGGAGCGGGGGTGGCGGTCCGAGTTCCGGACGCTGGAGGAGACCGTCGGTGTGTTGCGGGCTGCCGGGATCCGGCGCGAATCGAGGGTCGTCATCTACGGGACCAGCATGACGGCGACGGCGCGCGCATGGGTGACCTTCGACCTCCTCGGGCTCGGTGACCGGGCGTTTCTCCTGGACGGGGGAATCACGGCGTGGAAGGCCGCTGGAGGGTCGGTCGAGAGCGGCGAGCCCGGCCCGGTGGAGCCCGGTGACGTGGCGGCGGTCAATCCCATCGACTTCCGCGTCTCGGCGGACTGGATCCACGAGCGGCTGGACGACCCGGCGCTGGTCCTGCTCGACGCGCGTCCCGACGACGAGTACACCGGCGCCGATGGCGGGCTCGGTGGCGCGGGACGCCCGGGACACATCCCCGGCGCGGCCCAGCTCTACTGGGAGGAGCTGATGGACCCCGCGAACAACACGCTGTTCAGGACCCGTGAAGAAGTCGCCCGGATCCTGGAGCGCCACGGGGCCGGCGAGGGCAGGACCCACGTCGTCTACTGCATGATCGGCATGCGCGCAAGCGTCGACTACATCGCGGCCCGCATGATGGGTCTGGATGTCCGCTTCTACGACGCGAGCTGGCGCGACTGGGGGGACCGGGCGGACCTGCCGACGGAGATGGGGCCGGATCCGCGGGATGGGCGGCGGGAGGACAGAACGCGTCCCTGACACCGTTTCGCAAACGCCGCGTGTTCGGGCAACTTTTTCCCGGCCAAGGGCCAATTCATTGTAGAAAATTGTAAGTCATGCCATATTTTCTACATGAAATTCGCCAAACTGCTCGAAATCGTAGAGGATGAGCCCGTATTCGAGACCGGCTTCCTCATGGCCGGCCGGCCTCGAGAACCGGGACTTCCAGCCCAGCTGAGCCGGTGGTGCGCGGCCGGCAGGCTGCTCCGGCTGCGGCGCGGCCTGTTCGCCCTGGCTCCACCCTACCGCAAGGTGATCCCCCACCCGTTCCTGGTGGCGAATCGCCTGGTTCAGGGGTCGTATGTCAGCGGTCTCTCGGCACTTGCCTTTGCCGGTGCCATCCCGGAGTTCGTTCCCGAGGTGACGAGCTGCGGCCCGGGCCGTCCCCACGTCAGGACCACGCCGCTCGGCCGCTATTCGTTCCGGTACATCAAGGCCGGCCTCAGAAGCGGGTACCGCCTTGTCGAACTCGCCGGCGATCAGCGTGCCTTCGTGGCCTCGGCGGAAAAGGCCTTGCTGGACCTGGTGCATCTTCAGCCGGGAGGTGACGACCCCGCCTGGATCGATGCCTTGCGGCTGAATGTGGAAGTCCTCTCGGTGGCGAGGGTGGAAGCGATCGCCTGCGAGACGGCAAGCCCCCAGTTGGCCCGGGCGGCGGCGTACGTGCGCCGATTGGCCGACGATCCCGCGTTCGCGTATGACCCGCTGCCGGCCGGCGATGAATTGCCGGTGCGCGCCGCGAGGAATCGGGGACCATGAGGGATCATCTTCGTTCTCTGGTTCGCGGCCTGGATCCGCTGGCGGGGCGCAACGTCGTCCGCGAATACCTGCAGGCCCGGATCCTGGAGGCGCTGCAGCGGGCTGGAGCGATGTCGCCGCTCGCCTTCCAGGGTGGCACGGCGCTGCGTTTCCTCTACGGATTGCCCAGGTATTCCGAGGACCTCGACTTCGCGCTCGAGGGTCCGCCGGAGCTGTACGACCTGCGCGGCTGGGTCGGCGACATCTCCCGGCAGTTCCGGCGGGAGGGGTACGAGCTTGCGGGTTCGCTGCGTGACCGCGGCAACGTTCACGCCGGCTGGCTTCGCTTCCGGGGCGTGCTCCACAACGCGCGCCTTTCGCCGCACCGGGACCAGGTGCTGGGCATCAGGATCGATGTGGACACCAACCCTCCCGCGGGCGCCGTGACCGCGACGCGCCTGGTGAGACGGCACGTCTCCCTGCGCCTTCACCATCATGACCGCGCGTCGCTCCTCGCCGGGAAGCTCCACGCCGTGCTATGCCGGCCGTGGACCAAGGGGCGGGACATCTACGACCTGGCTTGGTATCTGAGCGACCCGAGCTGGCCGGCACCGAATCTGGCGCTGTTGAACGCAGCGGTGCGGCAGAGCGCCGCAGAGGCCGAGCCGCTTACCGAGGGCACGTGGCGTAGAGCGGTCGCCGGCCGAGTGAGGCGACTGTGCTGGGACGAGGTGGCGGCGGACGTGCGGCCGTTCCTGGAGGGGACCGGGGAAGTGGTGGAGAAGGGGGAGGTGCTCGAGTTGCTCGAACGCGCCGGGTAGCGCGAAGAGCAACCCCGGGGGAGGAACCCGCGGTCCAAACGGCGGGTAGCAACCCTATCGGGGCACCACCCGCCGAAGTAGCGAAACACGCAGCACCCGGGCTGCGATACCACGGGAGCCACCCAATGACCAGAATACGGATTCCGACCGCGGTCCTGACGCTCTCCCTGGCTGGTTGCCACGGCCCGAGTCCCACACAGCCGGTGACCGGCGGTGGGGAGGTGCGCGTCGATGTGGATGTCTGGGACGGAACGCGCTGGCGGCAGCTGTTCCGTGAAGCGAAGCACCTCGGGGGGCGCGTGAAACTGTCCCCGGCCGGAGAGAGCCGGGATTTCGAAGTCCTCCCGGTTGACCCGCGACCTGTGGCGGTCTATTCGACACCGACTTGCAGCGTAGCGGACGATCCCGGAACCGGGGAAGTTCGCAGCTACCTCGACTGCCTGGCCGAAAAGTTGCGAGGCGACGCCATGAACCATGTGCGACCGTCGTGGCCCCTGGACGAAGAACGGCCCACGCACTTGCTCACTTGGCACGAGGATACGGGTATGTGGAATGTGTGGACGGTCTTCTGGAGCCGATGCGGAAACGCCTACCGGGACATGACGGAGGCGGGGCTGATCAGGCCGATGTAGGCATCTGGCAGGGGCTGGTCCCGCGCGGTGCCCTCCGAAGCCGAATCCCCTCCACCACCCGGTGGTGCACCATCGCCAGCGCGGGCACGATCATCATCAGCACGCCGGTCGCGAACAGGATCCCGAACCCCAGCGATGCCGCCATCGGGATCAGGAACTGCGCCTGGATGCTGGTCTCGAACACCAGGGGCGCGACGCCCAGGAAGGTCGTCACCGAGGTGAGGAAGATCGGGCGGAAACGCGCCTTCGCCCCCTCGATGATCGCTTCCCGTCCGGACATGCCCCCGCGCCGGCGCTCGTCGATGAAGTCGATCATGACCAGGGAATCGTTCACCACGACGCCGCTCAGGCCGATGACCCCGAACAGCGACATGATGGCCATCTGAAGGCCGAGGATGACGTGGCCGAGGACGGCTCCGATGATCCCGAACGGGATGGCCGCCATGATGATCAGGGGCTTGGAGTAGGAGCCGAAGGGGATGGCCAGAAGCGCGTAGATCGCCAGCATCGCCAATGCGAAACCGCCGAAGAGGGCGCCGAAGGACTCGACCTGTTCCTGCTGCTCGCCTCCGAAGGCATGGCTCAGACCCGGACTCGCAGCCGTGAGCGCGGGAAGGACCGAGGCCTCGAGCTGGTTCGTCACCTCGTCGCCGGTGACGATGGCGGTGTTCACGTCGGCGGTGACGGTGAGGACCCGCTGGCCGTCCTTGCGCCGTATGGTGGTGGGCGAGTTGCCGAAGCGCACCGACGCCACCCGGCCGAGCGGGACTTCTCCGCCGGCGGGTGTCCGGACCTGGTAGGTCTCCACGTCCGCGATCGCGTTGCGCTCCTCCTCGGGCAGCCGCACATAGACGCGCATCTCCTCGCGGCCGCGCTGAACGCGCAGGGCCTCGTTCCCGAAGAATGCGGAGCGGACCTGCCGGGCCAGGTTGTCGAGGGTAAGCCCCAGAGTGCGGGCTTCGGGCAACAGATCGAGCTGGATCTCGCGGAGCCCCTGGTCCTGGTCGGCCTGGATGTCGAAGACGCCGCCGAATTCCTGGAGCCGCGCCATCAGCGTGTCGCCGACCAGGGCCAGCCGATCGGGGTCCGGGTGGGACAGCTCGACGTGAACCGGGGCTCCGAAGCTGATGAGCTCGGCCGTGATGCCGAGCGATTTGGCTTCGGGCAGCACGCCCACCTCTTCACGCCACGCCTGCTGGAAGTCGATCGCGGAAACGGTACGTTCCTCGGGGCTGACGAGCTTGAATTCGACGGCCGCGATGTTGGATTGCGGGCTCGCTGCATCGGCCGCCGCGCCGCCGGGCCCGGACTGCCTCGCCGGCAGGCCGATGGTGACGTTGACGCCGGTGAGGAGAGCTTCGACCTCCTCGCCCGTGCCGGAGGCGAGCCGTTCGAGCACCCGGTGTCCGGTCGTCTCCAGGGTTCGGGCCACGTCGGTGGTGCGCTGAACGGGCGTTCCCTCCGGCATCTCCAGGCTGGCGATGACGAGGTCGCCCTCCACCGACGGCATGAAGTCCACCTTGATGATCCCGGCCGGGATCATCGCGACGCAGACGATGATCATCGCGACGCCCGAGGCGATCACGACGCCGGGCCTGCCGGTGGCGAAGCGGAGGCTCCGGTCGAGCGGCCCCGCGATGAATCGCTGGAGTCCCGATTCCACGCGGGATTGAATGCGGCCGATCAGGTGCGGCTTGTGCCGCGCGGGGCTGCCGCTGCGGTCGGGGAGGTGCGAGAGGTGGTTCGGGAGGACGAGCAGGGATTCGAGCAGCGAGAAGAGCAGGACCGACATCACGATGATGGGGATCTCGCCGATGATCCTGCCGATCGAACTCGGGATGAAGAAGAGGGGGCAGAAGGCCACCACCGTGGTCAGGACCGCGAAGATCACGGGCCGGGTGATCCGGCGGGTGCCGCGGATCGAGGCCACCACCCCCCTGGCTCCCCTTTCCCGCTCGGCGTAGATGTTCTCGCCCACCACGATCGCGTCGTCGACCACGATCCCGATCGCGAGGATGAAGGCGAAGAGCGACATCAGGTTGATGGACACGCCCAGAACGGACATCACCGCGAAGGTGCCCACGAAGGAAACCGCGATCCCCACCGCGACCCAGAAGGCCAGCCGGATCTCGAGGAAGATCGCCAGCGCGAGGAGCACCAGGGCCAGCCCCAGGAAGCCGTTCTTGACCAGGAGTCCCAGGCGCGACTGCAGGATGTCCGCGTCGTTGTTCCAGATTTCGAGGCCCACGCCCGCGGGCAGCGACGGGATCACCTCCTCCTCGAGGTGGGCCTCCACCGCGGCGACGATCTCCAGGACTTTCTCGTCGGCGGTGCGGAAGACCTCGACGTAGGCCGCGGGCTGGCCCCGGTAGCGGCCGATCAGGTCCACGTCGCGGAACCCGTCCCGGACCTCGGCGATGTCCCCCAGGCTTACCACGGTTCCGTCCGCGCGGCTCAGGACGATGATCTCTTCGAAGTCCTGCTGGGTGTAGTTCTGCCCAGTCGTGCGGATCCGCACCTCTTCGTCGCGGGTGGCGATGCTTCCGGCCGACAGGTCCAGGGAGCCGCCCCGCACGGCATTCGCGATATCCCCCAGGGTCAGGCCCAGCGCGCGCAACCGGCGAAGCGGCACCTCGATGGAGATCTCGTAGTCACGCACGCCCGTCGTCTCCACGTAGGAAACCACGGGGAGCGCGGCGAGCGCGTCCTCGGTGCGGTAGGCGAGTTCCTTGAGGGCGCGCTCGGAGACATCGCCGTAGAGGACGAGCCGGATCACACTCTGCTGGTTGGTGATCTCGGAGACCTCGGGACGCTCGGAACCGCCGGGGAAGGTCTGGATCCTGTCGACCTGCGCCTTGATGTCGTCCAGGGCCCGGTTCAGGTCCTCCCCCATGTTCAGTTCCGCCACGACGGAACCGCGCCCCTCCGAAACCGTGGACCGGACGTGTTTCAGGCCCTCGACGCCCTCGATCTGCTCCTCGATCTTGAGGACGATCGATTCCTCGATCTCATCCGGCGTGGCGCCGGGGTACGCCACCGAGACGAGCACCCGGTCCATCGAGATTTCCGGGAAGACCTCCTGCACCAGGCCGCGCAGCGCGAAGAGACCCGCGATCAGGATGAACGCCATCAGGAGGTTGGCCGCTACGCCGTTGCGCGCCATGTAGGCGATGGGGCCGCCGGCGGTGCCCCCGTCCTGATTCACGCCCGGATCCTCGCTGTCAGCCCGTGGAACAAGTTCCTACTGCGTCCGCACCTGCATGCCCTCGGTGGCGATCTGGATCCCGCTCACGACCACCCTCTGGCCGTCCTCCAGACCGCCGGTCACGTAGACCACATCGTCGATGCGCTGCAGCACGCGCACCGGGACGATCGTGATCGTGGTGCCGCCGCGGACCGCCCAGACCTCATTCCCCGTCCTGAGCGCGGCCCGCGGCACCGCGAAGTAGCGCTCCGGCGCCACCCCGTCGATCTGCACGTCCACGAACTGGCCGACCAGGAGCGGCGGACCAGACGCGCCCGGTCCCGTCGCGCCGCCGGCGTCCCCGTCCGCCGGCGTCCCGCCCCGGAAGGGATTGGGGACGCGGACGATCACGTCGATCGTGCGGGTCTGCTCGTCGAGCGCGGCCTCGGCGCGGTCCACGTAGCCGCTCCAGGTGTAGCGCGCGTCGCCGTAGGTTGCCGCGACGGTCGCACGCACGCTGCGGTTGCCGTCGCCGGCGGCGAGGTTCCACAGCCTCGGGATCAGCGCCGCGTCTGCATCCGAGAGCGGCACGACCACCTCGGCCGCATCTGCCGCGTAGAGCCGTCCCACGCTCTGCCCCGGCCCGACGAACTGGCCCACATCCACCGACTCGGATCGAACGGCTCCGCTGAAGGGCGCCTTCACCTCGGTGCGGCTCAGCGCCAGTTCGGCGTCGGCCAGCGCGGCACTGTCCCGCGCCAGCGCCGCCCGTGCGGCCTCCAGCTGCGGTTGGCGCAATGTCAGGGCGCTCGCTGAGCCGCCTGCCCCACCTCCGCTGCGCCGCTGCATCCTCTCGTACTCCTCGCGCGCGATTCGCGCCCGTTCCTCCTCCTGCAGGAGCGCCACCTGCTGCGCGGCGACGTTCGCCTGCGCCTGCTGGACGCGGTTGATGTAGTCCGCGTCCTCGATGCGGAAGAGCACCTCGTCCGCCCGAACCCGTCCCCCGCCCTGGAAGGAGGGGGCCACCCACGTCACCGTCCCGCCCACCTGGGCCGCCACATCGATCTCCGCCCGGGGGCGGACCGTCCCGGCCCCGTGCACCGGAATCGCGCCCTCTGCCGCCGCGGCCATGCCCGTCGTTACGAAGGGCGCGGTGGAGGGAGGTTCGCGCACCGGCGGTTCGGGCCTGAGACGGACCATGACGACGGCCACCACGATTGCTCCCCCGAGGATTCCAATGGCGATAAGGGCGCTCCGCAATCGGCTCATCTATCTGTTCCTTCCGTTTTCGGGGTTTCCGTCGTCGGCGGGCACCATCCGCATCGCTTCGAGCACCTCCGGGGGCGCGGTCCAGTCGCCCCCAAGCGCCCGGTGTACCGCCAGGCGGGCCAGCGCAAGGTCCCGGCGCGACCCCGCCAGGGTGGACTCCACGTTGAGCCGGGACCGCAGGGCGTCCAGATAGTCGGTGTAGCCGGCCACTCCGGACGAATAGCGCTCGAGCTGGAGCGCGACGGAGGCGTTGGCCTCCTCGAGCTGCGACGTCAGGTAGTCGTATCGCCGCCCCTCGTTCTGCAGCGCGGCCAGCGCCGCCTCCACCTCGTGCACGGCGGTCACCACGGTCCGCCCGTACGCCGCCGCCGCCTGCTGAAAGGCCGCCTCCGCGGCCGCGACGTTGTTCCTCAGGCGGCCGCCCTGGAAGATCGGAGCCGTGATGTTGCCGAGGAGGTTGCGAAACCACTGGTCGACGTTGAAGAGACCGTCGGCCTCGGCGGCCTGGACGCCGATGGTCCCGGAAAGCGACAGCGAGGGGAGCAGTTCCGCCCGGCGCGCCCCGATCGAGTGGCGCGCGGCCTCGAGGCGCAGGGCCGCCGCCCGCACGTCCGGCCGCTGCACAAGCAGGTCCGCCGGGACTCCCGCGGCCACCGGATCCGCGGACGGAACGGGAGCCAGCGACTCCGGCAGCACCCCGTCCAGCTTGTCCCTGAAACCGCCCATCAGCACCGCAAGCCGCCCCTCGGCGTTCACCAGCTGGCTCTCCAGCTGGGGCAGCACCGCCTGCGTGTTGAGCAGCTCTTGTCTGACCTGGTAGAGCTCGAGCGAGGCAATCAGTCCGCTCTCGTAGCGGGTGTCCGCGAGCTCCTCGCGCTCGAGCAGGACATCGGCGGTCTCGCCGGTGAGCGCGATGCGGGTGCGCAGGTCGGCGATCTCGAAGTAGGTGGTGATCGTCTCGGCCAGCACGCCGGTGCGCGCGGCGTCGTAGTCGGATTCGGACGCGAGGTAGCTCAGCCCCGCGGCCCTCGCGTCGTTGCGGGCCCGGCCCCAGAAGTCGAGCTCGTAGGCGAACTCCGCGCCGAGCGACCAGGTCGTGACCCCCAGCCGGTCCGGGAACTGGAAGCCGCCGATCGCGTCGCCCTCTTCGGTGCCCGTGAGTTCGCGAAACTGCTGGCCGAACCCGGCGTTTGCGGGGGTGTCCTGGTCGGTGGCCGTCGCCGTCCCCTGAACAACGGGGAAGAGCCCGGCCCGCGCGATCCCGGCCTGGGCCCTGGCCTGCTGCACGCGCGCGACCGCCTCGGCCAGGTCGAAGTTCGAGGCAAGTACCGAATCCACCACGGCGTTCAGCGCGGGATCCTCGAAACCCCTCCACCATTCAAGCGCCTCGGGGCTGCCCGCGGCGGCCGGTTCGGCGAAGGCGTCCGGCAGCTCGGCCACAGGCTCCGGAACGGAAGGCGCGGGCACGAAGGAACAGGCTCCCGCCAGGATTAACGAGGCCAGCCCAATGCCAAAACGCACACTGGCGGCAGGAGCCCGGCGGGGCGCAGGTCGAAGTGTTGGCGACATGGTCCTTTTGAACCCCTTGGGGAGGCGGTTCCACAATGGCTTGGGAAACTTTGGCCCTGCGGGGAGTCGGCGCAACCGGGCGCGCCGACTCGGCCGGAGCGGCTAGGCTGGACTGGTGCCCGCCCCTGGCAAGCCCGTGGAATAAGTCCCCGCTGCATTCGGGCGGCGATGCATCCGGGCTGAGCACGGTGCTCGGACTCTCCCCATGTCAAGAGAACATTACCAACTGTCATGTTGGATTTACATTCCGAGCTCCCAACGCACCGCTCTGCGTTGCTCCTCGGGCGAATAGCTCCGCTATGCGCCTTTCGTCGCGCCTTGCCAGCCCGGCGCCTGGCCGCCCTCGGTGCGACGCGGGGATTATCCACGGACTGCTACCGGTTGCGGCGCGACCCGGTCCAGCGCCCCGGCGAGGGTGTCGACCGTCCGGTCCACATTGCCCAGCTTGTCGAGCCCGAAGAGGCCCAGACGAAAGGTGCGGAAGGGAGAGGGCTCTCCACATCGCAGAGGCACACCCGCCGCGATCTGCAGTCCCGCGGCTGCGAAGGCGCTTCCGTTCTGAATGGCCGGGTCCGAGGTGTAGCTGACCACGACGCCCGGTGCCCCGCAGCCTGCCGCCGCGACGCTCCTGTATCCCCTGTCCGCAAGCACTGTCCGGACCCGGTCACCCAGCTCCTGCTGGCGGGCGCGTGCCGTGCCGAATCCGAATGCGCGGGTCTCGGCCATCGCGTCATGGAACATCCTCAGCGCGTCGGTCGGCATCGTCGTGTGGTAGGTGTGGCCGCCCGCCTCGTAGCTTCGCATCACCTCGAGCCAGCGCAGCAGGTCACAGCTGAAGCTGGTGTTGGCGCTTGCGTGCATGCGATCTAGCGCCCGTTGGCCGAGCATCACGAGTCCGGCGCACGGGGACCCGCTCCACCCCTTCTGCGGGGCGCTGAGGAGCACGTCCACCCCCGATCCCCGCATGTCGACCCAAATCGCGCCCGAGGCGATGGCGTCGAGCACGAAGAGCGCACCGGCCGCACCCGCCGCGTCTCCGATCGCGCGCAAATAGTCGTCCGGCAGGATGATCCCGGACGAGGTCTCGACGTGGGGGGCGAAGACGGCATCGGGCCGGAGGGACTCGATCATCGCGACCACCTCGTCGATCGGGGCGGGCGAGAACGCGGGCGTGGCACTGTCGTCCCCCGCGCGGGCCTTGAGCACCTCCGATTCAGCCGGGATCCCGCCGGCCTCGAAGATCTGCGACCAGCGGTAGCTGAACCAGCCGTTGCGCAGGACCAGGCACCGCTTGCCGGTTCCGAACTGGCGCGCAACCGCTTCCATGGCGTAGGTCCCCCCACCCGGAACGACCGCCACGGCATCCGCCGCGTACACCTCCTTCAGCGTTGCGGAGACGCCCTTCATCACCTCGCGAAAGCGAGCCGACATGTGATTCAATGATCGATCGGTGAAGACGACAGAGTATTCCAGAAGCCCGTCGGGGTCGATATTGGGGAGCAGCCCGGGCACATTTACCTCCTTGATTGAATGGAAAGGGTACTTTAACGAGAATGAACACACGCAACAGATTTCGATGCGCGCTGCTGGCCGTCTGCGCCCTGGTGCCAACCGTGGCCGGGTGCGGCGACGCAGGCATTGCCCAGCTGGACTTCGAGGTGCGGCGCACCCTGCCGCACGACCCGGGGGCCTACACCCAGGGGCTCCTCATCCATGAGGGGACCTTTCTGGAGAGCACCGGCCAGTACGGCACCTCGACGCTGCGCCAGGTCGACATCGCCACCGGCCGGGTGCTCCGGAGCCACGCGCTCTCGGAGGATCACTTCGGCGAGGGGATCGCCGTGGTCGGCGACCGGGTGATCCAGCTGACCTGGAAGGCCGGCCTGGCGTTCGTATACGATCTGGAGACCTTCGCGGTACAGCACACGCTTGAGTACGAGGGCGAGGGATGGGGGCTCTGCCACGACGGCTCCTCGCTCTTCATGACCGACGGGAGTGGGATTCTCTTCCGACGCAATCCGGTGACCTTCGAGGTGCTGGAGGAGATCCGCGTCACCCGCGACGGCTTTTCGGTGAGTGACCTCAACGAGCTGGAGTGCGTGGGGGAACACGTGTACGCGAACGTTTACATGACGAACGAGATCCTGCGGATCGACAAGGCTACGGGTGAGATCACCGGGGAACTCGACGCGCTGTCGCTGGCACTGACGAGCAACCGCCCGTCCGATGTGGGCGCGGTATTCAACGGGATCGCCCATGACGGGGCCACGGGGACCTTCTACGTGACCGGCAAGCTGTGGCCGCAGATGTTCGAGATCGCGATCAGCGGGGGGTAGGGGGCGGCCTAGTTTCGGGAAAATCTGTTGCCGAGTGAAGGATTTTCAAGTATTATTCTGGCATGTTCATTGAGCGTCCGAACCCCGTGCGTCGCATTCGGGAGGAGTTCTCGGTGCATCCCTGCGTCGCGCTCACCGGTCCGCGCCAGTGCGGCAAGTCCACCTTGGCCGGACGGATCGCGGCGGAGGATCCGGCGAGTACGTATTTCGATCTCGAGGCCGGGGTGGACCGCCGCCGCCTGGCCACTCCCGAGCAGACGCTGGCCCCGCTCGAGGGACTCGTCGTGATCGACGAGATCCAGCGTCAACCGTCCCTCTTCGAGACGATCAGGGTGCTGGTGGACCGGCCCGGGAACTCCGCGCGGTTCCTGCTTCTCGGCAGCGCCTCGCCCCGGCTGGTCAGGGGTGTCTCCGAGTCGCTCGCGGGCCGCGTCGGGCTCGTCGATCTGGGGGGTTTCCGGCTCGGAGAGGTGGACGCGGGGGACTGGCGAAGGCTGTGGACGCGCGGGGGCTTCCCGCGCAGCTACCTGGCGCGCGGAGACCGGCGGTCGTTCCTGTGGCGGCGGAGTTTCGCCCGCACCTTCCTCGAACGCGACATACCCCAGCTCGGGATCACGATTCCGGCGGACCGGCTGAGGCGGTTCTGGACGATGATCGCCCACTACCACGGTCAGACGTGGAACGCGGCGGAATTCGCCCGAGCGCTGGGAACAGGCGAAGCTACGGCGCGCAGATACCTCGACATCCTCACGGGCGCCTTCATGGTCCGCGCCCTCCCCCCATGGTTCGAGAATCTGAGGAAGCGGCAGGTGAAGGCGCCCAAGGTGTATGTACGGGACACCGGACTCCTGCACGTGCTGCTCGGGTTGTCGCGTGCGGAGGAACTGGCCGGCCACCACAAGGTCGGTGCGTCCTTCGAGGGTTTCGCGGTGGAACAGCTGCTCGCCGGTCTCGATACGAGGGACGCCTACTTCTGGGCGACGCACGGAGGCGCGGAACTCGACCTGTTCGTGCTTCGCGAAGGGAGGAGGTACGGCTTCGAGTGCAAGCTCGCCGACGCGCCGGGCACCACGCGGTCCATGCGGGTCGCGTTGAAGGACCTCGATCTCTCGCACCTTTGGATCGTCTATCCCGGCGAGGAGGCCTACCCGCTCGACGACCGGATCTCGGCCCTCCCCATCTCCCAGGCGGGACGCGTGGACCGTCTCCTGTAGTACTCACGCGAAGAGTCCCTCGTCGCCCCTGGCGGTTTCTTCGGCGACGAATCCCGCGAACCCTGCGGCATCCTCCGCCGCGGCCCCGATGCGCGCCACCCCGCGCCGGATGTCGTCCATGCCGTTCGCGATCGACAGGCGCAGGAAGTCCTGCCCCTCGGCCCCGATACGCCCGAACGAGGCCCTGTCCATCGTGGCGACTCCGTACCGGTAGAGCAGGAACATCTGGAGCATCCCGGCCGGGCTCGTTCGGCTGCGCGCTCCGGCTGGCAGCGCTGCATGTGCGTCGCCCACGCCCAGGCGCTCGCACATACCCGACACGTCCGGGAAGACGTAGAACGCGCCCTTGGGCGTCCGGCACCGCACCCCGGGAACCGCGTTCAGCGCCGGCACGATCCAATCGCGACGCCGCTCGAACTCGTCGACCATCGCGCGCACCACCCCGGCCGAGGCCGGATCCTCGTACGCCGCCACCCCCGCCTCCTGCAGGAACGGCGGCACGCAGGACATGATGTTGATGTTGATGCGCTTGAAGATTGCGGCCTCCTCGGCGGTCGGCAGGACGGCCCACCCGAGCCGCCAGCCGGTCATGGCGAACCCCTTGGAGTGGCCGCTGGCGATTACCGTCCGCTCCTCCATCCCGGGGTGCGAGACGATGCTCTCGTGTTCGAGGCCGTCGAAGAGGATCTGTTCGTAGATCTCGTCGGAGTAGATGCGCACATCGGGGCGGCAGCGTTCCCGGATCAGCTCGGCGATCCCCGCCAGCTCCGCGCGCGACAGCACGCCGCCGGTCGGATTGGAAGGGGAGCAGAGGATGATGAGCTTGGTGCGTTCGGAGATGAGCGTAATGAGGTCGTCGGCGTTGAAGGCGAAGTCGCGGTCGTCCGAGAGGTGGAGCGGAACCGGAACCGCGCCGACGAATTGCACCCAGGATTCGTAGATGGGGAAGCCGGGGGAGGGGTAGATGACCTCGTCGCCCTCGTCGACGTAGGTCTGCAGGGTGTAGCCGATCGGCGGCTTGGCACCGGGGGTGACGACGACCCGGTCCGGGCCGACAACCACGCCGCGGGTGCGCGTGACGTGGGCCGCGATTGCCTCACGGAAGGGCAGGATGCCGGCGGGGTCGCAGTAGCCGGACCGGCCGGCGTCCAGGGCCTCGCTGGCCACCCGGTTCAGGTGCGGTGCGCTGCGAAAGTCCGGGGCGCCGAGGTTGAACCGGATTACATCCATGCCCCGGTCCACGCATCGCTGGATGTCGTCGCCGAGCTTGAACGCGTTCTCGGTCCCCAGATGGCTGATGCGGCGGGCGATCACGGCCATGGCAAGGTCTCCGGGGGGGTCGGGCGTGGCTGTATCGTGTCCATATCTTGGACGGAATGTAACATCATGGGTTTCCAAGCCAGTGACCAAGTACTGACCATGTATACTGACCATGTATACTGACCATGTAGGCGCCCAAGTCGTCCGTCCGGCTTGACCCCGGGTCGCATGACTCCGCGTCGGTTGGGCCCCTTCCGTACCCTGTCGCGCCGGGCCCATCCCAGCGTATGGTTGAAGATCGATCCGGGCCCGCCCGGCGGCCCGCCGACGACCGCCCGGCAACAAGGAGCACGCCGCATGAAGCGCGATCCCACCCGACGCTCGTTCCTCAGCGGGATGGCAGCGGGCGCCGCCCTGATGCCGCGCACGCTGTCGGGGCTGACGGCGGAGCCGAACCGACCGGCGACGCTTCCCCCCCGGCCGCCTGCAGCCCCCGACGAAGCCTACTGGGAGCAGGTCCGCGCCCAGTTCTCCTTCCGCGACGAACGGGTGCCGATGAACGCGGCCAACCTGTGCCCGTCTCCGCGCGCGGTCGCGGACCGGGTGGAAGAGCTCACCCGCGACATCGACCGCGACTGTTCCTTCAACAACCGCGCCAAGTTCCGCGGCCTCACCGAGGAGTCGCGCGGGGCGGTGGCGGCGCAGCTCGGCGTGAGTGCCGACGAGATCGCGCTGGTCCGCAACACCAGCGAGGCGAACAACACCATCAACAACGGCGTGCCGCTCCGCCCGGGCGACGAGGTCGTGATCTGGGACCAGAACCACCCCACCAACAACGTCGCGTGGGACGTCCGGGCGGCCCGCTTCGGCATCACGGTGCGGCGCGTGTCCGTCCCCCGACACCCCGCCACCCCCCAGGCGCTCATCGACCCCTTCGCCGCGGCCCTGACCGACCGCACCCGCGTCCTCGCGCTCACCCACGTCTCCAACGTGAGCGGCATCCGTCTCCCGGTGCCCGAGCTGGTCGAAATCGCCCACCGGCGCGGCATCCACGTGCACGTTGACGGCGCACAGAGCTGGGGTGCGCTGGATGTCGACCTGCGCCAGCTCGGCTGCGACTCCTACACGGGTTCCGCGCACAAGTGGTTCATGGGCCCGAAGGAGGCCGGCGTCCTCTATGTGAAGGAAGACCGGATCGGCGAGATCTGGCCCAACATCGTGGCGCCCGGCTGGGGCAACGACGCCGATCCGGATGTCGTGGGCGCGCGCAAGTTCGAATCGCTCGGGCAGCGGGACGACGCCTGCCTCGCCGCGGTCGCCACCGGGGCCGAGTTCCACGCGGCCATCGGCGCGGCCGCTGTCGATTCACGCGTGACCGAACTCGCGACCACGCTCAAGGAGGGGCTCGCCGGGCTGGGGATGACGCTGGTGACGCCGCAGGGCCCCGCACTCTCCGGCGGCGTGTGCATCATCGAGGTGCCGGGCGACCGCGGCACCGCGCTCCGCCGCCTGTACGAGGAACACGGCATCGCGGGGGCGGGGACGGGGGGGCTCAGGCTCTGCCCCCACGTCTACAACACGATGAATCACATCGACCGCGCCATCGACGCGGTGAAGGCGCTCCGCGAGGTGATCCTGGGCTGAGCTGGCGGAACCAATGTAATGGCCACCTTACAAAATGTCGTGAAGTCTTTACATTTCAGGATCGTCAGCGTCGCCCGCGCCAGCCTCCTCGCGCCGAACCGCGATCCCCATCACCTCGAAGCGTGCCCCGAAAAGCAGGGGCCCCGACCCGAGGAACGCGCGCGCCGGATACTCGCTCGTGAAGTAGGTGCGGTAGACATCGTTGAAGGCGCCGTAGTCCCCCACGTCCGAGGCGTAGACCTGGACGCTGACCAGATCGTCCATCGTCAGCCCCGCCTCTTCAAGCGTGGCCTTGACGTTGTCCAGGACGTTGGTCGCCTCCTGCTCCGCTGTTTCGGGTGACCCCTGCACCCCGAGCTGGCCGGAGAGGTGGAGCGTGTTGCCGACCCAGACGGCACCGCTGAAGGGGGCCACCTCGCCGTCGGCGGGGGAGCGGGGGTTCACGTACTCGACGGCGTGGTGCATGGCGTGCATCTCGTCGTGCGTCGCGTCCATCTCTGCGGCGTCGTCCTCGCACGCTGCGGCGAAAAGCAGGACCGGGAGGATGAGCAGGGCTGATCGGGTCATGGTTGCAACTCCATCGGCGGTTGGGTGTATCGGGGCATTGTGGTGGTGACTGCGACCGGTGCGTGTGGCGACGGTGCCCGGGGGGCGGCCGGGATTGCAGCTTCGATTGCGATTCTACGGTACCCCGGCTCCGGCGGGCAAGGCCATCCCCCGGGAGTGATCCCCCGGGAGTGATTGACCGTTCCCACCCCCTTGACCCCCCCCGGCCGCTCCCACTACCATCCTCGCGACATCACCAATCGGCCGGAGGGGCCAACGGAAGCCGGTGCAAGTCCGGCGCGGCCCCGCCACTGTGAGAGGCCCGGGAACACCCGGAACGCCTGCCCGGCACGCCACTGGGATCCACCCACGATCCCGGGAAGGCGGGTCAGGCGGCCTCGAGCCAGGAGACGTGCCCGTCCGGCGCCCACACGCAGTCCGCGGTCTGACCTCCGCGGATCGCCAAGCACCTCCGCGGGGAGGTGAGGGTGGGGCAGCCGGTGACAACGGCCCCTGACTGCGGGGACCGCCAACGCTGCCCGATGCCGCGGCATCTCCCTCTTCTCCGCGCGGGGAGGGAGAGCCACAATGACACATCGCATCATCCCGCCGGTCCCCTTCGCCGTTGCCACCTTCGCCCTGGTGGCCGCGCTCCCGCCAACTCACCTCGAAGCCCAGAGCCCCATCGAGCTCGAGGGCCTCGTTATTACCGCGAACCGCTGGGCCGAGCCCGCCTGGACGGTGGCCGCTCACGCCACGGTCATCGAGGGCGTCGAGCTGCAGCGCGCCGGGATCGAGTACGTCGCCGATGCGCTCCGGCACGCGCCGGGTGTGGCGGTGGTGCGGGGCGGGTCCTTCGGCGCCGTCACGTCGGTGTTCCTGCGCGGCGGCGAATCCGACTACGTGCAGGTGCTCATCGACGGCGTCCCCGTGAACGAGCCCGGTGGCGCCTTCGACTTCGGGTCGCTGTCCACCGACAACATCGAGCGCATCGAGATCATCCGGGGACCCGCGTCGGCGCTCTACGGATCGGACGCGGTCGGCGGCATCATCCAGATCTTCACGCGCCGTGGCGCGGGCCCGGTCACGGGTACCCTGTCGTTACAGGCGGGCAGCTACGCCACACGCCGTTGGCAGGGCACGCTTTCGGGTGCCACCAACGACCTCTCCTACGCCTTTTCACTGGGCAGCAACCACACCGACGGCATTCTCGAGTACAACAATCACCACCGTCGATCCACATTCACCGGCAGGGTCCAGGGACAGCTGGGCCCCCGCTCCGACGCCGCCCTGACCATCCGCTATGACGACCACCGCTTTCACTTCCCCACCGACGGCTCCGGTGCCCTCGTCGACCGCAACGCGTACACCTACGGCGACGCCCTGACCCTGAACCTTGAAGTCGGTCGCCGTTCGACCGACGCTTTCGAGACCCGTCTCAGCTTCGAGGTCAACGAGAGCGACCGCGGCAGCGACGACTCTCCCGACGGTCCGGCCGACACCCTGGGATTCTTCGGGTACAGCAACCTCAACGACATTCGCCGCGTAGGCGGCGGCGCGCGCGCCATCTGGCGTCCCGCCGACGGAACCGTCCTGGCTGCCGGATACGAACTGGAGTTGCAGTCCATCCGCGCGTTCAGCCGGTCCTTTTCCCAGTACGGTCCCAGTTCGTCCAGCTCCGAAAACGACCGTCGAAACCACGCCGCGTACACCCAGCTGTCGTGGCAGAGGAGCGGGTTGGCGCTGAACGGCGGCCTGCGGGCCGAGGGAAACGAGCGCTACGGCAGTGCGGCTACCTGGAAGGCCGGGGCGGCGTGGCAGCCTCCCTCCGGGCGGACGCGCCTGCGGGCGGCGGCCGGGACCGGGATCAAGGAACCCACCTTCTTCGAGACCTACGCCAGCGGCTTCACCAGGGGCAACCCGGATCTGGAACCGGAGCTTTCCACCAGCTTCGAGGCCGGAGTGGACCAGGAACTCGGGGGCGGAGCCACCCTGTCGCTCACCGGCTTCAGCCAGAGCTACCGCGGCCTCATCCAGTACACCTCTTCGCCGCCGACGCAGGGAGGGCCCAACTTTCACAACGTGGCGAAGGCGCGGAGCCGGGGGCTGGAGGCCGAGGGCGTGGTGGACGCCGGGCCGGGCCGGCTAACCGTGACGTACACGTGGCTCGACACGGAGGTCGTTGACGCAGGGTTCCACGAGGGACCGGGGGCGGCCTTCGTGGCGGGCGAACCGCTCCTCAGGCGGCCGAAGCATACGGCGGGCGCGTCCGCGTCTGTGCGGGCCGCGCGAGCCCTGCGGTTCGAGGCGGGTGTGCGCCACACGGGCGAGCGTGGGGATCGCGACTTCTCCGCCTACCCCGCAACGCCGGTAACGCTGCCCGCCTACACCCTGGTGGATCTGTCGGCGGAGATCGAAGTGGTGCGCGCGGGTGCCGGGAGGCCAGGCTTCGTGCTGACCGTGCGTGCCGAAAACCTGATGGGCGCCGAGTACGAGGAGGTGTGGGGATTCGCCGCGCCGGGGCGAGGGGTGTACGTGGGAGGAAGGCTGGCGCTCGGAGGAGGTGCGCCGAATCCCTGAAATGAGTGAAGCGTGTGCAGGCGCGGGACCTTACCTTCCGGGAGCTGCACAACCCATAAAACCGGGGCACATGCCCCCCGCGATACGGATTTCGATGATGCGCACGGCGGTTGTCGTCTCATTGCTCGTCCCCCTCGCCTGCGCCGACTCCGGCGCGCCGCCCCCTTCCGCCGCCGCCGCCACCGTCACCGACTCCGTCGGCATCCGGGTCGTCACCACTCCGCAGAGCGACCTCGTCTACGCGGAGCTGGCGGCAGAACCCACGCTGTCGATCGGCCAGCTCAGCGGCCCGGAGGAGTTGCTCTTCGGGAGGATCCGGTCCGTCCGGCGCGACGCTGCCGGCAACCTGGTCGTTGCCGACGGGCAAGCCTACGAGATCCGCATCTTCAACGGGGAGGGCCGCCACCTTCGGTCGCTGGGAAGGGAGGGGGAGGGTCCGGGAGAGTTCAAATCTCTTCACGGCGCGTGGCCGGTCTCGGATGGAGGCATCGTGGCGGCGGACATCCTGCTGGACCGGATCACGCAGTTCGGCGCGGAGGGGACCCCGACCGCCACGGCGACGCTTGCCGAGAGGGACAACCTCAGAGGGATCTTTACCATCGGGCTTGCCGGACCCGGCATGGTGCTGAGCCGCGCCTCCCCTGGCAACGTCCCGACTATGGAGTCCCTGTCCGGGTCTATTGAGGACATGATGAACGCCATGGTCGGGGGCGAAGAGAACCGCCGACTCCTGTTCGTGCGCCACAGCTTCGATGGAACGCTGGTCGATACCGTGGCGGAGGGCAGGGACGCATTGCGGGCCAGCGTGTCCCGGGGGACCGGGATGGAGATGGAGGTGAATACCTTCACCGTCCCCTTCTCGCCCAGGTCCGTCGCGGCGGGATCGCCCAACGGCGTCGTGGTTACGAACGGCGCCGCATACGGGATCCGGGTGTTCGGCGAAGACGGCTCGCTGCGCTCGATAGCGCGTCTGGATGACTCCCGCCCAGTCCGGACGGACGCGCACCTGGAGCGGTACGTCCGGGGCTATCTCCCCGGGCGCGATGAACGAGTGATCCAGGACTACATCGAACGCTACCGCCAATCCCCCCTGGCGGACTCGCTGCCCGCGTACACCGATCTCCTGTTTGCCGAGGGAGGGGAGGTGTGGGCGCAGCGCTATGGACTGCCGGACGAGTCGATGCTCCGCTGGGACATCTTCGCCCCCGACGGCGCCTACCTCGGCCGCGTGAACATCCCCGCCTCCTTCCGCATCGAGGAAGTCAGCCGCGGCCAGGCCCTCGGCGTCGCGACAGACGAACTCGGGGTCGAGCGCGTGCAGATTCGCGAACTTACCTTGAACGGGTCATAACCCTGGGGCCAGTCGAGGCCGCAACCAGCGGCGCAAGCAGCCCCAACCCCGGAGGAACCGGATGAGGCACCTGCCATTCCTGGGGCTGGTCGTTGCATTGGCCGCCTGTGGCGATTCGGAAGCGACGCCATCCCCCGTCGCGGAGGTCACCGACTCAGCCGGGATCCGGATCGTCACCAATCCTCCCGGCGACCTCGTCTACGCGGAGCTGGCGGCAGAACCCACGCTGTCGATCGGCCGGCTCAGCGGCCCGGACGAGCTCCTCTTCGGCAGGATCGCCACCGTTCGGCGCGACGGGGCCGGCAACGTCATCGTAGCGGACCGGCAGGCCCTGCAAATCCGTATCTTCGACGCGGAGGGCCGCCACCTGCAGTCGCTCGGCAGGGACGGAGATGGTCCGGGGGAGTTTCGGTCGCTTCTCGGGGCATGGCCGGTCCGGTACAGGGACGAAAGCAGTGTGGACTCCCGTCAGATCATTGCGGCAGACTCCGAACTCGACCGGATCACCCGCTTCAGCGGAGAGGGGACGCCGATGGTAACGGCCACGCTGGCGGGGAGAGAGGACATGTCCATCCGGACCATCGGGCTCGCCGGCCCCGACGCGGTGCTGAGCCGTGCCTCCCCCTACAACCTGCCCGACTTCGGGAACCTGGGGGGATCCATGGTAGACTTTTCAAGAGCCATGTGGGGGGGAGAGGCGAACCGCAGGGTTCTCTTCGTGCGCCATCGACTCGACGGTGCGCTGGCCGATACCCTGGCGGAGGGAAAGGACGCGGCCTTCGGTAGCGTGGCGATGGGGGAAGGGGCGTTTACCTTCGCAGTCCCCTTCTCGCACCAATCCGAGGCGGCGGGATCTCCGCACGGCGTCGTGGTCACGATGGGTACACACTATGCCATCAGTGTCTTTGAAGACGGCTCGCCGAGCCTGATCGCGCGCCTTGACGAGGCCCCTCCGGCCCGTACCGACGAGCACCTGGAGAGGTACGCAGGGGGTTCCGATGAAGCGGAGGTCAGCGAGCGGATCGAACGCTACCGCCAGGTCCCACTGCCGGACTCGCTGCCGGCGTACACGGATGTGCTGTTCACGGAGGAAGGGGAAGTCTGGGCGCGGCGCTACCGATTCGCGGACGAGCCCGTGGCCCGTTGGGACGTCTTCGCCGCCGACGGCATCCATCTCGGCCGCGTGGCCGTCCCCGCCTCCTTCCGCATCGAGGAAGTGGGCCGCGGCCAGGCCCTCGGCGTCGCGACCGACGAACTCGGGGTCGAGCGCGTGCAGATTCGCGAGCTTACCTTGAAGTAGCGCGCGGCACCCGACCCCGCCGAGCCACCATCCATCCTCAAAGGACCCGCTCCTATGACCCCGAGCCTCGACTGGCGGTACCACCGCCCCGGCTGAACCGGTTGCAAGCGTACGCAAGAGTTTCTTGCGCAGAACGGAATCGAGCCCGCGGAGACGCGTAGCGCGTCCAAACAGCCCGTCAACGCTGCCGAGGCGCTCACCTTGCTCGATGGAATGACCGAGCTTCGGGTCGCCAAAGGGAAGAAGGTCGTGCAGGTGGACCTCTCGGCTCCGGACCGTCCCCCGAGCCACGAGCTGGTCAAGCTGATGGTGAGCCGCTGGGGCAAGCTCCGCGCCCCGACGATGAAGGTCGGCACCACCCTCGTGGTCGGCTTCAACCGGGACATGCTCGCGGCGGTCTTCGGCACGGACGCCAGCTGAGGGGTGCCGGGACAGCTCCCCGCGCACTGGCGCCAGCGCCCCTTCCAACGCAATCTGTCTCCTGAACCAATGGTGGACCGCTGTACCCCAACCCGGAGATTCCCAAGATGACGCTCCCCCGCATCCGTCCCCTCGCCCGCGCGCTCACCCTCGGAGCCGCCCTGGCCTTCGCCGCCACGGCCGCCCCCGCAACCGCGCAGCAGCCCGCCCTCGACCACGAAGACGTGCTGCAATGGAAGAACATCGGCAGCCCCTCCCTGTCCGCCGACGGCACCTGGCTGGTCTACGTGCTGACCGCCATGGAGGGCGACCCCGTCCTGAACATCCGCGAGGCCCGCGAAGACGGCCGGGAGTTCTCCTTCCGGGGCAACCGGCCGACCATCACCTCCGATTCGCGCTTCGTGATCTTCCAGATCCCGCCGCCGGAGGCGCTGGTGGACTCGCTCAGGCTCGCGGGCGAGCGCGGCGACGCGCTGCCGTCGGACACCCTGGCGATCGCCGAGCTCGCATCCCTGGGCAATGACGGGTACATGCCCCGCCGCATCGGCGTGGTGACCAACTTCAGGGTCGCGCAGGAGGGAAGCTGGATCGCCTACAAGCCGGACGAGGAGGAGGAGGAAGAGGAGGCGGAGGAGGGGGAGGAGGCCGCCGGGGAGCCCGAGCCGGAGCCGCAACCCAGGGCCCGTCCCGGAAGGGGAGGCCGTCCGGGTGGCCGTCCGGGAGGACCGGGCGGAGGAGGAGAGGACGACGACGAGCGCGAGAAGAGCGACGGCGATCCGATGGTCCTCCTGAATCTCGCCACCGGCGCGGAGATGCGGTACGAGAAGGTGACCAGCTACCTCTTCGCCGGCGAGGCGGAGGTCATGACCTACGCCACCTCCGCCGAGGACGGCGAGGGGGACGGCGTCTTCGTGGTGAGCCTGGGCGACATGTCGCAGCACGCCGTCCTGGAGGGCCTGGGCAACTACGAGCGGCTGGTCATCGCCGAGGACGGGGACCAGGTCGCCTTCTTGACCGACCGCGACGACTACGAGGCCGACCAGCCCGAGTTCACCGTCTATCACGGCGCCGGCCCCGGCTGGCAGGGCGCGGCGATCGCGAACTCGCAGACCGAGGGCATTCCGGAGGGCTGGTGGGTCAGCGACAACGGAGGTGTCAGCTTCTCCGACGGTGGCGGCCGCCTCACGTTCGGGACCGCGCCCAGGCCGGAGCCGGAGCCGGAAGAGGAAGAGGAGATGCTGGACTCCGACAGGGTCACCCTCGACATCTGGAACTGGCAGGACCCCTACCTGCAGCCGATGCAGCTGGTCCGGGCCAACCAGGAGCGCAACCGCACCTACACGGCGGTGGCCCACCTCGACATGGGCACGGTTGTCCAGCTCGCCACCGAGGACCTCCCCAGCGTGCGCTTCGCCCCCGAAGGGGACCAGCCGTACGCCGTCGGAACCACGCCACTGCCCTACCGCCAGCTCGTCTCCTGGGACGGGACCTACAACGACTTCTACGTCGTGGACGTTGCCACCGGCGAGCGCCGCATGGTCGCTGAGATGACCCGGGGCGCCCCCGCCGTCTCCCCGCAGGGCACCTACATCTCCTGGTGGGACGGCGCCGCGCGGCACTGGATGATCGCCCCGATGGCCGGCGGCGACCCGGTGGCCGCGAGCGGGGACGTGCCCCACCCGGTCTGGAACGAGCTGGACGACCGCCCCGACCTGCCCGGTTCCTACGGCATCGCCGGCTGGACCGAGGACGACGAGGCCTTCCTCTTCTACGACCGCTACGACGTGTGGCGCTTCGAACCCGCCACCGGCGAGACCACCAACCTGACCGGCGGGGCGGGCCGCGACTCGGGCATGCGCCTGCGCTACGCGCGCACCGGCTTCGCATTCGGACCGGGCGGCAGCGCCGGCATCGAGGACGGCGAGGCCCTCTGGCAGGCCTTCCACTACAAGACCAAGCAGTCCGGCTTCTACCGGGGCCGCACCGACCGGACGACCATGCCGGAACAGGTCATCATGGCGGACAAGAGCTTCCAGCTGCGTGGCAAGGCCGAGGATGCCGAGCGCTGGCTGGTCGCCCGGCAGGACTTCCGCGAATACCCGGATCTCTGGGTCACCGACGGGGAGTTCACCGACATGGTGAAGCTCACCGACGCCAATCCCCAGCAGGCCGACTACCGCTGGGGAACCGCGGAGGTCGCCGAGTGGACATCCGCCGACCGCACCCCGCTGCAGGGCATCCTCATCAAGCCCGACGGTTTCGACCCCACGCAGCAGTACCCGATGATGGTGTACTTCTACGAGCGCAGCTCCGACGGACTCCACTCCTACCGCTCGCCCGTGCCCGGCGGGTCGTCGGTCTCGCTGTCATTCTACGCAAGCCGCGGGTACGTGGTCTTCGTCCCGGACATCCCCTACGAGATCGGCTACCCCGGCGAGAGCGCGCTGGACGCCGTCGTGCCGGGGGTGCTCAGCATCGTCGAGCAGGGCTTCATCGACCCGGACAGGATCGGCGTGCAGGGCCACTCGTGGGGCGGCTACCAGATCGCCTACATGATCACGAAGACGAACCTCTTCGCCGCGGCCGAAGCCGGTGCCCCGGTCAGCAACATGACCAGCGCCTACGGCGGCATACGCTGGAGCTCGGGCATGAGCCGCATGTTCCAGTACGAGCGCACGCAGAGCCGCATCGGCGGGACCCTGTGGGAGTCGACGGCCGAGTACCTGCACAACTCCCCGGTCTTCTTCGCCGACAAGATCGAGACTCCGCTGCTGATGCTGCACAACGACGAGGACGGCGCGGTGCCGTGGTACCAGGGCATCGAGCTCTTCGTCGCCATGCGTCGCCTGGACAAGCCGGTGTGGATGCTCAACTACAACGGCCAGGGCCACGGACTCAGCCGCGAGGCCGACCGCAAGGACTGGGGAATCCGCATGCAGCAGTTCTTCGACCACTACCTGATGGACGCCCCGCCCCGATCTGGATGGAGGAAGGCGTGCCGGCGATCCTGAAGGGGAAGGAACTCGGACTGGGATTCAGGGCGAGGAGGATTTCGTAGCCGTCGGTGGACCAGCCCGCGTGAACAGAGTGGCGTAGTTCCGCGGTATCCGGTCGCTGCCTATCGGGATAAACCCCGATAACTTCGACATAAATGGACCGGCGAGCCGACCCTTATGCGCCTGGTGCGGGCATACCTCTACCCGATCCCCACTGATAAGGAGACCCCGCTCGTCACATACCTGTAGTCGAGTCTGAGACCGGGCTGGGTCACCAGCCAATCCGTGGTCGAACGGATGTAGACGATGCGCAGGTCGGCGGGCCAGGGGCCGCCCAGGGTGAGTCCCGCGCCCACGGACAACGGCCACCGGGCCAGCCGGGTCCGGTCCTCGCCGGCGATCCCGGTTTCAGGGTTGGTGCCACCGGTGGCGAACTCCGACCGTATTCTCCGCGCTCCAACGAGCCCGTAGACCCTGCGGCTGCCGTCGCCGATGTAACGTCCGACCCGGAAGGCGGCGCCCAACCCGATCCCGTCACTGAAGTCCCAGCGACCGGGCCAGACATCGTGGGGGTTGCCGCTGTTGGTCGGGCTGATCGTGCCCTCGATCACGCGCCGCGCCGGGACGATGACCTCGATCCCGCCGCTCAACCGCAGCAGGCCGCCCGAGAGATCCAGGTGGCCCGCACCGAACATCCTCGCGGCCAACCCAAGCCCGGAAGCGGACGACATGCTGGTGCTCGATCCGCCTCCGATCGTCACCGTCTTGGTGTGCTCGACGGTGAGCCATGTGATTTCGGGACCGAGGCCGAAGGAGTACGAGACCTGGGCCCGAGACGGGCTGGCCGGGAGCAGCACGGCGCAGGACGCGCAAACAAGCGTGAGCAACCGGATTCGTGTCATGATGAGCGAGGTTGGAGTGTTCCCCGCCTCGTGTCAACCAATAGCGGATGGTCGCGGCGTGCTTTCCCGCTTACCTTCAGTCCGCCAGCCGAATGCTGCGGGGACTTGTTCCACGGACTGCCAAACATGCCCATCTACGAATACACCTGCGCGGATTGCGGACTCGAATTCGAACGCCTTGTCCTCGGGCGCAAAACCCCCACATGCCCAGCCTGCGAGAGCGAAAACCTGGAACGGAAGCTGTCGCTGCCCCGCGTCAAGTCCTCCACGACGCGCGGAATGGCCATGCGCGCCGCAAAGAAGCGTGACGCGTCCCAGGCTCGCGACCGGATGCACGAACGGATCCGGTACGAAGAGAGCCACGACCGGCACGGGTGAGCGCGCATCGTTCCTTGCGCATGAATGAACCCGGATGCCGCCGGTCGGCTGCGCTCACCCTCGCGGCGGCTGCGGTTTGCGCGCTGGGTGCCTGCGGGGAGGGCACCCCTGGCGACGCGGGAACGGATGCCTCCCTCGGCGACGCGGCCCGTGCCGCAACCGGCCCCGCCATCGCTGCCGCCGCTGAGCAGGCCCGGGCCGCCGTCGTCGCCTACGTCGAGGCCGTGAATGCGATGGACCTCGATTCGGCCGGCGCGTTCTACTCCGAATTCCCGGACTTTCGCTGGATCGAAGACGGCGAGGTGGGCTACCGATCTGCACAGGCGTCCCGGGAATCGCTTGCCGGACTGGGTGCGATGGCGTCGTCTCTGGAGTTGGCGCTGTCGGATCTCTCGGTCACGGGGCTGAGCGCCGGCATCGCGCTTGCGACCTGCCAATTCGTGCAGACGGTCCACATGGAGGAGGGCGGGTCGAGCTTCGCGTTTTCGGGTGCGATGACGATCGTGCTGCGACGCGAGCACGGTCGCTGGCTCTTCGCCTCGGGGCACACTTCTTCCGCCCGCCCACGGGCCGACGGCGCGGCGGCCGAAGAGCCAGGCGAGCGCCCGTGACCTCCGCCCCCGGCCTCCGCCGCCAGCTCGGCCTCCTCGGCCTCACCGCGACCGGCATCTGCGCGATGCTCGGAGCCGCGATCAACGTTATCCCGATCATGCTGCAGCGAAACGTGCCCGGGATTGGCCCGAACGTGATGTCGGCGTACGTCTTCGCGGCGCTCCCCGCGCTGTTGGCGGCGCTCGCCTACGCCAGCCTGGCCTCGGCGATGCCCCGCGCGGGCGGCAGCTACGTCTACGTGAGCCGGTCCCTCAGCCCGTACTGGGGCTTTGTGGCCAGCTTCTCCCAGTGGTTCGGCTTGTCGATCGCGATCGGCGTGGTGTCCTACGTGCTCATCCCGTTCATCCGGGACATTGCGGACGCGGTCGGGTGGGCGGGGACGGCGGCGGCGCTCGACACGGGGCCGGTGCGCGTCGGCCTCGCGCTCGCCTTCCTGTGGGCCTTCGTCGGCGTGAACCTGCGCGGCCTGGGCGCCTACCAGGTCACCCTGATCCCGATGATGTTCCTGATGTTCGTGCTGGGGAGCGTGGTGATCGTGGCCGGGTTCATGTTCGACCACGCCGACTTCGCGGCTGCCCTGGCGGCCACGGAGGGCCGCGCGGTCCCCCCCGAACCCGACGCCCCCTTCCGTCTCGGCCCCTTCCTCGCGGCCTCGGCCCTCCTCTTCTCCTCCTTCATCGGCTTCGATTCCATCGCGCAGGCCGGGGGCGAGGCGCGGCAGCCCGGACGCAACCTCCCCCTCGCAACCGGCCTCGCCGTTGTCACGGTGGGGACCTTCTACCTCCTCTTCACGGCCGCCATCTACCACGCGATCCCGTGGCCCTTCGTCGCGGAGGAGGCGCAGCTCCGCGACCTCACCGCGCCCGGCCTCCTCGGCTACCTCCTCCCCGTGGGCTGGACGGTGGCGATCGTCGCCGGCGCCGCCATCGCGCTCATCAACGACCTCCCCGCGATGCTGCTGGCGGTCTCGCGCCTCATCTTCGCGTGGGGCGAGGACGGCGTGTTCCCCCGCAGAATGGCCGCCATCAACGCCCGCTGGCGCACCCCCCACACGGCGCTCCTCGCGAGCGGCGCCATGGCGTCCGTCGGCATCATCGGCAGCCACTTCGCCGGCGATTTCTTCCTCGGCATCGACATCCTCGTGACCTCGATGCTGGTCAACTTCCTCCTCATGTCGCTGTCGCTGCTGACGCTGGCGCGGCGGAATCCCGAGCAGGCGGCGCGCATGAAGGTGCTGCGCGGCGGCACGGGCCGGCTGGTCGCGGGGACGTCGGGCGTGGCGCTGCTCACCGTCTTCCTGGTCGTCCACATCCACAAGGACCTGAGCGCGGACGTGGGGGTCTGGTACTTCCACTCCACCTGGGTCTGGCTGGGCGTGATGGCGGTCGCGTCGGCGATCTTCCTCCGGGGGGTGGCGCGATTGCGCAGAGCCGGAACGGACATCCGCAGCCTGTTCCACGAGCTGCCGCGGGGGTGAGCGGGCCCACCGGAGCATCCTCAAACCCACCGACGCGCATCCAACCCCTTGAAGGGTCGCTCGCCGCCTCCGCTGCACGCGAAACCGGCGGCGAGGTCCCGCGCGTAGTATTCTAACAGGCACCATCGAATGGACCGTTGACCGAGGAGTGAGAGATGTCCGATCCGTACACGGAAGCCACCCGCAACGAACGCACCGGCATGTCCACGGTCGCCAAGGTGTTCCTGATCGGGGGCGGACTGGTCGTGGCTGCGCTCGTTGCGCTGTTCATCTGGTTCTCCGTCTCCGTGGACAGAATGTTCAGCTCGATGCCCACTCCTCCCCCTCCGCCCCCTCCAGTCCAGGAATCGAGGAGCGAAGCCGTCCAGGGGGCGGCGGAGCTGGAGGAGTCCCTGCGCATGTTGGAGGCCGAGTTGGAGGAGTCGTTCAAGCGGGCGGCGGAGCAGGCCGAAGTGGAGGCCGCGTTGCAGGAAGCCCGCCAGGAGCTCGTGGCCACGCGGGGCCGCATTGAGGCTGCGGCGGCCAACCTGCAGCAACCGGAAACGCCGCCACCGCCCGCACAGGAATCGGTTGCCGAAGAACTGAGCCTGGCGGTCAATACGGTGCTGGGGTCGGTGTTCGAGGACGCGGGGTTCAGCGTCGAGCCGGTTGAGGGAGGCGTGGGCCTGTCTTTCGACATTCGTGGGGGGACGATGTCGACGCGCTTCGACCTGGTCTCCGATCCCGAGATGCTCAACCGGGTTTCACGCGGGGAAGGGCGGCTTGCCGACCTGTGGCAGGGCGACGCAGCCGAACGCGCCGAGAGGTCGAGGACACCCTTGCCGGAGTGGGTGCCGGTGTTTCCGGGAGCGGACCGGAAGAACAGTCTCTCCCTGGAGATGGGTGACCTTGCCCTCGGAATCGAGGTTCTCCTGGCCGATTCCCCCGGTCACGACATCATCCGCTGGTATTTCCGTGCCGCCGACCGGATGGAACGCGCCGGTACGGAATTCTCATTCAGACAGTTGAGCGCGGATGGCCAACCGGACCCCGCCGACGAGCTTGGGCGCTTCGCGATGCGGTGGGAAGACCGCCAGGTGAGCGTCTTCGTCACCGAGGACGACCACGGCGACAGCATGTTCGTGCTGGTATACAAGGGGTCCACCGAAGGAGAAGAGAAATGACCGATCCGTACCGGGAAGCCACCCGCCACGAACGAACGGGCCTGTCCACGGTCGCGAAGGTGTTCCTCATCGGGGGCGGACTACTGGTAGCAGTCATGGTCGCCCTCGTTGTCTGGGCTTCCGTCGCCGTGAACAGAATGGTGGAGGACATCGCGAAGACCGTCGAGGACGTGAGGCTGGAGGTGTCGCCCGAGGTGAAGGCCGCGGGCACCCTGGCCGTGG
The DNA here is from genome assembly GCA_965206105.1 of Longimicrobiales bacterium. Taxonomy (GTDB): domain Bacteria; phylum Gemmatimonadota; class Gemmatimonadetes; order Longimicrobiales; family Gaopeijiaceae; genus Bin94. Next base: position 2,214,715 of record OZ242201.1, read on the forward strand.
ATGCCGTGACGACCGAATTGGCCGTGTACCCGCTTCCCCGGGGTGACCTCCAGACGCGCCAGAGCGTCGCGCCAAAGCTTGCCAGTGCCATGGTGACCGCCCTGGATGCCATGCTGGAGGAGCACGGGTTCTCCGCCACTCCCAGCGAGGGTTCCGGTCTCGCCTTCAACCTTGAGGCACCGGACGGAATCCCGGTTGGCATGAGCTTCCCGCGGGCGACCGGGATTCTCGACAGGGTTGCGCTTGGCGAGATGCGGTTTGCCGATGTGAACGGCGCGGGCGCTGCCGAGAGCGGAAGGTTGCCGGATTGGGTACCCATCCACCCGGGCGCACGTCACAGCGGCAGCGGCTTCTACGCTCGCAACGGTGTCTCCCTTGGCGTTACCGTGCTCGTTGCTGACGTCGGCGCCCACGCCGTTCTGGACTGGTACCGGGAAGCGGCGGATCACGCGGGACTGAACCGCGTCTCCATGGTCATCACTTCGCCGAGCGAAACGGCTGACGGCGAACAGGTGGCCAGCCGCCTCGACGTTCATCGCTTCGCCGCAATGTCGCAGGAGCGGTCGCTGACGGTGCTGGTCACGGAAGACGATCACGGCAGCAGCCTCTTCGTCGTCGTGTACAAGGGATGACGACAGCTTGTTGATCGTTCCATACGGGGACTGACGGCACGCGCAGAGTCGGCTCGGCCCATGGGATTGGGGGGGGACGGCTTGGCGTCGGCGAGCGAGGAATGACCACGATCGAAACCCGCTTCACAGAGGCCTCACAATCCCTCCTCGCTCCCGGCCTCGGGATCTCCCGGGTCGTCACCGGGCTCTGGCAGGTCGCCGACCAGGAGCGGGGCGGGGCATCGCTCGATCCCGGGGCGGCCGCCGGCGCGATGGCCGCCTACGCCGACGCCGGGCTCACCACCTTCGACATGGCCGACCACTACGGTTCGGCCGAGGTGATCGCGGGCACTTCGACATGGCCGACCACTACGGCCGGCCGAGGTGATCGCGGGCACCCTGGCCACCCGCCGCGATCTCCACCACCAAGTGGGTGCCGGAACCGGGGCCCGCCAGTCAGGCGGCCGTGGACGAGGCGGTTGCGCGTGCGCTCGCCCGGCTGGGCACGGACTGCATCGACCTGCTGCAGTTCCACGCCTGGAACTACGCCGATCCGAGCTGGCTGGACTGCCTCTTCATGCTTGGGGAGCACCAGGCGGCCGGGCGCATCCGGCATCTGGGGCTGACCAACTGCGACGCCGTCCACCTCGACATGGCCGTGCGCAGCGGCGTGCCGATCGTCTCCAACCAGGTCTGCTTCTCCCTGCTGGACCGGCGCGCGGCCGGGGCGATGACGGAGGTTTGCGGCACCCACGGTGTCCGGCTGCTCGCCTACGGGACGCTGGGGGGCGGATTCCTCAGCGAGCGCTGGCTGGGGCGCGACGAGCCGCCGATCGACGAGTCGCTGACCTGGTCGCAGATGAAGTACCGCCGCTTCATCGACCAGGCCGGGGGGTGGGACCGCTTCCAGGGGCTGCTGCGGGTGGTGGACGGGGTCGCGAGGCGGCTGAGCCGGGACCGGCCGGGGGGCGTTTCCATCGCCAACGTGGCCTGCCGCCATGTGCTGGAGCAGCCGGCGGTGGCCGGAATCATCATCGGAGCGCGCCTCGGCGAGACAAGTCACAGCGAGGACAACCTGAACCTGTTCCGCTTCTCCCTGGACGACGAGGCCCGCCGCGAACTGGACACCGCCTGCGCCGCACTCGATCCGATCGGCGGCGACTGCGGCGATGAATACCGCCGCCCCCCGTACCTCACTGCCTCCGGCGACCTGAGCCACCACGTCACCTCGTTTCCCGCGCCGTACCCGGTCCGGCGTTCCGGCGCTGCCGAGTACGTTTCCACCGGCACGCCCTGGGAGGAGCTTGCGGGGTACTGCCGCGCGGTGCGCAAGGGCAACCGCATCCATGTCGCGGGAACCACCGCCTCGCACGGCGACCGCCTCGTCGGGGGGCGCGACCCCGCCGCGCAGACGCACTTCATCATCGACAAGATCGAAGGGGCGCTGCAGTCGCTCGGCGCCACCCTGCAGGACGTGGTGCGCACCCGCGTCTACATTCGCGACGGGGTGGACTGGGAGCCGGTCGCCCGCGCCCACGGTGCGCGCTTCGCGAAGATCCGGCCCGTCAACACCACCGTGTACGCCAACACCATCGGCGACGACCTGCTGGTCGAGATCGAGGCCGACGCGGAGGTGTCGTGAGGGAGGCGGGGTGAGGGACGCCGGTGCGGCGAGGTCGGCCGCCGGGCGGAGCACGGTGCCGGTCGTGAGAGCCGTCCTCTTCGACCTTCTCTCGGCGCTCCTCGACTCGTGGTCCCTGTGGGACGACATCGCGGGCGGCGAGGGGCCGGGGCGAGAGTGGCGCTTCGAGTACCTGCGGCGCACCTATGCGACGGGCGCATACGTGCCCTACCTCGATCTTGTGGCCGAGTCGGCCGCGGTCGTGGGACTCCCCCGCGAGCATGCCGATACACTCGAGGCCCGCTGGGATGAGCTCGCTCCGTGGCCGGGTGCCGGGCGGGTGCTGCGTGAGATCGCGCGCGACAGGCCGATCGGCGTGGCGACCAACTGCTCGGAGGTGCTGGGGCTGCGGGCGGCGAAGCTGGTCGGCGCCCCCTTCCGCTCGGTGGTCACCACCGAATCCGTCGGCTTCTACAAGCCGGACGTCCGCGTGTACAGAGCGGGTGTGGCAGCGCTGGGCGTGCCCCTGGACCAGGTGCTCTTCGTGGCGGGATCACCGCGCGACATCGGGGGCGCCGCTGGTGCGGGGCTGAAGGTTGTCTGGCACAACCCGGCGGGCTTGAATGGCCGTGGTGCGGAAAAGCGCGCTGTTGCCGTGATCGAGGATCTGACGTTGCTGAGGCCTTTGATCGAATCGCTCTAGCAGAAGCCGACGCGGTTGCCGGCGCTTGACGTTACATTCCCCCATTCGCATCGACACAGCTTGCCAAGGGAATCCCATGTTCACTCGCCTCCGCGCCCGCACCGCACCGCAGTTGCCGGCCCTCACCGCACTGCCACTCCTCGTGGCCCTCGCCGCCTGCGCGCCCGAAGCCTCCCCGGGTGCCGAGGTTCCCCTCGACACGGATGTCCGCCGGGCCAGCTACGCGATCGGACAGAACATAGCCGGCTCCCTGGCCGAGATCAGGAACGAGCTCGACCGGCCGGCGCTGGTCAGGGGACTCACGGACGCGCTCGCCGACGTCAGTCCGGCGCTTACGGATATGGAGATGCGGGATGCGATCATGGCGTTCAACGAGATGCTCACGTCGGCTCAGGCCGATGAGATCGCCGGCGCCAGAGTTGCGAGCGAGGCCTTTCTTGCGGACAACGCCGACAAGGAAGGGATCATGACCACGGAGTCGGGGCTCCAGTACGAGGTGCTGAGCGAGGGCGAAGGCGACAGCCCCCAGGAGGGGCAGCAGGTCCGGGTTCACTACCGGGGAACGCTGGTTGACGGCAGTGAATTCGACAGCTCCTACGGCGGCGATCCCGCATCATTCAGCTTGAGCGGCGTGATTCCGGGCTTCGCGGAGGCGATCATGCTGATGAAGGTGGGCGGCCACCTGCGCGCCTTCATCCCCCCCGACCTGGGGTACGGGGACTCCGGGCCCGGCCCGGGTCAGGTGCTCATCTTCGAGATCGAACTGCTGGGGATCGAGTAGCGGCCGGACGAGCCGGCGGGTCACGCGCCGGGCCGGTGAGCGGCTGACGGCGAGTATCGGTCGGAGCGCGCCAGCCGGTATAGCAGTAGCCCTCCGGCGATCAACGCGGCTGCGGCCAGCGCCTCCACGGGGCGGTCCAGCGCGATGTAGACGAGCGTCCAGGAGGTCAGCCCGAGGTAGACGAGGGGTGTGACCGGGAAGCCCCACGTGCGGTAGGGCCGGGCCAGCGACGGTTCGCGCATCCGCAGGACGAAGACGCCCGCCACGGTCAGCAGGCTGTTCAGCCCGAGGATGAACCCAGCGAAGACGAGGATCGTCTCGAAGGACGCCGTGACGATGAACGCGAGCGTGAGCGCGGCCTGGGCGAGGACCGCCACCGCCGGGATGCCGTTCGGCTTGGTGCGCGCAAGGCGGCGGAGCGCGGGGTAGTCCTCGCCCATCACCTGCAGGACGCGCGGGCCCGCCAGCACCATCGCGCTCACCGTCGAGACGAGCAGCACCGCGAGGGTGACGCCCATGATCGCGGCCCCCGCCGGGCCGAAGAGGTGGGTGGCCGCCACGTAGCCGACCTCGAGGCGGCCCTCCAGCTCGGCCATGGGGGCGGCGCGCAGGAAGGCGTAGTTGAGCGCCACGTACAGCACCGTGACGAGCAGCGTGCCGGACGCCAGGATGCGCGGGATGGTGCGCTGCGGGTCGTCGACCTCGCCGGTCAGGTAGGTGGCCGCGTTCCAGCCGGTGTAGGCGTAGGAGACGTAGATGAGAGAGACCGCGAAGGCGCCGCCGAAGATGAGCGTGCCGTCGCCGGGGGCGGGAGTGAGGGCGACGGGATGGGCCGGGTCGGCGAGGGTGGCGGCGGCGAGGCAGAAGGCGGCGATCAGCGCCACTTTGACGGTCGTGAAGCCGCTCTGCAGGAGCCCCGAGCTGCGGTGGTTGGTGACGTGGACGGCCGCCATCGCCACGACCAGCCCCGCGCCGAGCCAGGTGGGCGAGAGGGAGGGGAAGACCGACGCGAGGTAGGTGCCGAAGGTGATGGCGGCGAGCGCGGTGGGCGCGGAAAACCCGACGGTCGCCGAGACGCACCCCGAGACGAAGCCCGCCGCCGGGTGATAGACGCGCGACAGGAAGGTGTACTCGCCGCCCGAGCGGGGGATCGCCGCGCCGAGTTCGGCGTAGGAGAGCGCGCCGCAGAACGCCGCCGCGCCGCCGACTACCCAGAGGAGGAGGAGCGGGAGGGTGGACTGGATGTCGAGGAGCTGGAAGCCGAGGCTCGTGAAGACGCCCGTGCCGATCATGTTGGCGACGACGACCGAGGTGGCGGCGTAGGGGCCGTAGCGGCCGCTGGAGCTCTCGGTGGTCACGCGGGTTTGTCCGCGTGCTGGTTCCCGTTCATTGGCTTTGGGCCTCCCGATTGGCGAAGATGGAACCGATTATGAAGAAACCTCGCACCTCATGCGTATTCCAAGTGCCCCTGTGACTGTGCTTCCGATTGTCGGCGTGATGGGCTCGGGTGTGCGTGCTCATGAGGAACTGGCCGCGCCGCTCGGGCGGCGGCTCGCGCGGCTGGGGGTCCATCTGCTGACCGGGGGCGGCAGCGGAGTCATGGAATCCGTGTCGCGGGCGTTCGCCGAGGTGGAGGAGCGGGACGGGTTGGTGATCGGGGTGTTGCCGTTTCACGAGGCGGCTCCGGCGTCCGGCTATCCCAACCCGTGGGTGGAGATCACGATTCGCACTCACCTGGGTCAGGACGGGGCGGAGTTCAGCTCACGCAATCACGTCAACGTCCTCACCTCGGATGTGGTGGTGGCGCTTCCCGGGAGTGCCGGCACGGCTTCGGAGGTCGCGCTGTCGGTGCGTTACGGGCGCCCCGTCGTGCTCTTCGGCGACCTGGACCGCGCCCGCGGCCTCCCCTCGGAAGTGGCCACGGCGCGCACGGTGGAGGAGGTCATCAGGTTCGTGCGCGAACGGTTGCGGGACGGTCGCGCGGGCCACGAGCGCAGCGAACCCGGCGGCAGCGGCCCGGGGGGCCACCACGGCGGCACCGGCCCGGGGGCCGACCGTGACAACGGCTCCGCCGGCACGGGTCCCGCGACCATCGCACCGTGAAGCGCCAGCGCGACCGCCGCCTGCACGGCATCGCCGGCTTCTCCATCGACCGCGTCGCCCACGCGGCGGGCGCCGACCCCGAGATCCTGCGCCTGGAGAACCTCGACACGGACATCCCGCCCCCTCGCGCCGCCATCGAGGCCACCCGGTCCGCCCTGGGCGACGACGACGCCAACAGCTACCTCCCCTTCCTGGGCGGCGACGACCTGCGTGCGGCCGCCGCCGCCCACGTCACCCGGCTGAGCGGCGTCCCCCACGACCCGGCCACGCAGACGATCATCACCGCCGGCGGCACCGAGGGACTCTTCAACGCGCTGCTGGCGCTGATCGAGCCGGGCGACGAGGTGGTGGTGACCGACCCGACCTATGCGGGGATGCTGTACCGCGTGCGATTGGCGGGGGGTGTGGCGCGGTTCGTGCCGTTCGTGGTGCGCGACGGGCGCTGGGCCCTCGATCTGGGACGCCTGCGCGACGCCGTCACCGACCGGACCAGGGTGGTGTTTCTCATGAACCCGTCGATCCCGTCCGGGGCGGTCATGACGCGGGAGGACTGGGAGGAGGTGGCCCGGCTGTGCGAACCGCGCGGCATCTGGCTCGTGTACAACGCCGCGATGGAGCGCATCCTGTACGGTGGCCGCCTTTACGTCCATCCCGCGAGCGTACCGGGCCTGGAGGACCTCACGATCACGGTGGGGTCCGTGTCGAAGGAGTACCGCATGATCGGGTGGCGGGTGGGGTGGGTGGCGGGCCCCCGCCGCGCGATGAACCGGATCGGGCTCGTCAGCATCTACAACGTGGTGACCCCGGTGGGGATCGCGCAGCCGGGCGCGCTCGCCGCGCTGACGGACCCGGCCGGCGGGGGCGTGGCGGAGGCCGTGCGGGAGTGGGAGCGGAGGCGCGACGTGGTGCAGGCGGAGCTGGCCGGGCTGCCCTTTGTGCGGGGTGGGGGTGGGTGGTCGCTCCTGGTGGACACCGGCAGGCTGGGCCTGGATGGGGAAGCCGCGTCGGCGCGCCTGCTGGAGCGTGGGAAGGTGGCCGCGACGCCGATGACGCACTGGGGACGGGAGAACGCGGGGCAGTTCGTGCGGATCGTGTTCAGCAACGAGCCGGTGGGGCGGTTGCGGGGGCTGGGGGAGCGGTTGCGGCGGGCACTAACGCAGTGACTTGGGCCTGCCGCGTCTGCGGGCACCGACCGTCACCTTGGTCCGGCCGTGTAACACTTCTGGTGGGCTGTCGATCCCGTAACCCTCCCCGGATAGCCCGCCACCCGTGCCGCCGCATTTCAACTCGCAGCTTCCGGTCTCTCGTACCAAGTCGTCCGGCCTTTGAGACGCCGCCGGCCGCCTCCCGGAGCACGAGTCCCCCGGCGACGACCGGCGATGATGGTGAGGCTCGAGCCGAAGGAGCACGACCCACGGACCCGGGGGCCAGGAACCGCACGTTGTCCCGGCCGCCTACTCCGTGTTGCCGCCCTCATGAGAGGGGCTCTCGCCGAGACCGGCGCGCAGCGAATCGATCAGCCCGACGCCCGGACCGCGCCTCAAGGCAGCATGGGGCCGGTCACTGATCGCAGGGACCAACCCCACTTTCCGTCTCGATTGTCTTGAGCCAGTTCTGGAACTCGTCGTCCGGCGGAGAACAGAGCTCGGTCGAACGCCACCGGAACAATACGAGTTCCAGATTCGTCAAGGATCGTGGCAGCGGACCGCTCAGGCCGGTGCTGGCGACATCGATCGCCGTCAACCCCGCGAGGTTCCCTAACGAAGCCGGCATGGGGCCGGTGAGATCGTTCCCCCAAACACTGAGGACTCTCAGCTTGGGGATGTTGCCAAGCCATTCCGGCAGGGGGCCCGTCAACTGATTCCTATGTAGGTCCAGCTCTTCCAGATCGGGAAGGTTCGCGAGTACCGACGGGATAGTGCCGGTCAGCAAGTTGTGTTGCAGGAACAACCTGACCAAGTGCTCCAGCTCTCCGATCTCGAGAGGCACCGTACCCCTGATCTCCTCGTTGAACGACAGGTCCAACAATTCCAGGCGCTCCAGGAGCCTGACCTCGGTGGGGATCTCGCCGCTCAGGCCGTTGTTGCGAAGCCTCAGCCCGATGACGTTCCCGGCGTCGTCCGTCTCGACGCCATGCCACCTTTCGAGCGTGGTCCTGGTTCCCCAGTTCTCGTTGTCGGTCCAGGCGTTGCCGTTCAGGTCCTCGTAGAACTTCAGCAGCGCACCCCGCTCGACCAGCTCGACGGTGATGGTGGCCGTGCCGGACACCTCTCCCGCACTTGCCTCGACCTCGATGACGCCGCTTCTCCACGCGGTTACGATCCCCGTGGCCGAAACGGTGGCGGCAACCGTGTCGTCGCTCGACCACTGGACAGACACGGATTCCATGATGTCCCCGTGCTGATCCCGGACCGTGGCGGTCAGGTGGATTGTGTCGGCGAACATCTCAATCTTTCCTGTTTCCGGCGACACCACGACTGTCGCGGGATACAGTGACTCCGGTTCGGTGACGTCATCACCGCAGGCGACTGCCGAGAGGCACACCGCTACGACTACCCTGCACTTACCCATTCCCTTGCTCATCCCTTCCCCCCTTCGGGTTGTCGGTGCTTGCCCCGCCCCCATTCATTCCGGGACGGTCTGAATTGCTGACCGTCTGCATACCCACTGCATTCGACAATGTTCCACAGGGGACACCAACCTTGCATCACGAATGGCCGGCGGGTGGGATGACGTGAGGCGCCTCTAGAGCGGTTAAGACGGAATATGTAAAGAGAACATTACAAACTGTCGTGTTGTCTTTACATCACAATCGTCGCAGCACGACTTGGCACCGAATCAAGGCCCGCCCGCCAGCTCCCTCATCCACGCCTCGATCGCGCGCTGGTAGTAGGCCGGGTTGAAGAGCGTCCACTCGCCGAGCTCCTCCGGCACCTCGTAATCCTCCGCCGCCGCCTGGGCGGTTCGCCCATCCTCCATCGCGCGCCTGGCCGCCTCCTCCACCGAGTCGATCACCGCGGTGTACCTCGCCAACGCCTCCGCGTCCGCCAGCGGCCCATGCCCCGGGACGAAGACCGGCGACGGAAGTCCTCCGAGCGCCCGAACCGATCGAGACAGGCGGGAGGGGGTCGCGTCCACGTAGTTCGGGAACATGGCGTTCCAGACCAGGTCTCCGCACCACACCGGTCCCTCGCCCCCGTCCACCTCCACCGTGAGGTCGCTCGCGGTGTGGCCCCCACGCGGCTGCACGGTGACCACCCGGTCCCCCAGGTCGAAGTTCACCGGCCCACCCTCCGGCACCAGCACGGCATCCGCCCAAGGCGCCAGCGGCCCTTCGTTTGTCGGCGAGGTCACGACAAGGTTACGGGCGGTCTCGGTGGCGTGAAGAGCCGGGGCAGCCTCGTCGCCGGCGCCCGCAAACCCGGCCGCGCCCGCCGAATGATCCGCATGATGGTGGCTGACCACGATCTGGCCGGGCCAGCGCCCGGTAAACTCCCTGGCCTTCGCGGCCACCCACTCCGCCCCCCGCTCCGACATGAAGGCCTCCACCACCAGCGTATCCGAGGATCCCCCGATGATGCCGCCGTTGCAGACCGTCGTATAGTCCCCACCGAGCGGCGTCGAGATCACCGCGTACATCCCGGGGCCGACCTCCTCGATCCGTGCCCAGGGCTCCTGCGCGACGATGCGCCCGACGTGCCGCCAGGATCCCGCGCGCGAGTGCCGTCCCCCACCCGGGGCGCCCCTCGGCCCGGCACTTCCGCCAGCGCCCACCCCCCCCGCCCCCCACCTCTCCAGCGCCCCTCGCGGCAAGAACCGGCCCACCGCCGCCAGATACGACGCGCAGCCCGCGGCCGCGGCAACGCCCGACGCGCACCCCGCGGCGTCGGCAACGAAACGGCGTCGGCTGATGCTCATCGTGACTCGATCCAGTGCAGGTACAGGTTCGACAGCAATCGCCCGCCCATGAAGGCGGCGAACACGGCGGTCGCGCCGATCCAGTTCAGGCCCCACGCCAGCGCGGCGAAGATCGCCACGATGCCGGCCACCCCGAGCGATGTGGCCACGGTGATGGCCTTGGTTCGGCGCCTCATCACCATAATCGCGCTCTGGTACGCCAGCCAGACCGACAGCGCCGGCAGCGGGATGATCAGCGCGGTGGGGATCCTCGCGTACTCCTGCAGCTCCGGCGTGAGCGCCGACACCGTGCCGAACCAGAAGTCGAAGAGCGGCGTGACGGCGAAGAGCGCGTAGCCGGTGGAAGTGACGATGGCCAGGCCGGCCGCGTAGCGCGCGACCGTGCGGCGGTGTTCGAACTCCCGGCCCATGAGCGCGATGGCGGCCTCCTGGTAGCTGAGCCCGATGGCGCGGAAGAGGAAGGACAGCGAGTGGACGACCGGCAGAACCGCCAGCGATTCGAGCGGGTCCCGCGCCCGGCCGACCAGGAAGGTGAGCACGGGGTGCGTCGCCAGCGCGACGATGGACGTCAGGGCGAGCGGATAGTAGAACGATACCATCCCGGACCAGGTGAGGGGTGGCGTCCCGCTCTCGGCTGTGCTCGTGGCGAGGGTGCGGCGGATCGCGCCGGTGGCCATCAGCCGCGCCGCCACTGCCTCTATGCAGACGCCCACGGTGAGGCCCGCCGCGGCGACCCACGCGCCCGGCAGCTCCGTGAACGCTGCGAGTGCGAAGGCCGTGCCCGCCATCGTTGCCAGCCGGAAGACGGTGCCCACCGCGACCTGGCGCGTCTTGCCGGAGATGATCATCACGCCGTGGATGAACCGGCGGTAGCCGATCGCCGCGGCCCACGGCAGGTAGATCCAGAGCGACCCGTAGACGATGTCCGCCACCTCGCGCGGCAGCGCCAGCACCCCGAGGAAGAGCGAGTCGAAGACGGCGGGGATGAGGAGCACGCAGAGGAGCAGCGTCGCGAGGCCGTTGAGGCCGTGCGCGAAGAGGCGGAGCCTGCGGTAGCTGTCCGCGTCCCGAACCAGCGCCGTGGCCGCGGTCATGAGCATGATGACCGGGCCCTCGACGAGGATGGCGATCGCGAAGGCCACGCCGTGGGCCGCCAGGTTGATCTTGGCGTCGGGGAGGCGGGCGATGGTGGCGGCGAGGAGCGGGCCTTCCACCGCCATCATGACCCAGGTCGCGGCCAGGGGCGACCAGAAGCGGGTGATGTATCCGGCGGAGAGCGTCCCGCCGGGGAGGGGATTCATTAGGATTCAGTCTCCGTGCAATTGCGAAAAGGAACGATAACTTCGGTGCCAAGAGGGGGCCGGATGCAACGCCGCTCGAACGTCGTGGATGGCTTTTTCACGGATCCATGGGGGACCCACCGGCCCCGCGGATGGGGCGGATTCTGGCTGAAGGTCGCGCGGGCGATGCCGGGGGGATGGCCGTGGAGCCGCTTCGCCCTCCTCGCGCGCAGGATTGGGCGGAGCAGGCTGGCCGGACCGGTCGACACGCGGGTGTGGGGGCAGAGGCTCCGGCTGTTTCCGGACCGCTCGGTTTCCGAGGCCAGAATCCTCTTCCTGCCGCGCTCCTGGGATCGCGCGGAGCGGCGGCTGCTGGGGGAATGGGCGGCGGCCCCCGGGTTCACCTTCGTGGACGTCGGTGCCAACGTGGGCGGCTATTCCTTCTGGGTCGCGTCGCGAATGGCGGCCGGCGGGCGGGTCTTTGCAGTGGAACCGAACCCGTCGCTCGCGCGGCAGCTGCGCTACAACGTGCGTGCCAATCGCGCGGGCGACCGCATGTGTGTGGTGGAGGCGGCGGTGGGGGCGGAGAGTGGCACCGGAGCGCTCACGGTGGGGGCGCGCAACTCGGGCGAGAATCGTCTGGTGGACGAGGGCGAGAGTGCCGGCGAAGCGACCGTCCCGGTGCGCGTGGCCACCCTCGCGGACCTGGTGGAGGAAGCCGGAATCGACCGCATCGATTGCCTGAAGGTGGACGTGGAGGGGCGGGAAGCCGAGGTCATCCAGCCGTATCTGACCGATGCGCCGCGCGCCGCGTGGCCGAGATGCCTGATCGTCGAGCTGAAGGGGCGCCGCGCCGCGCTCGAGGAATGGCTCACCGAGCGGGGATACGTGCGGGTGCTTCGCACGAAGCTCAACGGGCTGTTTCGCCTGGGGTGAGGGGAGTGCCGACCATGGAGACCGTGATCGTGCGGCACTCCGGACCGCGTGCCTTCCTCGCACGGGCGGAACCCTGGCTGCTCCGGCGCGAAGCCGAAAACAACCTCGCTCTGGGGGTGGCGGCGTCGCTCGTGGGGGTGCGTCCCACTCCGGCTCCTGCATCCCCCACCTACTTCGCCACCATCGAACGGGACGGCGAAGTCGCCGGATGCGCCTTCCGCACGCCTCCCTACAAACTCGGCCTGACCCGTATGCCATTGGACGCCGTCCCGCTCCTGTCGCGGAATGTGGCCAAGGTGTACGACGAGTTGCCCGCCGTTCTCGGTCCCGACACGGTGGCCCGCACCTTCGGCGACGCGTGGGGCCAGCTCAAGGGGGTGGAGGTCACGCCCGGAGCGCGGCAACGGATCCACATCCTGGAGCGTGTGGTGCCGCCTTCGCGAATGGCGCCGGGAGGAATGCGACGCGCCGGACCCGCAGATATCCCGCTCGTCACCCGTTGGCTGGGATCGTTCGTGCGGGAGACCGGTCTGGGAGACCCGGGAGATCCCCAGGAGCGGGCCCGCCGACTGTGTGGCGACGAAGGTGGAAGCCGCCTGCTTGCCCTATGGGTGAACGGAGAGCCGGTGTCCATGGCCGGATTTCCCGCGCACACCCGCCACGGCGTGCGGATCGGTTATGTCTACACCCCCAAGGCGCATCGCCGGAGAGGCTATGCAACCACGCTGGTGGCTGAGCTGAGCAGTCATGCGCTCGACCTGGGCTTCAGCCACTGCGTCCTCTACACCGACTTGGCGAATCCCACTTCCAACAGGATCTACCGCAGTGTGGGGTATCGCCCGGTGCAGGATGTCATGGATGTCGAGTTCGGCTCGAGCATTGGGGAGGCCGGAACCGCGTGACATCAAAACTGGGCCTTCGGGTCCAAGGTGCTCAGCCAGGGGAGTTGCCTTCGGAACAGGTGGTCGCAACCTTGAATCCATCTTGCTCTCCATGCAACCGTTACGCACCATTGGAAGTCTCGCGCAACTGGAGCCTGATTGATGCGTATAATGCGATTGGACAGAACAACCGAATGTGGGCAGCTGACAGCGCCCAAATGTGCAAATTGTAAAGAGTTCATGACATTTCGTAAAGCAAACACTACGGTATGCGCAGTCCTGCTGTTCGTCAGCCTGTCGGCCTACGGCTGTGGCGACGGTGGCGGCGAGCCGGTAGCTCCGCCACCGGACCCACCCCGCGCAACGACCGTGGCGGTCACGCCAGCTTCGGCGCGGCTGAGGGCCGTGGGAGACACTGCGCGGTTCTCGGCGCAGGTACTCGACCAGCGTGGTCAGGCGATGGCGGGAGCCGCGGTCAGTTGGTCGAGCGGAGAAGCCTCGGTCGCCACGGTGGATGGGTCGGGACTGGTGACGGCCGTCGACCAGGGGGTGGTGACGATCACGGCCACGGCCGGCGCCGCTTCCGGGACAGCGCTGGTGAACGTAGTTGCTGACGAGGCGGCGCTCGTGGCTTTCTACGAAGCAACCGGCGGGTCCGGCTGGACCAGACGCGCCGGGTGGCTGACCGACGCCCCGCTTGGCGAGTGGCACGGGGTGGCGACGGACGCTTCCGGCAGGGTCACCTCATTGAATCTTGCCGCCAACAACCTCTCCGGTTCGATTCCGCCCGAAACCGGCGACCTCGCCAGCCTGACGGGCCTGACGGCTTGGGGCAACGATCTCTCGGGAAACATCCCGCCCGAACTTGGCAAGCTCGGGAACCTGACGGCACTGGACCTGGGCGACAACAGCCTCGCCGGCTCGATTCCACCCGAACTCGGCGACCTCGCGGGCCTGACGACACTGGCGCTCCACTCCAACGGCCTCGCGGGGAGCATTCCGCCCGAACTGGGCGACCTGGCCAACCTGTCCAACCTGTTCCTCCACGCCAACGAGCTCTCGGGAAGCATCCCGCCCGAATTGGGCGACCTTGCCGGCCTGACGCGTCTGAGAGCCTACGGCAACGATCTGTCGGGATCCGTCCCGCCCGAACTCGGCAAGCTCGGCAACCTGACGGAACTGGACCTGGGCGACAACAGCCTCTCCGGTTCGATTCCACCCGAACTCGGCGACCTTGCGGACTTGACGGCATTGTCGCTCCACACCAACGGCCTCTCGGGGAGCATTCCGCCCGAACTCGGCGACCTGGCCGACCTGGCCGTCCTGTCGCTCCACGCCAACGGCCTCTCTGGGAGCATTCCGCCCGAATTGGGAGACATTGCCGGCCTGGCCGTCCTGTCGCTCCACACGAACGAATTGACCGGATCTATCCCGGAGGACTTTCTGCGGCTCGCCGGACTGGAGTTTCTAGCCCTCCGGAACAACTCGATTTGCGTTCCCGAGACCGACGCGTTCACCGCTTGGCTGGCAGGGCTGGACAGCCACGACGTCAGCGAATTGGACGGCTGTACCAGTGTCGATCGGGCGGCGCTCGCGGCCCTCTACGAAGCAACCGGCGGGTCCGGCTGGACCATAAGCGCCGGATGGCTGACCGACGCCCCGCTTGGTGAGTGGCACGGGGTGGCGGCGGACGCTTCCGGCAGGGTCACCTCATTGCATCTTGCCGCCAACAACCTCTCCGGTTCGATTCCGCCCGAAACCGGCGACCTCGCCAGCCTGACGAAGCTAACGGCCTACGGCAACGACCTCTCGGGAGCCATACCCCCACAACTCGGCGAATTGGTCAACCTGACGGAACTGGACCTGGGCGACAACAGCCTCGCCGGCTCGATTCCGCCTGAACTCGGCGACCTCGCGGGCCTGACGACACTGTCGCTCCACACCAACGGCCTCGCCGGGATCATTCCGCCCGAACTCGGCGACCTGGCCAACTTGGCCAACCTGTTCCTCCACGCCAACGAGCTCTCGGGAAGCATCCCGCCCGAATTGGGCGACCTTGCCGGCTTGACGCATCTGATAGCCTACGGCAACAATCTGTCGGGATCCGTCCCGCCCGAACTCGGCAAGCTCGGCAACCTGACGGAACTGGACCTGGGCGAGAACAGCCTCTCCGGTTCGATTCCACCCGAACTCGGCGACCTCGCGGGCCTGACGGCATTGTCGCTCCACACCAACGGCCTCTCGGGGAGCATTCCGCCCGAACTCGGCGACCTGGCCGACCTGGTCATCCTGCCGCTCCACGCCAACGGGCTCTCTGGGAGCATTCCGCCCGAACTCGGCGATCTCGCCAGCCTGACGCAACTGGACTTGAGCGACAACAATCTATCCGGCTCGCTCCCGCCCGAACTCGGCGATCTCGCCAACCTGGAGTTCCTGTCGGCCCATACCAACGCCCTCTCGGGAGCCATCCCCGAGAGCTTTCTGGGGCTCGCTCGACTTGAGGTGCTGGGCCTGAGGAATAACTCGATCTGCGTGCCCGGGAGCGCCGAGTTCACCGCGTGGCTGGCTCGGCTCAAGACCCAGGACACGGACGGGTTGGCCAGATGCGCGGCCCGGTCGTCCGTGAGCCGCCGCCCGAACAATCCCCATCGCCCATGATCGATCTCCGCAGCGACACGGTCACCCGGCCCACGCGCGGCATGCGCGAGGCGATGGCCGCAGCCACCGTCGGCGACGACGTCTACGGCGACGACCCGACCGTCAGGCGTCTCGAGGCCCGGACGGCGGAGGTCCTGGGCAAGGAGGACGCCGTCTACATGCCGACCGGAACCATGACGAACCAGGTTGCGATCCGTGCCCACACCGAGCACGGCGACCGGGTCATCATGGACATCGCGTCGCACGTCGTCCGCTCGGAGGGGGGGGCGCCGGCGGCCCTCTCCGGCGTCACCGTGCAGCCCCTCCTGGGGGACCGCGGCATCTTCACGGCCACCCAGCTGCGCGACGCGCTCGGGGTCGCACATTCGGGATCGCCCACCACCCTGACCCCGCCCGCGACGCTGCTCACCGTGGAGAACACCCACAACGGCGGCGGGGGGAGCATCTGGCCGCTGGAACTCATCGACGAAGTGGTGGCCATTGCCCGCGCGGCCGGGCTGCGCTGCCACCTCGACGGCGCCCGCGTCTGGAACGCTTCGGCGGCGACCGGCATCCCGCCCGCCCGGTACGCGCGCGACTTCGACACCGTTTCGGTCTGCTTCTCGAAGGCGCTCGGCGCGCCGGTGGGATCGGCGCTGGCGGGCTCGGCCGACTTCGTGACGCGGGCCCGGCGCTTCAAGCAGCTCTTCGGCGGCGGGTTCCGCCAGGCGGGGATCATCGCCGCCGGGGCGCTGTACGCCCTTGAGCACCACCGCGGCGACCTGGCGCACGATCACGAGAAGGCGGGCCGCCTCGCCGATGTTCTGGTGAGCATCACGGGGGTGGAGCTGGTGCGGGAGCATGTGGAGACGAACATCCTGCGCTTCGACGTGCCGTGCAGCGCGGCGCACTTCGTGGACGCGTGCCGCGAGAGGGGCGTGACCATGCTCGTATCAGGCGCGCACAGCGTCCGCGCGGTCGCCCATCGGGACGCCTCGATGGCGGATGTGGTGCGCGCGGGCGAGGTGGTTCGGGAAGTGCTCGCGGCGGTCGCGCCGTGACCAGAGCCCCGGTTGAATCGCGTCCATACGCGACGCGGGTCGTCCGCCAATTGTAAGACGTACTTGTCAATTGGAGGATCCATATGGAAATCACGATTTCCGTTTGTCCGGACTTGCAGCCTCCAGCCACTCCTCGATCTCCTGAATCCGCTCCTCCGCCTCCGGGAAGCCGGTCAGGTAGGCACCCCAGGGGGCCACGAGCCTGAAGAGCACGGCCGCCTTCGCGAGCGATGACCTCGCCAGCTCGGGCTGCCCCTGGTGCAGACGGTTCACGCCGTCCGTCATCAGGGCCTCGGCGAGCACCCAGCACCGGGCGGGTTCGACCTCGCCCCTGGGCGCGACCATGTCGGTAAGGGCCTCGACCGTGACCACGCGGGCCAGCTCGAGTTCGATGCCCGCCGCGCTGGTGGCCCGCCGCAGCGTGGATTCCACCTCGCCCGGCGGCGCACCGCCCCTCAGGATGGCGTTGCGCAGCGCGATCAGGACGGCACCCATCTCCTCGATCATGCGAAGTATGTAGTCTCGTTGGGCCATTTGGCGGTCCGTGGTTGGTTTCGGCGTGGCATAGGGCGGCGGGGCGCCGGACTGGGCCGGCTGCCCGGCTTACGCCCCCCGACATTGTGCCGCGGGACGCCGCGAGCAAGGTTGTCCCCCGAGATGACAACGTTAATCACACCGCGAAGCTGGGCCGTCTTCGTGGCCCGCGTCATCCTGGGCCTGATCTTCTTCGCGGCCGGGTTCTGGAAGGTGTTCAGGCTCGGGGCGGTCGAGCACGCGCGCAACCTGTTCGTGGTGCCGTACGAATCGGGGCCGCTGCCCGAATGGTCGCTCTGGTTAACCGGCGTCGCGGTTCCCCATGTGGAGCTGCTCGGTGGCGCCCTCATGCTCGCCGGGTGGAAACGTCTCGCCGCGGCGATCGGACTCGGCGCCGTACTGATGCTCGTCACCTTCGGGCACCTGCTGGCGGAGCCCCTGTACGCCTTTAACACCCACGTCGTTCCGCGCGCCGTCCTGCTGATTGTGCTCCTGGTCTTGTTCGAAGAGGACCGGCTGAGCCTGGACTCGTGGCTGACCTGGAGGCGGGAGGCGGTGTCGGGGACATCGTGAACGGCTGAACCCGCGGACATTGCCTGGCGTCTCCGGGAGCTGGAGTGATTGCGCCGCCGGACAGCCGGGAGCATCCTGCTAACTGCCGCGCTTCTTCCGACTCTGCTGCCACGCGAGGACACGAATGAGGTACTCCCCACCTGTATCGGCCATCGCCCTGGTGCTCGCTGCCGTGGGCATCAACTTCGCCCCACTCCGCGGCCAGTCCCCCCAGCCCCCCGCCATCACGACCGGCTTCCTCTCCGCGCTGGAGCTCCGCGGCATCGGCCCGGCCTTCATGTCCGGACGGATCGCCGACATCGCCGTCGACCCCTCGAACCGGAGCGTCTGGTACGTCGCCACCTCCTCGTCGAACGTCTGGAAGACCGAGAACCGCGGCACCACCTGGACCCCCATCTTCGACAACTACCCGGCCTACTCCACGGGCGCGATCGCCATCGACCCCACCGACTCCAACGTCATCTGGCTCGGCACCGGCGAGAACACCAGCCAGCGCAGCGTGGGTTGGGGCGACGGCGTCTACAAAAGCCTGGACGGGGGGCGCAGTTGGCGGAACACGGGGCTCCACACCTCGGAACACATCGGCAAGATCCTGATCGATCCGCGCGACCCGGACGTGGTGTACGCGGCGGCGATGGGCGGGCTCTGGGCGCCAGGGGGCGACCGCGGGCTCTTCAAGTCCACCGACGGAGGCGGCAGCTGGTTCCCCGTCCTGGAGCTCAGCGAGAACACCGGCATCGCCGACGTGCACTTCGACCCGCGCGACCCGGACGTGCTCTACGCGGTCGCCTACCAGCGCCGGCGCCACGTCGGGATCCTCGTCGCGGGCGGCCCCGAGTCCGGCGTCTGGAAGAGCACCGACGGCGGCGAGAGCTGGCGCGACATCACGGGCGGGCTGCCGGGGGGCGACCTCGGGCGGATTGGCCTGGCTGTCTCACCAATCGACCCCGATGTCCTCTACGCGAACCCCGCCGCCACCGAGGACCGCAGCGGCTTCTACCGTTCGCCGGACCGGGGCGAGACCTGGGTGCGCATGTCCGACTACATCGTCGTCGATCCGCAGTACTACGGGGAACTCTACCCGGATCCGCACAGGATGGACCGGGTCTACGCGGTGGACGTCTTCATCCACGTGACCGAGGACGGGGGCCGCACCTTCGAGCGAGTCAACTCGCGCTTCCGGCATGTGGACAACCACGCCATCGTCTTCGACCCGGACGACCCGGACTACATGCTGGTCGGCACCGACGGGGGGCTGTACGAGACCTTCGACCGCACGCGGACGTGGCGGTACGTGTCGGGGAACATGCCGCTGATGCAGTTCTACCGCGTGGGCATCGACAACAAGGCGCCCTTCTACACGGTGTACGGGGGCACGCAGGACAACTCGTCGGTGGGTGGGCCGTCGCGCACCGACAACGTGCACGGGATCCGCAACAGCGACTGGTTCATCACCCACGGGGGGGACGGATTCCAGGCGCGGATCGATCCCGAGGACCCGAACATCGTCTACACGCAGTCCCAGTACGCGGGGATCGTGCGGTACGACCGGGCCAGCGGGGAGGAGCTGGACATCCAGCCGCAGCCGGAGGCGGGGGAAGGGGCGCTGCGCTGGCACTGGGACTCGCCGCTGATCATCAGCCCGCACAACTCGCGGAGGATCTACTTCGCGGCGCAGAAGCTGTTCCGGTCGGACGACCGCGCCGAGACGTGGACGGCCGTGAGCGGGGACCTGAGCCGGGGACTCGACCGCAACCAGAGGCGGGTGATGGGCCGGATCTGGCCGCCCGAGGCGGTGTGGAAGAACGTGTTCACGTCGCCGTTCGGGACGATCGTGGCGCTCGACGAGTCGCCGCTGGTCGAGGGGCTGCTGTATGTGGGGACGGATGACGGACTCGTGCAGGTGAGCGAGGACGGGGGTGGGGGGTGGCGGCGGGAGGAGGAATTTGCCGGTGTGCCGGAGATGGCGTACGTGGCCGACGTGGTGGCTTCGCGGCACGACCCGGATCGGGTCTACGCCGTCTTCAACAACCACAAGGAGGGGGACTTCCGGCCGTACGTGGTGCGGAGCGACGACCGGGGCGCGAGCTGGACGAACATCACGGGCGACGTGCCGGACGGGCAGTCGAGCTGGACTCTGGTCGAGGACCACGTCGACGAGGACCTGCTCTTCCTGGGGACTGAGTTCGGGCTGTTTGCGACGATGGATGGGGGTGGGGCGTGGGTGCGTTTGCGGGGCGGGCTGCCGACGATCGCGGTGCGCGACCTGGAGATTCAGCGCCGCGAGAGCGACCTGGTCCTGGCGACGTTCGGGCGCGGGTTCTACATCCTGGACGACTACTCTCCGCTCAGGGAGATGGACGAGGCGGTGGCGGGGGCGGCCAGCACTCAGGGGGCGGCGGGGCCGGCCCACCTCTTCCCCGTGAAGGATCCGTGGGCGTACATCCCGGCCCGGCCGCTGGGCGGGGCGGAGAAGGGGACTTTTGGCGACGCCTTCTTCACCGCACCCAACCCGCCCTTCGGGGCCGTCTTCACCTACTACCTCCGCGACAGCTACGAGTCGCTCAAGGAACGGCGGCAGCGGCTGGAGCGGGAGGCCCTCGCCCGGGGCGATGACATCGCCTACCCCGACCAGGCCGCGCTGACCGCCGAAGACATGGAGCGGCCGCCCGAGGTGTTCGTGGTCGTGTCGGACGGCGCGGGCGACGTGGTGCGGCGCGTCCCCGCCCCCCGCCGGGCGGGCCTCCACCGCATCGCGTGGGATCTGCGCTACGCCTCGCTGGAGCCCCCCTCCCCCGGCGGCGGCGAGGCCGACGGCCCGATGGTGGCGCCCGGCGAGTATTCGGCGCGGGTCGTCCTCGTCACCGGCGACGGCCACGAGGACCTCACGGCCCCCGAGTCCTTCACGGTGAAACCCCTCGGCACGGCCACCCTCGCCGCCGCCGACCGGGACGCCCTGCTCGCCTTCCAGCGCGAAGTCGCCGCCCTGCAACGCGTCGCGATCGCCACCGACCGCGCCGCCCGCGAGACCTCGGAGCGGCTCGCGCTCCTGCGCCGTGCGGTGCGCGCCGCCCCCGGGCTGGACGCGGCGCCGTACGAGACGCGCATCAGCGCCTTCGAGGACCGCCTCTTCGAGATCCAGCGCGTGCTCTCCCGCGACCGCACCGCGCTCGACCGGGCCGAGTTGGCGCCGCCCTCGGTCATGCAGCGCATCTCGCGCATCGTGGGCGCGCAGTTCCGGTCGACATCGGCGCCCACGACCACGCAGCGCGAGAGCTACGCGGTGGCGTCGGCGCAGCTGGCGGAGATGTCGGCAGCGCTACGGGCGCTTGTCGAGGCCGACCTCGCCGCACTCGGCACCGAGCTCGAAGCCGCGGGCGTCCCCTGGACGCCGGGGCGGCCGATTCCGCGCTGGCCAAATATGTAAAGAGAACATTACGAAATGTCATGTTCTCCATACTTTTTCTGCGTGTCGGCGGTCCTTTCGACGACACTCCTGTTGACCGCCGCGGCCTGCGACACCCAGCCTGTCCCCACCGGCACCCTCCATACCGACTCCGCCGGAATCCGGATCGCGACCGCCATCACCCCGCTGGCGGGCCCCGGCGAAGCATGGACAGCCGGCGAGCTCCTGGCCGAGATCGGCACCATCGACGGTCCGCCCGAGTACCAGTTCGCGGATGTCGTGGCGGCGGTGCGCCTCGACAACGGTGACATCGTGGTCGCGGACCGCGGCGCATCCGAAATCCGCAGCTACGACGCCGAGGGCACATTCCAGTGGCGCGCCGGCAGGGAGGGGGAGGGGCCCGGGGAGTTTCGGCGCCTCGACTTTCTGGGCCGGATGGCCGGCGATTCGCTGGTGACCTACGACCCCATGCTGCTGCGGATTCAGGTATTCGGCCCCGGCGGCCGGTTGTCGCGCACCTTTCGGGCCGAACTCCCGCGCGACGTGGGCTCGCCGGGTGGATCAGCCCCGGATCGCGCGGTCGGCGTGGCGGATGGTCGCTTGATCGTTCGGTTCGTCGAACTGGACGACGACGCGGTGCCCGGCATCGCGAGATGGATCGACTATCGCCTGGTGGCGGTGGACCTGACGGATGGTTCCACCACCTCGCTCATCGTGGTCGATGGGGAGGAGGTCGATTTGCGTGTGGGCGACGGGAACGGGTATTCCGAGGAATACTACGTATTCGGCAACATGCCCGAGTTCGGAGCGGCGGCGGGAACCGTCGCGGTGATCGACACCGAGGCGTACCGGGTCCGGCTCGCTTCCCCGCTGGACGGCGCGGTCGAACGGATCATCCGAAGGGAGGTGTCGCCGCGTGCTGTGACCGACGCCGTCTTCGAGGCCGAACTGGACGGTATCGTTGAGATGGTCTTTTCGACCCCCGATGCCGCGCCCGCCGAGGAGGTGGATATGTTCAGGCGGAGGTGGAGGGGGTACACCAGGGCCCCCGTGCTGCCGGTCCTGCGCTCGGTCCATGTCGATGCGCAGGGCCACGTCTGGGTGGCGCCGTTCCATCTGGCCGGGGCCGATCCGGCTCCTTTCGATGTCTTCGCGCCCGACGGTACGTGGCTCGGGACCGTCGCGCTCCCGCCGGGGCTGGTCCGCGCCTACATCCACTACCGTTCCCCCTACATGGAGATCGGCGAGGACTACGTGCTCGGCGTCTGGACCGGCCAACTGGACGTGCAGTACGTGCGGATGTACCGGCTGAACCGGTAACGATTTCGAGCTCGTGCGCCATCTCGTCCAACGGCGGTTCACCGGCCCGTCTGACACGCCGCCCGGCGACCGCGTCGCCTTCCCCACATCGGTCCCCAACCGGATCACCTGGCTGCGAATCTTCCAGTCCCTTCCCGGGCGGGTCAGGACGGTGAGATGGATGCCGGTCATGGTGCGCGACCCGGTCTCGTTGCGCATCTGAACGGTGAGAAGCCCGGAGATCATCCCCATGCGCCCGCTCGCGTCAAAGTCGCCGATCGACACCTGCACGAACTCGGCCCGGTTCATGGCGGCCGAGAATCCGTCGCCGCCCGGCGTTCCCGGCAGGCGCTGTCCGACCCCTGAGGCGGGCAACAAGGCGATCACGACGCAGACGGCGGCGGAGGCTTATGGCGACGGGCGGGCAGAACGCGCCCCCTCCGCACCCGTTGCCCCAAAGTTTAGGCTTGCCTAAATTTTCTGCCATGGTCGATCCAACCCTGGCACTCCTGATCTTCGCCGCGATGGTGGCGCTCGCCGCAGCCGTGGTCTGGCCGGGCCGCGGGCTCGCCGCGCGCGTGCGCCGATTCACCCGCCTTACCGAGCGGGTACGGATGGAGGATGTCCTGAAGCAGCTCTACAAGCTGGAGTACGACCGGTTGCCCGCGACCGCGGAGAGTGTGGCCGGCGGGGTCCAGATCCCCCGCGGCCAGGCGGTGCGGCTTCTGCAG
The DNA here is from genome assembly GCA_965206105.1 of Longimicrobiales bacterium. Classification (GTDB taxonomy): domain Bacteria; phylum Gemmatimonadota; class Gemmatimonadetes; order Longimicrobiales; family Gaopeijiaceae; genus Bin94. The sequence continues at coordinate 2,237,790 of OZ242201.1, forward strand.
CGGCTGGAAGAGAAGCGTCTGGTGACCGCGGGCGCCTCGCGCTTCCGCCTCACCGACTCGGGAAGGACCCAGGCGCTGCACATCGTGCGCACGCACCGCCTCTGGGAGCGCTTCCTCGCTGACAGGACGGGGACGCGCCCCGAGGAATGGCACGGGCAGGCCGAGGAACACGAGCACCTGATCTCCGCCTCTGAGGCCGACGATCTCGCCAGCGCCCTGGGCCATCCCGTCTACGACCCGCACGGCGATCCGATCCCGACTGCCGAGGGCGAGATGCCGGCCCGAACCGGGGTGCCGCTGTCCTCGCTTGCGCCGGGCGAGCGGGGGCTGATCACCCACCTGGAGGACGAACCCGAGGAAGTCTATCGCGAACTCGTCGGGCTTGGGCTCGCGCTGATGACGCCAGTGGAGCGGCTTCGAGGAGAGGCGGGCAGGGTGCGCTTCCGGACCGGGACGAAGCGCTTCGAGGTCTCCAGCGCGCTCGCCCGCAACGTGACCATCGAGCTGTCCACCGATCTGGCCGATCCACGCTGGTCGCGCACGCTCGCCGACCTGGTGCCGGGCGAATCCGCGACGGCGGCGGGGATCTCGCCGCTGTGCCGCGGACCGGCGCGGCGACGCCTTCTCGACCTCGGGGTGGTTCCCGGCACGGTGATCCACGCCCGCATGAAGAGCGCCGGGGGCGACCCGGTCGCGTACGACATCCGGGGCGCCCTGATCGCGCTGCGCCGGGATCAGGCCCGCCACATCCGGGTCAGGGAGGCGGCCGCGGCCGGGGAGCGGGCTTCGTGAAGGCGGGGGCAAGGGTCGGCGCGGCGGTGCGGCGGAGGGGGACCGCGACCGCGCGGGGTGCACCCCAGCGCGCGCGGAACCTGGTTCGGCTGGGGCTGAGTCCCCACCGCTGGGACCATCTGATCGCGCTGGCCGGCAACCCCAACGTCGGCAAGACCACGGTCTTCAACGCGCTCACCGGGCTCAGGCAGCACACGGGGAACTGGCCCGGCAAGACCGTCGTGCGGGCCGAGGGGGCCTTCCTGCACGACGGCCGCAGGGTGAAGGTGGTCGACCTGCCGGGGACGTACTCGCTGCAGGCGGGAAGCGCCGACGAGGAGGTAGCGCGCGACTTCATTCTCTTCGGGCAGCCCGACGTGACGGTGGTCGTGGTCGACGCGATGCGGCTGGAGCGCAACCTCAACCTCGTCCTGCAGATCCTGGAGATCACCGACCGGGTGGTGGTCTGTCTGAACCTGGTCGACGAGGCCGGGCGGCACGGGGTCTCGGTGGATGCCGGGCGGCTGGAACGCGAACTGGGCGTGCCGGTGGTGCCGACGGTAGCCCGCCAGGGCGAGGGGATCGATGCACTGTTGCGGGCGGCCACGGACGTGGCGACGGGTACGCGCAGGAACCGGCCCCACCGGATCCGGTCGCAGCCCGCGGCTGTCGAAAACGCGGTGGATGCGATAGAACCGCTGGTTGCGGAGCAGTTCCCGGAGCTTCCCAACGCGCGCTGGGTTGCACTGCGGTTGCTCAACGCCGACGAGCGTGTGACGGAAGCCGTGCGTTCGGGGGAGATCGGGCAGCTGGGTGGCAACGGAGGCCGCGGGCTCCAGGAGGGTGGGACCGCCGACCACGGCGCGGCCGGCGCGCCCCCGGAGGAGGGCTTGCCTGCAATCTCCAGCCGGGGTGCTTCGGTCGCCACGTCCAAAGAAGGCGCTTCCCTTGCCCAGTCCCCCCGGAACGCCTCGATCCCCGAAGGCCGCGCCCGCATTCTGAAGGCCGCCACGCGACACCGGTGGGCGCTGAAACCGGGCTTCCACGACGCCCTTGCCGAGAACGTCTATCGGGAGGCCGAGCGAATCGCCGGCGCCACCGTTCGGCAGGGGACCCGGAGGACGGGAGCCCGGCTGGATCGTGCCCTGGACCGCTGGCTGACCAGCCGCGTCTTCGGCTTCCCCCTCATGCTTGCCATCCTGGCGGTGGTGTTCTGGCTCACCATCGCGGGCGCCAACGTCCCCTCCGCGATGCTGGCCACCCTCCTCATCGACCGCGTTCACCCCCTCCTGCACGGCTTCGGCTCCTGGGCGGGAATGCCCTGGTGGCTGAGCGGCTTCCTCTTCGACGGAGTGTACCTCGCGACCGCCTGGGTGGTGAGTGTCATGCTGCCCCCGATGGCGATCTTCTTCCCCCTCTTCACCCTGCTGGAGGACTTCGGCTACCTGCCGCGGGTCGCCTTCAACCTGGATTCGCTCTTCCGGCGGGCGGGCGCGCACGGCAAGCAGGCGCTGACCATGAGCATGGGCTTCGGCTGCAACGCGGCCGGGGTGGTCGCCACGCGCGTGATCGACAGCCCCCGGGAGCGCCTCATCGCGGTCATCACCAACAACTTCTCGCTCTGCAACGGGCGCTGGCCGACCCAGATCCTGATCGCGGCCATCTTCATCGGCGCGCTGGTACCACCGCATCTGGCGGGGGTGGTGTCGGCGGGCGCCGTGGTGTCGATCGCGCTGCTGGGCATCGTCTTCATGTTCCTCACCTCGTGGGGGCTTTCCCGCACGGTGCTGAAGGGCGAAGCCACCACCTTCTCGCTGGAACTCCCCCCCTACCGCCCCCCGCGCGTCCTGCAGACCCTCTACACCTCGTTGATCGACCGCACCCTGATCATCCTGTGGCGCGCGGTCCTCTTCGCGGTCCCCGCCGGCGCGGTCATCTGGCTGATCTCCAACATCTCGGTGGGCGGCGCGTCGCTCGCCGAGCACGGGATCGCGCTCCTGGACCCGTTCGGCATCCTGATCGGCCTCAACGGGGTGATCCTGCTCGCCTACGTGATCGCGATCCCCGCGAACGAGATCGTCATCCCGACGGTGCTGATGCTGACCGTGCTGACGCTCGGCAATCCCGAACTGGGCGCCGGCGCGGGGGTCATGTTCGAAAGTGACTCGGTGGGCGAGGTGGAAGGACTGCTGGCCGCCGGAGGCTGGACGCTGCTGACGGGCGTGAACCTCATGCTCTTCAGCCTGCTCCATAACCCCTGTTCGACGACGATCTACACGATCTACAAGGAGACCAGGAGCGGTCGCTGGACGACCCTTTCCGCCCTTCTGCCGCTAGTGATGGGGTTCGTGACATGCTTCCTGGTGGCGCAGGTGTGGCGTCTGGCCGGCGGATAGCAGGCGGACACACCCCGCGCCTCAGCCCGGCGGGCCCGCCACCTCCAGCATCTCCGCCACGGTGCACAGCTTGACCCGAGGCCTCCCTTCGGCTTGGCCGCTGGCGGTCTCGTGTGCGTCCAGGCGCTTCCACCCTTCGTGGTCGACCCAGTGTACGTCGCGATCACGGAGGAGGTCTGCCAGGTCGGGCGCGTCATCGGTCCCGGCGAAGACCCCCGCCTCCCGATCCTCGCGCATCAAGGCCACCGTCGCGGCAGCGTCCGCCTTGTTCGTCCCGATCACCCCCGAGGGCCCCCGCTTGGCCCATCCGACCACGTATTCGCCCGGCACCACCCCCCCGCCCCCCGCCCCCCCCACAACCCGCCCCCCCTCGTTCGGCACGATCCCGCGCCGCTCGTCGAAGGGCACGCCCGGCAGCGGCTTGCCCCGGTAGCCGACCGAGCGGATCACCATCCCGCACGGCACGACCTCCGTCTCGCCGGTGCCCACGGCGCGCATGTAGCCGTCCCCCCGGGCCACCAGGCGGTTCCGCTCGACGCGCACCCCGGTGACGCGCCCGCCCTCGCCCACGATCTCGAGCGGCGAGACGAAAAAGCGGAACCGCACCACGCGGTCGCCTTCGCCGGGCGCACTCTCCGCATAGCCGCGCAGCGTGGCCATGTTGCGCGTCTTCACGGCGTCGTCCTCGATCGCGGCCTCGCTCACGGCGTCCAGCGCGAGCTCGCCCCCGTCCGCCACCGCCGAGATGCCCTCCAGGCGGCCGAACTCGCGCAGCTCCGGGTTGGTGAACGAAGCCTGCGCGGGGCCCCTCCGCCCCAGCACCGTCACCCGTCGTACCCGGCTCTCGCGCAGCGCGGCCAGCGCGTGGTCGGCGATGTCTGTGGTGGCGAGCCGATCGGGGGAGTGCAGCAGAATCCGGGCCACGTCGATGGCCACGTTCCCGTTGCCGACCACCACGACGTGCTCGCACCCGAGGTCGAAGCGCATGCCGCGGAAGTCCGGGTGCGCGTTGTACCAGCCCACGAAATCGAAGGCGGCGTGGCTGCCGTCGAGGCCCTCGCCGGGGATGCCCAGGTGGCGGTCGCTCTGCGCCCCCACCGCGTAGACGATCTGGTCGTAGCGCGCGCGGAGGTCGTCCACGCTGACGTCCTCGCCGAGCGTCACGTTGCCGAAGTAGCGCACCTCGTCGCGGGCCAGGATCCTGGCGTACACCCGCGCCACCGACTTGATGGCCTGGTGGTCGGGGGCCACGCCGTCGCGCACGAGGCCGTAGGGCGCGGGCAGCCGGTTGATGAGGTCGATCGCGACCGGATCCCCGCTCTTCAGCAGCGCCTCGGCTGCGAAGAAGCCGGCAGGACCGGCACCGATGATGGCGATGCGGGTATCAGAGGTATTCATCGGCAGTTTGGTGCAGGGGTGCCGGGAGCCGGCGGCGGTTGACCCCCAGCAGGTCCATTGGCGAGCTTCCGAGAACCAATCGAGTGAAGGGATGGGATGCGAAGGATGGCGAACACGGAAAAGAAGATAATGACGACCATGGAAAAGCGGGCCGGCGGACGCACTGCAAGCAAGGCCTGGCTCGCCACGATGGCCCTCGCGGCCCTGCTTGCAGCCTGTGGCGGCGGCGACAGCGGCTCGGGAGAGGATACCGGCGCAGCAGCATCCGGAGAAGCGCAGCCGCCGGTCTCGGGCGCCGCGGAACCGACCGCAGCCACGGTTGAACTGAACATCGACCTGGCGCTCCTCCCCGAGGGCGTCACGGTGGAGATGGTCGAGGAGGGAAGGGAACTCTTCTTCGGCGCCGGCATCTGCTACACCTGCCATCTGATGGACGCGAAGGGAGGCCCTCTTGCTCCCGACCTCACCGACGATGCCTGGCTCAACGTGGACGGCGAGTATTCCTCGATCGTGGAGCTCATCAAGACGGGGGTGTCGCAGCCCATCGAGCATCCGGGCGCCATGCTTCCGCGCGCCGGAATGCCGCTGACCGACGAGCAGGTCGAGGCTCTGGCGGCCTACAGCTACATGCTGAACCGGATGTAGCGGTCGGCAGCGCAGAGCGCGCTAGAACAGATCCCCCTGCAGCCCTCCGCCCCGCCGGAAGGCCGTCGTGGAGAGCGGCGGCGGCTTCCCGTCCAGCCCCACCTTCCGCGCCGCGGCGCGGAAGAGCGCCCGGATCTGGGCGGCATACTGGCCCTGACCCCGGAAGCGGCCGTGGAAGGAGGAGTCGTTCAGCTTCCCGCCGCGCGCGTCCCGGATCCGGGCCAGCACCTTCTCCTTGCGGTCGGGGAAGTTCGCCTCCAGCCAGCGGACGAAGTGGCCGGCCACCGCCCCCGGCAGCCTGAGCAGCATGAACGAAGCGTAGCGGGCGCCGGCCTCCGCGGCGGCCTCCAGGATCGCCGGAATCTCCTCGTCGTTGAGCGCGGGGATCACCGGCGCGACGAACACACCGGCCGGGATGCCGGCATCGGAGAGCCGGCGCACCGCGTCGAGGCGCCGGGCCGGGATGGACGTGCGCGGCTCCATCACCCGGCGCAGGCCGCTCCGCAGGGTCGTCACCGACACGGTCACCTGGGCACAGTCGTGGATGGCCATCTCGCGCAGGAGGTCCACGTCCCGGGTGACGAGGTGGTTCTTGGTGACGATCGTGACGGGGTTCATGAAGTCGCGCAGCACCTCGAGGCAGCCGCGCGTGAGCCCGAGCCTTCGCTCGACCGGCTGGTAGGCGTCGGTGACGCCGGAGATGGCCAGCACGCGCGGCTGCCAGGAAGACCGGGAAAGAGCGGCCCGGAGCAGCTCGGGCGCGCGGTGTTTGACCAGGATCCTGCGCTCGAAGTCGAGTCCGGACGAGAAGCCCAGGTACTCGTGCGTGGGACGCGCGTAGCAGTAGACGCATCCGTGCTCGCAGCCGCGGTAGGGGTTGAGGGAAGCGTCGAACCCCAGGTCCGGGCTCCGGTTCCGGGCTACGATCGAGCGGGTGCCGTCCGTGATGAACTCGGTCCGGGGCCTTTCTTCGCCCGGGTGCCCGGGTTCCATTTCGACGTGGACCGTTTCGAAACGGTTCGGCGGGTCGTAAGGTACTCCACGGCCCTTGAGCGGGAGGTGCATGGGAAGATCGCGCATTCCCCAATTTCGGTATTTATTCGGTTTCGCGCAAGAGGGAGCGCCAAGAGGTGACCATCGACCAGCTGGAGAAGAGGCTCAACGCACTTGCGGATCGCACGCTTCGCTACCAGTACATCATCCAGTTGGGACGGCGCCTCCCGCCCATGGACCCCTCCCTCAAGACCGAAGAGACGCAGGTGCGCGGGTGCATGAGCCCGGCCTGGCTGGCGGGCTGGCTGGAGGACGGGGAACCCCCGACACTCCGCTTCGTGGGCGACTCCGAGTCGATCATCGTGAAGGGACTCTTCGCGATCCTGGCCGAGGTCTACAACGGCCAGCCCCCCGACGACGCCCTGGCGGTCGACCTGTCGGACATCTTCGAGCGGCTGAAGCTCGGGGAGGCTCTCAGCCCGAACCGCCGCAACGGCTTCTACTCGATGGTGGAAAAGATCCGCCGCGTCGCGGCCTCTCTGGCCTGACGCGGCGGATTCCGGCGCAATCCGGCCAGTCGAACGGGCTAGCCGGGTGACCTGGCCAGCCGAACACTGGCCCGGGTCGCGCTAAACCGCTTCGATTTCGTAGCCGATCCGCCAGTTGGACATGTTCTCGGGGTCGTCCGAGCCCTCGTCGCCGGGCTGGATGTAGCGGAGGTGGTCCTGGATCGGCCCGGTGAAGGTGCGGTGGTAGAACTCCAGTTCGTCGTTCGCGGACAATTGGTCGAGCTCCTCGCCGCGCAGCTGGATCTCCAGGTGATCGGACACCTCGCCCTCGAAGAGCACCTTGTCGAGGTCGTTCAACCTGTTCCATCGCGGATGGTCCGAGATCGGGTAGTGTCCCTTGCGCGGCATGCGGGTCTCCTGGACGTTCCCGCCACCGTTGTTCGTCCAGACCTTCGCCCAGAACACGAATTCCCCCTTATCCTTGTAAAACGGCTCGAGGTCGTCGAGTATCTGCAACCAGCGCAAAGTGACCCGGATCCGTGTTCCGCCCTGTCCAGTCATTCAATCTGCTCCTTGGGTGATTTTGCCTGCCGGATGGCTCCCGCCAACCGCTCGCCGCAAAGTACTGTCAAGCGGCACCGATGTCCAGTTGCGTCCGAAGTACGCGGTGGGGCGACCCGCCCGCCCTTCGCCGCGCACCGTCACCCCTTGTAGAGGATCACGAAGAAGCTGTCGCGCCGGTCGTCCTCGGCGATGAGAACGGTCACCCTGCGGTCTGCCGTGCCGATCGAGACGCTGCCGTGACGCGGCTCGCCGTCGTCCGCCGAAATGCGGGACGTCCACCGGACCGCCCAGCCGGCTTCTCTCGCCGCCTCATCGTACCACTCGAGGACCTCCGCGGCGCTGGCATCGGACAGGAACACCTCGACCCCGAAGGAGAACTCCTCGAATTCGGTGGCGACGCCGGCGCTGTGGCGCGCACCGGGATAAACGGACACCCACTCCGGCGCCGCGCTCTCCACGGCGTCGCCGGCACCGTCCCCCGAATCCTCGCGCGCGACGTCCCCGAAGTACATCTCGCCCCGTCCGACCCTGTCGAGGTATTCGCTGACGCTCACCAGGTCGAACCCGATGGACTCGTCGCCCGCATCCAGGTTGAAGGTGAAGCCCGAACCCTCCTCGGCCGGCTCCATCACCATTCCCTCCGTGAACAGCATCAGGGTACCGGCGTCCGCGACGACGCTCGCGAAGCTGGTACTGACGTCGCCCAGAGTCGCCCCGGCCGCGGACTCCAGCTGATCGCCGAAGTCCTCCAGCAGCTCCGGCGCGTTCTCCATGAGGTTTCGGAAGGCGAAGAAGCCCACGACGATCAGCACCACCACCGACGTGCCGGCTACCCCTCCGACAATGAGCAGAACCTTGGTAAGCGTGGACATCCCCTTGCGTTCGTCTGACACTGTCTTCCTCCTGATTTCCAAGTTGGCCCTGGCCGAACACTCTGCATGACCGGATCGCCCCGCCGCAAGTCGGCACCGGGCGCCGGGATCCTAGCCCCTACCCCACTCCTCGATGAAATCCTCGGGTTCCACGCCGAGGCCGCCGGCTTGAAACTATCGCGCCATCGATGCGTAGACGGGGGTGCGGGTCGCGGTGCGCGCCCCGCCTGTGGCAGTCGTGGCGAGCCGTCGCCAGACCGTCAGAATACCCGGCAACCACCAGGGGGGGAAGAACCGATGTCCGATCCATACGACGAAACCACGAGGAAAGTCAGGAAGGGAATGCCGGTCTGGGGAAAGATCCTGTTGGCGTTCGGCGCTCTGTCCGCCCTCGCCTTCGCCACTCTGGTAGCCGTGGGCTTCAGGGCGGTGGACGAACTGGGCGGCTGGTTGGGCACGGAGCTTACCGGCTCGCCCGCGGAGGTCTTTGCGGACATGACGGAGAATGTGCTGGGTGACGACGTCACCATCGTCACCGAGAACCAGCCCGAAGGCCAGGTGGCGCTCCGGCTGGGGCAGGACGGGAGGGAGGTCCCCGTCGACCTCTCGGACTTTGGCGATTTTGTCGGAGAAGGCCTCTCCCTGATCCAGGAAGGGGTCGACAAGGGTGTGCGCTTCGAGGGACGGGCGGACGAGTCCGGCGTGTCGGTGACGGTGCGCGGGCCGGGTGGCACGACCCTCCTGGAACTTGAAGGAGACGAAGACGGCGGATTCGTGAGGGTGGCCGGGGAAGATCGCGAGATGTTCCTGGGCCTGGGCGACGAAGCCGCCCGGGCGCCTGGCTGGCTGCCGGTCTACCGGCGGGCCCGCGTCCACAAGCAGCTGTTTTCCTACGACACCGGGGACGCGAAGAGCGGGGGTCTCATCCTGATGGTGGAAGACGATCCCGCCAGGGTCTACGACTGGTACGTGGAACAGTTGCGCGCGGGGGACGGTCCCGTCCGGGTCCAGATGTCGTCGCACGCCAATGTCTTCGAGCGCTACCGGGCGCGGATCGAAGCCGGCGACGGAAGCCCGGGGGGCAGCGGGGCGGCGATTCTCATCTCGCGGGAAGACGACGACGAAGAGACGGCGATCATGGTCGTCTACAAGGAGGTGCTCGAGACGGGGTAGCTCACGTCCGCCGGTTCTTTTCCGCCGCGAAGAGCCGGTCCAGCTCCTCCGACTCGGTGCTCGGGGTGAGCTTCGAGACGAGCCAATACGTGGCGAAGGAGAGCGCCACCGCCGGGAAGACCTGGTGCAGCGCGTCGCTCCAGGGCAGACGGTTCCAGACCAGCAGGACGAGCAGTCCGGTGACGAAGGACGCGATCGCGGCCGTCCCGCTGCCGCGGCGCCAGTGGAGGCCCATGAGGAGCGCCGGCCCGAAGCACGCGCCGTAGATCGCGCCGGAGAGCGCGGTGAGCACCACGATCCGGTCGGGCGGATTCAGCGAGATGATCGCGGTGATGAGGGCGAAGAGCGCCACGTAGAGCCGCGTGGCCGTCAGGACGGACCGTTCCGAGCCGGGAGGACGCAGCATGCCCACGATGTCGCGCTGCGCGGTCGAGGCCATGACCAGGAGCACACTGTCCAGCGACGACATGGCGGCGGCGACCATCGCCAGCAGCAGAAAGGCGCCGACGCCGGCCGAGAACACTTCCGGCGTGGTGAGGAGCTGAGGGACCACCAGATCGGTGTCCGCGAGCCCGCCCGGGATGATGTTGCGGGCGTAAAGCCCGACAGGGATCAGAAGGCTGTACACAACCACGAACGCAACGGTGGACACCCACACCCCCCGCCGAATGGCCCTGCGGCTCTCCAGCGCGTAGAAGCGCGACAGCTGGCGCGGCTCCACGGCGAACTTGACGGTCCCGGCGAAGACGACTCCCAGCGCCAGCGCCACCGACACGCCGCCACCCCAGCGCAGCAGCGGCTCCGTCGCGGGATCGTTCGCCAGGAGCGCCACCGAGTCCAGCCCCCCGGCCGCCCCCACCGCCCCCCGGAACAGCAGCACCGCCGCGACGACCATCACCAGCCCCTGGACGGCATCCGTCTTCACCACCGAAATGAACCCCCCCAGGACCGTGTACACCATCACGATGAAAAAGACGATGACGATCGCGGCGCGGTACGGGATGTCCAGGAACACCTCCAGGAGGTTGCCGATCCCCTTGAAGACCGCGGTCATGTAGAAGAAGGACGCGAAAAGCACGATGACCGCCGCCATGACGCGGGCGGCGGGGCTGCCGAAGCGAAACCCGATGAAGTCGGGGATCGTGAGCGAGCCCAGGGACTCGGTGAAGGTGCGGAGCCGCGGGGCCACCCCGACCCACGCGAAGAGCGAGAGCGCCACGACGAAGGGCACGAGGAGGAACCAGGTGACGCCCCAGTCGTAGGCCTGTCCCGAGAAGCCGACGAAGGAGTTGGTGCTGGAGTAGGTGGCGAAGAAGGAGAGGCCGATCGCGACCGGCCCCATCGCGCGCCCCCCGACGAAGTAGTCGGCGACCCCCTTGGTCTTCCGGTTCCCCGACCACGCGTGGTAGGCGAGCAGCGCCGTGTACAGCAGCAGGAGGAGGTGGACGATCCAGTAGGTGCGCAGGTTGTCGAGGATGGCCTGTATCAAGGGATCTGTCGTCTGGGTCGGTGGAGGTCGGCGGTGCGGCTCTCCGGCGGATCGGCGCTGCCTCGTGACCGGGATGTGGCCGAGCGGGCCTCGGGGTCGGTCAACATGCGGCGTACGGCCGGTTTCTGCACCTTCCCCATGGCGTTGCGGGGGAGCGCGGCGACGGCCATGAAGGTGTGCGGGACTTTGTAGGGTGCAAGCCGTTCCTTGCCCCAGGCGCGGAGTTCGGCGCTGTCCGGGAGGGTCGGGGCGGCCACGGGGCCGGTGGCTTCGGCTCGCCCGCCGGCCCCCGCCGGGACCCACGCGGCTCTGAGCTGTTCGCCCCATTCGGGGTGCGGCACCCCCACCACCGCCATGTCGCGGACCGCGGGATGTGTCCGGTACACCTCCTCCACCTCCAGAGCCGAGACCTTGTACCCCCCGGTCTTGACGATGTCGATGTTGCGCCGCCCCAGGATGCGGTAGCAGCCGCCCTCGCCGATGCAGGCCTCGTCACCGGTGCGGAACCAGCCGTCGCGGAAGGCGGCGGCGGTCTCGGCGGGGCGCCGCCAGTACTCGCGGAAGACCTGGGGGCCGCGGACTTCGATTTCGCCGGACCGGCCGGCGGAAGCCGGCGACAAGGCTGCGGGTTCGAGCGGGGTGATGGGGCGCCCGTCGTCGTCGACGAGGCGCAGCTCGACGCCCGGAAGGGGGTGGCCGACATGGCCGGGACGTCGCTGCCCGTGGAGTGGATTGGACAACGCCATGCCGATTTCGGTCATGCCGTACCGTTCGAGCAGGTCGTGGCCCGTGATCGCGCGCCACCGCTCGAATGTCCGGACCGGGAGCGCGGCCGAGCCGGAGACCATGAGCCGCACCCCGGCGGCTCCCCGCGACCAGCGTTCCCGCACCGCCGCGGCCGCCTCCTCCCAGGCTCGGATCAGCCGCGTGTAGACGGTGGGAACCGACATGAAGAGCGTGATTTCGCCGGACGCGAGGCGGTCCCAGGTGGCGGCCGGCGCGCCCCCGCCGAATTCGACCGCCGCGCCGGACCAGAGCGCGCAGGCCAGGGCGTTGACGACGCCGTGGATGTGGTGGAGGGGAAGCGTGTGGAGGATGCGGTCGTGCGCCGTCCACGCCCAGGCGGCGGTGAGCGCGGTGATCTGGGCGGCGAGGTTCGCGTGGGTGGTGAGGACTCCCCTGGGCCGCCCGGTGGTGCCGCTCGTGTAGATCAGCAGCGCCGGGTGGTGGGGGAGGGGGAGGGTTGCGGTGTGGGTATGGTCGCCGGGCGGAACGGCGGGAGAGGTGGGGTGGCGGGTGGGGGTGTCGCCGTGTGGGGTGTCGCCGTGTGGGGTGGCAGCCGAGGGCGCGGGGGGGCGGGCGTCCAGGGTGAGGATGGTGGCCGCGCGCGCGCTGGGGGAGGCCGTGAGCGGGTGGGTGGCGGGGTGGTGGGGGTCGGCCACGAGGGTGCGGGGTTGGGCGTCGCCGAGGATGTACTCGAGTTCGCGCAGCGGATGCGAAGCCGCCAAGGGGACGGCTATGCCGCCTGCCAGCCAGATCCCCAGTTGAATCGCGACGTGGTCCCGTCCCGGGGGGACCAGGTAGGCGACGCGATCGCCCCGGTTGATGCCGGAGCGTGCTCGGTCGCGGGATCCCTCCGCCGCCGTCGAGCTGCCCCCCAGCAGAGCGTCCCGCCACGCCATGGCCTCGCCCAGCAGGTCGGCGTAGGTGAATGCGCCTCCATCGTCCACGCACGCAACCCGTCCGGCCACGGCTGGCCGGGCAATGCGGGACGGGAGGGTGGCGGGTGGGTCGTCGATGATTCGGGTGTCCTGTGGGCGGGAGTCGGATCGCGCGAGCGACCGAAGCGGGGGCGAGCAGGAAGGTGCTAGCGGCGCGCCCGGTGCGACAGGGTAGTGTTGGCGCGCGGCCCGGCGCGGGGCATCTTTCGGTACCGTCGCCGCAAGCTGTGGAGTCTTCATTGGCCGACCTGCCCAACACTGCTCGAAAGGCGTCCGTCCGGCGCCTGCCCGCCAGAATGCTCGGTACCGCGATCCTGAAGCGGAGCGTGGTTGCGGAGGTGGGCAGTGCAAGGAGTGCGACGGGGCAGGCGGCCACGGTCGTCGTTCTGGTCTCCGGGATCGCCACGGTGCGGGACTACGGGCTGGGCTGGTTTCCGATGCTGGTGACCGGTGCGGTGCACCTGCTGCAGTGGCCGGTGTGGGCGGGGATCGCCCACCTGGTCGGCGGCGGGAAGCGGGAGGCCTGGATCCGCTTGCTCCGGGTGCTGGGGTTTGCCAGGGCGCCGGCGGTCCTGGTCGCCCTGCTTCCCCTGATCGGCGGCATCCAGTTCGCTGCGCATGCCTGGGTGCTGGTCGCCGGAGTGTACGGGATTCACCGGACGCTCGAGATCGGTATCATTCGTGCCATCGCGGCGGCCGTACTGGGGATGGTCCCCTACTGGATCGTCACTGCGGTATACCTGCTGTGAAAGGCGTACCTCCCCTGGAAGGCATGACGAACCGAAGCAGGCCGGGCCTGGGTAAGCACGGCTTGCGGAGGTCGGCAGCGTGGGTGCCCCTGGTGCCGTTGGTGGCCGCCGCCCTCGGTGTCGCGGCTTCCGCCGGAGGCCGACAGCAGGTTCCCGATGGCGCGATGCTCACGAAGGCGCTGGGGTGCGGCGCCTGTCATGCCGGCGTGCCGGAGGGTGACGCGATCCGGGAGGTCGCCCCTCCGTTCGGTGAGGGGATGGCCCCGCTCGCTCCGGCGTACATCTTCCACTATCTGGATGATCCCCGGACGGTGCGGCCGGAGATCGCGCCGGCGAGGATGCCGCGCTACGACCTTGACGAACGCGAGCGGGTGGCGCTCTCCCTCTTCGTCACCAATGAACGGGAACTGCGCGGCGTGGACGACGCCTTCCGCGCGGCGATGGCCCGCCATCCGGACGCCGGCCTGGAGGAGGGCGCCGTTCTCTTCGAGTCGCTGAACTGCGGCGCCTGCCATCTCCATCCGGAGATCCCGCCCCGCCTCACCGCCCCCGACCTGGGCGCGACCGGGCTGCGCGTGCACGCGGAATGGCTCGCAGGCTACCTGGCCGACCCCGTCACCATCCGCCCGGCGGGCACCTCACCCGGACGGGGAGGCCTCATGCCCGACTTCCGCCTCAGCCCGGCGGAGATCACCGCGATCAGCGACTTCCTCCTCACGCTGGAGCACCCTTCGCCCGGCGACGCGCCCGCGCCCACCACCGCGTCCCCCCCGGCCCGGATCCCCCCCTGGGAGCCCCTCGCGCTCTCCCCCTTCTCCATGCAGAAGGCGGAGACGCTCCTCGAGGACCGGTGGAGCTGCCTGGGCTGCCACCAGCTCGGCGAAGAGGGCGGGCGCATCGGGCCGCGCCTGGACGGCATCGCCGAACGGCTGCGCCCCGAATACGTCCGCCACCTCATCGAGGCTCCCGCGCACCTCGCGCCCGGCACCATCATGCCCGCCTCCCTGGAGCAGGCCGACCGCATCGACCTCATCGCCTCCTACCTGCTGCTTCGCGACGCCCCGTGGACGGGGAGTGAGCGCCTTCCGGGCATGCCGGTTCTGCCCGGCCCCGGCGACCCGGCCCCCGCCTTCTCCCCCGGCGATCCCGCCGCGGCCTACGGCCCCGCTTCCGGCTCCGGCCCCGCCTCCGGCTCCGGTCCCGCCCTCTACGCGGCCCAATGCGCGGCCTGTCATGGGATCGCCGGCGAAGGCGACGGCTTCAACGCACCCTTCCTTCCGGTCGCGCCCACGGTCCACGCCGACTCGGCGGCGATGTCGCTGCGCACCGACGACACCCTCTACGACGGCATCCACGGGGGCGGCTGGATCCTCGGCAAGAGCCACCGAATGCCCGCCTACGGGCCCTCGCTGGACGACGCGCAGAAACGGGCCCTGGTCGCCCACATTCGTACCCTGTGCCGTTGCCTGGGCCCGCCCTGGTCGCGCGACGGACGGCGCGGCCCGCGAGGGGGTATGTAATGTCAACTTTACATAATGCCAGGTTTTCTTTACCACTGCTGGCCCCCCTCCTCGCCTTCTGCTGGGCCTGCGGGGATTCCTCGGCCGGCGATGGGACGGAGCCGGCGCCGCCGGCGATCAGCGCGGACGATTTCGTCGGCTCGGCGCCTGCGCGGGGTGCCACGCAGAACAATACGGAAGCTGGGCGGAGTCGACGCACGGGCGCGCGGGAGGCGAACCGGGTCCGGAAACGGTGATCGCGCCCTTCGACGGGACCCCCATCGTCTTCCGTGACGGGACAGTGCTGCCGCTGGTCGATTCCGATGGACGGTACGTCTTCGTCGTCCGCCAGGAGGGGCGCGCCGAGCGCGAGATGGCGGTGGACGGGGTGATCGGGGGTGGTCACATGCTGGGCGGCGGCACCCAGGGATTCGTGACCCGGCTGGCCGACGGCACCGCACGCTTCCTCCCCTTCGACTACTCGCGGCAGCTGGACGCATGGTTCTGCAACACGGCGACTCGCGCGGACAGGGGCTGGCAGCCGGTCACGCCCGACATGGCGCTCGGTGACTGCGGGGACTGGCCGCCGGTGCGGATCCTGGGGACGATGTCGCGTTTCGCCAACTGCCAGTCCTGTCACGGCAGCCAGATCACCGCCACCTTCGAGCCCGGCGCCGGCGTCGAGACCCGCTGGACGTCGCTGGACATCAACTGCGAGTCCTGCCACGGTCCGGCCCGGCGCCACGTCGAGCTGATGGCCAGCGCAGCCTCGGTCGCTGCCGGCCTCGCCGACCCCGCCGGCCTCGCCGACCTGGCCGACCCCGCCGGTCCCGCCGACATCGGCCTCGACAGCCGCGTCCTCGACGGCGTGGACGAGTCGCTCGAAGTCTGCTTCCGCTGTCATTCCCTCGGGGACGTGATCCGGGAGGACTACCTGTCGGGCGCCCCGCTGGCCGACTACTACGCGCTCCTGCTGCCTGCACTCGGCGACGAGCCCCACCTCGCGGACGGGCGGGTGCGAACATTCGCCTATCAGGGGTCGCATCTGTCGTCCTCCTGCTATGTGGACGGGACCATGACCTGCGTCAGCTGTCACGAGCCCCACGGGCTGGGCTACTGGGACGTGAACCGCGCGCCGCTTGCCAGCGAGACCGACGACCGCCAGTGCACGTCCTGCCACGCGTCCAAGGCCGCGGATCCGGAGGCGCACACCTTCCACGTTGCCGGATCGCCGGGTGCCCGCTGCGTGTCGTGCCACATGCCCTACCTGCAGCACCCCGTTGTCGGCGACGATATCCCGTTCGCGCGCTCCGACCACACGATCCCCATTCCGCGGCCGCAGCTCGATGGCCGCCTCGGTCTGGTGAGTGCGTGCCGCGGATGCCACACCGACCAGAGCGAGCTGCGGCTCCAGGCGTGGGTGGACGAGCGCTGGGGCGTGACCAAGCCGCAGGATCCGGTCACGGCGGGGTTGCTGAACGTGACCGACCGCATGGGGAGCGATCTGGCCGCGCGCCTCCTCCTCCGGCCGGGAGAGGCGGGAGACATGGACCAGGCCCGGGGGCTGGCGCGGTACCTGATGGGGTGGGTGCGCCTCGGCGAGGGTCTGGGCCGCGACGGGTCCGAGCGCGTCGCGTTGCTCGCCGAGTCGGAGAATCCCGACCTGCGGGCGATGGCGCTGGTGGCCCGGCACGTCGCGGCTCCGGAGCCGGGGGCCGGCTCTGCCGACGGTGCTCCCGATGCCGGGGATGCGGCCGATGCCGAGGATGCTGCCGATGCCGGCGAGGTCGCCGCCGCCGCCCGCAACGAGTCGGCTCAAGTGCGGCGACGCTGGGTCATGCTCCTGGGCTTCCTGGCCGATGAGGCGCGCGCCCGCGAAGACTGGGGGACTGCGACGGAGCTGTTGAACCGCGCGCTGGGGGTCGCGCCGGAGGATCCGGCCGTGCTCCTCACGCTGGGGCTCGTGCGGAGCGGTGCGGGAGATCCTGAAGGCGCGATCGGCGCGCTCACGCGAAGCCTCGCCGCCGACCCGGACCAGCCCGTCGCGCGGGTGAACCTGGGGATCGTGCGGGCCGCGGCCGGGGACGACGATGGTGCGGTGCGCGAGTACGAGGCCGCCATCGCCCTGAACCCGTACGAGGCCATGGCCTACGTGAACCTGGGCGACCTCTACCTGCGCCGAAGCAACACCGCCCAGGCGATCCGCGCTTATGAGCAGGCGGTGGCGGTCGGCCCGGAGATCGGCGCTGCCCACCGCAACCTCGCCGTGGCGCTGGGGCGTGCCGGGCGCTTCGACGAGGCGATCCCCCATGCGCGCCGCGCGGTCGAGTTCGCGCCCGGCGACCAGGCGGCCCGGGACATCCTGCGGCAGCTGGAGGCGCAGGCGGGCAGTGGGGCGTCGTGATGAGCGCGGTGGGGGCGCGCGGATTGATGGAGGGCGGCAGCGGCGCGGCAATCGGCGAAGGGCGGCCGCGATGACCGGCATGAAGCGCGTGCTGCGCGTGCACGACGGGCTGGCGATCACGGTGGGGATCGTGATCGGGGCCGGGATCCTGCGCACCCCGGGGCTGATCGCTGAGTACCTCGGGAACGGGTGGCTGATCCTGGCGGTGTGGGTGGTGGGCGGGATCGTCGCGGCGCTGAGCACGCTGGTGCTGGCGGAGATGGCGGCCGCGCTCCCGCAGGCGGGGGGCAAGTACGTCTACGCGCGGGAGGCCTACGGGCCGGTCGCGGGGTTCGTGGCGGGGTGGTCGGAGCTGCTGGTGAGCCGCGCGTTTTCGGGGGCGATCAAGGCGGTGGCGATCGCCGAATACCTGATCATCCTGATCGGGAGCGGGTCGGTGCGGCTGCTCGCGGTGGGGGTGGTGGTGGGCTACGTCATCATCCACCTGGGCGGCCTCAAGGTCGGCACCACCTTCCAGAACATCACGACCGCGATCAAGGTGCTGGTACTGGTGGCGATCGCGGCCGCGGGGATCGCCGCGGGGGACGGGAGCGGGCTGATCGAGCCGATCACGGTGGAGCGCGCGTCGCTGCTCGGCTTCGCGCTCGCCTACCAGTCGGTCGCCTTCGCCTACTACGGCTGGGAGGACGCGGCGAAGATGGCCGAGGAGATCCGGGACCCGGGACGGTCGCTGCCCAGGATCCTGATCGGGGGCGCGGTTGCGGTCGCGGTCCTGTACCTGATGGTCAATACGGCCTACCTCGCGGCACTCACCCCGGACGAGATGGCGGGCTCCGAGCTCGTCGCGCGCGACGCGGTGCAGGGAGTGTTCGGGAACACCGCCGCAACATTCGTGGTCATCGCCAGCCTGCTGATCCTGATCAGCTCCGGCAACGTCAACTTCCTGGGGATGCCGCGGGTCGCTTTCGGACTGGCACGGTCGGGCCTGGCGCCGAAGGTCTTCCAGTACGTGTCGCCGCGGGGCACGCCGGTCGCGGGACTCCTCCTGATCGGCATCGTGATCCTGGCCCTGGCCTCGACGGGCGCGCTGGAGTTCCTCATACAGTTCATGATGCTGGTCGCGATCTCGGTGGATCTGGTGGTGTTGTCGGCGTTTTTCCGTCTGCGCCGAACGCGCCCCGAGCTGGAGCGGCCGCTCAGGGTGCCGGGCGGGGTGTGGACGGCGGGCGTGACGATCGCACTCTATGTTGTGATCCTGGGGATCATCGTGGGGACGCAGCCGTGGCTGGCGGTGGGGGCGGCGGTGATTCTGGGGGGGTTGCTGGTGGCGGGGGTGGTGACGGCGAGGTACTCGAAGGCTTAGGAGCGGGGGTTACCGATGATTCCAGTCCTGTTCTCCATCATGGTGTTGGGCGGCATACTTTTCGCCACCGGCGCCCTTGCGTGGTTGTTCTTTTCCAGGAATGGAATACGAGGTATGTCGGACTGGACCAGGCGCTTCGAACGCCTCGAGGCCGAAGTCAAGCGCCTCTCGGAACAGGACACCCGGCTGGACCTTGACGACGAAGTTCGCCGCCTGGACGAGAAGGTGGAGTTCCTCGAGAACCTGCTGGCCGAGCGTGCAGGGACCGGTGCACTTCCGCCGGGAGGTGAGGAAGAATCCCGCCGTGCGGTGCGTAAGCCGTGAGGTAGGAAGCCGCGCGAGCCGTGAAAAGCCGCGCGACGGCAAAGCGCCCGTTGTACGGTCAAATCGGAAAGGCACGGCAAGAGGATGAACCACACGACCCCATCCGGATCTCTCCCGACCACAATCCTGTCCCTGTCCCTGCTTGCGACCGGGTGCGGGGACACGGCCGGGACATCCGCGACCGGGCTCGGTGCGGTCGTCGAGGACAGCGCCGGCATCACCATCGTCGAGAACGCCCGACCCGCGCCCGATTCCCGGCTTCCGTGGGAACTCGGCGCACAACCGTCCCTTTCAATCGGTTCGGTCGAAGGCGGCGGGGCGGACGAATTGCACCGGGTTGCGGACGCCACCCGGCTCGGGGACGGCCGGATCGTGATCGCCAACTCCGGCAGTGCCGAAGTCAGGGTTTTCAATTCGGACGGCTCTCACGAGAGAACCTGGGGAAGCCGCGGCGACGGGCCCGGCGAATTCAACGCCGACGGTCCGGCCACCGTCGCAACCTGGCCTGGCGACTCGATCGCCGCCTCCGATGCCGTCCGCAGACCCCGGTTGTCGATCTTCGAAATGAACGGCAAACACGTCCGCGACGTGGCCCTCAACGCCAACCCGGGCAGGATTCTCGACATTCTGCCGGACGGCAGGATCCTCTTGCAGGGCAGTCGGGTTTTCAACCGAAATGCCGTTTTCGAGACCAGGGACCTCGTTCGCCTGGAATCGGAATGGTCGGTTCTGGACGTCGACGGAACGCTATACGCCTCACTTGGGAGACTTCCGACGGGCGAGGCGTACTTTAGCGAAGCGTTGGGAGGAGACATACTGCACCCCTTCCAGCGCCGCGCTGAGGCTTCAAGGCAGACACGCGCCGATGTCTCACCGCAGGATAGGTGTTATCACCTGAGGGAATAGTGTTATCACCGCTCAAGCGTGCCCAGGCCGGTGGGCGCCGCCGTCCCCACCCCCTTCCCCCCAGAGGCAGACCATTGCCCACCCCCAGTCGATGCGTTCGCCCTGCCATAGACTGCTCCCGGTCGAGGGGCCGATGCCAGGATGGCCGTGCCAGCGGCCCAGCCCGAAGTCCTGTGACGGTGCCGGCGCTCCATCGCCGGGCAGCAGCTCGCCGATATCCGGAGCCTCCGGCACCACGGGCATGCGCACCCCCAGCGGGTTGAAGAAGTTCGGCACTCCCCGCTCGTCCATCTCCACCCGCCAGCCGCCTTCGTGGACCGCGCGGTGGTGGAAGGGGCAGAGCAGCACCAGGTTGTCCATGGCCGTCTCCCCGCCGTGGGCCCAGTGGGTGATGTGGTGGGCGTGGGTGCGCAGGCGCGACCCGCACCCGGGGAAGCGGCAACCGCCGTCGCGCGCCTCCAGCGCCTTGCGCAGCCGCCAGCCGACGGTTCTGCTGCGGCGGCCGACATCGAGCACCGAGCCATTCGCTGCCCGCGCGATGGGCACGACCTGGGCATCGCAGCAGAGCCGCGAAGACGTTTCAGCTGAAACGCGGCAGCCGTCTTCCGTGACGAGGGTGGGCGCTCCCATGCCGGGATGGGACGTTTCAGCTGAAACGTGGAGGAACTCAGGCGTGCTCGGGGAGGCCGGCTCTTCGGAGACCTCCGCTGCGGAAGCCGCTGGCTCGGCCGCCGCCGCCGCCCCGGCCGCCGCCGCCTCGGCCGCCTCCCCGGCCTCTGTCGCCCCCGCGAACGAGTGCACGACCAGCTGGACCCTGGGCTGGAGGCGCTCCTCCAGCCAGAGGCCGAAGGCGTCGGCGCGGCGCTGCGCGGCGGTGGTCTCGTGCTCGGTTCCGGCGGCGCGCTGCTCCTGGTAGAGCTTGTCCTCGGTCACTTCGAGGGCCTTGAGCAGCAGGGCGCCCACCTCCGGAGTGAGCTGGCCGCGGATCTCGTAGTTGCCGTCGTCGGCGAGGTGGAGCGAGAGGGCGCGGTGTTCGGCCGGGTCGGCCTGGCCGGCAAGGTCGTCCGCGCAGGCGTCGCTCCGGTCCAGCCGGCGCCACTCGCGGACCAGGCGCTCGACGTGGGCGGTGGTGCCGTGGCGGGCGAAGGTGAGGAGTTCGGCCTCGTTGCCGGCGGTGGCGGCGCGGGTCAGGGCGCGCACCTTCGAGTAGGAGATCTCTCCCTTCGCGAAGGCGGCCGAGATGAGGGGCAGGGAGGGGAGGCGGCGCGCGACGCGGACCTTCTCGCGGGCGGGCCCGAGCGAGATGCCGGTGCGCCAGGAGAGCCAGTGGGCGCAGGAGCGGCAGCCCTGCCAGCGGCCCTCCTCGTCGTAGACCCGGAGCAGGGTGAGGAGGCGGTGGGTGGCGGCGTCGATGTGGGCGCAGAGCGCGGCGATCCGGTCGCCGAGGGGATCGTCGCCGGTGCGAGGATCGTGGCCGGGGATGCCGGGGGCGGTGGAGGGGGCGCCGGGGCCGGCGCCGGGCGCGGGCGGGGCGGGGTGGGCGGGGGCGGGGTGGACCAGGGCGATGGCGGTAGCGTCGGCGGGCATTGTGTCTCAATCCGGAGTGTGCGGGCGTGGGCGATTGCTGTCCTCACCTCCTTATACCCCACAGTTCGGGAAATGTTCGGCTTTTCCTTGGATTCGTGCGAAACGCCAAATCGGGGACGGCGTGCTGGCCGCTGGCAAAACCGCCGAAGAGGGGCCGGGGCTGGCGAGCCGCTGCTGGTGGGCCGGCTACTGGGCGCCGGGGCGCTACACCGCCGCGTCCTCGCCCCGCTCCCGCGCCACCTCACGCGCGCTCGGGTTCACGGACGGGCGGAACGGCACTTCGCATACCCTGGCCCGGTCGGGCCTGCCCGGCTCGCTCGCGTAGTCATCCGGCAGCCAGACCGTGAGTTCCGTCCCGACCTCCGACATCCCCACTGGCACGAACCCCAGCGAGATGTTGCACCCTAGCTCCGGTGCATGCCACGGCGAAGTCAGATACCCGATCGGGTCGCCCCCGTCCGCCCCCGACACCAGCCAGAAGTCCGGCGCATAGTCGTCAATTGGCTTGCCGCCCATCTTCATCCCCACCATCACCATCGAGAACGGCGGCCGCCCGGCCTCGATCTCCGCCCGCATCCGCTCGAGCGCGGCGCGGCCGATGTAGTCCCCCTTCTTCGCGCGGGGCACCTGGTATCCGAGGTTGCACTGGAACGGCACGGTCTCGTGGTCCATGTCCTGTCCCCAGGAGAGAATCCCCGCCTGGATCCGGCGCTGATGACCCGGCGCGATCACCATCAGCCGGTGCGCCTCGCCCGCCTTCAGCACCGCCTCCCACAGCCGCTCGGCGTGCAGAGTGGCGTCACGCAGGTAGATCTCGTAGCCCTTTTCGCCCGAAAAGCCGGACTGCGAGATCACCACCGGGCAGCCCGCGATCTCGGCCTCCATGAGCCCGTAGTACGGAATGTCGCAGATCGTATTACCCACCAGATCGGCCATCAGCGCCAGCGACTTCGGCCCCTGGATCTGTAGCGGACACACGTCGATCTCGTCGATCTCGACATCCATCCGCATGCCGACGTTGACGCCCTGCAGCCAGTAGAGCAGGTCGGAGTCGGCCAGCGAGAACCAGAATTCGTCCTCGGACAGGCGCAGCAGCACCGGGTCGTTGAGGATCCCGCCCCGCTCGTTGCAGAGGATGACGTACTTGCCGTGCATCGGCGCGATGCGGGTGGCGTCGCGGGTGATGACGTAGTCGGTGAACCGCTCGGCGTCCGGCCCGCGCACGCGGATCTGGCGCTCGACGGCGACGTTCCAGAGCGTGACATGGTGGGTCAGCGCCTCGTGCTCGGCCGCGGCGCCGCCGTCCTCGGGCCGCACGTAGCCGCGCGGATGGTAGATGCGGTTGTAGATGGTCGCTCGCCAGCAGCCCGCCGCGTGGGAAAGGTGCCAGTAGGGGGACTTCCGCACGCGGGTGGATATCAGCAACTCGACGGGGGTCCGGCCGGTCTGGCGGAGGTTGATGGGGACGATTCGGTCCGATTGGTCGACGGTGCGGGGTTGGCGGGACATGGGGCTCCGGGGATTGTGGGCGCTGTCTGGGCGATTGGACGTCAAGCGGGGCGCTTGCCGTGGTCGGGCATCTCGTCGACTCAGAATACCGCTCCGCGGGATGATGCGCCCGTCGACCCTGTTCCCGCCGCGCTCCCGGCTTATCCTTCCCCATGCCCATCCTCGAACTCAGGGACCTATCGCTCCGCTTCGGCGGCGTCACCGCGCTCTCCCGGCTTACCATGGAGGTGCGGCGCGGCGAGCTCCTCGCGCTGATCGGCCCGAACGGGGCGGGCAAGACCAGCGTGATCAACTGCGTGTCGGGGCTCTACCGTCCGCAGGAGGGGACGATCACGCTGGTAGGGGGGGACGGGAAGCGCCACCTGCTGAACCGCCTGCCGCCGCACCGGATCGCGGCGCTGGGGGTGGCCCGCACCTTCCAGAACATCGAGCTGTTCAAGCACATGACCGTGCTGGAGAACCTCATGCTGGGGCGGCATGTGCACATGACGGGCGGGGTGCTCAGCGGCGGCCTGTACCTGGGACGGCAGCGCCGGGTCGAGATCGAGCATCGGCGGCGGGTCGAGGAGATCATCGACTTCATGAACCTGGAGCCGCTGCGCAGCCGGGAGGTCGGGAACCTGGCCTACGGGAACCAGCGGCTCGTGGAGATGGCGCGGGCGCTGGCGCTCGAGCCTTCGATCCTGCTGCTCGACGAGCCGACCGCGGGGATGAACGCGGAGGAGAAGGAGTCGATGGCGCGCTTCATCCTGGATGTGCACGAGGAGCGGGGCGTCACGGTGGTGGTGGTCGACCACGACATCGACGTGATCATGGACATCTCGGACCGGGTGGTGGTGCTCGACTTCGGGCGGCGGATCGCGCAGGGGACGCCGGACGAGGTGCGCGGGGATCCTGCCGTGATCGACGCCTACCTGGGGCGGGCGCGGGGGGATTGGGTCACGGCATCGGCCTCACGCCTGGCGCGCTCGTCAACGCCGAGCACGACGTAGCCGCCGTTCAGGTTATGGCCGGGGCCGCCAAGTGGATCAGCGCCGCCGGTCCGACCAGGGGTTGACCGCTTCTATCCCCGTATTCCGAAAGTCCCGCTCGTTCCGCGTGGCCAGGGCGAGGCCGCGACGCAGGGCCGTGCCCGCCAGCATTGCGTCCGGCAGGTGGTCGTCGAGGGGTTCGCCTCGCCGCCTCTTCGTTTCCATTACGCGGGCGCAGGCTTCGGCGTCGCGCAGGGTCCAATCGAGGATCCGCCCGCTGAAGAGATCGTCCAGCATGCCCTGAAACCGGTCAGCCAGATGTTCCCGCCGGCGTCCGGCGTCCATGCGACGGATGCCGTTGAGGATCTCCCACACCGTGATGGAGGCCACACCGACTCCCTGGGCCCAGATTCCGTCGAGAAAGCCGGCCACGCGCGGCTCGGGAGCCGGGCGCATCATCTCGGACACCACGTTCGTGTCGATGAGCCACCGGAGGGGTTCCCTCATGCTTCGCCTTCGCTTCTGTCCTCGAAGACGAACGGCCGGTATCCGTGGCGGGAGGGCTCGGGGAGTTCCACCCCGTGTTCCGACCCGAAGTACCTCTCGAAAACCTCCGATGGTCTCGTCGCGCCGACGGCATCCTCCCGCCTTTCACGGATCAGCCGGCGAACGAACTCCTCCATTGATACGCCGGTGCGGCTGGCCTCCCGGCGAAGCCAGGCCTTGTCTCCCGGGTCGATGTCCCGGACCGTGATCGTGTTCCCCATGCTCTCCGACCTCCACGCTGCGGTTCCTGGTCTGGACAAGAAAGCTACTGCTGGCTAGCAGTGCTTGCAAGCATCACGTCGATGACGGACGGCGCGAAACGCTTACGTTGTTGCGATTAGTAGGGGGTACCGTACGATGTGGTGCATGGAGGTCTGGCAATGCTGGAATCCGGGGTGACGAATCTCGCTACCGGGCGGGCGGCCCGGGATTCCGGATCTGATGCCGCCGCCATGAGCACCACGCTCCCGGGCCTGCTCGCCCAACGCGCCGCCGGGCACCCCGACCGGATCGCGCTCCGCGAGAAGGAGTTCGGGATCTGGCAGGAGATCACCTGGGCGGGATTCCTGGCCCGGGTTCGGTCGTTCGCGCTGGGGCTCGTGGAGCTGGGGATGGAGAAGGGGGACCGAATCGCGATCATCGGGGACAACCGGCCCGAATGGGTGATCGCGGAGCTGGGGGCGCAGGCGATCGGTGCGCTGCCGCTCGGCCTCTACCAGGACTCGATCTCGGCGGAGCTGGCGCGCATGCTGGAGGCCGCCGACGCCCGAGTCATCGTCGCGGAGGACCAGGAGCAGGTGGACAAGGTGCTCGAGGTGAGGGACCGGGTGCCGGGGCTGGAGCACATCATCTACTACGATCCGCGGGGGATGTACGGGTACGAAGCGCCCGGATTGATGGCGTTTGAGGAGGTCGAGGCCCTCGGTGACGGATTTTTTGACAGATTCCCCATGGAATTTGACAAGCGGCTCGCCGCAATCCGGTCCGCGGACACCGCGCTGCTTTGCACGACTTCCGGGACGACGAGCGTGCCGAAGCTGGCGATGCTGTCGCACGCCAACCTCCTCGCCATGGCGGAGCAGCTCGTCGAGGTCGACCCGATGCGGCCCGGCGACGAATTCGTCTCCTTCCTGCCGCTGGCGTGGATTGGGGAGCAGATGGTGGGGGTGGCGAGCGCGCTCCTGGCGGGCTTCACGGTGAACTTCCCGGAAGAGACGGCGACGGTGCGCAGCGACATCCGCGAGATCGGCCCCGCCTTCATGATGTCGCCGCCGCGGATCTGGGAGAACATGGTGTCGGACGTGCAGGTCATGGCCGAGGACACGAGCCCGCTGAAGCGCTGGATGTACCGCTGGGCGATGAAGGAGGGGGTGAGGGCCGCCGGGACGCGCGCCCGCATGCGCCACCGCCTCGCCGACTGGACCGTCTTCCAGCCGATCCGCGACCAGCTCGGCCTCAGCCGGGTGCGGCGCGCCTACACCGGCGGGGCGGCGCTCGGGCCGGATGTCTTCCGCTTCTTCCACGCGATCGGCGTCAACCTGAAGCAGCTCTACGGCCAGACGGAGGTGTCGGGCATCTCCGTGGTCCACCGCGACGACGACATCCGCTTCCACACGGTTGGGCGGCCGTTCCCCCAAACCGAGATCCGCATCTCCGACGACGGCGAGATCCTCTGCCGCAGCCCCGCGGTCTTCCAGGGGTATTTCCGCAACCCGGACGCCACCGCCGAGGCGCTTTCGGACGGCTGGCTGCACTCCGGCGATGCCGGCTACTTCGAAGACGACGGCCACCTGGTCGTCATCGACCGCCTGGCCGACGTGATGAAGCTCCCGACGGTACGAACTTTTCGCCCCAGTTCGTCGAGAACAAGCTCAAGTTCAGCCCGTACGTGCGCGAGGCGGTGGTCTTCGGCGGGGGCGGGGCGCCGTTCGTTACGGCGATGATCGCCATCGACATGGAGAACGCGGGGCAGTGGGCGGAGCGGCACCGAATCCCGTACACGACCTTCACCGACCTGGCCCGCCGCGAGGAGGTGTACGGCCTCGTCCGCGACCACGTCGCCACCATCAACTGCGACCTGCCCCCCGCCGCCCGCATCCGCCGCTTCCTGCTGCTGCACAAGGAGCTGCACGCCGACGACGCCGAGCTCACCCGCACGCGCAAGGTGCGCCGCCGCCACATCGCCGAGCGCTTCGGCGACATCATCGCGGCGCTGGCCGGGGACGGCGATTCGGTCACGGTCGCCACCGAGATCACGTACCAGGACGGGCGCACCGCCGAGGTCGCGCACGAACTGCGCATCGAGACGATGGACTGAGACGATGGCCTGCCAACGCCCGCGGTCCGGCGGCCGGCCCGCCCACGCCCGCACCGCCGCCGCCCACGCCCGCACGAGCGCCGCCCACGGAGGCCACTGACCCATGGCCGACTTCCTCCAGCTCACGGTCTCCGGGCTGAGCACCGGGATGATCTACGCGCTGGCCGCCGCCGGGTTCGTGGTCATCTACAAGGCCAGCGACGTGATCAACTTCACCCAGGGGGACCTCCTCCTCCTCGGCACCTACCTGATCTTCTTCGCGGTCGCGCAGATCGGACTGCCGTGGAGCCTCGGCGTCCTCGTCACCATCCTGCTGGCGGTCGCGGCGGCGCTGGCGATCGAGCGTCTGGTGCTGCGCCCCCTCATCGGCGAGCCCATCATCTCGATGATCATGGTCACGATCGGGCTCTCGTCGATCCTGCGCGGCCTGGTCAACGGCATCTGGGGCCCGAGCCCGCGCGCGTTCGAGTCCTTCCTGCCCGCGGGGACCGTCGAAATCGGCCCGGCGGTGCTGTCGGCGGGGCGCCTCATCTCGATCCCGATCGCGCTCGCCGTGCTGGCTGCGCTGTGGCTCTTCTTCCGCCACACCCGCGACGGGATCGCGATGCGCGCCATCGCCGACGACCAGCAGGCCGCGCTGAGCATGGGGATCAGCATCCCGCGCGTCTTCGGGGTGGCGTGGGGGCTGGCGGCCGCGTCCGCCGCGATCGGCGGGATCATGCTCGGGAACATCGTCGGGGTGACGCCCAACGTGGCCGCGATCGGGCTGCACGTCTTTCCGGTGGTGATCCTGGGCGGACTGGACTCGATCCGGGGGGCGGTGATCGGCGGCGCCGTCATCGGGCTGCTGGAGGCATACACCGGCGGGTACGTGGGGCACGGGCTCAACCTGGTGGTCCCGTACGTGGTGCTGATCGTGGTGCTGATGGTCCGGCCGTACGGACTCTTCGGCAAGGAGATCATCGAGCGCGTATGAGCTACGAGTGCGGCGTCTTCCACACGCGCTACCGGTCCGACATGGGGCTGCGGCCGCGTCCCGCGCAACGGATCCGGCTGGCGCTCTTCGCGGTGGCCGTCCTCGTCTTCCCCTTCTTCGCCGACCCGTACTGGCTCGACCTCGCCAACCAGGTCGCGATCGCCACCGTCGGGGCGATCGGGCTCAACATCCTGGTCGGCTACACGGGGCAGATCTCGCTGGGGCAGGGCGCGTTCATGGCCGTCGGGGCCTACGCGGCGGGGCTTCTCACCCTGAACCTGGGCCTCCCCTGGGGGGTGAGCATCGTGCTGGCCTGTTTCCTCACGGCGGCGGTGGGGGTCTTCTTCGGGCTGCCATCGCTGCGCCTCAAGGGTCTCTACCTCGCCATCGCGACGCTGGCGGCCCAGGAGATCGTGCAGTGGGCCATGGTGAACTGGACGGCGGTGACCGGCGGCACCGAGGCGATCGTCCTGCCTGCGCCGCGCCTCTTCGGCCTCCGCCTCAACAGCGCCTTCAACTTCTACTGGATCGCGGTGCTCGCGGCGGCCGCCACGGCGCTCTTTACTGCGAACCTCTTCCGCTCGCGCGCCGGCCGGGCCTTCGTAGCCGTGCGCGACCAGGACATCGCGGCGAGCGTCATCGGCGTCAACGTCTTCCGCACCAAGCTGCTCGCCTTCGCCACCTCCTCGTTCTTCGCCGGTTTGGCGGGTGCGCTGATCGCCTTCTACCGCAGCATCATCACCTGGGAGCGCTTCACGCTGGAGATCAGCATCGTGTACCTGGCGATGATCATCGTCGGCGGCCTGGGCACGATCCGCGGGTCGCTCTTCGGGGCCGCGCTGATCACGCTCCTCCCGGCGCTGATCACCAACGCGGGCCGCGCCCTCCAGGAGACCGCGCCCCAGGTGGCCGGCCTGCTCCCCTACGCGCAGCAGGCGGTTTTCGGCCTCGTGATCATCCTCTTCCTGATCTTCGAACCCAAGGGGCTGTCGAAGCTGTGGGGGAATGTGAAGGACTACTTCCACGTGTGGCCGTTTGGGTATCGGCGGGGGTGAGGGCTATTCCGGTGGCGCGTAGATCGTCAGCACCAGCTCGGCGTTGTCGATCAGCCGGTACCGGGGCTCGCGGCCCGAGAGACGCTCGCTGTTTTCGAGTATGATGCGAACCCCCTCGCCGCGGCGGTCCATCAGCGTGCGGCGGTCGGTGTCGAGCCACGGGATGTCCGGAGGGACCGGGCACTTGGCCAGCAGGCTCGTCACGACCTCGTTGCGGGCGGACTGAAGGTGCACCAGACGCTCGGGGGTGATGGTGTTCGGAATGGAGCCGGGTGAATACAGCTCGATGCGGTCCTCGAACATCCTCAGCCGAATCTTCGAGCCGTGGACGGAGTAGTCGCGATGGGCGACGGCGTTGACCAGGGCCTCGAAGACGGCCGTCATGTCGTATTGCGGCCGGTCGATGCGCCCCATGTCCTTGAAGGCGGCCACCTTCATGTTTCTCGCCACGAACCGGCAGGCACTGTCCACCTGCATGTCCAGCGGCCCGGTGATGTCCGCGGCGTCCAGCTGATACGTTCGGCCCTGCCCCGCCGGCCTGATGTCGGACCCCCGGTAGGCGACCGCCTGAATGAACGCGTTCGGCAGCCACTCGCGAGGATCCTGCGAGGCCATGAGCACACCGGCGACGGTGGGACGAAGCACCCCTTCCTGATCCCGTCTGGCCATTCTCAGCTTGGTCAGCAGTCCATCCCGTGCGTCTCCCGTTCGTGCAGTCCGGAACCGCTGCCAGAGGTCCTCTGACAGGGAATCGAGGCCGGCTTCGTCCACGGTTTGCTCGTCAAACCTGATAAGGCGTGACTGGCTGCGTTGCTGGAAGAGTCTCGCCAGGTAGTCAGTCGACATGCGGCGCTTCTCGTCCCCAACGCGGTGCAGGTATCCGCTCGGACTGCGGTGCACGAACAGGCTGCGGCGCACCTGGACCTGCACGACGGGCCTCTTGCCGCCCTCGGAAGAAGGAAGCCGGAGCGGTTCGATTGAGGCATGAAGCGGCGGTTCGATGGAGTCCGTGCACACCTGCCGAACCAGGGTGACGACCTGGGGCACCCGGTCCTCCGGAATCCCGACGATGCCACGCGACTTGTCGTCCACGCCCAGAACCAGAACGCCACCGTCGGCGTTGGCGAAGGCCGCCAGTTCGTCGGCCAGGGCACGTCGGTCGGGACCCTTCAGCTTCGCGCCCGCGAACTGAACGGCCTTCAATTCCAGGTAGCTGCTCTCGCCCAACCGGATACGGTCGAGGAGGAGGCGTTCGCGGGGGGTTGGAAGACTGTCGTCCATGTTCGGATTGTCATGGGTGTGGGCGAGGGGGTCAAGAGCCGTGGAGAGCGGGGTGAAGGGCGCGGGCGGGGCGGCTGCGGTCGTGGCTGCGCGCGACGATGACACCGCGCCGTGAAGGACTACTCTCGCGGTGGCCGGGTTGTGTAGCATGTGAGAGAGAACGGAATGTCAACTTTACATTACATTTTGTAAACTAGAGTGGACATTGCGCGACTACCTTAACGACGAGCCGTTCTCGGGGGGGGGACCACCCGCTCGAGCGTTACCGCGCCCGGAGATCCGCGTGATCGCGGATCGCCCCCCTTGTAGAACCTGAACCGGATGCCTCGGGAGCGCCGACCCATGCGGTGGACCTCGGGATAGCTTCCGAGCAGGATCAGCCGCGCGATGTCCTCGCGGGTCGGCAGGGCGCTTGCGCGCCGATCCGATGCCACCCGTGATGACGGGTACCAGCCCCAGTATAGCCGGTATACGTCGAGGCCGACCGGCCGACTCAGCTGTAGCGACCCCCCAGCACTTTCGGTCACGGGCGCCCAGCCCTTATGTTGCCTGTATTCAGAAGTCCTGATTCCCCCATTGTTCCCCGCTCCAGGTACCTCAATGGCCAAACGAACGATCACGGCGGCGCTGGCAGTCCACGGACTGCTGGCCGCCCTTCTCATCACCCCCGCCGCCGCCACCCCACAGGCGCTTTCCGACGAGCAACTCGCGCCCCTCCTCGAACGCGTGGAAGAGGGCGTGCTCGACCGCGCCAAGCTCGCCCAGGTGATGGTCGACAAGATCTTCTCCTTCTCCGAACTCGGGCAGCAGGAGATCGAGACCTCGGCCTACATCACGGGCATCCTCGAGGAGAACGGCTTCACCATCGAACACGCACCGGTGGGCATCCCGACGGCCTGGTTCGCGCGCTGGGGGAGCGGCGAGCCGGTCATCTCCTTCGGGTCGGACATCGACGGGATTCCGAAGGCGAACCAGAAGCCGGGCGTGGCCTACCACGACCCGCTGGTTCCCGGGGCGCCCGGTCACGGCGAGGGGCACAACTCCGGTCAGGCGGTGAACGTGGTCGCGGCGCTCGCGCTGAAGGACGTCATGGAGGCCGAGGGAATCCAGGGCACGCTGGTGCTCTGGCCCGGGGTCGCCGAGGAGCAGCTGGGCTCGAAGGCCTGGTACGTGCGGGACGGCTACATGGAGGACATCGACGTCACCCTGTTCACGCACGTCAGCAGCAACCTGTCGGTGAGCTGGGGCCAGGGGGGTGGGACGGGGCTCGTCTCCGTGGAGTTCACCTTCGAGGGCGAGGCGGCGCACGGTGCGGGCTCCCCCTGGCGCGGCCGCAGCGCGCTGGATGCCGTCGAGCTCATGAACGTCGCGTGGAACTTCCGCCGCGAGCACCTTCACCCGAACCAGCGCTCCCACTACGTGATCAGCGACGGCGGCGACCAGCCGAACGTCGTGCCGCCGAGCGCTTCGGTGTGGTATTTCATCCGCGAGATGGACTACGAGGACATCAAGCGCAACTTCGACACGGCCGTCCGCATCGCGGAGGGCGCGGCCATGATGACCGACACCGAGATGTCGTACCGGATCATCGGCGCCGCCTGGCCGCGGCACTTCAACAGGGTCGTGGCCGAGACGATGTACGAACACATCCAGGATGTCGGCCTCCCGGAGTGGACCGACGACGACCACGACTTCGCCAGCGCCGTGCAGCAGTCGGTGGGGAGCGTCCCGTCGGGGATGCCGACCACCCTCTCGCAACTCGGCACGCCGGGCCCGCGCCGCAGCGGCGGCTCCGACGACATCGGCGACATCTCCTGGAACGTGCCCACGGTGACCCTGCGCTTCCCGTCGAACGTCCCGGGGCTTCCCGGCCACCACTGGTCCAGCGCCATGGCGATGGCGACCCCGATCGCGCACAAGGGGGCGGTCGCGGGCGCCCGCGTGATGGCCCGCACCGCGCTGCAGCTCTTCGCCCAGCCGGAGCTGGTCGACCAGGCCTGGACCTACTTCCGGGATGAACAGAGCGTGGGAGTGGAGTATATTCCCTTTATCGGCCCTGACGACCCGCCGCCCATCGACCTCAACCGGGAGATCATGGACGCCTACCGTCCCCTCCTGAAGCAGTACTACTACGACGAGACCCGCTTCGACACCTATCTGGAACAGCTGGGGATCAAGTATCCCACGATCACACGGCCGATTTCGGAGGATGACAGGGGATCGCACTGAGGATTCGCACAACAGGACTTGCCATGACTAAAGCCAGCCAAAGGATTCTCTACACAGCCGCCGCCCTGCCGCTGGTGGCGACCCTTGCCGGCGCGGGCGGACATCCCGGGAACGCCGCGAAGTTCCCGATCGATATGCTCCCGTCCGGCGGGCTTCCGATCGCGTCCGTCCAGGACACCACCGAGGTGAACTGGCGGACACTGGCCGAGCTCAACTACCGGACCGGCGAGAAGACGGATACGCTGGCCGCTCTGGAAGGGAAGCTGGTCAAGATCCCCGGCTTCACCGTGCCGCTCGAAGACTGGGCCTCTTCCGCGACGGAGTTCCTCCTGGTGCCGTACGTGGGGGCTTGCATCCACACACCTCCTCCTCCGCCGAACCAGCTCGTCTACATCGAGATGGATGAAGGGAAGCGGGCGAAGATGGACGGCTGGAACCCGGTGTGGGTCGAGGGCGTGCTCGCGATCGAGATGACGCAGAGCGTCTACGGCGATGTCGGCTACACCATCACCGGCCACCGGGTCTACCCATACGAATTCTGATCCGCGATTCGTTCGCGCGCCGAATGCAGCGGGGACCGAGTCCACGGCCTGCCAGCCGAGCCGGGAGCCATCGATGAACCTCGCAATCGATGTCCGGCGCCTCCGGTTCCGCTACGGCCGCGGCCCGTGGGTGCTGGATATCCCCGAACTGACCCTGGAGCAGGGGACGCGCGTGTTCCTCTTCGGCCCCAGCGGGAGCGGCAAGACCACGCTCCTCGGCGTGCTGGCGGGCGTGCTCAAGCCCGAGGAGGGCGAGGTCAAGGTGCTCGGCCGCGACCTCGCAACCCTTTCGGGCGCGCAGCGGGACGCCTTCCGGGCGGAGCACATCGGCTACGTCTTCCAGATGTTCAACCTCATCCCCTATCTGTCGGTCCTCGACAACATCGCGCTGCCGGCGCGCATGAATGCGGCGCGGCGGGCCCGGCTGGACGGTGCCGGCGTCAAGGAGGCCGCCGCGCTCCTCGCAGACCACCTGCAGATCGGTGACCTGCTGAAGAAGCCGGTGACGGAGCTCTCGGTGGGCCAGCAGCAGCGGGTGGCCGCCTGCCGGGCGTTGATCGGCGGACCGGAGCTCATCGTTGCGGATGAACCAACCTCATCCCTGGACTTCGACCGCCGGGAGGCCTTCCTGGAGCTGCTGTTCGCGGAGTGCGAGCGAGCCGGCGCCACACTCGTGTTCGTCAGCCACGACCGTACCCTGGAGGGAATGTTCTCCCGAAAGATCTCGCTTCCCGACATCAATAAGGCGGCGCTCTAGCCGCGGACGGCCCAATGCTCGTACTCGACCTCGCGCTCAAGTCCCTGCGCAATCGCGCCTTCAGCACCTCGCTCACGGTGGGCTCGATCGCGCTCAGCGTCGCGCTCCTGATCGGCGTCGAGAACGTGCGCGTCGGCATGCGCGAGAGCTTCTCGAACACCATCAGCCAGACCGACCTGATCGTGGGCGCCAAGGGGGGCACCATCCAGCTGCTCCTGTATTCGGTCTTCGGCATGGGGTCGCCGACGAACAACCTGTCGTGGGAGACGTACCGCGAGTGGGCCGAGCACCCGGCGGTCGAGTGGACCATCCCCTACGGCCTGGGCGACAGCCACAGGGGATTCCGGGTAATCGGCACCAACGAGGATTTCTACCGCCACTACCGGTACCGCGGCGGGCAGGAGATCGCGCTGGCCGAGGGCCGCGCCGGCTCGGAAGTCTTCGACGTCACGCTTGGCGCGGATGTGGCGAGCGAGCTGGGCTACGGGCTCGGCGACCAGGTCGCGGTGACCCACGGCATCGGCGAGGTGGGCTTCCTGAACCACGACGACATGCCCTTCGAGGTGGTGGGCATCCTGGAGAAGACCTTCACCCCGGTCGACCGCGCGGTCTACGTCACCCTGGAGGGCATCGAGGCCATCCACTTCGGATGGGAGGACGGCGCGCCGCCCATGCCCGGCGAAGAGCACACGCACGAGGAAGTGCTCGCCATGGACGAGATCGAGATCACCCAGGTGACCTCGTTCTTCGTGGGCACCGCCAACCGCCGGGACGTGCTCCGGCTGCAGCGCGAAATCAACGACTACGAGGACGAACCGATGATGGCGGTCATCCCCGGACTCGCCCTGAACGAGATGTGGCAGGGGATCGGCTACGCCGAGACCGGGCTGCGGCTGGTCACGATCTTCGTCGTGCTGGTGGGGCTGCTCGGGATGCTCGTCTCGCTCTACACGTCGCTTAACGAACGCCGCCGCGAGATGGCGATCCTGCGCGCCGTGGGGGCGGGGCCGGGCAGGATCGTCGCGCTCCTGGTGCTCGAGTCCTTGTGCCTGGCCGCCGCGGGCGCGCTCGCGGGACTGGGGCTGGTGTACGTGCTCCTCTCCGCGGGGCAGCCGATCGTCGAGGCGCAGGTGGGGCTCTTCATTCCGATCCGGCCGCCCGGCTCGGTCGAGTGGCTCTTCCTGGGTGCGGTGGTGACGGCGGGATTCCTGATCGGCTTCGTGCCGGCGCTCAAGGCCTACCGGACGGCGCTCCACGACGGGCTGGCGGTGCGGGTTTAGGAGGGCCGGGAATAGCAGATGTAAGGAATACATGACACTTTGTAATGTTCTCATTACAGTGTCGAATGGGAGTGACGCCATGACCAGTTGTCGCAAGACGTGGCCGGCAAGCATCCTGGCTGCCGGCTTCCTCACCGTTGTCGCGGCGTGCGGCGAGGGCGGAAGCGGCGAAGCCGCCAACGCCATCAAGGTCGGCGCGATCTTCGACCTCACCGGGCCCACCGCCGACGTGGGGACCGACTACGCGGACGGCATGCGCGGGTTTGTGGACTGGATCAACATGCAGGGCGGGATCGAGGGGCGGCCGATCGACCTGATCTACCAGGACTACGCCTACCAGGTCCCCCGCGCGGAACAGCTCTACAGCCAGTTCGTGAACGAGGGCGTCGTCGCCTTCATGGGGTGGGGGACCGGCGACACGGAGGCGCTCAAGCTCCGGATCGCCGAGGACGAAATCCCCTTCAGCTCGGCCTCGCTCTCGCACGTCCTGGGCGACCCGGCCGAGGCTCCGTACAACTTCCTGCTCGCTACGAGCTATAGCGACCAGTTCCGCATCGCGCTGGACTGGATCGCGCAGAACCACGGCGAGGGGACCCCGGTCGTCGCGCTCATGCACAACGCAAGTCCGTTCGGGACCTCGCCCGCGCGCCTGGGCGGCGCCGAATTCGCCGAAGCGCGCGGTATCGACCTCACGCTGTACGAGATGCCGCGCGGTGCCGTGGACTACACCGGCGAGTTCTCGCGCATCCGCCAAAGCGGAGCGCAGTACGTGATCTTCCAGAACACCTCCGGGCCGGCCGCCGTCGCGGTGCAGAACGCCCGCAGTCTGGGGCTGGACGTGACGCTCATCTGTCTGAACTGGTGCTCGAACGGGCAGCTGGTGCAGCTGGCCGGCGATGCGGCCGAAGGCGTCATGGGGACGATGCCGTACGCCCCGCTCGGCTTCGACGTGCCGGGAACCCGCGTCATCCGCGAATACCTGGAAGCGAAAGGCGAGTCGATCGAGGGGAAAACGAACGCCTACACGCAGGCGTGGTGGACCTTCGCGGTCTTCGCCGAGGCGATGCGGCAGGTGGCGGCGGCGGGCGACGAACTCACCGGGGCCAACATCAAGGCCGCGCTCGAGACCTTCACCGACTTCGACATGCAGGGCGTGACCGTGCCGCTGACCTTCACGCCGGCCGACCACCTCGGCTCGAAGGGACTGCGCATCTTCCGGGTCGAGGGCGGCGAATGGGTGCCGCTGACGGAGTTCATCCAGGCGCCACAGATGCCGTGAGCGACCCCCTGCTGCGCCTCAACAACATCGAGGTCCTCTACGACGACGTGATCCTGGTGCTGCGGGGCCTCTCCCTCGAAGTGGGCGAGGGGAAGATCGCCGCGCTCCTGGGCTCGAACGGGGCGGGGAAGACCACCACCCTGAAGGCGATCTCGGGGCTGCTCTACGTCGAGGACGGCGAGGTCACCGACGGCACGATCGTCTTCGACGGCGAGGAGATCCAGGGCACGGACGCGCACCGGATCGTCGAGATGGGGATCTTCCAGGTCCTGGAGGGGCGGCGCGTCTTCGAGCATCTCACCGTGGACGAGAACCTGGCGGCGGGGGCGTACACGCGCCGCGACCGGAGGGCGGCCGACGCCGACGCGCGGAAGGTCTTCCACTACTTCCCCGCGCTGGCCGGCCGGCGCAGGCAGATTGCGGGCCACCTCTCCGGCGGCGAGCAGCAGATGCTGGCGCTGGGCCGCGCGCTGATGGCGTCGCCGCGCATGATGCTCCTCGACGAACCGTCGCTGGGCCTCGCCCCGATCCTGGTGGAGAGCATCTTCGAGATCATCGAGCGGATCAACCGCGAGGAGGGGACGACGATCCTCCTCGTCGAGCAGAACGCGCGCCTGGCGCTGTCGGTGGCCGACTACGGGTATGTGATGGAAGGCGGGCGCGTCGTGCTGGAGGGCACGGCCGACGAACTCCGCGCCAACGAGGACGTAAAGGAGTTCTACCTGGGGCTGGGGGACGCCGGACGGCGGTCCTACCGGGACGTGAAGCACTACCGGCGGCGCAAGCGTTGGCTGTCGTGAGCGGCGAGCCCGGCGGCCCGCCCCTCTACGACCCCGACCGCGAGGCTCCGGCCGACTGGGACGCCGTGCAGGACCGGCTGGCGCCGCTCGCGGTTCGCTACGGGGCCTGGCGCAGCCGGGAGATCCGGCGGCGGCTCGCTCGGGCGGGGGTCTCGCCGGACGATGTTCGGGACGTGGCGGGCCTGGCCGGGATCCCGCTGCTCGCAAAGGACGATCTCCCCGCGCTGCAGGCCGCCGAACCGCCCTTCGGCGGGATGCTCGCCGTCCCGCCGGGCTCACTGCGCCGGGTGTATCGCTCGCCGGGACCGATCAACGACCCGGAGGGGCGCCGCGGCGACTTCTGGCGGATGGCGCCCGCAGTCTGGGCGGCGGGACTGCGTCCGGACGACGTGGTGCTCAACACCTTCTCCTACCATCTGACCCCCGGCGGCATGATGCTGGACAGCGGACTGCGCGCGGTGGGCTGCGCGGTGATTCCGGGGGGCGTGGGGAACACGGCCGCGCAGATCGACGTGGCGTGCGCGGCCGGCGCCACCGGCTACACCGGCACGCCGCAGTTCCTGCTGACGCTCCTGGAGAGGGCCCGCGAAACGGGACGGGAGCTGCCCTTGCGGCGCGCCCTCGTAACCGGGGCGCCGCTGCCGCCGCCGCTGCGCGAGCGCCTCCAGGACGATTTCGGCGTGGATGTCTACCAGTGCTACGGCACCGCCGACGCCGGGACCATCGGGTACGAGTGCGAGGCGAAGGACGGGTGGCACGTCTCGATCGAAATCGTGGTCGAGGTGCTCGTGCCGGGCGACGACCGCCCGGCGGGCGACGGCGAGGCCGGGCAGGTCGTGGTGACGAGCCCGAACGAGGTCTACCCGCTGGTGCGGTTCGGGACGGGGGACCTGTCGGCGTGGAACCGCGAGCCGTGCCGGTGCGGGCGGACCAGCCCGCGGCTCGCCGGGTTCCTGGGCCGCGTGGGCGAGGGAGTGAAGGTGAGGGGCATGTTCGTGCATCCGCGCGAGCTGGCCGCGGCGCTGGCGGGCGAACCCGCGGTCGCGCGATACCAGGCCGTGGTGACGGAGGGGGCCGACGGGGGCGACGAGTTCACCGTGCGGGTGGAGGCCGCGCCGGGGCGCACCCTCGATGCCGCGGCGGTGGACAGGCTGGGTGCGCGGATCAGGGAGGCCGTGAAGGTGCGGGCGGGGGTGGCGGTGGTGGAAGCCGGGACGATCCCGGAGGATGCGCGGGCGCTCGTGGACCGGCGGGGCTGAGGGGGCGAGGACGCCCGCGGCCATTCAACCTACCCGGGCGGAATCCCGTTCCCGCGCGTGCTTACCACGCCGACCGGCGCCAGCAGGATCTCGGTGCCCGGCCCCAGCCCCCGGGACGCGCCCGGATGCCCCGCGTCGCCCGCGCCCGCTGAGGAGCAGCTCACCGGTACCGTGAATTCGTCGGCGGCGCCGGCGTCGACGCCCTCGTACCCCAGGTCGCTCATAGAGGCCAGCGTCACGACGCTGAGCGGGTTCTTGCCCCTGTCCACGAACGCCGTCATCAGTTCGTTGCAGAAGACGAAATCGCGCCAATGCCCGTTCCAGACCCCCACGCCGCCCTGGTGCTGAACAGGTACCAGCTCGCTCGCGGTGTAGCGTTCGCCACCGATCCGCGCGAAGGCCGCGACGGCGGAGTCGCCTGTGAAGTGGGGGTTGCCGCGACCGTTCGCGACGGAGTCCTGGAGCAGGTCCAGACGGCCCCAGAGCGTGCCGAACCCCAGCACGTGCGCCATCTCGTGGACGATGGTCTCCTCGAGGTGCTCCCCGTCCGCGTCGGCCGCATCGATCCTCATCGTTCCCACAATCGGCAGCAAGGAGCCCTCGCGAAGCTGACAGGGGCCCGCCGCGGCAAGGATCCCCCCGCCCCCGTCGATGAGCTCGATGCTGGCGTAGATCAACATGTCGTTGACGATCCGGTCACCGTCCGGTTCCAGGTCGATCCCGCCCCGCGACAGGCACGTCCTCAGCTCGCCCTCCCGCAGCGTGGCCCAGGGGAGGTTGCCGGCAATGGCCTCCTCCCAGAACCTCTCGGCGTTCCGCAAGGCGGTGCGGTGGGCCTCGGAGAGTTCCTTCGGATTCGGCAGGACGATTTCGATGTCGTAGACGGCCGGCGTCGCGGTGGCCGTGAAGGCTGCGGTGGCCAGCACGTCGTCGCCCTCCCGGACGCTGGCGGCCAGCGTGTAGGCGACGCCCGGCCCGGTGCCGAGGACCCACTTGTCCACACCGGCAAAGCCGAGCGAATCGGCCTCGGCCTCGGTGGGAACGACCGCGCTGCCCCCGCCCGCCTCGAACGACACCCTGACGCCGGCGATGGCGTTCCCATGGGGGTCGAGCACCCGCACCTTCGGCGAGACCGGTACCGGGAATCTGACCTCGGATTCCTGTCCGTCCCCCTCTACCCGCTGCAGCTCGGCCGGCGGACCGGCCAGCGCCCGGGCCTCGAAGCGGACCGGATTGCCGGTGATGTCTTCGCCTTCCGCCCTCGCCTCGAGCCAGTAGACGGCGGGGGTCATGCCCAGCGTCCAGCTTCCCGCGCTCGCCCGTCCGTCCTCGTTGGTGACCGAGTCTGCTCCGGCGATCGTCGCGGCGGGATCCGTGTTGAAGAAGACCCGGATCCCCGGCACCGGGGAGCCGTCGGAGGCGGTCACCCGAACCTGCGGCGCCACCGTGACCTCCGACGCCACCACCGCCTGCTGGTCGCTTCCGGCCGCAGCCTCGATCCTGGCCGGAACGCCGATCGCGGTGGCGGTGAAGGTGACGGGCTGCAACCCGCCCACGCTCGCGCGCAACTCCTGGGGTCCGGCAGCACCGAGCGTCCAGCTGCCGGGCGACGCGATGCCGTCGGTCCCCGTGTTGGCGCCCGGGAACTGGACCCTGCCGCCGCCGGCCGTAACCGCAAAGCCCACCTGAACACCGGCGAGCGGCGCCCCGGTCCGGCCCGTCACCCGCACCATGACAGGCTCCGCGACAGAGGTGCCCGTCGTGGCGGTCTGCGCGTCTCCGGCGTGGACCGCCAGCGCGGCGGGCCGGTCGGGTTCCGGCTCCGGGTCGATCGGGGTCACCGGAGGATCGTCGCCGCACGAGGCCGCGGCCAGGACACCGAGCAGGATCGCGGCGGCAATTCGGGAACTCGGAACGCGCGGCCGGTGTAGGGAACTCATGGGTGGATCTCTAATCGGACGCCCAATCCGGGGCAAGTGTGGACAGGTGTCGCGGTGGCCCTGTGCGCCCGGCGGCCGCGCAGGTTTCGTCCGCCGCCTCCCAGGCCGGTGAAGGACTGCCGCACACCCGCCGTAGGGAACAGGGCGGGCAACTTATTTGCCGCAGACTACGTCCTTACAGCATGGAACTCACAAATGCACTCCGGATTGGGGGGAAGATGAAGATGAACACACCAGCGAAGATTCGAATGGGGCTGACTGGTCGAATGAGACTGACCGGATTCGCCGTGGCGGTCATCCTGGTCGCCAACAGCGCATGCGCGACCACATCGGAACCGAGAGCGGAAGGTGGCCGCGAGCCGATCCTCGTTCACGTCGACAACCTGACCAGCCGGGTGATCACGGTGGACCGCGTCGTGGCCATCAGCGGCAGTCGCGGAGCCGCCGCATTCGGAGAGTCGCGGAGCCAGGGCGAACGGCCGGTCACGCGGCGCGTCGGTCTGGTGAACGGCAAGTCGAAGCGGACGCTGGCGATCCCGTGGCAATCGACACGCCTTGCCCACCAGTTGCTGTGGCTCGAAGGAGCGGAACGGGTCGCCACCGGCAGCGAGACCCTCGGACCGGGCCAGCATAGCTTGAGCTACAGGGTCGAGGAGTGCCGCGGCGAGGGCCTGCGTGCCTGCGTGGAGACTTCCGCGCTCCACCTGCCGCCCGGCGCCGAGGTGACGCTGGTGGTCGACCAGCGCCATGTGGCCACGTTGTACTACG
This sequence comes from Longimicrobiales bacterium, assembly GCA_965206105.1. Lineage (GTDB taxonomy): Bacteria > Gemmatimonadota > Gemmatimonadetes > Longimicrobiales > Gaopeijiaceae > Bin94. The sequence goes on from OZ242201.1 coordinate 2,278,662, forward strand.
ATGTGCCCGTGGAGGAAACCGGACGAAACGGGGACGGAATCCCGCTGCACTAGCAGGGGACCACCGAAAACAGCCTCCGGTGCGGGTTGGCTGGACCGCTACGCTGAATCAAGGCATCTGGCGGTGGCCAACCACGCACCGGAGGCGCGCGTGTGCCCTGGATCCGCGGACGCGGACGCTCTTCCGTGCGGACTTCCGAAGGGAGGAAGGCCCGCGCCAGCGCCGGAATGGCCACTCGCGCCGCAAGTGCCGGGTGCCGGGCAGGGGTGCTGGGACACGCCGCGCCCGGTTCCCACTGGTGGCGGCGGAGCCTGCGAGTACATTAGTTTGGCAGACCCGTCAGTAACCCAACCCGGAAGGACTAGCCATGCGCAGACTCATTACCCCACTACTCCTCATGCTCCTCGCCGGAGTCCTCGCCCTGCCGGCCCCGGACCGCCTTGCGGCCGCCTCGTCCTCGGGGCTGCTGCTCCTGCAGGAACAGGAGGAAGAACAGGACACCACGGAGGTCGAGGAGGAAGAGCCCGACACCACCACCAAGTACACGGACGTGATCACCGAGGACGCGATCACGACCGAGGGCCTCTTCAAGACGCACATGATCGAGGAGAAGCTCTACTACGAGATTCCCAACGACATGCTGGGCCGCGAGATGCTCCTCCTGACCCGGATCGCGCGCACGCCCACCGGCGTCGGATACGGGGGAACGAAGACCAACACCTCGACCGTGCGCTGGGAGAAGCGGAACGACCGCATCATGCTGAGGCTCGTCAGCTATCAGAACGTGGCCGACGACACCACGGCGATCGCGGGGGCGGTCCGCAACTCGAACTTCGAACCCATCCTGGACGCGTTCGACATCGAGGTCATGTCCGAGGACTCCACGGCGTCCGTGATCGAGGTCACCAGCCTCTTCACCGGCGACCTGCCGATGCTGGGGCTCGCGTCGTTCCAGCGAAACGCGTACGGGGTGCGGAGGCTTGACGGCGACCGGACCTACATCGTGCGCGCGAACGCATACCCGCGAAACGTCGAGGTGCGCCGGGTCGTGACCTACGACGCCACCCAGGCGCCGACCAACTCCGCGGGCAACACGCTGTCGATGGAGATGGCCCATTCGATGCTGCTCCTTCCGGACGACCCCATGGAGCCGCGCCTCTGCGATGAGCGGGTGGGCTTTTTCAGCAACACGCGCACGGACTTCGGCCTGGACGCGCAGCGCGCCGAGACGCGGTGTTTCATCACCCGCTGGCGCCTGGAGCCCAGCGACCCGGAGGCATACGCGCGCGGCGAACTGGTCGATCCGGTCGAGCCGATCGTCTACTACATCGATCCCGCGACGCCGCCGAAGTGGGTCCCCTACCTCATTCAGGGCGTGAACGACTGGCAGGTCGCCTTCGAGGCCGCCGGCTTCAGCAACGCCATCGTGGGCCGCGAGGCGCCGGCCGACGATCCCGACTGGAGCCCCGAGGACTCGCGCTACTCCGTGATCCGCTACCTGGCGTCCGACGTGCAGAACGCTTCGGGGCCGCACGTGCACGACCCGCGGACCGGCCAGATCCTGGAGAGCGACATCCAGTGGTACCACAACGTGATGAACCTCCTGCGCAACTGGTTCTTCGTGCAGACCGCCGCCGTCAACGAGGACGCGCGCGGGGTCGAGTTCGACGACGAGGTGATGGGAGAGCTCATTCGCTTCGTCTCGGCCCATGAGGTGGGTCATACGATCGGGCTGCAGCACAACTTCCAGGGGCACTCGGCCTATCCGGTGGAACGTCTGCGCACCCGCTTCGTCTGCGAGAACGGAGTGTCGTCCTCGATCATGGACTACGCGCGCTTCAACTACGTGGCGCAGCCGGGCGACGACACGTGCGTGTACCCGGTCGTGGGTCCGTACGACAAGTTCGCCATCGAGTGGGGCTACCGGCACTTGCCGGGCAACGACCGCTACTCCGAGATGGAGCCGCTGCGCGCGATGGTGGTCGACAAGCAGAGAGACCCGATGTACCGCTTCTCCAGCCCCACCGGCGCCGATCCGACGGTGCTGACCGAGGCCATCGGCGACGACGCGATGCGCGCGTCGGACTACGGCGTCGAGAACCTGAAGCGCATCACCGACCGGCTGCTCGACTGGACCCGCGAGGACGGCGAGGACTACTCGAACCTCGAGGAGCTCTACAACAATGTCGTGTCGCAGTGGTCGCGCTACACCGGACACGTCGTGACCAACATCGGGGGCGTGGCGCAGATCCGGAAGCGGCAGGGCCAGCGCGGCGTGCCCTTCGAGATGATTCCGGAGGAAAAGCAGAGGCGGGCGATGGAATACCTCGACCGCCAGGTCTTCTCGACGCCCACCTGGATGCTGGAAAGCGATATCCTGGACCGCTTCCAGGGCACGGGCACGGTGGACCAGGTTGGATCCCGGCAGTCGAGCGCGCTCAACCAGGTGCTCAACGTGACGCGCATGAAGCGCCTCGTGGAGCAGGAGGAGTTCCACGGCAACCGGGCCTACACGCTCGGCGAAATGCTCGACGACCTGCGCGAGGCCGTCTGGCGCGAAGCGATGAACGGCCGCGCCACCGACGCCTACCGGCGCAACCTGCAGCGCGCCTACCTGGAGCGCATGAAGGACCTGATGATGGACGACGCCGCGCAGGCGTCGGACGTGGCGCCCTTCGCGCGCGGCCAGCTCACGACGCTTATGGACGAGCTGAAGTCCGCATCCATGAACAACCGGCACGAGGCCACGCGGCTGCACTTCGTGGACGCGGCGATCCGCATCGAGACCATGCTGGACCCGGCGAACAACGTGGCGCCGGCGGGTGGCGGCGGGCCCCCGACCATCGTCTTCCCGTTCCCGGGGTCGAAGGTGCCGCCGGATTCCGGCCGGTGAGCCGGGGCCGGTAGCAGAGGTCGGCTGGCGACCGGCTCAACCGGGCGGCGGTCCCGCGGCGGAGGACGACCGCGGGACCGCCGCTTCCTTTTGCACAGGCCCATGTATGTCGCCGGGGCGGAGCATCCGAACCGGGGTCCGGCCACCCGGTTCCTGGAGGGCGCGGGGGACGCGGGCCTGGACCTGTGCACGAGCACCGAGGTGCTGCAGGAGATCCTGTACCGCTACACCGTGCTCGGCCGGGCCGACCTGGCCGACCGGGTGTACGACCTGTTCGTTGCGCTCGTTCCGGAGATCTTCAGCGTGACCCTGGCCGACACCGATCTGGCGAAGCGGATTCTCCTGTCGACGCCGGGCCTGTCTGCCCGGGACGCCGTCCATGCGGGGGCGATGCTGAATCGGGATGTGAGCCGGATCGCAACCTTCGATCGGGGGTTCGACCGGATCGAGGGGATCGGGCGCGTCGAACTGGTTTGACCCGCTTGCGTGCCGCTCCGGCGCCAGATCAATTGCCCTGTCCGCCTTGCCTCTGAATCCCAGCCCGGAATCCCCATGACGAACCCGACCGGCAAGCTGTCCGCCCCTGTTCTCGCGTCCGTTCTTGCCCTGGCCCTCGCGGCGCCGGCCGCCCCGCACGGCCACCTCCTCGCGCAGGAGGGCGCCCACATGATGCACGGGGACCACCACGAAGGCGTCACGGTGCTGCGGGCCGCGCGCATGCTCGATGTCGAAACGGGACGGATGCACACCGACGCGGTCCTCGTGGTCGAGGACGGCATCATCACGGCGGTGAACCCGGCCACCGTCCCGCACTCCATGCACGACATGGACCTCGGCGACGTAACGCTCCTGCCCGGCTTCATCGACGCGCACACGCACCTGGGCAGCGAGATCGGCGCGACCTCGTTCACGGACGCGGTCACCCGCACCGAGGCGTATTACGCCATCAACGCGGTGCGGTTCGGGGCGCTGACCGTGCGGGCCGGCTTCACCACCGTGCGCGACTTCGGCGGCGACGTCACGGTGGAGCTTGGCCACGCGGTCGAGCGCGGCGACATCGTCGGGCCGCGCGTGATCCCGTCGCGCCACCTGCTGGGCATCACCGGCGGGCACTGCGACGTCACGGGATTCGCGCCGGGGATCCGCGAGGGCGGCCCGGAGGAGGGGGTGGCGGACGGGCCCTGGGAGGTGGTCGAGGCGGTCCGCTACCAGATCAAGCACGGCGCGAAGGTGATCAAGACCTGCGCGACGGCGGGGGTGCTGTCGATGGAGGGGCCGGTGGGCGCCCAGCAGTACTCGCTGGAGGAGCTCACCGCGATGGTCGACGAGGCGGCGCGGCACGGGGTCAAGGTCGCCGCCCACGCGCACGGCCCCGAGGGGATCCTGGCGGCGGTGCAGGCCGGGGTGGCCTCCATCGAGCACGGCTCGGTCCTCACCGACGAGATCATGGACCTGATGATCGAGAAGGGCACCTACCTCGTCCCAACGACGTATCTCGCCGACCGGATCGACCTGGACGCGCTGCCGCCGCTGGTGCGCGCGAAGGCCGAGGAGATCCTGCCGGTGATGCGGGTGAGCCTGGAGCGCGCGATCGAGCGCGGCGTCCCGATCGCCTTCGGCACGGATGCGGGGGTGTTTCCCCACGGCGAGAACGCGGGCGAATTCGGGATCTACGTGGCGCTGGGGATGAGTGAGCTGGACGCGCTGCGCACAGCGACGATCCACGCCGCCGACCTGCTCGGCACACCCGACCGGGGCCGCCTCGCCGAAGGGATGCTGGCAGACATCATCGCCGTGCCGGGGAACCCGCTCGACGACATCGCCGTGACGATGGACGTGCAGTTCGTGATGCAGGGTGGCCGGGTGGTGAAGCACGTGGTGGGCGGGCGCGACATGCACTCGACGGGACACTGAGGTGACGGGCGCGGTCGTGGCGCGCCGGCCAGGGCGACCAGTGCCGCCGTGGCCGTCGTGAACCTGTCGCGCGACGATCTCGCCACCGCCGTCCGCGCGCTTTGCGCCGACTTTGGCCACGACTACTGGCAGGCCGCCGACCAGGCCCGCGCCTACCCGCACGAGTTCGTCGAGGCGCTGACCGACGCCGGCTATCTCGCCTGCCTGATCCCGGAGGAGTACGGCGGAATGGGCCTTGGCGTGCGCGAGGCGTGCGTGATCCTCGAGGAGATCAACCGGTCGGGCGGGAACGCGGCGGCCTGCCACGCGCAGATGTACACGATGGGGACGCTGCTCCGGCACGGTTCGGAGGAGCTGAAGGCGCGCTATCTGCCCGGCATCGCCGCGGGCGACCTGTGCCTGCAGGCGTTCGCGGTCACCGAACCCGACGCCGGCTCCGACACCACCCGCATCCGCACCTTCGCCGAGCGCAGGGGCGATCACTACGTCGTTTCGGGACAGAAGGTCTTCATCTCGCGGGTGCTGCAGTCCGATCTGATGATCCTGCTGGCCCGGACGACACCGCTGGACGAGGTCGAGAAGCGCACCGCCGGGCTGTCCGTCTTCATCGTCGATCTGCGGGGCGCCGGCGAGGCCGTCCGGGTCAACCCCATCGACACAATGATCAATCACGAGAGCTGCGAGGTCTTCTTCGATGGCCTGAAGGTCCCGGTCGCGAACCGCATCGGCGGGGAGGGCAGGGGGTTCCGCTACATCATGTCGGGGATGAACGCGGAGCGGATCCTGCTGGCGTCCGAGTCCATCGGCGACGGGCTCTACTTCGTCGACCGCGCATCCGACTATGCCAGCGCCCGCAAGGTCTTCGGCCGCGAGATCGGCCGGAACCAGGGCGTCCAGTTCCCGATCGCCGACGCCTACATGGACATCCGCGCGGCGGCGGCGGTGCGGGACGAAGCGGCCCGCGAATACGATGGCGGCGAGACCCGGGGCGAGGGGCCGAACATGGCCAAGTACCTTGCGTCGCGGGCCGCTTGGAAGGCGGCCAATGTAGCCATGGACACCTTCGGCGGCTGGGGGATGGCAACCGAGTACGGGATCGAGCGCAAGTTCCGCGAGGCGCGGCTGTATCTGGTGGCGCCGGTGGCCAACAACCTCGTCCTCAGCCATGTGGCGACGCATGTGCTGGGGATGCCAAGGTCGTTCTGAGGGGGGCTCGGTGGCGCATTCGAACATGCAAGAGTCCGGGGATGGCGGTTTCCCCACCTGCCGCTCGATCCTGTTCGTGCCGGGCGACCGTCCGGAGCGCTACGACAACGCCCTCGGCGCAGGTGCCGACGCGGTCTGCATCGACCTGGAGGACGCGGTGCCCGCCGCCCGGAAGGACGAGGCGCGCAATGCGGTCGCGGGCTTCCTGGCCGCGCGGACGCGAGGTCCCGGGGAGGGCGACCCGACAGAGACCCCTTTCCCGTTGGTCGGCCGCAGTCACGGTACACCGATCTGGTCCCCGATGGCGCTTGTCGTGCGCATGAACGACATGGCGAGCGGTGAAGGAGCGCGCGACGCGGCCGAGCTGGCCTCTTGTCCGCCGCCCGATGCCTTGATGCTCCCGAAGGTGAGGACGGGCTCGGATGTTCGTGATGCCGCAGGCCGGCTGCCTTCCGCCACCGCGCTGCTCCCGCTGATCGAGACGGCGCGCGGACTCGAAAACGCGGTCGAAATCGCCGCGTGCGACGGAGTGGCGGGCTTGATCTTCGGCGGATTCGACCTGGCCATCGAGCTCGGCGCCGATCCCTGCTGGGAAGCACTGCTGTACGCGCGCTCGCGGGTCGTGCACGCCGCGGCGCTGAGTGGCCTCGACGCCATCGACATGCCTTCGCGGGACTTCGGCGAGATGTCCGGGCTCCGTGAGGAGGCCGTGCGGGCCCGCCACCTCGGTTTCGCGGGCAAGGTGGCGATCCACCCGGCGCAGATCCCGGTGATTCATGAGGTCTTCACTCCGTCGCCGGAGGAGGTGCGGCGGGCCCGCGAGATCATCGAGGCGGATCGCGCGGCGGGAGGAAGCGCGGTCGCGCTCGACGGAAGGATGGTGGACCGGCCCCTCGTCGAGGCAGCGCGCCGGGTCCTGCGCCGGGCGCGCCCGGGAGCAACTCCATGAACAACACCGTCAGCGCCGCGATCGGTCGCGCCCGCGTCCGAAGGGACATCCTCGCGCCGTGGCCCAGCCAGGCCATGCTGGGTCTCCTCGACCGGGATCCCGATGGCATTGGCGAGGACGACCCGCTCCCCCTCGGGTGGCACTGGCTCTACTTCAACGAACCGCTGCGGGCTTCGCGTCTCGGGACGGACGGGCATGAGGAACGGGGTGCGTTCATGCCCGTCGTGGATCTGCCCCGGCGGATGTGGGCCGGTGGAGAGCTTCGTTCGCTCGGCCCCATCCGGCTCGGCGCGCCGGCCGAACTGCGGTCGACAGTCCGCAGTGTGAACGAGAAGCGGGGAAGGAGCGGCCGACTCGTGTTCGTCACCGTGGAGCACGCCGTGCTGCAGGATGGCTACCAGTGCGTGCACGAGAAGCAGGTGATCGTCTACACAGGTTCCCAGCCCCCCACCCCCACCCCCGCCCCCGCCCCCCAAGCCCGCGTCCCGGCTCCCGAGTGGACGCGGACCCTCCTCCCGACCACCACCACCCTCTTCCAGTTCTCGGCGCTCACCTACAATCCCCACCGCATCCACTACGACCACCCCTACGTCACCGGGCAGGAGGGCCATCCCGGCCTCCTGGTGCACGGCCCGCTCACCGCGCTCCTTCTCCTCGACGCCGCCGGCAGGTACGCCCCCGCCCCCCCGGCCCGCTTCCGCTACCGCGCGCTCGCGCCCCTGTTTGCCGACGAGCCGATCACCCTGGCGGGCCGCTCCGAGCCCTCGCCCGGGGCCGATGCCGGTCGCGCAGGCCGCTCCGAGTCCTCGCGCGGCGCCGACGCCGGTCGCGCAAGCCGCTCCGAGTCCTCACCCGGGGCCGATGTCGGTCGCGCAGGCCGCCCATCGTCACACCCTGAGCGCATCGTCGAGGCGCTGACACCCACCGGAACCGTAGCCATGCGCGGCTGGGTTTCGTAGCCGTTCGCAAAAAGGATGAATCCAATGAAAGAAGTCCCGACCAGCTCCGTTTCGATCGTCCTGGCCGCTACGGCCATCGCCATCTGCGCCGCCACCCCCGCCACCGCCCAACAGCCCCGCGCGCGCGACCTCGGCATCCCCTTCGAGGGAACCCCCGGCGCGCTCAACGCCATCACCGATGTCGCCGGTGTCGAGGTCGGTCACGCCACGATCATCCGCGGAAGCGGCCGGCTCGCGATCGGCGAGGGCCCCGTGCGCACCGGCGTCACCGCCGTGTGGCCACGCGGCCGCCAAACCCCCGACCCCGTCTACGCGGCCTGGTTCACGCTCAACGGCGACGGCGAGATGACCGGCACCACCTGGGTGCGCGATTCCGGCATCATGGAGGGGCCGGTCATGATCACGAACACGCTCAGCGTGGGCGTGGTGCACCATGCGGTGATACGGTGGGGGGTGGCGAAGGCCGCCGAACGGGGAGGCGGCGCGTGGCTCGCGGCGCTGCCCGTCGTGGGGGAGACGTGGGACGGCACCCTGAACGACATCCGCGGCCAGCACGTGACCGAGGAGGACGCGATCGCGGCGATGGAGGCTGCGCGCGGCGGGCCGGTTGCCGAGGGGAATGTCGGCGGCGGCACCGGGATGATCTGCCACCGCTTCAAGGGCGGAATCGGCACGTCGTCGCGGCTCGCGCAGGTGGCGGGCGAGACCTACACCGTGGGCGTCCTGGTGCAGTGCAACTACGGCGGCCGGGGCCCCTTCCGGGTGGCGGGCGTCCCGGTCGGCCGGGAGATCACGGACCTGATGCCGGAGCGGCCGGGGGCTGGAGGTGCCCTCCCCGGGGCCGACCGGGACGGCTCCATCATCGTCGTGGTCGCGACCGACGCACCCGTGCTGCCCCACCAGCTGGAGCGGATGGCGCGGCGCGTCTCGCTGGGGATCGCGCGCAACGGCAGCATCTCGTCAAACGGCTCGGGCGACATCTTCGTCGCGTTTTCGACCGCCAACCGGGAAGCCGCCTCCGAAGACGCCCCGGCCGCAGACGCCCGCGTACTCGCCAACGGCCGCCTCAATCCCCTCTTCGCGGCCACCGTTGAAGCGACCGAGGAGGCCATCATCAACGCGCTGGTCGCGGCCGAGACCATGACCGGCGCGAACGACGTGACCGTGCACGCGCTGCCCCACGACCGCCTGCGGGAGGTGCTGAGGAAGTACGGCCGGCTGAATTGAAGGAATTCGGTGTCGAATACGTAGTATATTAGGGCCCGGACGAACCGCCGGCCGCACTCCCGGGCCTCGCCGCCGGCCGGAGCCTCACCGGTGGCCGGAGCCTGCAACCGGCCTCGCCAGGCTGTCGGAAGGACATTCCCAATTGGAAGGATCCAAAGTGACGGACAAGGAATCGCCAGGGGAGGTCACTGTAAACGCCAATCTCCCGACCCACCCGTCCCCACCGCCCGGTCCGGTCCCCGAACTGAAGTCCACCGGCTTCGCCTACCTCATCTGGGCGTTTGCCGGCGGCCTGGGCGCGCACCGCTTCTATCTGGGCCGTCCGCACGGCGTCACGATGCTCATCCTGTTTTTGGGCGGCCTGATTACCCTTCCGTTCGTGATCGGACTGGTGCCCCTGATGATCCTGGGGATCTGGGTGCTGGTGGACGCGGTCGCGATCCCCAAGTGGGTCGAGGAATCGCGTGCCGCGGCCTTCGCGCCCGCCTCTGCGCCGGTCATGCAGACAAGGCAGACCGTCCCGGCGGCTTCACAAACCCCCGCATTGCCCCCGGCGGTGGCCGCGGCAGCGCGGCCCGACAGCCTCCGGATCGAGCTCCTCAAGGCGGCGGTGGAAAAGGGCGGCGTCCTGACGGTGACGGAGGGGGTCATCGCCACCGGCAAGACCTTCAAGGAGGTGGAGGCCTGCCTCAACCGCATGGTCGACAGCGGGTATGTCGACATCGACAACCGCCCCGGCAGCGGGGTGATCACCTACGTCTTCACGGAGCTGCGCGACTAGCGCTACCGCCCCGGCACGGCCACCACCTCAAGCGCCTCGGGACGCAGTCCTTCCGGATAGATCCGCGCCAGCAGCGCCGGGACGCGCCCGGTGACCATCTCGTTCACGCGCTCGATCACGGCCGGCAGCCTCTCCCAGGACTGCTCGATCCGCCATAGCTGGTCGGCCGTCGCGGGGGAGGTGGACCGCTCGATCTGCCCGTAGACGTTGCTGCCGCCGCCCGCCTCGTTCAGGTCGCCCATCAGCTCCTGCAGCGCTTCGCGCACCGCCTCGATCTCCTCGGTGAGGTCTTCCGGCGCGTCCTCCGCGTCGCTCAGCCGCTGCTCGGCACGGGTCACCAGCTGCATCATCTGCTGCATGCGCTGGCCGGCCTGGTTGCGCGGGCCGGAGAGCCGGTACGAGCTCAGCATCGCCTCATGGCGGGCCAGCAGATCGGACCGCGAGATCGATATGCGCGGGTCGAGGCGCACCTCGACGGGCTGCTCATGGGTCTCATCGCCGACGGTCAGCGCCACCGTGTAGGTGCCGGGCAGCACGCGCGGGCCCGGTCCCATGGGCTCGCCGTCAGGCCCGTCCATCACCAGCCGCAGATCCCAGATCACCTGGTTGAGGCCCATGTCGGTGCTGGCGTCGAGTTCCCGCACGACCATGTCGCCGTCCCGGACCTCCAGCGTGGCGCTGTCGGCGTCTGCGCCGAGGTGGTAGCGGATCCACGCCCCGCCGGGCGGGTTGGGCGCCGCATAGATCCCGGGCGTCCAGCCCTGCGGGGTGTACAGGTTGAAGGAAGTGGCACGCCGCACGGGGTAGAGGTGGGCGGCCGAGGCCATCACCTCGCGCTCAGCTGCTCGAGCGGCGCGATGTCGTCCATGATCCAGATGCCCAGCCCGTGCGTCCCGATCACCAGGTCGTTCTCACGCGGGTGAATGGTGAGGTCATCGACCGGCACGGTCGGCAGCCCGTTCTTCAGCGTGTTCCAGTTCGCGCCCCCGTCGATCGACACGTGCACGCCCACCTCGCTCCCCGTGAAGAGCAGGTTGTGGGCGGCGGGATGCTGCGCCAGCGCGTTCAGCGACGTCATCGGCAGCCCGTTGGTGATCTGCTCCCAGCTGGCGCCGAAGTCGCGGCTGACGAAGATGTAGGCGTTGAAGTCGTCGCTCCTGTGCCCGTCGAAGACCGCGTACACCTCCCCCGGCGCGGCGCGGGACGCCACGATGCGGGTCACGTAGGTGTAGGGCGGCACGCCACGCACGTTCCCGGTCACATCCATCCAGTCTCTTGCCCCCGTCGCGGGTGACGTGCACCCGTCCGTCGTCGCTGCCGGTGTAGAGCACCGCCGCGTCATGCGGCGATTCCGCGATCGCGGTGAGGTTGCCGTAGTTGGACTGGCCGTCGTTGCGCGACATCTGCGGCTCGCCTCCGGGCAGCCCCATCAGCTCGAGGGTGTCGCGGTCGATCGCATGCGTCAGGTCGCCGCTGATCTCCTCCCAGCTCAGACCCAGGTCCGGCGAGCGGAAGAGGATGTTCGAGCCGACGTACACGACCCGGTCGTCGTGCGACGAGAGCAGGATCGGCGTGTCCCAGTTCCAGCGCAGCGAGCGGTCGTCGTCCTCGTCGGTGGGCCGGGCGATGGGGCGGATGGACTTGCGCTCGTTCGCGGCGAGGTTGACCCGCGCGATGTTCCCGCCCTGCGACTCGGCGAACATGATGTCGGGGTTGGTGGGGTGCATGACGGTGAAGAAGCCGTCGCCGCCGCCCACGTTGTACCAGTCGCGCGTGCGGATCCCCTGGTTGGAGAGCGTGTTGGAGGGCCCGCACCAGGAGCCGTTGTCCTGCAGGCCGCCGCAGACGTGGTAGGGGTCGCGCATGTCCACGCCGATCTCGTAGAACTGCGCGATCGGCAGGTTGCGCAGCTGGTACCAGTTGTCGGAGCGGTCCCAGCTCACGGAGACGCCGCCGTCGCCGGCAAGGATCAGGTGTTCCGAGTTGGCCGGGTTGATCCACAGCGCGTGGTGGTCGAGGTGGACCGTGGGCGCGGCGTCGGGGGTGAAGTTGTTCCCGCCATCCGACGAACGGTAGAGCGCCGCGCCGCCCAGGTAGATCCGTTCGGGGTCGTTGGGGTCGACCCGGATCTGGCTGTAGTACATGGGACGGTTGTTCGTGGTGCTGATCTGTTCCCAGGTCTCGCCCCGGTCGGTGGAGCGGTAGACGCCGTTCTGCGGCTGGCGTCCTCCACCGCCTCCGCCGAAGCCGCCAAAGCCCTGCCCGGGCCCGCGTGCGTCCGCCTCCACCAGCGCGAAGATCATGTCGGTGTCGCCCCGGTAGATGTCGAGCCCGATACGCCCCTTGTCCCCGGCCGGGAGGCCGCTGGTGAGTTCCGTCCACGTGTTCCCGCCGTCGGTGGTGCGGTAGATCCCGCTGCCGGGCCCGCCGCCGTTGAACCCCCACGCGCGCCGCTGCCGCTGGTACATCGCCGCGAAGAGCGTCTTCGGGTCGGTCGGGTCCATCGCCAGATCGATGGCGCCGGTGTGCTCGTCCACGAACAGGACCAGCTCCCAGCTCTCGCCCCCGTCGGTTGTGCGATACACGCCCCGCTCCGGATTCGCTCCCCAGAGGTGGCCGACCGCGGCCACATAGGCCACGTCGGGATCCATCGGGTGAACCCGGATGCGACCGATATGGTGCGTGTTCTCCAGCCCCACGTGGGTCCAGGTGCGGCCGGCGTCGACGGAGCGGTAGACTCCGTTGCCCCACGGCGAACTCTGCCGGTTGTTCGGCTCGCCGGTCCCCACCCAGACCACGTTCGGGTTCGAGGGCGCCACGGCGACGGCGCCGACCGACGCGGTCGCTTCGTCCCTGAAGACGTGCTCGAAGGTGATCCCCGCGTTCTCGGTCTTCCACAGGCCGCCGGTCGCGACGGCTACGTAGAAGGTGCTCGGGTCCGATTCGACGACCGCAAGCTCCGCGACGCGTCCGCCCATGATGGTGGGGCCGATCGTGCGGAAGCGGAGCGCCGAGGTGGCGCGCGCGAAGGCGTCGTCCCCGGCGTCCTGGGCCGCGATGGCGGCCGGGGTGAGGAGGAGGCCCATCACGCCGGCGGCGATCATGCCACTTGCGAACAGACAGGCGGCGATGCGGTGGGCGAAACAGGGCGATGCGTGGTAGTTTGCAGGCTGGTTCACGGTCTTCTCCCGGCAGGTGTGTGCTTGCTCAGGCGGCGGGGAACCGGCATCCTGAAGGTGGATCCATCCGTGCCGCGCCGGGATACAATAGGGGTATGCCGGCCTGTTGCCCATACCAACCGCAAAGGAGAGACGAACAATGGCTACACGTCGAGACTTCATTGAGCGAGCGGGGGCCCTTGCGGGTGCGGCGGCCCTGGGCGTGGCGGCCCCGTCGGGCGCGGCCGGCGCGGAGAGCGTGGCGCGCGCGAAGGGAAGGGCGGAAGCTCGGAAGGGTGGCCGCCAGACCATGAGCATCCTGATCCTGGGGGGAACCGGGTTTATCGGCCCCTGGGTGGTGCGCCGCGCCATTGCCCGCGGTCACGAAGTCGTCCTCTTCAACCGCGGGCAGACCAACGTCCACCTCTTCCCCCACGTGGAGAAGCTCGTTGGTGACCGGGACGGAGATCTCAGCGCGCTGCAAGGCCGCCGCTGGGATGCCGTCGTCGACAATTCGGGCTACAACGCGAACCAGCTCGAACGTTCCGTTGACGTGCTGAAGGATGCGACCGACCAGTACCTCTTCACCTCGACGCGCGCGGTGTACTACGACTTCTCTGCTCCGGTCATGAACGAAGATGCACCGCTCGGCCCCCGCGACATTCCCGAGAACGAGTGGGTCGGCTACGGCCCCAACAAGGTGCTGGCGGAGCGGGTGGTGCGGGAGGGGTTCGGGGACCGCACCCTCATCGTGCGCCCACCGGTCGTTGTGGGTCCGGGTGACCTGACCGACCGTTTCACCTATTGGGTGGACCGGATCGACGACGGCGGCGAGGTGCTGGTCTGGGGCGACCCCAGCGACCCGGTCCAGTTTGTCGACGTGCGGGATCTGGCAGAGTTCTACATCAACCTGCTCGAGCACGAGACGCGGGGCATCTTCAACACCAACGGTCCCGAGGCGGAGCTCTCCTCGGCAGAACTCGTCTACGGTATTAGAGCCATTACCGCAGCGCCGGTATCGTTCACCTGGGTGGACTGGGACTTCCTGGCGGAACGCGATCTGCATCCGCAGAATCCGCTCCCGTTCTGGCAGCCCCCAAGGGGCCGCTACCTCAACTACGGACGGATGGACAGCAGTCGCGCCATCGAGGCCGGCCTTCGCTTTCGCCCGCTGGCCGTCACCGCCAGCCAGACGCTCGACTGGCACCGCAACCGCGAGAACCTGGGGAACTACCAGTTGCGCGTGTTCAACCGCGACGTCGAGGCGAGGGTGCTGGCGGAGTGGAGGGCGGCTGGGTGAGTAGCGTGCCCCGTTCCGGGCAAACGATCCGGAAGCTGCGTCAGTCCTATCACATCACAGTGGCCCGCCCTCGGCGGAACGTTTCAGCTGAAACGTTCCGCCACGGTGTCCACGACGCTTTTCGGCCAAGAATCATATATTATTCGATATATTCGACTTCCGAAAATACACTTTAGCATATCACGCCATGTCTGATTCTGTCGTAACTGGGCGGCGTGCCGCCGTCACAACCTTGGGCCTGCCGGCGATCCTCGTCACCATCCTCGCCACCGCTTGCGGCCCCGACTCCCCCGCCGCTCCCGGCGACCTCGTCACCACCTTCGACACGATCGGCGGCGTCGTTCACGTCTCCAACACCGGCGACGCCCCCCCGGCCCGGCTCAACCTCGTGGTCTCCATTGGTCCCAAGACCCTTGCGCAGACCGAGTCGCCCGACGAGTTCGGCTGGGTGTCCAGCGTCGCCCTCGGGCCGGACGAAGCGGTGTTCGTGGCGGATGCAATGAATGACGAGATCAGGGTCTTCGGCCTCGATGGCGCCCATCGCCGCACCTTCGGGCGGGACGGCGAGGGCCCGGGCGAGTTCGGATACCTCCATTCTCTGGCCTGGACCGGCGACCGACTCCTGACGCTCGATGGACGGTTGGGCCGGGTCACCGAGTTCTCGGCCGATGGCCAGGTGCTCGGGCAGCGGCGGTCCCAGGGGGGCCTCAGCGGGGCTCCCGCCGGCATCCGGCTCTTCCCGGTCGGGCCGGACGAAACGTACCAGTTCGCGGTCGGCAACCTCTACGCAGGTCACAACAGCCGTGGCCTGACCAGCGACACGTTGCGCTGGCTGGACGGTCCGCCCCGGCCCCCCTCGGTCATCATCTGCGAGCATGAAGGGGGAACGGGCATCTTCTTCAACCCGTTTGCGGCCGGTCACGGCCAGACTCCGGGGCCCGGCGCCGTGATGTATACCGCGATGACGGACATCTACCGCATCTCCGTCATCAGTAACGGAACCGACACCCTGCGGGTGATAGAACGGACCCTGGCCCCGGAACCCGTCCTGGACGACGAATGGGAGGCCGGCAACGAAGAGTTCAGGGAATTCCGTGCGCAGCGGCGAGGTGCCTCGTGCAATCCGAACGCGCACACGCGGCCCGAAATGAAGCCCTTTATCGGCGGGATGCACGTCGCGCCGGACGGCAAGCTCTGGGTCCGGGTAATCCGGACAGCAGGGAACCGCTGGGAGGTTTTCGATCCGGACGGGAGGCTGCTGGGGAGTGTTCCCGTGCCCGTGATCAAGGATCGCGTGGTCGCTTCCTTCGGTGCCGGCCACCTGGTGACGATCCGCCAGGACAGCCTCGATCTGGACCACGTGGATGTCTGGCGCTTCGAGGCAGGGGCCGCCCGGTAGCTCCGGAACAACCCCCGGCGCGGCCCGGGGCAACCCCCGGCAAGCTGGCGGTGTCTCCCGACCAGAAACCGGTCACGGCAACTTGCCTGCCCGACCCGGTTGAAACCGACCCGACCGCCACCAGGGAGACCCAATGCGCCGCATACCCACCCCCTTCTCGCCCGCCCGCCCCGCCGCTCTCGCATCCGCCCCCGCTCTCACCGTCACCGCCGCCCTCACCCTCGCCACCGCCTGCACACAGGACGCCGCGGCGCCGCCCAGCGACTTCGCCACCACCTTCGACACCATCGCCGGGACCGTCTACGTCACCAACACCGGCACCCCGCCCCCGGCGCGCCTCGTCCCGGTGGTGTCGATCGGGCCGAAGAGCCTGACCGACACCGGCTCTCCGGACGAGTTCGGGGGAGTGAACAGCGTGGCGCTGGGGCCGGACGGGGAAGTCTACATCGCCGATGCCCGCAACTTCGAGGTGAGGGTCTTCGGGCTCGACGGCGCGCACCGCCGCACCTTCGGCCGGCGGGGCGAGGGGCCGGGCGAGTTCGAGGCCCTCTCTTCGCTGGCGTGGGCAGGCGACCGGCTCCTGACCTACGACATCATGGTGGGCCGCGTCGGCCAGTGGTCGGCGGAGGGCGAGTGGCTCGGACAGCACCGGACCCGGGGGCGCATGACAGGTGGAGGCGGCGCCATCCGGCTGTACTCTGTGGGCCCGGACGAGTTGTACCGGCATGCGACGGGTGCCTCGATCGAAGCGCGTTTCGGCTCGGTGCTCCAGAATCTGTACGTGGGCCTGAACAGCCGCGGCGCAACGGGCGACACGCTGGTGCAGCTGGAAGGCCCGTCCGACGCTCCCGCGTCCTTTATGCTCTGCCAGTATGGGGAGGGCTACCTTCGCGGCTTCACGATCCCCTTCGCTGCGGGGTTCACGCAGCACCCGGGGCCGGGCGGCGTCATCTACTCCGCATACCAGGGTGACTACAGCATCGCGGTTACCCGGAACGGCGGCGCCGACACCGTGCGCGTGATCCGGCGTCCCCTGCCGGCGGAACCGGTCGGGGATGACGAGTGGGAGGAGGGCAACCGGGATTTCAACGAGTGGCGCGCGGAGAACAGGAGCGCGCAATGCGACCCCTCCGGCCCCTCCCGGCCCGCCGCGAGACCGATCCTCGGGTCAATCTACATCGCACCCGACGGAAAGCTCTGGGTCACGGTGATGCGAACGGGCGGCAGACTCTGGGAGGTCTTCGACGCCGACGGCCGGCTCCTCGCCAGCGTTCCCCAGGATCCCCGCAAGAGCGGCGTCGCCCCGGCCTTCGACGCCTCCGACCACCTGCTGACGATCCGCCAGGACAGCCTCGACCTCGACCACGTGGATGTCTGGAGGCTGGAACGGGAGGGCTGAGGTTCAGCCTGTCGCCCCCTCGAAACTCCCCGTCCGCAGGAAGCGGATCACCGCTTCGGCCGTGTGGCGGCTGTTCATGATCAGGTAGTGCGAGCGGGGCAGGACGAGCATCGGCACCCCCTCGACCCGCGCCTGTTCCACGCTGACGATCCCGTCGTCGGGGCCGGGGATTGCGAGGGGGCCGATCGGCTGGACGCTGCGGCTTCCCGCGATGATCCCCATCTCGTAGTCGGGCGCGGGCAGCGTTGCCGGAAGGTCGGTGCTGTCGGTCCCCAGGGAGGCACCGACCGGGCCGAGTGCCTCCGGCCCGCCGGGCATTTCTCCCAGCCACTCGACGAAGAGGCTGCCCTGGTTGGGCGGGGCCAGCATCACCACGCGGCCAAGGCCTGGCGGGCGGGTTTCGGCAAGGTATCCACGGATGACGATTCCGCCGAGCGAATGACCCACGAAGTGAACGACGGGCTCATCGGTGCAGCACCGGTCGACGGCGGCGGCGAGCGTCTCGATCTGCTCGGTGAAGGTAGCGCTCCGGGAATCGTAGCCGACGCTCTCGACCCGGTAGCCGGCCCATTCGAGCCGCTGGGCGAGGACCACCATCGAGGCCCGCGTCCGATTCAGCCCGTGAGCCAGCACGACGGCCTCCCCCTCGCCGGGAAGGGGGGTCGTCTCGCAGCCCAGGAGGGCGAGCGCGAGCAGCAGCGAAGACAGTCGCATCTTCCTCATGGTTCCTCTACACCATAATGCATCTTGCCGATCCGTGCCGCGTGGTCCAGGGTGTAGGCGGGCGCTATCCGACGGTCGTCACCAACCCGGAGTCGATGATGCGGCGGTCCTGAGTCAGGAGGGTCAGGCCGAGGATCCGGGCGGTTGCTACGATCGTCCTGTCCGCCGGATCCCGAGGGAACCAGTCGGGGAGCGCCGCCACCTCCGCCGCAATCGCTGGAGATATCCCCTGGCGCCGAACCAGAGGGGGAGCTACCGCATTCTCGAGCCAGTCACGCAGTGGAATTCGCATGCCAATCCGGCGAAGGCGGTAGAGCGTTGCGATTTCCAGGATGGACATCTCCGACACGATCAGGGGCGCCTCGGGACCGGCCGTCTCGATGATCTCTCGCTGTGTCTCCGAGAGGCGACCTGAATCCTCGAGCCACCAGAGGAGAACGTGCGTGTCGAGCAGCGCCGTCACTCTCGTAGCATCTCCCAATCTTCCTCGGGAATCGCTGGCCCGACGATGTCGCCATGGACGGTAACGGTTCCCTTGAGTTCATCCTGCGGATACTCGGAGCCGGTGTTCCTCGGAGGCCCGAGTTCGGCAACCGGCCGGCCCCGCTTGAGGATGACGATGCGCTCGCCCGTCTCCAGGACACGGTCGAGGATCGCCAGGCAGCGAGCCTTGAAGTCGGATGCGTTGATGCTTTCCATATGACCAGTCTCGATGACTGGTCAGAACTTGTCAAGGATTGCCGAGTCAGGCGGACCGCCCGAGACCCGGCACGAGTCTCCACGTACCGTCCTGGATATTTTCCCGATCGGGAAAAATTGTCCCGATCGGTAAAATTCTCGGCACGGCCAGCCGACCCCCAGATCGTCCGGGCTTCCGGCCGCGCTCCCGCGTGCTTGCGCCCCCGCCCCCCGTCCCGCATTCTGAACCGGGAGCAAATAGGACCGACAGGAGGCCAGCAAATGCCGCGAACGCACGGCCTGGACCGCAGAACCTTCCTCAGGGGGGCAGGCTCCAGCGTCCTCCTCGGCACCGCGGGCATGTCCGGCCTCGCCGCCGGCTCCGGCCTGCTCGGCGCCCGGCGCGCGGCTGCCCAACCCCGCCCCCGCCCCCACCCCCTCGCCCCCGACGACTACGACTTCGACGAAGTCATCGACCGCGTCGGCACGGAGAGCATTCGCTGGGACCGCGCGATCTCGCAGTTCGGCGACGGGATCGTCGCGGGGATGGGCATCGCGGACATGGACTTCCGCGCGGCCCCCTGCATCACGAACGCGCTCGCCGAGCGTTGCGCCCACGAGAACTGGGGCTACATGCACCGCCCGGCTTCCTACGCGGAGGCGGTCGCGGCCTGGAACCACCGCCGCTACGGCATCGAAATCGACCCCTCGACCCTCGTCTTCACCACCGGCGTCCACCCCGCCATCATCGCCGCGCTGCACACCTTCTCGCCGCCCGGCACGCGCGTCCTGATGACGACGCCCACCTACAACGGCTTCTACAGCGACCTCAGGTTCGCCCGCACGGTCACCGACGACAACCCCATGATCGTCGACGCCGACGGCCGCTACTCCATCGACTTCGACGACTTCGAGCGGCGCGCCCGCCGCTGCAACACCTTCATCCTCTGCAACCCGCAGAACCCGACCGGCAACTGCTGGTCGCCCGAGGACCTGACCCGCATGGGCGAGATCTGTCTGAGGCACCGCTGCGTGGTGCTCGCCGACGAGATCCACTGCGACTTCGTGACCCAAGGCAACACGTACACGCCCTTCGCCACCCTCGACCCCGAGATCGTCGCGAACAGCCTCACCTTCAAGTCCGGGAGCAAGTCGTTCAGCCTCGCGGCGATGAAGGTGGCGTGGTACTACAGCACCAACCGGGACCTGCTGGCGCGCGTCAGGGCCAACACCCGCGCCGACCTGAGCACGCTGGGCATGGTGGCGATGCGCGCCGCGCTCAACGAGGGCGAACCCTGGCTCGACGACCTGCTCGTGTACATCGACGCGAACCACGACTTCGCCGAGTCGTACATCCGCGACAACATCCCGGGCGTGCGCTACACGAAGGCGCAGGGCACCTACCTGGCCTGGCTCGACGTGGCGGAGGTCGCCGAGCGGATCGGGGCCGCCGAAACCGCCGCGCGCGAGAGCGCCGAGGGCAGCGCCGACGTGGAGCCCGAGAGGGTCGTGCAGCGGTGGTTCGCGGAGCATGCAGGTGTTCTTCTGACCCCTGGCCCCGGTTACGGTACGGGTGGGGCCGGACACATGCGCATGAACCTGGCCTCTTCGCGGAAGATCGTGGAGTTGGCCCTGAACAACATGGCCAAGGCGGTGGCCGAGGCTTAGAATGGGACGTGGCCGGAAACGGCTTGGCCCAAAAGGCTTTTTTGGGGGAAGGTACCCCGAGCACTGGACAAATCCCCCGTCGGGGAGGAGAGCTGAAATGAAGAGACTGAGCGCGACCTTCTGGAGCACGGCGGCCGCCGCCGCCCTCATCCTCGCTTCCGTGGCCGCACCGCCCGCGGCCCAGGCCCAGTTCGACGATGTCGGCGTCATCACCTTCCCGACCTCGGCGACCGGCGCGGCCCAGGAGCACTTCCTGCGCGGCGTCGCGATCCTGCACAGCTTCGGCTGGAAGCAGGCGCGGGAGCAGTTCCACGCGGCCCAGGAGATCGATCCCGACTTCGCGATGGCCTACTGGGGCGAGTCGCTCGCGTACAACCACCCGCTCGTCACCAACATGAACCCGGACAATCCCCGGGAGGCGCTGAAACGGCTCGGCGCGACGCCTGAGGAGCGCCTGGCCAAGGCGCCCACCAAGCGGGAGAAGGGGCTGCTCGGCGCGGTGGAGATCCTGTGGGGCGAGGGTGAGCACCGGGACCGCGCGGTCGGCTACATGGAGGCGATGGCGGACCTGCACGAGGCCTACCCGGACGACCCCGAGATCGCGGCCTTCTACGCGCTCAGCCTGCTCAGCGCGACGCGCGCGACCCGCGACCAGAGCGACCGCCTGAACGTGCGGGCCGGCACGATCGCGCTCAAGCTGCTGAACGACAATCCCCTCCACCCCGGCGCGGCCCACTACACGATCCACGCCTTCGACCACCCCGTCATGGCGCCGCTCGCGCTGGACGCGGCCTACGCCTTCGCCGACATCGCCCCGGCGGTGTCGCACGCCCGCCACATGCCGACCCACATCTTCATCCAGCACGGCATGTGGGACCTGGTCTCGGGCCACAACCAGTCGGCGTATGACGTCGCGCGCGAGCTGTGGGTGCCCGGCGACGCGCTCGGCGACGCGATCCACTCGCTCGACTGGGGGCAGTACGGCGATCTGCAGCGCGGCGACTACGCGAAGGCCCGGCTCTGGATCGAGCGCCTCGCGGCGATGGTGGAGAACGACGGCTTCGAGACCGGCGGCGCGCGGGGCGAGGCCGGATCCGCCCGGGCGCGCAGCTCGCTGCCGCTCCTGAAGTCGCGCTACATCGTCGAGACCGAGGAGTGGGAAGTGCGCGAGCCGACCGACGAAATGCGCACCAACGAGCTGCTCGCGATCGGCCTCAGCGCGGCCCACACGGGGGACGAAGCCGCGCTCAAGGCGGCCGCCGACATCCTCGGCGAGAAGTCGAACGGCAGCGGCTACAACCACGTCATGCACATGCAGGTCAGCGCGCTTCTGGCGGTGCACACGGGCAACCCCGACAAGGCCGTCGAGATGATGGACGACGCGATCGAGACGGTCGAAGCCATGGCGCCGCCGCGGGGTTCCG
Source organism: Longimicrobiales bacterium (assembly GCA_965206105.1). Lineage (GTDB taxonomy): Bacteria > Gemmatimonadota > Gemmatimonadetes > Longimicrobiales > Gaopeijiaceae > Bin94. Next base: position 2,300,340 of record OZ242201.1, read on the forward strand.
CGAACCCGATCAAGCCCGCGCACGAGTTCTACGGCGAGCTCCTCCTCGACATGGACCGCGCGGAGGACGCGGCCGAGATGTTCGAGACCTCGCTGCAGCGCATGGCGGGCCGGCCGCGCTCGCTCCTCGGGCTCGCCCGCGCGAACGCCATGATGGGCAACGACATGATCGCCGCCGAGAACTACGCCAGGGTCGCCGCGATATGGGAGGGCCGCACCGGGATCGCGGGGCTGGATGAGGCGCGGGGCTTCCTGGCGGATCACGCGGCCGGCGGAGGGTCGAGTTCGGGCAGGCGGTAAGCGGATTCGCGGGGCGGCGCGTGATCGCCGAATCCAGGCTGGCCAGGCTGGAGTAGCGGCCCGTGGACGGAATCCCCCCGGCTGTCGAGCTGGCCTGGGACCTTGCCGGCCGGCACCCGGCGCTGGACACCCGTGACCTGGTCCACCTCGCCTGCTGCCTCCGGCGCGAACCGCGCGAAGTCGTGACCTTCGACCGCGCGCTGGCGGCGGCGTGGGAGGCGCGCGGGTAGGGCGGGGGATTTTTCGCGGCGGGAACCTTTTGCGCGCAGCGGAGTAGGTGAGGGGTCAGCCGCCGATCCGGTCGGAGCGGCGAACGAACAGTCGGCGCCATCGCGGGAATCCGCGAGGCAGCTTCCAGGGACCTGGGGGTGGGGGGGGTGGATGAATGGAGCTTGAGTACGATTGTAGTCGATGCACGACCGCCATGGAGCTCTTCGTGGCCGCGTGCCCGGGGTCCCCGTTGGTGAAGGAGGCATTGCGGTTCGCGGCATTGGAGCACATTGACGGAGCAGGCGAGGAGTACCCGTCGTCCGTCATGGATGTGGCGAGGCGGCTGAGGGTTGACCCGGACCGCCTGCGCCTGCAGGCGCGCCGCCGGGGCCTGTCGCTGCCGCGAGCGTTGCGGTGGATCCGCTTCCTGCACGGGGTGTGGCTTCTGTCGGAGGGGCACCGTGTCCGAACGGTCGCGCGGAAGCTGGGGTTCCCGAACGTTGCCGGGTGGAGGCGGTTCGCCAGGCGGCTGCTCGGGCGTAGTCCCCGCGAGTTTCCCGCAATGGAGCTGGAGGGATGGGTCCGGATGGCCATTCAGGATGTTTGCGCCCGGGCAGCGGCGTCGGGACGGATGGATCTACAATCCCACCGCCACCGCCACCGCGATCGCCACCAGCGCGAGCGCGACCAGCCCCAGGTATAGCGGCAGCACGTGCCGCAGCCACGCCTCGTAGCGCACTCCCGCCGAGGCGAGGATCGCCATCAGGGCGCCGTTCGTGGGGGTGATGAGTTCGCAGAGGCCGGCGCCGTACTGGTAGGCGAGCACGGTGACCTGCCGCGACATCCCCAGCAGGTCGGATAGCGGCACCAGCAGCGGCATCGTCAGCACGGCCTGGCCGCTCACGCTGGGGACCGGCACGTGGATCGCCGTGTGCGCCCCGACCATCCCGAAGGCGGACGCCAGCACGGGGAGCCCCTCGAGCGGCGTGAACATGGCATGCACGATCGTGTCGATGATCTGCCCGTCCTGGAGCACCACGTAGATCGCGCGCGCGAACCCGATCAGCAGCCCCGCGTACGCCATCCCGCGGAAGCCGCGCACGTACGCCTGGGCCGTGCCGCTCAGCCGCATCCCGGCCAGCAGCCCCACGATCACGCCCATGACGAAGAAGGCCGCCGACAGCTCGTTGAACCCCCAGTGCCAGAGCGCGAGCCCGGGGACGATCAGCGCGAAGGTGGCGGCAACCAGACCGAGGATCAGCAGGTCGGAGCGGCGGACGCCCTCGTCGGCGGAGGCGTCGTCGCTGGTGGCGCCCCCGTCGGCTTGCGCCCCGCCGCGGCCCGCCACCCCCGGCTCCCCCCGCGTCCGCGCCGCATGGCGCATCGTCACCCCGATCCAGAGCGCCAGTGCGAACAACAGGAAGACGATGCGGAAGAGCGCGCCGGAGAGCAGCGGCAGTTCGGCCAGCCGTTGCGCGATCTGTACCTGAAACGGGTTTATGGGGCTGAAGGCAGACCCTACGAAGGCGGGGCCGGCGCTCATCGCCACCGCTGTGACCGGGGTGAATCCCATCCGCCCGGCGAGGATCATCAGCACGGGGATCAGGGGGATGATCTCTTCCTGCATGTTCTCGAGCACGCCCCCGGTCGCGAAGCAGAGCGACACGACGGGGATCACCAGCAGATCCCGCCCCCGCAGCGCCCGCACGAGCGACGTGATGCCCCGCCGGAGCGCGCCCGTCTCGTCCACCACCGTGAACGCGCCCCCGATCAGGAAGACCAGGAAGATCACCTCGGCCGCGTCGACCATCCCGCGGGGCAGCGCCACGATCGCCTCGAAGGGCCCCACCGGGCTCCGCTGGACCTCCTGGTAGGTGCCCGCCACCACGACCGTCCGCCCGACCTCCTCGTCGGTGATGCGGTCGTAGGCGCCCGCCGGCAGCACATAGCTCGCCGCCGCGGCCAGCACGATGCAGGCCGAGAGGAGGACGAGGGGGTGGGGGACGGAGAGCTTCAACGGCGCCAGATGAACCCGAACGCGATCGTGAAGCCGCCCGAGGCGTAGATCTTCGGCGAGAGCGACAGGCCATTGCGGTTACCCATGAGGAACAGGTCGAGGCCAAGCGCGGTGTCCAGCCGCTTGTCTATCCGCCCACCATGGAACTGACCGTCGAAGTACTGCATTCGCACGCACTCCCCGTCGGGAATGCCGACTTCTTGGCAGTCCGCGTGGAGCGCGAGCGTGGCCGATGGGTAGATGTGCAGGTCTCCCAGCGATGCGGCGAAGATCGATCCGGAGACAAACAGGTAGTCGCTCATCTCGTATCCCGTCCGCGTCATCCCCTCCCCGAGTCCCATGGTGAATGCCATCCGATCCGTTCCGACGGTGGCCGATGCACCAAAGTTGATGGCATTGCCGAACTCGAAGCCAAGGGCGTAGAAACGTTCCTGGGCATTTGCAGTGTCCAACGATCCGGCGGCGAGGACCAGGGTCGCGACGAGGACGGTGGCGGCTTGGAATCGGCGCTTCATGATGGCTCTCCTTCCCGGGTGGGGTGGCGGTGTCCGGATGCACCCCTCGTGGAGCAACTGAGGTGTCAACCGGCTGGAATGCAAGGCGGAGCGTACCCGCAAGGCGGTTTACCCCTGTAGTCTCCTACCCTCTGCCGGCGCCCGTGGTTCCGGGCCGCTGCCCCAATCGGACAGGCGGATCGCCCTGGCGACCCCTCACCCCCTCGCCGCCAATGGCAGCGGCGGCTGCCACTCCCCCACCGCGACCCCCGGGAAGCGCTGCCCCCAGGTGTTCCCGTACGGGTCGTCCTTGCCGAGCAGGAAGCGCAGGATCAGGCGGTGGACCATGTTCATGGTGGGGAGCAGGCCGTGCAGGCCCTTGAGCCTGGTGAGCCCGCGGTCCTTGAGCTCCCAGTAGCCGAAGTCGCGGGGGGTGACGCAGACGAGGCGTGATTCGTGGAGGAACGGGGCGGCGGCGCCCGCCAGGGGGACGGTGCCGTCGCCGGAGTTGAGGCGTAGCGCGTCGTCGCCGGTGTCCCAGTGGTTCTGGCGTTCCGCGGATCGGAGGTCGAAGCGGGGGGCGCCGTCGTCGTCCCGCCGGACCCGCAGGCCGACCCGCGTCTTCGCGTCGGTGCCGGCGATGGCCAGCCAGCGGCCGATGGGGAGCCGGGGGGTTTCGTCGCCGTCGCTTGCGTCCCTGTGGTTGTCGCCTGCCGCGGCGCCGTCGCCGCCTTCCAGCCGCAGTCCCCCGACCCTGTCCCGATGCGCCCTTGCGGCGCCCAGCATGTCGGCAAAGAGTTCGGCGCCGGAGACATCCCAGCCGCGGACCTGGCGCTCGATCGTCCGCACGACGCTGGGCTGCCAGGCGTCCGGGTGGAAGATGTCCGCCTCCAGCCCCTCGTCCACGGCGAGCCCGCCGCCGTAGCTCGGGAGCAGGTGGTACAGCGCGGGGGTCATCCGCGCCGCGTGGCGTTCGCGCGCCTTGCCTGAGTCCTCGCCGAAGTCGCCGATCCCGGTGGTCAGCTTCAGAACCGCCTCCCACGATCCCTGGAAGGGCGTTGCCAGGGTCACGACCTTGTTCACCCAGGCGGCGGAGTAGCGCTCCAGGTACCCCGCGATGATCAGCCCGCCCATCGAGTGCCCGATCAGCGAGACCGAAGGGCTGGCGGCGAAGCCGGAGTCGCCGCGGTAGAGCGGCATCAGCAGAGTGCGGTCGATGACTTCCCGGATGAACGCGTCCAGCCGCGCCTCGGTCAGGTCCAGCGGCATCCGCCAGTCGTAGCCGAAGGGGAAGACCGGCACGGGTCCGGCGCGGCCCTCCGAGAGCCCGTCGCGCAGCTCCTCGACCAGCTCACCGTAGACCATCGGGAAGGGGCCGCCGGGCGCGACGCGCGCGGGTTCGAGAAGCTCGTAGCGCTGGTCGGCGGGGTGCAGCGTGATGCGGTCGTGGCGCTTCTTCCGCATGGTCGTCCAGACCGCCTCGGGGGGAAGCTCGTACCGGTCGAAGAGGTCGGACGCGGTGATTCCGGGGATGACGATGACGGGGGAGACGACGGGCGACATTGGGCTCTCCTATGGGGCCAAGGGTGTGGATCAGAAGGATGGCAAAGGGGAATCGGGCATAAGCCACTATCTATGGGCCTGTACGTACAATGGCAAGCCTCCTTGCATTCTTCCCGGCTTTCTCGTGGCTCTCTCCGGCTGCGTTAGTCGGCGCCAGTCCCTTGATTTCTCGTAATAAGATGCGATATTATTCGTAATAAACACCTGAATTTCTCGTAATAAAAAGACTCATTCCAGTCCGGCGGACCATGTACACCAGACATCTTCAGCCACTCGTGCGCGACATGCTTGGCGAGTTTCGCATCGTGTACGTGACCGGTCCGAGGCAGTCCGGCAAGACTACCCTGGCACGCGGGATCGCTGCGGATCTGGACATGCGCTACCTGTCGTTCGACGATCCCGCCGTTCGGGCGGCGGCCGCAGCCGACCCGCACGGATTCGTCAGGTCCCTCGGCAATGAGGCTTCCGTGCTTGACGAATTCCAGGAGGTGCCCGGGCTGGTGCCCGCCATCAAGGAGGCATCCGACCTTCGTGGCGGTGTGTCGCCGGATGGGTCTGAGCCCGGCGGTCCGCGCAAGGGGCTGTTCCTTCTCGCGGGCTCTGCGGACCTCTTCCGTTCCGCGCGTACCCAGGAGGCTTTGCCCGGACACATGGCCCGCCTGGAGCTGCTGCCCCTGTCGCTTGCCGAGATTCACGGCACCCGCCGGAATCTGATCGACTATCTGCTGGCCGGTGACTTCTCCGTCCAGGCCCGGTCATCGCTCGCCGTTCCTCCGACCCGCGAGCAGATGGCCAACCGCATCCTCCTCGGCGGCTACCCCGAAGTTCAGGGCATGGGTCCGAGGGCACGCCGGATCTGGTTCCGATCCTACACCGAAGGCCGGTTCTTCAAGGACTTCGAGACGCTGTACCCTGCTCGCGGCGACTACCACTCGCGGATTCGCGCGCTTGCCCCCTTCCTCGCCGGCCTGAGCGGCAACCTGCTCCGGTATGCCAGGCTCGCCAACGCCCTCGAACTCAACGACAAGCTGGCCAAGAGCTACGTGGAAGTCCTGGAACTGATGTTCCTGATTCGCCGGGTTCCGTCGTATCGCAAGAGCCTGGCTCGGCGGATGGCCGTGCGAATGCCCAAGCTGCACTGCCTTGACACCGGTCTTGCCTGCCACCTTCTGGGCCTTCGCAACGAAGACCGGCTACTGACGAGCCCCCACTATGGCGCGCTCCTGGAAACTCTGGTCTGCACGGAGCTCGCCAAGCATGCGGAATGGGCTGAAGAGGAGGTCGGGCTGTACCACTTCAGGGACAAGCGCAAGCGTGAGGCCGACATCGTGGTGGAGCGGCCCGACGGGCGGATCATCGGGGTCGAGGTCAAGGCTTCCGCCACCGTCCGGCGCGAGGACTTCAACGGTCTGGCGGCGCTGGCCGAGTTCGCGGGCGCGGGCTTCGAGCGTGGGGTGCTGTTCTACACGGGCACGCACGTGCTCCCGTTCCACCGGGGGGTTTTGAAGTTCCATGCGGTGCCGTTGCATCTCGGTTGGTAAAGAAAAAACGCCGCAAGCTCAATTGCCGGTGGTTCCCCTCATCCGCCCCATCGCCGCAAGATCAATCCGCACCTGAAGCGGCACGGCGTCCGGGGACATCAATTCGCCGCGGAATGCGCCGATGTGCACGTGGGGGTGGTATGACCAGCCGTTGTTGCCGATGCGGGCGACCGGGTCGCCTGCGCGCACGGTGTCACCCTGGGCTACCGTCACCTCGCGGACATGGATGTATGCGACGTGGACATCCGTGGGTTCGCCGACGACCAGCTGCTGGAACCCGATGGCGCTCGACTGGCCCGAGCCCATGGCGCCAGGGAGGTTGGTTTCGGGATTGATCTGGAAGCCGATTACGATGCCGTTGAAGGGGGCCAGCAGCGGCTCGCGCCAGCTGTGCCAGTCCTCGTTGCGGGTCCCGTCGCCCGTGTAGAGCGACAGCAGGTTGCCGTCCGGACCGCTGTCCCGCCGCACCACGACGCAGTCGGCGCCGAGCGCGTCGGGGACGTGGTCCTCCGCGCCGAGCGGGTGTTCCGAGCACTGGAAAACCGCCGCGACGGGCGGGTGGATGGTGACCGCCTCGATCGGGGGGGACTGGGGGGTGGTCGGGGCGGGGGTTGGGGTGTGGGCCGGGGCATGGGCCGGAGCCACGGTCGGGGAGTGGCCCAGCGGCAGGAGGATGGCCGTCGCGGCGATGGTGTGGAGTGCTTTGCGCATGGTGATGGTCTCTTCCGGGGCAAGGTGGGCGATGGCAGGAGCAGGCCGGGGCGAAGTGGCCAGCGCTCAGGCTGCCATCGATCAGGTACCTTGGTCCCTACGGCGGCTGCCGCGAAAAACGTTTCAGCTGAAACGTCTCATCACGTCTCCTTCGGTCGCTCGCGGCCCCCGTCGCTGCGGCGCTCCCCGTGCTCCCGGATGAAGTCCTGGGTACCTTCCGGCAGGAGCAGGCTGTCCGAGATCTCCGCGATCTCCTCCGCCTCCTTCCATGCGCGCTCCAACAGCCACAATTCGCCCTCCAGCGCGCGTCGCTCCTGCTCTTCGTGGAGCGCCATTTCGACGGCCAGCCTGGTTGGGTCCGGCATCATGCTGATGTAGCCCGGCTCCCCGTACTTGGCGTGGTAGCGGTTCTGCCCGGCGATGTCGAGCAGGAAGCGTTCCGGGTGCCCCGCGGCCTCGATCCGGTCCACCGCGCGCTGAACGGTCTGCTTGGCTCCCCCCGCATCGTTCATCCTGGGGAGGATCGCCCCGGCAAAGCGGAGGGCCTCCGTGCCCTCGAACCACCACGTCTTCCTCTTCTTCTCCTTCTTTCCCTTGCGGACCTGGATCTTGAAGCCGGGCTCCTCATCCGAAGGCTGGATGCGCGTGCCGTCGAGGTCGATGTCTCGGAGCTTGATGACCTGACCGCCGTCCGGGTGCAGCGTGACCACGGTGCGCGCTGCGATCCACGAGTTGGCGATCTGGATCGGGAGATTGACAACGCCGAACGAGCCCAGCGTCACAAGCCCGACCGCGAAACCGCCGACGTAGATGCCCCCCACGACGACCACACCGGCTGCCCCAAACAGCAAGTGCTTGCGCCTGCGCCGTCCGAACTGGTCTCCGTAGCGCCATGCCGCGAACTCCGGACGCAGGGGTTCGCCGATGCGGACGAGCTTCAGGCCCTCCGGATGGCGCGCGATGCCGATGTTATCGGTGGACACGCGCACGCGGGTGCCGCGAAAGATCCGCTCGCACGTCTCCACCGCCTCCCAGCGTTCCTCGAGCGGGGTCAGGTTCCAGCGCTCGCACCGGGTGCAGATGACCCACAGCCGCCCGCGCGCGGCGTCGAATGCGAGGCGGCGGCCCACGGGGAAGGTCTCGACGACCTCGTTGGCCCCGAGGGGCCTGGTGCAATACATGCATCGGGAGTACATGCCTGCATTATAGGGGGGACGTGGCAGTTGGTGCATCGTCGAGGTCGGTGATCGTGACGGCCCGGGCATCCTGGGTGAGCATCGGTGGGGCTGTCCGAGTATCGGCGGTGAGGGTGGCCGGGGGGGATTGACGGCGTCGGAGTCAGGTCCAGCGACCGGATCTCGATGAGAAGATACCTGCCGGTCGTTGGGTGTTGAGGGGGGGAACGGTGCCGGAATGTAAACTGAACATGACATATTGTAAAGCCGACATTACAAGTTCAGCGAGGCCGGCCGCGGGAAGGGCAGGTCCCGGAGCGGGGCGTCGTCGAGGTGAAGGGGGTGGGCGAAGACGCCTGCCCGATGGACGGGGAAGTGCCCGATCGCGCAAAGGGGGGAGTTATGGTGGCGGGGTGCGGAGGGGCAAACCTGGCCACGGCATCTCGGTGCACTGCTTCATCCGTAGTCACTTTGCGAAGGCAATGTAACATGTCGTCCACACAATACGCATTGAAGGTCATTATATGGAACAACACTCCCCGTTTTCTGTGCACACAACAAGGCCCTTTGGAATCCGTGGCGTGATGGCGGGCCCGTCGCCGCTTCTCACGCCTCCTGCTTCTCACGCCTCCTGTTGCCGAGATGGCCGGAACTCCTTACTCTGTAATCGCGAATGACCTTGGCGTGGATGTCGCGGAACCCCCCAATCTCGGCCTTGGAAGCGCAGCGCTTGCCCGATACGCTTCCAGTTCGGAGGGTTGGGCCACCTCTCGCCCGGGAACCGTGTCGTCTGCCGCGGTGTCGACGGACACCGGACACATGGAGGCGGACGACGGGCAGGCTACGGAATGCTACGATTGGCAAAACTGGAAGATAAGGAGGTTCTGGGGATTATGGTCTCAGTACAAGCACGAGGAGAAGGAAGACGGGGACCAGCTTGTGCCTCACAACTGGCGCAAATTCAGTGTCGTTCGGCGGGAAGGTCCTATCCACTATTGGATGGAGGGCGGACTGGCAGAGAATTCTCACCTGCCGTGCGAGGATGGCGGTGGATGATGCACTACTCCAGCTTGCTGGTGGTGATGGCCGCGGGCGTCTTGGCCCCCATGGTGCTTGCGGCCCAGGAAAGCGCAGCCGCCCCCTGTCCCCGCGATCCGCCGAGGGTTGTCACCGAAAAGGGAGTCGTGCGCGATGTGACCGGAGACTCTCCATGTCGTCTCGTGTTCCGAAAGACCGGTGTGCGCCTGACCGCCACCCCGGACGGCTCCCGGCCCGATCCCGGGCCAACTGTCGCAAAGGATGGGCACGGACGCTACTATTCGGCGAACGCCGATGGGTGGCTATCCACCGTCAGTATGTGGAGTGCCGACGGCACCTATCTGGCGTCCTTCGGAAGCAGTGGTGAGGGTCCCGGGGAATTCAGAGGTTGGTCTCTCTCTCTTTTCGTTGACCCGGCCGACAGCCTCCATGTGCACGATGCCGCCAACTGGACCGTCTTTTCGCCCGCGCAGGAGTTCGTCCGGCGCGCTCCTTCCGATTGGATGGGATCCGGTGGCCCACTGAGATTGGAGGAGACCATCGTTCTTCTCTACGACGGGAGGATCCTCGCGAGCAACGGGCACCCGTCATCTGGTGACGCCTACTTCCGCACGGTGAACGGGGACGGCACCCTCGAGTATACGTTCGGCACCGCGGAAGATGGAACGGGCGCCAGCGGGGACTATGGACACGACCGTGCCATAGCCTACAACAGGGGACATGCCGGCTTTTGGGCCGCCCCTTCAATCGAGGGGGCCTCCGGGTACGTCCTCGAGCACTGGAGCATCGAGTCGCAAACGCCGGATATCGTCCAGTCGCTGCGCCGCCGCCAACCCTGGTTCAGGTGGACGGGCGACCCAACAACGTCTTCCCGGATCGGCGAATTGAACATCACTACCGACGGGCTCCTGTACGTTGTGGTGCTGCAACCCTCGGAGGAGTACGTGGAGGCGATGAAGAGATACGAACATCTCAGGGAGGAGGGTGGCGGTGGCAGGTGGACTCCGGAAATCCAGGAGGAAATCGATGCCCTGGACGAGACCCTGGTCCACTTTGTTGTGGAGGTGATCGACACGAGATCGGCCACGCTTCTTGCCTCTGACGCTTACCTGCTGGGCGACATCATGCGTGGTGATCCGGTGCTTCCCCAGGGCCTCTTCCGCAACGAAATGACAGGTTACGTATACGGGGTGGGAGAAGACGGCCTGCCCTACGTCGATATTGTCGAGGGCGTCCTGGAGAGGAAATAGGCCGCTTCCGGCGCCTGGCGATACCCACCGAGTTTCGGGGGTCGACGACGGCACCCGGAACCTTGGGATCGCTTCGGGCTCTGGATCCCGGATCGACTACTCGACAACCCGGGTTGTTGAGCTCTGGCGGCGCCCGGATGCGCGTACGCGTATGCCAGGAGGAGCGGCGAGGTGGGTCAGCATGGGCTGACGTCGTAGGTCAGCCCTCCCGCACCCGCTCCAGGAACTCCTCGGCGGTCTCGCATTCGACCACAGCGTCGGCGATGCGCGCGATGCCCTCCGGGTCGGATATCCTCTCCAGCACCGGCATGAGCCGCTCGGCGGTGCCGGGACCGAACCTGCGGCTGGCCTGCCGGTGCATCAATTGACGGTCCCGCTCGATGCCCTGCTCGATCCCCTTCTGCAGCCAAAGCTGGTCCCGCTCCTCGCCCCACTTGCGGGCCCGCTCAATCAAGGTCGACATGGTTCCTCCCTTCTCAGTCATCAATCTGCGTTGCAACTCCCGGCCCGCCGTCCCGAACCGCTGCGTCAGCACGTGCATGATCCAGGCCACGAAGGCCCCCGCCAGTTCCGGCGCCTCAATCGCCTCCGGCCGGTCCGCCAGCGAGCCGGCGAGCTCTTCCAGTGCCTCCGCCGTAGGAGCCTGCTCGAACTTCGCGATCATCGCCAAGACGTTGTCCGGTGGCAGCGTGGCCAAGTCCAGCGACCGGATCTCGATGAGAAGATACCGGAGGCGGGGCCGGTATCCAAGCAGTTCCTCGGGGACTGGGCCCACGAGGTCGCCGACATCGGTCGCCGCGGTCCAGCGCGGCTTGCCGTTGTAGATAGAAGTTCTTGTAGGAGGCGTCGTGCCTTGGGGTCTCTCGCTGTCCCTGCTTTCCCGGCGTGGCGGGCGTTCCCCCGGTGGCAAGGACGGCGGGGGAATGGCGGGATGGGACTGATTTGGGGATGCCGGGGTTTCGGGGATTGGATAGCCCGGGATGTAAACAGAACATGACACATTGTAATGTCGACATGACAGTCGTGACGCGCACTGGGCCGCGACCGGGGAGCGGTCGTACTATCCGGCACTGGCCAACCCTGATCGGCGCGGTCGGCCGCACGCTCAAGCCGAAGGTGTTCCGGGTACCGGGGCCACTACCGGCTGGTGCTGGCGACGAACCTGCGCGACTTCGTTCTGGAGGCGGCGAGGCCCAGCCGGGGGGTTTGGGTGGGAACGGGAAACCCTGTAATGTAGGGAAGGGACCGGAACGCAGGCTCTGCCCGGTGGACGGGGAGGTGCCCCAGTTCCGAAAGGGGGGCGTCATGGTGGTGTGGCACGGAGGGTCAAGCCAATCCACAGCATCCCGGTGCACCGGTGTCGTCGAGTTCGGCGGAACGTGGAACCAGTAGAATAGGAGTACGAGACACCAGTGCTCAGGGCGTCACTTCTCGGGATTCTTCTCCTCGCTACTTCGGGTGTGGTCGCAGGTGGGCAGGAGATAGTGGAGATCGACTCGGAAGCCGGTCGTATCGTTCTTGCCGATACGCTCTACCGGTCGATGATTCCGGCAACTGCGGTGGTGGACTGGGCGAGCAGGGCCGTCTACGTGAGGGACCGGGAGGAACCGGAGGGAATCATGGTATTCTCCCTCGACACTGGAGAGTGGGTTCGAACGGTCTCTACCCCGAGAGGTGACGGCCCCGCCGAGTTTGCCCAAGGACTCAGGGCGTTCACAGTTGCGCCCAACGGCGGGCTGTACGCCTCTGGCTTTCAGAGAGTCGTAGAATACGACCCATCCGGCATAGCCATGAGCACCTGGGTACCGGAGAGACCCCCGACCCAAAAGGTGTGCAACATGGGCGGCGTGCCCACGGTGCCGACCCAAGGGGGTATCGTCCGGCGCACGCCCGACAACGGAAGCCAAACGATTGGCCAGGTCCGCTCGATGGGCAGAGTGCTCACCCTGGGTAGCGGAGGGGACATCGCCAGTACCGCCATGCGGTTCATGCGCCACACCTACATCGCCTGCTCCGATGAAACAGCCTACGTCGCGACGACCTTCGAGCAGGGACCAGCCCGCGTGGACGTATACCGACTGGACGGCAGCGTGGACTCCCTGGCTGTACCCTCCGAAGATGCACGCCGTAGAACGTGCAAAAACCCGGAGACGGGAGAGCCCTGCCCCCACTGGAGCCGGTGGCCGAGCTTATCCATGGACGAGCACGGCAACCTGGCGTTCCTCAGTTCCGATCCCGTGACCCTCGGCGCCATCATCAATCCTGAAACCGGCTGCTATGCTCTCCTCCGTGCCGAGCCCGAACTGCGGCTCCAGCCGGTGGCGATCCGGGGGGACAGCGTGGTGGTATTCCACACGGAAGTCACGCGGACGGTGGTCGGTGGCAGGATCACCGTTGCCAGAACCCCCAATTCTGCCATTGCGATCTCGATCAATCCGATCCGTCGAGTCAGCGGAGAGCCCTGCGAGGGAGTGCTGCCGGGCGTTCCGCCGGCGGGCTGACTACTTCCGACACCGGCTCGGTTGCCTGTTCCACACGACCCTCCCGGCTCTAACTTTCGGTAGTGTGTCATTAGCCGCCGAGAACCTGACAGTTCTGGCCGCCGAAAATCTGACACTTCGCGGCCCGCACCGTGGAGGGAGCGGAGCGGAGTGGGTCAGCTTGGGGAAGTAGGCGGGCAGGCTGTAAGGTCGACATGACATAGTGTAGGGTCGGCATGTCATTTCGCGTGGCCAATTGTCCGACGCCTCTGGCGTGCACTCCGCGAGCCACCCGCAGGCTCATCCGGCTCTTCCGGTCGGCTCGTTGCCATGCGGTCCACCTACCCGCTGCCGACCAGAACGACCTACGCTCCCCACTTCACAAGAATAGGACCCACCCGGTCTGTTCCGCCTGATAGTAGTGCTCGAAGCCGCTTTCCCGGCGTCTCGTGCCCGCCCCACTTTTCGTTCCATCGCCGGAGCCCGATGTCCCACAGCGCGAGCGCCTGCATGGCCGATGTCTCGCCGGAGTTGTTGGGGCCGTAGAACACGACCGGGCTGCCGAGTTCGATCTCGACCGCTTCGAAGCGCTTGAAGTTGCGGACGGCGAGGTGGGTCAGCATGGGCTGACGTCGGAGGTCAGCCCTCCCGCACCCGCTTTAGGAACTCCTCGGCGGATTCGCATTCGACCACGGCGTCGGCGACGAGCGCGATACCCTCCGGGTCGGATATCCTCTCCAGCACCGGCATGAGCCGCTCAGCGGTGCCGGGACCGAACCTGCGGCTGGCCTGCCGGTGAACCAGTTCACGCTCCCGTTGGATCGATGCCTGCCGCTCACGCTCGATGCCCCGCTCAATCCCCTTCTGCAGCCACAGCTGATCCCGCTCCTCGCCCCACTTCCGGGCCCGCTCAATCAAGGTCGACATGGTTCCTTCCTCCTCAGTCATCAATCTGCGTTGCAACTCCCGGCCCGCGCTGCCGAACCGCTGCGTCAGGACCAGCATGATCCAGGCCACGAAAGCGCCGACCAGTTCCGGAGCCTCGATCGCCTTCACCCGGTTCCCCAGCGAACCGGCCAGCTCTTCCAGCGCCCTCGCCGTCGGAGCCTGCTCGAACCTCGCGATCATCGCCAGGACGTTGTCCGGTGGCAGCGAGGCCTGGTCCAGCGACCGGATCTCGATGAGAAGATACCGGAGTCGGGGCCGGTATCCAAGGAGTTCGTCGGGGACGGGGCCGAGCAGGTCGCCGACATCGGTCGCCGCGGTCCAGGGCGGCTTGCCGTTGTAGATGACGATGGGCAGTACGAGGGGGTACTCGCCGCGGGGGCCGAGATCCTCCCGGCCGAGCCGCATCCAGATGGCATTGGTGTAGTTCATCATTCGCAGGGCCATCCGGCGGTCGACCGAGGACTGGAACTCCAGCAGGATCAGGATGTAGACCCAGCCGCCGCCGCTGAATCCGATCCGCCAGAGCATGTCGGCGTGGCGCTGGCCGAGGGGTTCGGTGACAAAGCTGGCGGGCAGGCGTTCCAAGGTGGCGAAGTCGAGGCGGCGGGCGAGTTCACCTGCGCCCAGACGGAGGGTGTCCGCCACGGTCTGCGAGTGGGTGAAGAAGTTCTTGTAGGAGGCGTCGTGCCTGGGCTTTTCTGGCCGTTGCTGCTTTCCCGGCATGGCGGGCGTCCCCTGTTGGAAGGACAGCGGGAAACGGTGTCGGGAGCCGGTCCGGCCGTTCCTTGGGTGGTGAGGGGGGAACGGTGCCGAGGGGCCGGGGGCGGGGGAATGGCTGGATGGGACTGAATTCTCTCGGGGGGTGGAGCTTATTGGGTGGATGGCCCGGAATGTAAACAGAACACGACACATTGTAAGGTCGGCATGACAATCGTGACCCGCACGTGGCTCTGGCGCCCGCGACGCCGCCTTTTCTGGCCATCAGTCGCGCCGCCCACCCAACCCGGCACCCCTCCCCCTCATAGTATCTTCCAAAGTCACCGCAACTCACCACTGACATCCGCACCACCACGCCCCTCCCCCCCCCCCCCCCAATGCCCACCCCCACCAAAACCCTGACCACCGCCGCCGAGGCCTACTTCGCCGACCTCCACCGCGTGCGCGCATCGGGTGGCGGGACCGGGGAGCGGTCGTACTACCCGGCGCTGGCCAACCTGATCGGCGCGGTCGGCCGCACGCTCAAGCCGAAGGTGTTCTGCGTTCTGGAGGGGGCCGACCAGGGTGCCGGCCATCCCGACTACGCGCTCTACACCGCGAAGCAGGTTCAGAGGGACCGGCCGCGGGCAGGGCAGGTCCCGGAGTGGGGCGTCGTCGAGGTGAAGGGCGTGGACGAAGACGCCTGGCTGACGGTGGAGTCGGACCAGGTGAGCCGCTACTGGGGCCGCTACCGGCTGGTGCTGGTGACGAACCTGCGCGACTTCGTGCTGGTCGGCGCGGACGGGTCGGGCGGTCCGGCCAGGCTCGAACCCTTCCGGCTGGCGGAGGATGCGGACGACTTCTGGAGCAAGGTGGAGCGGCCACGCGCGTTCGCCCGCGAAGTGGGTGCGGGGCTCGGCGAATACCTTGCCCGGGCCCTCGCGCACCAGGCCTCCCTGGCCGAGCCGAAGGATTTGGCCTGGCTGCTCGCTTCGCACGCCCGCGACGGCCTGTGCCGGCTGGAAGCGGCGGGGTCCAACGGCGGGTCTCGGGGGGGGAGGAACGGGAACCCCTGCAATGTAGGGAAGGAGCCGGAAAACAGGCTCTGCCGGTGGACGGGGAGGTGCCCCAATTCCGAAAGGGAGGAGTTATGGTGGTGGGGTGCGGAGGGTCGAACCTAGCCACGGCATCCCGATGCCCTGCCTCTTTCCGTTGTCACTTTGCGAAGGCGATGCAAGATATAGTCCACACAATACGTACTAAGGGTGACTATATGGACCAAGACTCTCGGTCTCTGTGCACACAACAGGTCCTTTGGAATCGGCGATCCCTTGCGAAATCACTTGCAATATGGATGAACGGAGGCTAATAATGACATTAACACTGCTTCGCCCACGACTTTCGCCCGTAGCTAGCTAGATGGGAGTTTTGCGGAAGGTGCCTTGAACCCGAAATCCTGAGCGTCGTGATCTGGTATGTCGGCCCGGTCAGCCGGATCATACGGAATCAAGTCCCATCGGCGGGGCTTGGTCAATATTCCGGGCCTTGCCCCAACAGCCTTGGAGGCCAACAATGAATAGGCTCACCTTTCTCACTCCCTTTGCCGCCTGCACGGTTGCGTTCGCGGCACCTGCCGCGGCCAAGGCCACGGTGCACCTCGTGCCGGCAATCGCTTTCGCGTTTGATCCGTTGCCGCTTCCACCAGATGCCGGGCCGGTTTCCACGGACTGCACCGAGGCTGTAGATGGCGTGGCCGTGCAGGAGTGCCCGCCATACATGGTCACGAGCTGGACCCTCACGATCTACGTCGACCAGGGTATCGCCGTTTACGAGGAAGAGCGTTGCGACCTGACCCGGGAGTTCGAGAGATCGGTCACCTTCGGCGGTAGCGTTAGTGGCACCCTCCCATTCATTCCCGTCGAAGGCCAAGGGGCCGTATCGCGCACGGAAACCGAGGTGATGTGCACGTACGGCGAGTGCGGAACGTTCAATCATGCCGGCGTGCCTGGAGGCCTCTTCGGGCACAGTGGCCAATAGGAAGGTGAGGCTCCCGACAACGTGAACCCTGGGTTCCGTTCCAGTTATTCACCTGACAGTAGACCAGAAGCAGGGGCCGGGTCCCATACCCGGCCTTATCCCCGAGTGTCGGTCGCGCCCGCCGGTTCGCTCCGTCCGCTCACTCTTGGATGTTCGAGGCTGGGAAGCCAGCCAATACGCTCACCCCCCTCAAACAGGGAGGTCGTTATGAAGAAGTTTGCCGCATTCACACTCGTTGCCCTGCTGATCTTGACAATGCCGGCAATCGCTTTCGCGTCTGATCCGTTGCCGCTTCCACCAGACGCCGAGCCGGTTTCCACGCAGTGCATCGAGGCCGTGGATGGCGTCGCCATGCAGGAGTGGTGTCCGCCATACATGGTCACGAGCTGGACCCTCACGATCTACGTTGACCAGGGTATCGCCGTCTATGAGGAAGAGCGTTGCGACTTGACCCGGGAGTTCCAGAGATCGGTCACCGTCGAGGGTGGCGTTGGGGGCACACTCCCAATCCTTCCCATCGATGCCCAAGGGGCCGCATCGGTCACGGAAACCGAGATGATGTGCACGTACGGTGATTGCGGAACGTTCAATTTTGCCGGTGTGCCTGGAGGCCTCTTCGGGCACAGTGGCCAATAGGAAAGTGGGGATCCCGACAAGGAGAACCGACCGCGCTCCCGGTTGGCTCGTTGCCCTTGCCGCAGTTTTGGGAGTGCCCGAGGCAGGAGCGCAACAGGTTCTCGAAATCGACTATGACGGCGGCAGGCACATCATCGATGACGAGTGGCGTGCCATGGGCTATGTCGACATGGCCATCGACCGGAACCGGGCCATCCTCTACCTCAATGACCGCGAGGAACCGGATGGCGTCATGGCGTTCTCGCTTGAGACTGGCCAGTGGCTACGAACCATTCGCACACCCACCGGTGACGGCCCGTTTGAGTTCACCCAGGGCAGGACGGGACTCGCGATCGCGCCCCGTGGCGGACTGTACGTCGCTGGTGTGCTGAGGGTTATAGAGTTCGACCCGCTGGGGATACCCATCGACCACTGGCAACCGGACTCACCGATGCGAAGGACGGTCTGCGCGTTCGGAGATCAACCGGCCATACCCGCGCAGAACGGGGTGATCCGGCGCCGGGCGGACGGAACCGACGAGGGCATCGGCCCTGACGTAGTGGCGAGCCATGTGATCAGCGCAGGTACCCGTGAGGCAAGCTGGGCGGTCGCTGATCTGATCTGGGACGCACGAATTGCCTGTTCGGAAGAGGCTGCCTATGTGGTGCTCAGCTATGGCGACGGCCCCGATTCCGTGGTCGTCCATCGTCGCAATGGCGAAACGGGACGCCTGGCGGTACCCACCGAGTTTACCGGTGGCAACGAGGGTTGCCAGCAGGAGGTAAGGTTGCCGTCCGGGCAAGTTGTCGAGACCCGACCCTGCCCCCTCTGGAGCCAGATGCTCTATCCGTCGTTTGACGACCACGGCAATGTCGTACTGCTGGGCCGCGATCCCAAGGTTCCAGGTGCCGTCGTCGACCCCCGAACTGGCTGCTATGCCATACTTGTCAACGCTATGCCCGATCGCCGGCGCCGGGCGGCGCGAATCTACCAGGACAGCGTTCTTGTTTTCCAGCGCGACAGCCAAGTCGAAGATCGGCCCCATGGTCAGACTCGCGTCATCTACGGGTCGGCCAACCAGGCGTCGCTCTATCCTTTGCGTCGAGTGAGCGGCCAACCGTGTCCCGGGATGCTGCCCTCCGTGGTCGAGCAGTAGAACGCGCTTCGGGCTCTGGATTCCGGATCGACGACTCGGCGACCCGGGTTGCTGAGCTCTGGCGCGGTGCTGAGCAAGCGGTCACCGCCGCCCTCGAAATCAGGTCTGTTGGACCCGCTTCAGGAACTCCTCGGCGGATTCGCATTCGATCACTGCGTCGGCGACGCGCGCGATACCCTCCGGGTCCGATATCCTCTCCAGCACCGGCATGAGCTGTTCGGCGGTACCGGGACCGAACCTGCGGCTGGCCATCCGGGCAACCAGTTCGCGCTCCCGTTGGATCGATGCTTGACGCTCCTGCTCAATCCCCTTCTGCAGCCACAGCTGGTCCCGCTCCTCGCCCCACTTGCGGGCCCGCTCAATCAAGGTCGACATGGTTCCTCCCTTCTCAGTCATCAATCTGCGTTGCAACTCCCGGCCCGCCGTCCCTAACCGCTGCGTCAGCACGTGCATGATCCAGGCCGCAAAGGCCCCAACCAGTTCCGGCGCCTCAATCGCCTCCGGCCGGTCCGCCAGCGAGCCGGCGAACTCTTCGAGCGCCTGCGCCGTCGGAGCCTGCTCGAGCCTCGCGATCATCGCCAGGACGTTGTCCGGCGGAAGCGAGGCCTGGTCCAGCGACCGGATCTCGATGAGAAGATACCGGAGTCGGGGCCGGTATCCAAGGAGTTCGTCGGGGACGGGGCCGAGCAGGTCGCCGACATCGGTCGCCGCGGTCCAGCGAAGCTGGCCGGCAGCCGTTCCAGGGTGTCGAAGTCGAGGCGGCGGGCGAGTTCACCTGCGGCCAGGCGCATGGTGTCCGCCACGGTCTCCGAGTGGGTGAAGAAGTTCTTGTAGGAGGCATCGTGCTGCGGCTGGTCTGGCCGTTTCCGCTTTCCCGGCATGGCGGGTGTTCCCCCGGTGGGAAGGACGGCGGGGGACGGCGTTGGTGGCCGGGCCTGCCGGTCCTTCGGTGGTCGGGGGTAACGGTGGCGAGGGGCCCGGGGGCGGGGGAATGGCTGGATGGGACTGATTCCTGAGATGACGCGACTGGGGCACGGATGGCCAGCAGATGTAAACAGAACATGACAGAATGTAAAGTCTGCATGACCGTTACGACGCGGATTCGGCCACGGCGCCTACGCCGCCGCCAGCTGTGGCCGGTCGGCCGCACGCTCAAGCCGAAGGTGTTCTGCGTTCTGGAGGGGGCCGACCAGGGCGCCGGCCATCCCGACTACGCGCTCTACACCGCGAGGCAGGTTCAGAGGGGCCGGCCGCGGGAAGGGCAGGTCCCGGAGCGGGGCGTCGTCGAGGTGAAGGGAGTGGGCGAAGACGCCTGGCTGACGGCGGAGTCGGACCAGGTGAGCCGCTACTGGGGTCACTACCGGCTGGTGCTGGTGACGAACCTGCGCGACTTCGTGCTGGTCGGCGCGGACGGGTCGGGCGGTCCGGCCAGGCTCGAACCCTTCCGGCTGGCGGAGGATGCGGACGACTTCTGGAGCAAGGTGGAACGGCCTCGCGCGTTCGCCCGCGAAGTGGGTGCGGGGCTCGGCGAATACCTTGCCCGGCGCTCTCGCACCAGGCCACCCTGGCCGAGCCGAAGGACCTCGCGTGGCTCCTCGCCTCGTACGCCCGCGACGGCCTGTCCCGGCTGGAGGCGGCGGGGTACCCCAATTCCGAGAGGGGGGAGTTGTGGTGGTGTGGCACGGAGGGACAATCCGATCCACAGCATCCGGTGTGCCACTTCCTCCGTAGTCACTTTGCGAAAGCTGTACAGCATATAATCGACACAATATGCACTGAAGGTATTTGTAAACAACAGTACTTCCGGTTTTCTATGCACCACAACAAGGCCTTGGAATCGGCGGTCCCTTGCGACATCCCTTGCAACAATGAATGACTGAGCCCTACAAATCTTGACAAGCACTTCGTCCACTACGTTGCGCGCTCCGGAATCGCGGGCAACCAACATCAAGGAGATGGACCATGAAAAAGCTGTTCGCGCTCGTTATCGCCATGATGCTTGTGCTGTCGGCTGGCAGCGGCACGCCGTCGGCGCTCGCCCAGGAAACTCCTCAAGAGCTTCTCGAACGGGTCTGCGCAGAACTCGCCGAGACCACGGGGGAGGTGTGCGAAGCCGTTGACGAGAGTGCAAGCCAGATCCGATCGTTGATCGATCTGGTCGCGTGGATTCGCCTGTACGCACACTGCGAGAACCAGCGGGACATCATCGAGGAGCTGTGCAGCCCCATCGAGGGAGAGGGTGAGGGGGAAGGCGAAGGTGGGGGGAACTAAGTGCGTGAGGGTGTCAGCATGCCGAGCCACGCTTGCGGTGGCGGGGTTGGCGCTGGTCGCCTCCTGTGCTGTCGAGGAGGCGGGGGAAATGGACGCTTCCCGTCTCCTCGTGACCGGTTTCACCGAGGAGTTCCACGTTGGCGCGGCCCCTGCGGAGCGGCAGTTCGTTAACATCAGCGCAATGAACTTCGCGCCGGACGGCGAGCTGGTCGTGCTGGACCGGGGCGAGTTCGCCGTGAGCGTTTTCGATCGTGAAGGCCGCGAGATTGCCCGGTGGGGTAAGAAGGGCGAGGGGCCGGGTGAGTTCCAGGACAACCCCGAGCACATGGCCGTCTCAGGCGGCGGCGTAGTTGCAATCGACAACGACGCACGCGTGGACCTGTTCACGCTCGACGGATCGGTAGTCGACGCGCGCGGACTGGGAGACGGGTGGATTGCCGGCCTCATGTTCGACGGAACCGGGGCGCTAGTCGTTGGCTGGCGGCCGGTGGTGGGCCTTCGGGGGCTGACGGAGCCAACGTCGGAGCGTGCCGTGCGCTTCGACGACGGCGAAGTCCTGTGGACATCGCCAGAGCTACCTGCCATCACCTCACTCGCGCTCTGGTCGCCGCACGTCGTTCAGGCAGGGATTGGCGCTGGCCGCATCGTAGTGGGCATGAGCGACCGCTACGAGTTGGTCGCAATCGAGGTGGCCACCGGCAGCGAGCTGGCCGTAATCGGCCGAAATGTGCCTGCCAGGGGCCCGTCCAAGGAGTTCATCGCCAACCTGCGCGAGACCGTGATCGGCGAGGTTGACGCCAGCATGTCCGATTTTGTCCAAGGCCTGCCGATCGCCACGCGCTTTCCGATGATCGGCAACGTGTTCATTGGCCCGCCGGTGCGCACTGTCTGGATCGAGCGCCTCATGGGAATCGGCGATATCCTTGCCCCGCCGGTCGGGGACGCCATGGCCGACTGGACCTATCGCCTCTACGATTTGTTCGATGGCGACACCTACGAATACGTCGGTACCGTGGAGATCCCCGAGGACCTGCAACTCATGGCCGGTGACAGCGAACGCATCGCTGGCGTCCACACAAACGCCATGGGCGTCCACTCCGTGCGCGTGCTACGCGTGACACTCGACGCCAACCCAAGGGCCGCGACCGGTGAAAGCCCAACTTACGGTGGCACTGGTCGCCCCAGCTACTCGCCAACGATAGATGGATGCTCTCCCACGCCCCCTGTCCTCACGGAGGGTGGCATGAGCTGCTCGGCGGTGCCGGGACCGAACCTGCGGCTGACCTGCCGGCGCATCAATTGACGGTTGACCCGACACCGCTCCGTCGCATCCTGGACTCCCGACCCATGCATTGTTCGTGACAGAAGGCCACAAGGGTGTTCCGTACTTTCGATCCGCATCGTCCAGCACTTTCCTTCGCGCTCATCAAGGTCGACATGTTTCCTTCCTCCTCAGCTCTCGATTGTCGCCGTGCCCCTCGTTATTTGCGTCGCAATTCCCGGCCCGCGCCGCCGAACCGCTGCGTCAGCACATGCTTGGTGAGTTTGTTCGGAGTTTCCGCTTTGGGTTCAGGCAGGATGGGCCTGCGTTGTTCGCCCACCTCGCTCTTGGCCACCGGCATTCACACCGACGAGGCCCCGGCCAGGTCCGGTGCCTCGATCGCCTCCACTCGGTCCGCCAGCGACCCGGCCAGCGGTGGCCGGGCCTGCCGGTCCTTCGGTGGTCGGGGGGTAGAACGCGGTACTCGCGTCGGAGCGACGACGGGGGATCGTCATGGGTATATTCCGACGGCCTGCTGGAAGGGGGTTTGGGCAACGCGACTTCATGCCGGTCAGGAGATCGGTCGGCCAAATCCTGGATCCACAGCGCCGACCCAAGGGCCAGGGCCGCCGGGAGATCTGCGTGGAAGGCCGAGAGGAGCGCTTTGAGGGGGGACCCGCCCCCCATACCCGAGTGGATCGGCGCAACAAGGGATCGCGCCGGCGCGCTCGGCCGGAGCGAACTCCCAGATGCCCCGCGCCGGGGTGGGAAGCAGCCATCCGAGCCGAGCGAGGCGGTGCGCGATGATCCTCCCAGGGGTCTTGAGCCCCTGTGTCCTCGGCAATGGGGCAGGCTGGGCGCCGCCCCGGCGCGGCGAGCGTAGCGAGGCATGGGCTACCGTCGGAGGTCAGCCCTCCCGCACCCGCTTGAGGAACTCCTCGGCGGTCTGGCATTCGACCACAGCGTCGGCGACGAGCGCGATACCCTCCGGGTCGGATATCCTCTCCAGCACCTGCATGAGCTGCTCGGCGGTGCCGGGACAGAACCTGCGGCTGACCAGCCGGTGAACCAGTTCGCGCTCCCGTTGGATCGATGCTTGACGCTCCTGCTCGATCCCCTTCTGCAGCCACAGCTGGTCCCGCTCCTCGCCCCATTTCCGGGCCCGCTCAATCAAGGTCGACATGGTTCCTTCCTCCTCAGCTCTCAATTTGCGTCGCAACTCCCGGCCTGCGCTGCCGAACCGCTGCGTCAGCACATGCATGATCCAGGCCGCAAAGGCCCCAACCAGTTCCGGCGCCTCAATCGCCTCCGGCCGGTCCGCCAGCGAGCCGGCGAGCTCTTCCAGCGCCTGCGCCGTCGGAGCCTGCTCGAAGCTCACGATCATCGCCAGGATGTTGTCCGGCGGCAGCGAGGCCAGGTCCAGCGACCGGATCTCGATGAGAAGATACCGGAGGCGGGGCTGGTATCCAAGCAGCTTTTCGGGGACCGGGCCGAACAGGTCGCCGACATCGGTCGCCGCGGTCCAGCGAAGCTGGCCGGCAGGCGTTCCAGGGTGGCAAAGTCGAGGCGGCGGGCGAGTTCACCTGCGGCCAGGCGCATGGTGTCCGCCACGGTCTGCGAGTGGGTGAAGAAGTTCTTGTACGCAGCATCGTGTTGCGGCTGGTCTGGCCGTTTGCGCTTTCCCGGCATGGCGGGGGTTCCCCCGGTGGGAAGGACGGCGGGAGACGGCGTTGGTGGCCGGGCCTGCCGGTCCTTCGGTGGTCGGGGGTAATGGTGCCGAAGGGCCGGGGGCGGGGGAATGGCTGGATGGGACTGATTCCTGAGATGACGCGACTGGGGCACGGATGGCCAGCAGATGTAAACAGAACATGACAGATTGTAAGGTCTGCATTACCGTTGCGACGCGGATTCGGCCATGGCGCCTACGCCGCCGCCAGCTGTGGCCGGTCAGCCGCAACCGCATGCCCCCCCGCTCATAGTATCTTCCAAAGTCGCCGAGACTCACTACGACACCCCCCCACCCCCCCAATGCCCACCCCCACCAAAACCCTGACCACCGCCGCCGAGACCTACTTCGCCGACCTCCACCGGGTGCGCGCATCGGGTGGCGGGACCGGGGAGCGGTCGTACTATCCGGCGCTGGCCAACCTGATCGGCGCGGTCGGCCGCACGCTCAGGCCGAAGGTGTTCTGCGTTCTGGAGGGGGCCGACCAGGGCGCCGGCCATCCCGACTATGCCCTCTACACTGCGCGGCAGGTTCAGAGGGGCCGGCCGCGGGAGGGGCAGGTCCCGGAGCGGGGCGTCGTCGAGGTGAAGGGAGTGGGCGAAGACGCCTGGCTGACGGCGGAGTCGGACCAGGTGAGCCGCTACTGGGGCCACTACCGGCTGGTGCTGGTGACGAACCTGCGCGACTTCGTGCTGGTCGGCGCGGACGGGTCGGGCAGTCCGGCCAGGCTCGAACCCTTCCGGCTGGCGGAGGATGCGGACGACTTCTGGAGCAAGGTGGAGCGGCCCCGCGCGTTCGCCCGCGAAGTGGGCGCGGGGCTCGGCGAATACCTTGCCCGGGCCCTCTCGCACCAGGCCACCCTGGCCGAGCCGAAGGACCTGGCGTGGCTGCTCGCTTCGTACGCCCGCGACGGCCTGTCCCGGCTGGAGGCGGCGGGCAACCCGGCATCGCTCGCGGCGCTGCGGTCGGCGCTGGAGGAGACGCTCGGGATCCGTTTCGAGGGTGAGCGTGGCGAGCGCTTCTTCCGTTCGACGCTGATCCAGACGCTGTTCTACGGGATCTTCTCCGCGTGGGTGCTCTGGTCGCGCGAGGAGCAGGCCAAAGACGGCCCGCTGTTCGAGGCCGGCCACGGCCGGCGCAAGTTCCGGTGGAAGGAAGCCGTCTGGCACCTGCGGGCACCGGTGTTGCGGGCGCTGTTCGCGCAGCTGTCCGATCCGGGCCGGCTGAAACCGCTCGGCCTCGTCGAGGTCCTGGACTGGACATCGGCGGCGCTCGACCGCGTGGACCGGGCCGCATTCTTCTCGCGGTTCAACGAGGGCGATGCGGTGCCGTACTTCTACGAGCCGTTCCTCGAAGCCTTCGACCCGGCGCTGCGCAAGCAGCTGGGCGTCTGGTACACCCCGCCGGAGGTGGTCCGCTACATGGTGGCCCGCGTGGACAATGCGCTCAAGGACGATCTCGGCATCGCGGAAGGGCTGGCGGCGGAGAACGTCTATGTGCTGGACCCGTGCTGCGGCACCGGGGCCTACCTGGCGGAGGTGCTCCGCCGCATCGCGCGGAATGTGGAGAGCGACGGTCTCGGGGCGCTCGCGGGCGAGGCCGTGAGGAAGGCGGCGACCGAGCGCGTGTTCGGGTTCGAGATCATGCCCGCGCCGTTCGTCGTCGCGCACCTGCAGGTCGGCCTGACCATGCAGAACCTGGACGCGCCCCTGGCCGCCGACGGATCGGAGCGCGCGGGCGTGTTCCTCACCAACGCGCTGACCGGGTGGGAGCCGCACATGACCAAGCCGCTCCCCTTCCCGGAACTCGAGGAGGAACGCGACCGGGCGGAGCGCGTGAAGCAGGACACCCCGATTCTGGTGATCCTCGGCAACCCGCCCTACAACGGATTCGCGGGGATGGCGGTGGACGAGGAGCGCGAGCTCTCGGAAGCCTACCGCACGACCAGACGGGTGCGCCGGCCCGAAGGACAGGGGCTCAACGATCTCTATGTCCGCTTCTTCCGCATGGCCGAGCGCCGCATCGCGGAGAGGACGGGGCGGGGGGTGGTGTGCTTCATCTCCAACTACTCCTGGCTCGACGGGCTGTCCTTCACCGGGATGCGGGAGAGGTACCTGGAGGCGTTCGACGCGATCCGGATCGACTGCCTGAACGGCGACAAGTACAAGACCGGCAAGGTCGCACCGGACGGTTCGCCAGACCCGAGCATCTTTTCGACCGAGGGAGATCCGGTCGGTATCCAGGTAGGCACGGCCATCGCGACGCTGGTTCGCAAGGCGGACCACGAGCCCGCCACATTGGTCGAGTTCCGGAATCTCTGGGGACAGAAGAAGCCGGAGGAGCTGATTGCCACGGCCGAGGCGGAGCCGGATGAGCTGTATTTGGGGATCGAGCCGGTGCTGCCGCTGGGCCTGCCGTTCGTGGAGACGGCGGTCAGCGAGGAGTGGTTTGACTGGCCGGCGCTGCCGGAGCTGTTCCCGGTGTCGTTCCCGGGGGTTCAGACGGGTCGGGACGGGTTTCTGGTGGATATCGATATCGAGCGGCTGCGGGCGCGGGTGGGCGACTATTTCGATCCGACGCTGAGTCATCAGGAGATTGCGCGGCGGTATCCGAGGGTGATGAAGTCCACGGCGAGGTTCGATGCACGCGCGGTTCGCGAGGGACTGCTGAGACGCGGGGACTCCGATGAATCCGGAATCGTCCGCTTCGCCTACCGACCGTTCGACAACCGCTGGCTCTATTGGGAGAAGGATACGAAGCTGCTTGACGAGAAGAGGGCCGACTACCGGCCCCATGCGTTCAAGGGGAACCTGTGGTTGTCGGCTGCCCAGCATCTGCGCAAAGGAGTGAATGAACCCCAGAGCTATCCCACGGATTACTTGGGTTCTCGTCACTTGATTGAGCGTGGCGCTCTCATGTTTCCGGCTTGGCTTCGTGAAGAGGGTCTCGGGTACGATACCGACACCGGGCGCCGGGCGAATCTGTCGACTGCGGCGGAACGTTACCTTGCCCGCCTTGGTCTCGGTGTCGAGGATCTCTTCCACCATGTCTTGGCTACGCTGCACGATTCTGCCTACCGGGAAGGCAATGCCGGGGCGCTACGTGTGGAGTGGGCACGCATCCCCTTGCCCGGCTGGCCGGACGGCGATACCGAGGGAGCCGGCGAACAACTCGCCCGTTCCGCGGCACGGGGTCGGAAGCTCGCCGCCCTGCTCGATCCCGAAACCCCGGTTCCCGGTGTCACCCGGCCACCCCTGCGTCCTAAGATCGCGGCGATCGCAGTCCCCTGTACTGTCGGGGGACGTAACATGACGGGCGAGGACTTTGCCGTAACCGTCGGTTGGGGGCATTCGGGCGCAGGCGACGCCGTGATGCCTGGGCGGGGCCGTTCCGTCGAGCGTTCCTACACGCCCGAGGAATCCACAGCCATGGGGGACGCGATAGGTGTTCTCGGCGACACCACCTTCGATGTCTACCTGAACGGAGAGGCCTTCTGGCGCAACGTCCCCGCGGCTATCTGGGACTACAGGCTCGGCGGCTATCAGGTGCTCAAGAAGTGGTTGTCCTATCGCGAACAGAAGGTCCTCGGGTCGGAGACTACGGGCCGAGGAAGTGCAGCACTTCGCGGACACGGCGCGGCGGATCGGGGCGCTGTTGGTGAGCCAGTCCGAGGGGTTCTGAAGGAGGCTTCGTAGTCGCTAGCGACACACCTATTGAGCCTCAATCTCGCGGATGACACCTGAGCGGCGATCGAACCGACTATCAAGGGAGCCAACATACAATGAAGCGCCGAGCAAGCGTCGACAGAACGATGGCCGTACTCACTGTCATGCAGGCAGGGAGTGACCAAGCCAGGGCCATCTATCGTCTCCTAGTGTCCGATGAGCAAGAGACTGTCGAGGTGGTGACGGTTGACGTTGCTGGTGCGGACGCCCACAGTGATCGCGGCGGGGAGATCGTGGTCCCCCGGTCCCCAGACATAACGATTACGCTGACCGACACCGTCAACGCGGTAGCCGTGCCTAAGCCGCGCCCGAGCAAGGTTGTCTTGACCGACGCGCAGGAACTATGGGACTTCCTCATGGCCCAGTTGAGAGCGAAGTAGCCGCACACGGCGCAGTCGGACGCGCTGTGTTTCGGGAAGCGGGGGCGCTCGGCCATGATACCTCAAGAAAGGTAATGAGAACATGACAGACTGTAATGTCGACATGACAGTTGACCGTAGGCCGATGACCGGTACCGTGGTCGGATACGACCCTGGCGGCAACTGCAAACATGGATTTGCCCGTGCGACGATTCGAGACGGGAAGATTGTCTGCGTGACCACAGACACCCTCCGAACCGCTGAGGAAGTGGTTCGGTCGATACTTGGGGGCGAAAAACCCCTGGGGATCGGTATCGACACCCTTACCTGCTGGAGCACTGGTTGCAGTGGCTGGCGCCCGGCGGATTGCTGGCTTCGAAAGCAGTATCCTGCGGTGAGGGGATCCGTCGTACCTCCAAACTCGCTCTTCGGAGCCATGTGCCTCAACGGAATGGCAGTGCTGGTCGCCGTGCGGCGGGCCTTTCCTGACATCTTCGTGACCGAAACCCACCCCAAGGTGCTGTACTACGCGCTGTTCGAAGAGCCCCACGACTACCAGGGCGCGAACGAATCGGTAATGGACAAACGTCTGAGTGAATTGCTCGACGTCAATGTCCAACCCGAGACCGACCACGAGTGGGACGCCGCCATCTCGATTCTCCCGGTCATCCGTGGACTGCACGGTGCGTGGCAGGACCTTCACGCTCTGCCGACCGCTCCCGGCGAACGCTTGATCCACCCGTGCGGCAAGACCACCTACATGTGGCCCGACCAGCACCTCGTCCCACCTACCCCCGCCCCTCTGCCTCCCCCGCGACCCTCCCAACAACGTCCAGCTTCTCCCCGATCTCCGCGTCGATCTCATCCCTCGGCACATGCCGCGCCAGCACGTGGAAGCTCTTCTTCGGCATGACGTTCGGGAGGCCAAGCCTCTCGAAGTAGTCGGCGAACAGCGGCGTGAGAAAGTCGTCGCTGGCCTTGACGTCGGGATCCCAGGGGGACCCCTTCCCGAGCTTCTTCAGCGCCTCTTCGATTGATGCGATCGAACGGCTCATGGCGGCAACGCGCTTGGACTGCTCGGACTCGGCGAATAGCGGTCCCGGGGTGGCGTCCCTTCCGGACGCGGCCGCGTAGCGTTCCAGCGTCCGCCGCGTAGCGACATAGTTCTCGAATTCGCGACGCTCCCACATGAGCCATTCCACCGACCCATCGTCCGGGAGCTCTCTGTCCAGCCGGTCAAAGAGCGCGACCCCGCGGAGATCGGGTAGCGCCTCGCGCAGGGCGTGAAAGTGATTTGCAGCAGCCGTGGGCTGATTGCTGACGTAGCGCACGTAGGGCCGTTCGAGAGCGCGTAGGGCGGGGTGATGGTCGAGGCGAGCGGCGAAGGCCCGGAGCAGGGACAGGTCGGTCGACCCCTCCAGGAAGAGGACCCACCCGGTCTGCTCTGCCTGATAGTAGTGCTCGAAACCGATCTCCCTGAGGGATTTCAGGACCTGGCTGCCGCGGTTGTCCAGCCGGTGCGGCTTGCCCACGAACGCGATCACCATGTCGCGGCCGGCTGCCTCGTTGAGCAACACCTCGGAATGGCTGGCCGCGATGATCTGGCTGCCGGTCTCCTCGGCCGTTTCGGTCAGGAGCTGGTAGATCTGGCGCTGCCGCAGGATCTCGAGGTGTGCATCCGGTTCGTCCAGCAGCAGCACGGCGCCCGGATGCGCGTACATGTATGCCAGGAGAAGCAAGGTCTGCTGCAAGCCGCGTCCGGCGGACGAGAGATCCAGATCGATCCCCTGTTCCTGGTAGCTCATCGCGATCTCGCCCCGCTCCGGAATGTACCGCGGGGGTTTCAGCCGGGCCCCGAACAGGGCCTCGATTTGCCGCACCAGGTCAACCCACCGGCTCCCCTCCCGGTGAACGGTGTAGCAGAGGTTCCGCAAGACCTCGGCGGTCCGTCCTTCCCCGACGCGCACGTTGATGGCACCCTGGTCCAGACGGGTCTCCGTGGCCGCCAGCCCGGACATTGGCGGGAGAAACGCGATCCGAAGCTCCCCTGCCGCTGCGGGGACCGGCATTCGCTCAGGGTTCTGGTCTTCGGACAGCCTCAGGGGCCGACAGTAGAAGGATTCCTCGTTGGCGTAGTCGAACTCCAGACCGCATTCCCAGGTACCGTCCTCTCTGATGCCGCCTACGGTGACATCGATCCGGATATTGCTGGTCCTGACGGTCTTTCCGGCTGCCCGGTCGACGTTCCGAACCCTCAGTCCCCGCCAAAGCAGATTGGCATGGGGGACGGGAATGGAGACGAGGTCCCGCCGGTTCACGGCGACACCGGGCCGCTTTCCCGGCGTCTCGTGCCCGCCCCACTTTTCGTTCCATCGCCGAAGCCCGATGTCCCACAGCGCGAGCGCCTGCATGGCCGACGTCTTGCCGGAGTTGTTGGGGCCGATGAAGACAACAGGGCTACCGAGCTCGATCTCGACCGATTCGAATCGCTTGAAGTTGCGGACGGTGAGGTGGGTCAGCATGGGCTGGGACAGGCTCCAGAGGGGTGAAAGGCGGATAGATTGTAAGGTCTACATTACCTAATGTAAGGTCGGCATGTCAGTGGGAGAGAGCCATTGGGCCCCCACATCAACGCCCTTACCCTCGCGGACATGGATGTATGCGACATGGGCATCCTTGGGGTTCGCCGTCGACACGCTGCTGGAACAGGACGGCACTCGATGGTCCCGGGACGCGGACGCCGGGTGCCGTAGACTCGAGTCGCGGGGAGGGAGGGCACCAGTGGGGGGCATCACGAATGGCCCGAAGATCTGGCCCCACGAACGGAATCAGCCCGCAGTCTCCAGTCGCGCGCCTCGTCACACAGCGCCCGGCGTTCGGCCACATCATCTGGAGCTTCATCTAAGGGCTGCCCCCTGGCGAAGGCCTCCCACGGGTCGGAGTCGAATCGTGACTCCGCAGCAGAGTCGAGGCACTCAGCGTAGTCGCGCCGCTGGATCTCGGCGACCGGATTGCTTCTGCAAGACTGTGCCATGACCGCTGGATCCTCGTCTAGCCGAGAGAGCCCGATGCCCGCAAGGCACTGTGCCAAGTCCACGTTGTTGGCGATCCGGGCGGCGTACACCTCACGACACAGCACCGCTTCGGTCTCACCCTCGCCGAACGGTCCTGCCGCGCGTTCCAGACACAGCGCCAGTGCCTCTGCCGCAGTCACCGGATCAGTCCACTGCGCTTCATCTAGCGCGTCGAGGTGCTCTGACGAGAGCTGTTCCCAAGAAGTATTGGACGAAGGGGCGCAGGACAGCACGGTTCCCAATATGAATAGCCAAGCCATTCTCCTCATTGGATGTCCTCCGTTGGGGTTGAACGAAGACGGCCATCATTGGGATCGGCACCGAGGGCAATCATCCCTCGAACTCGCGCCCTACCGTTGAACGAAGATACAGCCACTTAGAGTAAGGCAGGTTTGCGAGCCTGCGGTCTGCGACGGTCTCCGCAAGCTGTCCTAGAGCCTGAGTGGTGTGGATTTCCATGGAATGCCACCCACCCCCCTCACCCCACCGAATACACCAACCCGACCCGCACACTCAGCACCCGGTGCTTCAGCGAGTCGCCGTCGTCCTTGTCCATGTCGAGGAGTCCGAAGGTGTAGAGGACGCCGGCCGACACGCCCAGGGCGTCGGACAGGCCGATCTCGATTCCACCGCCTCCGGCCAGGCCCACATCGAAGTTTGATCGATCTATTGCGTCACCATCGTCGCAGTCCTCATTGATTTCCAAATCGGTTCCCATGAAGGTCGCCTTGCTGGACCAGCGGCAGGACGACTCGAGGGCGAGCGCCGGTCCGGCGAGGAGGTGTGCCGACACTCGTTCGCCGGACACCGGGAGGTGTACCATTCCGAGCGCGGCCAGCTCGATGTAGTCCATCTTCAGCGTTGCTTCGATGTCCGCGCCGTCCTCGGTGAAAGTGTACATCGTGCCCCTTTGCGAATAGCCGCCGGCCAGTTGAAGTCCCCAGGTCTCCGAAAGGGGAATCGTGGCCGACAGGCCGAGCGACAATCGCGTGACGGATTCGAAGTCCGGGACAAAGGCGGATTCACTCGAGACATCTACCGAAGCGAGGTTCAATCCGCCCGTGACGCCGAGCTTGATTTGAGCAACAGTCGACGCCGGGGTCAGAAGGAGGAAAGGGGCTGCGATGAGGGGCAGGAGGAGTCTTCGCATAGGACTTCCTGGTTGGGGAATGAGGGGTTGTGGAGATGGCGCATACTCCCGCCGAACGCGCCCGCCGGAGAAAAATGTCACCCCGACCTTACATTCTGCCATGCCGACGTGACATTCCTACGCCGGTTTCCGCACCTTGCCCCGCGATGGCCGCTGCCGGTACGCGACCCCGCGTGATCGGGTGAATGCGGGGGGGCGCAGGGTCGCGTGGGCGCTTGCGCGCACCTGGGCGACGCGACTCGCGGCTCGTGCCTCCGCGGCCGGGGGAGGCCGGGAGCGCGATCCGGGAAGCGCGCGGGACCGGAGTGACGCGCGGCTGGGCTGAGCGGTATCCAACAGGCCGGACTGCAAGCTGCTGAAGGACGCGTCCTGGGCTGGGTCGCCCCCCGGCTTGTTGGTGAAGGTGGGGGAGCGGAAGGTGGCGGTCACATTGCTGACAGTGTCCGAAGGGATCGGGTCGCCAGCTTCGGTGGTGTCGACGGTGACGATCGTCATATGTCCGACAATCCGGTAGGTGCCCGCTTGGCGGTCTTCCCAGTCATTGATGGGGCAGATGTTGTGTCCAAGGGTACCTGAGCCATCTCTGTAGGTTCGGGGCGCGGTGACCCACCCAGTGCCGGCCGTCAGCTGCCACTCCGACCAGTGAATGGTGATAAACTGAGGAAGCAACGGGAAATTGGTGACACTGAAGCAACCCGTCAGCGGGAACTCCCCCCCATCTGGCAACGCCGCCACGAGCGACCCATCCTCCTTGACCGTAATCCCCGTCAACGTGTCATACTCCGCCGCACTAACCCGCACCATCGCCTCCTGCTCCGCCGACAGCCCCGCCGGGTCCGTCGCCGTCACCGTCAGCGTCACCACCGTCCCGACCGAATCATCGATCTCCCCCGCCGCCGTCGTCGTCACCACGCTCCCGTCCACCGACGCCGTCGCGACCGCCGCGTCCGACGTCACCGCCGTATACGTCAGCTCGTCGCCGTCCTCGTCCGTGAAGAAGGTCGAGAAGTCGAGTTCGACGTGGTTGCCGACGACCATGTCGTGCGTGGGGGGGACGCTGTCGGGCATGGGGGGGGTCTTCACGGCGACGGTGGCCTCCTGCATGGCCGACGCGCCGCGCGGGTCGGTTGCCGTGATCGTGAGGGTCGCCGTTCCGGCGGCGTGGCCGTTGATCGTCACCGTGCTGTCGGCCAGCGACGCGGTCGCGACGTCGTCGTCGGAGCTGGTCGCTTCGTAGCTGAGGGCGTCGCCGTCGGCGTCGCTGAAGTAGCCGGAGACGACGAGGGTGGTCGACGCATCCACCCTGACCGAGATCTCGTCGATCGTGCCCTCGGGCATCGGCGGGGTGTTGACCGTGACCATGGCCTCCTGGCCGGCCGAGAGCCCCTCGGGGTCGCTCGCGGTGAAGGTGATCGTGGCGGTGCCTGCCGCTACGCCGGTGATCGTGGCGTTGCTGCCGTCGATCGAGACGGTCGCCACGTCCGCGTCCGAGGTCTCTCCCTCGTAGGTGAGCGCGTCGTCGTCCGGGTCGGTGAAGTGGCCGGAGAGGTCCAGGGTCGCCTCGCCGTCGGGCATCAGCTCCTGGGCGGGGATCGAGTCGGTGGCCCGGGGGGCCTGGTTCGCCTCCTCGACGGTGACGCCGACTTCCTGCGTGGCGGTCTGTCCGTACTCGTCGCGGGCGGTGAAGGTGAGCGTGGCGCTGCCTGCGCCGACGCCGGTGATCGTGGCCATGCTGCCGTCGATCGACACGGTCGCCACCGTGGCGTCCGACGTGACTCCGCCTCGTAGGTGGGATCGCTGCTGCTGTCGTCCGTGAAGTGGTCGGCCAGGTCCAGCGTTGTCGATCGCGCCTTCGGCCAGGATGTGGTTGGGTATCGAGTCCGTGAGGACCGGGGGGCCGTCGACGGTGACGCCCAGCTGCTGGGTCGCCGTCAGGCCGCCGGGATCCCGGGCGGTGACCGTGACGGTCGCCGTCCCCGGCGCGTTGCCCGCGACATCCATGGAGCTTCCGCTCACCGCCACGCCCACGATGCCTGCGTCCGACGAGGTCGCGGAGAAGGTGAGCGCATCGCCGTCCGGATCGCGGAAGTTGGGGGCGACGTCGACGGTCACGGTGCCGCCGACGCTGAAGGTCAGCGTCCCGAGGGAGCCCACCGCCTGCGGGGCCTGGTTGGCCGGCGGCGGCGGGGGCGGGTCCGGGTCGGTTCCCCCGTCTCCGCCGCAGGCGTTGATGGCCAGGATTGCTGCGAACGCCACAAGGTGAAACGGCCTCGGTCGCGACATGTCTCTCATTCCCCGGCTTGCAGTGGATGGGTCACCTGATTCCGACGAGCCCCCGCACGTCTTCGAGCATCTTCGGAGAATCGTAGCCCACTCCGTCCTTGAATACCACCGTGACGTTGCGGATCACGGACGGATCGGCGGTGAGGTCGCCGCTAAGCACCACGAGGTCCGCGATCTTGCCGGGCTCGACCGTCCCCAGGTCGTCCTCCCCGAGGACCATGGCGCCGTTGGCGGTCATCACCCTGATCGCGTCGGCCGGAGCGAACCCGCCCTCGCTGAGGAGCTCGTAGTTGCGCTGGTCGCCGTAGCCGGGCAGGGCGCCGCCGTTGCCGGTGGGATCGACTCCCGCCGCCAGCACGCCCCCGGCGTCATGGAAGGCCTTCTCGTAGGCGATGGCGTTCAGGAGTCCCGCCGGATCCCGCCCGACCTCGTCGATCTGCGCCTTGCTGGCCAGGTAGTCGGCGCGCACCGCGGGGCTCATCGCGTCGAGGCTGCGCTGGTCGCGGACCGGCCGTCCCTGGAAGAAGAGCTCGTAGACGGCCAGCGTCGAGGTCATGGGGACGCCCGCGTCGATCATCGTCCTGAAGGTGTGCGCGACCTCGGGGCTGTTCACGTCGACCGAGAGCGCCTGCGCCATGATGTCGTTCGGGCACTCGTCCTTCCCGCGCCCGGGGTAGTAGTCGCTGTTCGTCGGCAGGCCGTGCTCGATGTTGTCGATCCCGAGCTCGACGGCCTCGGTGAAGCTGACCGAGCAGATGTGCCCGGTGACCTTGATCCCCTGCGCGTGGGCCTCGTCGATCGCCGCGGCCAGGTCCTCGCTGCTGATGCGCGTGTACGCCTTCAGCCACGTCGCCCCCTCGGCGGCCCAGTAGCGCACGAAGCGGCGCGCCTGCTCGGGCGAGCCGATCAGCGTCATCCCGGTGAGTCCCCCGCCCCCGGTGATGTACGGCGCGGTGACGTGGATGCGCGGACCCGGCGCCCGCCCGGCCTCGATCTCCTCGCGCAGGTTGATCTCCGCGTACGGCTGGCGGCTCCCCGTCGTGCGCACGGTGGTGACCCCGCTCCCCAGGTAGAGGCGCGGCGCGCTGTAGGTGAGCTGCGCGGCGCGTCCCCCCGCGGCCGTGTAGTACAGGTGATTGTGCAGCCCGACCAGCCCCGGGATCACGGTGTGCCCCGACATGTCCAGCACCGAGGCGCCGCCCGGGATCGACACCCGGCCGTCCGGTCCCACCGCCGTGATGCGGTTGCCCTCGATCACGATCGTGCGGCCGCGCTGGACGGCCCCGCCGGTGCCGTCGATGAGCGTGACGCCGGTCAGCGCGACGATTTCGGCGTCCACGGCCACGTAGGAGGCCGCTGCGGAGCCCTGGACGGGCCTTTGGGCGCTGGCCGCGGGGGGATACGCGGTGAGGGCGGCGATGGCTCCCAGGGCCAAAGCGGCGGTCTTGGCGGGGTTTTTCGTTCTCATTTGGGCGTTTTCTCCTCGTAGGTTCGCGCGCGCCCGGCTTCAGCGGGCGGGGCCGATGTGCAAGGGATTGTGGCTGGAATCGCGGTTTTTCGCCAGACCATCGCCAGGGTATGAAACTCCCCGTTTTCCCCGAACGGGTCGATGCTGTCCGGCAGGCGCTCCATCATCTCGCGCCCGAATTCATCCCCCACCTCCACGACGCCCTCGGCCGCTTCGGTCACCGCCGACACCACGCAGGGGACCCCGCTCGCCTCCAGATCCGCGATTAACGTTTCAGCTGAAACGCCCCAGAGGGGGAAGTGGAGCGTCGCGCCGCATTCGGCCGCGAGTTCCCGGAAGGCGGTGTCGCGCCACTCGCGGATGTGCCGCAGGTGAAGGTCGCCGAAGACGAAGCGGGCGATGGCCGGGACCAGCGACACCGCCTCGCGGATGCGGTCGACGTAGTCGTGGCCGGGGTGCAGGGGAACGCCGAGCAGCGGAAGCCCCAGGTGCTCGGCCTGGCGCACGACCTGGCGCACGCCGACCTCCTGGTGGGCGACGATGCGGCTGGCGGCGTCGAAGGTGGTCAGCAGCGCGACGGGGCGGACGGCTTCGCGCATCAGCACCCGGTAGCAGAGGAAGCTGTCCTTGCCGCCGCTCCAGAAGAGGATGTCGGCCGGTTCGCCGGGGGGCGCGGCGCCGGTCAGCCAGGAGGGCTGCTGGGCGCCGGCGACGCGGCTGTCGAGCTCCATCGATTCGTGCTGGTAGGGGCAGTGGCGGCACCCGCTCCCGCAGCAATGCCCGCGCCGCTCGAGGCCGAGCTCGGTGAAGACCTGGAAGCCGGTCTCGGGGTCGATGTAGGTGGATTCGCCGCGCTCGATGGCCCGGCGGTGGGCTTCGCGCCAGTCGGCGGCGGGCGTCATCGGGGACTTTGTTCGGGCGGCGAACAAAGTTTGCGGGACGCTTGGGGGTGTCGCTCACGGATTGACCGTAAACAGCATGCGCATGCCCGCTTCGAGGTGCTCGGAGATGTGACAATGGGCCATCCAGCGCCCGGGGTTGGTGATCTCCAGGAGGATGTCGGTGGTGGTGCCCGCCGGGAGCAGCACGGTGTCCTTCCAGGCCAGGTTCTCGTTGGGGACCCCGTTGCGCGCGAGCACGAGGAAGCGCTGCCCGTGAATGTGGAAGGGGTGCTGCATGGCGTGGAACGACCGCCGCTCGTTGTGCAGCCGGATCCGGACGATGTCCCCCACCTCGAATTCCCACTCGATGTCCATGTTCTCGGCCCCTGTCGCCGGATCCCGTACAATCCAGCGCACCTCCTCGGACGACGAGTTCCAGTTCATCATCGGCATCGTGCCGCTCCACTCCACCGGGTGGAAGTACGCCGAGTCGAAGCGCATCAGCCGCTCGACGATGTAGGGGACGCCGGTCGTCTCCAGGGTGAAGGTGAGCTCGCGGTCGATGGGGAGGTCGAACTGGTCGCGGTAGAGCGCGATCTCGCGGGCGGCGGGCAGGTTGGTGCGGAGGGTGTCGAAGAAGGCGGGCGAAGCGGGCGTGCCGGCCGGGGCGGGCATATCGGCCGAGGCGGGCGCGCCGGATGTTTCCGCGTCCGGAGGCGCGCCGGCCGCCACGCGCACGGTCCCCAGCGTGTCCGTCTCGGGGAAGAAGACGCCGCCCAAATGGTCGATACCCTGGATACGGTTCAGAATGGTGTACTCGCCCGGCTCGTCGAAGCGCACATGCACGATGTAGCGCTCGGCGGGGCTCAGCACGATGCTCTCCACCCACTCCTCCCGCTCGAAGGCGCCCACATCGGTGCCGATGACCTTGATGCGCGGCGGCGGCCGCCCTCCCGCCCCCTCGAACGACAGGTTGAAGGTGCGCGTGTTCGACACGTTCGTCAGGTACAGCCGCACGACCTCGCCCGCCGTCACCTCCAGCTCGTAGTCCGGCTCGCCGTTGACCAGGAAGAGGTTCCCGAAGCGTCCCATGAACGCATGCGTCGTGCGCTCCATCCCGAAGGGCATCGGCGCGTCACCCGCCATGGGCTCGTCGCCGGCCATGAGGAAGTCGTCCAGCATGAGGAACTCC
This sequence comes from Longimicrobiales bacterium, assembly GCA_965206105.1. Lineage (GTDB taxonomy): Bacteria > Gemmatimonadota > Gemmatimonadetes > Longimicrobiales > Gaopeijiaceae > Bin94. Next base: position 2,337,960 of record OZ242201.1, read on the forward strand.
TCGCGGTCGGCGGGGGCGTAGTAGCCGGGGTCGCGCGGCTCGACCAGCATGTTCCCGTAGAGGCCGAGGTCCTTGAGGATGTCCTCGCGGTGGTGCGGGTGGTACCAGTAGAGGCCCGGGTCACGGAAGTGGACGGTGTAGCGGAAGGTCTCGCCGGGCTCGACCGGGTCCTGGGTGACGCCGGGCACGCCGTCGGACGCGTTGTCGAGGCGGAGGCCGTGCCAGTGGATGGTCGTCGGCCACGGGATCGAGTTCGTGAAGTTGACGGTGATCGTCGCCGCCTCCGGTACGTGCAGCAGCGGTCCGGGATACTGGCCGTTGAAGCCGTACATGATGTGGTCGCGGGAGCGGATGCGGCGGCGGACGAGGCCGGCCTCGAGGTCGACGACGTCGCCGTCGGCGAGGCGCAGGATGTCGCGGGGGCGGGCGAGGGGGAGGGTGGAGGGGTCGGTGGCCGCGCCGGGGAGGAAGGGGGTGGCGGCGGGGGGGTCCAGGGCCATCAGCGCGGGGAACATGGTCAGCGCGGGGGGCATGGGGGGGTGGGGCCAGGCGTGCGCGCCGGCGTCGGCAGCGTGGGCGTGGGCGCCTCCAGCCGCCCCCGCGCCGCCCGGCTCCGTCCCCATCGCCCCCAGCATGAATTCCTGCATGTCGGGCGGGGACATGCGCGACGAGGGCGACGACGCGCGCAGCAGGAGCCGTCCTTCCCACTCGGGGGCGTCCGGGCGGGCTTCGGCCGTGATGATGATCATGAACTTGTTGAGGCCGATCTCGCCGATGCTCTGCGTCCCGTTCGCGACGGGGCCCAGCGCGACGATCGTGTCGAAGATGGGCGAGGCCAGCCACGCGACGATGTGGTGGTAGTCGCCCAGCGCCGACGGCTCGGGCAGTCCGTCAAGGGTGAGGATGCCCTCGTAGAGGTGGTGGCCGGCGGCGTTCACCGCGACCCCGAAGGGCGTGTGGGGTGTCCGCAGCTCGAGGTGGCCCGAGATGTACTCGAGACCGTGCCTCGGCGTGAGGAAGAGGCAGTACAGGTCGCGGGATGGGAGCAGGGTGGCCCCGGGAGTGGGCGTGAGGTCGTCGCAGTGCGGGGGGGGCGAGTCCGGTCCGTGGGCATCCGACTCCGGCCAATGGGCATCCGACATCGGCCAATATCCGTCCGACGCCGGCCCGTGGAACGCCGCCGCGGAGAAGGCCGCCACGGTCGCCGCGGCCGTCGCTCCGGCCCGCGCCGCCTTCATTCTGGCATCCACCGATTCATATCCGCTCCATTCGTTGCCCGGCGCGCTCGTCCGCCCCCGGCACGCCGTCCGTCATCATCCCAGATTTGCCTGGGGGACCCTGTCAAGCTAGATAGATAGTATTCAACGTTCATGTCCAGCGGCCAATGGAGCCATGCCCATGCAGGAAAAAGAAGGGTCGAAAAGGGGCGGGGCAGGGGCCGATGGGCAGTTGACGCCGGACATCCTGCTTGTGGGTTGCGTCAAGGGCAAGCTCGAATGGGCCAGACCCGTGAAGGCCAGGAATCTCTACGCATCCCCCCTCTGGCGGAGCCGCCGTGCGTACGCGGAGCGCTCCGGCCATCTGTGGTACATCCTCAGCGCCAAGCACGGTCTGCTCGAACCCAATTCCCGGATCGGGTGGTACAACCTGGACCTCGGCGACCTGCCCGCGGCCGAGCGCCGCGCCTGGTCCCAGCGCGTGGTGGACGCCCTGCTTGAGCGGTTCCCCGCGATGGAGGGCAAGGTCATCGAGATCCACGCCGGCAAGGACTACGTGGACTTCGGGCTCGAGACGGGGCTGAAGAAGGCGGGCGCGGTCGTCGAGCGACCGCTGCTGGGGATCCCGATCGGCAAGCACCTGGGCTGGTACAAGGAGAATGGGGTAGAGGAGGAGGATTGACGGGTCAAGGGCTGACGTTCGCCCCTACATCCCCGCCTGCTCCTTGACCCACTGGGCCGCCTCCAGGTGCGTGCCGAACCAGACATCCTCGTGTCCCTTGATGTACTGGATCAGCTCGTCGAGCACGACGATCCGGGACCGGTGGCCGATGACGTGCGGGTGCATGGTCAGCACGAACATCGTGCCTTCGGCGTAGGCGCCGTCGAATTCGTCCTTCCACACCTGGAGCACGTCGCGCGGGGGTGAGTAGCGGGTCCCGAGCGGGTTGAAGAGCGGCGCGTCGTCGAGGATCCACTCGACCGGCAGCTCGATCATGCCGGTGGGCTCGCCGTGGGCGTTGATCTCGTACGGGCGGTCGTCGGCCATCAGCGATGAGTCGTAAAGGAACCCCATCTCGAGCAGGATTCCCAGCGTGTTGGGGCTGAAATTCCACGACGGGGCGCGGTAGCCCAGCGGGCGCGTGCCGGTGACCTCGGTCATGTAGTCGACGGCGCGCTGCAGGAGGGCGCGCTCCACGTCGGCTTCCAGGCTGGAGTTGAGCTCGTGGATCCAGCCGTGTATGGCGAACTCGTGGTGGCCGGCGGCCTGGATGATGTCGATCTGGGACGGATCGAGGACGAGGCTGACCGCCGGGATGAAGAACGAGGCGGGGACGTTCTCGCGGTCGAGGAGGTCGACGACTCGGGGAAGCGCGACGCGGGCGCCGAACTGCCCCTGCGACAGGGACCCGACGGTGGCGTCGCCGTAGCGGAGGCCCAGGACGGTCTCGTTGTCGACGTCGAAGGAGAGGAGGACGGCGACGCGGGCGCCACCGGGCCAGCTTTCGGGCTGGAGGCTGCGGCCCGCCCGCACGGCGTTGACGGTTTCCAGGACCTGTTCGTCCGTCCACAGCCAGCCGGGGATGTTCTCGGAGGCAGCGTCGTCGGTGCCGTCGGTGTCAGGGGAAGGCTGGCAGGCGGAGGCGAGGGCGGTGACGGCGGCCAGGGCGGCGAGCGCGCGTGCTGCGCGTTTCCGCGGCAAGCGGTGGGTCAGCGGCATGCTCGATTGGGACGTGCCTCGTTTCCGCGGCAAGCGCCGGGTCAGCGGCATGCGCGACTGGGACGCGGCCCGCTTCCGCGGCGAGCGTGGGGTCGGCGGCATGCTGGAATGGGACACCGCCGGTTTCCGCGGCAAGCGGCGGGTCAGCGGCATGCTGGAATGGGACACCGCCGGTTTCCGCGGCAAGCGGCGGGTCAGCGGCATGCTGGAACGAAACGCGGCCCGCTTCCGCGGCAACCGCCGGGTCATCAGCATGCTCGATTGGGCCAGCCCCCAGGTCATCCTTCCATCTTCCATAGCGCGATTCCTCCTGCTTGCTTGCCGATCTGTGCGGACGCGACCCGGGAGCCCGATTCGATCTCGATGACCTCCACCGTCCCGGGGTCGCCGCCGATGCCCTCGACAGTGACGATGGCGTAGCGGCCGTCGGGCGTCACGATGACGCCGTGGGTCACGCGCATCAGCGAGTCGATCATGTGCAGCATCTCGCCCGTTTCGACATCCCAGATTCCCACCTTGGCGCTACCCTTCAGGGTGGCGAGCAGTTTGGTGCCGTCGGGGGTCAGGTCGAGGTTGTACGGCGCGCCCGGGGCCTCGATGCGGCGGGTGACGCGCCACTGCTCCAGGTCGACTTCGAGGATCACGTCGCCCTTGTTGCACGGCACGAAGACGCGGCCGCCGTCCGGGTGGGGGGTCGTCCAGGTGGGAGAACAGTTCTCTCCGCCGGGCGGCGCCATGGCCATATGCCCCTCCATGGGGGCCATCGCGGGCTTGTTGGCGATCAGGTCGAGGCGCCGGGTGACGTCGAGGGTGGCGCCGTCGATCTCGACGAGCTGGTTGTCCATCATGCACGCCGAATAGTGTTTCGTGCCGTCGGCGCTGAAGCGGGAGCCGTGCGGCATCGTGCACGTCACCACGTCGGCGATCGGGAACATGGTCTCGAGGTCGACGATCGTCACGGTCGACGGGACGTGGTCGCCGTGGAAGTTGGCGTTGACGGTGAGCGCGACCGCGCCGTGCGGCGGGACCGCGATCGTGGCGGGGAAGAGGCCGAGGTCGGCGACGCCGGCCACCGTGTCCGCGCCGGTGGCGTATTTGACGAGGCGACCGTTGGGGAAGCCATGTCCCAGCGTGAGGTACCAGTACTCCCCGGCCGGGTCCATGGCGAGGCCGTGCGGGGCCTCGATCTCGGCCCGCAGCCACCCGGTGGTGATCGTCTTCTCGACGACCAGGTCGCCGCCCGCGTCGTAGCGGAGCAGGGCGACTTCGTCTTCGGATTCCGCTGCCGCGTAGACCCAGTAGGACTGCGCGGACGCGTGGGCTGGGGCCGCCGCGATGGCAAGAAGGGCCAGGCAGGCCGCGGACGCCAGCGATGCGGACGCCGGCGATGCGGACGCGCGGGCGGCGCAATAGCTGGATCGGCCGATGTCAGGCTCGCGGGCGGCGCAATAGCTGGATCGGCCGATGTCAGGCCTGTGGGCGACGCAATAGCTGGATGGGCGCTCCATCAAGGAATCAGCACCCTCCGCGGCAGCAGCTTCACCGCCCACATCCCCGAAAAGTACTCCGCGAAGAAGAGGTTGCCCTTGTGCATCTGGGGCCCCCAGGTGAAGGGCGCGTTCGCGACGACGCCATCCGGATCATATGCCTTGTACACGGCGATCTCGCGTCCCTGGTGGTACAGGTTCCCCTTCAGTTCGCCGGAGATGTCGAGCACCCGCAGCCCTCCCTGGTAGAACGCCGCATAGAGCCGGTCGTCCTCGATCCACATGTTGTGGGAACCGGCCTCGGGGATTTCATATCGGGCCACTTCCTCCGGATTCTCCGGGTCGGTGAAGTCGACCACATGGATGTACCCGTCCATGAACTCCGGCGTGCGGCCGTCCTCCTGGCCGTCGAAGGCGGGCGCCCCGATCTCGTCCCCCATGAAGATGTAGAACTTGCCGGTGGGGCTCAGGTACGGGAACGCGGCATGGGTTGCGCCGCCGATGTCCCGGAAGCGCGCGATCTCGACCGGATTCGACGGGCTGCCGCCCCTGTCGCCGCCGCCCACATCGATTACCGCCACCCCGTCGCCCCAGTTCGACGTGTACGCGATCCCGTCCACGATCCAGATGTCGTGGATCGCGTGCCCGGGCGTGTCGAGTTCGAAGCGACCGACGCGGTGCGGATTCGCGGGATCCTCGATGTTGATCACGTCGAAGCGGATGCCGTTGTTCACCGCGTACACATGGCTGTCGTAGATGAAGAGGTTGTGCACGCCGCCGGTCAGCTCGTCGTCGTAGGTGGAGATGACCTCGATGTTGCGGGGATCTCTGCAGTCCACGATCACGATCCCGTTTCGCCGGCTCGACGCCCCTTCGCGCGAGATCACGCAGATGGTGCCGTCCTCGGAGACCTTCACGTCGTTGGTCGTCCGGGCGTCCACGATGAGCGAGTCGGTCAGGACCGGGTTCGCGGGGTCCGTCACATCCCACCAGTAGGTGCTGCCGTACCCGCTATGGGTTCCCGTAATCGCATAGTCGCGCCCATCGACCCCCTCCCACACCCACAGGTCCGATGTCGAGACGTTGTGCACCGGGGCGTGCCCCACGAACTGCACCTCCTCGGCCACGTGCCGCGGCAGAATCTCCACGGTCGCGTGCGCGGTCTGCCCGGGGACGCTCGCCATCACGGTGTAGACGCCCGGCTTGTAGGCGACGAAGCGCCCCATCGCGTCGACCTCGGCGGGCGGAATGTCGGCCGTGGCGATCTCGTCGGGGTCGGAGATCAGCGAGAAGGTGATGGGGATGTCGTCGACGGTGGAGCCGCCGGCGTCGGAGGCCGTTGGCGTGAAGTGGATGACGTCCCCGGTCCGGCCGCGGGTCTGGCTGGCCTCGACGGCCATCGCGGTGACCGGGTTGTTGGCCACTACATAGGCAATCCGTCCAACAACGCCCTCAGCGACCGCTTCGAGCATGACTTCGCCCGGCCCGTGGGCGGTGAACACCCCGAATCGGTCGACCGTCGCCACGGATTCGTCGGAAGTGCTCCAGGCGACCGGCACATCGCGCTCGTCGTCCGCCCCGTCGAACACGGTCGCCTTGTGACGCATCGTCACCCCGGTGTAGTAGCGCCCGCCCGGCTCCGAGATCTCCACCCGGTCGATCGGCGGGAACGCGACCGTCGCGCTCATGGTCCCGCTCACTCTCGTCGGACCCAGCGCGCGGGCGATCACTTCGAACTCCCCGCCCTTGAAGGCCTCGATTTCGCCCGTGAACCGGTTGACCGCCAGCCTGCCGCGCCCGTCGCGCGAGAAATACATGAAGGGCACCTCGACGACGTTGCCGTCGGCGTCGTAGGCGGTGGCCGAAACCGTCGCCTTTTCGCCCACCGCGAGGGTGATCGTGGCGGGGCTGACCACCACGCGCACGACCTCCTGGGCGGCGAGATGCGCGGTTGGGACGGCAGTCGCCGCCAGTGGGGCCATTATTGCCGCCAAGAGCGTAGCGGACCGGAATGTGCTGCGTGTTCTCATTGCGTGGGTTCCCCCTGGTGTCTCGGTCGAGTTACCTGGTGTCTCGGTCGTTGCCCTCTCGGGCGGTTTGCCGTCTCGGGCGGTTTGCCGTCTCGATCGGTATTGCCGCCTCGGGCGGTTCGTCGGGCCTAAAGCGGCCGGTTCGGGAACGCGATCGTGCGCCACATGTGCGCGACCGGGCTGTTGTCGTAGCCCAGCCCCTCCTTCGGCTGCTTGAAGTTCCGGCCGATGATGTCGGTGAACTCCTCGATGTCGATGTCCATGTCGTCCTGGAACGCGTAGGTGTCGTTCACCGTGATCAGCCGCGCCTCGCCGTACCAGCGGTGTTGGCGCGCGTACTCGTAGGCCTCCTTGATGTACGGATCCGGCACGTAGTCGTGCCCGAAGATGCGGTTGTACATCTCCGGATACTCGTACCCGTACTCCTCGTCCGGGTAGAAGCGGAGCGCCGCGTGGTAGCGGATGCCCCAGGCGATCCTCTCGTCCACGTAGGGCTCGACGAGCTGGGCGCCCCACCAGCCGTGGTCGACCTTGATCAGGTTGAGGACCACGTCGTGCATCAGGCAGGCCATGACGGTTCGCTCGGGCTGGCCGGTGTTGAGCGCGTGGGTGGCGCTCTGCAGGACGTGGTTTGCGGGCGCGAAGCGCAGCCGGAAGAAGTCGAGGAGCGTCGGCTTGTCGGGCAGCGGCGGAAACTCTTCTTCGCGCGGCCGGAAGAGATTGCCGGTGCCGCGGGGGGAACGCCGCTCCTGCTCCAGTTCGTCAAGGGTGATGATGGAGCCGGCCTCCCCGTCCGCCTCCGCTCGCCGCTCGGCGATCTTCTTGTCCAGCTCCTCTTCCATGTAGTGCTCGAGCTCCTCCGCCTTGTCTTCGTGCGACATGACGGCGAGAGCACCGGCGGGAATGGTTGCGAGAAAGGTCTTGCGATCGACTTCCACCATTGTGACCTCCGGGCAGGGGTCGGCGGCCTCGTCCCGCCACCGATCCCGGCGGCGCCAGGAGCCGAGGATCCTTGGAGACACTAGTAGGGTGCGGGGGGGCACGGGGCAAGGGGCGTGGGTGGGTTGATGGCGGGCCGAGGGCGTGCGCCTGCAGGTGGCGCGGACGCGGCGGGCGGCGTACGATGCTCGCGCGGAACCGAAGCGGACGTTCGCTGGCGGGAGGCCGGCGATCCGCTGCACCCGGCGATTCACCCCTGGAGGCGATTGCGATGCCGAACCAGACCAGACGCGATTTCGTGAAAACGACTGCCCGGGCGGGCGGTGCGCTCGGTGCCATCGGGGCCCTGGGGCCCCTGGCGTGCGCGGTGCCCGGCGATGGGGACATGGCCGGTGGTGCAGGCGAACCCCCGGACCCGCAGCGCATCCTCATCCTCGGCGGCACGCGCTTCATCGGCCCGTACCAGGTCAAGTACGCGCTCGACCGGGGTCACGAGGTGTCGATCTTCACCCGCGGCCGGACCGAGCCGCCCTTCTTCCACGACTACTTCGAGCGCGTCGAGCGCCTGATCGGCGACCGCAACGACGACCTCACCGCGCTGGAAGGGCGCGAATGGGACGCGGTGATAGACAATTCGGCCTCGATCCCGCGCTGGGTGGCGATGTCGACCGAGCTGCTGCAGGGACAGGTTGGCCGCTACCTGTTCGTATCGTCCATTTCGGCGTACGTGGACTTTGCGTCGGTCGGGATCGACGAGAGCTATCCGGTGGGGCAGCTGTCGTCGCCGGGCGCGGAGAACGAGTACGGGCCGGGCAAGGCGCGCTGCGAGGCGATCAACACGGAGGTGTTCGGCGACGGCGCGATCAACGTCCGCCCGGGGCTGATCGTCGGGCCGGGCGACAACACCGACCGCTGGACCTACTGGCCGGTCCGCGTGGCGCGCGGCGGCGAGGTGCTGGCCCCGAATTCGCCCACGGACCCGGTGCAGAACATCGACGCGCGCGACCTGTCGGAGTGGATCGTGCGGCTGGTCGAGACGCCCGGGACCGGCGGCACCTACAACGCCACGGGCGAGGTGCAGGAGTTCGGCGCCATGCTCGACGAGATCCGCGGCGCACTCGAAGCCGACGCCACCTTCACCTGGGTGTCGACCGGGTTCATGGCCGAGCACGGGGTCCGGCCGTGGGGCCACATGACCAACTGGGTGCCGCCCGAGGGCGATTCGATCGGCATGAACCAGGTGTCGGTGGCCGCCGCCGTGGCCGCCGGGCTGACCTTCCGCCCGCTCGGCGAGACGGCCCGCGCCACGATGGAGTGGTGGAATGGGCTGCCGGAAGAGAGGCGTGCGGGGATGCGCGCCGGGCTGCCCGCGGAGCTCGAGGCGGAGGTGCTGGCGGCCTGGGAGGCGCGGGGGTAGTCTACCGGGAGCGTCCCCGAGTTGGAGATGACAAGAGATGGAGCCAGGGTCCCGCACCCTCGCCGCGACGGATTGTGAATCGCTTCACAAGCGCGTTGCGGAGACAGGCGGTGGCCGTCCGGCCCTCGTGGCCGTCGCTGTCGCGGCCTGCACAGCGCTGGCCTGCGGTGATGGAGGAACGGTCCCGGTCGACCCGCTGCGACCGGTCGACATTTCCCTGACGCCCGACTCGGTCACCATGCGGGCGGTCGGAGACACGGCTCGCTTCGTCGCGGAGGTGCGCGACCAGAACGGCGCGGTCCTGACGGGCGACTGGGTTGCCTGGTCGAGCAGCGACACGTCCGTTGCGACGGTGGACGCCACCGGGCTGGCCCGGGCTGCCGGGGACGGGCTGGCGACGATCCTGGCGACTGCCGGAACCGCGACCGACCGCGCCGTGGTGTTGGTGATCACTCCCCGAGGCGCGCTGGCGGACTTCTACGAGGCTACTGCCGGCGCGCAGTGGCTAAACAACGCCGGCTGGCTCACGGACGAGCCGCTCGCCTCCTGGTACGGGGTGACTCCGCACGCGAGCCTCGGCAGTCTCTACCTGCGGGGAGGTTCTTGACGGAAGGAAAAATCTAGCTAGATTTCTAGCTAGTTCACGATTCCGCAACCACCCAACCCCAAGACCCCACCGATGCCCATCGTCAACGTCCATGACGCGAAGACCCACCTGTCGCGCCTGCTGGCGCAGGTCGAGGCGGGTGAAGAGGTGATCATCGCCCGGCGCGGCCGGCCGGTCGTTCGTCTGGTCCCCTACAAGGCGCAGGGCAAGCGGCAGCCTGACGTGCTGAAGGGTCACCTCGTCATCCCGGAAAGCTTCTTCGACCCCCTCCCGGAGCGCGACCTGAAGGCTTGGGAAGGGTACTGAGAACCGTGCGGCTGCTCCTCGACACCCATGCCTTCGTCTGGTGGATCGCCGACAGTTGCAGGCTGTCCGAAAGGGCGTACGCGCTGATCGCCGACGAGACACACGAAGTACTCGTCAGCGCCGCCTCGGCCTGGGAGATGGCCACGAAGTACCGGCTCAAAAAGCTGGATCTGCCCGAGCTGGCCGCCTTCGACATGGCCGGAGCCATCGCCGCACAGGGGTTCCGGGAGCTACCGATCCGTGTTCAGGACGCCTCGCTCGCGGGGCGTCTGCCGGGCCCCCACCGCGACCCCTTCGACCGAATGTTGATTGCCCAGTCCCTGGCGCGGGGGCTCGCGCTGGTTTCCCGCGACGCGGTATTCGACCGGTACGGGGTGACCAGGGTCTGGTAGGCCGCTGCCCCCACCGGGGACCGGCAGCCGCCGGGGGACCGGCCGTCCGGCAGCCAGCCCCCCGGCAGCCAGCCTGCTACCTACCGCCAGCGCTCAGGCCAGAACTCCTCGGCCTCCATCTCCAGCAGCTTCAGGTCCCGGGACACTTCCACCAGCCGGATGAACTCACCGCGGTAGCCGCGCGGATCGTCGCCTCTGCCGGCTTCGGCCAGGCTCACGACGTCATCCAGCGTGAAGGTGCCGGCGTGCTCCGAGTCCCGCAGCAGCATGCCGAAGCCCGCCACCGCCGCCGCGAAGCGCAGGTCGGCCGATGGCATCCCGGTCCGGTCCATCACCGCGTGTTCGAGCAGCTTGCTCCGGTCCCCGTCAGGATCCTTGTAGCGGATCTTGACGAACATCAGCTCGTCCTCGAACCGGCTGGGCGGCGGCGCGTCGTTCTCGGCCGGCTGCTGCTCCTGGTAGCGCAGCGGATCCACCGGCGGGTTCGGCATGCCAACGCCCGCGGGCACCACCTCGTAGAGCGCCGTCACCGTGTGCCCGGCGCCGAGTTCGCCCGCATCCTTGGTGTCGTCGTTGAAGTCCTCGTCGGCGAGCAGGCGGTTCTCGTAGCCGATCAGCCGGTAGCCGGAGACCGTGGCCGGGTTGAACTCGACCTGGAGCTTGACGTCCTTGGCGAGCGTCAGGAGCGTGCCGCCCATCTCCTCCACCAGCACCTTGCGGGCCTCCAGCAGGCCGTCGATATAGGCGAAGTTGCCGTTCCCGTGGTCGGCGATCTGCTCCATCTTCGAGTCCTTCAGGTTGCCGGTGCCGAAGCCCAGCACGCTGAGGAAGGTGCCGCTCTCGCGTTCCTTCTCGATCAGCTTGACCATCGCGTCGTCGCTCGAAGCGCCCACGTTGAAGTCGCCGTCGGTGGCGAGGATCACGCGGTTGTTCCCGCCGTCCATGTGGTACTTGCGCGCCACATCGTACGCGAGCTTGATCCCCGCGCCGCCGGCCGTGCTGCCACCCGCTCTGAGCTTCTCGAGCGCGGCCAGGATCTCATCCTTCTCGCTGCCCGGTGTCGACGGCAGCACCAGCCCCGCCGCGCCCGCGTACACGACGATCGCGACCCGGTCCTGCTCCCTGAGCTGGTCGACCAGCAGCGCGAACGCCTTCTTCAGCAGCGGCAGCTTGTCCTGGGAACTCATCGAGCCCGACACGTCCAGCAGGAAAACCAGATTGCTGGGCGGCAGGTTCTCGGTTTCGATGGACTCGGCGTGCAGCCCGATGCGCACCAGCCTGTGCTCGCGCTTCCAGGGGGCCTGCGTCACCTCGGTGGTCACCGCGAAGGGGTGTTCACCCGCCACATCGCCCCACTGGTAGGGGAAGTAGTTGATCATCTCCTCGATGCGCACCGCGTCGACCGGCGGGCGCTGGCCGTCCTGGATGAAGCGGCGGACGTTCGCGTAGGACGCGCGGTCCACGTCGATCGAAAAGGTGGAGAGGGGGGCTTCGCCGACGGTCCTGAACTCGTTTTCGTCGATCTCGGCGTAGGATTCGGTGTTGTAGGGGCGCCGGAAGGCGTATTCCGCAGCGACACTGGCGGCGGCGCGAAGCCTCGCCACACCCGTGACGGTGATGTCCTGGACCCTGAGCGCACCTCGCGTCATCTCGATGTTCACCGTGGTAGTCTGGCCCGCCACCACGGTCACCCGCTGATTCTGCGTCTCGTAGCCCAGGAGTACGACGGTCACCGTGTGTTCGCCGGCCGGCACTCCGGCCAGTATGTAGCGGCCGGACGGGTTGGTGAGCACCCCGGCTTCCGCACTGTCCAGCGTTACCAGGGCGGATTCGAGCGTCTGCCCGCCGGCGGCGTCGGTGACGACGCCTGCGATCGTGCCTGTCTGGTCCTGAGCGTCGGCCATGCCGGCCGGGCCCAGCAGCAGAAGCGCGAGAGCGGCAGTTGCCGCGTTTCGAACGATTGTCTTGGCTTTCATCGACTACTCCTTCCCGGGTGGCGCTACGGAGATGATCAGACCCTCGAGCTTGATAACCTCCATCCGCATCTCCAGATCGGCTACCGTCATCTGGCCTTCGACGACCGTCACCTCCTGCTCCTGCTCCGCGTAACCCAGGTTCCTGATGGTGAGGGTGTGTTTGCCGGCCGGCACGTTCGCGATCATGAAGCGACCGTTGGGGTTGGTGACCGCGCCGATCCCGGCGTCTTCCAGCAGGACCACGGCGTTCTCGAGCGCGATTTCAGTTGCCACGTCGGTGACCCGGCCCGTGAGGGTGCCGGGCGATGCCTCGGTTCCGGGCGATACTTCGGGAGCGGTGCCGACCTTCACCAGCGTGACTGCGGTGGCGATGCCCGCCAGGGCGCACAGGGTGGCGACCGTGATGGTTCGAACAGTGATTAGTCGCATGGCGACCTCCTTCGGTGTTGGGCGACTCGGTGTTCGGGTCGCCGGTTCATGCTGATGCACCATCTATTCCATACCCCGGAGATTCCGATTCGGACGCCCTCCCGGTTCGAATGGCCGCCTCGGACGGCCGCTCCCGGCCCCGAGAGCTATCTGCCCCCTTCGCCGCCTTCCTTCAGCAGCCCCAGGTCCCGGGTCGCCTCCACGAGCCGGATGAACTCGCCCCGGTAGCCGCGCGGGTCGTCGCCCTTGCCCCTCTCGGCGAGCCGCACGACGTCGTTCAGCGTCAGGTCGCCCGCATGCTGCGAGTCCCGCAGCAGCATGCCGAAGCCCGCCACCGCAGTCGCGAAGCGGAAGTCGGTCGAAGGCGAGCGGACACGGTCGGCGACCGGCTGTTCGAGCAGCTTGCTCCGGTCGCCGTCGGGGTCCTTGTAGCGGACCTTTACGAACATCAGTTCGCCCTCGAAGACGGCGGGCGGCGGGTCGTCGGGCTGCGGCTGGTAGCGGAGCGCGTCGACGGCGCGCGGCACATCGACTCCCGCGGGCACCACCTCGTACAGCGCGGTGACGGTGTGCCCGGCGCCGAGTTCACCCGCGTCCTTGGTGTCGTCGTTGAAGTCCTCGTCGGCGAGCAGCCGGTTCTCGTAGCCGATCAGGCGGTAGCCGGCGGCCCGCGCCGGGTTGAATTCGATCTGGAGCTTCACGTCCTTCGCCAGCGTCAGGAGCGTGCCGCCCATCTCCTCGATCAGCACCTTGCGCGCCTCCAGGAGGCCGTCCACGTAGGCGAAGTTGCCGTTCCCGTGGTCGGCGATCTGCTCCATCTTCGAGTCCTTCAGGTTCCCGGTGCCGAAGCCCAACACGGTGAGAAAGGTGCCGCTCTCGCGCTCCTTCTCGATCAGCGCGACCATTGCCTCGTCGCTCGACGCGCCCACGTTGAAGTCGCCGTCGGTGGCGAGGATCACCCGGTTGTTGCCCCCGTCGATGTGATTCTTGCGCGCCACCTCGTAGGCGAGCCTGATCCCCGCGCCGCCGGCCGTACTGCCGCCCGCCCGCAGTTTCTCGAGCGCGGCCGCGATCTCTTCCTTGTGGCTGCCCGGCGTCGACGGGAGCACCAGCCCCGCCGCCCCCGCATACACCACGATCGCAACCCGGTCCTGCTCCCTCAGCTGGTCGACCAGCAGCGCGAACGCCTTCTTCAGCAGCGGCAGCTTGTCGGAGGAACTCATCGAGCCCGACACGTCCAGCAGGAAGACCAGGTTGCTGGGCGGGAGGTCCTCGGTGTCGATGGACCGGGCGTGCAGGCCGATCCGCACGAGGCGGTGCTCCGGCGTCCAGGGGGCCTCCCAGACCTCGGTGGTGACCGCGAAGGGGTGCTCGCCGCGCACATCGCCCCATTCGTAGGGGAAGTAGTTGATCATCTCCTCGATGCGCACCGCGTTCACCGGCGGCCGCTCGCCGTCCTGCAGGAAGCGGCGGATGTTGGCGTAGGACGCCCGGTCCACGTCGATCGAGAAGGTGGAGAGGGGGTTGGCGCTGACGAGCTTGAAGTCGTTCTCGTCGATGTCGGCGTAGGATTCGGTGTTGAAGGGCGGATGGATCCCGATCACGCGTCCCTGAATGGACGCGGCGGCCCTCAGCATGATCCGTACCTCCGGCTGGGCCTGCTCCCGCGTCCGCACCGCCGCGATCGAGTCCGCGATCAACAGTCCCGCCAGGAGCGCGAAGTCGGCGACCGTGGTGCTGCCCGAGGTCACCGTGACCTGCCGCCGCTGCGTGAGGTAGCCGATCCTCGTCACGGTGAGGTGCTGCTCCCCGGCCGGGACGTTCGCCATCGAGTAGCGGCCACCCGGGCCGGACTGCGCGGTGAGGCTGGTTCCCTCCACGGACACCACGGCCCCGAGGATCGGCTGCCCGGTCGTGGCGTGGGTGATCGCGCCGGTGACGGTGCCGGTCTGCGCGTGGGCCGACGCGGCTGTGGCGAGGGTGAGCACGAAAAGGGGGAGGAGCGCGAGGAGGTGGCGGGGTTTGCGCATCGGTCGGTCTCCCTGGTCACGGTGCGGCAGGCGTCACCGTATGGTAGTCAGCGGCCAGCAATTGCACTATTGGACACGGTGGTGCGGGAGAGGGTTGCTATGGCGCGAACATCCTCTGCAACACATCCAGGACCTGCACCACCTTGGTGTGCGGCAGCCTGCCCAGACGCCGCGCCATGCGAACGCGGTCAACGGTGCGCAGCTGGTCCGCGACGACGAAACCGTCCCGCTCCTGGAACCGGCAGGGCACGCGGAATGGGTACGCGTAACTCCCGGTGGTCATCGGAGCGACCAGGAAGGTGCCCAGATGAACATTCAATTCGTCGGGCGATACCACGAGACAGGGGCGGGCCTTCCTGATCTCCGATCCCCGGGTCGGATCCAGCAGCACCAGGAATACATCGCCTCTTCTGGGTCCGTCGTCTTCCCGGTGCCGGCGTTCCTCTACCCCCATTCCCATTCGGACTCGTCGAAGGCGGTCGGCACGGGTTCGTCAAGAAGGCCTGTTTCCCCCCGATCGTTCAGATCCTTCGCGGCGGCCTCCCAGCCGGCCCGCGGGTCGGTCGTCCGCTCGATAAGGAGTCCGGAATTCACCACGCGAAACCGCAAGGGCGCCTCAAGGGCAGCAGCCTTGATCAGCGCCTTGGGGATGCGAACCCCTCTGGAGTTCCCGATTCGGATGAGTCGCGTGTCCATACTTACAAAGTAATTACTGCTGGCCCATGATGCCAGCCTTGTACCCCTCATGCCCCGGCAGGTACTTCGTGTGCCGCCGGATGACCTCCCTCGGTGGTCAGCGGCTGGCGCCATCGCCCGGGTCCGCCGCCGGCTCGAAGAACCCGAAGTGCTCCAGCATGTACTTCCGGATCACGCGCGCGACCCTCTCCGCGTAGGCCTGGCGGTTCCCGGCGGTGTCGCGCAGCCCGGGGTAGTGGTGCTCCAGCTGGATGCCGCTCACCAGCTCGCCGTCGTCGAGCGAACCGTGGATGCGCGTGCAGTAGCCTCCCCGCCAGTAGGGCGCGTCGCCGGGACCGGGTGCATTGGGGCTCGGGACCGAGGGCACGCCCTCCTCGGCCAGGAGTCCCCCGAAGGAAGTCGGCCCGCGCAGGACCTGCGAAAACGGGATCGTGGTGGTGCGCCCGATCTCGCGGATGCTGGTGCGGCGGACGACGGCCAGCGCGTCCAGGGCGGCGTCGGTGCGGTTCAGCTCATCGGAGGTGAGGAGATAGCCGAGCTCGACGCGGGCGATGTCGTGAGCGTGGCCGTGGATGTCGAAGAACATGCCGCCCTCGAAGTGGGAGGCGACGGTCGACCGCGCGGTGACGATCCAGTCATGAAACTGCTCCCAGGCCAGTTCGGCGTAGGGACTGCCCTGCGCGGCCTCGACGATCTCGCGGTTGGCGTCCAGCTTGCGGCGGCGCAGGTGCGAAACGACGACATGCGGCGCGTGTCCGGTCAGGTCGATCAGCGCCTGCCGCATCTTCATGGTGAGGTCGAGGGTGTTGGCGTCGTTCAGCGTGGTGCCGTAGCTGCGGTCCGGGATTTCGGAGGGGGCCATGAGTCCGCCGTGGGTGGCGGCGAGGATGACGGGGAGGGTGCCGGGGATGTACTCGACGTAGCCGTTGCGACCGAAGTAGCTGACCCCGGGCTCGTAGCGGGTGATGCGGTCGGGCGCGTAGACCTCGAGCCCGGCGGTGGCGCTGACGCCGCCCGCGGTGGCCGTGACGCCGGTGTTCCCGGCCGCGACCGCGGTCACGAACCCGCGCGCGTCGACGGTTGCGATGTCGGGATCGCCGGTGGACCAGGTCACTTCGGCGCTGACCTCCTTGCCATCCGGGCCCAGCGGGGTGGCCGAGAATGACATGCCATCGCCCACGCCGACGAGGAGGGCACGGGCGGGCGACACCAGGAGGCGGGAGACCTGCGGCTCGACGCCGGTCTGGTCGCCGCAGCCGGCGAGGGCGAGGCAGAGGGCGGCGGTGGTCAACAGAGCCGGACCCGGGATCCGGAGGAATCGCCTCGCCATGCGTGATGTTGACCCCATTCGTTGTCCGCGCCGCTGATTGCTGGATGATCCCTCACCAATAGCGTGAGGTTCCGGCGGGAGGTCAACCTCGTTGTTTGCGATGGTACGCACAATAGAATATGATTATCGGTATCGTACTTTCATATGGAGATATACATGCGAGTCTCGGAAAGAGGTCAGATCACCATCCCCAAACGCCTGCGGGACCGCTTCGGGATGAATCACAACGTGGAAGTCGAGATTGTGGCGGCAGACAACGGCCTCCTCATCCGGAAGCGAACCGCGGCCGAACATCCCGTCGACCGCGTCTACGCGATTCTTGGGCGCGGGAAGTCCGCCGAAGACCTGCCGAGCAATACTGATGAGTACATCGAAACGATTCGCGGGAGATGATCACCGCCGTGGACACCAGCGTCCTGCTGGACGTCTTCCTTCCTGACGAAACCTTCGGGCCCAGGTCCGCCGAGTGGCTCCGTGACGCCTACGATGCGGGCGCCCTGGTGATTTGCGACATCGTCTACGCGGAGCTCGCTCCGGCTTTCCCCGACCGGTCCGCGCTGGACGCGGCGCTGCGTGAAATCAACGCGAACACGTCACCCATCGATTCCTCGATTGCCTGGGACGCCGGACGACGCTGGTTGCAATACCGGCGCGCAGGCGGGACCCGAAAGCGGATCATCACCGACTTCCTCATCGGTGCACACGCGGTCGCGGCCGCCGAGACCTTCCTCACCCGGGACCGGGGATTCTACCGGAGCCATTTCCCGGAACTGGCGGGCCGAATCCCGCGCGGCGGGGGGTAGCTGCCGGTCACGGCGGGCGGCCGGCCTCACCGGTCAGGCCTCCGGCGCGGGCTCGTCGCCCCCCCCGGGCTCGCTGCCCTCCCCGGGCTCGTCGCCACCCTCCGCCTCGGGCTCGCGTCCGGGCGGGTAGAAGCAGTCCTCGCGGCGCATGGTGTCGATCAGCTGCGTGATCTGCCAGCCGGTGTCGCTCCGGTACAGCTGGAAGGACTCCTCGCCGCAGTGCGAGAACTCGTCGCCCAGGTAGAAGGCGTACTTGGTCCACATGTGGGCGAGGCGGCCGTCGATCTGCACCGTCCAGTCCCAGATGGGTTCATCGTAGACCACGTCGCGGGGCCTCCCGATCATACCGATGAACCCGTCGGCCGGCGAGAAGCTGATGCCGTCTTCGCCGGCGCGGCCGAGGCGGGCGTCGGAGTGGAAGACGGCGCGGGCCATCGCGCTGTCGCCTGTGCGCATGGCCTCGAAGAGCTGCTCGACGGCGGCGACCACGGCAGCCTCTTCAGGGTTCTGAGCCTCGACAGGCGGATCCGGGGCCTCGGCCTGTGGCGAGCAGGCGGCGGCGAGGAGCAGGGCGGTGACGGCGACTCGGGCGGCGATGGCAGTCGTCATGGTCGATCCCTTCGCGGAGAGAGGGTGAGGGACCGGCAATATCGGTTGAGGGCGCCGACCGCGCCAATCAGGGCTGGGTCGCGTCAGTCGCGGTGCCCTTCCCGGGAAGGCGTGCGCTCTCCAGTATCTTGCCTTCCTCGTCGAGGTCGGGATCAGCGATCTTGTCGACATGGTCGAGTAGGCCCAAGGCCCATAATGTACCGAAATAGGCGGCGACCGAAGTGCTCGGTTTCCCCCTCTCCAGGTCCGCTACCGTGAACCTGGATGTCCCGATCCGGTCGGCGACATCCTGAATTCGCAGGCGCCTGCGCAACCTTGCGATACGAATGTTCCTGCCCAGCCGCGTCAGCGCGTTCTCAACTGCGGCGGGCGGCGAATGAGTGATCTTGCTTCGACGACTCATGGTTCAATATCCTGTGGCTGAAATGACACCAAGATGCAACTCCAAACCGCTCTGTCCTGCCGTACTCCGTCGATCTCATTGTAACGTAACATCCGTCACGCTACATTTGCATTCAAGATTGATATATTAGTCTTTATGACAACAAACGATCAATATACTATTCACAGTGACTCGCTATGTTCATTTTCTACTACACAAGACATGCCGAATTGATCCCATGCACGAGGGTGGACGCCCCCCGACCCCGCCAACAGGGCCGGGGGTCACCCGTCGATCTGGAGGCCCCTGGTGTGTTCTGCTACCTCTGGTTCAGCCAGACATCCTCGAGCACGGTTACCTCCTGCTCGAACGTACGCCCATCGACCGAAAGCGTTACCCGGTAGAGTCCCGGGGTGGCCGTCGGTGCCCCTCCACCGCCTCGGAAACCGCCACCGCCGAATCCGCCGCCCCCCGGCCGCTGCCTGGGATTCCCGCGGAGGTTCCACTGGACGCGGTGGATTCCGGCTTCACTGCTCGCCTCCAGGTCGCGGAAAACCTCTCCGGTCGCGACCCGGGTGATCGACAGCGCCACGTCGGAGGCCCCGTCGGCGAGGTAGTAGTGGATGGCCGTTCCGGGCGGGGCGTTGTCGCCCTCCAGCACCTTGTCGCCGGTCACCGAGCGGGAGCGCCGCACGTCGCGCCTCCAGAGCACGGCGTCGCGGGGCTCGAAGAGGAAGGCGTCCTCCGCCGCGACCGTCTCGGTGAACTGCTGCAGCGGCGTGATGTCGTCGGCGACGAGGACGCTGCGGCCGTGCGTGGCGAGCACGAGGTCCCCGTCGCGGGGGTGCACCACCACGTCGTCCACCCGCACCACGGGCAGCCCCGTCATGAAGCGCTCCCAGCTGCCGCCCTCGTCTAGCGAGACGAAGAAGCCGAACTCGGTGCCGGCGTAGAGGAGGCGCGGGTTGACCGGGTCCTGGCGCACGGTGTTGACGTTCCCGTACCCGGGCAGATTGGACGAGATGCTCTGCCAGCTCTCGCCGTAGTCGCGGGTGACGTAGACGTAGGGGCGCAGGTCGTCGTTGCGGTGGCCGTCGACGGACGCGTAGGCGGTGGCGGCGTCGTGGTGGGAGGCCTCGACGCGCGAGACGTAGTAGCGGTTGGTGCCGCCGGGGATGTTCCCGCTGACCTCGCTCCAGGTCGCGCCGCCGTCCCGGCTGACCTGGATGTTGCCGTCGTCGGTGCCGACCCAGAGCAGGCCCGGCACGATCGCGGACTCGCTGACCGAGACGATCGTGCTCCAGCGGCTCACACCGTCGTTGCGCGACAGGATGCACTCTTCGCCCCGGTCCATGCGGTTGCAGCGCGACATCGAGTTCGCCATCCCCATCAGCATCTCCTGGTTCCGGTCGATGTCCTTTGTCAGGTCCCCGGTCATGGTCCAGGTCTGGCCGCGGTTGAGCGAGCGGAAGAGGCGGTTGCCGCCGGCGTAGATCACCTCCGGGTTGTGGGGCGAGAGGATGAACGGGGTGTTCCAGTTCCAGCGGATCTGCGTGCCCACCTCGGGCGTCGGCACGATGTTCGAGTTCGGGTTGTTCTGGGTTGGCCCGCGGGGGCGGATGCTGCCTCCCTGGCCGGTTTCCAGGCTGAGGCGGCCGAGGTTGCCGTTCTGGGATTCGTAGAAGACGACCGTGTGGTCGGTGGGATCGACGGCGGTGTAGAAGCCGTCGCCGCCGCCGACGCGGTACCAGTCCTCGCTCAGGATGCTGCCGGTGCGGACGGCGCTCGGGCCGCACCAGCTGCCGTTGTCCTGGAGTCCGGTGCAGACGAAGTAGGGCCGCCGCATGTCCACGGATGCATGGTACGGCTGCCCCACCGACCAGCGCCGCAGCGATTCCCAGGTCTCGCCCTGGTCGTAGCTGATGTCCACGGATCCGTCGTTGCCGAGGATGATGTGGTCGCTGTCGCCGGGGTTGATCCACATGGCGTGCTGGTCGACGTGCCCGTAGCCGGAGAGCCGGTCGAAGGTGAGCCCGCCGTTGACCGACCTGTGCAGGCCGGTGTCGACGACGTAGACCGTCTCGGTGTCGTTGGGATCGACGCGGATCTGGCTGAAGTACATCGGCCGGCCGTTCTCGTTGCTGCGGAACTCCCAGGTCATGCCGCCGTCCATGGAGCGCCAGACGCCGTTGTACTGGTCGTCGGGCGGGAGCGGCTCGTTGCGGTCTCCGCGGGCCTCCAGGTCGGCGCGCTCCTCCTCGGTGTAGGGGCGCTCGCGGTCGGCGGCGACCTCGATCTGCGCGTAGATGACGTTGGGGTCGGCGGGGGTGGTGGCGAGCGCGACGCGGCCCATGGTCCCGCGGGGCAGCCCGTTGCCGCTCAGCCGGGTCCAGTTCTCGCCGCCGTCGTCGGAGCGCCAGATGCCGCTGCCCGGACCGCCGCCGACGAAGCAGCAGGCGGTGCGGCGGCGCTGGTAGGTGGCCGCGAAGAGGACGTCCGGGTTGGCCGGGTTGATGACGAGGTCGGTGGCGCCGGTGTTCTCGTCGACGCCGAGGACGTGGTTCCAGCTCTCGCCGCCGTCGGTGGTCTTGAAGACGCCGCGCTCGGGGTTGGGGCCGAAGAGGTGGCCGTTGGCCGCGACCCAGGCCACGTTGGCGTCGGTGGGGTGTGCGATGACGCGGGCGATGGTCTGGGTCTCGCGCAGCCCCATGTGCATGTAGGTCTCACCGCCGTCGGTGGACTTGTAGATGCCGTCGCCGAAGGAGGAGCTCTGACGGTTGTTGGCCTCGCCGGTTCCGACCCAGACGATGTCGGGGTTGGCGGGCGAGATCGCCAGGGCGCCCACGGAGTGGGTGCCGTAGCTGTCGAAGACCGGCCGGAAGGTGGTCCCGTTGTTCGTGGTCTTCCAGAGGCCTCCGGTGGCGAAGCCGACCAGGAAGGTGTGGGGATCGTCCGGGTGGACGGCGAGGTCGTCGACGCGCCCGCCCTGACCGAAGGGGCCGATGGAGCGCCACGAGAAGGCGCTGAGCAGGGGATGGTCGGACTGGTTGACGGGGGGCGGGTCCTCGTCCTGCTGGGCCGGGATGGCGGTGGCGGGGATGGCGGCTGCGGTGACGGCGAGCGCCATGGAGGAGAGCGCCAGCGCGCGGAGCGGGGACGTGGGGCGGCGGCCGGACATGATGAACACCTCTCGTGCTTTGGGGACAACGGACCGCGAATGTCAGGGGGTAGTGTAGGATGGCGGAGTGCGGGGCGCCATGGGTTGTTGGCAACCGTCCCGGGAATTTTCCCGATCGGGAAAACCGGCAAACATTTGACGAGCCTGAATGGACGGCGGATCGGCGGGCCTATGGCGGGCGATCGGCGGGCGGACGGCAGGTGAACTGGCGGGCCCATCGGCGGATGATCAGGGGGCCGGGTCAGCGGCCCATCAGCGCCGTGACTATGCGCATTCGCTCCGCGAGTTCGCCGACTGCTCCGATGTAGACGCGCTCCCAGCCGGGGAGGTCCGCGCGGTCGTTGGTCTCCAGTTCGTAGCGGAGGCCCGGCAGCATCCAGGACGCGTACCCGGAGAATGGGTCGGGGGACACGTAGATCGAGCGGCTCCACGGCCGTTCCTGAAGGCCGCGGTCGTTCAGCCAGGCCTTTTCGAGGCCGATGAGGGCCCGGTTTGCCGCCTCGGCCCTGGCCGGTTCGACGGTGCCGGATTCGATCCAGCGTTCTCTGGCGGCGACCAGCGCGGCCGCCGCGTCGTCCAGCTCCTGCGTCGAGGCGACGAGTCGCGAGAAGTCCACCGTGAGGCCTCGGTCCCTGGCAACGCTGTAGAGGGTCTCGACGTGGGTGCGGGTGTCGGTCGCGTAGCGGACCACGTCGTAGGGGAGGATGTCGGCGTTGGCGAAGCGCAGCGCGAGGATCCCGTCGGCGCGGGCGATCATCGGTCCGTAGATGAACTCCGAGTCGCCGAAGCGCTCGTACCAGGCGAAGTTGTCGTAGTTGGAGTGGTAGACGCCGCCGGGGTTGCCGGAGGAGAGGGCGCCGGAGGGCACGCCGGCGTGTGTGTAGAAGCCGACGTGGTCGGAGCCGCCGCCGAGGTTGCCGAGTCCGGGTTCCTCGGCGTCGTCGGGGGCGCGGGCAAGCCACCAGTCGTAGAGGCGTTCGCCGGTGCCGGGGTAGGTGACGGCCTTTGTCGCCTCGATGATCTGGCCCTTCAGCGACGGGGACGACGAGCTCCCGAAGTTTTCGCCGGACACGGCCCCGTCGGCGTTGATGTACGCGATCGCGTTGGCCTCCAGCTCCTCGCGGAACTCCTCGACCCACTCGGTGGAGCCGATGATCCCGTACTCCTCCGCGTCCCAGTGCGCGATCATGATCGAGCGGCGGGGGTGGCACTCCTCGTTTTCGCTGACGAGTTCGCCGAGCGCTTCGGCGAGGGTGAGGAGCATGGCGGTGCCGCCGTTGGGGTCGATCGCGCCGAAGGCCCAGGGGTCGTAGTGCGCGCCCAGGATGAACCACTCGTCGGGGAACTCGCTGCCGCGCAGGGTCCCGACGACGTTGGTGGCGCGCGTGAGCTTTCGGGGCTGGTTGACGCGCACCCGCACGGTGAGCTCCGGGCCGCCGGTAAGGCGGTAGTCCAGCTCCATGCCGGCGGCCCAGCCCGGCGGGGTGCCGGGGCCGGTCATGCGCGACAGGATCTCGGTGGCGGCCTCGTAGCCGATCGGCAGGACGGGGATGGTGTGCAGCGGGACCTCGGATGGGTCGAGGCGCTCGACCTGGATGTCGCCGTCGACGGGCAGGGCGGGGACGAAGGGGGTGAGGGGGTCGCCGGTCCAGGGGAGCGTGAGGACGGAGCCGCGCTGGATGGTCTGCCCGCTCATCATCGGACCCTCCGGGTAGGCGTCGAGTCCCGAAAAACCGGGGTCGTTGAACATGATGACGCCCGCCGCGCCGCGCTCTTCGGCGAACTTGACCTTGTAGCCGCGGAAGTTCCCCCCGTAGCGCGCGATCACGACCTTGCCGGCCAGCGGGATGCCGATCGAGTCGAGTGCCAGATAGTCCTCGCGGCGCCCGTAGTTGGCGTAGACGACTTCGCCGGTCACGTCGCCGGAGCCCGAGTAGGCGTTCCAGCCGTTGAGGAGGTCGGGGTGGCCGGAGAAGCGGTCCTCGGGCAGCGCGGGCTCGCGGTTGGAGAGCTGCACGGCGACGGGAGTGACGATGTGGACCTCGACGTCGTCGGTGAGCTCGGGGAGGTAGACGTCGTAGGGGTGGTTCGTGACATTGAGGCCCGCCCGCTCCATGGCGCCCGCGATGTACTGGCCCACGCGGACCTGCGCCGCCGAGCCCGCCGGGTGGGGGTTGGCGGTGATCGTGCGGAGGTGCTCGCGGAAGGCGTCGCTGCGGGGCAGTTCGAGGAAACGGGCCTCGCAGGCGAACTGCGTGGCGGCGCGCGAGGCGGTGAAGCCGGTCAGGGCAGGGTCCTGGGGGGCGGGGTCCTGGGGCGCGCGGGGCGCGAGGGTGGCGGCGAGCGCGAGCGTGGCGGCGACGGGCGCGAGCGGGTGGAGCAGCAGGGTGGCTGTGCGGGTATGGGTCGGGCGTGTTGGCATGGTGGACGGGGCGCTGAGGTGGTTGACGGATCCGGCAGCCGGAGCAGATTTCCGTCATGATAGTGCGAAACGGCCGGCTGCGCTCCAGCAGCGGATGCATCGCCGCTCGAATGCCGCGGGGCATTCGTCCACGGGCCAGGGGTTGCCGCGTGGTGACGGGGGCCTTGTGCGGGGTGGCCGTGCTGGGGGGTTGCGGAGGGGATGGGGAGCCGGTGGCGCCGGAGCCGCCGCGCGCGGCTGCGGTTTCCGTCTCCCCCGATTCGGCGATGCTCTCCTCGCTGGGCGAAACCGTCACCTTCACGGCTACGATCACCGACCAGTACGGGGGTGTCTTCGCCGGCTCGGTCACCTGGTCGAGCAGCGACCCGGCGGTGGCTGCGGTCGCGGCGGCCGGCCGGGTCAGCGCAGCGGGGAACGGCACGGCCACCGTGACCGCCACTCACCGGAGCCTCTCCGCGGGAGCCTCGGTGGTGGTTGCGCAGCAGGCGGCGGCCCTCTCGGTGGTGTCGGGGGGTGGCCAGGAGGGCCTTCCCGGACGGGAGCTCCCCGAGCCGGTCGAAGTGATGGTTCAGGACGCCGGGGGCTCCCCGGTCGCGGGCGTCACGGTGACTTACGCGGCGGCGGAGGGGCACGGGTCGGCCTCGCCGGCGTCGGTCGAGAGCGACGCGGACGGCATCGCGCGCACGGTCTGGACGCTTGGTGGCCGGCGCGGCCCGCAACGGCTCACAGCCTCGGCCGGCGGAGGCCCTGAAGCGGAGATCGAGGCCACGGCCGTGCCCCAGCTTCCGGTCGTTCCCGTCTGCGACCGTACCCCGGCAGTGCGGGACGCGCTGGTGCGGGCCGTGGCCAGGAGCGGGTGCGAGGCCGTTTCCGCCGCCGACCTCATCGAGATCGACACCCTCGACCTTGCCGGTGCAGGGACCGATAGCCTGCGGGCCGGGGACTTCAGCGGTCTCGACAGCCTCGTCCGGCTCGACCTCTCCGGAAACCGGATCGGGGCACTCCCGGGCACCGTCTTCAGCGGGCTGGCGGCCCTGCGGAGCCTCGACCTGCGCGGCAACCGGCTGGAGTCGCTTCCCGGATCGGTCTTCTCCGGGCTCACGGCCCTGGCCGAGCTGCGGCTGGCCGACAATCCGGGTGCGCCCTTCGTCATCCAACTGGAACTCCTTCGCACGGACACGACCCGCCTGGGTGCCGCCGGACCCGCCTCCATCGTCCTCGATGTGGCTACCGGGGCACCCTTTCCCATCAACCTTCCGCTTGTCGCCGAGAATGGAACCGCCTCGGCCTCCCGGCTGTCCGTCGTCACCGGCGAGTCCCTCAGCGACGCGATCTCCGTGGAGGGCGCAGCCGCCGGTTTCGGAGCGACGCGGCTGGTTCCCGGAAACGCCCCCTCGCCGCCTTCCGGCTTCGACGGCCTGGAACTGCGCCCTCCAGCACCACTCTCGCTCTTCGACGCCTCCGCCAACACCGCGACCTACCGGCTGGTCTTCGACGCCACCTGGAGCAGGTCCACCCACCCGGCGGAATTCCCCGCCGGCGCCCACTTCTCCCCGCTCATCGGGGCGGTTCACAACAGCGGGGCAACCTTCTGGGCGCTCGGCGACACCGCCACCCGCGGGATCGAGGTCATGGCCGAGACCGGGGGGACGGGCCCCCTGACTTCGGAGATCAACGCTGCGATCCCCAACCGGGCACTCGCGGTGATCAGCGGGCGGGGGATCGGTAGCCCCGCGAGCGCGACGATCAGCGGGATCAAGCTCCGGGAGGACTTCCCGCTCGTGACGCTGGTCACGATGATCGCGCCGAGCCCAGACTGGTTCGTGGGTGTGAACGGACTGTCGCTGCTGATGGACGACGGGCGCTGGGCGGACGAAGTGCAAGTCGTGCTCTATCCCCTCGATTCGGGCACGGACAGCGGCTCCACTTACCGCTCGGCCAACAGTGACACGTCACCCCGGCAGCCGATTCGCAGCCTGAAGGGGGTGAGCCCGTTCTCGGACGAACCGATGGGGACGTTCACCTTCACGCGGATTTCCCCCTCCGCGGGCCGATGACCGTTCTCCGTTCTCCCGCGCGGCTGCGCAACATCGCCATCATCGCCCACGTGGATCATGGCAAGACCACGCTGGTCGACCAGATGTTCCGCCAGGCCGGGGTCTTCCGCGCCGGCCAGGAGGTCGGCGAGCGGATCCTGGACTCGAATCCGCTGGAGCGCGAGCGCGGCATCACGATCCTGGCCAAGAACACGGCGGTCCTGTGGCGCGGCACCAAGATCAACATCGTCGACACGCCCGGACACGCCGACTTCGGTGGCGAGGTGGAGCGGATTCTGCGGATGGTCGACGGGGTCCTCCTGCTGGTCGACGCGGCCGAGGGTCCGATGCCGCAGACGCGGTTCGTGACGGCGAAGGCGCTCGCGCTCGGGCTGGCGCCGGTGATCCTGGTCAACAAGGTGGACCGCGCAGACGCTCGCCCCGGGCAGGTGCACGACGAGGTCCTCGAACTCCTGATGGACCTGGACGCAAGCGACGCCCAGCTCGACGCGCCCTTCCTCTACGCCGCCGGACGGGATGGCTGGGCCACGACCGAACCGGGCGCGCACGGAGGGGATCTGGCCCCGCTCTTCGAGGCGGTGGTCCAGCGCATTCCCCCTCCGGCCGCCGACCCCGCCGGCCCCTTCCAGATGCTGGTTTCGACTCTCGACCACTCGAACTACGTGGGGCGGATCGCGATCGGACGCGTGGAGCGGGGCGCGGTGCGTGTGGGGCGGCGGGTGGCGCGGTTGCCGGCGGCCCAGCGGAGCATGCCGGCGCCCGGCACCCCCGGTGGCGGGTCACGCGTGACGGGCCTCTACACCTTCAACGGTCTCGACCGGATCGACATCGAGGAGGCGCGCGCGGGCGACATCGTGGGGCTGGCCGGCGTCGAGGGCGTCGAGATCGGCGACACCCTTGCGGACCCGCGCCGCCCGG
Source organism: Longimicrobiales bacterium (assembly GCA_965206105.1). GTDB lineage: Bacteria > Gemmatimonadota > Gemmatimonadetes > Longimicrobiales > Gaopeijiaceae > Bin94. The sequence goes on from OZ242201.1 coordinate 2,364,905, forward strand.
AGCGCCTCCGCGGGATCACGGTGGAGGAGCCGACGATCTCGGTCGACTTCGTCGTCAACGATTCCCCCTTTGCCGGACGGGCGGGGAAGTACGTGACCACCCGGCAGCTGCGGGAGCGCCTCGAGCGTGAATTGGAGCGCAACGTGGCCCTGCGCGTGGAGGATACCGGGCGGCCCGACACCTTTGCGGTCAGCGGGCGGGGCGAACTGCACCTCACCATCCTGATGGAGACGATGCGCCGGGAGGGTTACGAGTTCCAGGTTTCGCGCCCCCGCGTGCTGATGCGCGCGACCGGGGCCGGAGCTCGCCTGGAGCCCTGGGAGGAGGTGGTGGCCGAGGTCCCGGCGGAACTCGCGGGCACGGTGATCGACAAGCTGGCCCGGCGCCGCGGCGAACTCGTCGCCATGAGGCCCATCGGGGATTCGGGCGTCACCCGGCTCGAACTGAGCGTCCCCGCGCGTGGACTCTTCGGCTACCGCACGGAGTTCCTGACCGACACGCGGGGGGACGGAATCCTCCACCATCGCTTCGACCGCTGGGACCGGTGGGCCGGCACCATGCGTGGACGGGGCCGGGGCGCGATGGTGGCCGACCGCGCCGGCAGGGCGGTGGCCTTCGCACTCTTCGGACTGCAGGAGCGGGGTGCCATGTTCGTCGGCCCCGGCGTCGAGTGCTACCGCGGGATGATCGTCGGCGAGAGCGCCCGCCCCGGCGACATGGACGTAAATGTGAGCCGCGGCAAGAAGCTCACCAACATGCGGGCCGCGGCGGCCGACGAGAACGTGCGCCTGGAGCCGCCGAAGCGGATGACTTTGGAGCAGGCGCTCGACTTCATCGACGACGACGAGCTGATCGAGGTGACCCCGGACGCCATCCGCCTGCGCAAACGGATTCTGGACCCCGGCATGCGGCGGAAGGCGGCGAAGGCGGGCCGCTTGTGAAACGTTTCACAATCCCGGCGGTCCGGGCGGCGGTCGGTGCGGCGGTCCGGGCGGCGGTCCGGGCGGCGATCCAGGCGGCGATCCAGGCGGCGGTCCGGGCGGCGATCCGAACGATCTCGCCCGGGTGGAGCCGACCGGGTACCTTCCCACGATGAATCCTGAGACCCGTCCCACACGCCGCCCCACCGTGCCCGCCGCCGAGGAGATTCTGGGGGGCTACTTCCCCGTCCTCGACCACGGCTTCGTCGCGCTGGTCGACTACATGGGGACCGACGACTCGGTCGAGCGCGCCGCCCGCGTCAGCTACGGCTACGGGACCCGCAAGGTCTCGGCCACCCGGGGGCTGATCCGCTACCTGCGCCGCCACCTCCACACCACCCCGTCGGAGATGGTCGAGTTCAAGTTCCACTGCGCGATGCCGATGTTCGTCGCACGGCAGTGGATACGACACCGTACGGCTTCTGTGAACGAATATAGTGGACGATATTCGCTCATGCCGCTCCTCTTCCATAGCCCCGAAGAGGGCCAGTTCGCCTTCCAGAGCGCGACCAGCAACCAGGGTCGGGCGCCGGGATCGGTGGGCGCGGAGCTCTACCGCGAGGCCATGCGCCGCTGGGACCAAGTGCGCGCCCGGGCCGCCAACGACTACGGCTGGCTTGTGGGCGAGAACGTGGCCCGGGAGCTGGCGCGGATCGACCTGCCGCTGTCGACCTACACGCAGTGGTACTGGAAGATCGATCTGCACAACCTGCTGCACTTCCTCACGCTCCGCGTCGACGATCATGCCCAGTGGGAGATCCAGGAATACGGGCGGGTGATGGCGGGGATGGTGAAGCGGGTGGCGCCGCTGAGCTACGAGGCGTGGATTGACTACCAGGTGATGGGAGACAAGCTCTCCGGGGGCGAGATCGAGGCGCTGTCGCGGCTGGTGACGGCCGGCGGGGACGGGATCGCGGCCCGCAGCGGGGCCGGGCTCACGAACGCGGAGCTGGGGGCCCTTGGGCTCTCCGGTCGGGAGATCCGCGAACTCAAGGCCAAGCTGGAGCCGCGCGCGGTGCCGGACTACGATCTGGACCTGGCGACGATGCGGGATCCGGAGGATGTGGCGGCCGAGATGCTGGAGGCGGTGCCGGAGGTGGACAGGTAAGGCGGGGCCGAACGCTACCGCTCCACCCGCACCGTCTTCACGTTGACGAACTCGCGCATCCCGAATTCGGAGAGCTCGCGCCCGAACCCGCTCGACTTCACCCCGCCGAAGGGGAGGCGCGGGTCGGACTTGACGAAGTCGTTGACGAAGCAGGAACCCGCTTCGAGTTCCGTGCGCGCGATCCGCTCGCCGCGCTCCAGGTCACGGGTGAAGACGGCCGCTCCCAGCCCGTACGCGGTGTCGTTGGCGATCCGCAGCGCCTCTTCCTCCGACCCGGCGCGGATGATGCACGCGACCGGCCCGAACAGCTCCTCGTCCCAGGCGGGCATTCCGGGTCCCACCTCGGTGAGCACGGTGGCCGGATAGTACCACCCCGGCACGTCGGGGACCTCGCCCCCGAGGAGGCACGTCGCCCCGGCCTCGATGCTGCGCGCGACCTGCGCGGCCAGGTTGTCGCGCAGATCCTCCCGCGCGAGCGGCCCTACGTCGGTCATCTCCGCCATCGGGTCGCCCACCCGCACGGCCGCCATGCGCGCCACCACCGCCCCGGTGAACTCGTCGGCCACCGCCTCGTGCACGATCATGCGCTTGGCCGCGATGCAGCTCTGGCCCCCGTTGATCATGCGGCCGGTGACGCAGGCCTCGACGGCGCGGGGCAGGTCCGCGTCCTCGAGCACCACGTAGGGATCGCTCCCCCCGAGCTCGAGCACGCAGCTCTTGATCCGGGAGCCGGCGAGCGCCGCCACCTCCCGTCCCGCCCGCGTGCTCCCCGTGAGGGTGACGGCCTGGACGCGCGCGTCCCCGATCAGCGCGCCGGTCGTCTCCACGTCGATGAAGAGGTTGGTGAAGATGCCGTCCGGGAAGCCGGCGTCCCGGAACAGCGCCGTCAACTCCAGCGCGCACATGGGCACGTTGGGGGCGTGCTTGAGGAGGACCCCGTTGCCGGCGATGAGGGCCGGGATGCTCGCCCGCACGACCTGCCAGAAGGGAAAGTTCCAGGGCATGATCGCCAGCACCAGTCCCAGCGGCTGGAAGGTGACGTAGCTCCGGTGGGACTCGGTCTCGACGACCTGGTCGGCCAGGAAGCCGGGACCGTGCTCGCCTTGGAACTCGCACCCGGTCGCGCACTTCTCGATTTCGGCGGCCGCTTCGCCGAGCGGCTTTCCCATCTCGATCGCCATGACCTCGGCGAGGCGGCGGATCCGGCCGCGCAGGTGCCCGGCCAGGGCGGCGGCGCGGGCGGCACGCTCGTCGGCCGGGACGCGCCTCCAGGCGTGCTGGGCCGCGCGGGCCGTCGCGAGGGCGTCGTCCAGGGCGTCCCTGGAGATGAAGGGATACCGCCGGAGGAGAGTTCCTTCGGCCGGATTGATCGTTGTGAAGGCCACGGTGCAGCTCGTCGAATCTGGAGGGAACCCGGGGACCGAACCCGGGCGCGGAAGGTATGGTGACAAGACGCGCCGGCGCGCCCGCGGCGCTGGCAACATCCGAGTTCGATGTCCAATATAGAACAGAACCTGAAAGCGCCCCCCCCAGGGACAGCGCTCCGAAGGGAGCCCCCAGCCATGATCGCCCCCGCCACACTGCCGACGCCCCGCGCCGCATCCGTTCCCGCGGTTCCGCTCCTCGCGCTCGAACAGCTCTGGTTTCAGGTCAGCGGCACGGTGTGCAACCTGCGCTGCCGCCACTGCTTCATCTCCTGCTCGCCCGACAATCACTCCTTCTGGTTCATGTCTCGTGAAATGGTTCACAAGGTGCTGGAGGAGTCGGCCGGGATGAACGTGGGGGAGTACTACTTCACCGGCGGCGAGCCCTTCATGAACAACGAGATGGAGGGGATCCTCGAGGACACGCTGCGTTTCGGCCCCGCCACCGTGCTGACCAACGCGACGCTCTTCACGCCGCGCCGGGTCGAAGTGCTGCGCGAGCTGTGCGCGAACAGCCCTCACCGGCTGGAGTTGCGGGTGAGCATCGACGGTCCGTCCGCCGAGATCAACGACCCGATTCGCGGCGAAGGCACATTCGAGCGTGCGATGGCGGGCGTGGCCGCGGTGGTCGCGGCGGGCTTCCGGCCGATCATCACCGCGATGCAGAGTTGGCCGTCCGAGGAGATGGCCGGCACGCTGCAGATGTTCCGGGACGCTCTGGGCGCGGTGGGCTACGAGAATCCGCACCTGAAGATCCTCCCGCCGCTCCGGATCGGGGAGGAGGCCGAACGCGACCGCGGCTACCGGTCCTGTGAGCGCGTCACCCACGAGATGCTGCACGGCTACGACCTCAGCCGGCTGCTCTGCACGAGCGCACGGCTGGTGACCGCCCGCGGCGTGTACGCCTGCCCCATCCTGCTCGACCACCCCAGCGCCCGGCTCGCGGACACGCTCACCGAGGCGGTGGGGATGGACGCGCCTCTGGGAGAGGCCGCCTGCTACACCTGCTACACCAACGGCGCGATCTGCTCGAACGCGACGACCGGGGTCGCGGAGCCGGCAGCGAGTTGTGGCGCCGGATAGCGGGGAGGGGACTTGAGTCCGGCCACAGACCGGCCCGGGATCGCCTATATCGACGGGCGCCGCCTGCGCCGGGCCATCCTGGCGGCGTGCGTGCAGGGCCGGAGCGCCCGGGCGGAACTCAACCGGATCAATGTCTTTCCGGTGCCGGACGGCGACACCGGGACCAACCTGGCGCTGACCCTCGACGCCATCGCCGGCGACCTGTCGGGTTCGGCGGAACGCAGGGTCGACCGCGTGGCCGCTGCCGTGGCCCGCTCCGCGGTGCTGGGGGCGCGGGGCAACTGCGGCATGATGCTGTCGCAGTTCCTCCTCGGCTTCGCCCGGGGGCTGGAGGGCCGGGAGCGGGTGACTCCGGACGAATTCGGGGCCGCGTTCGAGTACGGTGCACGGTCGCTGCATGCGTCGGTGGAGAAGCCCGTCGAGGGCACGATCCTCACGGTGGTGCGGGAGTCCGCCTCGGAGGCGGCCGCGCCGGCCCGCGCGGAAGGGGCGGGCGACTTCGCCGAAGTGATGGGCCGCACCCTCGCGACCGCGCGTGACTGGCTCGCCCGCACCCCCGACATGCTCCCGGTTCTTGCCGAAGCCGGTGTCGTGGACGCCGGGGCCAAGGGATTCGTGGAGATGATGGCGGGGGTGGTGGGGCTGATCGAACAGGGAGAGGGTGCGGAGGGCGACGCCGGCACCGTGCGGACCGCCGCTCCCGGCGACGACCTGTCGCACCCCGGTTGGTCGCCGATCGCCGCGACCGGCCATCCCTTCGTGCAAGGCAGCCCGCGCTACTGTACCGAGATCCTTGTGGAGGGCGACGGGCTGCCCGACGAGAAGACGGTGCGGTCCGCGCTTTCCCAGGACTCGGAGGAGCTGCTCGTCATCCGCGCGGAGAACGTTCTCAAGGTCCACCTGCACACCGATCACCCCCGCAAGGCGGTCGACTACTGCGCGACGCTGGGGACGGTGGCGGCGCACAAGGCGGAGGACATGTTCGCCCAGTACGAAGCGGCCCGGAGAGCGGCCGGGGCCGTGCGCCGCCCGGTCGGCGTCCTCGTCGATTCCGGGTCGGACCTGCCCGGCGCCGTCGCGCGGGCCCACGGAATCCGGACGGTGCCGCTTCTCCTCCTCGACGGAGAGAAGACCCTGAAGGACCGGATCGACATCACCTCCGAAGACTTCCTGGATCGCCTCGAGCGCGGCGGAGCACTGCCGACCACCTCACAGCCGCCTCCAGGGGACTTCATCCATGCGTACGAGGAGGCGGCGAGCGAGGCCGAGACGGTGGTCGGGGTCTTCCTGGCCGCGAAGCTGTCGGGAATCTACCGGTCGGCGGAGAACTCGGCGCGCATGGTCCCCGATCTCGACATCCGCCTCGTCGACTCGCGCGGCGCGTCGATCCTGGCCGGTTTGCTCGCTCTGAAGGCGGCCGAGATGGCGGAAGGCGGCCTGAGCGCGGAGGAGATCGTCGCGGAGCTCGACAGGATTCGGGGCCAGTCGGGCATCCTGTTCACGGTGCGCAGCCTCGACCGCCTGATCGCGTCCGGCCGTGTGAGCCAGGTCGCCGGGTGGCTGGGTGGCGTCCTGGATCTCAAGCCGGTCCTCGGGCTCGAGCCGGACGGCTCCGTCAAGGCGTACGGCAAGGCGCGCGGCATGAGGCGTGCCCGCGAACTCATCCTCAGGATGGTCGAGGACGGGATCCCCGCCGGTGCGAAGGCCGTCCGCTTCGGGATCGTCCATGTGGGGGCGCCGGAGGTGGTCGAACCGCTGCGGCGGGAACTGGGGGAGCGGTTCGGCGGCCCCGAGATCCTGGTCGCGCCGATCACGCCCGTACTGGCCACGCATCTGGGGCTCGGGGCCTGGGGCATCGCCTACATGGTGGAAGACTAGCCGGGTCCGCTCGGGCGGCGTTCGAGCGTCGGCGCGTGTGCGCTGGCCGGTCCGCTCAGGCGGATGAATCCGCGGACTGCGGTAGCGCGCGGGCGCCGGCCACCAGCCACTGGTGGGTCGCGAGCTGGGCCGGGCTGGGGTCGGGGGGGAGGGCCACCAGGATCGCGCGTTCCCGGCTGCGCTGGGGGAGGTGCAGGACCATGTCGGCGGTGTCGCCGGGGGGTTCGTAGGCGCGGGATCGGCCGGTGGCGTCGACGGCCACGGGACGCCCGGGCGCGGTCAGGCGGGCGAGCAGAAGCCCGTAGTCCCGCCAGGCGTCGATGGGGTCCGCCTGCCCGGTTGCAATGGACGGGACCAGCGTATTCTGGTAATATGCTACCCCCTCGGAGTAGCCCTGGGGGTTGGTGCGCTTGAGTTCACGGAGCCGGTCGCGGTAGTAGGCGCGCGGATCGCGTGCGCCGGTAGCGGCGAGCGCCTCGGCGAAGCGGGCGTCGGCGGTCTGTTGATGGCTGGCGGGCCGGCGGGCGTCGGCGGATTGCGGGGCGTCCGTGGCCTGGCCGGCATCGCCGGCCGGTGGTGGATCGCTGGTCATGCGCTGGCATTCCGGGGCTTGGGGGGAGAGTGAAAGGTGCGAACGGCCATGGAGGGAGACAATGTTGAGCGGTTCATACGACCAGCGTGACGTTACCCCGGCCGAGGATTTCCTGGAACTGTCCTGGGAGATGTTCGGAGAGCTCTGTCGTGCGCTTGCGCTCAAGGTGGCGAAGTCCTACGACCCGGAGATCATCATCGGGGTCGCGCGGGCGGGGGTGATCCCCGGCGCGGTGATCGCTTCGATGATGCGCCGCGACTTCTTCTCCCTGAAGATCACCCGCCGCGAGGGGGGCCGGGTGGTGCGGCAGCGGCCGTCGATCCTCTCCGCCGCGCCGCGCCAGGCGCGTGGACGGCGCGTCCTGATCGTCGACGAGATCACGACCTCCGGAGAGACGCTGCGCCTGGCCCTGGCCGCGGTTCGGGATGTCGGTCCGGCCGAAGTGCGCACCGCCACCTCCTTCGTGCGGCCCCGCGGCTACCAGCCCGACTTCCACTCGCTCGCCACCGACGCCACGCTGATCTACCCCTGGGACCGCAAGATCTTCGAGGAGGGTGGCTTCGTGGTGAACCCGCGCTACCGCGCCGCGGACGCCTGAGTCGGAGTCGCGCGCCGGGGAGCGCCGGACACCCGCCCGGTCAATACACCCGATCTCGCGCCGGCGCCGGCCCCCCCGCTACTCCCCGGCCGCCATCGCTGCGAGGAACTCCGCATTGGTCGAATGGCGTCCGATGCGCTGCAACAGGAACTCCGCGGCCTCCGGAGCGGGCATGTCGGCGAGGAAGTTGCGCAGCAGATACACCCGGTTGAGCTCCGTGTCCGACAGCAGCAGCTCCTCCCGGCGCGTGCCCGAGCGGTTCAGGTCGATCGCCGGGAAGATGCGGCGGTCGGCGACCTCGCGGCTGAGCACCAGCTCCATGTTGCCGGTCCCCTTGAACTCCTCGAAGATCACCTCGTCCATGCGGCTGCCGGTCTCGATCAGCGCGGTGGCGATGATCGTCAGCGACCCGCCCCCCTCCATGCTGCGCGCCGACCCGAAGAAGCGCTTCGGCTTCGACAGCGCGTTGGCGTCCACGCCGCCCGAGAGGATCCGGCCGGAGTGGGGCGCGAGGATGTTGTAGGCCCGCGCCAGCCGCGTGATCGAGTCGAGGAGGATGACCGCGTCGCGCCCGTGCTCGACCTGGCGCTGGGCCCGGGCCAGCACCATCTCGGCGACCTGGCGGTGGCGCGCGGCGGGCTCGTCGAAGGTCGAGGCGACGACCTTGCCGCGCACGTTCTCCTCCATCTCGGTGACCTCTTCGGGGCGCTCGTCGATCAGCAGCACGGTGAGCTCGACCTCGGGGTGGTTGGCCACGATGGCCCGCGCGATGTGGCGCAGGATGGTGGTCTTTCCCGCCTTCGGGGGCGAGACGATGAGGCCGCGCTGCCCCATCCCGACCGGGGCGATGAGGTCCATGATGCGCATGGAGGCCTCCCCGCCCCGGACCTCCAGGGTGAGGCGGCGGTCGGGGTACCAGGGGCGCAGCTTTTCGAAGCGGGGGCGGGACCGGGCCGCCGCCGGGGCGAACCCGTTGATCCGCTGCGCGGTCTGCAGCGCGAGGTATCTCTCGCCCCTCCTGGGAGGACGCACCGGGCCGGCCACGGTGTCGCCCTTGCGCAGCCCCAGCGAGGCGATCTGCGCGGGGCTCACGTAGATGTCGTCGGGGCTCGCGAGGTAGCTCCAGCTGCGCGAGCGAAGGAAGCCGTAGCCGTCCGGCAGGATGTCGAGGACCCCTTCCGTGACCGGCGTCTCGTCGCGCGCGGCGAGCCCCTCGTGGATCCTGAAGATCAGTTCCTGCTTGCGGAGCCCGGCGCAATTCGGGATATCCAGCGCTTCCGCGTAGCCCTGGAGTTCGGCTACCGTTCTATTCTTCAGTTCGGCGATTTCCATCGGGAGTAACGGAGAAGGGGCCGGGGTGGGCCTCGGTCATGCCGGATGCCGGGCGATGCCGCCCTGGTGTGGTGGAGATTGGCCGATGCCGGCCGAAGGGGATCGGATGCGGGGACGGCGCCCCGTTCCGGTAGGTGATTGCCTGCCCGAATACAATTGCAAGCTCTTCGCGGGAGGTCAAGGTTTCTCGTCACAATGCCATGGGAGACGGTCCGGGAACCGGACCCGTGCCCGGCCCGTCCGGATCGCGTCGGCCGGGCCGGCTCGCGCTCCATCTGCTTCTCTTCGTCGCGGCGCTGGCCAGCGCCGTCGTGGCCGGGACCTTCCTCTCCGGAATGGACCCGCTCAGGACCCGCTTCGCCGAGATCGGCGGGGGCCTCTATCCGGTCCCCACCCGCATCCGCTTCGAGCAGCTGGGAGCCGGGCTGACCTTCGGCGTCACCTTCATCGGCATCCTGCTCGCCCATGAGCTTGGCCACTACCTTGCAGCGCGCCGCCACCGGGTGCCGGTCTCGCTCCCGTACTTCATCCCGTTTCCACCCTACTTTTCCATTGTGGGGACGCTGGGGGCCTTTATTCGGCTGCGGGGACCGATGGCGAACCGGTCGGTCCTCTTCGACATCGGAGTGGCGGGTCCGCTGGTCAGCTTCGTGCTCTCCGTGCCGGCCCTCGTGATCGGTCTCCACCTCTCCGAGGTCATCCCCACGCTGGAGCCGGCGACCTACCCGTTCAGGGTGCTCTTCCTCGGCGAACCGGTCTGGCTCGGGAACAGCGCGGTACTCCAGCTGGCCACCTGGGCCACCGTGCCGGGGCTGGAGCCCGGCCGCGCCATTCTCCTCCATCCACTTGCGTTTGCAGGCTGGCTGGGGATCTTCGTTACAGCCCTGAATCTCATTCCGCTGGGGCAGCTGGACGGCGGGCATATCCTCTATGCCCTGGTCGGACCCCGCCAGCGCGTCCTCGGGATGGTGTTCGTCCTCCTCCTGTTGCCGTTGGGGCTGGTGTGGTGGGGATGGTGGGTCTGGGCAGGGATAGCGCTGGCCGTGGGCCGCGGACGGGTGGCGCACCCGCCTGTGCAGATGGAGGAAGCGGGACCGGGACGGGGCCGCAATATCCTGGGGTGGGTGGCGCTGGCCATCTTTCTCCTGAGCTTTTCCCCAGCACCACTGAGGCTTTGAGAGAGTGTCGAGACACAATCGGCGTGGCGGAGGGACGGACCAGCGGGGGTTCGAGTATCGGATCAGCTATCAGCCCGACTGGCTGGACCGGATCCGGGTGACCCGCAGGCTGCCGACGGGCCGGCAGTCCACGAAGACACTCTTCAGGAACCCGTCGCGGCGGCCGGAGGCGGAGGCGGGCGGCCTGATCCGAACGACGATCGAGAGTGCCGAGCAGGATCTTCACGTCGAAGTGGCGTTGCGCGCGGACGCGGACCGGGTGGGCGAAGTGGAGGTGGTCTGGCGCTCGAACGGGGGTCCGGAGCCGGCCATGGACCGGGTCAGCCTGACGCTGCACTCCTTCCCGGCGCATCGTTCTCGCCCGTCGGAGGCCGGTCATCCGCTATAATTGCAAATGGCCGAGCTGTTGCTGAGACCGTTTGCCGCGATCGGGAACCTGACGCTGTCGGGCCTGGAGTCGATGGGCCGCGCATGGAGGCTGTTCGCGGGCGCCACGGTGTCCATGCGCAGTACCGACGTGTGGACACCCCTCCTCCTCCCGCAGATGGCGCGCATCGGGGTGGCCTCCGTCCCGATCGCGCTCTTCATCGCGACCTTCACCGGGATCGTGATGGCGCTGCAGGCGTCGTACTCGCTCACGGGCGCCATCCCGCCCTACTTCGTCGGCACTCTCGTCGGCAAGACCATGATCCTGGAGCTGGGCCCCGTCCTCACCGGGCTGGTCCTGGCGGGCCGGGTCGGCGCCAACATCTCGGCCGAGCTGGGGACGATGCGGGTGACGGAGCAGGTGGACGCGCTCGAGACGCTGGCGTACGACCCGCTGGCCTATCTGGTGGTGCCGAGGCTGCTCGCGGGGATCATCATGTTCCCGGTGGTGGTGCTTCTGGCCATCTCGATCGGCATCGCCGCCGGGTGGTTCACCGCGCTCCAGCTGCTGGAGATGTCCTCGACGGAGTTCGTGAAGGGGCTGCGCATCTACTACGCGCCGTGGGACATGTGGTTCGCGGTGATCAAGTCCCTCTCCTTCGGTGCGGTGGTAACCGGGACGGGCTGCTACTGCGGCCTGCAGACCGAGGGCGGGGCCGAGGGGGTGGGACGGAGTGCCACGCGCGCGGTGGTCGCCGCCTGCATGATCATCCTCTGTCTGGACGCCTTCTGGGCGGCGGTGCTCCTCTGATGCGGCCCCGGCAAACCGCCGTCCCCGGCGGGGCGCGGGAGTTGCACCCGAAGTGCCGGGAACGATGAGCATCCAGCTGCAGGAGGTGCACAAGGCGTTCGGGCCGAAGCGGGTGCTCAAGGGATTCACCCTCAAGGTCCGGGACGGCGAGACGCTTGCGATCGTCGGACCCTCCGGGAGCGGCAAATCGGTCCTGCTGAAGCACGTGGCGGGCCTCCTGCGGCCGGACTCGGGGTCGGTATTCGTCGACGCCCACTCGATTCCGGACCTGGGCCGCAACGAGCTGACCCGGCTGCGGCGCCGAATCGGCTACGTCTTTCAGTTCGCCGCGCTCTTCGACTCCATGACGGTCGCGGAGAATGTGGGAATGGGACTCCGCCGCATGCCGGAATGGGATGCGAAGGGGATCGCCGCGCGGGTCGAGGAGTGTCTGGCGCTGGTGGACCTGCATGGCCTGGGGGACCGCTATCCGGCGCAGCTCAGCGGGGGACAGCGGAAGCGGGCCGGACTGGCGCGCGCGATCGCCCCGTCGCCGAAGTTCCTGCTCTACGACGAACCCACGACAGGGCTGGACCCGGTGACCACCACGGTGATCGACCGGCTCATTCTGCGCATGAGCGACGAACTGGGGGTGACGGGGCTGGTGGTGACGCACGACATGACGAGCGCGTACCGCGTGGCCGACCGGATCACGCTGCTGCACGACGGCAGGGCCCGGTTCACCGGCACTCCTGCCGAGGTGCGGGACGCGGGCGACGAGGTGCTGAGGGGGTTCGTCGAGGGGAATCCGGATCTCTACTTCGGGAGGAAGAACAATGGAGCGTAGACGCGAAGTGCTGGTTGGGCTGGTGGTGGTGCTCGGCATCGCCGCGGGCGTGTTTGGTTCGATATGGCTCAAGGGGGGCTGGCAGCGTGGCCAGACCGAGCTCCGGACGGCCGCCACCAGCGTGGGGGCGCTGGTGCCGGGTGCCGTGGTGAAGTTCCGCGGCGTGACGGTGGGAAGCGTCGAGAGCATTGAAGTGCTCCCCGGCGGGGAAGCCGTGATGGTCGGGATGAGGGTGTTGGAGGATCTGGTCATCCCGGAGAACGCCGCCGTGCTGCTCGCGCCCGAATCGGTGTTCGGGGAGTGGCAGGCGGAGATCGTGGACCGGGCGGAGTTCGGACTGCCGCCCTTCCTCGACTACCCCGAGGCGGACGTGCTCCCCGGCGCGGCGCTGCCGGACTTCTCCCGGCTGACCGCAAGCATCGACCAGATCGCCCGCAACCTCACGAACATCTCGGAACGCTTCGAGATCGCCTTCACCGACGAGACCGCCCAGAACCTGAAGAACATGATCGACAACATGGGCATCCTGAGCGACGGGCTCTCGGAGATCATCGCCCAGCAGACGGAGCGGTTCGAGGAGCTGGCGGAGGGCGTGGACGCGTCCGCGCAGGAGCTGGGCGCCGCCGCCCGTGCGGCCCGCATCTCCTTCGAGCACTTCGACTCCCTCCTGCTCGGCGCGGATGCGGAGACGATGGTGGCGGACGCCAGCGCGAGCCTGCGGAACCTGCGGGAGCTGACGGAGGACGTCGGGGCCTCGCTGGGCGACCTCCGGTCCGCCGCGCAGAAGGCCGACTCCACCTTCGCCCGCATGGAGGGGCTGCTGGCCGCGCTGGAGACCCCCGACGGCTCGTTCGGCCGCCTGATTGGCGATCCGGCGCTGGCGGACGGGGCGGTGGACGCGCTCGCGGAATTCCGGGCGCTGCTCGCCGACATCCAGGAGAACCCGCGGCGCTACCTCAGCTTCTCGATCTTCTAGAAGTGAGCGCTTCCGGCGGCATGACCGCGAGGGGAGACGCAGCCGCGGGCCCATCGAGCCACGGCGCCGCCCAGCCCGAGAGCATCGAGCGGAGCGCCGGGGGCGTGGTGGTGCGATCCCAGGCGGGCGTTTGGCACGCGCTCCTGATCCGGGACCCGTACGGGAACTGGAGCCTCCCGAAGGGGCACATCGAGGGCGGCGAAAGCCTGCGCGAGGCGGCGGCCCGCGAGGTGGCGGAGGAGACCGGCCTGGCTCCGGACGAGGTGGGCCCGAAGATCGACACCGTGGACTGGACCTTTCGCACTGGGCGCGGGACCGTTCACAAGTACTGTACCTTCTACCTCATGCGAAGCCGCTTCGGGAACGCCGTGCCCCAGCTTGACGAAGGGATCAGCGAATGCCGCTGGCTTCCGGTTCCCGACGCTGCGGACAGGATCGCATACGAGAACACGCGTTCGGTGGTGTTGCGCGCGCATGACAAGATCGCGGAGGCGGGATGGTGAGTACGCGGAGCGGCCGGGGCGGGCGGGCATCCGGCGATGCTGGACGGACCTCCGGTGAAGTTGGACGGAGCTCGGGCGAGGTTGCGGGCGGCGGCGCGGACGGTCCGGACACCCCGGGCGGCGCTCCGGTGAGCTGGCGCGTCTTCCAGGCCGCCGTCCTGGTGCTGGCCGCCGGGTTCTTCCTCTACAGCCTGGGGGAGATCCTGAACCCCTTCCTGCTCTACTGCGCCTTCATCGCGCTTCTGATCCCCTTCCGGGGAGTCCGTGGCCACGCGCACATGGTCACCGTCGCGACCGTGCTCGTCGTCCTGTGGGTGCTCGACACCGCCGGCTCCCTCCTCGGCCCGTTCTTCCTGGCCTTCATCCTGGCCTACATCCTCGATCCCGTGGTCGACAGGGTCTCCGCGCACCCGAGGCTCGGCCGCGCAGCTTCGATCCTCGTCATCCTGGTCCCGTTTCTGGTTCTTGGTGTGCTCGTCGTCGCCGTGGGCGTGCCGCAGTTTGTCGGGCAGGCGCGGGCGCTTGTCGGCCAGGTGCCCGAATTCGTGGCCAGGCTGCATGACTGGGTGGCCGGGCTCACGCCGGAGTCGCTCGGATTCGACCTGCCGCTGGTGGACGAAGGGGCGCTCCTCAGCCGGATTCAGGAGCTCGACGCGAATTCGGTGCGGAATCTGCTGGAGACCCGGGGGACCGAGCTTGCGCAGCGCGCGTGGACCGCCGTGCTGGGTCTCGGCCGCGGATTCGGCACACTGGTCAACGTCGGCGGCTACCTGGTCCTCACGCCGGTGCTGATGTTCTACCTGCTGCGGGACTTCGACCTCATCATCGCGCGTGCCGGCGAACTCGTCCCCGGCAGATTCAAGTCCGGCGCGAACAGCTTCGCCCGCAACTACGACAAGCTGCTCTCCAGCTACCTGCGCGGGCAGGTGACGACCTCGCTGATCGTGGGCGCGATCACCTGGGTGGGGCTCCTGATCGTGGGGTTCCCGTACGCGTTCCTGCTGGGCGTGACGGTGGCCGTGCTCGGGGTGGTCCCCTATCTGGGACTGGTGGTGTCGCTCATCCCCGCCATCATCCTCGCGCTGATCAGCGATAGCGTGGGCATCTCGCTGCTCAAGGTCGCGGTCGTGTACGGTGTGGCCCAGGGGCTCGAGGGCGCGGTGATCAGCCCGCGGATCGTCGGCGGATCGGTGGGCCTGCACCCGGTCTGGATCCTCCTCGCGCTCGCGCTGGGCGGCTTCTACTTCGGCTTCGTGGGGCTGCTGATCGGCGTGCCGGTCGCGGTCGCGATCAAGCTGCTGCTGAAGCGGGGGGTGGAACGCTACCGGCGGTCCGCGCTGTACAAGGAGGAGTCGACGCTGTCGCGGTAGGCGCGGTGGGCGGCGGCCCGGCCAAGGTTCACACATTCGACTTGCAACCCAACGACTCCCATGTCCGACAACAATATCGAGAATCTGGTGATCGTCGGCTCCGGCCCCGCCGGCTGGACCGCGGCGATCTACGGCGCGCGCGCGAACCTGAGCCCGCTTGTGTACGAAGGCGCGGGCAGCCGCACGATGATCCCCGGCGGGCAGCTCATGTTCACCACCGACGTCGAGAACTACCCGGGTTTCGCCGACGGGATCGGCGGCATCGAGATGATGATGGAGTTCAAGAAGCAGGCGATGCGCTTCGACACGCGGGTGGTAACCGACGATATCGTTCAGGTGAACTTCGGTGAGCGTCCGTTCGAACTGATTTCGTCGGGTGGGACGGTGGTGCGTGCGCGGACGGTGGTGCTGGCGACGGGGGCGAACGCGCGCTGGCTGGGCGTGCCCGGCGAGGAGCGGCTGGCGCAGAGCGGGGGCGGGGTGTCGGCGTGCGCCGTGTGCGACGGGGCGCTGCCCTTCTTCCGCGGCAAGGTGATCGCGGTGGTGGGGGGCGGGGACAGCGCGATGGAGGAGGCGCTGTACATGACCAAGTTCGCCGGCGAAGTGCTGCTGATCCACCGGCGGGACGAGCTGCGCGCCTCGCAGATCATGCAGGAGCGCGCGCTGGCCAGCGAGAAGATCAGATTCCTGTGGAACAGCGTGGTGGAGGAGGTGATGGGCGACGAGGTGATCACCGGGCTGCGGCTGCGCGATACGGTGACGGGGGAGGAGTCCGAGATCGAGGTAGGGGGGATGTTTGTGGCGATCGGGCACGACCCCAACACGGCTTTTCTGCGCGGGCATGTCGACCTGAAGGAGAACGGGTATGTGCGGCTGCCGATTCCGTGGCGGACGGAGACGAACGTGCCGGGCGTGTTCGCGGCAGGGGATGTGATGGACGACTACTACCGGCAGGCGGTGTCGGCGGCGGGGACGGGGTGCATGGCGGCGCTGGAGGCGGAGAGGTTCCTGGCGCACGGGGGGTGAGGGGGGGGGCCACAATTCATCCGTTACGCTACTGAGTAGTTTTACTCAGGAGCAGCTGTCGTCCCCTACTTTGCGGCTGTCACAACCACAGGGCGGGTTGGAGAAGCCTTACGTCGGCCCCTCAGGGAGCTGGCTTCGAGACATCGATCACACAGACCGAGATCTTTCGGCGTTGGGAGCGAGAGAGACTGTCGACCAAAGCCCGCCGGAGTTCACTCGGTGACTTCGGTCGCCGTCCTGACGCCGGTAGCGGTTGGCATCCTTTGGCCTCCCCGTACCAGAACACGAGGTAGATCCCGTATCCGTCGGTTCCCGGGTCACGGGTGTACTTGGCGATGAGCTGGGTCTTCATGGAGCTCCACCAGTCGTCATGGCAACTCCTCTTGATCTCGATCGGGATGTTGTACCCTGGGACCGAGACACGAATGTCGGAGCGCTTGTCGTCGGCATACGCGCCCTCCTTGACGCCCTCCACCCCCAAGGGTGTCAACGCCTGCTCCAGGTCGGACAGCAACGCGTCCCTGCCAGCGTCCTCCGGTTTCGGTTTTTCCGCCCGGTTGTATTGGTCGACGTTCCAGTACTGGCGCCAGTCCGACGTGGCTCCGTCCCTGATCCGCCTGGAGAATCGTCCGAGCAAATCGACGGTAAGTGCCCAGAGATCGCCTGCATTGGCGGGTTGGCGATTCGCAAGAACCTCACCCACCTGTTTCACCCCCGGGTGCCGGAAACCGGTCTCGCGACGCAACACCCTTTGCCGGTACGCGGCTGCGGAGAGCTTGTCCGACCAGTGCCCGAGTGATTCACGGGCAAACAGTTCGGCGAGAGCCGCCGTTGATTGTTCAGTGGGCGACATGGCAAGGCGGCCGATGAGCCGACTCACGTAAGTCGCCGCTTCCATCTCTAGCGTGACACGATACGCGACGCCGGAATGCAGTTCAGGTGTTCGGCGGTAGTGCGACCCGAGCAAACGAATCAAGGGAGTGAGGACGGAAACGGCCCAGGTCTCTTCGAGCTGACGGGGGAGGCCATCACGCCCGACCAGCATCGTCGTCAAGTGCCGTATCCTCCTTTCCCTTCCCGCCACAAATGACTCCAGACGGCCGGAGTACTGTTCCGGCGCAGCGATGTGGCCGACGGCAAGCCAATACACCTGCTGCCCAACGCTCATGCTCCTGCATCGAAGCTTCTTCCCAATGAGTTCCACAAACTCGGGACCATCGCAGTGGCAGCACGCGGCAACCAGGAGGTCCCGCAGGTGTGGCAGGAGCCGCGAGTGGCAGCGGACGGGGAACACCTCCAGCAGCCGCAACGCCACGTGCCTCGGCAACTGGTCACTGTCCGTCGGGTGAATGAGGCCGTAGTAGCCATGTCTGGGCTCCCGTCCGGACCGCAGCAGGGTGCGACTGACCGAAACCAGCACGTCGGCCGCCAGGCCGGGACGGGCCTCCGTGAGTTCGGTCAACCACTCCGGCACCCCGCTCAAGTCGTCTTCAGGGGGGGGCTCGCCCGGCGACTGCGTCAGGATTCGCGGGGGCTCGCCGGTCGTGTACCAAATCGTGATCGCGAGGCGCGCTTGCTGGTCATTGAGCGGTGGCACCGTTCCGTGAGCGAGCTTGGACCGTTCCCTCATTCCGGCCATCACCGGATGAGCGAGCAGGTGCAACCGTCCCTTGGTCGTGAGCCGCTGCAGTTCTGTAGGCGTAGGCAGGTCGGATCGTGTGATCGCCGCCACCAAGGCCTCTAACGCGGAGTCCACCAAGTCCTCTCGATGTCCCAACATGCGGGCCACCCGCTCCCTCCCCGTGGGAGCCCACAACTCCGCGAAGCGTCCAAGGTACACTTGGGCCAGATTGTGAAGAAGTCCCGGCGGACCCCGGTTTGCTCGCATTTCTTCGAGGTGGGAACACATGTAGTCCCGCAGCTCGCGCAAGCCAGCCTCGAACTGGGGGTCCGGACTGCGACGCTCAAACCCGTTGTCCCGGTGGGTTGGGGCACTAGCTGTGCGGCTCGGTTCAGCTACGAAGCGAATCCGGAGGTTATCCGGAAGTTGGTCTGTGTCGTGCCCCGCCCGGATTGCCACCACCGCCACGTTGCGGGCTCGGTGAAGTTCATCGTCGCTGCCTGCAAGCTGCACCAGCTTTTCTCGCATCCCGGGATGCTCCGATAACCAGCTAACGAGCGAATCGGTGTCCAGGCCCACCAAGTGATTCGATAGACCGGTACCGATCCAGTAGTAGAGCGAGGACGGCTTCAACCTGGAAGCCGGTCGTGTCATGAGGGCTTTGAGACAACGCCCCGGGAGGCCGGCGGGAAAGTCCGGCCCATCTGGCCCGGGCCGCCAGGGATCCGGTGCTGATTCCACACGTTTCTGCAGAATGCCCAGCAATTCGAGGAGTTGACCGGGCCCGGAGCGCTCTACGACGAGGTCCTGCCAGAAGTGAGCATACCAATCGTACCCAGCGCGGGAATGGGGATACCGGAGGTATTTCGCGGCCTGAGCAATCGTCATTGCAGAAGGGTAGAGCTCAGTTAGCAGACGTCCGGAAAGCTCGTCGCGGGTAACCGGGTCTCGCTCTCGGTGGGACACGTGGCCCAGCACCTCCAGCAGCTGGCCATCGACGCTCTGATCTCGCCTACGCAGTCGGACACACAGCTCGAGGGCACGGTACCGGAGCGACGCCTGCCATCCGGAGTCCCGAACGATCGCCAACAGCTCCTCGGCGAATCCGCTGGGAACCTGGACGCCGTCGATAGCTCGAAGAACCAGCCGCGCGGTCGCGGCTGCGGATTCGTTCGCGGGGGGATTGGCCAGAGCAGCTCGGAATCGCGTTTCGAGTTCGGGCACGACCAGGTCGCCAAATCGCGGGTCCAGACTCCGATCCCGGAGCAGCCAGGGATGTTGGTCCAATTCTCCGGTAAGGTGGTCGAACACACTCGACTTCTCGTCTGGGCTGAACAACGAGGTGTCGCCATGGAGGACCACACCCAGAGGATCGCGCTCAATGATCTCGCGGCGAGCCACCTTGCTCAGCGTAGCCAGCCACGCCGACAGTCCGCGCAATTCGGAGATTATCCCACTATCGAAGCCGGTCATCAGGGATAGCGCGCGCCTGACTGGAAGCCCATCGCCAATCCGCGCAGCCAGGTGGCGCGCCGCCAGAAACTCGGCGATCTGCCGGTGCTCGGGAGCCAGGCGGCCCTCGGCGGGCATGGTGAACAGATTGGTGCTCACCACACGCCGAAGGAGTTGCCGGTCCCCTATGGGGATCTGATCCAGACGAGGGTGATTTGTGTCCGGCATGTTTCCGGCGAGGGTGACCCCGGCCTTGCCGGCCAGGAGCAGGATAGCGCAGAGTTCTCCGGCACGGTCCAAAAGGGTTTCCGTGTCGACGGTGCCGCTCCCGGCTACCTGGTGCTCGGGATTCTGCTCGGAGACCAGCTTTCTACAGGCCATGTCGAAGGTCTCGGCCCTCGTCCGTGGCCATTCGTCCGCCTCAGCCACGGCTTCCGCGAGCATACGGAGGTTTTGCGGATTCAGGAGGAGGTCCTCCACACCGCGCTTGCGGGCCTCCGCTACGAATGCCTCTGGATCGCCGACGCGATGGTTCCGCTCCAGGATCTCGAGAACTCCGTGATCCGGCAGCGGATCAAGCCGCAGCACCCGCACCTCACGATTGGGAGCGACGGCCTTCAGGTGCGCCCTGTCGTTGGCGCCGAACCAGTCTGCCTCCCGGCAAGAGAGCCGGAAAGGCGGGCGGCCCAGGCGTTGGAGTTTCGCGCGGATCGCGTCGAACGGCGTGCGTCCGCCGGCGGCGCCGGCCCGCATCTCGTCAAGGCCGTCAATGAAGAGCGTCTTGCCTTCCCAGTCGGGCTCCGGATCGAAGGTCAGGAAGTCCCGCGCGGTGACGTAATGTCCCTCTTCCCGCTCCGCCTCGTGCTCGAACGCTGCCGTCTTGCCGGATCCGGGTGGACCGAGGAGGACGTACGCCGACTCGTCCCCAAACGACTTGAGGGGGCGTGAATCGGGCTCCCGCGCGCCTGGGGAGCCGGCTGCCCGGTCCGCTTGCGTTCCTCGCCCCCCGACCACCGTGCACGTCCGCTCGACGAAGTGGTTCATCATTCTTCGAACCACTCCCTCGCGGGGGTCAGCAGGAACTCCGGGACCGGGATTCCACCACGGCCAACGATGTGGGAAGCCTTGACCGCGAACCCCTGCCCGAATGCGCCGAGCCCGCTCACGTTGCCGCGCCGCTTGCCGCTCTTGACCTCGAAGGTCACCAGCTTGCGCCCGTGCTCCAGGACGAAGTCCACCTCTCGTCCCCGGTCCCGCCAGTAGTACACGCGGTACTCTGGACGACCGGTGTTGACCAGGTGCGCGCCGACCGCACTCTCCACGAGGTGTCCCCAGAAGGTCCGGTCCGCCCGCGCCTGCTCGAAGGTGTAGTCCGAATGGACCGACATGAGGGCGGTGTTCAGGACGTTGAGCTTGGGGCTGGAAGCCCTGCGCCGGTGGGGCCGGCTGGCGTACTTCGCGAGGCCCGTGATCAGGCCGGCGCTGGACAGAAGATCGAGGTATCGGGCCAGGGTGGTCGTGTTGCCGGCCTCGTCCAGCTGGCCGAGCATCTTGTTGTAGGAGAGGATCTGTCCGGAGTATGCCGCGCCGAGGCCAAAGAGCTGCTTGAGGAGGATGTGCTTGTCCACGCGCTGCAGTGCGAGGATGTCGCGTTCGATGTTGGGCTCGATCACCGACCGGTGAATGAAGCTTCGCCATCTGGATTCGTCGCGAATGAGCGGTGCAGGGCCCGGATAGCCCCCGAAATACACGTACCTGTCCAGATCGAAGTCGAACGCCGCCGCCATTTCAGCGAAGGACCAGTGCTCGACATCGATGACCTCGTAGCGGCCGGCAAGGCTTTCGGTGAGCCCGCGCTGCATAAGGAGCGGTGCGGAGCCGAGCAGTACGACATGGAGCGGGCGGCCTTCAAGCCGGTCGGCATCCCACAGCCCCTTCACGGTCTCAGACCAGTCCGGGACCTTCTGGATCTCGTCGAGTACCAGGACGGAGCCCTGCTCCGACCGCTTGGCTTCCCGGCGGGCCGCCTCCCACTGGCGGACCAGCCAGCGCGAGTCCCGCCGGTCAACGGGTGGGAGGGAAGTCCTCACTTCGAGTTGAGTGGCATGCGTCTCGAAGTCCGCGGCACTCAGCGCCGTGGCCGGGTCGGGGGCGTCCACGGCGAGGTAGCGGGAAGGTCGTCGGATGTCTTCCAGGACTTGCCGGACGAGCGTCGTCTTGCCGGTCTGACGCGGTCCGGTCACGATATGGAGCCAGCGGGGCTGCTCGCGGAGGCGCGTCAGAAGGGTCTGCGTGTGGGGGCGCTTGTAGGTCGTCATGAGAGCAAGATACGTAATTGAGTAATTTTACTCAAGAGCGTAACGGCTGTAGGGTCGACGTGCTGCCGGGCCAGGCGTGAGCCCGAGCGCCTCCTACCCCCCCAGCCCCGCCCCCCCATCGACCACGACCACCTCGCCAGTCACGTATTCGGCTCCGGCGAGGAAGCGCACGGCGCCTACCACATCCTGCGGGTCGCCGATTCGGCCCAGGGGGACTCTCTCGCGCACGCGTCCGGCGTCGGCCTCGCTGAAGTGCGCCGGCAGCAGCACGGCCCCGGGTGCGATCGCGTTGACCCGCACCTCGGGCGCAAGCCGTCGCGCCGCCACGCGCGTGAGGTGGAGCAGGGCCGCCTTCGACACCGAGTGGGCCGGGTGGCCGGTCCAGGGCTGCAGCGCGGCGAGGTCGACGATGTTGACCACCGACCCCCGGGAAGCGGTGAGCAGCTCCGCCGTCTCGCGCACCAGCAGGAACGGCGCGCGCAAATTCACCGCCATGACCGCGTCCCACTCGTCTGCGGTGACCGCCAGGAGGTCGCCCGCGGCGAAGGTCGACGCCGAATTCACGAGGAGGTCGAGTCTCCCGAAGTGCTTGGCCGCCGCCCGGGCCAGGCGCACCGCTTCGGGCGCGCGAGAGAGGTTGGCCTGGACCAGGTGCGTGCGCACTCCCAGTTGGCCAGCGGCTTCCGCGACTTCGCGGGCACCCGCCGCGGAGGTGTGATGGTGCACGACCAGGTCGTAACCGTCTTCCGCCAGGCCGAGGGTGATGGCCCTGCCGACGCGGACGCCCCCGCCGGTGACCAGGGCGACGGGGCGGGCCTGGCGGTTCGGCCTGCGGGGGCACGCCGATGTGCTCCCCCCGCGATCCCCGTCGGCTCCGCTCATCCGTCTCGGCTCCCCTTCCGCCACCCTCCCGGCGGCGCGCTACATTTATCCCGGTCTCCGCATCCCACTTCCTCCCCACCCCAACCCACAATACGATCATGCCCGACTCCCATCGAATCGAGAAGGACTCCATGGGCGAGGTTCGCGTCCCCGCCGACGCCCTCTACGGCGCCCAGACGCAGCGCGCCGCCCAGAACTTCCCCATCAGCGGCCGGCGCTTCACCCGGCGGTTCATCGAGGCGCTGGGGCGGCTGAAGCAGGCGGCCGCGGAGACGAACGCGGAGCTGGGCCTTGTCGCGCCCGAGTTGACCGGGCCGATCGCTGCCGCGTCGAATGCGGTGGCCGAGGGCCAGTGGGACGACCACTTCCCGCTCGACATCTACCAGACCGGGTCCGGCACCTCCACCAACATGAACGCCAACGAGGTGATCGCGGCGCTGGCCAACCGGGCGCTCGCTGGCGCGGCGCACATCCACCCGAACGACCACGTCAACTACGGCCAGTCGTCCAACGACATCATCCCGACGGCGATCCACATCTCCTGCCGGGCGGCGATCCGCGACGAGCTGGTCCCCGCGCTGGCCCTCCTCCAGAACGCGCTCGGCGAGAAGGCGCGCGACTTCGACGGGATCGTGAAATCCGGGCGCACCCACCTCATGGACGCGACGCCGGTGCGGCTCGGGCAGGAGTTCGGCGGGTACGCGCGCCAGGTGGCGAAGGGGATCGAGCGGGTGGAGCGCGCGAGCGAGGAGATGGCGGAGGTCGCGCTGGGGGGCACGGCCACGGGGTCCGGGATCAACACGCACCCGGAGTTTGCGGCGCGGACGATCGCGCGGGTGGCGGCCCGCTACGGGATCGAGTTCCACGAGGCGGAGGACCACTTCGAGGCGCAGGGCGGCAAGGACGCCTGCGTGTCGCTGGCCGGCGCGCTCAATACCGTCGCCGCGAGCCTGATGAAGATCGCCGACGACATCCGCTGGCTGGCGAGCGGGCCGACCTCGGGCATCTCGGAGATCCAGCTGCCGGCGGTGCAGCCGGGGAGCTCGATCATGCCGGGGAAGGTGAACCCGGTGATCTGCGAGGCGATGATGATGGTGTGCGCGCGCGTGGCCGGGAACGCCACCACCGTCACGATCGCGGGCCAGCGCGGCAACTTCGAGCTGAACGTGATGATGCCGGTGATCGCCGATGCGCTGCTGGAGTCGGTCACGCTGCTGGCGAATGCGTCCGGGGTGTTCACGGACCGCTGCGTGGCGGGGATCACGGCGCGGCCGGAGCGGGCGCGGGAGCTGCTGGAGCGCAACCCGTCGATCGCGACCGCGCTGAACGCGTACATCGGGTACGACAAGGCCGCGGTGGTGGCGAAGAAGGCGGCTGCCGAGGGGCGGTCGGTGCGCGAGGTGGTGGAGGAGATGGGGCTGATCACGCGCGAGCAGCTGGACGACGCGCTGGATGTGCGCGGGATGACCGAGCCGGGGATTCCGGGGAAGGGGTAGGCTGCCGGCCAGGCCCGGCGGGCGCTGGCATGTCAGGAGAGGCCCCGGCGGGCGCCGGCATGCCGCGTTGGGACGACTTCGACACGAAACTCTTGCGCCCGGCGCAACCACACCCCATTATTTGCGCGTGCTGGAGGGCTTCGTATTTGAGCCAACACTAGAAGAGCCGGGACTACCTCCCGCTGCGGACGTCACGCCTCGGCAACGGGGACTGCGAAACCAGAGGGGGAGTCACCAAGAGTTGAGCCCGGGCTTCAGCTTACACCCTCCGGCACGTTGAGGCCGGCGTTCCCTTCACTGGGACGCCGGCCTTTACTTTTGTGGGTGGGCTTGGCGCCACCGGCCGGGACCGGGGACCGGCAGGGCCGCGTCCGAGCCCGACGGATCCGAAGTCCACATCCGCGAGCGAGGAACACCGATGCCAAAGGTCCGAATCACCCGCCGGCTGCACTTCAGTGCCGCGCACCGGCTCGCCAGCCCTGACTTGAGCGATGACGAGAACCGGCGGGTGTTCGGCGACTGCGCGAATCCCAACTGGCATGGCCACAACTACGAGCTGGAGGTGACGGTGGCCGGCCCGGTCGATCCGGAGACCGGGTACGTGATGGACCTCAAGGACCTCAAGGACCTGGTGAACGGACGTGTGGTGGACGACCTGGACCACCGCAACCTGAACCTGGACGTGCCGTGGCTGAAGGGGGTGGTGCCGACCACGGAGAACCTGGTGGTGAGCATCTGGGAGCGGCTGGCGGCGCATATTCCGGGGCCGGCGGAGCTTCGGCGGGTGGTGTTGTGGGAGACACCGCGTCACTGGGTGGAGTACGGGGGTGAGTGAGGGGGCGCCCGCGAGGCGGTGCGCGAGGTGAGCGCGCAGGACGGGCCGGGCACGGGGCTGGGGACCGGCGCATCGGGTGCGGAGGTCGGCGAGCCGCCGGGGACGCGCCGCACGGCCCTGGTGACCGGGGCGACCGGCGGGATCGGCGAGGCGATTGCGAGGCGGTTGGCGGGGGACGGGTTGCGGGTATTCGCGGGGGGGCGCCGGCGTGAGGCGCTGGAGCGGCTGGCGGGGGAGGTCGGGGGGGTGGCGGTGCCGTTCGATGTCGCGGACGAGGGGGAGGTGGGGCGGGCGCGGGCGCGAGTGGAGCGGATCGACGTGCTCGTCAATGCGGCCGGCGTCTTCGGCCTTGCGCCGGTGGTGGAGACGGGCGTGGAACTGCTGGCCCGCAACCTGGATGTGAATCTGGCGGGGACGATCAACGTGACCCGGGCGTTTCTGCCGGGGATGCTGGCTGCCGGATCGGGACTGGTGATCAATGTGGGGTCGGTGGCCGGTTGGCGGGCGTTTCCGGAAAACGCGGCGTATTCGGCCTCCAAGTTCGGCTTGCGGGGGTTTCACGATGTGCTGCTGGAGGAGCTGCGCGGTACCGGCGTGAGGGCCTGCCTGCTTGAGCCCGGGGCGGTCGACACTCCGATCTGGAACCCGCTCGACCCGGACACGGTGCCCCACCTCCCGGATCGGGCGCAGATGCTGCGGCCGGCGGATGTGGCGCGGGCGGCGGCGTTTGTGGCCGGGCTGCCGTCGACGGTCGCGGTTCCGCTGCTGAGGATCGAGCGGGCGTGAACGTTGACCTCGTCGACCACCTGGTTTGTCCCCGTTGCGGGCCGCCGTATGGGCTGCTGTTGCTGGCGCACGACGTGCGGGACCGGCGGGTACGCGAGGGGGAGTTCGGGTGCCCGAACTGCCGGGACCGGTTTCCGGTGTCGGGCGGGTTTGGGGATTTGAGGCCGCCGCCGCGGGGGGAGGGGGTGGGTGGGGGTGGAAGGCGCGATGGAGGTGGTGCCGGTGCGAGTGGTGCGGGGAGCCGGCGGAGCGGAGCCGGGCCATCACGGGCCGAACGCGCCGCCGAAGAGGGGGACCCGGCTGGGCGTGCCCTGCGCATCGCAGCCGCGCTGGGCGTAACCGGGGGTCCCGGGCTGATCGTGGCGACGGATGCGCACCGGGCGGAGGCGGTCCATGTCGCGCGGCTGGTTGGCGGGATCGAGGTGCTGGTGGTGGGGTGGGGAGGGCGGGGGATGGTCGCCGAAGGGAGGGACGCGGACGGCGTGAGCGCGTTCGTCACCGGGCCGCGGCTGCCGCTCCGGGATGGTGCGGTGCGTGGGGTGGTCGCCGGTGGAGACAGCGGTGAGCGGTGGTGGGACGAGGGTCGCCGCGTCCTGATGGCGGGTGGCCGGATCGCGATCACGGGGGCCACGCGCGAGGCGCGCGAGTGGGTGGGGGGGGCGGGGCTGGTGACGATCGTCGACGAGGACGGAATGGTGGTGGGCGCGGTTCCCGTCCCGGGTGGGGGGCTGAAGCTGACCGGACTCGGCTGACCGGACTCGGCCCTTGAAGCCGGGGCCGTCTGCTTCTAGCTTTTCTGGCCCTTTGGCGGGCCTGTAGCTCAGGTGGTTAGAGCGCACGCCTGATAAGTGTCTCCCAGTGGAGCTAAATCCCGGCAAGAAATCGTCTAAGTTATTACAGGACTGCACGATCTGCCGTTCTTGCCGTGAAGTCGTGATTGGGCCTGTCGGGCTCGAATAGCCGGAAAAACAGGTCGAATTGCGGGAGTTTGGCGGGACGGTTGACGCGGTCTTTACGCTCCTGTCATCCGGCAGAGCTCCTGCCAAGAACACACCCGCCCGTGTGGTCCGTGCCAACGGCTCTGTTCATCGCCAACCCCGTACCCTGGGCTCCCTGCGCCATTCGACCACGTTTCGTCGAAGCCGAGCTCCGCCTCGTTCCAGCCGAGGCCACGCGCGATGTTCATGGACTCGTCCTGGCCGCCGGGGCCATCACGGCGGCGACTCCCGGAAGGGTCGCCCCGAAGGCACGGCACCGCGTTCGTCGCGTCCGTGATCGGCGTTGCCGCTCGTACTGTGCCCAACCATTCCTCGTCAGGCTCTTCCTCGGGTTAGGCCCATAACTCTTACTCGTCCCGCACTCGCTCCAGGTCTACCGGCTCGACATGTTCCCCACCAGGCAGCCACGGCCACGAGCGCTGCGCGCGCCAAGAACGGGAATCCGTTCACTTCTCCTGGGCGCCTGAATCCAGCAAGCTACGAGGTGTCCCGTCGGCCCTGCATCCAACATGTCGTGCTCGACACAGGAACGAGTCCGGTACCTGTCGGAAAGGCGGCCGAGGCGCGGCCAACCTGAGAGATCGACGCTGGGATTCCACCACGGCTGAAGCCCTGCTGGGTTCGGGACCGTCGCCGATCCAAGGCCACCACTTGCCGATTCCTCTTCCACCGACTTTCTGAGCAACGCCGCATCGTGGACGGGGTTGATGGCCTCCTGGCGCTCTACGACTGTATTATGGAGATGGTCTCGGCGCTGCAGACGATACCCGCAGCCGCCTTACCGCATCCCTGCTGCAGGACGTGATCGGGTTCCACGGCGTTTGGAGTGGAACTCGCGACGGGAGCGGATGGCTGGTCGCCGGAGACCGCTCAGCGGCATGCCGCATCGGTACCCTGAGAGTGGAATGGCCAGTATGCCCAAGCGAGGAAGACGGAAAAAAGGAGGAGGACGAGAACCGCGAGGGCTGCGGACCAAGCCTCGCAAACCCATCCCATTTGGAGTCGACTTCGGCTGCCTGCCTCCCAATGCGGCCCTAACCTTACCGCACTTCTCAACACATCTGCGAGAGGCATCGATTGTGGGGGTTTCGTACGGCCATGATTGGTCCGATGTCCTTGATGGATCGGTGCCCTCGTTGTCACTGGTTGCTGATCGGCCGGATCCTTTGCGAAAGGCATTCAGCATCTTCTCGGCCTGGTCGGAACAGGCCGATGGAGATGCCGTCGAACTCACCGTGGTCCTTAAGGAATCTGGCGGTTACCTGCTGGGGATATCTGCCGAATATGACCGCCTCGCCCGAAGGTGTGTCGGCTTTGATCGCAGTACTGTCTCGCCGCTCGCCGTTGTACCCATGTGGTGCCATAGGATCAACACAACCCACCAGTTCCTCACACAGTTCCGCGCATATTCGCAGAAGCCCGTAGCGCCCTTCCTCTTCGGCGGCGTCGTGCGTTCGGGGTTGCTGACCGGTGCTGCCGCCAGTCGACCGCCAGTAACCCCC
Organism: Longimicrobiales bacterium; assembly: GCA_965206105.1. GTDB lineage: Bacteria > Gemmatimonadota > Gemmatimonadetes > Longimicrobiales > Gaopeijiaceae > Bin94. The sequence goes on from OZ242201.1 coordinate 2,392,846, forward strand.
ATCTCTGGGCTGACGCCCATACTGAAGTTCGAAATTGACATTCTGCACGAGTCAGCTGTTCACCCCGGCAGTGTGGGTGACTCTTTGCTCAGAACGGCCTCTTCCCGCACTCCTGCCGCTGAATACACGCCGTCTCCACCCTCGAAGCGGTCCCTCATGGACATCGGATCTGAGCGCGCGCGGGTTCTCCATACCCACTTCCCGGTTACTCTCGAAAGGCTTCGGCGATCTGGCGCGATTCACCAACTTCTTGCTGCCATCGACCATGATGTGAGCGTGGCGCCTTGGCAGATGGAACAAGCATGGTGCAATCTCGCACTCAGTTCTCATTCAAGATGGGGGGTTCACTACTCCCGTCTTCAGACGCAGACCGCAATGCACAAGATCGTCCAAGCCGTCAGCACACGATATGAAAGCGCGGACGGGCGCTCGGTCGACGCTTTCACCATCGACGAGGTCCGCACGCAAGTGCTCGCGGATGGCAGGGCGCTGTTGCGGTATCTGAACCAGCCCATCGATGTCACACTGTCCGAGCTTCAGACGCACTTGGAAGCCCTCGGGGCACTACACGCGCCCTCGGCGTTTGACCAGCAAGCGACCGAGACACGTTAAGTGACCGTTCCGCCGACAGACCGTCTGCAAGTCTTCGTCAGCTCCACAATTGTGGAATGTGCCGACGAACGGGCGGTTGTCAATGAAGCCATCGAGGCGATCAATCATGAGCCCGTGCTGTTCGAGAAGGTCGGCTCTAGGCCACACACCCCCAGGGAAGTATACAAGCCACGCCTCGAAGCGGCCCATGTGTTCGTCGGAATCTATCGTGAGTCGTGCGGTTCGGTCCTGCCCGGAATGACCATTTCAGGCGTGGAGGATGAGTTCATGATCGCATCCCGCCGCGGAATGGTTCGACTAGTCTATGTGCTTCGCGACGCCCCGGCTAGGCAACCGCGCCTTCAACAGTTGATTGATCGTGCAATGGCTGACCTCACCGTCACCTTCTATGACGAGGCTGAGGATCTTCGTGACCGTGTGCGAGATGACATAACTGCGGTGATAAGCAGCCGTTTTGTTGAGCAGCCACTCGCGTTTCAGGAGGCCGTCACCCCAGCTGAGTTCCTCGATTCACTATTCTCTGGGTCCTCCCGGCCCTTCCGACGGACGGCAGTGGAGCAGGATCTCTTGGCTGCCCTAGAGCGTACGGGACGGCTGTGCGTCACGGCACCGTTGGGAGGCGGCAAGACGGTCTTGCTAGCGCAACTGTCGGCTCGCGAGGGTTGGCTTTTCGTCGATGGGCGGGGCATGAACGAGTTCAACCTGACTGCGAGGATTGCAAACAGCCTGAGGGTATGGCAGGGCAGGCCATCGCGTGCCTTCCCGAATGAGCCGGCTGCTACTGTTGCGCTACGTGAAGCGTGGAACGCATTCTCCAGCAATACACTCGTCGTTGACGGCGCTCGGATGCCACAGTTGATATGGGATCTGTTACCGACCGAGGCGCAGCTCCTCGTGAGTTCGCCTCACAGTGTTGTAGCCCCTAGCGCCACGAGCTTTCGCATACCTCCGCTTCACGTCGATGAGATACGGGCGTGGGTCAGAGATCTTCGTGGAACAGCGCCTGACTCGGAAGAAATCATTCGATTGGCTGAGCAGAGCAGAGGAAGTCCTCTATACCTCAGGTTTTATGCTTTGGGTGAGCCTCATCAGGAGCGCCTGTCACTGCAACAATTGGAAATCGAGACCTTTGAAGCCCTCTCGCCTACTGCGCGCGAGGTGGTTCTGTATTTGTGTCTGGCAGACACACCGTTGGATCTCGACGCGCTCACGACATTGGTCGCCAAACCCAATGATGGACCGGAAAACACGGTAAGTGTCTTGAACGAGGCTAGCGCGTTTGTCGCAGATATTGCGGGCGGAATATCATTGGCCAATGAACATACACGGCGAACTCTTCTCGACCACTTGAGCCAGTCGCCAGCGCGGCATTCGTTCTTCGCGACACGGATGGGTGGCTACTACGCGGGCCGAGGGCAATACCTTCGGGCATTTACCGTCTTTGACGACGCCGGTGAACGCGGCCGTGCCGACGAGTTAATTCCCCGTGCCGCCTATCAAGCCGGCATGCGAGGGGGCGGAGCACCGTCCGTATCTGTGTTCAGACGCCAAGTGCAGCTCGCCTGCGAGCTTTCTCAGGGGCCCGACGAAGTAGTTGCTCGCGTTTCCTTGGCGCAGGCTCTACGGCAGATTGGTGACATCAGGGGAGCGGAAGATCAAATTGAGCAGGCTCGGACCCGCGCTCACGACATCAGGGATCAGCGCACTAGCTTGGTGGTGCGCGAAGCGGAGCTGACCCTCGGGCTTGGCTCCATGTCTGAGGAGAAGCGTGTCGAGGCGCTTGCGAGTCTTTGCGAGGACTACTCAGCGAGCGGTTATGAATTCGAAGCCGCGAGAACGGCAACGGCCCTTGCACAGTTCTACATTCGAGCCGACATGTTCGCGAAAGCGGAGGCTCCGTTGCGCAACGCCCTGGAATACTTTGTCGCCGTCGGAGACAAACACGGCCAACGTGTTGCCCGCACCAACCTCGCGGTCGCACTCAGTGGTCTTGACGGGAGGGAAGACGAAGCGGCGTCGCTTACACAGGATCTGACGGCGGAGATCGATTCCAGCCATCATCCGCGCGAAAGAGCGGTGATCTGCAACATTATGACCCGGCGGTTCAGGCGGTTAGGGAATCCCGAAACGGCCAAGCGGTACGCCGAGGAAGCCATTGAGATAGGTGAAGCACTCGGCAATCGTCGCTTGGTTGCCGTGAACCGAATCAACCTTGGGAATCTGGCACGTGATCAGGGATTACTCGATGCAGCATTGAGTGAATACCGGGCGGCTGACAAAGCTGCACATGAAGCGGGCGATTCGAGCACCGAAGCTTTTGCAAACTTCGACATTGCATCCGTTTTGAATGAACGCGGTGAGTACTCCCTTGCCGCATTTCATGCGCAACATGCTGTCTCCAAGGCTCGCGAGTCCCAGGATTCCGTGATCCAAGTTCGCGCGAACAAGGAACTTGCAGTTGCCCGTCAGGGCGCGCGGAACATTCCCGAGGCGATTGACGCGTATATCGCTGCGTACATCGCCGCGGCCCATCATCCGACTAGCAGAGCGTGGCGGCCAGACCTCGCCTGTACTGCACTGGCATTGGCTGCAGAAGCCAATCGCCCCGACTTGACCGTACAGGCGCTAGCCAGGCTATTTGTGCGCACCCCGGCTCCAGAGACCGATGATCTGAGAAGCGACATGTTGAGGTCATTCTACGCTGGGCTCCCAAGGATGGTGTCGAGCGGGACGTCCGAACTCACACTACCTTTGGTTGCCCTCGCACTCTCCGGAATCTTGGTCGATGTTCCAATACCCATCGAGCGGCGCATCCTCTTGCAGTCTGCGCAAGCAGTGCTTAGCGGGGCCACGGATCCCGACAGTGACACTGTCTTGCTAGCCATCGCCGCGCTAGTGCTTTCATCCGATTGGGATGCACTCTCCATAGATGACGTCGTAGATGTAGCCGAAGCTGTCGTGAAGGTCGACCGCCGTGTTCACTTCAAGCCTCAGTCGGACGGTGCGGCACACTGGAACCTGCGCGTAGGCCCTGACCCAGCCGTTCTAGTGACGCTGACACAGATGGATGATAGCAGCCGATCGGCCATCGTCACCCTCGTGATTGCTTGTTTGCTCACAGCCGTTGGCAACAGGTTCTGCGGCGAGATCATCGGTACGGTACAGCGGCCTCTCGACGAGGCTACATTCATGGTTGCAACCCGCGCCGAGTTCGTGAATCAGATTGATCCAGCAGCGGTGCGGCTCGGAGCAATGGAGCGTGGATTCGGAATCTTGCGACCGGTGGAACCTGCTCAGGAAAAGCCGCTGCCGTTCTTCGTGGTATTCGACGACAGCTTTGGGAGGCGATGGCGACCCGCTCGTGAGAGCATTACCGACGTTCATCAACTGTTCGCCGAAGCGTTGTACACCATTGCGGGTCATATGCTTGGTGAGCAACTAGAACCCGAAGTGATGCATCCCAAGGTAGATGGACTGATGCAACGACTGATATGGACGAACGACTAGCTTAGCTAGCTAGCTAGCTAGTAACATCGAGATCGATCAGCGACGGCGATTCGGACGGGCGGTCCCGGTCATAACTCTCTATCCTGTTCTGGGTCGCTAGGCCGGCAGGCTTCCAGCCAAGCCACGATCCGATCCACCGGCTTAGGCCGTCGCAAGTCGCATTCCCACACAACAAATACGTTCCACCCAGCCGCCTCGAGGTCACTCCGGTTCCGCGCGTCCCGATCTCTATTTCGATCGACCTTCGCTTTCCAGAATGTTCGTCGAGTAGCCGGCAGTGCGCCGGCTGGACAGTCATGGCCATGCCAGAAGCAACCGTTGACGAAGATCACACACTTCCGGGACGGGAGCACGATATCGGGTGTACCCGGCAAGTCACGGCGATGGAGGCGGAACCGGTAGCCCCGCGCGTGTAGTTCCCTGCGAACGAACATCTCCGGTTTCGTGTTCTTGGAGCGAACGGCCGCCATGATTCTGCTCCGCTGCTCACGTGTGACGCGATCCATCACTCAACCCCCCTCAGCCCTCTCCGGCGGTTGTCGGGAACCTGCCCCGAGCCATCCCGGCCATTGCGAGCACTCTCAGCACCATCGTCGCGCACCCGTTGGGCGGGTAGAGCTCCAAGGGGTGACGAGCCGAACAGGACGCGCTGTGGGTCACCATCCGTCACTATGGTCGGCGTCTCTTTGCCGGACGCCCGCTCCGCCACGCGAATCAACTCGAGGCCAATCTGGCGGATCCGATCACCGCGAAGCAGCACGGCGTAGCCGACCGCGCGGATACTCTCGGTACGGGGTCTTCGGGTCACGGCCTTCCACGCGGCAAGTGACTGCCCACTCAGGCCAGCGGACTGCATCTAAAGCGTCGTCTCAATTTCTGTAAACGCAGGAAAATAGCGGTACAATCTGCTATATCTCTCTACGTGCTCTCGGGGGATGGTCTTTAGCTGCGCTATTGCCGACGGCGAAGTGGGCAGCCGTTGGTTCAGATACCTAATCTCTCGGAGAGTCAATTTGGGTAGCTGCAGCTCTAACGCTTCCTCGCCCGTGCGCACGAAATCGCTCTCCTCGACCTCTACCTTCTCGAACTGGCGGCCATCGTGATCTGTAGCCAGCAGCCCGCCTACCGTGAGCATCTTCGTTGTATCTGCATACCGGAAGTGAAAGAGCTGTGAGAAGACGATTCGATTCTCCGGGGTCAGCGGCCCGTTTCGTTGATCCAGCGCATCCTTGATCTCATTCGCAATTATCGACCTGGAAACGCTCGCCAGACCCCAGTCGGCCAGGTCTTTTCCTTTCGTGCCGGGCGGAATTCGATCCTCACCGATCCGGCTAACAAGTTGTTTCAACCTGTATGCGGGAGCTTTCACTACATCATCGCACTGCTCGGGGTGCGCGGTCACGGTAACAACCACCAGGCTGCCGGACTTGGCGTTTGCAGTCACCAAATGGATGTCGTCCAACATGGAACGGTCAAGCGGATCGTCGTAGTCCAACCACACAATTGCAGGCTTCCGCCAGCTTAGAGCTGGCAGTCGGTCATTTGTCGATCCCCATTCCATGGCAATGCACTTGTAGGGTCGGTTCAGCCGGACTCTATCTTTCCATTCTACATTCTTTTCGACCGAGATCATATCGCGAATGCCGAGTCGTTGATGAAAAAGCGCATGATCGTGAAATCCAAGCCCTCCCATGCCGACGTATCTGTATCCACTTAGCGATGCTATTTGTCCCAGGCGCCCAAATAGCTCGCACATCATCTTGCGCTCGATATTCTTGCCGGTACGCAGACCATAAAGAACTCGATTGAGCGTAGAGCTCATTCTTCCACCTCGGCACGGTAAAAGTACTCAAACGTCCGAAGGCCCACCTCTTTGTTTGTTGTTACCTTCAGTATCTTCTTCACCATTTTGACTCTCGCAATCGTCTCTCGATACTGAATCGATGTGTTGGTAGGTCCGACTGGAGTCCGCTTGACGGCTGGCATCTCGAACGTCTCCCGCCCTTCGACCTGCCTTAGCGGTGCGGTATGGGATGCGCTGACGATGGTCTCGAGGATACCCGGATCATCTAGCCCCGCCTGCTTGCGCCTCTTCTTCTCGGCCTTTAGCGCGTTCAAGAAGGTGATGACCGGACGGGCTAAGGTCCCCATTCGTAGTCTAGTTGCACGATAGATCGGAGAGTCGAGATCCACTCCAGTCTTCGTGGTGTTCCACGGCAGACGAGATGCATCGGCGCAATCAAAAAAGGCGTATCCACGGAAGTGATTATACTGTGGGTGGAATCTCGGGAGGGTGGCTCCGAAGGTGCTTCCCCACCCGGTTACGTCCGTCTTGTCAGCCTCAAGAACCAGCCGTCCGTTACAGAAAATGTGCCACCCCGAGAGTTTCGCATCTTCGGACCGCCCAAGGCCACACCACAGCCTAACATTAGCCGGGGCCTGCGGATGATCAAAGCAAATGTCTTCGAGAGCAGGTTTAAGCTTGTCATCACTCAACAGGGTCAAAGGATCAACACTTATAGGCACACCATTCAACGTCACCGCGAGACCCGCTGAAATGGCTTCTTGAAGTCTCGTACGGAGCTCGATTCGTAGTTTGCCGCGCCAGATCGAGTTGGCGAAGGACTGTGCCACGTCTTCCCGAAGGTCCGAAACGGTAATCGTTGTTCCTCGCTGCGCCTCGGGAGCACCAGTGTCGCGGATTTCTGCAAACCGGAAATCCCAGCTCTCCGAATCGTCAGCCCAGTCGCGAATATCCTGATCGATAAGGAACGAGTCGTCAGCGGCCTTCGAATCCACCGCGAAATGGTACCCCATCTTGAATATAGCACGCTTCATTCCGACGCCGAATTGGCCGATAGAATGTGGTGTTGGTTCCATTCCAGGCGCTCTACCAATCCTGAAGGCGTATTGTCTCGCCAGCGCGACAGGAATGCCGCCGCAGTTGTCTGAGATTTTGAATCGTTCGTCGTTCAGATCTATTCGGACCCAAAGCCCGTCATAGTTCGCACTGTTGCGAAGTCTGCGGGCGCCGTCGGTCGAATTGTCCACCAAGTCGACAATCGCGGCGGACAAGCTTATGTCGCGTGTGAGCATTTCGATGAAGAGACCCTTGGTCGGGTCACCGCGAATCGCGTACTGATCTTTAACGGGTTCCATCACCATTGGCCTTTGATTGCCTCGCGGACTCGGGCAAGTAGGTGGGTTGCCATCAACGGAGAAATGCTATTGCCAATCATTCGAAAACTGTGCCATTTGGTTGGATGAAACTGAAACCAATCCGGGAAGCCTTGGATCCGGGCCGCCTCTCGAACCGATATGACACGGTTGTCCCTGGGATGGATAGGGCGTGCGGCCTGATATGACCCTCTGTCTTTTCCGGTTCCGGCCCTAAGGGTCGGTGCGAGATGCTCCCAGCGAAGTCTCGGGAAACGGGACACATGGTCGCATCGACCGGGCGGGACGGTTGCGAATCTTCTCGTAACGCGCTCAGTATGCCAAGTCGGTTGCAGGCCGGATACAAGCCCTTTCGCGCAGGCTAGTTTGGCGCACTCCGATCCGAGTCCGGGAGGTGGCGGTCTCCGCATGAGGACCGCGTAATCTGAGAGGCCACCGTTTTCGGGGTAGCGCCCCCAGTACCGACCGTTTTCGTCAGGCACCGTTGTCGTGTCGGGCGTAGGGAGGTCGAAAATGGCGTCACGGACAGATCGTTGCACAGCGGGGCGCTCTGCGGTCGGGTTGAAGTCACTGCTCCCCGACGCCCGCAGCCCGAATACGAGCACACGCGTTCTCTTGGTCGGCACGCCGAATCGCGATGCATCCAGCAGTGTCGGCCCCACTACGCGGTATAGGCTGTCCACCTGGGAAAGGCCCTTGGCGAGTATGTCTCGGAAGGAGCTGTCAAGAATGCCAGGCACATTCTCGAAGGCGAAGAAACGGGGTCTAATGCGCCGGACATAGTCGAAGAAGCGGCCGACTAGGCGATTCCGTGGGTCCGACCGGTCGCGGTGACCGATCCGACTGAATCCTTGGCAGGGCGGCCCCCCGAGCACCCCGGCGATCTCGTCGGCTCGGCGACCGCACGCTTCTAGCACCTCGTGCGGCGCGACATCCAGCAAGTCGGCATTGAGCACGGACGCGTTCGGGAAGTTGTCCGCGTGACAGGACAGTAGATCCGCGTCCACGTCGACCGATGCGGCGACCTCGAAGCCAGCGGAAACGGCCCCTAGAGCGAAGCCACCCGCACCGGCAAAGAGGTCGAGTACCAACGGCTTGGACATGGCTCCCTTTCTCGGAAATGGACTCTTGGCTGAACGTAACGGCCGGGAACTCGTCTGTCGATTGGCCGGGTTGCCGCGGAAGTTGATTCGGACGGACCGAGTCGTGGGAAGCACCTCGCGTCGGCCTGTACCTACCGAAAGTAATGTCGCCAATGGCGATCCCGTGTGTGGGAACCGGCGTTCCTCCCCGCAATCGGACGCGATTACCGTCGGGCGTGCGATGCCCGCGCCATGCCCTCCGGGGCCGCCCCAAGGCGCACGCTGCACAGCCAACCTAACGGAGGGCGTCAATCCCGGCAAGAAATCGTCTAAGTTCAACGAGGACTGCATGATCTGCCGTTCTTGCCGTGAGGTGCTGGACGGGCCTGTCATGCTCGAACAGCGGAAACTGGGCCAAACAGCGGGAGTTTGGCGGGACCGTTGACTCCATCTTATCCGTTCACTCCGGTCTGACTCCACCGTTTTAGTATAGCGGAAGAACGGCGTCGAATGGATGGCATCCGGGTCGTCCGGCACTTGGGTGTTCAGGATCCGCGGCATTCCAACCGACTAGGAACCGCCACCAACAGCGGGCGGACGGTTTCCGCTGATGCCTCCTTGGCGGTCCGGTCACCGAGGTCCAGGATAGGTCAGGTCCTCTGCCTCATCGGCGTGGCCTTCGGCTCGGCTTCGGTGTATCCCGTGATCCACTCGTGCAGGCTCTTCATGGCACCCGTGTCGCTCGGTCAGGATTCCGTCAACCGACGCTACAGCCCCCGCTTGGGAGTCTGTTTCCGCCAAAGATAACCGACCGGCCAGCCTACCGCCTCCCGCGCCGGTCCAGCCGGTAGCTTTCCACGGACTCGACGCCGGTGTCGTGATTCACCCGCCGAGCGAGGATGAAGTCCTCCCCGATCCAGAAGGCGCCCGGTGCCGGCACGTGGACCGTCCCCAGCCAGCGCCCCTCCGGACTGAACACGCTGAAGTCGGCCGTGTCGCCCCGATAGGGCGAGCGGTCCAGGATCCAGAGGAAGCCCTCCGAGTCCACCCGCATGCCCTTGATGATCGGATGGTGGCGCCGTGGCAGCTCCCCGGCCACCTGATCCCACTTTCGCCAGTCACGGAGCGGGTTCATCGTTTCCGCGGACGCTCGCCACTCCTCGTACTCCTCGTCCGTCACCGGGACCGGATCGACCGAGCGCCGCAGGATCCGCCGGAGAACACCGGTCGCGGAGAACTGGTGGACCTCGTAGCTGTCGTTGTTGGTGACGTACGCCGACAGCGGCGCCCCGCCGAACGTCAGCATGGCACTGGTCGCGAAAGGAACACCGGAGAACAGGTTGTCCCCCCCCACGGAGGATAGCGTCTCCAGCTCGTCCCACCAGCCGCCGAACCTGTGGACTGAGTATGCGGAGTCGATCCTGACGAAGCCTATCGGCGCCCTGAAGACCACCCCGGACCGATCCGGCCGGGCCCACTCGACTTGGTGAACCGACATCCCGAACGATCCGTCCGGGAGCGGCCACGGGATCTCGCCCGGTTGCCGGTTGTCCATCCGCGTCGCCTCCACCAGGGCCCCCAGGTCGATGCGCCGCTCCCTGACGATCCTGCCCGAGGGGTCGAAGTAGTAGACGGGCCCGAACATAAACTCCCAGACCGCGATCGTGTCCCCCGGAAGCACCTGCATGCCGACGGGACGGAAGAACTCTCCCGGTCCTCGTCCCGACCTCCCGATGGCCGCCGACAGTCGCCCGGTGGTGGGCTCGTAGACCAGCACCTTGTGGTCGCCGCCGGGTGTGAGCAGAGCGATCCGGCCATCCGAGAGAGGCTTGGCTCCCCTGACTTGCCAGATGAGATGGGCCGAGTCGCCCGACGCCCCAAGACCGCCCAGCACGAACTCCGGCTCGGGATCCACCGTCCAGAACTCGCCGCTCTCCCACAAGGGGGCGTGGTTCTCGACGATCTCGATGCCGGCCGAGTCCCGGATGGTGGCACCGGGATCCTGCCCGGCGGCGGCCGCTTCGGACGCGGGCGTGCCGCATGCGGTCGCGGAGAGAACCAGCGCCACCGCCGCGGCGAGGGTGCGCAGGCGGGCAGCCCGCCGAGGTAGCGCGCGCGCGCCGCCCCGGCGGCGGCTGGCCGAGGCTGGGATCATTCGCCTGGAACGACGGCGGCGACAGCGGCCTGCAGCCGGTCGCGGGCCGCCGGGGGTACCGGCATGCTCTGAACGGCACGGCCCGGACCGCACGAGAACGTCACCTCTATGCGGCCCGCGTCCGGGATGAACTCGAAGGAGACGCCCTCCTGCGGCGCTTGCAGCGCCAGTGCGACCGCAGCTACGTCACCCCGCTCCAGGGCATCCTGCACTTCGTCCACCGCGGCGAGGTCCCCGCCTGTCGGACCACAAGGGATGTGGCACGGGCCATACCAGAAGTCCTCGTGGCAGACCGAGGTGCCCCCGCAGCGCGAGCACGTGGCACCGGGCTCATCGTGCCCGTCCCAGCCGCATTCGTTGCCGCCACCGGGAAACTTGTGCCGGAACTGGACGACGGGCCCCACGTAGTCCGGGGTGACCAAAATCCCTTCCCGGGACTCCATCACGCACCACCCGCACGTTAGCCCTCCTCCGTCCTGCGCCTCCACCTCGGTCGGCGCGCCGGCCCACAGAAACACAAACAGCACGGCCACGAACAGGTACGTCTTCCTCGAGATCGTCATGGTTGCCTCCCAGGCACCAAACTGTAAGGCGCTCCACCGGGCGCGTCCCGAAGAGCGGCATTGTGCCCGATAGGCTAACGCCCCCCCCCGTTTCGTCAAGGACACCTGGTAGAATGTCGGTAGCAAATGGGATGGCCGTTTGCGCACGGAGAGTCGCCCAGCCCGGCGCGCTCGGGTTTTCTTGTCCCCCGGCCTGTCAGACCCCCACCCCCTCCCCGCGCAACCACCCCTCCATCACGTCCCGGATCCCGGCCGTCGCTGCACCGTCTTCGCCTTCGTACCTGGCTACGATGACCGGCTGCTGTTCGCCGCGCACACAAGCCCCACCCGTCGCCGAAGAGGACGCGGATGCCGTCCACCGCGACCACCTCGTGGCGGGCGCTGAAGTGTGCGACGGCACGCTCGACGAGGTCGAACTTCTCCGCTTCCGGGACTTCGATGCGCCTCTCCGGGGTCGATAGGTAGCGCGGGGGTGCCGCGGTCGCTCTGGAGAGCGGTTCCGGGGAGGGCGCCACCATCCCGAGGTATTCGTCGGCGAGGCAGATGCGGCCGGAACACTCGCCGGCGATGAGCGCCCCGTCTCGCGAAATCTTTTCCTTGATGAGGGAGTGGCCGGTCTTCCCACATGACGGGGACGCCTCGCGCGCACGAACTCCTCCGGCAGGACCTGCCAGCACTTCACGTCAAAGACGAGGGTCTCGCCCGGGCCGCGGCGCTTCAGCAGATCGAGGGCGAAGCGGAGGAGGAGGACATCACCCCGGATAATGTCGCCCCGGTCGTCCACGACGCCGATTCGGTCCGCTTCGCCGTCAAAGCCGATGCCGAGGTCGGCGCCGTGGGCGCGCACGGCTCCGATCATATCCTGCACGTTCTCGTCCACCGTCGGGTCGGGATGATGGTTGGGGGAGGTGCCGTCGGACTCGCAGTAGAGCGGGATCACGTCGACGCCGATCGCCTCCAGGAGCTCCACCGCCACCGCCGAGCCGGTAACGTTGCCGCAGTCGACCACGGCCTTGACGGGGCGTGCGAGGCGGAAGCTGCCGGCGAATCGGCCACGTTGGCAGGGTGCACGTCGCGTGCGTTCAAGCACTACGATGACGCTCGCTTCGCTAGCCGTGCAGACCACTAGCCTCGGGGAGGCTGGGTGTGGGGTAGTTGCCCTTTGTGACCACTCCGGCCAACCCATTTGCTCCTGACATCGATATTCTGCGCACCCCCAATGATCACCAAAGCATGGGTAGTATGGGATCGCGTCGCTAACACTCGTATACTGCTCAAGGAGAAACCCGATGAGACGCGTATTCCTGCTCGCAGTTGGTGGTGGGAGCCGAAGTTACGGACAACGCAAGCGACCAGGGCCAGCTGATCCCGATGGTCGATCGGGCGGCGGCGGTGTGTGGCGAGACGCCGCAACAGGTGCTGGCGGACGCGGGTTACGGCAACGGGCGGGACCTCGGGGAACTGGAGAGGCGGGGCATGACGGGTACGTGGCCCTGGCCCGGGAGGGCAAGGTGCCCGCCATGGTCGATCCGACGAAGTATCCCGCAAGGGCGCGCATGGCCGGCAAGCTGGCGACGGAAGATGACCGAAGACGATACGCACGGCGAAAGTGGCAGGCCGAGGCGCCGGTCGGCTGGATCAAGGAGGTGCTGGGCTTTCGACGATTCAGCTTCCGCGGCCTCGAGAAGGTCCGGGCCGAGTGGACCCTCGTGTGCCTGGCGCTCAACATCAAGCGGCTGCACACCCTTCGGACGGTGTGAGGCGGTGATCGTTCACCCCCCAAACGCGGGCCCCGGAGCTTCCGAAGCCCTCCGCAACCCCAATCTGGGCCCCTGTGGCCCCCTGAGCCCGTCAACGGCGTCGATCCCGCCCTCCCGCCAGCCGAATCTACCAACCCGCCCGCGACACCTCTCACCCTCCTGTCACATCCACTACGCTTCTGCGGCGCACGCTCCTAGCCTAGCTGGGCACACTGCGATAGGCACGTCCTTCGCGCCGTCGGTGACCGACATCCTCCAAGGACTGGCGCGACGCCTTCGCCGCACCCGAGAGGCGAGTATCCCCGTTCCCGAACGACTGGGTTGGCTTCCCCAAGTCTGATCGCTTGGATCGGGTCCGGCGTCAATCGGATCTCGTACGAACGCACCGGACCCTTTGATCGCAACTTCGAGGATCCTCTCCTGAAGGCCGGACTCCACCCCTGCGCGATCAACCCCTTCCTGGAGCACCGGGGCCGAGAGAACCTGACCTCCATCCCGGGGATCTCGCAGGTTACAGCCGCAGGACTGACGGTCCACACGCAGGAACCGGGTACTCTCACCGGGCCGCGTACTCATTCCCGCGGTGGTCGCGGTCCAGCACGGGCCAGCGGAAAGAGCAGCGGACCGACCGCGAACCTGTCTGTATTCACTTGACATGGATACTCCCTCAAGACCGGTCGCGACAAAAAAGCGAACACTTCATGTGCTCTAGGAACCGGCCAATCCATTTGCTTTCGACAAAGGGATCCGCACCGTTGCGGCCACTTGGGCACCTAGTACACGTGAACAAAAATATGATAACGTATAGACAGACTGGCGCCCACGGGCCTCCGGGACCATATTGGTTCAACCAGGAGGCCGAAAATGCCCAGATCCAGTCCGTATCTCATCGTCCTGACCCCCGAGGAGCTTCGTGTCCTCGAAGCGAGATCCCGCCGCTATACGTTAGCGTATCGCGACGTGGTGCGCGCCAGGATCGTGCTGCTCGCCGCCGAGGGACTCGAAAACAAGGAGATCGGCGAGCGGCCCGACATGCCCCGCCCCGTGGTGAGCAAATGGCGAAAGCGCTTCTTTCTGGAACGCCTCGGCGGACTCGAGGATCGTGCGCGGAGAGGCCGGCCGCCCGCTTTTTCCCCCTCGGGTCGTCGCCGAAGTGAAGGCTCTGGCGTGTGAACTGCCCGCCAGGCTGGGGCTGCCGCTGTCGCGGTTCAGCTGCTCGGAACTGCGCCGCCAGGTGCCGCGATGCGCGATTGTCCAGACTGGTACACGCGTCGGGAGGGTGGCCCCGACGGATCGATTTACAAGGAGAGCTGCAGCTGGTGCGCGAGTACACCAGGACCAACATTCTCAGTTTCCTGTTGCAGATCTTCATGGTCGGATACAGCGAGGGCGAGCTCTGGTGCGACTACGGCGATTGCGGCGAAATGACTGCCGTAGACGCTCATCTTCGATGACGCGTTTCACCCTGCCCGTGCTGGTCGTCCTTACGGCGGCTGGCGCGGGCGCCGCCCAACAGGTGCTTGAGATTGACTACAGCTCTGGACGGGTGCTGATCGACGATGGGGAGCGCGCGATCTACGACTTGGCCATCGACCATGTGCATGTCGTTCTCTATGTGCATGACTTGGAGGAACCTGAGGGCGTCATGGTGTTCTCGCTCGAAACGGGCCAGTGGCTCCGCACGATCCGGTTCGCGACAGGCGGCGGGCCGCAGGAGCTCCCCAAAGGGTTCGCCGGCATGTCGGTGGGATCGGATGGCCGACTGTACGTATCCGGTCTCTCTCGCATTCTTGAGTTTGACCATGCCGGTCAGTACATTGACAACTGGACTCCGCGTGCGCCAGAACGGCGGAGGGCGGTATGCGACTTCGGAGGTCGTCCCGCTGTCCCGGCCCTTAACGGCGTAGTCAGGCGGACTGGCGACGCGGAGGAGTTCATCGGGCCGGGGGCTCGGGCTGGACCACGGACCAACCCAAGGAAACCGCCTAACGCGAGTTCATGTGGACCTGGACCGAATGGCATTTCCCCTACGAGCACGAGAAGTCCCGAATCGTCGATCAGCCGTATCAGCGATACCCACGGACCTTCATCCCGCCGACCGGGTTCGAGCTTACCACGGCTACCACACCGCAGGGTCCGATGGTGGTACACACCGGCCGCTTCGTGAAGGGTGGTGATGAGCGTTCTCAGCTGATTGCCATGAATGTGCTCTTGGAGCTATTCGGCAAAGGCGAAGTTCTGCACGCTAACCTGAAGGCCCTTCGCACCACCGACAATCCGTCGAGTGAATTGGGATGTCTTGCCTACAGGCGAGCACCCGTGGCTGGCGATCCGAGAGCGGGTTCAGGATGTTCTAGTGTTCTGTCCCGTAAATACATTGACATAATAACAGGAGCAGCGTATCTTTCCCTTCATCCACCCGAACGAGGAAGATACCATGCCCCGGGGACGTCCGTTGAAGGCGCTCGAAGTCAGCCAGGGTGCCCGTGAGGAACTCCAGTCGCTTGCCCGTTCGCGCAGCCTGCCCGCCGGGCTCGTACAGCGTGCCGAGATCGTGCTTCTGTGCGCCGACGGCCTGGACAACCAGACGGTCGCCGAGAGGGTCCGCACCAGCCGCCAGACGGTCGGCAAGTGGCGCGAGCGCTTCCGAACCCAGGGCCTCATGGGCCTGTACGACGAGCGCAAGCCGGGAAGGCCGCGCTCCATCGAAGACGACGAACTCATGACGCTGCTGCAAAGGACGCTCGAGACCAAACCCCCCGGCGGCGGCACGCACTGGACTTGCCGTACCATGGCCGACGCCACGGGGATCTCGAAGTCCGCGGTCCACCGCCTCTGGAGGGCATTCAACCTCCAGCCCCACCGGCAGAAACACTTCAAGCTCTCCACCGATCCGTTCTTCGCCGAGAAGGTCCGCGACATCGTCGGACTCTACCTCAACCCGCCCGACCACGCGATGGTGCTCTGCGTCGACGAGAAGAGCCAGACCCAGGCGCTGGAGCGGACCCAGCCCCTGCTCCCCCTCGGGCTCGGATACGTCGAGGGCGTCACGCACGGCTATATCCGCCACGGCACCACCACCCTCTTTGCCGCCCTGGACGTCGCCACCGGCCAGGTCCTCGCCCAGTGCAAGGCGCGCCACCGCCACCAGGAGTTCCTGAGCTTCCTCAGGCACATCGACGCCAACGTGCCCCCAGACCTGGACATCCACCTCGTCGTCGACAACTACAGCACCCACAAGCACGCCAAGGTCAAGCGCTGGCTCGCCGCCCGGCCACGCTACCATGTCCACTTCACGCCCACCTACTCCTCCTGGATCAACCAGGTCGAGATCTGGTTCAACATCATCACCCAGAAAGCCATCCGCCGCGGCTCCTTCTCCTCCGTCACCCAGCTCAAGCAGAAGATCCTCCGCTTCACCGACCACTACAACGACTCAGGCACGCAGCCCTTCATGTGGACTGCCACCGCAGACTCCATCCTTCAGAAGATCCAGAGACTATGTACAGCTATCTCTGGGACAGAACACTAGACCGCCAGGGCGAAAGGAAGCGGCCAGTTTTCGTCCATCGCTGGAGCACAATCTCAAACCACGGTCCTCAGTTGGTGGCTGTCGGACGTGCAGGGTTCTCAGGGTACCTGATCTTCGGGTTCCCAGATCAAGCCCTCTACGTTCTCGAAAGCGCGTACTACGGCAACGCCACCTGCGTGCTGGATGGTGACTGGGAGACGCTATCCCAATTGACCAAGGCGGAGATCCTCGAGGAGGGGCTGCACCGTGACCGGGTCGTACACCGCGAACGTTGGGAGCAACGGATACGGGAATTGTTGGCTTAGGAGCCCAATGTTTCCATGGGCCAGCGCCAACTTAGCGTCGCGGCGCGCAGTTCTCGTCAGTCAAGCAGTTCCACCGGAAGAAGCAGCAGTTCTGGCAACAATAGGGATGTCCCTCGGCAGTCTCCTTGCAACAAGGGAATACGTAGCTGCCCGATCGTTCCGCGTACGCGCTCATGGGGCCAGGCGGACTCGCCAGCAACAGGGCGAGATTGGTCAGAAACGCGATCAGTATGGATGTGGTCTTGGGTTTCATGGTCGGTCACTCCGCGGACTTTTGGTTAGGGTGAATAGAACTGCCCGACGCGACGCGAAGAGACCGGCGACAGCGTTTGCCTCTCCACATGGCTCTTATCCTGATAGGAGGCGGGAAACAACAGCCTCCACCTGCTCGAGTTTGCTACCATGGCCGTCAAAACGGAGCACTCCCTTGGAATCGAATACGAACACCCACGGCGTTCTGGCTACTAGAGAATACACACTCCGCCGAGGACTCAACCCGGCCACACTCAAGAATTCGCTCTCCCAGCCGAAGTGTTTGGCAAAGTCTTGCCCCGACGAGGGTTCGTCCAGCGTAAGCGCGATCCTCCGCACCGAAGGAGCATTTGGCCGCCCTTGGTCGAAATGCCGAGCCCACTCTCGTCCCCAACTACGGCTGTGGGCGCAGTCTGGATGGAAGCTGTAGATGACCGTAACCTGCGGCGCGTTGTCACTGAGCAGGGAAACCGTGACGGGAACTCCAAGCTCGCCGTAGCCAGTTACGACAGGTAAAGTATCTCCGACGGCAAGTGGTTCCATCAAACTGAATTGGTTGTCTCCTTCTGGCGTACGAACGGTCGCGGTCCAGATCTGCACCGCGATTCCAACGACCAACAATGCCAACAACACGTCTTGGAATCTCTTCATGATGCCACGCCAACCTCCGTCCAAATTGATCGAACTGCCCCGGTGTCCCTCGACCAAACCTTGCTGCTCCGGTCCTCATACTCATGAATCCGGTATTCCCGGTGCTTAGACAGCTGTCGCCGCGCGTGCGAGGCGAGCTCCACCTCCATGTCGTTGGAGAACAACCGATTCCCGTTGGCGATCCGGGCTGTGTGCTTGAGGCAGAAGATGTCACCAAGACGCGACAGCTCAAGTGGATTCAGCAGTTCGAACAAAGTCGAAGACTCAATAGCCTTGCCGGAGGACTCGTTGATCCGTGTCCAGTACCGGCGGAGCAACCCGTTGGCTGCATCGATTCCAGCAACGCCTTCCGCAGCCAGTTCCTGCGGCAAGCGTCGGCGCAGTGTTCCGATCATCCGCCTCCGGCGTGCACCGGGTCCTGCACCGGACGGCGACATGTCGATGCCTAACTCCGACATCGCTCGACCGAGCTGGGGTCTCATGCGGCCACCGAATGCTGATTCCGATGCGCTTAGCTTGGCAGGCAGGGCGACAGGGAGGCCAATGCGGTGGAAGATGCCCTTCTCGACCGTCTGCCGAATCGCTTTGAAAACAGGCCAGATCCCCAGTTTCTCCACGAAGAAGCCCGAGTACACGCAGTTGGAAGCGTCGTCGATGGTCGCTACCAGATCCCAAGTGCATCCAGACGCCCATTGGCTGCGGGCAACGAGTAAGTGGATCAGCATGCCTTCCCGCGGCATTCGACCGTTGGATTCACACAGGTCCAGTCCACTAACACTAACGCGTTGTGGGGTGCCATTCTGAGTGCGCCTCTGCACGAGTCCTTCGGACTGGAGTACGTCCTTGACCCACGAATACGAGCGGGTGCCGCCGTGTTCGTCTCGATACCGCTCGTAGAAGTGCCGGACGTTCCAGCCCAGATAGGACCCTGAGTAAAGCGCCTGCAGGTGCGTTCGTTCCTCATCAGGCGCCCGGCGGCTGGACGGGCGATGGTGAGATCGACCTTCCCACCACTTGGAGCCACTGGTGCGTAGTCCGGCCACGTAGCGTCCGAACGTCCGCACGGACATCTTCAATTGTGCTGCCGCCTCCAACTGAGTCAGGCGTCCCTCGCGCCACTCCTCGTAGACGGGGCGAAATCGCGACTCTGGCACCTTGGTTGGCATTTGGGGCGCAAGACTCTCGGGTTCCGGGGGAACTGCGGAGACCGCAACAGCGGACGCGGTCCCTGACTCTGTGTTACCTAAGGAGATGCCAATCACCGCGTTGGGCGGGGGGTCGTTTTGCGACATCCCAGGTGATGTCAGAAACAGATTGACTGTCCGACATCACCGGCACGGAGGATTGGGACAATAAGCGGCCGTCCAAGGCGTGACACTTGGATGATGTGACGGAGGGGATGGACGGTCAGCGGTCCGGGTTCCCGGGTGTTTGGGGTTCTCGGCGTGTCGCATTCCGATGGCGTTTCCACTGAACGGAGGAGACGCCATGTCGGGAGAGAGACGTGCGTCCGCCGCCACTAATCTGAAGCAGGGCTGGGGTAACCGGGAGGAGGACCCAAGTACCAGCATAGCCCGGTTCTGCGATCGCTACTGAGAGTGGCGGGGGGGCTGCCGTGACGCCGTGCTAAGTGCACCGGACGGGCGAGAAGGCGTTCGCGGACTGGCGATCCTGACGTTTCGAAGTCACGGACCGGCGGACCGGCGAGATCCACGAAGCGAATGTGTTCGTCGTATCCATACCTTTCGTCGACGCTGCGGCTGACGCAGGCGCCGAGAGGTCGAAATCCGGCTCAGCGCCACGGACGACCGAGGTGTTCTTCAAGTACCGGCGCGTGGCAACCGCACGTCCCGCATGCGCTGCTGATTCCGACGCATGTCGTCCACCTTGGTGCGCCCTCGGTGGGGCGCGCCGGGGGACACCAGCGCGCAGGAGTCGAGTGGGCGGGGAGGGGTGCTGGATGACCTGATGTAGGGGGCCGTTCTTCCAACCTCGCGAGAGATCCCTGAGCGAGGAGGAGGAACGGTGGCCCAGAAGAGGTTGTCCATGCGCAAGATTCGAGATGTACTCCGGCTGAAGTACGGCCTCGGCCGGAGCAACCGGGAGATCGCGGCCATTCTGCGGATCTCCCACAGCACGGTCGGCAGTTACCTCCGGCGGGCGCACGAGGCGGGAGTGTCGTGGCCGCTGCCGGACGATCTGGACGACGCGGCGCTGGAGGCGGCGCTGTATCCGCCGCCGGCGCCCTCGCAGGTGCCGCGCCCGGAGCCGGACTGGGCCTGGGTGCACCGGGAGCTGGCGCGCCACAAGAGTGTGACGCTTCAGCTTCTCTGGCTGGAGTACCGGGGGGCGCACCCGGACGGGTACCAGTACAGCCGGTTCTGCGACCGCTACCGGGAGTGGCGCGGGCGCCTCGATGTGGTGTTGCGCCAGGTCTACCGGGCGGGCGAGAAGGCGTTCGTGGACTACGCGGGCCCGACGGTCGAGGTCACGGACCGGCGGACCGGCGAGATCCACGAAGCGAAGGTGTTCGTCGGGGTGCTGGCGGCGTCGAACCACACCTTCGCCGACGTCACGCTGACGCGTTCGCTGCCGGACTGGACGGCGTCGCACGTGCGGATGTTCGAGTACTGGGGCGGGGTGCCGGAGCTCGTCATCCCGGACAACGAGAAGGCGGCGGTGCGCCGTGCGAGCCGGTACGAACCCGACATCAACCGGACGTACCACGATCTGGCGATCCACTACGGGACCGCGGTGCTGCCTGCCCGCCCCCGCTCGCCCCAGGACAAGGCGAAGGTGGAGGCGGCGGTCCAGAACGTCGGACGATGGGTTCTGGCGCCGCTGCGCAACCACCGGTTCTTCTCGGTGAGCGAGGTCCGCGACGCGGTCAAGCCTCTGCTGGCGGCGCTCAACGAGCGGCCGTTCCAGAAGGCCGAGGGCAGCCGGCGCAGCCTCTTCGAGGACCTGGACCGGCCCGCGCTCAAGCCGCTCCCGGCCGAGCGCTGCGAGTACGCCCAGTGGCGCAAGGCGCGCGTCAACCTCGACTACCACATCCAGGTCGATGGCCACCTCTACAGCGTTCCGCACGCGCTCAGGCGCGAGGAGGTCGAAGTCCGGCTCAGCGCCACGACGGTCGAGGTGTTCTACAAGCACCGGCGCGTGGCGGCCCACGTCCGCGGCCGCCGGAAGGGAGGCTACACGACCGTGCGGGCGCATCTGCCCGCCGCGCATCGCGCCCACCTCGAGTGGACCCCGTCGCGCCTCGTCCGCTGGGCCCGAAAGACCGGGCCCCAGACCGCTGCCTTCACGAAGGAGCTGCTCGATAGCCGGCCCCATCCGGAACAGGGCTACCGCAGCTGCCTCGGCCTCATGCGGCTCGCGCGCGCCTACCCCGCCGAACGGATGGAAGCCGCCTGCCGCCGCGCGCTGGACAACGGAATGCTGAGCTACAAGTCCGTGAAGTCCATCCTCTCCACCGGCCTCGACCAGGCCAACGCGGGCGAGCAACGCTCGCTCGACCTGCCCGGCGACCACGCCCACGTCCGCGGACCGGACTACTACGCCAACTCCGACAACGGAAAGGAGACCTGACGAAGATGCTTCGCCAACCCACCCTCGACCTGCTCCACGAACTGCGCCTGGCCGGCATGGCCCAGGCCTTCGAGGAGCAACTCGCCATGCCCGACATCGGCGAGCTCGCCTTCGACGACCGGCTGTCCCTGCTCCTCGAACGCGAGAAGACCGAGCGGGCCCAGCGGCGCTACCTGCGCCTCAGGGGCCTCGCCAAACTCCACCTCGATGCGACGATCGAAGACCTCAACTTCAAGGCCGCCCGCGGCCTCGACCGTTCCCTCGTTCTGCGGCTCGCCTCCGGACAGTGGATCAAGGACGGCCAGACCGTGCTCGTCACCGGCGCCACCGGGTCCGGCAAGTCCTATCTCGCCTGCGCCCTCGGCCACCAGGCCTGCCAGCTCGGCATCTCGACCCGCTACTTCCGCGTCTCCCGCCTCCTCGACCAACTCGCTCTGGCCCGCGCCGACGGTTCCTACCCGAAGCTCGTTCAGCGGCTCGCCAACACCTGGCTCCTCGTCCTCGACGACTGGGGCCTCGCTTCCCTGTCAGGCCAGGGCCGACACGATCTGCTCGAAGTCCTCGACGACCGCTACGCCCGCCGCGGCACCATCCTCGCCTCCCAGCTCCCCGTCGAGCACTGGCACGATGCCATCGGCGACCCCACCTTCGGGGACGCCATCCTCGACCGGCTGCTCAACAACGCCCACCGCATCACCCTCAAGGGCGGCTCGATGAGGCGGCTCTACGACTCAACCAAGGGGACCCCCACCACCCCCAACCCCACCTGATCCATCCATTTCCAGCACCCCTTCCCGATCACCGCTCAACCCCGGACGGCTTAGCCCGGAACGGGTGGACAGCTTGGCCCGGAACAGCTGGACGGCTTCGCTCGGAACGGGTGGACGACTTCGTCGGAATAGGCAGGCGCCGGAAGGGAGGCTACACACAACCCTTCTGAAACGCATCTGCCCGCCGCGCAGCGTGCCCACCTCGAAGTGGACCCTGTAGTAACGACTCGACCGCTGGGCCCGCAAGACAGGGCCTCAGACCGCTGCCTTCACGGAGGAAGCTTCTCGAGAGTTCGACCCGACCCGGAACGGGGCTACCGCAGCTGCCTCGGTCTCATGCTCAAGGGCCTTGCCAAGCTCCACGACGATGCGACGAATCCGGCCTTTCGAGAACGGAAAGCAGCAACCGCTTTGCTCCCTCCCGAGGTCTCGCGGTGCTTCGGCTATTCGGTCGCGGCAACTGCGCCATGATCTCTGGCAGCGAGAAAGACGATAGCGGATCCGATAAGCCCAACTATCGCCGCCGATGAGATGCTGGGCGGCAAGCCACCTAAGGAACCAACCACGAGGCTTCCGGCGGCGAGGGCAGTGTAGACAGAACCATACACGCCCACTGCGGCAAGACGGCCGCCCGGAGGGCGCTGGGCGGCTGGCTGCGTTTTAGCTTCTTGCTGTGCTAAGAGATGCTCGACGATATCCGATACCTGGGCGTCCGACATTTTCGCCCGGGAGCCAGCAGCACGCCGCATCCCGAGAACCAAGCGCCCTACATCGGTCTTGGCGGGGCCCGCCGACGCTGTCCCAATGTCCTCGTCTGTCCGGCGAGCGTCAACCAGTCTGTAGAGGACCTCATCCACCGTATCCGGACTTACGGGATCTGGGTCCGCCCACGTTCCGCGCGGACTAGGACCGGAGTACACATGCCACACCAACCCAGTGATCGCGATCAAAGGCAATGTCAACGGACCAAGAACGATCCACAGGGGTGAGAAGTCGTCCTGCACGATAAGACTTGCGGTTCCCAAGAACGATGCTACGAAGGCACCTACGAGGCTGAAGCATGCCAGCCAGGGGATCGCTGCCGCGTGTGCCAACACTGATCGGGATGTGACCCGCCCGACTAAAGCGCCTGCTACACCCGTCACGACGGGAAAAACCCCTATAGGTACTGGAAACAGTGTTCGCAAACCGCTAAGGACACCAGGCATTGGAGCGATGGTCTCGGGCGGCATGTCGGTAGCCCCCGGCAACATCGACCTGATGGGCGAAACCCCTACGGTCGCTAGCAAATAGGCTGCTAATCCAAACAGCACCAACTGCCCCCAATAGGCACGCCGATGCTCAGAAGCCGGCGTCGTCAACAGGTCGAACCGCATCGCGGACCCCGCGAATGTCGCGGCCGAGACGAGAACTGCGGATGTCATCGCACTAGGCCCGAGTACCATGATCGCGCGGGAAGCACTTGGGAGCTGCGGGTCCAACTGGAAAAACGCGATCAGCGCATAGACACAGTATAGCCCAAGAAGTCCCGCGAACCAGATACCAGTCAGCTTGGCGAACCCGCACGTCGACAGCCAACCAGGTCCCGGCGAGCTTCTGACGGATCCTGTAGTCATAAGTCGGTCCGACATTCTGGGAGAAACGGCCTCTGTGAGGGCCTCGCCGTTCTTCTGCCTAGCCTCATATTCGTAACCGTGCCGACCGCGCACCACATGCGCCACTTAGCAGCCGCGCTGGGCGTCCCCGGCATAGTTACCCGTCCCGACGGGACATGAGGTTGCCCAGCGACCGCGGCGTCGGAGAGAAGAACATATCGCATCTGGCGAATCCGGTGTCAATGGGGACTAGAGACTCTGTCCCGAGCCATCGAGGATGGTCTTTCGAGCTTGGACCCTTTCGAGAGGAGCGTCCGAGTACAGCGCTGGGTCGATGCTCGACGGGGAGGGATGGTTCCGCAAACGGGCTTAGCGCTCATCTAGGCGCCTCTCGGGAGGTGGTTCCAAGCCTGACCGCAAATCCAGCCCGGATTCCGGTGAGGGCGCCGAGCATAAACGGGTGCCTACTGCCTTCAAAGATCGCCTCCGCGCCTCTGTAGGGTTCCATCTGCGTTCGTTCAAAGCAATTCCGTCCTGTCCTCGGCCAACTGCTGGACCTGCTCCATGGACCTCATCCGGGAGATGCCACGCAACACAAGCAATCTTGAGCCGTCCCGGCTCATGCCCAGCGCCTGTGCGGTCTCTGCCGCAGTCCTTCCTTCGAGAATGCGCAATACGATCGCGTCTCGCTCCCGGTCGGGAAGCCGTCCAAGCGCATGATACAGGACTTCGCGCTGTTCCTTCAGCATCAGTTCCTCCTGTGGGTCCGGGTTGCCGTCCTGAACCGCTCCGGCATGCTCAAGAGCGACTTCCGGGCCACCCGCCCGCTTCGCCTTGCGTAGCCGCATGCGGCATACATTCTTACTTACGGCGATCGCCCAACCGACGAACGAACCGCGTCCGCGGTAGCGATGGAGCCGTTCGAGGATGACCTGCCAGCACTCCTGGTGTAGGTCGTCGGCGTGGTCGTCGTCGCGGGCCAAGGGGCGAATCGCATACCATATCCTTGAGCCGATCTCCTCCACCAGCTGCGCCAGGAGAACCGGATCGCGAGCCGCGAGGCGAGCCAAGTCGATCGGAGTGGTGTTCGGTGATCGTGTCGCCAAAGCGGCAGTCAGGAGAGTAGTCAGGTGACAACTATTGCACACTGAACGGTAAAACATACCTCGCGAACGCGCCAGCTTGAGTCTTGGGTTGTCGCGGGACCGCCGCCCGTAGAGTTCGGTGCGTATGTGTCCTCGCTCTGGCCGTGGTGCTCAGTGCGCATCAGGTGGTCCATCACCCTCTGCTGCTCTTCGAATCGAGCGGATTCCGGAGCATTCCGATCCCTCATTCCATTCCATTCCGATCATTCATTCCATGGGATTTCGATCAGTGATTCCGGTTGATTCCGATCACCCCTTGGTCGAGCGGGCGGCCGTGCTGGAGAACCTGATGTAGCGACGCCTTCTTCCATCCTCGCCGGAAGGTTCCCTGAACGAGGAGGAGGAAGGTGCCCAGGAAGAGGTTTGTCCATGCGAAGGATTCGAGAGGTGCTGCGGCTGAAGCACGAGCTGCGGCGCAGCCCCCGGGAGATCGCGAGGTCGCTGGGCATCGCCAACAGCACGGTGAGCGACTACGCGAGGAGGGCGTCGGCGGCCGGTCTCTCGTGGCCGTTGCCGGAGGGGCTGGACGACGCGGCGCTGGAGGCGGCGCTGTTCCCGCCGCCGCCGTCGCGGGTTTGCCGGCCGGAGCCGGACTGGGACCGGGTCCACCGGGAGCTGCAGCGCCAGAAGGGCGTGACGCTGGAGCTGCTGTGGCTGGAGTACCGGTGGCGTTCCGGATTATGTGGCGGACGGGTCGGATTGTCCTGTTGGGGCGTGACAGGGCGGCATATCGGAGCAACACAGTCTCATTCAGTCAGAGTGCGCTCAGGAACGCCAGTAGTGGCTTGTCGGCCTTCCACGGGCGATTGGGGTCCGGGCTGGGCGGCGTCGCAGAGTGCCATGGCCTTAGCCTTCAAGGATCTGCTGCGGGTCTACGGCGGCGAACGCCTGGAGGCCGCCTGCCATCGCGCGCTCCGCATCGGCACGCTGACCTACAGGTCCGTCACGTCCATCCTCGCGACCGGCCGCGACCAGGCCGCCGCCGAACAGTACGAACTCTCCCTGCGCGGCCGGCCCGCCAACATCCGCGGGCCGGAGTACTACGCCCCCACTCCCCGCAACGGAAAGGAGTCCTGACGACCATGCTTCGCCAACCCACACTCGACCTGCTCCACGAACTCCGGCTCTCGGGCATGGCCCGGGCCTTCGAGGAGCAGGCCGGCATGCCCGACATCGCCGAGCTGTCCTTCGACGACCGCCTCTCCCTGCTCCTCGAACGCGAGAAGACCGAACGCGGGCAGCGCCGCTACGTGCGCCTCAAGGGCCACGCCAGACTCCACCTCGACGCGGCCATCGAGGACATCAACTTCAAGGCGCCGCGAGGTCTCGACCGCTCCCTCATCCTGCACCTCGCCTCCGGCCGGTGGATCCGGGACGGCCAGACGGTGTTGATCAGCGGAGCCACGGGATCGGGAAAGTCGTACATCGCGTGCGCGCTCGGCCGCCAAGCCTGCCGCATCGGCATCTCGACGCGCTACAACCGCGTCTCCCGCCTTCTCGACGAACTCTCCCTCGCCCGGGGCGACGGGTCGTATCCCAAGGTCATCCAGCGGCTCGCACGGACCTGGCTCCTCATCCTCGACGACTGGGGGCTCGCCTCGCTATCGGGACAGGGACGGCACGATCTCCTCGAGGTCCTCGACGACCGCTACGCCCGCCGCGGCACGCTGCTTGCCAGCCAGATCCCCGTCGAGCACTGGCACGAGGTCATCGGCGATCCCACCTTCGGCGACGCCATCCTCGACCGTCTCGTCAACCACGCGCACCGCATCGACCTCAGGGGCGCCTCGATGAGATGGCTCTACGACTCGACGAAGGAAGTCCGCGCTGTCCCCGGCGGCTCCTGATCCGCCGAAGGACCGGGCTGAAGCATGTGTCCGCAGGCTTCTCTCTCCCCGCGATCGGGGGCGATGGGACGGAAAGAAGGCTCTCAGCGGGCCGTGTGGCCGTCCGGATGTCCGCTGCGGCCGCCCCGGACCCGTCCGAATCCGCCCAATCCGGGCCAAGCTGCCCCGTTCGCGAGCCAAATCGGTCTCCCAGAGCGCCGTAGAGGGCGTCCGAACCCGTTCGCCCTACCTCCACCCCTCCGAAAAAACCGCCCGCGACCGGTCCCGCGACCCCGCGACAACAGCCCCGGCACTCGACGAAGACCCCCTCCAACCCCTAGGAGCCTGCGCCGCAGAAGCGCAGTGGATGTGACAGGGAAGTGAGAGGGTCTGGGTTGGGTTGGGAGATTCGGCCGGCGGGAGGACGGAGATCCGTGCCGCTGACGGGGCCGCAGCGGGGCGAATTGGGGGCGCGGAGGGCTTCGTAGGCTCCGGGGCCCGCGTCTGGGGGTGAACGATCGCCTCCTCATGCCGCTTGGAGGGTGTGCAGCCGCTTGATGTTGAGGGCCAGGCACACGAGGGTCCACTCGGCTTCGACCTTCTCCAGGCCCCGGAAGCTGAATCTTCGAAAGCCCATCACCTCCTTGATCCAGCCGACAGGCGCCTCCGCCATCCACTTGCGGCGTGCGTAGCGTCTCCGGCCCTCGTCGCTGGCCAGGTTCTCGGCCATGCGGGCCTTGGCGGGGTACTCCTCCGGATCGGGGGCCACGGCGGTCTTGCCCTCCCGGGCCAGCGGCACATAGCCGTCGATGTCCCGCTCCTTCAGCGCCTGCAGGTTCGGTTCGTTGCAATAGCCCGCGTCCGCCAGGACCTGCTCCGGCGTCTCGCCACACACCGCCGCCGCCCGATCGACCATCGGGACCAGCTGGGCATGGTCGCTCGCGTTGTTCGTCACCCCGGTCCCGACCACCAGCTGGTTCTCCCCCTCCACCGCGATCTGCGCGTTGTAGCTCTGCTGGAACCCCTCATTAGATGTCTTCATGATCCGGCTCTCCGGATCCGTGAAGTTGCTCTGCGCCTTCTCGTCCGGCTCGCCATACTCCCGCTTGTACGCCTTGCCGCCCTTCGGGTTGCGCTCCTGTCCCGGCTTGCGGCCCCGCGCGTCGTCCTTCGCCCGCTGCTCGGCTCCAGACGAGCCTTCGCCGCCCGGATCGCGGCCAGCCGGTCCTCGCGCCGCTTCAAGTTCCTCCGGCAGCTCGTCGCCCCGGATTTCTTCCCCGTAGTGGGCATCCTCCGCTGCGTCGACCGCTTCCGCCTCCTCCAGAAGCCCCGCGATCTCCGGGCTTGCAGCCGGCGCTCCTCCTCGACCATCCGGCCGTAGCTCATCGCCTTGCGCTTGCTTGCGTTCGCCCGGACCTTCGTCCCGTCCACCGACACCCTCCCCAATCCCGCCAGACCCATCGTCTGTGCTAGCCCGGGTTTCTCATACCTATAGGACGGCATCGGCCCCCGGGAGCTGTTAAGTTTATGTGGGCGAACAACTTGACAGCGACGACACCCGGAGGACCGATGCCGACACAGTGTAAGCCGCTTTCCTTCGCATTTCAAGGGTGCCGGCGCCGCCGCGTGAGCGCGGCGTTCGATGGCGGATCGATCACGTCGAACGCCGGAGCGCTGCTGCTGCGGGAGATCGACCGGTTCGTGGGGCTCTTCGACCGGGTGGCGGCGTGCTTCACGGATCACCGCGATCCCCGCCTCACGGAGCACTCGGTTCGGACGCTGGTGGCGCAGCGCATCACGGGCATCGCCCTGGGGTACGAGGACCTCAACGACCACGACGATCTGCGGCACGACCCGCTGCTGGCCCTGCTGGCGGGCAAGCTCGAGGGACGCCGGAAGGGCTGTGCGGCGCTGGCGGGCAAGAGCACGCTGAACCGTCTCGAGCATGCGCCCGCCGGAGGGGAGCCCGGCCGCTACCACAGGATCGACCACGATCCGGATGCGCTGCAGGCGGTGCTGGTGGAGTTGTTCATCGACTCGTGGCAGGGCAAGCCGCCGTCGCGCCTCGTGTTGGACATCGACTCGACCGACGACGAGGTGCACGGCCGCCAGGAGGGCCGGTTCTTCCATGGCTACTACGGCCACTACTGCTTCCTGCCGCTGTACATCACCTGCGGCGGGCGCCCGCTCTTCGCCCAGCTCAGGCCCGGCAACTCCGATCCCGCCGGGGGCGTGACCGCACCGCTCGGCCGCATCATCGAGCGGCTCCGCCAGGAGTGGCCCTGGCTGAAGATCCTGCTGCGGGCCGACTCGGCGTATGCCCGCGAGGAGCTGCTGGCCTGGTGCGAGGACAACGGCGTGGACTACGTCATCGGACTGGCGAAGAACTCGCGGCTCATCGAGAAGATCGGCTGGGAACTGGCCGACGCCGAGGCGGAGTCAGCCCGCCACGGCCGGCCCGCACGCCGGTTCGCCGAGTTCCCCTACGCCACGCTGACGAGCTGGTCGCGCCGGCGCCGGGTCGTCGCCAAGGCGGAGCACCTGCCGGGCAAGGCCAACCCCCGCTTCGTCGTCACCTCGCTGTCCGCCGACACCTTCTCGGTACGCACCGTCTATGAGCGCGTCTACTGCCCGCGGGGCAACATGGAAAACGCGATCAAGGAGCAGCAGCTCGATCTGTTCTCCGACCGGACCTCGGCCTCGCGCTTCGCCGCCAACCAGCTCCGGCTCCTCTTCTCCGCCTTCGCGTCGGTCCTCTTCGATGCCCTCAGGCGCATGCTCGCGGGCACCCGCCTGGCCCGCGCCACCGCCGGAACGCTCCGGCTCAAGCTCCTCAAGATCGGCGCCCGCATCACGGTCTCGGTGCGAAGGGTCAGGGTCGCCATGCACTCCGCGCACCCTTCCGCAGTCGCCTACGCACACGCCCACGCCCGATTGCGAGGGTAATCTCCCCTCCAGAACCTCATTCTCACGCCGCGCCGTGGCACCGGTGCGCCCCAGGACCGCCCCGGAGCCGTTCAGTCACCTGAATCCCCGTTCGCACGCCTTCCACTGCACGTCCGAGGGACTCCTCTTTCCGTCGGGCGCGGTCCGACGGCAAAATCACGGCTTGGATACCGCCCTCAGGTCGCTACGCTGGCACCGTGTGAGAAATTCGGGCTAGACTTCAACCCCGTAACCTGAGCCTCCAGCACCGCTGCGGACCTCCGCTTCACCAAGGTGATCGGAATCCTCCGGAACAGGTGATCGTAATCAGCGGAATGCGCAGAGCGTGCGGATTCCCCGCGCCTCGGCTCTTTAGCCGGGATCATGCCTTCTGCCTCGGAAGGTCTCGGCGCATGTCCCAAGTGCAGGCAGCGGCTTTCCCGTCACCGTTCGCCGCACGCTATCCGCGTCTCCCGCCTGCTCGAATCCCAATGGTGGTCCAGAACTCGCCCTCACCAAGTGGCCAGATCCGCGCTCCCTGACGGATCGCTCTCCGGTCCCTGCGCGCCCGGTTCCTTGCGCGCGGGGTTCCTCGCCGCGCAACGAGGGATCCGCAACTTCGTTGCGTCCCTCCTCAGGCGTCGCGTTGCTCTACCAGGGCCTTCTCCTTACCAGCATCTGCGACACCTTGGCCGAGGATATAGGCCAGTATAGGCGAGAGAACCGCGGTCAGCTCCTCAGCTGGGAGATTGAGTCCGACCTTACCAGCGAGGCCGACGAGGACGCCTCCCACCATTGCGACGGCCTTCTTTGACTGCAACATTCCCTTGATTGCGCTCAACATCGGCGTGACTCCTTCCGAAGTGCTAGGTGCTACACGCAGTTTCCTGGGCAGAGTCCAGGGAAACGCATGGGTCTTAGTCGAAGCCGACGAAATCGGTGTTTGCGGCGTGGGCTTCGAGCGTGCGCGCCGCGCCGTGCTTACAGTCGGACTTCCTCCTGTTGCCCTCGCCTCGGGCGATGATCTCCCCCCTGCGGCGCACTCTCAGGTTCCAATACCACTGCTTGTCCCTATCGCTCTGGAATATTGTCATCCTGAACATCTTCTTTTCTTTAGCCACGCATAAGTATGGAGACCTTCTCGCCAACCTCGCAAACTCAGGTCTGTGAATGTCGCGAGCAAATGGCAGTGGCCGATCCGCAGAGAAAACCGCGACCGCTATCACGAGAGGGGTCGAAGGCATCGTAAGAGGTTGACGGCTTGCCGAGCAGGGTCAACGGGAACGACGTTCCGACCGTACCAGACAGCCTGAAGGGAAGCCATCTGTAACAAGCCGTGTGTACGGCGAGCGGGAGCAGAAGGCGCACACAGCAGCCATCACCGACCCCGAGAGCCACATCATAGAGTTCTTCCGAGGGGTTTCATCAGAGCCACAGCGCGCAGACCGCGGTGGATCCCGATGGTCGACCGGCCGGAGCAGACCTGCGGCGAGACACCGGAGCAGGTCTTGGCGGACGCGGGCTATTGCAACGAACTGGACCTGCGGCGCTGAAGGAGCGGGACATCGAGGGCGATAATGTACCGCTGGCCCGGGCGGACAACGCCGCCGTGGTATTCGATCCTCAGGAGTACCCCGCCAAGGCCGGCATGGCCGAGAAGCTCGCGAGCGACGAGGGCCGGAGACGCTAACGCAGGTCAGCAAATGGATGGCGGAGACACCTGTTCGGCTGGATCAAGGAGGTGCTGGGCCTTCGGAGATTCATTTCCCAAACCCAAGGCTGGCACGAGCGCACCGGGATTGAACGGCAATCGGACATCGCACTTGTTACCGACACGCCACTGACCGCCCTTGACGGAACGGGCGGAAGTATTCGCGTGCAGGGTAAGATCCTAGTGAGATGTATCCGTCGCGAGCGAACTGACTGCAGGCGCCTGCCAGCTCTCCCGATCCGCCCGAATGCGCATGCTGCACAGGCAAGAGCCCGGCGCGCGCCGGAGGTCGAGCAGAATCCTGGAAGCCCGCGGCGCTCGACCAAATCATGATGAGTCGGATCACTCCCTGGCATCGTTGAGCAGACTGCTCCCCTCGGGCCTTGAGGGGGCATGCGGGACCAAGGAGGCTCGCCTCCTTCCGCGATCTGGTCAGCGCCTCGGAGCCCGAGGCCGGGAGCCTCCTCTCCGGAGCGCTTTCAGGGTTCTCGCCAAGGCCCAGTTCACCCCTTCTGTCCAGCCGTCAAACCAAGCCTGCCGCCACTCGTAAATGCGGGCCTCGCGCTCGGGGCCGTCGACCTCTCCGTAGCTCAATCCTACCTCCATCTCTTGAGGTTCGATTCCTTGGAATCTGCGTCCACGGAAACCAAGTGAGAATGGCGGCTTGCGGTCAAGAGCGTCCCGAATGAGTCGCTAGCCACACGCTCGCGTCTCGGCTGCTGCCTCTTTGGCGTACAGCACACTCAGACCGGACATCGGGTCCTCCCATCCCGATGCGCTTCTCTGTCACGGGTCGACACTCGTGCGGAACTGCCGACCACGCTCCAGGGTGCGGGTTGCGCCCCACCTACCCCTCGCCCGGATCCGGCATGCGGTAGCCGACGCCGTGCTCGTTGAAGATATAGGCGGGTTGCTCCGCGTCGTCGCCGAGCTTCTTGCGGAGCCTCTTCACGGCGGACCGGACGCGGTCGGCGTTGTCGGCGTTGAGCGTGCCCCATACCTGGCGGAGCAGCATGGCCGTGGACACGACATGCCCGGCGTTGAGCGACAGGACTCGGAGCAGGTCGAACTCGATTGACGTGAGGGGCAACATGCGACCGGCCAGGTTTGCCCGACGGGGTCCGTATTCGATGGCGAGGTCGCCAAGGACGAACCTCTCCGGCTCTTCCCGCCCCCTGAGCGCAGCTCCGACGCGGGCCACGAGTTCGGTCGGCGAGAACGGCTTGACGATGTAATCGGTCGCCCCGCTCTCGAGCGCCTTGGCGACGGTCTCGTCGCGGCCGTACGCGGAGATGAAGACGACGGGGATTTCGTCCAGCTCAGGCACCCGCTTCATCAGTTCGATGCCGTCGGTCCCGGGAAGCATCAGGTCGAGCAGCACGAGCTTGGGCCTCTCTGAGCGGATGACGCGGGACAGCCCGTCCGGATCGCCTGTGACGACGGGGGCGTAGCCGGCGTCGGAGAGCACGGCCCTCACGTAGCGCAGCGTCTCGGGATCGTCGTCAACCACGAGGATCGGCGTCTTCCTCCGGCGTTGCACGGGCGCCTGCTCCCGGGCGCCCGGTGGTGACGCTTCGAGCACGGCGGTTCCCCTGACCGGGATCGTGAACGTGAACCGGGCTCCGAGGCCCGCTCCCCCACTCTCGGCGTGGATGCGCCCGCCGTGCGCCTCGACCAGCCCCTTCGAGATTGCCAAACCGAGGCCCGTGCCTCCGGCCTTTGCCGACCGCTTGCGGAACAGGCGCGGAATGCGGTCGGGTGCAATGCCCCTGCCCTCGTCCGAGACGGAGATCGCGACGAACGCTCCCTGGCGCGCGCCCTCGATCCGGATCGGACCCGAAGGCGGTGAGTTCCGCGCGGCATTGGCGAGCAGGTTGCCGAGCACCTGCACGATCCGCTCGGGATCGGCCATCACAGCCGGGAGGTCGGGAGGGAGGTCGATAAGCACGGGGTTGCGGCCCCCGCCGGTTACGAAGGTGGTACGGGTCTGGTCGACCAGCGCGGCGACATTCGAGGGCACGGGCTCGACGGTGAGGGTGCCCGCCTTGATGCTGCCAGCGTCGAGCAGGTTCGCGATCAGGCGCCTCATGTGATCGGCCCGTCCATCGATGATTCGCACGAACTGGACAATCTCGGGCTTGGTCGGGGCCGGCGCGCTGTGGAGCACGGTTGTCGTCGAGCCCTTGATCGCGGCCAGCGGCGCGCGCAGCTCATGGCTTACCATGCCGAGGAACTCCGCGCGCTGCCTCTCTAGTTCTTCCAACGGCCCGAGATCCTGCATCGTGACGACCACTGACACCACCTCGCCGTCGTCCGAGCGGATGGGCGTTGCGTTGATGAGCGTGCGCACGCTCCGCCCGTCCGGAACCGACAGCTCGATCTCCTCGGTGCGCATTTCTTTCGCCTCCTCGAGCTGCGTGGCCAACGGAAGCTCTTCGAGCGAGTGCTCGCGCCCGTCGGCGAACCGGCAGGTCATCACTTCGAGGAGCTGCTCGGTGGGGCTGCCAGGAGTCCGGATCTCCTCGACGATGCGGCGTGCCTCGCGGTTGAACGAGAGCGCGCGCCCGGTGGCCGCTTCGAACACCACGACCCCGACCGGCGAGGTCTCGACCAGTGCTTCCAGGTCGGCACGCGCCCGCTCCACCTCGCGGTGCGTGCGCGCGTTTGCGATCGCCGTCGCCGCCTGAGAGGCGAAGAGCACTAGGATCTCCTCGTCTTCCGCCGTGAACGCCTCCCCGTCCTCCTTGTCGCCCACGAAGAAATCCCCGAGGTGCTCTCCCCGATGGTGCATCGGGGTCCCCTGTAGCGTCATCGAGCCCCAAGGGTTCGGTGACAGCCCGAGCGCACGGAGATAGCTCGGAAGGTCCGCCACCCGGAGGGGTGCCGACAGGCCCTGAAGGTGCTCGAAGAATCGCAGCCCGTCCCGCCACTCCACCATCGACCGGCGCTCGTCGGGCGCGAGACCGGAGGTGACGAAGTCTCGGACCCGGCCCCGCTCGTCGATCGTAGTGACCACACCGTGGCGGGCGCCGGTCAGCGTGCAGGCGCTCCGGACGGCCTCTTCCAGCACGGTGGACAGGTCGAGGCTCTGGCTGATCCGCAGGATCGCCGCGCTGAGCCGGGAGGCGCGGTCACCCGCGGAATTGCTCCTGGGCGCGCTCCGGTCCGGATCGTTCATCGGGTTCCACTTCCCTGGAGAGGTTGAGGTGTCCAGCGGGACTCCGCCAGAACATCGGGAAATGGAGGATAACGCCGTTCGCATTAGATGTCACAATGCTGACGGACACACTCGGCCAATCTGACACATCTGTGTCACACTTAAGAGCGTAGATTACTGGTTGGCTCCCAATAGTTGCAGCTATCGAGAGTAAACCTCCATGAGTTTCGCGGCAGCGCGGCGCTGAGGCAACCACAAGCCATGCGGGCGCAAGCGGCTCAGTCGCGTTCCTGAAGGCGAGCGAGCTGGGCCGCGCCGTTGCGCTGGGCGAGGAGCCGCTCGCCGTAGCGCTGCACCATCGAGGGACTCTTCCAGCGCCCGGCCTGCATGATCGCGGGGATCCCGATTCCCGACGCGATCATGTCTTGGACTGCACCCACGCGCGGGCTGTGCCCGGAGATCTCGCGTACCTCCTCCGCCGACAGGCCCGCTCGCTCGGCCATCGCGCGGAAGACACGCGGCACTTGGCTCGCATCCAATGCCTCGCCCAGTGCGCCGTTCTTTCTGACCGAACGAAACAACCGACCCGAGATGACCCCGCTGGCGGTGAGCCACGTCCGCACCAGCGCCACAGTGTCGCGGTGCAGGTAGAGAGTCGCACCGGCACCGCCCGGATCATTCTTTGCTCGTCGCAAGAAGAGCGAGGCTGACCCGCTCGCGTCCATCCCCATGTCAGCCACGCGCAGCGCGACCAACTCGGACCGCCGGAGCATGGCGTCGTAGGCAACGGCGACCAGGGCGCGGTTCCTGAGGTCGATCAGCCGGTCACCGGCGGCCCCGATCAGGCGCTGCCGGAGTTCCCAGGTCACGCCTAGCACCTGCCTCTGCCGACATCGGTTACGGCGACGCATCCGCCGCAGTGCCTGTCGCACCTTGGGGTGCCTGAGCGGGCTCTGCTCCCCGGCTGCCCTGTGCGCCGCGCCGATGCTGAAAACGTACCGGTGAACGCTTGCCGGGGCGCGTGCGTCCGCCATGGCGTCAACGTACGCCGCGACCGTATCCGCTTGTGCCGGAAGCGGACAGAGCCCTCGCTCGGCGCACCACGCCGCGAAGATCGTGAGATCGATCCGGAGCGCCCGGACGGTGTGGTCGCTGAAAGCGCCCGGAGCGTCTTCCAGGCAGGCGCCAAGGCGTTCTCTGGATTGTGACATCGCAGTGTCAGAGTTGGGACGACCAGACACGCGGTCCGAGTCCGAAATCGGCATAACCCACTCCCAGGCAGTGGTATAGGTCCACGTCGTGTAGCTCTCGATAGCTGCAACTATCGGGAGGAAAGCCCGGTGCCAATCCGAGATTCCCCGCGGACGAGACCTTATTCGGTGAGACGGATCCGAAATCATCCTTCACGGACAATCTGCAACCCGCGCCTTGGACTGATGCTCGTCGTGGGCCTCGCGGCGGGCGCAGTGCAGAACGCTCACGCTCAATCGGCGTCGTTGGTGCTGTCCGAGACCGCGCTGCTGGAGATAACGGAGGGGAGTTCCGCTAGCTACACCGTGAAGCTTGCTACGCAACCGAATGCTGACGTGACGGTGTCGATCGGCGGGACGTCGGGAACGGACCTGACGCTGAACAAGACCAGTCTGACGTTCACGATGTCGAACTACGACGACGCGCAGACGGTGAATGTTTCAGCGACGAGAGACGACGACGCGAGGAACGACGACGCGACGCTGACCCACACCGCGTCGGGCGGTGGCTACGACATGGTGTCGGCTGATCTGCCCGTGACGGTGACCGACACCACCCGGATGCGGCTGATCGCCGTGGTAGAGAACGTACCCGAAGGCGAAAGCCGGGCGATACGGGCGATGCTCCCCATGCCCTTGGACGAGGAAGTCACCATCTCCGTCACGGTGACTCCCAATGGGGGCAGGGCCGACGAGTACGAACTGAGCATCAACACAACCTTGACGATTGCCGCCGGGACGACGGAGAGCACCGGCGAGGTGATCTTCACGTCCCTGGACGATTTCATGAACACGGGCAACAGGGGGTTCAACGCGACCCTGACCGCGGACCATGCACGCGTGGATCCGGATACCGAGTTTTTCCAGGTGCTTGACGACGACCACACGATCACCGGGATGCAGCTCGCCCCGTCGCGCATCTTCGAGAACGGGGGCGAGGCCAAGTTGATCGCGTTCAAGCACCGATTGCACGAGGGCGTGGTGAAGATGACGGTGTCATTGGAGCCGAGCGACCGGGCGAGACTGAGCGGGACCACGTTGACCTTCGAGCCGGGTGCGCTGTACGCGACCGAGACCCTGACCATCACCGCCGTGGACAACACTGCGGACGAACCGGACCAGACCGTCACGATCTCGGCGACCGTGACCGAGGGACGTGGCGTCCGGACTCCGCGGCCGCTGCAACTGACGATCGTCGACGACGAGGACATGATGCCCGAGTTGGCTCTCGTGCTCACGCCGCCGCGGGTCAGGGAGGGACTGGTCAGCACGGTGACGGCGGTGGCGAGCGCCCCGCTGACGGAAGCGGCGACCATCACGGTGTCTGCGGCGCCGGGTCATGCCCAAACCCGCACCGACGACTACGAGTTGAGTGCGAGCACGATGTTGACGATTCCGGCGGGCGGAACGAGAAGCACCGGGACGGTCACCATTACACCCATTGACGATTCGACGAGCGCGGGAAGGCGTAGCCGGGTCGTCACGGTCTCGGGAACGGTGACCGGCGGCGGCGTGGCGGATCCGGCCGACCAGACCTTGACGATTCTCGAAGACGACTCGCAAGTCGCGATCGACCTGATGGCGACACCGGGAACGATAAGGGAGGGCGAAACCAGCACGATTACCCTGCGCGCCAGGCAACCGGTGCCGGAAGACGTGAGCGTGACCGTCAGCGAGACCAGCGCCGCAGCCGAGTTGAGCGCCGATCCGGTTCTCGTGATCCCAGCTGGAGCCACGGAGAGCACGGGCGTGGTAACGCTGACGGCGCTCGATGACGCTGACATGAGAAACGCGTCGGTTTCGCTGAGGGGAACCGCTTCCTCTGGAAGCGCGTTCGTGAACCTCACTACCGTCTTCATTCTCGATGACGACGAAGACCGCACGTACGTGATGGTGTCGCCGGTGCCGACAAGGGTCTTGGAAGGCGGTACCAGCACGATTGTCGCCAATCTGACCCAGCCCGTTTCGGACGATGTAACGCTGACGATTGGTGTCAACACGGCGCACGAGCACCACACGGCGACGGCAGCCGACTACACGATGAGCGACAACCGCACGTTGACCATACCGGCGGGGTCGACGAGCAGCACAGGTCTGGTCACCGTGACGGCCTCGAACGACGAGTACTACGGGCCCGGCCCGCAAAGGACGGTCTCCATCGACGTGCAGTCGGTGAGCGGCATTGACGGGAGCCAAGTCAATGTCCAGTCCGCTTTGTACATCTTGGAGGACGAGGCCGTACCCCAGGTGACGATCGAGCTCTCCCCTGCCAGCATTCCCGAGAACGGCGGCCAGAGCAGGGTCACCGCGAAGCTGAACACGATCGTGGACGCTGTCGTGGAGGTGACGGTGACGACGGCGCCAACCGGGATCGCAGAGCCTGGCGATTACACGCAGACCGGCACGCGGTTGACGATTCCGGCGGGACAGAAAACCAGCACAGGAACCGTGACCATCAGCGCGGCGGACGACGGTATCGCCGGTCCGGACAAGCACCTGATCGTGACCGCTACGGTGGTCGTTGTGGGAATGGAAGAGTCTGGGCTGATCTGGCATCCCTGGACCGAGGGCTTGACCATCCTGGACGACGACGTGGCCTCGACGGGGATCGCGCTGTCGGTCTTGCCGTCCTCTGTGCCGGAGGACGGCGGTTCCCGGACGGTGACGGTGACGGCCGCGCTGGACGAGGGCGCCCGCGCCGGCGAGACGCCGGTGACGGTGGCGGTGGGCGCGGCGGGCGACGCGGCGGAGGAGGGGACGGACTACCAGACGGTGGCGGACCTCGCGATGGCGATCGCGGAGGGCAACACGGCCGACACGGCGACGTTCACGCTGGTCCCGACCGACGACGCCGTGGCCGAGGGCGACGAGACGCTCTCGGTGTCGGGCTCCACGACGGTGGCCGGGCTCGCCGTGACGGCGACCGAGGTGACGATCACCGACGACGACGTGGCCTCGACGGGGATCGCGCTGTCGGTCTTACCGTCCTCTGTGCCGGAGGACGGCGGGTCCCGGACGGTGACGGTGACGGCCGCGCTGGACGGGAGCGCCCGCGTCGGCGAGACGCCGGTGACGGTGGCGGTGGGCGCGGCGGGCGACGCGGCGGAGGAGGGGACGGACTACCAGACGGTGGCGGACCTCGCGATGGCGATCGCGGAGGGCAACACGGCCGACACGGCGACGTTCACGCTGGTCCCGACCGACGACGCCGTGGCCGAGGGCGACGAGACGCTCTCGGTGTCGGGCTCCACGACGGTGGCCGGGCTCGCCGTGACGGCGACCGAGGTGACGATCACCGACGACGACGGCAGCGCGGCGGTGACCGTCGCCGACGCGACGGCCGCCGAGGGCGACACGCTGACGTTCACCGTGACCTTGGACAAGGCGGTCCAGGGCGGGCTGACGGTGACGCCCTCGTTCACGGACGTCTCGGCGACCTCGGGGACCGACTACACGGAGAACACGGCGGCGCTGACGTTCGCGGGCACGGCGTCCGAGACACAGACGTTCAAGGTGGCGACGACCG
The DNA here is from genome assembly GCA_965206105.1 of Longimicrobiales bacterium. GTDB lineage: Bacteria > Gemmatimonadota > Gemmatimonadetes > Longimicrobiales > Gaopeijiaceae > Bin94. Next base: position 2,431,938 of record OZ242201.1, read on the forward strand.
AGGACGCGCTGGTCGAGGGGGACGAGACGTTCACGGTGGGCCTGACGGTCTCGGGCACGACGCTCTCGGTCACGGCGACCGACACCGGCACGGGCACGATCACCGACGACGACGGGAGCGCGGCGGTGACGGTCGGCGACGCCTCGGCGGCCGAGGGCGACGCGCTCACGTTCACCGTCACGCTGGACAAGGCGGTCCAGGGCGGGCTGACGGTGACGCCGAGCTTCACCGACGTCACCGCCACCAAAGGCACCGACTACACGGAGAACACGGCGGCGCTGACGTTCGCGGGCACGGCCGGCGAGACCGAGACGTTCAAGGTGGCGACGACCGAGGACGCGCTGGTCGAGGGGGACGAGACGTTCACGGTGGGCCTGACGGTCTCGGGCACGACGCTCTCGGTCACAGCGACCGACACCGGCACGGGCACGATCAACGACGACGACACCACTCCGACGGCGATCACCCTCTCGCTCAACCCCAGCTCGGTGAGCGAGGGGGCCGATGCCACCGACATCACCGTGACCGCCTCGCTCAACGGCTCGGCGCGGACAACGGCCACGACGGTCAGCGTCACCCGGACGGGCGGGACGGCGACCTCGGGCACCGACTACCCGGCGATCAGCGCGTTCGACGTGACCATCGCGGCGGGCAACACCAGCGAGACGGCCACGCTGAGCTTCGACCCCACGGAGGACAACCTGGCCGAGGGCGACGAGACGGTCATCCTGACCGGCGCCGCCAGCGGCCTGACCTCCGGCACCGCCACGCTCACGATCACCGACAACGACACCGCTCCGACGGCGATCACCCTCTCGCTCAACCCCAGCTCGGTGAGCGAGGGGGCCGCTGCCACCGACATCACCGTGACCGCCTCGCTCAACGGCTCGGCGCGGACAACGGCCACGACGGTCAGCGTCACCCGGACGGGCGGGACGGCGACCTCGGGCACCGACTACCCGGCGATCAGCGCGTTCGACGTGACCATCGCGGCGGGCAACACCAGCGGGACGGCCACGCTGAGCTTCGATCCCACCGAGGACAACCTGGCCGAGGGCGACGAGACGGTCGTCCTGACCGCCGCCGCCACCGGCCTGACCTCCGGCACCGCCACGCTCACGATCACCGACAACGACACCCGTCCTACGGTGACCGTGAGCCTGTTGGTCTCGCCGAACCCGGTGGACGAAGGACAGCCGGTGACGGTGACGGCGCGGCTGTCCGGGACGCTGGCGAGCGGCGTGACGATTCCCTTGGTGCTGGCGGCGGGCACCGCCGAATCGGACGACTTCGGTTCGCTGGCGAGCATCATCATCAGCGGGGGGCAGACGACCGGCACGGGCACGATCTCGACGACGAACGACGCCGACCGTGACGACGAGACGTTCACGGTGTCGCTGGGCGCCCTGCCGGACGGGCTGCCGCCGGGCAGCCCGTCGTCGGTCGTGGTGACGATCCGCGACCGGACGGCCCCGCCCAACCGTCCGCCGGCGGTGTCGGTTTCGTGCGCGCCTTGCGTGGTGGCGCCGGGCGGCTCGGTGGGCCTGACGGCGACGGCATCGGACCCGGACGGCGATCCGCTGACCTACGCCTGGAGCGCGACGTGGGGCGGCTTCGACGGACCGGTGGACGAGCCGGCGGCGATCTGGACGGCCCCGGCGGAACCCGGGCGGGCGACGGTCCGCGTCCACGTCTCCGACGGACGCGGCTTCGCGTCGGCAGAGGTCGAGGTCCATGCCGTCAACGGCCGGCCGGAGTTCGGGCGGTCGTCCTACCGCTTCGAGTTGCCCGAGAACCTGGACGGGCGGACGCGTCCGGTCGAACTCGGCGCGGTGGTGGCCGAGGACCCCGACGGCGACGACCTAAAGTACGGGATCGTGTTCGGCGACTCGGATCGCTTCACGGTGGGGCTGCGCGACGGCGTGGTGCGCTACGTCGGTTCCGGCGAGGACTACGAGACGGAGCCGAACATCTTCGAGCTCACGGTGCGCGTCCGGGACAACTTCGGAGCGGACGACGCTACGCGGGTCGTGGTCGAGGTGACGGACGAGAACGAGCTTCCCGAGGTCACGGCCACCTGCGACCCGTGCGTCGTGCCGCGCGGCGGCGTGATCCGCCTCGAGGCGGCGGCGACGGACCCCGACGGCGATGCGCTCACCTACGCCTGGAGCGCCCCGAGGGGCCGCTTTTCGGACGCCGGCGAGCCCGTGTCCCGCTGGACGGCCCCGGACGCACTCGGGACGACGGCGATTCGCGTCGAGGTCTCCGACGGACGCGGCGGCTCCACGTCGGCCGTGGTCGAGGTCGAGGTGTTCAACCGCTCGCCCGCGTTCGGGCAGCCGGTCTACGAGTTCGAGTTGCCGGAGAACGTGGACGGCCGGGAGAGCCCCGCCGTCCTCGGCCGGGTCGCGGCCGAGGACCCGGACGGGGACGCGCTGACGTACGAACTCGCGGCCGGGGACGGGGACCGCTTCGCGGTCGGAGCGCGGGACGGCGCGGTGACGTACATCGGCCCCGGCGAGGACTTCGAGGCGGAGCCGAACCTGTTCGGGTTGGCGGTGCGTGTGCGGGACGGGTTCGGGGAGGGCGACGAGGCGCGGGTCGTGGTCGTTGTGACGGACGTGAACGAGCCTCCCAAGGTAACCGCCTCGTGCGATCCGTGCGCCGTGCCGCGCGGCGGCGAGGTCCGCCTGGAGGCGAGGGCGACGGACCCGGACGGCGATGCGCTCACCTACGGCTGGAGCGCCCCGAGGGGCCGCTTCTTCGACGCCGACCAGGCCGCGGCGGTCTGGACGGCCCCGGACGCACTCGGGACGACGGCGATCCGCGTCGAGGTCTCCGACGGACGCGGCGGCAGGGCGTCGGCCATCGTGACCGTGGATGTGTTCAACCGCTCGCCCGCGTTCGAGCAGCCGTCCTACGGATTCACGTTGCCCGAGAACCTGGACGGGCGGACGCGTCCGGTCGAACTCGGCGGTGTGGCGGCCCTGGACCCCGATGGCGACGCGCTGACCTACGAACTCGCGGCCGGGGACGGGGACCGCTTCGCGGTCGGAGCGAGGGACGGCGTGGTGAGGTACATCGGCTCCGGTGAGGATTTCGAGACACCGCCGAACCGGTTCGAGCTCGCCGTGCGCGCGCTCGACGGGTTCGGGGGCGAGGCGCGTGCGGAGGTCGCCATCGAGGTAACCGACGTGAACGAGGCGCCCGAGGCGATGGACGACCGGGCCGTGACGCCCGAGGACCGGGCCGTCACGGTCGACGTGCTCGCGAACGACACGGATCCGGAAGGGGACCACCTGCACGTCCGGTCGATAACGGCGGCGGCGCATGGGGCAGTGCGCCTCGTCTCGGGTGGGATCGTGATCTACGCGCCGGATGCCGACTTCCACGGCGCCGACTCGTTCACCTACGTCGCCTCCGACGGGCGCGGCCTGAGGGACACGGCGACGGTCGACGTGACGGTGCTGCCCGTCAACGACGCGCCGACGCCGGTCGGCCGGGTCCCGGACCAGACGCTCGACGAGGGCGGCGCCCCGGTCCGGGTGGACCTGTCGCCGTACTTTGGCGACGTGGACGGCGATGCGTTGGCCTACGGCGCGCGCTCGAACGACACGGGCGTGGTGCTGTCCGAGGTTGCGGGGGCGGTGCTGACGCTGACGCCCGTCGTGTACGGCTCGGCGACGGTCACGGTCACGGCGTGGGATCCGGCGGGCCTCAGCGCGGCCCAGAGCGTGCAGGTCGGCGTGAGCGACCGCCGGCAGCGCGCGGTCCTCGGCAACGTGCTGGCGGCCACCGCCCGGGGCCATCTGGCGAGCGTGCGTGCGGCGCTGGGCCGCCGGATGCAGGCGGATCCGTGCGAGGCGTCCCGGCTCGACGTGATGGGCCGGTCCGTGCCGCTGGGGCGGACGGAGGCGGAGACGATGCTCGGGCGGATCGGGACCCGCGCCCGCTCGTCGGCGGCCGCCGCGCTACGCCTGGGCAAGAACGCCCTCGATCCCTTCGCCCCCATCGGCTTGCAGGAGGGACAGGGCGCGCCTGCAACGCTCGCGGCCAGGTCGGTCCCGGAGACGGCCGAGCGGATGGAGGCCGCGCTCCGGTCGATCCCGGAGACGGCCGAGCGGATGAAGGCCGCGCTCCTGTCGGTGCCCGCCCGCGCGCTCGACATCGGGGGCGGCGGCTCCGGCGAGGGCGCGGCGGATTTCCTCCTCGGCTGGGGCGGATCGCAGCAGGACGGCGGCAGGTGCCCGTCGCGGGGACGCTGGTCCCTGTGGGGCCAGGGGGACATCCAGTCGTTCAAAGGGACCCCCTCCCTGGACTCCGGCTACGACGGAGAGCTGTCGACCGCGTATGTGGGCCTCGACACGAGGCTGACCGACCGCTGGCTTGCCGGGGTCGCGGTCTCCCGGAGCAAGGGCGTGGGCGACTGGCGCGCGGGCGCCTCGGACGGACGGCTCACGCAGTTCATGACGGCGGTCCATCCGTATCTCCGGTGGGACGGCCGGTCCACCTCGATCTGGGCCTCGGCCGGCGCGGGCAGGGGCAACGCTCGCAACGTGCGGGCGGACGGACGGACGGGCGCGAGCCCGACCGACCTGCGGCTCGGGCTCGTCGAACTCGAACAGCGCGTCGGAGCGCCGGGCGGGCTCGACTTCGCCTTCCTGGGGGACGCCGCCTGGGCCAGGCTCCGCACCGGGGCGGGCAAGGAGACCGTCGATGGGCAGGACATCGCCGTGAACCAGGTGCGGATCGGTCTCGACCTGTCGGTGCCCGCGCGGATCGGCGGCTTGCAACTCACGCCGTCCGGCACCGTGCACGCGCGCCGCGACGGCGGCGCCGGCCAGACCGGCGACGGCATCGAGGTCGCCGGCGGACTCCGGGCCGTCCTCGGCTTCGTGCGCCTCGACGCGCAGGCGCGCATGCTCACCCACCACACGGCGGAAGGCTATGGCGAGCGCGGTGCGGCGGTGACCCTCGCGCTGGCGAAGCGGGGAGACGGGCAAGGGTTCTCCCTCTCGGTCTCGCCGCGATGGGGCGCCCGCGCACGCGCCACCGGCGCGCTTCTCGACGGCCCGCTCGGCGGGCGGAGCCTCCGTCCCGGCAAGCGGGACCCGGACCGCTGGACCCTCGACGCGCGCGCCGGCTACGGGGTCAAGCTGCCCGGAGGCCTCAGGCTCGACGTGCACGGCTACTACGGATCCACCAGCGCACCCAGCCTCGGCCTGAGCGTCGGCATCCAGGAGGTCCAAGGGGAACGGCGCGCTTCCCTGCCGGGCCACAACCGGTAGCAGCCTCTTCGGGACGCGGGCGATGTGGGTTTCCGTCACGCCGGGCGAAGAGGCGGCGCGCGTGCCGGAGTCCCGCCATTCACATGCGCTTATCCCGCTCTCGGGACACGGTCCAGCAACATCCGGTACAATGGCAGGAAACGCAGATCGTGCAGCCCTCTAATACTTTAGACGATTCTCCGCGTGCGCCGTGGAAAGGCGCGCCTTCCTGGCGGGTGCGAATCCCGCCCGGCAACTGTCGTTCCAGCCGGTAGCCCCGTCTTCGCCGTTGCCGGCATGGGCCCGCTGGAAAAGCACTTCACTTCGCGGCTGAGCGGGTTCCTCCGGCGCACGGGCATGAGGCCGACCACCCTCGGCCTGAAGGCGGTGGGCGATCCGAACCTGATCCGCCAGATCGAAGCCGGGCGCTCGCCCTCGCTAAGGACGGCGGACCGGGTTCTGTCCTACATCGGCAGGTTCGGCGGCGAAGCCGGCCGGGCGCGGAACCCGCCGCGCCCCCGGCAGGCCGGCAGGCGGCGGGCGCGCTCGAGGAGGGCGGCCGGGCGCGGGGCGGCAGGCGAACGCGCGGGCTGGCGGAGAACGGATCCGCCCAGCCGCTTCCTGCGGCTGCCGGAGGTGATCGCCCGGACGGGTCTGTCGCGCGCCACGATCTACGCGCGCGTGGCTCAGGGCCGCTTCCCCTGCCAGGTCCGCATCGGCGCGCGTGCCGTCGGATGGATCGAGGGTGAGGTCGAAGCGTGGATCCAGGAGCGGATCGAGAAGAGCCGGGGCGCGCAAGAGGGATAGCAAGCCGCGCCGGGCATCCCGGCTCCGGCCGTCTTTCCGGCGTGCCGCCTGCCGGGCGGGAAGCCGCCCTGTGCCTGTGCCGCGCTCTCCCCGGGCGTTCAACGGAGGCGTCTGCCGCCGCGCTGGCGGCGTGCTCCGGCCCCCGAACCCGCTTATCGGATATCTCCAGACGTTACAAGACTTTAGGAGAATTCCTAAGTCTTGACCTCCTTCCGTACGGTCCTCCAGCGTTACGGTCCCGCTGACACCGGAGAAGGCCCGGACGATGACCGAAGGACAGCTCGAACGACAGACGAACCCGCCGACCCGCTTCCTGCGGCTGCCGGAGGTCCGGTCCCGCACGGGATTGTCGCGGAGCACGATCTACATGCGGCTGGAGCTGGGGCGCTTTCCCCGGCCGGTCTCGCTGGGCGAGCGCGCCGTGGGCTGGATCGAGGCGGAGGTCGAGGCCTGGATCCGCGAGCGGGTCGAAGAGCGCCGGGACGGGGACGGCCCGGGGCCGGACACTACGGGACAGCTAAAGGAGAAGAGAGGATGAGAACGTTGTTGACAACCATGCGAACGGCCGCCTGGGCCGCGCTGCTGACGCTGGTGCCCAGCCGGCTGCTGGCCCAGGGCACGAGCCCGTGGGTGGACGCGGTGAACGAGCTTCAGACGCAGTTCACCGGTCCGATCGCCCGCGGGCTGTCGCTGATCGCGATCGTGGTGGGCGGGCTGATGTTCGCGTTCGGCGAGGGCGGCAGCAAGCGCACGCTGGCCGGGATCATCTTCGGGATCGGGATGGCGGTGGGCGCGGTGAACTTCCTGGGCTGGCTGTTCTGATGCGGGGCCTCGCGCGCTGGCCGGGCTACCACGCACTCAACCGTGCGCTGACGGTGCTGGGCGTCGAGCGCCGGCTGTTCCTGCTGGGCGCGACGCTCGCGGTCGCGGTGTGGAACGCGACCGCCTCGCTGGTGGCGGGCGGCGTGATCTTCGCCGGCTGCTACGGCGCGGGCTGGCTCGCGGGCCGGAAGGACCCGGCGATGCTCGCGGTGCTGCGGGCGGCCGCACGCCACCCCGCGCGGTTCGATCCGGGCAAGTGGGCGGCCGAGCCGTGGCACCTCAAGATTCGGGGGAGCGGCGAGTGAGGGTTGCCGAGGAGCGTCGTGCTCATGAGGCGGCGGGCTCGCTGGCCGAAGAGCTGCCCTACTGGGGCTGGCTCGAGGACGGCGGCACCTGCCTGACCCGCTCGGGCGGGCTGATCGCCGCGGGCCGGCTCTGGCCCGCGGTGGTCGACGGCCGCACGCCGGAGCAGGTCGACCGCGCGCTCGGGCTGTGGCAGCGGCTGCTCTCGGGATTGGCTCCCGGCGCGCGCCTCCAGTTCCATCTGCTCCGGCGTCCGGCTCCCGCGGCCGCGCCGGAGGAGGAGGAGAGCGCTTCCGACATCGCGGCCGTCTCGAAGCGGAAGCGCGGCGCGTTCCTCGCCCGGCGCGTGCAGCAGCTCGACGCCTACGTCGTCTGGTCGCATGGGTCGGGTCTGCGTGCGGTCGCCAAGCGTGCGCGGCGCGGACCGCTCTCGCGGCTCGCCGGCTTGCGGAAGTGGAAGCGCGAGGGCGCGCCGACCTACCTGGCCTCGGAGATCGAGGCTGCGGCCGGCCGGTTCCGGGCGATGGTCGAGGCGGGCCGCTCGCTCGTGGCCGAGCACACACCGATCGAGATGCTCCGAGCCGTCGAGGCGTCCCGTCTCCTGTCTGAACTCATCAACCGTCCGGGCATGGGGTGGGACGGCGCGACGGGAAGCGGCATGAACTGGCGGCTCGCGCTCTCGCAGCTCGAAGCCGAGCGCAGTCACCTGACGCTCGACGGCGAGCCGGTGATCCTGTACTCGCTGCTCTCTCCGCCCGGCCAGGGGCACGCGAACCTGCTCCGGGACCTCTACTGCCTCGACGCGACGCTGACGGTCTCGCTCGAGTGGCGGCCGTGGACCGTCGAGGCGGCGCGGCGCCGGATCCGGAGCGCGCAGCGCCACTACTTCTCGCGCCGCTACTCGTTGATGTCGCACGTGCAGGAGACACAGGGCACGGCGGCCGCGATGGTCGACTCGGCGGCGGCCGTCGAATCGGACCGGCTGGGCGCGGCGCTGGTCGAGCTGGAGGCCGACGGCGTGGCCTACGGCGAGGCATCGCTCACCGTGGCGCTCCACGGCGACCTGGACGAGACCGAGCGGCTGGACGGCGACGTGCGCCGCCTGTTCGCCGCGCACGACGCGAAGGCGGTGCGGGAGGGGTACGGCCAGCTTCCCGTCTGGTTCTCGCGCCTGCCCGCGCAGCCGCACAAGCGGCAGATCCGCAGGGTGTTCGTGTCGGCCGGGCTCGCAGCGTGCCTCGCGCCGGTGTTCGGACCGCCCAGGGGCTCGGCCCGGAGCAAACATCTCGATCGCGAAGCGCTCGCGGTGTTCGAGACCCCGTGGCGGACGGAGTACCACTACGACCTGTTCCGCGGCGACGTGGGCCACACGCTGATCCTGGGCGCGACGGGGTCGGGCAAGAGCTTTACGCTCAACTTCCTGCTCGTCGAGGCGCTCAAGTACGGTCCACGCGTCCTCATCCTGGACCTGGGCGGCTCCTACCGATGGCTGACGCGGTTTGTCGGGGGCTCCTACCTCGAGCTCACCCCCGGCTACGCCCGCTCCGGCCTCCGGCTCCAGCCGTTCGCGTTGCCCGCGGGCACGCGCACGTTCCAGTTCCTGACCGGCTGGGTGCTGCGGCTGCTGAAGCTCGGCGGCTATCAGCCCGGCGGCGCGGACACGACCGAAGTCCGGGCGCGGATCGAGGACCTGTATGCGCTCGGTGCCGGGCGGCGCACGCTGAGCACGCTCACGGGCTCGCTTCCCTCGACGATGTGGCCCGCGCTCAGCCGCTGGACCGAGGACGGCGTCTGGGGCCGGTTCTTCGATAACGCGCCCGCGGGCGGGGCGGACCTCGAGCTGGGCGACTGGCAGGTGATCGATCTGGCCGGCGCGGCCGAGCACGCGGACCTGTGCGAGGCCGCGCTCGCCTACCTGCTCGAACGGATGCGCCTCGAGATCGAGGACCCGGCGGAGACCGCGCGCCTCAAGCTGATGGTCGTCGACGAGGCGTGGCGCTATCTGGCCGACCCGGCCGTGCTCGCCTACCTGGCCGAGGCGGCGAAGACGTGGCGGAAGAAGAACGCCGCGCTTGTGCTCGCGACCCAGTCCGCCGTGGACGTGTCGGGCACGGCGGGCGCCTCGGCGCTGCTGGAGTCGATCCCGACCAAGCTGTTCCTCGCGAACCCGGAGCTGCCCGAGGAGGTGGGCGCGCTCTTCCGGCTGAACGAGTCGGAAGTCGGACGGATCCGGGAGCTGACGCCCAAGCGCGAACTGTACCTGCGCCGCCCCGACGAGGCGGCGGTGCTGCGGCTCGAAGTCGACCCCGAGAGCTACTGGCTCTACACCTCCTCGCCGCTCGACGCCGAAAGGCGCGCCGAGGCTGTCGAGGAACACGGACTCGCGCGGGCGCTCGAAGTGCTCGCTGGTCATGCGGCACCCACGCCCAACCCCGGAAAGGACATGACGCCATGAGGCTACCGACCATTCCCATTTTGCTCACGCTCCTGGCGGCGGCGCTCCCGGCCGCCGCGCAACAACCGAAGGAAGACGCGCCCTTCCTGCGGGTGCCGGCCGCTCAGGACGGCGACGACCGCGTCCACGCCATACGCGCGCGCGTGCGCCATACGACTGTAATCGTATTGCCGGCGGGAGAGCGGATCCTCGACTTCGTGGCCGGCGACTCCGAGTACTGGCACCTGACGGGCGCGGCGAACGTCGCGTATCTCAAGCCCCTGGCCGAGGACGCGGCGACCAATATCGCGCTCGTCTGCGAGTCGGGCCGCATCTACTCCTTTTTAGTTGAGGAGCACGGCGAGGACCCTCCCCACCTCGTCATCCGGGTCGAGTCGGGCGCCGACGCAGCAGGCATGTCCGGCGCGGGCGCGCCCGCGTTCGTCGCCCGGAGCGAAGTCGCCGCCTACCGGGAGATGGCCGCCGAGGCGGTCGAGGCCGCCCGCGGGGCCCGGGCGGCGGCGGAAGCTGAGATCGAAGCGTTCCGCGCCTCCTATCCCGAACGGCTGCGGTTCGAGTACCGGCTGGCCCGGAACGCGGACGAACGACCGTTCCTGGTCGAGGCGATGTGGCACGACGGCCGGTTCACCTATCTCCGCTCGCGCGCCCAGGAAGCTCCGGCGCTCTACGAACTCAAGGACGGCGAGTCGGCGCTGGTCGCGTTCGATCTGACCGAGGACGGTCTCTACGTCGCCCGCCACGTGCTGGGCGACGGCTGGCTCCAGATCGGGAACGAGCGGCTGCGCTGGCGGTTCGAGCCAAGGGATGCGCGATGAGCCGCTGGAAACAGTGGATCAAGGAGCCCAAGGGCGCGCTTCCCGGCGGGATCGTCACGAAGGCCGGGGTCGCGCTGATCGCCGTGCTCGTCGCCGGCATGCTCTTCTCGTCGTCGCTCACGGGTCCCGACGAGGATCCCATGGCCGCCGCGCCGCCGAAGGCGCAGGCCGTGGACGAGCGCGCGGGCCGCGCGCTCGAGGGGCGGCTCCGCGCCGAGGCGGAGCGCCACGCCCAGCAGGCCGCCGCGGACGAAGCGCGCGCGGAGCGGGAACGCCGCCAGGCCGCGGGCGCCGCCGAAGAGGCCGCTCAGGAGGACGCGGCGACCGGGGACACCGGAGCGGTAGGCTTGGTGATCGGCGTCCCCCAAGCCGAGCACGAGCTTCGCGAGGCGCTACGGCTGGAGGAGATCGAGCGGCGGACGCGCTCGCTCCGCTCGATCCCGGTCTCGCATACCTACAGGGACCCGAACAGGCCGCAGGGTGGCGCCCGTCCGGCGGCCGAACCCGAGCCGCCCGATGCCGCGCTCGACGCCATGCTCGCGTCCGTCGAGCGGTCGGTTGCGGCCCTCGAGGTGGAAATGCAGGCCGGACTGGCGGGCGAAGGGCTCCTGCACGGCTCACCGGGCTCCTTGGCGCAGACCGCTCGTGCGCCCGGCACACCAGATCCGGGACTCGCCGTCCAGCCCATGGACCCACCCGGCTGGGAACGGATCCGCGAGGGCTCGTTCCTGGAGGCCGTGCTCCTGACCCAACTGTCGGGCGAGTTCCCCGGCCCGGTGCTGGCGATGGTGTCGGTGCCGCTGTATTCGGCGGACCGCCAGCGCGTGCTCATTCCGCGCGGCGCGCGCGCCGTCGGCACGGCCCGCGCCGTCCAGAACAGGGACCAGAGCCGCCTGGCCGTCGCGTTCCACCGGTTGCTGCTCCCCGATGGGGGCTGGATCGACCTCGAGTTCGCGGGTCTGAACCAGGCGGGCGAGGGCGCACTCCGGGACCGGGTCAACCGGCACTACCTCTCGACATTCGCTGCTGCGGGCGCCGTCGGCGCACTCAGCGGACTCACGCTGGCCGGAGCCTCGCCCTACGGGCTCCGGGCCGGCGTCGGCCAGGGACTCGGAGGCAGCGCCACCTCCCTCCTCGACAGGTACGTCAACCGGATGCCCGAGATCACGATCCGCGCGGGGCACCGGCTGCGCATCTGGTTCACCGCGGACGTGCTCGTCCCGACCCCCAAAGCACACCGATGAAACGAAAGGACTCTCCCATGCTTCACCGCACTCTCTTTGCCGCACTCCTCCTTCCGCTGCTCATGCTCGCGAGCCCCGTTCGCGCGAGCGCCCAATTCGACTTCGGCGGCTGGGCCCAGCGAGCCGCGATCATCGCGAACCAGATCACGCAGATCCGAAACCAGATCCGCGAGTTGCGTTCGATGGCCAGCCAACTCACCGAACTGGAGGACCAGCTCGAACACATGGAACGCGCCGCGCGCGGCGAGGTGAGCGCGCTGCTCCAGCCGTTCTCCCGGCTCGCGGCCCAGCCCGTCGGGCTCGTGCGCCAGGGGCTCGCTTGGGGATCCGACTTCCAGGGCGCGGCCCGCGAGACGGTGGGCGCCGTTCGCGACTTCGGACGCGGCGGGCGCTCGTTCACCGGACTGTGGCGGAGCGCGCAGAGCGCGGCGGACCGGGTGTCGGAAGGCGACATCCTCGCGCTGTACCGCGACCTTCCGCCCGAGGCCGCGACGCGCGCGGCCGAGGACTACCGCCGCGCCCGGCTGGCCGCCGACCACCAGCGCGCGCTGGACTACGCGACGCTCGACGCGGCGGCCGAACTCGCCGAGACCGTCGAGAGCGCGCAGGGCTCGTTCGCGGGGCTGACCGCGAACGGCAACCTGTCCAACACAGCTCTGCAGCAGGCCCAGGTGGCTGCGGCGCTCAGCCAGGGCCGGATCGACGCGGCCGTGGCCCAGGTGTTCGCCCACGAGGCCGCGCGGGAGGCGAGCCGGGCGCGGCTGGCCGAACTGGACCGGCTCGACCGGCTCGCCGAGTGGCACGAGAGCCGGATGCGGGCGAACGGGTTCGCCGGCACGTTGCGCGGCGCCGCCGCCCGGAACCGGGCCGCGCTGCGCGACGGACTGCGTTTGCGTGTCCCGTCGTTCTACCGCGGCAACTAGGCGAACGGCGCGCGCGCCATGCAACTCCCCCCGCAGTCGATCGATCCGAACGTCCCGACGCAGATCCCGGCCGACCAGCTCCAGGACTTCAAGAGCTTCCTGGACGTCGTGCTCGACACCGTCGTCGGCGGCGCGGCGCCCGACGTGCATGCGCTCGGGCTCCAACTCTGGGGCGGGCTCGCCGCCGTCATGATCGCCTGGACGGGACTCAAGATCGCGTTCAGCGGCACGTTCCAGCCGTGGGCGATCATCCAGCTCGTGATCGGCATCGCCATTCCCCGCACGCTGCTCCACTACTACGTCGTTCCGATCCCCGGGGTCGGACTCACGTTCCCGGCCATGGTCGCCGCGGGAGGGATCTGGCTGCAGGACCTGTTTGTGTCCGACGTGGTGTCGGCCGGATACGCGGAGATGACGGCGCTCGTCCAGGCCTACGGCGCGCACCTGAGCGCCGCGTGGTCGAGCGGCAGCGTGCTGTCGATCATCACCGCGGGCCTGAGCGTGTTGTTCTCCTCGCTGATCTCGCTGTTCCTGGGCACGTCGCTCGTGTTCTGCCTGCTCCTGCTGTTCTGCATCACCTACGCGCAGGTGATCTGGGCGCAGGTCGCCATCGCGATCGTCATCCTGCTGGGCCCCGTGTTCATCGCGTTCCTGATCTTCGAGCCGCTCGCGTTCCTGTTCTGGGGATGGTTCCGCACCCTGATGGTCTACACGCTCTACGGCGTCGTGGCCGGGGCCATCCTGCGCGTCTTCATGGGCGTCGGCATGGGCTACATCACGACCTACGCCGACGCCCTGATGGGCACCGGGACCGCCAGCGCGGGCGAACTCTGGCTCTGGGCCGTCGTCCTGCTTCCGCTCGTCGTCTGCGGCCTCATGGCCGGGCTCAAGGTCGGCGAGCTGGCCTCGATGCTGGTCTCCGGCTCCGGCTCCACCGGATCCGGGTTCGTCGCGCTCGTCATGCGCAGTGCCGGTACCGTGGCGGCCCCCGCCAAGCCACCCGTTTGAGAGACAAGGAACTCCCCATGAAACGAGAGAAGGACGCCGGTCGCGAGTACGCCGAGATCTGGGGCGAGACCGTCCGGGCGAACCGCAAGCTGCGCACGATCCTGATCTTCCTGTCCGCCAGCTGCGTGCTCGGCGTCTTCGTGCTGCTGCGCATCGCGGGCACGGAGCCGCCCAAGCCCATCGTCGTCCGGGTCGACGAGGTCGGCCGCGCCGAGGCGCTGGCCTACGAGGCCGCGACCGCCCAGGCGGATCCGCTCGATCCCACGACCAAGTACTTCCTGAACCGGTTCGTCGCGGACTTCCACTCGCGGCGCCGCGCGACCGTCCAGGAGCAATGGACCCGGAGCCTCCGGTTCCTCTCGACCGAGCTCGCCAACGCGGCGTTCGCGCGCGACGGCGACGAGGTCGCGGGCGTGGCGGCGGGCACCGCCGAGACCGAGCGCCAGGTCGAGCAGGTCGTGCTCCGCATCCACCCCTCGCCCGAGCCCCCACACGGGGCCACGGCCGACTTCGACGTGGTCCACCTCGCCGGAGGGCAGGAGGTCCGGCGCGAGCGCTGGTCCGCCGCGATCCGGTTCGAGTTCCTCGAAGTCATCCCGCCCGAGCTCGTCGTCCACAACCCGATGGGCCTCCTCATCACCTACCTCCAGGCCGACCGGGCGCTGGTGACCGGGGACGAGCGATGATCGCGCACCTCAAGGGACGCGAGAGGGCGCTGGCGTCGTTCGGCTGGACCGGCAGGCAGGCCGAGTGGATCGCGCTCGTGTGCCTGCACAGCGGCGTGTTCACGCGCGCGCAGTGGGCGCGGTTCGCGGACGCGCATCCCGAACAGGTCCGGCGCGGCGTGCTCTCGCTGATCGAGCGGCGGGTCGCGAGCGAGGAGACGGAGCCCGGGCTGGCCGGCATCGGCCGCGTGTGCCGGATCTTCGGCCGCCCGGTCTACCGGGCGCTCGGGGCCGAGCACATCCGCCACCGGCGCGGCGCCTCGCCCGAGGTGCTGATGCGCCGCCTGCTCTCGCTCGACTACGTGATCGAGCACGCGGATCTGCCCTGGCTCCCGACGGAGCACGAGAAGGTCGCTGCGTTCGAGGCGCTCGGGCTGGATCGCAAGCTCCTGCCCGTGCGCGTGTACCGCGGCAGCGCCGGGGAGACCCGCCGCCATTTCCCCGTGAAGCTGCCCGTCGCGCTCGACTCCGCCCGCGCCCTGTTCGTCTACGCCGATCCCGGCCACGACACCGCCACGGCGCTCCGCTCCTGGGGCACGGCGCACCGCGGGCTCTGGCGAGCGCTCGCGAGGCTGGACCTGTCCGTCGAGGTCGTGGCCGTGGCCCGCACCGCCCGGGAGCTCGAACGGGCGCGGCGCGTGATCGGCGGCTGGGCCGAGCCCGCCGGACCCGGCGACGGCGAGCCCGACCCTGGGATCATCCGGGAGGAACTCGCCCGGATCGAACGCGCGATCGTCCAGGGAGCCGTCCACGTCCTCGAGGAGTTCGGGGGGCTCCAGGCCGCCCTGAAGCGCAGCATCGAGCTGGAAGCGCAGGCGCGCCGGCAGGGGGCCGGGCGCGCGTCGATCCACCGCGGCGCCGCCTGGAGGACCGCGCGCCTCAACGGGGTCCGGTTCCGGTGACCGTCCCGCGTCCTATGCCGCTCCGCGGCGTGAAAACGACGCGGGAGGTCGTTTCACGAAACAGCGTCCCGGCGCTGCACGCCGCACGTTCCGCTTATCCGCTTGCGCGGCGGTGTGTTGCGGCCTCGCGGCCCGCCGGCCCGTTGCCGGACGGGCCGCATCGGCCGTGGCGGGAGCGACCCCCCTCGCCAGAGGCTCGGTACGGCATAGCGGCGAGTGTGTTTTCACACCCTCGCCCCCATGCCTGGGTCGCTCCCGCAGCATCGATCCCTCCGGGAAGGGTGTCGCAACGGTGAGGCCGTGGACGCTCGTCCTCATCGGAATCGCGCTCATCGCGCTCGCCTGGCGCGCGTTCCTCGCGCCGCTGCCCGGTCCGGGCGGCAACCCGTACCTCGACCTGATCGCGGACCGCGATCCGGGCCTGCACCGCGCGATCTACCTCTGGCACTTCCTGGCCCCCGGCGTGGCCGTTTTCCTGGCCGGGTCGATCGCGCTCTCCGTCTCAAGAGTATGGATTCAGCCGCGGAGCGGGCGCGGCGCCCAAGGCAGACTCCCCGACTGGCCCACGTCGCCCGCGGACGACTCGCCTTCGCTCGTCGTCGGCGAGCTCCACCACCCGACCGTCGCCGAGGAGGCCGAACGGCCCTCCTGGCTCGTCATCCCCGAGAAGGGGCTCTACACCGGCATGCTCGTGGTCGGGGCCGTCGGGACGGGCAAGACGACCGCCTGCATGTACCCGTTCGCCCGGCAGCTGCTGTCCTGGCAGGCCGGCGATCCCGCTCGCCGCGCGGGCGCGCTCGTGCTCGAAGTCAAAGGGGACTTCTGCCACCAGGTCCGCAGCATCCTGAAGGACGCCGAACGGGAGGACGACTACCTCGAGATCGGGCTCGGCGGCTCGCTCCAGTGGAACCCCCTCGACGATCCGCTGCTCGACTCCTACTCGATGGCCTACGGCGTCGCCTCGCTCATCAACCAGCTCTTCGGGAAGTCCCGCGAGCCGTTCTGGCAGCAGGCCTACACGAACCTCGTGCGGTGGATCGTCGAGCTGCACCGGCTCCTGCCGGGCAGCTGGGTCACGCTGCGCGACGTGTACCGCTGCACGGTGGACGCCGAGCTGTTCGCCAGCAAAATCGGCGAGGCCAAGGCGCAGGCGCTGCGGCTGTGTCCCATGCGGGCCGTCATCGCGGCCCAGGATCTCCACGATCACAAGAATGCCCTCGGGGACCGGGAGTGGGACATGGAGCCGGGCGCCGCACGGGTGGCGTGCCGCCTCGACGCGGATCTCGGAGCCCTGCTCGAGAAGCTGAAGGTCGAGTACCGGACGGAGCCGGAGGGCAGCGGCGCGGGCCGCGAGTTCGCCGAGCAGGTGCAGGCCATTGAGCGCTGGTACCTGCACGACTGGATGGCGCTCGACGCCAAGCTGCGCACCTCGATCGTCGAGGGGATCAGCGTGTTCCTGTCGCTCTTCGACCAGCCGGAGGTCGCAGGCGTGTTCTGCCCGCCGCCGCCGGACGGCCACCACTCCCCACCAACCGGGACCGACGACGCCCAGGCTGACGAAGACACACCGGCTGTCCAGCCCATGCCGGGCTTGCGCCGGAGGCTGCCGCCGCTCAGCGACCTCATCGAGGGCGGCAAGGTGCTGGCGCTCAACATGCCCGCCGGAGCGAACCCGGCGCTGGCCCGCGCCATCGGCGTGCTGCTCAAGAACGCCTGGATGCAGGCGCTGCTCCGGCGGCCCGCAGAGGCCGCGCGCCGGCCCGACCGCTACATGCGGCCCGCCGTGTTCATCTGCGACGAGTACCAGGCGTTCGCCACCGTGGGCCAGGACGACCCGTCCGGGGACGAGAAGGCGTTCGCGCTGACCCGGCAGTGCCGGTGCGTGCCGCTCGTGGCCACGCAGTCGATCTCGTCGCTCCGCTCCGTGCTCCCCTCGGGCGAGGCCTGGCGCACGCTCGTCCAGACGCTCCGCACCCGGATCTTCCTGTCGCTGTCGGACGAGGCGTCGGCCAAGATCGCGTCCGAGATGTGCGGCTCCGTCATGAAGACGCAGGCCTCCTACACGTTCACCGAGACCACGGGGCGGCCCGAGTTCTCGCTGCTCTCCGGCCGGGCCGGAGGCGGGCGGGGCACCATCGGCGCGAGCAAGTCGTTCCGCCGGTCCCGCGAGCCCGTGTTCACGCCGCGCGAGTTCGCGCTGCTCGCCAACTACCAGGCGGTCTGCCTGCCCTACGACGGCGTCCGGTCGCTCCCGGCCACGCGCGTGTACCTGAAGCCCCACTACCTGCCCCGGACCCAGGGCTACTGGCGGCAGCGCGAGGAGGGCCGGATATGAAGCGCGCGAGCGGCGTCGGCCATCTCACTCCGTTCCTGCCGGGCCTGGAGGGGCTGCTCGGGGACTCCGAAGTCTCCGAGATCATGATCAACGGGCCGGGCAACGTCTGGGTCGAGAGAGGCGGCCGCCTGGAGCCCCACGAGGCGCCCAAGCTCACCGCGGCCTGGCTTCACCGCGCCGCCATCCACATCGCCCGGCCGCTCGGGCTCGATCCCGCCGCGCGGCCGATCCTGGACGCGCGGCTCGAGGACGGGTCGCGGGTTGCCATCTGCACCCCGCCCGCGGCTCCCGAGGTTGCCATCACCATCCGCCGGTTCGGTGGCCGCGCGTTCTCCGCCGAGGACCTGGTGCGCCTGGGCTCGCTGCCCGAGGACATCCTCGAAGCCGCCCGGACCACGCTTGCGTCCCGCCAGAACATCCTCGTCTCCGGGGGCACGGGCTCCGGCAAGACCACGCTGCTGAACGCCCTGATCGAGCTGCTGCCCGAGGACGAACGCATCGTCGCCATCGAGGACACGCTCGAACTTCGGATCGACCGGGCGAACTGCGTCCGGTTCGAGGCCGGGGCCTCGCTCTCCGAAACGCCCGTCGAGATCCGGGACCTGGTGCGCCACGCGCTCCGCCACCGGCCCGACCACATCGTCGTCGGCGAGGTCCGGGGCGGCGAGGCCGCCGACCTGCTGCAGGCGCTCAACACCGGCCACGGCGGCTCGCTCACCACCATCCACGCCAACAACGCGCGCTCCGCGCTCTCGCGGCTCGCGAGCTGCGCCATGCAGGCCGGCGACGCGCTGCCCTGGGAGGTGACCTGCCGGGGCGTCGTCGACGGCATCGCGCTCGTCCTGCACGTGGCCCGCCGCCGAGGCAGGCGGTTCGTCGAGGACGCGCTCGAGGTCGGCGGCTACGACGCGGCCACCGGCCACTGGATCACCGGGCCGCCCGAGGCGGGCCGGGACTGAGCCGGAGCGAAGAAGCCACACACCCACCGAAGGAGGTGAACCCATGACCTGGAACGGCAACACCATCCCCATCGAGACGTTCGAGGACTTCGACCGCGAGCTCGCGCGCGACAGCGGCGACACGCTCGAGGTCTCGGCGTACATGGCCGAGGAGTACGGCCTCTTCCCCGAGGACGTGGGGAGCGAGGACGACATCGCGGCCGCCTGGCACGACCCGCACGGCGCCTTCGGCGGCGAGGAGGTGGACGGATGAACCACGACGAATACCACCGCAAGTTCGCCGACGCGATCATCGAGCAGATCAGGAAGGGCACCGCGCCGTGGCAGAAGCCCTGGGCGCCGGGCGAGCGCGTGATGCCCATGAACGTGGACACCGGACGCTCCTACCGGGGCGGCAACAGCCTGCACCTCGCGTCCGTCCAGCAGGAGCAGGGCTACGGCGACGTGCGCTGGGGCACGTACCGCCAGATCCAGGCCCGGGGCGGACAGGTCCGGAAGGGCGAGACCGGCACCCGCATCCTGTCGTTCCAGGACCACAAGCGGATCGCCGTCACGGACGCACAGGGCAACGCCAGGCAGGACGCCGAGGGCAAGCAGATCTACCGCTACGAGAAGCTGAAGACGCCGTTCGTGCGCCAGTACACGGTGTTCAACGCCGAGCAGGCCGACGGGCTGCCGGAGCGCGCCAACCCGACACCGGAGCCGCTCTGGAAGGCGCACCAGGAGGCCGAGAAGGTCATGGAGGACGCGGGCGTGCCCGTCCGCCACGTCCAGGGCGACCGCGCCTACTACCACATGAAGCGCGACGAGATCGTGCTGCCCGACCGCGGCCAGTTCCCGTCGGCCAACAACTACTACCAGACCGCGCTCCACGAGCTGGGCCACAGCACCGGCCACCCGGAGCGGATGAACCGGGAGACGCTCGCCGAGGGGATCAAGAACGGGTTCGGATCGCCCGACTACGCCCGCGAGGAGCTCCGGGCCGAGATCAGCGCCATGATGACCGGCGAGCGCGTCGGCGTCGGGCACGACCCGAGCCGGGGCGCCGCCTACGTCGAGGGGTGGATCCAGGCGCTCGAGGAGGATCCGCGCGAGATCCGGCGCGCCGCCGCCGACGCGCAGAAGATCTCCGACTTCGTGCTCGCGCGGCACATCGAGCGGCAGACGGCGCGCGAGCGCGCCGAGCCCACGCGGGAACCCATGGCCGTGGCCGCGACCCGCACGCCCGGGTTCCAGCGGATCCAGGTCCCCGTGCCGCAGATCCCGACGCCCCGGCGCGGCGCGGGGCCGAGCCGCTGACGGGCGGATGAGAGGCAAGGAGACGTTCGGCCGCACGGCCGGACCACCGGACCCGCGCCCCGCCGCGCCACCCAGCCGCAATCCCCGCCGGATGCGGGACGGCCACCGCCGAGAATACGCCGCGGACAGGGAGCGCGGGTCCATTTCCTTTCCCGAACGATGCGCCGGGGCGCTGGCCGACATCGGCGTCCACGGCGCGGTGTCGTTCCACGACCTGGCCGAGGCCCGGTTCGGCGGGCACCCCTTCACCACCCGGCGGGCCGTGGACAGGTGGATCCGCGACGGGCTCGTCACCGAGACCACGGAGACGGGGCCGAACGGCAACCCGTTCAAGGTCCTCACGCTCACCTCCGCCGGCGTGGCCGACGCCCGGAAGCTCGCCGCCGGGCGGGGAATGCACCGGGAGCAGCGGATCGACATCCCCCGTATCCGTTCTGAACAGGCCGGCCACGACACCGCCGTCTACCGGGCCGCCTGGAAGGAACGGCAGCGGCTCCGCAGGCAGGGCGCCACGGTGCGGCGCGTCCGGCTCGACGCCGAACTCAGGGGCGCCGTCGCACGCGCCAGCGAGTCGGCGCGGAGGAAGGACGGCAACCGCGCCGCCGACTCCGAGAGGCACCGCATCGCACATGAACTCGGGCTCCCCGTCGACGACGAGGGCAGGGTCCTCTACCCGGACGCCCAGATCGAGTACGAAGACGCAGAGGGTAGAACCGGTCGCGTCAACGTCGAGGCCGTCTCCGGCGACTACCGCGAACCGGCCGTCCGCGCCAAGGCCGCCGCCGGGTTCGCGATGCACGCCAGCGGGCCCGCCGCGGCGGCGCTGCTCCGAAGAATCGGCCTGGGCGCCGGCGAGGGCGGCTCCTGGCTCAGGGGGCCGGCCGACCGCGATCCCGCGTCCGTCGAACTCTGACGGGTCTCGGAGGACTGGCCCATGCAACCCTGGCGGATCAGCGCGGGACTCACCGCCGCACTGGCGGGCTGCATCCTCCTCCTCGGGGGACCGCGGCTCCACTACCTCGGCCCGTTCTGGCCGCAGATCCTCGCCGAGCACGGCCTGTCGCTCGCGCTGCACCTAGCACTCGCGCTCGCCGCCGTCGCCGCCGGCATCTACGCCGCCGCCCGGACCACCGGGCTCGCCGACCTCGGCAGCCGCGTCGGTCTCGCCGAACGTTCCGTCCGGCGCGGCGAGGGCGATCCCGACCTCACCGAAGCCCTCCGCAGGGACGCCGAGGGCGACTGGGAGTGATGCACGCATGAATGACCGAACATCCGTCAAGGCACTCCCCGGCACCTGGCGCAGGCGCGCCAAGGCGCTCCGCCGCTACGGAAGCGAGCCCCCGGCCGTCGCGCTGGAACGATGCGCCTCCGAGCTCGAGGAAACCATCGCCGAGAGGGACGAGACCACGTTCTCGCTGGTTGAGGCATCCCGCGAGAGCGGCTACTCCGCCGACCATTTGGGCCGCCTCGTGCGAGACGGCAAGATCCCCAACGCCGGACGGCCCGGCGCGCCCAGGATCGCCCGCAGGCACCTTCCCCGAAAGGCGCACATGCCCGCCGAGTCGCAACTGGCGGAGAAGCGGCGATCTGGCGAACTTTCGAATGCGCAGATCGTGCAGTCCATCATCGAGAGAGGAATCGAATGATGGCACGCACGAAACGTGACCGGCGCACCTACAGCGCCGGCGAATGGGGCCGGAACCGGGTGAGGGTGTTTCCCGATCCCAAGACCGGCATCCTCCAGATCGAGTGGCGCGACAACGGGCGCAGGCTCATGAGGTCGCTGAGACACCGCGACTGGCGGAAGGCGAAGAAGCAGGCGGATGAACTTGCCGCAGGCTTCTCCAGCCCGCAGCCGCGCGAGGAACCTGAGCCCGAGCCGCTCACGCTGGGGGGGCTGTTTGACATTTACGGGGAAGAGGTAACGCCGACCAAGGCGCCATCGAGCCGGAAGTACGACCGGGCCACCGTGGATATGTTCCGCAAGTTCTTTGGTGGACACCGGCAACCGGCCACGCTCTCGCAGCGCGACTGGGACCGGTTCATCCGGGCGCGCCGAGCGGGCAGGGCCGGGCGCAGCCGCAAGCCCGTGGGCAACCGGACGATCCAACAGGACCTGAAGCTGCTGCTCGCCATCCTGAACTGGGCCGCGAAGTCGAGGGACGAGGAGGGCAGGCTCCTGCTCGAATCCAACCCGCTCAGGGGGCTCAGGGCTCCTGCCGAGAAGAACCCGACCCGGGTGCTTCTCACCGACGCTGAATACCAGGCCTTGCTTCGGGCATCCGAGGCGATGGACTGGCGGTTCCGGGTGGCGCTCGTGCTCGCGCACGAGACGGGGCACCGTATCGGTGCCATCCGCCAGCTCCGCTGGTCGGACATCGACTTGGAGGCCAGGATCATTCGCTGGCGCGCCGAGAACGAGAAGACCGGATACGAGCACCGGACGCCGCTAACCGCCGAGGCGCTCGCCGCCCTGGAGGAGGCGCGGATGCAGAACCCCAGGGGCGGGAACTCGCCCGTGTTGCCCGCGCCGAGAGATCCCTCGCGGTGCCTGGACCGGTCCCGAGTCCGCGTCTGGTGGGACAAGGCCCAGAAGCTTGCAGGGCTGGAGCACAAGCGCGGGCGGGGCTGGCACTCGCTGAGGCGGAAGTTCGCTTCGGACCTCATGAACCAGCCGCTGAAAGTGCTCTGCGAGCTCGGAGGCTGGAAGACCGCCCAGACCGTCCTCCAGTGTTACCAGCGGGCCGACGAGGACCAGCTCAGGAAGGCTCTCGAAGACCGCCGGAGGGTCTCCACTCCCGCTAATTAGCGGGAGTCAATTAGCTGGAACTCCACCTCTAAATCCCGTAAGTTCAATAGGGGCCTGTAGCTCAGGTGGTTAGAGCGCACGCCTGATAAGCGTGAGGTCGGTAGTTCAAGTCTACCCAGGCCCATTTTTCCTGTCGCCGGCGCAGATCTTCGCCAGCCGTCTCGCGGCTCTGGCGGAGGCCGTAAGGCGGCACTCGCCCCGAAGCCCATGGCAGGGGCGCCCGTCGTCCGTCCCCCTACGCCACGAACGGATAGGTGAACAGCACCAGGTGCGACAGGTTCAGCAGGAAGTGCACCAGGATGCCGGCCTCCACACGCCCGGTGAGCCAATAGGCTGCCCCGTAGCCGATGCCGGCGAGCGTGGCCAGCACGACATAGGTCGCGCCACCCGCGAAGTGCGCCGTGCCAAACGCGAAGGCAGCGACGAGAAGCGCCACGAGCGCAGGTGCCGGCACCCACCCGCCCAGGAGCCCTCCCAGTCGCCTCTGCAGGAGCCCGCGGAAGAACGACTCCTCGGCGACGCACGTCAACAGCAGATTGGCCGGCACCCACACCGCGAGCATGGCCGGCCACTTCGGGTCCCAGGCTATGTACCCGGCCGCCGCAGCCGCCAGGCCAACCAGGACGACCGTCACAACGGCGATCACTCCGGTAGCCACGATCGCGCGTCGCCATTGCGGGGTTTCCTGCGGCTGGACACACACCGAGTAGAGCAGCACTCCCGCGAACCCCTTGTCGTAGTTCCAATGCAGCGTGTAGCTGGCCGACGCGTCCGACACGGACACCGCGTCCAGGACGAGAACGTTGTGGATCCACGGGACCTCGTGCGCGCCCAGGGCCACGGCGAGGATCACGACGATGCCCCATGCCAGGGTCCGGAGAGCCGTGGGGAGCGCAGACCGCACGGCGGCCACGCAGGACCCCGCGAATAGCGCGAGGAGCGCGAGCCCTTCCCATTCGACGATGCCGGCGACCACCGCGGCGGCGAGGGAGAGGGCGATGAAGACCGCCGCGTGCGAATGGCGATCCGTGAACATCGCCAGTCCCAACGCCACCCAGAGGAACAGGTAGGGAACTGCATCAGTGTAAGCGATTGGCATATGTAATTGCCTGTTGGAATTCAGTCAGGAGATTATCAAACCGGCACAGCCGGGGCCTTCAATGTGTGTGACCTTGCACGGTCCGCCGAAGAAGAAACGCCCGGGCTTCACTGGGAGCAAGTTGCCCAACCGCCCGCCCGCCCGCATCCTGAACCTGTCGACTCATTCGCTCAACCCGGCCGGAGCACTGCCATGTACCGTCGAGTCAGTCACTTCCTCCTTACGCTCCTCGCCCTCCTCGCCTTCACCGCACGCCCCGCCCACGCCCAGCGCTTCTCGATCGAGGATGTGCTCAGTCCCGGGTACCCGAGCGGGCTGGTGGCCGCGAAGGCCGCCGACCGGATCGCGTGGATAGAGAACGAGGAGGGGCGGCGCAATGTCTATACCGCCGCCGCGCCGGACTTCGCGCCGGTGCGCCTCACCCGGTTCGAGGACGACGACGGGCACGACCTCTCCACGCTCAGGATCTCGGACGACGGCTCGGTTCTGGTGTTCCTGCGGGGACACAACGCC
Source organism: Longimicrobiales bacterium (assembly GCA_965206105.1). Classification (GTDB taxonomy): domain Bacteria; phylum Gemmatimonadota; class Gemmatimonadetes; order Longimicrobiales; family Gaopeijiaceae; genus Bin94. The sequence continues at coordinate 2,456,223 of OZ242201.1, forward strand.
AACCGGGACGGGTGGATCGCGAACCCGGGAAGCGACCCGCGCGGAGCGGAGCGCGCGGCCTGGGCGGTCAGCACCGCGGGCGGCGAGCCCTGGCGCGTCGCAGAGGCCTGGAATGTGGCGCTTTCGCCCGACGGGAAGTGGATCGCGTACACCAGCGGCGGGAACATCTACCGGGCGCCGGTGAACCCGGGGGTCGTGAACCCGGGCGGGGTCGTGAGCGGGGGCCTGGTCGTCGCGGGCCAGCAGCAGCCGCTCTTCAGCGTCTTCGGCAGCCAGGGCAGTCCGGTGTGGTCGCCGGACTCCCGCAAGATCGCCTTCGTCAGCAACCGGGACGACCACAGCTTCATCGGCATCTACGACACGGACAGCCCCGGGATCACCTATCTGGCGCCGTCCGTCGACCGGGACACCAGCCCGGCATGGTCGCCCGACGGGACGAAAGTCGCCTTCATCCGCAGGCCGGGACTGCCCTTCGGGGCGAGCGCGGACCGGGGTGACGCGCGGCCGGAGGACCTCCCCGACGGGATGACGCAGGCGCGGTTCGCGGGCGGTCACGACTTCTCGATCCGGGTGGCCGACGCGGAAACGGGCGAAGCGATGGAGGTATGGCACAACACGCCCGACGACGGGTTCTTCAACGAGGCGCGCCAGGTGATCTGGGCGGGCGACCACATCATCTTCCAGGCGGAACCGACCGGATGGCGCCTCTACTACGCGGTCGCGGCGTCGGGCGGCACCGGCGAGCCGATCGAGCTCACCCCCGGCGACGGCCTCGTCGAGCAGATCTCGCTCTCGGCCGACGGCCGCACCCTCTTCTACGCCACGAACGCCGGCGACATCGACCGGCGCCACCTCTGGCGCGTCCCCACCTCGGGCGGAACGGCCCGCCAGCTCACTCACGGCGACGGTATCGAAACCTACCCGGCGGTGCTGGCCGGCGGCGACCACATCGCCACCCTCAGCGCGAGCGCCAGCCAGCCCCTGACGGTGGCGGTCGTCCCGGCGAGCGGCGGCGCGGCCCGCTACATCCGCGAACTGCCCTCCCGCTACCCCCTCGACCTGCACGTCACCCCCGAGGCGGTCACCCTCAACGCCGAGGACGGGTACGAGTTCTACAACCAGCTGTTCATGCCCCCCGACATGCGGCCCGGCGAGCAGCGGCCGGCGCTCATCTTCATCCACGGCGGGTCGCGGCGGCAGATGCTGCTCGGCTACCACTACCGGCACTTCTACCACATGGCCTACGCGATCAACCAGTACTTCGCCAATAAGGGGTACGTGGTGCTGAGCGTGAACTACCGCAGTGGCATCGGGTACGGGCGCGAGTTCCGCAACGCCCCGGGGCGCGGGGGGCGCGGCAACACCGAGTACCGCGACATCAAGGCCGCCGGGGAGTACCTGCGCGACCGGGCGGACGTGGATCCCGACCGGATCGGCCTCTGGGGGCTGTCCTACGGGGGCATTCTGACCGCCCAGGGCCTCGCGCGCGACTCGGATCTCTTCGCGGCCGGCGTGGACATCGCGGGCGTCCACCTCTGGGGCAACTCGATCGACCCGGAGTCGGTCTCTTACCAGTCGTCACCGATCTCGGAGGTGGAGAACTGGACCTCGCCGGTGCTGCTGATCCACGGAGACGACGACCGCAATGTGGCCTTCTCGCAGACGGTGGGACTGGTGCAGCTGCTGCGCGCGCAGGCAGTGCCCCACGAGCTGATCGTCTTCCCCGACGACGTGCACTCGTTCCTGATCCACGACCGGTGGCTGCTCTCGTTCAACGCGACGGACCGGTTCTTCGACCGGCACCTGCGGGCCGGCGAGAGCGTTACGACGGGCGGAAGGCGGTAGCGGCCCCCGCGGGCGGGGCGGCGCGGCTCAGGGGCGCCGGCGTGGCAGCGCTCCTGACGCCGCCGCGCGCACGGTGATCGTCGCGACGCCGACGTAGCCGGCTCCCGCACGGGTCGCCGTCACCCGAATGTGGCCCGTGCCCACCCCTCGCGCGGTGACCAGCCCGTTGCTGTCGACCGTGACCACGGAGGGGTGGGGTGCCGACCAGATGTAGTCGGTGTCCTCGACTTCGTGGCCGTTCCTGTCGACGGCCATGGCCGTCAGGCGCACGGTTTCGCCGACGTCCAGGGTGTCGACCGCCGGGGTCACGCGGACCTCCGACGCGAGCTGCGTCACCACCACCCCCGCCGTGTCGCTCAGTTCCCCGCTGACCGCAATGATGTCCGTGCCGCCGGTCCGCACAGCGGTTACCAGTCCGGTTGCATCAACGGCCGCGACGGCAGCGTTCTCCGAACTCCACGTGAAGACGAAGCCGGCGATGGCGTGCCCGTTGGCATCCCGGCCCGCCGCCACCAGCCGCACAGTGTCGCCGAGGGAGAACAAGGTGGTGTTGGCGGGAACGATTCCCACTCCGACGAGCACTTGCGAAACCGTGATCTCGGCTGCTCCGGAGGCATCTCCAGCCGTTGCGGAGATGCTCGCGCTTCCGTTTCCGACCGCGGTCACCAGCCCGGTCGAATCCACCGTCGCAACGGCCTGGTCGGTCGAGCTCCATACCACGCGGGCGTCGACGACGGTGTTGCCGTTGGCGTCAAGAGGCTCGGCGGTGAGCCGCACGGTGTCGCCGAGAGCGGGGAAGGTGTCGGCCGGCGGGGATACGTCGATGCGGGCCGTACGCTGGGCGACGGTCAATGAAGCGGTCGCGGTGGACCCCCCGCCCGTCGCGGTGATCTCCGCGTCTCCGTTTCCGATTGCGGTGACCAGGCCGCCCCCATCCACGGTGGCGACAGCTTCGTCGGATGTGCTCCAGTCGACGGTCACCCCCGGGATGGCGTTGCCGTTGGCATCGAGCGCACGTGCGGTGAGCCTCAGGGTGTCGTCGAGGGAAAAGAGGCTGTCGGCCGCTGGCGATATCTCGAAGACGACGAGCACCTGGGCGACGGTGACCCCGGCAGCCCCGGTGGCGCTGCCGGAGGTCGCGGTCACCGTGGCGCTGCCGTTTCCGGTTGCCGTGACGAGGCCGCTGGTGCTGACGGTGGCGACCGAGGTGTTGTTGATGGCCCAGGTCACGGGCGCGTCCGCGATCGCCTGGCCGTCCCGGTCGAGGACGGAGGCACCGAGCTGCTGCGTCTCGCCGAGCGCCGAGAACTCCACCATCGAGGGCGATATGCTGATGCTTGCGGCGACGGGGGGGTCGGTCGCGCCGTCGCATGCGGCAAGGAGTGCCAGTAGGGTCAAGCCGGGTCCGGCCCGGCGAGGTCCGCGAAAACGCATGCCATCCCCCTCGGTGACGAATCCTCGTTCAGAGACGCTCATCGCGTCCCCCCCGGGGCAGGTAGCGCCCCCTAACGATAACCCCGCATGCGGGATGGCGTGACCGGACGCTCGCGAGAGCCCGGTCCCCCGCCCCCCAGCCGCCCCAGCACGGCGCTGCCCTCAAGCCCCGGGTTCCGCGCGGCAAGATCCCGCGGCCGCTCCCCGTTGCCGTCCACGGCCTCCACATCGGCCCCCGCCTCCAGCAAGGCCTCGACCACCTCCGCCCCCCGGAACAGGCTCGCCTGGTGCAGCGGCGTCCTGCCGAGGTCGTTGCGGGCCTCGATCCGGGCGCCCGCGCCCGCCAGCGCGGCCACCGTCGCCCCGTCGCCGGCCAGGTGCAGCGCCGACAGCCCGTTTGCAGTGCCGTCGTCGGGTTCGACGCCCGCCCCCAGCAGCCGCGCGACGATCTCCGGGCCCGCCATCGGCACCGCGTAGTGAAGCGCGGTCCAGCCGTGCGCGTCGGTGGCGTCGGGGTCGGCGCCCGCATCCAGCACCGCCGAAACCGCCCCCGGGTTGGCCATCAGGATCGCGCGGTGCAGCGGCGTCAGGTCCTCGCCCGCGCCCGCATCGAGGAGCACGGGTATGGCATCGCGGGCGCCGAAGAAGGCGGCGTTGTGCAACGGCGTCCAGCCGTCGTTGCTAAGCGCGTTGGGGTTGGCGCCGGCGTCGAGCAGGAGTTGAATCGCGCGCGCGTGGTTGCGGGTGCTCGCGATGTGCAGCGGGGCGTAGCCGAGGTTGTTGGCGGCGTTCGGATCGGCTCCGGCGCCGAGCAGGTGGGCCGTCACCATCGGGTTCTCGTTCCACACGCCCAGGTAGAGGGCGGTGCTCCCCTCGTCGTCCCTGGCGTTGGGGTTGGCGCCGGCTTCCAGCAGGAGTGCGACAATGGTGGGGTTCCCGGTCTCGAGTGCGGCGTCGTGGAGGATCGAACGGCCGGTCGGCGTGATCGCCCAGGCGTTCAGCCCGGACCGGGCCAGACAGCTTCGGAAGAGCTGGATGTTGCTCCAGTCTCCCCTGGCGGCGGCACAGTCCTGCTGGGCCCGCAGGGGCCGGGGCGGGGCGACGTTCGCGGCCAGCATTACCCCGCCGGCGATCGCGATCCGCCCGGCAAGCATCCGGAACCGCATCTCAGGACGCCCTCGGCCGGAACACCAGCCCACCTGCGCCGCCAACCACCGGCAGTTCGATGCTCGTCCCGGCCAGGTCCACCGTCAGCGTCGCCCCCGGCTCGGGGTGCACCGTGTAGTCCTTGTCGCTGGAGAAGATCATGACGCCGATGCGCGCTCCGGCGGGGATCACCTGATCGTCCGGCTGGAGCTCGAACTCGACCTCGACGAATTCGCCGGGCGCAAGGGCTCGGCCTTCGCGCGGACTGGACATGTTCTCCGCGCCCGCGTTGCCGGGATCCGCCCAGCCTCGCGTGATGATGTCGTCGTAGATCCGCCCTCTGTCTTCCCACGGCAGCGACACCAGCCAGACCGACAGGTTGACCGCCGGCCGGTCCGCCGCCAGGCGCACGCGCACCGTGGTGACGCCGGAGAGATGGACGTCCCGGGCGAGTTCGGGCGTCGCGTACAGGAGCCGGTGGCTCGAGTAGTCGGCGGCGGCGAGGTGGCTGCCCTCGAACCCGAAGTTGTCGACGACCGTGCCGGTGCCGTCGCCGGCCGCCCCCATGGTCAGGGTGCCCGTCCAGTTGCCGTCGCCGGATGGATGCAGGGTGACGCCCTCCGCGTCGGGGTGCGGGTAGTCGGGGTAGGGGGTGGGCTCGGGCCTGGGAGTCCGCGGATCCGGGTTGCGGACTTCGCGCACGATCCACGCCTTCGGGTCGTTCTCGACGCCGTTCTCGACGCCGAGCAGGTAGCGCGTGAACCACCGGTTCATCATGGTGGGCGGCGGCGGGCCGCCGTGTCCGCCCTGGTGGTAGTAGATCTGTACGGGAACGCCCCGCGCCTTCAGCGCCTCGGTGATGCGGTAGCTGTGTTCGGGCATCACGTTCCAGTCGTTGAAGGCATGGGCCATCAGGGTGGCCGCGCGGACGCCGTCGATGTGGTTGAGGTAGTCCCGCTCGGCCCAGAAGTCGTTGTAGTCGCCGGTGGTGCGGTCGAGCTGCGCCTCCATCTCGTCGCGCACGGTCGCGATGCAGTAGTCCCGCTTCTCGGGATCGCCGCTGAAGATGAAGTCGAAGAGGACATCGACGTCCTCGCCGGGGTATCCGCCGGGGGAGCGCACCAGCCCGTTGGAGCGGTAGTAGTGGTAGTAGGACGTGTTGGGTGCGACGGGGATGATCGCTTCGAGTCCCTCGACGCCCGTAGTCGCGGCCGCCAGGGGCAGCGTGCCGTTGTAGGAGGTGCCGGTCATGCCGACCTTGCCGGTGCTCCAGTCCGCCCGCACCTCCTCGTTGCCGTCCGGTGTGGTGAAGCCGCGCGCCCGTCCGTTGAGCCAGTCGATCACGGCCTTGGGGCCCAGCGACTCGTTGGCGCCGCCCACGGTGGGGCAGCCCTGCGACTGCCCGGTACCGGGAGACTGCGAGTGCACGACCGCGAAGCCGCGTGGCACCCAGGTGCGGACGTGGGACATCGAGATGATGGGTTGGCTCTCCCGGTAGCGGATCGTGGCCGGGTAGGGGTCGCGCGGGGTGGGGTCTCCGCCGACCTCCTGCCTGAGGTCCCAGAAGTGGTCCAGGTTGATCCCCGCCGTGCCCGAAAAGTAGGGACTCGTCTCGTATACGACGGGCACTTTGAGGCCCTCGGCGGTCGCTCCCGGGCGGGTGACGTCGACGTGGACCCGGTCCAGCCGGCCGTCACCGTCGGTGTCGAATTCGGTCTCGACCCAGAGTTCCTGGCGGATCCAGGTGGAGGTGTCGGCGAAGGCGGGGACGATCTGCGCCTCGCCGTTCTCGATGACGTGGGTGTCCTGGGCGTGGGATCGGGCGGGGATCAGGGTAACGGCGGCGGCGGCGGCGAGGGCGGAGCAGCAAGAAAAGTTCATTTGAACGGAGTCCTGGGTTCAGGTGAACGGAAAATGATCAGGTGACGGCGAAGCGGATCAGGAACAGAATCGCCACCGACACGACTGCGGCATTCAGGTCCGCGATGCGTCCCGACAGCAACTTGATCAGCGTGTAGGTGATGAAACCGAGGCCGATGCCGGTGGCGATGGAATAGGTGAAGGGCATCGCCAGCGCTGTGACCATGGCCGGGACGCATTCGGTGATCTCCTCCCAGTCGACGCTCCGCAGGGCTCGCGTCATGACGTAGCCCACAAAGAGGATCGCGGGAGCCGTCGCATAGCCGGGAACGGCGGTTGCCACGGGGGCGAAGAGCAGGGCCAGGAGGAAGAGTGCGGCGACGACCACCGCGGTCAGCCCGGTGCGGCCGCCCGCGCGCACCCCGGCGGCGCTCTCGATGTAGGAGGTCGTCGTCGAGGTGCCCAGCAGGGCCCCCGCCATGGTCGCGGAACTGTCGGCGACCAGAGCGCGCCGCAATCCCGGGACCTTGCCGTCCTCGTTGGTGAGCCCGGCTTCGTTGAGAACGGCCACGAGTGTGCCGCTCGTGTCGAAGAGGTCCACCATGAGAAAGGCGAAGACGATCGCCAGCAATCCGATTTCGAGCGCCCCGGCGATGTCGAGCTGGAACATTGTGGGGGCGAGCGAAGGCGGTGCCGCCACCAGCGACGCCGGCGCCGGCGTGAGTCCGGACAGCCAGCCCACACCCGCGACGATCAGGATGGACATCAGGACGGCGCCCGGCACCTTGCGCTGCTCCAGCGCGACGATCGCCACAAATCCCAACAGCGCCAGCGCTACCGGCCATTGGGTGATCCTGCCCATCGCGACCAGCGTGTTCTCGTCGGCGACCACCAGGCCGGCGTTGCGGAGCCCGATGATCACCAGGAAGAACCCGATGCCCGCCGCGATGGCCATCTTCTGCGAGCGCGGGATGCTGTTCACCACCCATTCACGCACCGGGAGCACCGAGAGGACGAGCATCAGCACCCCCGAGCAGAACACGGCTCCCAGTGCCGCCTGCCACGACAGCCCCATCGTGCCGACCGCGATTGCGGCGAAGTAGGCGTTCAGCCCCATCCCCGGCGCCAGCGCGATCGGGTAGTTGGCGTAGAGGCCCATCACGGCCGTGCCGAACGCCGCCGCGAGGCAGGTCGCCACGAGTACGGCTCCAGCGTCCATCCCGGTGCCCGCGAGAACCAGCGGATTGACGAAGATGATGTAGGAGAGGGTGAGGAAGGTGGTACAACCGGCGAGGATCTCGGTGCGGACCGACGTTCCACGCTCCGCCAGCTGGAAGTGCTTCAGCACTCGAATGAGCCTCCGGTCAGGGTTCACCGCTATGGTCCCAGGGCCGAGATCGGGATCGTCCCGACCTCTCCGCCGCCCACGTATCCATAGCCACCGGGGAGGACAACGGCCAGTGCGGACGGTTCCCCGCGTCCCCCGTGTTTCATGCGCCGGGCGAGTCGGCGCAGACTGTTGGCTCCATCCTCCACCCAGCGTTCGCCCAGCTTGACTTCGAAGGCCGCCCAGCGTCCGTCGTCGGTCTCGACGATGGCATCCACTTCCAGACCCCCTTTCTCGCGGTAGTGGAAGACCTCCGCATCACTTGCCTGCGCGTAGACGCGAAGGTCCCGGATGACCATCGACTCGAACAGCAAGCCGAAGTATTCAAGGTCATCCAGGAGGCGCTGTGGAGTGGCGCGCAGAGCGGCGACTGCCAGAGACGGGTCGGCCATGTGGCGAACCGGGGTCGTCCGGAGCGTCGTCCGGGACCGCAGGTGGGGTGCCCAAGCCGGCAGGTCCTCCACGATCATCAGTTGTTCAAGGGCCTCAAGGTACTCTGACGCCGTCTCCCACTTCATGATGGAACTGCCTCCCCGCACATCGGTGATCAGCGTCGAGAGGGATGCGGGAGTTGCCACGTTGCGGGCAAGAGACCGGAGCAGACGCCCCACTTTCACGGGATCCCTCTGTTTGCCGCTGATACGCGAAATGTCAACGCGGCGGATCTCGTTCAGGTAGTCCCGGTTCATGCGCAGGGCTCGTGCCAGGGGATAGCCGAGGTGGGCCGGCCAGCCACCCCGGCAAAGGAGTTCGGCCAGTTCGGACGCGGCGAGCGACAACGGTTCGGAACGTTGTGGAGTACCGTCAAGCAGGCGCCGCAGCGAAATCTCTCCCGAGGAATGGTGAGTCTCCAAGAGGGAAAAGGGACGCATCCGCAGACGCGTGAGGCGCCCGGCACCGGTGTGACGGGTGATGTCATCGGCCGGGACGGCGGATCCGGTCAGGATGAACTGGCCGGGAGCGCGCCGGTCGTCCACTGCCCTTCGAACATGATTCCAGATGTCGGGCTCCGTCTGCCATTCGTCGATCAGGCGTGGAGTCTTGCCGCGGAGCACCTCGCCGGGATCGATGCCCACCATCCGCCTCGCGTTTCGGTCCACGTCCAGCAGCACTTCGCTCGCTGCGTGATGCCTGCCCGTAACCGTCTTGCCGCAGGTCTTGGGACCCTCCAGGACGACGGCGCCGGTTGCCGCGAGCCTTTCGGCGAGCTCCTTGTCGACGACTCTTGGCTGATAGCTCAAGCTGGTAGCCTCCTGTAGCCAGGCGGAGATTATCCGCGGACTGCTGGCCCGCAATGCCGGTACCGCACCGGCGGTGCCGTGGGCCTTGGCAAGGGTGTGATCGGAGAATTCGACTTGAAGATAACGGACAAAATGGAACTTCGTCAACGGATAATATGACAGACAATCAACGGAGAATATGACCAGACAACCAAACTGGGATCTCAAGGCTCCGGTGTGGGTGGTTCCGGGTCAACCCGGCGTTGCCTCATGTTCGTGCCACTTGACGGTGCACCCACGCTACCGGACTCTGTCATGACCCCACATCGTGCCTCCGCACGCCATCCCTCCAGAACATCCGAGCCAATCCGAAATGCGCACCCGGACCAACCCGATCTGCCCGACGCTGCCGCTGGCCGTCCTCCTGGCCGCCATCCTCCTCGCGACCCCCCCCGCCACCGCCCAGCAGGCCCCCGACCCCTCCGCCTACACCGCCCTGGAGTGGCGCCACATCGGTCCCGAGGGCAACCGCTTCTCGGCGGCGGCCGGGATCGTCGGCGACCGGCACACCTACTACGTCGGCGCCGCGTCGGGCGGTATCTACAAGACCACCGACGGCGGCGTGCACTGGGACGCGATCTTCGACGATCAGCCGGTGCAGTCGATCGGGTCGCTGGGGGTCGCGATGACCGATCCGAACATCGTCTGGGCCGGGACGGGCGAGGGGAAGATCCGGAGCCATGTCTCGGTAGGGCAGGGGGTCTACAAGTCCACCGACGCGGGCGCGACCTGGACGCTGATGGGGCTTGAGCAGACCGGGCGGATCCCGCGTCTCGTCATCCATCCCACGGACCCGGACATTGTGTTCATCTGCGCGATGGGGCACGCGTACGGGCCGCAGCCCGAGCGCGGGGTCTACCGCACCACCGATGGCGGCGCCACCTGGGAGCACGTCCTCTTCGTCGACGAGGACACGGGTTGCTCGGACATCGCGATGGACCCGACGAACCCGCGCGTGCTCTTCGCCGGCACCTGGCAGCTCGAGATCCACACCTGGGGGCGCACTTCCGGGGGGCCCGGCGGCGGCCTGCACGTCTCCCGCGACGGCGGCGACACCTGGACGAAGCTGAACGGGCCGGACAACGCGATCGGGCTGCCGGAGAAACCGGTGGGGAAGGTGGCGGTGGCGATCGCGCCGTCGAACCCGAACCGGGTCTACGCGATGCTCGAAACGGGCGACGGGATCCCCTGGGAGGGACAGGAGACCGAGGACGGACAACTCTGGCGCTCGGAGGATGGCGGTCGCACCTGGTCGCTCATCACCCGCAACCGCAATGCGATGGGGCGGCCGCACTACTACTCGCGCGTGGTGATCTCGCCCAACGACGAGGACGAGGCGTACTTCCTCACGGCCTCCTTCACCGTTTCGACCGACGGGGGACGCACGCTGGACGTGACCCCCCGCCCCCGGGCCCCCGGCGGCGACCACCACGACATGTGGATCGACCCCACCGACCCCGACCGCATGATCGTCGCACACGACCAGGGCCTCTCGATCTCGATCAACCGGGGCCGGACCTGGTTCCGGCAGCGCCTCACCAATGCGCAGATGTATCACGTCACCGTGGACAACGCGATCCCCTACAACGTGCTCGGCAACAAGCAGGACGAGCCCACTTACCGCGGACCGAGCAACAGCCGCATCCAGGGGCAGCGGCGCATCACCGGGATTCCGCGCGGCATGTGGCACCACGTGGGCGGCGGCGAGAGCGGGTGGGCCACCCCGGATCCGACCGATCCGAACATCGTGTGGTCCTCCGCTTCGGGCTCGGGGATGGTGGGAGGGATCGTGGTGCGCTACGAAGAGGACCGGCGCCAGTACCGCGCCGTCGAGGTGTGGCCGGAGCAGAGCCGGGGCGCCGCTTCGGGCGTGCGCTACCGCTTCATCTGGGACGCGCCGATCCACATCTCGCCGCACGACAACAACACCGTGTACGTGGGGAGCCAGCACGTGCACCGGACGCGAAACGGGGGGCAGAGCTGGGAGGTGATCTCCCCGGACCTGACGCTGAACGACACCAGCCGCATGGGGCTCTCGGGCGGACTGACCGGGGACAACATCGGGGTGGAGTACGCGGGCACGGTCTTCGGGATCGCCGAGTCGCCGGTCGAGGAGGGGCTGATCTGGGCGGGGACCAACGACGGGCTGCTGCAGGTGACCCGCGACGGAGGCGCGACGTGGACGAATGTGACCGAAAACATGCGGGGGCTGCCGGAGTGGATGGCGGTGCGCTCGATCGCTCCGTCCCGCTTCGACGCGGGCACGGCCTACGTGGCCATCGACGGGCACCAGGTGAACGTGCGCGACCCGTACATCTACCGGACGCGCGACTACGGTGAGTCCTTCGAGAAGATCACGGATGGCATTCCGCCCAGCATGCTGAGCTACACCAAGGTGATCGTGGAGGACCCGAAGCGGCGGGGACTCCTGTACGTGGGCACCGAAAACGCCCTTTACGTCTCGTTCAACGACGGGGACGACTGGCAGCCGCTACAGAACAACCTGCCGCACGCACCTGTCTCGGGGATGGTGGTGCAGGAACACTTCGGCGACCTGGTCGTGGGCACCTACGGCCGCGGCTTCTGGATCCTGGACGACCTTACCCCGCTGCAGCAGCTCACCGCGGAGGCGATGGCGTCCGCCTCCCACCTCTTCACGCCCCGCGACGCCTGGCGCTTCCGCCCGATCACCCCGCCTTCCGTCCCCTACAGCGACCCCACCGAGGGGACCGACCCCGAGTACGGCGCGTCGATCAACTACTGGCTGGCGGAGCCGGCGGAGGAGACCCCGACCATCGAGATCGTGGACTCGGCGGGCGTAGTCGTGCGCACTCTGCGGGGCACCAACAACGCCGGCATCAACCGCGTGCACTGGGACCTGCGGGACGAGCCCAACGGTCCCATCCGGCTATTGACCAGCCCCATGTTCGCCGACCACATCGAAGTCGGCGACGAAGGCCGCCCCGCCCCCGGCGCCCGCCAGATCTCCATCCTGCTCCCCCCCGGACGCTACACCGTGCGTCTCGACGCGGCCGGCTGGACCCACGAGCAGCCCCTCACGGTCCTCAAGGATCCCCACTCGGCGGGCACCGAGGCCGACATCGCCGCCCAGGTGGCCTTCCTGCGCGAGGTCCGCGACGACGTCGTCGCGGCGGGCGAGGCCGTCCACCGCGTGGAAGCGATGCGCGTCCAGCTCGCCACCATGTCCCGCTTCGCCGATGACGACGCCCTCGCCGAGGCCATCGCCGCCCTGCAGGGCCAGCTCACCGGCCTCCAGATGCAAATGGTCGACCTGCGCCTCACGGGCCAGGGCCAGGACGGCGTGCGCTTCGAGGCGAAGTTGCTGCAGAAACTCGGCTACCTCACCGGCGCGATTTCGGTGGCCGACTTCCCGCCCACCGACCAGGAGCTGGAGGTGAAGGTGCTGCTCAACGAACAGCTGCGAGAGCACCTGGAGGCGCTGGAGGCGCTGGTCGCGACCGAAGTGGCGGCGCTGAACGAGATGCTGCGGGCAAGGGGGATGTTGATCATCGCGGACGGGGCGTGAGCGGGTTCCGCTACCGCCGCTCCAGCACGCAGTACCGGTACAGCTTCAGCGTCTCGCGCCAGTCCTCGGGGTAGGCGGCCACCATCCCCCCGAGTCCATACTCCTCTGCCAGCCCCGCAAAGGAACCGGATTCGGCGACCCGGTACGGCGCCTGCTTCTCGAACACTGCCAGGTCCGGAAAACCGGTCGGAAACGAAGCCCCCATCGCTTTTTCCACCCCTTCCAGCCGCTTCAGGTCCTCGTCGGCTTCGAATTCGCGGCGCTGCAGATCCACCGAGAAATAGTCGAAGGCGATCCTGAAGGCCGGAATGGCGCCGGCCAGCCGGTTGAGGAACGGCATGATCAGGTCGGGTGGCAGGTACATGGTGTTGCCCTCCCACACAATGAGCGTCGGGATCTCCGCGTCGAACCCGGCCCTGGCGAGACCGTGCGGGACATCGACTTCGAGATAGTTGCCGTAGACCGAGGCCGGCTGTTCCATTCCGCGACCGCCGAGGACCACCCGCTTGAACTCGAGGACCGCGCGCTGGTCGACCTCGAAGAAGGCGACGCCGGGGCGGGCGAGGTGATGCGCGCGCATGTCGAAGCCGCCCCCGAGCAGGACCACCTGCCGGGCCCCGGCCTCGATCCCGCGCTCCACGAAGCCGTTGAAGTAGCGGGTGCGGAAGCGAACCATCGTCGTAGAGGGCGGAAAGGCCGCGTCCAGCTGCCTGGCGGCGCCCAGCGCGCGCTCGTTCGAAAACCACTTTGCGTAGGGGTCGTTGAAGAGCACGGGCGACTTGTCCTCTTCCAGGGCCCTGATCGATGCGATCACGAATGCGGTGAAGCCGACTTCGTTGATGTCCATGGTACGTTGTCGGTGATGGTTCTGGGGGAAGTGGGAGTGTGCGGGACGCGGAGTCCCTCGTCTGCGGTCCCGGAAGGGTAGTCCTGGTGATGGATAGGGTCAACCTGGGCGAGCGACGCCGCGAAAGCCTGGATCTGTTCGGCGTTACCGCCGGCGCGAGCGCCGCGCCACCACCACCCCGCAGAGGATCACGCAGGCACCGATCACCTGCTGCGGGGTCGGTGTCTCCGAGAGCCAGAGCCAGGCGCTGAGCAGCGCGACCACCGGGACCAGGTTCTGGTACACGGAGGTGCGGTTCTGCCCAATGACGCGCACCCCGCGATACCACAGAAGGTAGGCGAGCCCGATCGCGAATACCCCCGCATACACCACCCCGAGCCACGCCTGCAACGACACCGCGCTCCAGTCGGTGCGCACGAGGCCGGGGAGTCCGGCCAGCATGATGAAGGGGAGTCCGGCCCAAAGCGTCCAGGCGGTCATCTGCAGGGCTCCGCGCCTCTTGGTGAGCCGGCGGCCCAGGACGGTGTAGGCACCCCAGGAGACCGCGGCGCCGAGGACGAGGAGGTCGCCCATGCGAGCGGCCCCGAACTGCTGGTGCCCCCCCGAGATCAGGATCACCATGCCGGCCAGCGTGCCGAGGACGCCGAGGAGGATGCGGAGGTTGAAGCGCTCGCGACCCATTGTGAAAGAAATCACAAGCACCCAGACCGGGCTCGTGGAGAGGAGGAGGGCCGCATTGCCGGTGGCCGTCCAGTCGAGGCCGAAGATGAAGCAGATCTGAAAGGCAACGTGGCCGATGAGCGCCAGCAGCAGGACGATGCCCCAGTCCTTGCGGGGCGGCATCACGCGGCGGCCTGTTGCCCGAATCAGGAACCAGACGGCCACCGCCGCGCACGGGAAGCGCAGCGCGTTGAAGGCGAGTGGCTCGATCTCGTCAAGGGCGGCTTTGACCACGGTGAAGTTGAGGCCCCAGATGGTAGCGGTGAGTATGAGGCCGAGGTCGACGAGCAGGTGAGAGGGGCGGCGGCGGCGCGGGCCGCCGCGAGCGGTTGCGCTGCGTGGCGAGGCGCGCGCCACGGAACGCCGGTGGTGCCCGCTGGACTCTTCGGCGGGTGCCGGCCGCTGTCCGCCGCTACCGCCCGAGTTCGTCAAACGTCGCGTTCTGGATCGCGTATTCGCGCCAGTCCTCATGGTCGAAGTGCCACCACTCGGCTTCGTACACGGTGAACCCCTCCGCCTCCATCGCGCGGCGCAGCAGTTCGCGCAGCCAGCGCTGCCGCGAAGTCCCGCCCGGGTAGTCAGGGAACGAACGCGGCGAGAACTCGTCGAAGGTGCCCACCATGCCGGCCGGCTCCCCGGTGGCGAGGTCGTACAGGTTGAGGTCGATCGCGGAGCCGCGGTTGTGGCGCGAGCCGTTCGCCGGATTTGCGACGAAGATCTTCTGGGACTCGGGCGTGGCGTCGAAGAACATCTTGGTGACGTACCAGGGGCGGTAGCCGTCGTGCAGTAGGAGGCCGTAGCCGTGTTCGGCGAGTGCGCGGTGGACGCGCACGACCGCCTCGGCGGCGGGGCGCTGGAGGAAGACGCGCGGTTCGTCGTAGAAAACCGAGGACATGAAGTTGTTCGTGGTCGCGTAGCGCACGTCGAGGAGGATGCCGGGCTCCAGCGAAGTGACCTCGACGAGTTCGGAGTCGCGGAAGGGACCGGGCTCGGGGGGTGGCGTCGCGGCGAGGGCTTCGGCGCGGAGCTCCTCGACGGGGCGCACGGGATCGATCCGGAAGGTGCCGCCGGCCTCGGTGCCGACATCGCGCCGTGGGAAGAGGACCGAGGCGGCGACGACGGAGGTGGCGCGGTCCGGGGTCGGGGCGCGGGAGGTGTTCTGGCGGGAGGTCTCCCGGCGTGACGCGTCCTGGCCTGGCGCCGCCCGGCCCGCTTCGTTCGGCGCCGCGTCCCGCGCGAAGACCAGGCGCTCGCCGTGGTAGAGCCCCCAGTCCGGAAAGGCGTACACGTCGCGCGAGATCTCGGTGAGCGGGTACAGGAAGAACCACTCGATGAGCGCGTGCAGGCGCCCGCCCCGCTCCAGGATGTAGAGGACGTTGTGGTCCCAGCCGTACTCTCCGATGAGGCCGTCCCAGTGCGGGGGCGGTGGTGGCGGGAGGGGGGAGGGGGGCTGGCGGGGGAGGAGGTCGCCGGGGTCGCCATCGGGGCCGATGGGGAGGAGGGCGGTGGGGGCGGGGGCGCCGTCGGGGAGGTAGCGGGCGCCGAAGCTGGCCCGGTCGTCCACGATGAGGGTGTCGCCGCGCGAGCGGATCTCGACGGTGGCGCCGCCCCGCGCGGGGGTCATGAAGAGGCGGCCGCCGCGGTGATCGAAGTCGAGTGCTCGGTCGCCGGCGCCGTATGTGCCTTCCAGTGCGAGGGCGAGGCCGGATGGGAGGGGGTCGGAGCCGCGAAGGGGTGCCTGCGGTAGCGGCTCACCGTTGCGCGCCGCCAGCATGAGGGACAGCGCCGCGTCGGCCACGCGGCTGGTGAAGGTGTTGGTGCCGTCGACGGCCGAGACCACGACCACGCCGAGCTGCGCGTCCGGCAGGAAGGCGAGCTGGGTGGAGAATCCGTAGATCGCGCCGCCGTGCCCGAGCCAGCGCTCGCCGAAGCGCTCCTGCACGGCGAATCCGAGGCCGTACCCGGTCGTGGCGCCGGGGTCCGCGAATTGGGGCGTCCACATGGCTTCGAGGGTTTCGGGGGAGAGGAGGCGCGAGGCCGTGCCGTCGGCCTCGGTCGCGCCAGGGGTCTCGGTCGCGCCAGGGGGGCCGGCCCCCGCGTCGCCACCCTCCAGCGCCCCGCGCTGGAACATCACGCCCATGAAGCGCGCGAGGTCCAGGACGGTCGAGTACATGCTTCCGGCCGGGGCCATTCCGAGTTCGAATCCGGGCGCGTCGAAATCCGGCCGGTCGAACCCCCACATGTACGCGTCGGCGAGGTCGCCGACGACTGCGGGATCCGGCACGAAGGCGCTGCTCGTCATCCCCAGGGGCTCTAGCACGGCGCTCTTCACGTAGTCCGCAAACGGCTCGCCCTGCGTCACCTCGAGGGCGTACCCCACCACCGCGATCCCCGCGTTCGAGTACTTGGTACGCGTTTCCGGCTCGTACACCAGCGGAGTCCCGTTCAGGCTGGCGATCGTGGCCTCGAGGCCGGTGCCGGTGTCATCGAAGTAGTGTCCCGCCGGCGGCTCGCGGATCAGTCCCGACCGATGCGACATCAGCTGCCGCAAGGTGATCGCCGTGCCGGACCGGTTATCCGGCGCAAAGTCGGGCAGGTAGCCGCGCACCGGCGCGTCGATGTCGATTTCGTCCTGCTCGGCGAGCTGCATGACCGCAATGTCGGTAAAGAGCTTGGAGACCGACCCCACCCGATAAACCGTTTCGGCGGTGGCCGGAATCCCTGGTGACTGCTCGCCGAATCCGGCCGCCCAGACGACCCCCTCGGCGTCCACCAGCGCGATCGACACCGCCGCGAGCCCCTTCTGCTCCCGCTCGCGCTCGATCATCCCCGTCAGCGCGTCCGCCACCTGGGCACGGCCGGTCCGTGCCGGAGCCCCGGGTTCCGCTCCCGCATCCGCATCCCCGCAACCCGCGACCAGGAGAAACGCGAAGAGCGGAAGCGGACCGGCACCGGTTGCTCTGCGGAGACCACGCGTCATGCGGACACTCATCAAGCTCGCACCCCCTCAATGCCAGCGCGGATTCGTCTCGACCTTGTAAAGAATGTAGTCCCTGATCCGGCACGCGGCCCGGTGATCGATGTACGGAACTTCGATGTCCTCGCCGGCGAGTTCGACCTCCAGCGTGCCCAGCCCGTTGCGGCGCTGCAGCGGCGACTGCTTCACCGTCACGCTCTGCACCTTGCGGAAGAGGAATGCGTCGACCTTGCGACCGACGAATCCGCTCCGGACCGCCATGCCGTCGTCGTCGTGCACGTAACCCAGCCGGAACCAGCGCTGAAAGGCGATGAGCCCGAACAGGACCATCCAGATAAGCGCCCAGACAGAGGAGAACTCTGCCCAGACCGGCGATGGTCCCGTAAAGAGGAACACGATCGCGGGAACCGACAGGGCGGGCGCGGCGGCATACTTCAGCGTGAGTGCGGCGATGTACCATGCCGACACGCGGGCGATCGCCGGGGCTTGCGGCAACAGCGTAATCCCGGCTCCTTCCCGCCCGAACAACTTCGCTCGCAGATCTTCGGCCATCCGCGCTCCGAGAAGCGGAATCTCGAGAACATCCCCGTCATCCGACACCGGCTCGACGGACATCCGGAAGCGGCGGAAACACCGGTCAACCAGGTTCTGGGACAGCGTGATCCGCTGGACCTTGACGGACTGGACCACCACCTCGTGCTGGGTGAACAGCCCCGCGCGCGTACGGTAGGCGGCTCCCTCGCGAAAGAGAGTGAAGCGGTAGTAGGTCTTGAACGCGCCGTAGATTCCAAGGACTGCGAGAATGACCAGAATACCGGCAGTGACACCGGCGCGGAGGGTCAGGTCGGCGAGATCCGTCACGTAGTCCCTCGGCACCTCGTCCCGGCTGATGCGTTCGAGGAATCCCATCTCGCCGGCGGCGTAGCGCAAGAGTTGACGGGGATCTCTGGTGAGGAACACGAGGAGGAGCGTCAGGATGCGGTAATCCGCCATGTACCGAAGCCCGATCCGGACCATGTCGCCCGGCGGGAGCCTCATCATCACCGTACCAGGGGATTCGCTTGCGCTCCGCGCCCGGTCGGCGAGTCCTCCATCCCGCAGCCGGCCGTCGATTCCTTCATCCGTGGGCGGGTGGGACAGCCCCTCCGCCCCCCTCTCCGCCCCGGCCGGACCGGCAGGATGTTCCCTTCGTGCAGCGGCGACCCTGTCGCGCAGTTGCTCAGCCAGCGCAGCCCTGACCGACGGGATTGTGGCTTCGACCGCCCCCGACCCCGCCGTATCCGCCGAAACGGTGACAAGCCCCAACAGACGGTCGGTAAGGGAACGCTCGGTGTTGACCGCCTGTATCCTGTCCAGCGGCAGGTCCAGCGCGGTCTTCCTCAAGATGCCCTGGCGGATCTGGATCCGGTCTTCGGCGACCCGGAAGCGGAAGAACCAGTACCGCAGCACCGCAACGACGACGATGAGCAGGATCGCAACGGGAATCAGTTCTCCCGCGAGCTCCCTCGCTCGAACGATGAGAAACGCCAGGCCAAGGGTCACCAGCAACTGCCCGTAAATCCGGATCTGCTCGATTGTCCCCCTGATGAAGAAGACGATTGCGAACGGCGAAGTCCGCCGCCACCGGCTGAAGTCGCGAGTGCGCGTCAGGTCTGTCATTGCGCCATCATCCCGGACCGCCCGTTCAGTGCCAGCGCTGCCTGGACGCTTCGGCCATGTACAGGATCCGGTCCCGCAGCCGGCACGCCTCTCCCCGGTCGATATAGGGAACCGTGATCCGTCCGCACGCCAGCTGGACCTGCAGGGTGGCGAGCCCCTTGCGCCGCTGCAGCGGAGACTGCCTCACCATCGCGGACTGGGCCTTGCGCATCAGGAACGCGTCCACCCGCTTGCCGATCAGGCCGCTGCGGCTCACCACCCCGTCCCGGTCGTGCATGTAGCCCTGCCGGCGCCAGCGCTGCCAGGCGATGAGCGCCGCCACCGGGACCGTGGCGAGCCACCAGGTTGCGACGTCGGCGGCACCCATGGAGACGGCGTCCTCGGGCGAGAGGAAGATCGCCGCGAAGAAGAGCGCCGACACAAGCGCGATCCGGAGCGTCAGGGCGCGAATGTAATGCGGCGAGACGCGCTTGAACGCTTTGCTTCCGGGCAGGACCGCAAGCCCGCGCGCCTCCTCCCCGAACACCCGCGAGCGCAGGTCATCGGCGGTCCGGCCGCCCAGGAGCGGAACGTCCAGCACGTCGGCCACATCGACTCCGGGGGTCTGGGTGCTCTGGGGAACGATGAATGCGGCCGGGAGGGCCCGCAGCCCGTACCGCCCCAACCACCGCAGCACCAGACCCTGGCTGACGGTCAGCTGCTGGACCTTCGGGGCCTCGACCACGACCTCCCGCTGGGTCAGAAGACCGGCACGCGAGCGAAACCTTCGTCCGTCGTGCCAGAGCGTGAAGTCGTGGTAGCGGAGAAAGGCCGCCGTCACCAGCACGAGGAGCGCGGCGGCCATCGCCCCGAGCACCACCACCGCGACCAGAACGACCTGCGCGAGCGCCCCCAGCCCCGAAAACGCGCTGGCGGCGCTGTCAACGCCCGCCGCGATCGCCTCCAGGATCGGATCGATCAGGTCGCCGGGCTGCAGCAGGTCGGTGAGCAAGCCGACCAGCGCCGCCACAAAGATGAAGTTGCGGTTCGCCAGGCCGATGCGGACCATGTCGCCGCCGCCGAGCCTGAGAAGAACGTCTCCACGATCCGGGCGGCCGGCTCCGCTGATCGCGGCCGCGGCCGGACGCATGCCCGCCGCGCCCATCGAGCGGGCCCCGGCGTCCTCGGCAGCCCCGGGTTCTGAAGGATCCCCGTCACCTTCGGGGACATCGTCCTCGAAGGCGGGATGACGCTTCACGATGCGCGTTCGCAGGTGGTCGGCAAGCTCCGTCCGGATCGAGGGAAGCTGCCCCTCGGCCTGTACCGAGCCGGAGGTATCGAGGGTGAGCGTGACGAGGCCGATCATGCGGTCGATCAGGGAACGCTCGACGTTGATGCCCTGCACGCGCTCGTACGGCAGGTCCAGCTTGCTCTTCCTGATGACCCCCTTGCGGATGAGGAGCCGGTCTTCGGCAATGCGGAAGCGGAAGACGGACCACTGGATCACCGCAATTGCGAGAACAACCAGGATCGCCGCCCCGGCCAGGGCGAGTAGAATGAGCGCAGCGCGGGAATCGTCGCGGAGGACGACGAAGACCGCGATCACCGGGAGCAGCGCCTGGACCAGCGCACGGGCGAACTTCTTTATGCCGCTGGCGACGAAGAAGACGATGGCGAACGGCGACGCCCGCTGCCAGTCTCCGGGACCGGGCGGAGTCACGGAGTGGAATCCGAATGCGCGTCAGCCCCTTCGTTCGAGTCCTCGGCGCGCCCCGCCTCCGCCTCGATCCGCTTCGAGACGTACACCCGCAGCCGCTCCGCGGTCTCCTGCCCCAGGCCCCGGATCCGGTGGCCCGCCCCGGCCCCTGCCGGAAACACCGACAGGCTTGCCAGACCGAACCGCCGGTCCAGCGGTGTGCTGTCGAGCTTGGTATGCTGCACCCGGTTGAAGGGGAAGGCCTTCACCGAGCGCCATAGAACGCCCGCCCTGTAGAGAAGGTCCTTGTCGCGGACGACGTAGCCGCGCCGCGGCACGGCGACGGACGGCCAAACCAGTGACCAGATCGAGTAGGCGCCGATCATCGTCCAGACGAACCCCGGCAGCCACGGAATGCGTTCGGGGATGAATGACTCGTCGGCGAGGGCCGCCAGGTAGAACGCGGCCCAGGCTGCGCATATGATGACCACCCGGATGAGGGCGGCCACCTGCAGGCGCCTCGCGAAGCGGGGGTGCAGCGGCGTCCAGTCGAGGGTCTCGGTGCCGGGCAGCGAGTCGATCGGTACTTCCGGGTTGACGAACATGCCGGGAGCGGGGGATTCCGTGGAGGTGTGGTCGGTCATTCTTTTCAGCTCGGGTCGGAAGGTCAAGGAAGAGTTGTGGGACCGTGCGGTCGGATCGGTCGGGCAAGGCACTTCGGGCCGGGGTCGAAGGGGGGCCGCGTCAATCTCGCCTCACAGCCAGCGCAGACGGCTGGATTCCACGGTGTAGAGGATACGGTCGCGGAGACGGCAGGCCATGCCGTGATTGATGAATGGGACGGTAACCTCCCCGCTGGCGAGCTGAGCGTGGAGTGTGGCGAGTCCCCTTCGGCGCTGGAGTGGCGATTGCCGGACGGCCACGCTCTGTACCTTGCGGAAGAGGAACGAATCCACCTTGCGCCCCAGGAATCCGCCTCGGCTCGCCAGACCCTCGCCGGTGTACAGGAATCCGTGCCGGTGCCACTTCAGCCACGCAACGAGCGCGGCGGGCGGAAGGGAGCAGAACCACCAGATCACCACCGCCACGGCAACGCCCAGGGCCGGTTCACTTCCAACGATCCCGAAGAGAATCGCGGTTCCGATCAACGCGGACACCACACTGATCCGCAGCGTGAGCATCGGGATGTAGTACGCCGAGATGCGGGCAAACCCCCGGCTGCCGGGCAGCACCGTCAATCCGTCGCCTTCGCGACCGAACACCTTGCTGCGGATTGCCTCCGCGCGGTTGTCCTGCAACGCCGGGACTTCGAGCACCTCGGCGAGACCTGGCAGGCCGCCCGCATCCCTCGCCTGGGTCGGCAGCGCAGCAGCCGGCAGGGCCTGCAACCGGTAACGCCGGAAGAGGCGCATCAGGAGGCTCTGCGATACGGAGATCTGCTGGATCTTCGCCGCCTCGACCACCACCTCCTTCTGCGTGAGCAGTCCGGCGCGCGAACGCAGCGCGGTGCCCTCTTGCCACAGGGTGAAGTTGTGGTGGCGGAGGATGGCTGCACCGATCATGAGGCCCAGCGCGATCGCGAGCAGCGTGGCGACGAAACCGGTGACCAGGAGCGTCCGGGCGAGGTCGTCCGCGCCGGCGAACGCCGTTTCGGCCGATTCAAAGGCCGGCTCCAGGATGTCTGCGGCGAAGTCCAGAGATTGGCCGAGCAGGCCAAGAACCGCCCCCACCAGCAGGAGATTGCGATTGGCCAGCCCGATGCGGACGATGTCGCCCGCCGTGAGTTTCAGGATGGCTTCGCGGCGTTCGCCCGCCTGGCCGGACCTGCTGCCGATCGCTCGCCGGGCCGCACCGGCGGAAGCCTCTTCGTCGTCTTCGCTGCGGGCGGTGCCTTCGTCCTCCTTACCGTGTCTCGCCCTCACCCTGGCGCGCAGCAGATCGGCCAGTGCGGTGTCGACGCAGGGCAGCTGTCCCTCGGCGGCCGCCGATCCCGCGGTGTCCAGGCTCACCGTGACCAGGCCCAGCATCCGGTCGACGAGCGAGCGCTCGACGTTGATGCCCTGGACTCGCTCGAAGGGCAGGTCGAGGGAAGTCTTCTTCAGGACTCCCTGCCGGATCAGGATCCGGTCATCCTGGATGCTGAAGCGAAAGAACCAGTACTGCAGTACCCCGGCCGCAATGATGGCCAGGATGCCCAGCGGAATGAGCAGGAAGAGGTAGGGGTTCCTCCGGATCAGCACTGCGAGCGCGCCGAACGTCACCAGGAGCTGGGCGAAGCTCTGCCCCAACGCCTTGATCGTCTTCCCGACGAAGAAGACGATCGCGAACGGAGAGGTGCGCTGCCATGTGGCGGGATTGGCCATCATCGGGTGGCTCGGAGCTCGGGCGGGGCCAGCGGACCTCGGGTCACCGCACCTCGAAGGTCAGCGTCGCCCAATTCGACTCGTAGTCGACGGCGGTCTCGATGATGGTCTCGGCCATGTGGATGCTGCGCACGTACCAGCGTCCGGTTCCGTTCAGGGGGATCGTGGCGACGCCGTCCGCGTTCGTGCGCGTGGTCACTGCCTCCACATGCTCGCCGGCAGCGTCGTGGCTGTGGTAGCCCTCGTAGTTGGCGTAGACGAGCTGGTTGGCGACGGGCTGGCCGGCGCGCAGGAACCGCACGCGCAGCTGGTCGCCCCGCGAGAGTTCGTAGGGGTTCTGAAGCGGGATGAACTCTGCGGGGTAGCCGAGTTCGGTGGCCCACTCGCCGCTGCGCGCGCCGCCGACCTGCACCACCGCCTTGACGTGCTTGCTGTAGCGCTCGGTGGCCTCGTCGTCGGTCGTTCCGGCCGCCTTGCGCTCCTCGATCGTGTCGAGGAGGCCGTCGTGCACCAGGTATTCGTTGAACTCCTCGCCGGTCAGGGTGATGACCCTCGCCGCGGTCGAAACGCCGATCACGTAGGTGCCGGGTCCGCCCGTCTCGAACATCAGGATGGCGGTGTCGACGCTGTCGGCGCTCCAGTGGAAGACCGCGGAATCCGTCCACGCCGACTGCGGTGGATGTGTGGTGCCCCCCGGGCCGACCACGCTCACGTCAAGCATTCGGTCGCGCGTGATCACATTCTCGCTCAGGTCGAAGTCGCCGTTGATCAGTTGGACCGTCCCGGTCGAGTTCGGCTCCAGGAAGAAGCTGTCGAGCTTGAGGAACATGGTGTGCGCGTTTATGGCGGTGGCGACGACGATGGTCAGCGCGGCGACGGTGGCGAGCCCGACGAGAAAGCGCCGTGTGGATTTCATCTGAAGAGTCCTCCCCTCGGGGGAATTGAGTGACGAAGGCGTCAAAGTGTAAGGTATAGTTTACCAAATGTAATGTTGTCTATACAATCTGTGAGACCCGGTGTCCCTGTCGAAATGCCCGGGAGGGGTAACTCTCCGCAGGATGCAAGGCCGACACGGGATGCCGTCATGGCCCATGCGCCTCGGCCGCGGGTCCGAAGCGGAGGAAGAGCGCGGGAACGACCACCATGTTCAGGAATGTAGAGGTGAGCAGCCCGCCGAGCACGACGACGGCCAGCGGCGCCTGGATCTCCTTGCCGGGCTCGCCGATGCCGAGCGCCAGGGGGATGAGCGCGAGCCCGGCCGTGAGCGCGGTCATGAGGATGGGGCTGAGCCGCTCCATCGAGCCGCGCCGGATGCTGTCGGCGAGCGACATGCCCCCGGCCTGCAGGTCGCGGTAGCGCGCGACCAGGAGGATTCCGTTTCGCACGGCGATACCGAAGAGGGTGATGAACCCGACCAGCGTCGCGACGTTGACGGTCCCGCCGATGAGCATCACCGCCGCGACACCGCCGGCGAGCGCGAGGGGCAGGTTGACCATGAGGAGCACGGCAATACGTAAATTACGGAAATTACGGAACATGATCAGGAAGATCGCCGCGATCGAGAAGATCGAGAGGATCGTGATGCGGCGCGCCGCCTCCTGGCCGCTCTCGAACTGGCCGCCGTACTGTACGTGGTACTCGGGCGGCAGGCCGACATCGCTCGCGACGCGCTCCTGGAGCTCCGCAACGGCCGTGCCGACGTCGCGGTCCGCCACATTGGCGCTGATCACGATCTTCCTCTGCACGTTCTCGCGGTTGATCGTGTTGGGCCCGAGCGCCGGCGCGACCGAGGCGAGCTGTGACAGCGGGACGGTCACCCCCGACGCTGTCGTGATCAGCGTGCTGCCGATCGCCTCGGGGTCCGCGCGGCTGGCGTCGTCGTAGCGCACCACCAGATCGAACGCGCGCTGCCCCTCACGGATCAGCGAGACCTCCTCGCCGTGGAAGGCGACATCCACGGCCTCGGCCAGCGCCCCGGGAGTGACGCCGTAGCGGGCCATGGCTTGCCGGTTGGCCCGGACCTGCAGCTGCGGCACCTCGGCCTGCTGCTCGACCGCGATGTCCACGAGCCCCGGGACGCCCTGCGCGGCCGTCTCGACCCCGGCGGCGATCTCGCGCAGGCGCCCGAGATCCGGCCCGAAGAGGTTGACCGCGATCGCGGCCCGGGTCCCCGAGAGCATGTGGTCGATCCGGTGCCCGATCGGCTGTCCCACCGTCACGTTCGTGCCCGGCAGCCCCCCAAACCCCTCCCTCAGGTCGGCCATCACGGTGGCGAGGTCGCGCCCCGAGAGATCCAGCTGCGCATCGACCTCCGACGCGTTCGTGCCCTGGGCGTGTTCGTCGAGGTCGGCGCGGCCGGTGCGGCGGGATGTCGACACCACCGCCGGATGCGCCAGCAGCTGCCGCTCCACCCGCGCGCCGATCGCGTCCGATTCCTCCAGCGAAGTCCCCGGCAGGCTCACCACCGAGATCGTGAGCGACCCCTCCTGGAACTCGGGCAGGAAGGCGCGGCCCAGGGTGGGGATGACCGCGATCGTCCCGGCCAGGAGCAGCACGGTTGCCGCGATGACGACCCCGGTGCGGCGCAGCGTCCACTCCAGGATGCCCTGGTAGAGGTGCTCCAGCCGGCGCAGCAGCCACGACTTGCGGTCCAGCGAGGCGCCGCCGCGGCCCCGCGTCAGCAGCCCGTGGCAGAGCACGGGAGTCACAGTCACCGCGACCAGCAGCGAGGCCAGGATGCTGACGATGTACGCCAGCCCCAGCGGGCGGAGCATGCGGCCCTCGATCCCCGACAGGAAGAAGAGCGGGACGAAGACGATCGTGATGATGAGGGTAGCGTTGAGGATCGGGTCGCGGATCTCGCGCGCCGCGGTGCGGATGACCGCCAGGGACGGCCGCCGAAACTGCTCCGGCCGGCGCATGTTGTCGCGGAGCCGCCGGTGCGCGTTCTCCACGAAGATGATTGCGTCGTCGACCAGGGCGCCGATCGCAATCGCCATCCCGCCCAGAGTCATGGTGTTGATGGTGCCGCCGAGTGCCCGCAGGACGATGACCGCCACGGCCAGCGACAGCGGAATCGCCAGCACCGAGATCGCGGTCGTCCGCACATTCCAGAGGAACAGGAAGAGGATGACGACGACCAGCACCGCTCCGTCCCGAAGCGCCGCAATCACATTGTCGACCGCCAGGGAGATGAAGTCGGCCTGCCGGAAGATGCCCCGCTCGAACGCCACTCCGTCGGGGAGCGCGGCCTCGATCTGGTCCAGCTCGGCGTCGATCGTCTCCGTCAGGTCGAGGGTGTTCGCGCCCGGCTGCTTCTGGATCGACAGCACGACTGCCGGCTCGGCGTTCACCGACGCGGTCCCGAAGCGCACCTTGGGACCGATCCGCACCTCGGCCAGGTCCTCGATCAGGATCGGCACACCGTTTCGCACGGTCACCACCGTCAGCCCGATCTCCTCCAGATCGCGGGCCCGTCCCAGCCCCCGGATGAGGACCTCGCGGCCCCCGGAGCGGTACACCCCGCCGGAGACGTTGCGGTTCGACTCGGCGGCGGCCGTGAGCACCTCGTCGAGCCCGACCCGGTAGGCGAGGAGCCGCTGCGGGTCGACCAGTATCTGGTACTGGCGGACCTCGCCCCCGATCGGGACCACCTGCGCGACGCCGGGAAGCGCCAGCAGCCTCGGCCGCACCGTCCAATCGGCCGCGGTGCGCGCCTCCATGAGCCGGTCCGGGGGCGCGGTGACGCCGATCAGGAGGATCTCGCCCATGATCGAGCTGACCGGCGCCAGGACCGGCGCGCTCACGTCGCCGGGAAGCTGCGCGGCGGCGAGCTGGAGGCGTTCACCCACGATCTGGCGCGCGCGGAAGATGTCGGTGCCCCAGTCGAAGTCCACCCACACGATGCTGATCCCCTGCGCCGAGCTGGAGCGCACCCGGCGCACCCCCGCCGCCCCGTTCACCGAGGTCTCGAGCGGGAAGGTGACGAGGTTCTCGACCTCCTCCGGCGCGAGACCGTGTGCGTCGGTGAGCACCGTGACGGTGGGCGCTGTCAGATCGGGGAAGACATCGACCGGGACCGTGGCGGCCACCCAGCCGCCCCCCGCCAGCAGCACGGCCGCCGCGCACACGGTGAAGAAGCGGTGCTCCAGCGAGGCGCGGACGAGCAGGTCGAGGACGCCGGTGCGTTGGGGGCGCGCGGCAGGGCCGTCGTCGCTCCCGGGCCCGCCGTTCGCGCGGTCATTCATCGCCGTGGTTCCCTTCGCCGCTCGCGCCGGTCGCCGCGGCCGGGTGCGGCCGCCTCAATGCGGGTGGCCGTGGTCGGAGATCTCCACATCGCCGAGCGACGCGAGCTTCACCTGGTAGGCGCCGGTCGTGACCACCTGCTCGCCGGCCTCGACCCCCGCCGCGACGATCGTCCAGGTGCCGTCCGAGGGGCCGAGCTCGACCACGCGGCGCAGGAACGCCTCGCCGCCCACCT
Source organism: Longimicrobiales bacterium (assembly GCA_965206105.1). Classification (GTDB taxonomy): domain Bacteria; phylum Gemmatimonadota; class Gemmatimonadetes; order Longimicrobiales; family Gaopeijiaceae; genus Bin94. Next base: position 2,483,443 of record OZ242201.1, read on the forward strand.
TCACGTACACCACCGGGAGGCCGTCCTCGTCCTGCACGGCCGGGGCAGGTACGGCCACCCCCTCCACCGGGTCGCCGACGAGCAGGTGCCCGTCCGCAAGCATCCCCACCTTCAGGGCGCGGTCGGGGTTCGCGACGGCGAAGCGGACGGGCAGCGTGCGGCTCGCCGGGTCGATCACGCTGCCGACCGAGACGAGCCGCCCCGCCGTGTGAACGCGTTCCGTGCCCTCGACGGTGAACCAGGCGCCGCGGAGGTCGCCGAGGGCGCCTGCATGCCGCGCGGGGACGCGTGCCATGAACCAGAGGGTGGCCGGGTTGACGATGGTGAAGGCGTGGGCGCCGGCTGCGACGTGCTGGCCGGTCGCGACGTGGCGGTCGGCGACGACGCCTCCGATGGGCGTGCGCAGGTGGTAGAGGTGGGGATCGGTGCCGTCTTCCTCGCCGGGCGGGGTGCCGCCGATCGCCTCGAAGGCCGCCTGCGCGACATCGAGGTCGCGCCGGGCCTCCTCGAGGCGCCGCTGCGCGATCGCCCCCGCCGCGAAGAGGCGTTCGGCCCGCTCGGCCTCGTGCTGCGCCTCCATGAGGTTGGCCCGCAACCGCGCATAGGAGTTGTCGGGACTGGCCGGCGCGATGACCGCGACGGTCTGGCCCGCGCTCACGGGATCTCCCGGCGCGAGGGCCGGGCCATTCGCCACGATCAACCCGGCGACCGGCGTCGACACGTGCGCGAGCCCCCCCGCGGGCGCCTCGATCTCTCCCGTCGCGGGGATCGACCGGGCGATCCGCCGCACCTCCGCCACTCCCACGGCGAACGGCATCGCCCACTGCTGCTCCTTCAGCAGCGCGATCAGTCCGGGGGGCGGCTGTTCCACGTCGTGGGGAAGCGCGTCCTCGCTCTCGAAGACCTGCAGCTGCCCGACCGGGATCGCGTGGTCGGCACCCCGGACGGCCAGCGTCATGTCGGCCCGCCAGGTGCCGGTGGCGGGGAGGGCGGGTGTCGCGGTGTAGACCCCCGGCCGGTCCGGAGCGTCCATCACGATCTCCTCGCGTGCGCCGCCGGGGCCGCGCAGGAGCACCGTGAGGCGGCCTTCCCGCACGGGCTGCCAGTCCTCAAGCCAGGTCAGGTGAATCGCCCAGGGATCGCTGGCCACGTCCTTCACATGCGGCGGGAACTCGACAAAGAGCTCCAGCTCCTCGGTCCAGTGGGTGACCACGCCGCCGCCCGCGTGGGAATGATCGGCCTCGGCCGCCGTGTCGGCCGCCGGCCCGCCGCACGCCGTCGAACCGAGGGCCGCCGCCACGGCCAGGAGTCCCGGAGTGCGCTTCGAAATCTTCGGCTGCCACCAGCAGGCCGCCCGCGCCCAGCGGGCCCGTGGAGACCGGTTCACTGCCGTTGCTTTCATGATTCCTCGTCCGGGGCCCGGGCCATGGCGCGCAGCAGATCGTAGTAGGCGATCCAGGTCGCCGCGCGCAGGGACAGGGCGTCGATGCGCGTGTCCCGGTAGGTGGCGGCCGCGTCCAGAAGCTCCGTCTGGCCGATGTGCCCCTCGGTGTATGCGACCCTGGCGGCGCGCAGGACGTAGTCCGCATGGGCAAGCAGTTCGTCGCCGCTCGCCTCCAGGTGCCCGCGGTGGGTCGCGTACCGGTCCGAGGCTCCCAACAGGTCGATCTCGGCCAGCCGGCGAGTCAGCGTCAGGGTGTGAGCCGAGGCGGTCTCGCGGGCGATCGCACCCTGCTGCGTTCCCGCGCCGCGATCGAAAACCGGCATCGGCAGGTCCACCGACAGGGCCGCGCCCGAGAAACCGTCGCGCTGGTTCTTGTACCCCAGGCTGAGGGTGGGATCGGGCACCCAGGCGTCCATCGCGACCCGGTACCGGGCCTTCGCGGCGTCGAGATCATGCTCTGCGGCCTCCAGATCCGGTCTCCCGCCCAGCGCCGCGAGGGCGGATTCGGCGGCGATCCCCGGGGGCATCCCCCCGACTTCCGCCGCCGGACCGACCTCGTGTACCCCGTCTTCGGGTGCGATCAGGACAGCCAGCAACCGGCGGGCGGCTCGCGCGTCGAGGGCCGCTTCCGAGACCTCACGCTCCTCCCGGGCGACCTCCAGCCGGAGCCGCCGCGCCTCGTACCGGGAGATGTCGCCCAGCTCCAGCCTCCGCTCCGCCCCCTCGGCGACCACCCGCATCACATCGGCGGCCTCCCGCCGGGTCTCCTCCGTCTTCTCGGCGAGCCAGGCCGTCACGTAGGCTTTGCGCAACTCGTAGGCGAGGCGCACGGAGTCCGCCCGAAACCGCGCCGTGGCACCGTCGATCGTGTGTGCGGCAACCCGGGCGCGGGATGCGGTGCGCCGGGGCCACTCCAGCTGCTGCGCGACACCCGCGGTCGTCTCCCGGTAGACGTCATTCGAACTGCCGAGCGCCTCATGGACCAGCGAGAACGCCGGGTTCGCGTAGCTGCGGTACTGGCGCGCCAGTGCGGCCGCCTCCACTCCCTCGGCCCGCGCGATCCGCAGCGCGAGGCTGCCGGACCCGAATGCCTGCATGGCTTCGGCCATGGTCACCCGCCGCACCGCCGTCTGAGCCAGCGCCGCGCCACCCGGCACGAGGGCCGCGCTGCATGGCACCAGGGCCGCGGCCACGAGCAGGATCGATGATGTGGGTATTGCGCGCATGAGCACCTCGCCGATTGATCTCCGCATCATTCTGGGCCCGCGTCCACCGGGTGACAACCGGTGCCGTTCCGCCCGTTGGCGCGCCCGGCACCGCACAGGCCGGTTTGTTGCCCGGACAATGACTGCCGGGGCAGCACGGGCAGACCCACTTGCCGCACCGCCCTCGATCCGGCTAGGATCGCCGCAACGATGAACCACGACGAATACGTCAGCCGCGACGCCACCGGGCTCGCCGGGCTCGTGCGAACCGGACAGGTGTCGCGCCTGGAGCTGATCGACGTCGCCATGGAGCGCCTGGACCGCGTCAATCCAGCGGTCAACGCGGTCGTCTACCTGATGGAAGAGGAGGCGCGGGCCGCCTTTTCCGGACCGGCCGGAACCGGGTGCTTCACGGGCGTTCCCTTCCTGGCCAAGGATCTGCTGAGCGACTACGCAGGGCACCCGACTTCCCGTGGCAGCAGGCTCCTGGCCGGGCGGGTCCGGGAGCGCGACACCGAACTGGTGCGGAGGGTGCGCGCTACGGGTGTCAGCGTGCTCGGGAAGACCAATGTCCCCGAGTTCGGCCTGCTGCCCTACACGGAACCGGAGCTGTGGGGCCCCTGCCGCAATCCGTGGGCGCTGGACCGGACTCCGGGGGGATCCAGCGGCGGTTCGGCGGCGGCGGTGGCGGCGGGGATCGTGCCGATGGCCGGCGGCGGGGACGGCGCGGGATCGATCCGCATGCCGGCGTCGTGCTGCGGACTCTTCGGGCTGAAGCCGAGCCGCGGGCGCACCCCGTCCGGCCCGGAGCGCGGCGAACCCTGGCGCGGCGCCGCGATCGAGCATGTGCTCACGCGCTCGGTTCGGGACAGCGCCGCCATGCTCGACGCCACCCAGGGCCCCGATCCCGGCGCCCCGTACCGGATCGCGCCGCCGGAGCGGCCGTTTACGCACGAGCCCGGGGAGGATCCCGGGCGGCTGCGCATCGCATGCACGACCGAGCCGATGCTGGGCAGGGACGTGCACCGCGATTGCGTGGACGCGGTCGCCGGGGCGGTGACGCTGCTGGAGGGGCTGGGCCACGAGGTCGCCGAGGCGGCCCCCCGCGTGGATGGTCCGGCCTTCGCGCGCTCGTTTCTCCACATGATGGTGGGGGAGGTGGGAGCCGATTTCGCCGAGCTCCAGAGCGTGCTGGGAAGGAAGCCGCGCCGGGGGGAACTCGAGCCGCTGACCTGGGCGCTCGGCCTCCTGTCCCGTGCGCTTTCGGCGCGGGAGCTTGCGGACTCGCTCCGCGTGCTGGAAGGGTCCGGCAGCATCGTCGCCCGCTTCTTCGAAGATTGGGATGTCCTGGTGACCCCGACGGTGGCCGCTCCGCCTCCGAAGCTCGGCGGCTTCCCGCCCAGCCGGGTCGAGCAGGTCCAGCTTCGCCTCGTGGGCCTGATCGGCTCCGGGCGACTGATCAAGCTCGCCGGCATGATCGACCGGATGGGGGAGACCGCCTTCGACTTCACCCCCTGGACGCCGGTCTTCAACGTCGGCGGCCAGCCGGCGATGTCGGTGCCGCTCCACTGGAACGCCGAAGGCCTCCCGATCGGCGTGCACTTCGTCGCGCGCGTCGGGGAAGAGGCGACTCTGCTGCGGCTGGCCGGCCAGCTGGAACGCGCGCAGCCGTGGTTCGACCGAATGGCGCCGCCGCCGGCCGAGTGAAGGGATGTATCGGACCCGGTCTCCGGGGGCTGCCGGAAACCCACGCTACAACGGGGCGGTATTGTAACTGATGAAGCGAGGGTCACCCGTGACCGGACTTCCGACATACATCCTCCTCCTTCAAATCGGGACTCGAACCATGCGCCGCCTTACCCTGCCTGCCGCCGTCGCTCTCGGGGCCGCCGCCCTGTCACTTCCCGGCACGGCCGCTCTGGGCCAACAACTCGCCTATCGCGTTCCCTCGCCGGCAACCGCCACCTACGTCATGGTCGATTCGACCAGCGGTGCCATGAGCCTGCCCGGAGGCACGGAGGGGGTGGCCGGGAGCTCGTCCTTCACCTATGAGCTGTCCTTCGAACCCCAGGGCGCCGGGATGCGCGTAGCGGCCGAGTTGACGGCTTTCAGCGGACAGGCCGGGGAGCCCATGGGGTCCCGCGTGGCCGTGCCGCGGAGCCGGGCGGGAGTCGGGAACCTGGTCTTGATCCTGGAGGGGGACGGGCTGGCCCGGGTCGTCTCCGGACGACGGGGCAACTATCGTACGTTGCCTCTTCTCGTCGAGCCGTATGAAGCGATGTTCCCCCGTCTTCCATCGGGTGACGTCCAGGCCGGCGACAGCTGGGCCGACACGGTGACAGTTGGCGAGGCCGGCTCCTTCGAGCGGATTGTCGCCTACACCTACACGCTCGTCGGCGAGACGACCCTGGAGGGCCGCCGCCACCTCCGGATCGATGTCTCCGGCGACACCCGAGTGACGCTGACCGAGGATGGGATGCCTACGGTGCTCACCGGCTCGGAGACCGGCTACTTCCTTTGGGATGTCGACAGAGGACTTCCGGCATTCTGGGAGGTTTCGCGGAGCTACGAGGGCACCGTGAACCTGCCGGATGGCAGCTTCGGCGTGACCTTCAGCAGCACCACGTGGCTCAGCCTGACGAACTAGTCTGGCGGGCCTCCCGTCCGGCCTGCCCGACCGTCTCGTCCGCCGGGACCCGGAGCTCCGTTGCGGGCGAAGACTCGCGAGGGTCCTCGCCTTCGCCGACCAGCTTCCGGCTCTCGAGCAGGTAGCCGAGGATGGCTTCGTACTCCTCGGCCGGCAGGCTGCCGGGGGTCTCCTGCGGCATGGCGAACCTGAGGTAGCGGTCCAGCGCCCCGGCGGTTCCGTAGGCGGCCAGCACCTTGGGGGTGAGTTCCGCACCGATCCCGTTGGGGACGTCGTGACAGTAGCTGCAACGGATCGTATAGGCGTACTCGCCGTCCACCTCGGCCTGGGCCGCGGGTTCGTCGCCCGCGCCGCAGGCGGCAGCGGAACAGATCAGGGCGATCGCGACGATTGCGGGGACGGCGCCGGCCGGCTCCTTCAGCAGACTTCCCCCGCTCAGCCCACTTCCACCGGGTGGGGAAGCGCGACGTTGAGCAGATAGCCCTTGGCGTTGTACACGGCCTCCAGCGGCTGGGCGTTTCCGGCGGCGTCGGTGGCCCGGGTCCGGAGGACATGGCTGCCCGCGGCCGCTTCCCACTCGAATTCGAAGCGCGCCCAGGCGTGGGGCAGCGCCTCGGGTGTCCCGATCAGCCTTGCCGCCGCCCACGGGCCGTCGTTCACGCTCCACTCCACCCCCCGCACCGCCCCATGCGGCGAGTAGGCGAACCCTCTCAACCTCTGCACTCCCGGCGAAAGCTCGGCCGGGTACGGCAGCGCGAGCGCGCTCTTCACCGCGCCTGTGGTGATCGGGGCGCCATCGGCCGGTGCGTAGCGGTCGGCGGGCCAGTCCTCTCCCACCAGCACGTACGAGGTCGTGTTGGCCCGCACCCACACCTTCCCGGGGGCGACCTCGATCCGCCCCACCCACTTCACGCTGGACGACCCCACCCACCCCGGCACCACCACCCGCACGGGAAAACCGTGGTCCGGCGGGAGCGGCTCACCGTTCATCGTGAGGGCCAGGATCGTGTCCGGATCGAGCGCCTTGGCGAGCGGCATCGGCCGCGCCCACTCGGCCTCGTCCAGCCCGATCACGTTGACGTCCACCGCCTCGTCGCGAATCCCCGCCAGCGCCAGCAAATCCGCCAACCGCGGCCCCGTCCACTCCGCGCACCCCACCGCGCCGGTACCCCACTGGCTCCCGGCGGCGGTCCGCCCGGTGACGCGCTGGAAGAACCCCCGCCAGTTCCCCGCGCACTCGATGTACGAAATGAGCGTGTGGCTGGGCAGCGCCCTCAGGTCGTCCAGCGACAGCTCGACTTCGGCCCGGGCGCCCGATCCCCCCACGGTGAGCCGGTACGACGCCGGATCGATGACAGGGGTAGGCGCGTGGTTGCGCACGAAGAACAGGTCGTTGGGCGTGAGCAGCCCGTCGAGGTCCGCGAGACGCGTCTCCAGGTTGGTTCCGTGCCGGACGAAGGGGGAGGGATCCTTGACCCAGGCCGCGGGGGCGGCGTCGTCGGCACCGCCTGCCGCCGAACCGGCGCCGCCGGCCGCTCCTTCCGCGCCGGCTCCGCCTTCGCCCGGACCGCAGCCGGAAAGGACCACGCCCGCACCCGCGGCCATTGCGGCAAGCGCGTCTCTTCTGCTCAGTGGATGCTCGCTCATGTTGCTGAGACTAGGCACGAGGGTACCGCCGGGCAACGCTGCGGCTAGGCGGGCGGGGCCAGGTCGCGGACCTCGATCCGGGGGTACGGGTCGTTCCATGCAACAACAAAGCGGCGGGGCGTCATCCTCATGATGCGCGGGAAGTCCTCGGAGATGAGGGCTCCCTGTCCGGTCGCGGCGTCAATCAGATAGGTGCGGATGCGCTCGGAGAACAGGCGCCGGTAGTAGGTTTGCCAGACGATGTGGCGTCCGGCGAGCACGTGAGGCTTGTCGGTCACCTCGCCGTGGTCCCCTACCATCCGGACGGAAGCCTGGCTCGCCGCGTAATGCGGTTGCACATAGTCGCCCAGCGCCGCGGTCCAGACCGGATCGTCGTCGCCGGGGCGGTGTGCCCGCAGGATCGGGTGCTCGTCGAAGGCGAAGAGGACCCGCACGGGATCGTCCATGCACCCGATTGTTCCGTCCGAAAGCTGGTTGCGGACGAGCCAGTCTTCATCCAGGTATCCGTGCCCGAAGCTCAGCGTGACGCTGTCACCCGCCGGATCCACCTCGTGAAGCACTCTTTCGGTACCCTGCGAGTCATCCACGGTGATGAACAGCCGCCCCGCCGCGGTCACGCACATGTCGCGCGCAAACACGGGGATGAGATCCAGATACTCGTAGGCACCCGCGGCCAGCGCGAAGGACTTCATCGCGGAACGCATTCCCACGAGGAGACTGCCGTCCGGCAACACCTCGAGGCCTTGCGGTTCGCCGGGAAAATCCATGGGACCCTCGCCCTCCTGCCCAAAGCTGCCGAGGTGCCGTCCATCCGGGGCGAAGGTGCGAACCTCGTAGCCGAGGGGGTCGAGGACCAGGAGATTCCCGTCCAGGTCAAAGGCTGCGTCACCGATCCTGCCGAAAAGTTCCGGACCCTCTTCGGACGAGGTGCCGAGCGCCAATGCGACCGGGGCACCGAGAAGCAGGTCGCGCGCCTCGCGCCACTGTTCGAGCGCTTCGGCCGACAGTCCCTGGGGCTCGCTGCCGGTCGTGATGAGCGCCGCGTCGCCTGAGGGAGCGTTTTCGGGTGTGGGATGGAGTGTCTCACCCGCTCGGAGATTGATCCCAGAGTCACAGCCGGCCAGGGCAACCAGGACCGGGACGCTGAGAACAAGACGTTGGGCACCTGATGCTTGCCGAGCCATGAAGCCTGCTCCCTCGAAGATGTGTGTGATTCCCGGCAGGGACGTTTCCGGGACAAAGGTGGCAGGCCGCCGTACCGGCAGCAACGATCGGCAGGGTCTCCACGCGCCAACACGGGAACCCTTTCACTGTGCGACTGCCCTCCGGGCGTCGGAGGCACGGCCTCCCGGCAGGCCGTGGAATAGTTCCCGGTTGCATTCGGCCGGCGGTGCATTCGCGCTGGCCGCGGTGCTCACGTCCTTTGCAATGTCAAGAAAACATTACCAATTGTCATGTTGTCTTTACGTTTGGATTTGCAGAAGCACCGCTCTGCGTTGCCGAATCGGCCTCGCCCACCCACTTTCAGATGAGGCACAGTGACGTGACTCGGACCCTACGCTGCCGGAGGCCACAGATGTCCATTCTCTCCGCCCTTCCAGTCCGCCGGGTGCGCGTGGTCGGCGTCGCCCTCGGGTCACTCCAGGCCCGCCGGGCCCGCACCGCCTGCCCGGCGAGCCCGCACCGCCGGAGTCCCGGCAATCGCGTGGCGCACCGCGTCCGCCTGGCCCTTGTCCTGCCGCTCGTGCTCACATTCTGGCCCGCCACCGCCCGCGAAGCCGCCGCCCAGCGCCCGATGGTGTATGCCACCGTCGACTCGCTGCGCCACATCCAGTCGGTCGAGCCGCGCCTGGGCCCGCCGGGCACCACTGTCGAGATCTACACCGAGAACCTGCCCCCGCAGGCGAAGATCCACGTCGGCATCGGCGCCATGCGCGCCGGCTTCGAGGCGCTCGGCGAGGGCGAGCAGCAGATGTGGGGCGAAGTTTCCGCGACCGTGCGCGTCCCCAGGTACGCCACCTGGGAGCGGCCGCTCGTCTTCATCATCTTCAACGGGATCTTCAGTCCCATCGGCATCTCGGACCCCTTCCACGTCACCAGCGAAGACGGGATGGTGCAGCGCACCGGGCGGATCACCGACGAAGGCATGGGGTGCGTGACGATGCGCGACCAGGACGAGTACATGTACGCCCTGAGCGGGGACCTGGAGGGGCTGAAGCCCGGCGACGAGGTGGTCGTCGAGGGGGCGATCAGCCTGGAAGGGCAGTGTGGCGAGGCCGACTCGATTGCTGTGGTAAGCTGGCGAGAGGCCGGATAGGGCGCGCTACCCCACCGGCTCCAGCCTGACGATCGGCGTCTCCCCACCACGGCGCTGCTCGAGCGCGATGTAGATGTAGCCGTCCGGTCCTTCGCGCACGTCGCGCACACGGCCCCTGCCCTCGAAGACCGTCTCGCGCCCGGTGACGCGGCCGCCTTCGATGGTCAGCCGGTCGACCCGCCCGCCTGAGAGCCCGCCCGCGAAGAGGCTGCCCCGCCACTCGGGGAACTGGTCGCCGTGGTAGAAGGCCAGGCCCGACACGCCGATGGAGGGGACCCAGAAGTGGAGGGGCTGTTCCATCCCTTCTGCGTGTGTCCCTCCGTGAATCGCGGTGCCCGAGCCGTAGTTCACCCCGTAGCCGATCACCGGCCACCCGTAGTTGGCGCCGGCGGTGGAGACGTTGACCTCGTCGCCGCCCTGCGGCCCGTGCTCGGTGAGCCAGACGGCGTCCGTTTCCGGATGGATGACGAGGCCCTGCGGGTTCCTGTGGCCGTAGCTCCAGATCTCGGGCTGCGCGCCCGCCTGGCCGACGAAGGGGTTGTCGTCGGGGACGCTGCCGTCGTCGTGCAGCCGTACGATGACGCCCTGGTGCAGGGAGATGTCCTGGGCCGGGTGCGCCGTCAGGTCTCCTGTTGTGCGCGCCTGCCGGTCGCCTACCGAAAGATACAGGTAGCCGTCCGAGTCGAAGGCGATGCGGCAACCGTAGTGACTGCTGCCATCGGAAACGGCCGTGAAGATCTCGTCCATCAGGGTGAAGCGGTCGTTCTCGAAGGTGCCGCGGGCTACGACCGTCGTGCCTGCGCGGAGGCCCTCCACGGACTTCGAATAGCTGAGGTAGATGATGCGGTTGTTGGCGAAGTCCGGATGCGGGACCACGTCCATCAGTCCGCCCTGGCCCCTGACCAGCACTTCGGGGACGCCGGGAACGGGGTCGGGGAGGAGCTCACCGTCGCGGATGATCCGCAACCGTCCGACCTTCTCGGTGACCAGCATGTCGCCGCCGGGGAGGAAGGCGATCGACCACGGAATCTCGAAGCCGTCGGCGACGGTGACGACGCGGTAGTCGTGGAGCGCGGTCTGCACGGCGTCGGACTGGCCGCTGGCCGGGGACGCGGCGGCGAGCAGGGCCGCGGCGAGGAGCAGGACGGAAGAAGTCTGGCGCAGCATGGTTTCGGTTCGCCTCGTTCGAATTCGTTTTCGGGGTCCCGCGCGGGGTGGTGCGGGGATGCGTGGTTTCAGGGGGAAAGGTAAGACAGGTGGCGCCGGAGGGGCCAGAGAGGGGGGAAGGGCAGGGTGGTGGCTGTCACCACAGGACTGAGCGTCACGGGATGAACGCTTGCCGTCGGCGGTCGCCACGGGGTGCGAAATCGGCCATGGGTCGCCAGAATACAACACGGGGACGCGCTGGCGACCTGCGGGCGGCCCGCGCCCGGCAGCAGGCTGCCGAGTGCAAAAAACACTCTGCAGAGGAACAATCGGCGAGGAAATATATCGTTTTATGAATATTCGGATGACGAATATATACGATAGTATATTGATTTCCGGGCGTCTGCGCGTCCGCCACCGTCGACGGGGTAAGAAAGTCCCCGGACGCGGGTGGCCTCCGGAGTGGCGGGCGGCCTGCCGAGCGCGGTCGCAGGAGTCCGTCGCGGGGCTACCGGTCGCGTTCGCTGCGCTGATCCTCGGTGCTCTCGCCGGGCCTGGCGGCGCGGCGGCCCTGGAATCCACCCGCACCCCCCAGGACCGCCCGGCCGTGCAGCTCGCCCCTGCCGCCCCCGCCCCTGCGCGCATCTCCGAGGAGATTCGGGTCCTCGAGACCTACCCCTTCTCGGACCCCGATCCGGTCCCCATCCTCGCGCGCGACCGCCGGCTCTACCCCTACCACGCCTTCGAGGGGTACTCCACCACCTCCGAGCCGCGCCAGTGGAAGGTCGTCAAGATGGAGAACGACCTGATCGAGGTGTACGTGCTGCCGGAGGTCGGGGGGAAGGTGTGGGGCGCGGTGGTGAAGGAGACGGGCCACGAGTTCATCTATCGCAACGAGGTGATGAAGTTCCGCGACATCTCGCTGCGCGGCCCGTGGACCTCGGGCGGGATCGAATTCAACTTCGGCGTCATCGGGCACACGCCCGCCACCGCCACCCCCGTCGACTACCTGCTGCGCGAGAACGAGGACGGCAGCGTGAGCACCTTCGTCGGCGCGATGGACCTGCCGTCGCGCACCCATTGGCGCGTCGAGATCCGGCTCGAGCCGGGCCGCGCCTACTTCGAGACCAACGCGCTCTGGTACAACCCCACGCCCCACGAGCAGCCCTACTACAACTGGATGACCGCGGCCGCGTTCGCGCAGGACGATCTTGAGATCTACGTGCCGGGCGGCTCCTATCTGGAGCACTCGGGCCGCGAACGACCCTGGCCGGTCGACGAGCAGGGCCGCTTCCTGCCGCTCTACCGCAACAACGCCTTCGGGGGCAACAAGTCCTACCACGTCGTCGGCGAGCTGAACGACTTCTTCGGCGGCTACTACCACGAAGACGGCTACGGCTGGGGCCACTGGGCCCGCTACGAGGACATGCCGGGGCAGAAGATGTGGCTCTGGGCGCTGTCGCGCGCGGGCGGCGTGTGGGAGGACCTGCTGACCGACACCGACGGCCAGTACGTCGAGTTCCAGGCCGGGCGCCTCTTCGTCCAGTATTCGCCCGGGGACCACGTGAACCCGGTTACGCAGGCGGCCTTCGACCCGCTCTCGTCGAGCAGCTGGACGGAGACATGGTTCCCGCTGGAGGGGACGGGGGGACTGACGGATGCGTCGCGCGAGGGGGCGATGCACGTGGAGCGGGAGGCCGGCCGGCTGCGCGTCACGGTGAACGCGTTCCGCGACCTGGCCGACACGATGCGGGTCTGGTCGGGGGGCGAACTCGTCGCGGCGCGGCCGGTCGCGCTGGAGGCGCTGGCGGCGCACCGGGAGGAGTTCGAGGTGGATGCGGACGAGCCCTTCCGGGTCGCGTTGGACGGTTTGGATCTGGACTACGAATCCGATCCGGCGGGCCGGATGCTCTCGCGCCCCTTCGAGACGGATCCCGAGGCGCGTCCCAGCCTGCCGGAGGCGGACGTGCAAGTCGTCGAGGCGCGGGAGCTTGCCAAGGGACGCAGGTACCGGGAGGCCCGCGCGCTCTTCGAGGCCGCCGCCGCGAGCGAGCCGTGGAACCGGGAGGCGCTGCTCGGCCTGGCCGCGCTCGACCTGCGCTCGGCGCGCTATGAGGAGGGGCTGCGGCACGCGAACCGGGCGCTCCAGCTCGACGCCTACGATGCCGAAGCGAACTTCCTGGCCGGGAACCTCTACCGTGCGCTGGGGCGGACCGCCGATGCACGCGACGCCTTCGGGTGGGCGGCGCGCTCGGTGGGCTTCCGGGCGGCGGCGTACATCCAGCTTGCAGAGATCATGACCGGGGCGGGGGAGTGGGAGGAGGCGAAGCGGTATGCCACGCTCGCGCTCGACTTCGACCGCAACAGCATCCCGGCGCTGCAGCTGCTCGCGATCAACGGGCGTGTCACCGGTGACGCGGCGAGCGCGGAGTGGGCGCGTGGAAGGCTGCTGGAGATCGATCCGCTGCACCACTTCGTGCTGGCTGAGCGGTATCTGGCCGATCCGACCGCCGACAATAGCCGTGCGCTCGCCGGCGCGATGAGGAGTGAGTACCCGGAGCAGACGCTGCTGGAACTCGTCGTCGGCTACGCCGGTCGCGGCTTCGTGGACGACGCGCTCGCGTTGCTGGGGATGGCGGAGGAGGTCGGCGGAGGGCCCCTCGCGGTGGCCTGGACGGCGTTCCTGCGGGACGACGCGGAGCTGCTGGAGCGCGCGGTGGCGGGTGACGACGATACGTCCCCGGGCACCGAAAGAAGGGCCGACCTTGCCTTTGTTTTCCCGTTCCGCACGGAAACGCACCCGGTCCTGCGCTGGGCCGCCGGGCAGAGCAGCCACTGGTCGTGGCGCTACCTCCTCGGCCTGAACCTCTGGGCGCTCGACCGCGACGAGGAGGCCGCCGCGGAACTCGCGGCCTTGCGCGATCGACCCGACTACGGGCCGGCATACGCAGCGCGAGGCCATCTGCTCGCCGCGCGGGGTGCCGATCCGGGCCTGGATCTCCAGCGCTCGGTGGAGTTCGACCCCGAGAACCGGCTTCTGCGGGTGGAACTGATTCGCTATCTGCAGCGTGGGGGAAGCTGGGTCGGCGCGCTGCAGCAGTCGGCCCGCGCCCGCGAGATCTTCCCCGACGACTTCAATCTGGCGCTGCTCCAGGCGCGGACGCTCCTCCACCTCGAAGGCTACCGGGAGGCGATCGAGGTGCTCGCGAGCACGCACGTTCTGCCTTCGGAGAACGCCCGGGAGAGCCACCGGCTCTACGAGCTCGCCCACGTCGGCGCGGCGCTGGACGAACTCGAGGACGGGAACCACCAGGGCGCGCGCGAGTATCTCGAAGCCGGGCTCCTCTGGCCGGAGAGCCTGGGCCAGGGGCGCCCCTATGAGCCGGACGAGCGAAAGGTCCGATTCCTGCTCGGTGTCGCCGCTCAGGCAGCGGGCGACCACGAGGCCGCGCTCCAGGAATTCCGAACCGTGGCGGCAACCATCGCCGGGCGGACGGATCTGCCGCGGGACATGGGCGATCTCCTCGCAATCGCGGCCGCTCGGGCCGTTGGGCTCGACCCCGGGTTGGAGCTGGACGATGCCAGGGCCGGATTACGGTCCGGTGCCCAGGAGGTATTCCAGCGGGACGCCGGCCTTTTGCCGTTGCTGGAGCGGCGTTTCATAGGGCGGGCGCTTGAGCTCGCCCAGAGAGCTCCGGCAGACCTCGGGAGGTGAAGCGGTGATGGCGTTCACGGCTCACCGGCCCCTGTCGGCGCCCGCCTCCAAGAGCCGCGCGCAAGTGCTCCAGATGTTCCGGGCCAGCTTCGGATCGCTCGGCCTCAGCACGGGCCGACCGGTTCGCCGCCCCTTGCGGGACCGCGCGATCGACCGACACTCGCGCACAATCCCGCGGCGTTCTTCCGGAAGCAGGCTCCCGCTCACCTGCGCCCACAGGGCTGGGCGGTGCAGCGCGGCCCAGGCGAAGTCATAGAAGTCCCTCGACACCATCTGCCCGGAGTCGAGAACCCTGCCAAACAGTTTCCGCGTCAGAATGCTGCCGGGTGACTCGCACCTGATGTCCATCGCGGTGCGGCCCTCGGTGGTGACATCGGCGTCGACGCCCTCGAACACGAACGACAGCCTCACGCCGCCCGACGTGAGCATCACCGATCGGCGCCTCGCGTACCGCCATATGTCGATCCTTCCCTGGCGCTGGAGCGCTTCGAGCCCGTCCCGCAGCGCTCCGGCATCAGGCGGCTCGTCCTCCTCCACGACGAAGTCGAGGTCGGTGCTGTGCCGGTGGTTCCAGTGCATGGCCAGGACCGTGCCGCCGCCCAGCAACAGCGCAGACCAGTCCCGCACCAGCAGCCCCTCAATCACTCCCCGGAAGTTGCCCAGAGCCGTGCGGTGGGTGCCGGGCAACTCCAGCCTCAGCCCCCCCGCCACTCGTCATCCCAGTCTTCGTACAGGTACTGGCGCATCCAACCGACCGCGTAGTGCGCCCGGCATTCGATGATGTGCATCACGCGGGCGATCTCGTAGATCGAAGCGCCGCAGCTCTGGCGAAAGGCGAAGAGGTCGATTCCGCGCAGGGCCTCGAGGAAGTCGTGCAAGGCGGTTTCCTCGTCCGGCGTCAGGACTCCGTCCCGGTCGGTGCGCATCCAGCGCCGCATGCGGAGGGCCTCCCTGTCCATCCGAACCGGGCTGCCGGACATGTGCTCATGCCAGAGGGCCCGGATCGCTCCCGCGTCGAACGGTGCCCGCTCCTTGAAGGACGGGATGGCATCGTACTCGTCCAGCGGCGGCAGAACAGGCCGCATCATCCACGGCGTGGGATTGCCTCTGCCGCCGCGCCAGGCCGTAATCCGGACCGGCGCGGTGCGCCGATCCCGCTGGTCTCTCGCCATCCCGCACTCTCCTTTGACACCATTGCCAAGGATACACCATGAACGCGTGAATGCAATGGACGCGCCCGGCCCCCCTCCCTACCTTCACGGCATGTCCATCAAGCACGCGCTGCCGGTCGTCGCCCTTGGCGGCACGGTGATTGTAACGGCGGTCGGAGCCGGAGACGGCCTGACCACACCGATTGCCCCGGCACCCCATCGGATGCCCACGGGCGCCGCGGCCCTCATCACCGGAACTTCGGTGGGACTCAATGTCATGCATCCGTATCCCACTGGCATACAATTCCCACCCACCGGGATACAAAGGGCCCCCATTGGGGCACAATTGCCACCCACCGCTCCCAGGGCGCCCCATCCGGACATGCGGTCGCCCGGCGCCCAAACGAGGTCGCCCGGCGCCCAACGGAGGCCGCCCGGCGCCTGGCTCGCCGGCAGCGCCGATTCGGACATGCGGCCCCCCGCCCCCACCCACCCCCTCACCGAAGTCGTCCAGGAATACTGCACCGGCTGCCACAACCAGCGCCGCCTCCTCGGCAACCTCGTCCTCGAGGACTTCGACGTGGCGCGCGCCGCCGAGAACGCCGACATCGCCGAGCGGATGATCCGCAAGCTGCGCGCGGGGATGATGCCGCCGCCGGGCGCGGCGCGGCCCGCCGGGGACACGCTCACCGCCCTCGCCCGCACGCTGGAGGAGACGGTGGACGCGGCGGCCGCGGCCCGTCCCTTCGTGGGATCGAGGCCGTTCCAGCGCCTCAACCGCGCCGAATACGCCCGCGTCGTGTACGACCTGCTCGGCCTCACCGTCGACCCCGCCGAGTGGCTGCCCGACGACCGCATCAGCGGCGGCTTCGACAATATCGCCGCCGAGCAGACCCTGTCCGCCACGCTGATGGACGCCTACCTGTCGGCGGCCAGCGCCGTCGCGCGCCGCGCCGTCGGCGACCGCGACGCGACGACCGCCTCCACCACCTACACGAACCCGCCCTCCGTCTCCCAGCACGAGTGGGAGCGCGCGCCCGGCGCCCCCTTCGGCACGCGCGGGGGGATCAGCGTGCTGCACTCCTTCCCGGCCGACGGCGAGTACGTCTTCTCCATGACCTTCATGTCGGGGTGGGGAGAGCGCTACGACGACATCGACATCTCGGTGAACGGGGAGCGGCTCGCGCTGGTGCGCTACGGGGGCAACATCGACTTCCAGGGCCGCAAGGGCTTCCCGGTCCGCACCGAACCCGTGCTGGTCCCGGCCGGCGAGCATCGCCTCACCGCGGCCTTCATCCGCAAGATGGACGGGCCGTACGAGGACCTGATCCGCCCGAACGACTGGTCGCTTACCGGGACCGAGACGAGCTACGGGCAGACCTCGCTGCCGCACCTGATGAGCCTGACGGTGGAGGGGCCGCACAACCCGACCGGCGTGTCCGACTTCCCGGCGCGGCGGCGGGTCTTCTCGTGCCGTCCCACGAGCGCCGCCGAGGCGGAGCCGTGCGCCCGCGAGATCATCGCGCGGCTGGCGGCCGACGCCTACGGCCGGGATCCGCGCAGCGACGAGGTGGCCGACCTTCTCGGCTTCTACCGCCTCGGCAGCCAGGACGGCGGGTTCGAGGCCGGGATAAGGACGGCTTTGGAGGCTATACTTTCATCCCCCCACTTCCTCTTCCGCATGGAACGCCAACCCCCCGGCGTGCAGCCCGGGGAGATCTATCCGCTCGACGGCGAGGACCTTGCGGCCCGCCTGTCGTTCTTCCTCTGGGGCGCGGCGCCGGACGACGAGCTGGTGGCGGCGGCGCGCAGCGGTGCGCTCGCGGATCCGGCCGGAGTCGAGGCCCAGGCCCGGCGGATGCTCGCGGATCCCCGGTCGGAGGCGCTGGCGACGCGGTTCGCCTCGCTCTGGCTGCGGCTTCAGGATGTGGAGAAGGTCAGCCCCGACGCCTTCCGTTTCCCCAACTACAGCCGGCAGCTGGCCGGCGCGATGCGGCGCGAGACCGAGCTCTTCTTCTACGATCTCGTGCGCGCGGACGGGAGCCTGCTCGACCTCTACCGCGCCGACTACACCTTCGTGAACGAGCGGCTGGCGCGTCACTACGGGATCGAGGGGGTGCACGGCGAGGCGTTCCGGCGCGTGTCCTACCCGGACGACCGGCGCCGCGGCGTTCTCGGGCACGGGAGCACCCTGGTGCAGACCTCGCTCGGGAACCGCACGTCGCCGGTGCTGAGGGGCAAGTGGGTGATGGAGGTCCTTCTCGGCGCGCCGCCGCCCCCGCCGCCGCCCGGCATCCCCGAGCTGGAGGAGACCGAGGGCGCGCGCGACGGGAAGCCGCTGACCACCCGGGAGCGCCTGGAGATGCACAGCGAAAACCCCACCTGCCACTCGTGCCACAACTTCATCGACCCGATCGGGCTGGCGCTCGACAACTTCGACGTGACGGGGAAGTGGCGGATGCGCGAGGACGGGGCCGAACTGGACACGCGCGGCACCTTCTACGACGGGACCGAGATCGAGACACCGGCGGATCTGTCGCGCGTGCTGCTGAAGCGCCCGGTCCCGCTGGTGCGCGAGTTTACGGAAAGCCTCATGGCGTATGCGGTGGGGCGGGGGATAGACTACAGGGACCAGCCCGCGATTCGGGCGATCGCGGCGGAGGCGGCCGGGAACGACTATCGGCTGTCGTCGTTCATCATCGGCGTGGTGACGAGCGATGCGTTCCGGATGAAGCAGGCGCCGGTTGGCGATGGCGAGGCCGGCGCGGATGGCGAGGCCGGCGAGGGCGGCGAGGCGGGCGATGGCGAGGCGGGCGAGGGCGGCGCGCAGCGGGACGCGGTGCCTGCGGCGGATCGGCCGGAGGCGCCGGTTGCGCCCGGTGCTGATCGCGGGCGATAACAAGGGAGCGAGCGAATGCACTTTCTGACGGGGCGAGTGGTTGCGCGCCGGACGTTTCTGCGGGGCGCGGGCGCGACGGTGGCGTTGCCGCTTCTGGATGCGATGTTCCCGGCGGGACGGGGGCGGGTGGGGGGTGCGGCCGGCGCCGCGGCCACGACTGCCGACCAGCCGACCCGCCTCATCTGCATCGAGGAGGTCCACGGAGTCGCCGGGTGCAACGAATGGGGCGCAACGCAGCATCTCTTCGCTCCGGCCGCCGCCGGGCGCGACTTCGAGCTGGCCGACGCCAACGTCCTCAAGCCGCTGGAGCCCTGGCGGAACCACCTGACGATCATCAGCAACACCGATGTGCGCATGGCAGAGGCGTTCGAGGCGCAGGAGGTGGGCGGCGACCACTTCCGGTCGAGCGCCGTGTTCCTGACGCAATCCCATCCGAAACAGACGCAAGGATCGGACATCTTCTGCGGCACCTCGCTCGACCAGCTGCACGCGCAGCGCTTCGGGCAGGAGACCGCGCTGCCGTCGCTGCAGCTCTGCATCGAGCGGACCGACAAGGGCGGAGGGTGCGACTACAACTACTCGTGCTCGTACACGGACTCGATCAGCTGGGCGTCCCCGACGGAGCCGCTGCCGATGATTCGCAGCCCGCGAACCGCCTTCGACATGCTCTTCGGGGCGGGGGGCAGCGCGGAGGAGAGGGCGCGGCGGCGGCGCACCCACGGGAGCATTCTGGACTGGGTGGCCGAGGAGGTCGCCGGGCTGAGGCGGGAGCTGGGGGCGCAGGATCGCCGCCGGGTGGACCGCTACCTGGAGAGCGTGCGCGAGATCGAGCGCCGGATCGAGCGGATCGAGGCGCGCAACACCAGCGGGGAGCCGCGGGAGTTGCCGGGGGCGCCGCCGGGGGTGCCGGACTCGTTCTCCGAGCACATGCGGCTGATGTTCGACCTGCAGGTGCTCGCCTTCGAGACCGACACGACCCGGGTGGTTGCGTTCAAGACCGGCCGCGACGCGTCGAATCGCCGTTTCCCCGAGAGCGGTTCGCAGCGCGGGTTCCATCCGGCGTCGCACCACGGCGGCCGCGAGCGCGCGATCATGGAGTTCAACAAGATCTGCCAGTACCGCACCGGCCAGATGGCGTACTTCCTGAAGCGTCTGGAGGAGACGATGGACGGGGACGCCAGCCTGCTCGACCGCTCCATGATCATCTGGGGCTCGCCGATGGGGGACGCCAACCTGCACAACCACCGCCGCTGTCCGCTGGTGCTGATGGGCGGCGCGAACGGGCAGCTCGCGGGCGGAGTGCACCTGAAGGCGGAGGCGGGGACGCCGATGGCGAACGTGTTCACGTCGCTGCTGCACAGGCTCGGGCACGACGACCTGGCGGGGTTCGGGGACTCGACGGGGGAGTTTTCGTGGGCGTGATGGACCGGGCGGCGTCGTGATTCGCCGGGCCGGCGGGGGTGTGTCGATGGCCGCGCGGGTTGTCGGCGGGGCCCTAATGGCGCTGCTGGTGGCCGGTGCGGCCGGGGCCAGCGGCGCGTCCGACTTGCCGGTTGCCGCCTCCCCCGTCGCCGACGCCGCCCAGCGGGGCGATCTCGACGCGGTCCGCCGCCTCCTGCGCGACGGCGCCGACGTGAACGCACCGCAAGGGGACGGCATGACCGCGCTCCACTGGGCGGCCGAGCGCGGCGACGCGCCGCTCTGTGAGGTGCTCCTCTACGCCGGCGCGCGGGTCGATGCCGGAACGAGGATCGGGCACTACACGCCGCTCCACCTGGCGGCCCGGACCGCGAGCGCGGCCGTGGTCGGGATGCTCCTCGAGGCGGGCAGCGACCCGGGCGCCGCCACCACGAACTCGGGCGCGACGCCGCTCCACCTCGCCGCCGCATCGGGCGATCCCCGCGTGATCGAGGTGCTGGCCGCGGTCGGCGCCGACGTGAACGCGCGCGAATCGGCGTGGGGCCAGACCCCGCTCATCTTCGCCGCGGCCGCCAACCGGATCGTGGCGGTCGAAGCGCTGCTGGGGGCTGGTGCCGATCCTTCGCTACCCGCGCATGTGATCGACGTCGAGGAGCAGGCCGACGCGGATGCCGCCGCCGAGCGCCGGCTCAACGAGTTCATCGCCGCGTTCCGGGAGAAGGAGGGCGGGGGCCCCGACTGGCAGCCCACCCCGAGCCAGGTCCAGGCCGCGATCGAGGCCGCCCGGGAGATCCAGCGCCGCTGGCCGGACGTGCCCGACCCCGCAGACGACAATGCGGAGGAGGAGGAGGGGGAGGGGGAAGGGCAGGCCGAGCAGGAAGGACAACTGGCGGACCAGGAGGGACAGGTCGCCGGGGAGGAAGAAGCTGCCCAGTCCGGCGAAGATCCCGATTCCGCCGTAGCCGCGGTGGCCGCGGATTCCGTCCAATCCGCCGAAGGTGAGGACGCCTCGGAAGAGGACGAGGAGCCGCGTCCCCTGTCCTACGCCCAGACCATCGGTGGCTGGGGCGGACTCACCCCACTGCTTCACGCGGTCCGGCAGGGTCACACCGAGGTGGCGCTGACGCTGCTCGCCGGGGGCGCCGACATCAACCAGCCATCGGCCGGCGACCAGACCACCCCCCTCCTCATGGCCGCCGTCAACGGCCAGTTCGACCTCGCCGCGGTCCTCCTCGAGCGCGGCGCCGATCCGAACCTGGCCAGCCAGGCCGGAACCACCCCCCTCTACGCGGTCCTGGAGCGCCAGTGGGCACCGAGGGCGTCGTACTCCCATCCCACCGAGCACCTGCACCAACACACCACCTACCTGGAGTTGATGCAGGCGCTCCTCGATGCCGGCGCCGACCCCAACGCCCGCCTCGCCAGCCACCTCTGGTACATGGAGTACACCTTCGGCGTGTTGCGCGGCAGCGGGATCAACCTGAAGGGCGCCACCCCCTTCTGGCGGGCCGCCTATGCACTCGACGTGGACGCGATGCGGCTACTGAAGGAGCACGGCGCGGACCCGGGCCTCGCCACCGTGAAGCCTCCCCAGCGCCGCCGCCGCCAGGCATCGCAGGAAGCGGAGGGGGAACCGGAACTGGACCCGTCCGGCCTGCCCCCGGTGCCGAGCGGCGGACCGTCCATCCACCCCATCCACGCGGCTTCGGGCGTCGGCTACGGCCAGTCCTTCGCGGGCAACGCCCACCGTCACGTCCCCGGCAACTGGATGGCCGCGGTGCGCTACCTCGTCGAGGAGTGCGGCGCCGACGTCAACGCGCGCGACGCCAACGCCTCCACCCCGCTCCACCACGCCGCGTCCCGGGGCGACATCGAGATGATCTTCTACCTGGTCGACCACGGCGCCGACGTCACCGCCCTGAACCGCCGCGGCCAGACGGTCGCCGACATGGCCAACGGGCCGATCCAGCGGGTGCAACCCTTCCCGGCCACGGTCGCGCTACTGGAAAAGCTGGGATCGAGGAACAACCACCGCTGCCTGGGGTGCTGAGCCCGGATTGACAAGTGGACCTTACATAATGTCGTGTCCGCTTTACTCGGCTTCCGTCTCCACCGCCACCGCGTCCGACTCGTAGGCCAGCATCCCGGTTCGCCGTAGCGTACGCCGCATCCTCTGCCACCATGAGTCCCGCCGCACCAGCACCAGCTCCACAAACGGCGGCGCCGGAATCCCCTCCACGATCCGGATGAAGTGGATGTCCCCCAGCTCGGCCGGGTGGCCGATCTCGTAGTTCCTGCCCGCCCACGCAAACCGGATCGTCTCCGCCCGCGCGAAGTCCCCCGGCTTCCAGAGCTGCTCGATGTACACGTCGTCCTCGGCCGCGTAGACGCCGGGCCCGATCCGGTCCCCATGCCGGTAGTAGTCCGGCTCGAAGTCCAGCCCCCGGTCCCGCTGGAAGGCCTGCTCCATCGCGTAGTCGACGCCGCCCAGGTCGTCGCGGTCCGCGAGCGATTCCAGATGGTGGCGGATCTCGTGGGTGAGCGTCTCCCAGATCTGCTCCGCCCAGTCGAAGGCGGGGTTCATGCCGGCCAGCGCCTGGAACGACCCCCAGTAGAGGTGGACCACCGACCGCACCGTCTCGGGTCCCTCCCAGTTCGACGGGTAGGACTCGGTCGCGCACTCGCCCAGCGTGTAGATCCCGGCGAAGCGGGGGTGGTGAAGCGGCCGGCGGTGCACGGTCAGCCCGTCCACGCCCTCGCGGTAGCGCGGCGGGATCGTCTCGAAGACCTGGCGCGCTTCTCTCTCGAATGCCTCGAAGTCCATAGATTATGCGCTTCTGCTGCGAGACTGCCGCTCCGCAGCGCGGTTCCCCCGGGTCAGGGTTGGTGTGATGGCACGCGGACAGGGCCGCAAGGCCGCGATGATCTTCATCCTCATCACCGTCTTCATCGACGTGCTGGGGATCGGGATCATCATCCCCATTCTTCCGGAACTGATCAAGGACTTCGCCGGCGGCAGCACTGCGCTGGCCGGGCGCTGGTTCGGTGTCCTGGCGTCCACGTACGCGCTCACGCAGTTCGTGTTCGCGCCGGTGCTGGGGTCGCTGTCGGACCGCGTGGGCCGCAGGCCGGTGATCCTGATTGCGCTCTTCGGGCTCGGTGTAGACTACATCATCATGGGATTCGCGCCCACCCTGGGCTGGCTCTTCGTCGGCCGCCTGATCGCCGGGGTGATGGGGGCGAGCATCACCACCGCGAACGCGTACATCGCGGACGTTTCCAAGCCCGAAGACCGCGCCAGGAACTTCGGGCTCATCGGCGTCTCCTTCGGCTTGGGGTTCATCTTCGGCCCGGCCCTCGGCGGGTTCCTCGGGGGAGTCGACCTTCGCCTCCCCTTCTTCGTCTCCGCGGGCCTCGCCCTGGTGAACTGGCTCTACGGGTTCTTCGTCCTGCCGGAGTCGCTGCCGCCCGACAAGCGCAGCGCCTTCAGCTGGAAGAAGGCGAACCCCGTCGGCAGCCTCTTCGTGCTGGGCTCCTACCCGCTGGTCGCCGGCCTGACCGCGGTGTTCGTCTTCGTCGTGCTGGCGCAGCGGGGGCTGGAAACCGTGTGGGTGCTCTTCACCGGCCACAAGTTCGGGTGGGACGAACAGATGAACGGCCTGTCGCTGATGCTCGTCGGGATCATGGCGGCGATCGTCCAGGGGGGACTGGTGCGCCCGGTCGTCAAGCGGCTGGGGGAGCGCCGCGCGATTCTTTACGGGCTGGTGGTGGCGGTGATCACCTATCTGGGCTACGGGTTGGCCACCGCCAGCTGGATGCTCTTCGCGTTCATCGTCTTCGGATCGATCGGCGGCGTGGCGGGCCCCGCGATCCAGAGCATGGTCGCGGGCGTGGTCCCGCCGGAGGACCAGGGGAAGGTGCAGGGAGGAATCCAGTCGCTCATGAGTCTGACCAGCATCGCCGCGCCCCTGATCTTCACGGCCGGGCTCTTCAGCTACTTCACCTCGCCGGGCGCGCCGGTCGAGCTGCCGGGGGCGCCGTTCCTGCTGGGGGCTGTGATGTATGCGCTCGCGTTCGCGAGTGTGCTGCGGCTGTTCAGGAGGATGCCGGGGTAGGGGGGGGCTCACGTTTGCCGCGGGCCTGGCAGCCTGTGGACGAAGTCCCCCCGGCATTCGAGCGGCGATGCACTCGCGCTGGACCGCGGTCCTCACGCGTTCGGAATGTCAAGAGGGATTTACGAATTGTCATGTTCACTTCACTTTTCCGGGTTCCACAAGCACCGCTCTGCGTTGCTCCTCCTCGAAATGGCGCTGCCATTCCTCGTCGTCGCGCCTTGCCAGCCCGGCGCCTCGCCGCTCGGCCGCGTGCCGCTCATCCTGGAGGCCAACGAAGGCTGCGGCGAAACGCTGGATGTCTTCAGCGAAAGAGGTCATGTCATCCCGTCGAGTGCACATGCGCCTCGCGGTACCGTGTTCGAGGGCTCGATAGGTGCGTCGCCAGGCCGGCCCCTCCCGCGCCGTATGCGTGCTCCCGATCAGGGTGTCGGCGCAACTCCTTGCCATGCTGTGGAAGACCGCGTAGTAGACGGTACTGACCGCTCGGCGCAAGTCGGTCTCTCGAGGGGTTCCGGTTCCGGAAAGCAGCCTCTCGGCTGACTGGAGGAAATCAAACGCCTTCAGGCTTCCAGTCTCCTGCCTCGGATGCCAGGACGAACCGCGGGCTTGGGGATGCGTCGACACCGAAGTCGCGAATGGTATCGTGAAGCCGGGTCCTGAGCCCGTACCTCTCCGGCGTGTGGAGCTGTTGCGGATCCCCCTCGTAGATGGACCAGATGTCGATCATGAGGTCGCCGTAGAACGACTCGCGAGGGACAACCCAGATGTTGGTGAAGGATACGCCCGGGAATGTGTCACGGATGATCCGTTCGAGCTTGTCCCTGAGTTGGTCGAGCTTGCCTTCGGCTATGGCTGTCGTCATTGGCTGCGCTCTGGGTTGGCGTTCCGGCGTGATGCCCACCGAAAAAGGTAACCCCCCCGGTCAGCGCCACGTCATCTACGCATCAGACTGGCCAGCCGGCTTGTGAAACTATTATCATAGTTGATAGTGTTGAAGTGCGTGGCCAACAGCTGGACCTCCAGCTGCAGTCGAACACTGGAGAACACCAGTCGACCGGAAGCGAGAGGAGCCCAACCCAATGAAACCCATGCCCTTCTTCTGCGTGGCGCTGGCGTGCGCCGCATTCTGCCTGCCTTCGGTGGGCGCCAGCCAGGAGACGGGCCCGGTCGCGGTGGTCACCGACTCGGCCGGCGTTCGCATCATCACCAGCACGGGCGGCGATGCCATCTACGCGCGCGTCGCCGGCGAACCGGCCCTCACCATCGGTGTCGTCGACGGGCCGGACGCGCTGATGTTTCAGCGGATCGTGTCGGTGGCGCGAGACGAGGAGGGGAGACTGGTGGTCGCGGATGCCGGGTGGGGGGAGATCCGGGTGTTCGACGCCGGGGGAGAGCATGTGCTGACGATCGGACGCGAGGGGGAGGGGCCGGGCGAGTTCCAGAACCTGAGCGGGGCGTGGCCCGGCAGCGGCGGCAACATCTTCGCGGTGGATGGATGGCAGCTGCGGATCACCGAATTCGGGCCGGTGGGCGAAATCGAGAGCGTGACGAGGATGGAGGGGGTGGAGGTGCCGGTATTCTTCAAGTTCTGGGGGCCGGGCGGGCCGGGATCCATCCTGAGTTCGGTCACGACGCTCGGCGCGAGGGACTTGTCGCACGGCGAGGCGAGTCGTTCGAGCATGGAATTCCGACTGCACGGGCTCGACGGGTCGGTCATGGAGGCGGTGGCGCGGCTCCCCGGGGTAGCTCAGGGGATCCTGAGGTCGAATGGAGACGTGCTCCACATGCCCGTCCCGTTCACATTGGAATCGTCAGCCACGGGGCATGCGGCGGGGGTAGCGGCCACCACGGGTGAAGCGTACGAGGTTCGCCTGTTCGACACAGGCGGAAAGCTCAACCGAATCGCGCGGCTGGCGGAGACGCCCCCGGAATGGACGCGGGAACACGTGGAGGCCTGGGTGCCGAACGAGCGGCTGCGTACCCTCGCGCAGGACTTCCCCATTCCAGCCACGCTCCCCGGCTACGACAGGCTGGTGGCCGCGGACACCGGCGAGATCTGGGCGCGGCGCCACATGTTGCCGCGCGGGACAACGGTTCACTGGGACGTGTTCCACCCGGATGGGCGGTACGTGGGCCGGGTTGATGTTCCGGCGGCGTTCCGGCTCCACGGTGTCGGCGACGGGCAGCTGCTGGGCGTGCATGAGGACGAACTGGGCGTGCAGCGGGTGCAGGTCCGGGATCTCAGGTGGGGGGGTGCGGGGTAGTAGTGTAGAGGGAAGATTTCACGAACTGGGTGGGAAGGAGAGAACATTGCAACGCAGGTTCCTGAAGGGCGGCACAGGCGGCGCGATCGCTGCGGCCATTCTCCTCGCGGCCTGCGGCTCGGACGGCGATCCGGCCGGCACCCCCACCCCCGGCGTCACCACCACCATCGACACCGTGGACGGCACGGTCCGCGTCACCAACAGCGGCACCCCCCCGGAATGGCAGCTCACCCGGGTCACGTCGATCGGACCTGAATCGCTGAGCGGGGCCGGTTCCCCGGACGAGTTCGGCAGAATCTTCGACGTTGCGCTGGGGCCCGACGACGCCGTGTTCGTCGCGGACGGAATGAACAGCGAAGTCCGGGTCTTCGGCATAGACGGCGTCCACCGGCGCACGTTCGGAAGAGACGGCGAAGGCCCCGGCGAGTTCGCGCGACTGTATTCCGTCGTCTGGCTCGGGGACCGGCTGCTGGCGCTGGACTCGCAGCAGGGCCGGATCAGCGAGTTCTCGGCCGAGGGGGAACATCTCGGCCAGCGGCGGATTCAGGGCGGGCTGAGCGGTGGGTCGGGCTGGGTCCGCTTCTGGCCCGTCGGCGCCGACGAGGCCTATCACGTCACGCGCACGTCGGTTCCGGGCCGGTCGTGGGAGTTCGTCGGCGTCGATAGCCGGGGCGAGACCGGAGACACACTGTTGCAGCTGCAGGGACCGAATTCGCCCTCGATCGAATGTGAGGCCGGAGGCTGGATCCATTTCTTCGGAATACCCTTCACCCCGAAACTGGTGCAGCGTCCCGGCCCCGGCGGCGTCATGTATTCGGCGATGACCGGTGACTATCGCATCGCGGTCACCCGGGCGAACGGTGATACGGTCCGCATAATCGAACGCTCGCTCCCTCCCGAACCCATCTCCGACGACGAATGGTCGGAGGGCAACAGCGATTACCTGGCACTGCGCGACAGTCTCCCGCTCATCGTCTGCGATCCATTGCGGCCCCCCCGGCCCGAAGCCAAGCCGTTCATCGAGGAGATCGACATCGCCTACGACGGCACACTCTGGGTCGAGGTCATCCGGGAAGCCGGGAACCGCTGGGAGGTGTTCGACGCCCAGGGGCGGCTGCTGGCCAGCATGCCGGCCCCCACCGAGCGGCGTTCGTTCACGCCACCCGCCATCGGCACCGACCATGTCCTGACGGTCCGCCGGGGCGACTTCGATCTGGACTACGTGGATGTATGGCGGATCGAGCGGGAGGGGGAGCGGTGAAGGAGGGGCCGTCCGGTTCTCTGCCGACTCGGGTGTAGTATTCCTGCCGTTCCAGATGTCATAATTCTGCCATCTATAACGTCATAATTCTGTCGGTACAGGCGTTTGTTTTCTGCCGTTACACGTTGCGTAAGTCTGTCCGTTGAAGCTACCATTCGGTGATCGTGCAGCCCGTGGCGCAGCACGACTCCCCGTCCGCAAGGCCCGCCAATGACACGATACCTACCCAGAACCGTGGATCTGGAGATGCGCGAACTCCTCGGCGCCACCGGTTGCGTGGTGATCGAGGGCGTGCGGGGTTGCGGCAAGACCACGACCGCGAGGGAGTTTGCTGCGAGCGAAGTCCTGCTCGACATCGACGAGGACGCCCGACACCTGGCGGAGGCCGATCCGGCGGAAGTTCTGAAGGGGCCGCCGCCGCGCCTCATCGACGAGTGGCAGCTGGAGCCCGGGATCTGGAACCATGTGCGACGGGCAGTCGATGACCGGCGGGTGCCCGGCCAATTCATCCTCACCGGGTCGGCCATTCCCGCGGACGACGCCACCCGGCACACGGGAATGCGTCGCATCGTCCGGCTTCGCTTGCGCCCGATGTCGCTGCACGAGGCGGGACGGTCATCGGGTACCGTCTCGTTGAAGCGCATGCTTGCGGGGGACTCTCCCAAGGCCGGGGAACACACGATCCCGCTCGGTGAGATGGCCGAACTCATCTGCCGGGGTGGCTGGCCCGAAAGCGTGGACTGGCCGCTGGCGCGCGCCCTGCGGGCCAATCGCGGCCAGGTGGACGAGGTGGCCCGTGTGGACATTCGCGGTGTGGACGGCGTACGCCGGGACCCGCAGCGCGTCAGGTTGCTGCTGCGTTCCCTGGCCCGGAATGTTGGCACGGCCGCTGCGACTTCGAAGCTGGCGGCAGACCTGGGAGCCCGAGACAACGGCGGCATCAAGCCGCACACCGCTGCCGACTATCTCAACGCCCTGGAGAGGATCATGATCGTCGAGAACCAGCCGGCGTGGGCGTCCCACCTGCGTTCGCGGGCGGTCCTCCGCAAGCGTCCGGTCCGCCATTTCGTCGATCCATCCCTGGCCGTGGCCGCGCTGGGCGCCGATCCCGACCGGTTGCTCAGGGACTTCAGGTTCCTCGGACTCCTCTTCGAGTCGCTGGTCGTCCGCGACCTCCGGGTGTACGCGCAGTCCGCCGACGCCGAAGTCTTCCATTACCGGGAGAACGGGCGGCTTGAAGTGGATGCCGTGGTGCAGGCCCGCGACGGCCGGTGGGCGGCCTTTGAGGTGAAGCTGGGTCCGAGAATGGTCGAGGAGGGTGCCCGCAGTCTGCTCAGGCTCGCCGAGCGAGTGGATCCGGAAACGGTCGGCCCTCCTCAGACCCTGGCCGTGATCGTGGCGAGCGGATACGGATACACGAGGCCGGACGGCGTGGGGGTGATTCCGATAGGGGCGCTCGGGCCGTAGCAACCCGCTGAGTAGGCCGCCGCAGCTACTCTTCGCTGTCCCCTGAGCCAAAGATGTCCAACTCGGGCATTACACACCGCACTTGCGATACGATCATAATAGTATTACCATGATAGTACGCAGCTCGACGACCGCGAAAACGCCACAGAGGAGAGAGAGCATTGAGACGCAGATCGCTTAGCCGGCTGGGCGAGACGGAGATGGAGGTTCTCCAGCGGGTCTGGACCATGGGGGAGGCCTCCGTGGCCGATGTGCACGAGAGCATCCTGCAGGCTCGCCCGGTCGCGTACACCACCGTGATGACCGTGATGAAGAAGCTGGTGCGGAAGGGATTCCTGCACTGCGACAGCAGCGAGTCACGGTACATGTACACGCCAGCGCGCCCGCCCGCGCAGGTCCGCCAGGAGCTGGTCCAGGACCTACTCGACCAGGTCTTCCACGGGTCGGCGGCCGCCCTGGTGCAGACGCTGGTGCGCGGCGAGACGCTATCGGCGGAGGAGAGCGCGGAGATACAGAAGATGCTGGCCCGCATGGCCACGGAAGAGGAGGAGCAGGATGCTTGACTTCCTGGAAGGGTTGGGAAGCGCGAGCGTCTGGGCGTTCTGGGTGCCGGTGCTGGCCTGGACGGGGCTGGCGGGGGTGGGTGCGCTGGTCCTGGCGCGCATGCGCGGTCTTCATCCCGTCGCGGGTTACCGGTTGCGCCAGGCGTTGCTGCTTGCCTTGCCGGTGGGGGTACTGGCGGCGCCCTGGGTTCCCGGGCTGTTGCCGGCCGCGCCTGCAGCCGCCGGCCCGGTGCCGTCGGTGAACGGCGCCGTAATGGCGCCATCGGTTCCGGGTGGCCTTGCCCTCGCCGCCGATGGCGGCCTTGGCGTGGACATCGCCATGACGCTGCTCGGTGTGGCGACGGTCGCGATTGTCCTGCTGGCGATATGGCGGCTCGCCATATTGGCGGCCGACCTCCGGCAGCTGCGGAGGCTTCGGCAGGTGGCCGCGCGCGTCGACGATCCTACCCCGCGCCGCAGGCTGCGCGAGCTCGCGCAGCAAATAGGCGTCCGCCGGCCGCTGGAGCTGCTGGAGGGCCCCCCGGACAGCGCCCCCATGACCTTCGGCGCGTGGCGGCCCGTCATCATGATCCCGAGGGCGTTGCTGCGCTCCCCCGATTCGCTCGACCCCGTCTTCGTACACGAACTCATCCACATCCGCCGCGCGGACTATGCCTGGGCCCTGCTCGACTGCCTCGTCTCGGCCGCCTTCGCGTTCCAACCCCTGGTGTGGGTGCTCCGGCGCGGGATCGAGCGCTGCCGCGAAACGTCGTGCGATGCCGAGGTGCTCGCCCGCGGCTTCGTCCGTCCGAAGCCCTACGCCGAGCTCCTGGCGCACACCCATACGCCCACGCAATTCCCGATGCCCGCGGTGGCCGCGAGCCTGTCGGCACCGTCGCTCAAACTCAAGGAAAGGTTGGAAACCATGAAGAACTTTGCACACAGGAGACTCACCTCCCGGCAGCGCCTCGGCATCATACTCGGCGCCGGTCTGGTTTGCGTGGTGGTCGCGATCGCCGGTGCCTGCGCGACCAGGACGGAAGAGGAGCCGACGTTGCTTGAGCCTTCGGAGGACTTGGCGACGGTCGTGGAAAACCTCAGGGAGCTCCAGCAGGACCAGGCCGCCCAGATTGCAGCGCACGAGGCCGAGGTCGCGCGGTCCCACGAGGCGCAGGGTCTCGTCTACACGTTGACTCGGGGGACCGGGACGAACCGGTACACCTACCGGGCCACGGAGGAAGACGTCATCGAGGCACTGACCAAGCTCGAGCTCGAAATGGACTACCTGCGAGAGCAAAGGAACGCGACCGAGGACACGATCGACGAACTATACCAGGGTGACGACCCAAAGGAGCCGGACACATTTCGACGAACGATCATGGACCTGCGAGCCAGAGTTGAGCTGCTCGAGTCGATGCGTGGCGAACGCATGCGGGAGTACGAGACCGTGAAGATGCAATACGAGACGCAGAAGCGGTTGCGCGAAGGCCGATGACGATCCCGCGGCCCCGATGGGCCTGCGCCTTCACCGAGTTGGACGACTTCGACGTGCCCTACGTGGTGGTGAAGAGGTTCCGGAATCCGGAGGGAACACCCCCATGAGCCGCTCCGCCATGAGATTGGCGACGGGGTCAGCAGCCCGTGGAGGTTCGACGCCTCGCCTCCCTCGGTCCTGCGCGAAGATTGTCCACGGGCTACTCGGCCTCGTTCTCCTTTCGGCGTGCGGCGTTCCCGAATCCGACCCTCCCCCGCCCGGTCCCTTCCTGGGCGACTGGACCGAAATCACCCGCATCGGCGAATTACGAAACAGTCATCGGGTGTTGGGTGCGGCCGTTGTGACGGACACCACGGGCTCGCAGACGCGACGTGATGAGTTCGGCGGAATCGTCATGTCGGGACTTGGCGGGCGCGTGGCGGTGGCGTACCGGGACCCGTTCCCGGCGTTGGCGATTCTTGCGCGGGGGGAATCATGAGAAAGTTCCGGCAGGGGCCGCGATGGCCCGGCCACGAGGAGAAATCCAATGCTTGAAGTGCTGAAGGAGATCGGAAACGCCACCGTTTGGGCGTTCTGGGCTCCCGTCGTCGTCTGGACCGGGCTGGCCGGGGTGGCCGCGTTCGCGTTGGGGCGGGCGCGTGGACTACACCCGACCACGGGGTACCGGCTGCGGCAGGCGGTCCTGCTGGCGCTGCCGGTGTCGATTCTGGCGGCTCCGTGGATGCCCGCCGTCTGGGGACCGGCAATCTGGACGCCGCCCACCCTGGCCCCCGCCCCCCCGACCCCCGCCTCCGGCTCGCTCATGAGCACGCCGACCGTGGGCCTCGCTCCATCCACCGCCCCGTCACAGTCCGGCGCAGCTGAGGCCGTTTCGCTGTCGGCTCCCGGCGTCGAGATCGTGGCGGTGCTCCTGGGGTTGGCCACCGTCGCGTTCGTGCTGTTGGCGGTCGCGCGTCTCGCCATGGTGACCGCCGACCTCCGGCAACTTCGCAGGCTTCGCCGCATGGCCCCTTCCGTCAACGATCCGGTGCCCCGCCGAATGCTGCGCGAACTCGCCGGACAACTCGGCGTCCGCCGCCCGGTGGCGTTGCTCGAGGGTCCGCCCGACAGCGCCCCGCTCACCTTCGGCGCGTGGCGGCCCGTAATCCTGGTGCCGCGAGTTCTTCTCGACTCTCCGGGCTCGCTCAGGACCGTCCTCGCGCACGAACTCATCCATATCGGGCGCGGGGACTACCTCTGGGCGCTGCTCGACAGCCTCACCGCGGCGGCCTTCGCCTTCCACCCGCTGGTGTGGCTGCTCAGGCGAGGCATCGAGCGCTGCCGCGAGACCTCCTGCGACACCGAAGTGCTTGCCCGCGGTTTCGCCCGCCCCAAGCCCTACGCCGAACTACTGGCACACACCCACACCCCCTCGCAATTCCCGATACCCGCCGTGGCGGCGAGCCTGTCGGCACCGTCGCTCAAACTCAAGGAAAGGTTGGAAACCATGAAGAACTTTGCACACAGAAGACTCACCTCCCGGCAGCGGCTCGGCATCGTGGTCGGTGCCGGGCTGGTCTGCCTGGTGATCGCGGTGGCCGCGGCCTGCGCGATCAGGACCGAGGAGGAGCCGCCCGTCGGGTGGGAGGTTACAGGCGTGGCATTGCCCTCCGTGTCGGGGCAGTCGGAGGCACTGCGACAGGTTCGGGAGGCGTTGACGGAGGTCATGGAGAAGCCCGGCCAGTTTTCGGACGCGGAGGCCCTCACGCGCCTCAGGGAATACGTGGAAACGCTCGAAGGTGAGGGCGTGGGGGAGGTCATCCACTATTCCATCCCCCGGTTGACCGACGAGTCGATCAGCTACTACTACAACGCCACGGAAGAGGACGTGCTCCAGGAGTTGAAGCGGCTGGATGTTCAGATCGAGTACCTGCAGGAGCAGATCGACGAGACGAGGGCCACGATCGACGGACTCGCCAGGCCGGTAAGGGAAGCAGGACGTTTCTGGATCGGAACGGGGGAATATGAAGCCTACTCCAGAGCATCCGCACCCTTCAGCGAAAGACTCGACCTACTGAAGTCGATGCGTGCCGAGCGCGTCCGGATGTACGAGGTCCTCAAGCTGGAATACGAGACGCAGAAGCGGATGGGGGACAGCCGTCCTGTCGCCGCCACGAGTCGTGCCGGGGACATCTTCTGAAACTGGCCACAATGTAAAGAGGACTTTACAATATGTCGTGTTCTCATTACAAGATGTGGCTTGGCAGTGGCCTCCGCAACCTCTCAACGGCTCTCGTGGTCATCGGCGTCGCACACGCACTCGGAACCGTCGACGCGACCGCCACCGCCCAGTCGGACGACCAACCCACCTGCCCCGCATGCGTGATCCAACTCGACCTGGTCACGACGATCGGGTCGCTGGACGGCCCTGACTGGATCCCCGGCGAACCGTTTTCGATCGCGCGGGACAGTCGTGGCCGGATCTACATGGCCTACCCCTGGGAGGAGTTGGTGCCGGTCTTCGACGCCGAGGGCCAGGTGTTGGGCCCCATCGGCCGCAGCGGGGAAGGACCGGGCGAGTATCAGAGTCCATTCCTGGTTCGCGTCGGCCAGTCGGACACCGTGATGGTACTCGACGCAAGCCGCCAGCTATCCATCGTCACCCCGTCCGGCAGCTATGTCCGGCGCATGCGGGTGCCGGTACAGGCGGTCGATTTCCTCGTGACCGATGGCGGTGGAATCGTGTTCAGCGAACAACCCGGGATGATTCGCGCCGAAGCGACGGAGGCCACCATCTTCCATGTGTTCGATCCCGTCGGCGCCGTTGTCGACAGGTCCTTTCACACGCTTCAGGTCGAGGGCGGCGGGGCAGCGCCGCGATTTCGTCTGGCATCGGCCCGGGAGCCGGATCGCTTCTGGGCGATTCCCCACAACGGGTACGAAGTCACGCAGTACGCCGTGGACGGAACGGTGACGCGCCAGTTCACGCGGGCCCCGTCCTGGATGCGCCGGCCTCCCTTCAACGACGGCATCGGCTCGCCACGGCCCGGCATCCAAGGCGTGCTGCAGGTGGAGGGACGGCTCTGGGTTGCCGGACGCCACGCCGCGGAGGACTGGACGCGGTACTGGACGCCCGAGTTGTTCGGCGAGGACAGGGAGGCAACCGCGGCGGAACTGCAGTTCGGCAAGGTCTACCGCAGCGTCCTGGAGGTGGTGGACATCGAGACCGGACGGCTGGTGGCATCGGCGAGCGTCCCGGGCCTCGTGCTGGCGCTGCTGCCGGATCGGCACGTCGCAACGTACCGGGAGGACGATGCGGGCGTGCCGTTCGTTGATGTGTACCGGATTACAGTCTCGGAGCCTTCCCAATGATGAGAATCGAACCCTCACGCCGCTACCGGGCACCACTCGCAGGCCCGCAAGGGGCCCTCCGCCCCGCCGCAGCCCTGATCGCCGGCGTTCTCCTCGCGTCCTGCGGTGACCAGGGATCCAGCCAGGCCCCCGCCACCAACGCCCCCCAATACGGCCTCCGCGACAGCGCGGGAATCAGGATCGCCGAGAACCCGCGTCCCGCGCCCGATTCGCGGCTCGGCTGGACGGTGAGCGCCGAGCCGCTGGTCTCGATCGGCACCCCGGAGGGCGACTCCACCTTCCAGCTCTACCGCGTCAGCGACGCAACCCGGCTCGCGGACGGCAAGGTCGTGGTCGCAAACGGCGGCTCCCTTGAACTGCTCGTCTTCGACCCACGCGGGAACCACCTCGATTCATGGGGCGGCAGGGGCGAGGGGCCGGGCGAATTCGCCGGACTGAACCGGGTGCGCCCCTGGGCCGGAGACTCGCTCATCGCCGGCGACCCCGAACAGGGACGGATCTCCCTCTTCGACTCGGAGGGCGCTCACGGACGGACGGCAGTGCTGCATGGCCGGGATGAAGGCGATGGGCTGCTGGCGACGGTCGCCGACCCCGCGCAGTCCATAGGAGCGATTGGTACGATTGTCCCGGATGCCCTGATCGGCGTGTTGCCCGGCGGAATCCTCTTCACGGGGGGTTCCGACAATATTGCGACGGTAGGGTTCGGGCGCCGGGATCACGCCTACGCGCTGCGAACCATCGACGGCGACACGCGGGTCTCGCTCGGAGAGTACCCCGGGCCGCTGACCTACACCGAGAACTACCAGGCGGGCGGCGGCTTCATCTTCATTCCCCTGACGCATCCCTTCGGCAACACGACCCACGCCGCCATTTGGGGAGACCTGGCAGTAATCGGTCAGACCGAGACCTACGAACTGCAGGGCTTCCGTATCGACGGATCCCTTGCGCGCATCGTGCGCCGCGACTACGAGCCCGGAACCCCGACCCAGGCCGACCAGGACGCCCATTTTCGCGAGGAGTTCGCCAGATATTCGGACGAGCGCCGGGCACGCACGACCGAAGTGGCCGCCAACGTCCCGCTCGTCGATGCCTTCCCCGCCTTCGGTGCGGTGATGGGCGACGCCCTCGGCCATCTCTGGGTTGCCGATTTCAAGCGGCCCGGCGACGAGTACGCGGGCACCCTCTGGACCGTCTTCGATAGTGAGGGCCGGATGCTGGGTCTGGTTCGGACTCCTGGGGGCACCACAGTCTTCGAGATCGGCGAGGACTACATCCTGGGTCTGGGAACCGACGACCTGGGTGTCGAGTATGTTGAGGTGTGGGGGCTGGACAGGGGTTGAGGTTGGACGGCGGCATGTAACAGGGCCCCGCACACCGTGATACTGGTGGTTGTCGTTACAGGGGGTACTTCAGGCATGCGATTCTGGCTGACCTTAGCGACGGCGGGGATGGCCGTTGCAGGCGCGAACGCGATGGGCGCTGCACGACTTGCGGCCCAGGAGACGCCCGCCGAACTCACCGGTTGCCTGCACGTGACCGCGGGGCCGTGGGTCGTGGAAACGTATTATGAGGAGTTGCGTCCGCACTTCGCCGGGGAGTTTGCCGAGTGGTTTCGGCTCCCGCCGAGGATCTTGTTTGCAGGGCCGCATGACCAGCGGCCCTCCGAGACACGGATCGCGTTTCCGGAGAGTGACTCCGCGGCTTTTGGTCACTACATGAGTCGTCTCACAGGTGCCCGAATGGAGGGTGACTCGCTCCGGCTGGGCTTCTCGACCGGCTATACCGGGGTGTTTGCAATCCTGGGCCGGTCGGGAGATGGGTGGGTGGGTACCGCGCGCTCTGGCATCGACGTCATTCCCCACCAGGTCCATGCCCGGCCCGTGGCAATGAGCCGGGTGGACTGCGAGTCTCCCCTCCCGGTCCCGGGCGACGAGTCGCATCCGCTAGCACGGGTCGTGGAACTGGAGGGTGGACAGGTCATCACCCTGGGCGAGCCGCTGCCCGAGCAGCTGGAGACGGTGGCGCTTCCGCCGTTCGAATGGACCTGGCCAGCGAGGGGCCTGGCAGAAAGGGAGTTGATGACTCCGCGCAACGCCGTCGGCGTGGTCGGCCGGACCCGGGGACTCTTCGGCACCACGGACGCCATCCAGGTCCACACGGACCCTGATGGCCTGGTGTATTCCGTGCGGCTCCTGTACGTCGACTCCGATGCCCGGGAGACCCTGGCGGAGCGGCTTCGCGGCCAGTACGGCACACCCGGGACAAGATCCGGGGTTGCGGATGTCCACATCTACAGGAGTGCGTCTACGTCCCTGTGGTTACGGCCCTCCCCGGTCGCTCAGGCCGAGGTGCTGCTGTCGGACAGAGGGCGATAGGATGACCTGGGGGTCGAGTATCATCGTGGCTGCAGCCACTCTTGCCGTCGGAACCGGCCTGGGAAGCGCACGACTGACGGCGCAGGAGGCTCCCGCGGGGCTGACCGGCTGCTACACATCACCGTGGGCGATTGGGTGGTCGAGAAAACCGTGCCGTGGCGGGACGAACCCGAGCCGCTTCCCGGCGAGAGCCCCGATTCCATCTACTATGAAATCCCGCCCAGGGTCGAATTCGTCAGCGGGGGTCCCGGCCGCACCGTGATCGTGGTGCCGGAGGGCGCAATGCCGTCCGTTCATCGCTATAGACGCAGCGCGACCGTTGGCGACTCGCTTCGCCTGTCTTTCAGTACCGGCTTCACGGGGGTGACGGCCCGGCTGGTCCGCTCCGGCGAGGGGTGGACCGGCACGGCCGCGGGTTCACGGACGTTGTTCCCTACCAGGTGAATGTTCGTCCCATCACACTGCTGCCGGTTCCGTGCGACACTCCCCCGCCGGTTTCAATCGACGAAATGATGCCGCCCCTCGCGCGGTCCGTCGAGCTGGAGAGCGGACTGGTCATTACGCTGGGCGAGCCCATCCCCGCAACCGTCTTCGTGAATCGAATCACACACCTGTTCCTGTACACCGGCGAATCTGACGCGGCCTACATCGAGTTGCACACCCGTCGTCCGTGATTGCGGGCTGGACAAGCCCCGTCGCCTGGCTGACGCCTGCTCTATCCCTGACCCACCTGCCCCCACAGGAACGCCAACTCCATCGCCACGTTCCGCACATTCCGGCTGACCGTCCGCCCTCCCGCATGCCCCGCCCTAGGATCGTAGTCCAGAATCACCGGCAGCCCCGACGCGCTCGCCCGCTGCAACCGCGCGGCCATCTTGCGCGCCTGTAGCGGGGGCACCCGCGTGTCCAGGTCGCCCTGCGTCAGCATGACCGCCGGATACGCCACCCCATCCCGCACGTTCTGGTACGGCGAGAAGGTCTTCAGCACGTCGAACTCGTCTCGCACCGCCGCGTTCCCGTACTCGAGCAGCGCCGGCATGTTGTTCGTGCGCGTGAACTGGTAAAAGCGCACCATGTCCAGGTCGGGGAAGCCGCAGAAGACGGCGCGGAAGAGTTCGGGGCGCCGGGTCATCGCGCTGGCGACGAGGAGGCCGCCGTTGCTGCCGCCGCGGATCGCGAGGCGGTCGGGGTTCGTGTAGCCGGCATCGATCAGCCACTCGGCCGCCGCAATGAAGTCGGCAAAGACGTTGGGCTTGTTCTTGAGCATGCCGCCGGCGTGCCAGGTCTCGCCGAACTCGCCGCCGCCGCGGAGCGTCGCGATCGCGTAGACGCCGCCCCGCTCCATCCACACCGCGGCCCGGTTGTCGAAGCGCGGCAGCAGGCTGACGTTGAAGCCGCCGTAGCCGTAGAGCAGGGTGGGCGTGTCGCCGGTGAGTACGAGGCCGCGGCGATGCGCGACGTAGAGCGGGCCGCGGGTGCCGTCGGCGGAGGTGTACCAGTGCTGGCTGACTTCATAGCCGGTGCCGTCGAAGGGGACGGCCGAGGGACGCCACGGCTCCGTCTCCATCGTCTCCAGATCGATCCTGAGGATGTGGGACGGGGTGACCAGCGACGTCAGGGTGAGGAGCGCGGCCCCTTCTCCCCAGGAGCGCAGCTCCGCGACGTGGTGCTCGGGGACGGGGATCTCGCCGGCCGGGGTGCCGTCCATCTCGTAGCGAACGATCCGGCTGCTCACGTTGTGGAGATAGTTGGCGTAGATGTGGTCGCCGATGATCTGGTAACCGGTCAGGAGGTCGTCGGTTTCGGGGAGGACGACGCGCCAGTTGGCGGGGTCGGGGTCGGGGTTTGCCGGGTCGAGGGCGACGACGCGGTTCTTCGGCGCGTCGAGGTTGGTCAGCAGCCAGAGTTCGTCCTCGACGAAACGGGCGCGGAAGCGGGCGGGGGCGCCGACGATGATCGGGCGGGGCGCGAGCGAGCCGACGATGATCGACCCGTCCTCGCCGGAGGAGATCGCCACTGACCGGCCTCGGGATCGCCTCGCCAGCCTGACATCGGCGGCCATGTCCTGCAGATACACATCCGTCCGGGCCCAGCCGTGCTGGACGGTGAACACCATGTAGCGGCCCTCGCCGCCCTCCGTGAAACCGACGAACTTCTCCGGCCCGTGACCCTCGCCGAAGAGTTCGGCGTCGTCCTCGATGTCGGTGCCGAGCATGTGCAGGCGCACGCGGCCGCCGGTCTCGCGCGATCGGCTGACGTAGTAGAAGCCGGTCCCGTCCCGGTTGAACGAGATTCCCCCGTAGAGGAAGTTGGGCAGCCGGTCCGGCAGGTCCTCGCCGGCCTCCAGGTCTCGCACCCGGATCTCGACCTCGTCCTGGCCCCCGTCGCGCACCGCGTAGATCATGAGGTCGCCGTCGGGGGAGAAGTCGCGGATGCTCACGCTCGTCGTGCCGGTCGGATCGAGATCGAGGGGATCGAGGACGAGTTCGAAATCCCCGTCCGGGTCGATCGGGTCCCTCTCGGGCTCCTCCGGCGCGGGCCGTCGGTAAACTGCGCTCACCTCCCCACCCGGCTTCCTGAACGTGAAGTACTCGAAGTCCCCCGCCCGCCGCGGAAAGAGCGGCCCGGGAACATCCATCAGCTCCCGCACCCGGGCCTCCAGCTCCGCCCGCAGCGGCGCATCCCCCACGATCAGCTCCGCGTACGCGTTCTGCGCATCGATCCAGGCCCGCGTCTCCGGGCTGTCCTGGTCCTCGAGCCAGCGGTAGTCGTCGGTGATGGCGAGGCCGTGCAGCGAGTCGACGACCGGGGCGCGCTCGGTGGCGGGCGGGCGCGGGTACGCGGAGCAGGCGAGCGCGAGGAGGGTGGCCGCGAGGAGCGTGGCCGGGAGGAGCGGGAGGGCGGCGGCGACGGTGACGGTCCGGATTCGCGTGGCCGCGGCCTTTCCGGGACGGGGAGCGGCTGGGCGAGCGGGTCGGTACGGCATGGCTGGCTCCGGCAGGGTACGGCTGGTCAGGCAGCTCGTGGCATCGGGCCCCGCGCAATTCGGCCGGCTTGCGCGAGGAATCGACGCGAAGGTGGGTCCCGCCGGTGCAGGGGCGCAAGGCTCGCGGGTTGCCACACCCGGTGACGCGGATGACCGCCACCCTGGACGGTGCATTCGCCGCGACCGACCGCCTAGCAGACGCGTGCCCCCGTACTCCCCGTCAGCGCCCGATACAGCTCGCTCAGCCGCTCCGTCATCGACCCGGGACGCCCATCACCAATCGTCCGCCCGTCAATCTCGGTCACGCTCGCCAGCTCGCCCATCGTCCCCGTGCAGAACGCCTCGTCCGCGCGGTACGCCTGCGCGAGTGACAGGTCCGCCACCCGCGCCGGAATCGCATTCGCCTGACACAGCTCAAGCACCGTCGCGCGCGTGATCCCCTCCGGGCAGGCCACCGCATGGCTGGTCATCACGACCCCGCCGCTCACGATGAAGAAGTTGGTGGCATTGGTCTCGGCAATGAAGCCGCGCCGGTCGAGCATGAGCGCGTCGTCCGCACCGGCCGCGTTCGCCTCGATCTTGGCCAGGATCGACTGAAGCAGGTTCGCATGATGGATCTTCGGGTCGAGCGTGTCGGGGTCGAACCGCCGCAGCGAGCTGGTGACGAGCCGCAGTCCGGACCGGTCGTAGACGGGCGCTTTGTGTTCCGCGAGGACGATGAGCGTGGGGCCCGACCGGTTGAGCCGCGGATCCATCCCGCTCGTGTACTTCACGCCGCGTGTGAGGGTGAGGCGGATGTGCACGCCGTCGCGCATGTCGTTCGCCGCGAGCGTGCGGCGGATCTCGCCGATGATCTCGTCGTTCGCCGGGATCTCCTCGAAGGCCAGCGCGAGGGCGGACGAGCGAAGCCGCGCGAGGTGCTCGTCCAGCTTGAAGATCCTGCCGTCGTAGAGGCGCAGTCCCTCCCAAACCGCGTCGCCGCCTTGCACAGCGGAGTCGAAGGGGCTGACGCCCGCTTCGTCGCGGTGAACCAGCCGCCCGTTCACGTTGACGATCAGGTCGCGGTTGCGTTCGTCGAAGGGCTGGAGCATGTAATGGCTGCTTTACGAAATGTCATGTTTGCTTTACGAATGGTGCCCCACACGCGTCGTATACCACCTCGCGCACCGCATCCGGCGTGCGTGCGATCTGGACCGAATGGCGCGGCCGGTCCATCACCTTCGCAATCCCCGGTGGCACCGGCAACGACTCCCCGATCAGCGGCTCGACGATCTCCGCAAACTTGGCGGGATGGGCTGTCGCGAGCACGACGCCCCGCGCCCCCGGCCGCCGCTTCATCTCGCGGCGAAGGCCGAGCAGCCCCACCGCGGTGTGCGGATCGATGGCGATGCCGCGCCGCCGCCACAGGTCGCGGATGCAGGCGCGCGTCTCGTCGTCCGACCAGGCGGAGCCCGAGAGGATGTCGCGGAGGGCGGACGGGGCCGTGGCCGTGTGACTGTTGGGCCGCGCTTGGCTACCGCGACGATCCGGGCCATCGGGCTCCGCCCCGAACAGATGCCGGATCCGCCGGAAGTTGCCGGGGTCGCCGACATCCATCGCAGTCGAGATCGTCGCAACCGAGGGACGGGGGTGGAAGCCATGCCCGTCGAGGTACTCCGGAACGACGGAGTTGGCGTTGGTGGCGGCGACGAAGCGCACGCGGGAGATCCCGAGCACACGGCGCGCGATCAACCCGGCCGTGAGGTTGCCGAAGTTCCCCGAAGGGACCGCAATGACCAGCTCCGGGTCGAAACCCACCTGCCCAGGCGCACCAGCCGTGCGCGCGTTTCCCGGGGCCACCCGCCCCGAGTCGCGTGCCACCCGCCCCGAGTCGCGTGCCACCCGCCCCGAGTCGCGGGCCGGCCGTTCGGGCTCACGCGCCAGCTCCACCCACGCGTGCACGTAGTAGAAGGTCTGCGGGAGCAGGCGGCCGATGTTGATCGAGTTGGCGGAGGTCAGCGACAGCCGGGCGTTGAGGGACGGATCGGCGAAGGCTTGCCGGACGAGGCGCTGGCAGTCGTCGAAGGTGCCGCGGACCGCGACCGCCGTGACGTTTCCTCCCACTGTGGTGATTTGAGCCTCTTGCCGCGGGCTGATTTTCCCGATCGGGAAAAAAACCAGGACGCGTACGCCGGGCACCCCGTGGAAGGCATTCGCCACCGCGCCGCCGGTGTCGCCCGAGGTGGCCGTGAGGATGGTGAGCGGGGGGGCGGGGGCCGTGTGCGCCGCTAACCTCGCCGGGCGCCGGGAGGGCTCCAGTGCGCCCAGCGCCGCGATCATGCGGGCCATGAAGCGGGCACCGACATCCTTGAAGGCGTGGGTGGGGCCGTGGAAGAGCTCCAGCATGTGCACGCCGGGCTCGATCTCGCGCAGGGGGACGGGGAAGTTCAGCGCATCGTGCACGACCGCGCGGAGGACATCGTCCGGGATGTCGCCGGCGAGGAAGTGGCGCGCCACGACCAAGGCCCGCTCGGGGAAGGCGAGGGCGGCCAGCGCCGTGCGGTCCTCCTCCGTGAGCGGCGCGATCGAAGCCGGGACGAAGAGCCCGCCGTCCGGGGCCTGGCCGAGGAAGAGCGCCTCGGTGAAGCTCCAGGTGGCCGGGCCACCGCCTCCCCGCGTGCTGGTCAGCTGCATTCCAGGATCCGCGCCCCGTCCCGGTTCACGGAGGAGACGACGGTGTCCGATTCCACGCCGGCCTCGTCGCGGAAGGCGTCCGCCATGCGGAGCGCGGCCTTCTCGGCCGCCGGCCTTCCCCGGCAGATCGCGAAGACCGTGGGCCCTGACCCCGAGAGCCCGGCAGCGACCGCACCGGCCGCGAGCGCTCTGTCCCGGACCCCCTCAAAGCCCGGGACCAGCCTGGCGCGCACCGGCTCGGCCACGGCATCGCGCATGCACCGCGCGATCAGGTCCCAGTCGTCCCCCATTAGCCCCGCGACCAGCCCCGCCGCGTTCCCCCACTGCTCCACGCCCGCCTTCAGGGGGATGGTGTCGCCCAGGATCGTTCTTGCGCGTCGCGTTTCGACCTCCAGCGCGGGGTGCGCGATGGCCACCACCAGGTCGCGGGGCGTCGGCAGCGCCACCATCTCCGGAGGCCGCCCCGGCAGCACCAGCACGAACCCCCCCGCGAGCGAAGGCGCGGCGTTGTCGGCGTGATCGGCCCCGGAACCCTTGTGCTCCCCGATCATGGCGCACTCCAGCAGCGCCGTCCGGTCCAGGCCGCCTCCCAGGAGCCTGTCGGCCGCCACGGCCCCGGCCACCGCGCTCGCCGCGCTTCCCCCCAGCCCCGAAGCCAGCGGGATCCCCTTGCGAACCTCGATCGCAACCCCCGCCTCCGATCCCGTCCGGTCGAGCACTCCCTGCACGGCCAGCGCGGCGGCATTGCGCTCCGGGTCCGTCGGCACCCGCCCCCCGTCCCCGCTCACCGACACCGCCACGATCC
Organism: Longimicrobiales bacterium; assembly: GCA_965206105.1. Lineage (GTDB taxonomy): Bacteria > Gemmatimonadota > Gemmatimonadetes > Longimicrobiales > Gaopeijiaceae > Bin94. The sequence goes on from OZ242201.1 coordinate 2,526,367, forward strand.
CGCTTCCCTCCGCCGTCCGCACCACCACCTCGTCCCCGGGGCGCTCCAGCGCCAGGCCGAAGATGTCGAACCCGCACCCCAGGTTGGACACGGAAGCCGGCGCGAAGACGCGGACCGCGTGCGGAGGACCGTCCCGACCCGACATGTCAGCGCCCGCGCTCCCGCCGCCCGCCCCGCCGTTTCCGGAACGGCATCGCGACCATCCCCGGCAGCGTCGCCCAGTCGCTTCGCTTCATGTCCTCCAGCCCCAGCGTCAGCTTCTTCGGATCACGCACCAGCCGGAAGCTGCCGAAGACCCGGTCCCAGAACGAGAACACGCTCGAGTAGTTGGAATCCGTCTCGGGCTGGTAGTCCGAGTGGTGCACCCAGTGCATCCACGGGGTGACGATCACCCAGCGCAGCCAGCGGTCGGCCCGCCGGGGCACGTCCACGTTGCCGTGATGGAACAGGATCACCGGCAGCAGCACCGCCTCGTAGACCAGCACCTGCGGGACCGTCATCCCCAGCAGCGGCAGCACCGCCAGCCGCGCGATCGACGACAGCACGATCTCGCCGGTGTGAAACCGCAGCCCCGAGCTCGCGCTGAGTTCGCGGTCCGCGTGATGTACCGCGTGGAACCGCCACAGGAACGGGATCCGGTGGTTCAGCCGGTGCCAGAAATACTGCCAGCAGTCGAAGAGGACGAAGCCGAGCACGAACCCCCACACCCCCGTCACCCCGAGCCAGTGCAGCACGCCGAAGGAGTTTGCGCGCGCCCATTCGGTCGCCACCAGCGTCGCACCCGCGAAGAGGAACGCCGCCACCAGCGCGTTCAGGATCCCCAGGGCTACGTTCGAGGCGTCGTGCCGCACCCGCTCCCGGCGCCCCTCGAACATCGGAATCAGCCCCTCGATGAGCCACATGAGCGCCAGCGCGGCCGTGGCCACGAGCGGCTTGAAGGTGGTGAGGGCCTCGATCATCGCGGGGAATCGGCCTTTCCTCTGTTCATGGTCGTAGGCTGGCGCGGCCCCGCGCCCCGCCATGACAGGGAAGATGCAGCGCTCCCCCCGCGATGGTCCAGCGCTCAAGGGGTTCCGGGGCGATCCCGCGGCGATCCCGCGGCGATCCCGGGGCGATCCCGGGTTGCGGCATCCCGTCCCGCGTGGTCTATTTGGGGCGAGCAAGGGTTGCTGGCCGGCCCTTCCGGTCGTTTCCTCCACCCAACCGGAGCAACCACTGTGCCACTGCAGGCTGACGGGCGAGGACCCGGGGCGATCGAGGGGCGCGCCGAGGAGCCCCGCCACACTCCGATCGTCTCCATGATCCTGATGGCTGTCTTCCTTGTGGGCGGCGCGATCGGGCTGGTGGCCGACTGGCCGGCGGGACCGGCAAATCTGGACTGGGGAGTATGGGTCGTAGTATATGGGGGATATGGGTTTGTAGTCTCGGCCGCGCTTTTCCACGCCCGAACGGGGCGCTGAACCTCAAAGGGGAGACCATGAAGAAGCTGACACTCCTGACCGTGCTGATGTGGAGCATCGCCTGCGATGGAACCGAACCGGAGCCCGATCCGCCGGAACCGCTCAGCCCGGCCGAGGTACAGGCGCTCTATCGCGGCATCGAGGCGTTTGTTGCCGATACCATGCCGGAGATCATCTCGTTCGATCCGGCTACACAGTCGGCGGTAGTCGCCTGTCCGATGGGCGGACAAACGGGTGTCAGCCTGGCCTCGCAGGAGGAACAATCCGAAACCGGTGCACGGCTGACGACGACCGTCAGTCTCAGGCCCGACGAATGCGGGATCAGCAACCTGCTGCTCACCGGAAGCCCGGGCCTGACTCAGCAGGTTGTCGTCGATATCGAGATCGACCCGGACGATCTGATACCGACCTTCACTATCTCCGGCTCGGTCAACGGGACGCTGGACTGGGTGGCACAGGGTGACCCCGATCGGGCCGGTACCTGCGAGATCAGCCTGACGATCACGACGGGCGAGCCCGATCCGACCTCCCCGGCGTTGACCACGATCATCGCCGGGATGATGTGCGGTCACGAGGTATCGTTCGAGACCGTCACCGAGCCGGTGATATCTGAACCTGGCGGGTGAGGGGTGCCCCGAGCGCGCCGAGCCGATAGGCACCGGTAGCCGCCGCGCCCGGGACCATATCGGCCCGGTGCCTTCAAGGTCTCCACGAAGCGGGCGGGCTTTCGCAAGCGCCAAGTAAGTCAATGGCTGAACCGGCCCTCTACACCGTCATCCTGATCGCCTACTTCGGGGCCCTCATGGGGCTCGGCTTCTGGTTCAACCGCCGCAACCGGTCCCGCCAGGAGTTCTTCCTCGCGCGCGGCGACCTCGGCCCGGCGACGCTCGGTTTCTCCTACTCCGCCACCCAGATGAGCGGCAGCTCCTACATGGGCGCGGTGGGGACCGAACGCGAACTCGGCTACAACTTCGCCCCCGCAGGGGTCTCTTCCGCGGCGGCCGCTTGGTTCACCTACATCCTCCTGGGCGAGCGCCTCCGCCGGGTCGCGGCGAAGGTCCGCTGCACGACGATCGTCGACGTCTTCCAGGCCCGCTACCCGGGCCGGGCGGTGGGGATGACCGCCACCGCACTCATGCTGCTCGCCTTCATCCCGCTGATCGCGGCGCAGCTCAAGGCGGCGGGCAACCTCTTCGAGGTGCTGCTGGGGATGCCGTATCTGCTCGGCCTCTTCGTCTTCGGGGGAATCGTGATCCTCTACACCGTGATCGGGGGCATGCACGCCGTCGCGTGGACCGACCTCATCCAGGGCTCGATCATGATCGTCGGCTTCGCGGTTCTGGCGCCGGTGGCGGTGGGCGCGGCGGGCGGCTTCGCCGAGATGCACCTGCGCTACGCCGAGTTCAACCCGGGAGGGATCTCGTTCCTGGGCGATATGCCGGCGCTTTGGGTCGTTTCGTCATTCCTCGTCTGGGGGTTCTTCCAGATCGGGGGCGCGCCGGCGGCCGTGACCCGCTTCCTCATCCCCAAGGACCGGGGGACGCTTCGCCGCGCGCTCGTCTTCTCGATCGCGTTCTCGTCGTTCATCTACATCGGATCGACGCTGATCGCGATCGCGTCGGGGGTCCTCCTCCCCGACCTGCAGCAGACCGACCTCGCGCTGCCGACCCTCGTGCAGCTGCTCATGCACCCCGTTTTCGGCGGGATCCTCGTGGCCGCGGTGCTGGGTGCCACGATGTCGACGATCGACTCGGTGCTGCTGCTGGCCAGTTCGCTGGTCGTCGAGAACCTGTACGTGCCGCTGGCGCGCCGCGAGGTGTCGCAGGAGCGCGGCGTGCGGTTGGCGCGGTGGACCACGCTGGCGATCGGTGCGCTGGCGATGATCGTCGCCATCGACCCGCCCGCGACCATCCTCTTCATCGTGACGATGTCGTTCAGCCTGATGGCGTCGGCGTTCACCTTCCCGCTGCTGCTCGGGATGTGGTGGCCGCGTGCGACCCGGGCTGGGGGGCTGGCGGGAATGATCGGCGGGGCGCTGACGTGTGTCGTCTGGTACGTTCTGGGCTACCTGGAACACGGCACCTTCGACAACTGGATCGCCGGGCTGTGGCCGGCGCTGGTGGGGCCGGCGGTGTCGCTGGCGTGCCTGGTGGTGGTGAGTCTGGTGACGCCGCCGCCGCCCGGGGAGGTGCGGGAGGTGTTCTTCGGGGAAGCCGGCGAGGCGCTCCCGTGAAGGTCGGCGGCGTTCCCCACCGGGCGATCTTCACCGAGGGCGCCGGCACCGAAGTCCGAGTCATCGACCAGACCCTCCTCCCGCACCGCTTCGAGACGATCCGCCTGGAGACCGCCGCCACCGCCGCGCGGGCGATCCGCGACATGGTGGTCCGCGGCGCGCCGCTGATCGGGGCCACAGCGGCCTACGGTGTCGCGCTGGCGATGCGTGCCGACCCGTCCGATGCGTCCCTGAGCCAGGCCTGCGCTCATCTTGCCTCCGCCCGCCCCACCGCCGTAAATCTGCGTTGGGCGCTGGACTCGGCGGCCGCGCTGCTCCGCCCCCTGCCCCCGGGCGAGCGCTCGGATGCGGCGTTCGACTTCGCCGCCCGGCTCTGCGAAGACGATGTGCGCCGCAACCGCAGCATCGGCGAGCACGGGCTGGCGGTCTTTCAGGAGATTGCGCGCGCGAAGGGACGCGGCGCCGGCCGCTCGGGACCGGGTGCGAGGTCAAAACGCGACATCAACGTCATGACCCACTGCAACGCCGGGTGGCTCGCCACCGTCGACTGGGGCACCGCGACCGCCCCGGTCTACCTCGCCCACGACGAAGGATTGCGCATCCACGTCTGGGTACGCGAGACCCGCCCCCGCCTCCAGGGCGCGGCGCTCACCGCCTGGGAGCTCGGCCAGCACGGCGTCCCCCACACCCTCGTCTCCGACAGCGCCGCCGGCCACCTGCTCAGCCGCGGCAAGGTCGACATCGTGATCGTCGGAACGGACCGCACCACCGCCGCCGGCGACGTCGCCAACAAGGTCGGCACCTACCCCCTCGCCCTCGCCGCCCGCGACAACAGGGTGCCGTTCTACGTAGCGGCCCCGTCGCCGAGCATCGACTGGTCGACCGAAGACGGTGCCAGCATCCCGATCGAAGAGCGCGACCCCGACGAGATCACGCGGGTGTGGGGCGTGGACGAGGACGGAGTGGAACGTCGCGTGCGCGTCACCCCGGAAGGCACCCCCGCCGCCAACTACGCCTTCGACGTTACGCCGCGGCGGCTGGTGACCGGACTGGTGACCGAACGGGGCGTGTGCGCCGCCGAGCGGACAGCACTGGCGAGGCTATTCGGACGCTCCTGAGCGGATCACGTCAAGATCAGCCGGCCGCCGTCAGCCCGCCACCACCAGCCCGCCGCAACCACCGGGCCACCACCAGCCCGCCACCTTCAGCCCGACCTCGCCGACCCTGCCCGCACTCCAGCGCCGTCCCCACCCCCTTCCCCCCAGAGGCAGACCATTGCCCACCCCCAGTCGATGCGTTCGCCCTGCCATAGACTGCTCCCGGTCGAGGGGCCGATGCCAGGATGGCCGTGCCAGCGGCCCAGCCCGAAGTCCTGTGACGGTGCCGGCGCTCCATCGCCAGACACCAGCCCACCGATATCCGGAGCCTCCGGCACCACGGGCATGCGCACCCCCAGCGGGTTGAAGAAGTTCGGCACTCCCCGCTCGTCCATCTCCACCCGCCAGCCGCCTTCGTGGACCGCGCGGTGGTGGAAGGGGCAGAGCAGCACCAGGTTGTCCATGGCCGTCTCCCCGCCGTGGGCCCAGTGGGTGATGTGGTGGGCGTGGGTGCGCAGGCGCGACCCGCATCCGGGGAAGCGGCAGCCGCCGTCGCGCGCCTCCAGCGCCTTGCGCAGCCGCCAGCCGACGGTTCTGCTGCGGCGCCCGACATCGAGCACCGAGCCATTCGCTGCCCGCGCGATGGGCACGACCTGGGCATCGCAGCAGAGCCGCGAAGACGTTTCAGCTGAAACGCGGCAGCCGTCTTCCGTGACGAGGGTGGGCGCTCCCATGCCGGGATGGGACGTTTCAGCTGAAACGTGGAGGAACTCAGGCGTGCTCGGGGAGGCCGGCTCTTCGGAGACCTCCGCTGCGGAAGCCGCTGGCTCGGCCGCCGCCGCCGCCCCGGCCGCCGCCGCCTCGGCCGCCTCCCCGGCTGCCGCCGCCCCCGCGAACGAGTGCACGACCAGCTGGACCCTGGGCTGGAGGCGCTCCTCCAGCCAGAGGCCGAAGGCGTCGGCGCGGCGCTGCACGGCGGTGGTCTCGTGCTCGGTTCCGGCGGCGCGCTGCTCGCGGTAGAGCTTGTCCTCGGTCACCTCGAGGGCCTTGAGCAGCAGGGCGCCCACCTCCGGGGTGAGCTGGCCGCGGATCTCGTAGTTGCCGTCGTCGGCGAGGTGGAGCGAGAGGGCGCGGTGCTCGGCCGGGTCGGCCTGGCCGGCGGGGTCGTCCGGGCAGGCGTCGCCGCGGTCGAGCCGGCGCCACTCGCGGACCAGGCGCTCGACGTGGGCGGTGGTGCCGTGGCGGGCGAAGGTGAGGAGTTCGGCCTCGTTGCCGGCGGTGGCGGCGCGGGTCAGGGCGCGCACCTTCGAGTAGGAGATCTCGCCCTTCGCGAAGGCGGCCGAGATGAGGGGCAGGGAGGGGAGGCGGCGCGCGACGCGGACCTTCTCGCGGGCGGGCCCGAGCGAGATGCCGGTGCGCCAGGAGAGCCAGTGGGCGCAGGAGCGGCAGCCCTGCCAGCGGCCCTCCTCGTCGTAGACCCGGAGCAGGGTGAGGAGGCGGTGGGTGGCGGCGTCGATGTGGGCGCAGAGCGCGGCGATCCGGTCGCCGAGCGGATCGTCGCCGGTGCGAGGATCGTGGCCGGGGATGCCGGGGGCGGTGGAGGGGGCGCCGGGGCCGGCGCCGGGCGCGGGCGGGGCGGGGTGGGCGGGGGCGATGGCGGTGTCGTCGGCGGGCATGGCGTCTGGTCCCTGGGGCTATGGTGTGGCCGGTGGCTGTCTCCCCTTCCTATACCCCACAATTCGGGAAATGTTCGGGTTCAGCTAAAACTGCCACACCCCCAGCCACTGGACGATGCTCTCCGTCACCTCCGTCCCCAGCTTGTTGCTCCAATACTGGTACTCGATGCCGACGTGCACGTTGCCGCTGCCGATGTTCCACCTGAACTGCGGCTGGGCAAGGATCGACGAGGGGACGTCATTGCCGAGTTCGTTGGAGGTGGCCGCGGCGTATTCCGCGTGGCCGGTGATCGAAAACGACTGTCCGCCGATCGAGAAGAGATAGAGCCCGTTCACGTCCAGAATGAACCGGTTGTCGAGTTCCGGTGGACTGCCTCCGGCCAGCCCCCGGCCTCCGTCGATCCCCAGCATCAGGTCGGTGTTCAGGAAGATGAATCCGGGGAGATTCCACGCGACCCGTCCTCCCGGCAGCCACTGGCGGACGTTGGCGTCGGTGCCGAGTGCGGCCCCCATGAAGAGGCCGAAGTCGGCGATGGGTCCCAGGGCGAGGTCATTTCCCGACAACTTGCCCAGGCTGAAGTTCGAGTACCACTCGCCGTAGGCGTCCATCTCGTTGAAGCCGTCGTCGCTCCCGTCGTCGATCAGGTCGATGAAGTAGAAGTTGTCGCCGAACTTCCACTGTGAAGCGTGCTGCATGGTGAGCACGGTGGTGCCGTTCGACACTTCGGTGAACGGGTTGGTCTGGCTGCCGTACTGGTAGTGGACTTCGGTCTGGGCGTGTGCGGTGGAGAGGGTAACCGGTGCCAGCACGGCACCGAGGCAGCCGGCGAGGCCTGTGGCTGTCACGGCCCCCGCGACCGACGTGCGAAACGTGGAGAGTGCTGATTTCATTCGTAGTCCTCTCTTCCTACCCCTGCCCGGGGCCGCCGGGCACCCTTATGCGATCAACGAGTTCGCGGACGCTCGCCGGGGGCGAGGGCGTGAACTTCGACACCGCCAGCGCGACCGCGAAGTTCAGCAGCATCCCCAGCGTCCCGATCCCCTCCGGGGAGATCCCGAACCACCAGTTCTCCGGCGAGTCGGCGGCCGGGTTGACGAAGCGGAAGTACATGATGTATGCCGCGGTGAAGGTGATGCCCGAAACCATCCCGGCGATCGCCCCCTCCCGGTTCATGGTGCGCGTGAAGGTGCCGAGGATGATCACGGGGAAGAAGGACGAGGCCGCGAGCCCGAAGGCGAACGCTACCGTCTGCGCCACGAACCCCGGCGGGTTGATCCCCAGCAGGCCCGCTACGGTTACCGCGAAAAACGCGCTGAGCCGCGCGGCAATGAGCTCGCCGCGCTCCGAGATGTCCGGCCTGAGCGCGCGTTTCAGCAGGTCGTGGCTGATCGCCGACGAGATCACCAGCAGGAGTCCCGCCGCGGTCGACAGCGCCGCCGCCAGCCCTCCCGCCGCCACCAGCCCCACCACCCAGTTCGGCAGCCGCGAGATCTCCGGGTTGGCGAGCACCATGATGTCGCGGTCGATCGTCAGCTCGTTCTGGTCGGGGTCGGCGACGTACCGGATGTTTCCGTCCCCGTCACGGTCGTCGAAGGTGATGAGCCCCGTGTCCTCCCACTTGCTGAACCACTCGGGCATGGCGTCGTAGGGCTGGCCCGCCACAGTGTCGAGGAGGTTGGCGCGGGCGAAAACGGCCACCGCGGGCGCGGTCGTGTAAAGGATGGCGATGAAAAGAAGCGCCCAGCCGACCGAAACGCGCGCGTCCCGCACCTTCGGCACCGTGTAGAAGCGGATGATGACGTGCGGCAGCCCCGCCGTGCCGACCATGAGCGCCGCCGTGATGAAGAACACGTCGATCATCGACTTGGTGCCGTCGGTGTAGGCCGTGAAGCCCAGCTCCCGGTGCAGCCCGTCCAGCTTGTCGAGGAGGAAGACGCCGCTCTCCGGGTCCGCGCCGCCGAATCCGAGCTGCGGGATGAACGTCCCCGACAGCATCACCGCCAGGAAGAACGCCGGCACCATGTACGCGAAGATCAGCACGCAGTACTGCGCCACCTGCGTGTAGGTGATGCCCTTCATCCCCCCCAGCACGGCGTAGAAGAGCACGATCCCCATCCCGATGATCACCCCCACCGTCACGTCCACCTCGAGGAAGCGGCTGAAGACGATGCCGACGCCGCGCATCTGTCCGCTCACGTAGGTGAACGACACGAAGATCGCGCACGCCACCGCCACCACCCGCGCCACCTGCGAGTAGTACCGCTGCCCCACGAACTCCGGCACCGTGTACGCCCCGAACTTGCGCAGGTACGGCGCCAGGAGGAGCGCAAGCAGGACGTAGCCGCCCGTCCATCCCATCAGGTACACCGACCCGTCGTACCCCATGAACGAAATCAGCCCGGCCATCGAGATGAACGACGCCGCCGACATCCAGTCCGCCGCCGTGGCCATCCCGTTTGCGAGCGGCGACACCCCGGTGCCGGCTACGTAGAACTCCTTGGTGGAGCTGGCCCGCGACCAGATGGCGACCCCGATGTAGAGGGCGAAGGAGAGCCCGACGAGCACGAAGGTCCAGAGGCGGACGTCCATCGTCAGCGGCGGATGGCCCGGGGGCCGGCGATGGGCGAACTGGCTGGCGGGACCGCCGAAGTCGCCGGCGGCCGAGCGGGCGCGCGTCCCCTCATTCCTCGGCCACCCCGAACTCCCTGTCCAGCCGGTTCATCAGGCGTGCGTACACGAAGATCAGCACCACGAAGACGTAGATCGATCCCTGCTGGGCGAACCAGAAGCCGAGCTTGAAGCCGGTGCCGGGGATGCGAATGGCGTTGAGCGCGTCGGCGAAGAGGATCCCGCACCCGAAGGACACCACGAACCAGATTGCCAGCAGGATCCAGAGGTAGCGGAGGTTGCGGGCCCAGTAGGCGTTGGCGTCGAGCATCGGGGGTGGGGTAGGGGGATGAAGAGGGTGGAATCGGTGCAGCCCCAACTTGGGCCGGGGCCCGGCCGTCCGCCAGTGCTGCGTGGTCGGTGTGGGTTCGCCGGGGCCTGCTATATTGCCACATCGGATTCCCCTCGGAACGGAAGCGGAAATGCCCAAGGACTCCAGGAAGGCCACGGTGGGTCACCCCTGGCATCCCATCGAGGATCTGCCGGATGATTGGCGACGCCTTGCCGACTCCGATCTCCACCAACTGGCCGATCGCTGGCATGAGCGCCGACGCTGGATCGAGCGACGGGAAGATCTCGGCGCAGAGGGAGCCATCGCCCATTTCACCGAGCGTCTGAAGCGCGAGTGGGCGATCGAGACGGGACTGATCGAACGCGTCTACACACTGACCCGCGGAATCACGGAGATTCTGATCGACCGCGGTCTCCGCGAGGAGTTGATTCCATCTGCAGCCACCGACCGGGATCCGGCTCTCGTCTTCGACATGATTCAGGATCATGCTGCCGCGGTGGACGGGCTGTTCGACTTCGTGAAGCAGGAGCGCCGGCTGTCGACGAGTTACATCAAGGAGCTGCACTCGGTGCTTCTGGCCCACCAGGAGACCGCGAGCGCGCGGGATGTCTTCGGGCGGCGCGTGGAGATGCCTTTGACGAAGGGTGACTACAAGAAGCGGCCCAACAACCCTGTGCGGCCGGACGGCCTGATCCACGAATACTGTCCGCCGGAACAGGTTGCCTCGGAAATGGACAGGCTCCTGGCGATGCATTGGGAGCACGGCGAGGGCGGGGTCGCGCCGGAGGTCGAAGCCGCCTGGCTTCATCATCGATTTGCGCAGATTCATCCCTTCCAGGACGGGAACGGCCGGGTCGCGCGTGCGCTGGCCACGTTGGTGATGATCCGTGCGGGGTGGTTCCCGCTGGTGGTGACGGACGCGGGGCGGGCGGACTACATCGACGCGCTGGAGGCGGCGGACGAGGGGGACCTGGCACCGCTGGTGCGGCTGTTTGCGGAGATTCAGCGGCGGGCATTCGAGGGTGCGATCGACGTTGCGCGCCGGGTGGCTGCAACGGGCGCGTGACTTCCCGGGTGCCGATGGGGGGCCGGATCCGTCGGCGCAGCTCGCCCGGCTGGCATAATGCTGTCATTTCCGCTACACTATGCATTCGTCATCAAAAACGGAGGCAGGGCACGGATGGGCGTACTCACAATCAGGAATGTGGACGATGAGGTCATAGCGGCGCTCAAGGCGCGGGCCAAGCGGAATCACCGCTCGCTGGAGGGCGAACTGCGCCACCTCCTGAGCCGCCATGCGGTTCCGACCCCGAACCTCGGACTGATGCGCGAGCGGGCCCGCGCCGCCTACGGCCCGGCTCCGGTCGTCCGGGACGACGCGACCGATTCCCCGTCCGAGGCGACCGATCCGTATCCGGACGCCGATGCCGAACCGGTGGAATGGCTGGGGGCCATGCGAGACATGGGCGAGATCACGGGCGACATCATCTCCCCCGTATCCGAGCTGTCCGACTGGGACGTGTACCGTTCGGACAACATGTCTGGCGAAGATGATGGCGAGGCGCCGTGAACCTGCTGCTGGACACGCACGTCTGGCTCTGGAGCCATCTAAGGCCGGAACGGCTGGCCGCCCGGGCACGCGATGCAGTGAACGATCCGGCCAGCGTGCTCGCACTTTCCCCCGTGAGTGTCTGGGAGACGCTGCTGCTCGCGGGTAGGGGTCGCGTTGAACTTGCCCCCGATCCCTGGAGGTGGATCCGGACGGCTCTCGCGACCCGGCCGATGCGGGAGTTCCCGCTAACCCACGAGGTTGCGCTCCGGAGCCGCAGCGTGCGCCTTCCCCACGACGATCCGGCCGACCGCTTCATCGCGGCGACGGCCATGGTTAACGGGCTTACGCTGGTGACGGCGGACAGGTCACTTCTCGAATGCCCTGACATCAGAGTGCTGCCGGGCGGCTGACCCTACATCAGCCCGCCGATCACCCCGTCCGCGTCGATCGTCATGTTGAGCGCGGCCGGGTGCGCGGCGAGCCCCGGCATCGTCATGATCGAGCCCGTCTTCACCACCACGAACCCCGCACCGGCCGATGGCGTGACCTCCCGAACAGTGATCCTGAAGCCGCGCGGGCGCCCGAGCAGCGTCGGATCGTCCGAGAAGGAGTACTGCGTCTTGGCGATGCAGACCGGTGCGCTGGCCATCCCGAAGGACTCGAGGCGCTCCAGTTCCGCCGTGACGCCGGGCTGGAAGTCGACCCCCTCCGCGCCGTAGATCTTCGTCGCGACGGTTTCGATCTTTTCCTGGAGGGAGAGGTGGTCGGGGTAGAGGGGCCGGAAGGCGGCCTCGCCGCTGGTGGCGATCTCCCAGACGGCGTCGGCCAGGTCGAGGCACCCCTCCCCCCCGCCCCCGTGCGGGTCCGCTTCGACGGCGCGAATCCCGCGCGCCGCGCAGCCATCGAGCACGGTGGCGACCTCCGCGGCGGTGTCGCTCGCGAATCGGTTGAGCGCGACCACGGCCGGGACCCCGAACCGCGCCACGTTCTCCACGTGCCCGTACAGGTTCTCCATGCCGCGGCCGAGCGCGCCCAGGTCCTCGGTCGCCAGCGAGTCCTTCGACGCGCCCCCGTTCATCTTCAGCGCGCGGATCGTCGAGACGATCGCGACCGCGTCGGGACTCAGCCCGCCCAGCCGGCACTTGATGTCGAAGAACTTCTCGGCCCCCAGGTCGGCGCCGAACCCCGCCTCCGTCACCACGATGTCGCCCAGCTTGAGCCCGGCCCGGGTCGCGATCAGCGAGTTGCAGCCGTGCGCGATATTGGCGAAGGGGCCGCCGTGGATGAAGGCGGGCGTCCCGCCCAGCGTCTGCACCAGGTTCGGGTGGAGCGCGTCGCGCATCAGGATGGTCATCGCCTGCTCGGCGCCGATGTCGCGGCAGCGCACCGGGTCGCGGCTGCGCGTGTACCCGATGATGACGTCGCCGAGCCGCCGCTCCAGGTCGGCGAGGTCGCGCGCCAGGCAGAAGATCGCCATGACCTCCGACGCCGCGGTGATCATGAAGCCGTCCTGGCGCGGGATCCCTCCGAAGGGCCCGCCCAGCCCCACGATCACGTTGCGCAGCGCCCGGTCGTTCATGTCGACGGCCCGTCCCCAGGTGATGCGCCGGTGGTCGAGCCCCGTGCTGTTGGGCCGGAAGAGGTGGTTGTCGAGCATCGCCGACAGCAGCGCGTGCGCCGAAGTGATCGCGTGGAAGTCGCCGGTGAAGTGGAGGTTGATGTCCTCCATCGGCACGACCTGCGAGTAGCCGCCGCCGGCCGCGCCGCCCTTGATCCCGAAGACGGGCCCCAGCGACGCCTCGCGGATGCACAGCACGGGGTTGCGTTCGCGCAGGTTGAGCGCGTCGGCGAGTCCCACAGACGTGGTCGACTTGCCCTCGCCCGCGGCGGTGGGGCTGCACCCGGTCACCAGCACGAGTCTGGCGGCGCGGTGCGGGCGTGCCTTGACCACATCCAGCGGGACCTTCGCCTTGTAGTGGCCGTACTGCAGGATTTCGTCTTCACCGAGGCCGACCCTGGCGGCGATCTCGGCGATCGGCTTCATCTCGTGGGCTTGCGCGATTGCGATGTCGGAGAGCATGGGTGTCCTTGCAGGGGCGTCGTTGGCGGGGACTGAGCGGGCGCGGAACGGCGTCCGAAGTCTGGCGGAAAACCGGCCCGCGGGGCAAGGCGGGTCGGCTGGAAGCCGGGTCGGCTGGAAGCCGGCTCGCCGCGAGGTTTGCCGACTAAAGGGCCGGGCTGCCGCGACGGCGGATCCGCAGCAAGGGAGTCAACCATGTGGGGTGCGATCATCGGCGACATCGTCGGTTCCGTCTACGAATGGGACCGGATCAAGACGAAGGACTTCGAGTTCTTCAGCGCGGAGGGCCACTTCACGGACGATTCCGTCTGCACAGCGGCGGTGGCCGACACGCTGCTGCACGATCTGCCCGAGGCCGAGACGCTGCAGAAGTGGTGTCGCCGCTACCCGCAGGAGTCGTACGGCGGCTGGTTCCGCCAATGGATGTGGCAGGAGTCTCCCGAACCCTACAACAGCTTCGGCAACGGCGCGGCCATGCGGGTCTCGCCCGCCGCCTTCCTCAACCGCGACGACCTCGCCATTGCACTCGCCGCCTCCGACCGCGTCACCGCCATCACCCACAATCACCCCGAGGGGATGAAGGGCGCGCGGGCAACCGTCCACGCCATCTGGCTGGCCCTGAACGGCGACGACCCCGCCGCCATCCGGGCGACCGTCGAGGCCGAGTACCGCTACGACCTCTCGCGCACGGTGGACGAAATCCGGCCCGGCTACGCCTTCGACGAGACCTGCCAGGAGACCGTCCCGGAGTCGATCACCTGCGCGCTCGAATCGGCTTCGTTCGAGGACGCCATCCGCAACGCGGTCTCGCTCGGCGGCGATTCGGACACGGTGGCGGCGATCGCAGGCCCCATCGCCGAGGCGCTGCACGGGATCCCACGCACGATAAGGCTGACCGCGCGGGAGCCGTACCTGGTGGACGCACCGGACATCGCGGCCGTGATGGACGAGATGTACAGCGGGTGAGGAAGCAGACCTGAAGCGGGGACGGTCCGGCAGGGCCTGCGCAGGCAGTGCCACCTGCGCGGACCGCTTCAACGCGGGCCCCTGGCGGGCAACGGCGGGCCACCAGGGGGAGTCGAATCGGGCAGGGCTGGGCCGTGACGCGCCCAGGGACGCAGGCGACCGAACGCAGGAAGGCCTCATGCGAATCACCATCCGCACCACCATCTCCGCGCTCGCCATCGGAACAGTTCTCGCAGGCACGGCCACCCGGACCGCCGCCCAACAGCGCGACGACCGTCTCGTCCGCGTGGACACGCTCGAGAGCGGCAGGATCGTCGTATCCAACCCGGATGCTCCACAGACGGGTCCGCAGGGAGCCCCGACACTCGTCGAGGTGCTGCGCATCGGGTCGTTGGATGACAGCTGCGACGCACTCGGCTACGTGACTTCCGTCACCGTGGACGACGACGGCCGAATCTACGTGGCCGACCAGCAGGCGAACGAGATCCGCGTCTTCTCACCCGGCGGCGAGTGCGTGAGAACCTTCGGGCGCTCCGGGCCTCCTACCCCGGCGGCTCTGGGTGGATACCGAGGGCCATCTGCACTTCTGGTTCCCCGGATTCGACCACATCGTCAAGTACGCCACGGGTCCGGGGCTCGACTCTCTGGCGCGCGTTGCGGAGCCGACGATCCCTCCGGATCCGCGGATGAGCTACACGCGGGAGATGGGTACGGGGGACAGCCGCATTGCCATGGAATTCGTGATTCCGTACGCGCCGAGGGTCCAGTGGACCGTGAATTCGGCCGGGAACATCTGGCAGGCCAGTACCTCCGCATTCGCCATCCATGAGACTACCTACGCCGGAGACACCGTGCGCATTATTCAGCTGGACCGGGAGCCGCCGAGGCTGGAGGGGCAGGAGCGGGACAGTGTCGCGGCCGCTGCCGGGATCCCCGCACGCAGGCTGCCGGCGCACAAGTACGCCCTCGAGAACATCCGGTCCGGCCCGGACGGGTGGGTCTGGGTCGAGACGGAGAGGGGACCGACCCGGGGCTGGGAGGTCTTCGACGAGCGCGGGTACTACCTGGGCCGCGTGGCCTCGCCCGTCCCGATCGAGAAGCAGCCCGCTCCGTTTTTCGGAAGCGGGATGGTGACGGGCGTTACGCTGGGAGAACTCGACGTGCCCTACGTGGTCCAGTTGCGGATCGTGCGCGGGGGTTGATCGCTCCCGAGGTGCCCCACCAGAATGAAATACCCGTCAAGAAAACAAGTCATTGCTATTCAATGACTTAGGAGACTTGACGGCAATTCTGCGGGTTTCCAGTCAAATAAAATCGGGGTGCATTGTGGCGTGGCGAGGCAGGAAGCCGATCATGCGCCGGCCCAGAAAGGCAGGTAACGCCGCAGCCGGGGACCCGCCATCGGATCCGCCACCACGATCAGCTCTTCGTCCACGGCGTCGGCCAGCAGGCGCGACACGGTCGAGGCGTTCTTGTCCGCGATCTGGAAGCGCGCCCGCAGGGAGGAGTTCGTCATGGGCTCCTGGGTAACGTAGCGGAGGCACGCGTGCATGTAGCAGGCTTGGAGCCGCTCTTGGCGGTCCATTTCGCGGAATGGCTTGTAGGCAAACAGTGAGGCCCGCGTGAATCCCGAGGGCTCTTCGAATACAGGTGCCGGGAGCCCGCGGGCTTCGACCGCCTGAACGACCTTGTCGATCCCGGTGCCGCGCTCTTCGCAGATGTTCAGGCGACGCATGAGCGATGCGAGGACTTCGTTACGGGAACGAGGTTGCGAATCCAGGAACCGCTTGGTGTCGATCAGCGGCTCCCCGGGGTTGCTGACTTCCAGCCGGCGGTCGAACACCTCGATCATCGGCCCCGCGCCGGTGATCGCGAAATCCTGGTGGATCAGGGCGTTGGCGGCGAGTTCGCGGATCGCGATCGCCGGAAACATGGCATTTCGCGGCGAAGTGCGGGACCGAGCACCTCGTTGGACGGAGTCCAGGCACGAATGTGGCTGACGAGACCCTCGAAGCCGCTCGCGTAGCCCTTGCTGCCGACCTGCTCGCGCTCCGCCTCCATGCGTCCTGAGCCCCGGTAGCGGATCAGGCGCACGGCCTTCCGCTCCAGACGGGGGAATTCCGTCAGTCGACGGGCAAAGAGAATGGCGCCGAGATTGGTGATGTCGTAACCGCCGGCCTCGTTCCGCCTGATGATCCGGTCGTGGGCAAGAGCTTCCAGCACCGCGGTGCGTCCATCCGCGGGGGGAACTCCGAGCAGGTGGAAATAGGTCGGATAGTCCAGAACCTGGAGGACGTCCTCGCCTGTGAGGTGCTCGGCCGCGATGCCCTCTTCGAAGGGGTGCTCCAGCAATAGCCGCCACAGCCGTGTTGCCTTCGACGGGTGGTCGCGCAGCTTTCTCGTCGAGCTCCCAACGCGGATGAACTCTGTCCGCTGGAAGGCAACCGGTCGGCTTGTTGCGCGTTCGACCTCGAGCAGGACCACCCGCGATCCATCTACTTCGACCTCGTGGAACTGGAAGTCGACCTGCGGGTCGAGGAGGCGCGCCAGCCAGGGCTCGATGAGTTCGTTACCCTTTCTTGTCGCACCCGGAAGGAAGTTGGTTCCGACGAGTTCGTGGGTGCTGTTCCTGACTCCCCAGAGGACATAGCCGTATGACTGGCCATGGAGGGCGGTCGAATTGGACATGGCCGACAGGTACTCGCCGACCTGATCGGGCTGCCTGTAGTTCTCCTTGAATTCCACCCACTCCGTCTCGTGTGGCAGGGCGCGGAGCCGCCGCACCAGATCGGCGAGATAGCGGGATGAGCGAGGAGGCGTCATCTGTGCGATCGTCCGTGAAGGCGGTGGTCAGGGAGTTCAGGGTATCCTCCACACTAGTGAGGTCCGGGATGATTCGGCTAGGGACGCTCCGGGACTTCGGTTGCGGGCGTGCTTCCGAACTGAAACACCCGTCAAGAAAACAAGTCATTGCTAGTCAATGACTTACGAGACTTGAAGGTGATTCGGCGGGTTTCCAGTCAAATAAACTCCGGGTGAATCGCGGCGTGCTTGGTGCCGATCCGTTCCTTCCACCTGGCGCGCATGGAGGTGTAGCTCGCACTCTCGGCCCGCTACGGGATCATACGATGTAGTGTTTAGTTTACACAATGGAATCTATGCTTTACATTCACACGACGTTCAACAACGCCACCACCACCCGCCACAGCTTGTCGCAGGAGGGGGCGGTCCGCCATCTACATCCGGCCCGGGACCGTCATCCCCCCCACCCCCGCCTGGCCCAGCGCCGGCGGCGGCCCCACCGGCTTCAGCGCCACCGGGCACGCCTTCAGCGCCGCCGTCTGCGTCACCGGATCGTAGCCGCCGCCCGTCAGCACGTTCACCGGCACGTCCTCGAAGGCGAACGACGCGAACACCGTACCCTTCGGCGACTTGGCCGTCGCGCGAACCTTCACGTGCAGGCACCCACGCGGGTTGCTCAGCTCTGCCCAGCCGCCGTCCTCGAGCCCCAGCCGCGCGATGTCGTCGGGGTGCACCTCCAGCGTCTCCTCCGAGAGCAGGTAGTCGATCCCGCCCGACCGCCCGGTCTGCGTCCGCGTGTGGTACTGCGGAAGCCGGCGGCCGGTCGTGAGCCACATCGGGTATTCGTCGGAGATCGTCTCCTCGGGGTCGCGGTACTTCAGCATCTTGAAGATGCCGCGGCCGTTCTCGAAGCCTTCCTCGTGCAGGCGGGGGGTGCCGGGGTGCCCTTCTTCCGGCACCGGCCACTGGTACTCGCCCTTGTCGATCCGGTCCCAGTCGAGCCCCGCATAGAGGGGTGACAGGGAGCAGAGTTCGTTGAAGACCTGTTTGGCGGACTCGAACTCGAATCCTTTCCAGCCCATCCGCTGGGCGAGGCGCGAGACGATCCACCAGTCCGGCTTGGCTTCGCCCGGGGGCGGCACCGCGGCGCGCAGCCGCTGGACGCGCCGCTCGGTGTTGGTGCAGACGCCGTCGGTCTCGGCCCAGGCGGTGGCGGGGAAGACCACATCGGCCACCTTGGCCGTGTCGGTCATGAAGATGTCGATGACGACCAGGCAGTCGAGGCTCCTGAGCGCGTGTTCGCAGTGGTGGCGGTCCGGGTCGGTGACGAGCGTGTTCTCGCCGTTGATGATCATCGCGTGGATGCCGTCGCCGCAGAGGTCCAGGGCGGTGACCTTGGTCATCCCCGTCTCGAGGTCGACCTTGCGCCCGTAGGCCTTGTGGAACTTCTCCTGGTGCGCGGGGACGGTGACGGCCTGGAATCCGGGATAGTTGTTCGGCAGCGCGCCCGCGTCGCCGGCGCCCTGGATGTTGTTCTGGCCGCGCATGGGGTTCACGCCGGTGCCCTCGCGGCCCAGGTTGCCGGTCATCAGCGCCAGGTTGCAGAGGCTCTGGACGTTGTCGACGCCGCAGATGTGCTCGGTGATGCCGACGGTGTAGTAGATCGCGCCCCGGTCGGCCCCGCCGTAGAGCAGCGCCGCCTTCTCGATGTCCGCCGGCTCGCACTCGCAGATCTCCGCCGCCCACTCCGGCGTGTACTGCGCGACGTGCTCCATGAAGTCCTCGCCCTGGGTGGTGCGGGCGTCGATGAACGCCTGGTCCATCAGCCCTTCGCGGGCGATCACATGCGCCATCGCCAGCAGCAGCGAGACGTCGGACCCCACGCGCAACGGCAGATGGACGTCCGCGATCTCGGCCAGCCCGATTCGGCGCGGGTCCGCGACGATCATCTTCGCGCCCCGCGCGAGCGCCCGCTTGAGCCGCGTGGCCGCCACCGGGTGGCACTCGGTCATGTTCGTCCCGATGCAGAAGATCACATCGGGCTTGTCCATGTCCGCGAGCGGGTTCGACATCGCCCCTCTTCCGATTGTTGCCGCCAGACCGGCGACTGTGGGGGCGTGTCAGGCACGGCTGCAGTTGTCGATGTGATTCGTCCCCAATCCCGCCCGGATGAAGCGCTGCATCATGTAGGCGGCTTCGTGGGGCGCGCGTCCGGAGGCGATTCCGTAGATGGCGCGGCGTCCGTGGTCCTTCACCACCCTGCTCAGCTTCCCGGCCGCGAAGTCCAGCGCCTCGTCCCAGGAGGCCGGGCGCAGCTGCCCCGACTTCTCTTCGCGGATGAAGGGGGTGGCCAGGCGGTCCGGGTGCCCGACGAAGTCGAAGGCGAACTGGCCCTTCACGCAGAGCGCGCCCTCGTTGGCCGGGCCGTCCATGGCGGGGAGGATGCCGACGATCTTCTCTCCGCGCGTCATGATATCGACCGTGCAGCCGACGCCGCAGTACGGGCAGATCGTGCGCGTGGTCTCGGTCTCGCCGGGGACGTCCTTGTTGGCCAGCGCCTTGAGGTCGCCGAGGGCGCCGGTCGGGCAGGTCTGGATGCACTGGCCGCAGAAGGTGCAGGCCGAGTCCTTGAGGAGGCCGCCGAACTCGGTGGTGATCTGGGTGTGGAAGCCCCGGTTCATCACGCTGATCGCGTAGTCGCCCTCCTGCTCGGCGCACACCCGCACGCAGCGGTAGCAGGAGATGCAGTTCTCGTAGTCCCGCTTGATGAAGGGGTTGTCGTCGTCGGGGCGGCTCGTGCCCGACAGCGCGCCCTCGAAGCGGCCCGTGCGCGCGTCGTAGCGGTCGAGCAGTTCGGCCATCTCCTGCGACGCGTAGCCGTGCATGGGGTCGACGTCGGTGTCGCGGTTCTCGGACGCCACCATCTCCATGAGGATGCGGCGCTGCACCTCGAGGGCGGCCGTGCGGGTGCGGACCCGCATCCCGGGCTCGGCCTTCATCGTGCACGAGGCGACCGGGTTGCGCGCGCCCTCCAGCTCGACGATGCAGAGGCGGCAGCCGCCGAAGGGCTCCAGGCGCGGGTCGTAGCAGAGGGTCGGGATCTCCTTTTGGTGGCGCTCCGCGACCTCGTAGACCGTCTCGCCGCGCGTGAACGCGACCTTCTCGCCGTCCAGCGTCATGGTGAGCTGGACGCCCTTGCCGTTCGTCGAGGGTGTCCCGTTCCGCTTCATCGTCGTCAGCCTTTCTCCACATGCGCCCGAACCCGGTCCGGAAAGTACCGGATCAGGCTCTCGGTCAAAAGAGGGGCGGCCTGCCCCAATCCGCACGCGCTCGTCTTCTTCATGACCTCATTCAGGTCCACCACCTCGTCGACCCAGGCGTCCACCGTGGCGGGTCCGCTTCCCTCCAGCCGCTCCACCAGCCGCTGCGTTCCGATCCGGCAGGGGAAGCACTTCCCGCACGACTCCTCGGCGAAGAACTCCATCGACTCGCGGGTCACGCGGATCATGTCGCGGGAGTCGTCGAAGACCATGATCCCGCCCGCGCCGAGGAAGCTGCTCTTCGACCGGATGGAGGGCTCGTCCAGGGTGACGTCCAGGTCGGCGCCGGCCAGGAAGCCGCCCGACAGGCCCGCCATCGTCACGGCCTGGATGGTGCGCCCCGGTGGAGGCCCGCCCGCCCAGCCGTGCAGCAGCTCCTGCAGCGGCAGCCCAATGGGGACTTCGTAGTTGCCCGGCCGCGCGATGTCGCCGGAGAGGCTGATCACCTTCGTGCCGGCGTGGTCGCCGCGCCCGAGGCCCTGGTACCACTCCGCGCCGCGGGCGATGATCGGCGGCGCCGAGGCCAGCGTCTCGACGTTGTTCACGACGGTGGGCAGGTCCTCGTAGCCGTGCGTGACGGGGAAGGGGGGGCGGTTGCGGGGGAACGGGTGTTTCCCCTCCAGTGAATTGAGCAGCGATGTCTCCTCGCCGCAGATGTAGGCGCCGGCGCCGCGCCGCACCATCAGCCGGAAGCAGAAGTCCGTCCCCAGGATCCCGTCGCCCAGCAACCCCGCCGCCTCCGCCTCCGCGATCGCGCCTTCGAGGATGCCGAACGTCTCCGGGTACTCGTAGCGCAGGTAGATGAACCCCCGCACGGCCCCCGTGGCGTACGCCGCCAGCGCCATCCCCTCGATCGTGCCGTGGGGGTCGTGGTCCATCAGCACCCGGTCCTTGAAGCACCCGGGCTCGCCCTCGTCGGCGTTGCACACGATCGTCTTCGGCTCCCCCGCGGCGTCCGCCACCGCCCGCCACTTCCGCCCCGTGGGGAACCCCGCCCCCCCGCGCCCCGCCAGCCCGCTGGCGTCGATTTCGTCGATTACCTGCTGCGGTTTCATCCCGGCTACCGCCCGCTCCAGCGCCTCGTAGCCGCCGCCCTCCCTGTACCCCTGCAGCGTGGCCCGCCCGGGGCGTCTGATCCCCGCGAACACACACTCCTCCACGCCGTCCGGGGGCGCGGGCGGCAGCGGGGACGGCCCGCTCACCAGCGTCCCCGCCGTCCGGCCGGTCAGCACCGTCCCCCGGTGGATCACCGGAACGGGCTCATCGCACCGCCCCGGGCACGGCATCGTCATCGGGTCGTGCCCCGCCGCGCGCAGGCTCGCCACGAGCACATCCGCCCCCCGCATGCTGCACACCGGGCCGTTACAGACGCGCGGCCGGTCGTACCCGCCCGCGTCCCGCGCGAAGTGGTGGTAGAAGGTGACCGTGCCGAAGAGGTCGGCGATCGGGATGCGTAGTCCCGCCGAAACCGCCCGCAGCGCATCTTCCGACAGGTAGCCGTCGCGCGCGTGAAAGGCGTGCAGGAGGGGGAGCAGGGGCGCGGGCTCGCCCTTCCAGCGCGCCACGAGTTCGTCGTTGGTCGGCCTTGGCATCGGCGGGGGGTTTGAGTAGTGAGCGGGGGGACAATAGATATAGTCATCGGAAACATTTGGCGAGTGGGCGCGCCCCACGAGAGAGGACCCAGGGTTGGCAACGACACCCCGGCGCAGAGCCGCCCGGATCCGGGTCGGTCGCATGCGCGACGGCTGGTACGGCGAGCGGAGCGACAGCGTGGCCGTCGAGGAGCCGATGGAGGTGCGCCTGGAGGTGCCCGCGGAGGACGGCGTGCGCGAGCACCCCGTGTCGGTGACGATGAGGACGCCGGGTGACGATTTCGAACTCGCCGCGGGGTTCCTCTTCACCGAGGGGGTGGTGACCGACCCGCGCGCGCTGGCCGACGTGAGGTACTGCCGCGACGTGGAGCCCCAGGAGTACAACGTCGTCACGGCGTCGCTCCGGGACCCCGGCGCCTTCGATCCGGCCAGCCTCACCCGCAACTTCTACGTGACCTCGTCGTGCGGCGTCTGCGGCAAGGCGTCGCTGGAGTCGGTGGAGGTGATGGGGTGCGCCGCGGTCCCCGACGGGACCCTCGCCGTAGCCGATGCCGAGGTGCGCGCGCTCCCGGACCGGCTGCGCTCCGCCCAGCGCGTCTTCGAACGGACCGGCGGCATCCACGCCGCGGGGCTCTTCGACGCCTCCGGCCGCATCGCACTGGTGCGCGAGGACGTGGGGCGCCACAATGCGGTCGACAAGGTGATCGGGGCGCTGGTCCTCTCCGGCGGGCTTCCCGGATCGGACCGGGGCCTGATCGTATCCGGCCGCTCCTCCTTCGAGATCCTGCAGAAGGCGGCGATGGCGGGCTTCCCCGCGGTCGTCGCGGTGGGCGCGCCGTCCAGCCTGGCGGTGACCTTCGCAAGGCGGTTCAACATGACGCTGGTGGGCTTCGCAAAGCCCGGCGGCTACAACGTCTACTCCGGTGCAGAGCGGATCACCGGGCTTGGGAGTGAAACGGAATGAGTCTTCTCGGAGCCATTCTTGCCGGGGGCGGCAGCCGCCGCTTCCGTTCGCCCAAGACGCTGGCGCGGCTCCACGGGACCCCCCTCTGGCAGGTCGCGGCCGACCGGTTGCAGGAGGTCTGCGACGAAGTGGTCGCGGTGGTCAACCACCCCCAGGTTGCGCACGCGGTGGAGCTGGAGACGCTCCCCGACCGCCGTCCGCTCCTGGGACCGCTGGGGGGAATCGACGCCGCCCTGGCCCGCGCCGTGCGGGGTGGCCATGACGCGGTGCTGGTGCTGGCGGTGGACATGCCCTGGGTGGGGACCGGCGCACTTCGCCGGCTCGCGGATGCGTGGCGGGAAGGCGGCCGGACTACGCTGCCGCGTGCGGGCCCCCCCTGGGGATTCCATCCCCTGTGCGGGATCTATCCGCTCGAGGTGCTGACCCCGCTCAACAGCGCGTTCGCCGAGAGGAGGCTGAAGTCCGGTGAATTTGCCAACTCCCTCGATCCGCAGGTGGTGGACACCGGCCTGCTGCAGCGGGACTTCCGCAGTGTGAACCACCCCGTGGACCTGCCCCCTCCGGCCTTCTCGATCGTCGGGAACAAGAACTCGGGGAAGACGACGCTGTCCGTTGCGGTGATCGGGGAGCTTGGCGCACGGGGCCGCCGCGTGATGTCGGTGAAGCACGGTCATCACTTCAGGCTGGACAGCCCCGGGACCGACTCATGGCGGCACCGGCACGAAGGCGGCGCCGAGCGCGTGCTCCTCACGGGGCCCGACGAGTTCGCGCTCCTGGGAGGCTGGGGCGCGGATGAGGAGCCGCCGCTGGATCTGCTCCTGAGCCGCCACCTGGCGGACGCCGAGATCGTCGTGGTGGAGGGGTTCCGCGGGGCCGGCCTGCCCAAGATCGAGATCTACCGGGCGGGCGCCCAGCCGGAACCGGTGTTCCCACCGGAGGAAGCGCGTGACCGGCGCGTCATGGCCGTCGTCACCGACCGTCCCGACCTGCCCTGGTCCGTCCCCGTCCTGGCCGCCGATACCCCGGATGTCGCTGCACGGGTCGCGGACCTCGCCGAGGGGCGGCTGCTGTGACCGGCCCGGCCAGCCCGGTTGCCCCCACGCCCGGGACGGCCGCGCCGCCGCCCCCGCGCCCCCCGCGCCTCGCCTCGCTGGACGCCTTCCGCGGCCTCGCCATCGCGGGAATGATCCTCGTCAACAACCCGGGGAGCTGGGCGCACGTGTACGCGCCCCTGCGCCACGCCGTCTGGCACGGCGCCACGCCGACCGACCTCGTCTTCCCCTTCTTCCTCTTCGCGATCGGCGTGGCGATGCCCTTCTCCTTCGCGGCAAGGGAGGCCCGGGGAGACTCCCGCGCCCGCCTCTGGCGCCACGTCCTCGTCCGCGCCCTCATCCTCTACGGCCTCGGCCTCTTCATGACCGCGGTGCCCCGATTCGACTTCGCGACCGTGCGGCTGGTGGGGGTGCTGGCGCGCATCGCGATGGTGTATCTGGTCGCCGGCACCCTCGTCCTGTTCCTGACCCGCAGGGTCGTCTTCGCCCTGATGCTGGCGTTCCTTTTCGTGTACTGGGCGCTGATGGCGCTGGTGCCGGTCCCCGGGTTCGGCGCGGGAGACCTGTCCGCGGAAGGGAATCTCGCGGCCTGGCTCGACCGGATGATCCTTGGGCCGCATATGTGGAGCGGCGGGGGAGGGGTCTACGATCCCGAAGGGCTGCTCAGCACGCTGCCGGCGGTGTCGAGCACGCTGGCCGGTCTCTTCGTGGGGGACTTTCTGCGGGCCGCGCGCGGCAATGGCGCCACAAGCCTCCGCCTCGCACTCCTCGGCGTCGTCCTCATCGCCGGGGGCCACCTCTGGGACCCCGCCTTCCCGATCAACAAGCCGATCTGGACCAGCTCGTACGTCGTCTACACGACCGGCTGGGCCCTGCTCACGCTGGGCGCTCTGCACTGGCTGATCGACGTGCGCGGCTGGCGCGGCTGGGCCCGCCCGCTCGAGATCTACGGCATGAACGCGATCACCGCCTTCGTGGCCTCCGGCCTCCTGGCCAAGACCCTGATACTATGGCGGGTCCCCGACGGCTCCGGCGGCACCACTTCGGCCTACGGTCGCATCTACGAGACCGCCTTCGCATCGTGGGCGGGACCTCTCAACGGCTCCCTGGCCTTCGCGGCCGCCACGGTCCTGTTCTGGTTCGGCGCGGCCTGGGCGATGTATTCGCGCCGAATACTTATAAGGGTCTGAACCCCGGGCGGGCCCAGGGGTCGAATCCGGCGCCGCACCCGTGCGGGTGGCGCCGCGCCGCTACCTTCGCGCGACCGGGATCTCCACCCGGTAGCCTTCCCAGCGCAACACCAGGGTAGCCGCGCCGGCCGACGCATTCTCGAACGACATCGTCATCCGCTCCGTGTGCTCGTTGGCGAAGGAAGGCGCCATCCCCGATCCCACGTTGGCGCCGGTCACCCCGGCGTTGATGGGGATCCCCCAGCGCTCCACCGTCGTGTTCACGAAGATCTCCCAGGAGTCCTCGCCGGGCACCGTGTACAGCGAGTACGATCCGGCGTCCACCTCCACCCCGGCGACCGTGGCCGCGAAGGGCAGATGGATCGAGGTCGCCTCGTTGGCGCCGGTACGCCAGGGCTGGCCGAAGGGGTGAATGTCGCCGCCCACGAGCATGCGGTCGTTCGCGGACGGCGCGCCGTAGCACACCTTCACCATGTCGCCGCCCATGTCGACGACCGCGGAGTCCAGGGGGCTGGGCCGATCCGCCGGGTTGCCCCGCCTCACCCAGCAGTTCTGCGCGTCCAGCGCCGCCGGGCTCATCGCCATCACCGAAACCAGCGCGACCGCGCCGAGAATCCACTTCCTCATGTTGTCTTCCTCGCCTTGCGTGTGGGTTGTTCCTGCCGGCCCGGTCCCATCCCGGGTCCCGGCGGGCTTGCGCAGGGAACTTTCTTCCCTTCCCATGGTAATGTGTTACTGGGAGGGTCTTCGGTCCAGAGTGTTGACCTTCTCGCGAGCCGATTCATAAATTACACAGCTTCCCGCCATTAGTCTGCGGAACCGCGGGGCGCACGGCGGCGACGACCGCACTGGCGGGGGTCCGGCCGGCCGCCCGGGTTTCGCGGGTTGCAAGACGACGAGTCCCGCGAAGTCCTACAACGGAGAAGACAGGAACATGAGGAGTTGGTATCGCATCGGAATCGCAGGGTTGGGGGCGCTCACGCTGTTGAGCGGCTTCCTGGTGCCACAGCGTTCGAGCGCGCAGGTCGGGGAGGCGCACAGGCTGATGATCCTGAACCTGCAGCCCACCGGCGAGGGCAGCGACCGCTTCGGCCGGGACGTGGCCAGAGAGCTGCGCAGGCTGATCAGCCAGTTCCCGACGCACGTCGCGGTCGAGGAGCGGGAGGTGCGCGACGTCGCCAGGCAGTACGATGTGGACGAGCGGCGGCTCGACTGCGTCGGCGGCCAGCAGATGGCGCGGTTCGTGGACGCCCAGATCATCTTCTGCGGATTTACCACGGAAAACAGGGAAGACCAGACCTTCACCACGACCGGCGTCCAGTTCGCGGCGCCCGGGGCGAGCGCTTTCGCCATCCAGGACAGTACGTGGGGCCGGCGGGACGCCCGGCAGGCCGCGACCTTCTTCTCGGAGCAGCTCGCCGCCTTCACGGAACAGCAGAACCGGGCGATGTGGTGTGGCGAGTACTACCGGGCCCAGGACTACGCCGGCGCGGAGGAGAACTGCCGCGTGGCGCTTGACCTGGATCCCAACAATATCCCGGCGCGGTACGTTCTCTCGCACGTGCTGAAAGAGACGGATCGCATCCAGGACGCGTACGACGAGGTGTTGCGGGTCCTCGAGCTCGACGGTCTCCACGAGCAGGCCCTGAACTTTGCGGGATTCCTTGCCGCCAACCTCGGCGACAGGGTGGCCGCCCAGGAGCACTACCAGGAGCTGCTTGATCTCGACCCCGAGAACGCGGCGGTCCGCATGCAGGTGGGCTTCGATCTCGCGGAGGCGGAGGAGTGGGTGCTCGCCATGGAGCTGATCAAGGCGGGGCTTGACTACGCGCCCGACAACGTCGACCTGCTTGAGCGCTACGCAGCCTATGCGACCCTCGCGGCCCGGGAGATCGTAGCCGCGGCTGAACCGGGCGCACCGTTGAGCATGGAAGCCGGGCAGTACTACTCCGAGGCGCTCGAGGGCTACCGGGGAGCCTACGCGATCAAGGGCATGGAGATGGAGTCCGGCGCGCTGCGCAACATGCTCGCGACGCTCAACGAGCTCGGACAGCTGGAAGAGGCCGTCGAACTCGCGAAGAGCGTGCTGGAGACGCACGGCGAGGAGCCGCAGTTCTGGTCGATCTACGCCGACATTCTGAACAAGACCGGCGACGTGGAAGGCGCGCTGGAGGCCCTTGAGGAGCTGGCCGTGCTCGATCCGGAGTACGACAACGTCAGGGCGCGCCAGGGGGCCTGGCTGCTGGAAGCGGGCAGGAGCGAGGAGGCCATCCCGTACCTGGAGCAGGCGATCGCAGCCGGCGAACAGTCCGCCGAGCAGGTGGTCACCATCATCTTCAATGACGGATACCTGCAGGGCGTCCAGGAAAGGGACTGGGACTACGCGCTGAGAATCCTCGGCCTTGCGAGGAACTTCAGCGACATGGTGCCGGAGGGACTGTCGGGCCGAACCGACTTCTTCTACGGCTATTCCCTCTTCGAGCAGGCCCAGGTTCTGGAGGCACCGGGAACGTTGGAGAGCGCGCGGGCGTCGCTTCCCAAGTTCCAGGAACTCCAGGAGATCCTCAACCAGGGGAACGTGGCCACCTTCGCGGAATCGCAGGAGTCGTTCAGGGCTTGGCTCCCCGAGGCGCTCGGCGCGACCGAGCAGTTCATCATCCGCCAGGAGCGGCTGATCGAGAGGGGGCGGCGGAGCTGGTAGGCGCCTGAAGCCCGCCCCCCGGGGGCGCCGCGGGCCGCTGACGAGCCCGCGGCGCCCCTTTTTTTTGCCTCCGATGGGCACTTTGTGGTTGCGGTGGGAGTACCTGCGTGTTATCGTGGGATAGAGTGGGATAAAATGGGATGAAACACCATGTCCGGACTGCTTGGCCGCCACGAATTCCAGATCGACGCGAAGGGGCGAGTCAGCCTGCCCTCAGCGTTCCGCCGAGCTGTGTCCGCGAACCCGCTGGTTCTGTTGCAGTGGCAGCCCACTCACCTCGACCTCCTGCCGCACGAGACCTGGGCGGACATCCGGAAGAACCTGCTGGCCCACCGGAAGGCCCGCGGAGACAGGGGTGCCTACCTGAGGCGCATCACGGCCAGCGCCGTCGAGATCGAGCCGGATGCCCACGGCCGCATCCGCATCCCCGGGTGGCTCCGGGAGCAGGGCGGACTCGGGGAGGTCGTGCTCTTCGTGGGAGCGCTGGACCGGATCGAGCTCTGGAGTCCCGAGAGCTTCGAGACGCATCTGCGGGAGCGGGAGGAGGAGGATGACCAATTCGCGGCGCAGATCTTCGGATAAGGGAGGACCCGTGTTGTGCGAGCTTCCGACTACCATGTCCCCGTGCTCGTGGACGAGGTCATGAGCCACCTGATCGCCGGCGACGGTCTCTACCTCGACGGCACCGCCGGGGGAGGAGGGCACGCGGAGGCGCTGCTTGAGCGGTGCCCGGGCTGCCGCCTGGTGGCGCTCGATCGCGACCCGGAGGCACTGGAGGCCGCGCGTGCGCGACTGTCGGACCGTGCCGGCCGGGTGACGTTCACCCGCATGTCGTTTCGGGACGTTTCGCGTCACCCGCGACTGCGCCGCGAGCGGTTGGCGGGGGCGCTCCTGGACCTCGGCGTGAGCTCGCACCAGCTCGACCGGGCGCGCCGCGGCTTCACCTTCCGGCGCGGAGCCGGGCTCGACATGCGCATGGACCAGGAGTCGCCGGGAAGCGCGGCCGAGGTGCTGGCCTGCGCGCCCAGGGGGGAGCTGCACCGGATTCTGCGGGCGGGCGGCGCACCGCGGCCGGGCGCGGTGGCGGCCAGGATCGAGCAGCGCCGCGCCGCCGCCCCGCTGCGAACCAGCGATGATCTGGTGGCAGTGCTGGAGTCGGTGCTCGCGCGCCGGGCCACGCACGCCGAGAAGGCGCGGCTCTTCCAGGCGATGCGCATGTCCGTGAACGAGGAGATCGCCGCGCTCGAGGAGGGGTTGCCCGCGATCCGCGACCGGTTGCGTCCGGGGGGTACGCTGGTCGTGATCTCCTATCACTCGGTGGAGGACAGGATCGTGAAGCGGGCGTTCCGCGACTGGAGCGACCCGGCGCGGGGGCTGCCCCGCCGCCTTCCGGTGCGGGACGCCGAACTCGCTCCGCTGGGGAGCGTGCTGACGAGGAAGCCGGTGACCCCCGGGCCGGCCGAGGTCGCGGCCAACCCGCGTGCGCGTCCCGCCCGGCTGCGGGCCTGGAGGCGGGCCGCATGAGCCGCGTTCGCCGTGCCCGCCGCGTGATCTTCGCGCTCGCCGCCATCGTGGCCTCGCTGGCGGTGGTGGCGTGGCGCCAGTCCGCGACCCGCGAGACGATGGAGGAGCTGCTCCGCGCCGATCGCGAACTCGCGGTCGCTCTCGACGAGCGCGAGGAGGTGGCGCGGGATCTGATCGCCGTGGAGAGCCGGCGGTCGATCGCCGGCGAGGCCGTGAAGCGGCTGGGTCTGCGCCCGCCAACCGAGCGGGAGGTGATCATCACCTCGGGCGGTGCCCGGTGAGCGGCGGCGGCGGAGGCGGGGGGACGGCCCGCCGGATTCTCGTCCGCCGGCGCCTCCTGCTCGTTGGCTGGATCGTCCTTGCCGGGGTGATGATCGTCCGCTCGGCAGAGGTCCAGATCGTGGAACGCGCCGACTGGGCGCGAGATGCCGTGAGACAGCACCAGACCACCCGGGGCGTGCCCGCGCCGAGGGGCCGCATCCTTGACCGTAGCGGTGGCGAGCTGGCGGTGAGTCACTGGAGGGCGACGGTGGGGGTCGCGCCGAATGAGGTCCGCGATCGCGCGGCGGTGGAGGCGGCGCTGGTCGGGGAGTTGGGGGTGCGCGCCGAGACCGCCGCGCGCGTGTCCGGTCCGACACGGGAGTGGAACGTCGTCCCGGGACGCTATTCCATGACCCAGGTCGCCGGATTGCGCGGGGTGCCCGGAATCCACATCCAGGGGGAGCTGAAACGTCTCTATCCCCGCGATGCGCTGGCCCGCGGATTGCTGGGAACTGTTCAGGACGGGATCGGCGCGGGCGGCATCGAGCAGGCCATGGACACGGTTCTGGCCGGCCGGGCCGGGCGTGACCTGGTGGCGCGTGACAACCGCGGCCGGGAGATCCCGGGGCAGGTGGTCACGGTGGAGCCGCCCCAGCCGGGCCGGGACATCGTCCTGACCGTCGACCAGGACCTGCAGGCGATCGCGGAGGAGATGCTGGCCGCGGCGCTGGACAGCACCGGGGCGCGCGGAGGCGACATCGTGGTGACCGATCCGATGACGGGGGAGATCCTGGCGCTGGCCTCGATCGCCGAGCGGTCCACCGCGGCGCTGTCGGCGGTGAACACGACCTTCGAACCGGGCTCGACCATCAAGTCCTTCATCACGGCGGCCCTGCTCCGGCACGGCCTGGCGTCGCTTGGCGATTCGGTGGACACCGAGGGGGGAAGCTGGGAGGTGAACGGGCGGGTGATTACCGACATCCAGGAGGGCGGATGGATGACCCTGCGCGAGGTGATCCGGCAATCCTCCAACGTGGGAATCGCCAAGTTCGCAAGCCGCCTCAGCGAGGGGCAGCAGTACACCGCGCTGAGAGACTTCGGCTTCGGCACGCCGACCGGGGTCCCGCTGCCGGGAGAGGCTGCGGGGGTCCTGCGGCGGCCCGAGCTGTGGACCATTCAGTCCCCGCAATCGCTTGCCATCGGCTACGAACTCGCCGTCACGCCGCTGCAGATGGCGATGGCCTTCGGGGCGATCGCGAACGGGGGGCTGCTGATGGAGCCCCGGCTTGTCAAGGAGGTGAGGGATCACGACGGCAGCCCCCTGCGCTTCGGCCAGCCGAGGGTGATTCGCAGGGTGGCGCCGGAAGATGTGACCCGTGCCCTCACGCCGGTGCTCGTGGACGTCGTGGACAGCGGCACTGCGACTCGCGCCCGGATGTCCTACTTCCAGTTGGCCGGAAAGACCGGCACCGCGCGCGCGACCGGGGCGGACGGCCGCTACGAGGACGGCGCCTACTACGCCTCCTTCGGTGCCATCTTTCCGGCCGACGATCCCCAGCTGCTCTTCTTCGTCAGGCTCGACCGTCCGGACGGCGCCTACTACGGCGGTGCGACCGCGGCCCCCGTTGCCCTCGCGGCGCTCGAGAAGCTCCTCTCGGCGCGCCAGTCGCCGATCGACCGCCTGGCGCTGGCACGATCGCAGCGGGAGCCCCTGGCGCCGCCGCCGGCCGCCCCCATGGTGCACTTCGCGGTCGCAACCGATCCGGCGGAGGCCGAGGTGTGGGCGCCCGGTCCGGGTGAAGCCGGGACCGCCGCGCAGGTGGAGCCGGCTCCGGGTGCGGGACGCGCGATGAGCGTGCCCGGGCTCGAGGGCGCGTCGATCCGCGTTGCCTTGCGCCGCCTCCACAAGATGGGACTGCGGGTGCGCCTGGAGGGGAGCGGGGCCGTGACGGCGACGGTTCCGGCCGAGGGGATGCCGGTTGTCGCGGGCGACACGATCGTCGTGGTGGGGCGGGGGAGGTGACCGTGTCCGTTTCCCGGATCGTGGCCGCGCTGGAGGACGCGGGGGTGGCCGTGCAGGGGGTGGTGCCGGAAGGCGCGCGCTTCGACGAACTCGCGGTGAGCGGGGTGCAGCAGGATTCGCGGGCCGTGGGCCCGGGCGATCTCTTCGTGGCGTGGGCCGGGGAGTCGCGGGACGCTCACGACCATCTGGACGCGGCCACCGCGGCCGGAGCCCGCGCGGCGATCGTGGAGCGGCCGGTCCCGGGGACGGCGATCCCCCAGCTGCAGGTCGACAACGCCCGCCTGGCCGCGGCCGTCGCCGCCGGATTCGTCGCGGGCGCGCCGTGGCCGGGCCTTCGCACCGCGGGCGTCACCGGAACGAACGGCAAGACCACCACGGCGTTCCTGCTGCGCGGCCTGCTGGGGCGTGACGCCCGGGCGGCGGCGATCGGCACGCTGGGTGTTGTTGGCCCGGACGGGCGGATCCGGCAGGACACCGGGCTCACCACCCCCGGGCCGGTGCGAATCGCGGCTCTGCTCTCGGAGCTGGAGCGGTCGGGGGTGGACAGCGTGGTGATCGAGACCTCTTCGCACGCGCTGGACCAGTACCGCCTCGACGGTGTGCGCTTCGACGTCATGGCCTTCACCAACCTCACGCGCGACCACCTGGACTATCACGGCACCTTCGAGCGCTACCTGGCCGCGAAGGCCCGCCTCCTCGAGCTCGGCCGGGAGGGTGCCACGGCGGTGATCAACGCGGACGACCCCGCCTGGGCGGCGCTTCGGCCGCGCGGCCCGGTCCTTCGCTACGGCATCGGTCCGGAAGCGGACCTGCGGGCCCGCGCGCTGCATCTCACCGCGCACGGCTCCCGCTTCGACCTGGCGCTGGCGCGCGCGCGCGTCCCGGTGGCGCTTGCCCTGCCCGGGCGCTTCAACGTCTACAACGCGCTCTGCGGGGCGGCGTGCGCCCTCGCCCTGGGCCACCCGCTGGAAGCCGTCGCCGCGGGGCTGGGCGCGGCCTCCCCGGTCCCGGGGCGGCTGGAGCGCATTGCGAGCGGCCCCTTCGACGTGCTGGTGGACTTCGCGCACACCCCCGACGCCCTCGACCAGGTCGCCGGGACGCTCAAGGCGCTCGTCGCGGGACGCCTCATCGTCGTGTTCGGCGCGGGTGGCGACCGCGACCCAACCAAGCGCCCCGAGATGGGGGCGGCCGTCGCACGGCACGCGGACATCGCGGTCGTCACCTCCGACAACCCGCGCACCGAGGACCCGGCGGCCATCGTGGCCGAGGTCGCCGAGGGCGTCACGGGGTGCGATTCGGTGGAGATCGTGGACCGGCGCGAGGCCATCCGCTGGGCGCTGGACCGGGCGCGGCCCGGCGACGCGGTGCTGCTCGCCGGGAAGGGGCACGAGGCCTACCAGGTCGTGGGAACCGAAAAGCGCCCCTTCGACGAACGCCGCATCGTGCAGCAGTGCCTCGCGGGAGGGGGGAACGGATGATGCCGGCCACCTTCCGCTGGACCGACGCCGCGGTTCGACGGGCGCTCGCGCTGCCGGGTGCCGACCCCGCCGCCGGCCCCGCCCCCGTCCCCGCCGGCGCGCCCGATCCCGCCCGCGCCTGCGGGGACGTCTCCACCGACACCCGCACCCTCCGCCCCGGCGACCTCTTCGTCGCGCTCCGGGGCGAGCGCTTCGACGGCCACGACTTCATCGCGCGCGCGGTGCAGGCCGGGTGCGGGGCGGTCGTCGCCGATCACGATCCCGGTGAGTGCCCCGTACCCGTCTACCGCGTCCCCGACACCCTGAAGGCCCTCGGCGACCTCGCCCTGCACCGGCGCCTCCACGCCGCCGTCCCGGTCGTGGCGATCACCGGCTCCTCCGGCAAGACCACCGTCAAGGACCTCACCCTCGGCGCGCTGGCGGGCACGCACCGGGCGCACGGCACGGAGGCCAACCTCAACAACCGCGTCGGCACCCCGCTGACCATCCTCTCGATGCCGGAGACCGCCACCGCCCTGGTGCTGGAGCTGGGCACCAGCGAGCCCGGCGAGATCGCGGAGCTGGCCCGCATCGCCCGCCCCACCGCCGGGGTCGTCACCACCGTCTCGGAGACGCACATCGAGCGCCTCGGCGACCTCGGCGGCGTGCTCGACGAAAAGCTCGACCTGCTGCGCGCCGTCGCTGCCGGGGGCGCTGCCGCCGCCGCGGGGGACCTGCCCGCGGGCCACGGCACGCACACCCCGGGCACGGCCATCGTCGGCGACGAACCCGCCGAGCTGCCCTCCGCCGCCCGGAGGATCCATCCCGCCGTATCCGTCGCGGGCTGGTCCTCCGCGGCGGACCCGGATCTCCGTCCGGCAGACCCCCGCCCCCGCCCCGACGGGACCTGGACCTTCACCTGGGAGGGCCACCCGGTCGCGCTGCGGATCCCGGGGGCGCACAACGTCCATAACGCGCTGCTCGCGCTCGCCGTGGCGCGCCGGCTCCAGGTCCCTCCCGCCCGCGCGGCCGCGGGAGTCTCCTCCGTCGGGCCCGGCGCCATGCGCGGCGAGGTGCGCCGCAGCGGCGGCCTCACCCTCCTGGTCGACTGCTACAACGCCAACGCGGCGGGGGTGGAGGCCGCCCTCACCACCCTGGAGGGGATGGCGGCGGGCGGCCGGCGCGTTGCCGTGCTCGGCACGATGCTCGAACTCGGCGACCGCTCCGGCGCCATCCACCGCGAAACGCTCGCCCGCGCGCTGCGCACCGGCATCGACCGCTACGTCCTGACCGGCGCCTTCGCGAACGCCGCCCGGCAGATCGCGGCCGCGCGCGCCGCCCCCGCCGACGACCGCGTCCACCTCATTCCCGACGTGGACGAACTCGCGGACCGTCTCCCCGAGCTGGTCGGACCCCGCGACACCATCCTGCTCAAGGCGTCGCGCGGGGTGCGTCTCGAACGCGCCATCCCGGTGCTGGAGTCGCTGGGGGGCGGGGAGGGGGAGGGCTGATGCTGTATCACCTGCTGCCCAGCCTCGAGGATGTCCACATCGTCTTCAACCTCTTCAACTACATCACCGTGCGATCCGCCGGCGCGATGGCCACGGGACTCATCCTGACGCTGCTTCTGGGACGCCCGGTGATCGAGTGGCTGAAGCGCAAGGACATCGTGGACGTGCCCCGGTCGAAGCTCGCCGACACCCCCCCGGGGGACCGCAAGGCCAACATGGGCGGGGTGCTCATCGTCGGGGTCGTCACCCTGGTCACGCTGCTGTGGGCCGACCTGGCCAACGGGTACACCGTGACAGGGCTGGTCATCATGCTCTGGATGGGCGGCATCGGCTTCCTGGACGACTACTTCAAGGTCGTGCGCCAAACCCCGCGCGGGCTGGTGCAGGCCTGGAAGTGGGCGGGGTCGATTCTGCTCGCGCTGGCGCTCGGCATCTGGCTGCTCAACTGGGGCCCGTCCGCGCCGGCGGGGGCGACCACCACCAATCTTCCGCTCTTCGACGAGTGGCTGCTGGTGTTCACCCCGGTCGCCTACCTGGTGTGGGTGACGGTGGTCATCAACGGCTCCACCCACGCGGTCAACATGACCGACGGGCTCGACGGACTGGCGCCGGGACTCGCCGCGATCGCGATGGGGACCTTCGGCGTCTTCGCGTACGTCATCGGGCGCGTGGACACCTCCGCCTACCTGGGGCTGCTCTACCTGCCGGGCGCCGGCGAGCTGGCCGTCTTCGCGGCCGCGATCACCGGCACCGTCCTCGGCTTCCTCTGGTTCAACGCCCAGCCCGCCCGCGTGATCATGGGCGACACGGGCTCGCTCGCGCTGGGCGGGGCCCTCGGGGGGATCGCGGTCCTCCTCAAGGCCGAACTGCTGCTCCTGGCCGTCGGCGGCGTCTTCGCGGCCGAGGCGGCCTCGGTGATCATCCAGACGCGGTACTTCAAATACACGAAATGGCGCCACGGCGAGGGCCGGCGCGTCTTCAGATGCGCTCCGATCCATCACCACTTCCAGATGGTGGGTTGGAGGAACGAACAGATCGTGGTCCGGTTCTGGATCCTGGGAATCCTCTGCGCGATGGTCGGCTTCGCCACGCTGAAGCTGCGATGACGCCGGAGGCCGGGAAACAGGAAAGGGTCGCAATAATCGGGTTGGGTGCCAGCGGAGAGGCCGCTGCCCACCTGGCTCTGGCGAAAGGAGCGAAAGTCCATGTCACGGATTCGAAGAGCGAGGACCCGGTTGCAGCTCGTGGAGGCGCTCTCCGGGCCCTCGGAGCCGATGTCCGCCTCGGCGGGCACGACGTCGGGGCCCTCGCCGCCGCGGACACCGTCGTCGCCAGCCCGGGAATCCCGCACCGGGCGCCCGTCCTCGCCGCTCTGCGAGCTCGGGGCGTCCGTTGGGTATCGGAACCTGAATTCGCCAGCCGGTTCATCGAGAGTCCACTGACCGTCGTGACCGGCACCAACGGCAAGACCACCACCGCGGCGCTCTGCGCGCACCTGCTCTGCGCGGGCGGGGTGAACGCGGCGCTGGGGGGGAACATCGGCGGCGGACTCGGCCCGCCGGCGTCCGCGCTGGCGATGATGGATCCCGCTCCGGAGCGGATCGTGCTCGAGCTCTCGTCCTTCCAGCTGGCCGACATCCGGGACCTCACCCCCGGCGTGGGCGTGATGACCAACCTCGGGGTCGACCACATGGACCGCTACCCGTCGGTCGAGGCGTACCACCGCGACAAGCGGCGCCTCTTCGAGGCCGGGGACGAGCACACGACGTGGGTGGTCA
The DNA here is from genome assembly GCA_965206105.1 of Longimicrobiales bacterium. Classification (GTDB taxonomy): domain Bacteria; phylum Gemmatimonadota; class Gemmatimonadetes; order Longimicrobiales; family Gaopeijiaceae; genus Bin94. The sequence continues at coordinate 2,562,566 of OZ242201.1, forward strand.
ACGCCGACGACGCGGCGGTGATGGCGATGGCGGCAGGGTTCCCCGGGACGCGCCTTGGGTTCTCGCTGGAGGGGGAGGCGGACGGGCGGGCATTCGCGGCGGACGGGGGAGCCCGCCCGGGGACCGCGGGAGCATTCCCGGTGGACGGCGGAGCCTTCCTGGCCGGCGGAGCCCTTCTTCTCTCCCGCGCGGGCGAGCCGCCCCGCGACGTGGCCCGGGCAAGCGACCTGCGGCTGCTGGGGCGCCACAACGTCGCCAACGCGCTGGCGGCGATCGCGGCGGCGGCCGCATCCGGCGCGCCGCGGGGACGGGAGGCCGCCGGGCTCGGGACCTTCGCGCCGCTCCCGCACCGTCTCGAGCCGGTGGGGACCGTGCGGGGCGTGCGCTGGGTGAACGACTCGAAGGCGACCAACGTGGCCGCGGCGGCCAGCGCGCTGGCCAGCCTCGAGGGCCCGGTCGTGCTGCTCGCCGGCGGCACCGACAAGGGGGAGGACTTTCGCGGCCTGCTCCCCGCGATGAGGGGGCGGGTACGCGCCGTGGTGGCGTACGGAGCCGCGGGCGCGCGCGTGGAGGCCGAAGTGGGGGGCGGGACGGGGCGGGGGGGCGCGCCCGTGACCCGGGTCGGCGGCGCCTTCGAAGAGGTGGTCGCCGTGGCGCGCGGGCTGGCGCGGCCGGGCGACACGCTGCTGCTGGCGCCGGCGTGCTCCAGCTTCGACATGTTCGACCACTACCAGCACCGGGGGGACGCCTTCCGCGCGCTGGCGGAGGCCGCGCGGGCGGGGGAGGGGGCGGGGTGAGCCGCGCCTTCGCCGGGCCGTGGGGCCGCCGCGCGAAGACGGGCCGGAGCGCGTGGGCCGTGGACGTGGCGACGCACGTCCCCCGGTCGCTCCCCGAGACCGGCCTCGGCAGGGGCTGGGAGCCCGCCATGATCCTGGCGATCACGGTGGCCCTCCTCCTCTTCGGGCTCCTCACCCTGCACAGCGCCAGTGCGGTGATGGCGGAGCGCGGCGACCTCCCTCACTACCACTACGTCGCCCGCCAGGGCGCCGGCGTGCTCCTGGGACTCGCGGCAATGCTCGCCTGCGCGCGCATCCCGACCGAATGGCTCGCCCGTCTCGCTCCCCACATGATGATCGGTTCGCTGCTGCTGCTGATCGTGGTCGTGCTGCCCTTCACCGGGGCGATCGCCCCGGAGGTCAACGGGGCCCGCCGCTGGATCCGCATCCTGGGCGTGACGGTGCAGCCCTCCGACCTCGCCAAGATCGCGGTGCTGGTCTGGACCGCGGCGCTCGCCGTGCGCAAGCAGCACCTGATCCGGAAGCTGGGGCGGGGTCTGGCGCCGTTCCTGGTGGGATGGGGAGCGATCATGGGGCTCATCCTGCTCGAGCCCGACACCTCCACCGCCTGCCTGATCGCCGCCCTGGGCATGGTCATCATCTTCACGGCCGGCGCGCGGGTCGGACACTTCATCCTCCTGGGCGTCCTCGCCCTGCCGCTGCTGGCGCCCATCCTGAAGGCCGGCTACCGCGCCGCCCGCTGGGAGTCTCTCTTCCTCAACCCGGGGGCTCTGGCGGAGGGCTCGTCCTTCCAGAGCTACCAGAGCCTGGTGGCGATCGGATCCGGGGGCGTGACCGGGGTCGGATTCGGGGCCGGGCGCCAGAAGTTCGGCTTTCTGCCGGAGGCCCACAACGACTTCATCTTCGCGATGATCGGCGAAGAGTGGGGTTTCGTGGGGGCGCTGGTCCTGATCCTCTGCTACCTGGCGCTGATCGCGGTCGCCTTCCGGGTGGCGCGCAGGGCCAGGGACCTCTTCGGGGAGCTGCTGGCCGTCGGGGTCGCGTCGCTGATCGGGCTGCAGGCCTTCCTTCACATCGGCGTCGGGCTCGGAGTGTTTCCGGCGACGGGGCTGTCGCTCCCCTTCGTCTCCTTCGGCCGCACCAACCTCATCACGATGCTCGCCGCGGTGGGGATCCTCCTGGCGGTTGCGCGGGAGGCGCCGGAAGGGCGCTCGGAGCGGGCTGCCGCCGAGGGAGGGTAGAGTGGTGATCGTCTTCTCCGGCGGAGGCACCGCGGGCCACTTCCACCCCGCGCGCAACATCGCGGAGGCGCTGGTGGCGGCCGTTCCCGCTGCGGAGCCGTACTTCGTGGGGACCGAAGGGCGGATCGAGGCCCGCGAGCTGCCCGGGCTGGGCTACAGCTACAGGCTCCTGCCGGTGGCGGGCCTGCAGAGCCCGCGAGGGGGACGGATCCTCCCGGCCGCGGTGGCCAACGTGCGCGCGATCTGGCTGCTTCTCGCCGCGGTGGCGCGCCTCGTGCCCGACTTTCGGCGGCGGCAGGCGGCCGCAGTGGTCCTGACGGGCGGCTACGTCAGCGCCCCCGCGGGGATCGCCGCCCGGATACTCGGGATCCCTGTCGTCCTCCAGGAGCAGAACCGGTATCCCGGCAAGGCGACGCGCCTGCTGTCGCGGTGGGCCCGGCAGATCCACCTCGCCTACCCGGAGGCCGCATCGGCCCTCCCCCGGCGCGCCCGCGCCCGCGTCCGCGACACCGGCAACCCGATCCGCCCGCTCCCCCCGGCCCCGGAACGAAGCCGCGAGGCCGCCCGCAAGGCGCTCCGACTGCCCGCCGAGGGTGCGCTCGTGCTTGTGGTGGGGGGCAGCCAGGGCGCGCGTAAGATGAATTCCGGTTTGATCGAGATTCTGCAAGACGATATGCCGATCGATCGAGAATTCGTCTTATGGGTGACGGGACGGGCGCACTACGAGGGCGCCGTTGCCGTGCTCGGGAGGGCACGCGGAGAGCGCTACGCGGTCGTCCCGTACCTGGCGCCGGAGTGGATGTACCAGGCGCTGGCCGCGGCGGACCTTGCGGTGTCGCGCGCCGGCGCGATGGCGACCTCGGAGTTCCTCGCCTGGGGCCTGCCGTCGATCCTGGTGCCGCTCCCCACCGCCGCCGCCGACCACCAGAGCGCCAACGCGCGCGCCCTGGAGGCGGCCGGCGCGGCCGTGCATCTCCCCGAACGGGACGCCGGTGGCGCCGAGCTCACCGGGGCGCGGCTGTGGGCCGAGGTGCAGCGCCTTCTCCGCGCCCCGGAGCTGTTGGCGCGCATGTCACGGGCCGCCGCCGGGCGGGCCCGCCCCCGGGCCGCGCACGAGCTGGCGGACGCGATCCGCGAGGTGATTTCGTGAACGCGCCCGCCCCCGGTCTGCGCACCCTGGCCACCCGCGGCACGATCCACTTCATGGGGGTGAGCGGGGCGGGGATGACGCCGCTCGCGGAGCTGGTGCTGCGGGGCGGCGCTTCGGTGACGGGATGCGATCTGGCGGGCGGCGAGGGGCCGGAGGTCCTGACCCGGCTCGGCCTTCGCTTCACGCCCGGTCACGACCCCTCGCACATCGCCACGGCGGCCGCGCTGGTCGTGACCTCCGCGGTGCCGGCCGACCACCCCGAGGTGCAAGCGGCGCGCGAGCGGCGGGTCCCCGTGATCAAGCGGGCCGAGGCGCTCGGGCAGTGGGTGAACGAGGGACGCGTGGTGGCGGTCGCCGGCACGCACGGGAAGACGACCACGACCACGCTGGTGACCCATGTGCTCGTGCAGGCGGGGCTCGACCCGACGGGGGTGGTCGGCGGAGAGGTCGTTGGATGGGGCGGCAATCTGCGTCCGGGCGAGTCCGACATCTTCGTGGTCGAGGCCGACGAGTACGACCGGTCTTTCCTGACGCTGCGCCCCGGGGTGGCCGTGATCACGAACATGGAGGCGGACCACCTCGACACCTACGGGGATCTGCAGGGGGTACGCGGCGCCTTCTCCAGCTTCGTGGACCGGATTGCGCCGCAGGGCACGCTGTGGGTCTGCGGCGACGACTCCGGCGCGGCGAGGGCAGGGGTGCGCGGCGGCGCCCGCACGCGCAGCTACGGGATCGGGGCGGGTGCCCAGTTGCGCGCGGTGGGGGTGCGCACCGAGGGGGCGGGGAGCCGTTTCGAGGTGGTCGAGGACGGGGTGAGCGCCGGCCGGCTGAGGGTCCCCGTTCCCGGCATGCACAACGTGCGCAATGCGCTGGCCGCGGTGGGCGTCGGCCGTACCTTCGGCGTGGACTGGGACGACATCCGTGCCGGGCTGGAGGGGTACGCGGGGGTGGGGCGGCGGTATGACGTGGTGGGAACCGCGGCGGAGGTCCAGGTGGTGGACGACTATGCGCATCATCCCACCGAGATCGCGGCGACGCTGGCGACCGCCAGGCGGGCCAACCCGAAGGCGCGGATCGTGGCCGTCTTCCAGCCGCACCTCTTCACCCGCACCCGCGACTTCCACCAGGCCTTCGGGCGTTCGCTGGGCGCGGCCGACCGGGTCTGGGTCACCGACGTGTACCCCGCCCGCGAACCCCCCCTCCCCGGAGTCACCGGCGCGCTGGTCGCGCGCGCGGTGCCTCCCCCCCCGGCACGGACGGTCTACCACGCGGATCTCTCCACCCTGGCGGCCGCGGTGGCCGAGGACCTCTCGCCCGGCGACGTGTGCGTCGTGATGGGCGCCGGCTCCATCGAGGCCACCGCCCCGGAGATCCTCGCCCTGCTCGGAGGCGGGCGATGAGCCATTTCCCGCCCCCGCGCACGGCCCCGCCCCCCCGCCCCGCGCCCCTCCCCCTCGCGCTGCGCCGCGCGGCCCGGTTCCTCGGCGCCCTGGCCCTCGCCGCGCTGCTGACCTGGGCCGCCATCCACGTCGTGGCCGCGTCCCCGTACTTCCGGGTCGACCACGTCGAGGTCACGGGGCTCGGCTACCTCACCCGGGACGAGGTCCGCGCCGCCGCGGGCGTGGACGGGCGGGTCAGCGTGTGGGCGCGCCGGGAGGATCTCCTCGAGGGCCTGGCCGCGCACCCGCTGGTGGAGTCCGCGCGCGTCACCCGCAAGCTCCCCCGCACCCTCCTCTTCGAGATCGACGAGGCCGAACCCGTGGGGCTGATCGCGCTGCCGCTGGTCGTCGCGGTCAACCGTCACGGCGAGGTCCTGGAGATCGACCCCGGCGAGCCGGTCCTCGACCTGCCCGTGCTGCGGGTGTCGACGGAGCGGGCCCGCGCACTGTGGGGCGCGCGGCTCCTGGCCCGCGAGGTGGCGCGCATGGCGGACGTGGCGCCGGAGTTCTTCACGGTGCTCTCGGAGGCGCGGATCGACGACGAGCAGGTCGTGCTGCTCCTCGGCGACTCGGCGCTGCGGGTCCGCTACCACCCGCCCATCACGGAAGCGCGGCTGCGCGACGCGATCATCGCGATCAACGACGCCGTCGCGAGGTTCCCCGGCGACATCCCGCGCGAGGTGGATCTGCGCTTCGCCGACCAGGTGGTGGTGAGGACGGGGAGCGCCCAGTGAGATCGGTCCTCGTCGCCGGCCTCGATGTCGGCTCGGCCTGCACGCGCGCGGTCATCGGCGAGCTGCTGCGCGACCACTACCATCCCACCCTCGGCGTGCTCGGTATCGGGCGCAGCAGGACCGTGGGGGTGCGCCGGGACGTGGTCACCGACCTCGAGGCGGCCACCGAGTGCATCCGCGCCACCCTGCGCGAGGCCGAGGTGATGGCCGGGGTGAGGCTTGATCGCGTGTACCTCGGCGTCTCCGGGGATCACATCGCCGTCGACCGCTCCTCCGGGGTCGTGGCCGTCGCGGCGGAGGAGATCGTGCCGCGCGACATCGACCGGGTCCACGAGGTCGCGCAGGCGGTCGCGCTGCCGCAGGACCGGGAGCTGCTGCACGCCGTGCCGCGCGACTACTTCGTCGACTACCACGGCGGCATCACCGACCCGGCCGGAATGTCCGGCACCCGCCTCGAGACCGAGCTGTACCTCGTGACCGGCTCGTCGGTGGTTGTCGGAAACCTGACCCGGGCGGTCGAGAAGGCCGGATACCGGGTGCAGGGACGCGTCTTCGAACCGCTGGCCGCGGGGCGCGCGGTACTCGCGGAGGACGAGAAGGAGCTGGGCGTCGCGATGGTGGACCTCGGCGGCGCCTCGACCGGGGTTGCCGTCCACTACGAGGGGAAGATCCGCGACCTGGGGGTGCTGCCCTTCGGGGGCTCCACGATCACCGGCGATCTCATCCGCGGCCTCTCGATCCCCTTCGCCGACGCACACAGGGTCAAGGAGCTGCACGGAGCGGCCTGCGCCCGCCTGGTCGACCCGTCGGAGGTGGTGCGGCTGCCGGGCGTGAACGGACGGGGGCGCACGGTGCCCCGCACCTTCGTCGCCGAGCTCATGGAGCAGCGGTTCGAGAGCATGTTCCGCCGCATCAACCGCCGGCTCCACGAGACTTTCCCGCAAGGGGCGCTCGGGGCGGGAATCGTGCTTTCGGGGGGCGTCGCGGCAACGCCGGGAATCTGCGAGCTGGCCGGCGGCTGCCTTGCCGCGCCCGCGCGAACCGGTGTGCCCGCCGAGGGGCTGGCGGGATTGGCGGAGATGGTCGCGCGCCCCGGTTTCGCAACGGCCGCCGGGCTGGCGCTCTACGGCGCCGACCGCTTCCTCGAGACCGGAGAGGGCGCGTCCACGGTGACGTCGGGCCTCGTCACCCGCGTGGGGGCGTGGCTCAAGGAGTTTTTCTGATGCTGGCAGGATGGTAGTTTAAATCCACAACGCGGTAAGCAAGGAGATGAGACGATGAGGATCGAACTGGAAGACGCTCCACGGAACACGGCGTTGATGCGGGTCATCGGGATCGGCGGCGCCGGAGGGAACGCCATCAACCGGATGATCGAGGAGGAGCTCGAAGGAGTCGACTTCATTTCCGCCAACACGGACGCCCAGGCGCTTGGCCAGTCCAGGGCTTCCCACACCATCCAGCTGGGGAAGAAGCTGACCCGCGGACTTGGGGCGGGCGCGAGGCCGGGGATCGGGCGCCAGGCGATCGCCGAGGACGCCGACGAGGTTCGCGCGGCGCTGGACGGCGCGGATCTGGTCTTCATCGCCGCGGGGATGGGGGGGGGCACCGGTACGGGCGCCGCGCCGGTCGTCGGGGAGATCGCCCGGGAGCTCGGCGCGCTCGCCATCGCCATCGTCACGCGCCCCTTCGCCTTCGAGGGCAAGCGGCGCATGCGGCAGGCCGAACAGGGGCTGGCGGAGCTGCGCCGCACCGTCGACACGATGGTCGTCGTCCCCAACGACCGGCTGCTCCCGGTGGTCGGCAAGGGCACCACCTTCAGCGACGCGCTCAAGAAGGCGGATGACGTGCTGCTCAACGCGACCCGCGGGATCAGCGACCTCATCCAGGTCAGCGGCGACGTCAACGTCGACTTCGCCGATGTGCGCACCGTCATGTCGTCGTGCGGCGCGGCGCTGATGGGGAGCGGCTTCGGGCGCGGGGAGGACCGCGCCCTCAAGGCCGCCCAGGACGCGATCACCTCGCCTCTGCTGGACGACATCTCGATCCTCGGGGCCAAGGGTGTGCTGATCAACATCACGGGCGGCTCCGATCTGACCATCGACGAGGTCACCGATATCTCCACGTTGATCGCGGAGGAGGCGGGTGACGAGGCCGAGATCATCTTCGGCACCGTTCTGGATCCCGCCATGGAGGAGGAGATCCGGGTCACCCTGATCGCGACCGGCTTCGACGACCGGGCCGAGCGGCGCGGCAACAGCTCGATCCTGCGGCCGAGCTTCGCGGCGCCCGCCGCAGAGGAGCGCTTCGAGGCACCGGTGGCGCAGAAGGCGGTGGGCGAACGGCCTCTCGCAGCGAACCGCGCCGAGACCCGGCGCGTGCCGGCCGCCCGCCGGCCGGTCCAGGCCGCCGCGGCCGGCGCCGGCCGCTCCCCCGCAACCGGCCGCTCCGCCGCGACCGGCCCCGCAACCCGTCCCGTCCCGGCCCCCGCGGCCAACCCGCTGCCCCTGATGGGCACGGCCGCGGCCATGCCCGCGCCGGCCGTCGCCGCACCGGCTGCCGCCCCCCCACGCGCCGCCCCCGCGCAGGCCCCGCGGCCCGCATCCGTCGTCATCCGCGCCCGTGCGGGTAGCGCGTCCGAACTGGAGTTGCCTACGTTCATCCGTAGATGATGAACAGGCGACGGATCGTTCTGGGCGGATGCGCGGCGCTCGCCGCTGCGGCCGTCCTCGGCAGCGCGCTCTCGCGGGAACGGGTCCCCGAGGTCGAGCTGGCCGGGGGCGTGTACGCTGCATTGCCCGCCACCGTCGAGGTTCAGACACTTTCGTTCGGCGAGACCTTCGGCCAGGTCCTGGAGGACGCAGGGCTGGGGACCGCGGACCGCATCCGCGTGCTGGAGGCCTTCCGTGAGGAAGCCGAACCCCGGCGGCTGCGCACCGGGACCAGGGTTCGCATCCGCTGGGTGGAGGAGCGCCTTCACGGCATCGAGGTGGCGCTGGACCGGGACCGCACCGTCCAGGTGGACTGCCGCGCCGGTGCCTGCGCGGCCTCCACCGTCACCCTCGCCACCACCATCGACACCGTCTTCGCCGCGGGCGTGATCGAAACCAGCCTGTGGAGCGCGGTGATGGACCTCCCCGAGTTGGGTGCGGCCTCTCCCGGGGACCGGCGCAACTTCGTCCTGAGTCTCGACAAGGTCTTCCAGTGGCAGATCGACTTTTCGCGGCAGATCATGGCCGGCGACACCTACCGCTTCGTCTTCGAGCGCGAGAAGCGTCCGGACGGCAGCATGCGCGCGGGACACCTCCTTTCGGCCGAACTGGTCAACAGCGGCAAGGCCTACCACGCCATCTGGTTCGATCCGAACGGCGACGGCCAGGGCACCTGGTACGACAGGGACGGCCAGTCCGTGCGGCGCGCCTTCCTCATGAAGCCCATCGAGCTCAGCCGCATCTCGTCCCGTTTCGGCCCGAGGCATCATCCGATCCTCAAGCAGTGGCGAAACCACAACGGCGTCGACTACGCCGCGGCCAGGAACACGCCGGTGCAGTCGACCGGCGCCGGCGTCGTCGTCCGCCGCAACCGCAGCGGGACCTACGGAAACGTGATCGATGTGCGTCATCCCAACGGCTTCCTGACGCGCTACGCCCATCTGAACAGCTTTGCGCGGGGGATTGTGGTGGGATCGCGCGTGGCCCAGGGCGAGGTCATCGGGTACGTGGGAATGACCGGCATGGCCACCGGGTACCACCTCCACTACGAGATGCACGCGTCCGGCCGGGCAGTCGACCCGCTGGCGATCGAGTTCCCCCCCGAAGATCCGGTCCCGGCCGACGACCGGGCGCGCTGGGAAGTCGAGAGCGCGGCGCGGCTCGCCCTGCTGTTCAGCCTCCCCGGTCCCGAGGAACTCCGCTCGGTGCGGGCGGACCAGTAGCCGTGAAACGCGGGTGCCCGGTTTCCTGCTGATCGCAGTCCTCCTTCTGGCCGCGGCCTTCTGCGGCTGGATCTACTTCCGGCGCGAGTTCGAGGTGCGCGCGCGGGGAGTCCTCCTCGCGGCCCGCCTGGTCGCCGTCGCGGGGGTGGTCGCGCTGCTCTGGAACCCCACCCTCCCCACCGCCCCCCGCGGCGCGGGACCGGAGCGGTTCGTGGTCCTGGACGCCAGCGCCTCGATGGCCGCGGCGGCTTCCCCCACCTCCACGATCTGGGACGAGGCCGTGCGGCGCGCCGCGGCGCTGGCCGCGGACGGCGCCCGCGTCCTGGTCCTCGGCGACGGCGTCCACGCCGCCGCCCCCGCCCGGCTCGACTCCCTGCACCCCGCCGGCACCCGTTCCCGGCTGGCCGAGGCGGTGTCGGTCGCGGCGGAGGCCGGCGCGCGCGAAGTCGTGCTCCTCACCGACCGGCGGGTGCGCGACCCCATCGCCACGGCCGCCCTCGCGCGCCGGCTGGGCGTCGGCCTCGCCGTCGACACCCTCCCCGGCGCGGCTTCGAACCTCGGAATCGGCCGCCTCCTCCTTCCGGCCACCGCCGAGCGCGGCGAGACCCTGCGCGGCCGCGTCGAACTGGAGGGCAGCGACGCCGAAGCCGACTCCGCCACGGTCGCGATCTCGCTCGACGGCCGCCCCGTCCAGGCGCTCCGGCTCCCCGTCCCCGCGCCGGGCGGCACCAGCGCGGCGGAGTTCACCCTCGGCGGCTCCCTGGCGGCCGGGCGCCACCGCGTGTCGGCGCGCATCGAGCGGGGCGACGCCTTCCCGGACGACGACGAGCGCGCCGCCGTCGTGGAGGTGGACCCGGAGGAGACCGGCGTGCTCCTCGTTTCCTTCGCTCCGGACTGGGAGCCGCGCTTCCTCCTCCCCGTGCTCGGCCAGGTGACCGGGCTCCCGGTGCGCGGCTTTCTGCGCACCGGTCCCGGCCGCTTCCAGGCGATGGACCCGGATGGGGCGGCCGCGGCCGGGACCGCCGGGAGGGCGATCGATGCGGCTGCCATGGGCCGCCTCCTCGGCCGCGCCGAGATGGTGGTCGCGATGGGCCTCGACGGCGCCGCGGCGGAGTTCCTCGAAGGACCTGCGGCGCGCACGCGCAGGCTGCTCCTCTTCCCCGCGGACAGGGCGGGGGCGGCGGCGGGCGGCGTCGCGGCGGGCGGGGCGCTCACCGGCGAGTGGTACCTGGACGAGGCCCCGCCCTCGCCGGTCGCCGGCGAGGTCGCGCGCTTCGCGGCCGCGGGGCTGCCTCCCCTCACGAGGGTGCTGCCGCTGCTGGACCAGGGTGGCGGAACCGCGCTCAACGTGCGCCTGGGCGGAGCGGGCGAGCCGCGCGCGGCGCTGGTCCTCAGGACCGACGGGCAGCGCCGGACCGGGGTCGTGCTGGCCCGGGGGTTCTGGCGCTGGGCCTTCCGCGACGGCGTCCCGCGCGAGCACTACCGCGCGCTGTGGACCGCCGTGGGCGGCTGGCTGATGGCCGACGAACCCCTCGCCGCGGGTCCCGGCGTGCGCCCGGCGGCCCCGGTCCTTCCGCGCGGGGCCGCGGCAAGCTGGCTGGGCCGGGGCTACGAGGGCGAGGAGGTCCGCGTCGCGGTCACCGACTCGGCGGGCGCCACGGTCCTCGACTCGGCGGTCACGATCCCCCCCGGCGGCCGCTTCACGACCGGCGTGCTGGCTCCGGGCCGCTACGAGCACACCGTCATCACCCCCGGCGCCCCGGAGCCCGACACCGCCACCGGCGCCTTCGAGGTCGAATCCTGGACCGACGAGATGCTGCAAAGGCCCGTGCCTCCCTCCGAACTCACCGTCCGCGCGCCGGCCACGAGCGAGGCGCTCCGGCACAGCCGCCCCCTGCGCACCTGGCCGCCCGCCTACCTGGTCGTCCTGGCGGCGCTCTGCACGGAGTGGATCGGGCGGCGCCGCGCGGGGCTGCGGTAGCGCGGTGAAGTGGGCGCGCTCCCTCCGCCGGGTCCTCCCCCGGGGGTCCGCCAGGGTCGATCCCGAGTCGCTGGAGGAGCTCGAGGAGCGGCTCATCGCAGCCGACTTCGGCGTGGACGCGAGCCTGCGCTTCGTGGAGGCGGTCGAGCGCGCGGCGCGCAAGGGCGAGGACCCGCTGCGCGCCCTGGCCGCCGAGATCCGCGCGGTGTTCGATGGGGATGGCGCCGCCCCCACCCCCCTCGCCGTCGCCCCCGCACCCCCCACCGTCTACCTCTTCGTGGGCGTGAACGGGACGGGGAAGACGACCACGATCGGGAAGCTGGCCCACCGTCTGGCCGGTGAGGGGCGCAGCGTGATGGTCGCCGCGGCCGACACCTACCGCGCGGGGGCGACCGAGCAGCTGGCGCGCTGGGCGGACCGCGCGGGAGCCGACTTCGTGAGGGGGCAGCCGGGCGGGGATCCCGCCGCGGTGGCCTTCGATGCCCTGGGAGCCGCCCGCGCCCGCGCCGCGGATGTGCTGCTCGTCGACACCGCCGGGCGCCTGCATACGCACAAGGGACTCATGGAGCAGCTCGCCAAGGTGGACCGCGTGATCCGCCGCCGGCAGGAGGGCGCCCCGCACGAGACGCTGCTGGTCCTCGATGCGACGGTGGGGCAGAACGGCCTGGTCCAGGCGCGCGAATTCTCCCGCTACGTGGCGGTGACCGGGATCGTGCTGGCCAAGCTGGACTCGACCGCGCGGGGCGGGATCGTGGTCGCGCTGCGCCAGGAACTCGGCATCCCGGTGCGGCTGGTGGGCGTGGGCGAGCGCCCGCAGGACCTCGAGCCCTTCGACGCGCACGAATTCGTCCAGGGGGTGCTGGCGGCGTCATGACCGCCCTCGACAGGCCCGTCCAGTTCCTGAAGGGAGTGGGCCCCCGCCGGGCGGAGTCGCTGCAGCGGATGGGGATCCTCACCGCCCGCGACCTGCTCTACCATGTGCCCCGCCGCTACGACGACGCGTCGACGATCACGCCCGTCGCCCTCGCCCAGGTCGGGATGGACGTCACGGTCGCGGGCGAGGTCCGCAGCATGGGCATCGTCCCCACCCGCTCCGGCCTGCGCATCTTCCAGGCGGTCATCAAGGACGACAGCGGGCTGATCACCTGCGCCTGGCCCGGCCAGCCGTGGGTGGAGCGACTGCTGCGCAAGGGCGACCGCATCCTCGTCACCGGCCCGGTGAAGTTCTTCCACGGCCGCCAGATCCAGCCCCGCGAGCACACGATCCTCGCGCGGGCCGATGCCCCTCCCCCCACCTCGCCCGGCACGATCTTCTCCACGTATCCGGCCGCCGAGGACGTCCCTCAGTGGGTCCTGCGCCGCCTCTTCGCCCTGAATCTCGATTCCCTGATCGGCCAGGTCGCCCGCGACGAGTACCTGACCCCCCCCGAACGGCGCGCCCTCAACCTGATCGAGCTCTCCGCCGCGCTGCGCGATCTCCACCGCCCCCCCTCCCTCGACCGGGTCGGCGCGGCACGCCGCCGCCTCGCCTGGGACGAGCTCTTCCTTCTGCAGCTGATGCAGGCGCGCGTCCGCCACCAGGCCACGCTGGAGCGTCCCGGAATCGCATTCGTCCGCACCAACAAGCTGATCCGCGCTCTGCACGACGCCCTCCCCTTCCGCCTCACCGCGGCGCAGGCGCGCGTCCTGCGCGACATCACCGCCGACATGACCTCGGCGCGCCGCATGAACCGGCTCCTGCAGGGCGATGTGGGCTGCGGCAAGACGGTGGTGGCGCTCTTCGCGATGCTGCTCGCGGTCGAGGGGGGCTACCAGGCCGCGCTGATGGCGCCGACCGAGATCCTCGCCGACCAGCACGCCGGCGCGATCCGGGCCCTGCTGGGCGGTCTTCCGGTCGGCGTCGAGGTGCTGCGCGGCTCGGTCACGGGACGCCGCCGCGACGAGGCGCGCGCGCGGGTGGCCGGCGGCGAGGCACGCCTGGTGATCGGCACCCACGCGCTCATCCAGGAGGGTGTCGAGTTCGAGGCGCTGGGGCTCGTGGTGGTGGACGAACAGCACCGCTTCGGGGTCCGCCAGCGCATGGCCCTCGCCGAGCGCGACCCCCGCCCGGACACGCTCCTCATGTCGGCCACCCCGATCCCGCGCTCGCTCGCGATGACGATGCACGGCGAACTCGACCTCTCGACCATCAAGGAGCTGCCCCCCGGCCGCCGCCCCGTCGCCACCCGCGTGGCCTCCCCCGACGAGCGCGGCGACGTCCTGCGCGAGGTCTGCCGCCACCTCGACCGGGGCCGCCAGGCGTACCTCGTCTACCCCGCGATCGAGGAGTCGGAGCGCGCCGAACTCCTCGCCGCCGAGGCCGAGTTCGAGCGGCTGGGGCGCGAGGAGCTGGCCGGCCGCGCGCTCGCCCTGATGCACGGCCGCATGCCCGCCGACGAGAAGGACCGGATCATGCGCGACTTCCAGGCCGGGCGGATCGAGGTGCTGGTCGCGACGACGGTGGTCGAGGTCGGGATCGACGTGCCCAACGCGACCGTGATGGTGGTCGAGAACGCCGAGCGCTTCGGGCTCTCCCAGCTGCACCAGCTGCGCGGCCGCGTGGGGCGGGGGGTGGAGGGGGGGCTGTGCGTGGTGATCACGGGTGAGAGCGACTCCGCTGACCCCGCGTCCGCCCGCCTCGCGGCCTTCGCGCGCACCACCGACGGCTTCGAAATCGCTTCGGAAGACCTCCGCATCCGCGGCCAGGGCGACTTCTTCGGCGCCGAACAGCACGGCCACGGCACCGAACTGCGCTTCGCCGACCTCTTCAAGCACGACGACCTCATCCGCCCCGCCCGCGACCGCGCCCGCGCCCTCATCGACGCCGACCCCCGCCTCGCGGACCCCGCCAACGCGCCCGTCCGCGCCCACCTCGACCGCCGCTACGGCGAACGCGCCAAGCTCTTCGGCGTTGGCTGATCCCCCGCCCCTAGGTAGCTTCCGATCCCATGACCATCAAGGACCTTCCCCGACACACCGGCGAGACCGTCACCGTCACCGGCTGGATCGCCACCCTGCGCGTGCACGCGCGCGTGGCATTCATCGTCCTGCGCGACGGGACCGGCGTCGTCCAGGGCGTCGTCGTCAAATCGCAACTTCCCGACGACATCTGGGAACTCGCCACCGCGCTCACCCAGGAGAGCTGCATCGCGCTCACCGGCCAGGTCCGCGCCGACGCCCGTGCCCCAGGCGGACACGAGCTCACCGTCACCGCCATCGAGCTCATCGGCGCCAGCGACGAATTCCCCATCCAGCCCAAGGAGCACGGCGTCGAATTCCTCCTCGACCACCGCCACCTGTGGCTGCGTTCCAACAAGCAGCGGGCGGGCCTCAGGGTGCGCGCCGAAGTCGAGCAGGCGATCCACGACTTCTTCTACGAGCGGGACTTCGTGCGCATCGACACGCCCATCCTCACCGGCGCCATCGGCGAGTCGGCCGGGACGCTTTTCGAGACCGACTACTTCGGCGAGCGCGCGTTCCTGGCGCAGACCGGCCAGCTCTACGCCGAGTGCGCCTGCCCGGCGTTCCGCAAGGTCTACTGCTTCGGGCCGACCTTCCGCGCGGAGAAGTCGAAGACCCGCCGCCACCTGACCGAATTCTGGATGATCGAGCCCGAGGTCGCGTTCGCGGATTCGAACGACAACATGGACCTCCAGGAGGAGTTCATCTGCCACATCGTCGCCCGCGCGCTGGAGCGCTGCCGCGGCGAACTGGAGATCCTCGAACGGGACGTGAGCATGCTCGAATCGGTCACGCCGCCCTTCCCCCGGATCAGCTACACCGAGGCCGTCGAGCGCCTGAACGCCGAACGCGCCGCCGCCCCCGCCTCCGCCGGCGCCGCCCACCCCTTCGAGTGGGGCCGCGACCTGGGCGCCACCGAGGAGACCACCATCTCGAGCTGGTTCGACCGCCCGGTCTTCGTGTACAACTACCCCAAGGAGGCCAAGGCCTTCTACATGAAGGAGAACCCGGACGACCCGCGCACCGCGCTCTGCAACGACCTGCTGGCCCCGGAGGGCTACGGCGAGATCATCGGCGGCAGCCAGCGCGAGGACGACCTCGGCCGCCTCCTCGCCAGGATCCGCGAGGAGCAGCTTCCCGAGGAGGCCTACGACTGGTACCTCGACCTGCGCCGCTATGGGACGTTCCCGCATTCCGGGTTCGGCCTCGGCCTCGAACGGACGGTCGGCTGGATCACCGGCCGGCCCCACATCCGCGAACTCGTCCCCTTCCCGAGGCTGATCAACCGGCTGAAGCCTTGACCGCCACCATCGTCATCGACCTGCGCGACCGGCGCCCGATCTGGGAGTTGCCGGACCGGGCCCGCGAGGCGATCACGGCCTCGCTACCGCCCGGCTGGACGATCCGGTTCATGGAGACGCTCTCGGACGGCTCGGGCGACGGCGCCGGGCGCGCGACCGGCGAGCTGCTCGAAGCGGTGGCGGACGCGCGGGTGTACATGGGGTACGGTATCCCCGCCGAGGTGCTGGATCATGGACGGCGGCTCGAATGGGTGCACTCGGGCGCGGCCGGGGTCGCCGGGTCGCTGCACCCCGCGATGCTGGCCAGCGATGTCCTCTTCACCAACTCGGCCGGGATCCACGCCGCGCCGATGGCCGAGACGGTCATGGCGATGATCCTCCACTTCGCGCGGGGGCTGGACGTGGCCGTGCGCGCCCGGCAGGAGGGGCGGTGGGGCGCGCCGGAGTACTGGGCGGCGGACGCGCCGGTCACCGAAGTCGGCGCCTCGACGGTGGGCATCCTCGGCTTCGGGGGGATCGGCCGCGAGGTCGCCCGCAGGGCCGCCGCGATGGGCGCGAGGGTGGTGGGGGTGCGGCGGGGCGGGGGTGATATACGAACGTGTATATTCGAAGACGAAAAATATGGATTAGAATATGAAGTGGGCTCAGGGCCGCATGTTTTGGACCACACGATACGCCAATCCGACTATCTCGTCCTTGCGCTCCCCGAGACCGGCGAGACCCGCGGCCTGATGACCCGCGAGCGTCTCGCCGCGATGAAGCCGGGCGCCGTGCTGATCAATGTCGCCAGGGGACGCCTGGTCGACGAAAACGCCCTCCTGGAGGCCCTCGATTCGGGACGGCTGCGAGGCGCCGGGCTCGACGTCTTCCACCGTGAACCGCTCCCGGCCGGCCATCCGTTCTACCGGCATCCGCGGGTGCTGATGACGCCGCACGTCTCCGCCACCACCCGCCGCTTCTGGGACCGGCAGACCGAACTGATCACGGAGAACATCGGGCGGTTCAACCGCGGGGAGCCCCTCCGCAACCTGGTGGACCGCGCAGCCGGCTACTGATGGCGGCCGGCTACTGAGGCCCCTCCCGCGACTTCACCTCGTCCCAGATCCGGTCCAGCGGCGCCAGCCCGGTTCCCGGCATGGGCAGACCGCGCAGCCGCGCGATGCGTTCCACTTCGGCAAACCGCCGCTGGAACTTCGCGGTCGCGCGCTCCAGGGCGGGCGCCGGATCGATGTCCGCCAGGCGCGCGACGTTGACCACCGCGAAGAGCAGATCCCCCACCTCCTCGACGAGCCGCCCCGCTGCCCGCCCATCCCCCGCCGCCCGCCCACCCCCCCGCGCCCCTCGCACGGAGCCACCGGCCACCAGCGCCGCCACTTCATTTGTTTCCTCGCGGACCTTCGCGAGGGCGCCATCCGGGCCGGTCCAATCGAACCCCTTGTCCGCGGCCTTGGCCTGGACGGAGGCCGCTCGGGTGAGTGCGCACTCATGGTCGGTAGGTTGCGTCATGGTCAGGCCAATGGGGAAGGGTGGGCGACACCGGGGGCTGGACTGTTAATACTATGGCGAGTGGAGGCGGGGTGCCCGGTCGCCGCCCGTACCCGGCCCTGGCCCAACGAAGCATGCCGGTGTCCCGGTGCTTGCCGCGGAATCGGCGGCTGGAGACCGTGGGGCAGTGGATTTCGAGGGGGCCGGCGTGGGGAGTGCCGTGCACCCGCCCGTGCCCAACGAAGCATGCGAGTGTCCCGGTGTCTGCCGCGGAATCGCTGGGCTTGCCGCCGCCGCGCGCGGTGCATCCGGGCGTGCCGCTGCCGCGAGTGTCCACGAATCCGGCGCTGAATCTGCCCCGTGCTCAATAGCGCCAACAAACGTCCCAAACCGCCGATACAAAGGCCGATTTCGCCATGGACGGGCCGGATTTTCGGCTTAAGTTCGGTACATCGGCATACGAAGAAGACGGGAGGAGGAGCGATGAGTGTATCGGAGCTGAGCGAGCGGATTGCGGAGCTGGCCGCGCGGATCACGGTGGCCCGCTACGAGCTGCTCACGCTGGTGCGGGAGTTCGACCGGCGGGAGGGCTGGGTGGCGGAAGGGTTCGAAACGGGTGTGGACTGGCTGGCGTGGCGGATCGGAGTGATGCCCGTGACCGCACGTGAACATCTGCGCGTGGCGTACGCGCTGGAGGAGCTGCCCAGGACATCGGCGGCGATGAAGCGGGGGCTGATCTCGTACACGAAGGTTCGGGAGATCGCGCGGGCGGGGACGCCGGAGAACGAAGCGGCGTTGCTGGAGTACGCGCTGGCGGGTTCGGCGGTGAAGCTGCGGCGGATGGTGCTGGGGTGGAAGCGTCTCGGGCGCGAGGACGAGGTGGCCGCGGAGGAACATCGGCACCGGAGCCGCCGGCTGAGCGTGGCGGTCGACGACGAGGGCATGTTCGTGGTGCGAGGGCGGTTGGAGCCCGAGGTGGGGGCGGTGTTGATGCGGGCGCTGGAAGCGGCAGGGGACGCGGCTTACCGCGAGGAGGATCCGGAGGCGCGGCCGACCCCGGAGCAGCGCCGGGCCGATGCGGTGGGGCTGATGGC
Source organism: Longimicrobiales bacterium (assembly GCA_965206105.1). Classification (GTDB taxonomy): domain Bacteria; phylum Gemmatimonadota; class Gemmatimonadetes; order Longimicrobiales; family Gaopeijiaceae; genus Bin94. The sequence goes on from OZ242201.1 coordinate 2,580,719, forward strand.
TGAGCGGGCCCTGGCCGCGGGGTTCGGGGGGGCGGAGTCGGGAAGCCGGGCGGAGCGGTTCCAGGTGGTCGTGCATACCGAGGCCGCGACCCTGGCGGGGACGGGGGAGGCGGGGCGCTCGGAGCTTGACGGAGTGCGGGTGTGTCCGGAGACGTCACGGCGGCTGGCGTGCGATGCGGCGGTGGTGCCGATGGTGCATGGTGACGGTGGGAAGGTGCTGAGCGTGGGACGCAAGACGCGGACGGTACCGGCACATATCCGGCGCGCGCTGGAGGAGCGGGACCGGGGCTGCCGGTACCCGGGGTGCGGAAGCCGCTTCACCGACGCGCACCATGTGCGGCACTGGGCCGACGGAGGTGAAACGAGCCTGGCGAACCTGGTGCTCCTGTGTCGGCGCCACCACCGGGCGGTGCATGAAGGCCGGGCGAAGATGGGCCTGGACCGGGAGGGAAAGGCGGTCTTCTTTACGCCCGCGGGCAAGGTGATTGGCAGCGCTCCGCCGGCCCACGCGGCCACCGGGACGCTGCCGCCTGCCCCGCCCGAGCCACCGGGCCAGCTCTGGAATGGTGCCGCCCGCTTCAAGGACTGGGCCGTCCCCTGGCGGATCACCCTCGCCGCCCGGGAAGGAATGGACCCGTGAGGGGAGCAGCCCGGCCCGGCACGGTTGCGGGTGCCCCGCCACCCCCCACCCCCCATATTGCCCCCCCCAGCCCCCCCCACCCCCAGCCCCCCCACCCCCCACCCCCAGCCCACCCCCCCACCACCCACCCCACCCCCCACCCCCCCACCCCCACCCCCCACGCCCGCCGGCCCCTCGCCCGGCCTGCGCCACCGCGCCTGGGTCGAGGTGCGCGCGGCTGCCATCCGGCGCAATCTGGAGCGCGTCCGCGCGGCTGCCGGGGGCGCGGCCAGGATCATCCCCATGGTCAAGGCGGACGGGTACGGCCTCGGGGTGGAGCGCGTGGTGGCCGCACTGCGCGCCGCGCGCCCCTTCGGCTACGGCATCGCGACCGTCGACGAGGGCCTCGAACTGCGGCGAATCGGCGTGCGGGAGCCCGTCATGGTCTACAGTCCGGTGCTTCCCGCCGAACTGCCCGGGGCCGTTCGCGGCGGCCTCGTCCCCGCGATCTCCGACCTTGCCGGGCTGGCCGCGCTCCGGCGGCTCGGCGAGGAGTCCGCCGGGGCGGCCTCCATCCCCTTCCAGATCGAGATCGACACGGGCATGGGGACGGTCGGGGTTCGACCCCGGGGAGGGCGGTTGGTGGGGTGAGGTGCGGCGGGCCTGTGGCGCGGGGCTGCGGCTCTTCGGGCTCTTCACGCATCTGCACTCGGCGGACGCGGCGGATCCGGACTCCGCCCGGCGGCAGATCGAGCGCTTCGACCGGTTCGTGGAGGGTGCGGGCGGCATCCCGGCGGACGCGCTCCTCTCACTGCGCGAACAGTGCCGGGGCGCTGCGGCTCGGATCGCGCACCGCGAACGCCGTCCGGCCGGGGATCTACCTCTACGGCGCGCCGGCCGCACCGGTCGCGTCCGAGGCGGGGCCGGCCGGCTGTCCCCCGCCCGACCCCGTGGCCAGCGTGCGGGCGCGGGTCGTGCTGGCGCGCGATGTGCCCGCGGGCACCACCGTCGGCTACGGGGCGACCTACCGCGCGGCGAGCGGCGAGCGCTGGGCCACCGCGGCGATCGGCTACGGCGACGGGCTGCCGCGCGTCCTCGGCAACCGCGGCTTCGCGATCGCGGGCGGCGAGCGGGTGCCGATCGTGGGCCGGATCTCGATGGATACGACCGTGCTGCGGACCGGCGGTCACGTCGGCACCGGCGATGTCGTTACCTTTGTCGGGCGGGAAGGTGACGCGGAGCTGCCGCTCGAGGCGGTCGCGGAGCTCGCGGGTACGATCCCCTACGAGATCCTCACGGGGCTGTCACGCAGGCTGCCGAGGATCACGGTCTGATTGGATGGAATGGAGAACGCTGACCTTGCAGACATCGCGCGCGAGACGCTGCGCCGCGCCTACGCCCCCTATTCCGGATACCGGGTCGGAGCCGCCCTGGAGACGGAATCGGGCGAGGTCTTCAGCGGATGCAACGTTGAGAACGCGTCCTACGGTCTCACGATATGTGCCGAACGGACGGCTGCCGCAAAGGCCGTCTCCGCGGGGCACAGGCGGTTCCGCCGCCTCGTGGTCGCCACCGAGGGGGACCGCGCGGTGCCGCCCTGCGGGGCGTGTTGCCAGTTCGTCGCCGAATTCGGGGGCGACACGATGGTCTACAGCGTTGCGAGGAAGGAGACACGGAGTTGGCTGTTGAAGGATCTGATTCCCCGGGCCTTCACGGGGAGCATGCTGGAGAGGGGGGCCGGGAGTTGACGCACCGGCGCATGCCGGCGCCCGCGCGGACGGCGGCGGCCGCAGCCCTGGCGGCAGTCCTCGGCGGCTGCACCGACGAGATTCCCACGGCCGCGGTGGACGAACTGGTGGAGCCGGGGGTGGCGGTCGAGATCACCCTTCCGTTCAGCGACTTCGTGACCAGCGCGGCGGTCTACGGCGGATACGGACGGGCTTCGCAGCTCGGCGGCGGGGTCGTAGCCTACGAGTTCGGGCCCGGGACGGACGAGGACGGGGTGGAGGGGCCGGGGCTCCAGGCCGCGACGCTGGTGAGGTTCGCGCGGATCCCGCCCACCATCACGACGGTCGACAGTGCGGGGACGAACCGCATCGACACGCTGCCCTCCTACGAGGCGGCGACGATCCTGGTGCGCATCGATACGGCGGGGAGCGTCGCGGACGGCCCGGTCGAGATCACCGCGCACACGGTCAGCGAGGACTGGGACCCCGTGAGCGCCAGCTGGCAGTTCGCGGTGGACACCCTGGGCAACGAGGTGCCGTGGTCCGAGGCGGGCGGCGGCGCCCTGGAGGAGATGGCCGTCGGCGTCTGGGATCCCGCGCAGGGGGACAGCGTCGAAATCATGCTCGACTCGGCGCTCCTCGAGGTGTGGACGGACACCACGCTCACCGCCCGGGACATCCGCCTCGGCACCAACGACTCCGGGGTGCGGCTTCACGTGTCCCTGGTGCAGCTGCGGGTGCGCACCGTCCCCAGCATCAACCCCGACACCGTGTTGACCATCCCGGTGGCCACGACCGCCGCGACCTTCATCTACGATCCGCTGCCGCGCCCTCCGGACAGCGCCCTGAGGGTGGGCGGCGCGCCCTCGTGGCGCACCATTCTCAACCTCGATGTGCCCAGCACGCTCACCGGATACCCCGGGCTTTGCGAGGCGCTCGGGTGCCCGGTCGAGCTGACCGCCAACCAGGTGTCCTACGCGGGACTCCAGCTTACCACCCTCGCGGGAGCCCCGGCCTTCGCGCCCTCGGACACGATGCTGCTGGACGTCAGGATGGTGACCGCGCCGGACTTCCTGCCCAAGTCGCCGCTGGGACCGTCGACCCTGTCGCGCCGCGGCGGGGCGCCCCTGCACCCGGAGCTCTTTCGGCCCCCGGCCGGGCAGGCCGTGGAGATCCCGGTCACCGACCTCGTGCGCGACCAGCTGCGCGGCGAGGACCCGGCGGGCCAGCCCGTCACCCGGACCGTGGCGCTCATTTCCATTCTGGAGCCGTGGTCGATCGAGTACGCGACGTTCGCGGGGCGCTCGTCGGAGTCTCCGCCGTCGCTTCGCCTGATCCTCAACTTCTCGCGCGGGGGCTGACGTGAGAGCCGGCATGGCAGCGATCCCGCTTGCGGCCCTCTTGGCGGTCGCGGCGCCGGCAACGGCCGCCGGCCAGTCCTTCCTCGGGTTCCGGTCGCTGGGCTACCCGGTACTCGCCTCGGACGGTCGCACGGCCGGCGTCGGCAACCTGGGGATCGGGCTGGCCGGGACCGGGCTGTCGGCGAGCGATCCGGCGGCGGCGGCGCGGCTGGCGCTGCCGACCATCAGCCTCACGATGCAGCCGACCTGGGGCACCTTCGACATCGGCGACGAATCCGGCAGCACCAACACCACCCGGTTTCCGCTGATCGCGATCGGGTTCCCGTTCCCGCAGGCGCGGGGGGTTGCGACGGTGTCGCTGGCCGGGTACATGGAGCAGCGCTGGGCCGGCGAGCGCACGGGGACCATCGATCTCGGGGGCCGGCAGGTGCACGTCGAGGACAGCTTCGAGACCAACGGCGGAGCGTCGGTCGCGCGGCTGGGGTGGTCGCAGCGGGTCGGCTGGGGGGTGTCGGTGGGGGTGACCGCCGGCGCGTACGTGGGCCGGCTGGAGCAGTTCTTCGACCGCGCCCTCGATACGCTCGCGGTCCCGCCCGACGTGCGGGACTTCTACGAGGAACGCCGCTGGCGCTACGGAGGCTACAACTTCGCGGCGGGTCTCTCGCTCGACCCGCACGAACTGATCCACCTGGCCGGGACGGTGGAGTGGTCGGGCGACATCACCGAGCATGCGCGCCCCGGCACCGTGGGAGAGGGCCGCTACTCGGTCCCCCTGCGTTTTTCCGGCGGGGCCACGGCGCGTCTCACCCCGCGGCTGTCGGTGAACGGGTCGGTCCTGTATCAGGACTGGTCGGCGGCGTCGGGCTTTCCGGATGGCGCGCTGAGCACCCTGACCCTCAGCTACGGCGGCGGGGTGGAGTGGGCCGCGGTCCGGCAGGAGACGAGGAGCCTCCCCGTGCGCGTCGGGTACCGCCGCGTGGCGCCGCCCTTCCGCTACGGGCGGGCGGATCCGGTCGAGTCGATCATGTCGCTCGGTCGTGGGGATCAACTTCCTCGAGCTGGAGGGCTACCGCTTCGGGTGGATCGATCTGGCGGTCGAGCGCGGGTCCCGTACCAGCCATCCGCTGACCGAGAGTTTCTGGAGGGCCACGGTCTCGGTGGGAATCTCGCGTTCCTGAGGCCCGGCCGGTGAGGCTGCACTTCAAGACCTTCGGCTGCAAGGCCAACCAGTACGACACCGAGCGCATGCGCGAGGCGATCGAGGCGGGGTCGGGCGGGGCGGCGCGCACGGTGCCGCTCGAGGAGGCCGATGTCTGCGTGGTCAACACCTGCACGGTGACCAACGCGGCCGATGCGGGGGCGCGGCGGTTCATCCGCAGGGCCGCGCGGACCGCTCCCGGGGTGCGGATCGTGGTGGCGGGCTGTTCCGCGGTGCTGCGCGCCGGGGACTACCGCGGCATGGCCGGGGTCGGGGGGGTCGTCGAGGGGCATGACCCGGGGGCCGTGCGCGACGAGGTGCTGGGGGTGGGGGGGCTGGTGCAGCTGGGCGCGCGCGGCCCGCTCGACCGGGGGCACCTGGAGAGCGTCGGGGCCACCGTGCTCCGGCGCCGCGCCGGGGCGACGCGGGGGTGGCTCAAGGTGCAGGACGGGTGCGACCGCAAGTGCGCCTTCTGCGCCACCCGGCTCGCGCGGGGCCGGAGCCGCAGCCGCGACCCGGACGAGGTCGTCGCCGAGGCGCGCGTCCTGGCCCGCACGCACCCGGAGCTGGTCATCACGGGGGTGCACATCGGCCACTACGGCAGGGACCTCGCGCCGCGCACCACCCTCACCGCGCTGGTGCGCCGCCTCCTGGACGAGGTGGCGGGCGCGCCGGGGGCCGCGTCCCCGCGCTTCCGCCTGGGCAGCATCGAGGCCACCGAGATCGACGACGGCATGCTCGGCCTCCTCGCCGGTTCGGGCGGCAGGCTCGCGCCGCACCTGCACATGCCGCTGCAGAGCGGGGCGGACCCGGTGCTGCGCGGGATGCGGCGCTGGCACACCCGGGAGCAGTACCGGCGCCGCGCCCTCGAGATCGCCGCGCGCGTCTCCCCGCTCGGGCTCGGCGCGGACATCATCACCGGCTTCCCCGGCGAGTCGCCCGCCGACCACGCCGGCACCGTGGAGCTGGTTCGGGAGCTGCCCTTCACCTACCTCCACGTCTTCCCGTACTCGCCCCGCGACGGCACCGCGGCCATGCGACTCGGGGGCCGCGTCCCCGAACGGGTCTCGCGCGAGCGGGGGCGGGAGCTCCGGGAACTCGCCGGCGAGAAGGCGGCACGGTACGCGCGCGGGCAGGGAGGCACGGAGGCGGAGGTGGTGATGGAGGGGCGGGGCGGCACGGCGCTGACGGGCGACTACCTGCGGGTGACGGTCGCCGCGGCCCGTCCGCCGGACCCGTCGGTCCTGCACAGGGGCACGCTGTCGGGGGACGGGTCCCGCGTCATCCTTGACACACCGCGGCCGGGCAGGGTGAATTAACGTCATGGAACGGACAAAAATACCGCGGGCGTACGTGGAGACGTACGGCTGCCAGATGAATATCGCCGACGGCGAACTCATGGAGGGGATCCTCGCGGACGCGGGCTACGAGATCGCGAGCTCGCCCGAGGACGCCGACGTGATCCTCGTCAACACCTGCGCCATCCGCGAACACGCCGAGAGGCGCGTGCTCGGACGGGTGGGCCAGCTCAACTACTTCAAGCGGCTCAAGCCCCAACTGGTGCTCGGCGTCACCGGGTGCATGGCCCAGCGCATGAAGGACTCGCTCCTCGAGAAGGCGCCGTACGTGGACCTGGTCGTCGGGCCCGACGAATACCGGGGACTTCCGGCGGCGCTGGAAGAGATCCGCTCCGCACACGGGCCCGGCAAGCCCCGGCAAAGGCTCTCGATGGTGGAACTCCAGGTGGACGAGGACTACCGGGGGCTCGAGCAGCGCCGGCGGTCGGCGGTCACCGCCTGGGTGCCGGTTCAGCGGGGCTGCGACCACCGCTGCACCTTCTGCATCGTCCCCTACGTGCGGGGCCCGGAGAAGAACCGCGACCCGGTGGAGATCCTGGACGAGGTCGAACGCCTGGGCCTGGAGGGCATCACAGAGGTCACGCTCCTCGGCCAGACGGTCAATTCCTATTCGCACGGAGACTGGAATTTCGCGCGGCTCCTGCGGTCCGTGAGCCGGGTCCGGGGGATCCAGCGGGTGCGCTTCACCTCGCCGCACCCCAACGACGTCACCCCGGAGCTGGTGGAGGTGATGGCGCTGGAGGACGGGGTCTGCGAGCACATCCACCTCCCGGCCCAGTCGGGCAGCGACCGCGTGTTGAGGCGGATGCTGCGCCGCCACACCTTCGAGGAGTACCTGGCCAGGGTGGAGATGCTCCGCGAAAGCGTCCACAGAATCGCGATCTCCACCGACATCATCGTCGGCTTCCCGGGCGAGACCGACGAGGACTTCGAGGACACGCTCGATCTGGTGCGCGAGGTCCGCTTCGACGAGGCCTTCACCTACCGCTACAGCCCCCGCGCGGGCACGCCCGCCACGCGCCTGCCGAAGAGCCAGTTCGTCCCGGACGAGGTCGCGCAGGAGCGGCTGGAACACCTGATCTACGAGACCCGCGCCATCCAGGCCCAGGTCAACAAGGATGACCTGGGCAGGGTGGAGGAGGTCCTGGTGGAGAGGATGGGCAAGCAGGACGGGATGGTGATGGGCCGCACCCGCCGCAACAAGGTCGTGGTGATGGAGGGCGATGAGACGGACATCGGCCGGTACCTCTACGGACGGGTGAGCGTCTCGACCGGAGCGACCTTCGTGGTCCAGCGCTTTCCGAGGACGAAGAAGCGCGAAGGGCAGTGGTGGCCGCCCGTCCTGCCGGTGGAACCCCCGTGAGCCGGCTGGCAGGCTGGCTGGGGCTCGCGCTCGTCGTGGTGCTGGGCGTCGGCTTCGCGGTCGCCAACGCGGGCAGGGAGGTCGCGATCAACCTCGGCGTCGTGATGCTGGAGCGCGTGCCGGTCACCTTCGTGGCCTTCGGGGGGATGGTGGTGGGGATGGGGGTCGTGCTCGTCGCCGGGGTCAACGCCGATCTCAAGGTGCGCAGGCTGCTGCGCGAACGTCACCTTCAGGACGGGGCAAAGGGAGGCAAGCTTCTGGAGTGAGAGGAGCGCCGCCGGTCCTCTGGACAGCCGCGGGCTTCGCCGCCGGGGCGGCCGCCAGCGCGGCATTCGGGGCCGGTTGGGTTCTGATCTGCTCGCTTCCCATCCTGATATGGCGCGGTCCCGGATCGCGTGCCCTCCCGTTCGCCGCCTGCGTCCTGGCGGGGCACCTGTGGGGGACCTCGGGGCACCGCGCCGAAGCCGTCTGCACGGCCGGAGTCTCCGACGGGGACCCGGCCTCCGTCAGCGGCCACTTCACCCGGGCCAGCGCCGAGGGCGCGTCGGTTCTGAGGACCGGCTGCGGCGAAATCCGCGTCTACACGCGGGACGGGGCGCCGCCCGAGGCCCGCGCGGTGACCGTCGAGGGGCGGTGGATCCGCTCGGCGCGGCCCGACGGCACGGAGACGGTGTACCTGAGCGCGTCCGCGGTGGTGGAAGGGGGGGATGGGGGGGTGCCGTGGACCACCCGCGCGCGCTCCGCGATCCGGGGACGGGCCCACGACGCGCTCCAGCGCAGGCTCGGCACCCAGGCGGGCACGGCGTCGGCGCTGGTGCTCGCCGAACGGGAGGGGATCCCGCGCGAACTCTGGGACGCCTTCGCGCGGTCCGGCACCGCGCACCTCCTCTCGATCTCGGGCTTCCACGTCGGGGTGATCGCCACCCTTCTCGGCGCGCTCCTCTCGGCCGCGGGCCAGCCGCCGCGGCGCCGCGCGGCCCTCGTCGCGGCGGGCGTGTGGGCGTACGTCCTCCTCATCGGCGCCCCCACCTCGGCCACCCGCGCCGCCTGGATGACCACCGCCTTCGTACTGGGACGTCTCCGGCGCGCACCCTCGTCCGCGCTCGGCGCGCTCGGCCTCTCGGCGCTGATGATCGCGCTGCTTCGCCCCGGCGTGGTGGCCGGCGCGGGCTTCCAGCTCACCGTGGCGGGCACGGCCGGCATCCTCATCCTGTCCCGCTGGATCCTCGCGCACTGGCCCCGCCACCGCTTCCGCGCGGCCGTCGCGCCCGCCGTCGCGGCCGGCATCGGCGCCTCCGTCTTCACCGCGCCGGTCCTCGCGCATCACTTCGGCCAGGTCCCGCTGCTCTCACTCCCGTCCTCGATCCTGCTCACCCCCCTCATCGCCGCCGCGGTGCCCGGCGTCATCCTCACGATCGTGCTCGACGTGCTTCACCTCCCCGGCGCCGGGCTCGCCGGAGCCGGGCGCGGAGGGGCTGCTGCACGTGGTCACCATCGCCGCGGAGTGGCTCGGGGCCCTGCCCGGCGCCGCCCTGCTGGTCACGCCCCTCGAGGCCGGCCTCCTCACCGCGGGGGCGCTCCTGCCGATGGCGCTCACCGCCGCGCCGTGGCGCAGACGCCCGGCCGTGCGGGCCGCCGCGTCGGTGCTGACCGCCGTGACCGTGCTGTGGGCCGGGCAGGCCGCGATCTCGTTTGCCGGGCGCGGCACCCTGCAGATCGTCGCGATCGACGTGGGGCAGGGCGACGCGATCGCGCTGCGCACGCCGCTGGGCCGGTGGCTGCTCGTGGACGCCGGTCCGCGCGGCTTCGGGGGCAGCGACGCGGGCGCCAGCCGCGTGATCCCCTACCTGCACGCGCGGGGAGCGCGCCGTCTTGAGGCGGTGGTGCTCACCCACCCGGACGAGGATCATGCCGGGGGGCTGGGGGCGGTGCTGCGGGGCATCTCGGCCGGAGCGGTCCTCGGGCCGGGGGTCAGCATCGGGCAGGCGGGGCAGATGGACGGCCTCGCCGAGGCGCGCCGCGCGGGGGTCCCCTGGCGCCGCGCCGCCGCCGGAGACGAGTGGACCATCGACGGCGTCCACTTCCGCGTGCTGCACCCGCCGGGACGGGCGGGGCCGGGGGAGGCGCACGAAACCCCCGACCCAAACGCTCCCAACGACTGGTCCGTCGTGCTCGAGGTCACCTGGGGCGACTTCTCGGCGCTCCTCATGGGCGACGCCGACGCGAAGGTCGAGGCTGCGGTGCTCGCCCGGCGCGCCCCCGCCGCCCCGCCCATCACCCTGCTGAAGGTCGGCCACCACGGCAGCATCACCTCGACGGCCCAGGCCTTCGTCGACGCCGTCCGCCCCGAGTACGCGCTCATCCCCGTCGGCGCCCGCAACCGCTACGGCCACCCCGACCCGCAGGTGCTCGCGCGGCTGGAGGGCGCCGGCACGCGGGTCTACCGGACGGACCGGCACGGCACGGTTGCCCTGATCGCACGTCGTGACGGGAGCGTCAGGGTGCGGTCCGGGCGAGATGGGTAGAGGTCAAGACGACGGGCGCGCGGCGAACTGGTTGATCCAGGTAACGATGGCGGCCCGGCGGATGCCGGCGCCTGACCGTCGTTACTGCGGGTCCCCGGTTGTCGCAGTCTCAATCCCTCTCCAGAACCCCGCACGGACCTCATGCCTGGCGTCGTCGGAGAGCGGGTCCCCGAAGCGCGCCGCGGCGTTCTTCACCAACCAGATGTCGATCGACTGCGGAATCCGGGGCTGACCTGCAAGGACCCTAGAGACTGCCTCCGGGTCGAGATCGCCTCGCGTAGCTCGACCATAAGCCTCGCCAAACTCGGAGGGGCTCGCATTCTCGTCGACGGCGACAGAACGAGTCAGGTGGGGTCGTCCGATACTCTCGTCGGTATGCGATAGGAATCTGGTGCAATCCGAGCGCGACAACGTGATGATGTCATCGGCTTCCCGAACGAGCGTCGCTGCCTGGTTGAGTTGGCCCGATCGCGGTTCGATCCCGAGCAGAATCACTGCAACGCCAAACTCCTGCGCCTCCACAACCCCTTCTCGTACATCCTCGTCTCCGCTCATGAGGTAGACCGTGCTCACCGCCCGGTTTCGCGAGAGAACGATCAGATCACGAACGATGCGCGAGTCAACTCCCTTCTGGCCGTGCTTTGACGAAGATCGCGTATCGATCCATCCTACCCCCAATAGATAGTAGAGAGGCCGAAGCAAAATGGGGCCCCCGCTGAAGGCGGGGACCCCAATAACAGGGCCGGAGAGGCCCCAGTCAAGACTCGTTGCTACCAACTACACTAAAGTCCTGCGTACAGGTTCCGCAAGACCAGACGCGCTTCGTTCGGAGGGCAGCCCGGCAAACGCCCCGCAGGCGAACCCGCGGTTTGGCGGATGTCCCCCGCACCTTGCCCCCCACCCCCCCCTCCGGCCACCTTCATGGCCATGCGAAGCAAGGTCGTCACCATCGATCGGCACATCCTCGACCAGGAGCAGCTGCACCCGGGCGCCACGGGGCGCTTCTCGGCGCTCCTGTACGACATCGCGCTGGCCGCCAAGATCATCTCGCGCGAGGTGAACATGGCGGGGCTCATCGACGTGCTCGGCCGCACCGGCGAGACCAACGTGCAGGGCGAGGCGGTGCAGAAGCTCGACGTCTTCGCCCAGGAGGCGATGGTCAAGGCGATGGACCACGCCGGGCACCTCTGCTGCATGGTCTCGGAGGAGGAGGAGGAGATCATCCCGATCCCCGAGCGCTTCGACATCGGTCCCTACGTGCTGCTCTTCGACCCGCTCGACGGCTCGTCCAACATCAACGTCAACGTCTCGATCGGCACCATCTTCTCCGTGCACCACCGGCGCTCGCCGCGCGGGCGCCCCGGCACCCTGAAGGACTGCCTGCAGAAGGGATGGGACCAGCTCGCCGCGGGGTACGTCATCTACGGCTCCTCCACGATGCTGGTCTACACGACCGGCGTGAACCACGGCGCGCACGGCTTCACGCTCGACCCCTCGATCGGGGAATTCCTGCTCAGCCACCCCGACATCCGCATCCCCGACCCGCCCGCGAAGGTCTACTCGGTCAACGAGGCCTACTACGCGCGCTGGTCGCGGGGCCAGCAGCGGCTCGTCGACCACCTCCGGGGGGTGAACGGGGAAGGCGGGGGCGACGGAGCGGGCGGCTGGAAGTCGCGCTACATCGGTTCGCTGGTCTCGGATTTCCACCGAACCTTGCTCCAGGGGGGGATCTTCATGTATCCTCCTGACACCGGTGCTCCGGAGGGCAAGCTGAGGATTCTCTACGAGGCGGCCCCCCTTGCGCTGGTTTGCGAGGCGGCGGGCGGGCGGGCGTCGAACGGCTCAAGGAACATTCTGGACCTGAAGCCGCAGGGCCTCCACGACCGCACGCCGCTCTACCTGGGCTCGTCCAGCCTGGTGGCGCTCGCGGAGCAGTACCTGGGCAACGACAGGAATGACAAGCGTAGTTTACAGAACGTAAAGTAAACCTTACCATTTCCCGCCGGGAATGCCGCGGAGCCGGTCAGAAACCTGTCCGCCTCCCATTTTCCGGCGGGTGACGTACGTGCGTGAGGAGGCGTATGTGGTTGTGTGCCAACGATTTAGGAAGGCTGTCAGGTTTGGCACCACAATTGCATGTGCAGAGCATCCGACCCCGGAGTGCGGGGTGAATCTGACAACCCTTGACAATCGTTCCCGGAAGACCGGGAGCGCTCAGGAATAGATTTCAACTCATCGAACCTCCATCAAAGGAATGGAAGACGACATGAACAGACTCAAGCTTCTTGTGGCGGCTGCGCTGCTTGGCTTGCCTCTGGCCGCATGTGAAGAGGGCACGGCTCCTCCTCCGGTCGGCCAGATCGACGGCCAGGTGGTCGTCGAAGGCGAGGGGATTGACGGGGTCTCCGTCACCCTGAGCAGCGGTGCCGCAACCACGACCACTGGCGGAGGCCACTACTCCTTTACAGATGTGGAGGGTGGCACCTACACCATCACGATCGCCGGCTACCCGGGTGACGCGAGCTTCGAGGCCACCACGGCCGAAGTGACCATCGCCGAGTCCGGCCAGACCATCAACCGGAACTTCAGCGGCTCCTGGATCCGCACCGCCAGCCTCATGGGCATGGTGACCGTGGAGGGCATGGGCCTTCCGGGCGTCACCGTGGCGATCTCGGGGCGCCAGGAGGCGCAGGCGCTGACCGACGACAACGGCCAGTACACCTTCACGGGCCTGCGCGCGGGCAACTACACGATCGAGATCTCGGGCTTCGACGCCACCGACGTCGCGTTTTCCAGCGCGTCGGGCACGGCCATGGTGGCCGTGGGCGAGTCGAAGGTCGTGCCCTTCGAGGGCGTGTTCGTCCGCGAGTCCGCGATCAGCGGCCAGGTCAGCGTCGAGGGCAACGGGCTCGCCGGCGTGACCGTCAGCCTGCAGGGCATGGGCGAAGACGCCGATCAGAACACCGACATGGGCGGCCAGTTCAACTTCTCGGACCTGCGCGCGGGCGAGTACCAGCTCGCGATCAGCGGCTACGACACCGACGAGTACGGCTTCTCGACGACCTCGGCGACGGTCCGGGTCGAGCACGGCCGCACGGCCAGCGTTCCGTTCGAGGGCATCATGCTGCGCACCGCGTCCATCATGGGCCAGGTGAGCATCGAGGGTGAGGGCCTTGCGGACGTGACGGTCAGCCTGAGCGGCGAGGGCGAGAACCAGACCGCGATGACCGACGACAGCGGCCAGTACACCTTCACCGACCTGCCCGCGGGCAACTTCCAGGTCGGGATCAGCGGGTACGACACGGACGACTACTCCTTCGAGACGACCTCGAAGAACGTCGCGCTCGCGCTCGGCGAGACGGCGACGGTGCCCTTCGAGGGCATCCTGCTGCGGACGTCCGGCATCAGCGGCCGCGTCAGCGTCGAAGGCCACGGCCTCGACAGCGTGACGGTCACGCTCTCGGGCGACGACCTCGAAGAGGACATGGAGACGATGACCGACGCGAGCGGGCAGTACGCGATCGCCGGTCTGGCCGAGGGCGACTACACGGTCTCGATCTCCGGCTTCCACCCGGTCGCGTTCGTCTTCGAGATGACCTCGATGGACGTGACGCTCGGGGACGACGACACGCAGATCGTCAACTTCATGGGTACGCACGCCCGCATCTCGAGCATCTCCGGCATGGTCTACGTGGACGAGGCGGGCAAGAACGACTCGTACGACGAGGGCGAGCACGCCCTGCCGGCGCCCGGGATCGCGCTGGCGCTGGTGGGTCCGGGGATCCTGGATCGCACGATCGGCGCCACGGGCCCGGACGGCTCGTTCGCGTTCACGGAACTGCGCGCCGGTCCCTACCAGCTGGTGGTGGCCAACGAGGACGCAGCCGGACCGGACTACGACTACGGCGGACCCGCGGAAGGCTACGGGTTCGCGCTCGGCGTCGGCGACATGGAGACGCAGAACATCCCGTTCGACATCACGCACACGACGGTCAACTTCTCGGTCAACCTGAAGTCCGGCGCGGCGATGGGCGACGCACTGCCCGGCGCCACGGTCTCGTTCTTCTCGGACATGGCCGGTGACGTGAAGATCGGCGACGCGATGACCGGCGACGACGGAATGGCTTCGATGCGGATCGCGCGTTCGATGGCGGCCAACCACACGGTCTACGCGTCGGTTGCGGCGCCCACGGGCAGCTACGCCACCGACGGCGCGATGCAGGCCGTGATGTGGGATGCGAAGTACACCGCGCACATGGCGTCGAACGGCAGCGACATCACCAACACGATGGCCGACTTCTCGTTCAGCGGCGCCACGGTCACGACCGACTTCGGCGGCGGCAACGCGCTCGGCGGCTGGGCGATCAGCGTGACGTCCGGCGACGAGGCGGTTGACGGCGCACCGGCCGCGCTCGGCGCGGACGGCTCGGCGAAGTTCTCCGAGACGGCGGCCGCCGGCAAGACCTACGAGGTCTCGGTCGCGGCCAACCAGGCCAACACGCTGGACGGTGGCTCCAAGTACGAGGCGACCTCGGTGGAGTACACGCACACCGGCCTGTCGCTGCCCGCCACGATGGACGCGGGTACGATGGTGGTCACCTACACCACCCAGACGCTCAAGGTCTACGTGCACAACGAGCGCGACCAGGTCCATGGCTTCACCGGCAACGTCCTGGGCGGCGACGCCCGGATGTCCGGCGTGCTCGACATCGGCATCCGGCACATCGAGAGGGCCACCGGACGCTCCCGTGCGTTCCCGACGACTCCGGCGGCCGCCAGGGTCAATAGTTCCAACAAGGACGGCGTCTACACCTTCAGCAACGTGCCGGCGGACGCGCAGGTGATCGTCACGGCCGATGTCATCACCGGCAATCACGTCAAGCTGCTTGGCGAAGACGAACTCGACGCGTACACCGACAACGCCGACAACGGCCGCATGGGCGGCGCCTTCGGCGACAACGGCGGCTTCCACCACACGGTGGAGCTCTGCCCGCTGATGTCGCGTGCCGAAGACCAGCGCCACGGCATGTGCGGAACCTTCGCCTTCGTGAACACCTACCACGTCCACGGACAGGTGTGGGAGTACACGGTCGCGACCGACGGCGGTGCCGGCGGCTTCAGGGCGGCGACCAAGACGGCGTACAAGGGCGTCGTCGTTTCAGTCGATCCGGTCGATGGCGAGAACCTGGCGGGTGACAGCGACAGCTACACCTCCGGGACCGACAACAAGGCGACCAGGAACTTCAACGAAGCCCTGTTCTTCGACTGGATGCGCAAGGCGGCTGGCGAGTACAAGCTCTCCGTTTCCGGCGGATGGGTGGCCAAGGTTGGGGCGCCTGGCGAGGCCGTCGCCTTCAACGGCGAACTCAGCCCGCTCGGCGCGGATCTCCAGATCGACGTGTCGCCGACGACGGGTTACGTCTACGGCATCGTCACGGACAGCAAGGGCTTCCGCGTCGAAGGCGCGACGGTGACCGCGAACGGCGCATCGGCCACGACCGACGCGTTCGGCCGCTACCGCATCCGCGGGTTCAGGGGCGCGACGATCAGCAGGGTCCCGAACCGCGTGGCGATCACGGTTGACAAGGCCGGGTACACGCAGGGCAAGGCGAACATCGCTTTCGCGGCCAACGCCCCGCACCAGGAGGATGTCGAGCTCAGCGGCGTGGCCGAGACCGCCACGGTCAGCGGCACCGTCCGGAGCAACGGCAACCCGGTTTCCGGCGTGACGATCAAGATCAACGGCGGGCGGCCGCTCGGCGCGACCAAGGATCTCAAGACCGGCGCCAACGGGACCTACACGGCCACCGTGGCCGTCGGGGACGTCAAGATTGAGCCCTCGAAGGCGGGAATGTCCTTCTTCCCCGAGAGTCACGATGTCACGACCACCAAGGGAAGCGCGATCTCGGGTCTCGACTTCACGGGCTACGCCCACGGCACGATCAGGGGCAGAGTGCTCAACGAGAACGAAGGACCCATGGCGGGCGTGAAGGTGACGGCGACGCCGGCAGGCGAAACCGACGTTGCGGACTCCAGCAGAACCGATGTCCGCGGCGTATACAGCCTCAGCGTGCCGTTCGGACGCTACATGGTGGCGGCCGAATCCGACACCCACACCTTCGCGACCGAGGACGGCGACGCCAGCGTGACCATCAACGTTGCCTCCGGCGCGACCGAGACGGTTGACGACTTCGAGGCAACGGCGATTCCGAGGACCCCGTCTTCGGATGCGACGCTGAGCGCGCTGAGCCTCAGTGACACAGACGGAGAGCTTGACCCGGCGTTCGCGGTGACGGTTATGAAGACACCTACGCGGCCGCGGTGACCAACGACGTTGCTCAGGTCACTGTGAGCGCGACCGCGGCCAGCGAGCACGGCAGGCGTGGAATTCATGCCTGAGGACGCGGTGCATGGACGGCCACCAGGTCGACCTCACGGCGTGACCGATCACGGCACGGTCAGGCCGAGGACGGCACGACCGGACCTACACGGTGCATGTCACCCGGGCCGCCGCAAACGTGACACTGACGGCATCGCCGGATCCGGTTGACGAGGGTGGCATGGACCACCGTGACCGGTACAGTGGACGTGGCCCAGGCGGATTCGTTCCAGGTGACGGTGGCACCGACCGGCGGAACGCTGGGAGACAATGCGATCCTGTCTTCGCGGCAGGCGCCACGTACGAGCACCGGTGAGGTGACCGTGACGGCAGACGGACAATGACATGCACGACACTTCGGCCCTGACCGTAGCGGTCACCGGGATGAGCAGCGACCGACATGATGGTGCACGGTGACATCAATCGCCGTCACGGACGACGAGCTGGTGGCTACGGCGCCGCGGAACCTCCGCGTGACGCCCCTCGCCGATGTCGGTCAGGTGACCGTGGCCTGGGATGGCCCGAGCTCGATCGGGAGCATGCCGATTATGTCCTACGAGTGGGAGGCCACCGCTACCGGCCAAGCCAGGCGGTTTGGCACTGCGGAAGTTGCCACCCTCACCGATTCTCTGTTCGTGACGCTTGGCTCTGACGCCACGAACAACAACGCGCCTCTCGCGCTCGGCGTCGAGTACACCTTCACGGTGCACGCAAGGAGCAGCCTCGGCGACGGTGAATCGGCTAGCACGGCGGTGAAGGCCATGCCGACCGTCACGCTTACCCTCGGTGACGGCACTGCGACGACGGCGACAATTGCCGAGAACGCAGCGGATAACGACGCCGACACGGATTCTGTCTTGGTCGTGGCAAGGTTGACTCAGGCTTCGGCGGAGGACGTGACCGTTACGGTGACGGTGAGTGACGACGAAGCGTTGGAGGTTTCCAACGCGGAAATCGTGATCCGAGCGGGCAGTCTCACATCGGACGACACCGCAACCGTCAAGGCAAAGGACAACGAGACTGCTGAAGCAAACGAGGACGTGACTGTGTCGGCAGAGGCGGACAACGCCAATGATCCGGCTGACGACGCGATCACGATCACGATCGCCAACGAGGACACGGCGCCTGGCGCCGCACCTGCGGTGACGGCAGCCTCCCGTACTGGAGGGTTCCTGTTGACCTGGACCTTCAGCGACACGGACTGGGGCAACGCAGAAGAGACCACCCGGAGGTTCGAGTACCAAGTCGTGGCCGACGGCGGAACGTTCGCAGACGACGGCTGGGAGGAGGTGCCGGGTGGCGGGGACGCGCGTTCGTTCCTGGTGACAGGGCAAACTGCCGGGAACTACGATGTGCAGGTTCGAGCAGCGACAGCTGCCGGGGCCGGCGACGCATCCTCGACCGCGGATGCGACGGCGAACTAGCAACCCTTAGCCTGGGCTAGTCCCAGTAGCAGGAAACGGCCCCCGCCCGGTTCGCCGGGCGGGGGCCTTCCTGCAGGGCCGCAGAATCAAACATGACATTCGCACGAAAAGGGGAACCCGATGAAGAAGCCCACAAACTACGCAGCGGCCAACCGCATGAACCTGCTGCCGCTCCTGGCCGTTCTGATCATCGCCTGTGGCGGTGACGACCCGGTGGAACCGGAACCTGACCCGTCCATTGCGGGAGAGTGGACCGCGCAGGTTGCCGACGCGATGCTGGCGCTGACACTGACCGAGAGTGCATCCGGGGTTGGGGGCTCGGCATCGGTGAGCATTCAGGGGTTCACCATCCAGGGTCCGGTCAGCGGAACCTACCAGTACCCCAACGTGATGCTGGCGTGGCTACTGCCGGGGGCCATGGGAACGGACTGTCAGTTCAGCGGACGGATGGACGAGGACGGCGACCATATCGAGGGCGATCTGGCCTGCACGGGTGAGGCACCGATTCAGTCCGAAATCGTGCTTCACCGCCGCGGGTGATACGGTATCACCGGCTACCTGAGGCGATTCCGCGTGACTTGATGGCTGGAAACATGTGCAGGTAGTATGTGTGCATGTTCCGGCGCAGTTCCCCCCGCCGGCACATCTCCACCAGGACGCCCACGTGTGGCCCGCAGTCTCCGCAGGAGCGGTGGGGCTCGAATCAGCCAGTCTTGACTTGACCTTCCGCGTCGTCTTTCGTTTCCTTGTGAGAGCCAGACGACCATGTGCCTCAGTGATCCCTACCTCGCGATGATCAAGAGGTATGCGGAGATCGTCCGACAGAAGACATTCGATTGGGAAGACGACGCCGGCGGAAAATCGTGGGGGATCCGGACGATGGGGAAGGAACGCTTCGTCTACTAAGGAGGGAGCCTTGCTCGTCCCAGGCTTAACAGACGGGAGCCAGTCGCGGCGCCAAGGTTCTGACGAACCCCTCCGGGCACCACTTCCGGCTCCACTTGAACGATTGGGGGTGGAAGAGACTTTGTCAACCCCGTAATCCCGAGGTCAGCCGCCCCCAGTTCTGGCGGGGGAGCTGTCGGGCTTCGTCTCGGAGCATTGCCCGCCCGCCAGCGGCGTCCCATCATGGACTATTCGGATCCAGTCGCATCCTGTCGGCCGGAGCGCATGAACCTGCTGCCGCTCCTGGCCGTTCTGATCATCGCCTGTGGCGGTGACGACCCGGTGGAATCGGAAGCTGACCCGTCCATTGCGGGAGAGTGGACCGCGCAGGTTGCCAACGTGATGCTGGCGTGGCTACTGCCGGGGGCCATGGGAACGGACTGTCAGTTCAGCGGACGGATGGACGAGGACGGTGACCATATCGAGGGCGATCTGGCCTGCACGGGTGAGGCACCGATTCAGTCCGAAATCGTGCTTCACCGCCGCGGGTGATACGGTATCACCGGCTGGAAGGCGGGAGGCTGCTAATCGTCGGCCGCGGGGGGACGGCGTGGCGGCCACGGCCAGGGGACGGGATCGTCTCTGGAGGGCGGTCGCTGTGACGTGACCTGCCGCAGTTCCTCGGGCTTCATGGACGCGATCTCCTCCGTCCAGTAGAGGACGCCCAGGGGCTGGTTGATGTCCAGCAGCACGGTGGCCAGCACCCCGGCCCTCGGTCCGTCGATCCGTTCGTCGAGCATCAGGGACGCCGCCATGGTCATCCAGTCGCCGAACCTCTCGTGAATGATGCGGCGCAGCGTGTCGTGTGTCCCCTCCTGGTGTCCCTCGAGCACGCCCCGGATCCATCCCCGCAGAGCCTCCCTGTAGGGGCCCGGGGGGGAGTCATCGACGGGGACCGCCCGGCGCCCGGCAGCGCGGCCCTTCACGTCCGCGGCCCTCTGCGCCGCCTGAAACGCGCTCTGCAGGCGCACCACCGGCTCCGGCACCTCCCGCGACCCGGCCATGGCGCGGCCGAGACGGGCCAGCGCGGCATCCCGCAGGTCGTAGGGCTTGTCGACCCTGACCGCCGCGGCCATCACGTCCGGCACGCAGGCGGGGTCCGGGGCGTTGGCCAGGAGCGAGGTGACCGCGTCCGCGATCTGCCGGTCGAACTTCCACGTGACCGCGCTCCAGAACACCAGGGCCGCCCCCGCGTCGTACCCCACGGCGAAGCCCCAGTCGTTCCCCGTCTCGGATGCACGCTCGGTGTCCGTCCCGAGCACCTCTTCAAGCTGCCGCGGCGTGGCCTCGTCGAATGCCGCGCGAAACGCGCGCACGCTGATGGCCCGCAGCCTCTCCGCCTCCCGGTATGGTTGGTCTCCCATCGTCTTCCCCTCCTCCGCCTCTGTGTAACCCGTTGCGGGTCTGGTGTTCCCGCCGGTGGATCCCTGGGTGCGGCCGGGGGGCTGCCTCAGGCGGACTGAGCAACATCGCGGCGCCCGAATGGGGCCAATGATGAAACGCTGATGCCCTGATGATGAGACGATGATGGAGAAACGCCCGACGGCCATTAGCAATCGGCGCCCCGGTACGCTAGCTTTTCCGCATACCAACTGGGACGACACGGCCAACCAGGCATCGACTGATGTTCAAGCGCATCTACATCGACAATTACAAGTCATTTGTCAACTTCGACTTACCGCTTCAGGACCTGACGCTGCTCGTCGGGCGGAACGGTGCGGGGAAGACGGCCGTGCTGGACGTGGTGTACGCCTTGCGACGCCTGCTCGAAGGGACAGCCAGGGTCACCGACCGGGACGTGTTTCCTCCTTCATCGCTTACCCGATGGCAAGAACACGCGGTTCAGGTCTTTCAGGTGGAGGCGGAGTTGGGCGGGGACGCGTTCCACTATCGTCTCGACGTGGAACATGACCGTCGGGAGCGTCGCGCCCGGATCGTCCGGGAGACTCTGTCGAAGAGTGAGAGGCCGCTCTTCAGCTTCACGAAAGGCGAGGTGCAGTTGTACCGTGACGACCACAGGAAGGGATCTACCTTCAAGAGCGACTGGAGAGAGTCCGCGCTCGCGCGCGTGGTACCCGTCGAGGAGAACGTCGCACTTACGCGGTTTCTCGAATTCATGCGTGGCGTGCTGGTTTGCGGGCTAAACCCACCGATCTTCGCGGCAGAGGCGGCCGGCGAGGACGTGATCCTGGCCAGGGACGGCCGAAACTTCGTCGATTGGTATCGTCACCTGCTGCAGGAACGGCCGCACCTGAATCCGGACTACACTCAAGTGATGCGCCACGTCATGGAGGGTCTTCGTGGATTCCGTCTGGAGAAGGTCGGAATCGACACGAGGGTGCTGTCGGGAGTCTTCGGCGCGGCTGACGAATCCCACGAATACAAGTTCAGCGAGTTGTCCGACGGGCAGCGGGCTCTGATCGTCCTCTACGCGATCACGCTCCTCACGGCGGACCAAGGGGCGGCTCTCTTCATTGACGAACCCGTCAACTATGTGGGCCTCCGGGAAATCCAGCCGTGGCTGATTGCCCTCGCTGACGCTTGCGGGACTGCATTCCCCCAAGCCGTGCTCTGCTCGCACCACCCCGAAGTCATCGATTATCTGGGCGGCGACCGTGGCATTCTGTTGTGGCGTGAGGGAGTCGGGCCGACGAGAGCCGAATCGCTGGCCGACGGACTGAATAGCGAGATGCGTAGCGGTCCCCTGAGGCTCTCACAGCTGATGGCCCGAGGCTGGGAGCGGGGATGACCCGAGAGCGGGTAAAGTATGTCCTCGTGTGCGAGGACCAGCAGCACGAGACGTTCGCACGCCGGTTCCTGTGGGGAACAGGACTCGTGACCAACCCTTATCAGCTACGAGTAGAGCGCAGTCCCGGTGGCCGGGGAGCCGCCGACAGATTCGTCCAGGAAGAATACGTGAAGGAGCTGGCCTTTATCCGCCGGACTCATGTTGCTACGACCTTGATCGTTCTTGCCGACGGCGACGCGGTGGGCGTGAACAAGCGGTTGCGCAGACTGGACGAAGCATGCGAGCGGCAGGGCGTCGCGGTCAGGGCGGCTGAAGAGAAAGTGGCCGTGTTCATACCCACGTGGAACATCGAGACGTGGCTTGCCTATCTGGACGGCCAGACCGTGGACGAGGGCAGGAGGAACTACCGCCGGTTGGCGAGGCCGCGAGATTGCCGGCCACACGTGCGCGTGCTGGTGGAGATGTGCCAGCGGGGGAAACTACGCCCGCCCGCGCCGGAATCTCTTGTGGCTGCTTGCGAGGAATACGAGCGAGTCCGCTGACGGGGTGGCTCCGGCACCTCCCGTGACGGCCATGGCGCGGCCGAGACGGGCCAGCGCGGCATCCCGCAGGTCTGGTGTTCCCGCCGGTGGATCCCTGGGGCGGCCGGGGGGCTGGCGCCCGGATGGGGACAATGATGAAACGCTGATGAGATGATGATGAAACGATGATAGCGGGTAGCCGCCAAGCCCCGCGAGGTCGCCGTCAGGCCCCGTGGATCGGGTACATGCACATATACTACCTGCACATGTTTCATGGGATGCCGCTCCGCTTGACCGGCTCCGGCCCCCCGTGACCCGTCCATGGCGCGGCTGAGACGGGCCAGCGCGGCATCCTGCAGGTCGTAGGGTTAAGCAGGAGGCCCCCGCCCGGAGAACCGGGCGGGGGCCGTTTCCTGCGCCCATCAGTCAGACTGATGGGGTTGAGGTTGTGTTATTGCGCAGTGGGCGTCCCGGTCCCGGTCGCCGCGGCAGTAGATCCGGCCGCGGTCGTTGCCCGGACTTCCACGTTGTACAGCTCGGCATCCAGGGCGATACCCTGACGGCGCGTGCCACGTCGCCGCCTGCCACGTCAACCCAGGCATCAGTCGCGCCGAGGGCGCCATCGCCGTCCTTCTTGACGCGGTACTGGAACTTGCGAGTGCCTGCCTCTGCGTCGCCCCAAGTGGTCGCGTCGAAGGTCCAGGTCAACAACAGGCCTCCGCTCTCGGCCGTGACGGTCAAGGACGGCGCCGCAGTCGGCGCCTCGTCGTCGTCGGTGATCGTGAGATCGAGGCTATCGGCCGGAGCGTTGGCGTTGACGGCCGTTGCCGTCACGTGCACCTCAGCGTCCGCCGAGTCGACCGGGTTGTCGATCGCCTTGACGATTGCGGAGTCGGTGGAAGCTTGCTCACCCGCCCGAATCGTGATTGTGGCGTTGTCGACGGTTGCCTTGCCCGCCGGATCCACTGTCACCGTAACGGTCACGTCCTCCGCCGAAGCCGCATTCAACGATGCCTTGACGAACACTGAATCCGCGTCGGTGTCGCTCTCTGCTGCTCTTTCGGAGATTGGCGAACTACTGCCGTCGCCATACGCTAGCGTGACGGTCGGCATGGCCTTACCCGTCGTGCTGGCCATGTCACCATCACCTCCGTCAGTCGTGGCATGCACCGTGAAGGTGTATTCGACGCCGACCGCCAATCCCGCGAATGCCGCGGTTGGATTGGCAGGATCGGTAGTGATGTCTACCGTACCGGTCACCATAGCCCGCTGGGGCGCGGTGGCCTCGGCCTCGTAACCAGTAATCGGCCAGCTACCGATCTGAGCAGGCCTATCCCAGGTCAGGTTCACTGCACCGACAGCGTCCGCAGCTGTCACCTCGAGATTCCTCGGTGCGGAAGCGACCATCTCGTCGTCCGTGACGGTGATGACAAGACTGTCGATTTCCATCACATCAGCGTTGGTGGTGGTCCCCTTGACCGTTACGGTCTGGGCCGTGGCGTTGCGAATGGTGTCGTTGGCTGCCGTGACGGTCACCGTACCGGTGCTCGTCGTTTCGCCAGGCGCGAACGTCAGGTCTGCATTGGTGGAAAGGCTATCGTACCCCGTGCCGGCCGCCGACACACTCACCATGAATGTGTCCGCCTGGGCATGATCCACCGACGCGGTGATGGTCGCTGCCCCACCTTCGTCAACCGTGGCAGGCGCCGACAGAGTCACCACTGCTTGAGCCCGGGTCACCGTCACCGTGTAGGTCATGGTCGCGCTGCTGTCTTCAGGCGTGACCGTGGCCGTGATGTCGGTGGCTCCGACGCCCAGGTTCACCTGGTGTCCGGCCATGACGGTGTCTGCGTCCTCAGGCATGATCACCACGCCTGCCGCATGCTCGCTGTTCGCCGTCGCCGTCACATCGACCGAAGCCACGTCGTTGGCGACCATGGCCGTGTAACTGGTAACGCTGTCGGCGAACTCCGGATCAAGCGTTCCGGCACTGAGGCTCAGCGCGCTCAGCGTCGCATCCGAAGACGGGGTCCTCGGAATCGCCGTTGCCTCGAAGTCGTCAACCGACTCGGTCGCGCCGGAGGCAACGTTGACCGTCACGCTGGCGTCACCGTCTTCAGTCGCGAAGGTGTGGGTGCCATCGGAATCAGCCGCCACCATGTAGCGCCCGAACGGCACGCTGAGGCTGTATACGCCGCGTACGTCGGTTCTGCTGGAGTCCGCGACAGCGCCTCCGCCTGCCGGCGTCGCCGTCACCTTCACACCGGCCATCGGTCCACCGGAGGTGTTGAGCACTCTGCCCCTGATCGTGCCGTGGGCATAGCCCGTGAAGTCGAGACCCGAAATCGCGCTTCCCTTCGTGGTCGTGACCTCGTGGCTCTCGGGGAAGAACGACATGCCCGCCTTCGAGGGCGCAATCTCGACGTCCCCGACCGGCACGGTTGCCGTGTAGGTACCGTCGGCGCCGGTCTTGAGAGCCTTCGTCGCGCCGAGCGGGAAGGTGTCATTGACCATGATGGTCACGCCGGCAACTGGGTCGCCGTTGCTCCGGACGGTGCCGCTGACCGTGGCGGTCTCGGCCACGCCGCCGAGCTCGACATCCACCTGCTGCGGGGCGTTGGCCCCGAAGGCGATATTCGCTTTGCCCTGCGTGTACCCGGCCTTGTCAACCGTGATCGCGACCCGGTTGGCGACCTTGTTGATGGTCGCGCCGCTGAACCCGCGGATGCGGTAGCGGCCGAACGCGTCGGTCGTGGCCGACGCGCCGTTCGCGGTCACCGTCGCGCTGTCGACACGGAAGCCCTTGCTGTCCGTTACGGTGCCGTAGACGTAACCCGTCGTCGGCGTCACGTCGATCTGGAGATCCGCGCCGAGCGGGCTGAGTTCGTTGCCGAAGGCCACGGCGTCATCGGGCGCCCCAACCTTCGCAACCCATCCGGCCGAAACGGAGAGCTTGTACTCGCCCGCCGCCTTGCGCATCCAGTCGAAGAACAGGGCTTCGTTGAAGGTCTTGGTCGCCGTGTTGTCGGTCCCGGAGGTGTAGCTGTCGCTGTCACCGGCCAGGTTCTCGCCGGCGACCGGATCGACTGAAACGACGACGCCCTTGTACGGGGTCTTGGCCGCCGCCTTGAAGCCGCCGGCGCCGCCGTCGGTCGCGACCGTCCACTCCCACACCTGTCCGTGGACGTGGTAGGTGTTCACGAAGGCGAAGCTGCCGCACTCGCCGTGGCGCTGCTGGCCATCGCCGGACACCAGCGGGCAGAGCTCCACCGTGTGGTTGTAGCCGCCGCCGTCGCCGAAGGCGCCGCCCCTGCGGCCGTTGTCGGCGTTGTCGGTGTACGCGTCGAGTTCGTCCTCGCCAATCAGCTTGACGTTTTGGCCTGTGATGACATCGGCCTGGACGATTACCTGTGCGTCCGCCGGCACGTTGCTGAAGGTGTAGACGCCGTCCTTGTTGGAACTCTTGACCCTGGCGGCCGCCGGAGTCGTCGGGAACGCACGGGAGCGCCCGCTGGACCTCTCGATGTGACGGATGCCGATATCGAGCACGCCGGACATCCGGACGTCACCGCCCAGGACGTTCCCGGTGAAGCCCATCACCTGGTCGCGCTCGTTGTGCACGTAGACCTTGAGCGTCTGGGTGGTGTACTTCACTTCGATCATGCCCGCGTCCATCGTGGCGGGCAGCGACAGGCCGTCGTGGGTGTACTCGAGGCCATCGCCGGCGCTGTACTTTTCACCACCGTCGAGCGTGTTGGCCTGGTCGGCCGCAACCGCAACCGTGTACTTCACCGGCAGCGAGTCGGCCATGACGACCTCGGAGTACTTCGCCGAGCCGTCCATGCCGAGCTTGTCCGGGGTGTCGGCCGCCGCGCTCTTGTCGGAGCTGACGCTGACCGCCCAGCCGCCGAGCGCCATGCCGCCGCCGAAGTCGGTGGTGATCGTGGCGCCGCTGAAGGAGAAGTCGGCCTTCAGGTTGACGATGTCGGAGCTGTTGGATGCCGGGTGCGCCGTCATCTGCGCATCCCACATCACGGCCTGCATTGCGCCGTCCGTGTCGTAGTCGCCCGCGGGCGCCGCAACCGAGGCGTAGACCATGTGGCTTCCGGCCATACGCGCGATCCGCATCGATGCCATTCCGTCGTCGCCGGTCATGGCGTCGCCGATCTTCTGCTCACCGGCCATGTCCCTGAAGAACGAGACCGTGGCGCCCGGAAGCGCGTCACCCATGGCGGCGCCGGACTTCAGGCTGACCGAGAAGTTGACCGTCGTGTGCGTGATGTCGAACGGAATGTTCTGCGTCTCCATGTCGCCGACGCCGAGCGCGAACTCGTAACCCTCCGCGGGTCCGCCGTACGCGTGGTCCGGGCCGGCCGCGGCGGCGTTCGCCACCACCAGCTGGTAGGGACCGGCGCGCAGTTCGCCGAACATGAACGAGCCGTCCGGGCCCGTGGCGCCGACCGTGCGGTCCAGGATCCCCGGACCCACCAGCGCCAGCGCGATCCCCGGCGCCGCCAGGGCATTCTCGCCCTCGTCGTACGCGTCGTTCTTGCCGGCCTCGTCCACGTAGACCATCCCGGAGATGCTCGCCGTGCGGGCGTGCATGCCCATGAAGTTGACGATCTGCGTGTCGTCGTCGCCGAGCTCCACGTCCATCGAGGTCATCTCGAAGATGTACGAGACGGTGTCGTAGTCCGAGATGGCGACCGTGTAGTCGCCCTCGGCCAGACCGGCGATGGCGTACTGGCCGCTCGCGTCGGTCATCGCCGTCATGTCCTCTTCGAGGTCGTCGCCCGAAAGCGTGACCGTGACGCTGTCGAGGCCGTGGCCTTCGACGCTGACGCGGCCGCTGATGCCCGATGTCCGGAGCAGGATGCCCTCGAACGGCACCGTCGCCGTCTCGCCGAGCGCGAGCGCGACGTTCTTCGAGGTCGTCTCGAAGGAGTAGTCGTCCGTGTCGTACCCGCTGATCCCGACCTGGAAGTTGCCCGCGGGCAGGTCGGTGAAGGTGTACTGGCCGCTGTTGTCGGTCATCGCGGTCTGGTTCTCGCCCTCGCCGCTCAGGCTGACCGTCACGTCCGCGAGGCCCTCACCCTCCACGCTCACCTGGCCCATGATGGACGCGGTGCGCAGCATGATGCCCTCGAACGGCACGATCGCCGTGCGGCCGTGCTCGACCCGGACCGTCGCCGAGGTCGTCGAGAAGCCGTACTCGTCGGTGTCGTAGCCGCTGATCGCGAGCTGGTACTCGCCCGCGCGCAGGTCCGAGAAGGTGAACTGGCCGCCCATGTCGGTGTTCTGCTCGTCGTCTTCGCCCATGCCCTGCAGGCTGACGGTCACGCCGGCAAGCCCGGCGCCCTCGACGCTGACCTGGCCGCTGATCGCGGACTCGCGCACGAACACGCCCTCGAAGGGCACGACCTTGGACTCGCCCACGGCCACCGTGGCCGTGCCCGACGCGCTGGAAAACGCGACATCGGTGGCGTCGAAGCCCGAGATCTCGATCGTGTAGTTGCCCGCGCGCAGGCCCGTGAAGGTGTACTGGCCGTTGTCGTCGGTCAGCGACTGCGCCTCCTGGCGCCCCGAGATCGCCACGGTGACGCCCGGAAGGCCCATGCCCTCCACGGTCACCATGCCCATGAGGCTGGCGGTCCGGATCCAGGAACCGCTGAAGTTCCGGCTGATGGTCTGGCCGGACTCGGCGATGGTCACTTCGGCCGTGGTGGCCTCGAAGCTGGCTTCACCGGGGTAGCCGGCGATCGTGATGGTGTAGGTGCCCCCCTCTACGTCCATGAAGGAGTAGTACCCACCCCCGCTCGTCGTGGTTGCGGCACCGCTGCTCAGGGTGACGGAGACCCCGTAGATCCCGCTGTTCGTATAAATCCAATCATATCAATGTTGTGAAACATATTCGGCAATCCGATTATCACTACCGGTATACAAACACAACTCTCGGGAACGACGGCCCGGAAGCTCGGGACTTGTCAATCCAATATTGTCGGAATTGCATTGCAAGGCACTGTTTTTACATGCCCTCGGCTTCATGCCTTCCCCATGACGTAGACGGCCCACCGCTCCATCACCGCACGCCGCTGCTCGAAGAAGTCGGTGCGCCGGTAGGCGGCCTCGACCGGGTCCTGGACGACGTGCGCCAGGGCGGCCTCCGCGATCTCGCGGGTGACTCCCGTTTCGGCCGCCCAGTCGCGGAAGCTGGACCGGAACCCGTGCGGCACGCACCCGAGCTGGAGGCGGCGGGCGAGGGTGGCCGGCGCGTTGCGGCCCATGGCCTCGCCGCGGGCCGACGGGAAGAGCAGGTTCGCGGCCGGCGGGAGCTTGCCTGCCTCGCGAAGCACGTCGCGTGCGTGCGCCGACAGCGGCACCCGGTGCCTGCGCCCGGCCTTCATGTGCCGGGCCGGGACGTTCCACGCCCGCGCGGCCCAGTCGATTTCGTCCCAGGTGGCCTTGCGGACCTCGGCCGCGCGCGCCGCGGTCAGCACCTGGAACTGGAAGGCGAGCTTGATCCCCGGCCAGGTCTTCGCCGCCCGCACCCTTGCGATCGCCCCGGCCACCTCCTGGTGCGGGAGCGCCGCGAGGTGCTTCTTACGGCGTGCTTTATTAGGCAGTACAGCTGTTACGGTGTCTCCTGCGGGGTCCCCTTCCCGGTAGCCGCGCCCGACGCACCACCGCATGACGTAGCTGATCCGGCTCCGCAGCCGCCGGGCCGTGACGCGCTTCCGGTTCCAGATGGGGCTGAGCACCGCCAGCACATGGGCGGTCGTGACCTCGTTCACCGGCAGGTCTCCGATGACCGGGAAGACGTAGGTCTCCAGGCTGGCCTTCCATTGGGCTTCCGACTTGCTGCCGCGCCGCCAGGAGGCGCGGCGCAGGCGGATCACGGAGCGGGCGGCCTCCGCGAAGGTCGGGGTGTCGCCGCTGCGGGGATCCCTTCCGTGAAACGTCTCGCGCCGGTTCTCGAGCGCGGCCCGGCGTGCATCCCCGAGCGTCACCACCGGGTAGGATCCGAGCCCGATGTTGACGGCCCTGCCGTTGATCCGCAGCCGCTGGGCCCAGGTCTTGGACAGCCGTCCCGACCGGGTGGGTTTCACCAGCAGGGAGAGCCCGTGGCCGCCGCGGCCGTCTCCGTAGCGTCCGGGCCGCTTCACGTCCCGCACGAACCGGGCGTTGAGCCGGCCCGGGCGGGCCAGGGGGGTATCCCTCCGGTTATCATCAACTGCCAATTGTGACCCTCGTCCAGAGCCGGAATGGCGGGGTCCCGGGTCTCTTGATGACTATGTTACATCGTAAATTTATCTATATCGTTCATAAATGTATATAGCATGAATATCCAACGCAATTCCTGTCACGGGAAACTACGCGGGCGCGCCCCGCATGACGTAGACTCCCCACCGCTCCATCACGGCACGGCGCTGCGCGAAGAAATCGGTACGCCGGTACGCCGCCTCGACCGGATCCTGGACGACGTGGGCGAGCGCGGCCTCCGCAATCTCGCGGCCGACTCCCGCCTCGGCCGCCCAGTCCCGGAAGCTGGACCGGAACCCGTGCGGCACGCACCCGAGCCCGAGCCGCTGGGCCAGTGTGGCGGGCGCGTTGCGGCCCATCGTCCCCCCGCGGGGGGAAGGGAACAGCAGGTTCGAGGCCGGCGGGAGCCTGCGCGCCTCGCGAAGTACGCCGAGCGCCTGCGTGGAGAGGGGCACCCGGTGGCTGCGTCCGGACTTCATGTGCTCCGCGGGAACGTTCCACACCCGCTCCTCCCGGTCGATCTCGTCCCAGGTTGCCCGGCGCACCTCGGCCGCACGCGCCGCCGTCAGCACCTGGAACTGGAACGCGAGCCTGATCCCCGGCCAGATCCGCGCGGCCCGCACCTTCGCGATCGCCCCGGCCACCTCCTGGTGCGGCAGGGCCGCGAAATGCTGCTTGCGGCCCGCGTTTTGCGGCAGCGCGGCGGTGATGGCCCCGCCCGCGGGGTCTTCGCTGCGGTAGCCGCGGCCGATGCACCACTTCATGACGTAGCTGATCCGGCCCCGCAGCCGCTGCGCCGTGACCCGCTTCCCGTTCCAGATCGGCGTGAGCACGGCCAGCACATGGGCGGTCGTGACTTCGTCCACCGGCAAGTTCCCGATCACGGGGTAGGCGTAGGCCTCCAGGCTCGCCCGCCACTGGGCCTCCGACTTGCTGCCCTGCTTCCAGGCGGCGCGGCGCAGGTCGATCACGTACCGGGCCGCCTCGGCGAACGTCGGGGTGTCGCCGCCGCGCGGATCCCGTCCCTGGAAGGTGGCCCGCCGGTTCTCGAGCGCCGCCTTGCGCGCCTCCGCGAGCGTGACCACGGGGTAGGGTCCGAGCCCGATGTTGAAGTCCTTGCCGTCGATCCGCAGCCGCTGCGCCCAGGTCTTGGACAGCCGCCCGGACCTGGTGGGCTTCACCAGCAGCGAGAGCCCGTGCCCGCCGCGCCCGTCCCCGTAGCGCCCGGGCCGCGTCACCGCCGTCACGAACCTGGCGGTCAGCCGTTTCGGCCGCGCTATCGAACGGGGTATTCCCACACTGCCACCCATCTCGTCCCCTCCCATCGGATCTGGATGCGCATACGCCGCACGCGTTGTGGAGTTCCATGGTTCCGCGGGTGGTCGAGGAGGCCGCCGCGCTGATGCGGGAGTGGGAGGGGGTGGAGGGGCGGTTAGATTGATCTGGTGATGCGGTCACGGAAATGAGGCGGAAGGGGCGACAATAGATGACCGGACGGGAAGAGCGAGCAGCCACCGGCGACCCGACGCTGCGCTGGCAATACAGGTTCCGCAACTTCTCCCGCGCCTGTTCCCTGTTGCGCGAAGCGGCCGAGGACGACCCGAAGCGCCTGAGCGACCTGGAGCGCGAGGGTCTCATTCAGCGATTCGGGTTTACCTGCGAGCTGGCGTGGAAGACGTTGAAGGACCGCCTGGAATACGATGGCGTCCGGGTCCCGACGGCCACGCCGCGCAAGGTAATTCGTAGCGCGTTCGCGGCCGGGCTCATCGACGACGGAGAAGCGTGGATCGATATGCTCACGGATCGCAACGCCATGTCCCACCAATACGATTCCGACATCTTCGAAGCGGTCGCGGAAAAGGTGCACATGTACTACCTGCACATGTTTGCTGAACTGAGAGAGCGCCTCGCAGTGGAGGAGGTCGACGGGTGAGCCCGCCGTCGTCACAGGAAGCTGCGAACCCGCTGGACGATGAACTGCTCGGCAAGCTGACCCGCGTATTCTCCGCGTATCCGGATCTGCAGTCCGTTACGCTCTTCGGGTCTCACGCGCTGGGATCGGCATCGCCCCGGTCCGACATCGACCTCGCCACAAGGGGGATCCGGGACCGCTACACGCTCGGTCGGCTCATCCTCGACCTCGAGGACCTCGATGTCCCGCAAAGGTGTGATGCCCAGGCGTTCGAAGAGATCCGGCATGAGCCCCTGAGGCGGCACATCGAGGCGGTGGGGGTGACGATCTACAGGAGGCCGGTCGAAGGGCAACGAAGAGCGGAGCCTTGAGGTGTTGTCCACGCGTTGTGGAGTTCCATGGTTCCGGGCACTAGCTTCCGGCCATGATCGCCGCCACCGGCCTTGAGAAGTCCTTCGGGGACCGCACCCTCTTTCGCGGGGCGTCGTTCCGGCTGAACGCCGGCGAGCGCTACGGGCTGGTCGGCGGGAACGGGTCCGGCAAGACGACGCTGCTGAACATCCTCGCGGGCGATGTACAGGCGAGCGCGGGGTCGGTGTCGATGCCCGGCGATGTGCGCCTCGGGGTCCTGCGGCAGGACCAGTCCCTGCACTCCGCCGACCCGATCCTCGATGTCGCGCTCATGGGCAACGAGGAGCTGTGGGGCGCGATGACCGAGCGGGAGCGGGTGATGGCGCGCTCGGGCGAGCACTTCGACGCGGCCCGCTTCTCGGCGCTGGAGGAGGTCTTCGAGCGGCACGACGGCTACACGGCGCACGCGCGCGCGGCCGCGATCCTTGAAGGACTGGGGCTCCCGGCACGGATTCACGGCGACCCCGTGTCCACCCTCTCCGGCGGCTTCCGCCTGCGGGTCCTCCTGGCCCAGGTGCTCGCCGGCGCCCCCGGCGCCCTCCTCCTCGACGAGCCCACCAACCACCTCGACATCCTCTCGATCCGGTGGCTGGAGAAGTTCCTGAAGGGCTTCCGCGGGCCCGCCGTCGTGATCAGCCACGACCACCGCTTCCTCGACAACGTCGCCACCCGGATCCTCGATATCGACTACGAGACGGTCACCCGCTACCCGGGCAACTACACGCGCTTCCTCACCGCCAAGGCCGCCGAGCGGGAGCGCCGCGAGAAGGAGATCGCCCAGCGGGAGCGCGAGATCGCGCACCACCGGCGGTTCGT
Organism: Longimicrobiales bacterium; assembly: GCA_965206105.1. Taxonomy (GTDB): domain Bacteria; phylum Gemmatimonadota; class Gemmatimonadetes; order Longimicrobiales; family Gaopeijiaceae; genus Bin94. Next base: position 2,613,287 of record OZ242201.1, read on the forward strand.
CGACCGGTTCCGCGCGAAGGCGTCGAAGGCGCGCCAGGCGCAGAGCAAGCTGAGGCTGATCGAGAAGAAGGCGCAGGCGCTGGAGCCGCTGCCGCAGACGTCGCGCCGCTATCCGGTTTTCCGGTTTGGCGAGGTGCGGCCGAGCGGGCGGGAGGTGCTCCGGATCCGCGGCGTCACGAAGTCGTTTGGCGACAACCGCGTGCTCCACGGGGTGGACCTGGAGGTGGCGCGCGGCGACCGGCTGGCGATCGTCGGCCCGAACGGGATCGGCAAATCGACGCTCCTGAATGTCATGATGGGACAGGTGGCGGCAGATGCCGGGACGGTGACATGGGGATATGAGACGCACCCCGGCCACTTCGCGCAGGATCCCGCCGACCACCTGGGGCGCGCGCGGGCACCGCCGAGAGCTGGATCCAGCAGTACTGCGACGGCAGGGGGACCGGCTTCGCGCGCGGCCAGCTCGGGATGGTGCTCTTCAGCGGCGACGACGCCGAGAAGCGGCTCGCGGCGCTGTCGGGCGGCGAGTCGGCGCGGCTGGTGCTCTGCAGCCTGATGGTCCGCCGGCCCAACGTGCTCGTCCTCGACGAGCCCACCAACCACCTCGACCTCGAGGCCATCGAGGCGCTCGTCGAGGGGCTCGGCGCGCACCCCGGCACCCTCGTCTTCGTGTCGCACGACCGCTGGTTCGTCGGGCGGCTCGCCAACCGGATCGTCGAGATCACCGAGGACGGCATCCGCGACTACCGCGGCACGTACGAGGAGTATGTGCACGCGTGCGGCGACGACCACCTCGATGCGGACCAGGTGGTGCTGAAGGCGCGGGAGGGGCGGCGGCGGGGTGGGGGTGGTGGGGGGCGGGGGGCGGGCGCCGGAGGACCGCGCCTGTCGTACGCGCAGAGGCGGCGGCTGGAGGAGCGCGCCGGGGAGCTGGCCGCGCGGATCGAGGCGGCCGAGGCGAGGGTGGCGGAGATCGAGGCCGTCTTCGCGGACCCGGCGTTCTACGCGGGGGCGTCGCCGGACGAGGTGCGCAAGCTGGACGAGGAGCGCGCCGGGCTGGTCGAGGAGGTCGCCGCGCGGATGGCGGAGTGGGAGGGGGTGGCGGGGGAGCTGGATTGAGGTGGTGATGCGATCACACAATGTCTCACCAGTACGATTCCGACATCTTCGAAGCGGTCGCGGACAGGGACGCTTGACAGATTACCCCAGGAATCTGTCACGAAATCTCACGGCGCCCCGGTCCTACTCCACCGGACTCCCCCACCACTCGCCCAGCACCTCCGCCAGCTCCCCGGTGTCCCGTGTGCGGAAGAAGTAGCTCCGGCCCTTCCTGGGCTTGAGGTAGATCCCGGGCCTCAGCAGGCCGAAGACCTGCGGCGGGCTGCGGAAGATGCGCGGGTGCAGCCAGACGCCGGGGAAGCGGCGGATCGAGATCTCGGCAATGTCCTCGGCGTGCAGGATCCGGGACCGCCACGCACGCGACTTGATGCGCACATGGTCGCTGAAGAGGAGCAGCTTGCGCGGTGCCGCGGAATAGATCAGCAGAGCCAGCACGAGCACGACGAACCCGATCGCGCCCGTAGCCGCGTTCTGCACCAGGTAGCTGTCGATCGAGTCGATCCAGGGTCCCGCCCGGCTCATGACCACGTCCGACCCGATCAACAGCACGGCCAGAGACGCGACCAGCCCGAGCGTGTACGCCGCCAGCAGAACGGAGGACAGCCGGAGACGCGCGATGTAGCGGATCTCCCTCATCTCGACCGGCCTGGTCAGCCAGCGGCCCATCAGCAGGATCGTGCCCCAGATCAGCGCCAGCACGGCGACAACCATGACCGCCGGGTCGAAGGGCTCCGGCCGCGTGACCGAGAGGATCCGGCGCGATTCCTCGAAGGCCTCAGCCGCGAACGCCGCGACCTCCGCCTGGGTCACCTCCCGATAGAACGAAACGACGTCCGGGAAGTCCTCGAAGACCGCCGGGTCGTAGAAGTAGCTCTGGGTCCAGTTGTTGAGCGCCGCCGACGTCTGGTTGGAGGCGCGCAGCCGTTCGATCACCGCCGCGCGGTCCGCCTCGAACTCGGCAGGGTCATGGGATCCGGACTTGAGCCACTCGATCTCCTCCTCGATGATCCCCCTGGCGAAGTCGTAGTCCTCCTCGTCGATCCGGGTGCTCAGGCGCAGGTACGCCGCCGGCCCCCGCTGCACCAGGCCGAAGCTGGCCCCGTAGACCGCCTTGCGCTCGCCGTAGCGAAGCCGCTGACCCAGCCGCCGGTTGAGGAGGTCGCGGACGAAGAGCGCGGTCAGGAGCTCGTCGGCGGTGGGCTCGAAGAGCTTGTGGGTCGACAGATACTGAATGGTGGGAAAGATGCTCCAGCGGTACGCGTCCGTGCCGCGCCCGGGGTCCTCGGTAGCGATCTCCAGGCGGTTCACCTCGCGCTCCGGGAAGGTGCCGAAGGTGCGCTGGGCGACCGCCAGCGCCTCGTCGCGGTCGAGGTCGCCCACGATCGTGACCGTCATGCCGCCGGGAGCGTAGTAGCGGTCGTAGAAGCCGCGCAGATCGTCGGGGGTGATCGAGTGCAGGCTTCTCCACACGTAGGGGTTGGGGTCGCGCCGCGGCTCGATCCCGAACTCGCGCTCCCAGAAGCCGGGCGGGTCCAGCCACGGAAACTCCAGCAACGCGATGAGGTGGTCGAAGACATCGCGCTCCCGCGCGCCGATCTCGTTCTCCACCGGCTGCCGCCCCCGCTCGACGACCAGCTGGTCCATCTCGTGCGGCGACATGATCCCCGCGAGCCACTCGATCGCAAAGAGCCCGTGCTCCCGGCCGATCGTCACGTAGTACCAGGTGTGGTCCGAATAGGTGACACCGTTGCGCCGCCCCCCGATCCCCTCCACCGCGTCCTTGATCTCCTGCTCGGTCCTGCCGTCGTGATCCGAGAAGAGCATGTGCTCGGTGAAGTGCGCGAGTTGCTCCTTGCCCGGCGGATCCGCGTCCGAACCCACCGCGATCCCGGCGCTCACCGAGACGTTGGGAGCCCCCGGCAGCCGCTTGAACCAGACCTTGACGCCGTTCGAGAGCCGGATGGTTTCGAAGCCGGCGAAGGGGTTGGCGAGGGCGGCGGGCGGCTCCTGCAGCGTAGTGTCGGCGGCGGCCGGTTCCTGCTGCGCCGCGCGCGATGACAGGGGCTCCAGGCGGGGCGCGCCCAGAGCAACCGCCGGCCAGAGCAGCCAAAGCCCGCAAATGGGGCCGAGCCCGCAAAACATGCCGAGCCCGTAGCGCGTGCCGCGCCCATAGCGCGTGCCGAGCCCATAGCGCGTGCCGCGCCCGTAGCGCCGCGTGCCGCGCCCATAGAGGCGGCTCGCTGTGAGGACTCGTGCGCGCGGATGCTCCATTGCGGACGCCTTTCAATGCGGTGGCCGGTCCAGCGCCTGTGTGTCCGATGATTGTGGGGATCCGTCGTGCAATCTGTCAAAGGGGCAAAACACGACATGCCGTGACCGGCTCCGGTCGGAATCGCCTGGCCTCGTTGGACAGCCGGGGGGCGTCTGAACTTGGCGTCCCGGGTTTTTTCCCGATCGGGACAATTTTGGCAGTGATGTGGGTCTGACACCCGATATTATCGCCAATTTCGCCACTATTGTGTCTTCTATTCTGCGCACGCTGCAAAATCTTTCCCGATCGGGAAGATTCACAGGACGCGTAGCGGGGACCGCAGCATGGGACCCTCCGTCGTGGTGGACCTGGAGGGGCTGGACGAGCAGAAGGGGGTGCGGGAGTGGGGGGACGGGGACGACGGAACCGGCGGCATCGAGATCCGGATGTCCTCCTCGACGTGAATAGCGGGGACCGGCGCTCGCTTGCCCCCTACCGCCTGAACCGCACCCACTTCGTGATGCGCCGCTGGGACACCTCGGCGCCGTACACGTTCCCGTCCCGGTCGACCGCCACGCCCTCCGGCCCGCTGAAGCCCATCACGTTGGGAATGTCGTCCGGCAGGAAGTGGTGCACCCACCCCATGCGCGCGTCCCCGATCCGGATCCCCTTCTCCCAGCCCGCGTTGCGCTGCCCGGTGAACTGGTTGCGCGCCGGGCTCGACTCGGAGTCGGCCACGTAGATGTTGTCTTCGGCGTCGATGAAGAGGCCGCTCGGGCGGCCGAACTGCGTCCATACCGCGAGGAACTCGCCCTCCTGGTCGAAGATCTGGATGCGGTTGTTGTAGCGGTCGCCCACGAAGATGCGGCCCTGCGAGTCCATCGCCAGCGCGTGCGGGTCGCGGAACTGCCCCGGCGCGAAACCGAGCTCGCCCCACGTCTCCATGTAGGTGCCGTCGGCGGCGTAGCGGATGATCCGGCCCCGGGTGCGGTCGTGCGAGTCGGCGACGTAGATCTGACCGTTCGGCGCGACCAGCACGTCGGACGGCTGGGTGAGGTGGGTGGGCGGGTCGCCGGCCTCCCCGGGGGTGCCGATCGTCATCAGCAGCTCGCCCTCGGGAGAGAACTTGAGCACCGTGTTGCCGGTGGTGGTTGCCATCGACCGCCACGCGTCGGTCACCCAGACGTTGCCCTCGTGGTCCACGTCGATCCCGTGCGGCCACGCGATCAGCCCCGCGCCGAAGCTGCGCAGCAGGTTGCCGTCGGTGTCGAAGAGGAGGATGGGGTCGAGGTCGGAGCCGACGCAGGTGTTCGCGCCGCAGCGCTCCGCGACCCAGATGTTGCCGTCCGGCGCGATCTCGATGGCGCTCGTCGAGCCCCACTCGCGGCCTTCGGGTAGCTCGCCCCAGCCGTAGACGGGGCGGAAGGGGTTGGTGGTGTTGTGCTGGGCGGCGAGGGGGGTGGGGGCGGCCGCGAGGAGGGCGGCTGCGAGCGTGGCGAAGGCGATCTCTCGGGTACGGGGAGTCGGGCGACTCATCGGTGGCGCTCCGGGTCGAGGGTGCGATGGCGTGAACATGCACGGTAGGTGTCGGCATCGCGGTGGACAAGTCGTCCTCGACGACCCTCAACGCACCAGCGCCAGCAGGCTCCGCGGATCCACGGTCGTGTTGCCGTAGCGCACCACCCAGTGCAGGTGGGGCCCGGTGACGCGGCCGGTCGCGCCCACCCGGCCGATCGGCGTCCCGGCGCTCACCCAGTCGCCCTCGGCCACCAGCTGTTCGCTCAGGTGGGAGTAGCTGCTCAGCAGGTTCCCGCCGTGGTTCAGGTACACGATGTTGCCCGCGAGCAGGAAGCTGTCGACCAGCGCGACGATCCCGTCGGCCGCCGCCAACACCGTGTCGCCGCGGGCGCCGGCCAGGTCCAGCCCCATGTGCCGGCTCGCGATCCGGCCGTTGAACTCGCGTCCGGTGCCGAATTCGCTGGTGACGCGGGAGTCGCGCGGCATGACCATGTCGGCCGTCCAGAGGCGGGGAGTCACGCGGGCGTCCCGGGAGACCTGCGCGGCCCTCTCGCGTTCGCGCTGCAGCCGCGCCTGGTCCTCCTCGTTCGGCGGCGACCCGAAGCGCGGCGCCACCGTGAGCCGCTCGTGCTCGTACTCGCCGGCCACGACCGGGATCCGCAGCGAATCCGTCCGGGTGCGGCCGTCGGCGTAGGTCGCGCGCACCCACGCGCTGATCGAGTCGGTGGCGTTGATGGGGACGGGAGCGAGGCTCTCGAAGATGGAGTCGAAGTGCAGCTCCTCGCCGCCGGCTTCTCCCTCGGCCGACACCATCCCCGCGCCCGGAGGCACGGCCACCCGGATCAGGAACAGGTGGCCCTGGATGGGCTCGGCGGGTGCCCAGGCGACTTCGAGCGGGGGGAGTGGGGGGGGCGGGCGTTCCCGCTGGGAGAGCCCGATAATGCCCAGGGCGATGGCGAAGGCGACGACGAATGGGGTCACCGCCGCCAGGGGGGCGGGCACTCGTTTGCGTTTCCTGGGGCGTGTCACTGGATCCTGTCGCGTTGGGGGGGCTCGGTCATGGATGATGAAGTTGCCCGAGGGGAGGTGCAACCGTCGCGAGGTTATACTGTACGGGTCACCAGGAACCGCGAGGCTGCATCCGTGCGAAACACCCCCGTACCCGTTGACGAGGAGAGCCTATCGCGGCGTGAGCGCAGGCGCAGGTTGTTCGACGAGGTCTTCGCCGACTTCGACGCGCGCGGCGTTGGGTTGCACATGGCCGACAACCTGCCGCGCGCGGCGCTCTACGACCGTTCGGCGATCCGTTCCGAAGCGTGGTGAGAGGCCCGGCCCGGACTCCAGATCGCCCGGGTAGACGACCCGGAGGTGCTCGAGCCCCAGGTCCTTCATGACGATGTGCATCGACTTCGTCGTGCGGGGCGCGTCGCTGCACTTGAACTCGAAGCCCCAGCGGCGGCCGCCGCGCAACAGCATCAGGTCCAGCTCGGCGCCCCGCTGGGTGCGGTAGAAGTACGCCTCGCCGGCGCCGTGCGCGATCAGCGTCTGCTCCAGCGCGAAACCCTCCCAGCTGGCTCCGTACGCCGGATGCATCGCGAGCCGGGCCGGATCGTCGAGGCCGAGGAGCGAGTGCAGGATGCCGCTGCGCAGATAGAGACTTGACCAGGCGCTTGCCCAGGTCGAACCAGGGGGGCAGAACCCGGATCATGAAGGCGCCGGCCAGCAGGTCACGGTAGCGGTTTACGGTGCCAACCCCGACATCCAGGGAGCGCCCGAGTTCGGTTGCATATCATTGAGCGAGAGAAGTGATATTCAACAATAATGACCTGCTGGACGATGCGCCAGCTACCAGATGCGACGCACACCAAAGGCGTCGAAGAGCGATTCGATCGACACCAGGGCAGGTCGTGAGCAAGCGATTGTGCGATCAGCAGGCGGCCAGCTCGGACTCGGGCAGCGGATCGAAGAAGCTGTCATCAGCAGGCGGCCAGCTCGGACTCGGGCAGCGGATCGAAGAAGCTGTCATCCACAGTGAGGCGACCCTTCAGGGCTCCGAAACGGCGGACTGGTCGAGCGCTCCGGTGTGCGACGAGGCGCGCAACGGGCTTGCCGCTCCGGGCGATTACGATCTCCTCGCCGGCCTCGACCCTGACCAGAAGACGCGACAGGTGGGTTTTGGCCTCGTGAACATTGACGGTCGACATGGGGTTGTCCTCTTCGATTAGTCAGGAATATGACTAACCACAGATCCGGCTGACGTCAAGCGAAAAAGCCGGGGCTTGCTGTCAGTTGTTCCCCGGGGAGACCACCCGCTCAACGCCGCAGCTCCGGAAACCCCTCCGGCGGACGCCGGTGCCGCGTCCCCTGCTCGTAGGCGTACGCCAGGCGGAGGAGCAGTCCCTCGTCGTACGGGCGCGCCAGAATCTGGAGTCCGGCGGGATGCACATCCTCCGTATACCCCATCGGAACCGTGATCGCGGGCATGCCGGTGGCCGGTGCCACGCGCTGGGAGTTGTCGCCGCTGTACTCCTCGTTGGCGCGGTCGATGTGGGCGGGCGGGCTGAGCCAGGTCGGGTAGACGAGGGCGTCGACGCCGGCTTCGTCCATGGCGGCGACCAGGTCGGCGAGGAAGCCCTGGCGCTCCTCGTTGTCGGCGTAGTCGGGGCAGGGGGGATCCCACTCGGCGGGGTGCAGGTCGAGCGGGGCGTTCTCCGCGTTGCGCAGCGACCGCTCCGCGTCGGCGCCGTACTCGCCGCTCTCCAGCACTTCGACCACGTCGGTGATCGGCGCGCGGGCCCCCAGCGACCTCAGGTACATGTGCATGTCGTAGCGGAATCGGCGGCAGTACATGTTCGGGCGCCGCGACTGCGCGCGCAGATCGAAGTCGAAGGGGTCGACGATCTCGGCGCCCAGCCCGGCCATCTCCTCCAGCGCGTTCCCAAAGACCGCCACCACCGCCGAGTCGGCATCCTCCGTGTCGACGAGCGCGCGGAAGACGCCGATACGCGTGCCCTCCAGGCCGTCCGCCTCGAGGAAGCGGGTGTAGTCGACCTCGCGGTGCTCCCGTCCGGCCTCGGTGTAGGGGTCGGCGGGGTCGTAGCCGGCCACGATGGTGAAGACCCGCGCCACATCCGCGACGGTGCGCCCCATCGGCCCCGCGATGTCGCGGTCGAAGGAGAGGGGGATGACCCCGTCCCGGCTGGTCAGCCCGATCGTCGAGCGGATCCCCACCAGCGCGAGGCGCGACGAGGGCCCGCGGATCGAGTTGCCGGTGTCGCTGCCGAGCCCGATCAGTCCGAAGGCGGCCGCGACCCCCGACGCGGTGCCCCCGCTGGAGCCCGCCGGCACGCGGTCGAGCGCGTAGGCGTTGCGGGTGGTGTCGAACGAGGAGCTGACCGATTGGCGCGGGCTGAAGGCCCATTCAGCCATGTTGGTCTTGGCGACCACGACCGCGCCCGCCTCGCGGATGCTGCGCACCATGAAGGCATCGTCCGGCGGGACGCTGTACTGCAGCGCGATCGAACCGCCGGTGGTGACCATGTCGCGGGTGTCGAAGTTGTCCTTCACCAGCATGGGGACGCAGAAGAGGGGGCCGGGGTCCTCGCCGTTCGCGAGCGCTTCGTCGAGCTCGCGGGCGCGGTCGAGGGCGGACGGATTGACCACGGTGATCGCGTTGACGAGGTGGTCGTAGGCGTCGATCCGGTCCAGGTGCGCCCGCACGACCATGCGGCAGGTGGTGCGGCCCGAGAAGATGGCGTCGTGAATGTCCGCGATCGTGGCCTCGACGACGGGGATGGGGCGGGGGGAGGGGGTGCAGGCGGTGGCGGCGGCCAGCAGTGCAACGAACGGGAAGAGTATCCTGCGTGGTGCGCGGTGCGAACGGTCTGGCATGGCTTCGATCCCGGTTGACGATTTGCGCCTGGTGAAGAATCATGGAAGTTGCGGGAACCTCTGGCACCGGACGCGGCGATGCAAGCCGAACCCGTAGTCATGTTGGCAAGGCAGTTCCCCCGTGCTATATTGCGGAACCCAGACACGGAGGTGAGCCATGGCAGCAAATGCCACGCTGGAAATGCTGATGAGGGAGCAGGCCAGGACGAGAGGCCGGATGCTTGATATGGAACGGCGCATTGGCGAGATGATGGACGAGAAGATTGCCGCCTCTGAGGAACGGCTCTACCGCCGCATCAAGGACGGCGCGCTGTCCGAGATCAACGAACGGCTGGACTCCATGGCGGGGGACGTCGGCACCCTGAAGTCGGACTTCCGCTCCATGGGCGAGGACTTGGCGAAGCTGACGGACTTGCCCGACCAACTTTCCGAGGTGAACCGGAGGCTCGACGCGATCGAGACCAACGCGGGGATGCGATGAGAGACCCGTAGCTGGCAGTCCGTGGATGAATCGCCTCTCGAATGCCGGGGGGACTTTGTCCATGGGCTTGGACAGGATGCAGGTCGCCAGGAGCTAGCTTTCGCTCCTCCGTAGCGGGATCGTCTGGGGAGCCCCCGTGTCGCTCCCGGGTCCGGGGTGGGGCGCCACCTTGAGCGGCCATTCGTAGACCGCCTCCAGCGTCTTGCGCGACACGACTTCGGCGGGGTTGCCGTGAGCCCGTGCACCGCCGCGGTCCAGGAGCAGCAGCCGGTCGGCGAAGCGGGCAGCGAGGTTGAGGTCGTGGGTGATGACGAGCACGGCGAGGCCGTCGCCGCGGAGCTCGCGGAGGAGGTGGAAGAGCTCCATCCGGTAGCGGAGGTCGAGGCCGGCGGTGGGTTCGTCGAGGAGGAGGATGGGGGCTTCCTGGGCGAGCGCGCGCGCGATTCGGGCGCGCTGGCGTTCCCCTCCGGAGAGTTGGCCGATGTCGCGGCCGGCGAAGTCGGCGACGGCACAGCGATCGAGGGCGCGGTCGACGGCGGCGCGGTCGGCCTTCCCGGTGCGCTCCCACGGGCCCAGGTGCGGGTACCGTCCCATCCCCACCATCTCGCGCACCGTGATGGGGAAGGGGGACGACTCCGACTGCGGCACGACCGCGATCGCGCGGGCCCGCTCCCGGTCGCCGAGTCCCGCCAGCGGCCGGTCGTCGAGGTCGACTTCGCCCTTCTGCGGGGTGAGCGCCCCGGTGAGGAGCCGGAGCAGCGTCGTCTTCCCGGCCCCGTTGGGCCCCACGACCGCGAGCAGCCGTCCCGGCGAGACCGACACCGACACCCCCCGCACGGCTTCCACCTCCGCGCGCGGGTGCGTGAAGGTGAGGCCCCGTCCCCGCAGCACGGGGCGCCACTCGCGCAACCCGTCCATCCCTTGCCCTGCCTCGCCCTCGCCGCCCGGCGGCGCCCTCCGCCCGGCGCCCACGGCCTCGCCGCCCCCCCCCGCCCCGCCCCCCGCCGCCCCCACCCCGCCCCCCCTCACCGCCGCCCCCCGCGCATCAGGAGCACCACAAAGAGCGGCACGCCCACCACCGCGGTGACCACCCCGGTCGGCAGCTCGGCCGGCGCGACCACCAGGCGGGCCACCGTGTCCGCCAGCAGGAGAAACGCGCTCCCGGCCAGGAACGACGCGGGGAGGAGCAGGCGGTGGTCGTTCCCCCACGCAAGCCGGACGGCGTGCGGGACGATCAGCCCGACGAAGCCGATCACGCCGCCCGCCGCGACCGCCGCGCCCACCATCAGCGACGCGGCCAGGTAGGCGGTGAGCTTCACGCGCTGCACGCTGGCGCCCAGGTAGTGGGCCACCTCCTCGCCGCGCGAGAGCAGGTTGAAGGCGCGCGCGAGCGAGAGCAGGACCAGCGTCCCCGGCACCAGCAGCACGGCCAGGAGCCCGGTGGAACCCCACTCTGCGCCCGTCAGATTCCCCATCATCCAGAAGATCGCCGACCGGAAGGACTCGACATCGGCGAGCGAAAGCATGAGCAGGATGATCGCGTTGAAGAAGGCGCCGATGATCACGCCCGAGAGGATCAGGACACGCGTGTCCATGCGGGCCGGCGAAGCGCGCCGCGCGACCTCGAGGACCAGCACCATCGCGGCCACCGCCCCGAGGAACGCGCCCGCGGGGAGCATCCAGGGGATCGCCACCCCGAGGCCGGTGACGAACACCGCCACCGCCCCGACCGCCGCGCCGCCCGAGACGCCCAGCACGTACGGCTCGGCGAGCGGGTTGCGCAGGAGCGCCTGGAAGGTGCAGCCGGTGATCCCGAGCGCGGCGCCGATGAGGGCGGCCAGCGCGGCGCGGGGCAGACGGAGCTGCAGCAGGATGGCGCGCGCGGTGGGGTCGGCGTCGCCGGAGAGTGCGCGCCAGAGGTCGCCCGGTCCCAGGCCGGAGGCACCGAGCGAGACGCTCAGGACGAACGCGCCGATGACGGCCAGCGCGAGGATTGCGAGGCGAAGCGGTGTGCGGGTCAAGGTCTCGATGGGTCCCGCGTCTCGGCGGGGGCCGCAGGACGGTCGGCGCCGGCCGGTGGGACCGGACCGCGCGGCAGGATGTCCTCGCCGTGCAGGAAGCGGACGAGCTCGGCCGCCGCTTCCGCCACCCGGGGGCCGGGACGATTGAACAAGTCCCCGTCAACCAGGAGGTAGCGGCCGTTGCGGACCGCCCCCAGCTCCCGCCAGCCCGGCGCTTCCAGCCACGGGACACCCCCCGCGCCGCGCGCGCGCCCGGGAATGACGAGCGCGTCCGGGCTCCGCGTGAGGACCGCCTCCACGGAAACCAGCGGCCAGCCCCCCGACGCGTCCGCGAAGATGTTGCGCCCTCCCGCCAGCGAGATCACTTCGTCGATGAAGGTTCCCGCGCCCGTCGTCTGCGGCGGGTCGTGCCAGACCGAGTAGTAGACGGAGACCGGATCCCGGCCCCGGACCGCCGCCGCCACGCGCTCGAGCGCCCAATCCAGCGAGTCGGTGACGAGCGACGCGCGCTCCTCTCGCCCGAGCAGCGTGCCCAGCCGGCGCAGGTGGCTGCGCAGGCCGTCGATGGTCTGGACATCGGCCCGGTAGACCGCGATGCCGAGCGCCTCGGCCCGGTCCGCCACCCGCTCGGTCACATCGGACCAGCTGATCACGAGGTCGGGCTCCAGGCGCGCGAGCGCTTCGAGGTTGGGGCTCATGCCGTCGCCGAGCGAGGGGAGGTGCGCGAATTCGGGTGCGCGGTCGAAGCGGGTCCGCGCGACGAGCACACCGGGGTCGAGCGCGGCCACCGTCTCCGTGATCGACGGGATCACCGAGAAGACGCGGCGCGCCGGTGCCGGGAGCGCGACCGTGCGGCCGAGGTCGTCGGTGACGGTGATCGCGGGGGGTGGGGGGTCCCCGGGCGGTCCGCAGGCTGCGAGGACGGTCAGGAATGTAAAGAACAGTTTACATTCTGTAAGGCGCGCTTTACGGTGCGGGGGGGTGAGCGGGTGGCTGCCGCGGGCGGCCAGGTGCGTCTTGTACACCGGTTTCCCTCCCTCGAAGGATGGTGTTTCGGGAACGAGGGGGCCGCGTCTCCTGGCTCGAGGCGACATCGCTCGCCTTCCCGGGGGGCTTGCACCCCAGTGGCAATCGAGCGGGTCATGCCGGATCCGCGGGGGATCCGGGCCTCCTACAGTGGCGGGGCCGCGCCGGCTTGTGTACCGGACTTCCGGTGGCCTCCTCGCTGGACTGGAGGGAAGGGTAGCGGGCCGGTGGGCGGCGGGCAAGCGCGGGGCCTCCGGGCGTGGCGTCTGTGGGCCGATTACCTTTGTGAGCCGGTTGCCGGCGGCTGAGCACCCGGCATTCCGTGAATAGGCCCACGCGGGCACCGAGGGCGGGGAGAGCGCCCGGTTGGCAAGGCGCATTATCGAGGCGCACAGGGAGAACATGCACAGAATCCTCGTCCTGAACTGGCAGGATCGCGAGAACCCGCAGGCCGGAGGCGCCGAGGAGCACGTCCACCAGGTATTCGGGCGGCTTGCCGAGCGGGGATACGAGGTGACGCTGCTGGCCTCCGGATTCCGGGGATGCGCCCCCCGCGCCGAGCTCGACGGCATCTCGGTGCACCGCACCGGCGGACGATACACCTTCTCCATCGCCGCGCCGCTCTACTACGGGAGCCGTCTTCGGCACGAGCGGTGGGACGTGGTGGTGGACAATCTGAACAAGGTGCCGCTGTTCTCCCCGTGGTGGGTGTCCGCACCGGTGGTGCCCATCGTGCATCACCTTTTCGGTGTCACGGCCTTCCGCGAGGCCAACCTGCCGCTCGCGACCGCGACCTGGCTGCTGGAGCGTCCACTTCCGGTCGCATACGGCAACCTGCCCATGATCTCGGTCTCGCGGAGCACGCGCGACGACCTGGTTGCGCGGGGTGTGCGGGCCCCGGTGGAAGTCATCCCGGTCGGGGTCGATTCATCGCAATTCACCCCTCATCCCCGGGGCCGAAAGACCGCCGCGCCCTCACTGCTGTATCTGGGCCGGCTCAAACGCTACAAGGGCGTCGATCTGCTGCTGCGCGCCGTGGCCGTGCTCGCGGAGCAGGGACTGCACGTCGACTTCGTCATCGCCGGCAAGGGGGACGCGCGGCCCGAACTGGAGCACCTGGCCAACGAACTGGGTATCGGCCGCCAGGTCACCTTCGCGGGATTCGTGGACGACGCGAGGAAGCTCGATCTGATGCGCACCTCCTGGGTACACGGACTGGCGTCCGCCATCGAGGGATGGGGGATCACCGTGATCGAGGCGGGAGCGTGCGGCACGCCATCCGTCGCCAGTGACGCGCCCGGACTGCGCGAGGCGTTGCTGGACGGCGAGACGGGCCTGCTGGCTCCGCACGGGGACATCGAAGCGCTCGCCGGGGCGATCCGGCGTCTGGTCGAGGACTCCGAACTGCGCGACCGGCTGGGCACCGGTGCCCGCCGCTACGCCGAATCGCTGTCCTGGGAGAGGGCCAGCGCCGCGATCGAGGAGTTCCTCCTGGCCGCGGCTGCCGGAAACGCGCTGGAGACACAATCGTCGTGAATCACCCCCGGGTGACGAAGGCGACTTCCATTCATTGAAGTGGCGCCGCGAGGATGGCCGGCTGGCGCCTTCGCGCCTCCGCGCTCACCGCCGAATCGCCGTCATCTGGATCTCGACGGTCGACCGGCCCACCAGCGGCAGGCCCGCAAGCGTCGGCGCGGGCGCCCCATCCGGCATCGCTTCGTCCAACGCATCAAGCACGGCCCGGGCATCGCCCACATTGGTCAGGTACACCCACACGTCGATCACGTCGCCGAAGTCCAGCCCCGCGGCTTCGAGCGTCGCGCCCAGGCTTCCCAGCGTGTTGCGGGCCTCCGCGGCGGCATCGTCACCGCGCGACAGCATTCCCGACAGCCACACCCGCTCACCGGTCGCGATCGCGGGCGAGAGCGGGGAACGCCCCAGCCGCTGGCCCTCGCGCAGCACCACCCGGCGTTCGTCCGACTGTTCGGCCACGCACTGGATCTCCACGAGGAAGTCGGGGTTCATCAGTCCTCCGCGAACCGCGGCGCGCGCCGGCGGGGACTCCGCGTCCACGAAATCGCGGTACGCCTCGTTCATGGCGCCCCAGAGCTGCGTGTCGTCGAGGAAGACCTTGCACGCGACCAGGTCGCCGTAGTCCATCCCGGCCTCCTCCAGCACCATCCCGATGTTGCCGAAGACGCGGCGGGTCTGGGTCTGGACGTCGCCCGGGACGGGTTCGTAGGTGTCCGGGTCGCGGCTCGTTGCTCCCGCGATGAAGAGAACGTCGCCCGAGCGGATCCCCCAGGAGTACGGCAGGGAGGGCGAGCGCAGTCCCGGCGGCGCGATCACGTCGGTGTCGTCCGGGGTGGCCACCACCGAGATCTGCACGAGCGCGTCCGGGTCGGGGAGGCCGGCCTCGACGGTGGCGCGGGTCGGCGGGTTCTCGGCGAAGTATCCCCGGTACACCGAGTTCATCCCCGGGAAGTGGCCCGAGTCCTTGAGGAAGACGTTGGCCGCGACGACGTCCCCGTAGCCGAGCCCGTGCTCCTGCAGCTGCTCGCCGAGGGCGTCGAGCGCCGCCGTGGTCTGGTCCTCGATGGTCGTGAGGGGAGCGCCGCCGCGCGAGGTGGCGGTGATGTTCGACAGGAAGACGAGCTCGGGGGTCTGCGCGGAGGCGGTAGCCGGGAGGGTGGCGGCGGGGAGGAGGAGGGGAAGCGTGGCGAGCAGGGCGAGGGCGTGCTTCATGGCATGGACCATCCGGGGCCGAAAGGGTCGATGGGGTCGATGGCGTCGTGCTGATGTTAGCCAACGCGGCCCGGGGGGCAAGTGGGACCGGCTCCTGGCGGATTGCGTGACAGATTCATGGCAGAATCTGTCACACTATCTGTCACGGATGCCTGCATGGCAGGGCACCGGGGCGCAGCGTGACAACCATGCTGTGCAGTCCGGATGTCTGAATAAAGGGTCGGCGTCGCGTGCCCGGTTGCGGGCTCTCAGCATGATGAGGAGAAGTTCCGATGCAAACGTACAAGATGTTTGTCGTCCGGTGGGCCTGTGTCCTGCTCGCCGCTTTGCTCGTCCCATCCGCCACCACTTCCGGACAGCAAGTCACCGTGCTCACGGAGGACCTCTGCACCGCCTGCTCGATCGAACTCACCCCGGATATCGTCCTCGGCGCTGACGGCGAATCGGTGATCGGTATCGCGTGGGACATCCATCGCCTCGCGGACGGCCGTTTCCTGATGGCCTTTCAGGACGTGAACTACGAGTTCACCGTCTTCTCGGCCGACGGCTCGGAGTTCCGGCGGGTTGGGCGGGAAGGTGAAGGGCCGGGCGAGTACGCGCACGTCTGGTTCGTCAGGGAGCTCGGGGACGATCTGCACGTCTTCGATCAGCGGAGAAGGCGGATGACCGTGCTGGACCCGGACTTCGAGGTCGTTCGCACATCGCCGGTGTCCTGCCTGGACTGCAACGGTTTCGACATGGCCGCGCTTCCGGGCGGCGCATTGGCGCTGAACTACTTCATGACGCCCGGCCCCCGCGAAGAGATCTTCACCGCGGAGTCGGGGTTCGCCGTCCACATCGTGGGGCCCGATGGCGAGACGCTGCACTCGATGGACGAGATCCCCACGGACGGCCCCTTGAGACCGACGGACAACCCGTACCGGCACCTGGAGGTAGCGCCCGACGGGTCACTGCTGTCCCTCTCACTCACGAGCTACCGGATCGACCGCTGGGATCCGGCCACGGGAGAACTGCTGCAGACATTCGCGCGGGGAGCCGACTGGTTCCCCAACGGGCAGAGCTACAGCCATGCTGCCGCGCCCGGCCGGCCACCCGCGACCGGCGTGCGCGCGATGCATGTCGACGAGGCGGGCAGGCTGTGGGTGTACATCTTGCGGCCCGCGCCGGACTGGGAGGACCGGCTGGAGCGGACGGGCCCAGGCGCCCATCCGGAAGAAGGGGGCTGGAGGTACGGGCGCGGCTCGAGGGAGGGCGTCATGGAGGTGCTGGACCTCGAATCGGGCCGCGTCCTCGTGTCGCAGGTTCTCGACTCCGGGATGCTGGGAGGTTCGGGGCGATTCTTCGCCCCCGGCTGGCTGGCCGTCTATGACGAGGAGGGGATCCCGCAGTACCGGATGTGGCGGGTCAGACTGGCGGGGCTGGAGTAGCGCTTCGAGGCCGGCGAACGCCCCGCCCCCCTCACATCTCGTACTTCACCCTCACCAGCGCCAGCCTGCCCAGCTCCGGCGCGCCCACGAACTCCCGGTGCAGGTTGTTCAGCGCGTTGTAGACCGTGAGCTCCACGCGCGCCTTCGGCTGGAACGGGAGCTGATAACCGGCCGTCACGTCGAGCACGTGGTAGGCATCCACCGGCCCGGCGAAGACCCCTGAGCGCATGTCGAATCCGTCCGTGAAGCGCCAGCGTCCGTCGAGCTGCAGGCCGCGCGCGACATCGGTGTACGCCACCGCCAGCGATCCCTTGTGGCTCGGCGCGTTCAGGGACAGGTCGTCCGGTCCGGGGCAGTCGCCGTCCTCGTCGAAGTCGAAGCACTCCTGGCTCTGGAAGGAGTAGCCCGCGGTCAGGGTGACTCGGTCGGAGGCGATGATCTGGGCGGAGAGGTCCAGTCCCCAGTAGCTGGCCGACCCGAAGTTGCGCGAGGAGAGCACCAGGTCGGGGGCGTCGAACTGGTCCGGGGTGACGACGCCGAGCGGGAGCTGTGCGAGTCCCGCGGCCATCTCGGCGACCTGCTCCGGGGTGACGGCCCCGAGCTGGATCAGTGGCGCGAGCCGGCTCGCGAGGAAGGCGCCGGCCGAGGCGGGTTCCAGGAAGACGTTGGGGGACTCCACCTTCAGGGGGCCGACGAAGTTCTCGACGTTGGCGAAGTACACGTCTGCGGCGAGGCGGACGCGGTCCTGGATCAGCCCCTTGTAGCCGGCCTCGATGGAGTTGAAGACGGTCGGCCCGAGCGGGGGGAGGTCGGTGGGGCCGGCGTCGAGCGGGAAGACGTCGCCGCCCTCGGGGCCCAGCGCGGCCGTGTTGAGGCGGCGGAAGACCGTTCCCAGTGCGGGATCGCCGGGCTGGGTGCCGGGATTCAGCAGCAGTGGCCGCAGCGCCTCCGGGGCGAACTGCGTGACGAGCGCGTTCCAGAAGAGCGGCGCGTTGGCGGCGAGCTGGCCGGGGAAGAACGGGGAGCGCATGCAGTGCCCCATGAGCCCGCCCTCGCAGCGGTCGTTGAAGGTGAGGCCGTCGGCGGGGACCCCGAACGCGCGGATCGTGTAGGCGAGGGCCGGCAGGACGGGCAGCCTTCCGGTGGGGATGTCGAGGAAGAGGGACGAGGTCGACGGCGTCGCGTAGGCGCGGTTATAGGTCAGGCGCAGGTTCTGGCCCTCGGCGGGCCGGAAGACCAGCGCCGCGCGCGGCGAGAAGTTGAGGTCGGCCAGGCGGTTGTGGTCGTCGGCGCGGATTGCCGTCACCAGGTCGAACCGCTCGGTGAGGCGGGTCTCGGAGTGCAGGTATGCGCCGGCTTCGACGAGGATGTCGTCGTCCTCGTTGCGGCCGTAGATCGTGCCCTCGGAGCGGGGCTCGATGTGCTGCCAGTCGATGCCGTAGGTGAAGCTCTGCGCTTCGCCGAGGTCGAAGCCGTGCTGAATCTGCGCCGCCATGGTGCGCGAACGGTCGATGATCAGTTCGCCGCTGCGCAGCAGGTAGCTGTTGTCGCCGGAGTGGGTCTGGTTGAGGAAGAACTGGGTGAAGAGTCGCCCCTTGAGCAGCCGGACCTGCCCGTAGCGGTACTGCCAGTCGTGGGTCTGCGAGGACCCGACGGAGGTGAGGTTGATGCTGCTGAGCGAGTTGTTGAGTCCGCCCGAGACGATGAGCTCGCCGTCGCCGGCGAAGCGGAAGTCGGTGCGCAGGTCGGCGAAGTAGCGCTCGTTCAGGGGATTGCGCACGCCGACCCTGGGGTGTCCGGGATTGTCCGCGCGCGCCGCCGCCTCCCAGGGATCGTCGTATTCCCAGTCGTCGCCCCGGAGGTATTGGCCCGACACCTTCAGTCCGAACCGCTCGGACACCGCGTGGGCGCTGCGGAAGAGCAGCTGGTAGACGGATCGTTCGCCTCCGGCCACCGACACGGTCGTCCCCGGCTTGTCGATCGGCGAATACGTGATGATGTGCATCACGCCCTCGGCCGCGTTGGGCCCGTAGAGCGCCGCGCCCGGCCCCCGCGCCAGTTCGATCCGTTCGATGTCCATGTCCGTAGTGGGGATCATGTTGATGGCGTTGATCCTCAGCGCGGGGATGCGCGCGTAGCGGTTGTCGACGATGCTGAGCAGGCGCCCGGAGGCGACGTTGTTGAAGCCGCGCACGACGGCGTAGCTCTGCGTGATCCCGGTGGTCGCGAGATCCACGCCGGGCAGCGTGCGGATGTGGTCGGCGGGGGTGCGCGAGATCATGCGCGAGATCTGGGCGCCGGTGAGCGTGGAGACCGATGCCGGGGCGTCCAGCTCCTTTTCCTCGCGGCGCGACACGGTCACGACCAGCTGGTTGAGCGCGAGGGCGCGGGAGCGGAGCGCGATGGTCACCGAGGCCGAGGCGCCGGCCGCGGTGGTGACGCCATCGATGCGCTGCGTCTCGTAGCCGATCCGCGTCACGACGATGGAGTGGGTGCCGGCGGGGACGGAGAGGCTGAAATTGCCGTCCCGGTTCGTGGTCGCGGCGGCCGCTTCGAGGCCGAGGACCTGCACGGCGGCTTCCGCGACGGGCGAGCCCGTTTCGAGGTCGGTGACCCGGCCGGTGATGGTGGCCTGCTGGGCGGCGGCGGGGGCCGCGAGCATGGCGGCGAAGACTGCGGCAAGGCGAACGGGGCGGACCTGCATGGGGCGGACCTCCATGGGGGAATCTCCGTCGTTGGGGTTTTGTTCAAGCTTTTTCCCGATCCATAGTGTTGCTTTTGAGCAACCTTGTGGCAAGCGTGGGCGAACGCCGGTGAAGATGCGGAGTCGCTGCAACGTAGATTGCGAGGATTGCAGACCTCCACCCCATCAGAAGGGACGAGCAATGACCTACCGGAGCCCCTGTCCTACCTGCAGCGGAAACAGCCGGCTCGACAGCGACTGGTGCAACATCTGTCGTACCCACCTCTCCAACCCCCGGATCGGGCGCCTCGCTTCACCCGGCAAGCGCCTGGGCGCTTACTTGCTCGATGGCTTGATCCCTCTCCTCGTACTGGTGTTCGTGGTCGCATTCGGAGGGCTGTTCGGCGGCCTCCTCGATGTGGGCGGAGCCTCGACCGAGACCATCTCCTCGATGGTGATGCTGATCATATGGGGCGTGTTCGCGGCCTACCTCGCGCTGTCACTCGTCCTCTTCTGCAGGGGGACGACGCCGGGCAAGTTCCTGTTGCGCATGCGCGTCATCAAGCAGGACGAAAGCATCGCCGGGTTCCTGACCATGCTGGGCCGCGAGTGGATCGGCAAAGCCCTGTCCGGGTTGCTCGGCGGACTGGGGTACATCTGGATTCTGATCGACCGAGACAACCAGGGCTGGCACGACAAGCTGGTGGCGACCTACGTGGTGGAGGCGTAGCCCCGCGACGTTTTTCGGGACCGCCTCAGCACCCGCAGGTGATCGCGGTCCCCGCCTGGTGCATCGTCCCCTCGGTGGCGTAGCCGTCGCGCTTCCACCAGTCGAGCCCGCCCAGGAGCTCGCGCACCTGGAAGCCGAGAGTCAGCAGCTTGAGCGCGGTCTTCGTCGACGCGTTGCATCCGATTCCGTCGCAGTAGCAGACGTAGAGCTTCGACCGGTCGAGCGACGCCGTGGAGAGCTCGTCGATCTCCCTGTGCGGCAGATTCACCGCCCCCGGGATGTGTTCCGTGGCAAAGGCCTCGGCGGATCTGCCGTCGACCACGACCACGGGTTCGTTCCTGGACAGCGCTTCGTAGACGTCCCACGAGTCCGTCTCGAAGGCGAGCTTGCTCCTGTAGTGATTGAGCTGATCGGTGTTCACGGTGCGGTCTGGTCTTCCCTGGCCACTCTTGCCATGTTTACTTTACATATTGTAAAGTTTAGTTTACTTTTTTCCGTTCAGGCGATCAAAAAACACCTTCCCCGCCAATCGGCGAAAGAGATTCCGGGTTAAGATACCGGTTTCCAGTGCCCTCGCCACCGGAAGCCTGTCGTAGCTCCAGCGCGCGAGGTGTTTGAGCGCCAGCCTCGGATACGCCCGGCGCACGATCCCGCCGGGGTGGGGGCCGCCGGCCTCCAGGTAGTCCGCGATGGCGTCGGCGGCCAGCTTGCCGAAACGGTACGCCTTGTGGATCCCGCCTGCGGTAAGCGGTGAGACCATGCCGGCGGCGTCACCGACCAGCAAAACCCGTTCGGTGTAGAAGTTGCGCAGAAGTCCGCCAACCGGAATGAGTCCGCCACGCCTTTCCAGCACCCGTCTTTCGGAAAAGCCGAAGATGGGGTCGATACTGGCGACGAAACCGCGAATGTCGGCCCGGACATCGCGATGGGCGGCAAGTCCGACCTGGGTGGCGCGCACGCCCGGAACGACCCATCCGATATAGCCGGGCGCACGCTTCGGGTCGAGGAAGCAGTGCAGGGAGTTGCCGTCCGCGCCCGAGGGCTCGAACTCCCACTCCATTCCCTTCAGTAGCCGCCGGTTGCGGTCGAGTCCGAAGCTCGCCGCCACACCGGACCGGGCCCCGTCCGCCCCGACCAGAAAGCGGCAGCGCACGCCGGAGCCCTCGACCTTCAGCGTTCGCGAGTTGGCGGATGCGCCCCGGTAGCGCTCCCCGAACCGCATCTCGACACCGGCCTGCCCGGTCTCGTCCGCCAGATGGCGCATGAGCCCCGCGGTGTCGGTCGCCATGAAGAAGTAGTCGTCATGCCGCAGGTCCACCGACTGGTGGCTCGGCGAATAGATCCTCACCCCGTCGATCCGGCGGACCAGTTCGGCCGGAACGGCCCACTCCTCCCAGGCCTCCTTGACGAGGATTCCCGTCGTGTGAATCCGCTCGCCCGGCTCCGACTTGCGGTCCAGCACCAGGACGGAAAGGCCGCGCTCGGCCGCGCGCCGGGCGCAGGCGAGTCCCGCGAATCCGGCGCCGACGACGACGAGATCATATGACGCGCGCGCGCGCGAGGCCGTGGCCCCCTCCTTCAGGGCCGTTCCTCCCGCAACCGTGGCCGCCACCGTCAAACCACCCCCGGGATCAGCGCTTTTCGCTCGGCCGGGTAGTCATCGAACTGCTGCCTGTACCATCTGTGGTTGCTGAGTGCCCGGGGAGCCAGGTTGCCCACCGCGTAGAGGAAGAACGCCAGTCCCGCGGGGGACCAGGCCGCCAGCGCCCAGCCGCCCCATTCCAGCATTTCGCCGAGGTAGTTGGGACAGGAAACGAAGCGGAAGGCCCCGCCTCTGGGGATGGAATAGCCCGCCCCGCCGTCCTTGCGCAGGGCCAGCAGGATGTTGTCCGAGTGGAGGTTGAGGGCGAATCCGGCGACGAAGAGCGCGACCCCGGCCAGGAACCGGGGATCGGCGAGCCATTCGGGGCCGTACGCGCCGAAGTGGGAGATGAAGCGCGCGTTGATGTACGCGTTGAGCACGTTGAAGGCGAAGCCGCTCAGCGCGACCGCCAGCGGCATTGTCTTCCCCGCGGTGCGGGTGCGGAAAGGGTAGATGAAGGTCCGGTTGAGGTAGTGGCACTGCCAGAGTGCGAGCAGCGCCAGCGGAACCGTCTCGCGGGCGGCGTCGCCGAATGCGTAGATGCAGGCGAAGAGGAGAGCCGCGGGGAGCTCCATGACGATCCAGCCGGTCCGGTTCGACACCTCCGGGCCCCATCCCATGCCTCCGTAGTGGCGGCCGTAGGGCGCGGTGAAGCGGAGAAGGCTGATGAAGGTCAGGGCCGCGAGGGCGATGACGGCCCAGACGAGCGCGGAGTGGATGCCGGCCTCGGTCATGGTCATTACGAATCATAGTGCGATGGACGGGCGAACGGGCTGGCCGGAGGATATCTTGAATGGATGAAGATCTCCCGTCTCGTGATCGCGATCCTCGCGCTGGGCTGTGCCGACGACGGTCTGCGCCAGCCGGCCCCCATCGCGCCTGATGTGCTCGCCGCCGAGCACGAGGGGTGGCGCGAGGGGCGGCAGCGCTCGCTGGCCAGCCCCAATGGCGTCGTCAGCTGGATCGGGCTGTGGGAGCTGAGGGAGGGGGCCAACGCGTTCGGCTCGGACCCTGCGCTGGGGATCGTGCTTCCGGTGGAGGACTCCCCGCCTCTCGCGGGGACGCTGTACCTCGAGACTGCGGGGGCGCAGGCGGAAAGCGCGCCGGGGCCGCGGGCGGAGGGGGATGTGGACGGCGCGGCGGACCCCCGCGACGGTGACCCCGACGGGGAACCCGCCCCGCGGCTCCGCCTCGTCCCGGAGGTGGGCAGCGGGCTGGCCCTGCGTGACGGCGCCCCGGTCGACGGCCCGATCGACGTTGCCCACGACCGCTCCGGCAAAACCACCTTCCTGACCCTGGGGTCGCTCGGCCTGCGCGTCCACGCGGAGCGGGGGACCGACCGGCTCTGGCTCCGCGTGTGGGACACGGACTCCCCGCGCGCGGCCGCCTTCGAGCTGCCTCCCTACTTCCCGGTCTCCAACGAGTGGCGGCTGTCCGCGCGCTTCGACCCCTACCCGGAGCCGCGCGACGTGCCGATGGCGGACGTCACGGGAGGCACGGTCGCGAATGTCTCGCCTGGTGAGCTGGTGTTCCGGGCCGATGGCCGGGAGCACCGCCTCATCGCCTTCGCGACTCCATCGAGCCGGAGCTACTTTGTCATGGTGTGGGACTCGACGGCCGTCGAGGACACCTACCAGCTGGGCCGTTACATGCGCGTTCCCTTACCGGAAGAGGACGGCGTGACCGTCATCGACTTCAACCGGCTGTACAACCCGCCCTGCGCGTTCACCCCGTACTCGGTGTGCAGCTTTCCGCCCCGCGAGAACCGGCTCGCGCTGGCGGTGACGGCCGGGGAGAAGCGGCCCGCGGAACCCGCGTACCGGGTGGTCCGGTAGCGGCGAGGGCGCGCACATGGCTTCTCCTTCAACCCACGCCGCCGGCACCGTCCGCTACGAACCCGACGAAAGGCCTCCCTGGCCGCTGGCGACGGGGCTGGCGCTCCAGTACACCATTCTCGCGCTCGGGGGCGTCGTCCTGACCGTTGCCATTGTGCTGCGGAGCGCGGAGAGCAGCGCGGAGTACCTGGCATGGGGGGCCTTCGGCGCGCTTCTGGTGTGCGGCATCGCGACGATCGTGCAGGTGCGGCGCTTCGGGCGCCTCGGGTCCGGCTACGTGCTGATCATGGGCACGTCGGGGGCCTTCATCGCGGTGTCGGTGGCCGCGCTCCAACAGGGCGGCCCCGCGCTGCTGGCGTCGCTCGTGATCGTGTCATCGGTGTTCCAGTTCCTGCTCGCGGGGCGTCTTTCGCTGTTGCGGCGCGTCCTCACACCGACCGTGGCCGGAACCGTGATCATGCTGATCGCGGTCAACGTGATGCCGTTCCTCTTCGACTTCATGGACAACGTGCCGGAGGGGAGCGCGGCCGCCGCCGGACCCGTCACCGTGCTCGCGACCCTCGGCGTCACGCTGGCGGTGATGCTTCGCTTCACGGGGCCGGTGCGGCTCTGGGGTCCGCTGATCGGGATCGTCGCCGGGTGCGTTGCCGCGTCGTTCTTCGGCCTCATCGACACGGGGCCCGTCGGTGCGGCGGCCTGGGTCGGCGTGCCGGCGGCGGGGGCGCCCGGGATCGGCTTCGACTTCGGACCGGCCTTCTGGGCGATCCTCCCGGCGTACACCTTCGTGACGCTGGTGGGCGCGATCGAGACGATCGGCGACGCCGTGGCCATCCAGCGCGTCTCCTGGCGCGACCCGCGGGCCACGGACTACCGTGCTGTGCAGGGGTCCGTGGCCGCTGACGGCCTGGGCAACCTCCTCTCCGGGCTCTTCGCGACCGTGCCCAACACGACCTATTCGAGCAGCGTCTCGATCGTGGAGATCACGGGGATCGCGGCGCGGCGCGTGGGGCTGTGCATCGGCGCGATCTTCTGCGTGCTGGCGTTCCTGCCCAAGGTCACGCAGCTGCTCCTCATCATCCCCGATCCGGTGATCGGCGCCTACGCGCTGGTCATCATCGCCGTGCTCTTCGTGCTTGGCACCAGGATCGTGCTGCAGGACGGGATGGACTACCGCAAGGCCACGGTCGTCGGCGTTTCCTTCTGGGTCGGGGCCGGCTTCCAGAGCGGCGAGATCTCGACCGCGGGGCTGGACCCCTTCCTGCAGCAGCTCCTCGCGAACGGGATGACCTCCGGCGGCCTGACGGCGCTGCTGCTCACCGGCTTCATGGAGTTGACCGGTCCCCGGCGGGTGCGCATGCAGACCGCGCTGGAGGTCGAGTCGCTGCCGGACATCCAGCAGTTTCTGGAGAAGTTCGCCAAGCGCAGGGGGCTGGGCAGCGAGGTGGCCGGCCGGCTGGCCCACGCGGCGGAGGAAACGCTGGTGCTGCTCATTGAAGAGGCGGAGGGCGACCAGGTCCCGGAGAAGAAGCGGTTGCGGCTGACCGCGAAGGCCGACGCGGGCACCGCGGAAGTCGAGTTTCTGGCCGCGGGCGGAGAAGGCAACATCGAGGACCACCTGTCCGTGATCGGGGGACATGTGGCCGAGGAGCCGGGGGAACACGAGTTTTCGCTGCGGCTCCTGCGGCACCTGGCCACTTCTGTCCAGCACCACAAGTATGCGGACACCGATGTCGTGACCGTGCGGGTCGATCCGACCAAGGCGCCGGACGCGTAAGCCGGCGTTGAACAGCCACCCCAGCCCGGGAGCGTAGCCACCCATGCCCACCCCCTCCGGCACCACCCAGGACCTCCGCTTCCAGGCCGACGAGACGCCGAGCTACCCGGTGTCTTTCGGGCTCGCCTTCCAGTACATCCTGCTCAACATCGCGGGGATCGTCATCACGGTGGCGATCGTGGTGCGGGCCGGGGGCGGCAGCGAGCTCTACCTGGCGTGGGCGGCCTTCGCGGCGCTGATCGTCTGCGGGATCACGACGCTCATCCAGGCGAAGCCGATCGGGGGCCGGATCGGGGCGGGGTACATCCTGCTGATGGGCACGTCGGGCGTCTTCATTGCGGTATCGGTGGCGGCGCTGGACCGGGGCGGGCCCGCGCTGCTGGCCACCCTGATCGTGGCCTCCTCCCTCTTCCAGTTCCTGATCTCGTCGCGTCTGTCGCTGCTGCGGCGCTTCATCACGCCGACGGTCGCGGGCACGGTGATCATGCTGATCGCGGTCACGGTGATGCCGATCGGCTTCGACCTGTCGTTCCTGGCGCCGGAGGGGGCCGCGCGGGGCGCCGCTCCGCTGACCGCGCTCGCGACGATGGCGGTCACGGTGGTGATCGTGTTGCGCGCGAGGGGGGCGCTGCGGCTGTGGGGGGCGGTGATCGGGGCGGTGGTGGGGTGTGTGGTCGCGGCCGGGTTCGGCATCTACAACATGGAGATCGTGGGCGACGCGCTCTGGTTCGGGGTGCCGGCGGCGGGGTGGCCGGGATTCGACTTCGGCCTCGGTCCCAATTTCTGGGCGATGCTCCCCGCCTTCATCTTCGTCACGCTCGTCGGCGCCATCGAGACGATCGGCGACGGGATGGCCATCCAGCGCGTGTCATGGCGGAAGCGCCGCGCGACCGACTTCCGCGCGGTGCAGGGAGCCGTGGCGGCGGACGGCGTCGGCAACCTCCTGTCGGGCCTCTTCGCCACGGTCCCCAACACGACCTACTCGAACAGCGTCTCGATCGTCGACATCACCGGGATCGCGGCCCGGCGCGTGGGCGTGTGCATCGGCCTCATCTTCATCGCGCTCGCCTTCTTCCCCAAGGCGGCGGCGGTGCTGCTCGCGATCCCCGACCCGGTGGTCGGCGCCTACATCGTCGTGCTGATCGCGATCCTCTTCGTGCTGGGCCTCGAGATGGTCGCCCAGGACGGGATCGACTACCGCAAGGCCACGATCATCGGCGTCTCGTTCTGGATCGGGGCCGGCTTCCAGAGCGGCCAGATCCCGGCGGAGTACTTCGGCTGGGCGGGCCCGCTGCTGGAGAACGGAATGACCTCGGGCGGGCTGACCGCGATCCTGCTCTCGACCTTCATGGAGCTGTCGGGTCCCCGGCGCCGGCGCATCGAGACCGAGCTGAACGTCGAGGCGCAGCCGAAGATCCAGGCGTTCCTGGAGCGGTTCGCGACCCGCGCGAAGCTGTCCGAAGAGACGGCCCACCGGGTCAGCCTCGCCGCCGAGGAGACACTGCTGGCCCTGCTGGAAGAGATCGAGGGGGACGGTGCTTTCGGCGAGCGGCGCCTGCGGGTGACGGCCCGGGCCGAGGGAGGCGGCGCCGAACTCGAGTTCCTGGCCGCCGCCGGGGAGGGCAACATCGAGGACCGGATGGCCTTCGTGGGCACGCACGCGGCCGAGATGCCGGTGGAGCAGGACTTCTCGCTGCGCCTGCTGCGGCACGTCGCCACGAGCGTGCGCCACCAGAAGTACCACGACACGGACATCGTGTCGGTCAAGGTGGAGGGGGAGGCGGCCTAAAGCCCGAGCACCAGCCTGAGCCCGCTCTCAACCCGCCCCATGAGTCTCCGGGATACCTGTCCGGCCTGGTCGGTGAGGTAGTCCTCGTCAATCGTCAGCAGCTGGGTCACGTTGGCGACCGAGTCCCTGGGGAGGCCGGTGCTCGCCGCCTGAAGCAGCACGTTGCCCGGCGCGTCCAGGAGCCGCGTATTCGACGAGAGAGCCACGCCGATTACGGTTCTGAGCCTGCTCCGGTTGAATGCGTCCGCCTGGACGATGAGGACGGGGCGCCGAAAGCCGGGTTCGGATTCGCGCGGGTCGTCCAGGTCCGCCCACCATACTTCCCGGCGTGCGACTACCAATCTTCGGCGACCGAGCGTGCCTGCGCCCGGCGCATCCCCGGATCGATTCCGCTGGGCGAATCGGCGTAGACGGAATTCAGCCTTGCGGTGATGTCCGCGTCACTGTGCTTCGCCACGTATTCCGCGACGGCGGCGGCGTAGAGTGCACTGCGCGACACCCTCAGCCGCCTGGCAAGACAATCGGCCGATGCGAACAGCGCGTCCGGAAGGGAAATGGTCGTTTTCATACTACAGTCATACAATGGTAGGACCGACGCGTCAAGCAGGCGGAAGGCAGGCCGAATGCCGCGGAGGTCCTGCCCGCGGGCCCCCTACCCCCCCAGCACGTTGAACTGCCGCGTGAACTTCACGATGAACGAGCGCGCCAGCGTCCCGCTCTCCACGAACCGCCCCCCGTCCGGGTTCAGCCCGTCCGGGTAGTCGAAGCCCTGCACGTCGTTGTACACGATGAACAGCCCGGTCCCCGCCGTGTTGAGCCAGGCGAAGCGCAGATTGGCCGACCAGCTGTCCACCTGGTTGCTGTACTGCGCCAGCGACTGCAGATAGATCCGCGGCGTGAAGAAGTAGCCGAAGTTGATGCCCGTCAGGACGGTCTCGAACTGGCCCTGGGGCAGGTCCACATTGAAGTAGTTGATGCGCGCCGAAGTGCTGAACGACGGGTTGGGGCGCCAGGTGAGCGAACCGTTTCCGCCCGCCCGCGAGCCGGTCAGGAAGTGCCCGAAGTTGATGCGCGAAGTCGCCGAAAACCGGGAGATGGGGTTGCTGTTGAACACCAGCTGGGACTCCCAGCCGCGGTACGTCCCGACGGGCACGGTCACGTCGGTGCCGCGGATGGTGAAGGGCTGGTAGATGCCTTCGGTGACAAGGTTGATCCCGGTGTGGATCTGCGCTCCCGAGTGCCACTCCCAGTGGGAATCGATATGCAGAAAGCCCGATTCCTGGAAGCCCGGCTCGACTCCGCTCTTGCGGCTCTGGTAGGTGTAGTACGAGATGTGCGGCCGGATTTCGCGAAGCCACCCGGGATGGATCCTGTACATCACGTAGGACTGGTAGTAGCGGTATCCGGCGCGGGGCAGGAAACCCACTTCCGGGTTGAATCCCTCCCCGATCTCCCGGACCTGAGCCGTCCATACGAAGGTCCGCGTGTTGAGGTTGGCGGAGACGTCCCAGGCGTATTCGTTGTTGCCGGCTCCGCGACCGTCGGTGGTCGCGACGAAGCCGCTCAGGGCGAGCGCCTGTCCCACACCGACGGAGGCATCGACCGCCTGGGTGCGGTTGAAGTCTCCCGCGGGCCCGCTCTTGTTGATGAACAGGCCGCCGACGCGGGACCGATTGGGGAGCTCCCTGGCGAGACGGACGACCGAGAAGCCGTGCGGGTCCGCCCCCAGGTCGCTCACGCCGCCGGTCTCGATGTGCAGCAGCCCGACGTTCAGGCCCGCGGTCCGGCCCGACAGCCGGGCACCGCCCCTGATCGGCACCGGCTGGCCCCGGTGGATGCCTATGGCGCGGCTGAAGAACAGGTCCGCGCCGCCGCCCCCGACGCTGAAGAACCCGGCGTTCTCGAGGAAGAACGGCCGTTTCTCCGGGAAGTTGAGCGCGAAACGCGTGAGGTTGAGCTGCTGGTCGTCGACCTCGACCTGCGCGAAGTCGGTGTTGTACGTCAAGTCGAGCGTAAGCCCCTGGGTGACCTGGAACTTGACCTCGCCGCCGATATCGCCGTTCTGGCCGAAGCCCGTCTCGCCGGGGTCGGTGTAGTCGCGGGCCGCGGAGCCCAGCAGGTAGGGGGTGGCCGTCGCGGAGCGCCTGAAGGGGGGGCTGAGTCCCTCGAGGTCGCCCGCGTAGTTGAGGCGGTAGAGGTTGAATTCGCGCGGCACCGGGGCCCAGAACGATTCCTCGTTCAGGCGCCGGACGCGGCGGGAGACGTTGAAGCCCCATCTACGGGTGTCGTTACCGTAGCGCAGGGTGCTGAAGGGGATGCGGAACTCGGCGTACCAGCCTTCGTCGTCGACGGTGGTGGCGACGGTCCAGCTCCCGTCCCAGTTCTTGTTGAAGCCGCCGCCCGATCCCGATTGGAAACGCTGCCGCGTGTTGAAGCCCCCGCCCTGGAAGCGTCCGCCGCCGCGCCCCTCGTTGGCGACCTGGCCGTCGTACTCGATCCCGGTGGGCGTGGTCCCGAAGACGAAGCCGTTCTGGTCGTCGTTCCAGGTGTCGAGGACGAAGACGACGGCGTCGCTCTGGTTCACTTCGTAGTCGCGGATCCGCTCGCCGTAGGTGATGGCGTCGGCCCGGCTGTCGAAGGCCCAGACGCCGACGTAGAGTGCGTCGTCGTCGAAGAGCACCCGCACTTCGGTCCGCTCGGTGGCGGGCTGGCCGTCGTCGGGCAGGCGCTGGGTGAAGCCGGTCATGGCCGTGGCCTGCTGCCAGACCGCTTCGTCGAGGCGGCCGTCGATGGTGGGCGGTTCCATCACTTCGACCGCGGTGGCGGTGGTGGGAATCCGCCCGTTGCCGCCGTTGGCCGAGCCCGGTTGCATGTTCTGGGCGGGCAGGGGATGGACCAGGGCTGTGGCTGCGAGCACGATCAGCGCGGAAGCGATCGGTGCGCAAAGGAGCTTCATTGGCGAGACCGGTTCAGAGTTGTTTGGGGAGCAGCCCGGCGTGCGCGGGCAACCCTCCAATCTCATTGGAATGAGTCGGGGCCGCCAGACTCTTGACACGCGGTCCCCAAGGGCTTTAACGTGACGCCACGAAGAACTCATCGAGACCGGTTGAGGGACAGGCCCGTTGACGCCGGGGCAACCTGTGGGGATTGGCGTTCCCACAAAGGTGCCAACTCCTGCGATGGAAGTGAAAGTCCATCGCAAAGATGAGCCGCCCACCACCCCCAGGTGGTCGCCGGAAGGAACAGGGCGTCGAATCTCCGGAGTCCGATGAGGAAAATCGAGACTCGGGAGACCGCAAATGGCCAACCTTGACGCCGTTGCCGGGGAGCATTGTGCCACGTCCGCTGGTGATGCCGCGTGGCGCGCCGTCCCCGCCGGTGATCCTGCGCCGCCCCCGGCGTCCGCCGCGCTTCCCTTCGACCACCTCGGCGAGCACTTTGTTCGGCTGCCGTACGAAGTCCTCGGCCCGGCGCCGGCCCCCGCCACGGTCGTGCTGGGCGGTATCTCGGCGGGACGGCACCTCGCGCCCACCGCGGCCGACCCCGCGCGGGGGTGGTGGCCCGGCGTGGTCGGCGAGGGGGGCGCCCTCGACCCGGCGCGGCACCGCCTCGTCGGGATCGACTACCTGGGCGGGCGCTCCCGCGCGGGCCTGCTGCGCCCCGTCACCACCCACGACCAGGCCCGCGCGGTCGCGGCGGTGCTCGACGACCTGGGCATCGCGGCGGCGTCCCTGGTGGGCGCCTCGTACGGCGGCATGGTGGCGCTGGCCTTCGCCGAACTCTTCCCGGAGCGCGTGGCGCGGCTCGCCGTGCTGTGCGCGGCCCACCGCACCCACCCCATGGCCACCGCGCTCCGGGCCCTGCAGCGCTCGGCCGCGTCGCTCGGGGCGGCCTCGGGGCGGCCGGCATGCGGAGTCGCGCTGGCGCGCGCCCTCGCGATGACCACCTACCGGAGCGCGCAGGAGTTCGAGGAACGCTTCGACAGCGCGCCGCTAACCCCGGGCGAACCCGGCAAGTCGCCGGCCCGCTTCCCCGTGGAGGAGTACCTCGACGCGCGCGGCGCCGACTTCGTCCGGCGCTTCGACGCGGACCGCTTCCTCACGCTCTCCGAGTCGATCGACCTGCACCGCACGCGCCCCGCCTCGCTCCCGCCGCACGCGCTCCTCGTCTCCTTTGACAGCGACTTCCTGGTCCCGCCCTGGCTCATGGAGGAACTCGCCGCCGAGAGCGGGAGCGCCGCCGCTCCCCGCCACGTCACCCTTCCGTCCCCGTACGGCCACGACGCCTTCCTCAAGGAGGCCGCGCCGGTGTCGTCCCTGCTTGAATCAATCCTTTGCACCCCGGAGGTAGTCCGATGAGCGCCCAGAACGGCAGCCGTTCCCCGCAACCCCTTCCCCCGCAGGCCTCGCTCGCTCCGTCCGGCCCGCGGCGCGAGACCCGGCCCCGCGCCGGCCCCGTCCGTCCCATCCCGCGTCACTCGCACCGTGCGAGCCGGCCTGGGCGCCGACAGCCCGCACCGGTCGGTCATGCCGCCCATCCACCTGTCATCCAACTACTTCTTCGACGCCCCCGGCGTGCACGGCAGGTACGACTACACCCGCACCGGGAACCCCACCCGCGACCTGGCGGCCGACGCCATCGCGGCGCTGGAGGGCGGGTGCGGTGCGGCGGTCACCTCGTCCGGCATGTCGGCGATCGCGGTGGTGACGCGCCTCCTCTCGGCGGAGGACCTGCTGATGGCCCCGCGCGACTGCTACGGCGGCAGCCACCGGCTGTTCTCGGCCGAGGCCGCCAAGGGTTCCTACCGGGTGCGCTTCTTCGACCCCTGGGACGACGGCTCGCTGGAGCTCGCCCGCGAGCTGCGCCCCCGGATGATCTGGCTCGAGACGCCCAGCAACCCGCTGCTGCGGATCACCGACATCGCGGCGTGGGCGCGGCTGGCCCGCGAGACCGGTGCGCTGTGCGTCGCCGACAACACCTTCCTCTCGCCGGTGAACCAGCGCCCGATCGAGCATGGCGCCGACCTCGTCGTGCATTCCACGACCAAGTTCCTGAACGGCCACAGCGACGTGGTCGGCGGTGCCGTGATCGCGGCGGACGACGAGATGCTCGAGGAGGTGGCGTGGTGGACCAACGCGATGGGCGTGTCCGGGGCGCCCTTCGACGCCTACCTGACGCTGCGCGGGATGCGAACCCTGCACGCCCGCAGCCGCGTGCACGAGGAGAACGCGCTCCGGATCGTGGCGGCGCTGGCCGGCAGCGAGGCGGTCACGCGGGTCAATCACCCCAGCCTTCCGGGGCACCCCGGGCACGGGATCGCGGCGCGCCAGCAGCACGGCTGGGGAAGCCTGATCTCCTTCGAGCTGCGTGGCGGAAGGCCGGCGGTGGACGCCTTCGTGGACGGCATCCGGCACTTCGCGCTGGCCGAGTCGCTTGGCGGCGTCGAGAGCCTGGTTTCCCACCCGTGGACGATGACCCATGCATCCATGGACGCGCCCGCCCGGGTGGAGGCGGGGATCGGCGAGGGTCTGCTGCGGCTCTCGGTCGGGATCGAGGCGGCGGAGGACCTGGAAGCCGATCTGGAGCGGGGGCTGGAGCGGGCGGCGGCGGTCGGCGCTGCGCTTGTGGCGGATCCCGGGCCGGCGGCGGGTCCTGCGCACCCGGAGGATCCCGCGCTGGCGGCGGAGCCCGCGTTGGCGGCGGCCCCCGCGCCGGGGGCGAACCACCTTGCCGCCGGGGAGGTGGCGTAAGTCATGGCTATTTTCAATAACGCGCCCGCGCGCGAGGAGGGGTTGGCGGGATGCCGGAAGGCGCCAGGCGGCCGGATCACACCCATCTCGGTCCTCAAGTTCGGCTCGTCGGTGCTGGCGTGCCCGCATGACTACCTGCGGGTCGCCGATGCGCTCGCCGCCGGGGTCGCGGACGGACGCGGGGTCGTGGCGGTGGTTTCGGCGATGGAGGGGGCGACCGACGCGCTCCTCTCGACAGCCCGTTCGGTCGCCCCCGAGCCCCCCGATTCGCTGCTGGGGGCATTGCTGGCGACCGGGGAGGAGGCCTCGGTGGCGCTGCTCGTGCTGGCGCTCGCCGGGCGCGGTGTGCGGGCGGAGGGATTCAACGCCTCGCGCCTTCCGATCCTGACCCGGGGACCGCTGAACGACGCCGAGCCGGTCGCGGTCGACACCGCGCAGCTTCGGCTCGCGCTGGAGCGCGCCGATGTGGTCGTCTTTCCCGGGTTCGTGGGGATGGACGTGACGGGCGCGCCCTCGCTGCTGGGCCGCGGCGGCTCGGACCTGACCGCGCTCTTCCTGGCGCACGCGCTGGGCGGCGCGGAGGCGTGCCTGGTGAAGGACGTGGACGGTGTCTACCCGGCGGATCCGCGCACGAACCCCGGAATTGCGGCATACGAGGAGATGGACTGGAGCGAGGCGATCCGCGTCGGCGGCGAGATCGTGCAGGGCAAGGCGGTGGAGTTCGCGGAGCGGCACCGGATGCGCTTCCGGGTCGCCGGGATGGGGGGGCGGGGGACGTGGGTGGGGTGGTGGTGATGGGCGGGCGGGGCGGTGCGCGCGGCCGCACCGAAGTCGCGGTCCTGGGGGCCACCGGGGTCGTCGGGCAGCGCCTCGTCCGGATGCTCGACGGGCATCCGCTCTTCCGCCTGGCGGAGGTGACGGGGTCCGCAAGGAGGGCGGGGAAGCGGTACGGGGACGTGGTCCCGTGGAGCCTCGGCGGGGATCCCCCCCGCGCCGCCGCCGGGCTGGTGCTGAGGGGGCCGGGCGCGTCGCTCGGGAGCCCGCTCGTCCTCTCCGCCCTGCCGTCGGGCGCGGCCGCCGAAGCGGAGGTCGCGCTGGCGCGCGCCGGGCACATCGTGTGCACCAACGCGTCGGCGCACCGCATGCGCGACGACACCCCGCTGATCGTGCCGGAGGTCAATCCGGAGGCGATCGAGGGGGTGGACGCGCAGCCGTGGGCCGATGCCGGGGGGGCGCTCGTGGCCAACCCGAACTGCGTGGTGGCCGGGCTGGCGCTGGCCTGTGCCCCGATCGAGCGGGCGTTCGGGATCGAGGCCGCGACGGTCGTCACCCTGCAGGCGGTCTCGGGCGCGGGGCTGAACGGAGTGGGCGCGATGGCGGTGGCCGGAAACGTGATCCCCGCGATCCGGGGGGAAGAGGAGAAGATCGGGCCCGAGCTCAACAAGGTGCTGGGCGCCGGGATCCAGGTGTGCGTCGCGGTGAACCGCGTTCCGGTGCTCGACGGCCACACGGCGCACGTCTTCCTGAAGCTGGGCAGCCGCGCCGCGCCCGGCGACGTGGTACGAGCGCTGGAAGACTTCCGCGCCCCGGCGGCGGTGCGGGCGCTGCCCACCCCCCCCACCCGCCCCCTCGCGGTGCGACCCGAGCCCGACCGCCCCCAACCCCGCCTCGACGCGGACGCCGCGGCAGGCATGGCCGTGAGCGTCGGCCGGGTCCGCCCCGCCCCCCCGCCGCACGACCTCGCCTTCGTGATCGTCGCGCACAACGGCATCCGCGGCGCGGCCGGCGCCTGCCTCGCCAACGCGGAGCTGTACATCGCGCGCTGCGGCGCCCCGCACCCTGCGCCAAGGCTGGCCACAGTGTAAGGAGAACGTTACCAATTGCAATGTTTTCTTTACGTCTCCGATGAGAAGTGAGGCCGCCCCCGGTCGGCAGGCAGGGGTTCTCCGGCCATCGGCGGGTGGCCCGCCAGTGATGCGCACCGTAGCTTCGCATCCGGTCCGACTCGCGGGTCATCGCCAACAATTCGCCGGCCCCATCCATGTCTCCGTCTCAGGTACCACCCTTCGATCTCTTCGGCGCGGCGCACATCGTGGTGATGGTCCTCACGGTGGCCGTGCCGGCCGCGCTGAGCGTCGTGGTGCGGCGGGCCAACTCGGAAACGGTCACGCGCCGGATCTGCCTGGGTCTCGCGGCCGTGCTGGCGGTCAACCAGGTGGTCTACTGGACCTACCGGTGGGTGACCGTCGGGGCCATGACCTTCCTGCGGGAGCACCTTCCGCTCCACCTCTGCAGCATCGGCATCATCCTGGCCGTCGTGCTGCTCATCAGGCGCGGCCGCCTCTCCTACGAACTCATCTACTTCTGGGGGCTGGCGGGGACGACCAACGGCATCATCACCCCCGAACTCACCGAAGGATGGCCCACCTACCACTTCATCCAGTACTTCATCTCCCACGGCGGCATCGTCGCGACCGCGCTCTTCGCGACCTTCGGCCTGCGGATGCTCCCCGACTTCAGGTCGCTGATCCGCGCATTCCTGTACCTCAACGCCCTGGCCGCCGGGATCGCCGTCGTCAACCTGCTGGTGGACGGCAACTACCTGTACCTGTGCGAGGCGCCGGTCACCGCGTCGCCGTTGGTCTTCCTGCCGTGGCCGTGGTATCTGCTGTGGTTCGAGGTGCTGGGATTCGGGTTCTTCACGCTGGTGTACCTGCCGGTCTACCTGGGGCGGCGGCTGGGGGCCCCGCGGCGGAGGACGGCCGGGTAGGGTTCGCTGATCCAGGTGACCTCCCGGGAGGCGTCCCGGGCGGCGGGATCGAGGGGGCCGCGCGACTCGGGGGGCCGGCCAACACCGCCGCGCGAGCGCAGGTCCAACGTGAGCCGATGTTGTGACTGCGCAGGGGCTTCGTAGCCGGCGGGAGGCGGGATGACGTCCACGATCCGGCCCTCCGCGCCGAGGATCGTCACGGGGCCCTGATCGACATCGCCGGAGAGGTCGAAGACTTGCCGTGGCTGCGCTCCCCTGGCCAGGAGCGGGGGCCGGGCATCGGGCAGGGTATAGGTGTTGGCCAGGCTCAGGTTCACCGAGTAGCCCATGTCGGCCATCGCCGCCAGGGTAATCGCGCTGATGGGCTGCGGAACCCCGAGTTCGATTAACGGCGTCATGATCTCCACGTCAAGGATCTCCTCGCTCCAGTGGCTGAGATCCGGGGCCATGGGCACCTTGGCGCCCTGGTAGGAGGCCCCGCCTGCCGCATCGAAGGCCGCGATCGCCCCCGAACCGGCAAAGTGCGGTTCCGGCGTGTCGCTCGCGAGACCCAGACTCTCCAGGCGGCCGTGGATGTAGCCCAGCCCATGGGCGATCTCGTGGAAGGCCACGTCTTCGAGCATCCCCGCCGAGATCAGCCGGTCGATGTCGGCGTCGTCAAACCGGGCGATGGAGACGACCGGGAATCCCCCGCCGGAACGCTGGACGCAGAAGCCGGCACGGGCCAGCGTCCCCCCTTCCCCGTCGATAGGCAGGACAAGGGCGATGAACATATGGTCGTCCACCTCCCGCCGGCCGAGTGCAAGGCCGAGGCAGGCCCCGTCCGGCACCACCACATCCGGCAACTCCGTTTCAGCCAGGATGGCCTCCCAGGCCCCGATCGCGGCACGGATGGGGACCAGCTGCGCTTCGGTCATCGTGGTTTGACGGAAGAAGTCGATCGAAAAGCCCGAGCTTGGCGGCGGTGGCGCGACAACCGTCACCTCGAAGGAAGTGCTGGCCGCGAGGCCGCCGGGGTCGATCGCCGTGACCGTGATGGTCGCCGTGCCGGCGGCAAGCGTGTACACGAAGATGGAATCGTTGTCGATTTCGGCGCGGGCCACGGTGGTGTTGCTGGACTCGGCCGTGATTATCAGCGGGTTGCCGTCCGGGTCGCTGAAGACACCCGCCAGGGGCGCGCGGTAGCGCCGGCCGGGTTCGGCATCCGGGACATCCCGGAACGTCCTTGCCACGCTGGGCGGGCGGTTCGGGAGGCTCTCCTCCGCCACCACCACGGTGAGGGCGCCGGAGCAGTTGTTGTCCGTCCTGGATTCGTCGGCCACCGAGTCCACGCAGGCGCCATAGTAGTAGACGCCTTCATCCGCCGCGCTCGTCAGGGCGGCCATTACGGATTGCCGTCCGGATTCCGGCAGCGCTCCCAGCGTTTCGGTTCCGACCTCGGTGTCCGCGGTGCCGATCGTCGAGTCGGAGGAGAGGAAGAACCGCACCGTGCCGGAGGGGACCTCGAGGGTGCCGTCGTTGCGCGCCACCGCGTGGAGGAAGAACGACTGCTGCGGCCCGATGGAGAACGAGTCCTGAACCAGGCCGACGACGAGATCGGGGCGGGGCCGCAGCCTTACCCTGACTTCGAACCGCTGGGTGGCGGCGAAGCTGCCCGGCCGGCGCGTGGTGACGTCGCGGGCGGTGACGGTGATGGTCGCCGTGCCCGGGGCCCTGGCCTGGACAGTCAGCAGGTCTTGCGAGATGGATGCCGTCGCGATCGACGCGTCGGACGACGCGGCCGCGTACCGGAGCGGGTCGCGGTCGGGGTCGACAAAGAACCGTCCCAGGCTGATGCGGACGGTGTCGCCCGGCTCCATCGTCGGCGCACGAATGCTGTCGCGCGGCAGCGGGGCCCGGTTGGGTTGCCAGAAGACCACCGGGACTCCGGCGGAGCAGTTGTTGCGGGTGTTGGTCTCGTTTGGCGGCGCATCGACGCAAACGCCATAGAACCGGGTCCCGACCAGGGCAGGGGCCGCGAGGCGGACCGACACCTCCGTGGCCAGGCCGGCGCCGAGCGGCATCACGGAGTCCGTTCCGACCTCCCGGCCGGCGCTCGTGATCCTGGAATCGAAGGATTCGTAGACGCGAAACGTAGCAGGGGATTGGGCCTCCGCGTTTCCCAGGTTGCGCACCACCGCGGTGAGCGTGAACTCTCCTCCCGCCTCGACGCTGTCCGCGTCCGCCACCGGGGTGTCAACCGCCAGGTCGGGCGCCGGGACCGGCTCCACCACGGTCCTGAAACGCTGCGTGGCCCGGAGGCCGTCCGGGTCGCGGGCGGTGACGGTGATGGTCGATCTGCCGATGGACACCGCCGTGAGCTCGATGATGCTGCCGCGCGCCGCGACGCCCACGCGGATACTGCGTGACGTGGCGACCTCGTAGCTGAGCGAGTCCCCGTCGGGGTCGCTGAAGTAGGCCGACACGTCCAGCGAGTCCGCCGAGCCCAGGTAGATGGTGCGGCCCGGGATCTCGCCCACCGCAACCGGTGCCCGGTTCGGGTGCGCCGCCGTCACCTCGAAGCTCTGCGCGGCCGAGAGGCCGTCGGGGTCGGAGGCGGTGACGGTGATGGTCGTGCGGCCGGGCGCCACCGGCACGACGACGAGGGTGCTGCCGGACACCCGGACCGTCGCCACTCCCGGCGCGGACGATTCTGCGTCGAAGGCGAGCGAATCCCCGTCGGGGTCCGCGAAGTACGTGGTCAGCTGCACGGCGAGCGTGTCCCCGAGGAGCACGGAGTCGGCCGCAATCGTGCCGGCGACGATCGGCCCGCGGTTCGGCACCGTCACGCTGAAGGACTGCCCGGCGGTCTCGCCCCCGGGGTCGCGGGCGGTCACGGTGACGGTCGCCTCCCCCTTCGCGGCCGCGACGACAAGCACCGAGTCGCCGTTGGCCTCGGCGCGAGCCACCTCCGGGTCCGACGACGCGGCCACAAGCGCCAGCGGGTCGCCCTCGGGGTCGTTGAAGTGTGCGCCAACGCCGATCGTGACCGAATCACCCACCTCGAGCTGCCGGTCCTCGATCACCCCCACGGCTTCCGGTCCCCGGTTCGGCACCGAAACCTCGAACGTCTGCCGGGCGGAGAGGCCGCCGGGGTCCGTTGCGGTCACGGTGACGGTTGCCGTGCCCCGGGACACCGCCCGCACCGCCACCACGCTGCCCGCGATGATCGCCGCCGCGACGCCCGCATCCGAGGACGCGGCCCCGAAGGTCAGGGGATCGCCGTCCGGATCGCGAAAGTGCCCCGCGAGGTCGACCGTGGCGGAATCTCCGTGGGCCAGCTGCAGCGGTGGAATCGCGCCGGCAGGCTGGGGCGCCCGGTTGGGCTCGGGGGGCGGCTCGGTAGTGTCGTCCCCGCAGGTCAGCAGCGCCGCGATCGCCAGGGCGGGCGCAGTCCACCGGACGATTCTGCGCAGGGGGGCCTCCTCTTCAGGGCGATCCGGGACGGTCCGCCGGGTTGCGGTCGCGACGCCAGAAGGTGTTTCCGGCAGCGGATGGGCGCAAGGAGGCCGGGTTGGAAATATCCCTCCCGGGTCGAATCTCGATCCGGGCTTCACGGGTGGGGCCGCGGAGGACTTGCGGAGTCCCCGGAGGAGGCGGGATGACCCGGATCGTGCGACCGTCGGGCCCGACCACCATCACGGGTCCCCGGACCATGTCGTTGCCGACGTGCAGAACCTCGCCGGTCTTCTCTGCCGCCGCCCAGGGGGGGCGGGGAGTGGGCAGGTCATAGTCGTCGGCGAGGCTCACGTCTACCGTGTAGCCGATGTCGGCGAAGGATTGGAGGGTGATCGCACTGACTGCAACGGTCCCGCCCACCAACAGGCTGGGCGTCATCAGCTCGGAATCGAAGACGGACCCCCGCCAGTGGCTGTAGTCCGGTGATGAAATGGGCACCTTGTTGCCCGAGTAGCTGTCGCCGCCCGCGTCATCGAAGGCGGCCACGGCGAGCGTGCCGGTGAAGTGGGGGTCGGTTCCCGTCGTGTCGACAACGCCCAGCTGATCCCAGTATTCGCCATCGAAACCCAGGCCGTGAGCAATTTCATGTAACGCCAGATCGTGCAGGGCGCCCGCGGTGCGCACACGCTCGATGTCCGCCGCATCGAATTCGATTGCCGAAGTGACCGGACCGGCCGCCACGCCGTTGAGAATCCGGTAGTGGCAATAGGTGGCACGGGCCAGCGTTCCGGTCGGTCCGTCGATTCCGGTGACATCCACAAAAACCACGTGATCGTCGACCGTGTCAAGCGGCGCCGACAGCCCCAGGCATTCCACGACTTGATTGAAGGTGACGTCAAACAGCTCGGTGGCCGCGAGAATGCTCTCCCACGTATCGCGCGCGGCCCGGATGTCCTCCTTCTGGGCGTCCGTGACGTTGTCGGTGAAGGCCAGCTCGATGCTGAACGTCTCGGGCACGGGTGCCAGGACCGTGACGTCCCACGAGTCGGTCGCCGAGAGCCCGCCCGGGTCGGTCGCGGTGACGGACATGGTGGTCGACCCGGCAGCCAGTGCGTCCACGAAGACGCTGTCGTTGCGAATCCGGACCGTCGCCACGGCGGCGTTCGTGTTGCTGGCACTGTAGGTCAGGTCGTCACCGTCCGGGTCGGTGAAGACCGGGGATAATGAAGTGTGGTATCCGTCGCCAACCTCGGCATCGGTGATGTCGCTGATCGCGCTCCTCACAAGCGGCGCCCGGTTGGTTGGGACGGTCACATGAACGAGGAACGACTGCGTGGCCGTGAGGTCGCCCGGGTCACGGGCCGTTACGGTGATGGTTGACCTGCCCGGCGCCTCACCCTTGAACTGCACCGTGTCGCCGTTCACCCCGACGCTGACCGAGTCGGGTCTCGAGGAGGTGGCGGAGTACGTCAGCGCGTCCCCGTCCGGGTCGCTGAAGTAGGCGCTGGCATACACCGACTCTTCGTTGCCCTCCAGGACCGACTTGTCGCCTATGGTACCGACCGCCCGCGGCGCGCGGTTTCCCTGTGGCTGAACCCGCAACGCCACCGCACTTGAACAGTTGTTGCCCGTGTCGGACTCCCCGGCAACAGCGGCGACGCAGGCGCCATGGTAGTAGCGGCCCGCGGTCGCGGGACTGGTCGGCGTGATCGACCGGGTGGACGACCGGGAAGCCGCGAGCTCGCCGACGAACGAGTTGCCGATCTCCGTGTCGGCGGTAGTGATTGTGGCGTCGGCAGAGCGATAGAAGTGGACCCTTGTGGAAGAGGGCAGGCTCGCCGTCCCCTGATTGCGGACGACCGCGGTCAGGGTGAACGAGGCCGATGGCGCTACCTGGTCCGCACTCACGGTGACCGATGTCACGACCAGATCGGGTTGTGCGCCGGGTCCGACAACGACATCGAAGGTCTGCGTGGCCGTCAGACCCCCCGAATCGCGGGCCGTTACCGTGATCGTCGCGCTGCCCCGGGTGACCCCGGTGACGGTGACGCGGCTCCCGGAATTGGTGACCCTGGCCCTGCCCGGTGCCGAAGAGGCGGTCGAATAGTCGAGATCGTCCCCGTCCGGGTCGCTGAAGTGGGCCGCGACATCCAGCGAGATGGAGTTGCCGGCCGCGACCGACCGGTCCGCGATCTCGCCCACCGCTCGGGGCGGCCGGTTGCGGGCCCACACCCGCAACCCTACCCCATCCGAACAGTTGTTGGAGACGTTGAGTTCGTTGCCGACGGCGTCGATGCACGCGCCATAGTACCAGGTTCCGCGCGCCGAGGGGGCGCTGAGACTGATCGTCTCGGAGCTTGACTGGTTCGCGCCGAGGGCTCGCACCGCATCGGTACCTACCTCGGCGTCCAGGGTGGTGATCGTGGCGTCGGTGGAGCGGTAGTAGCGCAGCGTGGTGGCTGCCGCGCTGCCCGGGCCGCGATTCAGTGCGTCGGCGCTGAGCGTGAAGGGTGCGCCGGATTCGATGCTGTCGGCCACGCTGGCCTCGGGTGACTCGACGACCAGGTCGGGCAGTGGCGTCGCCTCCTCCTCGACGGAGACCACGAAGGAATGGGTCGCGGCAAGGTCCTCGAGGTCGGTGGCGGCCACGGTGATCGTCGCCGTGCCCGGATTGATCCCCTCGACGGTCAACGTGCTGCCGAGCATCGTCGCGGTGGCCGTCGACGTGTCGGAAGAAGTGGCCGAGTAGGTGAGCGTATCCCCGTCGGGGTCGGAAAAATGGCCGGCGACATCTGCCGAAACGGAGGTGCCGGCGACTACCGCGCGACTCGGGACGACACCGATGGCCAGGGGAGGGCGGTTTGTCGCCTCGACCCGGACCGCGAAGGCCGCGGAGCAGTTGTTCGCGGTGTCGGATTCGGTGGCCAGCGCGTCGAGGCAGGCCCCGTAGTAGTAGGTGCCGCCGTCCGTTGGAGCGAAGACATGCAGGGAGGCGCTCTCTGACCTCCCTGCAGCGAGTGCGCCTACCCGGGCGGTGCCGATTTCCGTATCGGCGGTGCTGATCCGCGCATCCGGGGAGGTGTAGTAGCGCAGGGTCGCCGGTGATGACGGGGCGCTTCCCCGGTTGTGGGCCGTCGCGTTCAAGGTGATGGCATCGTCGCGCCCGACGCTGTCGGCGCTCGCCGAGAAGGACGTCACGGCCAGATCGGGGGCTGCGGCGATCCGCGCTTCGACCGTGACGCGGAAGGACTGGGTGGCCCCCAGACCCGCCGGGTCGCGCGCGGTGACCGTGATGGAGGCGCGGCCCTCCGCCACGCCCGCAACCGTCACCGTGCTGCCGGAGACCGAGGCCGTCGCAACCGACGGGGCCGACGAGGTAGCCGAGAAGCGCAGGGAATCGCCGTCCGCATCCCTGAAAAAGGACGAAACTCCGATCGCGGTGGACGAATCGACATCCAACCGGCGGCTGGAGATCGCGCCGACCGCCTCCGGAGCGCGGTTGGGCTGAAACACCCGAACGCGCGCGGCATCCGAACAGTTGTTGCGGACATCGGACTCGCCTTCCAAAGGCGCGATGCAGGCGCCGTAGTAGAAGGTCCCGGGGAAGGCGGGGGCGGCCACGGCCACGGTCGCCGTGTCGGACGCTCCGGCGGCCAGTTGCGGGAGCAGGACGGTGTCCACCCGGGTGTCGGAGGTGGTGATCCTCGGGTCGTAGGATAGCAGGAAGCGCAACGTCACCGGCGAGGGCGCTTCCGCCTCGCCCCGGTTCCGCACGGCCGCGGTCAGGGTCAGCAGCCCGCCGGCAGCGATGCTGTCCGCGTCCGCCACCAGCGAGTCGACGACCAGATCGGGCCGGGGGGGCGGCTCGACGGTGACGCGGAAGCGCTGCGTGGCCGGCAGGCCGTCCGGGTCGCTGGCGGTGAGCGTAATCGCCGAGCTGCCCACGCTGAGGGCGGCAAGGGCAAGTGTGTCGCCGGCCAGGGTGGCCGCCACCCGTGTGCGGCGCGACGTGCGCACCGTGTAGCCGAGCGAGTCCCCGTCCGGGTCGCGGAAGTGCCGGGAGGCGAGGAAGGTCAGCGTGTCGCCTGGGGTGAGCGTGGTGTCGGG
Source organism: Longimicrobiales bacterium (assembly GCA_965206105.1). Taxonomy (GTDB): domain Bacteria; phylum Gemmatimonadota; class Gemmatimonadetes; order Longimicrobiales; family Gaopeijiaceae; genus Bin94. The sequence continues at coordinate 2,656,284 of OZ242201.1, forward strand.
GATCGTGCCGCGCGCCTCGGGGGCGCGGTTGGGGACGACGACGGTGAAGACGAGGGAGGCCGCGAGGCCATCGGGGTCGGTGGCGGAGACGGTGATGGTGGCCGTGTCGGCGGCCAGCGCCGCAACGGTGAGGGTTGTGCCCGACAGCCTGGCCGTGGCGATGTGCGGGGCTGAGGAGGTGGCCGCGAAGTGCAGCGAGTCCCCGTCCGGGTCCGAGAAGTGCAGGGACACGTCGGTCCGGGCCGTGTCGCCGGCCGGCAGGCGCGCGTCCGGCAGCCCCTCGATCACCACCGGCGCCCGGTTGGGCACGGCCACCCCGAAGGTGTGCCGGGCCTCCAGACCGCCGCCGTCGCGCGCGGTCACGGTGACGGTGGCGGCCCCCTTGGCCAGCGCGGCGACCGTGAGCGTGTCCCGCGCCACGGCGACACCCGCCACGCTCGTGTCCGACGAGCTCGCCGTGAAGACCATCCCGTCACCATCCGGGTCCGTGAAGTGGCCCGGCAGCCCGATCCCTGCCGAATCCCCCACCTCCACCTCGATGTCCCCGATCCCCCCCACCGCCCCCGGCCCCCGGTTCGGCACGGCCACCGCAAGGGTCTGCTCCGCCGACAGCCCGTCCGGGTCCGTCGCGGTCACGGTGACGGTTGCTGCGCCCTGCGACACACCCCGCACCACCACCACCCCGCCCGCGACCCGCGCGGCGACGACCCCCGCGTCCGACGAGTTCGCCATGTGGGCCAGCGAATCCCCGTCCGGGTCCCGGAAATACCCCGCCAGGGCGACCACGGCCGAGTCCCCCACGAATACCTCGACAGGAGCGAACGTCCCGACCGGCTGCGGCGCCCGGTTCGGTTCGGCCACCGGATCCGTTCCGCCGCCGCCGTCACAGGTGAGGGTCGCGGCGGCGGCCATCAGAACAAGCAGTCCGGCGGCACCCGCCACCCTCGGAGCGGCCCGCCCGGCGCCACCGTCCTTCGCTCCACGCTCAAATGTAAAGACAACATTACATAATGTCATGTCAACCTTACCTTTGAGCATTTGGATTTCTGCCTGCGCCCCACGCGATATCCCACAGGATAAGTAGTAGCGGCGGCAGTTGTCGCGTGCATGCCGATGTCCACACATTAGTTGCCATGAGAATGCCCCGCCATTGGATCGCCGCAGCTGTGACCGCCTCGGCGCTCATCGCTTGCGGAGACGATGGCGGCACGACGGGCCCGCGGGGGCCCGCGCCGGACCTGTTCGCCGACTCGCTGACGATCTCGCGCCCGGATCCGACGGATCTGGAGTCCGTCGAGATCAGCTTCCAGCTCGGCAACGCCGGAAACGCCGCAACGCCCGCGCAGGTCCCCTTCGCGGTCACAATCGACGGCGCGGCGGTGGAGTCCCTCCGGACCGACCGGATGCAGCCCGGGCAGCGGGTCCGGTGGAAGCTGGACCGGCCCCCGCTCGAAGCCGGCATCCGGGAGATCGCGGTGGTCCTCGACCCCGGCAACCGGATCGAGGAGCGGAACGAGGAGAACAACCGGGCCGCGGTGACGCTTCGGGTCGCGCGCCAGCCGTTGCTCGAGCCGGACCAGCCGGTGACGGTGTCCTCCGGCACCGTCGACGAGGTGCTCCACTTCCGCATCGATGTCGACGAGACCGTGCAGGAAGCGCTCAACGTCGAACTCTCCGGCGGCTCCGGCGACGCGGACATGTTCGTCCACTACGGCGAGCGGCCGGGCCACTACTATGACTACGAATGCGCCAGCGGCAACGCGGCCTCCGACGAGCTCTGCCAGATGGTGCCGGCCCGCCGGGGGAGCTATCACGTGGCGGTCCATGCCTTCACCGCGTTCGGTCCCTCGACGCTGACGGTGGCGATCGGGAACAGGCCCGTCGAGGAGTTCGACATCGAGGTGGTGTTCCTCGGCCACGGCACGCCCTCGCAGGACGAGATCGTGCGGCAGGCCGCGCGGCGCTGGGAGTCGGTGATCGCGCGTGGCGCGCCGGAGATCGACTTCACCGGAGTCAACCGCGCTCCGGCCAATGAGTGCTTCCCGGGACAGCCGGCGGTCACCGACAAGGTCGACGATCTGCGCGTGTGGGTCGTGATCGACTCGATCGACGGTGTCGGCGGAGTCGTGGCCAGCGCAGCGCCCTGCCGGGTGCGCATCACGCTGTTCCCGGCCAGCGACACCATCTATCAGGAGACGGTTGTGGGAGCCATCGTGCTCGACGCGACCGATGTCGCGCGCATGGAGGCGAACGGCGTGCTCCTGCCCGTGGTCGTCCATGAGATGGCTCACGTCCTGGGCTTCGGCAGGAGCTGGGAAGACCACCGGCTGATCCAAAACCCGTCGCGGCCCGCCAACCTCGGCGCCGACACCCACTTCACCGGCCGCCTGGCGACCGCGGCCTTCGACGCCGCCGGGGGGGCGGGCTACACGGAAGGAGCGAAGGTGCCCGTTGAGAATCGCTCCGAGGAGGGTTCGTCCGACGCGCACTGGCGGGAGAGCGTCTTCGACGACGAGCTCATGACGCCCTTTGTCGGGGGCGGGCACGCGCTGAGCCTGATCACCATCGAATCACTGGCCGACATGGGCTACGGAGTCGATGTCACGCAGGCGGAGCCGTACACCATCCCGGCGGCGAGCGGGGCCGCGCCGGCGCTGGAACGTGGTCCCACGGTGCATCTCGGGAACGACATCGCCCGCTGGCCCGTGGTCCTGATCGATCAGAAGGGGCGCGTGGCCGGGGTGCGGTACCCGCGGCGCTGACCCCCGCCTGCGTGGCTCCGTTACATTTGGAGTGTTCCGCACCTTTGCCTCCTGAAGGAATCGGCGCCATGAGAATGTCCAGGCTTGTACTCCCCCTCCCGCTGCTGTCGCTCCTGGCCGTTTCCGCTTGCGGCGGAGGCGATGACGGGCCCACCGACCCGCCCGGCCCCTCGACGATCACGATTTCCCCGGCCACCACCACGATGACCTTCATCGGCCAGACCCGGGCGTTCCGGGCCACCGTTCGCGACGCCGCCGGGCAGAACGTCACCACCCAGGTCTCCTGGACGAGTTCGGATCCCGCGGTCTTCACGGTGGACGCCTCCGGGACGGTCACGGCGGTCTCCAACGGCTCGGGGCAGCTCGAGGCCTCCGCGCAGGGCGTGAACGCCACGGCGACCGTGACGGTCGAGCAGCGGCCGACGGTCCTGCTGGTCACCTCGGGTGGCGATCAGGAGGGGCCGGCCGGATCGGCGCTGCCCAACCCGATCGAGGTGCAGGTGTCGGACCAGGGCGGGACGGGTGTGAGCGGCGTCGTAATCTCGTTTGCGCCCGGGGAGGGGGCCGGATCGGTCAGTCCCCAGAACGCCGTTTCCGACGCCGACGGCCGGGCGTCCACCGAATGGACGCTGGGCGGCGGCAGCTTCGGCAACCAGTCGCTGCGCGTCTCGATCGAGTCGGGCGCGCAGACCGTGGTCAGCGCGCGGGCCGTTCCCGAGACGCCCATCCCCGACCTCGCGATCGAGGGCAGCTTGCGCCTGAGCCGTGAGGATCCGACGACCCTGGAGACGGTCGATGTCACGCTGCGCGTCGCCAACCTCGGGAACGCGGCCACTCCGGCGGCCTTCCCGCTGACGCTTTCGATCGATGGCGTGGTTGTGGAGACCTTCGAGCTCGACGAACTCGCGGTCGAGGAGCGCGTCAGCCTGACGTACACGCTGGGGCCGTTCGACGAGGGCTCCCACGACATCGCGTTTGAACTGGACGCCGCCGGCGAGATCGACGAGTGGACGGAGGATAACAACTCCGCGTCAGGGTCGGTCAGCGTCGCGAGCCAGGACGTGATCCGCGTCGAAGGAACCGGGGAAGTGTGGTCGCGTGAAATATCGGCCGATTCGGCGGATGTACTCCTGTTTCGCCTGGACGTGCCGGAGACGATGGATGAGTTCCTGACCATCCGGCTCAGTGGCGGGTCCGGTGACGCGGACCTCTTCCTGAACTACGGCCGGCGCCCGGATGACCAGTGGGACTACCTGTGTCGCAGCTACACCCCGACAACCAACGAAGTCTGCGAGACTGCGCCCACGCGCGCCGGATCCTATCACCTGCTTGTCGACGCGTTTGTCGATTTCGGCCCCACGACGATGACGGTTACCGTGGGTGGCGACCCGCAGGAGACCTACGACATCGATCTCGTGTTCGTGAGCAACGGAACGAGTTCGCAGGACAACATTGTGCGGAAGGCCGTCGAAGTCTGGGAGTCCATCATCGTGGCCGGCCTGTCCGACGCCAACTTTTCCGAGGACCCCGTACCCGCCAACGACTGTACGCCAGCGATCAATGATGTTGTCGACGACCTTCGCATCTTTGTGACAATCGACTCGATCGATGGCCCCGGCAACATCCTGGGGGAAACCAGACCCTGCCATGCCAGGACGATTCCGTTCCTCGAACCCAGGGTTTTCACCAGCGTGATCACCGGCCAGATCCGGCTGGATCAGGCCGATGTCGATACCCTGGAATCCCGGGGTCTGCTTGAAGAGACCGTCATCCACGAGATTGCCCACGTGCTCGGCTTTGGTACGCTATGGAATGAGTTCGGGCTGCTGGTCAATCCGTCTGTGGGCGGCAACCCCAACGCGGACACGCACTTCACGGGTTTGGTGACCACTGAGGCCTTCAACGCTGCCGGGGGGGACGGCTACACCGGTGGGGCCAGGGTGCCGGTGGAAAGTGGAGGTCGGCCAGGCGTGGCCGACGGACACTGGAGACAGTCTGTCTTCGGCGACGAACTCATGTCGCCGTTCATCTCGCTGGGCGGATCCGCACTCAGTGCGATCACGATTGAGAGCTTCGCCGATCTGGGTCTTTCCGTGAGTCTGGAGGAAGCGGAGGATTATCGCCTTCCCGGTTCGTCAGCGGCCGCAATGGACCGAATGAAGGGGCCGGTCATCGACCTGAGCGGGGACATCGTGCGTGCACCCCTAATACCGGTGGATGCGACGAATGGGATGAAGCGACTGATCTACCGGCGTTGAATCGGCTTCCCTGACAGCCATCATCGTCCTCACCGGGATGCGGGTGGTGCCGCATTCACAGAATCTCGGGTACGTCGGCCAGAGCACTCCAGCATGTACCGCATCTGGTTCGAGCAGGGTCCGATGCTCTGGGGTCAAGGCCAGGGCCGGTTCGTAGCGCTGATCCCGCGATGGCGCCGGGCGCTCCATGAGCCCCCGGGTGACCCGGGTTCAGCTGCGGCACTATGGAACCTCTCATTCCGTTCCTGGGTAGAATGCAGCATGAAAGTCCGTAAGCCTGCTGTCCGCGCGGTTTTCGTGTCCACTCTGGCGATTGCCGGTTGCGGCGGTGGCGACGATGGGGTCGGCCCGGATGAACCGCCGACGGTCGTGCCCACGAGGATTCGGGTGCAGCCGGCTTTCGACACCCTGACCCAAATCGGCCAAGTCGACACGTTCAGTGTGCTCGTGGTCTATTCGGGTGTCGGAAGGGTGAACCCCAATGTCGTGTACGAGGTCTCCTGGGCGAGTTCGGATCCCGCGGTCCTTGCGGCGGATCCCATGGGCAGGCTGGGTGTGGTGGTCACGGCGCTGGGCAACGGTGTTGCGGTGCTCCGCGCAGTGGAACAGCTGAGCGGGCTGACCGACAGCGCGTTCGTGACGGTCGAGCAGATACCGAGGCTGCTGGAGGTGGTTTCGGGGAGCGATCAGGAGGGCACGGCGGGATCGAAGCTGCCGAACCCGGTCGTGATTCGCGTGACCGACTTTGGCGGAACGGCGGTGACGGGGGTCACCGTTTCCTTTGCGCCGGAGGATGGGGCCGGTTCCGTGAATCCCGGGAGCGCCGTGTCGGACGACGAGGGTCTCGTGTCGGCCGAATGGACCCTTGGCGACCGCCTCGGCGAACAATCGATCCGCATCTCGTTCGATGGGGGTCCGCTGCTTTGGGTCCGGGCCAGGGCCGCTTCGTAGGAGGGCGTCCGGCGGTGGGGGCTGCGCGCCCCGACAGGGTCCATCCGCTTCCTACTTGACCACCAGGATCCTCTGCGTCACCGGGTAGAGCCACTCCACCCCCCGCTCCGTCACCACCGCGTCGTCCTCCAGCGGGATCCGCACCTTGGCGCCGCCCCACTCCGGGTTGGCGGTGTAGGCGAAGAGCTCGACTGCTATGAGGGTGCCGGGCCGCAGCTCGTAGGTGAGCTGGGTGGGATTGAAGAACGCGAGCGAGGGGCCGATCCCGTGGCCCCAGTTGCCGACCGAGTGGGGGCCGATCACGACGTCGGTCACGTCGGGGTCGCCGGTGGGCTGGTTGAACTCGATGCGGTTGAAGCCGGCCGCTTGAATCGCGGCCCAGGTGGCGTCGAGGGCCTGCTGCGCGGTCGGCGCGGGCTTGATCGCCGCCTTCATGACGTCGCGCACCTGCTTCGCGCGCTCGAAGGCGTGGCGGATCCCCGGCGGCGGCTCGGTCTCGCCCTCGCGCAGCACGTACGCGACGCGCTTCATGTCGGTGTAGAAGTCGAGGAAGCCGACGCCCCAGTCGATCATGAGGAGGTCGCCGCGCTGGATGATCCGGTCCGTGGAGACGGCCTCGATCCCGGTGGGGCCCGTGAGGTAGACGGACGGCATGTCGAATGACGAATCGAGGCCGCGCGCGAGAAGCTGGTCGAGCATCCACCAGGCCACGTCTTCCAGGGTGGTGACCCCGGGGGTGATGACCTCGTTGGAGAAGGCGCGCTCGGCGATCTCGCGGCTGATCTCGCCCGCTTCGGCGAAGGCGGCGATCTCGGATGCGGTGCGGGTGGCGCGGAAGTCGGAGACGAAGCGCTCCGCCGAGACGAGGCGGTCGGCGTAGGGGGCGCCGAGCACTGCGCGGAGGTGGAGGTAGGAGGTGTGGGACAGACCGTCGGCGCCGCCGATCGCGGCCGCCATGTTCACCCCGATGCGCTCCGGGTCGCGCTCGGCCACGTAGTCCGCGAGCGACTCCGCGCCCCCGAAGTGGTCGTAGACGCCGCACTGCTCCAGCTTGTACCCGCCGACCCCCAGCGCGGCCCGCTCGGTGCGCTCGCCCCGGTCGGTGAAGACGTAGTAGGCCCAGTCGCCGACGTAGCCCCGGCCCAGCGCGTCCCACAGCGGGTCGAGGAGGCCCTCGCGCATCACCACGATCCACATGTCGAGGTCGTTGTCGTGCATCGCCTTCGGCAGGACGAGGTCGAACTTCTCGGCGCGGATCTGGCACATGCGCTCCCAGCGGCGGCGGGCCTCCTGGGCGTCGAGGGGGGCGGGCCAGGGCGCGACGGCCAGCAGGGCGAGCGCGGCCAGGGCGGAACGGTGCCATGCGGCGGCCCTCACCGCACCACCACCCATCCCGACCGTACGGTGCCGCCCTTGTCCGACTCGGCAACGACCCGCACGGCCCGCTCCCCGCCCACCGACCGCACCACCCACGCTACCGTGTGCGACGCGCTCGTCGCCGCCTCCAGGAACGGGTTCGACCCCGCAAGGTGCGGAATCACGGTGCGCGCCCTCCCCTCCACGATCTCGAGACCGGGGTGCGTCAGCGTCACGGCCGGCGCCCGCACCACTTGGCGGTCGATGCTGCCATCGGTGCGCTCACGCCCCACCGCGCCCCGGTCGGTGGCGCTCGTCGGCAGGTATCCCGTGTTGGTCACCGTAACCTCGACGCGGAAGGTCCCGTCGCCCAGCGCCGTCACCGCCGGGTCGCTCACCTCGATCAGGGGGCTCTGCTCGGCGAGGTAGAGGATCCAGTGCAGCTGCTGCTCCGTCTCCTCCTCCAGGAACTCGGGCGGCGGGTTCTGCCCCCAGAACTTCGAGTGCCAGCCCCCGATCTCGACGGTGCCGTACTCGGGGTGGTCATACGGCGTCCAGTCCGAGAAGTAGCGGCCGCCGAGCTCCTCGTCGTTGAAGCGGTGGTGCTCCGCGCGGGTGATCTCCCCGTCGCCATCGTAGTCGGTCACCCACGCCTGGGGCCCCGGCGAGAACTCCGGCACCCATCCGATCACGCCGTGGTCCCAGTATCCCCAACTGATCAGGGTGCCGTAGCGGTGCTCGGTCGGGTGCGTGGCGCTGGGCCGCACGGGGCGTCCCGTCGAGCGGGTGTATTCCTCGCCCAGGTGGATGATCAGCGACAGGTCGATCTGCGGGAAGAGCGACGGCGCCGACGCCGACGGGAGCCGGTAGACAAAGCCGCCGGAGGTGTGCCCGTGCACGATCCCCGTGATGTTGCGGTGCGCGTTGATGAACTCGGCGGCGGCGCGCGTCTCGGGCTCCGAGAGCGGGTAGTCGCCCGCGCCCGGCTGGCGGTGCACGCGCTCCCAGTTGCGCGGGAAGTTGCGATTCATGTCGAGGCCGCCGATCCCGTCCTCGTTGTGCTGGCCGTCGGCGTCGTTGTCGATGCCCTCGCTCATCGTCGAATAGCGCAGGCCCGCGCGCAGGCGTTGCGCGTCGCGTACCATAATGCGGTTATCGTTCAGATCCGCCACCCATATCCCGTCCGGATCGGGGATGCGCATCTGCGTGATCCACCCGTCGCCGTCAAGGTCCTCGGCGGGATCCTCGTCCGCGACGCCGTCCTCGTCGTCGTCGAAGGGGTGGGGGGTGCTGCGCAGCGACACATCGTCGATGAGCGCGAGGTCCGAGCCGTCGGGGTTGAACTTGGGGCGGACGTAGAAGGCGCGGGTGTCGAGGAGCGCGGTGACGCGCGGGTCGGTACCGTAGCCGTTCAGGAGGTGGCCGATCAGGTGCGTGGCGACCGCCGAGCCGGTGAGCTCGCCCGCGTGGAGGCCACCGTCGACGTAGAGGGCCGGCTTTTCGCTGGCCGGGCCGGTCGCCTCGTTGGTGATCGTGATCACCATGAGGGGCTTGCCGTAGAAGCTCTGGCCGATCTGGTGCAGCTCGGTCAGCTCCGGGTAGAGGGTGTGGAACTCGCGCAGGATCTGGTCGGTCTCGGCCGCCGTGTAGAAGCGGTTCCAGTCGACCGCGCCCGCGGGCGAGACGAGGCTGGACGCCTGCGCGGCGGCGGAGGCGGGCAGGGCGGCCAAGAGCGCCGCGAAGAGGAGGCCGGTCATGCGTGTCATTCTTGCACCTTCCAGAGGATCCAGTAGTCGTCGAGGGTGTCGTCGTCGGTTGCGAGTTCGGTTTCGCCCGGGGGCAGGCCGTTCAGCTGCAGGATGTAGGTCAGCGCGTCGGTGACCTGCTGGCGGGAGAGAGTTCCGGGCTGCCCGTGGGGCATCCGCTCGTAGATCCAGTACCAGAGACGGAAGACCGAGGCCTCCTCCCACCGGTCCCGGAATGCGGAAGCGGTCCAGTCGTTGACGACGTGGCACTCGGAGCAGATCGCCCCGTAGACCGCGTGTCCGCGATCGGCCTGCTCCTCGGTGTAGATGCCGTCGGTGGTGTTCGGCTCGTCGGCCTTGGAGGGGCGTTCGGGGGTGGGTGCCGGCGCTTCGTCGGCGGCGTCCGGTCCCGGTGCAGAGGCGCGGCATCCGGAGCCGGCCCAGAGCAGGGGCGCCAGCATCAGCGCGAGGATGGCCAGCCGGGCTCGGGCCGGCGACCGCCCGGCTCGTCGGCCGAGACCGCCGAAGTCCCTCCGGCCGGCACCGCCGAAGCCACGCCGGCGAGTCCGCCCCGCCAGGCGCCTGCACCCGCCGGCCGATCCGATTCCTCTGCTCACGCTCAACTCCGCGTCCAATCCCTCGCGCACCCGCAGCCGTTCCCCGGTCCGTCTGCCCCCACAGCCCAGCGCCGAAGGTGCTCCCGTCCGTGCGCTCGCGCAACCATCCGGCCGCTGCACCCGTATTCTCCAGGTATTCCCCCCTCAGCGAGAGAGAGAACGATGGACGAACTAGTCGAGCTGTTCAGCTTCGAAGGCCGCGCGAATCGTTCGCGGTACTGGTTGGTGCAGGTGGCGGGCAGTGTCCTGCTCGCCATCTACGCCCTGATCTTCGCGGGCCTGGCCGAAGCCTTCGGCCCGGTCTTCGTTCTTCCGATGCTCGGCGTGCTGTGGGCCGGGGCGTGGGCCGGGCTGGCCGTCACCGTCAAGCGTTTCCACGACCTGAACCGCCCCGGCTGGCACTTCTTTCTTCTCGGAATCCCGATCTACAACCTCTACCTGTGGCTCCTCCTGCTCTGCCGCGGCGGAACCGTCGGCCGGAACGTGTACGGACCGGATCCGCTCGCGCGATTGTTTACACGCCCTCGCCCATACTGTTAGCTTGGCTTGGGCAAGCCCCGTCACCGAGCAGACCGACCACCTGGCGTGCCCTGGGACGCTCCGGGCACGACACTTCACCCTTGGGGAGGTATCGTTGCAGATCCTCGGAGCCTTTGCGATCGTGACCTCGTTTGCCCTGGCCCCGGCCCGGAACCCCTGCGAGGGTTGGATGACCAAAGCGTTCTGGAAGGCGGTCGATGCAGCCACGGTCAGGGAGTGCATTGCGTTGGGGTACAGCGTCGATGCTCGTTCTCTCCCCGGCGACCAAACGCGCCTGCACCGGGCAGCCGCGTTCAGCGATGACCCCGGGGTGATCGGCGTGCTGGTGGAGGCGGGGGCCAACCTGGAGGCTGTGTGCCGCCTCGCTCGCACTCCGCTACATCACGCGGCCCGGTACAACGGCAACGTGGAGGTGGTGCGCGCGCTGCTCCGGTACGATCCCGATGTCTACGCAGAGAATAAATACGGCCGTACGCCCCTGCACCTCGCGGCCCTTTTCAACGAGAACCCCGAGGTGGTCGAAGAACTTGCCAGGGTGACCCACGTAGACGTTCGATCGGCGGCCGGACTAACGCCGCTGCACGATGCTGCCAGGAGACTGCATGACGGTGCCGGAAGAAAATGGTACTCGGAGATCGGACGCCCGAACCCGTCCGTGGCGGGAGTACTGCTTCGGCACGGTGCCGACGTTGCAACGGAAACCGACGCCGGCACTCCCATGGCCTGGGCCGACGACAGCAATGTCGTCGAAATGATCCGGGTAGAGGAAGTGCGCCGGGAAGCGATACGGGAGCGGTTCGTCCAGTACGTGGCGACCAGGGTGGCGCTCGGAACGGTGGTGCTATGCTTGCTGGGGTATTCGCTGGCGTGGCTCTGGCGAGCCCGGCGAGGACTTTCCGGGGCTGAGGCGTGAAGGGCATGCTGAGCAGCGGGATTTCGGACATCCGGTTGCCGCCTGGTCGTGAAAAAATACACATTGAGGTGCAAATGTCGCATGGCATCCCCCAATCAATCGGGCAGCGGATGAAAAAGTCGATCTACAAGGATTTGGTGGCGGCCTCCTCGCGCCCCATGGTGCTCTCCATCCTGGCCGGGGGCGACATGTACGGCTACGCGCTCATCAAGCAGGTGAAGCGGCTGTCGGGCGGCGACCTGCAGTGGTCCCCCGGGATGCTCTATCCCCTCCTGCACCGGCTGGAGCGCGACGGGTTTGTCGCAGGCTACTGGGAACTCACCGACGAAGGACGACGGCGCAAATACTATCGATTGACCTCCCGCGGCCTGCGGCAGGTGGCGATCGACCGGGAGAGCTGGCGGGCGGTGCACGGAGCCCTCGAGCTGGCTTGGCGAGGCGGCAGTGTTCCGGCTGGATGACGAAGTCCGGAGGTGGCGGAAACGGCTGGAGAAGAGGGGTTGGTTCTCGCCGCACGAACTGGACGAACTCGAGGATCATCTCCGGGCCTACGCCGTCGAGGAACTGGAGCCGGCTCCCGTCCCGGCCTCCATCGGCGCGTTCAATGCTGCCGCTCGCGAGGAACTCGGCGAGCCGGCCGCACTCCTTCGGGAGTTCGCGAAGTCGGAGACGCCAGCCTGGCGGGCTCTCCTGCTGGCGGGGTGGGGACTCTACGCGCTGTCGTTCCTTGCTTCCTGGTTCGGCACCGTGGGCTTCGGGGCGTCCCAGCCCAACTTCGGAATGTCGGTCTCCGGCTGGGAGTTCGTGCGACTCGCACTTTCGAATCGCTGGATCCTCGCCGTACTCCCGAATCTGGCGATGATCATGACGTTGCCCGCCCTCGGCCGCCCTCGACGCCCGATCGAAGCGTGGCTCGGGCGCGTCCTCGGAGCCGTGGGGGCTTCAGCTCTTTTGCTGGGAGCGTTCAGCTTCCTTAATCCGCTCCTGATCCCGATGGACGGAGGTCTCGTCGTGCAGGGACATCTGGGTCCGGCCTACTGGACCTGGTCGGCATCGTTCGCGCTGGCCGCGGCCGCCCTGTGGCTTCGCGATCGCGAGTGGACCTCCACCCGGCCGATCACCTAAAGTTGTTGCGGGGCGCTTAGCTCAGTCGGTTCAGAGCGCCTGCCTTACAAGCAGGAGGTCGGCGGTTCGAATCCGTCAGCGCCCATTCACCCCACGTACTCCCGCAGCCTCCCGGCCTGCTCCTCGTCCCCCAGCACGATCACGTCGTCGCCCGGCTCGAGGACCGTGTCGCCCGGCGGATTGAGCAGCACCTCCTCGGGCGGCGTGCCCCGCTTGCGGACCGCGACAACCAGCAGCCCGGTCGCGTCCAGGATCCGCGCTTTGGCCAGGGTGCATCCGGCCACCTGCGAGCCGGCGCCCACCGTCGCGTGGTCGAGGTGCCGCGACAGATGGCTGCCGGGGGCGGTGACGTCCAGGAACGACGCGACGGCGGGACGCACCAGCACCGACGCGACCCACACCGCGCCGGCCACGTTCGGGCTCACCACATGGTTGGCGAGCCCGGTCAGCCCCCCGGCCAGCACGAACGTCGTCCAGTAGCGGCCCGCCTGGCTGAGCGGATGGTCTTCGTGGTACCCGACGGCCGTGATGGTGATCACCGTCATGTAGAACGAGGGCGGTCGTCCGCGTCGACGGCGAGCTCGTAGCTGCTGTCGAGTTCGGGGCTGCGGTAGGCGCCGAACTGCTTGGAGATCGACGCGATGTCGAAGACGGTCGCGGGGGTGATTGGGACGCCGTGATCGAGGTTCGCGAGGCCGTACCCGGCGCGGTGGACGATCTCGCCGCCGAAGGATGTCGACGCGGCACCGCGATTGCAACGCGTGAGGCCGCATGTGGCCGCAGTTGTCCCCGCGGGAACCGCTAGATTACAGTGTCAGCAGGCAAGACAGGGACCTACAACCGCGCAACCCGATGTCCGCTCTGGTCCGTACCCTCTTCGAACGCCGCATTCCCCACACCCTGGCGATCTATGCCGGGGCATCCTGGGCGCTCGTCGAGTTCGTCGCCTTCGCGGTGGACGAGTTCCAGCTCTCGCCGCACCTGACGAGGGTGGTGCTGGCGGGGCTCCTGCTGCTCCTTCCCAGCGTTTTCATGCTCGCATGGTTCCACGGCAAGCCGGGCAAGGACCGGGAGGAGCTCGCGCGGACGGAGAAGATCGGGATTCCGGCCAACCTGGTGCTCTGCGCGCTTGTGCTGTGGGTGCTCTTCGCCGACAGGGACCTGGGCGCGGCGACGACGACCGTCACGGTGCAGACCGAGGACGGCGAGATGGTCGACCGCGAGGTCGTCAAGCCCGAATTCCGCAAGCGCACCGCCCTCTTCGCGATGGAGCCGGGCGAAGGCCTCGGTGAGGACGAGCTCTGGACCACCTACGCCGTTCCGCTGGCCATCGAATACGACCTGATGGCCGAGGACTACTTCGTCCCCATTCCCTTCGACGGCCTGACCTGGCGCCTCCGGCGCGACGGGTACCCCGAACTGCACGGAGCCCCGTTGTCGCTCAAACTGGAGGCCGCGCGCGAACAGTTTGCCGGATTCCTCGCCGTCGGCGTGGTCGGCAAGGTGGACGACAGCTACCGGGTGACGCTGACGGTGCACGAGACGAAGGGTGGGGCGGTCCTCGGCGAGACCGGACACGAGGGGAGCGATCTCCTCGCACTTGTGGACGAGATGTCCGTGTCGGTCAGAACCGCCCTCGGCATCCCCGCCGGCGATGGTATCGAGGACCTCCCGGTTCGCCAGCGGTTGACCGAAGACGACGCGGCCCTGAAGGAATTCGTCAGCGGGCTGCTCAGGCGGAGCCAGGGGTGGTATCCGGAAGAAGTCGTCGATCACTTGACGGCGGCGACGACCCTTGATCCCACATTCACGGCCGCCCACCGCGAGTTGTCGCAGTTGTTGCGCGCCGATCGGCCGGCGGAGGCGCTCAAGGCAATCGCGGCGGCCATGGAGTACCTCTACAGGCTCCCGGAGCGCGCCGCGTTCCAGGTGAGAACCGATTTCTACCGCCTTAACGGCGAGACGGACAGGGCCGCGGCCATCATCGATATGTGGCTTGAACTTCATCCCGATGATCCCGGGGCGCTGGAGAGCAAGTGGGCGAACCAGGCCTTGGAGGGCGACCTGCAGGGAGCGCTTGCGACGCTCGAGGATCTGTACAGTCTGAGTCCGGGGAACGGCTTCATCCTCTCGGATCTGGCCGAGATGCGCGAACGGGTGGGCCGATTCGACGAGGCTGAGGCGGCCTACAGGGAGTATGTGGATCGCTTCCCTGACGACGAGCACGGGGTCCAGCAGCTCGCGGGTTTCCTCAGGCGGCACGGTGAACACGTCGAGGCGCGCGACATTCTGGCCAGGGCCGTCCTGCTTCAGCCCCTGTCGGCGCAGCTCGCCAGGGCACTCGCCGGGCTCGACCTGGAGACCGGGCGGTTCGACGATGCCCGCCGGGCGTACGAACGGATGCGTGATCAGCCCGGCACCGCTTACGCGAGGACCGATGCCCTGGTGGGGCTCAGGCGCTATCACCACTTCCGCGGGGAGATTCAGAGCGCAATAGGCGCTTCGAGCGCCCACACCGGGGAGATGGAGACCCTCGTGGGTCCGGTGGCGGTTGCTGAAGGAGCCTTCGAGAACATTCTCCTCCTGGTCGATGCGGGCCGGATCGGGGAAGCCGCCACCTTGCTGGAAGGGCTGAAGGCATCGGACTCACAGTCGATGCGGCTCCTTCTCACGCCTCGTGCAAGCATTCGGGTCGCCCTCGCGTCCGGAGATGTCGAGGCCGCGCGCGAGGCGCACGTACACGCGATCGAGAAGCTGGATTCGACCGGGCTGGATCACCTCCGCTGGGTTCCGATGGGTGACCTCGGCATGATACAGGAGCGCGCCGGAGACTACGAGGCCGCCGCCGAGAGCTACCGGACGTCCGTTCACCTCGCGGAGGATGCCGGCTTCTCCCGGGATCCGGAACTGACCGGCTTCCGCCTCGGCGCCGGACGCGCGCTGCGCAAGGCCGGCCGATTGGACGAGTCCGAGGCCGAACTGCGCCAGGTCCTCCTTCGCATTCCCGCGCATCCTCACGCCCACCTGGAGCTGGCGCTGCTGATGGAAGCCCGTGGCGACACGGCCGGCGCCATCGAACATCTGCAGAGCGCACTCGCGGCCTGGGAGAACGCCGACGAGTCCTACGAGCCGGCCGAGGAGGCGCGACGAAAGCTGGCGGAGCTGGGCGGCTGACCGGATCCGGCGGTTTTGCGTCGGCATTCGACCACGGAACAAGTCGCACCCGGGCCGCATGGGGCGCCGGGGACGCGAGGCGCTCGGAAATCACATTGCCCGACATTCGGCCTGCCGCCTATATTGCGCGCGTTGGACTTTGCCCCCCTTGGCCGACTGCGGAAACTGTTGATGCCCAAACTTGTCCGCACCCTGGTTGAACGCCGCGTCCCGCACATCCTGGCGCTCTATGTGGGTGCCTCATGGGGCATCATCGAGTTCGTCACCTTCGCCGTGCACGAATTCGTGCTCTCCCCGCACTGGACGAGGGTGGCTCTGGTCGGGGTGCTCCTGCTCCTGCCCACCGTCTTCATGCTCGCCTGGTTCCACGGCAAACCGGGGAAGGACGCGGACGAGATGCCCCGCGCCGAGAAGATCGGGATCCCGGCCAACATCGTGCTCTGCGCGGGGGTGTTGTGGCTGGTTTTCGGCGGCGAAGACCTGGGCGCCGCGACGACCTCCGTCACGGTCGAGAACGAAGACGGCGAGGTGGTCGAGCGCGAGATCGCCAAGGCGGAGTTTCGCAAGCGCACGCTCCTCTTCCCCCTGGACCTGGGTGAAGGGCTCGGCGAGGACGAATCCTGGCTTGCCCACGCGGTCCCGGGCGCGATCGAATACGACCTGAGCCCCGACGAGTTCTACGAACCGATCCTCGCCTATGTGCTGCGGGACCGGCTGGAGGGCCTGGGATTCCCCGATCTGCTGGGCGTTCCCACGGCGCTGAAGCGGGAGCTCTCCGAAGAAGCGTTCGCCGAGTTCTTCGGCGCGGGGGAGATCGAGCGGGTCGATGGCCGCTACCGGGTCACTCTGCGCCTGCACGAGGTGGGCGACGGTTCCGTCGCCGGGGAGATCGTGCAGGAGGGGACGGACATTCTGGCCGTGGTCGACGAGATGTCGGTCCGGATCAAGGACGCCCTGGGGATCCCCGACCGCGAGGGTATCGAGGACCTCCCGGTTCGCGACTGGCTCTCCGAGGACTCCGAGGCCGTGGCCGAATACTACCGTGGCACGGCAGCGATGTTCGTCGACCAGGATCTGAACGCGGGCATCGAGCTTCTGGCTTCCGCGACAACCCGGGATCCCACCTTTGCAGCCGCACAATTCACGCTGTACCTGTTGCTACTGAACGCCAGCCGGACCGAGGAAGCCATCGCTTCGCTCCAGGCAACCATGGCGAACATCTACCGGATACCCGAACGGCACCGCTTCATCGTGAAGGCCGAGTACTACTTCCTCACGCAGGACGTGGCCAGGGCGTCCGCGGTCGTCGACATGTGGGTGGAACTTCATCCGTACGACGCGCAGGCGCTCAGGTACCGGATGATGGTTCAGCAGGGAAGGGGTGATTCGGAGGGGATGCTGGCGACCCTGACCGCGCTCCGCGGACTCGACCCCCGCGACGGAAGCGTCCTCCTCCAGATCGCCGGCGTGCAGGAAGGGCTGGGGGATGACGAGGGCGCGCTGCAGACGTTCGCCGAATACGTCGACGCCTTCCCGGACGACGAGTCCGGATATGTCACACTGGCCCGGCTGCAGCGGCGGCTGGGGCGACACGACGATGCCCGCGCGAGTCTGAACCGTGCCATCCTGATCGATCCCCTGTCGTCGCAGGTCACGGCCGCGCTCGCGACGCTCGACCTTCACGTGGGGAGCTTCGAGCCGGCCCGGGCCGGTTTCGAACGCGCGCTCGAACTGGCGCGCACGGCGGCCGAACGGGCCCAGGTACTCGATGGCCTCAAGGGCTACCACCTCTTCCGCGGGGAAGTCGGTGACGCGATCCGTGCCGCGGAGGCGTGGGCACAAGAGGCGGCCAGCTACATGAGCCCGCTCGTGCTCGCGCAGCAGCGGCTCGACGACCTCACGATCTACAACGCCGCAGGCAGGGAAGCCGGCGCCTCGTTCCTGGAAGAGATGAAGGCGCAGATTCCGCCGCCGCTCGACGACTACCTCATTCCGTACCTGGAGAGCTCGGCGTTCGCGGCGTGGGGCGATCTCGAAGCCGCGCGCGAAGCCCACCGTCTGGCGGTCGAAAGGGCGGAAGCGATGCAGTTCGGCGAGATCCTCGAAGATCTCCAGCGCATCCTGGGGCGGATCGAAGAGCTTGCCGGGGACTACGAGTCGGCCCTGGAGCAATACCGGGCGGTGATGGCGACCGATCCGGGGGTCGGTCTCCAGCGGGCACTGGGGCGCACGCTGCGCAAGGCGGGCCGGCCGGACGAGGCCGAAGCCGAACTGAGGGAAGCGCTGGTTCCCGTCCCGGCACAGCCGTGGACGCACTTCGAACTCGGACTCGCGCTGGAGGCGCGGGGGGACGCGGCGGGGGCGGTCGAGCATCTGCGGAGCGCGCTCGCCGCGTGGGAGAACGCCGACGAGGACTATGGACCGGCGCAGGAAGCGCGGGCGAAGCTGGAGGAGCTGGACGGGTAGGGTCAGGCAGCAGGGCGTGCGAGCTGCCCGCCCATCGGCTGGTTTTGATGATTCGCCGGTTGCGGCCCGAACCGGCAATGGTGAATATAAACAACGCTGACATCATGACTTCGTCCCCCCTCGACCTTGGGGGGCACAACCATGTCCCGCTCTTCCAACTTCGACGAAAGTGTAAAGCACACATGACGGTGCGCCGTGGAAAGGCGCGCCTTCCTGGTGGGTGCGAACCCCACCCAGCAACTGTCGCTCCGGCTGGTAGCAGCCAGGGCGGTTCATGGAGGTAACGACATGGACTGAAGCACTCTGGTAGAAGGGCCGCCTCGGGCGGCTCAGCGACCATGCAGGCCGGAACGCGAGTGAACGCCGGGCAGGCCTCGAAACGCTTAGCGCGGAAGCCGACCCTCCTGTCATCAGGGGAAGGCCGCCGGCTGGCCGGGAAGAGAGCGACGAGCACCGGCCGGTTTCCGCCGGGGTAATGGCGCCGGCATGCATGGAAGATGGAAGGCGCAGCAACACGGGAAGCCCTGGCGGTGCCGAACACGCGGCAACCGGGACCCCGCGAGGGGCAGGCCGGGCCGGCAGGGTGGCGGATGGGTCCGTAGTACCGGGGACGCGGGGTAATGCCCGCCGAGGAAAGGGACCCTGAGCAGGGAACGGTACGGAAAGGAGGCAGGGACATGATCACTGGCGAGAGTCTAACAGGGTCGTCGAGCGTTCGGAAACTCCAGACCGTGCTACATGCGAAAGCGAAGGAAGAACCCGGGCGGCGGTTTCACGCCCTTGCCGACAAGGTATGGCGGGAGGACTTCCTGCTGGCGGCGTGGGGGATGGTCCGGCGCAACGGCGGAGCGGCTGGAGTGGACGGAGTGACGGTCGCGGATGTCGGGGCGCGCGGAGTGGAACGCTGGCTCGGGGAACTGTCGCGGGAGTTGAGGGAAGGCACCTACAAACCGAGTCCGGTGCGACAGGTGCTGATCCCGAAGAAGCAGCCGGGGAAGTTCCGTCCGTTGGGCATCCCATGCCTGCGGGACCGGGTCGCGCAGACGTCGGCGATGCTGGTGTTGCTGCCGATCTTCGAGGCGGACCTGGAGCCGGAGCAGTACGGATACCGGCCGGGACGAAGCGCCAAGGACGCGGTCAGGCGGGTACACAGCCTGCTGCACAAGGGCCGCAATCAAGTGGTCGATGCGGACCTCTCGAACTACTTCGGCGAGATACCGCACGCGGAGCTGATGAAGAGCGTTGCACGGCGCGTGAGCGACGGACGGATGCTCGGACTCGTCAAGGCGTGGCTGGAGATGCCGGTGGTCGAGGAAGACGGGGAAGGCGGCAGCCGCCGCACGAACCGGGCGCGGAAGGAACGAAAGGGGACTCCGCAGGGGGCTCCGATCTCGCCGCTGTTGAGCAACATCTACATGCGGCGGTTCATCCTTGGCTGGAAACAGTTGGGCCATGCCCAGCGCTTCGGCGCGGAGATCGTGAACTATGCGGACGACTTCTGTGTGCTCGGAAAGGCCCCGGCGGAGGAAATGCGCGTGGTGGTCTGCCGGCTCATGGAACGGCTGAAGCTGCCGGTCAACGCCCGGAAGACCCGATGCCTCCGATGCCCCGAGGAGTCTCTTGAGTTCCTTGGATACCGCATCGGCTGGAACTATCGGCCGACGGACGGGAGCAGGTACATCGGCACCCGGCCGAGCAAGGCGAGCGTTCAGAGCATCTGCCGCAGGATCAGCGGGCAAACGGGTAGGCGGTACGGGTACTGGTCCGCAGAGGAAGTTGTCGAGCGTCTCAACCGGATCCTTTCCGGGTGGGCGAACTACTTCGACCTCGGACAGGTCAGCCCGGCCTACAAGGCCGTTGACACGCACGCGACCCGGCGGCTGCGACAGTGGTTCAGGCGGAAGCACAAGGTGCGGTCGGGAGGCTACGTGCGCTTCTCCGACGAATGGCTGCGGGACCGCTGCGGCCTGACGCGTCTTGCGCCAACGACAGGAGACCTTCCGTGGGCGAAGGCATGATCCCGGCTGAGAGCCGGATGCGGGAAATCCGCACGTCCGGTTCGACGAGCGGGGGAGTGGAAACGGACCGCATGGGAGCCGGACTGAGCACCAAGCGAAAGCGCGGACCAGACGCACCGGACCCTACCCGGCACCGCGCCACCCCCCGACTCTACTTTTGTAAGGTAGTCATTACAGTCGGCACTTTCGTTGGCGTGGCCCTCGCCAGTCTTCCGCTCGTCGAACCTGCCTCGGCCCAGGGGCGGCTGGAGGGCACTGTCCGGGCCGCCGCCACCGGCCAGCCGCTGCCGGGCGCCCAGGTCGACATCCCGGACCTCTCGCTGGGCGGGATCACCGGGCTGGCGGGCGGCTACGAGCTGAGCGGGATTCCCGCCGGCACCCACACCGTGAGGATCACGCTGATCGGCTACACGACCGAGACCCGCGAGGTCACCATCGCCGACGAGCAAACGGCGCAACTGGACGTCGCGCTCAACCAGACCGCCGTCGCCCTGGAGGGCCTCGTGACGGTCGGCAGCCGGTCCCGCCCCCGCACCGCCACCCAGTCCGCGGTGCCGATCGACGCGATCACCGGGCGGGACTTCATCGAGCAGGGCGACACCGACGTGAGCGACCTGCTGCGCACCGTCGTGCCCTCCTTCAACGTGAACCCGCAGGCCGTGGGCGACGCGGCCCGGATCGTGCGGCCCGCCAGTCTGCGCGGCCTGGCGCCCGACCACACGCTCGTGCTCGTGAATGGGAAGCGGCGGCACCGGGCGTCGATCATCATGTGGATCGGCGGCGGGTTCGCCGACGGCGCCCAGGGGCCCGACATCTCCACGATCCCCGCGATCGCGCTCCGCCAGGTGGAGATCCTGCGCGACGGCGCGTCGGCCCAGTACGGCTCGGACGCCATCGCGGGCGTCATGAACCTCATGCTCCGGGACGCGCGTTCGGGCGGCAGCATCGAGGTCCGCACGGGCAGCTTCTACGAGGGCGACGGCGAGTCGTACACCGTGTCCGGCAACATCGGGCTGCCGCTGGGGCGAAGCGGCTTCGCCAACCTGAGCGCGGAGTACGGCGCGGCGAACCCGACCAGCCGGAGCGTGCAGCGGGACGATGCGGCGGCGCTGATCGCGGCGGGCAACACGCACGTGCGCGATCCGGCCCAGATCTGGGGCGCCCACGATGTCGACAACGACCTCAAGCTGTGGGGCAACTTCGGCCACTTCTTCGGCGACGGACTCCAGCTCTACGGCCACGCCAACTACGCCAGCGAGACGGTCGCGGGCGGCTTCTTCTTCCGCAATCCGAACACGCGCCAGGGCGTCTTCAGCATCGACGGCGGCCAGACGCTGCTGGTCGGCGATGTGCTGGACGCGCAGGACGGCGTGCTCGACGGCTCCGCGGGCTGCCCCGTCGTCACGATCACAAGCCACGTTCCCGATCCGGCCGCACTCCAGCGCGTCTTCGACGACCCCAACTGCTTCACCTTCCAGGAGATGTTTCCCGGCGGCTTCACGCCCCAGTTCGGCGGCGACGCCACGGACATGTCGGTCGTAGCGGGGCTCAAGGGCCAGACCCGCGGCGGCCTGCTCTGGGACGTCAGCGCCGTCTTCGGCCAGAACGCGGTCGACTTCTTCATCGACAGGACGGTCAACGCGTCGCTCGGCCCCGAGTCCCCCAGCTCCTTCGACCCCGGCGTCTACCAGCAGCGCGAAGTCGGCGTGAACGCCGACCTCAACTACGCGGTCAACGACATGATGACCGTCGCCGGCGGCGCCGAGTTCCGCGACGAGTACTTCGAAATCGGGCTCGGGGAGACCGCGGCCTGGGTGATCGGTCCGTTCGCCCCGCAGGGCTTCAGCGCGGGCTCGAACGGCTTCCCCGGCTTCAGCGACATCGCCGCCGGCGGGTGGCACCGGGCCAACTACGCGGCCTACGGCGACATGGAGGTGCGCGCGCGCGACGACCGCTGGACCCTCGGCGCCGCGGTCCGCGTGGAGGACTTCGAGGACTTCGGCACCACCGCGAACGGAAAGCTGGCCGCCCGCTACGGGCTCACCGGCGCGCTGGCGGTGCGGGGAAGCGTCAGCACCGGCTTCCGCGCCCCCACCCCCGGCCAGCAGAACGCCTTCAACGTGTCCACCCAGTTCGCCCCCGACCGCCGCGAGCTCGTCAACAACGGGACAATCCCCTCGACCTCGGAGGTGGCCGCGATCAAGGGCGGCAAGGCGCTCGACGCGGAGACCTCAGTGAACGCCAGCGTCGGCCTGGTCATCGACGCGAACCCCTTCACCCTCTCGGCCGACTACTTCCGCATCGACCTGGCGGACCGGCTGGCCCTGAGCCAGACCTTCGCGCTGGACCCGGCCGAGGCCGACCGCCTGATCGCCGAAGGCATCACCAGCGCCCGGAACCTCGCCAACTTCCGGTTCTTCACGAACGACTTCGACACGCGCACCCAGGGCGTCGACGTGGTCGCTGCCTTCGTCCCGCCGGGGATGGAAGGCGACACCGAATTCAACCTGGCGTTCAACTACACGCACACCGCGGTCACCCGCCACAACCCGGACGTGCTGAACGAGGTCCGCATCCGCCAGCTCCGCGACGCCCTTCCCGGGTTCCGCTGGGTCGGATCGGCCAGGCGAACCTGGGGCGGCGCGCTGTCCACCCTCGCCCGGCTCAGCTACTACGCCGGCTGGTTCGACTCCCGCGACGACCGCGACTATCCCGGCGAGTACCTCGTCGACCTGGAGGCGTCCTACGCAATCGGCGCATCGACCACGCTCACCTTCGGCGCGCAGAACGCGCTCAACCAGTACCCGGAGGAGAACCCCAGGGCTGCCATGGTGGCGGGGAACCGCTACAGCCCGAACTCGCCCTTCGGATCGAGCGGCGGGTTCTACTACGTGAAGATGGGGTACAGCTGGTAGGGGGGCACGCGTGACCCGGTCATCCTAAAACCCACTTTCTTCCGTCTAGTTGCATATTATATTACAATTATTCTCATACTTGCGCCCAGCGGGCTCGCTAACGACCGAGAATTCCCATGCCCAGCATACTGAACGGATTGCCCGAGGCATTCGTGTCCCACACGGCGATCAGCCGCGCGGTGTCGCGGGCAGTCAAGGCCGGACGGCTCCGGAAGCTCGCTTCCCGCCTCTACACCCGGAATCTGGGCGACGCCCCCGAGGACATCGTGCGGAGGAACCTGTGGGGGATCGTCGCGGGCTACTTCCCGGGGGCTCTGGTCACGGATCGTACCGCGTTCGAAGCAGCTCCCGCTTCCGATGGTTCCCTGTGCCTCGTCAGCCGGACCGGGCGTCGGGTCGGGCTCCCCGGCGTCGTGCTGCGCCCGCGGCGGGGACCCGGGCCGGCTGCGTCCGACATGCCCTTTGTCAATGGGCTGCATCTCAGTTCACGCGCCAGGGCCTATCTCGAGAACATGCGTCCGTCGCGCGCGCGGGGCGGTCGTGTGCCGCGCACGCTGAGGCGCGCCGAGGTCGAGGAGCGCCTGGATCGACTGATTCGCACCTCCGGCGAAGCCGCCGCGAATCGACTGCGGGACGGCGCCCGGGCGGTCGCCGTGGAACTCGGCCTGGAGACGGAGGCCGCCCAACTCGATGCCCTCATCGGCACGGTGCTCGGCACCGCTCGGAGCCGGCTCGATTCACCGGTCGCCACCGCTCGCGGCCGGGGATGTCCCTACGATCCGGACCGGATGGAGCTGTTCCACACGTTGCACCGGGCACTCCGCAACCGCCCTCCGACGGTGCGGCCCGCGCAGCCGCGCGATCCACGGGGCCGGACGACGCTGGCCTTCTTCGAGGCCTACTTCTCGAACTTCGTCGAAGGGACGGAATTCCTGGTGGACGAGGCGATTCGAATCATCTTCGAGGGCGAGATTCCGAAGCACCGGCCGGCCGACGCGCACGACGTAATCGGAACCTGGCGTATCGTTTCCGATGCGCTGGAGATGGCCCGGACGCCAGGAGACCCGGGTGAACTCTTCAGCCTCCTGCGAGAACGCCACCGCGCGATCATGGGCGGACGCCCCGAAGTGCTCCCCGGCGAATTCAAGGTGGAGGAGAACCGTGCCGGACTGACCGTATTCGTCGCTCCCGATCTGGTTCCGGGCACTCTTGACGAGGGATTCGCGCTGCGGGCGAGCCTGGAGTCCCCCTTTGAGCGGGCCGTCTACATGATGTTCCTCGTCAGCGAGGTGCACCCGTTCGCCGACGGCAACGGAAGGATCGCGCGCGTAATGATGAACGCCGAACTCGTGGCCGGCAGGGAAGAGCGGATCATCATCCCAACCGTACTTGGCGGCAACTACCTCGCGGCGCTGCGCGCGTTGTCTCGAACCGGGCGGCCGGACCCGTTGGTGCGGGTCCTGGACTATGCGCAGCGATGGACCCTGGCGGTCGACTGGAACTCACTCGAGGCGGCGGAGCGGGAACTGGAAGCGTGCAACGCGTTCATGGATTCGGATGAGGCCGAGAACGAGGGCCGGCGGCTGCGGATGCCGGGGTAGGCGCCGCCGTCCCGCGGTGCTCTTCCAGAAACTCCTCCGCCCCCTCCGGCAGGAGCAGGTTGTCCGAAATCTCCGCGACCTCCTCCGCCTCCTCCCACGCGCGCTCCAGCAGCCACAGCTCACCCTCGAGCGCGCGCCTCTCCTGCTCCTCGTGGAGCGCCATCTCGAGTGCGAGCCTGTGCGGCTTCGGCATCCGGTTGACGTGGCCGGGGACGCCGTCCCAGTTGTGGAACCGATCTCCTTCGGCGATCCTCGCCAGGTACTCTTCGGGGTGTCCCGCGGTCTCGATCAGCCGCACGCCATCCTGTACCGCCCCCTTGCTGCCGCCCATGGAGTTGATCTTCGGGAGGATCGCGCTGGCGAAGCGGTGAGCCTCGGCACCCTCGTACCAGACCTTCTTTCGGCGCTTGCGGATCTGGACCTTGAAGCCCTGCTCGTCGTCCGATGCACGAAGCCGGGTGCCCAGCAGGTCCCTGCGCTTGAGCTTGATGACGCCGCCGTCATCGGGGTGAAGCCTGGCCATCGTGCGCGCGTTCATCCACAGGTTGATGAGGTTGCCGCTCTGACTGAGCACGGTGCCGCTGAGGATCCCGGCTGCGGCACCACCGATCGCAATGCCGCCCAAGGCCACGATTCCCGCCGCGCCGTACAGAATCGCCCGCCGCCGCCGCCGCCCGAACTGGTCCCCGTACCGCCACGCCGCGAATTCGGGCCGGAGCGGCGCGCCGACCCGCACCAGCGTCAGCCCCTCCGGGTGCCTGGCCAGCCCGATGTTCTCCGTGGAAACCCGAATCCGTGTCTCTCGGAATACCCGCTCGCAGTCCTCCACCGCCTCCCAGCGTTCCTCGAGCGGCGTCAGGTTCCAACGCTCGCATTTTCGGCACACGACCCACAGCCGGCCGCGCGCGCTGTCGAACGCCAGACGCCGCCCGACCGGGAACGACTCGATGACCTCGTTGTCGCCGAGTGGCTTGCGGCAGAACATGCACGACTGGTACATGGCGATTCTTGTCGGCTGGAGGGCTTGAACGCACTATGTCAACCTACGACCACCGCCGCCGAACCGCTCACCGGCCGCTCCCGCCCGCTTCCGCCCGGAGGAACCCCATGGAGCCTGCGAACACCGCGCTCATCACCGATCCGATGGCCCTCTTCGGATTCCTGGCCGCTCTGGTGGCCCTCATCTTCTGGGTGTCGGAGCTGCCGCGCTTCAAGAGGTTCTTCGAGTTCGTCCCTCCGGTCATCTTCGTCTACTTCGTGCCGATGCTGACGACGACCGCCGGGATCACGCCGGCGGACTCGCCGCTCTACGGCTGGAACTCGGCTTACCTGCTGCTCTTCGCGATCTTCATGCTCATGGTGTCGGTGGACCTGAAAAGCGTCATGCGGCTCGGCCCGATCGCGCTCTTCATGGTAGCGGCGGGGACCCTGGGAATCGTCGTCGGGGGGCCAGTTTCGCTCCTGATCTTCCGGGACATGCTGCCGGCGGATGCGTGGCAGGGCTTCGCGGCCCTCTCGGGGAGCTGGATCGGGGGGACGGCCAACATGGTGGCGGTCGCGGAAAGCGTGGGGACTTCCGCCGATGCGCTGGGGCCCGTGATCGTGGTGGACACGGTGGTCGGGTACGGGTGGATGGGAGTGCTGATCGCGATGGCCGGGCTGCAGGGCCGCTGGGACCGGCGCGTCAAGGCGCGGACCGAGGCGGTCGAGGAGACCAACGAGCGCCTGGAGGCGATCAGCCGCGACCGCGTGCCGATCACCCTGCGCGACGCCGTCATGATGATCGGCCTGGGGATGGCGGGTGCAGTGGCTGCCAGGTTCGCAAGCAACGGGCTGCCCGCGCTCGGCGACCCCGCGATCATCAGCGGCACGACCTGGGCGGTCCTGATCGTGGTCACCGGCGGGCTCATCCTCTCCTTCACCCCGCTCCGGCAGCTGGAGAAGAAGGGCGCGTCGCACCTCGGCTACACGGCCCTCTACCTGCTCCTGGCCGGGATCGGGGCCCGGGCCGACCTCAAGGCGGTGCTCGACGCGCCGGTCTACCTGCTCGCGGGCGTCGTGTGGATCGCGATCCACGTGGCGATCCTGCTCCTCGCGGCCCGGCTCGTGCGCGCGCCGCTCTTCTTCGTGGCGACGGGTAGCATGGCGAACATCGGGGGGGCGGCGTCGGCGCCGGTCGTGGCGGGCGTGTACCACCGCGCGATGGCGCCGATCGGGCTGCTGATGGCGGTCGCGGGGTACATCCTGGGATTCTACGCGGCGCCCTTGTGCGCGTGGCTGTTGGGGCTGGTGGGGGGGTGAGGGGCATAGTCTCGCCATGTTTACCACCTGCTTGTTCTGCAAGAGACCCCTCGGCACCAACGAGGTCATCGAGACCTTTCCGGTCGGGCGCCGTCTTGCCTTCGACGCCGAGCACTCCACGAGGAGCAGGAGCGCCGCGCGCTCGAAGGCGAGCTGTGGCTGCTTGAGCAGGCGTGGCGAGACGCGGAAGAGGTGGCGGCGATCTCCGACGATCTGCTGCTCCCGGCGGGGGCCGAGGAGTTCGTGCGGGAACACGGGCGACCGCGGAGCCGTAGGGCAGGCCGGGTGGCGCCGGGCGGCGAACGGGATTGAGCGGGAGAAGCGAGTGAGCAACCTGAAGATCGACTATCCGGGAGTCCCGGACGCTTCACGCGATACTTCGTCGGCAACGGCGTCGGCCGGCCGTTCCGGCGACGGCCGCCCGCGCCGGGACAGGCCATTTCGACTGCGTGCAGTCCCCTTCCGCCTCCTCCGCTGGGGCGCCCTCGCCGTCATCCTGGCGGTCGTCCCCTTCTTCCTCCTCATCCGGGGCGGCGTCTTCGCCTACCACCAATGGGGACTCGGCGCGTGGCCCTCGCTGGCCGTCTCGGCTGCCGCCACCGCGCTCCTGCTGGTTCTCTACGCGTGGGCCATGGGGCGCCGCCTCCGCGCGGGCAGGGGGCTGAAATGGCTGCTGACCCGCGGCGCGGCGGCCATCGGCGTCGCCTACGTCGCCTACTCGCTCCTCTACGTGGGGGGCGCCAACGTCAAGTCGGAGGAGGTGCGGGCCGAGTACGCGTCGCTGCACCCGCTGCTGCGCGTGGCCGCGAGCACCCTGATCCTGGCCGATCCCGAGTCCGTGATCACCGACGCGGGACGCACCCCCGACTTCTATCGCCGCATGGGACTCTCGCCGAACGAGTCGTCGCTTCACTTCGAACAGGACGACGGCTTCGTGCACGCCCTGGACCTCCGCACCATCGGCCGCCCCGAGTGGCGGAACCGCGCCGTCGAGCTGGCGTTCTGGGCGCTGGGGTTCCACTCGCTCCGGCACAAGGGGACGGCGGATCACCTGCATGTGTCGCTGAGGCTGCCGGGGTAGACCCTTTACGGAAGCCGTAACAGGGCGTACATTCGGATCACATGATACGAAGCTTCAGGGACCGGAGAACGCGACGTTTTTTCGAGGGGCAGCGCGTTGCGGCTTTTCACGGATTCTCGGATCAGGCGGTGCGCCGACTGACCCTGTTGGACAGCGCGGAGACGCTTGGCGATCTGGCAGCACTGCCGAGCAACCGGCTGGAAGCACTGCGGGGCAACCGTGCCGGTCAGCACAGCATTCGGATCAACATTCAGTGGCGCGTTTGCTTCCGTTGGACCGACGACGGGCCGTGCGATGTCGAGATCGTGGACTATCACCAGCACCAGGGGGACATGACATGAACGCGAAGAACGGCATGAGGCCGGTCCATCCAGGCGAAATCCTGCGCGAGGAACTGGACGAACTCGGGCTGTCGGCCAATGCGCTGTCCAGGGCACTTGGCGTGCCGGTCAACCGGGTGACGATGATTCTCAACGGCCAGCGGGGCGTAAGCGCCGATACGGCGTTGCGGCTGGCCAGGTTTTTCGGTACGACGCCGCAGCTCTGGTTGAATCTGCAGAAGACCTGGGAGCTCCGCAGAACGGAGATCGAGGCAGGTCGTGAGATCGCCGAGCAAGTCACGCCCCGGCACGCGGTGGGGTAGAGGATCGCGCGCTACTCGCCGTACATCTCCGTAATCAGCCGCCGGAACCGCGCCGCGACGGCCGGCGCCAAGCGGTCGATTCCGTTCTCCAACCGCTTCTTGCTGATCGTGCGGATCCGGTCCACCGCAATCTCCGCGTCCCTGCCCGCGCACCGGAATCGAGGCCGTCGGCCACCGAAACCTCCAGATCGCTCCAGTCTTCGTCGGCGTGGGCCATGGCCTGGTAGGTTTCCTTCCAGGAGAGCCTTCGGCGAGCATCGCGCCGGAGCAGGATTCCGTCCTCCGTCTCATCGAGGACGACCGACCCGCTCCACCCGTATTTCTCGCGCAGCGCCTTCGAGATTCGGATGCCCTTGGAGTTGCCGATCGCGACCAGTCTTGTGTCCCGCGCGTTCACCGTACTCCCCCATGCGTGCGAAGCCTCCGTCCATGTGAACGGAGTGACAACCGGAGGTTACATTATGTCATGCCAACATGACATTCTAGCTGTTGCCTCTCGGCAGTATGATATAATTACCGCAGTTACATGGCCGTTCGGCGTCAACCCCTCAGTTGTGCGCGTGCCCCTCCTCGTAGTGGCGCGCCAGCGCGTCCCCCCCGAAGTCGTTCTCCAGGTCGCGCCACACCGAGTGCACGTGATTCGCGTTGCCCTGGGTGTTGTCGTACTCGATCAGGAACTGGGGCGCGTGCACGCGGTAGTAGTGGCCCTCGCCGGGCTCGCCCGAACCCGCCCACGCGAAGTACACGTCACCCGGGGGGATCTCGTCGCGGATGCGGGCCATCCACGCATGCGCGCTCTCGGCCTCCATGTTGCCCACGTACTCCCAGATCACCGCCATCAGCACCTCGCGCTGCTCGGCTGTGAGCCGTGAGGCCGGGATCCCCTCGAAGGAGTCCAGCCGGGCCTCGCGGTCGTTGCCCGTGATGATGTCGCGGGGCGCCTCGTCCGCGATCACCGCCATCTCGCGCTGCTCGGGCGACAGCATGAACAGCAGCCCGCGCGCCAGGTCCTCCTCGCGGCCGAGGGGGCGCCACCCCGCCTTCTCGCCGGACCGGACGGTCGCCGGGTTGGCCCCCATGAAGGCCGGCCCCGTCACCGTGAGTTCGTTCGACGGCGACGCGAAGTTGAGCGACAGGTGGTGGCCCTCGAAGCGCCAGGCCCAGGGCCCGCCCGAATCGGGATCGCCGAAGATGGTGACGTAGTAGTCCTCCGGGTCGCGGCGCTGGGGCCGGCCCTCGAGGATGCCGAGCACGCGCTCCAGCTCGATGATCGCGTTGGCCTTGTGGTATCCCTGGCTGCTCAGGGTGGTCTGCAGGAGGCCGTGGGCGGCGGCGCGCTGCTCCGGCGTCATGTCCTTGAGCGGGAGACCGTTGCGCGACACCGGCGTGAAGGCCCAGTTGAACTGCTCTTCGTCGCCGAGGTCGTAGGTGGCGCGTGCGCGCGCCTCGCCGTCCAGCAGCGAGAGGAAGGTGGCCGCGCGGGCGGCGATGTCGCCGGGGCCGGGCGCCGCCACGCCGTCCGGCACGCCCGCCCCGCCCGAACCCGCCGCCGCACCCCCCATCAGCGCCCAACCCCCCACCACAACCAGCACCCCCGCCACGCATCCCGCTCCGAACCGCTTGATCTTCTTCGACCGTTCCATCGTTTTCTACCCTTCCGATTGAATCTCCTGCGCTATCGCCTGCACCTCGTCGAGCACCCTGAGCAGGTTCCCGCTCCACAGCATGGCGATCTCTTCCTCCGTGTATCCGCGCCGCACCAGCTCCAGCGTCACGTTGAACGTCTCCGATGCGTCGTCCCATCCCTCCACGCCGCCGCCCCCGTCGAAGTCGGAGCTGATTCCGACATGCTCCAGGCCGATCAGGTTGACCATGTAGTCGATGTGATCGACGAAGTCCGCGACGTTGACGCGCCCGGGCACGCCCGCTTCTTCCGCCCGCTCGGCGGCGACCCGCTGCACCTCGGCCATCGTCTCCCGGTAGACGTCGCGCTCGTCCATGGCGAGCCGGAACATCTGCCCGCGACCGAGGATCTCGAAGTCCATCTCGGCCGCCACCTCCGCCTCGAACTGGGCCAGCACCTCGCGGCGCGCCGTGGCCTTGTCGGTGCTGACGAAGCTGCCGAGCGCCACCGCCTGCACGACCCCGCCGTTCGCGGCGACCGCATGCAGCGTCTCGTCGTCCAGGTTGCGGCTCACGTCGCTCAGGGCGCGCGCCGACGAGTGTGACGCCATGACCGGCGCGCGCGAAATCTCCAGCGTCTGCATGATCGATTCCTTCGACGGATGCGAGATGTCGATCATGATCCCAAGCCGGTTCATTTCCCTGACCGCCTCGCGTCCCATCTCGCTGAGGCCGTTGTGCAGCCATTCGCCGGTCTGCTCGCCGGAATGCGCGTCGGAGAGCTGGCTGGGGCCGGTGTGCGCGAGCGAGATGTAGCGGGCGCCGCGGTTGTAGAACTCCTCGACGCGCCCGATGTCGGTGCCGAGCGGGTAGGCGTTCTCCACGCCGATCATCGCGACCATCTTCCCCGAATCCACGATCCGGCGCACGTCGTCGGAGGTGAGCGCCAGCTCGATCTGCTCGGGCGCGTACTCGGTCACCAGCCGGTGGATCGCGTCAAACTTGTCGACTGCGTTTTCGTAGGCCGAGGCGTACCCCTCCTCGTTGAGCAGACCCTGTGAGGTGTAGACGACGAACCAGGCCACGTCGAGCCCGCCCGCCCGCATCTTCGGCAGCGTGACCTGGGTGGGCAGGTCCGTCGTGTAGTTGCGCTCGGCGGTGAAGTTGGCCGTGCTGATGTCGTCGTGCGTGTCGAGGGTGATGACCCGGTCGTGGATCCCCTGCGCGCGCGCGATCAGTTCGTCTTCGGTTTCGCCGGCCATGGGGGCGTCGTCGCCGGGGGCGCAGGCGGCGGCCGCGAGGTTGAGGGCCAGCGCGGCGAGGGCCAAGGCAAGGGGGACGATGCGGGCGGGTGGGACGCGACTGCAAATGACCATGTCGGACTGCTCCATTCTCCGGTGGGAACGGCGGGCCTGGCCGCATGCCGCCACGGCCCGGCCACTCGGGTTCAAGATAGGCGCCCGCAGCATCCCTCGCACGGGGGATTGGTGCGACTACGTGCAGAATAGTGTTGTCACCGTTCAGGCCGACCCTGTTCGCTCGCCGGTGCCGTCCCCACCCCCTTCCCCCCAGAGGCAGACCATCGCCCACCCCCAGTCGATGCGCTCGCCCTGCCATAGACTGCTCCCGGTCGAGGGGCCGATGCCAGGATGGCCGTGCCAGCGGCCCAGCCCGAAGTCCTGTGACGGTGCCGGCGCTCCATCGCCGGGCAGCAGCTCGCCGATATCCGGAGCCTCCGGCACCACGGGCATGCGCACCCCCAGCGGGTTGAAGAAGTTCGGCACTCCCCGCTCGTCCATCTCCACCCGCCAGCCGCCTTCGTGGACCGCGCGGTGGTGGAAGGGGCAGAGCAGCACCAGGTTGTCCATGGCCGTCTCCCCGCCGTGGGCCCAGTGGGTGATGTGGTGGGCGTGGGTGCGCAGGCGCGATCCGCATCCGGGGAAGCGGCAGCCGCCGTCGCGCGCCTCCAGCGCCTTGCGCAGCCGCCAGCCGACGGTTCTGCTGCGGCGCCCGACATCGAGCACCGAGCCATTCGCTGCCCGCGCGATGGGCACGACCTCGGCATCGCAGCAGAGCCGCGAAGACGTTTCAGCTGAAACGCGGCAGCCGTCTTCCGTGACGAGGGTGGGCGCTCCCATGCCGGGATGGGACGTTTCAGCTGAAACGTGGAGGAACTCAGGCGTGCTCGGGGAGGCCGGCTCTTCGGAGACCTCCGCTGCGGAAGCCGCTGGCTCGGCCGCCGCCGCCGCCCCGGCCGCCGCCGCCTCGGCCGCCTCCCCGGCCTCTGTCGCCCCCGCGAACGAGTGCACGACCAGCTGGACCCTGGGCTGGAGGCGCTCCTCCAGCCAGAGGCCGAAGGCGTCGGCGCGGCGCTGCGCGGCGGTGGTCTCGTGCTCGGTTCCGGCGGCGCGCTGCTCCTGGTAGAGCTTGTCCTCGGTCACCTCGAGGGCCTTGAGCAGCAGGGCGCCCACCTCCGGGGTGAGCTGGCCGCGGATCTCGTAGTTGCCGTCGTCGGCGAGGTGGAGCGAGAGGGCGCGGTGCTCGGCCGGGTCGGCCTGGCCGGCGGGGTCGTCCGGGCAGGCGTCGCCGCGGTCGAGCCGGCGCCACTCGCGGACCAGGCGCTCGACGTGGGCGGTGGTGCCGTGGCGGGCGAAGGTGAGGAGTTCGGCCTCGTTGCCGGCGGTGGCGGCGCGGGTCAGGGCGCGCACCTTCGAGTAGGAGATCTCGCCCTTCGCGAAGGCGGCCGAGATGAGGGGCAGGGAGGGGAGGCGGCGCGCGACGCGGACCTTCTCGCGGGCGGGCCCGAGCGAGATGCCGGTGCGCCAGGAGAGCCAGTGGGCGCAGGAGCGGCAGCCCTGCCAGCGGCCCTCCTCGTCGTAGACCCGGAGCAGGGTGAGGAGGCGGTGGGTGGCGGCGTCGATGTGGGCGCAGAGCGCGGCGATCCGGTCGCCGAGCGGATCGTCGCCGGTGCGAGGGTCGTGGCCGGGGATGCATCGGGGGCGGTGGAGGGGGCGCCGGGGCCGGCGCCGTGCGCGGGCGGGGCGGGGTGGGCGGGGGCGATGGCGGTGTCGTCGGCGGGCATGGCGTCTGGTCCCTGGGGCTATGGTGTGGCCGGTGGCTGTCTCCCCTTCTTATACCCCGCAGTTCGGTAAATGTTCGGGTATGGGCCTGTGGTGGACTCGCGGTGATAGTCCGCCCAACTTGAGGAATCATGTCCACGACCGTCTTTGCAACAGATGCCTTCATTCTCCTCTTCATGCTGGGCGGAGCGGTCTGGTCCGTGGGCGTCCCCGCGAAGCGGATCTGGCCGCCGCCGGGCCGCGGCTCGTGGCAGTGGCTGCTGACCTGGGCCTGCTTCTACGCGGCCGTCGCCCTCAGCGCCGCCCTCATCTACCTCGACTGGAATTCATGGGTCTTCCAGAGCCCGCTCCGATTAATCGTGGGAATCCCGCTGGTGCTGCTCGGCGGCATGCTCGCCCTGTGGGGAATGGTGACGGTGGGCTGGAGGAATACATCGGGGTTGAAGGACGGGTTCGTAACCTCGGGTCCCTATCGGTTCACCCGAAACCCGCAGTACGTGGGTGACATCGTCTTCTTCATCGGCGTGGGCGTCATCACGAATTCGGCGTACCTGTGGATCGCGCACCTGCTTCTGGCGCTCTGGTTCGCGGTGGCTCCGCTGACGGAGGAGCCGTGGCTGGAAGAGCAGTACGGGGATGCGTATCGGAAGTACCTGAAGAGGGTGCCGCGGTTTCTGTGACTCCGAAGGCGCCCACTTCTTGACGGGTCTTCGCCGGGCGCACGCCATGTCGCGGGCCGCTTCGCACGACTGACCGGTTTTGGCGAAGCGATGCGGTGACTCTGGTCTCGTCGCAGCCGGCAACCGAGATTCTCAACGAAGTGGACCGGGCCAGGCCAGCGCCCGGGCCGCTCGAACCCCAAGACATCCCTCGAACTCCACCGGACAGCACCATGGGAATCATCGACTCTACCCGCCAACGCCGCTTCGCAGCCGGGAAGATGCAAAAGCTCAACCTCTTCGAGACCGACCAGATGTTCTGCGACATCTATTGTCTGCGGCCCGGCCAGGCCCAGCACGTCCACACCCACGCGGGCGCGACCAAGTTCTACTACGTGATCGAGGGCGAGGGCCTGTTCACGGTCGGGGATCGGCGCGAACGCCTGGGTCCCGGCGCCGTCGCCTGGTCGGAGCCGGATGAACCGCACGGGGTGGCCAACGAGTCGGATGACGACCTGGTTCTGCTGGTGGCGATGGCGCCGAACCCGAACCGGTAGCTGACGCGCCCCGACGAGGACACCGGCGCGGCTCCCGGCGCGGCCGTTGGCGAGGCCACCGGCATGACCGCCCGCCGGGCCCCCGAGCGCGAGGGGGCCGCCGGCCAGGGGTGCTTTGGCCAGCGGCCCCTGTGGTCGCCGGGCTCAGAACACCCCGAATGTCACCCCGATGCGCCAGGTGACGAAGTCGAACCCGCTCACCAGGTGGGGGAAGACGATCTGGTCCCCGTAGTGATGATCTCCGGCCGCCTGACTCCCGTGGTGATGGTCGGTGGCGGCCCGGCCCCCGTAGTCTCCGGGAATCCGCGCCGGGTCCGGCTCCCCTCGACGCCCGGCCGTATGGCGGCGGTCCAGGTGGTCGGCGGTGCCGTTCGTCTGGTAGGACGCCGAGACATCCAGGGAGACGGGATGGTCGCCGCTGCGCACCCGGACCGACACCCCCCCGCCGGCGCTGAGTGCCGCGCCGACGCCGTCGAGGTTGACGCTCCGTTCCAGGAGCTCGCCACCGAGCCTGCCGCGCACGTACATGTCGCCAACGAGTCTGGAAAAGCCCAGAGTGCCGAAGATGTAGGGCCTCACCGCCCCGGTCATCAGATAGACCTGAGGCCCGATCCCCGCCGAGAAGATCGCCACCTCGGTACCCACGCGCAGGTTGCGCAGCCCCGCGTCGTGTACAGGGGGATGGTTGAACCTGCCATCGAACGCGGTCAGTCTCCCTTCCACCCGCAACGCCGCGTTCCGGTGGTGGTTCAGGAAGATCAAACCGCCCGCTCCCACGCTGCCGCCGAGGCCCGCGTAGCTGTGAAGCCCGCCGGCCGACACGCTTCCCTCGCCGTACAGGAAGAACTCTCCGCGGGGATGGCCCGGGAGGCCGTCGTGGTCGTGGTCGTTCTGCTGGGCGATCGCCGCGCCGGGTAGCGCCAGGATCGCCGTCAGCAGCGGAATCCAGTAGTGGCCCCGATGAGCCCGCCTTCCATCCTGTTCCCTCTTGCCGTTGCTGTCCATTTCTCACACCTCGTCCCTTGGCGTCCCTCGCAGAAGCGGGTCAAGGACCGCGCCCGCCGGGGCGCCTGCAAGTTTGCTTTCATCTACCGTTGAACGGACCGTGCACGGTCTACGCATCCCTACCGCGGGGGCCGTGATTGGTTCCGGGTTCCAGGGCGTGGTGCCCAGAGGCGGAAAACCCGATTGGGGCGGCACCACGTGTGCGCAGGCGCGCGACCACGACAGGGAACTCCGGGTCGCACCCTGTGTATCATTCCTCACGCCTGCCCCTTCCATTCCCATGGAGGACTCCATGCCCGCCAGAAGGCCCCTTTTCGGAATCGCTGCAGCCTTGACCCTCGCCTGGGCGTGTACGGACGATCCGGCTTCTCCGGGAGGTTCGCTGACTGAAGAAGAGGTGCTGGAGCTGAGCACCCGAATGAGTGAATTGATTCTCTCCGGGCTGGCGGACCTGGAGATGCCTGATTCGAGGATTCTCGGGTCGGGGGCCGATATTTCGTGCGATGGCGGCACGGTTAACCTCCGATTCAGCAATCCCGAGATCGGGGATTCGGGGCGGAGCGTTTCCTTCGACTACGAGGCGAAACCCGATGGCTGCGTGCTCTCGGGCGAAGATGTCGTCATTTGGGGCGACCCGAGCATCTCCGGGGCATTCGCCCTCACCTTCCTCAACGGCATCGAGGAAATGACCGGCCAGATCATCTTCAGGGGGAGCTTTCGCTATACTGCGGTGGAAGATGGGCGGACGGGGACTTGCGATATCGACCTCGTCGAGAGTGCCATGACAACCATCGAGAGCACCGAAGCCACGGAACAGGCGGTAACCTGGAAAGGCACCGTCTGCGGGATCGGGATCGATCACCGGGAGGAGCGGTCGTACCCCCTCCCCTCCACCCGAATCGTCAGAATGTCGATGTCGTGATACTGTTGGTGCCGGATCGACGACGCGTAGTGCCGTAGCAGCCGCAGCGGCGTCTCGGCGTCGACGGGTACGTTCCCGGCCACCTCGGTCAGCATCGCCAGCTGGTCCTCCAGATTCGACTGATCGGTGGTCGCGATGAACTCCAGATCGGCCGCGTTCCCGTCGCTGCGGGCCAGCAGCAGAAGGCGGCGCCCCGCGTCGGCCACGCCCTCCGAGCCAGTCGCGTCTTCCGCTGCGGTCACGCGCTCCGCCTCGGCTGCACCTTCCGCCTCGGCTGCACCTTCCGCCTCGGCCGCACCTTCCGCGTCGGCCGCACCTTCCGCGTCGGCCGTTCCTTCCGCGTCGGCCGCTCCTTCCCCCCCTCCGCGCGTCAGGATCTGCATCGTCTCCTCGCCCACTGCGCGCAGCCGCATCTCCAGATCCTCACCCCACCCCTTGCGCGCGGCGAACTTCACCAGGAAGGCGTCGACCTCCGGCCACGTCTCCGCGGTCAGGCGTGTCTTCAGGCGCGATCTCCGCCCCCCGGTGATCTCCCCGAACAGCGTCAGCAGGATCACGGCGAACCCGCCGACCGTCATCCCGTTCCCTAGCAGCTCGCCCCACGCGCCCTGCCAGTATTCCGGGTAGATCCAGTCGAGCTGGAAGGCGAAGCCGATCCAGAAGGCGACGCCGACGATGAGGCCCTTCCGGTGGTCCAGACCATCCTGCAGCAGGATCCGCATCCCGAAGACGAAGATGAGCGCGACGATCACGACGAAGTAGGCCGCCACCACCGGCCCCGGCATCGCCACGATCAGCGTCACGAACTTCGGCAGGAACGCGAGCGCCACGAAGACGGCGCCGACGGCGATCCCGATCGCCCGCGAAGCCACGCCGGTGAGTTCGGCGACGCTGATGCTCATGCCGTAGGTGGTGTTGGGAACCGTCCCCGCCAGGCCGGAGAGCAGGTTGCCGACGCCGTCGGCCGAGATCGCGCCCTGGATGGACCGGAAGTCGATCGCGCGCGGCCGCCGCCACGACACCCGCTGGATCGCGATGCTGTCGCCGAGCGTGTCCATGGCGCCCACCAGCGTCACCATGATGAACGACGGCAGCAGCGCCCAGAACTCCGGCCGGAAGCTGAAATCGACCCCGGGGTAGACGATGTCCGGCAACCCGATCCAGGCGGCCTCGCGGACGGTGGTGAAATCGTAGATCCCGAAGCCGAGGCTCGCGGTCAGGCCGCCCGCGATGATCCCGATGGCCGGAGCCCAGAGCCTCAGCGCGCCGGTGAAGCGAAGCGGGATCAGGATCATGACGAGCAGCGTGACCGCGGCCGTGACCGGACCCGCCGCCGGAGAGGCGTCCACGGGCACTTCGCCAAGCTTGCGCACGATCATGGGGGCGAGCGTGACCGGAATCAGAATCAGCACGGTACCGGCGACGGTGGGCGTGAAGATCCGCCGCAGCAGCGCCATCCTCGCCGCCAGCACGAACTGGACGAGCGCCGAAGCGATGATGAGGATCGCGAGCATCCCCGGCCCGCCCTGCTCGAGGGCCGACACGCTGACCGCGAGGAACGCGCTGGTACTCCCCATCACGAGGATGTAGCCGGCCCCGATTCGGCCCACGCGCCGCGCCTGGATCGCCGTCGTGATGCCGCTCACCACAAGCGCCGCGAACACCGCCCACGACAGGTACTCGGCGCTGCCCCCCGCGACGGTGATCATGACCGTCGGCGTCAGAATGATGCTGGCGATGCAGATGAGGGCGTACTGGAGTCCGAGCCCGGCGGTCATCGGGAGCGGCGGGCGCTCGTCGGGCTGGTAGCGGACATCCTGGCGGGCTGCCGCGGGATTGGTTCCGGCCATCAGGGGTGGGCTCCGGCGGCGCCTCCCGCGGGACTGGAGGTTGTTGCCGCGGGACCGGCGAGTCCCGCCGCCGGATTCCACCGCTCCGGCTCCCTCTCCAGCCTCTCCACCGCCCCCCGCAACACCTCCAGCGCCAGGTCGATCGTGTCGAGGTGGGTGCGGAAGGCCAGCGCGGCCATCCTGAGCACGAACCGGCCTTCGATCGTGGTCGACGACAGGAAGACCCGCCCGTCCCGGTGCGTTTCCTCCACAAGGGCCTGGTTGAAGGCGTTTGCGTCGCCCGACTCCGGCACCCACCGGTAGGTCACCACGGTGAGTTCCGGCTCCGGTCCCACCTCGAACCCCAGCGCCGCGATCTCGCGGTGGAAGTACCTCGCGAGCTCGAGCTTTTCGCGCAGACACGCCCGGAACGGCTCCTCGCCGTGCAGCAGCAGCGGCAGCCAGACCCGCAGCGCGCGGAAGTGCTTGGTCAGCTCCGGCGACACCGCGGCGGGGGACCGTCCTCCGGCCTCGGCCTCGACCGTGTCCTGCATGTAGCTGGCGTAGTAGGCGTGCGCGTCCTGGAGCGCGTCGCGGTTCCGGACCAGGACGGCCCCCGTCCCGTAGGGGAGGAACATCCCCTTGTGCGGGTCGAGGACCACCGAGTCCGCGCGCTCCATGCCGGCGAGCGCCGGGCCGCACTCCGGCAGCATCGCGAAGAAGCCCCCGTAGGCCGCGTCGACGTGATACCAGAGGCCCTCGCGGTGGGCGATGTCGGCGATCTCGGCGAGCGGATCGATGGCGCCGGTATCCGCGGTGCCCGCCGAGGCGAGTACGAGCCAGGGCCGGAGCCCGCGCGCGCGGTCCGCGGCGACGGCTTTCGCGAGCGACTCCGGGCACAGTCGCCGGCGCCCGTCCACCGCAACGTCCCGGCGCACGGTTTCGCCCATTCCCGCCACGCGCAGCGCCTTGTGCAGACACTGGTGAATGTGGGGCGACGCGTACACTACGGCGCGCTCGAAGTCGCGGGCGCGCAGCCCCGCCGCCTCACGCGCGGCAACCACCGCGATCAGGCTCGCGATCGACCCGCCCGAGGCGAGGTTGCCGTCCGCGCTCTCGGGGAACCCGACGAGCTTCGCCATCCAGTCGAGGATCAGGTCCTCCATTTCGACCGCCCCGGGCCCGGCGAAGCGCACGCCGGCGTACTCGTTCGTCACCGCGGCGAGGTAGTCGGCGAGCGAAGAGGCGTAGAGCCCGCCGCCGGGAATGTAGGCCAGATGTCCCGCATGCGAGGGCAGGAGCCCCGGGCGCACGACGGACTCGTCGATCCGCTCGATGAGCTCGCCGATCGGCCGGGGCCCGGGTCCGACCGCGTGGTCCCGGAGCGCAAGGGCGGCAGACTTGTCGTGGTTGTAGGCGGGCGTCGCCGGGAGCTTGCCGAGGTACTGCCGGGCGTAGGCGTGCGCCGCGCTCAGGAGGCGGTCGCGCTCGGCCGCGTCGGGGTCGAGCGCACGTGACAGTCTCTCCAGTTCGAGAATCCGGGAGCGCAGGGTCATCCGAGGAGGGGGTCGGTCTCCTGGCTACCCAGCCGGGTGCGCTGCACAATGGCCCGGTCGATCAGGCCTTCAACCGTCGCATCGACATTGCGCATCCGGATACGGGTCATGAACGCCCGGGGTCCCATGGAGACGAACAGGCGACCGAAGACCTCGTCGGCAAAGCTGCTTGTGAACACGCCCACTCCCTTGAAGTCGAAGACGATGGCAGGGTGGTCCCGCAGCAGGTTCTCGACTACCCGGCGAATGTGCCGCCCCCCCTTGCGGGAACCGAAATGCGAGGCCGCCCTGTCCGCCATCTTCATGACCAGCAGACCCGAGTCGTTCTCGAACGCCCGCTCCACGAAATCGTGCGGAGGATCGTGGGGCTTCCCCTTGAAGCGCAGCGCCCGCTCGAGCAACCCGGACTCGTCGAGCCCGATCTTGCAGCGGACGGAAGTCCCCAGGTAGGGAGCCGGGGGCTTCCAGGTCTTGAGGCTGTCGCTGCCGTCGCGCCGCAGGACACCCCGGTTCGACCTGATCTCGAATTCTCCGCCGGACAGCGCCGCGACCTGGTAGCTGCCGAAGAGACCGTTTCCGGCGTTGCGTTCCCTGTCCCGGGTCACGCCCTCGGTGATCGCATCCCGCAGCGCCGCCTGATCGTCATCGTGCCCCATGCTTGCGGCTATCCCGATCCCCGCGTCGGCGACAACAAACTCCACCGCATTCGATTCCGTGTAGGCGGTGGCCTGAACGAATCCCCCGACTGGAGACTCGGCGTGCATGGGAACATTGTCCATGATTTCGCCGAGCGACCATTCGACCGCTTTCAGCATGTCGCGGCTGGTGTCCAGCGTGCCGAGAATCAACTCCAGGACTCTTTCCAGAATCGCCTCCTGGCCGTCGTCGCCGTCTCCGTGGAACCGGAGGGCGGGCACTTGGCCGCGGGGGTATCGATTCGGTGGGTGGTTCCCGGGATCGATGTAGTGGGCCCAATTGGTGTTCAGGAACAGCCTTCCCAGATTCCTGTCCACCGGTGGATCCAGAACGAATGTGATCCGCTGCACCTCGCGGTACCGCACAACGAGAGGGATGACCGGGAGCATTGCATTCTGAAACACGGCTGTACATCCGGAAAAGTCCAACCCGATCTTCAGGTCCTCTTCCCGGCCTATCGCCCGATGGAGCGCCGCAGAGAGCTTGGGCAGGTCGTCGCGGAAGACCCGGTCGCTGACCAGAATCGAGTTGCCCTTTCGCTCGATTGTTCCCATTTGCGCCTTCGGTGTGCGGCTTGTGATCCACCGGGCCCGCGTTGGCGCGCGCGGCGAGGGTCCACTAGGATAGCCGGAACCGGCCCACGGAGCGAGACGGCATTGGGACGTGAAGCGGGCGCTGGGCGAGACGGGGCTGTCGGCGTCCTGGGTGAAGTGCCCTCCGGACTGGTCACCGGGCCGGCCGGCGAGTCAACCTTCCTCGTCCGGCTCCCGGCCGTCATCCTCCATCCGCTCCGCGACGAGGCGGCAAAGTCCGCTGAGCAGAAGGATCGCGATCAGCAGGATGAGCAGCAGCCCGAGCGCAACGAACGCCGGGCCGAACCCACGCACGACGCCTGCGCCGGCCGCAGCCGCGAAGACCAGCGCGAGCAACGCCAGCGTGCGAAGGTCGGAACTCAGCTTGCCGAACCGTTCGAGAAGAGCCTGGACCCGGGCCCGGCGGCGGCCGGCGACACGACCGACGGCCTTCGCCAACACGGTCACAACCGCGCCCCCCAGCCCGTCCACGACCAATGCCGTCAGCATGTCCATCGCGATTCCAGCCCGAAACTGCGAGTTTACCGCCACTCTACCCTTCGAACGATCCGGCCCCAGGTCACAATATGACCGATCAGGTGGTGTATCGCATCATCGACGTGTCCTTCGTCGCCTTCCACGCCCTGCTGATCGGATTCAACCTCGTCGGCTGGGCGTGGCGGAGGACCCGTCGCCTCCACTTCATTGCCATCACCGCGACGCTGCTCTCCTGGTTCGGCCTCGGGGTGGTCTACGGATGGGGGTACTGCCCCCTGACCGACTGGCACTGGGACGTGAAGCGGGCGCTGGGCGAAACGGGGCTGCCGGCGTCCTGGGTGAAGTACTACCTGGACCGCCTGACGGGTGCCGACTGGGACTCGGGTGTGGTGGACGTGCTGGTGATCGGGTCGGGGATCGGCACGTTTGCCGTGTCGCTGGCGCTCAATCTGAGGGACTCGCGCCGCCGGCGGGCCACGGATCGTTCCCGCTCGACCCGTTTCAACTGGTTGTACAGGATCGTGCACCAGCTGAGGAAGATCAGGGTCAGGAGGTAGAGTGGTATCACGTACACCCATGCAAGCGAGAGGGGGTACCCCTGCTGATGGGCGTAGGTGAGCCAGACTGTCCAGCCCACCAACGCCACGAGACCAAGCAGGTACGGGATGTAGAAGCGCCGGTCGGCCATCAGCAGATGGACACGCTCCAGGAAGTTCGACAGGGCGGCCCGGCGGTCGCGTGACAACGAGGCAAGGAGAGTTCGCGCAAGGGGCGAGCCGATCACCACGTATACGACACTGATCAGCCAGCCGAGGGGTTTCATCCATTCAAGCACCTGTTCACCTCCCGTTCTGGCGACACGGCGGGCAACCCCGCCACATTAGCCGCTCGCAATGCGCCGCAAACACCGGACTCAAAGGTACCTTAATGAATACGTTTCAGCCCAGGCTTTTCTTCACCGGAGCCTCGGCGGTCGCTTCCGCTGCCGGCGCCATCGCTTCTGGCGTCACCGTCGCGGGCGTAACCGCCGCGCTGGTGTTGGCGATCAGCGCCGCCGCGCCGATCCACGCCCAGGAGTCCGAGGCCGACCCCACCCCCGCCCGCTGGCAGACCAGCCATTCGATCATGGTCGGCGGCGAGACCGTCGAGTACGACGCGGTCGTCACCGGCACCACCCTCACCAACGACGACGGCGAGCCCGCGGCCGAGCTCTGGTACACCGCCTACTTCCGCACCAACGGCGCCCCCTCGCCCGACCGCCCCATCGTCTTCTCCTACAACGGCGGCCCCGGTTCGGCTTCCTTCTGGCTGCACATGGGGATCATGGGCCCGCGCCGGGTAGTCACCCCCGAAGTGGGGCCGCAGGGGGCGCCGCCCTACCCGTTGGAGGACAACGCGTACACGATTCTGGACATCGCGGACATCGTGATGGTCGACCCGATCGGCACCGGGTTCAGCCACACCCTCGGTGACACGCCCGGCTCGGACTACTGGGGCATCGACGAGGATGCGCGCTCGCTCACCCAGTTCATCCGGCGATTCCTGAGCGAGTACGACCGCTGGAACTCGCCCCGCTACCTCCTCGGCGAGAGCTACGGGACGACCCGCTCGGCGGTGCTGGCGCGCCACCTGCAGGGCGCCAACATCGACCTGAACGGGATCGTGCTCGTCTCGTCGGTGCTCCAGTTCAACACGATCCAGTTCGCGCCCGGGGACGACCTCCCGTACATCGTCAACCTGCCGTCGTACGCGATCACGGCCCGCTACCTGGACGCGCTGCCGGGCCCGAATCCGCCCGACCTGGAGGCGTTCATGGCCGAGGTGGAGGAGTGGTCGCTCACGGAGTACGCCACCGCGCTGCTGGCGGGCAGCACCCTCGATGAGGCCACCCGCACCCGCGTCATCGACCAGATGCACCGCTACACGGGGCTCAGCCGCGACTTCATCGACAAGAGCGACCTGCGCGTCACCGCCCCCGCCTTCGAGGCGGAACTCCTGCGCGACGAAGGGCGCGTCGTCGGCCGCCTCGACGCGCGCTTCACCGGCCCCGCCGGCGACCTCCTCGGAGCCCGCCCCTCGCACGACCCCCAGTCCACCGCGATCAGCTCCGCCTACACGTCCGCCTTCAACAGCTACCTCCGCGGCGAACTCGGCTACGACGGCGACCGCGAGTACGTCCCCAGCGGCGGCACCCGCGACTGGAACTGGGGCCGGCTGAGCGGCGGGGGCGCGTTCGTGCGCGGCGGCGGCACCCCCAACGTCGCCGTCGACCTCGCCACCGCCATGAAGCGCAACCCCGCGCTGGAGGTCCTCCTCATCAACGGCATCTACGACCTCGCGACCCCGTACTTCGCCGCCGTCTGGACGATGGACCGCATGGGGCTGCCGCCCGAGCTGCGCGACAACATCGAGCGCGCCGACTTCGCCGCCGGCCACATGATGTACGTGGAGCAGGCGCTGCTGCCGCAGTGGAAGGAGGTGCTCGACGCATTCATCCTGCGGACTTCGGGCGGGTCCACGCCGGTGTCGCAGTAGGCGGCGGGTGTACCACCGCATCGTCTGCCTCACCGAGGAGCCGACCGAGATCCTCTACCGCCTGGGGGAGGACCGGCGAATCGTCGGCATCTCCGGCTTCACCGTGCGCCCGCCCCGCGCCCGCAAGGAGAAGCCGAAGGTATCGGCGTTCACGAGCGCGAAGATCGACCGCATCCTGGATCTGCGCCCCGACCTCGTCTTCGGCTTCTCCGACATACAGGCCGACATCGCCGCCGATCTGATCCGCCGCGGCGTGGAGGTGCACATCTTCAATCACCGCTCGGTGGCCGGGATCCTGCGCACCGTGCGCGTGATCGCGGGGATGGTGGGGTGTGCGGAGAAGGGGGAGCGGCTCGCCGCGGAGCTGGAGGAGGGGCTGGACACCGTCCGCCGCCGGGCGCAAAGGCTGCCGCGCCGCCCCCGGGTCTATTTCGAGGAATGGTACGACCCCCTGATCTCGGGGATTCGCTGGGTCTCGGAGCTGATCGAGCTCGCCGGGGGCGAGGACTGCTTCCCGGAGTTGGGGAAGGGGTCGCTCGCGAAGGAGCGCATCATCGCCGACCCGGACGAGGTCGTGCGCCGGGCTCCCGACGTGATCATCGGCTCGTGGTGCGGGCGCAAGT
The DNA here is from genome assembly GCA_965206105.1 of Longimicrobiales bacterium. GTDB lineage: Bacteria > Gemmatimonadota > Gemmatimonadetes > Longimicrobiales > Gaopeijiaceae > Bin94. The sequence goes on from OZ242201.1 coordinate 2,700,905, forward strand.
TCCGCCCCGAACGGGTGGCGGCGCGAGAGGGGTGGACGCGGATCCCGGCGGTGGCGCACGGGCAGCTCCACGAGATCAAGTCGGCGCTGATCCTTCAGCCGGGGCCGGCGGCGCTGACGGACGGCGTCGCTGCGCTCCATAAGATCATCAGGGCTTGGGCCCGGGACGAAACTCACGGACGAATCTGATGGGTGCTTCTTGCGCGGCGGGCGTGACTTCCGAAATTGACTACGGTAGTTTGGGGACAAAATTGACTTGGGAGCTGGATAATGTCGACACAACGATACAAATCGTTCGAGGAACTCGGGGAGATGCAGCAGGAGCGCCGCCGGGCTGCCGCTTCGCGCTCATCGCCGCAACTGTCGGTTTCGGGGACCGAGAGCCTTTGGGTCCAGGCCCATGTGGCACCCCACGCGGACGCATCCGCCGACCAGGTGTGCCGTTCGCTGGTGCTGGAGTGGTTGCGCGAGAGCTTTGAGGATCGCCTGCCGCGGAAGGCCCTGCGCCAGCGGTCGTTCCTGCATCGTGAAGAGAATGCCTCCTGCCGGGCGGTGAGAGTAAGGGCCGCCGGCAGGGACCACTGGGCGTTGCAGGTCGAACGGAGCTCCGGACCCGGCAAGCAGGTCGTCACCTCGGTCACGGTCGCGAATGTACTGGGCCGCTCGACGACGATCGGGATCGACGTATGCGACCGCTCCGTGGCACCGGGCGAGGCCGTGGCGGAATACCCGTCCGAAATGCTTGCCGGGATCGCGGAGAGGCTGCCCCTGCTGCAGAACGGAAGGCGATTCGCGCTCGACCCCGTCGTGCTCGACACGGAACAGGCGATGAGCAGCTTCCTGCAGATGCTCGTGGATCCGGCCCGCGACATGCCCTTCGCCGTGGTGTCGGTGCCGCCGGAAGAGCCGGACGAGGAGATGCTGGAAGGACAGTGGAGGATGCTGGCGCGCGCCCTGGCGGGCCTCGCCGTGGTCTGGGTGCTGCCGCCCGCGATGACCTTCCGCCTGAGCGACACGGTGGGCAAACCGCTGTCCGTGTTCCTTGGCGCCTGGCGCTTTTACCGTCCGGGATTCAACGATCGGGCGGATCGGACGCGCCATCCGCTGGTGCTCTGGAACCGGCTGACCGACGAGCGGGGACTTGGTATGACCACCCGCATGTTTCAACGGCTTGCCGCCGAGGAACGGGTGCGCTTCGGCAATGGCGACCGGGACACGCTCGGTTTCGACGCGATCGCCGGGGCGGCGGCGGGCTCGGCTCGTGGTCCGGCGAGACTGGTGTCGTTCCTCCGCAACAGGATCTGGGGTTCCCCCACGGTGTCCGCGGCACGGAGCTACTCGCCGGACCGAACCGGCGGATCGGGCGCCGTGGAGAGCGGCACCTCCCGCCGGGACGCGGTGGCGGCGGTGCAGGAGCCGGCGCCGGCGGCCACGGATGCGGCAGCCGCCGAGGAGGTCCCGCTCCGGCGCAAGCTGAAGCAGGCACGGGACAAGGCGCGGAGCCGGGGCAACCGTTACGAACAGGCCAAACAGAGGGCCGACACGGCCGAAAGGGAGAGAGACGAGCTGCGCAGGCGTGCGGAGCAGCTCGCCGGCCTGGTGCGCTCGCTCGGGGGAGATCCGGATGCCGAGATCCCGTTTCCCAGCGCGTGGGACGAGGTGGCCGAGTGGTGCGACGAGAGCCTGGCGGGCCGGCTGTCCCTCACCGGATCGGCACGCCGGGAGCTGGGTGGCGCCGAGTTCCTGGACGTCGGGCTGGCGGCGGAGTGCCTGAGCTGGCTCGCGCACGAGTACCGGGACGGACGGGTGGGTGGCGGGGATCCGGAGCTGCACGGCCGAATCAGCGAAATCGACAACGGCGTCTTCAATCTCCCCTGTGGAGGCGATGCCTTCGAATGCACCTGGGACGGCCGCCGCCACACGGTGGACTGGCACATCAAGCGGGGCGCGAACACGCGGGACCCGCGCCGGTGCCTGCGCATCTACTATTTCTGGGACGAGGGCGCCCAGAGGGTGGTGGTCGCGTCGATGCCGGCCCACCGGAGGAACGCGCTGAGCTGAGGCCGGGGGCAATCGCCGGCAGTCCCCCTACCGCTTCCCGGTCGCCACCCGCTTCTTCTCCTCCTCCAGATCCTCGAACGCGACGCCGTCGGTGATCCAGCCGGGCGCCGGCTCTCCCTTCAGGTAGTGGCCGAACCACTCCAGGATGCGGCGGTGGTAGTCCTTCTGGTTGGCCTCCTGCGCGAGTCCATGGTCCTCGCCCTCGTAGACGAGCAGCACCATCTGCTTGCCGGCGCGCCGCGCGAAGTTGAAGAACTCGGTGCCCTGGTCGAAGTCCACGACCCCGTCGTCGTCGCCGAAGGCCATGAGCAGCGGGGTCTCCATGTTGTGGACCTCGTGGATCGGCGAATTGCGCCGGTGCGCCTCGGGATCCTCCCAGAACGGGACCTCCATGCGGGCCTGGCCGGTCTCCCAGTGGTCGACTTCGGCGATCCCGGGGCCCCAGTGCAGCGCGCCCATGAAGCTCACGAAATTGGTGATGGGAGCGCCCGCCACGGACGCCGCGAAGATATCGGTGCGGGTGGGCAGGTAGGTGGCCTGGTAGCCTCCCCACGAATGCCCGATCAGCCCCACCGCGTCCGGATCCGTCACCCCCATCTCGACGGCCTTCGCGACCGCCGCGCGCACCGACGCCAGCGCGCTCACCCCCGGTTCTCGCGCCTCGTACACGATGTCCGGCAGCAGGACCGCGTACCCGTGCTGGGTCCAGGCCGTGTAGTTGTAGTAGTCGGTCTCCCTGGGGACGCGGAAGAGGTGCATCTGCGGCGACAGGATCTCGTAGGTGTAGACGATGGTCGGGACGGGTTGTCCGGGCTGATGGTTCGCGGGGTAGAGGAGGACGAACTGCAGATCGCGCCCGGCCTCGCTCACGAAGTCGACCAGCTCGGCCCGTCCCCACGCCACCTCGGAGATGAAGGGGTTGATCTCGGTGACCTGGACCGGGTCCGCGAGATCGGGACCGGCGACGAAGTAGTCCGGCGGGTCATCGAAGGCGCTGACCCGGTAGAGCATCACGTCGGCGCTGTCCGCGCGGATCAGGCTGCCCACGGAGGCGTGCTCCAGGATCAGCGTCTCGGCCGACCCCCAGCCGCGGGTGAAGCGGGCGTAGCCGCGCTCTTCCGTCTTCTCGTTGTAGAGGGACAGGTAGGGGCGGGAAAGGGGATCGATGCCGGGCTCGTCGTCGTCGTCCGGGATCAGGCCGGTCATGCGGTGGGTGATGCCGGTCTCGGCCCCGCGGGTGAGCCGCGTGGGATTCGAGCCGTCGGGCTCCACCCGCCAGATGTCGTACTTGTCGTAGAGGAGCAGCGCCGCGTCGTCCTCCAGCCAGCCGGCCGGGCCGAAACCCACCGGCGGCGTCAGGTCGGTCGGCGTGTCGGAGTCGATGTCGGCGAACTCGGCGTCGACGGCGGAGGTCAGGTCGTACTCCTCGCCGGTGCGGAGATTCAGGCTGTGGTAGGCCGAACCGTCCCAGCGGACGATCCAGCCGCCCCCGGTGCTGGCCCATTCGTGCCGCACCCGGGTCAGGATCCGGCGCCGCTCGCCGGTCCGGGTGTCCACGGCCCACACGTCCCGGTAGCGCCGTCCGAACTTCGCGCCCCACGGGTAGGGCTCGTCGGTCTCTTCCAGCGCGGTCTCCCACCCCCGGAGGAGCTGGGAGTTCCTCTCGAAGTCGGACCCCACGACGCTCACGCGGTCCTCGTCCAGCCGCCAGATGGCCAGGAGCGTGCGGTTGCCGCTCCCTCCCCCGAAGCGGCGCTGGGCAGGGAAGAGATCGATGTCCTGCGTGTGCCAGATCTGCACACCGGGAAGGTCGGGCGCCTCCTCCGGGGCCTCGGGTGCCTCCGCTTCGTCTTCACCCTCGTCTTCCGCTTCCTCCTCGACCACGCGCAACCCGAACGAGATCATGGTGCCGTCTTCCGACCAGGCCGGGCCGCGGCCGCCAACATCGAGGGTGTCGGGGATTCCCGCCCGCCGCCGTCCAGGACCATCGGGGCGCCGCCCCGGTCCACGCCGCGCCACGCCAGCACGTCGTAGGCGGTGTCTTCGGCCGATGCGGGCTCACGGGAACGCAGGACCAGCAGGTCCGCCGAATCATCGCGCCAGCGCAGACTCTGATAGCGTGAGCCGGAGGCGTCCGCGGCGCGCAGGGTGCCGGCTTCCGCGTCGTAGATCTGCACGCCGTTGCCGAGGTCGGACCCGGTGCCGATGACCAGCGCCAGCAGCGGGGCGACCGGGCTCCAGGCCAGCGAGCCGACGTTGGCGAAGGTGGCCACGGCTCCGTCCGCGAGGGTGATCACGCGCAGGTCGGCGCCCTTGCCCCGGGGCTCGCGGGGCGGGCTGCCGCGCAGGGCCAGAAAGCGCCCCGAGCGGTCGAAGCTGGCCGAGGAGACCCCCTCGAACTCCCGGGTTTCGCCGTTCGCAAGGTCCATCAGCATGGTCCTGGCGGACACCGGTTGCTCTGCCTGCGCCTGCCGTTCGCGCTCTTCCGGGGACACGCCCGCCGTCCACATGAACCAGCGGCCGTCGGGTGAGAAGCGGGGCCCCGCACCCCACTCGAAGACGCGGGTCGAGTCTTCGTCGAGCTTCCGGAGCCGCAGCTCCGACGTTTCGTCCACGCGACTGACCGTGTAGGCGAGCCAGGAGCCGTCGGGAGCCAGCGTGGGGAACCCGAGGCTCTCCCAGCGTCCGTAGTCGCCGGGGGTGACGAGGGGGCGGTCCTGGGCGGAGGTGGGGGAGGGGAGGGCGAGGAGGGCGAGGGCGGTGGCGGCGGCAAGGGCGAAGAGCGGGCCGCGCGGGGGCCGGGCGGTGGGGAGGGGGTTCATGGGGCTGGCACCTGGCTTTCGGGTCGGGGAATCTGTCATGAGTATGATATCGTGGCGGGCGCCGGCTGGCAGGGGGGAATGGCAGCGTTTGACAACCGTGGCGATCGGAAATAAGTTCAATTCAACCATATATAGAGTTGAAATGAACCAAAAGATGGATTCCGCGACGAAGAGCGAGCCCGCGGGCCTGACCGGACACGTCCGCAGCCACGGTTCCGGCTGCGCGTTGCCGGCTGACCTCGCCCGGCTTCCAGCCACTCTGGTGCGCGAAGCCCGTCCGGTGTACGGGGACCCGGGACTCCTGGAACAGCTTCGTCTGGTTGCGGAGGACGGGTTGCCGACCGGCTCGGTGAAGGTGCTGCAGTCCGAACTCAAGCGGTTCGGGGTCCGGAGGGCGTCCGAGTTCGTGAACCGGATTGTGCCCCGCGCGACGCGGATGCGGCGGGAGCGGCTCACGCGTGAGGAAGGGGAGGCCGTTCTTCGCGTCGCGGCCCTCATGGCGCTGGCCGTGTACGTCTGGGGGGAGGAGGAGGGGGCGGGGGAGTTCCTTACGCGCCCCCACCCGATGCTGCGTGGTGCGTCACCCATTGAGATGACCCTCTCCGAGGTCGGTGTCAGGCATGTGGAGGACATCCTCTGGGGCCTGCACTACGGTCTGCCCCTGTAGCAGCCCGCGGCCACCGAGCTGATGGAGGTCTACCGGATCCACGACCGGCGCTTCGACGCGCTGAGCGGAACAGGCGCCGCGCTGCGGAGCGGGAGATGGAACCCGCTCGGAGTCCCCGTCATCTACACCTCGCTCGCCTATGAAGGAATCTTGCTGGAGGTATTGGCAAGGGTCGTCGCGAGGGGTATTCCCGCCGGCCACGCCGCGTCGCGGATTCAGGTGCCCGGGGACTGCCGGGTGGAGGTGCTCGCCGAAGCGGACTGGCCCGACTGGGGCGACCGGGTGCGCTCCCACGAGATCGGGCGCGACTGGGTCGATGCCGGGCGTTCGGTGGCGCTGGTGGTGCCGTCGTATGTGGCGCGGCCATGGGGGCGCAACGTGGTCCTCAATCCGCGCCATCCGGACTTCCGCGCGGTACGCGTGGAGGAGGTCGCGCGCGTGACGTGGGACACGCGATTGTTCTGAATGGTGTGCCGCCGCCCGGCCGTCGCGGTATAGTGGACCTGCGGCGGCTCGCCCGGGCGGCAAGCCCCAACCTCACATCCACCCTGCGTCCCCCGGAGTCACCCCCGTGCAATACTCCCTTCTGGGAAACAGCGGACTCGTCGTTTCAAGAATCGCGCTGGGCTGCATGAGCTTCGGCAGCCGGCAGTGGCGCCCCTGGATCCTCGAAGAGGACGAGGCGATGCCGTTCTTTCGGCGCGCGGTCGAGCTCGGCATCAACTTCTTCGACACGGCCGACGTGTATTCGCTGGGGGTGAGCGAGGAGATCACCGGCAAGGCGGTGCGCGAGTACGCGAACCGGGACGAGGCGGTGGTCGCGACCAAGGTCCGGCTGCGGATGGGCACGGGGCCGAACCGGGGCGGGCTGTCGGCGAAGCACATCGTGCAGTCCTGCGAGGCGTCGCTCAAACGGCTCGGGCTTGAGCGGATCGACCTCTACCAGATCCACCGCGCCGACCCGAGCACCCCGGTCGAGGAGACGCTGGCCGCGCTCGACCGCCTCGTGCAGGACGGCAAGGTTCTGTACATCGGGGCCAGCTCCATGTTCGCATGGGAACTGATGAAGATGCTGTCGGTGTCGGAGCGCAACGGATGGGCGCGCTTCATCTCCATGCAGAACCACTACAACCTCGTCTACAGGGAGGAGGAGCGGGAGATGATGCCGCTGTGCGCGGACCAGGGGATCGGCGTGATTCCGTGGTCGCCGCTGGCGCGTGGGCTGCTGACGGGGAAGCGGTCGCGCGGGGAGGGGGGTGCGTGACGGGCGCGGGCACCGGAACCGCGGGAGACTCGAGCGCGAGTGCGGGGACCGCGGGCCCGGGGACCGGGAGCGCGGACGCGGGCGGGACCGCCCCATCGCCGCGGGGCGACACCGACACGCTCACCGGCGAGCTCTATGACCACGACTCGGACTGGGACGTGGTCGACGCCACGTTGCGGGTGGCGCGGAGGCGCGGCGTCGAGCCGGTCGAGGTCGCGCTGGCGTGGCTGCTGTCGCGGCCCGCGGTGGTCGCGCCGGTCGTGGGCTTCACGAAGGTCGGGCAGATGGACGCGGCCGCCGCTGCGGTGGACCTCGTCCTCACCGCCGAGGAATGCGCCGAGCTGGAGGCGCCCTACCGCCCCCACGAGGTGCGCGGCTGGCTGGGCGGGCCGCTGCGGCTCCCGGGGATCAGCTCGTGAGCGGTGGCGGCACGGCCTGCGCGCATTCGGGCGGCGGCACACCCGCGCCGAACCCGGGGGCGGATGGCGCCACGGGCTCCAGCGCCGGGATCCCCGGCCTCACCCTCTCTCTCGCCGATTTCGAGGCCGCCTACCGCAACATCGCGCCGCACGTCTACCGCACGCCGATGCTCACCAGCCGTTCGCTGAGCGAGGCATCCGGCTTCGACGTGCGCCTCAAGGCCGAGCTCTTCCAGCGCGGAGGCTCCTACAAGGTGCGCGGCCCGCTGAACAAGATCGCCAGGCTGACCGGGGCGGAACGCGCGCGCGGGGTGATCTGCTCGTCGGCGGGCAATCACGCGCAGGGCGTGGCGATCGCGGCGCGGCACTACGGGGTGCGCGCCGTGGTCGTGATGGCGGAGAATGCGACCCGCGCCAAGGTCGCCGCCACGGAGGGCTATGGTGCCCGGGTGGTCCTGCACGGCAGCATCTGGGACGAGGCCAACGAGAAGGCGCTCGAACTCGTGGAGAAGGAGGGCTTCACCTACATCCACCCGTTCGACGATCCCGACCTGATCGCGGGGCAGGGGAGCGTCGGGCTCGAGATCATGGAGCAGTTCCCCGAGGTGGAGACGGTGATCGTGCCGATCGGGGGCGGCGGGCTCATCTCGGGGATCTCGATGGCGGTGAAGTCGATCAAACCGGAAGTCCGCGTGATCGGCGTCGAGTCCTCCGGCGCGCCGGCCATGAAGCGCAGCGTCGAGGCGGGCGAGTGCATCGTCCTCGATGAGATGGGGTGCATCATCGACGGGCTCCGCGTTCTGCGGGTGGGCGACAACACCTGCTCGGTCGTCTCGCGCTTCGTCGACGAGATCGTCACGCTCCCCGACGAGCAGATCTTCGACGCCGTGCTGTGGCTGATGACCAGGACCAAGCTGGTCACCGAGGGCGCGGCCGCGTCGCCGGTCGGGGCGCTGCTGCAGGGGCTGGTCGATGCGCCGCGCGGCACGAAGACCGTGTGCGTGCTGAGCGGCGGCAATCTCGATGTGGAGCAGCTGCGCGGGCTGTCCTGGAACTGATGCCGGCCGCCCCCCCCGACCGCTACATCGTTCGCGTCGCCGCCGAGGTGGCGAGCAAGTCCAACCGGACCCGGCGCCGCTTCCAGCAGCAGCTGGCGCGCAATCTGGACGACGCGCTGGCCTGCGAGGGTGTCCAGGCCAAGGTTCGTGACAGATGGAGCCGGTTATTTGTCACACTATCTGCCAAAGACGCCGTCGAGGGCCCCGTGGGGAAGCAAGACGCCGCGGCCCACGCCACGGATGCCGGACCGACGAGCAGTGCCGCGGATGCCGGGCCGACGGGCGGTGCCACGGATGCCAAGCCGACGAGCGGTGCCACGGATGTCCAGGCGACGAGCAGCGCCGGCGACGCCATGCGGGCCGCCACCCGCGTCTTCGGCCTCAGTTCCTTCTCCCGCGTCGACGCCGAGACCGACGCCGACCTCGAAGAGATCGTCCGCGTGGGCCACGACCTCTACTGCGATGCGGTTCGCGGCCGCCGCTACGCAGTCGCCGCGCGCCGGATCGGCCGGCACCCCTTCTCGTCACGGGACATCTGCGTGGACCTGGGCGCCGCCCTCAACCCCTACGGCACCGTCGACCTCACCACTCCGGAGGTCACCGTTTCCGTCGAGGTGCGCGACCAGCGCGCCGTTCTCTTCAGCGGCAGGTCCGAGGGGCCCGGCGGCCTTCCGCTCGGCGTGCAGGGGAGAGCCGTCTGCCTGATCTCGGGCGGCTTCGACTCGGCGGTCGCGGCGTGGCTGCTGCTGAAGCGCGGCGTCGCCCTCGACTACGTCTTCTGCAACCTCGCCGGCCCGGCCTTCGAGCGTTCCGTGATCGAGGTGGCCCGGGTGCTGGCCGGTCGCTGGAGCTACGGCGACCGGCCGCGCATCCACATCGTCGACTTCGGCGAGGCGGTGAAGGAGCTGCAGGACCGCGTGACGCCGCGCTACTGGCAGGTCGTGCTCAAGCGCCTGATGTACCGGGCCGCGGAAGGCGTCGCCGCCGGGATCGGGGCCGACGCGGTGGTCACCGGCGAGTCGCTCGGCCAGGTGTCCTCCCAGACGCTGCGCAATCTGCGCGCGATCGAATCGGTCGCGAACCGTCCGGTGCTGCGCCCGCTCGTCGGCTTCGACAAGGAGGAGATCATCCGCATCGCCCAGCGGATCGGGACTTCGGCCCTCTCCGCGCGTGTGAGGGAGTACTGCGCAATACTGGAGGGCAAACCGGTCACGGCCGCGAAGGTCCCGGCAGTGGACCGCGAGGAGGCGCCGCTCGACCCCGCGCTGGTGGGCCGCGCCGTGGAGGCCCGCAGGGTGCTGGATCTGCGCGGCCTGGCCGACGACGACCTGCGCCGCGACTACCTCTGGGTCGATGGGCTCCCCGGCGGTGCCCGCCTGATCGACTGCCGCCCCCCGCAACAGGACGACGGCTGGCGGCACCCCCGCGCCCGGCGCGTCCTTCCCCGCGAATTCCCCGACCTCGCCGCCACCCTCGACCGGGATGCGCGCTACGTACTCTACTGCGACAACGGCGTGCAGTCGGGACAGTTCGCGAATCTGCTGCAGGCGCTGGGGTATGAGGCGTACGCGCTGAAGGAGGGGACGAAGGGGATGCGCTCCGGGGAGAGCCGCGACTCGAGGGGTTGAACTGGTACTCATCGACTGGAACGCCTTGAAGGCGTAGCGTGGTTCGAAGACCCGCGTGCAATGCGGATTCAGGCTTGACACCCAGTGATGCAGCCGTGCTGTAGCGGGCCACTCCCGCTTTGTGGGGACAAGGAGCCAAAGATGAGCCGACGACCGGTTGCTGCCCTGACACTGGTTGCACTCTCCGGCTTGGCCTGGGCCGCTGCCTGCGGCGACGACACGACTGAACCCCCGCCCCCGCCTCCCCGCGCGGCGGCGATCACGGTGAGCCCGGACGCGAGCGAGCTTACGGCTCTGGGCGCGACCGCCCAACTGAGCGCGGAGGTGCGCGACCAGAACGGCCAGGTGATGTCCGGCGCCACGGTGACCTGGGCCAGCAGCAGCGCCGGGGTGGCGACTGTCAGCGCGGCCGGGCTGGTGACCGCCGTGGGCAACGGATCGGCCTCGATCACCGCGAACGTCGGCGCCGTGTCCGGGAGCGCCGCGGTGACAGTGGCTCAGGAAGCGAGTTCGGTCGCGGTGTCGCCACTGGCCGACACCGTGCCGGTGGGTGACACGGTGCGCCTGGCGGCAGAGGTCCTGGACGCGAACGGCCATGCGGTGGCGGGCAGCCAGTTCCGCTGGTCGTCCAGCGACCCGTCGGTCGCGACGGTGGATGGTTCGGGTCTGGTGCGGGGCGTTGCCGGAGGCGTGGTGACGATCACCGCAACTTCGGGAGCCGAGCAGGGGGCGTCGGAACTCACGGTGCTGCACCCGGACCGGCCCGTCCTCGTGGCGTTCTACGAGGCCACGGGAGGTCCGGGCTGGACGGCAGACGACGGCTGGCTCTCGGACCGGCCCCTCGCCGAGTGGCACGGCGTTACGACGGGTCCGAACGGCCGCGTCACCGGTCTGGACCTCAATGCGAACAACCTGGCCGGCGCGATTCCCCCTGAAGTGACCGGCCTGTCGCACCTGGAGATCCTGGACCTGGAGCGGAACCAGCTGGCAGGCCCGATTCCCGCCGAGCTGGGACGATTGCAAGCCCTGCGGGAATTGAACCTCGGCGTCAACGACCACACGGGCCGGATTCCTCGAGAGCTTGGCGCTCTGGCCAACCTGGAGGACTTTCGCGTTCGCCGCAACGAGCTCTCCGGGCCGATCCCGGCGGAGCTGGGCAACCTGCACAGCCTCACCCGGCTGGGCATCGATCGGAACGCATTCGAGGGAACGTTACCGTATAGTTTTCTGAATCTTGAGCAGCTTCGTATTCTGCATTTCATCGGCAATGAGACGCTGTGTGCCCCCGGCTCGGCGGATTTCGCTCCCTGGCTCGCGCAGCTCGAAGTCTACGTGGGGCCGCTTTGTGACGAGGAGGACCGGGAGGCGCTGGCGTCGCTGTACGAGGCCGCTGGAGGGCCGGACTGGACAAACTCCGAAGGCTGGGGTGGAGAAGGTCCTCTGGCCACCTGGCACGGGGTGGGCACCGATTCCCTCGGGCGGGTCACGACGCTCGATGTGTCCGGCAACGGGCTGGCAGGCCGGGTTCCGGCGTCACTGGTTGAGCTGGCCGGCATGACGTCGCTGCGCCTCGCCGACAACCCCGAGCTGAGCGGCTCGCTCCCACAGCTGCTCTCCCTGCTATCGCTGCGGGAGTTTCGCTACAGCGGGACGGAGTTGTGCGTTCCCCGCCACGCGGATTTCCGCAACTGGCTCGCGTCCATCCCGTCCCGGGAAGGCACCGGGCTGGAGTGTCCTCCGCTCTCCGACCGGGAGGTCCTGGAGATCCTGTACGAGGTCACGGGCGGGGCGCGCTGGACAAGAAACGCCAACTGGCTGTCCGACCGTCCCCTCGGCGAATGGCATGGCGTCACGACGAGCGGAGAAGGCCGGGTTGTCGAGTTGAATCTGTTTGGGAACAACGTGACCGGTCGGATCCCGGCCGAACTGGCACACCTTTCCGACCTGGCGTATCTGAACCTGAGCTGGAACAGCCTCGCCGGGCCTATCCCGCCCGAGTTGGCCAGCCTGTCCGGACTCGTTCGGTTGATCCTCGGCCAGAACGACCTGACGGGCCGGATCCCGCCCGCACTGGGCCGCCTGTCGCGCCTGGCGGTCCTGTACCTCGACGGGAACGACCTGACCGGACCGATCCCCCCCGAGCTGGGAGACCTGTCGAGCCTCGTGCTGCTGGACGTCAAGCAGAACGAGCTGACCGGACCGATCCCGCCCGAACTGTCCAACCTGTCCGCGCTGAGGTTTCTGGACCTCTGGGGGAACGACCTGACGGGACCGATCCCGGAACAGCTGGGCGAACTTTCCGTTTTGCAACGGCTCGACCTCGCCTTCAACAAGCTTACGGGGTCGATTCCCGCACAGCTGGCCGACCTGTCCAGGCTGGACCAGCTGAGCCTCGGCAGCAACAGCCTTACGGGACCGATCCCCCCTGAACTGGGCCGGCTGGCGACGCTGAGATACCTGTACCTCGACAACAATGAACTTGCGGGACCGATCCCCGCCAGGCTGCGTGGGTTGTCCAGCCTGACTCAACTGTACCTCAATGGGAACAACCTGACAGGATCGATCCCGCCCGAGTTGGGCGGGCTGACCAACCTTGCGACAATGAACCTCGGTGGCAACAGCCTTTCGGGACCCATTCCGCCGGAGCTGGGCAACCTGTCCGGGCTGATCCGGCTGGAGCTCTTCGGGAATGGGCTAACGGGGCCGATTCCCACGCAATTGGGCAACCTGTTCAACCTGGTGCGGCTGCGGCTCGATGGGAACGAGCTTTCAGGACCGATCCCTACTCAACTTGCCCGGCTACAGCGATTGCAGTTCCTGTGGCTCCTGGGCAACCAGCTTTCGGGCACCCTTCCGCCCACGCTCGGAAGGGACATGACAAGTCTGCGGCGGCTCAACCTGAGCAACAACCCCGATCTGCGCGGACCGCTCCCCTCGAACCTGGCGGATCTTCCTCCGCTCGAGGAACTGGTTGTGACCGGTACCGGTATTTGTGCCTCCACCGATGCCCGCTTCCAGGGCTGGCTGGCCAGGGTAGAGCACGCGCAGGTCGGACCCTGCGGGGAGGACACTGCTTCACTGGCGTACCTGACGCAGGCGGTGCAGTCTCTCGCGGTCCCGGTTCCCCTGGTGGCGAACAAGCCTGCCCTTCTGCGGGTGTTCGTAACGGCTTCGGGCGCCACGACCGAACACATTCCCGATGCGCGGGCGACCTTCTTCCTTAACGGCGCGAAGACGTACGTCGTCGACATCCCCGGCTCGGAGACTCCGATCCCGACCGACTTCGAAGACGCTGAGAGCGACCTTGGGAAGTCGGTGAACCGGTGGATTCCGGGATCGGTGGTGCAGCCGGGACTGGAGATGGTGATCGAGATCGATCCGGACGGTGTCCTGCCTTCCGGGCTGGATGTGGCAAAGCGGATTCCCGAGGAGGGACGCGCACCGGTACTCGTGAAGACCGTGCCCCCGCTGGACCTCACGGTCGTCCCGTTCCTCTTTGTGCGGGGGCCCGATTCGACGATCGTGGAGATCGCCCTGGCCATGGCCGCGGAGGAGGAGGCGCACGAGATGCTCTGGGATGCGCATACTCAGCTCCCGATATCCGAGTTCAACGTGAACGCCCATGAACCCGTATTGACCTCGACCACCGACCCGGTCGACCTGCTGCTCGAGACCCTCATGGCCTATCGATTGGAGGGCGGGCGCGGCCACTACATGGGCATCATGGAGGAGCGGGTTGTGGGGGGACAGTCGGGGGTCGCGTACCGTCCCGGCGCCGTTGGTTTCTCGGCGGCCGATCCCCTGGTAGTGGCACACGAACTGGGGCACAACCTCAATCTTGCGCACGCGCCGTGCGGGGGTGCACTTGGCGCGGACGAGGCCTTTCCCCACCACAACGGGGCGATCGGCGTCTGGGGATACGACTCGCGCGCTGGAGGTGCGCTCGTACCGCCGGACATGCCGGACTTGATGACCTATTGCGGCCCTCCCGCCTGGGTGAGTGACTACAGCTTTGTCAGAGCCCTGGGCCATCGGCGTTCCGGCGCGGAAGATCTCGCCGCCGCTGCCAGTGCTCGCAGCAACGCGCCCACGCGGACGCTTCTCCTGTGGGGAGGGGCCGCCGCGGACGGCAAGCCGTTTCTGGAACCCGCCTTCCTGGTGGATGCGCCGCCGAGCGTGCCCGTAGCCCCCGGCGAGTACGAGCTCATCGGCCGGTCCGCCGGCGGGGAGGTCCTGTTCTCGATGAGCTTCGACATGATGGAGATGGCCGACACCGACGGGAGGTCCTCCTTTGCCTTTGCGCTGCCCGTGCGGGCCGAGTGGGCAGGCGCCCTGGCGAGCGTCATCCTTTCCGGGCCGGGCGGGGCGACCAGTCTGGATCTGGAGACGGACCGGCCCATGGCCATCGTGCGCGATCCTGGCAGCGGCCAGGTGCGCGGGGTCTTGCGTGGCGCCGATGCCCTGCAGGCCCGCGCGATTGCGGGCGGTCTGCTTGCCGCGGACGCAACAAGGGCGGCCGCGGAGGTGGCAGGGGTGACCGGGAGTGTGGAGGTACTCTTCAGCCGGGGCGTGCCGGCGGGGGTGGAGAGGCGACGCTGACGCGCGTTGGATTCTCGCATGCAACATGACCGGTGAGTCTCCCAGTCCCGTAACCAACTTCGGACGAAACATCCGCTTGACGCCCGGGTCCCTGTATCGGCCCCGCTCCGAAGCGGAGGTTCTGCGGATTCTGGAAGCGGGACTGGCGTCGTTCAGACAGGTGCGCGACGACTTCGACCCCGGCGGAGTATTCCGCAATGCCTTCCTGAAGGAACATATTCCGACCGGGGACGAACGATAGACCCGGAGGAAGCGGTGCATCCACGGACCGGACTGGACCCGAAGGAGACCCTCGACCCGGCTGCGCTGCAGCGTGAGCAACTGCGCCGGCTGCGCTCCATGCTCAAGCCCGTCCTGCAGGGCAACGCCTTCTACCGCAGGAAGCTGGCCCGGGCCGGCCTGCGCGCGGCCGCCGATGTCACCACCATGGACGCCTATCGCCAGCTCCCGTTCACCACCAAGCGCGAGCTGACGGAAGACCAGGCCGAAACACCGCCCTACGGCACCCTCCTCACCTATCCCGCCGTCCGCTACGTCCGCGAGCACCACACCTCGGGCACGACGGGCCGGACGCTTCGCTGGCTGGACACCGCGCATGCGGCAGCGGGTACCGCCGCCTGCGGGGGGGCGTCAAGGGCCGGCTGGACCAGATGGTGACCGTGGACGGGTCGACCTTCTTCCCGAGTACGGCGCATGCGGCAGCGGGTACCGCCGCCTGCGGGGGGGCGTCAAGGGCCGGCTGGAGAACGTGATTCGCGGCTTCCGCGAGGTGGGGGAGTTTGCGGTGGACATCCGCCGGCGGGGGGGGCGCGACGCCGTCGAGGTGCGGGTGGAGCTGTCCGGGGACGATGCCGGGGCGGTTGGGGCCCGCGTGGCCCGCGCGCTGGGGGAGGCGTTGGGGCTGCGCGTCGACGTGAGCGCTGTGGGGCGGGGGACGCTGCCGCGCTTCCCGGTCAAGGCGGCGCGAGTCACGGACCATCGGGCTGCGGGGTAGCCTGGCCCAGGATAAGTATGTTATACTCATGCTATGAGTAAAAGACTGCAAGTGGTGCTGTCCGAAGCCGAGCTCGACGAGATCCGGGACGCGGCGAAGCGCAACCGCGTTACCGTGTCGGCGTGGGTCCGGCGAACGTTGCGCGCCGCCCGCGAGCGCGAACTGCGCGGCGGGGCGGCGGTAGTGCGCGAAGCCCGCCCGGAGTACCAGGCAGCCGAATCCGCCGGCCTGCGGTTCGTCGACCTGGAAGTGAGAGTCCTGGAGAGCGACGTGGAGGCGGTGCGAAGGCGGTACGGCCTCCGTGACTGGGCCGCGGCCGCGAGGGAGGCGGTCTGCCGCCAGGCGGTCGTGCCGATGACGAAGGAGGAGGCGCTCGCCATGCGCGGGGTCGGTTGGGATGGGGATCTCGACGAGATGCGTGCCGGCAGCCCGGGCGATGTTTGGTGATTGTCGATACCTCGGTATGGGTTGAATACCTGCGCAGAACGGAGAGCGCATTCGACCTGTTCCTGGATGCCGAAATCGAGGCCGGCCGCCCCATAGCCACGCCCGCAGCCGCCGTGATGGAACTGCTCGCGGGGTGCCGCACCGAGCCCGACGTACTCAAGCTGACGCAGCTGTTGTCCCGCTTCGAGGTACTCGTTCCGGATTCGGTGGCGGACTTCCAGCACGCCGCCCTCCTTTACCGCACCTGCCGCGGGGCCGGCTACACAATCCGATCGATCGTCGATTGCATGGTCGCCGCGGCCGCTATCCAAACGCAGCGACCCCTCCTGGCGCGCAACCGCGACTTCGAGGTGATCGCCCGGCACACCGGGCTGGAGCTGGTGGTGCCGCGGAGCTGCTGACCGGGGCGGACGGTCCGCGCGACGACCGGCTGCCAGCCCGGCCGAACCGCTCGCCCGATGGCCAACCCCGCGCTGCTCCGGCGGCCAGCGCCATCGGCACTGGGGCGTCCCCCCCGGCAAGGGCGTCCCCCCGGCAAGGGCGTCCCCTCGGCAAGGGCGTCCCCCCGGCAAGGGCGTCCCCCCGGCGTTGGCGCAAACACCGCGTTTCGCTATCATGAGCCGGAATCCAAGATGCTCCACTGTCCAGACCCCGACCGCCACCCAAGAGGGACGCCATGACACTCCGAATCAACGACATCGCCCCGGACTTTGACGCCGAGACCACCGACGGACCGATCCGCTTCCACGACTGGATCGGCGACGGTTGGGCGATCCTCTTCTCGCATCCGAAGGACTTCACCCCCGTCTGCACGACCGAGTTGGGGGCCGTGGCCGGACTGCGGGGCGAATTCGCGAACCGCAACTGCAAGGTGCTGGGGATCAGCGTGGACGGGGTCAGCGACCACCACGCCTGGTCGAAGGACATCGAGGCTTCGCAGGGCCACGCGCTCAACTACCCGCTCGTCGGGGATCCGGAGCTGAAGGTCGTGAAGCTCTACGACATGCTGCCGGCCGGCGCGGGCGAAACCAGCGTCGGGCGCACGCCGATGGACAACGCGACGGCGCGTTCCGTATTCGTGATCGGCCCCGACAAGCGGATCAAGGCCACGCTGACCTACCCGATGAGCACCGGGCGCAACTTCTCCGAGATCCTGCGGCTCCTCGACTCGGTGCAGCTGACCGCCAAGGAGCAGGTCGCGACCCCCGCCGACTGGCAGGACGGCGACGACGTCATCATCCTGCCGGCCGTGTCGAACGAGGCCGCGCGCGAGAAGTACCCGGACGGGTGGGAGGAGCCGCTGCCCTACATGAGGATCGTGCCGCAGCCGGAGTAGGAGCGCAGGCGGGTCCGCCGAACCGTGCGCCAACGGCACAGCCCGGGCCCGAACCGGAGCGCCCGCCGCAACCGGAGGATTGCCGGCCCGCCTACCCGATCAGCGGCCGCACCCGCGGCTTCACGATGAACAGCCCCTCGCGGCGGCTCGAAATCACGACCGTGCCGCTCTCGAAGTACGGGTAGACGCTCCACGTTCCGTCGAAGCCCGCCGCGTCGTCGCTCCACGGGGTGGTGTCGAAGTGGCCGACCTCGACCGGGTTTCCGGGTCGCTGATGTCGAGCACCCGCAGACCCGCGCGGTTGTTGGTCATGTAGAGCCGGTTGCCGCGGACGTAGAGGTTGTGGTCGGTGGCCTGCGTGTCGCTGTAGTACTCCGTGAGCAGGAGGGGGTCGTCGAGGTCCTCGAGGTCCCAGACCAGCGTTCGGGTGGCCTCGACCAGGCCGTTCACCTCGTCGAGCTCGTCGTTGGAGTAGAAGTAGCGGTGGTCGTCGGTCAGCCACCCCTGGTGCGCGTACGCGACGCCGGGTAGGCGGCCGACGAGACCGCGACCGGGTTGTCCTTGTCGGTCACGTCCGCCACCGAGAGCGCGGTCTCGTTCGAGTTCACGCAGATCTCGCGGCCGCGGTACTCCTCGTCGGGGCCGTGGTAGATCACGCACTGGGTGTCGTGGGAGTTGCCGGTCATGCGCCGCCCCGTGTTGGGGTGGGCGAAGCAGCCCGCGAAGACCGGGTTGAGGGGATCGTTGATGTCGACCATGTGCGAACCGCCGCCGCACGACTCCTCCCCCGACGAGCCCACCAGGTACGCGAAGCCCGTCTCCTCGTTGATCGCCACATTGTGGGACGACGTGATGCCCGTGTAGAGGGCGTCGGCGTCGAAGGTCTCGGGCTCGGTCACGTCCCGGAGCCGAGTCAGGTCGAACACCTGCATCCCGTGCTCTCCGGCGCCGTCCGCGACGATGAAGGCGTGGTTGTTGAAGACCTTGGCGTCGCGCCAGGTGTTGGGCCGGCTGCCGGGGGTCATGGGAAGATTGCCGAGGAAGCGGGGGTTGGACGGATCGGTCACGTCCACGAACGAGGTCCCGTCCATCAGGCAGACGATCGCGTACTCGCGCCCGGTCTCGGGTCGGTCCAGCCCCAGACGTCGTTGAGGCGCGCGCCCCTGGCAGCGCCCAGCTCCTCCCACGGGACGAAGGCCAGCAGGTCGACTTCATCGCAGTCGTAGCCGGCAGCCTCGCCGTCTTCGCAGGTGATCTCGCCGCCGGTGATTGCGGGGAGCGGCTCGTGGTCGGCCACCAGCCGGGCCGCTTGCTGCCATCCACCGGATTCGCGGGAGAACACCGTCACCGCGCCCAGACCGAAGTCGGCTGTGGGATCGGCCAAAACGGCAACCTGGTCCCCGAGGTGCAGACCTGTTCCGGTGGAGGCCAGCGCACCGTCCGCGTTGTACAGCGGCGAGCCCCCAGTTCGGATCCATTCGTCTCCGCTCCGGCGATACTCGTCAAACTGCTGCGTGCCGCCCACCAGCAGGGTCTCGCCGTCGACGGCCAGGGACGCTCCGTACCCGGCGCGCATCTCGTCATTCCCGGGCTCCAGCGTCCCGACCGATTGCCACGCCCCGTCCACCTTCGCATACCGGTGGATGACCCCTGCCTGGAACTGCCCGACGAGAAGCTCGTTGCCTCCAATTGCCAGCGAATAACCGAAGAACGTCCCTTGGGAAGGCTCTCCGGGCGGGGTCAGCGTCCCGGCCGGTTCCCATCTGTCTCCACCGGACGTTCTCTCGAAGAGGTGCACCACATCGTTGAAGGGATCGCCGAGGGCCAGGAGATCCTGGCCAAGTACCAGCGCGCTCGAGCCCATCCGGCCGAAAGACGCAGGCGCCGTGACGGTTGGGCCTCCGCCCCATCCCGAGCTTCCATCCGGACCAACGGCGAACATGCCCATCGTCTGCTCGCCCTGCTCGCCCGTTCCCGTGCTGACCATCACGTTGTCTCCCGAGGCTGCCAGCACATTCCCGAATCCCTGGTTCTGTTCGATTGCGAGAAACGAACTCGGCTGGGCGTTGACGTTGCCGACATCCTCAAGGCGGTAGATGTAGACTGCTCCCTCGTCGGAGCCGCGAGCGCCGACGACGACGAAGTTGCCGGATCGGGCCAGAGCCGTGCCGAAGCCGTCACCGGTCCGGGGCGTGGGACCCCTCAGGGCAGCGACGCTGGACCAGCCGCCGCCGTTGCGAGCGAAGACCCACACCGTGCCCGGCTCCCGCTCGTGGGCCGCTTCGCCGACCAGGATGTATCCGCCGGCTACGAGGACGGAGCCGCCGAAGGACTGGGCCGTCCCGGAAGACGGGATGGCCGCGAACGCGCTCGTCAGGACGATCGCCCGAGCGGCCAGACCGGCGTTGCGGCGGAGCCAGGATCGGTGACGGGCAGGGGAGCAAGAGGATGTGGGAGATTCGTGAGAGCGCACGGGCAGGTCCTCCGGTTCGACGGGTGAAGAGTGACTTTGTAATCTATGCCGTCGGCGCACGGCGCGTCACGATGCCCAGCTGCGCAAGCTGCTGGACGCCCCCGGGCTCTGACCCGCCTCGCTACCGGATTCCCTCCGGCACCCGCCGCACCACCACGATCGGCACATCGAAGTCGTCCAGGGTGACGTAGGCTACCAACCCGCCGGGACCGAAGGCGTTGGGCATGCGCGAGTCGGGGAGGGTGCCCAGGTACTCGCCCTCGGGAGTGATCACGTCGATCGGCCCCGGCCCGGCGGCCGTCAATCCGGTCGGGGTCGAGGCCAGTGCCGTCTGGAACATCCCGATATGGTCGACATCCACGAAACCGCGAGCGGGAGTGCGCAGCGCCCAGATGGTCCCGTCCCAGGTGGTCTCCAGGCCGGCGATGTGGGGAATCGCGTTCTCCGGTTCCCAGTCGTCCGCCAGTTGCCGGAAAACCGAGGGTCCTCCGAACATGCCGATCAATCCGGCGCGGTCGCCTCCTGCGGCAATGGCCTCGTCGACGCTTGTCCTGAGGTACTCACGGAAGGCCCCGGCGGTGCGGTCGTCCCAGTCTCGCGGAGCGAAGGAGCGGACGAGGACCCTGTCCACGGCGCCTGCGGGATCGGTCACCTTGATCAGGTAGGCGGTCGTGTCGGAGAATGCGACCCGACCCTCGGGGAGCGCTGCGAAATGGAAATCCTCTTCAACGTCCGGGCGCGAGGCGCGCGCGATCTCGGATTCGGTCGCCTCGTCTCCGTCGAGGCGCACGCGAAGTACCGTGCGGGGACCCGGACGGGCATCGAAGTCGAACTCCCTGGTGGTTGAGTCGACCTCCAGCCGGCGCGCGATGACCACCCGGGCGAGGAGGCTGCCATCCCACCGGTCCACCTTCCGAACCCGCGGATCGGCACTTCTCACGTAGTACCGGGGCGGCGTCTCGCCCGCGGATACCCCCGGATAGCGGACCCAGCGTTCGAGGCCTCCCCCGGCGTCGAACAGCTGATAGGCCAGATGCCCGTCGTCGGCGACCACCGTGTGCCCGTCGGGCAGGGCGACGGCGAGGGTCGCGTCGCGGAAGTCGCCCGGACCCTCGCCGGGCTGGCCGAAACGCACGACCAGCTCGCCGCGCGGGTCGACCACCAGCACCGAAAGGTCGCCGCCGGCCAGGTCTCCGATGTGCAGGTTTCCCTGGGCGTCGAATCCGATGGAGGTGACGCGGGTCAGCAGTTCCCAATCGCGGACGCCGTCCCCGATGCGGAAGACTTCGGGGAAGTTGGCGTCGAGGAGGTGGTCTTCCAGCGGGAGGTTGACGACTTGTTGGGCGGTTGCCGGGCAGGTGGTGAGACCGAGTGTAGTGAAGGCCAGCGTGGTGAGGGTTGGCAATGTGCGGGCCAATAGGAGTGTGCTCATCGTGCAATGACTCCTTGAGTGAATGCGCATCATTTCGTTCGCGGCAGCATGTGCTCCTGGTTCGCCAGAAGGCAATACGATGGCCTCGCCTGCGTGCCTTCAAGTCCCGTCGATCAACTGCGCCAGGACCTCCACGAGATGAAGGGCTTGCCGACCCGTCCCCGCACGGATCTGTGCGCGGCAGCTGAAGCCGTTGGCGATGACGGTGTCCTCAGGGGCGGCGGCGCGCAGGGCGGGGAAGAGGCCGAGTTCGCCCATCGCGCGGGATGTGCGCAGGTGTTTGGCGGTGTAGCCGAAGGAGCCGGCCATTCCGCAGCAGGTGGACCCGATGAGGGAGGCGGAGGTGCCGGTGAGGGAGTGGAGGGTTTCGGTGGTGGCCGACGCGGTGCCTGCGGCTTTCTGGTGGCAGTGGCCGTGGATGTGGGTGGTGGGGGTGGTGGGGGTGTTCGGGATGGTCGGGGTGGTCGAGGACGGGGTCGCAGGCGTGGCCGGAGCGGAGCTGGGGGCTTGGCCGGAGGAGGCGCCGGGCCGGGCGATGTCCGAGCCGGCGTCCGCGAAGGGGGCAGACGCCCGGGCCGCGAGAAACTCGTCGATGAGGAGCGCCTTGTCGGCGACCGTGCGGGCGTCTTCGCCGGGGCAGAGGGCGAGGGCTTCGTCGCGCAGGGTCAGGAGGCAGGAGGGTTCGAGGCCTACGATGGGCAGCCCCTGCCGGGCGAGGGGGGCGAGGGCGGCGATGGTGCGCTGCAGTTCGGCGCGAGCGTGGCCGAGCAGCCCCGCGCTGATGTAGGTACGGCCGCAGCAGAGCGGTCGTCCCCGGGTGGGGAGGGGGCGGGGGGCGACGGGATGGAAGCCGAGCCGGCGGAGGACATCGACCGCCGCACGGGGGACGCCGGTGTCAAAATACCTGGTGAATGTGTCAACAAACAGAATGACGAGGTATGTTTCCAGTGATATATCAGCAATCTCTGGTGGATTGAATGACAAATTATGGGGTGAATTTGTCACAACATCCGTTATGGGACCCGCCGTGAAGGCGGCCTGCGCGCCGACCCGCGGGTGCAGCGCCCCCAACTCCGCGTCGCGGAATGGACTGGGAGCCCACGCCGGCAACTCCTGGTCGGCCGCGATTCCCAGCGCCCGCTCTCCCATCGACGCCAGGATCCGGCTCCGGTTGCGCAGGTTGAGCAGCCGGCCGGCCCGGCTCGCGACCGGTGCGACCCTGGGCAGCGAAGCGAAGAGCCGCTCGCGCAGAGGGGCACCGCGCTGCCGGTTCCGGTAGTGGAGGACTTCGGCCTTCATCGCGGCCATGTCCACCCCCGCCGGGCACTCCCGCTTGCATGCCTTGCAGCCCACGCAGAGTTCGAGTGCATCGGCAACCTCGTCTCCCAACAGCCCCCTGGGCCCCAGCTGCCGGCTCAGGGCCAGGCGCAGCACGTTGGCGCGGCCCCGGGTCGTGTCCGCCTCCTCGCGCGTCACGCGGTAGGACGGGCACATCACATCCGGGTCCATCTTGCGGCAGGCCCCGTTGTTGTTGCACGCCTCGACGGCGCGGGTGAAGCCGCCCTGCCCGGACCAGTCCATCGCGACCGGCAGCGGTGTCTCCCTGTAGCGCGGCCCGTAGCGGAAGAGCTCGCGGTCGTCCATCCGGGGCGCGGCCACGATCTTCCCCGGGTTCATCATCCCGGCGGGGTCGAAGGCCTCCTTGACCTCGGCGAAGGCGCGGGCCAGCCGTTCCCCCAGCAGCGGCTCGATGAACTCGGAGCGCAGGATCCCGTCGCCGTGCTCGCCCGACCACGAGCCGCCCAGCCGCACGGCCTCGCGCAGCACTTCCTCGGCGATCGCGCGGAAGGCGGCGATGTCCGCCGGGTCCTTCAGGTTGAGTGCCGGGCGCACGTGCAGGCAGCCGACCGACGCATGCGCGTACCAGGTGGCGCTGGTGCCGTGCCGCGCGAAGATCTCCTCGACCGACGCGCCGAACTCGGCCAGCGCGGGGAGCGGCAGGGCGCAGTCCTCCACGATCGAGACCGGCTTGCGCCGGCCCTTCATGGACATCACCACGCTCAGCGCCGCCCTCCTTACGGCCCAGATCGCCGCCTGTGCGGCAGGGTCCTTGGCGCGCACAACCGTGCGCCCGGAGCCCGCCGCGCTTCGCGTCCCCCGCCTCCGCCCCACCGCTCGCCCGCCCTCGCCACCCGCCCCCGCCGTTCGCACCACCTCTTCCAGGCGGGACAACTTGTGCGCACAGGCGGCATCGTCGTCCCCCGCGAACTCCACCAGCAGCACCGTGTGCGCGCCTTCCGGAATCAGCTCCTCGACCGCTGTGCGGAGCTGCGGGTTCTCGCGGGCGAGCGCGGTCAGCGAGTCGTCCATCAGCTCGACCGCGTGGGGCTCGAGCGTCACGATGTGCTGCACCGCATCAAGCGCGTCCAGCAGAGACGGAAAGCAGCAGACGCCGAGAACCCGGCGCGCCGGCTGCCGCTCCAGCTTCAACTTCAGCCGCCGGAAGAAGGCGAGCGTGCCTTCGGAACCCACCAGCAACTCGGCCATCGACGCGCCCGGCCTTAGCAGCCGGTGCAGGTTGTAGCCGGCGACGTGGCGCAGCACCTTCGGCACCCGCGCCTCCAACTCGCCGGCCTCGCGCTCGGCAATCCCGAGAATCGTTCGCAGCAGGTCGCCGGGGGGAGCCGCGTCGTTCGTTGCCGCCGGGCCTGCTTCCGCCTTCGCCTTCGCAGATGCCGCCGCGTCGGGGTTCGCCGTCAGACCCGCGCCCGCCCCCCCGCCCCCGAACCCCACCACCCTCCCGTCCGCCAGCGCGGCCTCGATCTCCAGCACATTGTCGGCCATGATCCCGTACCGGATCGAGCGCGCGCCGCCGCTGTTGTTGCCCGCCATCCCGCCGATGGTGGCGCGGCTGGCGGTCGCCACGTCCACCGGGAAGAAGAGCCCCGCGGGGGCGAGGCGGCGGTTGAGCTGGTCGAGGACGACCCCGGGCTCCACCCAGGCGGTGCGCGCCTCGCGGTCGACCTCCAGCACCCGGTTCAGGTATCGCGAAGTGTCGACGACGATCGCGCGGCCGATGGTCTGGCCGCACTGGGAGGTCCCCGCGCCGCGGGGCAGCACCGGCACCCCCTCCTCCCGCGCGACCGCCATCACTGCGTCCACGTCGTCCAGCGAGCGGGGCAGCACGACCCCGAGCGGCGCGATCTGGTAGATGGAGGCGTCGTTGGCGTAGAGGGCGCGGGTCAGGGAGTCGAACCGGACCGGCCCCTCGACGTGCCTGCGGAGCCGCGCGGCAAGGCTCGAACGGCCGATGCGCCCGCCGCGCGGGCGGCCGGCGCCGCGACTTCCGCCCACGACGCGCCCCCGGTGTCCCACCCGCTTTCCATCCCCGGAGAGTAAAGACATTTCGCAAACTGCCGACTATGTTGATGAGTCACAACGGCGCGGCGAGCCAGCGATGCCCGCGCGCACCACCAGCAACCCTTGAAGGAGGGACGGATGCGGCCAGGGCGGGCGACGGTTCACGGATCGGGACGCGGGGGCACGGCGCCGCCGGGGTGCACGGGGCGCGCGGCGGCGGGTCTTCCCCGGCGGACCACTCGCACACCCTCACGGACGATGTCGGCGGGCCTCCTTCCAGCCGCTCTTGCGACCCTCCTCGCCGCCGCCTGCGCCGGCGCCAACTCCGACGACATCCTCGAAATCAGCTTCGGCCACGTGGGTGCGCCCGGGTCGCTGTTCGCGGTGACCGCGGAGGAGTTTGCGGCCCGCGTCAACACCCGTCTTGAAGGACGCGCCGAGGTCGTCGTCTACGGCTCGAGCCAGCTCGGCGGAGACGAGGTGCTCCTGCAGAAACTCAGGCTCGGGACGGTGGACCTGGCCCTGCCGTCGTCGATCATGTCGTCGCGGATTCCCGAATTCGGAATCTTCGAGCTGCCGTACATCGTGAACGACCGGATGCACATGGCCAGGATCCAGGAGGCTGTGGTCTGGCCGGAGCTGGCTCCGCTCGCCGACGCTCAGGGATTCCGCATCCTGGCGGTCTGGGAGAACGGGTTTCGCCACGTCACCAACAACCTCCGCCAGATCCGCGTGCCGGCCGACCTGGAAGGGCTCAAGCTGCGGACCCCGCGGGGCACCTGGCGGGTGAAGCTCTTTCAGCACTTCGGCGCCAATCCGGTGCCCATGGCATTCTCCGAGGTGCTCCTTGCGCTCCGCACCGGGAATGTGGACGGCCAGGAGAACCCGCTGGCGCAGATCCACGCCTCCAGGCTGCATGAGGTGCAGGCATACCTCTCAATCACCGGGCATGTGTACACGCCCGCGTACGTTACCGCCTCCAGCGAACACTGGCAGGAGCTGCCCGAGGACATCCGCACGGTGATCGAGGAGGAGGCGCGCGGGCTGCAGGAGTTCGTGTATGACACCGCCACCCGGATGGATCGCGAGCTGCTGGTTGCCCTCGACGACACCGATATCCAGGTCAACTGGGTGAACAAGTCCGCCTTCCAGCGGGAGAGCCAGCTGGTATACGACGAGTTCGCGGCGGAAGTGCCGGGGGGACGGGAACTGATCGACCGGGTCCTGGGCCTGTTGCAATCCTAACAGTGGTGGGCGCCACGCGGGGTGGGGCGAACAGCGGACGCACCTCCCGTATGCGCCGGGTCTTTCGGCGCGTGATGGAGGCGGTGGTGGCGGTGCTGGTCGCCGCGCTGGCCGTGGTGGTCGTGCTCGGCGTGGGGTTCCGCCAGGCGGGCAGCGCCCTGGTCTGGTACGACGAGGTGGCCGCAACCCTGCTGGCGTGGCTCACCTACTACGGCGCCGCGCTGGTCGCGTTGTCCCGCGGCCACATCGGGGTGCCCATGCTGGTCGAGCGGCTTAGGGGCAGGGTGCGCACCATCGTGGTGATCGTCGCCGAGGCGGCGGTCATCGCCTTCTTCGTGTTGCTGGCCTGGGCGGGCTGGCAGGTGCTGGGGGCGCTCGAGGGGGCCACGCTGGTGAGCTTGCCTGCCGTCCCGGCGGCCGTCGCCCAGTCGGTGATCCCGATCGGGGCGGTGCTGTTCATCGTCGCGCAGCTGCTGAGCCTGCCCGAGGTGCTCGGCGGAGGTGGGCCCCGCGCGGGGGGCGGCGTCCCATGACCCTCGCCCTCCTGGCCCTCCTCCTCCTGCTCGTCCTCATCAACGTGCCCATCGCGGTGGCGCTGGGGCTGATGACGGTGATCGCCATCGTGGCATCGAGCGGCTTCGACGCGCTCCCCAACGCGGGCCTTCTGATGTTCTCCGGGGCCACGAAGTTCCCCCTGATCGCGATCCCGCTCTTCATCCTGGCGGGCGCGATCATGAACCGCTCGGGGATCTCGCGGCGGCTGGTCGCCTTCGCGTCGGCGGTGTTCGGGTTCATCCGGGGCGGCCTGTCGATGGTGAGCATCTCGGCCTCGATGTTCTTCGCCGAGATCTCCGGGAGCGCGGTGGCCGACGTCGCTGCGCTGGGGTCGATCCTCATCCCGGCGATGAGGAAGCGCGGCTACTCGCGCAGCTTCGCGGCGGCGGTGACCTCGTCCTCGGCAACGCTGGCCGTGATCATCCCCCCGTCCATCCCCATGATCCTCTACGGCGTGATGTCGGGGAGCTCGGTGGTGGAGCTCTTCGTGGCGGGGATCATCCCGGGGGTCGTGGGCGGGATCCTCATGATGTTCGTGGCGTACCTGTGGGCGCGCCGCAACGACCTCCCCATGGAGGAGGCGTTCCAGCTGCGGCGGGTGTGGCGGACCTTCCGAGAGGCGGGGTGGTCGCTGCTGCTGCCGCTGATCATCCTGGGCGGGATCTTCAGCGGGTGGGTGACGGCCACCGAGGGGGCCGGACTGGCGGTGGTCGCGGCGCTCGCGATCGGCGGGCTGGTGTACCGGGAGCTGAACCTCAAGGGACTCAGGGAGGCGATGCTGGAGTGCGGGCACCAGACGGCGGTGGTGATGCTGCTGGTGGCGGCGTCGGCGCTCCTGGGCGACTTCCTCACCGAGTCGCGCGTGCCGCAGCAGGTGGCGGCCGCGATCACCGCCGTGACCGACTCGAAGCTGGCGATCCTGGCGCTCCTCAACCTCTTCCTGCTGGTGATCGGGCTCTTCCTGCATTCGGCCGCGGCGATCATCCTCGTCGTCCCGATCGTGATGCCGCTGGTGCTGGCGATGGGGATCGATCCGGTGCACTTCGGCCTGATCGTCACACTGAACCTCGGCATCGGCCAGCAGACGCCGCCGGTGGCCTCGGTGCTGGTGACCGCGTGCTCGGTCGCGAAGGCGGATATCTGGAAGGTGACGAAGGCCAACCTCTGGTTCATCGGCGTGCTGCTCGCCATCCTTCTGCTCGTGACTTACGTGCCCGCCTTCTCGCTTTCGCTCGTGGAGCTGTTCTACCGATGAGGGGGCCGGTTGCGCGCGTCAGGAGCAGCCGCGACGGCGGCATCGTGACGGTGACGCTCGACCATCCCGGGAAGATGAACGTGCTGGACCTGGCCGGGTGGGAGACGCTGGGCGAGGTCTTCGAGGGGCTGGCGGGCGATGATTCCGTGCGGTGCGTGATCGTGGAGGGGGCGGGGAAGGCGGCGTTCTCCGCCGGGTCGGACATCTCGGGGTTCGCGGCGCACCGGAGCACACCCGGGCAGGTGACGCGGTACGCGGCAGCGCTGAGGCGGGGGATCGAGGGCGTGTGGGACTGCCCGCACCCGATTGTGGCGGCGGTGCGGGGGATGTGCGTGGGCGGGGGGCTGATCATCGCGGCGTGCTGCGATGTGCGTGTGTGCGGGGAGTCCAGCCGCTTCGGCGCTCCCGTGAACCGGTTGGGAGCCACCATGGCGTATGAGGAGATGGCGCCGCTCCTGGCCGTGGCCGGTGCGGGGGCCGTGCTGGAGATCCTCCTGACGGGCGACCTGGTGGACGCGCGCCGCGCCCGGGAGATGGGGATCGTGAACCGGATCGTGCCGGATGGGGAGGTGGGGGAGGGGGCGGGGGAGATCGCGCGCAGGATCGCGGCCGGGGCGCCGCTGGTGAACCGGTGGCACAAGAAGTTCGTGCGCCGCGCGGGGGAGGGGCGGCCGCTGACCGAGGCCGAGCGCGAGGAGGCGTATGAGGCGTTCCGGACGCGGGACTACCGGGAGGGGATCGCGGCGTTCGTGGAGAAGCGCGAGCCGCGGTTCAGGGGGGAGTAGGGGTGGTGGGGGAAGGTGGGAACGGCCCGCTCGCCGGCGTCCGCGTCATCGAGCTGGCGCACGTCATGGCGGGGCCGGTCTGCGGCCGCATGCTCGCGGACATGGGGGCCGACGTGGTCAAGGTGGAGCCCCCGGGACCCGGCGACCCGACCCGGGCGTTCGCGCCGCAGGTGGCGGGAGGGACCGCGGCCGCCTTCGTCATGGCGAACCGCAGCAAGCGTGGCATCGTCATCGACCTCAAGACGGGGCCGGGCCTGGAGGCGGCCAGGCGAATGCTCGCCCGGTGCGACGTTGTCATCGAGAACTTCCGACAGGGGGTCATGGAGGAGCTGGGGCTCGGGTACGAATCCCTCCGCGACGCCAACCCCGGCCTCGTCTATTGCCAGATCACCGGTTTCGGACGCACCGGTCCGCTTGCGGATCGCCGCGGCTTCGACCTCATCGCCCAGGGGATGACCGGGCTGTTGAGCGTCACGGGCGAGGGTCCGGGCCGGCCTCCGGTGAAGTGCGGCCCGCCGGTAACCGACATCACGGCCGGGATCCTGGGCGCGATGGGCGTCGTTGCCGCCCTGTACGCGCGAGAGTTCACGGGAAGGGGCCAGCGCGTCGACACCTCGCTGTACGAGGCGGGGCTGATCCAGACCCTGTGGCAGGCGGCGGTGGCGCTCGCGACCGGCGAATCACCCGGCCCCCTGGGCTCCGCCCACCCCCTGGCCGCCCCCTACGAGGCGCTCCCCACCTCCGACGGCTGGATCACGGTCGGCGGCTGGAACCAGGTCAACTGGCTGCGCATGATCGAGGTCCTGAAGCTCCCCGAGCTGGCCGGCGACCCCCGCTTCGAATCCAACGCCGACCGGATGGCGAACGTGGAAGAGTTGCGCGAACTGCTGTCCCGGCGGCTGAAGACCGCCACCGCGGAGACCTGGCTGCGGCGCCTGGAGGCGGCCAACGTGCCGGCCGGACCGGTCTCCGGCATGATCGAGGCGCTGCGGCATCCGCAAACGGTCGCGCGGGAGATGGTGCTCACGGTGTCGCAGGCGGACAGCCCGTCGAGACGCTGGGCATGCCGGTCAAGATGTCCGGGACGCCGCCGGCGGTCGGGCGCGGGGCGCCGCGGAAGGGCGAGCACGGCGAGCAAGTGCTTGCCGAGTACGGTTTCAGCGAAGTGGAGATCGAGAAGTTGCTCCGGTCCGGGGCGGTCGGCAGGTTCAAGGCATGAGCACGCGATCCCGCAGTATCTTCTTGAGGTGGTGTTCCCCGTGATTCGGAGTTGGTAACAGGTGGATTCTCTGGTCGCAGACCTGCAAAACCTCTGGAGCGATGCGGTCGGCTATGCCGAGTCCCGCTGGCTGTCCAGCCTGATCGTCCTCGCGCTGGCCGGCATCATCTATGTCGTGGCCGGTTGGATACTTCGCCGGCTGCAACGGCGCCTGGCCAGCCGGACCGAGACGGACCTGGACGACGAATTCCTGCGGTCCCTGCGCAAGGTGGCCCGCCTCACGGTGGTCGCGTGGGCCATCTCGCAGCTCCTGAGCCAATGGGTGCCCCCCTTGGTCACCGTGACGGAAGGCGTGCGTGAGCTGAACGACGTTCAACCCCAGAACTGGGTGTGGGGTATCTGGACGGTTCTGGTCTTTATCCCGGTCAGCCGCTTCGTCGGCCACCTGATGACCACCTTCGAGACGCGGGTGATGTCCCGCACCGGCACCGCCCTCGACGAGACGGCGCTCCCGATGGTCAACCGGTTCATCCGGTTCCTGGTGGTGGCCGTCGGCGTGCTTCTCGCCCTCCCCCAGTTGGGCGTGACCATCGCGCCGCTTCTCGGAGGCGCGGGCGTGATGGGGCTGGCCCTGTCGTTTGCCGCCAAGGACACGCTGTCCAACCTGATCGCCGGCGTGCTGCTCATCATGGACCGGCCGTTCCAGGTGGGGGACCGGATCGAGCTCTGGAACGCGCCCAACGAGACCGGGACCTGGGGAGACGTGATCGAGATCGGCCTGCGCGCCACCAAGATCCGCAATCCCGACAACCTTGTCGTGGTCGTCCCGAACAACGAGATCATGCAGCGCGACATCATCAACTACACGATGTCGGGCCAGGACATCCGACTGCGCATCCCCTTCTCGGTGGCCTACGAGGCGGACATCGAGCGCGCCAAAGTGCTCCTGATCCAGGCCGCGCTCGAGGTGGAGGGGGTGAAGCCGGACCCGAAGCCGATCGTGATCGTGCGGGGGTTCGGCCCGTCCGAGGTGAACCTGCAGCTGCGGGTGTGGATCCTCGAGGCGCGAAACCGCCGCCGGATCGCGGACGAGATCACCGGGATCGCACTGGACGGGTTCGCGCGCGAAGGTGTGGAGATCCCGTATCCGAAGCGCGAACTGTACATCAGGCAGGGCGATGCGCCGCAGTTGATGCCGGGTGAGGAGTAGGGCGGGACCGGCCTCACGCCGCATGACAATACGTCGTCGAACTTCTTGACCGGCGTACTAGCCGAATCCGATCGTCCACCTCGGCGCGCCCATCTTTGGCAGCCCGCACCCGTGCCGGAGTGGCAGAACTCACCGGGTGATTCGCGCGCCGCGATCCGGATCGCGGACCTGCTGCGCATGTCCAGCGGCCTGCGTTTCACCAACTCGGGGGCCTCGCAGGAACAGATGGCGCTGTCGTTCATCGCCGGCCAGCGGGACCATTGGCTCGGGTACGAGGCCCCGATCGACGTGTTCAAGTTCTCGATCAGCCGTGAAGCCGAATTCCCGCCCAACACCGTCGGCCGGTATCGCAACTCGGATCCGTGGACGCTGGGCTACATCGTCAAGCGCACGGTCGAGAACGAACTCGGAGAGGAGTACCTCACGTGGCCGCAGCGGGCACTCTTCGACAGGATCGGCATCCGCCGCTTCGTCATGGAGACCGATGCCTACGGGAACTTCCTGCTCACCGGGTACAACTACGGGACGGCCCGCAACTGGGCCCGCCTGGGGCTGCTCTACCTGCAGCGGGGAATGTGGAACGGTGAGCGGCTCCTCAGCGAGGAATTCGTGGATTTCGTGCAATCGCCGGCCCCGGCGTGGGATCCGCCCGTCTACGGAGGACTCTTCTGGCTCAATCCCGCGGACGAGTCGGGGCGGGGAAGCCGGATCCCCACGCTGCCGCCCGATGCCTACAACGCGGCCGGGGCGGGGGACCAGCGGACGTATATCATCCCGTCGCGGGAGCTCGTGATCGTGGTGCAGAGCCACCGGTCACCCGCCGCGCACGCGCCGGACCGGAGGGACCGCGAATTCGAGGCGCTGGGACTGGCGGTGAAGGCGGTGGACCCGGAGTGGAACCGGGAGGAGCGCTGAGCGCACAACCGTTTCCGGACCTGGAGGCCGTGGACCGCCGGGTGTCGGCACTCGAACGCGACGGACATCCGGTTCGCGCGGTCACGCTGTCCCGCAGCTACGCGACCACGGTGGAGGATCTTTGGGACGCCGTAACGAACGGCGAGCGAATCCCGCGCTGGTTCCTGCCGGTCAGCGGCGACCTCGAACCCGGCGGCCGCTATCAGCTGGAAGACAACGCTGGCGGGGTGATCACGGCCTGTGAACCGCCATCGCTGCTCGCGCTCACGTGGGAGTTCGGCGGAGACGTCAGCTGGGTGGAGGCAAGGACCGCGGAAGACCGGCCGGGCCGGGCAAGATTGTCCCTCACGCACATCCAGCGGCCTTCCGCCCACTGGGACCGATACGGGCCAGGCGCGACCGGCGTCGGCTGGGAAATGGGGCTCATCGGGCTCGGGATTCACGTGGAGCAGCCGACCGAGCCGATGGCGGATGTATCCGTGTTCGCGACCGCCGCGGGCAAGGCGTTCATCACGGACAGCAGTGAAGCGTGGCGGAAGGCGGCCGTGGCAGGCGGGGCGGATCCCGAGGCGGCGGACGCGAGGGCTAGGCGTACGACCGCGTTCTACACGGGGGAATCGGCCTAGAACCTCGTTCGCGCCATGTCTGCCGGCACCTCGCCGCCCTCGGGCGCGGAGGTGCAGTCAGAGCTCCGACTGGTCCCCATTTTGACCCCCGCCGTCACGCAAGGGAATGCTCGTTACAGCCGCGTAAATGGCCCCGAAGAGGGCGCCCCCCAACGAACTGGCGGCGAAGCCTGGCAAGGCTCGGTCCCCCAGTGCCGTAGCGAGCGCGGCTCCGGCCAGCGCGGCGAGCCCCAGCAAGGCGATCGCGCCGGATCGAGCCTCCCGGCCGCGCAACATGAACCACTCGATGCCCGCGCACGCCGCGATCCCGACACCCACGGCGGGGGTTACCGAACCCGCAGGGTCGCCGGCGTCCGCCAGCGCAGCCAGCGTGACCAGTCCCGCGGCTCCTCCCCCGGTACCGGCGGCCAACCCCGAGATCGTGCGCCCCATAACCCGCTCGAAGTTCCTCCAGGGATACATCCGTATGGCCGCGATGCCGGCCATGATGCCGCCGAACGACACAGCCCCCAGGACGATGTTGAGCAGGACCGCCCAGAGGGGGAGGCTCGCAATCTCGCTTACCGTGCGGCTGGCGGAGTCCACCAGATTGGAGAAGACCGCGCTTCCAATCGCAATGGCGAGCATCCAGCGCAACCGGGAGTCCCTCGCCGTCGCATCCGATTCACTCATCCCGGACCTACTCTTTCCGCAGGTGTTCATCACTCACTGCCCCGCCCGGTCCGCATCCCGAATCAACCGAAACTTGTTCCCGCACGCCAATACTCGGCCAGTCGTCCGACATTGCCAGCCGGTGGCCGACCCGGAAGAGTGGGGCGGGGTTGTCATGGTTGGGACTTTCTTCCAGGGAGCGGCTGTCAACTCGGCATTACCAAATGTCAAGTGCGGTTTACATCTGTGGCTTCGAAACGGGATCTGGGTGGCGGTGAGGGTTCAGCGCAGCGACATTCGAAGCGTCCAGTGCGTGCCAGTATGTGGGAGGGGACCAAAGATGACGATCAAGCCGATCAGAAGCGAGATCGACTACGATACGGCAAAGGCCGAGATCCACCGCTTGATGGGCGTGACTGCGGGCACGCCCAAGTCTGACAGGCCGGAGGTATTGGTGGCTCCGGCAGAAAGATACGAAGCCGAGCGCCGGAGCATCGATGCCCCCGGCGCGGGCCTTGGCCCGGTGGCCTTCCTCGCCGTCACGACCCTCCTCTGCCACCTCGCCGTGAGCCCGCTGGCCGCGCAGCAGGAGCGGACCTTCCGCCCGCTCCGGTCGCTGGGTGCGGGCAGCGAACTGACGGCTTCGGTGAGCCTGGGCGACGTGAACGGAGACGGGGCGCTGGACGCGGTGGTCGCCAACGGCCGCCACTGGCCGGGGCAGAACCGGGTCTACTTCAACGACGGGCGGGGCGCCTTCACCCTCGCGCGGCGGTTGGGGGAGGAGTTGGCCGGCACCTACGCGGCCCCGCTCGCCGATCTCGATGGCGACGGGGACCTGGACATTGCCGTGGGGAACGACCGCACCCGAAACCTCGTCTTCCTCAACGACGGCAGAGGCCGCTTCGAGGCCGGCGGCACCTTCGGGGTCCCGAGTTCGACGCGAAGCCTGGCGCTGGCGGACCTGGACGGCGACGGACACACGGACATTCTGGTGGTGAACCGGGGACGGCGGAACTTCATCTTTTACAACGACGGGTCCGGGACCTTCGGCGCCGGAATACCCTT
Organism: Longimicrobiales bacterium; assembly: GCA_965206105.1. Taxonomy (GTDB): domain Bacteria; phylum Gemmatimonadota; class Gemmatimonadetes; order Longimicrobiales; family Gaopeijiaceae; genus Bin94. The sequence goes on from OZ242201.1 coordinate 2,734,990, forward strand.
CGGGTCGGGGGACGACTCCACGATCGATGTCGCAGCCGCGGATCTGGACGGCGACGGTGATCTCGACCTCGTGCTCGCCAACCGCGACGGCGGGGCGAACGCAGTCCACTGGAACGACGGGACCGGCTTTGCGCGGCGCACCGGGTACGGAACCGGCAGCGACGAGACGCGCGGCGTGGCGGTGGGAGACGTGGACGGCGATGGCCGCCCGGACATCGTGACCGCGAACATCGGCCAGCAGAACGCGATCCATTTCGGTGACGCGGCAGGACGGTTCGAGCCCACCCTGCCGTTTGGCCCCGGCGACGACCGGAGCTACGCGGTCCGCCTCGCGGATCTGGACCTCGACGGGGATCAGGACATCGTCGTGGCGAACGTGGGTGGACGGAACGCGGTGTACTTCAACCGCGGCGCCGAGGCCGCCGGCTTCGACGAGTTCCTCTTCGGATGCGTGGACTGCGCCACCTACGGGGTGGCGGTGGGGGATCTTGACGGGGACGGATTCCCGGAGATTGTCACGGCCAATTCGGGAGCACCGAACGGGATCTTTGGGAATGTGGCGGCGGGGAATTGAGCCGGCACTGCTCCGTCCCGTTGCCCCGGCGGGAACACCCGGATAGAGTCCAAACGGCACGAATCCACCGGACGCGGGACACACCACCCACGCTGACCATTCCACTGACCCCCGGGAAGACACGAGATGCACACGACCAACAAGGACTGGTGGCCGAACCAGCTGAACCTGAAGGCTCTTCAACGCCACGCCCGCTCGGCCGATCCGATGGGCGACGATTTCGACTACGCCGAGGAGTTCAAGTCGCTCGACCTGGACGCCCTGAAGCAGGACCTCTTCGAGCTGATGACCACGTCGCAGGACTGGTGGCCGGCCGACTACGGCCACTACGGTCCGCTATTCATCCGCATGGCCTGGCACAGCGCGGGAACCTACCGCATCAGCGACGGCCGCGGGGGCGGGGGCGCCGGCACCCAGCGCTACGCGCCGCTCAACAGCTGGCCCGACAACGCCAACCTCGACAAGGCGCGCCGGCTGCTCTGGCCGATCAAGCAGAAGTACGGCCGCAAGCTCTCCTGGGCGGACCTGATGATCTTCGCCGGCAATTGTGCCCTGGAGTCGATGGGCTTCAGGACGCTTGGCTTCGGGGGCGGCCGCGAGGATGTCTGGGAACCGGAGGATATCGACTGGGGAGCCGAGGACACGTGGCTCGGGGACGAGCGTTACCGCGGCGACCGCGAGCTCGACGAACCCTTCGGCGCGGTGCAGATGGGCCTGATCTACGTGAATCCGGAGGGGCCGAACGGGAAGCCCGATCCCGTCGCGGCGGCCACGGACATTCGCGAGACCTTCCGCCGCATGGCGATGAACGACGAGGAGACCGTCGCGCTCATCGTCGGCGGACACACCTTCGGCAAGGCGCACGGGGCGGCCGAGGTGGGCCGCTACGTCGGTCCCGAACCGGAAGGTGCTGACGTCGAGGAGCAGGGCCTCGGCTGGAAGACCAGGTACGGAACCGGCAAGGGGGCCGACTCCGTGACCAGCGGGATCGAGGGCGCGTGGACGACCAACCCCGTCAAGTGGGACAACAACTTCCTGGAGAACCTGCACGGCTACGAGTGGGAGCAGGTGAAGAGTCCCGCCGGCGCGGCGCAGTGGACCCCGAAGGACGGCGCCGGCGTGGACACCGTGCCGGATGCGCATGACCCGTCCAAAAAGCACGCCCCCATGATGCTGACGACGGACCTCTCCCTGAGGATGGACCCGGTCTACGCGCCGATCGCGAAGCGCTTCATGGAGAACCCGGACGAACTGGCGGATGCGTTCGCGCGGGCCTGGTACAAGCTGACGCACCGCGACATGGGGCCCGTCACGCGCTATCTCGGCTCGATGGTCCCGGCCGAGCCGCAACTGTGGCAGGATCCCGTCCCCGAAGTCGACCATGAACTGATCGAAGCGGGCGACATCGCGGACCTCAAGGGGAGGGTGCTCGGATCGGGATTGTCAATTTCCCAGCTGGTCTCGACCGCCTGGGCATCGGCGTCGACCTTCCGCGGGACCGACAGGCGCGGTGGGGCGAACGGGGCGCGCATTCGCCTGGCGCCGCAGAGCGGCTGGGAAGTCAACGAGCCGGCCGAGCTGGCGAGGGTGCTCGGGGTCCTGAAGGGGATTCAGGAGGACTTCAACGGCTCGCAGTCCGGCGGGAAGCGGGTCTCGCTTGCCGACCTGATCGTGCTGGGCGGATGCGCGGCGGTCGAGCGGGCGGCCGGGGACGCCGGTCACGACGTCGAGATGCCGTTCGCGCCCGGCCGCACGGACGCATCACAGGAACAGACCGATGCGGAGTCGTTCGCCGTGCTCGAACCGAAGGCGGACGGGTTCCGGAACTACCGCCGCAACGGCAACGGGAGGCAGGCGCCGGAGCTGCTGGTGGACCGGGCGGATCTGCTGACTCTGACCGCCCCCGAGATGACGGTGCTCGTCGGCGGCCTGCGCGCACTGAACGCCAACTTCGGGTGTTCCGAACTCGGCGTCTTCACCGGCCGACCGGGCACGCTGACCAACGATTTCTTCGTGAACCTGCTCGACATGGACATCGAATGGCAGGCTTCCGCAGGAGCCGAAGACCGGTTCGAGGGACGTGATCGCGGTACGGGCGAAGTCAGGTGGACCGGCACCAGCGTCGATCTCCTCTTCGGCTCGAACTCCGAACTGCGAGCCTTCGCGGAGATCTACGCTTGCGACGACGGGCAGGCGGCCTTCGTGCGGGACTTCGTGGCCGCCTGGGACAAGGTGATGAATCTGGACCGCTTCGACCTCGCCTGAAGGGTCGACGAGGGTCGCAGCTACCGCGTGGCGCCGCCGTCCGGCTTCTCGTACACCGAGACGTGCGCCGTACTCTGCGACGTGAACGGGTTCCCGGCCCAGTCGGCCCAACGCTCCTTCAGCCGCAGTCCCGCGAGGCGCGCCATCAGGTCCAGCTCCGACGGCCAGGCGTAGCGGATGCGAACGGAATACTGCTCTATCCCGGCCGCACTGATCATGATGTGCCGGGCATCCAACCGCTGCTCGTGGGAGCTGGACTGCGAAACATCGACCCTGACGACATCTCCATAGAGATCTCCAAAGACGTTGCTGCGGCGAGCCAGTCTGGCGTGATCGGGGACGAACGCCTCGATGACGAAAGTACCGCCAGCGTTCAGGTGTCGAGCCACCGACGCGAAACACCGAACCTGTGCATCCTGGCACGTCAAGTCGAAGAACGTGCTGAACACGACGTACACCACGTCGTACCGGGTGTCCAGCGAGAAGTCGGCGAAATCATCCATGGCAACCGGGATATCGGACCCGCCCGGCTTCCGCCGCAGTTCCGCGACCATCGCATCCGAGAGATCCACCCCATGGACCTCGATCCCGAGGGCGGCCAGCCGCAGCGCGACGCGTCCCGTTCCGATGCCGAGCTCGAGGGCCCGGCCGCTCCCCACAAGCCGGGCCAGTGTGCCCGCTGCGGTGTCGGCATCCGGGAGGTGCTCGTAGACCTCGTCGAAGCGGGGCGCGATCCGGTCGTCGAAGTGCGATGTTGCGGTCTGTGCACACACGGGTAGCCTCCTGTTGATGCGGCCTTGGGTCGTCTACCCCCGGAATCGTCAAGTGTTCACATTGTTCCGGGCATCACAACCGGCAGGCCGCCCGTCCGCCCCCCGGATCCCTCTGCCGGTGGCTCAATAGACCCCGGGAATGATCCGCCACTTCACCCGCGCCCGGTACTCGGCCCACTTCTCGGCCCCGTACTTCCCGGCGCACAATCGGTCGTCCTGGCGCTGGCGGGAAATGAACAGCCCGACGATGAAGACGAAGTAGGTCCACGCCCAGGGATTGGCGAAGTGGCCGAAGACCAGGGCGATCGCCAGCGAGAAGAAGCCCTCGCCCAGGTAGTTGAAGTGGCGCGCGACGCCCCACAGACCGCTGCACAGGATCTTGCGGTCGCCGGCTTCGATGTACTCCGGTTCGATGAACCCGAGGAACTTGCGTTCGGGCCACCGCTTGAAGGTGTATTTCTGCATGTTGGCGCCGCGCGCGATCCCCCAGCCGACCAGGAACAGCGCGGTCGATCCAACGAGCCAGAAGTCCCTCCACGCCGATGAAATCCCGGGATCGGGGTACACCGCCATGCCCCACAGCGGCAGGATGTAGAGCCATCCGTATACCATGAGGCCACCCCAGAACATCTTGAAGCCCATGCGCTCGTGGATGACGTCGTAGGTGTACAGCTGGACGCGCTCGAAGACGAAGTAGTCGAAGACGTAGAACGTCAGGAAGCCCGCGTAGAGGAAGACGCCCGGGTTGGAGTCCTCGCCGAAGAGCCCGTAGTGGTACACGGCCCCGGACATCGCGTTCAGGGACAGCATGGTCCCGCCGACGACGTACAGGTACATCTTGACATCGAAGCGCTCGCTGAAGAACGACAGTTCCAGGGAACGCCCCTCCCACAGCGCGGCGAACGGACTCTGCGTGTTGCCTTGTCCCCGTCCGAACACCGCCACAATCGCAAGCAGCAGGCACAGGACCGTCCCGCCGGCCACGGCATGAACCGCGGACCTGTAGAACCAGTCGCGCGGCATCCCGGTGAGTTCGAAAGCCCACACGGCCATCACGATCGCGAATACCAGAATGCCGTTCAGCCGATAGCTGCGGGGCCTGCCGGTCTCCGGATTGGTCACGTAGCCGGGGACCCGCCTTCCCGGCAGCACGATCTGCACCACGAAGAAGACGGCGCAGACCACCAGCGGGGTGAGGAACCCCGCGATCGCCTCGGTGCGCGACAGCTCGAAGAGGTGGCCGATGCCGAGCCATTCAATCACGAGTGGATGCTCCTTTGCCGGAACCGGGGACGGGTCATGCGCTCAGCTGGGCCAGAAGAAGGGGATGCAGATCGAGGCCACGATCGCCAGCAGCAGGTTGAGCGGCCCCCCCACCTTCACGAAGTCCATGAAGCGGTACCCGCCCGGCGAATAGATCATCACGTTGGTCTTGTAGCCGAACGGGGTCACGAACGACGCGGACGCCCCGAACATGACCGTCACCAGGAGGGCGTAGGGATTGAGCCCCGCGCTCTCGGCGACGAGGATCGCAACCGGGGTGAGCATCACGGCGGTGGCCGTGTTCGCCACCACCGCTGTCATGACGGCGGTCAGCAGGTAGAACGCCGCGATCATCCCGGTCTCGCCGAGTCCGGAGGTCGCCCCCACCACGCCCGAAGCGATCCAGGCGGCGGCCCCCGTCGACTCCATCGCCAGCCCCAGCGGGATGAGCCCGGCCATCACGAACACCACCAGCCAGTCGAGCTCGGCGTAGATCTCGCTGACGCGCACACACCCGGTGAACACCATCAGCGCCACCCCCGCCATGGCCGCCGTGGAGATGGGGAAGATGCCCAGGCTGGCGATCAGCACGACCCCGGCCATGATCGCGGCCGCATAGGCGGCACGCGGCCTGCTGCCCACCGGGTGGTCCACCTCGGCCATCGGGATGAATCCCGGTTCGTCGACCAGGCGGTCCAGCGCGTCCGGCTCTCCGCGCACCAGGAGGATGTCGCCCACGGAGAACTCCAGCTGCGCGATGCGGTCGGTGACTGCGGTGCCGTGGCTCTGGACCCCGAGCACGGTCACGTCGTAGCGCTGGGCGAAGTGCAGATCCCTGAGCGTCCGGCCGAGGAGCGCCGAACCGGGGCCCATGATGACCTCCACCATGCGTCCGCCAACCACCTTCTCGCTCGATTCCCGCGGCGGCCCTCCCTCGGGGATGTCCAGCTTCTGCCCCTGGGCGAGGCGCATCAGATTGGCTGCCGCGCCCTGGGCGTAGAGCCTGTCCCCGGACTCGACCACGTGCTCGCCGGCCGGCAGGGAGATGATCCGGCCGTCCCGCTCGACCCCCACGATGACCACGTCGAAACGCTCTCCCCAGCGCAACGCGGCCAGTGATCGTCCGGCCGCGCGGGAATCGGGCCCCACTCTCAGCTCGGTGGTGAACCGGCGTACGCCGTAGCGGCTGGACAGGTCCGGCGGCTGCTCGCGGTGGGGCAGGTAGCGGCGTCCGATGGTGAAGAGGTAGAGCATCCCGACCGCCAGACAGATCAGTCCGACCGGCGCGATGGAGAACATGGTCAGTTCGTCGTACCCGCGCGCGGTCGCCTCCCCGTGCACGACCAGGTTGGTCGCGGTGCCGATGAGCGTCACGGTCCCTCCCATGATGGCCACGAACGACAGGGGCATCAGGTACAGCGAGACCGGCTCGTCGGCCTGCTCGGCAAGCGCCGCGAAGACCGGGATGAACACGATCACGACCGCGGTGTTGTTCAGGAACGGCGACAGAAAAGCCACCAGCAGGCAGAGGATGAACATGCGCAGGGTCTTGCCGCCCAGGGGCGCCGTGCGCGCCCAGATGCCGATTGCCGCCACGAGGCCCGTCTTGCGCAGCCCCAGCCCGAGCACCAGCATCGCCGCCACGGTCACCGTCGCCTCGCTGGAGAGGCCGGACAGCGCCTCGGCCGGACCGATGATGCCACCCAGCAGAAGCACGACCGGAACCGTCATGGAGAGCTGGTCGAGACGGATGCGGTCCATGGCGAAGAGCACCAGGGCCGCCGCCGCAACCACCAGCACGAACGCGATTTCGTATGTCATGCCTTCGCCATCTCGCAGTCCGTGGATGAATCCGCGCGAGTGCATCGCCGCTCGAATGCCGGGGGGACTTTGTCCACGGGCTGCTCGCTTCCGTTCGCCTCCGGGATCGTGACCTGTGCGCGACCAGGGAGTATCTTAGCTCCGGCGGCGCGCGGGGCACACTCCGACCCCGCTGGGAAGGCAGGCAGACCCGGGAGGCATCATGACGAACCCGAGCGATCCGACACGGCGCGACTTCCTGAAGCAGATTGCGGGCGTTGGGGCAGTACTGGGGCCGGGCGGCGGGATGCTCGTGCGCACGGCGTCTGTGAACCGCACGCTGCCGCCCCGCCCCACCCCGCAGCAAACCCCCCTCCCCACCCGCCCCATCCCCGGCACGGCCGAGACCCTGCCCATCGTCGGGCTTGGCTCCTCCAAGCCCGTCCTCGAGATCCCCACCGAGGGCACCGAGCCCCTCGCGGCCGTGATCCGGGTCCTCCTCGAGCACGGTGGCCGCGTCGTCGACACCTCGCCGCGCACACCGGAGATCGACGCCGAGTTCAGCGAGGTCCTCACCGCGCCCGAGTTCCGCGACCGCCTTTTCGTCACGATGAAGATCAACACGAACGGGGAGGTGGCCGGCGTCGAACAGATGCGCCAGAACCAGATGCTGGTCGGGCGCCGCACGCTGGATCTCCTCCAGGTCGAGAGCCTCCGCGACCTGGACGCGCACTGGCCCAACGTGCTCCGCTGGAAGGACTCGGGCGAGGCGCGCCATATCGGCGTCACCGTGTCGAACAATCGCCAGCACGACCGGTTCGAAGCGGTGATGAGGTCGGAGCCCCTCGACTTCGTGCAGATCAACTACTCCGTGATGGAGCCGCAGGCGGAGGACCGGCTGCTGCCGCTCGCGCAGGACCTCGGGATGGCCGTCCTGATCAACCGACCGTTCATGAACGGGAGCTACTTCGGGCGCGTGAGCGGACGCACGCTTCCCGGGTGGGCGTCCGAATTCGACTGCGCGACCTGGGCGCAGTTCTCGCTGAAGTACATCCTCGCGCACCCGGCCGTGACGTGTGCGCTCACCGAGACGACGAACCCCGAGCACATGGAGGACAACGTGGGAGCCGGTTTCGGCCGCCTCCCGGACGAGGCGATGAAGCGGCGGATGCGGGAGTTCGCAGCAGGCTTGTGAAATCTCCCCTCGCTACTCGCCGCGCGCCCGATGCCTGGCCTCTTGGGCCAGCAGCGCGAAATGAAAGAAATAGCGCCGCAGTCCCTCGGCGGAGTCGCCGGGCACTTCCGGGTCGAAGAAGAGGCGACAGAACTCGTCGCGGGCACGCAGGATTTCGCGTCGGCGTCCGCCCCGCCACCTCGGATCCGAGGCTGTCAGGTCGAAGAGTTCCAGGGCACGGTCGAAGGCCGGTTCGAAGCGGCTTGACCTGCCTGTCCGGTGGGCCTTGATCGTGCGCTCGACCTCGCTGCCGATGTTGGCCATCTGCTCCACCAGATCCAGCTTGCCCCAGCCACCGGCGGCAAGGTTGCGGTGGTACGGGTTCGCCTGCGTGGACGTCACGGCCGCGCCACCAGCGAATCCACGACTTCGCGGATCAGGTGCCGCGTCTGCCGGTCTTCCACCCCCCGTGAACGGTTCCCCTGCCGAGGACGGATGTTGATCATGGAATCGAATTCGATCCAGTCGGCCTCGTCCTCGGACGGGTAGAGATTGATCCCCCAGAGGTCCTCCCGGCGGGAGCCCTGGTCGAGCAGAATCGCCTCGTCATCGGCGTGCAGCTCGCCACCCACTGCCATGACGCGCCGCGACACGTCGACGACCGCCTTCACGAAGTCGCTGTAGCTGCCGAGCAGGCCCACGACTTCGGTGAGCGGGATCGCCTCGGTGAGGATGCGGCCCTTGATCATTGGTGTTGGAGTGGGTCCCCTGGATGGACGGGCGAGCGGAAACGGCTTCCGCAGAAGCGGCAAGATAGCACCCTGGCGGAGTCGAAGTCATCATCCACCCCCGCTCGCGGTACTGAATCCGGCGCAGTCACGGCAGACGGTGCTCCCTTACTCGCCCTGCTTCCCCTCCCGTGCTACTCTACACCGTCACCAGTTCCGGCCCGGACGGGCCGCCGCGGCAGACCCACAACTCCCTGGAAGCCACCCAATGAGCAAGAAGAGCGCAAAGGAATCCCCTCCGGCCACGACCGCTGACTCGTCGGCCGCACACTCCCCGGACCCCCTCAACCGCCGCAGCTTTCTCTCCCACGCGGCGGCGGGCGCGGCGGGTGCAGGCCTCCTCGCCGCATGCGGCAGCGACTCCGGCGAGAGCGGCGAGGGTGGCGACACCCTCGAAGGCGCCCCCGCCGTCCAGACCGCCCAGCGCATCCGGTGGCGCTGCGCATCGAGCTTCCCGCGCAGCCTCGACACCATCTACGGATCCGCCGAGATGCTCGGCGAAATCACCTCGGCGCTGACCGGGGGACGATTCGAGATCCGCGACTACCCGGCGGGCGAGCTGGTTCCCGGCCTGCAGGTCATGGACGCGGTCCAGCAGGGCACCGTTCAGGTGGGACAGAGCACGAGCTACTACTACACCGGCAAGAACCAGGCGCTGGCCTTCGACGCCGGAGTTCCGTTCGGGATGACCGCCCGGCAGCAGGACGCCTGGCTCAACGAGGGCGGCGGCCTGGACGTGGTCCGCAGCGTCTTCGCCGACTTCAACATCATCACCTTCCCGGGCGGGAACACGGGCGCACAGATGGGCGGATGGTTCCGCCGGGAGGTGAACACGCCGGAAGACCTGCGCGGCCTCAAGATGCGCATCCCCGGGCTGGGCGGCGACGTGATGGACCGGATGGGGGTCACGGTGCAGGTCCTTGCCGGGGGCGAGATCTACCAGGCGCTGGAGCGGGGCGCGATCGACGCCACCGAGTGGGTGGGTCCCTACGACGACGAGAAGCTGGGGTTCCACCAGGCAGCCGACTACTACTACTACCCGGGTTGGTGGGAGCCGTCGGCTTCGGTGTCCTTCGAGGTCAACCAGGCTGCGTGGGACAGCCTTTCGGCCGACTACAAGGCGGTCTTCGAGGTCGCGGCGCAGGCTTCGGCGCGGCGCATGCTCTACACGTACGACGCGAAGAACCCGCCCGCGCTGCAGCGTCTCCTCGCGGGAGGCACCCAGCTGCGCCCCTTCTCGGACGAGATCATGGCCCTCGCACGGACCACGATCGGCGAGATCCTGGAGGAGAACGCCGCGGCCGACGCCCAGTACCGCCAGGTGTACGACCACTGGCGCAACTTCAAGGAGGCGTCGTATCGCTGGTTCGGGACCGCGGAGCTGAGGTACGCGGGGTTCGCGTTTACGGTGTAGCAGCCCGGGTTTCTGGCACCCGCGAGGGGCGCTCCCAGTTGACAGAATAACGGCGTAGTCGTCATTTTGCCTGTCATTATGACGACTCTACCGCGATTTCTCACGCTCCCACGCGGAAGCTTCTTCCTCTTCGGCCCCAGGGGGACGGGGAAGACGACGTGGTTGCGCTCCGTGCTACCCGGCGCGCTGGTCGTGGACCTGCTCAGGCCGGGAGAGTACCGGCGGCTGTCCGCCCGCCCGGAACGGCTGGCCGAACGGGTACGCAGTGCCCCGCCGGGGAGCGACATCGTGGTAGACGAGATCCAGCGGGTTCCCGAGCTCCTCAACGTGGTCCACAGCCTCATGCAGTCCGGAGGCAGGCACCGGTTCGTCCTCACGGGCTCCAGCGCGCGCAAGCTGCGTCGCGGTGGCGTCAACCTGCTCGCCGGACGGGCCATCCTGCGCACCATGCACCCCTTCATGGCGGGCGAGTTGGGCTGCAGTTTCGATCTTGAGGCGACCCTGCGACTCGGGGCCGTCCCGACCGTGGTGGACTCGGACGACCCGGCATCCGCCCTGGACGCCTACGCATCGCTGTACGTCGAACAGGAGGTCCGCGCCGAGGGGCTGGCTCGCGATGTCGGCAGCTTCTCGCGCTTCCTCGAGGCGGCCGCCTTCTCACATGCGGCAACGCTCAACGTCAGCGAGATCGCCCGCGAATGCGAGACGAGCCGCAGCACCGTCGCAGGCTATCTGGAACTTCTCGAAGACCTGTTGCTCGCCTTCCGCCTGCCCGTCTTCACCCGGCGGGCCAAGCGGCGACTGGTGTCGCATCCCCGGTTCTTCTACTTCGACTGCGGGGTGTTCCGGAGCCTGCGTCCCGCAGGCCCTCTCGACCGGCCGGCAGAGATCGGCGGCGTGGCGCTGGAGGGCCTGGTCGCCCAGCACCTTCGGGCCTGGCTCGCCTACTCGGACAGCGACGCCCGGCTATACTACTGGCGCACCCGTGGGGGATCGGAGGTGGATTTCGTGCTTTACGGGACACCGGGCATCTGGGCCTTCGACGTCATGAACGCCGACCGCGTGCGACCCGCCGACCTGCGTGGGCTCACGGCTTTCGGCCACGAGTACCCGGAGGCGCAACGGGTTCTGCTCTACCGTGGTGAGTACCGGCTTCTGCGGAGAGGCGTACTCTGCCTGCCGGTGGCGGACTTCCTGCGGGGATTGAATCCGGAGCGCGGTCTTGACGACGCCGTCAGTGCACCAGCCCCGTCACCAGCGCCGGCCACTGGATGATCAGAAGCAGCCCGATCAGCTGGATGACAATGAACGGAATCACCGCACGGTAGAGGTCGGTGGTCTTCACCTCCGGGGGCGCCACCCCTCTCAGGTAGAACAGGGCGAAGCCGAAGGGAGGCGTCAGGAACGAGGTCTGCAGGTTCATCCCGATCATGACCCCGAACCACACCAGGTCGATTCCGAGGAGCGCCGCCGCGGGCACGAGCAGCGGGATGATGATGAACGCGATCTCGAAGAAGTCGAGGAAGAAGCCGAGGATGAAGATCGTCAGGTTGGCGACGAGGAGGAGGCCGATCTTCCCGCCGGGCAAGCCGGTCAGCAGGTCCTCGATCCAGATGTCCCCGTAGAGGCCGCGGAAGACGAGCGCGAAGGCGGTCGACCCGATCAGCAGGAACATCACCATGGTCGTGAGCTTGGTGGTGCCGGTGCAGGCGTCTCGCACGACGCTCCACTTCATGCGGCCCCGCGCGCCGGCGAGGCCGATCGCGCCGACCGACCCGATCGCGCCTGCCTCCGTGGGGGTCGCGACGCCGGCGAAGATCGACCCGAGCACGATCAGGATCAGCGCCAGCGGCGGCAGCAACACCACGACCACGCGCTGCAGGAGCTCCCGGGCGGGAATGTCGGTCATCTCGGGCGGCAGCGCGGGCGCGGCCTCCGGCTTCACGACCGCGACACCCATCACGTAGATCGCGTACAGCGCCGCCAGGGTGAGGCCGGGAATGAGCCCCCCGATGAAGAGGTCGCCCACCGAGATGCCCAGCTGGTCGGCGAGCACCACCAGCACGATGCTCGGCGGGATGATCTGCCCCAGCGTGCCCGACGCCAGAATCACCCCGGACGAAAGCCGTGCCGAGTACTTGTAGCGCAGCATCACGGGAAGCGAGATGCTGCCCATCGCGACCACCGACGCGCCCACCACGCCCGTCGCCGCCGCCAGCATCGCCCCCACCACTACCACCCCCAGCGCCAGGCCCCCGCGCAGGCGACCGAAGAGCGTCCCGATCGTGGTGAGCAGGTCCTCCGCCAGCTTCGCCTTCTCCAGCACGAGCCCCATGAAGATGAAGAACGGCACCGCCAGCAGGACCTGGTTCGACATCACCCCGAAGATCCGCTCCGGCATCGCGTAGAGCAGGTTCCAGTCGAAGAGCCCCAGCTCGACGCCGATGAAGGCGAAGAGGAGCGAGGCGCCGCCCAGCGCGAAGGCGACGGGATAGCCGCTGAAGATGATCGCGAAGACCACCACGAACATCAGCGGAGCGAGGATGTTCTCCATCAGAGCCTGATCCCCGCGTGCGCGTCATCGGCGTCGGCGTCCGCGTCAGCGCCGCTCCGGAGCACCTTGATGTCCTTGATCAGCTGGACAACGCCCTGCGCGAGCAGCAGGACGAAGGCCACGATGATCACCGCCTTGATCGGATAGCGCGGCAGCCCGCTGGGATCGGGCGAGCCTTCGCGCACCACCCACGAGTTGCGGATCGCCGGCCAGGATACCCACAGCACGAAGACGCAGAACGGCATCAGCATCCCCACGGAGCCGACCACGTTGATGAGCGCGCGCGAGCGGGCCTTCAGCCGCCCGTAGAGCACGTCGACCCGCACGTGGGCGTTCTCCTTGAGCGCGTACCCGGCCCCGAGGAGGAAGATCAGCGAGAAGAGGTACCACTGCAGCTCCAGGTAGAGGTTGGAGCTGAGATCGATGCCGATCCGGCGTCCCCCCCACCGCGCGAGCGCGTTGAAGGCGCCGATCACCACCATCAGCAGCACCATCCACGAAATGAAGCGACCCATGCCGCTGGTGATGCGGTCGACGATGCGGTTGAAGGGGTTTTCGCTCAAGGGCGTGCCGTGGTTTCGGGGTGGGGTCCCGTCGCCCCCCGGGCCGCGCGGGGACGGAACGCCCACACTATCATGTCCCTGCCCGGCTGAGCAAGCTGCGGCCCGTCATCTCGGGCGGCTGCGGGATCCCCATCAGCTCGAGGACGGTGGGTGCGACATCCGCGAGAATGCCGCCGCGCAGGGTGGTGCCATCCCGCGCCCCCACCAGAATCAGGTGGACCGGATTGGTGGTGTGCGCCGTGTGGGGTTTCCCCTCGTCGTCCAGCATCCGTTCCGCGTTGCCGTGGTCGGCGGTCACGAGCGCCGCGCCTCCCGCCTCGCCGATCGCGCCGACCAGCCGGCCCATGCATTCGTCCACCGTCTCCACGGCCGCCACCGCCGCGGGGATGCTTCCGGTGTGGCCCACCATGTCGGCGTTCGCGTAGTTGACCAGGATGAAGTCGTGCCTGCCCGCGCCGATGTGGGCGATGAGGGCGCCGGTAAGCTCCGCCGCGCTCATTTCGGGCTCCTGGTCGTAGGTGGCGACATCGAGCGACTGGATCAGGTGGCGCTCCTCCCCCGCAAAAGGCTCCTCGAAGCCCCCGTTGAAGAAGTAGGTGACGTGCGCGTATTTCTCGGTTTCAGCCATGCGGAGCTGGGTGCGGCCGGCCTCGGCCAGCACCTCGCCCAGGACCCGGTCCAGCGTGCGCGGGGGGAAGAGGACGGGGTGGGGGAAGTTGTCCCCGTAGCGGGTCATCGCGACGAAGGTTGGGAAGGCGCCGCGGGAGCGGCCGAAGTGGGGGAAGTCCGCGCCGGCCAACGCGGCGGTGAGCTGCCGGGCCCGGTCGGCGCGGTAGTTGAAGAAGAGGATGCCGTCTTTGGGCTCGATGCCGCGCCCGTGCACCACCGCTGGAGGGATGAACTCGTCCGTCGTCCCCTCTTCGTAGCACCTGGCGACATGCTCCGACGCCTTCGCGACCCGCGGCCCGGCCCCTTCGGCGATCACCCGGTAGGCCTGCTCGGTCCGCTCCCAACGCATGTCGCGGTCCATGGCGAAGTACCGGCCGGACACCGACGCGATTCGGGCATCCGGGCTCCGGGAAACGCGTGACTCCAGCCGCCGAATCCACGCGAGGCATGCGGTGGGCGACGCGTCGCGACCATCCGTGATGGCGTGAACCCGCGCCGGCACTTCGGCCCGGTCCGCCCAGTCCAGCAGCGCCTCGAGGTGGCCGATGTCGCTGTGGACTCCGGAATCGGAGCACATGCCCGCCAAGTGAAGCCTGCCGCCGGAGCGCCGGAGAGTGGCCGCGAGTTCGGCGAGCTTGGGGAGGTCGAAAAACGACCCGTCGCGGATGGCCAGGTTGATGCGGGTGAGGTCCTGATGCACGATCCGGCCCGCGCCGAGGTTGAGGTGCCCGACTTCGGAGTTCCCCATCAGCCCGGGCGGAAGTCCCACGGCCTCGCCGGATGTGGTGAGATGGCTGGCGGGGCACTCGGCGAGAAGGCGGTCGCGCACGGGTGTGCGGGCCATGGCGACCGCGTTGCCCTGCCGCTCGATTTCGGCGGGGTCGGAGGCACCGATGCCCCAGCCGTCGCAGATGATGAGGACGACGGGGCGGGGGACTTGGTCTGCTGCACGCGAGGATTGTAAACCGGACATGGCAGAATGTAAGCTTGACTTTACGTTTGGGTGGCCCAGTAGCCGCCAAGCGCGTGATCGAAGGTGATCTCGCGGCCAAACGGCTCGGTCTCGATGAACGTGGCGGAGGTCCCTCGCGCGGTGGCCGGGTGTGGCGTGCCCGCTCCGTGAGTCCTGCCCGATCCGTGCGTTGTGCCCGTCCCGCGCGCGAACACCGTGCGCCCCCCCACCCACGTCCGCACCGGCCATCCCTGCAGCGTGGTCCCGTGCCAGGGACTCCACCCGCACTTGGTGATCTGCTCCTTGTTGCGCACTTCCCGCGCGAGCGACATGTCGGCCAGGACCAGGTCGGCGTCCCAGCCTTCCGCGATGCGTCCCTTGCCGACGATGTCCCAGATGCGCGCAGGGCGGTCGCTCATCCAGCGGGCGAGGTCCTGGAGGTGCACGCGCCGCGGTTGACCTGGTCGAGCATCAGCGGCAGGACGACCTCGACGGCCGGCACGCCCGAGGGGGAGGCGGGGTAGGGGGCGGCCTTCTCCTGGAGGGTGTGGGGTGCGTGGTCGGTGGCGATGTTCTGGATCGCGCCGTCGCGGAGGCCACGCCAGAGGGCGGCCCGGTCATCCGGCGTCTTCAGCGACGGGTTCATTTGGGCGAGGGTGCCGAGGCGGTCGTAGTCGGAGGCGTCGAGGAAGAGGTGGTGGGGGCACGCCTCCGCCGTGATGAGATCGTGGTGGGCAGCCAGGATCTCGACCTCTTCGGCGGTCGAGACGTGCAGGACGTGGAAGCGGTGGTGGTGGCGCACCGCGAGGTCGATCGCGCGCAGGGTGGCGGTGACGGCCGCGCGGCGGTCGCGGATGCGCGAATGGTCGTGGACGGTGAGCGGGCCATCGAGCCGCGCGCGGTTGGCGCGCACGGTGGACTCGTCCTCGCAGTGGGCCGTGATGGGGAGGGTCGTCTCGGCGAAGATCTCCTCGAGCCGCTCCTGGTCGTCCACAAGCATGTTCCCGGTGCTCGAGCCGATGAAGATCTTGGTCCCGGGGGTGGCGACGCCGGGGGTGTGCGCGGCACGCTGGAGTTCGGCCAGGTTGTCGGTCGTGGCGCCCATGTAGAAGCCGTAGTTGACCACGCAGCGCCGCGCGGCCAGCTGGAGCTTGTCGGCCAGCGCGTCGACCGTGATGGTCTGCGGCACCGTGTTGGGCATCTCCAGGAATGAGGTGACGCCCCCGGCCGCGCAGGCCCGGCTGCCCGTGCGGAGGTCCTCCTTGTGGGTGAGGCCCGGGTCGCGGAAGTGGACCTGGTCGTCGATCACGCCGGGGAGGAGGTGGAGCCCGGCCGCGTCGACGACCTCATCCGCGCGTGTGTGCGCCGCCGGGTCGATGGCGGCGATCCGCCCGCCCTCCAGGAGCACGCTGGTGCGCGCGTCCTCTCCCGGCAGGACGACCGTCGCGCCCCGGATCAGCGTGCGGAGCGGCACCGGAACCCGGCGGCGTTGTCTCGGCGGTTGATCGGGCGTGGTCCGGCCGGCACCTTGCGCGCCTTCAGGCGAAGTACGGGTTGTCTCCGCTGTCGTGGTCGGTCACGTCGTGGATCGCGGTCACTTCGGGCACCGACTGCGACACCATGCGCTCCACGCCCTGGCGCAGCGTCATGCGCGACATGGCGCACCCCTGGCACCCGCCGGTCATCTCGATGAAGATCTCGGTCCCCTGCACATCCACCAGGTTGATCGCGCCCCCGTGCGACGCCACCGCCGGGTTGATCTCGGTGTCGAGCACGTGACTCACGCGCTCCCAGAGCTCCCCCGTCGGGCCGATCTCGTCCATTGCGGCCGACACGGCGTCCGGATCCGGAACGATCTGGAAGCCGCTCTCCTGGATCGTCTCGAGGTAGTCGACGGTGGCGCCGTCGAGCCGCTTCACGCTTCCCTCGTCGACCAGCACGGTGAAGGAGCCGGCGTCGACCTCGATGTCCGTGGCCGCGCGGGTCTCCGCCTCCACCAGCGTGAGTTCGTAGCGGGGCGCGAAGGGACTGCCGTCCACGGCGACTCTGAGCGCCTGCAGCCCGTCCTCGTCCATGTCCATGAAGGACACGACCATGTCACGGGCTCTATCGGTAAAGTTGAGTTTCATGCTATGAATAACGTCGAACGCGACTACTCCAGCAACCCCGCCAGCGCCGAGGCTCCCTCCAGACCCGTGTCGGAGCGTGCAAGCTCCTGCCGCTGGGCGCGGGAGAGCCATGTCACCCGGCTGCCGGTCGCACCTCGCGTGACGGCAAGCACGTCGTCGATCTGCTCAGCTACGGCCCCGACGTGGGAGATCACGCCCACCATCCGGCCCGTCCCGGCGACCAGCGAGAGCGCCTCGATGGCGGAGTCGAGGTTGTTGCGGTCCAGCGACCCGAAGCCCTCGTC
Organism: Longimicrobiales bacterium; assembly: GCA_965206105.1. Lineage (GTDB taxonomy): Bacteria > Gemmatimonadota > Gemmatimonadetes > Longimicrobiales > Gaopeijiaceae > Bin94. Next base: position 2,752,192 of record OZ242201.1, read on the forward strand.
CAGGAAGAGCGATTCGAGGCGGCCGCCGCTCCGGGCCATCATCTCCACCATCCCGAGCGCGAGCGCCAGCGATCCGATGAACTGCTCCCCGCCCGAGAGGCTGGCAGGGGAGCGCGCCTGCCCCGAGTCGTTGTCCACGACCAGCCACTGCTGGTCCTCCAGCTCCCCCGGGTCGGCGAAGCTGTAGCGGTTCGACGTCATTCCCTCCAGCATCCTGGATGCGTACACCAGAAGATCCCGCGACCGCCGCAGCGTGAGCCACTTCAGGAATGCTCCCGGCTTGAGCGCGGCGTCGAGGTCGGCCAGGGCGAGTTCGAGTGCGGCGACCTCGCCGGCTGTTTGCCGGAGTTTCAGGAGGTCGCCTAGGATCGCGGCGAATGCGTCGCGGGCCCGCTTCGCGTCACGGGCCTGGTAGCGGGCGTCGTCGTCGGCCGCCTCGGCGGTGGCCACCAGGGCGTTGAGCGCGGCCTTCCAGTCGTCCAAACGCCGTGGGAGGGCGCCGGTGTCTCCGACCAGCAGCGGAGCGAGGGCGTCCGCGTGTGCGGTTCCGCCGAGGCAGTCCAGCTGATCCAGGGCGCGTGCGAGTGCCACCCCCTCCGAACAGGCCTTCTCAGCGGCCCGGTGGGCCTCCTGGCGGCGGTCCTCCGCCAGGGCCACCAACTCGACCATCACTTCGCGGAGGCGGCTGATTCCCTCTCGCAACGTCGCCGCGTCCACCGGGTAGTGGAGGGCGCCGGGGACCGCGACATCGGAGGCCAATTCGCGGACGGATTCCGCGAGGGCGGTCCGGTGGTCTGCCAGCGCGCGCACCAAAGCCTGTAGAGGCTCGTCGACTTCGGTCTTGCGGGCCTTGTCGAGACGCTGCAGTGCGGTTCTGGCCTCCTCGATCCCGGTGCGGAGACGGTCTCGTTCCTGTTCGCGTCGCTGAAGGGTTTTCTCGCGCTCCCGGGCCGCGTTTGTAGCGCGGTCGACGGGAGTGGTGTCGACCGTTTCCAGCTCCGCAGGATCGGAGGGAAGGGCCAGTTGGGGCCGGAAGGGTTGAGGGATGGATTGGATGTTCCGGTTGAGGGTGCCGAGAGCCTCGTCGACCGTGTTGCGGGTTCGTTCGATGTCTTTCCGCGCCTGCTCAAGTGCTTGCACGGCCGATTGCTCGGCCATCTGAGCACTTGTATGCGTATCGCGCAGTCCGTCGTCCGCGGTCCGGTGCTCCGCCAGCCCGGCTTCGGCTTCGGCGAGACGCCGCCCGGCCGGAGCGAGAACCTGATCCGAGCTCGGAAACGGTGCGTCTCCCGATAGCGGGAACGTGTCGTTCAGGCCGGCAGCGCTGCGAAGGCGACCGGTTGCGTCGGCAGTCTCCGATCGGAGGGCGTCCAGTTGCTCCCTCGCGTCCCTCATGCGTTGTCGACCGGATTCCTGCTGCGCCTTGAGATCGGTCTCGACCTCGCTCGCTCCGTCGACCTGCGATCTCGCTGTCTGTTGGGCCTCGCGGGCCGCCTCCAGGCCTGTGTCCCGCGGTGGAGTCCAGCCCTCGGGGAGTTCGCCCTCGCAAACGGGACACTCGTCGCCGGGGCAGAGGCCGTGCGCCGCGTCGGCGGCCGCGTTGGCGCGCCGCGCTTCACTCAGTTCCTGGTCGGCTCTCCGCAGCCGCTCCTGCGCCCCCTGCAGATCACGCCGTGCGGTTGTGAGCCGCGTGGTGACTTCGGCCATCGCCTTCTCCCGCCCGGCCAACGCGTCCGCCGTCGAGCTGATGCGCTCCTGGAGGTCGTGGCACTTCTCATACCAGCGCTCGGCATCCTTGAGCGAATCGCTGGCGGAACCGACTTCTGCCGCGAGGGGCGGCTCCAGCGCCCGGTGCCGGGTCAGCCGATCCGTTGCCGCTTCGAGGGTTTGCTGCGCCTGTACATGGTGCTTCTTCGCTTTGGCCTCGCTGGCGATCGCTCCCCGCAGCGCCTCCGCCGCGCCCACCGCCTGCGCCACTCGCGCAGGGATCGCGTCCAGCGCGGCCAGGGTGCGCGCGACCTCTCGGCCGTCGGGTCCGTCGTCCGTCGGAATGCCGTTCAGCTCCCGCTTCAGGCTGGCCTCCCGTCCCTCCAGCTCCGTCGCTTCGGCCTGCATTCGGCGCTGGGCGCTCTCCACGGGCGCCAACCGGCCAGCCAGTTCGTCCATGGCTGACGGGATCACGCGCTGGTCCGCCTGCCCGGCCGCCGCGATCGTCGCCTCGGATTGAAGGAGGGTCTCGGCGGCCCGCGTCGAGCGGTCGCGGAGATTGGCCAGGGCAGCCGCTTGACCGCTCGCTTCGTCGGCCCTGGAGGTCAAACCTGCCAGGTGCGCTTCGAGATCCGGCGGATAGCGAGCCAACTCGTCCTGGAGCCGCATCCCCAGTGTCTTCGCCTCGCCCGCCCTCTGCCGTGCCACCTCTCCGGCCGCCTCCAGGTCATGGGTGCGCCACACCTGACGCAGGATCTCGGTGCGATCCCTGGGCTGGTCCTCCACCAGTAAACGGGCGAAGCGTCCCTGCGGCAGGATCACGGTGCGGAGGAAGGCGTCGCTGTCGAGGCCGATCAGCGCCTGCACCCGTTCATTGACCGGCCTGACCTGTTCGACCTTCTCTATCGCCTCGCCTCCGGGCCCGTAGTGAACCAGCTGCGCATGGGCGGGCTTGAGTCCGCCCGTGCCCGCCCGCCGGTCCACCCGCGCGACTTCCCACTCCTCGCCGGCCACCCGGAAGCGCAGCACCACGCGCATGACGTCCGACGTGTCGTTCATCAGCTCCTGCTTGGACCGGCCTCCGAGCGAGGTCTGTCCGTACAGGGCGTAGGTCATTGCTTCGAGGATCGAGGACTTCCCGGCGCCGGTGTCGCCGATCACCGCGATCTGGGTACGGCCGCCGAAGTCGATCTCGACCTCGGCCCGGAAGGAACGCAGTCCTTCGATGCTGATTCGAAGCGGACGCATTCGTTTAGCCGTCCTCTTCCCGGCCCGGATCGGCCGCGTAAGGCAGGTCGCGGTGCATGGCCGCGCCTTCTCCCGGTCGCGGGCGCAGCGCGGCGAGGACCCCCTCTGCCCGCATCGTCAGCTCGGTCAATCCGAAGTCCGGCCCCTCCTCGTCCCCCGATCCGGCCACGGCCTCGCGAAAGAGAGCCAAGACCGCGTCCCGGGGCGCCTTCGTCGCCCTGCCGGTCGCCGCCGTGCTACGCCACTCCACGAAGAGGTGCTCGATGGAGGGCTCCTCGCCGTCTTCCCCCCCGGAGATCGCCTTAACGGGCCGGTTGGCCACCTCGTTCACCAGGTTGAAGATCACGCACTTCGGCGACCACTCGGCCACCCGGTCGGCCAGGTCGGGAATCGGCTCGTCGGACTTGACCAGGGCCTTCAGGAAACAGCCGTCCAGCGCCCCGTCCGTCGCTCGCGTCTCCAGTTCGCGAAGCGTTCCGCTGAAGCTCCGCAGCGGCCGCCCCGGAGGCAGCTCCCGTCCATCAACCTGCACGTCGTCGCCGATCGTGACCACGACCGCGTGCTTGCCCTGGCTGCTTTCGCCGTAGTCCAGCGGAATGAGCGAACCCGCGTACCGGCCGCGCGCGCTTCCAGGAAGCTGCTGCGGGTCGTGGATGTGTCCGAAGGCGCAGTAGAGCGCGCGGTGCAGGCCCTTCGTGTGTGTCGCGTGGTCCTCGCCGACCGTGAACCGCCGCTCGGAGTTGCCGGGACGGGCCCCGTCGACGTGCAGGTGCGCGGTGTAGAGAACGATTCCGTTCGGGCCCGCAGCCTCGCGTGCGCGGTCCACCACATGGTCGTTGAGGCTGCGGATGCCGTCGGCGTAGTCGCCCTCGAAGCGCGAGGCGTCGCCGGTGGCGTAGTCGGTGATCGCCCCGGGCGGGATGAAGGGGACGCACGCGAGGGCGACCGGCACCTCGGCGAGGTCGTCGAACTCCAGGACACGCGGCCTGGTGACGAACCGGAGGCGCCGGGGCGAGGCCATGCCCGCCATGTCGTCGAGTACATTGAAGAGGGCGCCCGAGTCGTGATTGCCGCTGATCACCACCGTGGGCGCGATCCGGGCCAGCCGCTGCAGGGCGGTGACGCCGAGCCGCAGCGCGGGGTAGGGGGGGCGGTAGGCGTCGAAGAGGTCGCCCGCGTGGATGATCAGGTCGGGGCGCTCGGTGGCGGCGATGTCGAGGAGTGCGCGCAATGCGGCGCGGTGGTCGTCCGTTCGGTCGTGGCGTCCGAGCTTCGCGCCGAGGTGCCAGTCGGCGGTGTGGAGGAGCTTCATGGGGGTCGCTCAAGCCGGGTCTTGACTAGTCCCAAGGGCCTTCCAGCGCCTCCCGAAGGATGTCAGCCGGACTTCCGGCACCGCAGAGCGGTCGGTCCGCTCGACCTGACCCGTCTCGACGATTCCGTGGATCAAATAGCTGGCCCTCGTATTCTTCATGACTTGCAAGCTGTTGGGAGAACCCCGCTTGGACAATCCCTTGGGAGCGGCCTTCCTCGGGCTGGTCTTCACGGTCGACGGACGACCGCGTTGCGTCGTTCGAGGTTCCGGCAGTGGGTTAGATTGCAGCATGACCACCCCCTACTCCGACCCGGCTCTCGAGGCCCTCATGACCGACCTCGAATCCGAACTCGTCGAGCGCAAGGAGTCGCTCCGCATGGCGCCGGCGGGCAAGGACGGTCCCATCGAGCGCATCCGCCAAGCGGTGTGCGCCTTCGCCAACGATCTTCCGGGACATGGGCGGCCCGGCTTGGTGTTCGTCGGGGTGCGGGACGACGGCACGCCTTCGGGCACCCCCATCACCGACCGTCTCCTCCAGCGCCTGGCCGACATCAAGACCGACGGGCACACGCTTCCGCCGCCGACCATGTCGGTGGAGAAGCGGGTGCTGGCTGGGCACGACGTGGCGGTCGTCACCGTTCACCCGTCCGACGCGCCGCCCGTGCGGGCCCGAGGCCGAATCTGGATCCGCGTGGGGCCGCGCCGCGCAATCGCCACCGCACAGGACGAGCGCATCCTCAATGAGCGTCGCCGCCACCGCGACACACCCTTCGACCTCCGCCCTCTCTACCGCGCCGCACTCTCCGATCTCCATATCCGCCGCTTCGAGGAGGACTACCTTCCCGGCGCCCTTGACCCGGAGGCGCTCGCCGCGAACGACCGCAGCACGGAGGAACGCCTGGCCGCTGCGCGTATGATCCTGTCCGTCGAAGACCCCGTTCCCACCGTGGTCGGAGTGCTGGCGCTCGGCCGCAGTCCCCAGGACTTCCTTCCGGGCGCGTACATCCAGTTCCTGAGGATCGAGGGCGCCGAGCTGGCCGACCCGATCCGCGACGAGGCGCGCTGCACCGGCGATGTCAAGAAGCAGCTGGAAAGGCTCATGCTCAAGCTTGACGCGCACAACCGCACCTCGGTGGACATCACGTCGGGTCCCCGGGAGATCCGACGCTATCTCCAAGCCCCGGACGCACTCCGGCAGATCGCCTACAACGCGGTCATGCACCGGACCTATGAGGCCACCAACGCGCCCGTCCGGGTCACCTGGTACGACGACCGGGTCGAGATCATGAGTCCGGGCGGGGCGTACGGCTCGGTCACGGCCGAGAACTTCGGCCAGCCGGGCGCGGCGGATTACCGGAACCCGAGTCTGGCGGAATCCATGCGCGTCCTCGGCCTCGTCCAGCGATTCGGGGTGGGAATCGACATCGCGCGGGCCGCGTTGCGCCGAAACGATCAGCCGGAGCCCGTCTTCGAGGTGCAGTCCCACTGGGTGCGGTGCGTCATCCGGGCCAGATCGGACGTGAGCAAGCGCGTCCAATGAGCGAGGGACGGCCAACGGCGGCCTGCGGGATCATCCCGCGGGATGATCCCAAGCGTGGCCAACGGCGGAGATTCCCCTCACACGCTTCCGATCCGCTCGCGGAGTGAGCCGATCTCCCACAACGGGACCACCGTGATCCGGTCGCTCACCCGGTATGTCCGCGGGGCCGGGCACACCACGAACAAGTGATCCACCCCCAGCGCTTCCGCCGAGGCGCGAGTCCTGCGCGATACGGACGGCGACTCGCTGAACTTGATCTCGAATCCCGTCCAGCGACCCTCGACGGTGGCCAGCAGGTCCAGATAGCGGCGCACGGTCTTGTCCGACAGCGCGAAAACTCGGAATGCGCATCCGAGATTTCGTGTAAACTGGGTAGGGCGGGGTTTCTCGCTACGTCACCCCATATACCCATACTGCAAACCCATACAGCCATATCACACACCGCTGTCCCCCCCTCACAACCCCGCCTCCGCCCCCGACATCGCCCCCAGATTCGCCATGATCGCCTCCGTCCGCTCCCTGTCCCGCACCTCGTCCGCCTCTGCCTCGTCCGGGTTGGTCGCATAGGGCGGGAACGGAAACCGCAACGGAATCGGCTCGGGCACGATCGGCTGGGACAGCACCATGGTCCCGGGCATGAAGCGCGAAGCCCGTTCGCGCAACGCGGACGACAGGAAGCGGTAGGCGTCGGCCTCGCTGGCGTCGAGCCGTCCGGCCACCTTGATCGAGGCATTGCGGGGAAGCGCGGGAGCAACCGCCGAAGCGGCCTGCTGCGCGCCCACCAGGAGAACGCCCAGGGAGCGTCCGCGCTCGGCGATGTCGACGAGCAGCTCCCGCAGCGGCGAGTACCCCTTCGCGGGGGCGTATTTGTTGAGCTCGTCCAGGACGACGAACCGCAGCGGCACGCGCCCGGTCCCCTGCTTCTCGCGCCACACGCCGTCCAGCAGCGAGCCGACCACGAAGCGCTGCGCGTCGTCGTGCAGGGTCGAGATGTCGACCACGTGCAGACGGGCGTTCTCCGACGACACGGGCCTGAGGCCGCAGCCGATCAGCGGCCCGATGTGCTTGCGCAGCCGCAGCAGCCGGCGCAGGTAGGCCTGGCGGGTGCCCGACTGGGTGCGCCCGAACCAGGCCTTCAGCGCCTCGTCGTCGTCTCGGTTGGCCATCTTCTCGGTGAAGTCGACGAAGTCCCCGAAATCCCCGATCACGTGGCCGGCGCCCGCGGGCACGGACTCGGGTTCCCTCGCCGCCAGGCGGTCAGGATCGAAGCTGGTGTCCTCGGGGACGGTGGGCAGGATCACCACCGCGCCCGACTCACCGCCCTCGAGGCGGCGAAGGTGGCGCAGCAGCTGAATGCGGAACTGCTGCTCGATGAACCCGACCTGGGTCGAGCGGTCGTCCTCGGAGGTGAAGCAGAACTGGAGGAGCTGGTCGCGGATGAACCGTTCCGGGGTCCAACCGTAGGCGTGCACGTCACCGGTGTCGCGGGACTTGACGCCCGGCACCGTTCCCGAGACACCGGGCCGCCGAGGGGCGTAGAGGCGCACCGAGCGGAAGGGGCCGGGCTCGCCGACACCGAGGGCTTGCCACTGGCCGCGTGCGCCCGGTCGGCCCGGGAACTCCGAGTTCGGCCGATCGAGGTGGAGCAGGTCCTCGCCCTTGGTGTTGAAGACGAGCGCGCGCACGTTCTCGCGTTCGGCGCGGCCCCCGAGCAGCGCCATCCCGCGCTCGGTTTCAAGCAGCTGGTAGAGGATGTACAGCGCGTACGAGGTCTTGGTCGCGACGCCCGAGATGCCCGAGATCGAGAAATGCCCCCCGGAGCGGCCGTCGACGAAGCGCATGTCGGCGTAGACGGGCTCGCCCCCCATGTCCAGGCCGACCGGGAGCTTGCCTCGTTTCATCTCGTCCTCGAACAGGGCAACCGCGCGGTCGCTGCCGACGGCGCGCATGGCCACGGAGCCCGCGTTCGGCGCCACGAAGAGTTCGGGCACGACTCGCAGCACCCGCACCTCGGCCAGCCGCACGTGCTCGGCAGGAATGACGCGATCGACGACCCGGGCCGTGTCGGAAGGCAGGTCGGCGCCTTCGAAGCGGCTGCGCAGCTCGGTCACGATGCCATAGTGCGTGACTTGCGTCCCGTCGGGAAGGTCGTTGCGGACGGCGACGAGTTGGTCCAGCTGGACGCTCGCGTCGGGATCGAGGACCACTTGGAAGTCGCGCGAATTGCTGCCGTGGGAGCCGTCGACCAGCCCGATTCGGGGGTCCGCGAGGGGGTTCCCGTCCTGGTTCACGATCGCCTGGTCTTCCTGGTCACCGGTGCTCCGCCCATCCTGGTCGCTCACGCGGTCTCCTCATGTCGGTTGTGCTGCATGACGGCTTCTCGTACGGCACGCAGCGCCAGCCGCGAGTCGCCGAGAAGGTGGTGTAGGTGCTGTTCCAGGCGCGCGACCGGAGCAAGGTTCACCGGGGCCCGGGCGTCGCGGTGCGGCGCCGACGCGAAGGCGGGAAGCCAGCGCGAGGCGCGGTCCACCGTCCGGATGGCCTGGCCGCTGCCCGAACTCGCGGGTACCTCCAGGCGCGCGATGCCGGCCCACGGCCCTGCCCAGGGACCGGAGTCCCCCACCCGGATGTAGCATGCGTAGCGGTCGTCCTTCATGGCGAAGATGCTAGTCCTTTCTCCCACCGCGAGGCGCGGCACCTTCTGCCAGTGCTCGACCGCGAGGGTGCGCCGGTGGTGGGTCTTCACGTACCCGACCACGGGTGCCGCGCGGCTGCGGCGGAGGTAATGAAGAGGTCCGTCGAAGACGACCATCCACCCTTCCGCGAAAAGGCGGTCGGCGATCTCGGCTTCGGCGTCCCGCATGAGTCGCTGGAGGTGTTGCGACGCCGCATGCGGCTCCACGCTCTCGACCGAAAGGGACATCCAGCGCCATCCGCCCGGATGTGCGCTCAGCCGCACCTGCTCCCCGCCGGAGAAGATGACCGCCCGCCCGATCTCCTCGTGACTGATCTCCGCCGGGCCGTCCCTGCCGATCAGAACCGCCCCCGCTCCCCACGCTCCTGCGAGACCCGTGATCGTCTCACCCTCCGGATTCGTGAGCGTCAGGTGAGCGTCGGTCCGGCGCACCCCGTCCACGAAGCATAGGCGTGCCGGGGGACCCGCGTCCGGGGGCCGGTGAATGCGAAAGTGTCCCCCGTCCTCCACGACGCGGCATTCAACGGTGTGCTGATCCTCTTCGTCCGCCCGGAAACCGGCGCCGTAGGCCGCGTCGAATGGCTCGACTCCTATGAATGGGCGGCTCGTGGCAGTGTTCGCTTCGGGGTTGGCCATTGGGAGGTGCGGGGGATGGATTGGGGCACGGAGCCCCGCCGGACTTCATCGCAGGTGCCACGAAAGCTAGCATGTTAGGGTAGCGCGCCGGTCGCCTCCGCGGCCCGGCACAAAGTGGAACCGAACACCCAACCCCCATGCAAACCATCGCCATCACCGGCGCCAACCGCGGAATCGGCCTCGCGGCTGCCCGTCATCTCTCCGCGGACGGGCATCGAGTCATCCTGGTATGCCGGGATGAGCAGCGTGGCCGCGACGCCCTGGATTCCCTCACCGCTCTCCCCGGCGGCGCAAAGCACCACCTCGTCGTCGCCGACCTGGCGTCCCTGGAATCGGTGCGTGCGGGCGCCCGCACCGTCACCGATCTCGGGCACACCCTGGACGCCCTGGTCAACAACGCCGCGGTCCTCACAGCGGAGCGAACCCTGAGCCGTGACGGCTTCGAGATCCAGCTCGCGGTCACCCACCTCGCCCACTTCCTCCTGACCGACCTCCTTCTGCCACACCTGCGCCGCCATCCCGGAAAGAGCCGCGTCGTCACGGTGGCGTCGGCCGCCCACTCCGGTCCTCCCTTCGATTTCGACGACCCCAACTTCACCACGCGGCCCTACAAGCGCACGCGGGCCTACCAGCAGAGCAAGCTGGCCAACATCCTCTTCACGCTCGCTCTTGCCCGCCGCACCGCGGGCACCGGGATCGAGCCGGTGGCGCTCCACCCGGGCGTGTACGACACCGGGCTCCTCCGGAACTACGTCGGACAGGTCCCCGGCGGGGGTCTGGCGGCAACCGTCTTCGCGGGGAAGCCCGACCGCGCAGGCCCGATCCTTGCCGAACTCGCCGCCGGGCGCCGGGACGAGGACCTCGCCGGCACGTACCTCGACAAGGGCAGGTCGGAGAGGCCGTCCCGGGCCGCTCGTGACCTGGCCGCACAGGAACGCCTGTGGCAATGGAGTGCGTCCGTAACAGAGCCGTCGGCGACGGAGATGTAGCTCCGCCTATCCCGCACGGACCCCGTGCACATGAGCCCGGAAATCCTCCCGCAGAACCAGCAAGGCCGCGTTCACTCCGTTCAGATCCCCGCGCATTTCGCCCCGGAATTCGGCGAGTTCTCCACTCACCTTGGCGATCTCGCCGCGCACATCGGCGATCTCGCTGCGCAAGCCCGCGATCTCGCCACCGAGGTCGGTGCGGACACCGGCGATCTCTCTAAGCATCTCGCCGCGCAGGCCCGCGATCTCGCGTCGCGTCTCGCTGCGCAGATCCGCGATCTCGCCTCGCGTCTCGCTGCGCAGATCCGCGATCTCGCCGCGCAGACCACCGATCTCGCCGCGCAGACCACCGATCTCGCCGCGCAGACCACCGATCTCGCCGCGCAGACCACCGATGTCCTTGCGCACGCCGGTGTACATTCGCCACATCAGCCCGAGCATCGCACCCCAGGCTGCCAGGGTTGTACCCAGCGTGGCAAACAATTGCCAGGATTCCATCGCATCCTCCGCACCGGCGTCCATCCGACGCCGCCCAAGTGAACCTACTGCAGAAACACACCCCCTGCCAGACATGGTGCGCGCAGGCCGGGGGCGGGAGAATGGCGGGATGGGACCACTTCGAATACGAGAGTCAGATCGTGCCTCTCCGGGCCGGGCCACGCTCCGCCGGGGTGGCGACTCTCCAAGTCTTCGGTAACTTTCGGGCGCGAAACCGCCGGGCCGCGGGCTGCTCGAATGCGCCCGGAGCGCCCACAACCAACCACACATCACGCGGGGAAGCGACGTGGCGGACCGGATGGACACGATCGTCTCGCTGGCCAAGCGGCGAGGCTTCATCTTTCAGTCGTCGGAGATCTACGGGGGGGCGGCCTCGGTCTGGGACTACGGCCCCCTCGGCGTCGAACTCCGCCGGAACGTCGCGGACGCCTGGTGGTCGGCGATGGTTCACGCCCGTGACGACATCGAGGGACTCGACGCCGGGATCCTCATGCACCCGCGCGTCTGGGAGGCTTCCGGCCACGTCTCCGGATTCACCGACCCGCTTCTTGAGTGCAAAACCTGCAAGAAGCGCTGGCGGGCAGACCACATCGAGCAGAGCGCGTGCCCGCGCAAGCCGTCCGTCGCCCCCGGCGGCCACGGCGACTGTGAACTCGGCGAGCCCCGCCTCTTCAACCTCATGTTCAAGACGTTCATGGGACCGGTCGAGGAGGACGCGGCGGTCGTGTACCTCAGGCCCGAGACCGCGCAGGGGTCGTACGTCAACTTCCTCAACGTCCAGCAGACGTCGCGGCAGCGCGTCCCCTTCGGGATCGCCCAGCTCGGCAAGGCGTTCCGGAACGAGATCACCCCGGGGAACTTCATCTTCCGCACCCGCGAGTTCGAGCAGGCGGAGATGCAGTTCTTCGTCAAGCCCGGCTCCGACGACGAGTGGTTCGACTACTGGCTGAACCAGCGGCAGGGCTGGTACCGCGAAATCGGGATCCGCCCGGAGCGCCTTCGCTGCCACGCCCACGGGCCGGACGAGCTCGCCCACTACGCCAAGACCGCCGTCGACATCGAGTACGAATTCCCCTTCGGCTGGCAGGAGCTGGAGGGCGTCCACAATCGCACCGACTTCGACCTCGGGCGCCACCAGGAGTACTCCGGCAAGCGGCTGATCTACATCGATCCGGGGTCAGGGGATCGGTTCCTGCCGTACGTGGTGGAGACGGCGATGGGTGTGGGGCGGGCGGCGCTGGTGGCGCTGCTCGATGGCTACCGCGAGGACGAGGTGGAAGGCCAGCAGCGCGTGGTGCTGGGACTGCACCCCGCGCTTGCCCCCATCAAGGCCGCGGTCTTCCCGCTCATGAAGAAGTTCGGGCAGCCGGAGATCGCGACCGGGCTGCTGGGCGAGCTGCGCCGCGCAAGGATCCCCGCGGCGTACGACCAGGCCGGTTCGATCGGCCGGCGCTACCGGCGGCAGGACGAGGCCGGCACGCCATGGTGCGTGACGATCGACGGCGACACGGCGGAGGACCGGAGCGTGACCATCCGCGACCGCGACACCCTGAAGCAGGTGCGTGTGGGGCTGGATCACGTGGCCGGCTGGATCCGGGAGCGTTTGTAGCGGCCTCGGGGGCGGATTCAGCGGCTCCGCGCACAGCCTCGTCCCTCCAATGGCGATTCCGGGTGTGCAGGCCGAGCCTGTGCAGGCCGGCGCTATGGCCCCGGAGCGCCTGAGGCGATAGGCTATCAGCGGCGCGTTGGCGGACGGAGCGCCCGGTCAGCCGCTGCGCCTCCCGGCGGGCACGCACCGCATGCCGTTCCGGATGCCGTCCCAGACCACGTCCAAGCCCAAGGAGCCAAGCACCGTGTCCACCCGTTCCGAGGTCTTCACATCCCGCTGGGGAATGCTCCTGGCCATGCTCGGCATGGCGATCGGCACCGGGAACATCTGGCGCTTCCCGCGCATCGCGGCCTCCAACGGGGGCGGCAGTTTCCTGGTGGCCTGGGCCGTGTTCCTGCTGCTGTGGTCGATCCCGCTGCTGATCCTCGAGTTCGGGATGGGGAAGGGGACCCGGCGCGGCACGGTCGGGTCGTTCATCAAGACGATCGGGCCGAAGTTCGCGTGGATGGGGGCGTGGGTGGCGTGGGTGGCGGTCGCAATCATGTTCTACTACTCGGTCGTGATGGGGTGGACGATCCGCTTCTTCATCGCGACGCTGAGCGGGGATATTCCCACTGCAGTCCCCGACCAGTTCTGGGGCGCCTTCAACTCCACGCCGCAAGCGGTGCTCTTCCATGCGATCGCGGTCGGGCTCGGCGTCTTCGTCGTCGCCAGGGGCGTGCGGGGCATCGAAACGGCTGCGCGCTTCCTGATCCCGTCGCTCATCATCCTGGTCATCGTGCTGGCGGTCAAGGCGCTCACGATGCCGGGGGCGTCGGCGGGGCTGGCCTTCCTCTTCACCCCCGACTTCAGCGAACTCGGCAACGTCAGGATCTGGCTCGAGGCGCTGACCCAGAACGCGTGGGACACCGGCGCCGGGTGGGGTCTGGTCCTCTCCTACGCGGTCTATATGCGTGCCCGCGAGGACACCGCGCTGAACGCCTTCGTGATCGGCTTCGGGAACAACTCGATGTCGCTCCTGGCCGGGATCATGGTGCTGTGCACGATCTTCTCGGTGATGCCGCAGGCGGCGAACGAGATCGTAGGCGCGGGCAACGAGGGGCTGACCTTCATCTGGGTCCCGCAGCTCTTCGCCCAGATCCCGGCCGGGCAGTTTTTCATGGCGCTGTTCTTCCTCGCGCTGGTCTTCGCGGCGTGGTCCAGCCTGGTGGCGATGATCGAGCTGGCGTCCCGGATCCTGATCGACCTTGGGCTGACGCGGCGCCACGCGATCGCGGCCGTCGGATCCGCCGGCTTCCTCTTCGGCATCCCGTCGGCGCTCCAGATCGGCGTCTTCCAGAACCAGGACTGGGTGTGGGGCGTCGGCCTGATGCTGTCGGGCTTCTTCTTCGCCTTCGCGGTGCTCAAGTACGGGGTGACGAAGTGGCGCGAAACCTTCATCAACACGCCCGATTCCGATGTGCGGATCGGGGGATGGTGGGACTGGGCCGTCCGGCTGGTGATGGTGGAGGCAGTGGTGCTGATGGTGTGGTGGCTCTGGCAGGCCGGGGGTGAGGACTTCTGGTCGGCCGAGACCTGGACGCTCGTCTCGTCTTACAACGTCGGTTCCGTGCTGATTCAGTGGGCGGTGGTGCTGCTGGCCCTCTTCGCGCTGAACGGATGGATGGTGCGACGGATCCAGGCCGCGCGGGGCGGGGGCGAAGGGGGGGTGCCCGCCGGCGACGCCGGAAGCGGGTAGGAGCCGCCGAACCGCCACGTGGCCACCCACGACGCGTACGCCCGGCTCACTCCATACGAGCTGCTCTTCCCGGATCCGGAGTTTCCGGACCAGCGTTTCCCGGCGATCGGGGACGAGGCCGCGGAGCGCGGGGCGGACGCCGGGAACCCGGCGGCGTTCGTGATGCTGGGGGCGGTGCAGGGGATCCTGGCAGATCTGCGTGAAGAGGACGGCGATCCGGAGGCGGCCCACGACCACAGCGGCGTCCTCTACTTCGCGTACCAGATGTGGCGGACGGGCGCGGGGGTGGTGCTCGCGCAACGGAAAACGTTGCGCGCCCTGCTGGGCGAATCGGCGGAGGTGGCGAACGCAGCTGGCAAGTCGTTGTGGGAAAAGCAATTTGGCGGTAGGGCAGGGTACATCCAGCTTCCCCAGCATCTCGTGTGGTTCGAGGGGACGCGCAACACCGCGCCCGAGTCGGTCGACGGCGTCTTCTGGCACGGCGACCACCTCGGCGCCATACACCTTTCCCTCGTGGCGGGGATGCGGAGCGACCGGCCCGGCTACCTCTTCGTCCCCGTACCCCCGCAGCCCCTCGGCTCCCTGCCCGGCTGGGCCTCGGGCCCGGCCCGGGAAGGCGGCCGCGACTTCGAGACCTCGCTGCCCGGCGCCGACCTCGACCAACTGCTGGGAATCCGCACCCCGGCCGAGGTCTTCAAGCTCGCCGCGCTGCTGCTCGGCCGGCTGGCGCGGGAAGCCCCCGCCCCCGCTCCGCCCGCGGACCAACCCGCCTCCGGCGACCCGCCCCCCGCCCCCCCCGCCCAGTCCCCCCCTCCCACCACCCTCCCCTGGACCACCCTGTGAGCCCTGCTTGCGCCCCATGACCCATTCCGCCCGCCTCTCCGCGACCCCGGCGACCCGCACCCTCTCCCGTCGGCCCTCCCCCTCATGACCCCCCGCGAATCGAAAAAGGCCCGGACCGAGCGCGCCGCCACCATCTACGAGATCCTGCTCGCCGAATACCCGGACGCGAAGTGCGCTCTCCAGCACGCGTCGCCCTACGAACTCGCGGTCGCGACCATCCTCTCCGCGCAGTGCACCGATGCCCGCGTGAACATGGTCACGCCCGGGCTCTTCCGCCGCTACCCGGACCCCGAGTCGCTCGCGGCGGCCGTCCCCGCCGAACTGGAGGACGTCATCCGCTCCACCGGTTTCTTCCGCAACAAGACCCGCAACCTGATCGGGATGGCGACCGCGCTGCTGGAGGGCACGGCAGCGAGCTCCCCCGCAACATGAAGGAGCTGTCGGCGCTTCCCGGCATCGGCCGCAAGACCGCCAACGTGATCCTCGGCAACGCCTTCGGGATCGACGAGGGGGTGGTCGTCGACACGCACGTGAAGCGGCTCTCCGGGCGGATGCGCTTCACCACCCGGTCCGCGCCCGACAAGATCGAGAAGGACCTGATGGCGATCTTTCCGCGCAGTGTCTGGACGATGCTCGCCCACCTGCTCATCTATCACGGGCGGCAGGTGTGCCACGCGCGCAAGCCGAAGTGCAACCAGTGCGCGATCTCGCACCTGTGCCCGTCGAGTGCGGTGTGATGTCAGGTTTACATTACTTAATGTCAATCAAACATTACTTTTCTTGAACTCAAGGGCGGACCGGCCATCGCTGGCGGCCCGTCACCGAAAGGAAACGCAATGCCCACCCGATCAGACGCCGTCGCCCTTCTCGAGGAGTGGGTGGAGAGCGACGCGCTCAGGAGACACATGTACGCCGTCGAAGCCGCCGTCCGGCACTACGCCCGCCTGATGGGCGAGGACGAGGAGCTCTGGGGCCTCGCCGGCCTGCTTCACGATCTGGATTGGGAACGCCACCCGGACGACCACCCCCACATCGGCGTCGCCCGTCTGCGCGAACTCGGCTACCCCGGCGCGGTCGTGCACGCGGTCGAGGCCCACGGCTACCCGGACCGCACCGATGTCGTCCCCGAGACGCCCCTCGACCGCGTCCTCTACGCGTGCGACGAACTGAGCGGCCTCATCTACGCCTGCTGCCTCGTCCGCCCGAACGGCATCGACGACCTGAAGCCGAAATCGGTGGTCAAGAAGATGAAGGACAAGGCGTTCGCGGCCGGCGTCCACAGGGAGGCCGTGCACCGCGGCATCGAGCTGATCGGGCTGCCGCGCGCCGAGCACATCCGGAACGTGATCGACGGGCTGCGCACCGTGGCGGACGTGTTGCAGGTGCGGGCGGAGGACCAGGCCGCGCGGAGGGCGAGGCGGGGGGCGGGGTAGGCCCGCCCGCTCCCACGCGCCTACCTCGCCACCCGGACCCTCACCCCGAACTGGGCCCGCCACTGCGACGAGGGCACCTCCGGAGCATACGGCAGCGCCGCGCGGACCTGTCCCGTCTCGCGGTCCCTCCGGGCGGCACTGATGTAGTGGGCGACCAGGCGGGTGGAGGGGTCGGGAGGCTGGGAAAACGGGAGCGCTGTTCGCCGCACCTCGAAAGCCTGGACGACCGGATTCACCGCGTAGACGATCCCCTGCGAGGAGTCCAGCAGGTTGAGGACATTCAGCAGATCCAGCGTCAATTCCGCGGTCATTCCGCGGACCTTCACGGTTTGGGCAACCCGCAGATCCACCTGATTCGACCAGGGGGTCGAGCAGGTGTTGCGCGCGAGGATCCGGTTCTTCTGCTCCTGCAGGCATTCCTCGAGCTCGTAGAGCGTACTCCACATTGCCAGGGAGCCGAAGCCGGAGAAGGGAAAGCGGCTGGGCACGTCGGGGATGTAGAGCAGGTCGTTCGAGAGGCTCGATGCGCGCGGACCGGGGAATCCGTCCCCGTTGACGTCGCCCTTGTACACATACGAGTAGGGCACCCCCGATTGTCCCACATAGAGCACGCTGATATCGGTTCCGCCCAGGCGGGGGAGGATCCTTGCGTGCGCGCTGGCGACGACCTTGTGCGGCCGGTCGAAGCGGGAACTCTGACGCACCGGGCTGTTGGGGTGCAGGTTGACGGGCGTGGAAGCATAGTTCGACGTAACGTCGATCGATGTGAGGTTCTGGAGGTCCGCCGAACGGGTCAGCGAGTAGCCGGCCTTCAGTCCCAGCGTCTCCCCGAAGTCCTTGCGCACTTCGACGGTGGCGGCGTAGGTGAAGTTCTCACCGCGGTTGGTCACCCTGAGCACCGGCCCGAACTGCTCGAAGCGCCTTCCTCCCTCCCACAACTGCTCCATTCCGAGTCCCCCCGGAGACCCCGGGGTCGCGGTACCGAAAACCTGGCGAACGTTGAAGCCGAAGCCGTGTGTGAAGCCGTCCAGCGGGGTACCCCGGCTGGGTCTTCCGATGACGTTGTCGTTCTGGATGAAGATCTGGTTGAGCGCGAGGTTGTAGAGCAGGCTGCCGGACAGGACCATCCCCCCCGGGAGCCGCTGGTCGAGGGCCACCATGGTGCGCAGGTCCTGCGGAAAGATGAACAGGGGGTCGAAGTAGTTGATGACCGGTGTGTAGTCATCGGGGCTCGGATCCGTGGTGCACTCGGTGGGGGCGGGGGCCCCGGGGTCGAAGCCCGGTGCACGGTCCCCCCTGCATACCAGGGTCTGCGCGGCCATCCCGTTGTTCTGGAAGGCGTTCGCGAGCCAGGCGAAGGTCGGGCGGCCCGTGAAGACGCCGGCGCCGGCGCGGAGTTGGGTGCCCTCGAACGGGCGCCAGTTGAATCCGCCGCGCACCGAGGCGTTGAAGCCCTGTACGGGCAGCTTCGAGGTGTCGATCCCCAGGACCGAATTGAGTGCCTCGTTGCGCTCGGGGCGCCCGATAAAGACCGGCAGGTCCAGACGCAGGCCGCCGCGCAGGGTGAACCGCTCGCTGCCGGCCCATTCGTCCTGCATGTAGACCGAGAGTTCGGTTACCCCGAATCGGGGGTTCGACCCGCCTTCCGTCAGCGGGAGCGTGATCTCGTAGCGGTCCGGCCGGTTCAGCTCGAAGTCCTCCAGGCTCTCGAACTGGTAGCTGCCGAGGCCGCCGGGAAGGTACTGCGGTCGAAATCGAACCATGTGCCGGATGCCCCGAAGAGAAGCGAGTGGCGGCCCGCGTCATAGCTGAGGTTGTTCGACAGCTGGACGACGAGCTGCCTGAGTCCGTTGTCCTGGGAGAAGTAGCCGGCGCCCGACCTCACGTCCCTTCGGACCCGGAGGTCGCCGACCTTGCCGTCGAGCTTGACCTCGACCTGGGGTGAGTTGGACCGCGCCGTCTCCGAATCGTCGAGGTGCTGCAGATTGAACGCGAACTCGTTCGACAGCCGCCCGGAGAGCGTCGAGAAGAGCTGGAAGACCGCCGAGTGGCTGCGCGAGCGGACTTCGCTGCCGCTCGACGAGAACTCGTAGAGGTCGCCGGGGAGGCGGTTCGGATCCGGGTCGTCGTCCGCCGAGGCGAAGCTGTAGCGCAGCATCGCGTCGTGGCGCTCGCCCATCTCCCAGTCGAAGCGCGCGAAGAGGTTGAAGATCGTGTTCTCCAGCGTCAGCGAAGAGGCGGTGCCCGGGCTCGTCCCGTAGCCCTCGAGCAGCGAGGCCAGGCGTGCGACCGAATCCGGCACCAGCGAAAGCCGGAACGGGTCGGACTCGCCGACGTGGAAGCCGTTCGGGGGCTCCTGGATCCGTTCCCACTCGCCTGCGACGAAGAAGTGGGCGCGGTCGCGGCGGATGGGTCCGCCGACCGTGAAGCCGCCGTGGGCGGTGGAGAGTTCGGGCACCGTGGTGACGTCGTCGACCACCAGCCCGCCGACGAACGCCGCGTTGCGGTAGAATCCGAAGGCGGAGGTCTCGAACTCGTTGGTGCCCGACTTCGTGACCGCGTTCATGGCACCGCCGGTGAACCCGGACTGGCGGATGTCGAAGGGCGCCACGAGCACCTGGAACTGCTCGACGGCGTCGAGGGGGATGGCCCGCCCGCCCGCGCGGCCCCCCGCGATGTTCTGCGTCGAGAGCCCGAAGACGTCCTGGTTGAGCGCGCCGTCCACGTTGAGGGTGTTGAAGCGGAAGTTGGTGCCCGCCACCGAGACACCCTCCTCCGACACGCGCGACAGCGGGGAGAGCGCGGCGAAGTCAACGAAGTTGCGCGACAGCGTGGGGAGCTCCTCGATGATCTCGGCGGTGACGAGGGTCGAGATGCCGATGCGGCCCGGATCGAATTCGATGTCCCGGCGCACCTCGACCTCGATGCCCTCGATCTCGACGGCCTCCGGCAGCAGCGTGACGTCGAGGTTGATGAAGCGGCCGAGGAGCAGCTCGAGCTCCTCGCGCGTCTGGTCTCCGAAGCCGATCCGCGTGGCGGTCATGGTGTAGGGGCCGCCGGGGCGCAGGTTGCGCAGTGTGTAGCGCCCGTCCGGTGAGGTGATCGCCGTTCTGGTGGCGCCGGTTTCGGTTTGCACCAGCGTAATGAGTGCCGCCTCGACCGGCGTGCCGTCCTGGTCGAGGACGCGGCCGCGCAGCCCGGCGGTGGAGATGCCCTGGGCGGTGAGAGGGGCGGCGCTGGCGAGGGTCGCGGCGAGGGCAAGGAGAAGGGGGGCGCGCAGTCCGGGCAGCGCGGTGGACAATGGGTTTTTCGGACATGGAAATCGGGTCATCTGCACTCCTTTGAGCCCTGTAGGCGATCGCTTCCGTGCGTGAATCCTCATACGCGCTACCTCCCCAGTCTCAACCGCGCCCCGAACTGCGCCCGCCACTGCGACGTCGGCACTTCGGGCACATACGGCAGCGCCGCACGCAACCTGCCGGTTTCCCGGTCCCGCTCCGTCGCGCCGATATAGTGGGCGGTCAGCTCGGTCCGGGGATCCGGGGGTTCGGCCAGGGGATCGACAAGGACCCGTCGCACTTCGAATGCCTGCACGACCGGATTCACGACGTAGACGATCCCCTGCGAGGAATCCAGCAGGTTCAGAATGTTCAGGAGATCCAGGGTGAGCTGGGCGGACACGCCGCCGGCGTTCACGGTCTGTCCAATGCGAAGATCGATCTGATTCGACCAGGGCGCATTGCAGGTGTTGCGCGCCAGAATCCGGTTCGCTTGCTCCTGCAGGCAGTTCTCAAGTTCATGGAGACCGGTCCACATCACCAGGTTGCCGAAGCCCCCGCCCGGGAGTCGGCTCGCGAGATCGGGGACAAAGAGGAGATCGTTCGAGAGACTCGATGCCCGCGGACCGGGGAACCCGTCCCCGTTCACGTCGCCCTTGTACACATAGGAGTAGGGCACGCCCGACTGCCCCACGTAAAGCACGCTGATCTCGGTCCCGCCGAACCGGGCCGGGATCCGAGCGTGAGTGCTCGCGATCACCTTGTGCGGGCGGTCGAAGCGGGAGCGCTGCCGGATCGGGCGGTTCGGGTGGAGGTTCACCGGCGTCGAGCCGTAGTTCGACGTGATGTCGATGGAGGTGAGGTTCTGGATGTCCGCCGAGCGGGTCAACGAGTAGCCCGCCCTCAGCCCCAGGGTCTCGCCGAAGTCCTTCCGGAGCTCGAGGGTGGCCGCGTAGGTGAGATTATCGTCCCGGTTGGTGACCTGAAGGATGGGCCCGAACGAGTCGGAATGCCGCCCCCCCTGCCAGAGCTGCTCCTGCCCGCGTCCGGTGCCTGGCGTCGAGGTACCGAAGACCTCGCGGACGCCGAAGCCGTAGCCGTGGGTGAACCCTTCGTACTCTCCTCCTTCGCTGAACTCGGCGACGAGGTTGTCGTTCTGGATGAAGATCTGGTTCAGGACGATGTTGTACAGCAGGCTCCCGGACAGCACCAGTCCGCCCGGCAGCCGCTGGTCCAGGGCGATCATCGTGCGCAGGTCCTGCGGGAAGCGGAAGTCCGGGTCGAAGTACGTGATGACGGGTTGCGAGTCCCCCGGCTGAAAGAAAGCGCACTCTGTGGGCGGCGGTTGACCGGGATCGAAGGCCGGCGCCGCGAAATCACGGCAAACCAGCGTTCGCAGGGCGTCCCCGGTGTTCTGGAACGCGTTGGCGAGCCAGGCGTACGCCGGTCGGCCCGTGAACACTCCCGCGCCCGCGCGCAGTTGCGTCTTCTCGAACGGGCGCCAATTGAAACCCGCGCGCAGGGAGACCGTGGAGTTCCGGCTGGGAAGCTCCGCCGTGTCGATCCCGAACTCGGAGTACAGCCTCCGATTCCATGAAGGTTGGCCCTGAAAGGTTGGCATGTCGAAGCGGATCCCTCCCCGGAGGGTAAGGCGCTCGTTTGCGGTCCATTCATCCTGTGCGTACAACGAGTATTCGCTTACTCCGAAGCGGGGGTTCGACCCGTCCTCGGTCAGCGGGATCGTGATCTCATAGCGGTCGGGCCGGTTGAGTTCCAGCTGTCGCAAGCTCTCGAACTGGTAGCTGCCCAGCGCGCCGGGGATGTACCGGCGGTCGAAGTCGAACCAGGTCCCGGACGCGCCGAAGAGGAGCGAGTGGCGGCCCACGTCATAGCTCAGATTGTTCGACAGCTGGACGACCAACTGCTTGAGGCCGTTGTCCTGCGAGAAGTAGTTGGCGCCCGAACGGACATCGCGCCGCACGCGGGACCCGCCGACCGTGCCGTCCAGCGTGACCTCCACCTGTGGAGACGCCGAGCGCGCCGTCTCGGAGTCGTCGAGGTACTGGATGTTCGCGGCGAACTCGTTCGACACTCCCCCGGAGAACGACGAAAAGAGCTGGAAGACGCCCGAGTGGCTGCGCGAGCGGATCTGGCTGCCGCTCGAGGAAAACTCGTAGAGGTCGCCGGGGAGGCGGTTCGGGTCCGGTTCGTCGTCCGCCGAGCCGAAGCTGTAGCGCAGCATCGCGTCGTGGCGCTCGCCCATCTCCCAGTCGAAGCGCGCGAAAATGTTGAAGATCGTGTTCTCCAGGGTGAAGGACTCGGCGGTGCCGGGGTCGGCGCCGAGACCCTCGAGCAGCGACCGCATGCGCGCCACTGAGTCGGGGACCAGCGACAGCCGGAACTCGTCGGACTGGCCCAGATGGAACCCGCTGGGGGGCTCGCGGACCCGTTCCCACTCACCCGCGACGAAGAAGTGGGCGCGGTCGCGGCGGATGGGGCCGCCCATCGTGAAGCCGCCGTGGGCGGTGGACAGTTCCGGCACCGTCGCGACCTCGTCGATCACGAGTTCGCCCACCAGCGCGGCGCTGCGGTAGTACCCGAAGGCAGATGTCTCGAACTCGTTCGTGCCCGACCTGGTCACCGCGTTCATCGCGCCGCCGGTGAAGCCGGATTGGCGCACGTCGAAGGGCGCGACAAGCACCTGAAACTGCTCGACCGCGTCCAGCGGAATGACCCGTCCGCCCGCGCGCCCTCCCGCGACGTTGTCGGTCGAGAGCCCGAAGACGTCCTGGTTGAGCGCGCCGTCCACGTTGAGGGTGTTGAAGCGGTAGTTGGTGCCGGCCACCGAGACACCCTCCTCCGAGACGCGAGACAGCGGTGATAGCGCGGCGAAGTCGACGAAGTTGCGCGACAGCGTGGGGAGCTCCTCGATGATCTCCGCGGTCACGAGCGTCGAGATCCCGATCCGCCCCGGATCGAACTCGATATCCTGCCGCACCTCGACCTCGATGCCCTCGATCTCGACGGCCTCCGGCAGGAGCGTGATATCGAGGTTGACGAAGCGGCCCAGGAGCAGCTCAAGCTCCTCGCGCGTCTGGTCCCCGAAGCCGATCCGCGTGACGGTCAGGGTGTAGGGGCCGCCTGGGCGCAGGCTGCGCAGCGTGTAGCGCCCGTCGGCCGTGGTAATGGCCGTGTTGGTCGCGCCGGTCTCAGTGCGCTCCAGGGTGACGAGCGCACCCTCGACCGCCACGCCATCCTGGTCGAGGACGCGGCCGCGCAGCCCGGCGGTGGAGACGCCCTGCGCGGTGAGCGGGCCGGTGCTGGCCAGGATCGCGGCTAGGGTGGTGAGGAGGGGGGCGCGCCATCCGGGCAGCGCAGCAGGCGATGGGTCTTTCAGACGGAGGAATCGGGCCATGCGTACTCCTTTGTTGCATGTGGCTGGTTGGGCCTACTTGAGTGGTCGTAGTGGTCGTCATGCCGGCTGCCTCGCCATCCTCAGCCGCACTCCCAGTTGTGCCCGCCACTGCGACGAGGGCACCTCGGGCACGTAGGGCAGCGCCGCCTCGACCGCGCCCGTGATGCGATCCCGCTGTACGGCGCCCATGTACCGGGCACGCAGCACCGGTATCGACGCAAGCCCCGGGTCGGGGAACCGCCGGACCTCGAACACCTGCACAGTCGGGTTCACGACGTGCACGATCCCCCACCATGAGTGCAGCAGATTGAGCACGTTCAGCAGGTCGAGCGACAGGTCTGCCGACAGTCCGCGGACCGCGATCCCCTGCGAGATCCGGAGATCGACCTGGTTCGACCAGGGTGTGCGGCAGGTGTTCCGAGCCAGGATCCGGATCGTCTGCCTCTGCAGACAGGGCTCCAGGTCGTAGAGGCTGTGCCAGAGGTCTCTGCTCGCGAAGCTGCCGGGGAAGCCGCCGATCTCGTCGGTGATGTAGATGAGGTCATTGGAAAGGCTCGAGGTTCTCGTCCCCGGGAAATCGTCTCCGTTCACGTCGCCCATATAGACATACGAGTAGGGCACTCCCGACTTACCCACGTAGAGCAGGCTGATCTCCGTCCCCCCGAACTGCGGCAGGATCCGGGCGTGGGCGCTGGCGACCCACTTCTCCGGCCGGTCGAACCGCGACGACTGCCGGACCGGGAGGTTGGGATGCACATTCACCGGCGTCGACGCGAAGTTCGACGTGATGTCGATCGAGGTGAGATTCTGGAGGTCGGCGGACCGCGTGAGCGAATAGCCCACCCGCACCCCGAACGTCTCGCCGAAGTCCTTCCTGACCTCGGCGGTGGCCGCGTAGGTGAAGTTGTCGCCCCGGTTGGTGACCCGGAGCACCGGTCCGAACCGGTCCGTCCGCCGCCCGCCCTGCCAGAGCACCTCGTTGCCCCGGAACGTCCCCTGGGTCGGGGTGCCGAACACCTCGCGGTGCCTGAGGCCGAAGCCGAGCGAGTACCCGTCGTCCTCCTCTCCCACGATGCGGTTGGCCACGAGGTTGTCGTTCTCGATGAAGACCTGCTTGAGGGCGTTGTTGTGGATCAGGCTCCCCGAGACGACCAGCCCCCCGGGCAGCCGCTGGTCCAGCGCGACCATCGTCCGCATGTCCTGCGGAAACAGGAAGCCGGGATCGAAAAAATTGACTACCGGCGCCGACTGCCCCGGTCGCGGCGGTCCCAGGCACTCAGTGGGCGCGGGTGCGGCGGGATCAAAGGCCGGCGTCGCGTCCCCTCTGCACACCAGCGTCCGTGCGGCGGTTCCGTTGTTCTGAAAGGCGTTGGCGAGCCATGCGAATGCCGGACGGCCGGTGAAGACCCCTGTGCCGGCCCGGATCTGCGTGCCGTCGAAGGGCCGCCAGTTGAACCCGGCCCGCAGCGACAGCGTCGCGTTCCCCCCGGGGAGGCGGGAGGTGTCGATGTCCAGCTCGGACTGGAGCTCGGGGTTGGCGGCCGGACGCCCGAAGAAGCTCGGAAGGTCTACCCGGGCTCCGGCGCGCAGGGTGAAGCGTTCGTGGGCGGCGAACTCGTCCTGGAGGTAGACGGAGAGTTCCTGCACCCCGAAGGTCGGATTCGAGCCGTCCCCGGTCAGCGGAACCGTGACCTCGTAGCGGTCGGGCCGGTTCAAAGCCAGCTCCTCCAGGCTCTCGAACTGGTAGCTGCCGAGCGCGCCGGGCACGTACCTGCGGTCGAAGTCGAACCAGGTGCCCGAGGCTCCGAGGAGCAGCGAATGGCGTCCCGCGTCGTAGCTCAGGTTGTTGGCCAACTGGATCACCCGCTGGCGCAGTTCGTTGTTCTGCGAGAAGTAGCTCGCCCCCGAGCGCACGTCGCGCCGCACGAGCAGGTCGTCGACGATGCCGTCGAGGGTGACCTCGACCTGGGGGAATGCGGCGCGCGCCGTCTCCCGGTCGTCGAGCAACTGAAGATTCACGGCGACCTCGTTCGAGAGCCCGGCCGGAAGCGTCGAGAAGAGCTGAAAGACCGCCGAGTGGCTGCGCGAGCGGATCTCGCTGCCGCTGGAGGAGAGCTCGTAGAGGTCGCCGGGCAGCCGGTTCGGGTCCGGGTCGTCGTCCGCGGATGCGAAGCTGTAGCGCAGCATCGCGTCGTGGCGGTCCCCCATCTCCCAGTCGAAGCGCGCAAAGAGGTTGAAGATCGTGTTCTCCAGCGTGTGCGACGAGGCCATCCCCGGTTCCGCGCCCAGGTTCCGCAGGAGGGACTGCATGCGCGCGACCGAGTCGGGGACCAGCGCCAGCCGGAACGGGTCGGACTCGCCCACGTGGAAGCCGTTCGGCGGCTCGCGCACCCTCTCCCACTCGCCGGCGATGAAGAAGTGCGCGTGGTCGCGGCGGATGGGGCCACCCGCCGTGAAGCCGCCGTGAGCGGTGGAGAGCGCGGGCTCGGTGGCGACATCCCCGACCACCAGCGAGCCCACCATTGCGCCGCTGCGGTAGAACCCGAAGGCGGATCCCTCGAACTCGTTGGTGCCCGAACGGGTGACCGCGTTCAGCGCGCCGCCGGTGAACCCGGACTGGCGTACATCGAAGGGCGCGACGAGTACCTGGAACTGCTCGACCGCCTCCAGAGGGATGGTCCGCCCGCCCGCTCTCCCTCCCGCAATGTTCTCGGTCGAGAGCCCGAAGACATCCTGGTTGAGCGCGCCGTCCACGTTCAGCGTGTTGAAGCGGTAGTTGGTGCCGGCGACCGAGACCCCCTGCTCGGAAACACGTGCGAGCGGCGAAAGGGCGGCGAACTCTACGAAGTTGCGCGTGACCGTGGGAAGTTCCTCGATGATGTCGGCGGTGACGAGGGTGGAGATGCCGATGCGGCCGGGATCGAACTCGATGTCCTGCCGGGCCGCGACCTCGATGCCCTCGATCCGCACCGGCTGGGAGAGGAGCATCACGTCCAGGTTGACGAAGCGGCCGAGCAGCAGTTCGAGATTCTCGCGCGTGTGGGCCCCGAAGCCGATGCGCGTGACGGTGACGGTGTAGGGTCCTCCGGGGCGCTGGCCGCGAAGGGAATAGCGGCCGTCGGATGAGGTGATCGCCGTGCCGGTGGCGCCGGTCTCGGTGTGCTCCAGGGTGATCAGCGCGCCTGCGACCGGGGTGCCGGCCGGGTCGACGACGCGGCCGCGCAGACCAGCCGTGGAGATGCCCTGAGCCCGGGTGATGGCGGGAGTCAAGAGAATGGCCAGGCACACCAGGATGATGGCCAGGCCAGCCGGACGCCCCCGGGGGGCAGCGAACAGGGTCAATTGCCACTCCTTCACCGGTCAAGGCGGCCAAGGGCATCCGGACGACCAAAGGGCATCCAGGATGATACCGTTGGCAACGCGGATATGTTCCAGGACGGAGATGTTCAGCGCCCGGGCGGATGGCTGTCAAGCGGTGGCGTGAACGCTCCTACCGCCCGCTCCTGTGGATCCGGTACCCCTCCACCCTCTCGATCCCCAGCTCGTCCCGCCGCACGGCCAGCAGGAACTCCCGGTCGATCCAGCAGGGACTGATTCTCCGGTGACATAGCCTCAGATCGGGCCAGGCCGCGATCACGCCCAGCCAGCGTCCGTCCGCACCGAAGACGCTCCACTGGTCCGGCATTCCCGCCTCCGACGCCGACCACTCCCGGACCCACAGAAAGCCCTCCGTATCCACGACCAGGCCGGCCACCGGCGGAAAACCGTCCCGCAGGGGCATCCCCGCGAAGAACTCTTCCGCGGACTGTCCCGCTTCCGCTTCCAGGTCCCACCCTGCGACCAGGGCCGTCTTCCACGCGTCCTGAGCCGCTTCGGTAACCGGCACCGGGCCGGTCGTGCGGCGAATGATCCGCGTCAGGTCTCCACCCATTGAGAACTGGTGGATCTCGTCCCTGTCCCCGTTGCTGATGTAGATCGACGGCGGGCTGCCTCCGGCTGCCAGGTGGTAGTCGAGCATGAAGGTCTGGATGCCCGGCCGCACTCCCTTCTGCTCCCGCGGCCTCCACATTTCCCACCCTTCCCACAAACCGAGGGACCGGGGGGAGTAGCTGTCGTCGATCCTGAGGAACTCGGCAGGCGGAAGCCGGGCAAAGCTTGCGGGCGCCGGCATCCCGGACGACTCACCGCCTGCCACGACGACCACGGAACCGTCGGGGAGCGGAAACGGACGGGATTCGGCGGTCGTTCCGGGAGCCACCTCCATCATGCGCAGAAGGTCGATGGTTCGCTCGCCCAACAACCTGCCGCCGGTATCGAAGTAGCTTGTCGGAGCGAACCAGTAGTCCCACACCACCAGAGTGTCCGGCGGCAGGTACTGCAGCTGCTGCGGGCGCGTGAACTCGCCCGGCCCCTCGCCCCGGCCCCCGATCGTCATCGACAGCTCCCCGGACGGCTCGAAGAGATAGAGCTGGTAGTTTCCCGTGGACAGGACCGCGATGCGGCCGTCCTCCAGACGCGCCAGACCGCTGACCCGCCAGATCAGTTGAGCGGCGTCGTCGGCTGCCGTGCCGGGCCCGCTGTTCGGCGCTTCCGTCCGGCTCCCGCCCAGCACGATCTCGGGCTCCACCTCAATCGACCAGAAGGTTCCGGCGGGGTGCTGGGGCGCGTGATTCTCCACGATCTCGATCCCTGCCGAGTCCCGCACGGTCACGCCGTTTTCGCCGGCGTTTGCGTTCGTACCCGGCGGCAGCCCGTCACACGCCGCACCTACCGTCAGGGCCAGCACGGCGGACAAGACTGCGAAACCGGTGTTCTCGCGCGATCGCAATGTCATGACAACCTTACATAATGTCGTGTTCACTTTACATATTCCAACGGGCAAACCTCGCGCGGTCCCCACCGCACCCTCACGGCCCCTCATCACCCCGGCGAATCCGGTACCCTTCCACGCTCTCGACGCCCTGGTTGTCCACCTGGATCGTGAGCAGAAAGTCCCTGTCGATCCAACACGGCACGAAGTACCAGCGACAGGCGTAGTAGACCGGCAGGGCCCGCACGACCCCCATCCAGCGCCCGTCGGGGCCGAAGATGCTCCATTGGTCCGGGATTCCCCCCTGTGCCTCCTCGGACCACTCCCGCACCCACAGATAGCCCTCGGCGTCCACGACAAGGCCCGCCACCGGCGGATAGGACTCCCGGCGGGGGATTTCGGCGAAGAACTCCTCCCAGGTTCTTCCGGGCTGGGGTTCGGTGTCCCCGAGCGGAGCCTCGAGGCTCAGGTACTCCAGCCACTCCCTGTGGGCCGTCTCGGTCACGGGCACCGGCGCGACCGTGCGCCGTATGATCCGCACCAGGGTGCCGTCCAGCGAGAACTGGCGGACCTCGTTGCGCTCCCCGTCCGCCAGGTAGATCGAAGGGGGATCGCCTCCGGCGGCGATGTAGCTGTCGACCCTCAGCGTAGGGAAACCCGGGAAGTCCCATCCGCCCTCGGGATACCACTCGTCCACGCCCTCCCAATGCCCCAGCGATTGCGCGGAATAGGAGCTGCCGATCCTCATGTAGTGCTTCGCGGGCTCCCTCACGACACTTCCCGGCCGGGGCTCGCTCGTCGGAGGGGTACCCCTCGCCATCACCACGAACGACCCGTCCGGAAGCGGATAGAACCGTGACTCCACATTGGCTCCAGG
Source organism: Longimicrobiales bacterium (assembly GCA_965206105.1). Taxonomy (GTDB): domain Bacteria; phylum Gemmatimonadota; class Gemmatimonadetes; order Longimicrobiales; family Gaopeijiaceae; genus Bin94. The sequence goes on from OZ242201.1 coordinate 2,780,820, forward strand.
GGCCTGGTCCATCATCTTCCGGATGTCGAACGAGCGCTCCCGGATGAGCTCTCCGCCGGTGTCGAAATAGCTCGTTCCGCCGAACCAATAGTCCCATACCGCCAGGGTATCGGGGGCGAGGTACTGCAGGAGCTGGGGACGGACGAATTCGCCGGGGCCCTCTCCGCGGCCCCCGATGACCCTGGACAGCTCGCCCGACGGCTCGAACAGGTAGAGCTGGTGATTCCCCTGGGAGAGAACCGCCACCCTTCCGTCCTCCAGCCGCGCGATCCCCGCGACCTCCCAGATCAGTTGCGCCGAGTCCCGGTCCGTCGCCCGATCCCCGCCGGGCTGCGCACCAACCCCGCCCAGCACGATTTCGGGCTCGGCATCGATCGTCCAGAACTGCCCGGGCGCGTGCTCCGGCGCATGGTTCTCGACGATCTCGATCCCGGCGGAGTCCCGCACGGTGAAGCCGACGGCCGGGTCGGCCGGGTTCGAACCCGGTTGCGGGCCATCACACCCCGCCGCCCCGGCGACCGCCGCCAGGAACACCAACGGTCGTCGTGTCGGCGCCCGGACCACTTCAGCCGACCTCTCGGACCACACGGAGCCCGGTACTCTCGTTGCCGGTCCCGCTGTGTACGCGGCGCTGAGCCGATCTCAGCTGGGAGGGGAAGGAACCCCATGAACCCCCTCTGATCAATCGCCCGTCGGGGCACGACGGAACTTGCACCGCGCTGCCGTCCGGCGGGGCGCCCGCATGGGTCCAGCAGTCCTCGGTCCACTCCCAGACATTCCCCAGCACGTCATACAACCCGAATCCGTTTGGAGGAAACGAGCCCACCGGGGCCGTTCTACCGAACCCGTCGGTGCATTGGGCGGGAGGATGGTACGGATGCGGCCGCACCTCGTTCCCAGCCAGGTCAAACCCGTTTGCGTACTCGCACTGTTCGTCGGCGCCGGCTCCCCAATAGCGCGCGGTCGCCGTGCCGGCCCGCGCAACGTACTCCCACTCGGCCTCCGTAGGCAGGCGGTTCCGGTATCCGGTCAACTCCGTCAGCCACTCCGCGAACAACCGCGCGTCCGCCCAGCTGACGTTGATCACCGGTCTCCGCCCGCGGCCCCAGCCCGCATCGCCGGGAGTGTAGCCGCGGCACCCGCCCGCCTCGACACACGCGTCCCACTCGCCGAACGTGACCTCATGGACCCCGGCGGCGAAGGGGGCGCGAATCGTCACCGTGCGCTCGGCTTCATAGCCGTTGACCGCGGCGGAGGCGCTAGTCCGCAGCCGCATCGCGCCCCGAATCCTTTCCGCGCTTCAGCGAATCCACCGACTGGCACTTGCCGTCCGGGGCGCAGATCAGCCTGATCGTCGGGGGGGCGATCCGGATCGATATGGCATACACGCCCGGGTCGATCTTCAGCTCTGGCGTCAACGCCGCATACTCTCGATACACCGAGTCACGCGACTGCAGGTTTCGGCCGATCGCATCGAGCAGCATCCGTAGTTCCCTGGCCCCCATGATCAGGGCATACTCCCGATTCTCATTCTCCCTCTCCCGCAACTCCCGGCGCAGCGCCTCGATCCGCCTGCCGGCCTCCTCGTCGGATATCCGGTCGCTCTCCAGCTCCACGTTGACCGACAGCACCCGTACGAAGCCATAGACGAACTGGTTCAGCGCCTCCTCCTCGTTGAGCGTGCGGGTATCCACCCTGGCGACCAGCTGGTCGACCAGTTCCTCCGCGACGCCGGCGAACTGCTCGGCAGTCCCCTCGCTCATGTTGCCCGCTTCGACTTCCGCGCTGAGTTCCCCCCTCATCTCCGCGAAACTCTCCTGGAAATAGGCCCCCAGCGAGCCGTGTTCCGCCGTAATGGCCGCGATGTCGATCTCGGCCAGCATCTGGTCTGCAAGCTCAGCCACTTCGGCGTTCAGGAAGGCTTCGTCGGACCAGGCCAGGGGGGTCGGTGGGGCGTCGGCGGCGTCCTCGGCCGGCGCGCGCTCCGGCTCGTCGGCCGACCCGCAATACAGCGTGCCGAAGGGCAACACACATACGACGGCGATCCAGGTCGCGACGCGCAGCCAGCGAGGGGCCGGCGCGTCCGTATTCCTTGTCATGATCATCTCAAGTCTCCTTCTCAGTGTTCGGGGATTGCCGCCCCGGTCGGCGGCGCTGGCAAAGGCGGGGGCGCGGACGGTCCTGGCTTCCGACATCAGTTCGATCGCGCGCAGCAGCGACCGGGCGTAGCTCCGGGAACCGGACTTCAGCGCGGCCACTCCCAGCGCGTCACAACACCACTCTTCGGCGACGCGGAGCTGGCGGCGGGCCCACCACGCGACCGGATTCCACCAGAAGACCGAACAGGCCAGCCACTCCAGCCAGCGCACCAGGTAGTCGCGGCGGCGCGCGTGGGCGAGTTCGTGGGCGAGGACGGCGCGCAGTTCGTCCCGGTCGAGCGCGTCGAGAAGGAACTGCGGCACCAGCACCCGCACCTTCCCACCCGTCCACCACACCATGGGAGAGACGCGCGCGCTCGTGGTGTGGACCTCGGGAATGCGGGTCATGCCGAGGTTGTGGCCGATCTCGGCTGCCTCCTGCTGAAGCTCCGGTGGCGCAACCCACGCCGCCCGCTTGAGCGAGCGCTGGAAGCGCAGGGCACGCAGCAGGGTCCAGCCCAGAAACGTTGCCGTGCCCACCGCCCACAGCAGCACCAGCAGGGCACCGACCCCGCCGGGCGACATCCCCGGCGAGCCGGCCGCCCCACTTCCCACCGCCGGGAAGACGGGGAGCGCAACGACCGCCGGGGCCAGCAGCGCGACCAGCACCAGCAGCCAGAGCGGGTACGATACCGCGCAGCGCCCCACCCGCCGGTGAACCACCCAGACCCCGCAGGCGAGGATGATCGAGAAGATCAGCTTGGTGCCGCCGATCTGCAGAAGAAGGTTGGTCATGCTCGAGCTCCGGGAATGGTGTTGAGGCGTGAAGGCATGGTGCGGTGCGAGGTTTGCACGGACTGGCCGGTCAGGGTGCTCATCCTATTCGTCCAGAAAGGCGCGGAGTCTCTCGATTTCGGCGCCGGACAGCCGGTCGTCCTCAACCAGCCGGGTGATGATCGGCACCAGCGAGCCTTCTGTAAGCCGGTTCGCCAGCGCCTCCAGCTGGTTCCCCGCGTACGTCTCCTTCGAGAGGGTGGGGGAGAAGAGGTTCACCCCCAGGTCGCGGTCGCGGACCACGTATCCCTTGTCCTCAAGCCGCTTGAGGAGCCTCTGCACGGTGCCGTGCTGAGGCCGGGGATCATCCGGGTAGAGTGCTTCCTGAATCAGGCGGGCCGGCAGCCGGCCTCTTCGCCAAAGCAACTCCATCACCGCCAGCTCCGAATTGGGAAGGGCGGGCATCGTCACGGGTCACGCTCCTTCGGTCCTGCGGAGATTTACGACATTATATCGTAACATTAAGACCTATTGTCGTAGATGTCAAGCGGAAAAGCGCCCGAGGCGTCGAAACACCCCGGGCGCACGGCAGGTCGCAACGATGATCTGCCCTGTGCTGCCTATCTCGCGGGGGACTGTCGGCTCGTCCCGGAAGTGCTCCCCGGCGCTACCTGTTGCCGCCCTCGCTCCGCGATGCCTCCAGCCGCTGAAGGGCCCGGGAAACCCGCTGGCGCATCTGCTCTTCGGTGATTTCACCCGCTGCGACCCTGGCGCGCAGATCACGGCGGAGTTGGTTGACCCTCGCCATTCCGTCCCCTTCGGACACCTGACCAGAGGACGCCTGGTCGCCGGCAGCTTCGCCCCCGGCTGCCTCCAGGCGCTGAAGGGCCCTGGAAATCCGCTGGCGGGCCTGCTCTCCAGTGATTTCGCCTGCGGCAACCTGGGCCCGCAGATCCCGGCGGAGTTGATCGACCCTCGCCATCCCGCGATCCCGGGATGCACCGTCACCGTCGCTGGCCTGCGCGGCGTCGTTCGCTTCCAAGCCGGGCGCTTCCGCTGCCCCCCCGTCGGGTGCGGCGGCCGCATCGGGCTGGTTGCAAGACACGAGACCAAGCGGCAGCGCGCAGATCACTGCGATCCAGGCCGCCCTGCGCAGCCATCTCGGGGTGGTGGAGGTGTTGCTTTCGTCGATCATCGTGCTTCTCCGTCGCTGGAGTGGGGCTGTAAGCGTTCCAGGCATGAAGATGCGGACAGCGCGCCCAGGCTCGCAACCTGATCCAACCGTCTCCCGCCTTTGCCCAACCGCCCCTCCCGCCTTGCCCCGCCGCCCCCGTTCGCGCACCTTAGTCCGGCCCCGGAAAAGGCGCTTCCCGCCCGGCACCCGAATTCCGGTTCCTCTTCCGCGGCCACCGCCCACAAACCCACCGCGAAGTCGAGGGGGACAGTTCCGATGACCACCGCAACCTGGATCACCATGATCGTGATCATGGCGTTCGTGTGGGGAGGCCTCGCCGTGGCCCTTCGCACCGCGGTCCGGAAGGAATCCGCGAAGAGCGCCGACGGCTGATCCACATTGCCTAAACGCACCGACATCGACTCGATCCTGATCCTGGGGTCGGGTCCCATCGTCATCGGGCAGGCCTGCGAATTCGACTATTCCGGCACGCAGGCCGTGCGCGCGCTCAAGGAAGAGGGCTACCGGGTCGTCCTGGTCAACTCCAATCCGGCCACGATCATGACCGACCCGGATCTGGCCGACCGGACCTACATCGAGCCGCTGACGCCCGAGTGGGTGGAGCGGGTGATCGAGCGCGAGAAGCCCGACGCACTGCTCCCCACGATGGGCGGGCAGACCGCCCTCAACATCGCCATGGACCTGCACCGGCAGGGGGCGCTGGCCGCCCACGGGGTCGAACTCATCGGCGCCGACGAGCGCTCGATCAAGATGGCCGAGGACCGCGAGGAGTTCACCGCCGCCATGAACCGCATCGGCCTCGCCGTCCCCCACGGCGGCTTCGCGCGCAGCCTCGACGACGCGCTCGAGATCATCGAGGACACGCGCTACCCGGCCATCATCCGTCCCTCCTTCACCCTCGGGGGCACCGGCGGCGGCACCGCCTACAACCTCGCCGAGTTCGAGGCCCAGGTGCGCAAGGGGACTCGACGCCAGCCCGATCGGCGAGGTGCTCATCGACCGCTCGGTGATCGGGTGGAAGGAGTACGAACTGGAGGTGGTCCGGGACGGCCTCGACAACGTGATCATCGTCTGCTCGATCGAGAACTTCGACGCGATGGGGGTGCACACCGGCGATTCGATCACGGTGGCGCCCGCGCAGACCCTCACCGACGTCGAGTACCAGCGCATGCGCGACGCCGCGATCGCGATCATCCGCGAGATCGGCGTTGAGGCGGGCGGATGCAACATCCAGTTCGCGGTCAACCCTGCCGACGGCGAGATGCTGGTGGTCGAGATGAACCCCCGCGTGTCCCGCTCCTCGGCGCTGGCGTCGAAGGCGACCGGATTCCCGATCGCGCGCGTCGGCGCGAAGCTGGCCGTCGGCTACCACCTCTACGAGCTCCCCAACGACATCACGAAGACGACGCCGGCGTCGTTCGAACCCGCCCTCGACTACGTGGTGGTGAAGTTCCCCCGCTTCGCCTTCGAGAAGTTCCCGGACGTGGACGACACCCTGGGCGTGCAGATGAAGGCCGTCGGCGAGACGATGGCGATCGGGCGCACCTTCCGCAGCGCGTGGCAGAAGGGGCTCAGGGGGATGGAGGTGGGGCGGATCGGGTGGGTGACGGGGCAGACGCCCGCGGACGACGGACTCGAGTCGGACGACCCGGAAACGCTGCTCGCCGCGGTGCGCAGGCCGACCACCTTACGCAAGTACCAGCTCAAGCGCGCGCTCGATGCGGGCATTTCGATCGAGCGCCTCTACCGCGCCACCGGCATCGACCCCTGGTTCCTCGACCAGCTCGTCCAGATCCTGGAACTGGAACGCTGGTTCGCGGACCTGCCGTCCCTCGATGCGGCCTCGGTCCGCCGCATGAAGCGCGAGGGGTTCGCCGACGCGCAGCTCGCGGCCCTGCGCGGGGTCGACGAGGCCGCCATCCGGTCGCAGCGCTGGGAGTGGGGGATCCGGCCCACGTACAACGTCGTCGACACCTGCGCGGGAGAATTTCCCGCGGCGACCCCCTACTACTACTCCTCCTACGAATCCGAGGACGAGTCCAACCCTACGGACCGGCAGAAGATCGTCATCCTGGGCAGCGGGCCGAACCGGATCGGGCAGGGGATCGAGTTCGACTACTGCTGCGTGCAGGCGGTGCTGGCGCTCAGGGAGGCCGGGTTCGAGACGATCATGGTGAACTCGAACCCGGAGACGGTGTCGACCGACTTCGACGTGAGCGACAAGCTGTACTTCGAGCCGCTGACGCTGGAGGACGTGGTCGAGATCGTGGAGCGGGAGCGGCCGGTGGGGGTGATCGTGCAGCTGGGCGGGCAGACGCCGCTCAACCTGGCGTCCCCGCTCGCCGAGCTGGGGGTGCCGATTCTGGGGACTTCGGTGGACGCGATCGACCGGGCCGAGGACCGGCGCCGCTTCGAGGAGGTGTGCCGCCGGATCGGGGCGCGGGTGCCCGCGAACGGGACGGCGATGAGCGTGGAGGAGGCCGTGCGGATCGCACGCGAGATCGGCTTTCCGGTGCTGGTGCGGCCGTCGTACGTACTGGGTGGCCGCGCCATGGAGATCGTCTACGACGCCGAATCGCTGAAGGGGTACTTCGCGCGGGCGGTCAAGGCGTCGCCGGACCACCCGGTGCTGATCGACCGCTTCCTGGAGGACGCCTTCGAGGCCGACGTGGACGCGCTGTCAGCGACGGCAGCCGACGTGGTGATCGGCGGGATCATGCAGCATATCGAGGACGCGGGCGTGCACTCCGGGGACTCGGCCTGCGTGCTGCCGCCCTACCTGCTGGGCCGGACGGAGCTGGACGAGATGCGGCGCCTGACGCGGCGGTTCGCGCTGGAGCTGGGCGTCGTGGGGCTGCTGAACGTGCAGTACGCGGTGAAGGACGGGCAGGTCTACGTGATCGAGGTCAATCCGCGGGCGTCGCGGACGGTACCGTTCGTGGGGAAGGCGACGGGGGTCCCGCTGGCGCGCTTGGCCGCGCGGCTGATGGCGGGGGAGAAGCTGGCGAATCTGGACGTGCCGTCGGAGCCCGAGGTGAACGGGGTCGCCGTGAAGGAGGCGGTCTTCCCCTTCAACCGGTTCGACGTGGACACCCTCCTGGGGCCCGAGATGCGCTCGACCGGCGAGGCCATGGGCGTGGACGACTCCTTCGGGATGGCCTTTGCCAAGGCCCAGGTGTCGGCGGGGAACCGGCTGCCGGAGGGTGAGGGACGAACTCTCGGTGATCGTGACGGTCAACGACTCGGACAAGCCCACCGTGACGCCGCTGGTGCGCCGCCTGGCCGACCTGGGATTCCGGGTCATCGCGACCGGCGGCACCTGCAACCATCTCCGTCAGCTCGGAATCGCTTGTGAAAGGATTCACAAGGTCGGCGAGGGGCGGCCTCACATCGTCGACCGGATCGTGAGCGGGCAGGTCGCCCTGCTGATCAACACGCCGCTGGGGAAGAAGTCCCAGTACGACGACTACGCCATGCGGCGGGCGGCGATCGCGTACGGGGTGCCGTACCTGACGACGATGTCGGCCACCAGCGCGGCGGTCGATGCCGTAACGGCGATGCGGACCCGGCGCCCCGAGATCCTGAGCATCCAGGAACGGATCGCGCGCGAGCGGCAACCGGTCGGCGCGGTGTAGCGTGCCGTGAGCGCCCGCAGGGACGAATCCGGCCCGGACAGCCCCGTCCGCGATTCAGGCCCCGGCGAAACCGGCGATTCCGGTTCGACGCTCCCGCCGGCGCCCACTGCCTTCCTCATGCACCCTGCGGCCGTGCTCCACGACACCGGCTGGGGGCATCCCGAGCACCAGGGCCGGCTGCGGGCGCTGGCCTCCGCGGTGAAGAACGACATGGTCGCGCTGCACGGGCGGGTGGAGCAGGTGGCGCCGGGCCCGGCCACGGTGGAGGATCTGGCGCTGGTACACACCCCGGAGCTGATCGAAACGGTGCGCCGCGCGGTCGAAACGGCGAGGGAGCGCGGCCGGGTCACGGCGATCGACGCCGACACGCGCGTCTCGGCGGCGTCGTGGGAGGCCGCGCTGGGAACGCTCGGCGCGGGGCTCGAAGCCGTACGCGGCGTGGCCGGGGGGCGCTTTCGCAATGCCTTCGTGGCCGCGCGTCCGCCGGGACATCATGCCACCCCGGACCGCGCGATGGGGTTCTGCCTCTTCAACAACATCGCCGTCGCGGCGGCGAGCCTCCGTGCCCGGGGCCACGCCGGGCGCGTCCTGATCCTGGATTGGGACGTCCATCACGGGAACGGCACGCAGGACGCCTTCTACGAGGACCCTGCCGTGTTCTTCCTGTCGCTCCACCAGTACCCGCACTATCCCGGCACGGGAGCCGCGAACGAGACGGGGCGGGGGGCGGGGGAGGGGTTCACGATGAACGTGCCGCTGCGCCCGGGGACGCCGCGGGGCCACTATCTGGAGGTCTTCCGGCGCGCTCTGGACGAGGCGGCGGCGCGCTCCGATCCCGACTTCATCCTGGTCTCTTCCGGCTTCGACGTGCTCGCCGGGGACCCGCTGGGCGGGCAGCTGCTGGAGCCGGAAGACCTGCACCGGACGACGCGGATGGTGATGGAGGCGGCCGAGCGGTGTTGCGCAGGCCGGGTTGTGGTATTCTTGGAGGGAGGGTACGACCCGGAGCGCACCGGCGCGGGATGCGTCGCGGTCATCCGCGCGCTCGCCGGGCTCGGAATGGACGGCGCGCCGATGGAGAAAGGCCAGGGAACATGAGACCGCCAGCAGCTGTCGTCCGGCCCGTTTTCCTCGCGCTGCCGCTGGTTGCGATGGCGGTGCCGCCCGTTCAGGGGGGCGGGAGCGAGCTCGCTGCCCGGGAAGCCGGCGCCCCTCCGGCCGCCCAGCAGAGCCAGGAGCCACCGGCCGGCCGGGACGCGATGAAGCCACCGCACGAGGTCCATCCGGAGGCCCGGGATGCGATCTCCAAGATCCGCTCCCCCTTCTGTCCGGGGCAGATGCTGGAGGTCTGCCCCTCCAGCGACGCCGCGATCCTCAGGGACAGCCTCGACCAGATGGCCGCGCGCGGGCTGCCCGCCGACAGCATGGTGGAGCTGGTCGTGAAGGCCTACGGGGAAGAGTACCGCGCGCTGCCGAAACGCACCGGGACGGGGCTGCTCGCCTGGGTGATGCCGCCCGCCGCACTCATCGCCGGACTGGGACTGGTCGTGCTGGCACTGCGCCGGCTGAAGGGGCCGTCTCCGGACAGGCGCGGGGAAGGGCTGACCGACGAAGAGAGGGACCGCCTCGACGCGGCCCTCGCCGAGTTCGAGGAAACGGAGGAGCTTGAATGACGAGAGTGCCGGAGGACACGTCCGGGGCGTTGCTCGCGAGCGCGGAGGGCGTGGCCAGGGTGCAGGCGGCGCTCCGCGAGCGCGACCTCGACGCCTGGATGCTCTACGACTTCAAGGACCGCAACCCCATCGGCCGCTCGCTGCTCGGCCTGGAGTGGACGACCCGGCGGGGATTCGCGCTCGTCCCGGCGACCGGCCGCCCGCGCCTCCTCATCCACGCCATCGAGCACTCCTCCTGGCGCCACCTGGACTGGCCCCGCGAGAGCTATGCGAGCCGCCAGCGCATGGAGGAAGGACTGCGCGCGCTGCTCGCCGGCTGCAAGCGGGTCGCCACCGAGACCTCCGCCCGGTGCGATGTCCCCTACCTGGACCTGCTTCCCGCCGGGATCCGGGACATCATCGCGGCCACGGGCGTGGAGCTCCACAGCTCCGGCGACCTCGTCTCCACCTTCTACGCGGTGTGGACCCCCGCCCAGCGCGAGGAACACGGCCGCGCCTCGGCGCTCGTCAAGACCCTCGCGCGGGACGCCTTCACACGCGCGGCGGACCACATCGCGCGCGGCGACGCCATCACGGAGGGCGCGCTCTCCGCCTGGATCCGCACGGAGCTGGCCCGGCGCGGCGCCCCCGTGCACGCGGACTGCATCGTCGCGATCGGACCCACCGCAGCCGACCCGCACTACGATCCCGGCGAGGCCGGCCGCCCCATCCGGGCCGGCGACCTCCTCCTCATCGACCTCTGGGGAGCGCTCCACGAGGACTCCGTCCCCGCCGACCAGACCTGGATGGGCTTCCTCGGCGCGGCGCTCCCGCCCCGGATCGCGGAGCTGTGGGAGACCGTGAAGGCGGCGCGCGACGGGGTGGTCGCCTCGCTCCGGACCCGCCACGCGCGCGGCGAGGTGCTGCGCGGCTTCGAGGGCGACGACGTGGCCCGCGGCATCATCACGGATGCCGGATACGGCGAGTGGTTCATCCACCGCACCGGCCACTCGATCGACCGCGACCTCCACGGCAGGGGCCCCAATCTCGACAACCTCGAAACGCGCGACGACCGGGTGCTGGTGCCGGGCGTCGGCTTCTCGGTGGAACCGGGGATCTACATCCCGGACGATGTCGGGATCCGCACCGAGATCAACGTCCACATGGGACCGGACGGCCCCGAGGTGACGGTGGACGAGCCGCAGCAGGATGTCTTCCTCCTCCTGAAGGACTGACCCGGGGGCCCGGCCCCGCGCCGCACCGATGCCTCGACCCGCGCCGCACCGATGACCCGGCCCGGCGGCGCCCCGACGCCCGAACCCGGCGCGGTATCGATGCCCGGCCCCGGCGTCGCACCCCGGCCCGGCGCGGGCTCCTCGCTTGTGCAGGTCGCGCTGCCGCTGCCGCTGCGCCGCCTTTTCAGCTACCGGGTGCCCGGTCCCCCCCCGGCGGCGGGGACGCGGGTGCGGGTTCCCTTCCGCAACCGCGCCCTCGTCGGGTGGGTGCTTGGTCCGGGCAAACAGGTGCCCGGCGTGCGCAACGTCATCGCCGTGCTCGACCCGCGGCCTTCGGTCGGCACCGAGCTCCTGGACCTGGCCCGGTGGATCGCGGACTACTATGTGGCGCCGATCGGGGTGGTGCTTCGGGCCATGCTGCCCGCGCCGGCCACGGCGTCCCCGCGGCGGCGGCTGGTTGCGCGGGTCGTCCGGCCGATCGGCACCCTCGCGGAGCTCGAGGGGGTGTTCGGGCGGGCGAAGCGGCAGAGGGAAGCCTTCGAGCGGCTCCTCGCGGCGGGAGGCAGTCAGGCCGTCGCCGCTCTCGCCGAACAGGGATTCAGCCGGAGCGTGATCCGGGGGCTGGAGGCGAAGGGCCTGATCCGGGTGACGGACGACGTGGTCGTGCGGGACCCCTTTCGCGACGATCCTGTGGGAGAGGAGGACGCGTTGACCCCGACCACCGGCCAGCGCAGCGTGCTGGGCCGCATGGCGGGGACGCTGGGGAGGGGGGGCGGGACCTTCCTCCTGCACGGCGTCACCAGCTCCGGCAAGACGCTCGTATACATCGAACTGATCCGCAGGGTACTCGCGCGCGGCGAAGGGGCGCTGATGCTGGTCCCCGAGATTGCCCTGACGCCCCAGACGGTCTCCCGCTTCCGCCGGGCCTTCGGGGACCTCGTCGCTGTCCTCCACTCCGGTCTCTCGGATGGCGAGCGCTTCGACGCGTGGACTCAGCTGCGGTCCGGAGAAAGACGCATTGCGATCGGGGCCCGCTCGGCGGTGTTCGCACCGGTCGCCTCCCTGGGCGCGGTGGTCGTGGACGAGGAACACGACGGCAGCTACAAGCAGTCGGAATCGCCGCGCTACAACGCGCGCGATGTCGCCGTGGTGCGCGCCGGACGGGCGGGCGCCGTGTGCCTGCTCGGCTCCGCCACCCCCTCGCTCGAGAGCTGGGCCAACGCTCAGGGCGGGAAGTACACCCTTCTCGAGCTGCCCGACCGCGTCGGCGGCGGCATCCTCCCCTCGATCCGGGTCGTGGACCTCAGATCACGGGGCAAACCGGGATCCGCGCCCGCCCGGCCGTCCGTGCCGGACGACGCCCCGGCCCCGACCGCCCCCCGCACGCCCGCGCCGCAGGTGGTCTCCCCGCTCCTGCTGGACGCGCTCCGGCAGCGCCTGAGCCGCAGCGAGCAGACCATCCTCCTCCTCAACCGGCGCGGCTACGCGAGCTTCGCGCTCTGCCGGAGCTGCGGCGACGTCACGGAATGCCCGCACTGCTCGGTCTCCATGACGCTCCACCGCGGCCGCCAGCGCATGATCTGCCATCACTGCGGCCACACCGCGCACCCGCCGCGCGACTGCGCCCGGTGCGGCTCCACCGACATCTCCTTCCGGGGACTCGGCACCGAGCAGGTCGAGCGCATCGTGCTGGAGAGCCTGCCCGGGGCGCGGGTCGCACGCATGGACGTGGACACGACCGGGGGGAAGTGGTCGCACCGGGACATCCTCGCCCGCGTCGAGGCGGGTGCGGTGGACATCCTCGTCGGCACCCAGATGATCGCCAAGGGCCTCGACTTCCACCGGGTCACCCTCGTCGGCGTGATCAACGCGGACATCGGCCTGCACCTGCCCGACTTCCGCGCCTGCGAGCGCACCTTTCAGCTTCTCTCCCAGGTGGCCGGCCGGGCGGGGCGCGGGAACCTGCCCGGCGAGGTCATCATTCAGACGTACGTGCCGGATCACTACGTGGTGCGCGCGGCGGTCGCCCACGACTACCACGGTTTCGTGGAACGGGAGCTGGGCGCCAGGTCCGATCCTCGCTACCCCCCCGGCGTGCGCATGGCCCGCATCCTGGTAAGCAGCCGCGAGCAGTCCCGGGCGCTGAAGAGCGCCGAGTTCCTCGGGGCCTGGCTGCGCAAGCGGGTCCGTGGACGCCCCGAGGTCCTGGGGCCCGCGCCCGCCCCCATCGAGAAGCTCCACGACCGCTTCCGCTGGCACCTGCTGCTGCGGGGGCACGCCACGGGGATCGGGCGTGCTCTCACGGCGGTCGCCGACGACTTCCCGTCCCCGGGCGCGGGCGTTCGCCTGTCCCTCGATCGCGACCCCCTCGATCTCATGTAGCCCTTGTGACGGCGCGGGTGGTCACGGTTGGCGTGTGGTCCCGCGCGGCGCTGGCCACCGACGTAGCGAGCCTGGCGACATTTCCTGCTGCGCGCGCCGATCTGTTATGCTGAAATGGTGGCGCACTGCGCGCAGCTGTGGACAAGCCCTGACAGGAGTCGGCAGGTGAGCTGCCTTGCCCTGAATGCATCGTACGAGCCGCTGATGATCGTGCCGTCCAGGCGGGCGATCCGACTGGTCCTCGACCGGAAGGCGGAGATCCTGGAGGCGGACTCGCTGCGCGCCTTCCGCTCGGTGCGTGCCAGCCACCCGTTCCCACTGGTCATCCGGCTCGTCCGGTACGTTCACGTCCCCCGGCGCTTCCGCAGGCAGGTCACGAATACCTTCCTCTTCGCGCGCGATGGCTATACCTGCCAGTACTGCCATCGGCACAAGCGTGAACTGCGGCGCCGCGAGTTCCTTACCCGCGACCACGTCGTGCCGATCTCCCGGGGCGGCGGCAACACGTGGGAAAACGTCGTCACGGCCTGTTCCACCTGCAACCACCGCAAGGGGAATCACCTGCCGCGGGAGGCGGGCTTGCGCCTGGCCTCTCGCCCGGCGGAGCCGAACCACGTGCAGCTCGTCTGGGCGGTCCGCAAGGTCACGCCGATCCAGGCGAAGTACATCCGCATGTTCTTCGGCGACGAGGCGGTCCCTCTCGTGCAGGGCGAAGCCGCGGCATACGAACTCCGGTAGCCGGCGGCACAGTCCCCGCGGCACCTTTCAGGAAACACGGTTCCCCGGTATAGTTTTGCATCGTTCACCGATTCCGGGATGCGAGCATGCGAGATTCGGACGCCCCCTCCTCTGCACGGGATGGCCTGCAGCCATCGCCGCAGAAGGACCCGGAGGTCCCGCAGGACGGCGGCGGCGAGCAGGCCGGCACCTCTCCGGGGGGATCCTCGCGCTCAGAACCGCCCCCGTCCGCAAAGCCCGTCCCGGTTCGCCGTGCCGCCCCCCCGTCCGCGAAGCCCGCGCCCGCACGCGGCCGCCCCCCGGATCCGCCGGCGAAGCCCACACCCGTTCGGGAAGGCACTCCACCCCCCACGGCCAGACCCGTTCCGGCGCGCGACGGCGTCCCCTCCACCCCCCCCACAGCACGCGGCGACGCCCCCCCCACCCACCGCCACCCCCCCCCGGCACGCGGTGGCGTCCCCCCCGCCCGCCCCAGACCCCCCGCGGCCCGGGACGCGGCCCCGCCCCCGGCGCGCGGCCTGGAACGGGCCGGCGCACGGAGCGCGCCCGCCCGCGCCGTGCAACTCGGGGAAGAGACCTGGACCGTCCACCTCAAGGGCGCCGCCTACGTCGGATCGGGACATGCCGGCGCCCGGATCCTCAGCGTGGCCTTCGAAGGGCCGAAGGAGCGGGCGGACCCGGGAGAAACACGCTACGTCCTTGCGCGCAGGCTTGAAGATGTCGGCGAAGACGAACTTCTTTCGCTGGTTCGCGAAGTGGCTCGCGAGCCTGCCGGAGCGCCCCAATCCGCTGCACGAGGGACACGCAGGCGCGGCCGGAAACCCGGTCGTCCAGGCGAACGGACGTGAAGCAGCGCCCGGGTTTCGCACGCTTCCCGGCAGCCGGGAGCGCTAACGGAACTCCGCCCGCGGCGGTCGGTCAGGAGGGACTAACGCGGACGGCTTCAACAGGGAAGCTGTTACAGGTGTCTAATCTCCAGGAATGAGGCAACGGTCTGACGCGGAACTCGTGACCCAGGCGCGTTGCGGCGACAGGGAAGCGTTCGGGGAACTGGTCACGCGCTACCAGCGCGCGGCCTACTCGGTCGCCCTGTCGGTGACCGGAAGGCACCAGGACGCGGAGGACGCGGCCCAGGAGTCTTTCATGGTCGCTCTGCAACGCCTTGACGATTGCCGCAACGCGGACCGGTTCGCCGGCTGGCTCCTGGCGATCGTCAGGAACCGCTCGCGGAACCTCATCCGGCGCGAAAACCTGCGCAGCGGGGACGAAATCCCCGCAAGCGCGAGTTCGTCGGGGCCGGCTCCCGACAGGATGGCGGACATATCGGCCCTGCGGGGCGAGCTTAAGGAGGCGTTGAGCACATTGACGGAGGTGCAGCGGGAGATTGTACTGCTTCACGACCTGGAGGGCTGGAAGCACGATGAGATCTCGGAACGCATCGGCATGCCCTCGGGGACCGTGAGGTCGCACCTCCACTTTGCACGCAAAGCACTGCGCGCCCGGCTCGCCGGGTGGAAGGATCACATGTAGGCCTGCGAGGTGTAACGTGAACATGGAAGACAACGACAGAGTCACCGTGCTGGAGGTCCTGGATCCGGCCCATCGGCGCCGGGGCTACTGGGACCGGTTCCGCGCCCGCGTTCTGGAGAATGCGGCCTTCGAGCTCGCCCGGCGGCGCGAGGCGGCCAGGCAGTCCGTGGCGGCCGTGCTCTCCGGCTGGTCGCGGAGCCTGATCCCCGTGGCGGCGGCCGCCGCGCTCATCGCGTCCATCATGATCGCGAACGAGTCGCGGCAAGAGACCGAGCCGGCGCCGCGACTCGTTCTCGAGGACATGGTGGGCGGGGTGATGAGCCAGAGTTCGTTCCAGGCGACACTCGGCGTCGGATCGCAGTCCAGCACGGCGGCCTTCATCGCCTCCGTGGAGGAGGAAGTGCGCTGATGTCCCCGTTCAGGCAGGCGCGCCTCATGTCGGTGGTGCTTCTGTTCGTGACGCTGGCTGCGGGAATCCTGGTCGGGGTTGCCTGGAGCGAGCGTGATCGTGACGAGACCGCCACTCCGCCGGACGAGGTGGAACAGGCCGCGCGGACCCCCGCCGCAGACGACCCGGACGATCCCGGCCAGGACCGTGACCGTGAGCGCCGTCCCCCGGTGATCTTTGAACTGGACCTGGACCCGGAGCAGCGGGCGCGGCTGGAAGGGATGGGCGAGCTCTTCACCCGGGAGTGGGAGGCGCTGGACGAAGAGATGCACCAGGAAATGCGGCGCAGACAGCGGGAGCTCAGGCGTGCGGCCTGGGATTCCACCAGAGCCGTGCTGCGGCCCGACCAGCTCGCCCGGTACGATTCGCTGCTTACGGCGAGATACGCCCGGCGCGACAGCATCCGTGGCGGCGGCGGCAGAGGCAATGACAGCGACCGCGGCCGGCGCCCCGATGATCAGAACAACAACCGCCGGCCCTTCAGCCCGGAACACTGGAAGGACCACCGATGATGACGAAGAACAAGGCCTTTGCCCTGGCGGCCCTGGCGCTGCTGGCCACCGCGGCCGCCGGCTCCCGCGCCTCAGCCCAGGAAACCGGGCAGACCATCACCCTGGAGCGGGCGCTGGAGATGGCCCTCATCAACAATCCGCAGCTCGCCCAGAGCAACGCCAGCCTGATCAACGCGGGCACCACCCGCCAGCGCGCGTGGGGGTCCTTCCTGCCGAGTGTCAGCATGAGGTCGGGCAGCTCGCTTTCGAGTTCGCAGCGCTTCGACCAGAACACGCAGCGCATCGTGTCGGGCAGCAACACCTCCTACAGCGCGGGCGTGAGCGCCAGCTACCAGCTCTTCCAGGGCGGACGCAAGTTCCTCGAAATGGGCAGGACGGCGACCGCCTACCAGGAGGCGGAGGCACGGCTCCACACACAGCGCTTCTCCGTCCTGCTGCAGACGCGAACCCTCTTCCTCAACGCACTCCGCCAGGCGGACCTGGTACGTATCCAGGAAGCCAGCCTGGGGCGGACGGAAGAGAACCACGCGATCAGCAAGTCCCGGTTTTCGGCCGAGGACGCGACCCAGTCCGACACACTGCGGACTCTGCTCGACCTGTCCAACGCACGCCAAAGCCTGCTTCAGGCGCAGAATCAGCTGCGCGCCGCCCAGTGGTCGCTGGGCAGGCAGGTGGGCTTGAGCGGACCGGTTGTGCCGGTGGCTCCGGCAGAGGGTCTGGACCCGGCCCCGCTCCGGCTCAGCGAAGCGGAGATCATCGCGCTCGCCGAGGCGGCTTCGCCGGCCGTGCGGGCCGCCACGGCGGCATCGCGTGTGGCGCAGATCGGCGTCGACAATGCGCGCAGTTCCTATCTGCCGAACCTGTCGATGTCGACGGGATACAACTGGGCCAACCAGGAGCGCAGCTTCTCCGGGGGCAGCACCAGCTGGAGCCTCAGCCTGTCCGGCAGCTACACGCTCTTCGACGGCTTCGGGCGCGAGGCGAGTCTGAGCCAGGCCACCCAGACCCGGCGCGTGTCCCGCCTTACGGAGGAGGACGCCCGCCGAAGCGTGAGGCAGGAGGTGGACGTGGCGCTGAGGACGCTGGAGACGCAGGAGCAGGCGATCGCGATCGCCGAGGCTTCGGTCCGGGTCGCGCAGGAGGACTTTCGCATCGTCCGGCTGAGGTACCAGGCGGACAACAGCACGATCCTGGACGTAATCGTGAGCCAGGTGGCCCTCGAGCAGGCGGAGGTGAACCTGGTCGCGGCCCGGTTCGACTACTCGATCGCGAAGGCGGAACTCGAATCAATCATCGGAGTGGAACTATAGATGGCAAGAAGCGATAGAAGGCGGCGGGGCGGGAACGGGGACGAAAGGTCCGCGAACGGGCTGGTCATCCAGACCGAAGGCCTCCGCAAGTACTACGTACTCGGTGCCGAAACCGTGCGCGCCGTGCGCGGCGTGGATCTGAACGTCGAGCCGGGCGAATTCCTGTCCATCATGGGCCCTTCGGGGAGCGGCAAGTCCACCTTCATGAACCTGATCGGGTGCCTGGACACGCCCACGGCCGGCAACTACTGGCTCAACGGACGCAAGGTCTCCGAGCTGTCGGACGACCAGCTCGCCCGGGTGCGCAACCGCGACATCGGGTTCGTGTTCCAGACCTTCAACCTCCTGCCGCGCGCCACCGCGCTCCACAACGTCGAGCTGCCGCTCATCTACGCGGGCGTGCCCGCCAGGGTGCGGCACAGGCAGGCCGCGGACAAGCTTGAACGGGTGGGCCTCGGTGACCGGATGACCCACAAGCCCCCGGAGCTGTCGGGTGGCCAGAGGCAGCGCGTGGCCATTGCGCGGGCGCTGGTGAACGATCCGGCGCTCCTGCTCGCCGACGAGCCGACCGGAAACCTGGACTCGACCACCTCCCGCGAGATCATGCAGATCTTCGGGGAACTCAACGGTGCGGGGCAGACGATTGTCGTTGTAACGCACGAGTTCGACATCGCGGCCATGACCTCGCGCCAGATCCACCTGAACGACGGCCTGGTCGAGCGTGACATCCTGAATGAAAGGACCAAGACAGATGCGACGTTTTCCCACTGATCGGCGTCTCCTCGTGGGGGTGCCGGCGTCACTCACGGCAGCTCTGGCTCTTGTGGCCGGTTGTACGATGCGGCAGGACCAGGAGGTCGAGTACGGCATCCAGACGGCGCCGGCCGAGCTGCGGTCCATGCGGGTCACGGCCGAATCCGACGGAGAGCTGGAGCCTGTCCTGAAGGTAGAGGTCAAGTCGAAGGCGTCCGGCGAGATCCTGCAGCTCTTCACCGACTCCGGCGACGAAGTCGAAGAGGGAGCACTCCTCGCCGAGGTCGATCCCCGCGACGTCAACAACGCCTACGATCAGGCGCAAGCCGACCTGGACGTGGCGGAGGCGCGGATGGAGATCTCCGAGAAACAACGGGCTCGCCAGAAGCAGCTGCTGGACTCCGCGGTCATCACGGCGCGTGAGTACGAGCAGGCCGAACTCGAATACGCGAATTCGCAGGCGGGGCTGGTACGGGCGGAGACCAACCTCGAGCTGGCCACCCTGCGGCGGGCCGACGTCAGGATCACGGCTCCGATGTCCGGCACGATCCTCGAGAAGCTGGTCGAATTCGGCCAGGTCATTCAGTCGGCCACGCAGAACGTCTCGGGCGGCACCACCCTCTTCGTAATGGCCAACCTGGACGACATGCGCGTGCGGACGTTTGTCGACGAAACGGATGTTGGCCAGTTGTCGGCCGGGATGGTCGCCACGGTGACGGTCGAAGCGTTCTCGGACCGGACCTTCCAGGGCGTGATCGAAAAGATCGAGCCCCAGGCGCTGGTGCAGCAGAACGTCACGATGTTCCCGGTGATCGTGCGGCTCGACAACCGGGCGGGCCTCCTGAAGCCCGGCATGAACGCCGAGGTCGAGATCCTGATCGACGAACGCGACAACACGCTGGCGGTGCCGAACAACGCGGTGGTGCAGCCGCAGGAGGTGGCCCCCGCGGCGGAGGTGCTCGGTCTGGACCCGACGATGGCGACCATCGATCGCACGGTCTGGGGCTCCCTGATCGCGGAGGCGCAGCAGAAGCTGAACGCGCTGAGGCGTGACGATGTGCCGACAATGACGGCCGATGCGGGCGCCGCTGGCGGCTTCGCCGGGATGCGCGGCGGACAGAGAGGTGCGGCGGGCGGGACGGCCCCCGTTGAGGGCGGTGCTGGTGCGGCGGCCAACGGCGAGGACGGCGCGGCGGCCGCTGGCGCCCCCGGTGACGGGGCCGGTGCGGGCGGCATGCCGATGGCCGAGATCGTGGCCCTGATGCAGAGCGGTGAGATCAGCCGGGACTCGGCGATGATTCTGCTCAGCGCAGCGGGCGGTGGCCAGCAAATGGGTAGGGGCGGCCAGAGGCCCGGTGCCCGGGCGATGCCGGACGGCCAGCGCATGGGCGGCGGCCAGCAGATGGGTGGCGGCCAGCGCACGGGCGGGAATCCCGACGGTGGAGCGGCTGGGGGTGAGGCAGGTGCCGGGGCGGCCATGGGTGGCCAGCGCGGTCAAGGTCGTGGTCAGGGCGGCGGCGGTGCGGGTCAGGGTGGCGGTGGCCGCGGTCAGGGCGGCTTCGGCGGCTTCGGTGGAATGGGCGGCTTCGGCGCCATGATGGGTGGATCGAGCGGTGACCCCGCCTACAAGATGGGCGTGGTGTTCGTGATGGACGCGGACGGGGAGCTTGCGCCCCGCGCGGTCATCCTGGGGATCAGCGACTGGGACTACGCCGAGGTTCTCGCCGGCCTGCAGGTGGGCGAGGAGATCGCGCTGATCGGCGCGGCGGAACTGCAGGCGCGGCAGCAGGAGCGCATGGAGCGGATGAGCCAGCGGATGGGAGGCGGGCGGCCGTTCTGAGGGCCCGGTCAACAGGCCCGATGAGCATGCAATATCGACTTGGGAGAGGAAGTCCATGTTCGTAATCAAGGAGATCATCGTCGTGGCGTTGGCCTCGATCCGGGCCAACCTGCTCCGGTCGGCGCTTACGACGCTGGGGATCGTGATCGGCACCTCCGCGGTGATCACCATGTTCGCGCTGGGGGAAGGCGCGCAGCGCGCCGTCGAGGCACAGATCGAGAATCTCGGAACCAACATCCTGACGGTCCGCCCCGGCCAGGGATTCTCCCGTGGTCTGTGGAGCGGGAGCACGAGATTGGAAGAGGACGACGCGGTCGCGCTCCGGGATCAGCTGGGTGGCATGTACCAGGTGGCGCCCGAGGTGGAATCGCGGTACCAGGTGTCCTACAGCCGGTACAACTCCTCCCACTCGGTGGTCGGGACGTGGCCATCCTACTTCAACGTCCACGATCACGAAATCGAGTATGGGGAGTTCTTCGACCTGGGCGATGTGCAGGGACGGCGCCGGGTCGCCGTGCTGGGCTCCAATGTGCCCGAAGAGCTGAACACGCCGCCGGGTCTGCTGGTGGGCCGCAAGGTCCAGATTCGGGGCATCTCCTTCGAGGTCCTCGGAGTTCTCCAGGAGAAGGGCGGCGCGATGTGGGAGCAGCCCGACGACCGGGTCTACATCCCCCTGTCCACGGCGATGTACCGGGTCATGGGCAACCGCGACCGCTTGCGCTCCATCTTCGTCGCCGCGCCCTCGCCCGACCAGCTGGATCCCCTCTGGGCCGACATCGACCAGATCATCCGGCGGGAGCACCGCATCCTACCGATGGAGGACGCAGACTTCAGCATTTCACAGTCCTCCGACTTCCTCGAGACGCTGAACGAGAACACCCAGACCTTCACCTTCCTCCTCGCCGGGATCGCGGGGGTCAGCCTGCTCGTCGGCGGGATCGGGATCATGAACATCATGCTGGTGAGCGTGACGGAACGGACCCGCGAGATCGGCGTGAGGAAGGCGCTGGGCGCGACCAGAAAGACGATCATGTTCCAGTTCCTCGTGGAAGCACTGGTACTGTGCATGCTCGGTGGAGCGCTGGGCGTCGCCGGAGGATACGGAGCCGCGCACGTGGTCAGTACATCGTTCGGGAGCCAGACTGCGGTGGCCATCGAGATCGTCGCGGTCGCGATCGGATTCTCCGCGGCGATCGGACTGTTCTTCGGGCTCTGGCCGGCGCGCCGGGCTTCCATCCTCGACCCGATCGACGCGCTGCGCTACGAGTAGGGCTCCGGATACAGGCCAGTCAGCGCACCGGGTAGGTGAGCTCGACGGGTTCGCCGTGACGCATCACGGTGACGCTCACGGGCAGTTCGGCCAGCGCGAGATCGCTTCGCAGTTGGGCCAACGTCGCCAACTCGCGGCCGCCCACAGCCACGATCACGTCGCCGGGACGGAATCCGGCACGCCTGGCCGGGCTGCCTCCCAGCACGTCCAGGATGAGGACCCCGGACGACACCCCGAAATAATGTCCGAGCCTGCCGGTCAGGGTGCGAACCTGCGCGCCGCCCAACATCACCGAGCCCAACAGGGCGACCTCGCCCTGGGCGCGGAGCAGCTCGACGCGCGCGTCCCCCACCGAATCCAGGAGGATGGTGTCCGCTATCACGCGAAACGCCGCCGCCGAATCCGCGGTGATGGCCTGAGAGCGCCCGGCTTCCGCAGCCGACGTATCCGCGGGCCATGCGAGCTCTGCGGACCGGAAGCGGCGGCTGACACTCACGGAATCCGGCAACGCGGCCTCGGTTCGAGAACCTTCGGCCCTGAGGATACTGAGGGTCCTTGAAGAATCGCTGATCGTGACTGACACCGCACCGGATTCGACCCGGATACTGCCGCGGATCGACGCAGACCACTCCAGCTGCGTCCCGAGGGTGTCG
The DNA here is from genome assembly GCA_965206105.1 of Longimicrobiales bacterium. Lineage (GTDB taxonomy): Bacteria > Gemmatimonadota > Gemmatimonadetes > Longimicrobiales > Gaopeijiaceae > Bin94. The sequence continues at coordinate 2,802,885 of OZ242201.1, forward strand.
GGCAGGCTCTCCATTAGCGACTCGAGATCCCGCCACAGTGCAGCCCACGCGGTGTCCGCTTCCGGCAGGGCCAGCCTGGCCGGAAATGACGGCGGACGATGGTCGGCCACCACCACCGTCGTTTCCACCTCCGCACCTCTCCGGTTAAGTCTCAGGTGCGCCTGCTGGCCAGGTCCCAGAGCGTCGACGGAGGTAAGGTACACCTGGTAGCTCACGAGTTCCCGGCCGTTCAGCGCGACGAGAATGTCACCCGGCAGAACGCCTCCCTGGTCGGCCGGACCGCCCTGCTGAATCCCCGCTACGCGGATCACCAGAACGGTCTCGCCGGTGGCCGCGTTGAGCACCCGGGCCGTATCGGTCTTGATCCCGATCCAGACCCCGGTATCCACAACGGGGATACTGTCCTGGCCTGATGCCACGCCGGGCAGACCGGTGACCAGTGCGCCTGCGAGGATCAAGACGCCACAGACACCAGGCAGGAAGGGCAGGCGCGGTTGCATCCCGCTCAGTTCCAGTTGTCCTGGCTTACCTGCCGCAACACCTGTTCGCGCTCCTCCAGGGCTCTGACCAGGAAGCTGTTGGCGAAGGGATCGCCCGGGTGCGCCTCGGCCGCCAGGTGCGCGGCCGCAAGGATGGTCTCGATGTAGGGGAGACGGGTGGTTGGGCTCTGTCCGGCCTGAGCCCCGGGCTGGGCTTGGAGGAGCCGCTGCTGTTCCATGAGAGCCTGGCGGAATTCCCACTCCTTCTGATATACCAGCGATGTGGCTTCGTCGAGCGAGGCCGGCCTGGGGAACGTCGCCGCGGTTACCGAATAGTCGCCGCCCGCGGGCGACCCGGGACCTCGAGCGGTGACCCACCCCATGGCCGTACCCCCGACGAAGATCACGAGGGCGGCGGCCGCCTGAAGCCACTTCCGCCATACCGCCGCACGGGATTGGACATGGATCAGGCCCGCAGACGACAGTGCCCTCTCGAGCTGGTGCCATCCGCCCGGGGGAGGCAGCAGTGCGGGGAGGTTCCGGAGTGACCACGACTGGGCTTTCAGCGCCTCCAGCTCGCGGCGGAGCCCGGGGTCTCCATCCAGGATGTTCTGTTCTTCCGGCGTCGGCGTCTCATCGACCAGCCGCGCCAACTGTTCAAGCTTCATACGCTCCATGCTTCTACTTCCTTCGCACTTGCTTCAAATCCGCGGAGCATCCGTCTCATCTTCGCTCGCGCCTTGAATAGCTGTGATTTCGAGGTGCCGGCCGTGACGCCCAGCGCCGTGCCGATCTCCTCGTGCGTGTATCCTTCCACATCGTGCAGAATCAACACCTTGCGCATTCCGTCGGGCAGCCTGTCGAGGGCGGCCTCCAGCCTGCGCTCCAGCAGCACATCGCCGACATCGGGAGCGACCGGCACCACCTCCGGCACCGGCACCTCCCTCATCCGTCTCGTTTTTTCCTTCCTTACCGCCTGCAGCGCCGAGTTGACGGCGATTCGGTGCAGCCAGGTCGAAAACCGTGCTTCGCCGCGGAAGGTGGGGAGGGCCCTGATGGCCCGTATCCACGCTTCCTGTGCATAGTCCTGCGCGGTATCGTCGTCTCCCGCGATGCGCCGCACCACCGCGTAGACCCGGGGGGCGTACCGGTCGTACAGGGTCCGGACGGCTCGCCCGTCCCCCTCGCACGCTCGGCGAATCAGTTGGGCTTCGATTTCTCTGGATCCAGGGTCTTTGCCGGGCGAGTGGCTCACCGCGCGGTGCTCCAGGTCTGTTCCACGGGTGATCCCACGTTGCTCCGGACGCGAATCTCGGCGCCTTCCATGGCTTTGTCGTACCATACGATGCACACCATCAAGAATAGGGTTGCCCGCGATGTCCCGCCGGGTGGCCCCGGGTCGAACCCCCCTCATTCCCTGGAAACAGGATGAACCCTCCTGATACCCCGATGCCCGGCGCAAGGTTCCTTGAGTGCACCGCCACCGGCCGGACCTTCGAGTCCGAGCAGCTCATCGGTCTCTCTCCGGCGGGCAAGCCTCTGTTCGCCCGGTACGATCTCGACGCCCTCCGGGATCGCTTCACCCCCGCCGCCCTGGCGGGGCGCCCGCCCACCCTGTGGCGCTACGGCGAGGTCCTCCCCGTCCGCGATCCCGCCCGCTGCGTGAGTCTCGGAGAGGGCTTCACGCCGCTGGTGGACTCCCCGCGGCTGGCGCACCGGCTCGGCGTAGGGCGCCTCTGGGTCAAGGACGAGGGACAGAACCCGACCGGTTCGTTCAAGGACCGTGGTCTTTGCATGGCCGTCGCGCGCGCCTTCGAACTGGGTGCCACCGAGCTGGCAATCCCGTCGGCGGGCAACGCGGCCGGGTCGGCGGCAGCGTACGGGGCCGCGGCGGGAATGCCCGTGCACGTCGTCGTGCCGCTGGACACCCCGCTTCCCATCCTGGCGGAGATCCGGGCGCTGGGCGCGGATCTGCAGATGCTGGACGGCCTGATCAGCGACTGCGGGGCCGTAGTGCGTGATCGTTGCGACCGTGACGGGTGGTGGGATCTGTCCACGTTGAAGGAGCCCTACCGCGTGGAGGGCAAGAAGACGATGGGCTACGAACTCTTCGAGCAGCTGGGCGGACGGCTTCCCGATGCGATCGTCTACCCGACAGGGGGCGGCACCGGGCTCATCGGCATGTGGAAGGCCTTCGAGGAGATGGAGGCGCTGGGCTGGATCGGGTCCGCGCGGCCGCGGATGTTCGCCGTGCAGTCGACCGGATGCGCCCCGATGGTGCGGGCGTGGGAGGAGGGGCGCGAGGCCGCGCCCACCTGGGAGAATGCGCAGACCTACGCGGCCGGGCTGCGGGTGCCGGGTGCAGTGGGGGACTTCCTCATCCTGCGCGCGCTGCGCGAGTCGGGGGGCGGGGCGGTGGCGGTGCCGGACCGGTCCATGCAGGAATGGGTCGAGGTGATGGGGGCGGCGACGGGCATCTTTGCCGCGCCGGAGGGGGGAGCCACGGCCGCCGCCGTGCCCCGGCTCCGGGAGATGGGGCTGATCGGAGCGGGGGACGAAGTCGTCCTCTTCAACACGGGGAGCGGCCTGAAGTATGTGGGGATGGAACCGCTCGACTGAGATGCGGCGTGCGGCCGGCGGCGGTCAGTTTTCCCTTGCGAGCCAGCGGTAGCTCAATTCCGGGAGCGGGATGAACGCGGCCCGGGGTGGCCGGCGGTCCACGGGATCCGGGCGCCTGAGGGCCAGCGCGCGATTGAAGTGGATGGCGAACCCGGCGGAGTGCCGCGAGACGAACTCCCAGTCCACGCCGACGGGCAGACGCGCGATGAGCCCATACCCGGTCCCCTGCTCGGCTCGCGCGACGATTCCCCAGAGGCCGGCTCCGACATACGGCTCGACGGCATTGGAGCCCACGTACTGCTTTGCAGTTACCGACAGGCTCAGATCGCGGAAGCTCCAGGTCCCGGCCTGCACCTCCAGCCCCTGGCGTTTCCAGCGGTACTCGAAGAGGACGCCCCACGGGCTGGTTCCGCCCAGCACGACGCCAACGCGGTACTGGGCGGAAGCGGTGCCCGGTGCACAGGCGGTGGCCAGCGCAGCGAGCCATGCGAAAAGGAGGACGCGTTGGGGGCGGGAGGACTTCATGGCGGCGCATTATACAGGATCGCGCCGAGGCGGCGCCAGTGCGGGGTGCGGTTGCGCTGGCCCGATATCGCGATAGTATCCGGCGAAAGCCTGAAGGCCCGGATCGATGACGCTCTCCGGGGCCGTCGGCCTGCGAGCCGGGAGGTCTTGCCCGGTCAGGGAACTACCGGAAAGGGGGCATTCGCAGATGCGTACATGCGCAGAGCGCGTGGCGTTTCCTGCTGCACACGGCGTCCTGCTCGCGGCACTTGTGGCCTGCGGCGCGCCCGACCGGCCGGCGGGACGGGTTCCCGGGTTGCCGCAGGAGGCGATCGAATTCCTGGATGCCGATTCCGCCCGCGGTCTCCGGCTCAGCGAAGGGGTCTTCTACCGTCTCGCCTGGTCCGCGCGGGGCCCCTGGGCGGTCCACACGGTCTCGGCTGACCTGACGCGGTGCGAGCTGGGCCTGCGGGTGGTGCCCGCCCTCGAGGAGGACGGGATCGCGCGAACGAGGCGGACGGTGACCGAGATGGTCCCGCGGGGGATGGGACGGCCTCTGGCGGGTGTCAACGGCGACTTCTTCATCCTTGAAGGAGGCGCGCCGGTCGGTCCGGAAGTCACCGCCTCCACGCTCCGCCTTTCCGGCCGTCCGGCGGTGGCGTGGGGGATGTCCGGGGCTCCATGGATCGGGGAACCGGTGTACGTCGAGGACCGGACGCCGGAAGTCGACCGGATGGGGTTCGGCCCCGACACCGTCGACCTGGAGGGCAACGGTACCGATGTCACCCCGGAGGGATTGCAGGTCATCGGGGGCTACCCCGTACTCCTGACCGGGGGTGTTGCGCGAGGCGACCTGGGAGTCGCGGAGAGGCCTTCCTTTGCGGCCGTCCGCCACCCGCGCACCGCGGTCGGCTTCGACAGCCGGGGCAGTCTGCTCTGGCTTGTGGTGGTCGACGGCCGGCAGGCCCCTTGGTCGGCCGGGATGTCGCTGCCCGAGCTGACCGATCTGCTGCGCGCGCTCGGAGCCGACGAGGCGCTGAACCTGGACGGCGGCGGCTCCTCGGCGATGTCGCTCAGGGGGCGCATCGTGAACCGGCCTTCCGACGCGCGGGGCGAACGCACGGTGGCCAACAGCCTCTGGCTCGTCCGGAACGGCGGCAGGTGCGGCGGGCCGTAGCGGTCCGCCGGGAGTCGGGTTAGCGCTACCGCCCCCGGTCCCACGCCAGCGACAGCCCAACGTAGCCGCCCCGGTCCGGACCCGGCTCGTAGTACCGCCCCCCGAAGGCGTTCACCACGACCGACGAGGCGTAGCGCACATCGGTGAGGTTGGTGACCGCGGCGAAGGGGGAGAGCCGGAGGTTGCCCGCGCGGATGCCGGTGCCTCCGGCCCGCAGCTCCACTAGCGTGTAGCCCTCGGCAGTGGCGTCGTTGGCGTCGTTGGCGGGGATGTCCCCGCGCGTCTCCACCCGCAGCTCCCCGAACCACGGACCGCGGACGGCGCGCAGGGAGGCCTCGACGCGGTGGGGCGCGATCCCCGGGATGGAGTTGTCGGCGTAGTCGTTGCCGCCGACAGCGAATTCGGTGAAACGAGCGTCGAGGTACCCGTAGGAGAGCCGGGCTGTGAGCGCCGATGACAGCGACGTGCGTGCCGCGAATTCGAAGCCCTGGATGCGCGAACGTCCGGCGTTGCGGTAGAACCGGCGCCCCGGGTCGGTGGGGACCTCGAAGGGCACGAGCTGGTTTGTGAGCGTGGTGGAGTAGGCTGCGAGATCGTAGGTGGTGCGCCCGCCGATCTCGCCGCGCAGACCCCCCTCCAGCGTCCAGCCCTGCTGCGGCTCCAGCTCGGGGTTGAACCCGCCTGCGCGGTCGGGCCGGTTGGCGAGTTCGGTCGTGGTCGGGGTCTCGAAGGAGCGTGCCACCGAGGCGAAGAGGCCGTGGCCGCCGAGGTCGAGGTGGAAGCCGAGAGAGGGGTTCAGTCCGGTCATGGTGCGGGAGCCGGAGTCGTCGGGATTGTCTGCGGCCTGAAAGCGGTCTTCGGCGCTGAAGCTCGAAGTGGTCGAAGCGAAACGCGCCCATGACCGCCAGCCGCCCGGTGAGCGGGAACTGCAGCTGAGCGAAGAGGGCGCCCGCGCGGACATCCTCCTGCTGGTCCAGTCTCAGCGCGCCCGGTTCGCCCCCGTCGTTGGCGAAGTTGAGGCGGTCGTCGCTCTGCAGCTCCCCCTCGACCCCGAAATCCACGCGGGCAGTTCCGGTTCCGGTTTCCCAGCCCCGGCCCAGCCCCAGCCGAATACCGCCTCCGGTGCGCGTCAGGTCGATCACGCTGTTGGGGATGGGGTTCTCGAGTTCGCGCCTGACGGCGTAGGTGGAGAACGCCCCCTCGAAAGCGCCCACACCCCCGCGCCAGCTCATCCCCGCCTGGCCCTGCCGGACGTTCTTGCGGGTGCCGCGCCGTACATTGAAGCCCCAGGCCTCGTTGCTGCCCTCGTTGAAGAGCTCGGCCGGCAGGGAGCCCCCGTTGAGCGCATCGAGGTCGACGCCGCTGAGCTGCAGCGCCAGGGCGCCCCCGCCAAAGGGGCTCGTGAGGCCGGCGTTCAGGGTGGTGCGCGTCGCCTGGCTGTAGGGGTCCTCGCCGGACCCGGTGGTGTTGTCGCGGAAGCCGTCGAACCGGCTCTGCGTGGCGCTGGCCCGGTAGGCGACCTCCCCGGAGGTGCCGGATCCGGTGGCCTGCAGGCGCAGCAGCCCGTTCGAGCCGCCCACCACGGTGACGTCCTGGCGGTACGGTCCGCCGTGCGGGGCCGCGCTCTCGAAGAGGATCACCCCGCCCGCACCGTTCCCGTACAGGGCGGCCGCGGGGCCGCGGAGCGCCTCAACCCTCCCCAGCGACCCGATGTCGAGGTGGTCCAGGGTCGACTGGCCGTCGGGAAGGGTGGCGGGGATCCCGTCAACGAGGATCTTGATGCCGCGCACGCCGAATTGCGAGCGGGCCCCGAAGCCCCGGATGGAGATCCGCTCGCCCTGCGACGGGTTGTAGCGGTTCTGCACCCTCACGCCGGACAGCCCGTGCAGTACTTCCTCGATGAACACGCCGCTGTTGCCCTCGGCAAGTTCGGGCCCCGCCAGCACGGAGGTGGCGAAGGGCATCCGGTCCAGCCGCACCGGGGACCGGAGAACCGTGACGACGACCGGCGGCAGTGCGACGGTGTCCCGGGACTCGGGCTGGCCGTGGGCAGGCGGCGTGAAGAACGGTGCCGTGCAGACGAACAGGGCGATCAGGACGACCGGTCGCGGTTTGATGGGTTTCGTGTTCAACGCTCGTTTCCTGTTCCGGTGGCCGTTGGATGCCGGGAGGCCGAGGGGAGTCCAACGGCCGCAAGGTAACACGGGCGGGGAACGCGCACACGCGACTTGAGCAATCTTGCCATCCAGCCTTACCTTGCCCTGTTCGCGCCTCTGCCCTGGCCGGCCGCCGGGGTGCGAGGCCTTCGGGTGGACGGGCAGCCCGGCCGATGCCCGTCCGTTCATTGGTTGCGGCCGGATGGGGACAATGGCATGACACGGCGACGGTTACGCAGTCTACACTATGCCCTGGCGACGGCCCTGGCGCTTACCGGATGGGCCGCCGCTGGAGTGGGTGCCCAGACCGGGGGATACACCCCGGAACACTACTACCGGCTGGTCGGCGTCGGGGATGTTGCGGTTGCGCCCAACGGGGCCTATGTGGCATTCACCGTCACTACCGTGGTCGAGGAGGAGAACCGCCGGCACCGCGAGATCTGGCTGCAGCCGCTCTCGGGCGGCCGGCCCGCCGGGGACGCCTTCCCGGTGACCGCCACGAACGAGGAGTCGAGTGGCCCGCGCTGGTCCCCGGACGGCTCGCTGCTCGCGTTCTCCTCCTCGCGCAGCGGCGATCCCAACCCGGTCTGGTTCCTGCGCATGGACCGGCCCGCGGGCGAGGCCTTCCACATCGAGGGAGTGGATGGCCCCCCGTTCTGGTCCCCGGACGGCTTGCAGATCGCCTTCGTGAAGGCGCCGGAGGCCGACGATGAGCCGGACGAAGGGGACGGGCCGGCCGAGCGGAGGGGGTGGATCGCGCCGGACGCGGTGAGCCGCACCCTCGACGCCGAGCGCTTCGACGGACGGGTGATCACTTCGCTCCGCTACAAGCGTGACGGCAGCCTCTCCTTCCAGCCCCACTACCTGACGCAGAACAAGCGCCAGATCATGCTCGTCGATGCGGATGGGGGTGAGCCCCGGCAGCTTACGCGGCTGTCCTTCAATGCGGGCGCCCCGGTGTGGTCCGAAGACGGGCGGGTGATCTTCTTCACCGGAAACGATCGCGAGGACGACGAACTCAGCTCCGAGAACACCGGAGACATCTGGGCCGTGGACACGCGGGGCGGTGCGGTGCGGAGGCTGACCGAGAATCCGGGCACGGAGAGTGCACCGGCGCTGTCGCCGGACGGCCGCACGATCGCCTTCCTTTCAACCCCCGCGCGCGGAAGCCAGACTGACCTTCTCCTGGCCGAACTCGGTCCGGACGGCCACTTCCGCGGAGAGCCCCGCAACCTGACCGCCGACTGGGATCTGCGGCCGGGTTCTCCAAGCTGGACCGCGGACGGCGGCGCGGTCGTCTTCTCCGCCGGGGTCGAGGGGGACAGCCACCTCTTCCGCGCGCAGGAGGGACTGCCGGTCGAGCAGGTCACGGACGGCGCGCGCCGCCTGTCGTCGTTCTCGTTTTCGGCCGACGGGAGTGTGATGGCCTTCACCGCCACCGACGCGGTCACCCCCGCGGAGCTCTACCTCGGGTCGCCGGACGGCGCCACCGAGCAGAAAGTGACCGGCTTCAATGATGACTGGCTTTCGCGGGTGACGCTGATGCCCGCCGAGGAACTCGTCTGGACCTCCGACGACGGCACCGAGGTTCAGGGATGGGTCGTCAGGCCGGTCGGATTCAGCGAGAGCGGCTCCTACCCGATGATCCTCAAGATCCACGGCGGGCCGCACTCTGCGTACGGCAACACCTTCTTCCCCACCTTCCACGTACTCTCGGCCGCGGGGTTCTTCGTCCTCTACACCAACCCCCGCGGCTCTTCCGGGTACGGCCACGACTTCCAGTACGCGACCCGTGGCGAATGGGGGATCGTGGACCGCGAAGACTACATCTCCGGCGTCGACTCGGCCCTCGCGGCGTATCCGCAGATCGACGCGATGCGACTCGGCGTTTCAGGCGGCAGCTACGGCGGCTTCATGACCAACTGGCTGACCGCGACGACCGACCGCTTCCACGCGGCCGTCACCTCGCGCTCGATTACGAACTGGGAGAGCTGGTGGGGGACCTCCGACGCCCAGCGGCTGACCGAGTACGAGTTCTACGGGACGCCCTGGGAGCAGCGCGACCTGTACCGCCGCCTCTCGCCGATCAGCTACGTCGAGAACGTGGTCGCGCCGACGCTGATCATCCACAGCGAGCAGGACTACCGCACCCCGGTCGCCGACGCGGAGCAGTGGTTCGTTTCGCTGATGAAGCTGGGGGTGCCGGTGGAGCTGGTTCGCTATCCCAGATCGTCCCACGGCCTGTCCCGGACCGGTGAGCCGTGGCTGCTCGTGGACCGGCTGGAGCGGATCCGCAGCTGGTTCGTGCACTACCTGATTGATCAGCGGCCGCGGAGTACGCCGTAGTGGACGCGGGGGCCTCGGGCCACCCTGGCCGACGGGGCGTGACGAGGCGCAGGTCCGCGCGTTGTGGCCGTCCCGGAGCCGGGCGCAAATGACCGAGCTGCCGCCGCTGCCCTTCCAGGCACGGCGCGACATCATCCTGACCCGGCTGGCGGGCGGATCCATGGTCCTGCCGGCCGCCCCGGTGCAGTTCATGGGCGGCGATTCGGAGTACCGCTACCGCCCCGACTCGGAGCTCCTGTACGCGACAGGCTGGACGGCGCCGAGCTGCGTGGCGGTGCTCAGGGGCTTTGCGGACGAGGACCGGTTCGCGCTCTTCGTCCCGGAGCGCGACGCGAAGGCGGAGCTGTGGACGGGGCCGCGGGCGGATCTGGAGCAGGTGAAGGAGCGTTTCGGCGCCGACGCGGTGCATCCGCTGCGGGAGCTGGCCGAGCGGGGGCCGGGCCTGCTGGCCGGCGGTGACACGATCCACTACCGCCTGGGGGCGTCGCCGGGTGCGACGGGGTGGTGCGGGAGGCGCTGCGGCGAGGGCGCGTGCGGCGGGCGCGGAGGGGGGCCGGAGCGCATGTGGTGGCGGATCCGGGGGCCGTGCTGGACGGGATGCGGGTGCGCAAGGACGAGGCCGAGATCGCGCGCATGAGGGAAGCCGCGCGGATCACGGTGGAGGCGTTTCGCGATGCGCTGCGGGAGGTGCGGCCGGGGGTGGGGGAGTGGGAGGTGGAGGCCGTGCTCGAGAGCGGGTTTCGGCGCAGGGGAGCCGGGGGCCCAGCCTTCGCGACGATCGTGGCCGCGGGCGCGAACGCGTGCACGCTGCACTACTCGGCGAACGGATCGCGGATCGGGCCCGACGACCTGGTGCTGGTGGACGCGGGGGCCGAATTCGGGTGGTACGCGGCCGATGTCACACGGACCGTGCCGGCGTCGGGGCGGCTCGACGGGGCCCGCCGTGAGGCGCACGAGGTCGTGCGGCGGGCGCACCGGGCGGCAATGGCGGCGTGCAGGCCGGGCGGGACGGTGGAAGAGGTGCATGAAGAGGCGTGCTGCGCGATCGCGGAGGGGCTGGTGGGGATGGGCGTGGTGGAAGGAACCGTCTGGCAGGTCCTGGCGGAGAAGCGCCACCGGGCCTTCTATCCCCATCAGACATCGCACTGGCTGGGACTGGACACCCACGATCCGGGACTCTACCGGGACGCGGACGGGCCGGTGCGGTTGGAGCCGGGGATGGTATTCACGGTGGAGCCGGGGCTGTACTTCGCGCCGGGGAGTTGCCCGCGGGTCACGGAACTTGAAGGCACCGGGATCCGGATTGAGGACGACGTGCTGATCACGGAAGAGGGGGCGGAGGTGTTGACGGAGGGGTTGCCGACGGGGGTGGGGGCGGAGGGATGATGGGTCTGGGTCGCGAGAGTGGGCACGGCGATCGCCCGTCTGGCGAAGGGCACCCGCGGGACAGCGAGGGGGATGGTGCGATCGCGGGGCGGCCTGCGGATCCTGGCCTCGCTGCCCCCATCGCGGATCCCGGCCTCAGCGCCCGCCTCGCCCGGCCCGGCCCCTTGGCGGCCGTCGAGCTCAGACCACCCCGGCGCGGCCTGGACACCGCGCGCAGCATGGATTTCTGGATCGACATGTATCACGCGGTCCAGCGCTTCGCCAGGCAGGGCACCTTCGTGCTGCTCACCGACGATGCGGCCGGCGACGCGGAGGAGGAAAGCCTCGCCCACCTCGCGGCGAACCTCGGTGACGGCTCCGATTTCGGCACCGTCATCCCCTTCCTGACCTGCAAGCACCCCCTCGAGTACTGCAGGATGTTCGCGCGCAGGGCGGCCGCGCTGGGAACGGCCGGGGTCGCCGTCGTCGGGGGCGATCACTCGGTGGGACCCGAGCGCTGCGTGCCGCACGGCAGGGATCTCCGCCAGGTTCTGCGGAGCGACCAGCCCGGCTTCCCGCTCGGCGGGTGGGCGAACCCGCACCGCGATCCGGTCGAGCAGGCCCGCTTCGTCGCGGCGGACGACTTCGGCGCCGACTTCGTCCTCACGCAGATCGTCTCGCACCATTCGCTCGGCCATGTGGAGCGCTTCCGCGCCGAGCTGGACCGCCTGGGAGTCGATCTGCCGGTCGTGTACGGGGTGTTCCTGTACCGGAGCGCGAATCCGCGCACGCTCCGGTATCTCGACCGCTATTTCCCGGTCCCGGCCCGCGAGGTCACGGCGGAGTTCGCAGCCGGGATGAGCGCGGACGAGATCTGCGCGCGGTCGGTGCGCCGCTTGAGGGATGCCGGGGCCGAGAAGGTGTACGTGAGCAACCTGCGCAGCCGGGACGCGGCGCGGCGGTTGGGTGGGGTGGTGGGGGGATAGTCATATACCAATATGTATATTCGTTTTGTGAATATATTCCTTAGTATATAACTTATGAAGATTCGTTAGGGCTGCGGCGGGAATCACTCCCGCCTCAGTCACTCCCGAGCTGGGCCGGCCATGGATGCCGGCTCAGCGTCAACAGGTCCATCTCATCCTTCTGCACGACATAGAGGGATTCGCGTCCGAAGCCCACGATAGTGCCGCCCTCCGGCATCCGGATGGTCCCGCGCAGCGTCCCGGTCCGGTCCACCACGTCGTAGCGGGTTTCCGGTGCCTCGATTGTAGGAGTCCGGCGGATCAGCAGCAGGCCATGTGGACCGGGCTGGAGCGCCGTGCCTCCTGGGGTGATCCATCCCCGATCGAGCACCATGCTGAAGGGCGGGACCTGCTCCGGCCATCCCGGGTAGGCATCGGGATCGCACTCCGAATCAGGAGACCACCGGCTGATAGCGAAGCACTGCTCCTCGCGAGTGGCGTCAGCCAGTGAGACCGGAAGAGGATCGCCTCGAATCCACTCTCCGGCGGGCACGAGCCAGTCCACTCGGTAGGGGTCCGGGTGCGCCAGCGCGACCCATCCGTCCGGGAAGAGCCACGCCTGGCCCTCGCTGGCCAGCGGACTCGTCTCGGTCCACTGCACTGTGGCGATCTCACCGTCGATCTCGACCCTCGTCGCGATTCTCTCGGCCCCCAATCTGCCCTGTCCCCCCACACGGGCAACCGTATCGGGTTCGCTGGACCCCTCGTCGAAGACCGACCCGGTGGAAAGCAGGATGTGGAGCGAGTCCGCCTCAACGCGCTGCCATCCCGTGCCCCGCTGAAAGGCAAACCCCTCGACCCCCAGAATGCGCCCGGACCGATCGACGCCCCAGGCGGTGCCACCCGTGCCCAACCGCGGATAAACAGGTTCCAGGGTCTGCACAATCCGATCACCGGCCAGGAGCAGTAGTCTCGGCGGCTCACCGACAAACAGCGTGGAATCGCCGCCGAGCGGATAGAGGTGGCCGACCCGTCCGTACTCCCCGGGTCCCTCGCCCGCGCTTCCTTCGGTGCGCACTTCCCCGGACTGGAAGTCGATGACGTAGATCGAGTTCTCGATCTCGTCGGTCGCCAGCACCCTGCCGTCTTCCAACTCGACGACGGAGAGCACGCGGGAGAAGTCGCGTTCCTGCAGCGTCGCTTCGGCCGGTGGCAGGTCGATGACGGGTGGCGGCCCGGCGACCCCGGCCTTGTCGGCGCACGCTGTTGCAAGGGCCATCACGCCGCAAAGGACGGAGGCGGTGGCCAGCGACCGTCCGGGTGCGCGTGACCATGTCCTCCTGTCTGTCATCCCCGGATCACTCCTTCCGGCCGCCGGCATTGTCCCGGTGAACGCGGTAGATCACCACCTGCGCCACCCCCGCCTCGGTGTGCTCGACGATGCTGACCGCGGGCTCGCCGCCGAGGTTGATGAGCCTCGCGTACGGAGAGTCCCACACGAAGCTGCCGATGTGGCGCTGTTCCTCAAGGTCGAAGATGTCGAGGCGGGTGTCCATGTAGTCGGCTCTGCGCGCCGGGGGGACCCGCCAGCCCTCCGGGGTGCGCTCGAGTTCGACTTCGCGCCACTGCGGGTCGGCGGTGCGTACCGTCATCCAGAGGTGCTCCCGAGCGTCCAGCGCCAGGGATCGCAACAGTGTGGAGGGCGGCTCGCGGGTTGGGTCGATGACCTCCGTGACCTCGGGGAACCAGGGCAGCTCGCCGTCGACGACCCGGAGCAGTTCATCGTCCACCGACCACTCCTGGACCCGGGGACTGCCCGCCGCGCCCCACCAAACCGTCCCGGGCCCGCTCACCACGCTGCCCCGCACGTTGTCCGCGTAGGGTGTGTCCTCCCACTCGTACCAGGACCCGAAGTGACGCGAAGGCACGCCGCTGTCGATGTGCGCGAGGTGGAGGGGCAGGCCCTCGACCTCGGGCGACCGGTCCATGGCCACAACGACCACACGGCTGCCCCCGACGGGCACGAATGGACCTGTCGCGTGCCCATACGCACGCCGTTCGATGAACTCGCCCGCGAGGTTGAAGATCGACCAGGCCCGATTCGCATCGTCCAGGGCGACGAGTCGGCCGCCGACGACGTGCGCGTCGATGAGGCGGCTGAATTCGCCCGGGCCATCGCCCTCCCGGCCGATCCGGCGCACGAACCGGCCATCGTCGTTGAAGATCTGGAGGTATGTGGAGCCGACCACGACGTAGCCCAGCCGGGCGCTCCAGGTGACTTTGGGGGCGACGCTCTCGATGGTTCCGGGGCCATCGGCGTCGCCGAAGCGGACGGCCTCGGTTAGTTCGAGTTGGCAGTCGTGGCAGATCGTGAAGTCGTTCCAGTTGGCGGTCTCGTGGGTTGGAAGGGCCGGGATTTCCCGCCATTGGCTCGGGTCGTCCAAGGGGATGCCGTCGTCCAGGGATTCGATTTCGAAGAGCGATCCGTCCTTGTACAGAAACACGGATCCGTCCGCCCAAATCTCGATGCCCGTGAATTCGTACACCAGCATGTCGAACTCCGGAACAGGCTCCTGCGCTTCCACAACACTCTCCCGGGGCGGCTCTTCGGGCCCGGTTGTGGCATTCTCGTCACAGCCGGCGAGCGACGCCGCCGCGGCGAGCAGTGCGATTGCAACTGCCGATGACGTCGCATCCTTCATGCACGCACCACCTTGTGGGCTGCCGGTATCGACCTGGATCCGTCGGACAAAGTTCCCTTCAGGGAATCGGATCATATCGGACGGCGGCGGGTTGTCCACTTTGCTGCAGCAAGCTCTTTTCCCGGAGCAGCGGATGCTCCGATCCCCTCACACAACCGGTGGAAATCCGAGTCGAGTGCCCCACCATCATACCCCCCAGGTGATTCCCGGTTCCTGTTGGAACAGCGGTCGGCGCTGGCGCCGAAAGGCGACTCGCATCGGTCTGCTCTGCTGTCTGTCCGGGGCTCTTGCGGCGTGCGATGCCGCTTCGGACGAGGCGCACACGACCCGGTCGGATTCGGCCGGGATCCCCATCGTCACCGCCGAGGCGCCCGTCTGGGGCCCCGGCGAGGGCTGGCAGGTCAGCGAGGAACCGCTGGTCGAGATCGGCGCGGTCGAAGGGCCACGCGAACAGTTGCTCGACGGAGTGGTCGGGGCCGTGCGCCTGAGCAACCGCGACATCGTGCTGGGCGAGCGGACCACCGGCGAGCTGCGCCGCTACGACCCGGAAGGAACCCTGGTGTGGCGCGCGGCGGGGCACGGGGAGGGTCCCGGGGAGCATCGGATGCTGATGTTCGTGGGCCTCATTCCGGGCGATACCGTGGTGACCTGGGATGTCCGGCTGAACCGGGTCCAGCTCTTCGATCCCGAAGGTGGCCCGGTGCGCGCGTTTCGCGTGGAGGCACCATGGTCGGGCGCCCCGCCCACGGGCGTCATCGGGGTGTCCGGGCGGCGTCCCGTGCTCACCTTCAACGCCGGTGGCGGTGAGCCCGAGGACGGGATCGTGCGGTGGCCGACGGTTCGGATCGCCACCCTGTCACTCGTGGACGGCAGTGTGCGGGTGGTCATGGATGTCCCCGGGCCCGAGGTGAGGGCTTCCGTGGACGGAGCGACGGCCCAGGTCATGGAGTATCCCTTCGGCAAGGGGCCCCGGTACTCGGTAGCGGGCGGCCGCCTCGCCGTCGTCGACACCGAGCGTTTTGCCGTACGGTCGGTCTCCCTGGACGACGGCGCGGTCACGGGGATCCTGCGGCGGGACGAACCCGTGCGCGAGGTCGCGGAAGAGGATGTGGACGCGTACGTCGAATGGATGACCGACGTCGTCGCCGGGGCCGGGTTGCACGTGCCGCCCGGCTTGGCCGAGCAGCCCATGGCCTCGACGCTCCCGGCGCTGAATTCGATCCACCTGGACGCGGGCGGGAACCTCTGGGTGGAGCCGCACTCGCGGCATGGGTCAGGGCTCCCGCCGTTCCAGGTCTACGCGCCGGGCGGCGAGTGGTTGGGGACCGTCGCCGTGCCGTCCGGGCTCCAGCAGGAGAACCTGGGGCTCCCCGTGAGCTTCGAGATCGGCGACGACTACATCCTCGGAGTCTGGC
This sequence comes from Longimicrobiales bacterium, assembly GCA_965206105.1. Lineage (GTDB taxonomy): Bacteria > Gemmatimonadota > Gemmatimonadetes > Longimicrobiales > Gaopeijiaceae > Bin94. The sequence goes on from OZ242201.1 coordinate 2,818,613, forward strand.
GCGACGACATCGGCGTGGAATACGTGAGGATGTACGGGCTGATGAAGTAGGCGGCGGCGCTATATCCTATCGTATATCATCCAGCCCCTCGATTTCGAGTGCCACGATCGAGGATTCGCCAAGAGTGCCGGTGTGGAGCGTCCATACCCTGTGCCCTCTCGCTTCGATCAATCGCTGTTCGTCAGGAAGGCGAATCGAGCCGAGAAACCGCCCGGACGGAAGGAATACGTCGTACATGGCCCCCGGTGCCCCGTGCCCGTCGAATGTGCCAGGCAACGGGCGGTCGCGCTGAGCCCAGATTCGCCCGTCCAGGTCGACCACGATTCGGGAGATGATTGCCGGATTCGGCGGTTCACCGAGTTCGCGGAGGGCGTCCCGCCAGGCGTCCGGCATTTCCGCATCAGGATCATCCCCGCGCTCGGCGGGCGAGAGCGGGAGCGCGTCCGCGGTATGGCAGAAACGAACGAGGCTCGTGTTATCCCGGCTGTAGACCTCCAGCTCGTAGCGTCCGTCCGGATCGGAGACGACCCAGGTCTCCGCGCCCACACCCAGCAACGGCCGCGGCCATGCGGCCAGCGTCGCACCCGCAAACCCTCTGGCACGGGACCACATGACGGTATCGTTCACGGGTCTGTCGGGAGACCAGCGGACGAAGGATCGCTCCTCCCAGCCATCCACGATTGGGCCGGGGAACTCCAGCCATACCGTGCGGTCCGGCTGCAGCGCGACGAACCTGACCTGGCCGGCCGCGAACACCGGCGACAGAAATGCCGGGTCGACCGGAGTGACGCCGGCCGAACGGGAAGCAAGGTCCAGTGCGACGATCCGGAATGCGCTGACGTCCAGGATGAGGAGGGTGTCGGCACCCACCCAGGTCACCGCCACGGGCGCCTGGACCTCGCCCGGCCCTTCGCCGCGTGCCGTAACCGCCCCCCGCCACTCTCCATCGGGCCCGATCAGGATGACTTCGGCAAGGCCCCAGTCCGCGACGGCGACGGTTCCGTCGGGACTTGCGGCGACCCCGGCCGGCCGGACCAACACCTCGTCTTCATTGAGGCCTCCGGCACGCCAGATTTCGCGCCAGGACAGCTCTGCAGGCCAGACCCCGGCGCTCGTGTTTGCCACAACCTGACCATTGGGGTCTGTGACTTCACACGGGGCCGAACCGGGCAAGTCGCAACCGGCGATGAAGGCGGTCAGGAGCAACGCCGACATCCGCTGTGCAGTCGGTCTGATCGTCGGAAAGTGCAACGAAAGGCGCGCTTTGAGGACGTGAATTGTAAAGAGAACACGACATTCTGCCAAGCGAACATTACGGTGGGGCAGAGTGGGCGGAGCGGTGAAGATTGCGGATGAATTGCCGCTCGAATGCCGGGGGGGTTCGTTCACGGGCTGGACCCCAGCACGGCTTCCACCGCGTCCCGCTCCGCCGATATCTGGATCCCGGCGACTCTGCCCTGCAGCGCCTCCACGATCTCCAGTGCGATCTTCACGCCTTCGGCGGCTGCGCGGCCTGCTCCTCGCGCCCGCGCCCGGCGCATCCTCTCCACCACCCGGTCCGGCACGTGAACGCCCGGCACCTCGTTCTGCAGGAACTCCGCCTGCCGGGCGCTCTCCAGCGGCACGACGCTCGCGATCACGGGGACTTTCTGCTCGATTTCGGCCAGGAATTCGCTCAGCTGCGCGGGGTCGAAGACCGGCTGGGTCACGGCGAAGTCCGCGCCCGCGTCCACCTTCCAGTGAAAGCGACGAAGTTCGCGCTCTGGGTTCTGGGCCGTGTGGTTCAGCGCGACCCCGGTCACGAATCCCGCCGAGCCGCCGATATCGCTGCCGGAAGGATCGACGCCGGTGTTGAGTCCCGTAACGACATTGGTGAGGCCGATCGAGTCGAGATCGACGACGGACCGGTAGTCGGGGTACGGGCCCGGGCCGGGAGGGTCGCCGGTGAGGAGGAGTACGTTGTGCAGGCCGGTGGCGGTCGCGCCGAGGAGGTCGCTCATCATGCGTGGCAGCTTGCGGTCGCGGCAGGTGTAGTGGACGAGGGGCTCGGTGCCGGGACAGGAGCGGGCGATGATCGCTGCGGTGGCGAGGACATCCAGGCGGCCGCCGCCGCGGTCCTCGTGGACGGCGATCAGGTTGGCGCCGCCCGTGGTGTACGCGCGACAGTCCTCGACGAGCGCGGTGGTGTCCCAGCCGCGGGGGGGGAGCACCCGCACCGATGTGACGAACTCGCCCGTGGCCAGTCGGTGGCCGAGGCCGGAGCGCTCTGTGAGGGGTGGTGCGGGGTTTGCGGCCGCGTGGGGGGTCGGCGCGTGCGTCACGCGCACCGATGTCCTGCGGGGCTGGAGCGCGGCGACACGTTCGCTGATCAGGCGGATGTGGTCAGGGGTGGTGCCGCAGCAGCCGCCCAGGAGGCGCGCTCCCGCATCGATGAGGAGGCGCGCGTAACGCGCCGTGTAGTCGGGCCGGGTGAGGTACATCTTGCGGTCGCCGACCGCGCGGGGAAGGCCCGCGTTGGGCTGGGCGGAGAGGGGGAGGGAGGTGACTTCGGCCATGCGCTCAAGGCCGTCCCGGACCACCGCCGGGCCGACTGAGCAGTTGAGGCCCACCGCGTCGGCGCCCCAGCCTTCGGCCGCCTGCGCCGCCTGCCGGGCCGAGGCTCCCGTGGTGGTCTTGCGGTCCTCGCCGACCGTGACCTGGACGATGACCGGCAGGTCGCACCGGTCGTGCACCGCGCGGAACGCCTGCTCCAGTTCGATCAGGTCGGAGAACGTCTCCAGGATGAACCCGTCGACGCCGCCTTCCAGCAGCCCGTCCACCTGGCGGCCGAAATAGTCGCGGGCCTCTTCACGCGACGTCGGCCCCAGCGGCTCGATCCGGATCCCCAGCGGGCCGATGGCGCCGGCGACCGCCGCGCGTCCGTTCGCCGCGCGCAGGGCGATCTCCGCCGCGAAGGTATTGAGTTCCTCCGTGCGCTCCTCCAGCCGGAAGGACGACAGCTTCACCGGATTGGCGCCGAAGGTGTTGGTCTCGATGATCTCGGCGCCGGCCCGCACGTATTGGGCATGCACGTCTTCCACCAACTTGGGGTGGGTCGCATTGAGTTCGTCGTAGCAGACGTTCACGAAGACGCCCCGGTCGTAGAGCATCGTGCCCATCGCGCCGTCCAGGACGTGGACGCGGCCGTCGGAGAGGAGGGAGCGCAGGTCAGCCATGGGTGCTCTCCGGGGTCGGGATGCCCGGCCCCAGTGGCGTGGTCCGGAAGGTCGGCGTGCGCGGGTCAGCCACTTTCGTCCTCCGCCAGGTTCGGCCTGAGCCACTGCTCCGCCTCGTCGACCGCCATCCCCTTGCGCGCCGCGTAGTCTTCCAGCTGGTCGCGCCCGACCCGGCCGACGCCGAAGTAGAAGCTGTCCCGGTGACCGATGTAGAGGCCGGAGACCGAGGCCGCGGGCATCATCGCACAGCTCCCGGTGAGCGACACGCCGATCCGCTGGGCGCCCAGGAGGCGGAAGAGCGTCCGCTTCTCCGAGTGATCCGGGCTGGCGGGGTAGCCGGGTGCCGGACGAATGCCGTCGTACTCCTCCGCGATCAGCTGGCTGTTGGTGAGCGACTCGCCTGTGGCATACCCCCAGAACTCGCCTCGCACCCGCTCGTGGAGGCGCTCGGCGAAGGCTTCGGCGAGCCGGTCGGCCAGCGCCTTCGCGAGGATGCTCTGGTAATCGTCGCCCGCGGCCTCGAACTCTGCGCAGAGTTCGGCCACGCCCTCGCCCGCGGTCACCACGAAGGCGCCGGCGTAGTCGGGGACGCCGGAGCAGGCCGGGGCGACGAAATCGGCCAGGGAGATGTTCGGGCGGCCGCCGGGCTTGGCGAACTGTTGGCGGAGGCAGGGGAAGACGGCGAGGGGTTCGGAGCGGGATTCGTCGGTGTAGAGCACGATGTCGTCGCCGTCGGTGTTCGCCGGATAGAGGCCGATGACCCCCTTCGCCGCCAGCAGGCCTTCCCGGCGGATGCGTCGCAGGAGGGCGAGGGCGTCCTCGTGGAGACTCGTCGCTTGCGCGCCGACTTCGGAGTCGGAGAGGATGGCGGGGTAGGTGCCCTTGAGGTCCCAGACGCGGAAGAAGGGGGTCCAGTCGATGCGGCGGGCGAGTTCGTCGAGGTCGTAGGAGGGGGTGGCGGGGGCCTGGGGGGATGCGGAGGGGCCGTGGCCGTGGGCGATGGGGGCGCGGGCGGTGCGGGGGCCGTTGGAGCCGGGAGACGGCTCGGTGCCGGCCGCCTGCGGTGCCGGCTGCCGCGCGGGCCCGGACTGCCGAGACAGGCCGGAAGCGCGTCCGCTGAAGGAAGCCGGAAACACTCGCGTGCCGAAGAAGGTCGGCCGCACCGGCTTGTGCCCTTTCCAGTCGAACTTCAGCCGGTTGGCGCGCGCGTCCTCCAGCGTGAGCAGCGGGGCCCGCTTCCGCGCCTCCCCCCGCCGCCTCCGAATCCCCTCGTACTCCTCGCGCACGCTCGCCACATACGCAGTCCGGCTGACCGGGTCCAGCAGCCTCCCCGCCACCGCCACGCACCGCGACGCGTCGAGCACGTGCACCGTGGCGCCCGAGTAGCACTGCTCGATCTTCACCGCCGTGTGGACGCGGGACGTCGTCGCGCCGCCGATCAGCAGCGGCAGCTCCATCCCGGTGCGCTCCATCTCCGAAGCGACGTGCACCATCTGGTCGAGGCTCGGCGTGATCAGCCCGGACAGCCCGACAATGTGCGCGTCCACCTCGCGCGCGTGTTCCAGGATGCGCTCGGCGGGGACCATCACCCCAAGGTCGAAGACCTCGTAGTTGTTACACTGCAGCACGACCCCGACGATGTTCTTGCCGATGTCGTGCACGTCGCCCTTGACGGTGGCGAGCACAACGCGTTTGCGGCGCCGCTCCTCGCCATCGGCGGGCTTCTCGCGCTCCAGGAAAGGGACCAGCCAGGCCACCGCGCGTTTCATCACGCGGGCGCTCTTCACCACCTGCGGCAGGAACATCTTCCCGGCGCCGAAGAGGTCGCCCACGCGGTTCATCCCCGCCATCAGCGGCCCCTCGATCACCTCCAGGGCCTTCGCGGCGCCCCCCCGCGCCTCCTCCGTGTCCTCCTCGATGTGGTCGGTGATCCCGTGCACCAGCGCGTGCTGGAGACGCAAGTCCACCGGAGCGTCGCGCCAGGCCAGGTCCTCGGTCTCGGCGGCCGCGCTCCCCCGGTATCTCCCGGCGAGCTCGGTCAGCCGCTCGGTGGCGCCGGAGTCCCGGTTGAAGAGCACGTCCTCCACCGCACGCAGCAGCTCTTCGGGGATCTCGTCGTAGACCGCGATCGCGCCCGCGTTCACGATCCCCATGTCCATCCCGGCAAGACCTGCGTGGTAGAGGAACGCCGAGTGCATCGCCTCGCGCACCCCGTGGCTGCCGCGGAACGAGAACGAGACGTTGCTCACGCCGCCGCTCACCAGGCAGTGCGGGAGCGACTCCTTGATGCGCGCCGTCGCCTCGATGAAGGCGAGCGCGTAGTCGTTGTGCTCCTCGATCCCGGTGGCCACCGCGAAGATGTTCGGGTCGAAGATGATGTCCTCGGGCGGAAAGCCCTCCTCGTCGACCAGGAGGCGGTATGCGCGCGTCGAGATCTCCACCTTGCGGTCCGGTCGTCGCCGCCTGGCCCTCCTCGTCGAAGGCCATGATCACGACGGCCGCCCCGTAGCGGCGGATCAGCCGCGCCTTCTCCCGGAAGTCGGCCTCCCCGTCCTTCAGGGAGATCGAGTTGACGACCGCCTTGCCCTGCACGCACCTCAGCCCGGCCTCGATCACCTCCCAGCGCGACGAGTCGATCATGAACGGGACGCGCGCGATCTCGGGTTCGGCCGCGAGCAGGTTCAGGAAGGTGACCATCGCGGCTTCGGAGTCGAGCAGCCCCTCGTCCATATTGACGTCGATGACCTGGGCGCCGCCGCGCACCTGCTGCCGCGCCACCTCGATCGCGGTCTCGTAGTCGCCGTCGCCGATCAGGCGGGCGAAGCGCTGCGATCCCGTCACGTTGGTGCGCTCGCCCACGTTCACGAAGAGCGAATCGGGGCCGATCGTGAGGGGTTCGAGGCCGGAGAGGCGGGTGTGCGAGGGGGGTGTGGGAGCGCGCCTGGGGGCGACGCCGTCGACCGCGGCCGCGATCGCGGCGATGTGCTCGGGCGTGGTGCCGCAGCAGCCGCCGGCGAAGTTGAGGAAGCCGGAGCGGGCGAAGTCTCCCATGGTGGCGGCCATCGCCTCGGGCGAGAGGTCGTAGCCGCCGAATTCGTTGGGCAGGCCCGCGTTGGGGTGGCAGCTGACGCGGAATTCGCAGACGGTGGAAAGTTCCTGGAGGTAGGGGCGGAGCGCGTCGGGGCCCAGCGCGCAGTTGAGGCCGAAGGCGAGCGGCCGGGCGTGGCGGAGCGAGTTGTAGAAGGCCTCGGGGGTCTGTCCGGTCAGCGTGCGGCCGCTCTGGTCGGTGATCGTGCCGGAGATCATGAGGGGGAGGCGGGTGCCGGCGCGGTCGAACTCCTGCATGATCGCGAAGAGGGCGGCCTTCGCGTTCAGCGTGTCGAAGATGGTCTCGACCATGAGGATGTCGGCGCCGCCTTCGATCAGGGCGCGGGCCTGCTCGCCGTACGCGCGGCGGAGCTCCTCGAAGGTGACGTCGCGGGCGCCGGGGTCGTTGACGTCGGACGAGATCGAGGCCGTGCGGTTCATGGGACCGAGGATCCCGGCCACGAAGCGGGGGCGGTGGGGGGTGCGGGCCGTGTACTCGTCGGCGGCCTCGCGCGCGATCCGGGCCGCCGCGCGGTTGATCTCGCCGACCGCGTCCTCGACCCCGTAGTCGGACATGGGCAGCCGGGTGGAGGAGAAGGTGTTGGTCTCGATGATGTCGGCGCCGGCGCCCAGGTAGGCGCGGTGGATCTCGCCGATCACGTCCGGGCGCGTCAGGCTGAGGAGGTCGTTGTTGCCGAGCAGGGGGGTGGGGTGGGAGCGGAAATGGTCGCCGCGGAAGTCGTCCTCGGTGAGGGCGTACCGCTGGATCATGGTGCCCATGGCGCCGTCAAGGACGAGGATGCGGTTGTCGAGTTCCGACTCCAGCGAAGGCTGGCGCGGCCGGTGGCCGTCCGTCGCCCTGCTTGTGGCCGGCACTCTGCCCGCCGAGGCGCGGACGGGCACAGGGGCGCCCGGGCGTGGTGACTCCGGATCGGACCGCGACGAACTCACTCTATCTTCCGCACTTCCCGCCAGTCCGCCCGCCAGGCGAACCCGGGCCCTGGGGATGCCCGAGGGCCGAACGCGCCGGGCGGACGTGGCTTTTTAGCTGTTTCCGGGGCCGCAATATGCCACAAATCGCCTTGGTGCCGACCCGCTCGCACCGGGCGCCGCGAGCCGGACGAACCAACCATAGCGGAAACGGGGCCGCGATTCCAGCGCCTGCGCACCTGTGCATATGAGTATATGTGCATGTGTGCAGCCCGGCCCGTACCGGACGCGCGCGCAGTTGCCCCGGCCGCCGCCACCGGCAAGGTTCAGGCAGGATGACGATACAGCCATGGATGCGGCGGGGAACGGTGACCGGGTGCCTGACGACCGCCTCATGACCAGCCTCGCCGCCGTCCCGTTCACGCTCAAGCGCAGCACCGACATGTGGACCTCCGGGGGGGAGTACGAGTCCACCACGCAGACTGCCCACGGTCTGGTGCGACTGGAGTCGGACCGCCTGGTGCTCCAGTGGCGCGTAGCCGTGCAGACCCAACTGCTCGACGGAGCGGGCTACGAGACCCGCGAGGAGATCGAGCCGGTTCAGGAGATGGTGATCCCGCTGGCCAGCGTGGCCGGGGCCATCGTGCCGCGCCGCCGCTGGTGGCACCTCACCGGGCCGAGACTCGTGCTGACCGCGAGCGATCTTCTGGCCTTCGAGAGGATCGCGGGAGAGCAGGGACTGAAGCTCAAGCACCCGGCCAAGCTGGTGCTGCGCGTCAAACGGGCGGACCGGCTGATCGCGAACGAGTTCGCGGCCGAGTTGGCGTTGACGCTGGCCCGGCTGCAGGTGGAGGACGGGGGGGCGGGCGTTCCCCGGCTTCCAGCAGGAGACTGACGTCGCACCGGGGCCCGCAGTGGGTGAGCGGCCCGGCTCAGGGCATTACGTTTCGACAGCTTGGTAGTGTTGGCGGGTGAAGTGGACCACCGTATCGTGGCCGGGTGGTTTTCCCGGCAAGGAGGCTTCGTGACATCGACGCGTGCCGAATCTGGTCGTCACACCTTCGAGGGGCCGCCGCGACGGCGAACCGATGGCGTGCCTGCGAACGGGCAGGACATTGCGCTGGTCTCGGTGTCGATCGACCTCGGGGCGGGGCGCCGCGGAGTCGACATGGGACCCTCCGCGCTGCGGATTGCCGGCATCGCCGACGAGATCAGGGGCATCGGCCACCGGGTAGTGGAACTCGGCACGATCACCGCCGGGGGGATCGAGACGACCGAGTCGGGTTCGAACGGGCTGCCCTTCCTCGGCGAGATCGCCCGGGTCGCAGAGGGCACGCGTGCTGCAGTGGCACAAGGGCTGGACGCGGGTTGCCTGCCGCTCGTTCTGGGGGGCGACCACTCACTCTCGATCGGCTCCGTCGCCGCCGTGGCCGACCATCACCGCCAGCGGGGCGCGCCCATCGGCGTCATCTGGGTCGATGCCCACGCGGACATGAACCGGCCCGACAACTCGCCCACGGGGAACATCCACGGGATGTCGCTCGCGGTTCTCCTCGGGCATGGGGATGAGCGGCTGGTTGGTTCGGAGCCCTCCGTGCGGCCGGAGAACGTGAGCATCCTGGGAGCGCGTTCGATCGATTCGGGCGAGCGCGCACTCATCAAGGAGCTGGGCGTGCGCGTCTTCACCATGTCCGAGATCGACGAACGGGGCGTGGGAGCCTGCATGGACGAGGCGCTGGAGAGGGCGGGAGCGGGGACGGCCGGCTTCCACCTGTCCCTCGACCTGGACGCACTCGATCCGCGGCTGGCGCCGGGGGTCGGGACGCCGGAGCAGGGTGGCCTGACCTACCGCGAGGGCCACCTGGTTTGCGAGAAGGCGTCGCGCTCCGGGCAGCTCCTCAGCCTGGAGGTCGTCGAACTCAACCCGGTCCTGGACGACCGGAACCTGACGGCCACGATCGCCGTGGGCCTTGTGGCGTCCGCGCTCGGAAAGTCGATACTGTAGAGGGCGGCGCGCGGCCAACGGACCCGGGGGCTCGCGGTGTCCTTCGCGGCGCGCCCCACGCGCGACCTGCCCGCCGGGGTGGTGAAATCGGTATACACAGGGGACTTAAAATCCCCCGGGAGCAATCCCATGCGGGTTCAAGTCCCGCCCCCGGCACTTGCGGCCCGCGGACACCATCCCCGGGCCCGCCTCACCCCCGCCCGCGATACGTCCTCACGGGGGGCAGCCTGGCGCCCGTTCCCCCCGTCGGCTCCTCCTCGGCGACCACCGGAATGGTAAGCGTCCCGATCCCGTCGATCGTGGCCTCGATCAGGTCACCGGGCTGAAGGAACCGCTGCGCGCCCCTTACCGCCGTTCCCATCCCGACCCCGCCCGATGTCCCGTTGTTGATGACATCGCCGGGGAAGAGCGTGATGATGGAGGAGCCGTATTCGATCAGCTCGTAGAGCGTGTGGATCATGTCGCCCGCGCGCGCCTCCTGCATCTGCTCGCCGCCGACGCTCAGGGTCTGGCGCAGGTTCTCCATCGGGTCGCCGTAGAACTCCTTCGGCACGATCCAAGGTCCCATCGGCGCGAAGGTGTCGTGACCCTTGCCGACGAACCAGTCGGAGGTGGTCGGGTTCCCGCCGGGAGGCCGTCCGCCCCGGTCGGAGATGTCGATGGTGACCGTGTAGCCGAAGATGTAGTCCTGCGCCTCGTCGGCGGAGACGTACTTGGCGGCGCGGCCGATCACGGTGCCGAGCTCGACCTCCCAGTCGGTGCGGTCCCGGCCCCAGGGGATGACGACCTGGTCGTCGTCGCCGATCACGGCGCCGCGCGTGGGCTTGAGGAAGAGGTAGGGGACGCCCCGGTTCTCGCGACGCGCCCGCCGCGCCGCCGCACGCTCCTCCTCGCTTCCGGTCTCGTTGACGTGGCTGTAGAAGTTGACGGCGGCGTTGAGGATCTTGCCCGGGTACATGATCGGGGGAAGGGTCCTCACGTTGCCGACATCGTGGATGTACGGCGCGCGCATGCTCCCGCCGATGAGGTCGTTGGCGGCGAGGTGGTTGACGATCTCGTAGAGGCGGAGCTTCACGCCGTATTCGTAGCGCCCGATCAGGTCCAGCATGTCGCCGGGCATGGGGAGGCGGGGGTGGGCGGGGTCGCGTTCGAGCGCGCGGTTGGCCGCGCCGATGTCCACGATGAGGGCGTCCCGCAGCACGAGGCCGACCCGGGCTGCGCCGTCGATCTCGAAGGTGCCGACCTTGAAGGGCTCCGCGATCTCGCCGCGCGAGGCGTCCTGGGCGGTGAGGGGGGCGGGGGTGAGGAGGGCGAAGGTGGCGAGTGCGGCCTTGAATCTCATGATGTGTCCCCGGGTTGAGGTGTGGCCGGAATTGGGGGCGCGGCCCACTGATTCACTAGCCGCCGCACCGGGCGGCGTCAAGCGAGGGCTCCCTACAGAATTGCGTCGAAATACGCTTCGATGCGAATGCCGCGCGCCGGCGCGCCGAGCCCCCGCGACAGATCAAGACGCATCAGGCCGTCGAGCAGGCTCAGGCCCACACCGACCCCGTGCAGGACATCGCCGGACTCGAAGTCGCCGGCCGCACCCGCCCACCCCGCGTCCATGAACACGCTCGCGCCCAGCAATTCGAAGGTCCCGGACAGTTCGGCCCGGCCCCTGAAGTACGACATGCCCGACATCTCCGAAGCGGGATAGCCGCGCAGAGTGCCGGGACCTCCCAGGAACCAGGAACGCTGGACCGGAGCCTGACCCCACGTGTGACCGCCTGCGGCTTCCAACCCGAGGCGCGTCCGCTGCCATCCGCTCGCCCACAGCGGAACGATCGTCGTCACTGTCGCACTGGCCTGTGCGTACCCCTCACGGAGCTCATCATTCTCACCTTCCGCACGCCGCCACATCGCGGTCCGCCCGAGCAAGTCGACGCCGAACTCGGCCCGCTCCGAATCGTCGCCCCACCAGGGCGAAAGGCGGACCTCGCCCCCGGCCTCATCGACCCCGTCGGCCGCCAGGTTGGGCCGGAAGTCCCATTCCTCGTCGAAGGCCCGGATGAGCGCGAAACCGGTGTTGGACGTGACGGGCCGATGTCGCTCCGCATAGGCACGCACGCGGAAGGACTGCCGCGCGGCCGCGGGTGGGCGCCAGGTGATGTCCGCACCGGTCGCGCCGAAGTACTCCCCATTGTCCCGCCCGAAGAGGAGCGCGTCGAGCGAATTGCCGGGGCCGAGATACCCCCGGCCGGCTTCGGTCGCACGAAGTTCGTGGTAGGCGCCCAGCCCAATGCGGCGGAGCACCGTGGCGCGTTCCACGTCCACCCGCACCTTGGGGCTACGGTCCGCGAACCCGAAGAACCCGGTGGCGTCCAGACCGTACGCCCCATGCATCGTCCACTCGAATCGCCCACCCACGGCGGGTCCCTCGACCCGGTTGTAGCGAAGCAGGTCCGGCCGGTCCCAACCCACGTTCAACTGCGCGACGAAGGACCGCACCGGAGCCTCCGGAATCCCGTCAAGAAGCTCGAAGTAAGCCTCGACATCCCCGTCCGACAGGAGTCCTGGCGCTTCCTCCCAGATGGGCGGCGGCAGGTGGGGACTGTCTTCGAGCACCCCCGGGTCGACGGGCGCGATCCAGGCGACCGCACGGCCCGGTTCGGGATCGAGTTCGCTGTTGGATATGGGCCGGTAGCGGACCTCGCCCTCCTCGGACAGCCGTTGCGCGAGGCGGGCGATCTCCTCCGCATCGGGTTCGGGGAGGACTCCCTCGCGTGACTCGCCCACTGGCCTCTCCACAACGTCCGCCGCCACCACCCCCTCACTCCGCGTCACCGATTCGATCCGGTACACATAGTCGATCGACATCGGCACCTTCACGACCCCCGCGGCGACCTGCCCCTCGTAGCGGACCATTCGCGGCATCCACACCTCGAACTCCCACAGGGAGTAGTCCACCACGACCAGCTGGATGTCGACGGTGAGCGGCTTCAGAAGTCCGGGAACCAGGCGGTACTCCAGCGTCCGGCCGATCTCCTCCGGGAATTCCCGGGCCATGTCCAATCGCCTGGCGACACGGTAGGCGCCCCGCACCAGGGCCCCGCTCACCGGATCGATCCAGAGCGTCCCGCTGATCAGGTAGGGGTCCGAGACCCTGGGGATCACGTCGAGCCGGACCGCGGCCTGTTGGCGCCCGTCGGGAAAGGTGATGGTGGTGGTGTCCCCGCTCCGGAAACGGTACAGCGTGTCCGCTCCCTCGCCGAGCGGGTGCGCCAGGTAGTCGTCCGACGCGGGGATGAAGTACCCCGCGCCTTCACCGGTGCCAACAAAGAGCCGGTCGCTCCCGGGCACGAACGGCCCGTCGAAGGGGATTTCCTCGATCCAGCCCAGCATCGCCTCCCGCATGAAGAGGCTTCGGCCGGGATAGCGGGCCCGCGAGCCGAGCAGTTGAACGACCGGCAGCCGGTCCCGTTCCCAGAACGCCCTGACGGCGACCTCGCCGTGGTAGATCACCCGGTCCTTCAGCGGCGTGCGCAGGGCCGCCGCGATGCGCTGGTCGATCCGGGCCGTGTACGCCTCGATGTTCTCACCGAGCGCGCCCCACCCGGCGAACGCCTTGCTGAAGAGATCCCGCGCGGCCGGATCCAGGAACGCGTCGTCCGCGAACCGGGCCTGCTCCGGGGCGGGCTGGGCGGTGGCGCCCGCCGCCAGGATGAGAAGGGCCGCCGCGGCTACCCCGGCGCGACTCGGCGCAGTCACGTCACAGACCGTCCGGCGCAATCGTGCGCATTCACACAGATGACCATCTTCCCAATGTGCGAAGGAAACGGACTCGGTGCATCCGGACTTTGTGCCCAACACGGTGGCTCGCCGTTCTCTGCGCCCTGCGCGGACCAGTACCCCGAACCGCTACAAGAGCCCGTCCAGATACACCTCGATGCGAAATGCCCTGTGCGGCCCCTTCAGCCCCTGCGACAGGTCGAAGCGCATCCAGCCGTCCATGATGCTCAGGCCCGCGCCGATTCCGTAGAGGATGTCGCCGGGGTCGAATTCGCTGGCCGGACCCGCCCAACCGGCGTCCCCGAACAGGCTTCCGCCGAACACCTCGAAGGTTCGGGACCACTCCACGCGGCTCCTCAGGAAGGAGAGGCCGGACAGCGTCGAGGCGGGGTAGCCGCGCAGGCTCCCGGGGCCTCCCACAAACCAGGAACGCTGCACCGGTGCCTGCCCCCACGTGTGCCCGCCGGCCACTTCGAGCGCCATACGGGACCGTCGCCACCCGCTCCCCCGAAGCGGGATGATCGTCGTCACGGTGGCGCTTGCCTGGGTGTAGTTCTCCCGGACTTCCTCGCCCGCGCGCCGCCACACAGCGCTTCGGCCGAAGACCTCAAGCCCGAACTCGGCCCGCTCGGGATCCCTGCCCCACCACGGCGACAGACGCACTTCGCCCCCCGCCTCCTCCACCTCGTCAGCCGCCAGATTGGGCCGGAAGTCCCAGTCGCGGTCGAAGGCCCGGAAGAGGGCGAAGCTGGTATTGCTCTCCACGGGCCATTGCCGCTCGGCGTACGCCCGCAGAGAGAAGGACTGCCGGGTGCTCGCGGGAGGCCGCCAGGTCAGGTCGGCCCCGGTCACGCCGAAATACTCCCCGTTGTCCCGCCCGAAGAGGAACGCGTCGAAGGAATTGCCGGAGCCCAGATACCCGCTCGCCAGATCGGTCGCGCGGAGTTCGTGGTAGGCGCCGAGCTCGATGCGCCGGAGCAGGGTGGAGCGCTCCACATCCAGGCGAACCTTCGGTCTCAGGTCCGCGAAACCGAAGTGGCCCGAAGCACCGAAGCGGTACGACCCATGCGGAGTCCATTTCGAGCTCGCGCCCACGGCCGGTCCCTCTACCCGGTTGTAACGAAGCAGATCCTGTCCTCCCCAGCCCCAGCTGAAGTCCCAGAGAACTCTCTTGACCGGGGGCGCGGGAAGGCTTGCCAGTTGTCGGATATATTGGTCGCGCTGGTCCGCGGAAGGGAATCCGACCGCATCCTCCCAGATCGGCGGAGGAAGGTGGGGGCTCTGTTCCAGGACGCCGGGGTCGTCCGGTGTGATCCAGCGGCTCCACCGCCGGCCGGTTGCCGTGAACGGACGCAGGCCGGTATCCGGCGCCACCGGCCCCCGCAGCGTGTCGGTGACGGACCGGTAGGTGAACTCGTCGTCCTCCGAGAGCAGCTGCGCGATGAAGGCCATGGCCTCCGCCTCGGTCTCGAAGTGAACGTGCTTCAGGGACTCGCCTTCAGGCATCCCTTCCGGGCCCTCGGCAGCCAACTCGTCCTTCAGCGCCACGGACTCGATGCGGTACTTGACCTCGACTTCGACGGGCACCGTCAGCGCCCCCAACGAGACATCGCCTTCGTAGCGGACCGTCCGCGGCAGCCACACCTTGAAGTCCCACAGGGAATACTCCACGGCCACCATCCGCATTTCGGCGCTGAACGGCTTCATGAACCCCGGAATGAGGCGGTACGCCAGGGACGGGGCCACTTCCTCACGGAATTCGGGGATGTCCCGAACCACATCCAGACGCCGGCTCACGCGATAGACCCCCTGCACGAGAGCCCCGCTGGCCGGATCGATGCTGAGCTTCCCGCTGATCAGATGCGGACTTGATTCCCGGGGGGTTACGTCGAGCTGGACCGCGGCGAACTGCCGTCCGTCGGGCAGGGTGATCGTCGTGGTGTCGCCGCTCTGGAACCGGTAGAGGGTGTCCGCCCCCTCGGCCAGCGGGTGCCTCAGGAGGAAGTCGCCCTCGGTCGGCATGAAGGCCGTCACGCCGTGCTCCGTGCCGACGAAGAGCTGGTCGCTGCCGGGGACGAAGGGTGCGTCGAACGGGATCTCCTCAAGCCAGGCCATGTCGTCTCCGCCGAGCACGAGATCGCGCATCGGGTAGCGGGCGCTCGAGCCCAGGACCTGCACGACGGGCCGGCGATTCCGCTCCCAGAAGGCGCGGACGGCAGTCTCGCTGTGGTACACCACCCGGTCCCTCCGCAGCGCGCGCAGGCTGACGGCCACGCGTTTGTCGATCCGGGCCGTGTAGCGCTCGACCTGTTCCCCCAGGTCGCCCCACCCGTCGAAGGCGATCGTGAAGAGCTCGCGTGCGGCCGGATCCAGGAACGCGTCGCTGGCGAACCTGGGCAGTTCCGGCGGGGTCTGTGCGGCCCCGGTGGCCGGAACCGAGGCGAGCAGCGCCAACATTGCGGCCCCGGCGGACGAAACAGTCCCCAGCGTCACGATCCAGGCAACCCCCGTCCCGGATGCTCGAACCTCACGATTCGGACATCCTGCCATCTGATCAGCCGCCATCCGTTGGCGTCCTCGTCGGTCCCGTCGTCCGCCGGCCGCACCAGAATGCCCGCATCCCCCGGTCCCACGTCTCCGTCCGCGGACATTTCGCACGTCCGCCCGTCCAGCAGGTCGACTCGGATGCGGTCGGCTGGGGCAGTGCCCGCCGTGGTCTGGTCTCGCGGCGGGCCGGGGGCCGCGACCCGCTCGATGCTCCGAATGTTGCCGAATCGCACAGCGAGCTTCGTGCCGTCCATGGAGCCGTGCAGGAGGTCCCAGGACCATTCCTTCAGGGTGCCCCACCGAATGCGTCCCTCGAGCTCCTCACCGGTGCCGGTCACGACAGTTCCCCGCAGGGGAGTGCCACCGCCGAAGGCGTCGTAGTGGAAAGCCCTCGGCGCCAACCCCACCCTGTCCCCCTGACAGCCGGCCGAGCCGGTTGCGTCGCCACGCGGGTCGTGAAGGTGAAGAGCGCTGAAAGCCTCCCAATCCATGGTCACCGTGCCGATTCCGGGATCGGTCACGACGACGGCGACCGAACTTCCCCGCCGCTCCCGGCCCGGGGTGAGCTCGACCACTTCGCCAGCGGCCAGCGTGACGCGCAAGCCGTCCGACGAGCCCCGCCCGGTCTCCACGGAAGCGCGCTCGAGGGCGCGGACGCCGCCCAGCGGAATCGAACGGGACGACCGCCCCTCGAACCATCCCTCCAGGGTGTCCGACTCCAGCACGATGTCCCCATCCAGGTTCACAAACCCCGTGAACGAGCGGCCGGACCGGTCCACCGCCGTTCCGAAGAGGGAGGCCGAGGGGGGTTCCCCGGCGGCCGGTGGCGGGTCGAACAACACCGACTCGACATCTCTGAAGGCGACCGTCGCATGGGCACCGTCGAGACCCTCCACTTCGATCGTGGCGCCGCGCCAGTCTTCGGTGTAGCGAAGAATGAGACCCCCCCCGGCACCGGACCAGACGTGCTCGGGCTTCGCCGGGGTTTCCCCGTCGTTCCGGCCGGGGCCGCGAAGCCCGATGCTGAGGAACTGGGTCCGCCCCCGCAGTGGCTGCCCCCTGAGGTTGGCCAGGGATCCGTAGGGAATGCGGAACACTCTGCTGCCGGGGAAGCTCCCGCCTCTGCTCATGAAGTCGTCTTCGTCGGCGTTCCACGTGATTCGGTAGCCCTTCAACTCGACGGTTCGCACCGGGGGAGGGCCAT
Source organism: Longimicrobiales bacterium (assembly GCA_965206105.1). Taxonomy (GTDB): domain Bacteria; phylum Gemmatimonadota; class Gemmatimonadetes; order Longimicrobiales; family Gaopeijiaceae; genus Bin94. The sequence goes on from OZ242201.1 coordinate 2,835,372, forward strand.
CCCGGAAAGCACTCGCCCATGTGCGAAACGGCTCGTTCCCGACCGACTGTTCCGCCTGGAAGGAATCGGCCCAGCTCGCCGAGTGCCGCGCCGAAACGAAGCGGAGGAATCCCGCGTACGGCTCCCCTCCCTTCGTCAAGACCAGTCCCCAGATCCGATTCCCGGCCTGCACTCCAGCCGGCTCCGGGGACTGCGCGCGAACCGGCCCGGCCAGGGGTGAGCCAAGCAGGAACAGCGGGGCGACCGCAAGGCAGCGCCACAATCCGGGGCCGCGGACACGCGCCATCGGACTACAGGATGTGATCCAGGTACAGTTCGACGCGGAAGTCCCTCTTCGGCCCCTTCAGCCCCTGCGACAGATCGAAGCGAACAAGGCCGTCGAGGATGCTCAGGCCCACACCGACCCCGTAAAGGACCTCGCCGGCGTCGAATTCGCCGGCCGGGCCCGCCCACCCCGCGTCCCCGAACACGCTTGCGCCCACGAACTCGTAGGTTCGCGCCAGTTCGACGCGGCCCCGCAGAAACGACAGGCCGGAGAGCGTGGAGGCGGGGTAGCCGCGCAGAGTACCACCGGCGCCCAGGAACCAGGAACGCTGGACGGGCGCCTCGCCCCAGGTGTGCCCGCCGGCGGCCTCGATCCCCAGCCTGACTTGCCGCCAACCCGTGCCCCGTACCGGGACGACCGCGCGCAACGTGGCGCTGGCCTGGCCATACCGCTCGTTGCCGTCGACCCCCGCCAACCGCCACACGGCCCCGCGCCCGAAGAGCTCGATCCCGAAGCGGGCACCCACCGGATCGTTCCCCCACCAGGGCGACAGACGCAGCTCCGCCCCCGCCTCGTCGACCTCATCGGCCGCCACGTTGGGCCGGAAATCCCACTTCCGGTTGAAGGCCCGGAAGAGCGCGAAGTTGGTGTTGGTCTCCGCGGCCGACTGGCGTTCGGCGTACAGCCGGGCATGGAAGGACTGCGTCGCGATCGCGGGCGGACGCCAGGTCAGGTCGGCTCCGGTGGCGTAGTAGTACTCCCCGTTGTCCCGCCCGAAGAGGAACGCGTCAAGTGAATTGCCGAAGGCGAGGTATCCGCTCTCCGCTTCCGTCGGCCGCAGTTCGTGATAGGCGCCGAGCTTCAGGCGGCGGAGCACGGTCGAACGCTCGAGGTCCAGCCGCGCCTTGGGCCACAGGTCCGCGACCCCGAAGTACGCGGTGGCGCTGAGCCTGTACGACCCGTGAAGGGACCGCTGCACCCCCCCGCCGATGGCGAGCGCCTCGACCCGGTTGTAGCGGAGCATGTCCCTTCCTCCCCAGCCCCAGTCGAAGTTCCACTGCGTCTCCAGCAGCGGAGGGACCGGGAGTTCCGACAGGTGCCGGACGTACCTCTCGATTTGTTCGTCGGACGGGAGGCCGGGCTCGTACTCCCAGATGGGCGGTGGCAGGTGCGGACTGTTCTCGATGAGGCTGCGGTCCCCGGGCGCGATCCAGCCGCTGCGGCGGCTCCCGATGCTGTCGGGCGGGATGGGCCCGTAGCTCACCTCGCCGTCCTCCGAGAGCAGCTGGGCGATGAAGGCCATCGCCTCGGCCCGGGTGTCGAAGTGGACCTCCCGGAGCGGCTCCCCGAAGAGCGGCTCCTCTGTGATCTCGGCGCCGGCCTCGTCCTGGAGCGTCACCGATTCGACGGTATACTTGGCATCGGTGCGGACCGGGAACTTGAAGATCCCCACGGCCATCTCGCCCTCGATGCGCATCGCCCGGGGCAGCCACGCCTTGAAATCCCATAGCAGGTAGTCCACCACGATCAGCTTCATCTCGAAGGTGATCGGCTTCAGGAAGCCGGGCATGAATGCACCGCCCTCTTCCTCGTCTTCGCGCGCTTCCGGGATGTCTCGGAACGCGTCCAGGGGCCGGCTCAGGCGGTAGAGCCCCCGGACGAGCGCGCCGCTGGCCGGGTCGATCCACAGCGACCCGCTGATCCTGCGAAAGTCGACCTCACGGGGAAGGACATCGAGTTGAACCGTGACGAGTTCCCGTCCATCCGGGAGGGTCACGGTCGTGGTGTCGCCGCTTTGAAACCGGTAGAGCGTATCGGCGCCCTGGCCGAGCGGATGCGCGAGCCACAACCCCTCCTCGTTGGGCTGAAACGGCGCCTCGTCGCGGTCGGCTCCGATGAAGAGCTGGTCGCTCCCGGGCGCGAACGGCTCGTCGAAGGGGAACTCCTGCAGCCAGTAGAGAATCCCGGAGCGCTCGGCTTCGCGGATGGCGATGTTTCGCCCGGGGTACTCGGAGCGCGACCCCAGGACCTGGATGACCGACCGCCGGTCCCTCTGCCAGAAGGAACGCACCGATGTCTCGCTGTGATAGAAGACCCGGTCCCGCATCGGGGTCCGCAGCCCTGCCGCGATGCGCTGCTCGATGCGGGCGGTGTAGCGCAGCACGTTCGCTCCGGCCGCGTCCCACTCGTCGTAGGCGATCGTGTAGAGGTCGCGCGCAGTGGGATCGAGGAATGCGTCGGGGGCGAAGCGGTTCTGGGCGGGCGGGGGCTGGGCGGTGGCGACAAACGGCGCGCCGGCCGCCAGCGTGGCGGCTGCGATTGCGGGGAGGGCGAGGGTCCTCGGTGCAAGCATGCGCTTCATATCGGATACGTCCGCCGTGCCGGGTTTCTCCACCATGACCTAAGACCCCTCCTGTCGCTGCGGCCGGGAGCCTCCCGCCGCCGGCTCCTCGAACCTCACCTCTCGAAGATCCTCCCAGGCTACAAGGCGCCAGCCGGAGTCACCGCCGTCGCCGGCCGGCAAGACGAGGATGCCCACGTTCGTCTCACCCAGATCCTGGTAACCCGACATCTCATAGGAGCGGCCGTCCACGAGGGTGACGCGGACGCGCCCCTGCTGGAACTCGGTCCGTCCCGTGCCAACCGGCTCCAGGTAGGGGAACTCCAGCACTTCGACCCGTCGGATCCTGGAGAAGCGCACATACACCCCCACCCCGTCCGAGTTCCCTCGCAGGTGGTCCCACGTGGTCGTTTTCAGTGTGCCCCAGCGGATCCTGCCTTGGTATTCTTCACCGGCGCGGGTCACCACCGTGCCGCGCAGGTGCGTCCCGTTGCCAAATGTGTCGTACCCTGCCGGTGAACCGGCTGAGCCCCCGCCGGGGTCTTCCGCGGGGTCGTGGAAGCGCAGCGACCTGAAGTTCCGTGACCCGACCGACACCCGGCCAAGACCGGGGTCCAGCACCGCGATCGAGAAGTTCGCCCGCGTTTCGTCGGGAAGCTCTACCAATTCGCCGGTGTCCAATGTCACCCGGACTCCGGGAGCGGGCTCGTCATTGGAGCCTTCGGGAAGCCGCTCCACGAACCGGATGGGGCCGAATTGGAGGCGGCGCGGAGACGAGCGGTCGGTCCATCCGTGCAGCCCGTCCGCTGGAGACAGCTTCCACTCATCCCAGGTGACCCGCCCTGTGAACCGTCGGCCGGAGGCGTCTTCGACGGTCCCGTAGAGCCGCTCGGATGGGGCGGCGCGACCCGGTGGCACCGCGCCAAACTCGATTCTGGCAACGTCCGCCCCGTCGAGCGGCTCGCGACCGCCCTGGCCGTCCTCGACTTCGATGGCGTTTCCTACCCAGAAGAGCGCGGACTCACCCATCAGCCACCGCTTCTCCCGATCCCCGGTGCCAGCGCCTCCGCCCTCATTCAGCGGCCTGAGTACGACTTCGATCCGCGCCCCGATCGCAACCGGCCCCGGTTCCACGCCGACCACTTCGCCGTGCACGACAATCTCCTGGATCGATCCGAAGGGGACGGCGAACGGGACATATCTGACGAAGTTGTCATCCAGCTCGTTCCAGGAAATCCGGTAGCCCTTCAGCTCGACCGTGCGCAGGAACGGGCCGCCGCCCCGGGCGGAGTCCACCCACACGCGAAACGGTTCCTCCCGGATGTCTTCCCGTCCGGTCAGGAGATCGGTCCAGTTGGCAGCGTGCCCGTCGCGCGCCCCGCGCCCGCCGAAGCGCAGAAACCCCTCGTGCCGCTCCCCGTCCGTGGTGTACACGGTTCCCCAGATGCGTTCCGCGGACTGGGCGTGGGCGGTGGAGAGGGGTGCGAGCAGCGCCAGCAGCAGGCAGGGGAGGGTGGGGCGGAGAAGGCGGTGGTGGAATAGGCGCATGTGGGAGACGGTGGTGACGGGGGGCGCAGGGTCTTCCCAAGGTACGGGATCGGCCAGCCCGTGGTTTCGCAAGCTGGTCCTCCGGCCTACCTTTGCGCCCTGCACTGTGGCCGGCCGGTCGCGACCCTTCGCCCGCCGGCCGCGCGATCCCCGCGAAAAGGAGTTGAGAAATGGGTGACAGGAAGCCTTCACTGTACTGGCTGGGGGTGGCGGCCGCCGGGGCACTGTGGGCATGTGCGCCGGGCGATGAGGGTGCGGAGGAAGCCGCCGAAACCATGCCCGCCGAAACCCTGGAAGAGGCTGCGTCGAACCCGCGCTTCGGCGTTTGGGAGCTGGAGTCCGACGCCGAGCCCCCGACCCGGAACGTCATGACATACGAGCCCTGGGGCGAGGGGGGAATGAAGATCACCGTCGCGCAGACCAATTCCGAGGGCGAGACGTCGGAGTGGAGCTACACGACGCTGTTCGACGGCGAATTCCACGAGGTGGAGGGGCAGGAGAACGCGACGACGGCGGTCGAGGTCATCGACGAGCACACCAACCACATCCACAACGCCCGCAACGGCGAGGTCTACCAGACCATCGTGAACGTGCTCTCGGAAGACGGCAACACCATCAACAACGAGTACAGGCGGATGATGCAGGACGGCACGGAGCGTGTGAGCCACGCTGTGTACCGGCGGATCCGGTAGGGGACGGATCCCGGCGGCCGCGCGAGGAGGGCGGGCGCCTCAGGCCTGGGCGTGCGATCCCGAACGCGGGACGCGCAACTCGAAGCGGGGAATGGGGGCGCGGAAGAGGGAGCCGTCCGGGCGCCGGAAGTGGTAGAACCCCTCCATGTGGCCGCTGCGGCCCGCCAGCGCGCAGAAGCTCTGGTACTCGTGCACATCGCCCGGTCCCAGCACCGGTGACTCTCCGACCACGCCCTCGCCCTCCACCTCCTGATCGCCGGCGACCGAATCGTGGATCTTCCAGTGGCGCCAGAAGAGCTGCGCCGCATCGTCCCCGACGTTCTCGATGCGGATGAAGTACACGAAGACGTAGCGCAGCGGGGGCTCGGAGTGGGCGCGGGCGTACACCGGCTCGGCGGTGATGCGCATCTCGCTTTCCATAATGGGGGGTCGCTGGTTGTCCCCGTTGAGCATGGCGCCGTCCTTCCCGGGTAGACGTGCACGGGCGATTCCTTATCATTGTAGCGCCCGGTGGCGGATCGTGCCCACCCGGGGACCGCCCCCGTTGCCCGCAACCCGCGAACGAGTTCGGGGTCGCACCGAAGCCGATGAACGCTAGAATGTAAGGAAAACACGACATTGTGTAATGTTCTCATGACAGTGTACCGCTGGCCGGCCACCCTGCTCGTCGTCCTGGCCCTCTGGCCCCAGCCCGCCCAGCCCCAGGAGCCCCCGATCGCGCGGGTCGTGGCCCGCTTCGAACCGGAAGTCCGCCGCGCCATGCTGGACGGCAACATCCCTTCGCTGGCGGTCGCCTTCACGGACCGCCAGGGCGAACTCTGGAGCGCCGCCTACGGCCAGTCGAACCTGTGGGCGCGCACGCCTGCGTCCACCAACACGGTCTACCTCATCGGCTCCACCTTCAAGGCGCAGTCCACCGTGGCGCTGCTCCAGCAGATGGAGCGCGGCCGGTTCGCCCTCGACGATCCGGTCAGGGACCACCTCGGCGGCATGCTCATCCGCGGCGAGGACTTCGAGCGGCCCGTCACCTTCCGCCACCTCCTCACCCACACGTCCGGGATGCCGGTCGCCTTCGGCCCGCACCCGGTGTGGGGCGCCACGGCCCCTCTTCCGCTGGCGGTCTACCTCGCCGATTCGCTGCGCGTGGACACGCGGCCGCTCCAGCGCGTCGTGTACTCGAACATGGCCTATTCGCTGGTTGGCCACCTGGTCGAACGGTTCTCCCGGATCCCCTACAAGGATTACATCCAGCAGTACATCTGGGACCCGCTCGGCATGACCTCGACGGCCTTCGAGCCGACGCCGGAGATGGCCGAGCGGCTCGCCGTGCCCTACGTGCAGGACCCCGAATCGGGACGCAACGAGCCCACGACCCGCCTCAAGGCGAACGTGTGGCCGGCCGGGATCGTCTACGGCACCGTCCACGACCAGGCCAGCTGGGTGCGGTTCAACCTGGGCGACGGACGCTGGAGCGACGAGCGTCTGCTGCAAGCGGCCACCCTCGACGAGATGCACACCCTGCAGTTCGAAGAGTTCGCGGGAACGCCGATGGGGGGCGGATGGGGCTACGAGTCCCCGGGATACGGGCTGACCTGGTGGGTGTCGGAGCGCGACGGCGAGCGCTTCTTCGCGCATTCCGGCAGCGTGCCGGGCTACACCGCGTTCGCGTCCGGGAACCGTACACGCGGTTTCGGTGTGGTATTCCTGACCAACGGCAACCGCTCCCACCCCCACCTGGTCCGGCTCACCCGCCTCGCCCTCGACCTGATGGCGGAAGAGCTGGGACAGTCAAGGTAAACTCAAGATGATCTTCCAACTCCCCGACATGATCCCCGAACTCCCCGACAACTGGACACAGATCGCGATCTCGTTGGCGGTCCTCGCGGCCGCCGCCTGGATCGCGGACTGGATCGCCTCGCGCTTCCTCCACCGCCTCCTGGCCAAGGTCACCGCCCGCACGCGCTCCACCTGGGACGACCGCATCGTCGAGCACAAGGTCATCCACCGCCTCGCCCAGGTGGTGCCGGCGCTGGTGGTCCTGGTCGGCATCGGTCCCGCGCTCGGCATCTCGGGGGCGGAGGCGGCGGAAGCGGTGGACGCGGGTGCGGATCTGGAGCCCGGCGCGCTCACCCTGGTCGCCTTTGCGACCTTCGTGCGGCGCGTGGCGGCCGCCTGGATCGCTGTCGCCGTGGTGAGGGCGTTCGCGGCATTCCTTGACGCCGTGAACGACATCTACAACGAGTCAAGTCCGTTGTCGAAGTCCAGGCCGATCAAGGGGTATTTGCAGGTGGTCGCGCTGATCGCGTACCTGGCCGCGGGGGTTGTCATCATCTCGATCCTGGCGGGCCGCTCTCCCGTCTTCTTCCTCTCCGGGCTGGGCGCGCTGGCCGCCGTTCTCATGCTGGTCTTTCGCGACACGATCCTGTCGCTGGTGGCGAGCGTGCAGATCGCCTCGAACGACATGATCCGCATCGGGGACTGGGTGAGCGTCCCCCAGGCGAACACCGACGGCGACGTCATCGACATCGCGCTGCACACGGTCAAGATCCAGAACTGGGACAAGACCATCTCCACCATCCCGACGCACAAGTTCATCAGCGAGTCGTTCAAGAACTGGCGCGGGATGTCTGAGTCGGGAGGACGGCGGATCAAGCGCTCGCTCAGGCTCGACATGAACACCGTCCGGTTTCTCGACGAAGAACAGATCGAAGCGCTGTCCAGGCGTGAGCTGCTGCACGAATACATGCACGACATCCGGGACCGGATCGCGGAATACAACGCTGCCAAGGCGGCCGGCAACCCCGGCGTCATCCCCGAGATCCGGCGCCTTACGAACCTGGGTACCTTCCGTGTCTACGTGCAGAAGTACCTGGAGGCGCACCCCAGGACCCACAAGGAGATGACGATCCTCGCGCGCCAGCTGGCGCCGGGTCCGGAGGGCGTTCCGATCGAGGTCTACTGCTTCTCCAACGACACGGCCTGGGCGAAGTTCGAAGGGTTGCAGGGGGACATCTTCGACCACCTCATCGCGGTCCTCCCCGAGTTCGGGCTCAGGGCCTTCCAGGCGCCCGCCGGCCGCGATTTCGCCAAGGCCGTCAGCAGCCCCCTCCCTGGAGCGTGATCGACTGCGGCGTGAAGCCCTTTTCCGCCGCGCGGTTCAGGAAGTCCTGCGTGTACATCCGGACCATCCCCAGGCTCTCGTAGAGCTCGACCCGACCCGGCAGAAGGCCGGGGAACTCGAAGTACCCGTTGCGGTCGGTGACGGCGGAACGGCCCAGCTCGGAGGCTCACTTCGCCCGTCAACTCAGGGGCTGCGCGACCAGGAACGACGTAACGACGACCGCCGCCGTACCCAGGACCAGTTCGGCGATCGCGGAGCGTTTGAGGGCTTCTCCGCCGGCACCTCGCTCGAGCCGGGGCCGAAGCACCCGCCAATGGTAAAGGCCGAGCAGCAGCACGCCGGCGACGACCAGGTCCTTGACCAGCAGCGACCTGCCCCAGGCGGTGGTCCACAGGTCCGACACGGCGCCGATGTGAATCCAGACCTTCAGCGCGCCGGTCGCCAGCAGCAGCGCGACGGCAAACTGCGCGACCCGCGAGAACGCGGCCACCATTGCGGCGATCCCCGGCGCTTGCCCTTCGGACCCGCCGCCGTGCTCGCGCAGCGCGGGGATTCCTGCGAAGAGCAGGCACGCGAGCCCCCCCATCCATCCTCCCGCGGCCACGACATGGAGATAGGTGGCCGCGGCGGACACGGCTCGCGGGCTGTCCGACCAGCCGTGCCCGGATAGCACGGGCGCAAAGGGGAGCAACAACGCGCCCAGGGCGGCGATCTTCCACCCGGCGGCGCGCGCTCCCTTCTTGCCGGCAAACAACAGTCCCCCGGTGACCAGCACGACGCTCGCGAGCTGCAGCCACCAACCCGTGGCCCAGGGCGTTCCGGTGGCAACCGTGGCCATGTTGCCGAATATGTCGTCCGGGAAGAAGGTGGCCGCCTGGTGCAGGAGGCGCAGGGGCAACAGCGCCATGAGGATTCCCAGCCCCAGGCCGCCAATCAGCTGGGCACGGTGAGTGGCGGTGCCGACGACTTCCCGCGATGCGCCGGCCCGGGCGAAGCTGCCGAGAACCAGGAACCGGAAGACGGCCGCGCCGAGGATCGCCAGAATCCCCAGATACAGGCCGAAGCGTCCCCACGCCCGGCTGAAGGCGAAGCGGGACCCGGGTTCGGCGGCGGCCGCCTGCGGTTGTCCCTCGACACCCGCATCGGCCGGAGGCGTCGGAGGGTCCCCGGGCGGGACTGCGGCTTCAACGGCTTCCGTCTCGAGCCCGGTGGCGGGAAGGTCGACCCGGAAGGCGAAGTCCCCGGATATGGGGTGGCCGTCGGGGCCGGCGGTGGTCCACCTCACGGTGTAGCCGCCCCCGCTCAGCGGCTCGGGCAGCGGCAGCACCAGAACGTCGCGGCGGTCGTCGGCCAGGTATCCGAGCTTGCCTGCGGACACCGCCGGGGCGCCGGCGGCGGATGGGTGAACCGAGGCCGAGCTGAGCGCCAGCTGAACGTCGGTCGTGTAGGTCAGGGTGATCCGGGCCGGCGGCGCCGCCAGGACGGTATCCTTCGCCGGATCGGAAGACTTCAGCTCGGTGTGTAGCCGGCCGGCGCCGAGGATGGCGGGGAGCGCCAGCAGCGCCAGTCCGGCGCCGAGACGGGGACGAAATGCACCGCGCACGGCCCGCTTCAAGGCTACGCCTCCGGCAGCCCGTGCTCCATCGCCCACTCCATGGCCTCGCTGAAGCGGTCGAGCTCCTCGAGCGTGGTGTAAACGCTGGGAGAGATGCGCAGCCCGGTGCATTCCTCGTGCCCGATCGGCACGTTGATGATCCGGTGCTCGTTCCAGAGCCAGTTGCTGAGCGCGGCGGTGTCGAGCCCGTCCACGTGCACGTTTCCGATCCCGCACGCGAAGCCGGGCTTCTGGCTGGTGTTCAGCGAGACACGGTCGTTCTCCAGGAGCCGGTTGGCCCAGTAGTCGCGCAGGTAGATCAGCCGCTCCGCCTTGCGCTCCGCGCCGATCCCCTGGTGGAAGGTCAGCGCCTCGCCGATCGCCAGGTAGTTGGCGGCGGGGTGGGTGCCGATCTCCTCGTACTTGCGGATGTCGCCGTCGCGGCTGTCGGGCGCGGCCATCAGCGGCCAGATGTTGGGGATCTGGTCCTTGCGCACGTAGAGCAGGCCGGTGCCGTGCGGCGCGAAGAGCCACTTGTGCAGGCTGGTGGCGTAGTTGTCGCATTCCAGCTCGGGGAGCGTGAAGGGGAAGTGCGCCATCGCGTGGGCCCCGTCGACGATGACCGGGATGTTGTATCCGCGGGCCATCCGCACGATGTCGCGCACGGGGAGGATCTGCCCGGTCAGGTTGATCATGTGGCACATGAGGATGAGGCGCGTCTTCGGCGTGATGCCCTCCTCGAAGCGCCGCACCACCTCGGCGTCGTCCTCGGCCGGCACGGGGACCTTGATCTGGTTCATCACGATCCCCTCACGGCGTTCCCGCTGCCGGAAGGTGGTGAGCATGCGGCCGTAGTCCTGGGTCGTCGTGAGGACTTCGTCGCCGGACTTGAGGTCGTAGCCGAACTGGACGGTCTGGAGTCCCTCGGACGCGTTGCGTGTGAATGCGATCTCCTCCGCGTCCACGCCCCACTCGCGGGCCATCCGCTTCCGCACCCCCTCGCGTTGCGGCTCGAGGATCTTCCACATCGTGTAGGTGGGCGCCTCGTTGGAGTAGTCGAGGTGCCGCTTCATCGCATCCTGGACGAAGCTGGGCGAAGGGCTGACGCCGCCGTTGTTCAGGTTCACCAGGGTGCGGTCGACCGTGAACGCCCGCGCCACCTCCGACCAGTAGGTCTCGTCGGCCGCGATTTCGGCCGGAGATCCGGGATGGCGACCCAGTTCGCGGGCGATTGCGCTGGCGTCGGAGTTGAACGCCGGAAGCCGGGTGGCGGCCACCGCGGCCGCGGCGGCGCCCAGGAAGTCGCGGCGGTTCGGCGCCCGCCCGTTCGTCGTGCCCTTGTCGAGCCTGCCGTTCATCTGTCCTCCGTAGGTGAGAGCTGCGGGGAGTCCCAACCACAATATGCCGCGCGGCGCGGATCGCGGGCAAACGCGCGGGTGAGGGCGCGGTTATCTTTACAGCCGTGCCGCGCGGTCCCGGTCCCGCGGTCCCTCTCCCACGCCTCCTCTTCCTGCACGATGATTCGAGTCCGCTTTCTGGGCACCGCGGCGGCGCGTCCCACCGTCGCCCGCAACGTGTCGGCCGTCGCCGTGCAGCGCGAGGGACAGTCCTTCCTCTGGGACTGCGGCGAGGGCACGCAGCGGCAGATCATGCGCTACGGGTCGGGTTTTTCGTTCTCCCACATCTTCATCACCCATGCGCACGCGGACCACTTCCTGGGAATCCCGGGCCTGCTGCGGACGATGGGTCTGCAGGGCAGGGAGGAATCCATGACCGTCTACGGCCCGGCCCCCGCCGCGACCGTCCTCGAGGCCGCGGTGCACATGGGAGTCGAGCGGCTGCACTTCCCGGTTCGCGTCCGGACCCTGGAGGACGGCGATCGCGTCGACTTCGGCGGCTGGGCCGTTCACTCCTTCGCCGTGGACCACGGGGTTGCCGCACTCGGGTATGCCCTCGTCGAGGAGGCGCGTCTGGGCCGCTTCGACGTGGAGGCCGTCAGGCGGCTGGGCGTCCCCGAGGGCCCGCTCTTCGGGCGGCTGCACCGGGGTGAGACGATCGAGGTCGATGGACGGCGGATCTCGCCCGACGATGTTGTGGGTCCGCCGCGCCCTGGCAGAAAGGTCGTCTACTCGGGGGACACCAGGCCGAACCGCCGCACGGTGGAGATGGCGGTGGGCGCCGACCTCCTCATCCACGAGGCCACCTTCGGGGCCGACGAGGACAAGCGGGCCCGGGAGACGCGCCACTCCACCGCGGCGGAGGCGGCACGGATCGCCGCCCGGGCCCGCGCCCGCAGACTCGTCCTGACCCACATCTCCGCGCGCTACTCCGACGCACCCGGGGTGCTGCGGCGCCAGGCGCGGGCCCTCTTCCCGGCTACCGACATCGCCCACGACGGCCTCGAGCTGGAGATCGGCTACCGTGAATAGCGCGGCCCCCCGGCGCGTGATCGTCGTCGGGCTGGGCGTCATGGGAGGGTCCGTCGCCAGGTCCCTCAAGCGGCGCGCACCCCGCGTGGAGGTCATCGGCATCGACCCGGACGAGGCTCGCGCGGCCCTGGCCTCACGCGACGGCTTCGGACGGGAGGCGCGCCTCGCCGACTGCGAGCCCGAAGGCGCGGTGGTGGTCTTCGCCGCCCCCCTGGACACGACCGTCGACCTGGTGCGCGCCACGGCCGGCGTGTGGTCCCGCGCGGCGCTGGCCACCGACGTGGCGAGCCTGAAGGTGCCCGTGATGGAAGCGGCTCGGCCGGATGCGCCGCGTGCCGGCCACGGCTCTCCCGCGCCGCCCGCCCGGACGGTCTTCGTCGGCGCTCACCCCATGTGCGGTTCGGAACGCTCCGGGTATGCGGCGGCACGCGACGACCTCTTCGAAGGCGCGGAGGTCTGGCTCTGTCCACCGCCGTGCGGCGAGGCTCCCCTGGCTGCCGCGGAGGCCTTCTGGCGCCTCCTGGGCGCGCGTCCCCGAACGATCGCCGCCGAAGAACACGACCGGCTGATGGCGTGGGCCAGCCACCTCCCGCAGCTCGTGGCGAGCGCGCTGGCCGGCACGCTGGACGACGCCGGGATCCTGCCCGGCGCACTCGGTCCGGGAGGGCGGGACATGACCCGGCTCGCCGGCTCCAGCGCGTCCATGTGGCTGCCGCTCCTGGAGGCTGCCCGCGAACGGGACGCTCGCGCGCTTGCCGCGCTGGAGGAACGGATCGCCTCGGTTCGGCGGATGTTGGAGGAGGGTGACCGGGCGGGGCTGGCCAGGCTGATGGAGAGGGGCAGGGGATGGAAGTCCAGGGCGGACTGAAGATTCGCGTGCCGGGTGACAAGTCGATCACCCAGCGCGCGCTCATCCTGGGGGCGATGGCCGATGGCGAGAGCCGGATCGGCGCCGCGCCGCGCGGCGCCGATCCCCTCGCCACCGCCCACGCCCTGCGCGCTCTGGGCGTCCGCATCGACGGCCTGGACGGCCCGGCGGCCACCCCGTTGCGAATCGTCGGCGCCGGGCTGCGCGGGTGGAAGCAGCCGCGCTCGCCCCTCGACCTGCGCAACAGCGGCACCGGCGCGCGGCTGCTCGCGGGGGCGCTCGCGGCGCAGCCCCTCTCGGTCGTCCTGTGCGGCGACGAGTCCCTTTCGCGGCGCCCGATGGAGCGCATTGCCGGGCCGCTCGGCAGGATGGGCGCGACGGTGGAGTACCTCGAGCGGAGCGGGGTCCTCCCCATGCGCGTGACCGGCGGCGGCCTGCGCTCCGTCCGCCACGACGGCAGGGTGGCCAGCGCGCAGGTCAAGAGCGCGATCCTGCTGGCCGCCGCCGGCGCCGGTGTGCCGGTGGAGGTGGCGGAACCGCGCCGCTCGCGCGATCACGGCGAGCGCATGCTGGAAGCGATGGGCGTGGAGGTCGCGGAGAGTTGGCGGGATGGGGCGTGGGTGGTGCGAATCACGAAGCCGCCCGCGCGGCTCGCCCCGCTGGAGATGGACGTGCCCGGGGACTTTTCCTCGGCCGCCTTCTTCCTGGCCTGGGCCGCGCTGGTGGAACCGGGTGCGCCTCTGACGATCCGGGGGGTCGGGCTGAACGCGACCCGCACGGGGTTCCTGCCGGTGCTGGCCAGGATGGGCGTCGAGGTGGAGGCGGTCGTGCGCGGGGCCGCAGGCGGCGAGCCGGCCGGCGACCTGCGGGTCGGCGCGCCGGGGAGCGGCCTGCGGGGGGTGGAGGTGGGGGGTGGGGAGGTGACGGGGATGATCGACGAGATCCCGCTCCTCGCGATCCTGGCGGCGAGGGCAGCGGGTGAGACGCGCATCACGGGAGCCGCCGAGCTGCGCGTCAAGGAATCCGACCGGCTGCAGGCTCTGGCGGTGAACCTGGGGCGCATCGGTGTGCGGGTGGAAGAACTGCCCGACGGCCTGGTCATCGAAGGAACGGGCGAGCCCCTCGCCGGCCGCGTGGAGAGCTTTCGCGACCACCGCATCGCGATGGCCTTCGGGGTCCTGGGCGCGGCGCCGGGATGCGACATCCTGGTGGACGATCCCGGCGTCGCCGACGTCAGCTTCCCGGGCTTCTGGCCCCTCCTGGCGCGGGCCACGGACGAGACGCGCCGCGCAGCCGGCTCACGGCCCGCCTCGCACCGCCGCCGCCCCCCCCCCGCCCGGAGCCGCTGCACGGTGGTGACGATCGACGGGTCCGCCGGCGCCGGGAAGTCCACCACCGCGGCGGCGGCCGCGGCGCGCCTCGGGTTCCGGCACCTGGACTCGGGCGCGATCTACCGGGCGGTCACGCTCGGCCTGATGGACTCGGAAGGCGGCGTGGCATCGGTGGAGCGCATCACACCGCCGGAGTTGGCGGCGCTTGCCCTCGAGGTCCGCTGGGCCGGCGCGGTCATGGAGATCCGGATCCGGGGCAGGACCGTCCCCGAGCCGGCGCTGAGGGCGGAGCGCGTGACCGCGATGGTGTCGCGGGTTTCCGCGGTACCCGCCGTCCGGGAACACCTCCTGGAGCTGCAGCGTTCCGCGGCCCGGTCCCCCGGTCTCGTTGCCGAGGGCCGTGACATGGGCACCGTGGTCTTCCCCGACGCCCACGTCAAGGTCTATCTCGATGCGGATCCGCGGGAGCGCGCCCGCCGCAGGATCCTGCAGAGGGAGGGCGGCGAACCGGAGCCGGAGGAGATCGAAGCGGAGGCCAGGAGGCTGGGTCTGCGCGATCGGACCGATTCCTCACGAAGGGCTGCGCCGTTGCAGATGGCGGCGGGTGCGCATCTTATCGATACCACAGGTATGCAACCGCGGTCCCAGGTGGACGCAATCGTGAGGCTGGCGATCGCAGCCGCGGGCGATCGGCAACCCTCGGGTGGGGCCGGGGAGTCGGACTAGACGACATCTTCCTGCCCTCCCGGTGATGGCTAATCCTCCCGCTGTCGACCGAGTTGCATTATTGTTAACGACTATACCTGCAATTCCGGCATGACGGCTCGCGGGACGCCAGCCCCGGGGTTTCGCACCCAACGCATGCAAGCAAGGGCCGCTCTTGCCGGGCCAGGAAAGTGACGCGGTTGCCAGGCCACCAGCGGGATGGCCGAAGCGACCCGGATTCATTCAACACCGGCCAACCCGCACCCCTCCTGCCGGGCCGGAACAGGGACTGGAGCGCCGGCAGCGCGCCGGCGAAGCGCAACCATGAACGAGATTGAAGCCTCTCCGCCGGAGACGGGCGACGCCGGCGAAGCACCCGAATCCGGATCCGGGCGGACCATTGCACCGAACGAGATCTCGCCCGAACTCCTGCACGATCCCTACGGCGAGGAGCAGCTCGATGTCTCGCGAGACGACTTCGAGGCGATGCTCGCCAGCCACCAGACGGCCCGCGGCGACATCAAGGAAGGCGAGATCGTGCAGGCCAGGGTGCTGCGGATCACCGACGCGTCCGTCATTCTGGAATTCGGGTTCAAGAGCGAAGGCGCGGTTCCCCTCGAGGAGTTCAAGGACCCCGCCGCCGTGGAGCCGGGACAGGAAGTCGAGGTGCTCCTCGAGAGCCTCGAGGATGATGACGGCGTGGTGGTCCTGTCCAAGAAGAAGGCCGACTTCCTGCGCGTATGGGAGCTGATCCGCGACGCCTACGATAACAATCGTCCCGTGAAGGGGCTGCTGACGCGCAAGATCAAGGGCGGCGTCACCGTGGACATCATGGGCGTGGACGCCTTCCTCCCGGGCTCGCAGATCGCGCTCAGGCGCGTGCCCAACATCGAGGACCTGATCGGCGACCGCTACGACTTCAAGATCATCAAGCTCAACAAGCGGCGCAGGAACATCGTGGTGTCCCGCCGCATCATCCTGGAGCAGGAGCGCGAGAAGAAGCGCTCGACGCTCGTCAAGGAGCTGCTCAAGGGGCAGGTGCGCGAGGGTGTGGTGAAGAATATCACCGACTTCGGCGCCTTCATCGACCTGGGCGGGCTCGACGGTCTCCTGCACATCACCGACATGTCCTGGGGTCGCGTCAGCCACCCCTCCGAAGTGGTCAAGGTAGGGGGCACGCTGGACATCAAAGTCCTCGAAATCGACTGGGACCGCGAGCGTATCTCGTTGGGACTCAAGCAGTTGTTGCCCTACCCCTGGACCGATATCGAGGACCGCTACCCGGTCGGTGCGCGAGTGGCCGGCAGGGTGGTCTCGATCACGAACTACGGCGCGTTCGTAGAACTGCAGAAGGGCGTCGAGGGACTGGTTCACATCTCCGAGATGTCGTGGACCCGGAATGTGCGCCACCCCTCCAAGCTCGTTTCGATCGGCGACGAGATCGAGGCGGTGGTCCTGAAGGTGGATCCGCAGGAGGAGAAGATCTCGCTCGGCATGAAGCAGATCGAAGAGGATCCGTGGCTGGCTTTGCCGGTGAAGTACCCCACGGGTACGCGCCTTGCGGGAACGGTTCGCAATCTCACCACCTTCGGGGCCTTCGTGGAGATCGAACCCGGCATCGACGGCCTGGTTCACGTCTCCGACATGAGCTGGACGAAGCGCGTAGAGCACCCGTCCGAGGTGGTGCGCAAGGGCGAGGAAGTAGACGTCATGGTCCTCGCCGTGGACTCCGAGAACAAGCGCATCTCGCTGGGCTTCAAGCAGCTCTACGACGATCCGTGGCCCGCCCTGGTGACCACGTTCGTCAAGGGCCACGAGCAGGATGGAACGATCGCACGCGTTCAGGACAAGGGGGTGGTGGTCGATCTCGGCGAGGGCGTCGAGGGCTTTGTGCCGGCGTCGCATGCCGCGGTTCCGGTGGACGCGCTCAGCGACCACTTCCGGGTGGGTGAAAGCGTGTCCCTAAGGGTGATCGCGTCGGATGCCGACGAGCGGCGCATCGTTCTCGAAGTCCTGGAGCCCCCAGCTCGTGAGGAAGCCGCGGAGCCGGCCGGGGAGAGTCCCGAAGACGGCGGCAGCGACCCCTCGGAGGGCGGCGGGGACGAGGACGTGCAGGAGGAACGCGAGGACGCCGACTCCGACGAGGACGGCGAGGACGCCGACCCCGACGAAGGCGATGGCGCTGCCCAACCCGCCGCGGGAGGCGAAGATGCCGACTCCGGCGAGGGGGGCGAGAACACGGACTCCGACGGGGGCAGCCAGGCCGCCGGCTCCGGAGAAGGTGACGAGGACGCCGACTCCGGCCAGGGAGACGCCGATTCGGAAGACGGCGGCGAGGACGCTGGCCCCGAAGCAGTCGACAAGGAAGCCGACTCCGGCGCAGGTGAGGGAGCCGACTCGGACGACGGCGACGAGGACGCTGGCCCCGAAGCAGTCGGCGAGGAAGCCGACTCCGGCGAAGGCGAGGACGCCGACTCGGACAACGGCGGCGAGGACGCCGGCCCCGAAGCAGGCGACGAGGACGCTGACTCCGGCGAAGGCGACGAGGATGCAGATTCCGGCGAAGGCAGCGGGGACGGCGGCGACGAAGACGAGTAATCCGCTAGAGGCGAGGAGGCCCGGGGGCACGGTGATCACGACGACGGCGAGGTCATGGGTCTCGGTGCTGGCGTGTGCTTTGGTCGCCGGCGGTGGCTTTGCGTGTTTCACGACCGTGCGCTCCGGCCCCCCGGCCGCCGCTCCCTCGCCTGTCCCCGATCCTGCGGGCCGCACGTCCGACACGGGTGGGACGGACGACCCGGAGGCCGCTGACGCCACTGTCGAAGCCGCGCAGCCCGTCTTGCCGGCGGGCGGCGCGGAAGCCGTGGCTGCGTCCGTCCTGGCGCTCCAGCCCGAAGAGGTGGCCGGCCGGGCGCTGCGGAACCTGGAGGCCGCGCTGGCGCAGCTCGCGCGCGGAGAGCTTCAGGCGCTGGAGGAGCCGGCGAGACGCCTCGGGCGCGATGAGCGCGCCGGGCTCGTGTACGCGGAGCTCGCCTACGTCCACATGCTGGGCGGAGAGACGGAGGAGGCGCGGCGCTACGCTTCCCTGGCTTCCGGTGCGGGCGCGGTTGGGCGCGCGCAGGATGTGGCCGGTGCGATTCTCCGCGGCCGCGTGGCCGATCTCATGGCGCCGGACCTTGTCATCGGAGCGATTCTCCCCGTAACCGGCTCCCCGTCCAACCGCGAGTACACGCGGCTCTTCATGGAGGGGGTGGAGGTGGCCGCCGAACTGGCCCGTCTGGCAGGCTGGAGGGTCGAGTTCCTTGTCGAGGACAACCGGGGCACACCGTCGGGGAGCGAGCGCGGCGTCACGGCCCTGGTGGCGCGTGGAGCCGCGGCGATCCTGGGCCCGCTGAACGCCGAGAACATGGAGTCGGCTGTACGGATGGCTCCGGGCAGGGTGGCGTTCCTGTCGCCCACGGCGCGGCGCCTTCCGTTCGGACGCAGGGGCGCATACAGCCTGGGTGCGGGCGACTCCGGCGCCGGGAGGGCGTTGGCCGGGGCCGTTCGGGTGGCCGGCTACCGGGAGGCGGTGATCGTCCACGCGAGCAGTCCGGGCGAGGTGCTGGAGGCGGACGCCTTCCAGGACGCCTTCCAGGACTCGGGGGGCATGGTGAGCAGGCGTCTGCGGTACGAGCCCGGAACCACCACCTTCAATCTCGAGCTCAGGGAGGTCGAGGCGCGCGTCCCCGAGGTGCTCGTGGTCGCGGCACCGGCCGCCGATGTCGAGCTGCTGGCGCCTCAGGTCGCCTTTTTCGGGCTCGACACCCTGGACATCGGGGTGGCCGGCACCGCGGCCTGGACCACCCCCGAGGTGCTGGAATCGGTCGCGCGGCGGCACACCGACAGCGTCATCGCGGTGAGTGCCCGGGACCCGCTTGCGGCCTTTGATCCGGCGGACGCCTTCGTTCAGGCGTATGAGCGCCACTTTCGCAGAACCCTCGTCAGTCCGGTGCCGGCCGCGGGCTTCGACCTCTTCCGAATGGCGCTGGCCGCGTACGGCGACGGCCTGCGCACCTCTCGCGGAACGATCGGGTCGCTGGAACGGCTCGACCGGTTCCGCGGCGCGACGGGCACCTACTCCCATTTGGACGGCCGGATCGAGAGGGAGTTCTTCCCCGTCAGGATCCTCGACGGCTCCATCCATCCATTCGCAGCCACCCTGACCACGCCGGCCGACACCGTCGGGATCCACCCTGGGGGCGAGCGGGGGCGATCCCGGTGAAGGACGCAATCGAGCGTCTGGAAGCCCTGGCAAGGGAAGCGCTCACGGGGGGCGGGGAAGCGCGTCTCGAGGCGCAGCGCCGCCGGGGCAAGCTGACCGGCCGCGAAAGGCTGGATCTGCTGCTCGACGACGGTTCATTCGTCGAACTGGACCGCTTCGTGACCCACCGGTCGATCGATTTCGGACTCGCGGACAGGAAGGTCCTGGGTGACGGCGTGATCACCGGCTACGGGACGATCCGCGGGCAGCTGGTCTACGTATTTTCGCAGGATTTCACGGTGTTCGGCGGCTCGCTCGGGGAAGCCCACGCCGAGAAGATCGTCAAGATCCAGGACCTGGCCATGCGGAACGGGGCGCCGGTCATCGGGCTCAACGATTCGGGTGGAGCAAGGATCCAGGAAGGGGTGGCGGCGCTGGGTGGATACGCGGACATCTTCCTGCGCAACACCCTGGCCTCCGGCGTGATCCCGCAGATCAGCGTGATCCTGGGTCCATGCGCCGGGGGCGCGGTCTACTCGCCCGCCATTACCGACCTCGTGTACATGGTTCGGGGCACGAGCTTCATGTTCGTCACGGGGCCCGACGTGGTGAAGACCGTCACCCACGAGGAGGTCGACAAGGAGGGACTGGGCGGGGCGGACGTTCACGCGGAGACCTCCGGGGTCGCGCACTTCGCGCACGACGACGAGGTCCAGTCGCTGGCCGCGGTCCGTGAGCTCTTCCGCTACATCCCCCGGAACAACGCGGAGCGCCCCCCTCCCGGGGCCGGCAGCGATCCCCACGATCGCCGTTCGGAAGGGCTGGTGGAGCTGATTCCGGAGCGGCCGGATCGCCCGTATGACATGTCCGCCGTCATCCGGGAGGTTGTGGACGACGGTGTCCTCTACGAGGTCCACGCGGGCTTCGCGCGCAACCTCGTGACCGGGTTCGCCCACCTTGGCGGGCACTCGGTCGGCATCGTGGCCAACCAGCCTGCGGTGCTGGCGGGGGTCCTGGACATCGATGCGTCGGTGAAGGGAGCGCGGTTCGTCCGCTTCTGCGACGCCTTCAACATCCCCCTGGTGGTCTTCGAGGACGTGCCCGGGTTCCTTCCCGGCGTCGGCCAGGAGCACGGGGGAATCATCCGGCACGGGGCCAAGCTGCTGTACGCCTTCTGCGAGGCGACCGTGCCCAAGGTCACCGTCGTCACCCGCAAGGCCTACGGCGGGGCCTACGACGTCATGAACTCGAAGCACATCCGGGGCGACATCAACCTGGGCTGGCCCACCGCCGAGATCGCCGTCATGGGTCCGAGGGGCGCGGTGGAGATCCTCTTCCGCAAGGAGATTGCCGGATCCGGCGACGTGGAGGCCGCCACCGAGGCCAGAATGGCCGAGTACCGGGACAAGTTCGCCCACCCCTACGTCGCGGCCGGCCGCGGCTACCTGGACGACGTGATCGACCCGCGCGACACCCGTCCGCGGCTGATCAGCGCCCTCGACATGCTGGCCGACAAGCGGGACGACAATCCGCCGAAGAAGCACGGCAACGTGCCGCTCTGAGGAGGGGCCGGGCAACCGCGACCGGCGCCACCGGCGTCCCATTGGGTCGGACACCCGGTTCCCCCGGGGCTTGCCGGGGAGCCGCGAACAGCAGGCAAATGGCAACCAGCAGGGAGACGGAGCGATGAAGACGACGCTCGGGCGGTTGGCAGGGGTGGTGGCAACGGCGGGCCTGGCAGTGGTGGCGAGCGGGTTCGCTCCCGGTGCGGCCCAGGAGCGGGACGACGCCGCCTCCGGCCAAACGGAGGGGCAGCGCCTCAGACTCGGCATTCTGAACCGGGATTTCGGAGCGGGCGTGATGGTAGAGGCCGTGATGCCCGGCAGCCCGGCCCACAGGGTCGGCATCATGGTCGGAGACCGGATCGTCTCGATCAGCGGCCATCCGCTTGACGAGCCGCTCGAAGACGAGGACCGGAGGGAGTTCCCCGAGGACCTGTCCCGGCGCCAGGCCCGGTTGGAGTGGCTCATCGACGAGGCTCCGCAGGGCGAGCCCATCCGGGTGGATGTCGAGCGCGGCCACCGGACCCTGGCCTTCCAGGTCGTGCCCGAATTGCTGCCGGACTACGAGCCCGGCGCCCTGTGGTACCGGCAACCGTGGCCGGATCCCACCTACGATTCCATCACGGAGCGCTTCCAGGATGCGATGGAAAGGGTCCGCCTGAGGGTCAGCCCCTACGAACTGGGCCGGGTCCCCCCGAGAGGCGCCTACGACCGGGTCCCGGGCGATCTCGACCTTCCCTTGCCGCCTGTCGGAGTGACCCCGAGTGTGATGCTGCTCGATGCGGGCGGCTGGTGGCGCGACCGATTCCACTACGTCGGGGGCAACCTGCTGGAGATGGTTCAGCTCAACCCCGAGTTGGGCGCATACTTCGGCACCGAAGAGGGCGTGCTGGTCCTGGATGTGGACGAAAACGTGACGCTGGGTCTCCGCGCGGGCGATGTCGTCGTATCGATCGGGGGGCGGAAGGTCGACGAGGTTTCGGACATGCACCGTATCCTGTCGTCCTATGAGGAAGACGAAGCGGTGGATTTCGGGATCTGGCGAGATGGCGCGCGAGCTACGGTTGTCGGTACCATTAGGTGACCCGTAATCGTCGCAGGCGCCACCGCCGCAGGCACATCTAGCCGCGGCGGGACGCCCGGCTGAACATCGACCCGCCCCCAGGCCCGGGCACGGGAGCGCCGGACAGACCGTTGATCGAAAGCGTACTCGTCGCCAACCGGGGCGAGATCGCGCTCCGCGTGATCCGGGGCGCGAAGGAGATGGGGATCCGCACCATCGCGGTCTTCTCCGAAGCCGACCGTACCTCGCCCCATGTGCTTCACGCCGACGAGGCGTACCCGATCGGCCCCGCGCGGGCCTCCGAGAGCTATCTTGCGACGGAAAGGCTCCTCGAGGTGGCGCGCCGCAGCGGCGCGGAGGCCGTGCACCCCGGGTATGGCTTCCTTGCCGAGCGTGGGGACTTCGCGGAGGCCGTGGCCGGGGCCGGGCTCGTTTTCGTGGGGCCGCCGGCCGACACCATCCGGGCGATGGGAGACAAGGCGGAGGCGCGCCGGCGCATGGCCGCGGCGGGGGTGCCGGTCGTGCCGGGGACAGAGGCGCTGGAGAACGCGCGGGCCGCGCGCCGGGCGGCCGGGTCGGTCGGTCTGCCGGTGATGCTGAAGGCGCTGGCGGGGGGCGGTGGCAAGGGCATGCGGGTCGTGCGCAGCGAAGAGGAGGCGGGGAGCGCCTTCGAGGCGGCGGTGCGTGAGGCGGAAGCCGCGTTCGGGGACGGCCGCGTCTACATGGAGCGCTTTCTGGAGCGCCCGCGCCACATCGAGATCCAGATCTTCGGGGACCGGTTCGGCGGCGCGGTGCATCTCTTCGAGCGAGAGTGCTCGATCCAGCGAAGGCATCAGAAGCTGATCGAGGAAGCCCCCTCGTCCCTGCTCGAACCGGAGGAGCGGCGCCGGGTGGGTGAGGCCGCGGTGCGCGCGGCCCGGGCGGTGAACTACAGCGGCGCGGGTACCGTGGAGTTCCTCTACTCCGCAGGCGAGTTCTTCTTCCTCGAGATGAACACGCGGCTGCAGGTCGAGCATCCGGTCACGGAGATGATCACGGGGCTCGACCTTGTGGAGTGGCAGTTTCGCATCGCCGCGGGGGAGCCGCTGCCGCTCGGTCAGGACGAGATACCGATGCGCGGCCACTCGATCGAGTGCAGGATCACGAGCGAGTCGCCCTTCGACGGCTTCCTCCCCGTGACCGGCACCGTCGGCGAGATGGTCGTGCCCGGCGGGCCGGGAGTCCGCTGGGACGGCGGCGTCGCTGCCGGCACCGAGATCGGGCTGCACTATGACCCGCTCCTCGGCAAGCTGATCACGTGGGCGCCCGGCCGTACCGAAGCGATCCGGCGCATGGAGCGTGCTCTGCGGGAGCTGAGGATCGACGGAGTGGCCACCAGCGCGCCCCTTCTCCTGCGGATCATGAGCGAGCCGGATTTCCTGGCCGGGAGGCTCTCCACCGCGTACCTGGCGGAACACCCCGGCCTCTTCGAGACCAGCGTCCCGCGCGGCGAGGGCGAACTCCTGGCCGTCGCGGCGGCACTTCTGGAGCATGGGTGGCGAGCGGGCCGCGCCGCCCCCAGGATCCGCCGCGCGGGCGCCCCGCTGTCGGCGTGGCAACGCATGTGCTTCGAGGAACCCCGGTGAGTGCGCAAGAGGTGCGGTACGTCGTGGAGGTCGAAGGGGAGCGGCACGAGGTGGCGGTCGGCGCGGACGGGCTCGTGGGGATTGGGGGACGCCGCCGCGCGGCCTCGCTGGAGGCGGCGGGGCCGGGAGGGGCGCACTCCCTGCTCCTCGACGGGGCTTCCGTGCCCGTTGTGGCGCGAACGGGCGAGCGCGGGCGGTGGGAGATCGCCATCGGCGGGCGCATCGTGGACGTTCTGGTTCTGGAGGCGCGTGAGGCGGAGATCCGGAAGGGCAGCGGCGGGAGGAAAGGCGGTGCCGGGGTCGCGCCGCTGAAGGCGCCGATGCCGGGTCTGGTGGTCGGAGTGGCCGTGCGCGAAGGTGATGTGGTGCAACCCGGGACGGCAATCCTGATCGTCGAGGCCATGAAGATGGAGAACGAACTGCGCGCGGCGGCCGCCGCCAGGATCTCGCGGATCCTGGTGGCGCCGGGTGATGCGGTGGACAAGGGCCAGGTCCTCGCTGAATTCGAGGAGCTGGTGGAGCCGTGACCGACCGGGACGACGGCCCCGGCGCATTCGGCGGGCTGCCCGAGGGCTTCGACGCCCAGACCGATCTCGGCGAGCCGGGGCGCTTTCCGTTCACCCGCGGAATCTACCGCTCCATGTACCGGGGACGCCGCTGGACGATGCGCCAGTACGCCGGCTTCGGCACCGCGGAGGAGACCAACCGGCGCTACCACTTCCTGCTGAACCGGGGGACGACCGGCCTTTCGGTCGCTTTCGACCTTCCCACCCAGATGGGCTTCGACTCGGACGCATCGATGGCGGCCGGGGAAGTCGGGCGGGTCGGCGTCGCGATCGACACGATCGACGACATGCGCACCCTGCTGCGCGGCATCGACCTCGGGGCCATCTCCTGTTCGATGACGATCAATGCGACCGCGCCCATCCTTCTCGCGCTCTACACCGCCGTGGCCGACGAGACCGGAGTGAAGCGCGGCGAACTCCGGGGCACCGTCCAGAACGATATCCTGAAGGAGTACATAGCGCGCGGCACGTACATCTATCCGGTGGAGCCGTCGTTGCGGCTGGTGAGCGATCTGATGGCCTTCTGCTCGCGCGAGCTTCCCCGCTGGAACACCATATCCGTCTCGGGCTACCACATTCGCGAGGCCGGCTCGACGGCGGCTCAGGAGGTCGCCTTCACCCTGTCGAACGGGGTCGAATACGTGCGCCAGGCACTCGCGCGGGGAATCGAACTCGAAGACTTCGCGCCGCGCATCTCGTTCTTCTTCGCGGCCCACAACGACCTGCTTGAGGAGGTCGCCAAGTTCCGTGCGGCCCGGCGCATCTGGGCGCGCGTCATGCGCGACCGCTTCGGCGCCTCCGACCGTTCCTGCCGCCTGCGCTTCCACACCCAGACCGGCGGATCGACGCTCACCGCGCAGCAGCCGATGAACAACGTGGTCCGGGTGGCCATCCAGGCGCTCGCCGGCGTCCTGGGCGGCACTCAGTCGCTGCACACCAACGGCTACGACGAGGCGATGGCGCTGCCGACGGCCGACGCGGCGGCGCTCGCGCTTCGCACCCAGCAGATCCTGGCCGAGGAATCGGGTGTGGCGGAGTGGGCCGACCCGCTCGGGGGGTCCTTCCTCGTCGAGCATCTGACGCATCGCGTGGAGGCGGGCGCGCTGTCGCTGATGGAGCGAATCGACGGGGTCGGTGGCGCCTCGCGCGCCATCGAATTCATGCGCGACGAGATTCACCGGGAAGCCTACCGGCACCAGCTTGCGGTCGAGGCCGGCGCACGCGTCGTGGTGGGAGTGAACCGGTACGCCACCGAGGAGCAGCATGAGCCTCCGGGCGGCCCCGATTTCCGTCGCCTGGAGGCGCGCCAGACCGCGGCGCTCGCGGACTTTCGGTCGGCGCGCAGCGGCGAAGCGGTGGGCCGGTCCCTGTCCGGGCTTCGCGAGGCGGCCCGGGGAGAGGTGAATCTGCTCCCCCCCATGATCGATTGCGTGAAGAGCGGCGTCACCCTCGGCGAGATCAGCGACGCCCTGAGGGCCGTGTGGGGCAGGTACAGCGACCCCGCCTGAGGGTCACCGCGGGGAGGTGGACGAAGGTACGGGGATCGGTCCCCGGAGCAGGCTCCGCCGGGGTCCGCCGGGAGCTCTCCCCCTTCGTGTTATCTTGATTCTCCCCACGCCGCCCCGGGTAGCGAAAACCGCTGCCACACGCGCTGCAAAAAGGATGCTGCACGGCAGTTCCATGCCAACCTACGAATACAGATGCCGCGAGTGCGGCCGGGACTTCGAGGTCTTCCAGAGGATGAGCGACGAACCGTCCGCACCGTGCCCGGCGTGCGGACGTGCCGCCCGGCGGCTCATCTCCGGGGGGGCGGGACTGCTCTTCAAGGGCGAGGGTTTCTACATCACGGACTACCGCCCGGAATCCTACCGCGAACGGGCGCGAGAGGAGGCCGGCGGGGCCTCGGGAAGTGGGGACGGGGGCGGGGATGGAGGGAAGGACGCAAGTGGGGAAGGGGTCAAGCCGAAAAAGGCCGGCAACGCGTCCGAAGCCTCCGGAAAGGGCCGCGAGCCGGCGACGAAAGCCACCGACTGATGTTGACCCGGCGCATTTCGGAGGCGCTGCGGGAAACCACCGCCGCAATGGGTGCGGGAGGTGTCCGGTTCCGCCTCGATCGTCCCCGGGACACAAACCACGGTGATCTGGCCACGAACATTGCGATGGTCGTGGCGGGGCGCCTGGGCCGTCCACCACGGGAGATCGCCGGTGATCTGAAGGAGCGCCTCGCCGGTATCGAGGGGGTCGAGCGAATCGAGATCGCCGGACCGGGATTCCTGAACTTCTTCCTCGAGGCCGGTGCCGTCGGAGGGTCGGTGCAGGCGATCCTGGAGCAGGGCGAGCGCTACGGGCGCAACGAGGACGGCGGAGGACGGCGCGTGATGGTGGAATTCGTGTCCGCCAATCCAACCGGGCCCCTGCATCTGGGCCACGGCCGGCAGGCGGCGCTGGGCGACGCGATCGCTTCGCTCCTGGAGTGGTCCGGATGGACGGTGCACCGTGAGTTCTACTTCAACGACGCGGGCGGCCAGATCCATCGCCTCGCGATCAGCGTGCGTGCCCGCTACCAGCAACTCCTCGGGCACGGCGCATCCGTGCCGAAGGACGGCTACCAGGGCGAATACGTCTCGGAGATTGCGGCGGGTCTGAAGGAGAGGGACGGCCGCAGGTACGAGAACGACTGCAGCGAGGAGGCGCTCGACGCGATGCGGCGCTTCGCGGTGTCGGTCCTGCGGCGCGAGCAGGAACGGGACCTGGCGTCCTTCAACGTGCACTTCGACGAGTACTACCCCGAAACGCGGCTTTACTCCGACGGGCTTGTCGACAGCACCATCGGCCGGCTGCACGAGACCGGCCTCACCTACCGGGAGGACGGAGCGCTGTGGCTGCGCACATCCGCCTTCGGTGACCAGAAGGACAGGGTGATGGTCAAGAGCGACGGGTCGCCCACCTACTTCCTGCCGGACGTGGCCTATCACATGAACAAGTGGGAGCGGGGCTTCCACGAAGTCATCAACGTACAGGGGTCCGATCACCACAGCACCGTGGACCGGGTGCGGGCCGGCCTCCAGGCGCTCGACCGCCCGTCCGGCTACCCCGAGTACGTGCTGCACCAGATGGTGACCGTGGAGCGCGGCGGTGAAGAGGTCCGCTTCTCCAAGCGGGCCGGTTCCTACACCACGCTGGCGGAGCTGGTCGCCGAGGTCGGCACCGATGTCGCCCGGTACTTCTTCCTGATGCGCCGGCCCGAAGCCCACCTCACCTTCGACCTCGACCTGGCGCTCGACCAGTCGGACCGGAACCCCGTCTACAAGGTGCAGTACGCCCACGCGAGACTGTGCCGTCTCTTCCAGCTGGCCGGGGAGAGGGGCTGGGATGCCGGGCACGAAACGCTCATGGGCGCCGATACCTCACGGCTCGTGGACCGGTCGGAGCGGGAGGTCGTGAAGCAGCTGGCCGAGTTCCCGGCCCTCCTGCGCCGCGCCGGGACCGGGCGCGCCCCCCATCTGGTATGCGACTACCTGGAGAAGACGGCCGGAATGGTGAACTCCTGGTACCAGACCGGCCACCCGACCCGCAATCCGAAGCTCAGCGCGCTGGTGGAGGATCCCGTGCTGCGTGGCGCGCGGCTTGCGCTGGCCGGAGCGGCCCGGACCGTATTGCGCAACGGACTGGGCGTGCTCGGCCTCGCGGCTCCGCGGCGGATGGTGCGCGATGACTGACCGGCGCCGATGACCCCGCCGAACCCGGCCATGAGCCGCCGTCCCGCACCCGTGCTGGCGATCGGCAGCGTGGCGCTCGATTCGGTCGAGACGCCCGGCGATGGCGTGGAGCGCGTCATCGGAGGGTCGGCCGTCTTCTTCTGCGCGGCCGCGTCGCTCTTCACCGGGGTGCGGGTAGTGGCGGTGGTGGGAGATGACTACCCGCTCGGGGAGTTGGGTTTCCTGGAGGCCCGGGGGGTGGATCTGGCGGGACTGCAACAGCTTCCCGGCGAGAGTTTCTTCTGGGCGGGACGCTACCGCGAAGGGTTTCGCACGCGGGAAACGCTGGCCACGCGGCTGGGCGTCTTCGCATCCTTCGATCCGGTGGTGCCGGAGGCCTGGCGCGACACCAGGGTGGTCTTCCTGGGCAACATTGACCCGGTGCTGCAGCTGCGCGTGCTCAACCAGGTGCACTCGCCCGGTCTGGTGGCGGCCGACACGATGAACTTCTGGATCGACGGCTCCCGGGAAGCGCTTCTCGAGGTGCTGGCCAGGCTCGACATCCTGTTCGTGAACGACGAGGAGGCCAGGCAGCTCTCGGGGGAAGCGGATCTTGGCCGGGCCGCCCGGTGGATCCGCGGCCGGGGCCCGGGGATGGTCGTGGTGAAGCGGGGAGAGGACGGGGCGGTGCTCTTCGGCCCGGGCTGGACGGCCGACTGTCCGGGACATCCGGTTGGCCGGGTGGTGGATCCAACGGGGGCGGGGGACGCCTTCGCGGGTGGTTTCCTGGGGTTTCTGGCGCGCCGTGAATCCTGGAAGCGAGAGGACATGGCGGGTGCGGTGGCCTACGGAGCGGCGACGGGATCCTATGCGGTGGAGGCCTTCTCCATCGACCGCTTCAGGGAACTCTCGCAGGAAGACGTGGCGTCGCGCGCGGCGCTCGTCGCAGGCGCCCGAGAACAGGCCGGAGTCGGCGCATGAACGGAAAACCATGAGCGAATCACTGACCTACAGGGACGCCGGCGTGGATCTGGACGCCGCCGAACGGGCCAAGCGCTCGCTGGCACCCCTGCTCGACGCGGCTGGAGACGAGAACACCCTTTCCGGGCTCGGAGCCTTCGGCGGGCTCTACGCGGTCCCGGGGGGGATGGCCGAGCCCGTACTGGTGGCGAGCGCGGACGGCGTCGGCACCAAGCTCAAGGTCGCGTTCGCCAGCCACCGCCACGACACGGTCGGCCGGGATCTGGTCAATCACTGCGTCAACGACATCCTGGTGCAGGGCGCCAGGCCCCTCTTCTTCCTCGACTACCTGGCCACCGGCGACCTGGATGAAGGAGTGGTTTCGGCGGTCGTCGGCGGGGTGGCCCGCGCCTGCCGCGAAAACGCCTGCGCGCTGCTCGGCGGGGAGACGGCCGAGATGCCGGACTTCTACGGCGCGGGCGAGTACGACCTTGCGGGCTTCGTGGTGGGCGTGGTCGAGCGCGAACGAATCCTGGACGGGTCGGCGGTGCGGCCGCGGGACCGGCTGGTCGCGCTTCCCTCGTCAGGGCTGCACACCAACGGCTTCACCCTCGCCCGCACGATCGTCTTCGAGCGGATGGGCCTGGGGGTCGGCGATGAGTTCCCGGGAGAGTGTGCGACGGCCGGGGAAGTGCTGTTGCGGGTTCACCGATCCTACCTGGGGACGGTGTGGCCGCTGTTGGAGGAGGGCGCGGTGAGCGCGATGGCGCACGTCACCGGCGGCGGGATCGAGGGCAACGTGCCCCGGGTCCTGCCGGAGGGACTCGGGGCGTGCGTGGACTGCGCAACCTGGTCTCCGGCGAATGTGTTCCGGCAGCTCCGCGATGCGGGAGGCGTCGCGGCGCGCGAAATGTACCGCGTCTTCAACATGGGCGTCGGGATGATCCTGGTGGTGGCGCCGGAGCGCGAGGGGACGGTCCTGGACGCTCTGGGCGGCGAGGGCTGGCCGATCGGGGAGGTGGTCGAGGGTCCGGGCGTGCAGCTGGCGGGGGTGGATTGAGATGGGAGAGCGGGTGAGGGCGCTGCGGTGGGGGGTGGTGGGGCGGAGCGTGGCGGCTTTGCCGGTGGTGGCCACTCTCTTCGCCGGGCCGGAGAGAGCCGAGGCCCAGGAGAACATCTTTCCGGTCCGGTCGGACCTGCGCGGGCTGACGGAACTGGTGGAACGGTGTGTGGCGGACCACCGGGATTTCGTCTCGCCGTGCAGGGAAATGGGTCTGGCGGCCATGTCGCTGCAGCAGGGAGTGGGGTTGCTGGGGGTCCTGGGAAGCGACATCCCGGGCAATCCAAGCACCCTGGGGCGGCGCCTCGGGTCGACGCCTCGTCTGGGCCTGTCGGTGTCCGGAGGGCTGCTCGGCGTGAGGGCGCCGCCGATCGCCTCGGCGACGGCGATGGGGCTCGAGGGGACCGAGACGCTCACCTTCGCCGGAATGCGCGTGGACCTTGCCGCCGGAGTCCTGGACGGGTTCAGGCTGGGGCCCACGCTCGGGGGCGTGCTGGCGATCGATCTGATCGGTTCCTACTCGCGAGTGCGGCTGCCGGAAGGCGCCGGCGTGAGCGGCTCGGCCTCCGGTCTGGGGCTGGGGGCGAGAGTCGGATTGCTCCGCGAATCGTTCACGGTCCCGGGCGTTTCCGTTTCCGCGACGCGGCGGTGGCACGGTTCGATCCGGGCGGGATCGATCGACGCCGGCACGGCAGCCCAGGCGGACACGGAGGTGACCGTGTCCTCGCTGCGCGCGGTCGTGGGCAAGAACTGGTTCGTCGTGGGGCTCATGGGTGGAGTGGGCTGGGACCGGTATGCGGGGGATACGACGTTGACCGTGCCGCGGGGGACAACCGACCCCGGATCGGCTACGGGTCACGTGGCCTCGGAGCGCATGATCTACTTCGTGAGCGGGTGGTTCAACTTCGTCATTACCCAGGTATCGGCCGAGCTCGGTGCCGCCGACGGCGTGCCGGATCCCTTTGCCGAGCGCGTGGGTGTCTACGATCCCTCGGGCCTGACCTGGTACCTGTCCGCCGCCTTCCGGATCACCCTTTGATTCGCTCGCTGGAGACTGTTTTCCGGGAGGGTGGGTTGAGCGCTGCGGACCTGCGCCACCTCGCGCGTGCGATCGAGCTGGGCCGGGACGGCTGGGGACGCGTCCACCCCAACCCCATGGTGGGGGCGGTGGTTGTCCGCGAAGACGAAGTGCTGGGTGAAGGCCGCCACGAAGTGCTCGGCGGGGCGCACGCCGAGGTGACCGCGCTCGCGGCGGCCGGCGACGCGAAGGGCGCGACCCTCTACACCAGCCTGGAACCGTGCCGGCATCACGGAAGGACGCCGCCGTGCACGGAAGCCGTTCGCGCGGCGGGGGTGGCCCGGGTGGTCTTCTGGGCGGCGGACCCGGGAGCGGACGCGGGCGGCGGGGCGGAGTGGCTGCGGGAGCGGGGCCTGGTCGTGGACGGTCCATTCGGCAGGAGGGACGACTGGCGAGCCGAGAATCCCTTCTTCTTCCACAACCCGCCGGAGCCGCGACCCTACCTCGCATTGAAGCTTGCAGTCAGCCTTGATGCGCGTCTCGCTCCGGCGTCGGGGCGGCGCGTCTGGCTTACGGGACCCGAGTCACGCCGGGAGGTTCATCGTCTCCGGGCGGGATTCGACGCAGTCATGGTGGGGCGGGGAACCTGGGAGGCCGACGATCCGCGGCTCACGGCGCGAGGACCGGTTGAGCCCCGTGTGCCGCCGGTCCCCGTTCTGCTCGACCGGCAGGGGCGGGCAGGGCCGGAGCTGCGGGCCCTCCGGGACGCCG
The DNA here is from genome assembly GCA_965206105.1 of Longimicrobiales bacterium. GTDB lineage: Bacteria > Gemmatimonadota > Gemmatimonadetes > Longimicrobiales > Gaopeijiaceae > Bin94. Next base: position 2,866,832 of record OZ242201.1, read on the forward strand.
GGGGCGTGAGAGGGATCGTCGCCACCTCCGGCGAACGGGCGGCCGCGCTCCAGCGAACCCTGGGAGCGCTCGCTGACGTCGCCGCGGTTCCCGCCACCCCGCACGGCCTCGATCTCCACGCGCTCCTCGCCGACCTGCACCGGCGCGGCGTGACCCGCGTCCTCTGCGAGGGCGGCGGCCGCCTCGCCGCCTCGCTCCTCGCCGCCCGGCTCGTCGACCGCATCTACCTTTTCGTCGCGCCGGTCTTCATCGGTAGCGACGGCGTGCCGGCGTTCCCCATTGCTGCTGCGGACCGTCGACCGGAGGCCGCGGCGAACTCCGCTCCCCCGCTGAGTGGCGACCCGGGCGTCGCGGGAGGATTGCCGCTCCGCCCGGGGGGGTGGCAGAGCTGTGCCGACCCCATGAGATTCGGTGACGACACCCTCATCGTCCTCGACCGGAGGAAATGACGCCTTGTTCACCGGAATCATCGAATCGGTAGGCGAGGTCGTCTCGGTTGGCGGCGGAGACCCCGGGCGCACCGTGACCATCGCGGCGCCCTTCGCCACCGAGTTGTCGCCCGGCCAGTCCGTGGCCGTGGACGGCGCCTGCCTGACCGTCTGCGACCTCGGCGGCGGCGCCTTCACCGTGGTGGCGGGCGCTGCGACGCTGGAGCGCACGATCGCCTCGGGCTACCGCTCCGGTTCGCGTGTCAACCTGGAGCGCGCGGTGCGCGCCGGCGACCGAATGGACGGCCACCTGGTGCAGGGTCACATCGACGGGTACGCCACCTTTCTCGGATTGGAACAGGTTGGCGACACGCGCCTGCTCGACTTCAGGCTGCCGGCCCATGTCTTCCGCGGGACGGTCCCCTGCGGCTCGATCGCGCTCAACGGCGTGAGCCTCACCGTCAACGATCTGAGGGACGGTGCGGTCTGCCAGGTGGCGCTGATCCCATACTCCTGGCGGCACACCAACTTCTCCTCACTGGCGCCCGGGGACCGCGTCAACGTGGAGGCCGACATCGTCGGCAAGTATGTGGAGCGAATCATGGAGACCCGCGCCCGTGCCATTTGACTCAGTGCGCTCAGCCGTCCGCGACATCGCTGCCGGCAAGCTCGTGATCGTGGCGGACGACGAGGACCGCGAAAACGAGGGCGACCTCGTCTGCGCAGCGGAGAAAATCACCCCGGACCTTGTCAACTTCATGACCAAGTTCGGGCGTGGCCTGATCTGTGTGTCGCTGACTCCCGCGCGGGCGAATGCTCTCGAACTCCCCCTCATGACGGACCACAACACCGACCCGCAGGGGACGGCCTTCACCGTGTCGGTCGACGCGCACCGCCGCTTTGGCGTCACCACCGGGATCTCCGCCCAGGACCGCGCGCGCACGGTTGAGGTGCTCGCGGATCCCGCCTCCGCGCCGGGGGACCTGAGGCGGCCCGGGCACATCTTCCCGCTCCGCGCGCGCAGCGGTGGAGTGCTCAGGCGCGTCGGCCAGACCGAAGCCGCGGTCGACCTGGCGCGGCTGGCGGGCCTCACACCCGCAGGAGTGATCTGTGAGATCCTCAACGAGGACGGCACCATGGCGCGCCGAACGGAGCTGGAGCGGATGGCGGCCCGGCACGATCTGCGCTTCATCACCGTGGAGCAGCTCGTCGCCTACCGCCTGGCCCGGGAACGCCTGGTCACGCGCGTGGTGGAGTCGGCCCTGCGGACGGCGTGGGGGGACTTTCGCGTGATCGCCTACCGGACGGAGATCGACGACCGGGTGCACCTTGCGCTCGTCACGGGCGACGTTTCCGGGAAGGAGGACGTGCTGGTGCGCATGCATGCGGAGAATCCGCTGGGCGAGACCTTCGCTTCGCTGGACGAGCCGGATGGCAACCTCCTCGCGGGGGCCATGCGGCGCATCCGGGAGGAAGGGGAGGGGGTGATCGTCTACATCCACCAGGACCGCGCCGGCGACCGGCTGATCGAGCGGCTGCGGCACGGGGGCTCGCCGGACCACGACGCAATACCGGATCCGGAGCCGGCCCGGGGGTCGGGACAGGTCCTCAGGGACTACGGAATCGGAGCCCAGATCCTTCTCGATCTCGGGCTTCACTCCATCAGGCTGCTGACGAACAGCCGCCGGCATATCGTGGGACTGGACGGCTATGCGCTGCAGGTCGCCGGCCGGGAACCGTTCACGGGAGTCCGCATGAGCAGTGAACCGCCGGCGGAAGCCGTGGGCAGCACCGCAGCCCGGCAGGCGGGGTCATGACTGCGTCGGCGGCCGGCAGGAGTCCCCGGGTCGCGCTCCTCGTCGCCCGCTTCAACAGCCTGGTCACCGGGCATCTGGAGCGGGGAGCCAGGGAGCGACTGCGGGAAGCCGGTGTCGCTGCCGTCTCGATCACGTCGCTGTACGTCCCCGGCGCGTGGGACCTGCCCCAGGCCGCCATGAGGGTCGCGGCCAGCGGCCGCTACGATGTCGTCATCGCGATCGGTTGCGTGATCCGGGGCGAAACGGCCCATTTCGACTACGTGGCGGGCCATGCCAGCGACGGGCTTGGGCAGGTGGCGCTGACGACCGGCATCCCGATCGTCTTCGGCGTGCTCACAACGGACAGCGCCGAACAGGCCGTCGCACGCGCGGATCCCCTTGGCGCCAACAAGGGGGCCGAGTTCGCGGACGGGGCCCTCGAGATGCTCGCCCTCTACGACTCACACGGAGACGATCAGGAGTCTTGAGAAAAGCCCTCAACCCCCAGGAACGGCGGCACCGTACACGGTCCCGGGCCTGGTTTCTGCAGGTCCACTATCGCTGGGAGACGGCGGGAGGGCGCCTGACGCTGCAGGAGGCGCTGGCGGAGACGCTGGAGCAGCGGCTGGTCGCGTCCGGCCGTATCCGGTATCTGGAGCGGCTGGTCAGGAACTTCGGCGACAACAGAAGCAGGGTGGAGGAGGTCATCGTCGCGTGCCTTGACAACTGGCGCCTTGACCGCCTGTCGGTGATGGACCGGGGGGTTCTGCGGCTCGGGGCAACCGAGATCCTGTTCCTGCCGGACCTTCCGGGACGGGTCGCCATTCAGGAGTCGGTTCGGCTGGCGGAGCGCTACGGCGGCAAGGAATCCCCCCGTTTCGTCAACGGCGTCCTCGACGCGGTGTACCGCACCGCGCAGGCGCCGTGAACCGGCGGTGCCCAACTTGTGCATCCGAATGGGCAAACGGCAACCCCGGCAGAGCCCGGGCACGACTCCCGAGCCCTTGCGGCGGACACGGCCGAACGATTCCTGGAGTCGGTCGGCCGAGCAGGCTAGACTTGGACTTCAACCCTTGGACAAGGAGCGGCGAAACGTGATCCCAACCAGGATTACCGCACACGGATGTGAAATCAGTTCCACGGTTCGGGACCAGGCGGAAGATCTCGCACAGCGCTGGCCCCGCTTCGACCCGGCCGTGATGGAAGTGAGCTTCGTTTTCGGGATGGAGGGCAGAGACCATACGTCCGAGGCCATCGTGTCGCGGCGGCGCAGGCAGGCGGTGGTGGCGAGCGGGCAGGGATCCGATTTCCGGGTGGCTCTCGATGAGCTCGACAGTCATATGAAGCGGATCCTGCGCAAAGACCGCCAGAAGCGGAAGGAATACCGGCATCCGTGACGGGATCCATGACCGTACGACAACTCCTGCGCGCCAGAGGGGAGGCGCTGAAGCTCGAACTGCTCACGCCGGACACATCCCTGGAGGGCACCATCGCCGAACCCGATCTGTCGACTCCGGGCCTGGCGCTGGGCGGCTACACCGCGCGGTTTCCGGGTGGCCGGGCGCAGGTGTTCGGCAAGACGGAGATGAGCTATCTCGCCACGCTGGACCACGACCAGGTGCGGGCGCGCCTGGACGCCCTGTTCGCCCACGAGATCCCCGCCGTCTTCGTCACGCGCGGGCAGGAGGTGCCGGATGTCTTTCTGGCCGCGGCGGAAGACGCCGGCGTGCCGGTCTTCAGAACGACCCTGGTGACAGGCGATTTCTTTCGGGCGCTGAAGCCCTGCCTCGAGGACGAACTGGCGCAGGCGACCACCGTGCACGGTTCTCTGGCGGACGTCTATGGGATAGGGCTGCTGTTCACGGGCCCGAGCGGAATCGGAAAGTCCGAGTGCGTCCTGAGTCTTGTGCAGCGGGGACACCGGCTCGTGGCGGACGATCTGGTGCTGGTCTCGCGGCGGGGCAACGATGTGCTCATGGGCAGGGCGCACGAATTGCAGGACTTCCACATGGAGATCCGCGGGATCGGGATCATCGACATCGCAGCGATGTTCGGGACCCGGGCGACGCGGCAGCGCAAGCGGATTGAGGTCATCGTCGACCTGCAAACCTGGGATGATTCCCGCGACTACGACCGCACGGGCTTCGACCGGGAGTTCACGAATATTCTGGATGTCCGGATCCCGCGGCTGATCATCCCGCTGAATCCGGGAAAGAATCTGACGGTGATCAGCGAAGTGATCGCCATGAACCAGCTTCTGGCGTACGGGGGCGTGCATGTGCCCACGCGCTTTGCCGAAGGGCTTCGCCGGGCGATGAACCCCCGCGAGTCGCTGATCGAGGACTATGAGTGAACCGCGCCACAGGCTGGAACCCGCGCGGGGCGTGGTCGTCGCCCACGGCGGACTCGCCGAGGGACTGGTGGATGCCGTTCGCGAGATCGCCGGGGTCACGCCGGAGGAGCTGGTCGGCGTGGCGAACCGCGGGCTCGGCTGCGAGGAACTCTGCGCGCGGACGCGGGATGCGCTGTCACCGGCCCGCAACGTGATCTTCACCGATCTGCCGAGCGGCAGCTGTCATCTCGCGGCCATGATCGTCGTGCGGGAGCTTCCCGGAGTCCCGGTCGTCACCGGTGTGAATCTGCCCATGCTCCTCGATTTCGTCTTTAACCGGGGGCTCGGGTTCGACGAGCTGGTACCGCGCCTGGCCGAGAAGGCGCGGGATGCCATCGGGGGCAACCGTCACGCCCCGCCGCATCCATGAATCGCACCCTGACGGTCCAGGTCCCGAACGCGCTCGGCATGCACGCCAGACCGTCGGCGGAGTTCGTGAAGCTGGCGAGCGGCTTCTCCTCGTCGATCCGGGTGGCCAGGAACGACCTGGAGGTCAACGCCAAGTCGATCATGGGGGTGCTCATGCTGGCGGCGGAGCAGGGGAGCGCCCTGACCATCCGTGCCGACGGCGCCGACGCCGACCGGGCGGTGGAGGCGCTGGCGCGATTGGTAAGGCGCGGCTTCGATGAATAGCCGGGGGCCCGCGGCCCACCTCGAGGGATTCCCGGCCTCGGACGGCATCGGCCTGGGACGGGTACGCCGCGTGGACTGGCAGGTTCCGGAGGCGCCGCGGCGCACGGTGGGGCGCGGGGCCCGCCGCCGCGAGCTGGATCGCTTCGAGGAGGCCCTGCGGCGGGCGCGCGAAGAACTGGAAGGGATCAAGCGGGATACCGAGGGCCGCCTCGGCCCGGTGGAGGCCCGCATCTTTGATCCGCAGATCCTCATGCTTCAGGACCCCGAGGTCGTGGAGGGCACGAAGCGGTACATCTCGGAAAACCGGGTGACGGCTGCCCGGGCCTTCGAATGGCGGATGCTGGAGCTCACGGAACTCTGGGCACGCACCTCGCACACGATGGTTTTGGACCGTCTCAACGATCTTCACGATGTCAAGCTGAGGGTCCTGGGCCGTCTCCTGGGACTGCGCAGCCCGTGGGAGGTCGGAGGTGGGGAGGACGATGTGGTGATCGTGGCGCGGGAGCTCACGCCGAGCCTGGTCACCCGCCTGGACCCGGAGCGGGTGAGGGGGCTCGCCACCGACGCGGGTTCACGGTCCTCGCACTGGGCCATCCTGGCCAGGTCGATGCAGATTCCCGCCGTGGTGGGGCTGGGCGACATCTTCGAACGGACCCGCGATGGCCAGAGAATCGTCGTGGACGGACGCGCGGGCCGTGTGGTGATCGAACCCGGTGAGCTCGAGTCGCAGCGTTTCGAGCGGAGGCGGACCCGAATCAGCGGCTGGACTCGCCGGCCCCCGGCGGACGCTCGCGAAGGGGCGGTGACGCTGGACGACGTGGCCGTCACGCTGCGAGCGAACCTGGACCTGCCGGGCGAGGCGACACGCGCCCGGGAGCTGGGGTCACGGGGCGTGGGGCTCTTTCGCACGGAATTCCTCGCGGTTGGCCGCCACACTCTGCCGGGCGAGGAGGAGCAGTACCAGGCTTACGGCGCCGTTGCGGAGACGTTTCCCACGGATGCGGTTCTCATACGGGTCTTCGATCTGGGCGGCGACAAGTTCCCCCTCTTTCTGAGGATGCCTGCCGAGGGGAACCCTTTCCTGGGCAGGCGGGGCGTACGCGTGTGCCGTGACGAGCCCGGACTTTTCCTGACACAGCTGCGCGCGATCCTGCGGGCGACCGTTCACGGCGATGTGCGCATCATGGTCCCATTGGTCAACACCACGGCGGAGATCGCGGCCTTCCGCGAACTGCTCGACGCCGCGAAGGAACAGCTTCGACGGGAGGGCGTGCCCTTTCGGGACGACGTCAAGGTCGGCGCGATGATCGAGACCCCGGCCGCGGCGCTCGCGGCCACCGAGCTGGCGGCCGCCTCCGACTTCCTCTCGATCGGCACCAACGACCTGGTGCAGTACGCGCTCGCCGTCGACCGCACCAACACCGGGCTTGCCCACCTCTTCGACCCGTTCCACCCCGCACTGCCCCGGTTCGTCGCCCATGTCGCCGAAGCCGGCCGCTCGGCCGGGATCGAGGTCAGCGCCTGCGGGGAGCTGGCGGCGCAGCCCGCCGGGGCGGTCCTGCTGATGGGTCTGGGAGTGGATGTCCTCTCCGTGGCGTGGCCGTCCCTGCCCGAGGTCAGGAGCCTGGTTCGCCGTTGCCGGATGCGGGAGCTGCGTGAGGCCGCGGGCGCCGCGATCGGCGCTCCGGATGCCGCAGCCGTTCGGAGGATGCTGGAGGAGCCGCTCGCCGGGACAACCGATCTGCGGCTCCCCTGAGAGCGGTCCGGGCGACGCACGGCGCGCTCACCCGTCCCCGGGCCGGCCGAAGCGAGCGGCAATTCCTTCTTCGGCCACATCCTTGTAACGTTCCATGCCGGCGCCTCGGCGCAGGCGTCCCGAAAGCTCGTCGCGAACCCTCTACTCCCGAGAGTCAGAACCCTTGAGCCGTCTCTTCACATCCGAGTCCGTCACCGAGGGACACCCCGACAAGATAGCCGACCAGATCTCCGACGCCGTTGTGGACGCCGTTCTCGAGCGCGATCCGGGGGGCAGGGTCGCCTGCGAGACGCTTGTAACCACCGGCCTGGCGCTGATCGCGGGAGAACTGAGGAGCGAGGAGGACGAACAGGGCTCCGTGGACATCCCCGGCCTGGTGCGCAGGACCATCCGCGAGGCGGGGTACACCCGCGGCGAATACGGCATGGATGGCGAGACCTGCGCCGTGCTGACCACCCTGGACCGCCAGTCGCCGGAGATCGCCGCTGCGGTGGACCCGGGGGACGGAGCGGACGCCAAGCCGCTGGGCGCGGGCGACCAGGGAATGATGTTCGGCTTCGCCTGCGATGACACCCGGGAACTCATGCCCGCGCCGATTGCGGTGGCGCACGAACTGGTCCGTGGCCTGTCCCGGGCGCGCAGATCCGGGGAGATCCCCTGGCTGCGCCCGGACGGCAAGTCACAGGTCACCTTCGAGTACGGCGACGACTGGCGGCCCCACCGCATCCATACCGTCGTGCTGAGCGCCCAGCACGACAGGGGCATCCCGCGGGAACAGCTGTACCGGGAGCTGATGGACGGCGTGGTGCTTCCGGCCCTGCCGCGGCGCTTCCTCCCCGGAGGTGTGGACCGGGTAACCTTCCACATCAATCCGAGCGGCAGTTTTGTCCTCGGCGGGCCACACGGCGACGCCGGGCTGACCGGCAGGAAGATCATCGTCGATAGCTACGGCGGCTTCGGGCGCCACGGCGGAGGTGCGTTTTCCGGGAAGGACGCCACCAAGGTGGACCGGTCGGGGGCGTACGCGGCCCGCTGGGCGGCCAAGAACCTGGTCGCGGCCGGGGCGGCGAGGCGTTGCGAGGTCCAGCTTGCCTATGCGATCGGCGTCGCCGAGCCCGTGCAGGTGTGGGTGGACTCGTTCGGCACCGCCAGGGCCGGGCTGACCGATCTCGACCTCTCGCGCGCCGTCCGCGAGGTCTTCGATTTCCGTCCGGAGTCGATCATCCGGAACCTCGGGCTTGACGGGCCGGTCTTCCTGCCAACGGCGGCCTTCGGACACTTCGGGCGGGAGCCGCGCACCATGGAGCGCGGTGGGCGCAGCTTCAGGCTCTTCGGCTGGGAGCGGAAGAACCGGGTGGAAGAGCTGGCGGGCGCCCTGAAGCTGCCTTCCCACGAAGCGGTTGCCGTGGCGTACTGACGTAACGGAGCGCCCGCCGCCCGCCACCGATGCATCTCCGGCTTGTGCAACCGTTGTCCCGGGGCCATCATCCCCACAGCCAAAGCGCACGGACGGTGCCGGGGCCGCTCCGTTCGGCACCCGCTCACGCCGCAGTCCATGCGATTGCAGTCGGTTCAATGAAGGGAGGAGGACAAGGGTGATCGAGGTCAGCGTGAAGAGTCTCGCCTTCGACCGCAAATCCAACACTCCTGTCGTGATACTGAAGGACGTGTCGGGGGACCGCATGCTGCCGATCTGGATCGGCCCCGGGGAGGCGAGCGCGATCGCCATGCAGATGGGTGGAATCGCCTTCCAGCGGCCGCTCACCCACGATCTTCTGGTGTCGGTCGTGGGCGGGCTGGGCGGCAAGCTTCAGCGCGTCCTGATCACACGCGTCCAGGACAGCACCTACTTCGCCGAACTGATCATTGCCCGCGACGGGCAGCTCATCTCCGTGGACGCCAGGCCGTCCGACTCGATCGCGATCGCCCTGCGTACGGAAGCTCGCATCTTCGCCGACGAGGCCCTGCTCGAGCCGGCGTCGGAGTTTGTCGCACCCGCGTCGTCCGAAGGCTCGGGAGATGACGGGGAGGACGAGACCACCATGAGCGCCAAGGAGCTGGAGGAGCACCTGCGCGGCCTTCGCCCCGAAGACCTCGGGCGATTCGAGAGCTGAATCGTCCTCGCCGGTCGGATCCGGGCGCCGAGGCGCAGCCCTTGACGGCTCCGCGATCCGTGCCCACCGGTCCCCCCGCTGGCTCGCGCCTCCTGCGGGCCGTCCGCCTCCTTCTGCTGTCGGCTCTGGTGCCGGCGGCCATGCCCGCCCGGAACGCTGCCCAGAATCCCCCTGGCCACTTCGTGCTCGCCGGCGAGTTGCGGATCGCCGCGGAGCCCGCCGACAGCGGCACCGTCGTCCTTCACCGGGTGTCTCCCGGTTTTTCGGGGTCCGTCGACAGCGTGGCGGTCACCGACGGAGGACGTTTCGAGTTCGTCGTCGTCGCGGCGGCAGCCGGGGAGGACGTGTACTTCGTGTCGATCCGATACCAGGAGATCCTCTACTTCGGGGCGCCGGTGACCGGCCCGGCGGATCCGGGGGAAGTCTACGTCGTGCAGGCCTACCCCAGCCTGGGCGCCACGCCGGATCTCCTCCTGCCCGTGCGGGTCAGGAACGTCTTCGTGGAGAAGGCCGATCCCGGACCCGGATGGATGGTGACCGACATCTTCGAGGTGGAGAACGGAATGGAGATGACCGTGATCGCGAGCGAGGAGGGCGCCACCTGGTCGCACGCTCTTCCGCCCGGCGCGTTCGCCTTCAGCGTCGGACAGAGCGACCTCGCTCCCGAGGGAGCTTCCTTCAGCGGCGGCAGAGTCCATGTCTCGACCCCGTTCCCGCCGGGGGAACTCGCCTACGCGTTTCACTATCGGCTCCCGGAGGATCGCTTCACCCTGCCGGTGGAGGGCGACACCCGTTCCATGGAGTTGCTGTTCCGCGAGCCGGCGGGCGATCTGACCGTCGCGGGCCTGGCATCGGTCGGACCGCTCGACCTGGACGGGACCACCTTCAGGCGCTTCGCCGGCCGGGAGATGGCGCCCTCCGTGGTCGTTGTGGAACCGGGCGCACTTCCGGCGCCCTTCCGCTCGATGCCGCTGCTGGCCGTTCTCCTGGGACTGGCGCTGGCGGCCGCCGGATCGATCCTGGTCCTGCGGTCGCGCCTGCCGGGGACGAAGACCACGGGGAGACGCAGGCGAGAGCTGCTGATCGCGATTGCCCGGCTCGACGAAGAGTGGAATGCGGGCGACCTCGCGGTGGAGGAGTACGACCGGCGCCGGCGCCGGCTGCTGCGTGACCTGAAGGGCTGAGGCCGCCGGGAATGGCCGCCGTCACGACCGCCGCGATCCTCCTCCGGGCGCATCCGTTCTCGGAGAGCAGCCGGGTGCTTCGCTTCTATACGCGTGCCCTTGGTCTGGTCGGTGCCATGGCCAGGGGCGCGCGGCGCGGCGCGTCGCGAGGACAGGGGGGAGCGGGCGCCTTCTCCGAGGGCGTGGCTGTGCTGGCGGTTCGGGACAACCGGGAGCTTCAGACCCTGCAGGAATTCGCCCCGGCCAAGGCACGCTTCGGGCTGGCCCGGGATGTATCGAGGCTCGCCGGAGCCTCGTTGGCGGCCGAACTTGTGCTGCGCCACGCCGACCGGGAACCCCACCGGGAGCTCTACCACGCCCTTTCGGGCGGCCTCGACCGGCTGGAAAACGCCCCGGCGGGTGAAGCCGTGCTGGCGGAGCTGCTGGGGCTGGGCTGGGCGATCGTGCAGATCCTGGGCTTCGGTCCCGAACTCGAGGCGTGCGTGGCCTGCGGGAAGCCCCTGGACGCCGATGCGATGGGCTGGTTCGACCTCCAGGCCGGAGGCATCCTGAGCTCTTGCTGCCGCCCCCTCCAGGGAACGCGGCGGGTCGGCCCCCTTGCCCGCCGGCAACTCGGGCGGCTGCTCGCGGGAGAGGCCCCGCCGGAGCTGCGCGGGCTCCGCGCCCACCTGTCCCTGCTCGACGACTTCACCGCCTTTCACATGCTGGGAGGACGGCGGCTCGGCTCGTTCCGCTTCCTGGAACCCGACCCCGCCGGCCAACGGGATGCCGCCGCAGAAGACTAACCTGATCCTCGGTACCGCCGGCCACATCGATCACGGCAAGACCGCGCTTGTCCGCGCCCTGACCGGAGTCGATACCGACAGGCTGGCCGAGGAAAAGCAGCGCGGCATCACCATCGAACTCGGCTTTGCGCGCTACGCGCCTGCGGCGGATTGCGCGTTCGGCATCGTGGATGTCCCCGGCCACGAGGGGTTCGTGCGTACGATGGTCGCCGGCGCGACCGGCATGGACGTCGTCCTGCTCGTGGTTGCGGCCGACGAAGGGGTGATGCCGCAGACGCGCGAACACATGGCGATCGTGACGATGCTCGGCGTCGCGGCGATGGTGGTCGCGATCACCAAGGCGGACCTGGTGGACGAGGAGTGGCTCGAGCTGGTGCGCGAGGACGTGCAGGAGCTGCTGGAAGGAACGCCGTACGAGGACGCCGAGGTGGTCCCGACATCGGTCCACGACCCGGCGAGCCTGGAGGTGCTGGCGCAGTCGCTGGTCCGGTCCGGGACGTCGGCGCGCGAACGGACTTCGGAAGACCTCTTCCGCCTCCCCGTCGACCGGGTCTTCGCCGTCGAGGGCGCCGGGACCGTGGTGACGGGCACGCTCTGGTCCGGGAGGCTGGCCAGGGGCGGAGTCGTGCGTATCCTGCCGGGAGGCGGCGACGCGCGGGTTCGGGCCGTTCAGGTGCACGGGACGCAGGTGGACCAGGCCGTGGCAGGGCAGCGGACCGCGTTGGCGCTGACCGGCGTGGCTGTTCGGCGCGGCATGATCGCGCGCGGCGACGTTCTCGTCTCCGACCCGGCCTGGCGGCCCTCGATGATGCTCACCGTCCAACTGACCGCGCTGGCCGGGAGCGGATGGGGACTGGAGGCCGGGCAGCGCGTCCGCGTCCACCTCGGCACGGTGGAGGTCATGGCCCGCCTGGCCCTCTTCGGCGCGGCGGAGGTCCGGCCCGGCGAGCCCTCCTTCGCCCAGCTCCGCCTTGAAGCGGCGGTGGTCGCGCGGTCGGGCGACCGGTTCGTCATCCGCTCGTACTCGCCCGTCACCACCATCGCCGGCGGTGTCGTGCTGGAGCCCTCTCCACCCAAGCGCAAACGCCTTGCCGACGGCGAGGGGGCCGCGCTCGAGGCGATCGCCCGGGGAGGCGGGCACGCGCTCCGGGGGGCCGCCGCGCTCGCCGGCTGGGCGGGTCTGGACGCGGCCGCGATCGGGGTGGCGGCCGGGTGGCGGGGACCACATCCGTCGTTCGCGCACGATCCCCGGGAGGGTGGCGCGGCCGGCGACGGCCCCACCCCGGTCGGGCCCGCCCTCTACGATCCCGCGATCGTGGCCGCCGGCGAAGACCTCATCCTGGATGCGCTCGGCGCCTACCATGACTCCCATTCACTGGAGGCCGGCGCGCCGCTGGAAGTCCTTCGCACCGCTCTCCCCTCCCGCGCCCGGCGCGGACTCGCCGACGGACTCGCGGCCCGGCTCACCGCGGCCGGACGCGTGGTCGTCGAGGGCCGCCTGGCAAGGCTGCCCGGGCACGAGGCGGTCCCTTCAGCCGCCGAGGAGGAGCTGGCTGCACGGATCATGGCCCACCTCGCCGAGGCGGGGCTGCAGGGACCGGCCACCGCCGAGCTCGCCGCCGCCCTGTCGCTTCCTCCAGCGGCGCTCGGCCCCGTGCTGGGGTTCCTCGCCGCCAAGGGACGCGTGCGCCTTGTGGGAGACGCCTTCTGGGTCGCCGCGGCGGAACTGAAGCGGGCCGCGCAGCGGGTCGTGGAGGAGCTCGGAGGCAGGGAAGGCCTGGGACCGGCGGACTTTCGCGAGGTTCTCCCGGTGACCCGCAAGCACCTCATCCCGCTCCTCGGCCATCTCGACGCCGAGGGGGTGACCCACAGGGTGGACGGAGCCCGCACCGTGGCGCCGGGGCTCGACTGAGCCCGGACGGTGGCGAGAAGGCTGGACGGAGCCCGCAGCGCGGCGCCGGACTTCGCCCGAGCCCGGACCCCGAGGCAACAGTTTTGCGCCGGGACGTGTCCTATTGCCAGTACCCTCGCGGGCGGCTGCCGCTTGACTTCCACGACCGTTCAGCGGTAACATGAGCCCGCAGGGTGCAACCTCAATCCGCGGCCCTGGGAGGGGCGAACGTAACCAACGCTACTGAAACCAAGGCAGGAAACCTCTTGAGACGCGTACTGTGCGTCCTTCTTCTGTTGGCTTCGGGCGGCGCCGCCGGGGTGTCCGCCCAGGATCCTCCTGTGCGCGAAGGTGAGCGCAGTCCGGGGTTCAAGCTCGAACAGAACTATCCGAACCCCTTCAATCCCGAGACACGCATACCGTTCGTGCTGGAGGAAGCGCTCTTCGAGGACGGAGAGTCGCCCACGGTCTCCATACGCATCCTGAACATCCTGCTCCAGTACGTGGCTTCGCCGGTTGCCCTGCAGGTGCCGGGCGGAGACGGGCTGCCGCTCCTCCAGATGGACTACCCGGCCCCCGGCCGCTACGAGGCGTTCTGGGACGGGCGCGACCGGAACGGAAACCTGGTCGCGTCGGGCGTCTACCTGGTTCAGTTGATCGTCGACGGGGAGACGGCGATCATGAAGATGTACGTGACCAAGTAGCGGCCGTCCCCCCTCACATTCCTTTCGCGTTCAGCAGCCGGAAGAGTTCCTCGGCCGTCTTCATCTGAGCCAGCCTGGGAGGCACCTCGGGATCACGGGCGAACTGGGCGATGCGGCCCAGCGTCGGCAGGTACTGCCCCGATACCTCGAGCGGCGGCGCGACGATGAGGAAGAAGTGCGAAACCGGCTCTCCGTCGATCGACCGGAAGTCCACCCCGCCCGGGCGGCGGCCGTAGGCCAGGTGCAGGCGGTTCACCACCAGCGACCGGCAGTGGGGGATCGCGATCCCCTTGCCGATTCCCGTCGACCCCAGCTTCTCCCTCCGGCGGAGTGTACGGGACAGCGTGGTCCGCTCCCGGCCGTCGAGCGCGAGCAGGCCGACCAGCGAGTCCAGAATCTCGTCCCTGGTCGTGCCGTCCATTTGCAGGTCGACGCGTTCAGGGGTCAGGAAGTCCCGAAGAAACATGGCGGCAGGGCAGCTCCCGGCAGGTGGAGGGGAAGGACGGCGGGACGGCGAAGGTACTCGGGCCTCGCAGGAATGGCCAGCCCCCCAAAGGGGTGCCTCCCATTAGCTTTCAGAGATGAACGCCTTTCCATTCGAGGTCCCGGGGAACCCGGACACGCCACTCTTCCTCGCCCCCCAGGCGGGGGTGTCGGAATCGCCCTTCCGCAGGCTCTGCCGGAGCTTCGGCGCCGATGTGGTGCTCACCGAATTCGTGAGCGCCGAAGGGATCGTGCGCGACAACGAACGCACGGCGAGCTACCTTCGCTTCGACGAAGAGGAGCGTCCGATAGGGGTGCAGATCTTCGGGGCCGACCCCGCGACCATGGGCGACGCCGCTGCCCTGGTCACCGAGACCTGGGCGCCCGATTTCGTGGACATCAACTTCGGGTGCCCGGTCAAGAAGGTGGTGAAGCGCAACGGCGGGTCGGGGTGCCTGCGCGACCTGAAGCTGGTCGGACGGATCATTCGGGCGGTGGATCGCGCGACGCCGCTTCCGGTCACCGCCAAGATCCGTTCCGGCTTCGACGAGTCCACCCGCGACCCGGTGGCGATCGGGCGGGTATGCCAGGACGCGGGGGCCCGCATGGTCACGCTGCATCCCCGGACCCGGGCCGACATGTATGGGGGCGAAGCGCGCTGGGAGGAGATCGCCGCTCTGGCCGGGGCGCTGGAGATCCCGGTGGTCGGCAACGGGGACGTCCGGTGCGGCGAGGACGCACGCGCGATGCGGGACCGGACCGGTTGCCGCGGCATCATGATCGCGCGCGGCTCCCACGGCGCGCCGTGGCTCTTCCGGCAGTCGCGCGCGGCGCTGGACGGAGAGCCGGTACCGCGGGAGCCCGGCTTGCGCGACCGCTTCGAGATCTGCGTCCGGCACGCCGCCAACGCCGTCGCCTTCGAGAGCGACTCCGGGAAGGCGGTGCGGGAGTTCAGGAAGCACCTGGGCTGGTACACGAAGGGGATCCCGGACGGCCGCGCCCTCCGGCAGCGCCTGTTCCAGGTTTGCGACCTGCAGGAGGTGTGCGAGGTGCTCGAAGGGTATCTGGACGCAAGCCGCGGCCAAGGGGACTCGGGGCCGGATCGCGATGCCGGGCGCGATGCAGGGGTTTTGCTGAAGCGGCGGTCGTCTTATCGTTACGATGGCGCCGGCGGGCCCGCGGTGGCCGCGCCGCGCCGCTGATTGAAAAACTGGGGGCGACACGGCTTCGACGGGTTTGGTGAACGCGAGGCTGCGTGCCGAGGTCCGGGGACCTCGTTAATCCTCCCGGAAACCATCAAGTGCCAACGACAACTTGGCTCTGGCCGCCTAGAAACCAGGCAGCCCGCTTCCCGGTCGGCCCGCCCGAGGCGGACCGCGGAGGCGTCGACTCTTTCGGGCTGGTTCACCGGTTCGCGCCACCGGACCGGGGAACGAGACATCCTGGTGGCTAGCCCCGGCAGGGTAGTTCGCCGGCCCTGCCGGGCGTGAAAACAAGCGGTGATCTACGCACGTAGAGGTCTTGCCGGACCCATTCGCGGACGCGGGTTCGACTCCCGCCGCCTCCACTTTCCTCCAGTCAAAACCCCATCCACCGGTAGCCAGCCGCCCCGGACCGCCCGCTCGCGCCGCGGCGCGGCAGGTCGCACTTCCTCGCCTGCCGCTCCCCGTCGCCGCCTCACCGAGCATTGCGGTGCCGTGGCCCCGCCCCTGGAGATCCAACAACGTGAAGCGAAAACTGGCGATGCTCGGCGGTGTGCTGCCGACGATTCTGCTCGCGGACATCCTGACGAAGCGCTGGGCCCTGGAGACGCTGTCGGCGTTGCCGGGCTGGTCCATCCCGGACTTCCTGGGCGGTTACGTCCCGCTGACGCTCGCCTTCAACCGCGGCGCCGCATTCGGCATCTCGATCGGCAACGATCCGCGCTGGTTCTTCATCCCGGTCGCTCTCCTCGCGCTCGGGCTCATGGTCGTGCTGATGGTGCGGGCGCGGGGCGACGACTACGGGCGGACGGTTTCGCTCTCGCTGGTCATCGCCGGCGCCCTCGGGAATCTCATCGACCGGGTCCGCTGGGACCGGGGCGTGGTCGACTTCATCGGCCCGGTCGACCTCGGCTTCATGAACTGGCCGATCTTCAATGTGGCCGACATGGCGATCTCCTGCGGAGCGGTGCTGCTCGCCATCTCCTTCTGGATGGAGGAGCGCAGTCTCAAGGCCGCGGAGGCGGAGGTGAAGGCCGCGAGCGCCCCCGAGATGGGCGCGAGTTCCTGACACCTCTGGTCAGCGGCCGATCGCGGGACCGCTTCAATCCCCGTCAGGCAGCTCGAAAACGAGGTACTCGATTCGCCGGCGCAGCATCCGGACGATGCGCAGCCGCCCCCCGCCCGCCTCGACCGAGTCCCCGACGCGGCCCACGCGGTTCAGCGCGCCGAAGACGTAGCCGCCGATGGTGTCGAATTCCTCGCCGAACTCGATGCCCAGCCGGTCCTCCACGTCCTTCAGCGGCGTTCCGCCCCAGATCGCCAGCCGCCCGTCGGCCAGCTCCCGGAACTCGGCCGGTTCGTCGGTCTCGTGCTCGTCGTGGAACTCGCCCACGATCTCCTCGATCAGGTCCTCGAGCGTCACCAGGCCGGCGGTTCCACCGTACTCGTCCACCACGATCACCATCTTGTTGCGGTTCGCCCTCATCTCCTGAATCAGGTCGACGACCGCCTTGGAGGCGGGGGCAAAAGGCACGGCACGCATCACCGCGCGGAGGTCTTCACCTCCGTCCCGGGCGGCCCGCCATAGATCCCGCGCCAGCAGAATCCCCACGATCCGGTCGAGGTTGTCCTCGTAGACCGGCAGGCGCAGCTTGCCGCGGTCGAGCATCACGTCCATCGCCTCGGCCACCGTGGCGCCCGCGGGCACGGCCACGATGTCGATCCTCGGCGTCATCACCTCGCTGACGGCGATCTCGTCGAGCTGCATCACATTCGACATCACATGGAACTCGTCCTCGTCGATCGCTCCCGCCCGCCGGCCCAGCTCGGCCATCACCTCGATCTCGTCACGGCTGACCGTGCCGTGCCCGGCCCTGCTCGGCGCGATCCAGCGGCTCACGTACCCGAGCGGGACGAGAACCGGCTTCATCAGGACCACCATGACGCGTACAAGGTGCGCCGTGGGGCGGGCCAGCCGCCTCCAGAAGGTGGCGCCGATCGTCTTGGGGATGATCTCGGAGAGCACCAGTACGGCCACGATGTAGCCCGTGGTAAGGGTCCCGATCGCGACTTTGTCCCCGGGGAATACGCCGGACGCGAGTACACCCGTGAGGGTGCTCCCGGCCGTGTGCGCGATGGTGTTCAGGGTCAGGATGGCCGCGATCGGTTCGTCGATCTTGCGCTTCATCCCGTGCAGGATGTCGCCGGCGCGGTCTCCCGCGTTCTGCAACAGCGCCACGTGGGAGTGGCTGACGGAGAGGAGGACGGCCTCCAGCACCGAACACAGGAACGAGATCGCGAGAGAGATTCCCACGACCACAAACAGCTGGGTCAGCAAATCGGGCAGGTGCTTTGGGTGATTGAGGCGGGTGTTCCGAATGGTTGGCCGCCTGGGCGTGTTCCGGTGGGACGGCCACTTGCCCCGGGCGACGGACTGCCCGTAAGCTAGCAGTTCGGGACCGGATGCGCCTGGAAGGCGGGAGCCGGCGGAGGCGCGGGGTGGATCCCCAAGGGACGCAAAATGTAAAGAGAAGGTTCCAGTGTGTAAGGTAGACTTGACAGTGCGGCGCGACTGGACAGTGCGGCACGGCGGTCACGATTGCTCGGCACGTGGTGCGACCGTGCTCCGTCTCGCCCTCCTGGCGCTTGCCGCCGCCGGCCTGGGCGCACCGGTGCCCGCGGGCGCCCAGCAACGCCCCTCCGCGGACTACTACGTGTACGTCGGCGCCGAGTCGGCCGACCTTCTGCACCTTGTTCGCTTCGGGCCGGACGGCGCCGTACTGGACCGCACCATCCAGGTCGGAGAGATGGCGACCGAGACGGAGGGTCCGCACGGCCTCAACCTGTCCGCCGATGGACGCTTCCTCTTCATGACCACCGGCCACGGCGTGCCCGACGGCAAGCTGTGGAAGTTCCACGCGGGCCCGGACACGCTTGTCGGCGACCCCATTCTGCTGGGGTACTTTCCCGCCACCCTCGATCTCACACCCGACGGCCTCTACGCCTTCGTGGCCAACTTCAACCTGCACGGGGAGATGATCCCGTCCACGATCTCGGTCGTGTACGCACCCGACATGATCGAGGTCGAGCAGGTGGAGACGTGCACCATGCCGCACGGCGCCCGCCTGGACGCCGCGGGCGTGTACCTGTATTCGGCGTGCATGATGGACGACCAGGTCGTCGAGATCGACACCCGCACCTTCGAGGTGTCGCGGCGCTTCTCGGTCGCGGAGGGCGCGGAGGGTCCGCTCGCCCACGGCGCACACGCCGCCCCGCACGCGCCGCCGACCTGCTCGCCCACCTGGGTCGTGCCTGCCCGCTCCGGCCGTTCGCTCTTCGTCGCCTGCAACCGGGGAGGCCGGATCCTGGAGATCGACCGTGCTTCCTGGTCGCTGGCCCGCGTCCTGGAGACGGGCCCGGGTCCCTACAACCTGGCCTTGACCCCGGACGACCGGATCCTGGTGGCCACACTCAAGGCGGGGGCGGCGGTGCAGTTCTTCGACACCGGCACGGGGCGTGCGCTGGCGACGGCTCCCTCGTCCACCACGGTCACCCACGGCGTTGTGGTGAGCCCGGACGGACGCTACGCCTTCGCTTCCGTGGAAGGAGTCGGGGCCGAGCCGGGCAAGGTGGACATCTTCGACCTTCAGTCCTTCGAGCGGGTCGCGGAGGTCGAGGTGGGGCAGCAGGCCGGCGGGATCGTGTTCTGGAAGATGGAGCCGCGCTGACCGAAGGCTGCGGCTTTGCCGGCTAGTTCAGCCGGATCGTGACTTCGTCGTCGCCCTGGTGGAAGGACCAGGCCCGCTCCCGGCCGCGCCGCGTCTTCAGGTGGAAGAGATTGCGCTGGTCCTCGAAGACGTTGAAGAGAAGCCGGTTGCGGAGGTGAAGGCGCTCGACGGACTCGTCCACGGGGTACTCCAATCGGTACCACCACATCACTTCGTCGATGATGTTGGCTTCGTCGATGCCGCGTGCGGTGACCTCGCCCTGAAGCACGGCGTCCCCGGCGGCAAGAACAAGCATCTCGTTGATGTAGCCCTCGATGATGGAGTCCACCTCCGGCGTCTCGGCGAGCTTGAATTCCGTATTCGACGTGTGCTCCATGATGGCGAGTTGCAGGTCGTCCCAGAAGAAACGGATGCGCGCGTGCAGCACCGGCCCCGTCGTCCCGGCGTCCGCCACCGAAAGGCGGAAGGGATGGGATCCGTCCGCGGCCGCCACGCAGAGAAACGCGGCGAGCAGCCCGGCCCGAAGGCCGGCGCGCCGGCGCTTGACAGCGGATGGACGCCGGCCGGAGTCCGGGGAAAGCCCCACGGTGCCTCCTTCCGTCCTCGCCGAACCGGCGGCTTTGGGTATCGGGACCGGATTCATCCTACATTGACATGGCTTTGCGTGTTAGCTTGATCGACGGTCCAGGAGCGCGCCAGCCCTTCGCGGCTGGGGATCTTGAGCGACGCACGGCTGGTACAACCTGTGGCCAGGGATGGCGAGAAATCAACCGGGGGGTATCGTGCACGATCTTGGACCGCAACATCTGCCGGAGCGTTGCTCGCCAGCTTCCTCCCTTCGGGTCCGGCAGGTCCGGACGGTGCGCCGGCTCGCCGGCATTCCCCTGCGTGCCGCCACCGTGGCGCTGGTAGCGGCCTTCTGGCTGCCGCGCATTTCGGACGCCCAGGTCCGCGCCGGGGTGCACGGGGTCTACCAGACCGGGGTCTTCGAGGGGTCCTGGGGGGTCGGCGGGCGCGCCGAGGCCATGCTTGACTTCGTCGCCCGCGGACTCACGGTGGCCGCCACCTACGATCATCTGTTCCCCGGCTGCGAGGACTGCTCCGCCTTCGATGCCGGCCTTCAGCTCCTCGTGACCCCCCCGTCCCCCCTCTACCTGGGGCTCGGGGCCAGCTACAGCCGGTACGGGGCGGAGGCCGGGGGTGAGCCCGCCGATTCCGACTGGGCCCTGAACCTGATCGCGGGAATCCGCCTTCCCTTGCTGCCGGTAGTCCTGCCGTTTGTCGAGCTTCGGCAGCAGCTCATGTCCTCCACGATCAATCAGCAGACGCTCTCGCTGGGCGTGGTGTTCGCCCCGGCCAGAGCGCGCAACGCGCCCGCCCGCCCCCGCCCCCGGTGAGTGTCGCGGCACTCTACGAGCGTCCCCTCAGGTGGGCGGCGCGATGGTGGGAGTCGTGGGCCGAGCACGCCGGACAGCTGGGATTGCTGGTCTGGTCCTCCTTCTCCGCCGCGGTGCGCCTTCGCGTCTCCTTCCGTGAGTTCGTGCGCCAGTTGCAGATCATGGGGGTGCAGAGTCTGCCCATCGTGATCGTCACGGCCGTTCTCACGGGGATCGTGACCTCGCAGCAGGGCGGCTACCAGCTCACCTCGACGGTGCCCCTGTATGTGGTGGGAAGCATCACGGTGACGAGCGTGGTCCTGGAACTCGGACCCGTACTGACCGCCGTGGTGCTGGTCGGCAGGGTGGGTGCGCGGATCACCGCCGAGCTGGGCACGATGGTCGTCTCCGAGCAGATCGACGCCTACCGGTCGCTGGGGCGCGACCCGCTGATCATTCTGGGTGCGCCGCGGATCCTGGCGGGGCTCGTGGTGATGCCGGCCCTGGCGGGGCTTGCCAACCTCATCGGCACGACTTCAGGGATGATCTCCGCAAACCTGTCACTCGATATCGGGTACGAGACCTTTCTCTTCGGGGCCCGGTTGTTCTGGCAGTCGTGGGACATCTTCTATTCGTTCATGAAGGCGATCACCTTCGGCTTCGCCATCCCCGTGATCGCGATCCACATGGGCTTCCGCACGCGGGGTGGAGCCGAGGGGGTCGGACGCACGACGACGGATTCCGTCATGTTCCAGCTCCTCACCATCTTCATTCTGGACGCGATGTTCCCGCCCCTCTTCCTGCAGTGACCGAGTGATGAACGCCGATCCCGTCATCCGCTACCGCAACACGCACAAGGCCTTCAAGCGGCCGGTGCTGTCGGGCGTGCACCTCGACATCTTCGAGGGCGAGATGTTTGCGCTCTTCGGGCCCTCCGGGACCGGGAAGAGCGTGCTCCTCAAGACCACGATCGGCCTGATCACCCCGGACATGGGCGATGTCGAGGTTACCGGACTGTCCGTCTACTACGGTGGCAGGGGCGTCCTGGAGTCGGTCCGCGAGAAGGTGGGCTACGTCTTCCAGCATTCGGCGCTCTTCGACTCGATGAACGTCTATCGCAACGTCGAGATGGGCCTTCCCGCCGCACGGCTCCGCGGCATGGCGAAGCGCGAGGTGGCCCGGGCCATCTGGGAGGCGCTGGAGATGGTGAATCTCGACCCCGTGGAGGTCATGGGGGTTCTGCCCGCCGAGCTTTCCGGCGGGATGAAGAAACGCGTCGGGATCGCCCGCGCCATCGTGGGGAGACCCCGTATCCTGCTCTGGGACGAACCCACGACGGGCCTCGACCCGGTCAATACGGCGGCGGTGGAACGCCTCATCAAGGCGCTCTCCGAGGAGCTGCGGGTCACCTCGGTGCTCGTCACCCACGACGTGGAGGGCGCGCTGTGGATGTGCGGGCGAGTGGCCATGCTGGAGGGCGGATACATCCGCTTCTGCGGCACCCCCGAAGAGTTCCAGAGCGAGGCCGATCCGGTCGTCAGGGCATTCGTTGATCGTGCGGCCGCGGAGGCCGCCCTGGATGTGGTGGAGATGTCATGAACAACGCGGAATCTTCCAGCCGCCGCCCTTCGGACGACGAGATCGCGAGGGCGGTTCCCCCTGCCACCCGCGTGCGCCAGGTGCGGGTTGGCGCCTTCGTCATCCTCGGGCTGGCGGGCTTCTTCATCATCCTCTTCATGATGACCAGCCCCGCGACCTTCCGGGGCCGCTATACCGTGCTGACCCACGTCGACGACGCCGGGGGGATGCGCAGGGGGGACGCGGTCACGATGCGCGGGGTGCACATCGGGCGAGTGCGCGCCTTCGACCTCACGCAGGAGAGCGGTGTCGTGCTTTCGCTCGAGATCGAACGCGGCTGGCAGATCCCGGCCGGGTCGGTTACGGAGGTGCGATCCACGGGCTTTCTCGGCGGGATGGTCGTCGCGGTGGTCACCGGGCCCGGACCCGGGTTCGTCGAGCCCGGCACGCTGCTCCCGGGGGAGGCCGTCGGGGGGGTTCTGGACGTGGCCGGAGACATGACCGGCGACATCGCGGATTTCCTGTCGCGGGGCCAGGCGCTTCTCTCCGACTCGACGATAGCCGGGACCGAGGGGGCGGTGGTCGGCTTGCGTGACTTCCTCGACGGCGCAAGCGGGATGCTCGGCACCGCGGACAGCCTGGCCACCGAAGCCCGCTCGCTGCTGGCAGACCTGCGCCGGTCGGCGGCCAACGTGGAGGACGTGACGGGCGCGGAGGAGTGGCAAGGCACCCTCGCGTCGGCGGAAGCGGCGCTGGCGAGCCTGGAGCGCTCCTCGGCAGGGTTGGAGGAAACGGTCGCGTCGCTCAACACCGTCCTGGGGCGCATCGAGCGGGGCGAGGGCACGCTGGGCAAGCTCTCGGTCAGCGACTCGCTCTACAACGCCTACACCGACCTGGCGGTGAGCCTGCGCGAACTGGCCGACGATGTCAAGGAAAACCCGCGCCGCTACATCAGCCTGCGGATCTTCTGACCGGCCTCCCGCTGCCCTGCCGCCCTACCAGCCCGGCGCGATCTGGAACCCCCAGTGCCAGCCCTTGTCCGGTCGTTGCCAGGGGTATGCGTAGTAGGTCTCCAGGATCAGGAGTCCCAGCACGTTGACGCGCGCAGACAGGCCACTGGCCGCGAGCGGGACGCGGTCGAACTGACTGCGCGACCACGTCCAGTCGCCGGGCCGCTGGTCGTCCCAGGCCATGCCGATGTCGGAAAAGGCCACCAGCTCCACGGCCAGGTAGGGGAAGACGATCAGTCCGAACTCCTCCACTCCCGTGAAGGGGATGCGGAGTTCCATGTTGCCGACCGCAAGCCGGTGTCCGAACAGCCGGTCCAGCTCGGCGCAGTTTGACCCGACGATCGAGACCTGGCAGCTCCGCCGCTGAAACAGGTCGTTGTACGAGTTGTAGGCGTAGCCGCGGATGAATGTCTCATAGCCGAGGAAGAATGGCCCGAGCTGGTGGTCGTCCAGCGCCCGGGTGTTGCCGTAGCGCCCCAGGTGGAGTCCGCGGAAGGCCAGGGTGAGCTGGCCTGCAACGTTGAAGTACCGGCGGAAGTCGCCGGTGATCGTCTGGAAGTTGACCGTGCCGTACTGCCCCTCGACTCCGAACCGGTAGCGATGCCCGCGAACCGGACTGGTGAACGCGGCGAAGGAGTTGTCTCCCACCATGGCGATGGACGCCGAGGCGAGGTGGAGCGGGTCGCGACCCGGCAGGCCTTCCCGCTCATAGTCCAGCACCCGCCCGAACTGGTCCACGAAGTACGTCTCCTGCTCGATGCTGTGCCCATAGCGGACCACGCCGACGCCGCCCTCCACCCTGCGGGTGGCCGATAGCGGGAACGCCAGCAGCCCATCGACGGCATCGATATAGATCCGTTCGCGGAGGACAACGAAGGTGTTCTGACCGAAACCGGCCATTTGTCGCATGATCGGGGTGTGCTGAACACCCACACCCCAGTTCCAGCGATTCTTCTGGTTGAGATAGAAGACCTGCCCGCCCACATCCTTTATGGAGCCGTTGGCGAGCACCGACACGCCCATCGTGCGGTCGCCGAGCATGTCGCTGAAGTACGCATACGCGCTGCCGCCGATGTACGATCCGAAGGAGTCGGCGCCGACTCCGACCGATGGCTGGCCGACGTAGTCCAGCTCCAGCGACGGACGGTAGGCCTCGGCCTGGTCCGCCGTGTAGACGCCCGGCGCCACCAGCCCCATGTACCGGTCGGCGAGGTAGTCGGAGATCCGGCTGCGCACGCCCGGGCTGCCGGGGGGAAGCAGCCTGCCCCGGCCTCCGTCCGCGCCCGCCAGCACGTCCACGTAGGTGGCCATGTCGTCCGGCCTCGCGGTGTTCACGATGTAGCCGCGTTCGTGGAAGACGGAGAAGGCCAGCAGGTCCTTGGCCGGCGAATACGAGATGGCGGGCGAGAGCGGCGTGATTCCGCTCACTCCGGTCACCGCGTGGGTGATCCTGCGCTCGGTGCCGTCCACCAGATTCACATGGTAGATGTCGGGAAACCCGTCGGGATCGGAGATGAAGAAGATGCCCTCGCCGCTGGCGTCGTAGACCGGGTTGGTGTGCTTCGCGCCGTCGAAGACCGCCATCGGGGTCACCGCGAGGGTCTCGACATCGAGGAAGGAGAGCACGTAGTTGCTGAAGACCAGCTCGTCAAAGTCGGTCTCGGGACCCCGGTCCGACACGAACGCGATGGTGTTGCCGTCAGGCGACCAGGCGGCGTGGAGGTCGGCGTGCTTGTCGTTGGTCAGCTGCCGGACGGCTTCCGTCTCCAGGTTGTAGACGTAGAGGTCGGAAACCCCGCCCTTGAGCCCCGTAAACGCGATCTCGCGCCCATCGGGGGACCAGGCCGGGTTCTGAAGCGCCCCGAGGCCCTCGATCTCGATGCGCTCGAGGCCGCCGCCCTGGATGTTCATGATCGCCAGCTGGTGATTGCCGCCGGCGAGCACCACGAAGGCGAGCCTGCGGCTGTCCGGAGACCATGACCCGCTGGAGTCCATGTAGCGGATGCCGTCGATGTACGGCGACTCGTTGCGCTGCAGCGGCCTCAGGATCCGGCCGGTCTCCACGTCGGCCAGGAACATGTCCATCGAGAAGAGATCCTTCTCGGACTGGTAGACGATGTAGCGTCCGTCGGGACTCAGCGAAGGAGATACGTTGACGCGCCCCCCGCCGCACTCCACGCAGAGCAGGACGTTGCCGGTCTCGTAGGGGTCGGTCCGGCCGGCCATCAGGGGCCTGTACTCGGCCTCGACCGCGTCCCACCACTGCGCCGCGATGCTGTCCTGCGACATCGCGAACACCTCGTGGATCGCGTGCTCCCACCCGATCTGCAGCCCGGTCCGGTAGAGATCCGCGAGGGATTCGTCCCCGTAGATCCCGCCGAGCCAGGACATGAATCCCTGCCCGAACCGGTACGGGAAGTACTTCGGGTCGCGGGTCATCTCGACCAGATCGGGCTTCTCGCCCCTGAGGATGTGGTCCCTCAGCCACATGGCGGTGTGCGGATGCTCCCGGCCGAGCGAGAGATACTCCGCGGTTCCCTCGATCAGCCAGAGCGGAAGCGCCGCCAGGCGCATGATGCCGCCGCCGCTGCCGCTCTGCGAGATGTTGTACTGGAAGGCATGCACCAGCTCGTGGCCGAGCACCGCGTTGGTCTCCCGGTAGGAGGCCGTCAGGGGCATGATCACGCGGTTCTTGAGCGACTCGGTCACGCCGCCCGTGCCCTGTCCGATCGCGCCCTGCAGCGTGTTGGTTTGAACGAAATCCGGCTGGTCGGCGTAGATGATGAGGGGCTTGGTCGATTCGAGCTCGTGCTGGAAGAAGCGGGCGAAGCGCTCGTACCAGCGTTCGGAGAGGCGTGCGACATCCTCGATGACGCCCTGCTCCGCGGAATACACCTCGGGGTAGAAGTGGATGTCCCAGTTCCTGGTGGTCAGTACCGAGAAGTCGCGGTTCTCGTACTGAACCTTGTTGCGGCCGAAGTACTGGGCCGACCCCGGCAGCGGCAGGGCCAGCAGGAGCGCGGCGGCCCCGGTCCACGCCAGGATGCGCGCCCCCCGGTTCCGATTGGTGCCGAGTGCTGCAGTCATGATCAACCTCTTGTCCCTTGTGCGCGTTCGGTCCGGACGGGTCCGGTTCCCGTCCCCGGCCGACGACATCGTCGTGTGGAGGTTCCCGCGTTGGGCCGCGTCCGTGACGGGCCCGTCATGCATATACCCGGCGGGCAGCTCCAGGGTCCCTTGGGCTCCGGCGCCCGATGTGCGAACTTGTCTCCTCCTACTAGGAGAATACACCCTTGGACGGCGAATGACCACAGCAACGATCCCCCCGTCCCTTCCGCACGCAACGTACAGGCGGCGCCCGGCCGGCGCCGCGCCGCTGCTGATCGCGGCGGTTTCCGGTCTTGCGGGCTGCGGCGTCGGCGAAGGCGGCGCTTCCGCGGCGGACCGGTCACCTGAAGGAGGCCCGGGCGGGTTCGCCGCGAAGGAAATCACCTCTCCGGCGGCCCCGGGCAGCGGCCAGCCGTTTCTCGCCCCGGCGGACGGCGGCGTATGGATGAGCTGGACCGAACCCGCGTCCGCCGGACACCGGGTGGCGGTCTCCCGCTACGACGGCCGCGGCTGGAGCGCTCCGGCGACGGTCGCCGCGGGGGACGCGTTCTTCGTCAACTGGGCGGACTTCCCCTCGGTTCATTCGTTCGGGGACTTCCTGGTCGCTCACTGGCTCCGGAGGGGCGGGCAGGGGACCTACGACTACGGTGTCCGGATCGCCTGGTCGGCGGACCGGGGGGTCACCTGGTCCGCACCCTGGACGCCCCACGAGGACGGCACCCCGACCGAGCACGGTTTCGTCTCCTTCTTCGAGCGTGGCGGAGCGGTGTGGGCCGCGTGGCTGGACGGGCGCGCCATGACGGTGCCGGGCGGTCCGATGTCGGTGCGGGCGCGGTCGCTGCCGCTGGCGTTGTCCGCGGAGCGCGAGGCGGGCGGGCCGGGCGGGAGACGGCTCCGGTCTGCCGCCGCCGGTCCGGAGCGGGTGATCGATGGCCGCGCCTGCGAGTGCTGCCAGACCGACGCCGTGGTCGTGGCCGGCGTCCCGGTGCTCGCCTACAGAGACCGTGCGGATGGCGAGATTCGCGACATTGCCGTCAGCCGGCTCCTGGACTCCGGATGGTCGCCCGGGGCGCCCGTCCACGAGGACGGCTGGGTCATCGGCGGCTGCCCGGTCAACGGACCCGCGCTGGCCGCCCGGGACGGTCGCGTCGCGGCGGCGTGGTTCACCGCGCCGAACAGCCGGCCGCGGGTCAACGTGGCCTTCTCGGCGGACGGCGGGGGCACCTTCGGGTCCCCGGTCAGGGTGGACGCGGGGCAGCCGGCGGGCCGGGTCGACGTGGTGATGCTCGACGACGGCTCCGCGCTGGCGACCTGGCTGGAGCGGGGAGGGGGCGGGGCGCGGATCCTGAGCCGGCGGGTGGGGCCGGACGGGAGAATGGGCGAACCCGTTCCGCTGGCCGGCACCGATGCCGGGCGTGCCTCGGGTTTCCCCCGCATCGCCCGGCTGGGACCCGGCCGGCTGATGCTCGCCTGGACCGACCCGGGCGGCGAGAGCCGGGTGCGGGTGGCGGTGCTGCCTCTCGAGCTCTGGCGGTCGCCATCGTGAAGGAAGGGCGGCCGGAAATGCCGGCCGGAGTCACGGTGGCGGCGCGGGCCGGGGGGTCCGCGGCCGCCCCGCTCGCCGGGTGGCGGTGATGGACCGCGGCCGTTTCGCGGGGATCGCCGCCGGATTCGGGGCGGCGCGCGTGGTGGTCGTGGGCGACCTGATGCTCGACCGCTACGTGGCGGGCCCGGCGGACCGGGTCTCCCCGGAAGCGCCGGTCCCGGTGGTGCGGGTGGAGCGGGAGTGGGACGCGGTGGGAGGCGCGGCGAACGTGGCCGCGAACGTGCGCGCGCTGGGCGCTCGCTGCGACGTGATCGGGGTCCTGGGCAGGGACGCGCCGGGTGAGGCGGTGGAGGCGGCGCTGATCGAACCGGGCGCGGGATCCCGCTGCGTGCGGGACGGCTCCCGCGCCACGACGGTCAAGACCCGCGTGCTCGCCCGCGGCCAACAGGTGGTGCGCATCGACCACGAGGAGTGTGCGCCGGTCGCGGGCGCCGTTGCGGCGGAGCTCGCCGCGCACATCGACGCCGTCCTGCCCGGCGCCGACGCGCTGGTCCTGGCCGACTACGACAAGGGAGCGCTCACGCCCTCCCTGATCCGGCACGCCCTCGCCGCCGCGGCCGCCGATTCGGTTCCCGTCGTGGCGGACCCGAAGCGGCGCAACTTTTTCGCCTACCGCGGAGCCACCGTTTTCAAACCCAACCGCACAGAGCTCGAATCCGCCTTGAGCGAGCCCGCCCGGCCCGATGACGACGACTGGCTGGAAGCGGCCCGGGCGCGCGCCGGTTGCGATCACCTGCTGCTGACGCTGGGTGCCGGCGGAATGGTGCTGGTTTCGCCGGGAAGGCCCACGCGACGGGTGGCCGCCCGGGCCCGCGCGGTCTACGACGTGTCGGGGGCGGGCGACACCGTGGCGGCCGTCGTCGCTGTCGCGCTCGGGGCCGGGGCCCGGCTGGAGGACGCGGTGGAGACGGCCGCGGCCGCCGCGGCCGCGGGGGTGGCCAAGGTCGGCGTCGCGACCGTGTCGCCGGACGAGATCGCTTCGGGCCTTGCGGACCGCCCGCCGGACGACCGCTCCCCGGAATCTGGTGGCGGCGACCCGGCCACACCGTTCAACGAGATCAAACCCTGAACCGATGGAGACTGCGACCCATGTCACTCCTCACCTCCGTGCACACCGACGACGCCCCCGGCGCGCTTGGCCCCTACTCGCAGGCCATCGTGACCGGCGGCTGGATCTTCGCCTCCGGGCAGATCCCCATCGATCCCGCGACCGGAACGCTCGTCGACGGTGGCGTGGGCGTACAGGCCGACCGTGTGCTCCGCAATCTCGGGGCCGTCCTCGCCGCGGCCGGCGGGAGTTTGCAGACCGTCGCCAAGACGACGGTTTTCCTCTCCGACATGGCGCTCTTCGGCGAGATGAACGCGGTCTATGAGCGCCACTTCGGCGATCACCGGCCCGCCCGCGCGACGGTGGCGGTGGCCGGTCTTCCCCAGGGGGTCGATGTGGAGATCGAGGTGATCGCACGAGTGGGGTGACCGCCGTCTGCGCGCGCGCTACACCGGACCGTACACAAATGTTCCTTGACAGCCGCGCTCCGCAGCATAACCATTCACGTTTGCCGGAGTGCGCTCGTTCCGGCCGGGTGGAGTGCGCCGCCCGGCCAGGTGTGGTGCGCCGGTCAGGTCCGGCGACCCGGTATCAGGCCCTGTCCGGGAGAGTCCCGGTCAACCATAGAAGGGTGTGTCAAAATGCCAGAAACTCACAAAGGGAGGGCAAGTCATGACACGTAACCTGGTTAGCAGAAGCCTCAGGAATGGGGCGGGAGGACTTGCAGTGGCCTTCGTGGCCGGCATCGTCTTTCCACTGGGAGCCCAGGAGACCGGTACGATCACCGGTCAGATCACCGACGCGGGCTCCGGCCGTCCCCTGGCGTCAAGCCAGGTCTATCTGGAGGGGACGGCGTTCGGTACCCTCACCGGCAACAATGGCCGGTACCTTTTCATCAACGTTCCGGTGGGCGAGTACGAACTTGGGGTGCAGCTCCTCGGGTACCGGACCGTGACCCAGACCGTCACGGTCACCGCCGGCGACACCGAGACCATCGATGTCGGTCTCACGGTCACGGCGATCGACATGGACGAAATCGTCGTGACAGGCACCGGAGCCGCCACGGAAAAGAAGAAGCTCGGCAACTCGATCGCCACCGTCGATGTCGGAAGGCTCGAGGACGTGCCGATCACGAGTTTCAGCGATGTGCTCCAGGGCCGTGAGGCCGGGGTCATCGGGCTTCCGGGCGGCGGCGACACGGGGTCCAGCGGGCGGATCCGCATCCGTGGCTCGGCCTCGCTTTCACAGACGAACGAGCCGGTGATCTACCTCGACGGCGTCCGCATCGACCGCGGGGGCGGTGGTGGCTGGGGCGGTGCCCAGGCCGCGACCCGGCGCATCGATGACATCGACCCCAACTCGATCGAGCGGATCGAGATCCTGAAGGGCGCGGCCGCGGCCACGCTGTACGGGACCGAGGCCTCGAACGGCGTGATCCAGATCTTCACCAAGCGCGGCCGGCAGGGCGCGGCGCGCTGGTCGGTGCAGACGGACCAGACCGCCATTCGGGCGCCGCTCGACCGCTTCATCCCGCACGCCGACTTCCCCCGCAACGCCGAGGAAGTCGCCCGCATGCAGAGCCGCTGGGGCGTCAGCCTCCAGCCCTTCGAGGTCTACTCGGAGAACTATCTCGAGGACTTCTACAACACCGGCTACGCGCAGACGTACTCCGGGTCCGTCGAGGGCGGCGCTGACCTGATCACGTATTTCGTATCGGCGCGCGTACACGATGAGAACGGTCCCTTCAGCACCCTTGAAGGCATCCTGCCGAACAACCAGAGACTCAAGTCGGAGGATACCATCGGCCGCCGCCAGGCGACGATGAACATCGGGATCTTCCCCTTCGACAACCTGCGCCTGCGGGTGACCGGCATGTACTCCGAGCTCAACCAGTCCCGGATGCGCGGCGGGAACAACATCTACGGCGTCTTCTCGCTGGCGCTCATGGGCCAGATGCGGCTTGCGGACGAGAACAACTTCTACGGAAGCCGCGCCTTCGCGACGATGAGGGAGACCGCGGAGGCCGAGACCACGGAGGACGTGGAGCACTTCGCCGGCAGCGTCAACGCCAACTGGAACATCATGGAGGGGATGGTCTTCGACGGGACCTTCGGCATCGACATCTCCAATGGCACCAACGTGTCGTTCTACCCCTTCGGCTGGGACGTCGACAGCTTCACCTCCTTCAACACCGACGGCCTCCGCACGTTCGGCGACCGCAACAACCGCGAGGTGACCGGAGATTTCAAGCTGTCTTATGACACCAACATCACCGACGACTTCAGCAGCACGCTGACGGCGGGGGCGCAGGGCTTCCTGAGCCAGAACGTCTACCACGGCGGCCGTGGAGACGGCTTCCCGGGGCCGGGTCTGGAAGTCGCCAGCGCGGGCGCCGATCAGTCCACCTCCGAGAGCTGGGTCCGCGTGGTCAACGCCGGCGGATACGTGCAGGAACAGCTGGGCTATCAGGACTGGGCGTTCGTTACAGTTGGCGCGCGCTTTGACGCGAACAGCGCCTTCGGCTCCGAGTTCGCGACCGCGACCTATCCGCGGGCGGGTGTCTCGGTCATTCCCAGCGACCTGTTCAACTGGGACAACGAGGTCGTCTCGAGCCTCCGCCTTCGCGGAGCATGGGGCCGTGCCGGCCTGCAGCCGGGCGCCTTCGACAAGTTCACGACCTTCGTTCCGCGGCCCGCCGAGGTCGGTCCGGGACTCGCGCCCGGAAACCTGGGCAACCAGTCCCTGAAGCCGGAGGTCACCGACGAGATCGAGATCGGCGCCAACATCGGCCTCTGGAACGACCGCGTCGCGCTGGACGTCAACTACTTCAACCGCAGCACAACCGACGCGCTCGTGTCGCGCCAGTTCCCGGTCACGGGCGGCTTCACTGCCTCACAGCTGGACAACATCGGCCAGCTGGACGCCAGCGGGGTCGAGGTGACGATGAACGGGTCGGTCTACAACAGCGCCAACCTGAGCGTCAACGTCTTCGCCAACACGGCGTATCTCGACCAGGTCGTCACCGACCTGGGCGGCGCGCCGCCGCTCAAGACCGGCGGATCCTACCCGCGCTACCGCAACTTCCTGATCGAGGGTGAAGCGCCCGGCGTGTTCCTCGGCGCGATTCTGGATCCGAACATGGCGCTTCCGCTCTACCTTCCGGGGGAGGGCGTATCGCGCTGCGCGGAGCCTTCCAGGGCTGCCGCACTCGAGTACTTCAGCCAACCGCGCGAACTCCAGCACTTCGATGTCATACCGGTGGGTTGCGCCGGCGGTTCGGCCGAGTACCTCATGCAGTACATCGGCAAGCCGGACCCCGACTTCGCGGGCTCGTTCGGAGCCGACATCGACTTCCTGGGCAACTTCTCCCTGACGACGAACTTCGAGTACAAGTTCGGCAACTACCACACCCAGGATCTGACGGGCGGCTTCCGCCAGGCCAACGCGGTGATCGGGCGCAACGTGCCGGGCACCGCCCGGGTGGGGTCGGTGCTACTGAACCCGGCGTCCACCGCCGAGCAGCGGCTTGAAGCTGCGCTCGAATGGGCGAGGGAGTATCGGGCCCTGGCTCCGATGTCGGGGATGAACCATATCTGGACTTCCGACTTCATCCGCTGGCGCGAGGTCTCGCTTTCCTACCGGCTGCCCCAGGAATTGCTCGAGCGCTGGGGTGTGCGGAACGCCACGGCCACCGTCGGCGGGCGCAACGTGAAGCTCTTCATGTTCGGGGACTACCGAGGAATCGATCCCGAGATCAACCCCTCCGCCAACTGCACCGGCAGCGGCGTGGACTGCAACTTCCTCACCTCGACCGAGGCCTTCGGGGTTCCGGTCCCGAGGAGGTTCACGTTCTCGCTGCGGGTCGGCTTCTAGAGAGAGGAGAGAGAAAATGAAGAAGATTTCGAGATCGATCCTCTCGGCCACGGGGTTCGCGTTGCTGCTGAGCGGTTGCGGCCTGCTTGATGTCGACAACCCCAACGCTCTCGTGGAGGAGGACATAAGGAAGGAGCAGGCGGCGGACGCCGCCGTCAACGGCGCGCAGGCGCTGGTGGCCAACGGAATCGCCAGCATCTATGCGCCCTTCTCGGCAATCGGGGACGAAATCGACTGGATCGGTTCCCGGGACGCCTGGAACGAACTGAACCAGGGGACCCCGGACAATCCCGGAAACGAGTTCGCCGACGGTGCCTTCCCGGGCATCGCACAGGCGCGCTGGATGAGCAAGTTCGCCGTTGACCTGATCGCTGAACACGAAAGCAGCCCCGCCATGCAGGCGCGCCATGCGCGTGCCAGTCTGTACGCGGGAGTGGCGTATTCGGCGATCGCGCAGATGTTCGACGACTTCGCGTTCAGCAACCGGACGGAGCCGGGTCCCCTCATCGGCCCGGACAACATGTCCAACGTGTTCGACCAGGCCATCAGCTACTTCAGCGACGCGATGGCGGGGGGGGGCGAGACGGCGATGAGGGCGCAGGCTGCCCGGGCCCAGGCCCATCATCAGAAGGCGATCTGGAACCTGCTGAATCCCGCGGGCTCGGCTCCTTCCAATCCGCTGGTCAACGACGGGAGCGCCAACAGCGACGCGATGGCGGTGCTGTCGATGGTCGAGGGGACCGACTGGGCGTACCGCTTCAACTACAGTGGTGCGACCGTCGGCAACAACCTCTCCTGGCAGGTCACTGAACGGGCGGAGTTGCAGATTGGTCCGGAGTACGCGACCAAGGACAGCGAGGGGGCTCTCACGGGGCACATCCTGATGGACCCGCTCGAGGGCGCGCTGGACACGCGCTACATGGCGCGGGTCACCGAGTTCATCGAGGCCGATGGATATGCGCCGCTCACGGTCGTCGGCGAACGCGGACTGCGGCTGATCGTTGCCGAGGCGGCGCTCGCCAGCGGTGACATGGGCGGATTCACCACCCACATCAACATGATCCGCGAGGGACTCGACGACCTCACCCCCTACTCGGGGCAGATCCCCGCTATCGAAATGCTGCAGCACGAGCGCAGAGTCAACCTGTTCCTGCAGTACAAGCGACTGCAGGATCACTATCGCTTCGGCGTACCCAGCAGCAATTGGCTATCAGGTTCCAAGGCTCTGACGGCACCGGGGACGATGCTGCCCATCACACGGGTGGAGATCCTGGCCAACTGTCACCATCCGGACAACGCGCTTCACCCCTGCTCGGGGTAGCGCGACCGGGCTGATCGCCAGGCCGGGGGCAAACCGGCGATGGCGTGACGGGGTCCGGGGGTTCGCTCCCGGGCCCCGTCGCGCATTGGCGGCCGGGCGAGACGGGGGAGTCGCCGTCAGTCCCCCGGCGGTCGGATTCGGGTGTTAGATTTGCTTCTGCCGGGCGCCGCCGTGGTGGCGGAGCCGAAATGGCGCGGAGTTTTGAAGCCAATGAAAAGCAAGAGACGGTTCCTTGGGCCTGGTGCCCTTCTGTCCGCCACGTTGGCCTCCGGCTGTGTGTGGTTCGCGGATCCGAGCCCGGAAATCGTGCGGGTGACGCTCGACGGCGACGCGGATTCGTTCATCCTGGTGACGTCGACGGAGTTCATCGCCACCAACAACGAATCCGGAAACATGACCGCACAGCTCTTCGAGGCGGACACGACCCTGATCACTCTCCCGTTTGACAGGAGCTGGAATATCGAAGCGGAACAGCGCTTCTTTCTGCTCGCCGCGCCGGTGGACTCGAGCGCGGTACAGGTGCAGGTCAGGGTCTTCCTGGACGGGGACAAGGACTTCGATCGCAACGTCGACGCGGTGACCGAAGACCCGGTCCGGTACATCTATCTCTTCAACCAGCAGATCCTGCAGGACTTCGAGCTGCTGTGACCGGGGCAGGGGCGGGAAGAGCGGCTGCACCGACGGGAGGTTCGGCGATGACCAGGTGGCGCTTTGCGCTATTGGCCCCGGTGGTGATCTGGACCTCGGCCGCGTGCTACACGTACCGGCCGATCGCGGGTGTGCCTCAGGTCGGGACCGATGTGCGCGTGACCGTTACCGACGAGGAGGCGCTGCGCCTGAGGGAGCAGACCGGCGAACTGTCGAACACCGTGGACGGCCGCTACGCCGGCACGTCCGGCGACACCCTGTTCCTTTCAGTGGCAACCTACCGCACGGCGGCGGCCGCAGGGTCGCGTCAGATGCGCCAGGCCCTGGCCATCTCGCAGGACGGACTGGAGGGATTCGCGAGCAGGGAGCTCAGTTACCTACGCAGCGGGATCGTGGGGGCGCTCGCCGGAACCGGGATGTTCCTGGTGATGCGGCAGGTCATCGCCGTGGGTGGCAACGACCCCGACGAGAACGGGGGCAACCCGATCGGGACGCTCGTTCCCATCATTCGGATCCCGGTGGGGCGCTGACTCGGAAACGGGGTCTGGACAGAGGCGCCGCCACTGGCGCGTTCGAGCAGTCCGCGTGACACAGCCGCCCGAATCATCGCGAGCGGCGAGGTGCCGGGCTCGCCCGGTTGATCGGCACCCGGTATGCTCCTATGGTTGACTCTTCAGCCGACATCCATCCCTTCACAATAGTCAGGAGAAGTCGCATCATGCGGCAGCGGCATCATCGCGGGTTCGTTCCGGTTCTGTCCCTCTTCCTCGCGGCGGCTGCGCTCTTGGCGGCGGCGGCCCTCGCGCCGCCCCCGGCCCGGGCGCAGGAAGCGTATTCCGAGTCGTTCTGGAGTTCTCTGCAGTGGCGCAACGTCGGTCCGCCCCGCGGCGGCCGCTCGATCGCCGCGGCCGGATCCGACGCCCGGCCGATGGAGTACTTCATGGGCACGACCGGCGGCGGGCTCTGGAAGACCACCGACGGCGGACTGAACTGGCGGCCCGTCACCGACGGCGAGATGAACAGCGCCGCGATCGGGGCGGTGCAGGTCTGCGAGAGCAATCCCGACATCGTCTACATGGGGACGGGGGAAACCCAGATCCGCGGCAACATCCAGCAGGGGGACGGCGCCTACAAGTCCACCGACGCGGGCGAGACCTGGGAGCACATCGGGCTGGCCGAAACCCAGAACATCGCGCGCATCCGCATTCACCCCGACAACTGCGACGTGGCCTGGGTGGCGGCCTTCGGGAAGCACTCCGCCAACAACCCCGAGCGGGGCGTCTTCAAGACCACCGACGGCGGCGCCAACTGGCGAAAGGTCCTCTACCGCAGCGACAAGGCGGGCGCGGTCGACATCAGCGTCGACGCGACGAACCCCGACATCATTTACGCGGCGGTCTGGGAGGCCTGGCGGCGCTCGTGGGGGATGTCGTCGGGTGGCGAGGACAGCGGCCTCTTCAAGTCGATGGACGGCGGCGAGAGCTGGACCGAGATCACCGGCAACATCGGGCTCGCCGACGGGCCGGTCGGCAAGATCGGGGTGGCGGTGTCCCCGGCCAACCCGAACCGCGTGTGGACGCTGATCGAGCACGAGCCGGACGGGGGCGTGTGGCGGTCCGACGACGCAGGCGCCACCTGGGAGCGCGTCAACGAGGAGCGCCGGCTGCGCCAGAGGGCCTTCTACTACACGCGGGTGTACGCCGATCCCAACGACGAGGACGTGATGTACGCGCTGAACACGGGGTTCTACCGGTCCCGGGACGGCGGAGCGACCTTCGGCGGCATCGGGGTCCCCCACGGCGACAACCACGACCTGTGGATCGCGCCCAGCGACTCGGAGCGGATGATCAACGCCAACGACGGCGGCGCCAACGTCTCCTTCAACGGGGGGAACTCCTGGACCGACCAGGACTATTCGACCGCTCAGTTCTACCGCGTGATCACCACCGAGCACACGCCGTACCACATCTGCGGGGGTCAGCAGGACAACTCCACCGCGTGCATCCCCGTGCGGGGGTGGGGCCAGATGGCCGCCCGCGGGCCGGGCAACCGCACCTGGTACTACGCCGTGGGGGGCTGCGAGAGCGGGTACGTGGCGCCGAATCCGGTGGATCTCAACGTCTTCTACGCCGGCTGCTACGGCGGCAGCCTCTCGCGCTTCGACATGCGCACCGGGCACACCCGGGCGGTGAACGTCTGGCCGGAGAACCCGATGGGTCAGTCGTCGGAGGACCTGGTCGAACGGGTGCAGTGGACCTTCCCCATCGTCTTCTCGCACCACGACCCCGGCGTCCTCTACACGGGCACGCAGAAGGTGTGGAAGACCACGACGGAGGGGCAGAACTGGGAGCAGATCAGCCACGACCTCACCCGCGCCGACCCCATGACGATGGGACCCTCGGGCGGACCGATCACGAAGGACCAGACCGGGGTGGAGACCTATGCGACCGTCTTCGCGATCGCGCCGTCGTACTTCGACCCGGAGGTGATCTGGGCCGGCTCGGACGACGGGCTTGTACACGTCACCCGCGACGGGGGCATGAACTGGGCGAACGTGACGCCGCCGGACGCGCCCGACCATGTGCGCATCAACACCATCGAGGCCTCTCCGACCACCCCCGGCAAGGCGTACGTCTCCGGGATCCGCTACCTCGTGGACGACGACCGCAGTCCCTACATCTGGAAGACCAGCGACTACGGACAGTCGTGGGAGAAGATCGTGGACGGGCTGCCCGATGACGACTTCATACGCGCGACGCGCGAGGACCCCCAGCGTCCCGGGCTGCTGTACGCGGCGTCGGAGCGCACCGTGTATGTCTCGTTCGACGACGGAGAGCGGTGGCAGCCGCTCTCGCTCAACCTGCCGGTGGTGCAGGTCTCGGACCTGGTGGTGGAGGAGAACGACCTGGTGATCGCGACGCACGGCCGCTCGTTCTGGGTGCTCGAAGGGATCGGGCCGCTGCGCCAGCTGAACGACCAGGTGGCCGCGGCGCGCTCCTGGCTCTTCGACCCCGCCGATCCGATTCGCGGGATCGACAACGGGGCGCGCTTCCAGTACTACCTGGCCGAGGACGCGGAGAGCGTCACGATCGAGGTGCTGGACCGGTGGGGCGAGGTGATTCAAAGCTACGAGCGGGTGGCCCCGGGGGCGGGGGAGGACGAAGCGGAGCCGCGCCGCGGGCCGGGAGGCCGGGGTGGGGGGTTTGGCGGGTTCGGTGGCGGGGGCCGCGGACCGTCGCTTGCGCAGGGGTCGCATACCTTCAACTGGAACCTGCGCTACCCGGCCTGGACCGACTTCGAGGGACGGATCATGTGGGCCGCCGGACCGACCGGCCCGGTTGCGGTGCCCGGAACCTACACCGTACGCATGACCGTTGATGGTGGAGCGCCGCAGACGCAGGACTTCGAGGTCCGGATCAACCCGAATCTCGATGGAGTGACGGTGGCCGACCTGCAGGAGCGCTTCGACCTGGCGATCCGGATCCGCGACCGCGTGACGGAGGCCAACGAGGCGGTGATCAAGGTGCGCGACATCAAGGGGCAGATCGACGAGCGCCTGGAGGAGACCGACAACGAGGAGATCGTGGGCCAGGCGGAGGTCGTCGACGAGAACCTGAGCGTCGTCGAGGCGGAGATTTACCAGGTCAAGAACCAGAGCAACCAGGACCCGCTCAACTACCCCATCAAGCTCAACAACAAGCTGGCCGCGCTGCTGGGGGTGGTCGAGGGCGCCGAAGACAGACCGACCGACCAGTCGCATACCGTTTTCGAGCGGTTGTCGGACCTGCTGGAAGAACAGCTTTCGCAGATGCAGATCGTGATTCAGCGGGATGTGGGCCGCCTCAACGAACTCCTGGTCCGTGAGGGGCTGGAGCCGATCGAGTCCGGGCGACTGGTCAGCTGATGCCGGGCGGGGCCGCCGGAGGTGCGCGGGCCGGCGAGCTGCGCTGCCGGGTTCGGTGTGGCGGGTGGATTCCGTTGCTGCTGGCCGCCGTGACGGCGACGACTGGATGCGCCGGCCTGCGCACGGCCCCCAACCCCTTCGAGGAGGGCGCCGACGCACAGAGGGTCATCACGATCGAGGTCGAGAACCACAACTTCAACGAGGCCACGCTGCGGGCCATCGCGCGCCTGGAACGCCGGATCGGGGTGGTGAACGGAAACGGCAAGCAGACCTTCACCATCCCCTGGACGACCGTGGACGATCTCCAGATCCGCATCGACATCCTGGCGGGCGACCGCTTCACCACCAACCGGGTAACGGTAAGTCCCGGCGAATCCGTCTTCCTGACGATCCAGAACCCGCTCTATCGGTCGCTGCTGAGGCGATAGGACGACCGCTCTAGCCTGACCAGGGATAGGGCCCGGGCATCTCCACTCCGTGCGCCTCAAGGAGCAGCTCGACCAGCCGCTGCCACGCACGCCAGCTCGTGGTCCTTCCGTAGACCGAGTTGGTCTTGTGGGCGATCACAAGGTCCAGGGCCGGAAAGACGCTGATCCACTGGCCCACCGCCCCTCTGCCCGTGTAGGCTCCCTCGAAGGGGCCGCGCAGGAACGCGCTGGCGCCCGTGAGCGCTTGCCGGTCCCATCCGAACTCGGCGAGCTGCGGGCCGCGCAACACCTCCGCCGGGGGTGGCTGCGCCGTGGCTGCACCGAGCCGGGACCATCTTTGCTCGGCTGCGCCTTCCCGCGCCTGCGATCCCCGGCTTGTTCTTGAGTCTTGCCAGCGACTTGCAGCGTTTGCTACTATGGTAGGCAGCCTGTGGCGACACGCCGCGCTCGCGCCCGTCGTGGGTGAGCTGGGTGGGCAAGGTGTGGTCGTGCGCCGTCGGCCGCCGGGGAAACGCTCCTCGCTCGGGTTGGTTGCACATGAAATCACTGGGTGTTCCGTTCCTGGCCCTGGGTCTGCTCATGGTTGTGGTGGGCCGGCAGGACAGGGCGGATGATGCCTGGCCGCTGCTTCCCGTGGACGCATACCGGGACGTGCCGGAATCGCAGCCGCAGCCCGTCTGGCCGGTGTCGGCGCCTCGGTCGCGCGACACCCGCAGCCTGTCCTCTCCGTCCGCTCCGTCCTTCGAGAACGAGGTCGTGCAGCGGGTCTGCGCCCGGTGTCACAACGAGCGCCGCCTCCTGGGCAACCTTTCCCTGGAGGACTTCGTGGTCGAGGAGGCGGACCGGGACGCGGAAGTTGCCGAGAAGATGGTGCGCAAGCTGCGCGCCGGGATGATGCCTCCGCCGGGAGTTCCGAGGCCTGCCGGGGACACTCTGCTCGCGCTCGTGGAGCGACTTGAGGGGGTGCTGGACGCGGCCGCTGCCGAAACCCCGGATCCGGGCGTGCGAACCTTCCAGCGGCTGAACCGCGTCGAGTACGAGTACGCGATCCAGGATCTTCTGGGACTCACGGTGGACGCCGGAGAATGGCTCCCGGCCGACCAGATGAGCGCGAACTTCGACAACATCGGCGATGTCCAGACGCTGTCGGCCACGCTCATCGAGGCCTACCTGAACGCCGCCGCCGAGATCAGCCGCTGGGCGGTGGGCGACCGCAGGGCACCCGCGGTGGACCGCCGCTACAAGAACTC
This sequence comes from Longimicrobiales bacterium, assembly GCA_965206105.1. GTDB lineage: Bacteria > Gemmatimonadota > Gemmatimonadetes > Longimicrobiales > Gaopeijiaceae > Bin94. The sequence continues at coordinate 2,907,078 of OZ242201.1, forward strand.
GGAGTACGTTTCGCAGCATCCCTGGGACCACGTCGAGGGAGCGCCCTACGGGACGCGGGGCGGGGTCGTCGTGGAGCACGTCTTCCCCGCGGACGGCGAGTACGTATTCCAGCTGGGCTTCTCCTCCGGGTCGAACACGCGCTTCCAGGACATCGACATCTCGGTGGACGGGGAGCGGGTGGCGCTCCTGCACCACGCCCGCACGGGAGCGGGAGCCGACGGGCGCGGAGCGACTCCCATCAGCACGGGTCCGGTCTTCATCCGCGCCGGCCAGAAGCGCGTTTCGGCCGCATTCGTGCGGGGCTTCGACGGGCCCTACGAGGATCTGATCCGGCCCCACGACTGGTCGATGGCCGGAGGCGGATCGGGCGGCTCCGGGATCACCACGCTGCCGCATGTGCGCGAGCTGGCGATCTCCGGGCCGGCCAACGCCACCGGTGTTTCCGACAACCCGGTCCGGCGCCGGATCTTCATCTGCAGGCCGACTTCCGCGGCGGAGGAGGCACCGTGTGCCCGGCGCATCATCCAGGGTCTGGCCGACCGTGCCTACCGACGCCCCGCTTCGGACGCCGATGTCGACGGCCTGATGAGGTTCTACGAAGACGGGGCCGCGGCGGACGGGTTCGAGAGCGGGGTGCGCATGGCGCTGGAGGCACTGCTCGCCAGTCCGCGCTTCGTCTTCCGGCCCGAGCAGGAGCCCGAGGGGGTCGGGCCCGGCGAGGTCTATCCGGTCGCGAGCGTGGATCTCGCCTCGCGGCTCTCCTTTTTCCTTTGGGGGGCTCCGCCCGATGAAGCGCTGCGCCTGGCAGCGGCGGACGGCGGGCTGCTGGACGAGGAAGAACTCATTCGACAGGCGCGCCGCATGCTCGCCGACCCGCGGGCACGCGCCCTGGGCAGCCGTTTCGCGGGCCAGTGGCTGCGCCTGCAGGATCTCTACAAGGTGCACCCCGATCCGAATTTCTACCCGAATTTCGACGACAATCTGGCCGACGCCATGCGCTACGAGACGGAGCTGTTCTTCAACAGCCTCGTCGAGGAGGACAGGAGCGTCCTGGATCTCTTCCGGGCCGACTACACCTTCGTCAATGAGCGCCTGGCCGTGCACTACGGCTTCCCGGCCGCGCCCGGCAACCATTTCCGCAAGGTCCCGTACCCCGACGACCGGCGCGCCGGACTGCTGGGGCACGGGAGCATCCTGGTGCTCACTTCGCTGGCCAACCGCACCTCGCCCGTGCTGCGCGGCAAGTGGGTGATGGAGGTGCTGCTGGGCACCCCCCCGCCCCCCCCGCCTCCCGGTATCCCCGACCTGGAGGAGACCGAGGTGGCGGAGGAGGGCCGCATGCTCACCACCCGCGAGCGCATGCAGATCCACAACGAGGATCCGGTCTGCAACTCGTGCCACCGCTTCATGGACCCCATCGGGCTCGCGCTCGACAACTTCGACGTCACGGGCAAGTGGCGCTCGCTGGAAAACGGCGTCCCGCTCGACACCCGCGGCGACTTCTACGACGGCACGCCGGTGGCCACGCCGGCCGAGCTGTCGGCGGTGCTCCTCAAGCGCCCCCTGCCGCTGGTGCGCAACTTCACGGAAAACCTCATGGCCTACGCGCTCGGCCGCAGGGTAGAGCACTACGACCGGCCCGCGATCCGGGAGATCGTGCGGCAGGCGGAGCGCGACGACTACCGCGTCTCCTCACTCGTCCTCGGCGTGGTGGGCAGCGACGCATTCAGAATGAGACGGGCCGCGGCGCCCGCCGCAGCGGAGGAGAGCGGCGCGGCGAGGCCCGGCGAACGAGACGGGCGCCGCTGAGCGGGAGCCCCAGGGAGATCGGAACGATCATGCAATTCATCACCGGCAAGTACATCGCGCGGCGCACCTTCCTCCGGGGCCTGGGCGCCACCGCGGCGCTCCCCCTGCTCGACGCCATGGTTCCGGCGGGACGCGCGCGGGCGGCCCGAGCGGCCCTCTCGCAGCCGACCCGCCTCGTGTGCATCGAAGAGGTGCACGGTCTTGCCGGGTGCAACGAGTGGGCTGCGACGCAGCATCTCTTCGCACCGGCCACTACAGGGAAGGACTTCGAAATCCTCCCGGAGAGCGCGCTGACCTCGCTCGCGCCGTACCAGGAGCATCTCACGATCGTCAGCAACACCGACTGCCGCATGGCCGAGGCCTTCAGCACGCCGGAGATCGGCGGCGACCACTTCCGCTCCAGCGCGGTGTTCCTGACGCAGTCCCACCCCAGGCAGACCCAGGGGTCGGACATCTTCGTGGGCACGTCGCTGGACCAGATGTACGCCCGGCGCTTCGGCCAGGACACCCCGCTGCCCTCCATGCAGTTCTGCATCGAGAACCTCGATCAGGCGGGCGGCTGCACCTACAACTACTCCTGCGCCTACACCGACACCATCAGCTGGTCCTCGCCCAACGAGCCGCTCCCGATGATCCGCGACCCGCGCGTCGCCTTCGACATGCTCTTCGGGGCCGGGGGGACGCCGGAGGAACGCGCCGCGCGGATGGCGTCCCGCAGGAGCATCCTCGACTGGATGGCGGGTGAGATCGCCACGCTCAGGAGGGAGCTCGGGGCGGAGGACCGGCTCCGCATGGACCGCTACCTGAACAACGTGCGCGAGATCGAGCGGCGAATCGCGGCGGTCGAGGCGCGCAACACGGGTGGCGAAGAGCGCGACATGCCCGAGGCCCCGGCCGGGGTCCCGGACTCCTTCTCGGAGCACATGCGGATCATGTTCGACCTCCAGGTGCTGGCCCTGCAGACGGGCATGACCCGCGTCATCTCCTTCAAGACCGGCCGCGACGCGGACAACCGGGTCTTCCCCGAGAGCGGCTCGAGCCGGCCCTTCCATCCCGCATCCCACCACGGCGGCAGGGAGTCGGCGATCCTCGAGTTCAACAAGATCTGCCAGTACCGGGTCGGCCAGCTCCCGTACTTCCTGGACAAGCTGAAGAACACGATGGACGGCGAATCGAGCCTGCTCGACCAGACGATGGTGATGTGGGGCTCGCCGATGGCCGATGCGAACCTGCACAACCACCGCCGCTGCCCGCTCATCCTGCTCGGCGGCGCCAACGGGCTGCTGGAGGGCAACCTGCACCTCAAGGCGCCCGACGCCACGCCGATGGCGAATGCGATGCTCACCGCCCTGAACGGCCTCGGCATGGAGATGGACAGCTTCGGGGACAGCACGGGGGAGTTCTCCCTCACGGCGGACCTCCCGGACCTCGACGGAGGGATAGCAGCACCGTGAAGACCACGACTATCCACCCTTTAAGGCGCATTGCCAACGCGGCGCCTTGCCGCTCTCCGCGCTCACGGGGGCCTGTCCAGGGACTGCTGGCAGTGGCGCTCGCGGGCGCGCTGCTGGCCTCGGCCCCCGCCCCCGCCGACTCCCCCGTCGCCGACGCGGCCATGCGCGGCGACGTCACCGCGGTGCGCGAACTGCTCGCCGACGGCGCCGACGTCAACGCAGCCCAGGGAGACGGCATGACCGCGCTGCACTGGGCCGCCGAGCGCGGCGACCCGGACCTCGCGCGGATGCTCCTCTACGCGGGGGCGGCCATCGAGCCGGTCACCCGCATCGGCGGCTACACGCCGCTGCACGTGGCGGCGCGGAGCGGAAGCGCGGCGGTCGCGACCCTCCTCCTGGACGCGGGTGCCGACGCGGCCGCCACCACCGGCGCAGGCACCACGCCGCTCCACCTCGCCGCCGCCGCCGGCTCACCCGCACTGGTCACGGCCCTCACGGAGCGCGGCGCCGACCCGAACGCGCGGGAGGCGGTGTGGGCGCAGACGCCGCTCATCTTCGCGGCGGCCGCGAACCGCGCCGGCGCCATTCGCGCGCTGCTCGCCGCCGGGGCGGATCCGGGCATCCCCAGCAGGGTCGAGGACCTGCAGACCATCTCCGCGCTGGACCGGCTCGCGGGCCGGCGCCGCAACGATGCGGTCGCGGCGCTCACGGGCGGCAACCGCGCGCCCACCGCGACCGAGTTCCAGGCGGCGGTGCGCGCCTCACGGGCGGTCTACGAAGAGGGGCTCCCCGAGCCCGAGGAGGATGAGGAGGAGGACGAAGGGCAGAGCGCGCGGCGCCCAAGCATCACCGGCAAGGGTGGGCTCACGGCCCTCCTGCACGCGGCCCGCCAGGGGCACACCGAGGCGGCCGAAGCGCTCCTCGACGGGGGCGCCGACATCGACCGGGCCTCGCTCAGCGACGGCACGACCCCGCTCCTCATGGCCACCATCAACGGCCAGTTCGACCTGGCGCTGACGCTCGTCGAGCGGGGCGCGGACCCGAACATCGCCGCCACGCTCAACGACGCCACCCCTCTCTGGGCGGCCGTGAACGCGCGCTGGCAGCCCCGCACCCGCTACCCCCAGCCCCAGGAGATGGGCCTCCAGAAGGCCACCTACCTGGACGTGATGGAGGCGCTCCTCGAAAAGGGGGCCGACCCCGACGTGCGCCTCACCGTCCACCCCTGGTACATGGTGTACAGCGGGTGCGGCAACGGCAACTGCGGCCTCGTCAACACGGCGGGGGCGACGCCCTTCTGGCGCGCGGCCTACGCGACCGATGTCGCCGCGATGCGCCTGCTCGCGGAGCACGGCGCGGATCCCTCGGTGGCCACCCTCGCGCCCGCCCCGCGCCGCCGCCTCACTCCCGACGAGCAACTGGCCCGCCAGCACCGCACGCGACTCGCCTCCGATTCCGCCTGGACCGAGCTGGCCGACTCCGCCCGCGTCGAGCTCCTCGAGTCCGTCCGGGACGACCTGCGGGAAGACCAGCGCGGGGACTTCCCCGACGATCTCCTGGCCGCCGCGGACGACGAGACGCGCGCCAACCTTGTGCGGGCCGCCGAGGTGGCGGATTCGCTCCGCGCCCTCGAGCCGGACGTCTCGGGCTTCCCCCCGGTTCCTGCCGGCGGTCCGGGCGTTTGGCCCATCCATGCCGCGTCGGGCGTCGGCTACGGGGAAGGGTTCGCGGGCAACGCGCACCGGCACGCTCCGCACGGGTGGCTGCCCGCCGTGCGCTACCTCGTCGAGGAGCTGGGCGCCGATGTCAACCAGCGCGACCACAACGGGTACACGGCGCTCCACCACGCGGCCGCGCGCGGCGACCACGACGTCATCCTCTACCTGGTGGAGCAGGGCGCCGACATCGAGGCCGTGAGCCGCCGCGGCCAGACGGTGGCCGACCTGGCCAACGGACCCGTGCAGCGGGTCTCACCGAGGCCGGCCACGGTGGTGCTGCTGGAAAAGCTGGGGTCGAGGAACAGCCACAACTGCCGGACCTGCTGAGCAGCCCGCCCGCCTTCCGGTTCCGGCCCCCGGGGCCGGTTCTCGGCAACTGGACGGGAAGCTGTCCGGGGTCCCGAACTAGTTCGGCAGCAGCGCGATCGGGATCGCCCTTGCCCGGCTGAGCCCGGTCGCCGGATCGGTGACCAGGACCACGAGCTGGAGCGGGCCCGGGCGCTCGTTGCGGAGATCCAGATCGAAGTAGTGGCGTCCCGTGGGCGCCTCGGACTCGATCTCGATCTCGACCGCGGCCCGCCCGCCGGCTTCCGGCCGCACCAGCTCCTCGGGCGTTGCCGCGCCCCGGTAGGGCGCGAGCAGGACGCGCAGTTCGTAGTTGGCGACCTCTCCGTCGTCCACGCCGGTCGGGTGGTAGAGCTCCAGGTACACCCGCACCGGGTCGGCCCGCCAGAAACGGGTGGCGGGCAGGACCGGCAGGGGGACGCTGTCCACCCCCACGACCGACTCCGGCGCGATCCCCACGATCAGGTCGCTGAGTTCGAACTGGACGGCGTCGCGCCGCAGCCGCGCTGCCACGGCGAAGTGCTCGTGGCCCGGCAGGACGCCGACATCTTCGGCGTCTCCAAGATCCTGCCCCTCGACGACATGCTCGGCGGCGACCGTCATGTGCCGGAACTGGGACGCGTGGCGCATCTCCAGCATCGAGACGTTGCTCTCGACATCCAGCTCGGCCATCGCCGCACGCACCAGCTCGTTGAGGTCCCCGTCCCGGACGATCACCGTATGGGCCGCGGAGAACTGCGCGAGCGAGATGCCGCCCCGCATCTCCCGCCTGTTGACCGCGGGCCTCCAGAGCGGAGAAGAGACCGCCAGCACGAGCAGGCGGGGGTCCTGGCCGGCCAGGGTGCGCGCCACCTGGGCCGAGAGCGCACTCTTGCGGGAGTCGTCGAAATCCGAGTGCGCGGACGGCTTGGGACGTTGCGCCTCCCACGTGTCGTCCATCGCGTGTTGCGCCGAGCGCGCCTCGAGCACGCCTTCGGGGGGCTGCCGCGCCTCGCCCCAGAGCCGCTCGAGCTCGGCGAGACGGTTTCCGTAGGGGCCGCCCATCCTTGCGAGCTCGATGTAGTAGAAGTACTCCAGAAAGTACTGGGCGCGCATCCCGTTGATTCTGGTGGTCCTCGCGCTGGGACCGATGATCTCGCTGAGTCCAGTCACGTACTCGAAGGGGCCCGTCTGGTCCACGTTGCCGAAGAGGAAATAGGTGAAATCGGGCGGCTCGAGGTTTGCGTACCGCCAGAGTTCATAGCGGGGATTCAGGTCGACGGCGACCATGTCACCGAGCGAGACCCCGAGCCGGCGCTGGTCGAAGGAGCTGATCGCCAGCGTCCCCGCGGTGATCCGATCGGGCTCGCCGTACTTCACGTAGAAGACGCCCCGGTCGTCCGTCCGGTACGGCGAGCTGTAGTTGTAGATGTAGTTGCGGCGCGCGTGTACGATCCGCTCCCAGTGCTCGAACAGGCGTTCGTTGACGGGGGTGGTCGGCGTGGGATCGCGCTCGATCCAGTATCGCTTGATGATCCTGGCCAGCAGGCCGGGATCGTCTTCGCCCGCCTGCAGCCAGACATCCGCGCTCGCGGAGTCGGTGAGGGCGAGCGTGCGCCGGCCTTCCGCAAGGATTTCCCCGCGGGCCTTCTCGCTGGCGGCGGGCCGGCCCGAAAACGCCCGTTCGAAGATCAGCGTGGCGACCTCGCGGTACTCGTCGAAGCCGTGCTCCACGACCGTTTCGATGAAGGCCACACTGATGCGGGGGTCTTCGGCCTCGGCGCCCCAGAGGCTGTCCTGCACCGCCACCCACAGGATCAGCGCGGCCTCCGGATTGCCGTCCCGGATGAATGCCTGGCCACGCTCGTACGGGTCTTGCGCCTGGCTCTGGACCGCCGCCGCAGCAGCCTCCTCCGACTGGCCGGGCACCCCGGTGTCGACGGACGCCGACACCGAACCCGCGGCCGCTGGAAACACGGAGCCGGCCGCCAAGAGAGCCGCAAGCACCCCCGGCCTGCTCACGCTACCGGTGAACCTTGTCTGCATCGTGGGCCTCGCTAGTAGACGATGTATCCGGCCGACAGCTCGACGCGGAACTCATTGTACCACTGGCCGTGGACGTGGTCGGTCGTGCTCCCGTAGCGCGCCGTGCCGACGGTGCCCACGGCGTTAAGCACCATGGGACCCGGCGTCGCTTCGAACCCGAGTCCGAGCTGGTAGTACACGTGCGGCACCGGGTTCTCGTACAGCCCGACGATGGTCTGGCAGATCAGCGGGTCCGCCGCGTTCGGATCGCACGCCGGCGTGTCGAAGGCCATCTCCCGGATCCCCGTGCCGAGCAGGAGGAGGGGGCGGATGCGATCGCGTGGCTGCCGCATCAGGAAGCGGAACTCGGCCAGCAGCGCCTGAAACTGGAATTCGGCCACTTCCGGCTCGCAGATCGGTCCCTCCAGCACGTTGCAGATTCCGAGCCGCCCGATCGCATCGGACACCGTGGATCTCTCCCACCCCAGGCGGGCGCCTATCCCTTGAGCCGGGAAGCGCACCTCGACCCCGGCCCCCACCAGCCTCGCCGGGTCGACCCGGAACTGCGACACGTAGTTCTCGAGCTCGGGGATATCCGAGGGCTGGGACTGGGCCACGTACCCATTGGACTGCTGGTAGCCCCCCTTCAGCCAGACGGCCAACCGCCACGAGCGGGCGCCTTCCTGTGCCTCCACCCTCTCCACCGGAACCAGCGCCCCCGCGGCGGCGAACGCAATCGCGCCCAGCAGGACACCCTTGATCGACTGCCTGGCCACGGCGGAATCCTTTCTCCTGGGGGCGAGCGCGAACCGGGTCCGACCACACCTATGTTAGCCTGTCGCTGCGGAAAGTTGCAAACCGGCCCCGGCTTCAGCTCGCCGTCACACGCTCCGGCCGGAGCGGGGAAGACGGTCTCCGTGACGGCATTTCCCGGGTTGGGTTGCGTGCCATTCCGAATGCCCGGTTGACGGGGTACTTGCGCTTTTGGAGATGGCTCCCCATTATGCTCGCATCACTGTGCGGATGTAATCGCGGCCCGGCCGGATGGCCGGACTGCGGTGTATCCATGTCCGCTGTATGTCGGCGAAGGACCGGAGTCGGGCCGGTGCCGGACCTTGACAGCGCGGACGGGATCGATCCGCCAAGACACCAGGAGGTGGCCATGAGTGGTTTGAAACAGAACAACTCCCGCAGGTTCCGGGAATGGAGGAGGAAGGCCCTTCTCGTCCCGGCGGCGGGGCTGGTCTGCCTGCTCGCCGTGCAGAGCGCGGCGGCACAGACCGGAACCATCACCGGCGTCGTCACCGATGTCACTTCGGCACGGACCCTCGAGTCCGCGCTCGTGACGCTCGACGGCGCCGAGACCGGAGTGCTCTCCAACACGTCCGGACGCTACATCATCACCGGGGTGTCCGCGGGGTCGCACCAGGTGACCTTTACCCTCCTCGGGTACGAGACACTTACCGTCGACGTCACCGTCACGGCCGGCGGGACCGCACAGGCCGACGGCGAGATGACCGCCGGCACGCTCCGGGTCCAGGACATCGTGGTGACCGGGGTCGCGCGCGGAATCCCGAAGGTGAAGCTGCCCTTCACCGTCGACAAGGTCGACATCGCCGACATCCCGGTGCCGCCGGTTTCGGCGGAGGGCTGGCTCGTCGGCAAGGTGGCCGGCGTGAAGGTGCAGAGCACCAGCGGAACCCCGGGCTCCACCTCGCAGATCATGCTGCGGGCGGCGAGCTCGATCTCCGGGTCCGAGACTCCGCTGATCATCGTGGACAACGTGATCACGACGAGCAGCTTCGACGACATCGCGGCGCTCGACATCGAGTCCTTCGAGATCGTCAAGGGGGCCGCGGGCGCGTCCATGTACGGGTCGCGGGCGGCCAACGGGGTCATCCAGATCTTTACCAAGCGCGGCACGGGCTTCGGCGGCCGGGACTACAACCGGGTGCAGTTCCGGCAGGAGACGGGGGTGGACCAGCAGGTGGGCAGCATCCCGCTCTCGCAGAACCACCCGTGGCAGACCGACTCGGAGGGCTACCTGGTCTCCGTCCAGGGGAACCGGATCGAAGGTCTGACCAATAACATTCCCCGGTCCCAGATCGAGAACCCGGCGCTGAACGGCGAGAGCGTCTCGAATTCGTTCGCGGACGGCGACTGGCCCTGGCATCTGCCCAACTGGACGAAGCACGACCACCTCGCCGAGATCTTTCAGGACGGATGGCTGATCACGAACTACGGCGTGCTGGAGGGGCGCGACGGGGGCACCAACTACCGGACCTCCTTCGAGCACCACCGGGACATGGGCCTCTTCCCGCAGTTCTATGACGGGTTCGGGCGCAAGGGCTTCCGGATGAACCTGGACAACAACGTGCGCGACGGGCTGGCGATGAACTTCAGCGCGGTGTACACGCAGAACCGGAACGACCTCTCGAACGTCAGCTTCTACGGCCTGACCTTCATGGGTCCCTACGTCGACCTGCAGGAGCGAGATCCCTGCACCGGGAGCGCGCCGGAGAACGAGAACCTGTGCCGAGATCTGGAACGTAACTGGACCCCCAGCGATGCGTGTCCCGAAGAGGGTTGCTTCTACATCGAACCCGACGCGCTGGCGCAGGCGAGCAACCCGCTCTACTACGCGGAGCTGTCGGATCCGCAGACCTTCAACTCCGACCTCAAGGCGGCGGTGAACTCGCGCTGGAACCCGACGGCGTGGTCGGACATCGAGGCGGTGTTCGCGGTGGACCGCAACTTCTACAACTACCACTACATCTTCCCCTCGGACTGCCGTACAACACGGAGGACAACGACAATCCGAGCCAGGGATCCACTTCCCGGTCGAATTCCCGCCGCCAGAGCGTGAACGCCGAGGTCACCGGATCCATCAGCCGGGCCTTCGGCGACCTGAACACCCGTACGCGCGCGCGCTACCTGCAGAGAACGCAGGACTACTACTACTTCTATGGATGGGGCGGCGACTTCATCGCGTCCGGGGTTCCGCAGATCCAGAACACGGATCCGGACTCGCGGACTGCGAGTTCGAGCGAGAACACCACCCGCGAAGAGGGTTACTTCCTGATCACGGGACTCGACTACCTGGGCAAGTACATCTTCGACGGCGTCGTACGCCGCGACGGGTCGAGCCTCTTCGGCGCGTCGCAGCGCTGGCAGACCTACTACCGCACCTCGCTGGCCTACCGGCCGTCGCTGGAGAGCTGGTGGCCGTTGCCGGACCACGTCAACGAGTTCAAGGTCCACTGGTCGCTGGGCACCGCGGGGCGGCGGCCCGGATTCTCGGCCCAGTACGAGACCTATTCCGTGAGCGCGGCCGCGATCCGGCCCGTCAGCCAGGGCAACAAGGACATCAGGCCCCAGCGTTCCACCGAGAACGAGTTCGGGGTCAACATGGTGCTCTTCAACCGGATCACCACGAGCTTCGTGTACGCGTTCAAGTCGGACACCGACCAGATTCTCAGCGTGCCGCTCGCGAGGGCGCGCGGCGGGTTCACCTCGCAGGTGCAGAATGCGGGCGTGCTGGAGTCGAACACGTGGGAGTACACCGTGGAGGCGCCGGTGCTCGCCACGGAGGATTTCTCCTACAATGTGCGGGTGAACCTCGACCGCTCCCGCTCCGAGATCACGGAGCTGAACCGGCCCCCGTACCGCACCGGGACGCGGTACGTCCGCGAGGGTGAGATCTACGGCGCGCACTACGGCGTCAAGTGGGCCAAGAGCTGTGACGATCTTCCGGCAGGCACGGACTGCGGCCAGTTCCAGGTGAACGACGACGGCCTGATGGTCTGGGTCGGCAGCGGGAACTACACCGACGGAATCGCGCAGGGGCTGTGGGGCACCAACAGCGAAGGCATGACCGGGCAGGACATCTTCGACTGGGGCATGCCGGTCCGGAGCTACGGACAGAACTTCACCCGCGACGTCGAGTGCGTGGAGCGCCGCCAGGGCGCTGCCGGGTGCACCGACTTCGTGTACCTGGGCAACACCATGCCCGACCTCAACTTCAGCATGACCCACACCTTCCGGTGGCGCGGCCTTTCGCTGTACGCTCTCCTGGACGGTGAGCTCGGGGTGGACGTGTACAACGGGACGCAGCAGTGGGCGTACCGCGACAACCGCTCCGGGGTCATGGACCAGGCCGGCAAGGCCGACTCGCACAAGAAGCCGGTCAAGTACTATCAGCTCCTGTACAACACGAACGCCGACAACGACTGGTTCATCGAGAAGAGCGACTACATCAAGCTCAGGGAGCTTTCGGTCCGCTACTCGATCAACCCCGATTGGCTCGACGCGATCTTCGCCGGCCGGGTGACCGGCGCGGAGGTCAACCTGATCGGCCGCAACATGTACACCTTCACGGGGTACTCGGGATTCGATCCGGAGGTGGGCGGCATCATCTCCCGCGTCGACGCCTACCAGTATCCGAATCCGCGGCGCGTCAGCTTCAGCCTGCAACTCACGTTCTAGGGCAGAAAGGACCATCAAACCATGAGAATGAAGAGACTGAGCTCGATGATCGGGCTTTGCGCCGCGGTGCTGCTTGCCGGGAGCGCCTGCCTCGATCTCGAGGTCCAGAACCTGAACGCCCCGGACCGGGAGCGGGCCATCCGCACCCCGGGTGACGTCGAGGCCCTGGTTTCCGGCGGGTTCTCGACCTGGGAGTACACCGCCCAGGGTCTGTACCCCGGGGCGGCGATGAGCTGCGTTGCGGATGCGCACACCTCGTCCTGGGGCAACTTCGGGATGCGAGACAACTGTTCCGAGCCTCGCGTGGCCTGGAACAACGATGCGTCGTACGGCAGCAACGCCGTGGCCAGGCTCCCCTGGCAGCAGTCCTACGCGTCGCTTGCGGCGGTCCGCGACGGGCTGCTCGCCATTGACGCCGGACTCCGGATCCAGGAGGGTCCCGAGGCGCCGGACAACACGGACCGGCTGGTGCTCTTCGGCAAGCTGATCCAGGCGCTGAACTTCTCCAACCTGGCCGTGATCCACGACCAGGCGTTCCTGGTCGACGAGACGGTAAGCGCCGACGATCTGGGGACGCTTGAACCGGTCCCCTACGACCAGGTCTGGGCGAGGGCCGAGGAGCTCTACGCCGAGGTCATCCAGGGCGCCCAGGCGGGCGCTTTCACGATCCCGGACCTCTGGGTCGGATGGCAGCACGACTGGGACGGAGCCCGGATGGCGGAGGTTGCGCGGGCCATGCGCACGCGCTACCGCACGCAGATTCCGCGGACCCCCGCGGACCGCCAGGCGCTCAACTGGTCGGCCATCCTCGCGGACGCACAGATGGGGATCTCGGAGCCCTACGGCTGCGTGCGTGAAGCGGGCGGCAACTGGTGCATCCATCTACTGAAGTTGTACGCCAGTTGGTTCACTGGCTGGACCCGGATCGACTACCGCACGATCGGGCCGGCGGACGCGTCGGGCGGATACCAGAGGTGGATCAGTGCGCCGCTGGACCAGCGCACGCCCTTCGACATGGACACCGACGATGCGCGGATCAATCCGACGGGACCGTGTCCCTCGCCGAACAGCTCGGCCAGCTGCGGGAAGTACATTCGCTACATGGGCAACAGCCCCTTCCCGGCGGACCGCGGCATCTACCACTACTCCAACTACATCGACTGGCGCTGGGCGTCTCAGTGGTATGACCACCGGTACGAGACCTTCTGGCCGGACATGACCTCGTTGGAGCTGGAGCTGATCGCCGCGGAGGCGAACTACCACCTCGGCAACAAGGCCGCCACCATGGAGACGGTCAACAAGTACCGCACCATGAGCGGCGAGCTGCCCCCGTTCACGGATGTCAACGGTGTGGCGCCGGGTGGCGACCGTTGCGTGCCGAAGATGAACGACGGCTCCTGCGGCGACCTCTGGGAAGCGTACAAGTACGAGAAGCGGATCGAGTTGTACCAGTACGGGATGACTAACGAGTACTTCGACGACCGCGGATGGGGCGACCTGGTCCAGCACAGCTGGACGCAGCTGCCGATTCCCGGAATCGAGCTCGATCTCCTGCTGATGGAGATCTACACCTTCGGCGGTCCCGGTGGAAACAGTTCGGCACCGGACATCATCGACGATGTCACTACAGAGGGGCTCCGCAATAAGGCGAGAGCGCTCGAGCTGTGGAAAGAGTACTACGAAAATGCTGCTGACCCAGAGGCAATTGAGAGACGCCGCTAGCGGGTTCGCACCGGGTCAGGGCAACCCGCGGACGGCCGAGCGCCGTCCACGGGTTGCCGGTCTGGCGCTTGCGCTTGTGCTGCTCGGCATCGCCGGGTGCGTGAGCGCGGGCGCCGGCCCGGTGTCCCAGAACTACTGGCGCGAGGACCTCGGCCGCCTGAACGTGGCGACCATCGATGAGGCGCTCAACCGCGTCATCCAGAAGCACTCGCTGCGCCTGCAAGACAGGAATCTGATCGGCGGCGAGGTCCGCTGGGAGCTGGACTGGATTCCCCGGGAGGTCGTGGCCGAGGAGGAACTGCGGGGCGTCACCAACGCCCGCAACCGAATCGTGATTCGTGGCGTGGAGTCAGGCGCGGCGAACGTCGACAACTACCGCATGACGTGGGAGTTGGCGAACGAGGTCACGTCCGAGGCTGACTCGAACTGGCACCCCGACATCGTGCCGGCTTCGGTCATCGAGGAGTTCCGCCGGATCTATCTCGACCTCACGCTGGAGGTCAGGACGGGCGTACGGCGCTGACCCTACTTCCCGTGAGGATGACTCACAGGAGGCGGGAACAGCCCCGGCCGGGGATGTTGTGCCGGCCGGCGGCTGTTCCCGCCTGCGTTTTGGTGCTGGCCGCCCTGACGGCGGGGTGTGCGGGCATGCTGGGCGTGCGCGAGGTCTCGCGGACCTACTGGCGCGAGGATCTGGGCCGCCTCAACCCGGCGACCCTGGCCGCCGGCGTGCAGATGATCATCCAGAAGCACTCGTTTCGCCTTGACCGGCGTGAGCAGAGCCCCTCCGAGCTCTACTACGAGAGCAATTGGCTGGAGCGCCCGGTCGTGGCCGAGGAGCAGCTCAGGGGCGTGACCAACGCGCGGAACCGGTTCGTGATCCGCGGGCGGGCGCTCGAGCCGGAGTTCGGCGGCGGCAACGTCTACCGGATTACCTGGGAGCTGCAGAACGAGGTCACCACGTCCCTTGGGCGCGGATGGCATCCAGGGGTTCTGCCCGAGTCGGTCAAGGAAGACTACCGCCCGGTCTATGCCGATCTCTTCATGGAGGTGCGGACGGGCGTGAGGCGCTGAGCCCGGTCCTTCGCAAAGCGGGTGGCCCGGGTGTGCGGGCCGGGTGTACATTGAAGTCGACCAGCACTCCAGCAACCGCACCCGAGGCAAGCATCATGAACACCCACCGTCCTCTCTTCCTCTCCTCCGCCGCGGCCGCCGTCACGATTGCGATGGGCACCGCGCCCGCCCTCGCCCCGGCCGGTCCGCTTCACGGCCAGCAGTACGGCGGCAGCGTCGCCGTGGGCAGCGGCCAGGTACTCGTCGGCGAGCCGGGGGCTGCCGCACTGCCGGGGGTCGTGTACGTGTACGGCGCCGCCGGCGGTGGCTGGGGCGAGGTGGCGCGGCTGAGCGTCTCCCCGGTCCAGGGGCCCCCGGACGGATTCGGGAGCGCCCTCGACGCGGGTAGTGATCTGGCGATCGTGGGTGCGCCGCGCTGGGAGAGCGGCACGGGAGCGGTGTTCGTCTTCCGCGCCGACGGGCGGGGGGGGTGGAGCGAGGCCGCGCGGCTTGGCTCCCCCGCGCCCGCCGAGGATGCCGCCTTCGGGGCGGCCGTGGCGCTGAACGGCGACGGCACCGCCGCGCTCGTCTCGGCGCCGGGTGAGGACGACGGCACCGGAGCCGTCTACCTCTTCGTGCGGAGCGGTGCGGGATGGTCGCAGCGCGGCCACTTCCGTCCCGATGGCGCGGGCCAGCGCTTCGGTACCCGGGTGGCGCTGGACGGAGAGCTCGCGCTGGTCGCGACGGCGGCGAGCCGCGAAGCCCCGGTCGAGGTCCACGCGCTGCACGTGGATCCCGCCACGGGCGCCTTCTCCTCGCTGGGCCGGCTCGCCGCTCCGGAAGAGGTCGGCGAGGGCGGCGGCTTCGGCTCGGCCATCGCGCTCCGGGAAGACCTGGCCCTGGTGGGTGCGCCCAGCGCGCCGCCCGGCAGCGGGGCCGTGCTCACCTTCAACTTCGACTCCGGCAAGCGCTCGTGGAGCCGCGGCGCGACCCTCGTGCCCTTCAGCGACGGCGTGCGCTCGCGCTTCGGCTCGGCGATCGGCTTCGACGGCGATGTGGTGTGGGTGGGCGCCCCCGGCTCCGGAGGCGGCAACGGGAGCGTGTACCGCTTCACCCGGGACGAGGCGGCGGGGTGGACGAGCGCGACCGAGGCCCCCGGCGAGGGGCTGGCGGCGAACGCGTCGTACGGCAGCTCGCTGGCAGTGGGCGGCGACGTGGCCGCGATCGGCGCCGGAGGGATCGACGAGCGGGCCGGCGGGGTGGTCATCGCGGAGCGGAGCGGCGGCGCGGAATGGAGCCGCGGAGAACTCGTGATCGGGGAACACCGGGGCCTCCCGGCCATCACCGGGCTGGACGAGGAGATTCCCTGCGTGGAGAGCGACGCCGCCGGGTACGAGTGCAACAACGTCAACATCATCTCCTTCCTCCCGATCAAGGATCTGGCTGGCGGGCGGGGCGCGCGCGTCAACGACCTGTGGGGCTGGACGGACCCCGAGACCGGGCGCGAGATCGCGATCGTGGGGCGCACCGACGGCACCGCCTTCGTCGACCTCACCGACCCCCACAACCCCGTCATGCTCGGCAACCTGCCCAAGACGCCGGGCTCCCGCAGCGCGATCTGGCGCGACATGAAGGTCTACGCCGACCACGCCTACATCGTCGCCGACGGCGCCGCCGAGCACGGGGTGCAGGTGTTCGACCTGCGGCGGCTGCGAGACGTCAGCGGAGAGCCGGTCACCTTCGAGCCCGACTTCCACTACGACGGCATCGCCAGCGCCCACAACATCGTCATCAACCCGGAGACGCCCTTCGCCTACGTCGTCGGCGCCAGCGGGGGGGGCGAGACCTGCGGCGGCGGACTGCACATCCTCGACCTGAGCGAACCCGCGCACCCCGTCTTCGCGGGGTGCTTCGCCGACCCCAACACGGGCCGGCGCGGCACGGGATACTCCCACGATGCGCAGTGCGTCATCTACCACGGTCCCGACGAGGAGTACCGGGGCCGCGAAATCTGCCTGGGCTCGAACGAGACCGCGCTCAGCATCTCCGACGTCACCGACAAGGACAACCCCGTCGCGATCTCGTTCGCGACCTACCCGGCCGTCGCCTACGCGCACCAGGGCTGGCTCACCGAGGACCATCGCTACTTCTACATGAACGACGAAGGGGACGAGCCGCAGGGACTGGTCGAGGGCACCCGCACACTGATCTGGGACCTCGAGGACCTCGATGAGCCGTTGCACATCGGCGACTACATCGCCGAGACGCCCGATACCGACCACAACCTCTACATCCTCGGCAACCTGATGTACCAGTCGAACTACGGCGCGGGGCTCAGGATCCTGGACATCACCGACCCCACCAACCCCGTCGAGATCGCCTTCTTCGACAACTCGCCCTACGGCGGCGCGTCGTGGAGCAACTACCCGTACTTCAAGAGCGGAGTGGTGGTGATGACCAGCACCGGCGACGGGCTGTTCATCGTGCGCAACACAGGCAGGAGGGCCCTGATCCCGTAGCGGGGCAGGTGAAGCGGCCCGGCGCGCGCGGGTGCGTCCGGAGGCTGTCGGCGATGGCCGGGCGCGAGTTCGGTCCCCGGGCTGCCGGCCGGGCACGCCCGGCGCGGACACGAAACCTTGCGGGGACGCCGCTCGTCTTTTGATATATCAGGCAACTCCGCAAACGGAACAACGATGGAGGTGGGAGTCGTGGAATTTCTGATCAATCTGGCGGTGGGCACGCTGGTCAGCGCCGGGGTGCTCTTCGTGGCCAGCAGGGTGGTCAAGGGAATCGATATCGAGAATGGAGGGGCGGCGGTTCTGGCCGCTCTGGTGCTCGGCATGGTGAACTGGGCGATATGGACCTTCCTCGCCCCGATCCTGATGCCGCTGACCATCCTCACCCTCGGGCTCTTCGCGATCGTGGTGAACGCGGTCGCGCTCAAGGCGACGGCGGCGATGGTGCGCGGCTTCGAAATCAGGGGATTCGGGGCAGCGATGGCCGGGGCGGTGACCGTCGCCCTGCTCAACCTGGTGATCGGCCTGCTCTTCGGGAGGTAGCAGACCCCCTGGGGTGATTGCCCGCAGGCGGCGCGAACCAGCCCGGGCGGGCCAGGGTCAGGCGGGGCCGGTCAACGCGCGCAGCACCGGCTCCAGTGCCTGGTCGGCGAGTTGCTCCAGCTCGCGGGGGCTGCGGTTCTGGACGGGGTGCGGCAGCCAGACGATCGCCGGGTCGAAGCCGAGGGAACGCGCCTGGAAGGCCGCGGCCTCGCGAAAGGCGGCGGTGGCGACAAGGAGGCCGGGGAGGCCGAGGTCGTCGAGCGCCCTGATGTCATGCAGACCGCATGATACGCACGACCCTCAGTCGGCGAGAGCCTCCACGACCGCGTCCGCGCCCGCGGCGATGTCCCCCAGAATGGCGGCGGTCGCGGGCCTGGCGTTGGTCGGCTTCGCGAAGCGGGCGGTGGTGACGCCCCGGGCGCGCAGCCGCGCCTCGAGGTGGTCGAGGAACTCGGCGGCGCGCGACTTGCCGATATCGAAGAGCGCGACGGTCCGGTCCTGCAGGGTCGGGGGCGGGGGGCGGCGGGGCCGGGTGGCGGGTGCCGATTCGGACGTGGGGTCGTGCAGCGTGACCGGGGAGCTGTTCATTCCATGATCTCTCTGGTGACGGGGTGGGATTCGCTGAAGAGCCGTCCTCCCGGCCAGCCCGAGAGGATGGCCGAGAAGAGGCCGGCGGGGCCGCCCGCGCGGACAAGCAGGAGGGCTTCCGGGTGGAACTTCGGGATGGATTCCCGCGCGCGGGAGGGCGGCATCCCCTCCGCCACCCCGCCCGCGCCGGCGGCCACCTCGTCGCCCGGGAGCCGGAGAGCGCGGTGGAGTTCGGCGGTGATCCGGGTGCGGCCCCAGCCCCCCTCGCGGTACACGGCGTAGTGCTCGGGCGAGAGCACCAGGACGGCCGGCGCCCACTCGCAGAGCTTGGGGTGCCCCACCGCCCTGAGCGCCATCGCAAGGGAACGGGTGAGCTCGTCCGGAGTCCGCGCCTTCTGGTCGGTCACGCCCTGGATGCCGTCGCCGGCGAAGACGGTGACCGCGCTGCGCCCCGGTGCCACGCCGCGCGACACCGCGAGCGGCTCCCAATCCCCGTCCGTCTCGTCCTCGGCGAAGCAGAAGGTGTACTTGCCCGGGGATCCCAGCGTCGCCCGGTCGATCTCACCCGGACGCCCCCCTCCCAGATTGCGCACCACCAGGTTGACCGCGCGGCCGATGGTCGCGTTCGCGCGGTTTCCCTGCCCGAGCGCGTTCAGCCCCGCGTTCATCCCGATGCGCCGGGCCACGGGGCCGTTGACGATGATCACCGGGCTGGAGAAGCAGGTGCTGCAGGTCAGCCCGTGCAGGGTGAAACCGGGATCGAGCGCCGCCTCCAGCGCGCTGAGCACCACCGGCATGTACTCGGGCCTGCACCCCGCCATCACCGCATTGATCGCCACCTTCTCGACGGTGCACGGGGCCATGTCGGGGGGGATGAGGCCGACGACCTCGGCTGGATCGCGGCGGGTGCCGCCCAGCATCCGCAGGATGCGCTCCGGGGTGGGGGGCACGACCGGCAGGCCGTCCGTCCAGCCGCGCTCGTAGCACGCCTCGACGGGATCCGTGCCCGCGCCCAACTCGATCCCGCGTGCCCGGATCGCGGCGTCGCCGAAGCGTGCCGCGAGCGCCTCCCGAACTCCCGGCTCGACCGAGCGGGAGCCGCAGCCGGGCCGGTGCGCAGGCAACCCCCCGCCGAGCGCACCCAGGCCGGTGAGCGCACGCCATTCGCGCCGGCTCCAGCCCTCCGCGCGGCCGGTTTCGCTGCCGTTCTCGCGGCGGACCAGCGTGGGGACGACCTCGATTCCCAACCGGAACGACTGCTCGAGTTCACGGTCGTCGGCCGCGGCGCCGGCAAGCTTCGGTCCGAGGAAGGCACCATCGTCCTGCCAGTACACGGTGAGCGCACCGCCCGCCTCCCGGGCGATCTCCCGCAGCGCGGGAAGCGCGAGGTGGCAGGTCTCGCACTCGTCCTTCACGACGGCGACGAAGGTGGTGGAAGCTTGCATGGCGGTGGGAAGATGCGGAGCCGCGCGGTGAATGACAACGGCGCCGGCGCGGTTGTTGGGTAGATTACTCACGCCAAGCCACGTCCTGCTCCCCAAGAGAACGTTCGCAGCCATTGCCCACACGCCGGCCCGCCCTCCCGGACCGAACCCTCCGGATCCTGCCGCGCTTCTTCAAGGCGCACGGCCACGGCAACGACTACCTGGTCTTCGAAGAGGGCCCCGGGGTGCCTTTGACGCCGGAGCTGATCCGGTCGATCTGCGACCGGCACCGGGGTCCGGGCGGGGACGGAATCGTGGTCCTGGAGTCGGGCGTGGAGGATGCGGAGCCGCGCCTGCGGATGTTCAACCCCGACGGCAGCGAGTTCGAGCGCAGCGGGAACGGGCTGAGGATCGCGGGCGTGTACCTGCGGCGGCGGGGGGTTGCGCCGGAGGGGTGGTTTCCGGTGACGGTCGGCGGGGACCGCGTGCGGCTGCGCGTGCCGGGGCGGCGCGAGGATGGCGCCTGGGACGCCAGCGTGGAGATGGGGAAGGTGGACTTCCCGGCCGGGCCGCCGTTCGTGCGTCCGGGGGTGGTGGACGGACGGGGGCGGGTGATGGTGGCCGTGCCGGGGCTGGGGGGCGGGGCGGGGGGGGGGGGGAAGGCGCGCGGACCAGGGTGGAGGTGATCCCGGTCTCGGTGGGCAATCCCCACGCGGTGGCCTTCGCCGAGGACTGGAGCCGCGCCGAGGCGGACCGTTACGGGCCGGTGATCGCCGCCGCCGGGGCCTTCCCGCAGGGCACCAACGTGCAGTTCGCGAGCGCGCCCGACGGGCACGAAATCAGGGTCCGCATCTGGGAGCGGGGTGTGGGGCGGACGCTGGCGTCGGGGACATCGGCGTGCGCGGTGGTGGCGGCAGCCGTGAAGGCGGGGCTGATGGGGTGGGGACGGGCCGCGGTGCGGATGGAGGGCGGGACGATGGAGGTGGACCTGCGCGAGGACTGGACCGTCCGTCTCCACGGGCCGGTGGAGGAGGTCTGCGACGGGGTGCTGGCCGCGCGGTTCGGCGCATCGAGGAGCCCGAACCGGCCTGGATAGTCGGCCAGCAGACGTGGCTAGCCAGTCAAACCGGCCAGCCGGTCCTCGCCGGCCAGCCTGAACCTCAGCCGCCCCCGCAGGGCTGCGCCACCGTGATGCGCGTAGTGTCGGAGAGCGCGCCGCGCGAGGGGGAGCCCTCGGGCGCAATCTCGACGGACTGCGTGTGTCGCATGGTGATCCAGGTGGGCTCGCAACCGGTCACCCGCCATACCCCCGACCGGGTCACGCCCGGGCCATGGGCGAACGTGTAGCCGGCCAGCACCGGGCAGTGGCTGACGGCGGGGTTGATCGGGCCGCCGGGCACGTAGTTCAGCGTGGCGTTGCAGCCGAACGACGCCAGTTCGCGGCCGACTCCGCGGTCGATGACCACGTATCCTTCCGCGACGGCCAGCGAACAGGGAGGCCAATGGGTGCTCTGATGCTCCTCCTCGTTCACCACGCACTCGATCAGGAAGTGGTTGGAGAAGTTGACTTCGTGTTCCGGCTCCACACGGGGCGGAACCGGCTGGCCCAGGACCTCGATCTCGTCACCCAGTTCGACGACCAGCTCGTCCGGGGTGAGATTGGCCGGGAACATCGCATACGCCAGCACGGGATCGTTCGGAGGCGGCGGTGGGGGTGGATCGACCTCGATACACGCCCACGCGCCCATCAGCGGCAGCAGGGCCGGCATCAGCCACCTTCCTCGCCGGCGCACCACCGGATTCACAACGTCTTTCATCTTTCGGCCCACCTCCTCCTGTGGGTTTGCAGCGCTCACACAAGACCGAAATCTACCGGACTCACCCCATTCCCGCCAAGAGCCGCTTCGCTTGCCGACCCGCGGGGGGCAGCGTACGCAACCAGGAGCAGTCCTTCACGGACTGCCAACCCATGGCTGGAATACCGGGAGGGGCCGGTCCGGATGCAGCGCTTCCCGAATGCAGCGGGAAGTTTTTCCACCTGCTAGGTACGCACTCTTAGAAGCAGGCCGACCCCCACGGCCAGAAAGAAGAAGTTGGGGGACCAGGCGGCCCAGAAGGGGGACAACCCGCCCGAGGCTCCGACGGCTTCAAACAGCCGAAGCATCATCAGGTAGAGGATGGTCGAACTGAGCGACAGCCCGACGCCCACCGCGGGTCCTCCCTTCTTGACGGTCGTGGCCAGGGGCGCGCCGAAGAGGACGATGATCAGCGTGGCGGCAGGGATCGACAGCTTCTGGGCGCGCCTGACGAGGAGCTTGTCGGGGTTGCCGCCGGAGCGCCGCAGCGCCTCTGCCCGCGTCCCGAGCTCGCGGTAGCCCAGTTCCTGGTCGTCGGGCGGGTCGTCGAGCAGCTGATCGGGCGGTATGTCCAGTCCCTTTCGCCAGTATCGCTCGAAGGTAAACGCCGCCTCGGACCGGTCGGGGCGCACGATGCGCAGCTTGCCCGACTGGAGCGTCCAGCCGCCGGCGGGGGTGTAGGCACCGTCCCGGGCCCACACGTGCCGCAGGGTGCCGTCCTCCGTACGAGTCTCGTAGTTGACGCCGGTGAGCGACCCGTTGCCCGCGAAGAGCTGCTGGATGCCCAGAGTCCCCCCGTCCTCCAGCTGGTGGACGAAGTTGGTGCGGAAAGCTCCGTACGTTTCCCGGTCCCCGAAGATCTCGGCGGCCCGCCGGTTCAACGCCGGCACCGCCAGGCTCAGCAGAAAGGCGGCGGCAGTCATGGCGATCCCGGCCGGCAGCACCGGAAAGACCAGCCGGTGGAAGGAGATCCCCCCCGCCTTGGCGGCCTGGATCTCCCGGTGGATGGTCATGGACTGGACGGTGAACACGGTCGCGATCAGGGCGGCGATCGGCGAGGCCCACACGATGAAGTGGGGGATCTGGAAGAGGTAGCCGAGTCCGATCTCCCCGAGCGACAGCTCACGGTCGATGAACTGGTCCTGCCGCTCGTTGAGGTCGCTGAGCACGAAGATCACCGGCACGCTGGTGACGAACAGCACGAAGCGGACCGCGAAGGTGCTCGCGACCATGCGGTCCAGGATCCGGATCATTCGGAGCGGCTCCTCCCGCGGACACGAACCCGGCGGGACGGCCGGGGCCGGAGGGGGGCCGTCACGCGGGATCCCTCCTGCCCGGCCTGAGCGTAATGAGCCCGGCGACCTGCCTGGCTCCGAGCCACAGCTCCCGCCACCCGCTGCCGCGGACGGCCGCGGTCCACCGTCCCATGCGCGACAGGAGGAAAATCCCCAGGGCCAGGAAGATCAGGCTCGGCGCCCACATGCTCCAGAACGGGTTCGCGAGCCCCCGGTCGGCCCAGTCCTCCCCGGTCGACAGACCGATCTGGTAGACGGCGATCACGAATGACGACACGACGATGACCATGTTCACCCCGCCGCGCGGGAAGCGTATCGCGATCGGGACTCCGATCAGCACGAAGATGATGCACGACGTCGAGATGACGATCTTCTTGTTGATTTCGACACCGGCCTGGTTGGCGAAGCGGTAGAGGTTCGAATAGCGGCCCAGCTCCGCCCGGGCCGTGCTCGCCACGGTCCGCACCACCTCGTCGCTGGGCAGCACCGGTCCGCCCGGGACGCCCCCTGGACGAATCCGCGGCGGGGCCGCGCGTGCCGAATCCGACACTGCTCCGCGCCCCAGCGCCCGGTCGACCGCCCTGCGCGCCGTTCCCAGCGTCTCCTCGCGAACGTCCTCCATTCCGGCGATCCGGCCGGCGCGCGAATCGAAGAGCATCGCGATCGACATCTCGCGGTCGCCGCGGCTGTCGGTGCTCGCGTCCTCGAAGAGGTCGCCTACGCCGCGCATCACGTAGAGCTGCTCGCGGAAGGTGGTGCGCGCAAACCCGTCCTCCTCCCGGCTTTCCACCTCGTAGGCGTCTCCATCGAAGAGCCGCAGATGCAGATCGGTGAAGTCGGCGTTGAGCTTCATGGCGCCGCTGGCGGCGTAGGTAGTGCGCCGAATGCCCTGCTGGCTCATATCATGTATGACGACTCCGGTGAGCTCGGAGGTCACCGGATCTATCACATCCGCGGTAAGGAAGTAGGGACCGACGCCATTGCCTGCCTCGATGAGGTTGACCACCCCCTCGTTCAGCTGGAAGGTGGGACTCTTCTGCTGAATCGAAGTGCGAAGGTTCTTGAGCCTGTGGTTGGCTTCCGGGAGAATCCGGTCATTGAAGAGAAAGGTCGCTGCGCAGATGAGGAGCCCGAAGCCCAGGACGGGGAGGAAAATCCTGCGGGGCTGGACGCCCGCGCCGGACATCGCCACGATCTCGTTGTGCGTGGCCAGCTCGCTGACGGTGTAGAGGACCGCGGTGAGCAGCGCCATGGGAAGCGTGAGCGCGATGGTGTGCGGCAGCATGAGCACGACGGCCTCGAGGATGATCTCGACGGGCAGGGCCCTGCCGACCAGCCTCTCGAGCTGCTCGGCCACCGCGTTGACGAGGAGCAGCCCCGTGAGGGCGACAAAGGCGAACAGGAAGGGACCTATGTGCGCGCGCAGGAGATAGCGGGTCAGAATCGTCATGATCGTTATTGCATGGATTGCGCAGCCGCCTGGCCGGGTTGCCCCGGAAGACTCTCCCGGGCCATGAAATATACACTGGCCACGGCCATCGCCGCGTTGCTGGCGGCAGGGGCGGGTGCGCACGCAGACGCGCAGGAGGTGCCGCCGCGCCGGGACACGGTCCTGTGGACCCTGCCCGGGCTCCGGGAGCCGCTGCGGTCGTTCTTCTCGCCGCCGTCCCCCCCGGTCCCCTTCCTGCGGCTGGGACGGGCCCGCATCCCGCTGACCCGCTTCGTGTCCCCGCTGGCGGGATTCCCCGTGGAGGAGGCGCCGGTACCGGACTGGACGGCGGCATCGACGCTGCGGTTCGGCACCCTCGGACGCCCGCTGGGGTTTCTCGACCTGCCCGGCCCCCGCGCCCGCTCGCCGGGTGGTGGTGCGGGCGCCCCCGCTACGGGCCGCTTCGTCAACCAGTATGCGGATCTGGGCTTCACTCTGCGGGGCACCGGCGAGATCGGCGGAGACTGGACCGCGTTTCGTCCCTGCGACGAGACCGTGCAGGTGACCTGCGAGGTGTCTCTGCTGCCCCAGGTTACCCCCGATATCCGCTTCGCGGCCACCGCCGACGGGACGATCACGGATCGCATCCTGGTCGATGTGGACTACGACCAGGCCCGCGAGTTCCAGGGGGCGAACCGGCTGAACATCCACTACCAGGGGCGGCCGGGGGAAATCCTGCAGCGCTTCGAGGTCGGCGACGTGCGCTTCGATATCCCGTCGTCCCGGTTCCTGCGTGAAGCCGTGCCCGCGGGGAACTTCGGCTTCCACGCGACGATGCAGGCGGGTCCGGTGGACGTGCGGTCGGTGTGGGCACAGCAGGCCGGCGAAGTCACCTCCAGGAGGTTTCGGCTGGAGAGTTCGGGGAGGGGGTATTCCCGCAGCGACACGCTCGTCCTCGACGACGCCGACTACCTGGAGGGCCAGTTCTTCTTCCTCTTCGATCCGGCGGCCTTCCTGGACTACCCGCACATCGACGTTCTGGCGCTCTCCCGCGCCGACGCGGCGCCGACGGCCACTCCCGGCGCGGAGCCGATCCAGCTCTACCGCTCGGAGATCGACCTGTACGCAAGGCAGCAGGTGGAGGGTTACATCCAGGCGGACGCCGTCGCGGGCGCAGGCGCGGACACGGTCAGCGAATCGGCCTGGTTCCAGTACCTCCAGCCCGGCCAGGACTACGTGGTTCACCCGAGCGGCCTGTGGGTCGCGTTGCGGGTGCCCCTCGGGCCGGACGAGATCCTGGGGGTGACCTACATCACGGAGGCCGGCGACACGGTCGGGACCTACAATCCGGAGCGGATCTACCGGGCCGGCAGACGGCCGCGCCTGCGGATGCTGAAGGCGACATCCGCCCAGCACCAGCCCGGCCGGCCGACCTGGCGTACGGAGATGCACCAGGTGTACCGGGTGACGGCTTCGGGGGATGTGGACCCGGGTTCGGTCGAACTGTCGATCTCGCTGGGCGAGGAGAGCGCGGGACGCACCTTCGCGAGGCGCCCCAACGGCGACGACCTGACCTACCTCCGACTCTTCGGACTGGACGAGGAGTCCCCGTCGGAGCGGCTCGACGAGTCGCAGATCTATCGTCCGGCGCTGGACTCCTTCGAGGACCAGCCGCCGGTGCAGGGGACCTTCATCGTGTTCCCGACGCTGGAACCCTTCGCGGCACCCGCCCCCCTGCGCAGCGTGCCGGTCGATACGCTGGAGGCGCACCGGATCCTGGGCGCCAACCGGAACGAACGGATCTACCGGGATCCCGATCCCTTCGAGCGGGAGAACGGGGGCGTGTTCCGCCTCAACCTGTCGTACCGGGTCGTGCAGGGTGAGGGGCCGGTGTCGTCCTTCGTACTGGGCGCCGTGGGTATCCGCGAGGGCACGGAGCGGGTGACGCTCGCCGACCGGGCACTGCTGAGGGGCGTGGACTACACGATCGACTACGACGCCGGGCAGCTCACGCTCCTGAACCCGGAGGCGCTGCTGGCCGCCAATCCGGGCCGGTTCCTGGATGTGTCCTGGGAGCAGCGCACCTTCTTCCAGGTCGCGCCCTCCTCGGTGTTCGGCCTGAACGCGGGCTACGACCTGGGCGCGTACGGCTCGGTGAACCTGGTCGGCCTCTACCAGACCGAGCACGCGCTGGTCCGGCGCCCCCAGCTCGGGGTCGAAGCGGGTGCCGTGGCGCTGGGCGGCGCCAACGTCAACCTGAACCTGGGCGCGCCTCTGCTGTCGCGCATGCTGGACGCCGTCCCGGGACTCGACGCGGGCGGTGAATCCAGCGTTCACATCCGTGGGGAAGCGGCCGTCTCCCTTCCCGACCCGAATACCCAGGGAGACGTGTACATCGACGACTACGACGGGCTGAACGCGCGGTCGCTGTCGCTCCAGAGCCACGATTGGCGGAGGGGGAGCGCAACGATGTTCCCCGAGGGCGCCGAAGGGGTGCTGCCCCCGCTGCTTTCGGCCGGCAACCTGGCGGAGATGACCTGGCAGCACGCCTGGATCCGGGAGGGCGTGGGGGGCGACAGCCTGGGCGTCTTCCAGGGCTTCAACCCCAACGCCGAGATCGACCAGCAGATCCGGGTCGCGGGAAGCGTGCTGCGTGAACCGGGGCTCTTCGTACGGTTCCGGCCGAAGAGCGGGGACGTGGCGGGGGAGCGGGTCTGGTCGTCGCTCACCACCGTGCTGAGCCCCACCGGCTCCGACCTGACCAAGAGCGACTTCCTGGAGTTCTACGTGCGCGACGGGGATTTCCTTTCCCTGGTCCTGGATCTGGGGATCGTAAGCGAGGACGCATACTTCGCCGGCGCGGGAGGTGAGGTGAGCGGGCGCAAGGGCGGGTCGGGGGTCCCATGGGGGCTGGGCATACTGGACCAGGAGGCGGATCCCCGCCGGGGCGAGGTGTGGGGCACGGTCGCCGACGGGCAGGGCGTGTGGGACGAGGACTGCCTGGCGGAACGGGGGCGGGTCTACCGGCTCGGCGATCCCAACGCCAACTGTACCCGGGGCAACGGCCGTCCCGATTCGGAGGACCTGGACGAAGACGGCAACCTCGATACGCTGGAGCGGTACCGGCGCTTCGTCATCCCGCTGGACGGAAGCTCGCCGTTCCTGGTGCGCGACCGGCACGAGACCGGCACCGACTTCCGCCTCTACCGGGTGCCGGTGCGCGATCCCGCGGCCATCGACGTGGGAGGTCCGCTCACCGACGCCGAACTGCGCGCCGTGCGTCACCTGCGCGTGACGGTGACCGGGCGGCGCGCGGACTCCTTCGTGCTCGCACGCATGGCGATCGTCGGATCGACCTGGATCAAGCGCTCCGCGACCGGGGTGCTGCGGGGGCTTGGCGGGAGCGAGGCCTCCTTCGGCGGCCGGGTCGAGGTCAGTCCGGTCTCCAGGGTCACCGCGGGGGACGACTACGCATCGCCCCCCGGCGTGATCGAGCAGCTCGACGATCCCACCGCGACGATCGGGGGGCAGGGGGTCGAGTTCAACGAGCGGTCCCTTTCCGTGCGCTTCGAGGAGGTTCCGGCCGGAGACCGGGTGGAGGTGTACAACCGCTTTCCGCAACGCCCCCGCGACTTCCTGTCCTACCGGGAAGCCAGGCTGTGGGTGGTGGCGGCGGACGGGGATTTCGGGACGGAGGTTCCGGTGTACTTCTACCTCAGAATCGGGACCGACGATCGCAACTTCTACATGTACCGCACCCCGCTGGAGCTGGCGGACACCCCGGGCAGGGTGCACGAAGGGGATTGGGTGCCGGAAGTCGTCATCGACTTCGACGAGTGGCTCAGGCTGCGGCGCGAAGCCGAGGAGCGTCTCATCCGCGATCCTCCGAGGCCGGGAGCCCAGCCCGTCGTGGTCTGGTCCGCCGACTCCACCTATTCGGTGGTGCTGCAGGACAGGGGGCGCGCGCCCAACCTCGCCCAGGTGCGCGAGATGAGCCTGGGCGTCCTCAACGAGACGGGAGGCCCCGTCTCCGGAGAGTTCTGGGTCGACGAGCTCCGCCTTTCCCGCGGGTTCCGCGAAGCGGGGATGGTCTCGGCGGTCGACGCGGAGCTGCGCGGTGGTGAATTCCTGCACTCCCGGGCGACGCTGCGCACCCGCGGCGGCTACTTCCGGCAGCTGCGGGGGACTCCCACCTTCCAGAACGACCGGTCGCTCGATGTGAATGCCACCATGCAGCTCGATCGCCTGGCGCCATCCGCCTGGCAATTGCAGCTGCCGTTGTCGGTCACCTGGGAGCGCGACCTTCAGGCCCCCCTCTTCCTGGGGCGCAGCGACGTGCGCGCCGACAGGCTGGAGGGGTTGCGCGAACCCGGATTCGACCGGACGCGCGTGGATCTTTCGCTGCGCCGCACCGCTCCGGAAGACGGTGGGGTGTGGGACGCCGTCCTCGCCGGACTGCACGCCAGGGCCGGGTGGGCCCGCTCATCGCTTCGCACGATCACCACGGAGAGCGAGGGCGACGGGGTCGACGCCTTCCTGGGGTACAGCCTGGCGCCGGCGCGCCGGGACGTGCCGCTCTTTCCGGGTGCGCTGGGCGATGCGCTGCGGGCAGTGCTGCCGTCCTTCCTCGAGGAGCGCGTCGCCGGCGCACGCCTGCGCTGGACTCCGGAGAACCTGCGCGTGGACGGCGAAGTCACGAACCGGGAGCTGAGCACCTCCCGCTTCGACCGGATCATCAGGAGTCCGGAGGATTCGCTCGCGACCGCGGCGCAGGCACCGCTCCGGACCGTGACTGCCACGGCCGGCGTCACCTTCCGTCCGCTGGAATCCCTTACGGCGGAGGCAGACCTGCTGAGCGGAAGGGATCTGCTGGAGGTCGAGGAGCTGGCCACCGACTCCGACAGCCGTGAACTCCTGGAGGCCGAGCGGCGGCGCATGGCCGGCCTGGACCTCGGGTGGGAAACCGACCGGCACGTGCGGACGCGGCTCGCCTTCCAGCCCCGTCTTGCGGATTGGGCGAGCACCAGCGTGCAGGTGACCACGATCTACTATTCGGAACGCAACTCCGATCTGATCGGGACGCGTCACACTCCTGTGGACACCGCTTTGGTGCTGCTGCGCAACGTGGACGGACAGCGCAACCTCACGGCCGCCTTCTCCCTGGACCCGGGACGGATGGGCCGGACCGGCACGACCGGCGGCGGACGGTGGTGGACGCACCTGGATCCTCTCCGCATCACCTACGCCGGCGGCATCACGTCGCGTTTCAACCGGGACGCGGTGGAGCCGGGTGCCGTGTACGAACTGGGCTGGGGCCGCCGCGACGACTTCCTCCTGATCGGTGCCGATTCGGCGTCGACGCTGAGCGAGCGGGATCGGATTCAGGTGCGCGGCGGCGTGCGTCTTCCAGGCGCCACGACGATCCGCACCACCTACGATCGCTCCCTCAACCAGACGCTGGATACGCGCTCCGACCGCGAAACGCTGCAGAGGGTGTGGCCGGACCTGGCCGCGACAGTCGCGGACATGCCGCTGCCCCCGTTCATCGAGGCCGCGGTCGCGAGGCTCTCTCTGGGGTCGGGATACCGCCGGGAAACGCGCCGGCTGAAGTTCGGCGCGAGGACCCAGCAGGACCGCTTTCGCGAGGACCACGCGGTACCCCTGTCGCTGGGGCTGGCGTTCGCGAGCGGGCTCGGCCTCGACTACCGGGGCCGGCTGGGATGGGGTGAGAGCCTCGATCCGACGGGTGACACCAGGAGGAGGCGGGACTCGCACTCCCTGACCACGACGATCTCCATGCGCTCTCCCGTTCGGGCCTTTCGCGACCGGGGGGTGCCGATGCGCATCTCGCTGAACCTGCGCTACCTGGAGGAGGTGCAGTGCCGCGTGACCTCCCGCCTCAGCCCGTGCGTCGCGTTCATCGACGAGCTGGAGCGGGACCTGTCGCTGTCGCTGGATTCGACCGTGCGCGACTTCCAGCTGGGGGTGCGCCTCCGCTACCTGGACCGGCGCTCCTTCGTGGGCCGGAAGGCGGGGTCCACGCAGCTGCAACTCAATGTCTTCGGCCAGTTTGTGCTGACTTCCGCACTTCTCTCGAACGTGGCCGCCGGCAGATAGTCCCATCCAGCCATGGGGGCGCCCGCAGCTCGGGTGTACCGTTCCCGGACGGCAACCTTGGACTGGAGCTGGGGCATGACCGAGAGAGAGAAAAAGAGCATGACCTGGGCGGGGGTGCTGCTCCTCGGGGCGGCAGCGTTCCGCTTTGTGCTGATCGCGCCCGCACCCGCGGAGCCGCCGCTGGGTGACCGGCCCTCCATCGCCGACAGCCTTCTGTTGGCGGGCGACGCGGCGGTGGAGGAGAAGGAGCGCCGGAGCCGGCCCTTCGATCCCGGCGAGACGCTCGACCCCAACGTGGCGGGGGATGAGGAGCTGGACCGGCTCCCGGGGGTGGGGCCCGCGCGGGCGTTGCAGATCGTGCAGAACCGGGAGGAGAACGGACCTTTCAGGACGGTCGAGGACCTTGTGCGCGTCCCGGGGATCGGTCCGGCAACCTTGGAGCGCCTGCGGCCCTTCCTGCGGTTGGACCCCGCTGTGGGGCGGGTTGCGGAGGTCCGCACGGGACGCGGCCGGGGGCCGCCGGCTGTCGCGGGACCGGGGGGCGCCCCGGGTGGGGGCGGGCTCGTGGACATCAACCGCGCGACGGCGGCCGAACTCCAGGCGATTCCGGGGATCGGCCCCGTGATTGCCGATCGCATCGTGGCCTACCGCGGCGAGCACGGCCCCTTCCGGCAGGTGGATGAGCTGATGCAGGTGGCGGGAGTCGGAGAGAAGACGCTCGCCCGGATCGCCCCCCTGGTGACGGCGAGGAGGTGATCGTGGCCGGCAGTGCGGTGCCGCTCTCGAGAATGGAGCCGCTTCTTCACGAAATGGTGGACCGCGGCGCCTCCGATCTCCACATCGCGAGCGGCCATCCCCCGATGATTCGGGTCGACGGAGCACTGGTGACCGTTGCCGACAGCCGGAGGCTGGATGCCGGCTCCACCGGGCGGCTCGCCGCTTCGCTCCTCACGGCGGACCAGAAGCAGCAGTTCGAGGCCGAAGGCGAACTGGACCTCGCCTTCACGGTGGAGGGGCTGGGCCGCTTCCGCGTCAACTGTTTCCGCCAGCGGGGAAGCGTGGCGATTGCGGTGCGTCAAATCCCGCTCGGCGTGCCCGCGCTGGAGGAACTGGGACTTCCCCCGATCCTCAACCGGATGGCTGCGCGGCCACGGGGTCTGGTGCTGATTACGGGCCCGACCGGGTCCGGCAAGTCCACGACGCTGGCGGCCATGGTGGATCAGATCAACCGCCGCCGGCGGGGTCACATCCTCACCGTCGAGGATCCGGTCGAATTCGTGCACCCCAACCGGCGCTGCATCGTGCGCCAGCGGGAGGTGGGCGCGGACACCCGCAGCTTCGCGGCGGCGCTCAAGTACGCGATGCGGCAGGACCCCGACGTCATCCTGATCGGAGAGATGCGCGATACCGAAACGATCGCGGCGGCTCTGGGGATCGCCGAGACCGGCCACCTGGTGCTCTCCACGCTGCACACCAACTCCGCGGCCGAATCCGTGAACCGGGTGATCGACTCCTTCGAGTCGCACCGTCAGTCGCAGGTGCGCAGCCAGCTCGCTTCGGTGCTGGAGGGGGTGGTCACGCAGATCCTGGTCCCGCGCGCGGGAGGGCGGGGAAGGGTGGTGGCCGCCGAGGTGCTGGTGTGCACCGCCGCGGTCCGGGCCGTGATCCGCGACGACAAGGTGCATCAGACCGGCTCGCTGATGCAGGCCGGGAGAAGGCACGGGATGCAGACGCTGAACGACGCGCTCGCCAGACTGTATCTCAACGGCGAGGTGACGCTGGAGGCAGCGCTGAGGACGAGTGCGGATCCGGCCGGGCTGCTGCGCGCGGTGGGGGAGCCCGCGCCGGAAGGGCTGGACTACCTCGTGCAGGAGAGGGGGAGGCCGTGAGGCGCGTGTCGCAGCGTGAGGTGGTGGTGTTCATGCGGCTCTTCGCGACGATGATCGCCGCGGGGTTGCCTCTGGTGCAGAGCCTGAACGTCCTGGCCCGGCAGACCGAAAAGGGGCTCTTTCGCAAGGTGGTGCGCAGCCTGATCCGGGATGTGGAGTCGGGCGATACCCTGGCCGGGGCGATGAGCCGCCACCCCGGAGTCTTTTCTGATCTGAGCGTCAACATGGTGGCCGCGGGGGAGACGGCCGGCGCGCTCGACACGATTCTCGGCCGGCTCGCGGAGTTCCTGGAGAAGAACAGCGCGCTGGGACGAAAGATGCGCACGGCGATGGTATACCCCGCGATGATTGTGGGGGTTGCCGTTCCGACGGTCGCGATCCTGCTTGTCTTCGTCATTCCCACGTTCCAGACGATGTTTGCGTCGTCGGGGGTGCCGCTTCCGCTGCCGACGCGCATCGTGATAGGGGCCTCCGAGGCCGTGCAGCGCTATTGGTGGGGGTTGCTGGTGGCCGGCGCGCTCATCCTGGCCGCTCTGGACCGGGCCCGCAGAACCGCTCCGGGGCGTCTGCTGGCCGACCGGCTCCTCCTCTCGCTCCCTGTCCTGGGCAGTCTGCTGCGCAAGGCCGCGGTTGCGCGCTTCACCCGCACGCTGGGCACGCTCGTCGCCTCCGGAGTCTCGATCCTGGAGGGGCTCGAGGTCACGGCGAAGACCGCGGGCAACCGGGTGATCCACGACGCGGTGATGAAGTCGCGGGCCTCCATCGCGGGTGGCGATACCATCGCGGGACCGCTGGAGGAGTCCGGGGCGTTCACGCCGATGGTGGTGCGGATGGTCGAGGTAGGGGAGCAGACGGGCGGACTCGACGAGATGCTGGCGCGGATCGCCGACTTCTACGACGAGGAGGTGGACGGCGCGCTGGAGGCCCTCATCGCGGCGGTGGAGCCGCTGATGATCGTCGTGCTCGGCGTTGTGGTGGGAGGGATGATCGTGGCGATGTACCTGCCGGTCTTCGACATGATCAACGCCGTGTGAGGTGGGGGGGATGGGTGGGTGGGCGCTCCTCCCGCGCGCGGCGGGGTGATCCGGGGTTGGCCGCGGCACGGCACCCGGGGCGCCACCCGTGGTTGTTTCCACGATGGGCACGGTGATAGTTTGCCCGGCGCCATGGTCGAGTCCGTTGAGAGGACCGGCCAAGAGTCACCTCAAGGAGCCCGCACCCCATGGACTTCCTCCAGCAAATCATTGATTTCCTGACCAGGTTCTTCGTCACGGCGGGTATTTCGGTCGGCGGCGAGAACATCCCCTTCATGGTCATCCTCCTGCTGGGGATCGGGATGTACCTCACCCTCCGGCTGGGTTTTGTCCAGGTCACGCGCCTGAAGCACGGGGTGGCGGTTGCCTCGGGGAAGTACGACGATCCGGACGACGAGGGCGATGTCACCCACTTCCAGGCGCTCACGACCGCGCTGTCGGCGACCGTCGGAATCGGCAACATCGCCGGCGTGGCGCTGGCAATCCACTGGGGCGGACCCGGCGCGCTCTTCTGGATGTGGGTCACGGCGGCCGTCGGAATGGCCACCAAGTACTCCGAGGTCACCCTGGCCCAGAAGTACCGCGTGCACGAACACGAAGGCGAATGGGCGGGCACCGTCTCCGGCGGGCCCATGTACTACATCGAGCGGGGGCTGGGGCCGAACTGGAAGTGGATGGCCATCGTCTTCGCCGCGCTCCTCGGGATCACGGCCTTCCTTACCGGCAACGGGATCCAGGCGAACACCGTCGCCGACAACCTGGAAACCCAGTTCAGCATCCCCACCTGGGTCAGCGGACTGGTGACTTCCGGAGTCGTCGCGGCGGTGATCCTGGGCGGCATCTCGCGGATCGGCCGCGTAACCTCGGTGCTGGCGCCGGCAATGGCGATCGTCTACGTCCTCGGGGCGCTGATCGTGATCGTGATGAACATCGGCGAAGTGGGTCCGACCTTCGCGTTGATCTTCCGGGAAGCCTTCAACCCGACCGCGGGGGTCGCGGGGACGGGGGTCGGGGCGTTCCTCGTCACGCTGATGTGGGGTGTGCGCCGGGGTCTCTTCTCCAACGAGGCGGGGCAGGGGTCGGCGCCGATCGCCCACTCGGCCGCGAAGACCGACGAGCCGGTGTCGGAGGGGGTCGTGGCGCTGCTGGAGCCCTTCATCGATACGATCATCATCTGCACCATGACGGGGCTGCTGTTGATCATGACGGGCGTTTGGAGCGAACGCTTCCAGACCGAGATCACCCTGAGCGGAGGCGACCTCTCCTACCGGGCGGTGCAGGTGGACGGGGGTTACGTCGAGATGTCGCCCGGTGCGCCGATCCGGGTCGACGGCGGGGCGCACGCCGCCACCGGACCCGAGGATCCACAGGTCTCGTGGCACGAGGTTCCCGTGCCCATGCTCTACGTGGACGAGGCGCAGACGCAGGTGTTCAGCGGCGTGATCGATCCCGGGTCCGGAACGGCCACGGGTGACGACGGACAGACCTACACATCGCTCTACGGCATGGCGGTCGAGAGCGGGGCGCCCCTCACCATGGCGGCCTTCCGCGAAGGGCTGTCGCCGCTGGGCGACTGGGGGCACTACATCGTGGTCTTTTCGGTGCTGCTCTTCGCCATCTCGACCGCGATCGCCTGGAGCTACTACGGAGACCGCTGCGCCAACTACCTCTTCGGCGCGCGCGCGGTGATCCCCTACAAGGTCATCTTCGTGATCCTGCACTTCGTCGGGGCGGTGCTGCCCCTGAGCGTGATCTGGGACCTGGGCGACGTGTTCCTCTCGATCGTGATCTGGCCGAACCTGATTGCGCTGGGCATCCTCGCACCGCAGGTCGTGGCGATAACGAAGGACTACTTCGAAAGGAAGCCCTGGCGGGACAAGTAGGGGCCGGCTTCACTCCCCGGGTTCGTCCAGCGCCCGCGCCGGACGAACCGCCTCGCGGCCGTAGCGGTCGCGAATCCGGTCCACGACCCGGGCGATGGTGCGGTCGCGCTCCGACTCGAGCGTCGCCTGTCCACCGAAAAAGTCCAGCTGCTCGGCCGGCACCTGACGGACCAGGTTCGACACGCCCACCCCCAGGAGCCGGGCCGGGGTTCTCCGGCGATGGCGGAGATCGTGCAACAGGGAAGCCGCCACCGCAAAGATCGTGCGGTCGGTCTCGACGCCCTCGGGCATCGTGCTCCCCGCCTGTCGCGTCCTGTAGTCGTGGTCCCGGAGCTTGACGGTTACGGTGCGGGCCCGCAGCTCCTTCGCCCGCAGCTGGCCACCCACCGAGCAGCTCAGTTGCAGGATTCGGCGCTCCAGTTCTTCGTCGTCATCGATGTCCTGAAAGAACGTGCGTTCCGAACTGATGGACTTGCGCCGTTCGCGGGCATCGACCTCGGTCGGGTCAATGCCGCGGACGCGCTCCCACAGCCACGCCCCGCGGTGCGTCCCGAACCAGCGCGCCAGCCACTCGCGCTCCACGGCGGCGGCATCGGCGCAGGTGGTGAGTCCCTTCTTCTTCAGCTGCTCCAGGAACGCGGGACCGATCCCGGGCAGGTCGCGAAGTCCGAACTGCGCCATGAACGCGGCTTCTTCGCCCACCGGGACCACATGGACGCCGTCGGGCTTGGCCAGGCGAGTCGCGACCTTGGCCACCACCCGCTGAGTGCCTCCCCCCAGCGAGACCGCGATCTCCGTCCGCTCCCTGACCGTCCTGCGGATCCGGTCCGCCGTCGCGGAGAGTCCCTCACCCTTCAACATCCGCTCGGTCCCGGTGAGGTCCAGGTAGAACTCGTCGATGGAAGCCGCCTGCACCACCGGCGACAGTTCCTCGAGGACGGCCCGGACAGCGCGGCTCCGTTCCACGCACGCACCCCGCGGCACCGGCACGACGACGGCCCCGGGGCAGAGCGCCCTGGCCTGCCGGGTGGGCATGCCGGAGCGCACTCCGAACTCCCGTGCGGCGTACGATGCGGAGGTGATCACCCCGCGGTTGCTCCGCCCGCCGACCAGCAGGAGCCGTTGCCTGCCCGCGCCCCCGGGATCCTCCAGGCGTGCCACCTGCACGAAAAAGCTGTCGCAGTCGACCAGGAGGATTCTCCTGGAACCTTGCGGGGACATCCCGGTTTCCGACACGTTCTACCTCCCGCCTTGGCGCCGGGCCTTCCTGCCCGGCTCCAGTGGCTGCCAGCAAGGTAACAACGCCCAGGAGACCGTACAGATGGCCTACCCTTTCCAGCTCCCCGACCTGGGGTACTCCCACGACGCACTTGAGCCCCACATCGATGCCCGCACGATGGAAATCCATCACGGCAAGCATCACGCGGCCTATACCGCGAACCTCAATGCCGCGCTCGCGCCGCACGCACACCTCCACGCGATGTCCGCGGAGGCACTGGTCTCGGATCCGGCGGCGCTTCCTGAAGGGATTCGCACGGCGGTCCGGAACAATGGGGGAGGCTTCGTTAATCATGACTTCTTCTGGCGGCTGATGGCTCCCGGTGGCGCCAGCGCGCCCAGCGGGGGTCTGGCGTCCGCGATTGACGACGCATTCGGCTCCTTCGCCGACTTCCAGAAGCGGTTTGCCGGCGCGGCGGTGGGGCGTTTCGGGTCCGGCTGGGCCTGGCTTGCCGCCAGCGAGGGCGGATCGCTCGAAGTGCTCTCGACCCCGAACCAGGACACGCCCATCATGGACGGGAAGGTGCCGGTCGTGGGCGTCGATGTCTGGGAACACGCCTACTATCTCAACTACCAGAACCGGCGTCCCGACTACGTCGCGGCCTTCTGGAACGTGGTCAACTGGACGGTCGCGGCGGAGAACTACGCGGCGGCCGGCTGACTCCGGTCCCGGAACCAGCCGTCGCGGGCTGCGGTTTCATCCGACCCGGGAACACCTGATCAATGCAAGACGATCTGACCTTCGGCATAGTCGCGTTCACGTCGTTGCTGGTGGTCTACAATCCGCTCAGCGCGATGCCGATGTTCGCGTCGCTTACGGCCGACGACAGCCGTCGCGAGCGATTCAGGACGGCGGCCGTGGGCGTTCTGACCTCGGTCCTGGTGATGATCGTCTTCACCTTTGCGGGGTTCGCGATCCTTCGCTTCTTCGGAATCACGACGGAGGCGTTCCAGATTACCGCGGGGGTGATCTTCTTCGGCATCGGCTCGGACATGCTGTCGGCCAGGCGCTCGCGCGTGAAGACGACGCGGAGGGAGCAGGACGAGGCCGCCGGGCGCGACAACCTCGCGATCATTCCCCTGGGGCTGCCGACGCTGGCCGGACCGGGGACGATCGTCACGGTGATCACTCTGGCGGGCCAGGCGGTCAACCCGGTGCAGCTGGCCTCGGTCTACGGCGCGGCGCTGCTGGTGGGCGCGGTGACGCTCCCGTGCCTGATGCTTGCCCCCACGCTTCTGGGCGCTCTCGGGCGAACGGGGCTCAACGTGGTGACCCGTCTCATGGGCCTTCTGGTGATGGTGGTCGGGGTGCAGCTCGCAATCAACGGACTGAGCACAGTGGTGGCCTCGTGGGGTCTCGGCCAATAGGAGCCGCAGGATTGCAAGCGGACACCCGCGGGGCACGCCCGGGCCCGGACGGGCATCCTCCCGGGTAGCGAAGACGGTCGAATATTCATATGTTCCGAAGACCGAGGCGTACCGACGGTGATCCGGCGAACCGGCGGAGGAGGCAGCGAATCTTGAAACTTCGGGGATTGGTCCGGCCCTTCGTGCCGGGAGGACCGGGACACGGCTTCCGTGCAGGCGTACTGGGCGGCGCCTTCGTACTCACCGCGTCGGCGATACCGGCCGAGGCCGGGGCTCAGAGCCTGCGGGGTGGAACCGCCGCCATGGAGGAGCAGTACGAACAGGCCCGGCTTCACGACTTCACCAGGCTCAGGGATGCTTCACACGTTTATCGGTTCGTGGAACTCAAGCTGCTGGTGCCGCTGAAGGGGAACCGGGACTACCGGTTGCACCAGGTGTCATTTCCGTACGCGCGTCCCGAGGTCCGGCTGTTCGTCGAGCGTCTGGCCACACAGTATCGCGCCGCCTGCGGGGAGCAGCTGGTGGTGACCAGCCTTACCCGGCCGGTTTCCCACCAGCCCCGCAATTCCTCCAAGGAGTACTCGGTGCATCCCATGGGGATGGCTGTCGACCTCAGGTGGAGCACCAGGTGGGACTGCCGCAACTGGCTCGAAAACAAGGTCCTCCTTCCCCTCGAACGGGAGGGTGCCCTGCAAGCCACCCTGGAACGCAATCCCCGTCACTACCACATCGCCGTCTATCCCCGCCAGTACGCCAGCTACGTAGCCACCCTTGAATCCCGCCAGCAGCGGTCACCGGAGGTGAGGGTGGCCGACGCGGAGGAGGTGTCCCCATCGCCAGCCCGCTACAGAGTTCGTTCGGGGGACTCGCTGTGGGGGATCGCCAGGGCCCATGGGACCACGGTGGACGAGCTCAAGTCGGCCAACAATCTCCGCGGTTCGCGGATCTACGCGGGGCAGTTGCTTCAGCTCCCGCCGGGATCCTGAGTCTTCGGGGCGGAACGCGCCGAGATAGCCTGCATCCCCGGGCCCCATGACCGTCGACCGGAAGAAGCGACCGGTTCGCGCCGAGGCTGCCGCCCGGTCGTTGACCGTCTCGATCGTGATCCCGGTCTACAACGAGGCGCTCACCGTGGAGCGCCTGCTTCGCAGAGTGGCCGCGGTGGAGGTTCCCAGGGAGGTGATCGTGGTCGACGACGGCTCCACGGACGGAACCCGCGAACTGCTTCCGGGGCTGAGGGACGCGGGCCTGATCGACCGGCTCTTCATGCATGAGCGGAATCGCGGAAAGGGCGCGGCCCTGCGCACCGGCTTCGCCCGGGCGACGGGACATGTGACGGTGGTGCAGGACGCGGATCTGGAGTACGACCCCCAGGAGATCCCGCGCCTTCTTGAACCGATCGCGGATGGCCGGGCGGACGCGGTGTACGGTTCCCGCTTTCTGGGGGCCCCGAGACGGGCTCTGTTCTTCTGGCATACGCTCGGAAACAGGTTCCTCACGCTCCTCAGCAACATCCTCACCAACCTGAATCTCACCGACATGGAGACCTGCCAGAAGATGATTCGGACCGATCTCCTCGGTTCTCTGCCCCTGACCGTGGACCGCTTCGGCATCGAGCCGGAGATCACCGCACGGCTCGCGCAGGCTGGCGCACGCGTGTACGAACTGCCGATCAGCTACGACGGGCGAACGTACGCGGAAGGGAAGAAGATTGGGTGGAAGGACGGCATCGCCGCGATCTGGTTCATCGTGCGCTGTAACCTCATCGGCCCCCGGGCCCGCCCCTGGAAGCCTCCTGCCTCCGGCGGGATTCCCGCAGACAAGGCGGAATAGCACCAGTTTTCCAGCCGCCGGAATCCCGGCGGGAAAATCAGGCCGATTCTGCTATTCCAGCGCCCTTCGGCATCCCCCACCTTGTCGCACATCACTCCGCGGGCGTTGCGGGGCGGTCGTCCATTCGGTATCCCGCTGCCCTTGGATACCTGCACAAGAGCGATCACGTACATCTTTGGATAGGAGATGCCAAATGTCAGATAGACAAGGCTTTACACTGATTGAGCTACTGATTGTCCTGATCATCATCGGAATCCTGGCGGCGATCGCGATTCCACAGTTCTCGCGTACGAGGGAAAAGGCCTATTTCGCCGCGATGAAGTCGGATGTGCGCAATCTGGCCGCCCAGCAGGAACTCTACTACGCCACCAACTACCAGTACAGCACCTCGCTGGCGGACCTCGGGTTCGTCGCCTCCGAAGCGGTGAACATCACGGCGACGGCCTCCAACGCGGGGTGGACGGCTGTGGCGACCCATCAGGCACTGGGGAGTGACCAGGGCTGTGCGATCTACTACGGGTCGGTGACCCCACCGACCATCGGCAGCGTGTCCCCGGAGGCGGAGGGCCAGGTCGCATGCACCAGGTGAAGCTCTCCGGCGAGCGGCGCGCGGGCTACTCCATCATCGAGGTCGCCACGCTCCTTGCGATACTGGCGGCTCTGGCTCCCCCGGTGCTCGCTTCAGCGGTTCGGCTCCGCACATCATTTTACCTGAGCCGCTCGCAGGAAGAGGCGGCACGACTCCTCGCCGAGGCCAGATGGACCGCGGTCGGGCGAGGCGGCGCGACGCTGGAGCTCACAGTTAACCCGCCCATGGGAATCGTCGTGTCCGCCGCGGGAGACACCGTGACGGCGGCGAACCTGGGCGAAGGCGGGGTTACGCTGCAACTGTCGCGTGGGCGGCCCATCGCCCGGGTGCGCTACGGCCCTCTTGGGCTGGGCATGGTCTCCAGCCAGACGATCCGCTTTACGCTTGCCGGGGAAGAGCGTTTGCTGGTGGTTTCCTCGCTGGGACGGGTGTCGAGGCGATGAATCGTTCGGGGGTTTCGATCGTAGAGCTGTTGGTTGCGGTGGCGATCGTCAGCCTGGGTGTGGCTGGAGTCGCATCGTTGACGGCTGCCGCTGCCCGCAGTCTGGTCCACGCCAGGGCGCTGGACGAGGCCCACGTGCTGCTCCGGGACTTTGCGGATTCGGTGCTCGCCGAAGGGAGTCACGGGTCCGGAAGCGCGGAACTGGCGACGGGCACCCTTGCCTGGAGCATCCCGCAGTCGCCGGGGGCGAGCGGCTGGGCCCGGTTCGAACATGTGGCTCTTCCGGCACCCGTGCGGATCGAGTTTGCCGTCGCGGCGGCTGCACCGTTCTTTCCGGGAGACGGGGGATGAGGCGTTCCACGCGACGACGCGGCGGCTTTGCTGTGACTGAGGCCATCGTCGCAGCCACCCTTCTTCTGATGGTGGTCCAGATCAGCTGGTGGGTTACAGCCGTACAGAGCCTGGTGGGAACGCGGGTGGTGACGGGTGCGAGGATCCTGGACGAGACGCGGCTCATTCACCACGTGATCACCGCAGAGGTGGGACAGGGCCGTGGCGGGGTGGACTGGATCGTCGACAATGGTGAACTACACCTCCGTGCGTTTCGCGGCACGGCTTTCCGATGCCATTCGCAGCCCGCGCAGGGCCTGGCGGTGGCCGTTGCCGGCTACCGGGCGCCTGATCCGGCCAAGGACTCCGTACTGGCGCTCTCCCTGGACGGGCTGTGGCGGTCCTCCGCACTGGTGAGGCGGTCCCGGCGCGGCATTCCCGAGTGCCAGGATCCGGAGGGGTTTCTGCCAGAGGTGTGGCATCTCGATCCCCCACGGCCCGACGCCGTCGTCGCCACCTACTATGAACGGGGCGCCTACCGGTTTTCGAACGGCGCCTTTCGCTACCGTCGCGGCAACGGGGGTTGGCAGCCGCTGACAGGAGAGGGGATCGCGGTGGATTCGGCTGACCTGGTCCCTGCTGGCCCCGATGGAGTGTCCACGCAGGTTACCTGGCGGGGATCCAGTCCGCTGCCGCCTTCCTTTCGCTGGACGAGCCGGGGTCACAGGTGATGCGCGTGGTTCCCGACGACCAGCGGGGCTTCGCCCTGATTCTGGTGCTCCTGGCGCTGATGGTGCTTGCAGGGATCGCATCCGCGGCCCTGGCGGCGGCACTCGGGCAGCTGAGGTCGGCCGGCCAGGCGGGCAGAGTGCTGGCCGGGGAAACGTGGGCTGCCGCCGGAGTCGATGAGATGATCGACCGAACGCGAGGGCAACCCGCCGGCAGGGTCGGGGGTCCCGCTGTGGAGGTTTTCCGGGACACGATCGGGGCGGACGGGGTGCGGTGGGTGCTCGATCTTCGGGTCGCGCCCGAGTTCCACCTGCTGGTGGGGGAGGCGTCGTGGGACGGAGGCGTTTCGACGCGGCACGCCAGAGTGGTCTGGTGGCTGGATCCCGAAGCACGGGTCGGTAGCCACCGGAACGTGCTGGAGGCTGCGACGGTCGTGGTCGCCCCGGGTTCCCGCGTGCGGACGGATCTGATTCTGGGCCAACGTCCCGGTATTGCCGCCTGCGGGCACTACCCGGCGCTCGCGAGATCGTTCGCGCGGCCGGGGTCGCTCCTGGACGGGCCTCTCCCGCCACCTCCCGAGTGGGGTGCCGGCAGCGATGTACCCGACTTCGATCGAGTGAGGCTCGGCAGATTCAGTGCTTCGATGCTGGAGGGGCTGGCCGATACGCAGCTCTCCGGCAACGGAATGTTATTACCGGCGTGCCCCGGGTGCCCTTCCGGACTGGTATTCGGCAGCGGCACCGCGCAACTGCGCCAGGGTGGTGCGGGGGTTCTTGCCGTAGACGGGGATCTGACCGTGGAAGCCGGATCGTCGTGGACGGGTCTGCTATTGGTAGCCGGCGATCTGATCATCGCCAGCGGGTCACGGGTCACGGGACTGCTCCGCGCCGGCGGACGCCTGACGGTGGCTGCCGGGGCTGAGGTCGACGGATCCGCGTGCGCGGCGATCCAGGCCGTCAAGGGAGCGGTATCGCTGGCGCGGCCCCTCCCGCTGCCAGGTCGCAGGTCGGTGGGCCCGTTGCTCCCGGCTGGGGGGTCGAGGTGATGGGTCTCTTCGGACCAAACCGGACGAGCGTGGGTCTCGACATCGGCGCCGGGTTCGTAAAGCTCGCTGCAGTGGGCCACGGGGGTGACCGCCCGGAGCTGCGAAGACTGGAGGTCCGGCCGATTCCGCACGGAGCGATCGTCAACGGAGAAGTGCGGGAAACGGAATCGGTGGTGGACACCATTGGCGGGCTCGTGGAGGAGGCTGGCGTCGGCACGC
Source organism: Longimicrobiales bacterium (assembly GCA_965206105.1). Lineage (GTDB taxonomy): Bacteria > Gemmatimonadota > Gemmatimonadetes > Longimicrobiales > Gaopeijiaceae > Bin94. Next base: position 2,950,076 of record OZ242201.1, read on the forward strand.
GGGAGGTCGTGACAGCCCTTGGAGGACACGACGTGTTCATCAAAAAGCTGCGACTGCCCCGGCTGAAGGGCACCGAGGCCGACTCTGCGATCCGTCACGAGGCAGAGCGCCACGTGCCCTTCGAACCCGGCGGAGTGCAACTGGATTTCCAGATTCTGGGCCCACACGGGGACGATCCCCACATGGAGGTGCTCCTCGTCGCCGCCAGACGGGAGCGCGTGGAGGAGAGGGTCACGCTGCTTGCGGAGGCAGGCATCGGCACCGTGGTCCTGGACGTGGAAGCCTTCGCGCTGTGCAACGCACTCACCCACAACCATCCCGGTACTGCGGAGGACTTGGTGGCTCTGGTCGATTGCGGACACGAAGCTACCAGAATCAATGTGCTCCACGGCGGGGTTCCCGTTCTATCGAGGGATCACCACTTCGGACTGCGCGGACTCACGGAATCCCTCGCACGCGATCACGGATTGCGGATTGACGAGGCCACCGGGTTGATTCGGAGCCGCGACGACCGTCTCCCGGGGCTTGACGCCGCCGTGGAAGAGGGTGCCGGCCTTGTTGCCACGGCCGTGGAGCGCGCCGCGGCTTTCCTGCGCACGCAGCATCCCGGGATGGGCATGGGGAGGGTGTTCCTGTGCGGCGGTGGCGCCTGCATCGCGGCGATGGTGGAGCACATCGGCCGCAAGGTGAAGGTGGAGACACGGGTTGCCAATCCTCTCGAAATGGTTGCGGTGCGTACCGCCACCCCCGGTCATGCGCTGCTGTCGGAGGCGGCGCCGCTGTTCCTCCTTGCGCTGGGGCTGGCGTTGCGCACCGCGTGATCCAATGGGGATCGAATGATGATTGAAGTCGACCTTCTTCCACGGAGCCACACGCAGGGGAAAAGCCGCCTTTCCTCGACTCCGGTGCCGCGCAAGCCTTTCCGTTTTCTCCTGCAGGATCCCTGGTTCCTCGCGTCGGGGTTCATGGTCCTGTTGTCGGCTGCCGGTACCGTCTGGCTTCTCTCCGCCGGACGGGAACGGGCGCGGGAGCTGACCGCCGCGTTGGATACCGCCGTCCTGGATTCCGCGCGCGCTGCCAAGCTCACCACGGAAGCAGGGTCCCTGGTCGCCAGACTCGACAGCATCAGGACACGGGTTGCGGCAATCCGCGACCTGGACGCCAGGCGCTATGTCTGGCCCCGGCTGCTTGACGAGGTCGCGAGGGCGCTGCCGCCCGAGGCGTGGCTCGTCCAGCTCGCGCAACTCTCCGCGGACGACGGCAGGGTCCACTTTCGGTTGGAAGGCAAGACCTTTGAGAGCTTCACGCTTTCGCGATTCTGGGAGCGCCTGGAGTCGTCCGGCTTCATCCACGACGTTCGCCTGGTAAGTACGGAGCACACGGTGGAGCCGGCGATCGGTTCCGGAGAGCCGCGGAACGCCTATTTCTTCGTCCTCGAAGCCGACTACAGGGACTCGCGCCCGCAACTCCTGGGATCGGTCGATTCGCCGGAGGTCCGAAGATGAAGCTCGTTCCACAAGGCTCGGTTCGTAAGAGCGCGGTGTCGGTTGCCTGTCTGGCGTTGACCGGTTCGTACCTCGTCCACACCCACGCCTACGCGCCCAGGATTGAAGAAGTCCGGCGCGGCGAAGCCAGACTCGGGGTGCTCATGGATGGGAAGCGGCAGCGTGACGACCATCCGGTGCCGGACAGGGACGGGCTCGAGCGCAGGCTGGCATCCTACGAGTCGCTGATCGACCAGCTCGAGGCGCTCGTCCCCTCCGGCGAAGAAGTTCCGGCTCTGATGGAGGAGGTCGCGGCGCAGCAACGCCACGCCGGCGTCGAGATGACGATGTTCCGCCCCGAGCCTCCCGAAGAACACGAGACGTATCAGCTCTGGAGCTACCGGTTGGCAGTCCGGGGGAGCTACCACGCGATCGGTTCTTTCATCACGGCCATCGGGTCTCTGGCCCGCGTGGTGGCCGCCGACGACATGATCATCGCCGCAGAACAAACCGCACCGGTCTCCGCCGGGCCGGAAGAGGTCACCGTGGTGGCCAGCTTCCGGATACTCCTGCGGGTCAAGGGAACGGAGAGGGGCCGAAGTCCCGAACCGATCAACAGAATGTGAGGCAGGCTGGACATGATGAGAATACTGATTCGCCAGATCGTCTTCTGGAACCTGCTCGTGCCTGGTGCACCAGCGATGGCGCAGAGGCTGGCGGAGGAAGGCGATGACAGTGCGTCCGTGCGCGGAGAACGGTCCTCCGGAGCGACGCGGACGCTCGAGAACAGGCAAGCGCTGGCACGCGACACCTTCACCTACGTCGCCACGGGCCGCCGGGATCCCTTTCTTCCCGTTGCCTCCCCGGCGCCGGCAGAGGGTTACGGCTTCCTGGAGCCGGAGGTGCTGGGGATCATCAGCCACCCGGACCCACTGCGGAGCGTGGCGCTGGTTCGGGCCGCGCCCGCTCGGGAGGGGGAAGGCATGGGGGAGACCGGCGGGGCGGCGGGCACATCCCGGCTCAGGGCCGGCGCCCGTATCGGCAACGTCCGCATCCTCGCGATCTACCCGCGCCATGTGGTCTTTGCGGTCAAGGGAGCGGACGGGGTCGAGCGACGCCTGGTGCGACAGCCCTGGCCCCCGCGAGGTGCACGGTGATTTGCCGTACCGGCTTGCGATTGGCCCTGGCGGCGGCTCTGGCCCTCGCGGGCTCCGGTGCCGCGCCGGCGTCCGCCCGGGCCCGCCCCACCACCCCGCCGCCCCAGGTCCCGGCGCAACCGGCCGGGGATTCCATCACGGTGACCTTCTACGAGACGCCAATCCGCGATGTCCTCTTCGCCTTCGCCGAGTTCTCGGGGCGCTCGATCGTCGCGGGGACGCGGGTGGACGGTCTCCTTTCCGCGGATATCCGCGGGCAGCCGTGGGAGGTTGCGCTGCGCACGCTGATGGAAGCGTACGGGTTCGTTGTCCGCGAACGGGAAGACGGAATCATTCGTGTGGAGGATGCCGGGCAGCTCTTCGAGAACGAAGCGGTGCGACCCCTGGCCACCAGGTCATTCCGGGTCAGCTACGTGGAGGCTGCGGAAGTAGAATCTCTGGCTGCGGCGCTGCTGACGGAACGGGGACGCACCTCGGTGGGCGCCGCGACCAATACCCTGGTCGTGACCGACATCCCACGGGTTCTGGACGCGGTTGCCGGGCTGGTCGAGGCAATTGACGTGCGCGTCAGGCAGGTGGACATCGCGGCCAAGATCATCTTCATCAACCGAACCGGGCTGGAGGGTTTCGGCATCACCTACGATCTGAAGGACATCGGCGGGAATCAGCTGAATCTCCTCACGCCCGGGGTCGCCGACACGGACGGCGACGGGGTCATTTCGCTCCCGGACGAGCAGGTGCCGAGAGGCACGGACGTGGTTGCCCTCGGCGGCAACTCCATCGCCGCTCTCGGCAACGCGGCCGACCGGATCGTGGGACCGACGCTGTCCGTCCTGACCTCCCTGGTCATCGGCAGCAGTACCCTGGTCGGCTTCATCGACGCTCTGGAAGCGATCGAACTCACCGATGTGGAGGCGCAGCCGTCCGTCCGGGTGATGGACAATCGCACGGCGAGGATCCTGGTGGGCGAGGAGACGCCGGTGCGCGTGCTGGACGCCGGTGCGCAGGTGCAGCCGGGCAACCCGGAGGGGGGCGTGGCGAGCCTTCCGGTCGCGACAGTGGACTACATGGAGACCGGGGTGATCCTGGAGGTCTCTCCGCGCATTACCGACGCCGGCGACATCCTCCTCGATCTGTCCGCCGAGAGGTCCTCGGCCGACCTCGCCCCCTCGGATGTCGGACTCACGTTCCGCAGACAGAAGGCCGAATCCCAGGTTCTCCTCAGGGACGGCGAGACCGTGGTGATCGGCGGGTTGACGGTTACCGAGGCGGGAGAGGTGCGGTCGGGCATTCCCCTGCTGATGGATCTGCCCCTCATCGGGGGGCTGTTCGCCACGGAGAGAAAGTCCTCCGTGCAGCGCGATCTTCTGATCATGGTGACCCCGACAATCGTGCGCGGAGCTTCCCCGTGAACGGGGCCTTCGCTATCTATGGACATCCCTGCGGTCCCGCCGGCCGCCCAGCCACCCCGATCTGCCAGGCCGCCGATGTCGCTCAAACACCTGTCGTTCCACACGGCCGGGGAATCCCACGGCCGCGGCCTCGTTGCCGTTGTGGAGGGAGTGCCGGCCGGCCTGCCACTGGACCCGGCGGCGGACATCGACCCGGACCTGCTCCGCCGCCAGGGCGGATACGGCAGGGGGCGGCGCATGCAGATCGAATCCGATCGCGCCGAGATCGTCTCCGGCCTGCGCCTCGGCGTCACCCTGGGCTCTCCGGTTTCCATGGTCATCTGGAACCGCGACTGGGAGAACTGGACCACGGCCATGGCGCACGGGCCGCCCGAGCCCGAAGTCAACCCCAAAGCGCTCCGGCCCGTCTACCTCCCCCGGCCGGGACACGCGGACCTCACCGGCATCCTCAAATACGACCGCCGCGACGCGAGGGACATCCTGGAGAGGGCTTCCGCCCGCGAAACCGCCGCCCGGGTCGCCTGCGGCGCGGTCGCGCGCACCCTGCTCCGGGAACTCGGCGCGACCGTCGGCAGCCACGTCACCCGGATCGGAGAGGTCGAGGCGCGGATCCCTGACGCACTGCCTTCCGACCTGAACGCGGCCGTGGACGACTCGCCCCTGCGAACCCTCGACCGCGAGGCCGAGACGGAAATGATCGCCACCATCGACCACGCCCGCGAGGAAGGCGACACGGTGGGAGGGTGCTTCGAGGTCGTGGTGCGGGGACTGCCGGTCGGGCTTGGCAGCTACGTGTCGTGGGATCGCAAGCTGGATGGAAGGCTGGCGCAGGCCGTGATGTCGGTGCACGCGGTCAAGGGCGTCGAGATCGGGCCGGCCTTTGCAAACGCGGGGCGTCCGGGGTCGCGGGTACACGACGCCATCCATCTGGACGAGGCCGAGCGGCGCGCCGGGGGATTCGGGCGCACCGGCAACCGCGCCGGCGGTCTGGAAGGCGGGATCACGACCGGTGCGCCGCTGGTGGTCCGTGGCGCCATGAAGCCGATCTCGACCCTTCTCAGGAAACGGCTCCCCAGCGTCGACCTGCGGGACGGCAGCTCCCGGATGGCCACCGTGGAGCGGAGTGACGTGTGTGCCGTGCCCGCGGCCGCGATTGTCGCGGAGGCGATGGTTGCGCTCGTGGCCGCCGACGCGATCCTGGAGAAGTTCGGTGGCGATTCCCTCGGGGAGCTGCGCCGGAACCTGGATTCCTACCTTGAGCACCTCGCCGCACGCGGGTTCCGCGAGCGCGGCACGGGAGGCCAGGCACCGAATGTGGACCGGACTGAGCCGGAACTCCAGCAGGAGAGCCTCATCCCATGAAGGCGGCGCGGAAGTTGGCATCCGGGGCGCGGTCCGCACCGGGGGCGGTTGAACGAGTGGTGATCATCGGCTTCATGGGCGCGGGAAAGTCGACCGTGGGGGCGATTCTGGCACGTCGCCTCGGCTGGACCTTCGTCGACCTCGACGACGAAGTTGCCCGGCTGGCGGGAGAACCCGCCGACGAGATCATCCGGGGCCGAGGCGTCGAGAGCTTTCGCCTCCTCGAAACCAGGGTGGGAAGGGAGGTCCTGCGGCGGCGGCGCGTCGTGGTCGCCGTCGGGGGTGGCTGGCCTGCCCAACCGGGTCACATGGACCTGCTCACGGGCGGTACGCTCTCGGTGTGGCTTCGGGTGAGCGCCGAAACGGCGTTGGCGCGGATCGCGGGATCACGAACCCCGAGGCCGCTGCTGGAGGTTGGCGACCCGCTGGCGGAAGCGAAGTCGCTCCTGGCTGTCCGCAGAGAGCACTACGAGCGGGGGAATCTGGGAATCGACACGGAGCACCGCACGCCGGACGAGGTGGCCGGCGACATTATGAAACAGCTTGCCCCTTACGGGGGATACCGAAGCAAGGAGGAGACCGCGTGAAGCTGGTGATTGTGGAATCGCCCGCGAAGGCCAAGACGATCGAGAGGTTTCTCGGACCGGAGTACAGGGTCGAGGCGTCCTACGGCCACATCCGCGACCTGCCGCGAACGGCCAGCGAGACGCCCGGGTCCATCCGCGACAAGGCCTGGGGCCGGCTGGCCGTCGACACCGACGGGGGATTTCGGCCCTTCTACATCGTGCCGGCCGAGAGCCGGCGGCATGTGCGCGAGCTCAGGACAAAGCTCGCCGGCGCTGAAGAGATCGTGCTCGCCACCGACGAAGACCGCGAGGGCGAGTCCATCAGTTGGCATCTGCTGGAGGTGCTGAAGCCCAAGGTGCCGGTGCGACGGATCGCCTTCCACGAAATCACCCGCCCGGCGATCCAGGCCGCGTTGCAAAACCCGCGCGATGTGGACGAGAGACTCGTCCAGGCGCAGGAGGCGCGCCGCATCCTCGATCGTCTCTTCGGCTACAGTCTCTCACCGGTACTGTGGAAGAAGGTGCGGACGAAGCTGAGCGCCGGGCGCGTTCAGAGCGTCGCTCTGCGGCTCATCGTGGAGAGGGAAGAGGAGCGGCGGCGTTTCCACGTGTCCGAATTCTGGCGCGCGAAGGCGACGCTTGCCGGGGGCAAGGAGGCGTTCACCGCGGTGCTGAGGCGGGTGGGGGACCGTCCGCTTGCCACCGGCAAGGACTTCGACTCCGCCACTGGCCGGTTGCTCGAGGGGTCGCGCGCGCTTGCCCTCGACGAGGACGCCGCCAACCGCATCGCCGAATCCGCGTTCGCTGCCGTCCCCTGGCGAGTGGGTTCCGCCGAACGCAAGTCCAGCGTTCAGCGGCCCGCGCCCCCGTTCACCACCTCGACCCTGCAACAGGCGGCGAGCAGCCGGCTGGGCATGTCGCCCAAACAGACGATGCGCATCGCGCAGCGCCTGTACGAGGGTGTGGATCTGGGCGGGGGAGACCGTGAGGGGCTGATCACCTACATGAGGACGGATTCGGTCACGCTGTCCAACAAGGCGTTGGGCGATGCGGGCCGCTACATCGAGTCTGCCTTTGGCGCCGACTACTATCGCGGACCGAGGCGCTACCGGACGAAGTCCAAGGTCGCCCAGGAGGCCCACGAGGGGATCCGGCCCACCGAAGTCGGCCGAACGCCCGACCGGCTGAGCCGGTTCCTGGACCGTCGCGAGCTCGCGCTCTACCGGCTGATATGGAGCCGGACCGTGGCATCCCAGATGGCGGACGCCAGACTGGACCGCACGACCATCGAGATCGTGGCGCCGATCGACGGCGTGGACCACACGTTCCAGGCGACCGGCTCGGTTGTGCGCTTTCCCGGGTTCTTCAAGGCGTACGGAAGTCCCAGGAAGGACCAGATCCTCCCGCACCTCGAGGAGGGGGACGAGATCCACGCGGAGGGAGGCCCCGTCAGCGGCGCCGGCGCGGCGCCAGGCCAGCGGGGCCATGGGGTGGTGCTGCGCTCGGTGGAACCCGAACGCCGCGAGACCAGGCCCCCGTCGCGCTATACGGAGGCCTCTCTGGTAAGAAAGCTGGAAGAGGAGGGGATCGGCCGCCCTTCCACCTATACTCCGACCATCTCCACCATCCAGGACCGCGACTACGTCCGCAAACGCGGCGGCCACCTGGTGCCGACCTATACCGGGATGGCCGTGAACCAGCTCCTGCGCGCCCACTTCGAGAAGTACGTGGACCTCGGATTCACGGCCCGCATGGAAGACGCGCTGGACGACATCGCCCGCGGTGAAGTGGAGCTGGAGAGTTTCCTGCGGGACTTCTACAACGGACGGGGCAAGAAGCCCGGCCTGGCCCGCCAGATCGAGGAAGCGCTCCCGGGCATCGACTATCCGGCCGTGGTCGCCGGCACCGACCCGGACACCGGCGAACCGATCCGCATCCGGATCGGCAGGAACTCGGTGTACGCACAACGGGGAGACGGAGATTCCGTGGCACGGGCCACGATCCCCGACGAGTTGCTCATCGACGAACTGACCGTGGACAAGCTCACCGAGCTCCTCAACAGCGCCCGGGGCGCGGAGGAACCGATCGGCAGTGATCCGGCGACCGGCCAGCCGGTCTTCATCCGGAGCGGCCGGTACGGTCCGTATGTCCAGTTGGGGGAATCGAAGGGGCCGGACAAGCCCCGCTGGGCCGGTCTGCCCGACGGGATGGACCCGTCCGAGGTCAACCTCGATTTCGCACTTCGGCTCCTCTCCCTCCCCCGCACCCTGGGACGGGATCCCGAAAGCGGCCAGGCCGTCAAGGCGGGCCTGGGACGCTACGGCCCCTACGTGCAGCGGGCCCGCGAATACCGCAGCCTGGAGTCCCCGGACCGCATCTTTACGGTGACGCTGGATGAGGCGCTGGCTCTGCTGGCGCAGGAAAGGAAACCGCGGCGTTCCGCCAGAAAGGTGCTCAAGGAGCTCGGGGACCACCCCGAATCCGGCGAGGCGATCCGGGTGCTGGAAGGGCGCTACGGACCGTACGTCACCGACGGGAAGACCAACGCGAGCCTCCCCCGTGGCGCCGACCCGGCGGCCGCGACCATCGAGCAGGCCGTCGAACTTCTGGCGGGAGCCGCCCGGCGCAGGAAGAGCCGGCGATCCGGAGGCCGGGGAAGGCCCTCCGCGGCGCGGCGCTGAGGAGACCGGGGCGTGGATGCGGCGATCGTAGTCGGTGGCGGCCTGGCCGGATGCGAGGCGGCGCTGGCCCTGGCGCGCGCGGGCCGCAGGGTGACGCTCCTCGAGATGCGTCCGGTCCGGCAGACCCCGGCGCACCAGACGGATGCGCTCGGGGAGCTGGTCTGCACCAATTCCTTCAAGAGCGAATTCCCGGCGACCGCGCACGGCCAGCTGAAGCGCGAGATGCGGCGCCTCGGCTCCGCGCTCCTCGACGCCGCCGACGAAAGCAGGGTCCCGGCGGGCTCCGCGCTGGCCGTCGACCGCCACCTCTTCGCGAACGCGCTGACGCGAAGGGTGGAGTCCCACCCGGGCATCGTGGTGACCCGCGAGGAGGCGAGGGCGATCCCGGCAGGTCCGGTGGTCGTGGCGACCGGCCCCCTGACGTCGGACGCGCTGGCCAGCCGGATCGGGGCGGAGCTGGGCGACGGAGGGCTGGCCTTCTACGACGCGATCGCCCCGATCGTGCACGCCGACTCGCTCGACCGCGGCCTCGTCTTTGCGGCCGGGCGCTACGGACAGGAGGCGGATTACCTCAACTGCCCGCTGAACGAGTCCGAGTACGACGCCTTTCTCGGGGCGCTGCGCGCGGCCGATGTGTACGAAGGGCACGACTGGGACAGCGTCCCCTATTTCGAGGGGTGTCTCCCGATCGAGGTGATGGCGGCGCGCGGTCACGACACGCTCCGCTTCGGGCCGATGAAGCCGGTCGGGCTGCGGGATCCCCGCACCGGCAGGCGTCCCCACGCGGTCGTCCAGCTCCGGCGGGAGGACCGGGCCGGGCAGATGTGGAACCTGGTCGGCTTTCAGACCCGCCTGCGGACCGGTGAGCAGCGGCGCGTGTTCTCCATGATTCCCGGACTGGCGGACGCGGAGTTCCTCAGGTGGGGCTCCATCCATCGCAACACCTATCTGAACTCGCCGCGCTGCCTTACTCCCTTCGGTTCGTCGCACAGCCGCGGGGACCTGTTCTTCGCCGGGCAGCTGACCGGTGTGGAGGGATACACCGAATCGGCGGCCTCCGGCATCCTGGCGGGAATCAACCTGGACCGGGTCATGGACGGCCGGGATCCCGTGGTGCCTCCCGGCGTCACCATGCTGGGCGGGTTGTACCGGTATCTGCGGGAAGCGGACCCGGACTCCTTCCAGCCGATGAACTCCAACTGGGGACTGGTGGACCCGCTGCCCGGCGCGCCGAGGAAGAAGGCGCTGCGCCGGCAGGCGCTGGCCGACCGCGCCGATCGGTGCATCCGCGACTGGATCGCCGAACACGAACTCGTTCCCGCCACCGCGGGTGCACGGCCATGACCCCCCAGGTCGCGCACTTCCTCGCCCACCTGGAGAGCGGCCGCAACCTGTCCACCCACACCATCGCGGCCTACCGGCGCGACCTGCGCGACCTCGAGGACTTCCTCGGCCGCCACCTCGGCCGCGCCGACCACCGCTGGGGCGACATCACCCGGGGAGATCTCCGCGCATTCCTCGGGGACGCCACCCGGCGCGGTCTCGCGCCGCGCACCGTCGCGCGCAAGCTGTCAGCGGTCCGCGCCCTCTTCCGCCACCTCCACCGCGAAGGCGAGATCCCGGCCAACCCGGCGCGCCTCGTGCGCGGGCCGAAGCTCGACCGCACCCTCCCGGCTCACATGCGGGCCGACGAGGCCGCGAACCTCTTTCGCTGGGCCGAAGACACCGCCGCCGAGCGGGACGATCTCGCGGCAACCCGGCTGCTCGCCGTCCTGGAACTTCTGTACGGGAGCGGCCTGCGCCTCTCCGAACTCACCTCCATCGACACCCGTTCGCTGGACCTGGAGCGGGGCCAGGTTCGCGTGCTCGGCAAGGGGCGCAAGGAACGCATCGTTCCGGTGACCACCGCCGCCACCGCCGCCATTCGGCGCTACCTGCGCCACCGTGCCGAGGTCGTCCGGTCCGGCTGCGACGCCCTCTTCGTCGGGCGCCACGGGCGCCGCCTCTCCGGCCGCTACATCCAGCGCACGGTCCGGCGCGTGCTGGACGAGCGCGCCTCGGCCACCGGGCTGAGCGCGCACTCGCTGCGCCACACCTTCGCGACCCACCTCCTCGACGCCGGCGCCGATCTCATGGCGGTCAAGGAACTGCTCGGCCATGCCTCGCTCGGGACCACCCAGATCTACACGCACACCTCCCGGGAGCGGCTCCGCCGGGTATACAAGGGGGCCCACCCGCGCGCCTGACGGCCCACCCGCCCCCCGGCCGGGCCCGACCCCCGCGCGGCCCGCCGCCCCGCCCGGCGCGACCCCCGCCCCCCTACCCGCCATTCCCCGTCCTTCCTAACTTTGTGTACAGCCACACCCCGGCCCCTCGCCGCTCTCGCTGCGACGCGGGTCCACGGCCTGCCAGCGCTGAGAATGGCCCCACCGAACTCTTCCTACGTGCAACCGTCCCCCGCTTCGTCCCTGCAACCGGGCAGTCCCGTGCACGCGACCACCGTGATCGCAGTGGCCCGGGACGGCCGGGTGGCGATGGCGGGCGACGGCCAGGTGACGATGGGTGAGACCGTCGTGAAGGAAGCCGCGCGGAAGGTCCGGCTCCTTCGGGACGGCAACATCCTGGCCGGCTTCGCGGGCGCGGTGGCCGACGCCTTCACCCTCTTCTCCAAGCTGGAGGGGAAGCTGGAGCGCTGGCCTTCGAACCTGCCGCGCGCCTGTGTGGAGCTGGCCAAGGAATGGCGCACCGATCGCTACCTTCGCCGCCTCGAGGCCCTTCTCGTGGTGGCCGACCGCAAGCACCTCTTCCTGGTCGGCGGCGACGGCAACGTGATCGAGCCCGACAGGCCGATCCTGGCGATCGGCTCGGGCGGAGCCTACGCCCTCGCGGCCGCCAACGCGCTCTACGAGCATACCGCGATGGACGCGCCCGCGGTGGCGCAGCGCGCACTGGAAATCTCCGCCGACATCTGTGTCTTCACCAACCGGGAAATCACCGTGCTGGAGCTGGAACCCGCATGACATCACCTACCGCTCAAGCCCCTGCGCCCGCCTCCTCCCCCCAGACCCCGGGCGGCGACGAGGCGCCTTCCTGGCTCGACCAGCTCACCCCGCGCGAGGTCGTCGCCGAGCTGGACAAGTACATCGTGGGCCAGTCCGACGCGAAGAAGGCGGTCGCGATCGCGCTTCGCAACCGTTGGCGCCGCCAGCAGGTGGACGACGAGCTGCGCGAGGAGATCCTGCCTAACAACCTGATCATGATCGGCCCGACCGGGGTGGGTAAGACCGAGATCGCGCGACGTCTGGCGCGGCTTGCCGGCTCCCCGTTCATCAAGGTCGAGGCCTCGAAGTTCACCGAGGTGGGGTACGTGGGCCGCGATGTCGAATCGATGGTGCGCGACCTGGTCGACACCGCGGTCGCCATGGTGAGGACGGCCCGCGAGGACGAGGTGGAGGAGGAGGCCGCGAACCGCGCCGAGGAGCGCATCCTCGACCTGCTGCTCCCGGAATCCAGGTCGCGCCCGGCCGGTGCCCGGTCCCGGGAACTCCCCGAGGAACCGGCCCCGGCAACCGACGAAAACGGCGACACCACCTCCGATCCCCAGATCTTCGTCGCGGGCCCGCCGGGTGCCGCGCCCCGGGCCGAGCGCCTCGACCCCAACGGCGACGCGGCCCTCGCGCAGCGCCGGGCCCGCACCCGCGAGAAGCTGCGCAAACTCCTCGTGGACGGGCACCTGGAGGACCGTACCGTCGACCTGGACGTGCAGCAGGGCCCGTCGATCAGCGGGATGATGTTTCCGGTCGGCGGGATGGAGGGGATGGACATGAACTTCACCGAGATGCTCCAGGACATGCTGCCGAAGCGCTCCAGGCGCCGCACGGTCACCGTTGCCGAGGCGCGCCGCATCCTGGTCCAGGAGGAGCTGGACCGTCTGGTGGACATGGACGAGGTGGTCAACGAGGCGCTGGACCGCGCGGAGGAGACCGGCATCATCTTCCTCGACGAGCTCGACAAGGTGGCGGGCCGGCGGGGCGGGGCGGGGCCGGACGTGAGCCGCGAGGGGGTGCAGCGCGATCTGCTCCCCATCGTCGAGGGGTGCAACGTCCAGACCAAGTACGGCTTCGTCCGCACCGACCACATCCTCTTCATCGCGGCCGGCGCCTTCCACGTCGCCAAGCCGTCGGACCTGATTCCCGAACTGCAGGGCCGCTTCCCGATCCGCGTCGAGCTCGGCAGCCTGAACGCGCCGGAATTCGTCAGGATCCTGCGCGAGCCCCGCAACGCCCTCGTGCTGCAGTACCGCGCGCTGGTCGAGACGGAGGGCGCGGCGCTCGAGTTCACCGACGGCGGAATCGAGGAGATTGCCCGGATCGCGGCGGACCTGAACGACCGGATGGAGAATATCGGGGCGCGGAGGCTCAGGACCGTCCTGACGACGCTCCTCGAGGACTTGCTCTTCGGGCTCCCGGACGAGGGAGCGGGCGAGAAGGTGGTGGTCACCGCCGAGTTCGTGCGCGAGCGACTCGACAGGATCGCTTCGGACGACGATCTCAGCCGCTACATCCTCTGACCGGTCGCGCGGCATGGCATCCCGGGGGATGAAGGACTTCATCGATCTCGCCGAACACGACGGCGACTACCTCCGCCACCTCCTGGCGCTGACCGCATCGCTCAAGTCGGGCGAACTTCAGGGGCGTCCCCTCGAGGGTCGCTGCCTCGCCATGATCTTCCGCAAGAGTTCGACCCGCACCCGGGTGAGCACGGAGGTGGGGATGGCGCAGCTGGGTGGACACGCGCTCATGATCTCCGACCGCGACTCCCAGATGGGGCGCGGCGAGAGCGTCCGCGACACCGCCCGGGTGCTGAGCCGCTACGTCGACGCGATCCTGGTCCGCACCTTCGACCACGACGAGGTGGTGGAGCTGGCGCGCGAGGCCTCGGTGCCGGTCATCAACGGCCTCACCGATCTGCTGCACCCGTGCCAGGTCATGGCCGACCTCTTCACGGCAACCGAGGAGTTCGAAGTCGATGTGGGCGGGCTGCGGGTGGCCTGGATCGGGGACGGGAACAACATGGCCCACTCCTGGCTCAACGCCGCGAGCCGCCTGGGATTCGGGCTGCGACTGGCCTGCCCGCCGGGCTACGGACCCGACCCGGGGATCCTGGCCCGGGCGCGCGCCGCGGGCGACGTGGAGATGGTCGAATCTCCCGCCGACGCGGCGGAGGGCGCGCTCGTCGTCACGACCGATGTCTGGGCCTCGATGGGGCAGGAGGACGAACAGGCGGCCCGCGAGAAGGCCTTCGCGGGCTACTGCGTGGACGAGGCCGTGATGGCCCGGGCCCACGCCTCGGGCATCTTCCTCCACTGTCTCCCCGCGCACCGGGGCGAAGAGGTCACCGCGGCGGTGATCGACGGGGAACGCTCGCGCGTATACCGTGAAGCCGAAAACCGCCTGCACGTGATCAAGGCCATCCTGCTGGATCTCATGAACTGATCAACGCGAAGTATTCGTTCATATGAACATCAAATGACGTTCAAGTGAACGCGAAATGGAGGCCGGGAGGCTCCGGGAACCGACATGGACAGTGAACTGACCAGGACGCCGCTGCACGACATCCACGCCGCGCTCGGCGCCAGGATGGTGCCCTTCGCGGGCTACGAGATGCCGATCCAGTACCCCTCCGGGATCCGGGCGGAGCACGCCGCCGTGCGTACTGCGGCGGGGCTGTTCGATGTCTCGCACATGGGAGAGTTCACGGTAAGGGGGCCGCAGGCCGAAGCACTCGTGCAGTACCTGACCGTCAACGACGTGTCGCGCGTGGCCGCCGGGCAGGCCCAGTACTCGGCGCTCTGCAACGAGGAGGGCCGCATCCTGGACGACCTGCTCGTCTACCGCTTCGCGGACCGCTTCATGCTGGTGGTGAACGCAAGCAACCGGGCGAAGGACTGGCGGTGGGTGACCGGGCACGCCGCGCCCTTCGACGCGGAGCTGTCCGACGACTCGGACGATGTCGCGCTGATCGCCCTGCAGGGACCCGCCAGCCAGGCGATCCTGGATCCGGTCACGGACGTCGACCTGGGCGCGGTGGGGTACTACCGCTTCGCGGAAGGCACCGTCGGCGGCGCGCAGGGGCTGATCAGCAGGACCGGCTACACCGGCGAGGACGGCTTCGAGCTCTATGTCCCGGCGGACGGGGCGGAGGCCGTGTGGAAGGCGGTCTCGCAGGCGGGGGAGGCGTTCGCACTCCAGCCGGCCGGACTGGGCGCGCGGGATTCGCTGCGGCTGGAGATGGGCTACGCACTCTACGGCAACGATCTGGACGAGGAGCACACGGCCCTGGAGTCCGGCCTGGGATGGATCGTCAAGCTGCAGGCCGGCGACTTCATCGGCCGTGAAGCCCTCGCCGCCGAGAAGGCACGGGGCGTGAGCCGCCGCCTCACCGGGATCCGCCTGACCGCGCGCGGCTTCCCCCGGCCCGGCTACCCCATCGTGCACGCAGGCGAGGATGTCGGCACGGTCACATCCGGGGTGGCGAGCCCCTCGCTCGGCGAGGGTGTGGCGCTGGGCTACCTCCCCGTCGAGGCCGCCCGTCCCGGCACGGAAGTGGGAGTGCGGATCCGCAACCGCGTCATCCCGGCGGTCACGCAGCGGCCCCCGTTCTACACCGACGGCTCGATCCGGAGGTAGGGTGAACACGCTTCCCGCACCCTCCCCCCAGGCAGCCTGAAACCGTGGCCAGGACACCGGGCACCGCCGAGACCGTTCTCGTAACGACCCACGACCTCCCCATGGCCGGCGAACTCAGGGACGGTTTTCGGCACGCGGGCTACCGAGTCGAGCTCTTTACCTCCGGCGAGGACCCCGCGGACAGCGAAGATCCCGTGCTGTTCGTCCTGACCGGAGGCGCCCGCACCGAGGCGGCGCTGCGCCAGGCGGGCCGGGCGGCGGAGATGGGGGTGCCGGTCTTCGCGGTGGTCGGCCCGGACGAAGGGGGGTCCCCGCCGCCGGGAGTGACCTCGGCCTTTGGGGCGCCGGCCGACCCGGAGGAGATCGTGCTGGTGGGGACGCGCGCCATCGAACGGAGGCGGCTGCGCCGCGAAACGGGGATTGTCGGCGAGACCGACGCGATGGTCGAGGTGCTCGAGCGCATCGTCCAGATCGCCCCGGTGGACGTGACCGTCCTCATCACCGGCGAATCGGGGACCGGCAAGGAGCTCGTCGCGCGCGGCATCCATGCGCTGTCGCGCCGCCGGCACCGCACCTTCATCCCCGTCAACGTCGCGGCGCTCTCCGAGACGCTCCTGGAAAGCGAACTCTTCGGGCACGAGAAGGGCTCCTTCACCGGGGCGATCGACACGCGCAAGGGGCTCTTCGAGCTCGCCAACCGGGGCACCATCTTCCTGGACGAGATCGGCGAGATGCCCCCCCAGACGCAGACCAAACTCCTCCGCATCCTCGAACAGCAGGAGTTTCACCGGGTGGGCGGACAGAAGCTGATCCAGGTGAATGTTCGCATCCTCGCCGCGACCAACCAGCGGCTGGACCAACTGGTCCTCACCGGAGACTTCCGCAAGGATCTCTTCTACCGGCTCAACATTCTGACCATCTCGCTGCCGCCGCTGCGCGACCGGCGCGACGACATTCCCCGCCTGGTCGACGCCTTCGTGCGCGAGGCCGCCGAGCGGCACGACAGGGGTCCCTTCCGGGGCATCTCCGGAGACGCGATGGAGATCCTGCTGCGCCACCGCTGGCCGGGGAACGTGCGCGAGCTTCGCAACCTGGTCGAAAGCATGGTGGTCCTCGCTCCGGGCC
This sequence comes from Longimicrobiales bacterium, assembly GCA_965206105.1. Classification (GTDB taxonomy): domain Bacteria; phylum Gemmatimonadota; class Gemmatimonadetes; order Longimicrobiales; family Gaopeijiaceae; genus Bin94. The sequence continues at coordinate 2,966,552 of OZ242201.1, forward strand.
GGGAGATCCGCGCCGAGGACATCCCCGAGGAGGTGCGATCCGGAGAGCGGTCGCGCGCCCTCGTACCGGCCGGGCCCGCCCCGGCGCGGGGCGCCGGCGACGGTGTGCAGGCGCTCAGGCCGCAGCTCGAGTTCATCTTCCGCACGATGATGGAGATGAAGGTCGATATCGAGGACCTGAGACGGGAGTTCGAGGCCTTCCAGTCCGAGGAACAGGGAGGCGGGATGCTGGTCGTGCCGCCATCAGGCGGCGAGATCGTGCAGCAGCGCCGTCCCGGAGACCGGACTGGTCCGGCTGTCACCGGCGACGACTCCGCCGATGCCGATGAGCCCGTTGCCACCGGCCTCGACACTGCCGCTGACCCCGCCGTTGTCGACGGCCCCGACACTGCCGCCGACCCCGGGGATGCCGGCGACCCCGCCGCGGCTGGCGACCCCACCGCTGCCGACGACCCCACCGCTGCCGATGAGCCCGTTGTCACCGGCCTCGACACTGCCGGCGACCCCGCCGTTGTCGACGGCCCCGACACTGCCGCCGCCCCCGGGGATGCCGCCGCCCCCGGGGATGCCGCCGCCCCCGGGGATGCCGCCGCCCCCGCCGCGCCTGGCGACCCGACCGCCGCCCCCGCCCCCACCCCCACCACCCCCCCCACCCCCCACGACCCCACCACCCCCGACCCTCCCCCCACCACCCCCACCTACCGGCCCGGCATGACCCTGGACGACATGGAGCGGCAGGTCATCCGCACCGTTCTCGACTCGGTCGGCTGGAACCGCCGCCGGGCCGCGGAGCTGCTCGGGATCGGGGAGCGGACCCTCTACCGCAAGGTGAAACGCTACGGCCTCGAGGAGGAAGGGGAGGATTGAGCGGAGGGAGCAAGGGGCACGCGGCGCGCGATCCTCGCCCGCTCGGCCTCGATCACGGCCAGCTTCGACGACCAGGAGGAATCCTCCGTGCCCTGGTACGCGACTGTCAGCTCCCGGGTCAGGTCCACCCCTCCCGGGTAGGCGTAGACGGCCTGGGCGGTAGCCTGCTGTTCGAGGCGGTGGCTTCCCCACCCGGGGGTGATCGCACGGATCGCCGCCGGCCGCTCCCGGAGTCCGCGCGACACCAGGTGGAGGTCGTCGGGCTGGAACTCCGCGCCGGGCTGGCGGCTGGTGAAGGACACCAGGAAGAGCGCAGGCTCCAGTTCGCCCGCAAGGCGGACCGCCTCCGCCCCGTGCGCTTCGGCGATCCGCCGCAGCCGGTCGCGCGTGTCGGGGGCCGTGGCCTCCAGGACCCACGCGGCGAGCGGGGTCACCTCGATCAACAACTCCCCGGCGGCCATCCGCACCGATATCTGGTCCTGGCGTAGCGAACCGGACCGCGCCCGTCCCACTTCGTCCGGCGCGCGCACGCCCGACGGCGGCCGCGTCGCCTCCGCGAGCGGCGGAGGAGGCCCGCACGCGGCCCACAGGATCGCCAGCGCGAAGAGCCCGGCCGGCAGGGACCGCTCGAATCTCACGTTGCCTCCTCCAGTTCCAGCAGGGCCGCGATCGCGCCGAGCAGATCCTCCGCGCCCTCCCCGGTCCTTGCCGAGGTCGCAACGACCTGGTCGCGCGGCACGCCCAGGTGCTCTGCAGCCGCGGAGGCGATGCCCCGCGCCCTCTCGCTCGCCTTGAGCTTGTCGGCCTTGGTGAGCGCGATCAGCGTCGGCGCCCCGGTCTCCGCCAGGTATTCGACGAACTCCAGGTCCCCGGCGGTGGGGGGGTGCCGCGCGTCGACCAGGTAGACGACGCCGCTGAGCCTCTCGCTGCCGGCAAGGTAGCCCCGGACCAGCCGCCTCCACGAGTCCCGCACCGCGCGCGGCGCCTTCGCGTACCCCGATCCGGGAAGGTCCACCAGAAGAAAAGCACGGTTCACCTCGTAGAAATTAAGGGCCTGCGTCTTTCCCGGCTGGGCGGAGACGCGCGCGATCTTCCGCCGCGGCCGTCCCAGCAGCCGGTTGATCAGCGACGACTTGCCGACGTTGGACCGCCCCGCAAAGGCCACCTGCGGGAGCCGCGAGGGGTGCGGCTGGTCCGGCGCCACCACGGACCCGATGAACTCCACGCTGCGGATGACCACCCGCTACGTCACCTGGCTGCCCAGCCCCGGCGCTTCGCCCGGCAGCGCGCCCTTGCGATCGCCGGCGCTCCGGCGGCGCACGAGCGCCTCGCGCAGAACCTGGTCCATCGTCTCGACCGGCACCAGCTTCACCTCGGCGCGCACCTCTTCGGGCAGCCGATCGATGTCCATGACGTTGTCACCGGGCAGCAGCACCCGCTTGATCCCGCCTCGGAGCGCCGCGACCGCCTTCTCCTTGATGCCGCCTACGACGAGCACCCGTCCCCGCAGCGTGATCTCGCCGGTCATCGCCAGGTCGGCCCGTGTCGGCGTGTTTGTGAGCGCCGAGATCAGCGCCACCGCGATGGTGATCCCCGCCGAAGGGCCGTCCTTCGGCGTGGCGCCCTCGGGGATGTGGATGTGGATGTCCACCTCCCGGTGAAACTGCTCCGAGAGGCCCAGCCACCGGGCCCGCGAGCGCGCGTAGGTCACCGCCGCGAAGGCCGATTCCTTCATCACGTCGCCCAGCGTCCCCGTCAGCTGGATCTTCCCCGACCCCGGCACCACGGCGACCTCCACCTCGAGGACCTCCCCGCCGGCGGCCGTCCAGGCGAGTCCGCAGGCGATCCCGGCCCGGTCCCGCCCGCCCTCGCGGCTCGGCGGCAGGTGCGCGGGCGGCCCCAGCAGCTCGGCGAGGCCGGCCGCCTCCACCCGCTGCGGGCTGGCCGCATCGCCGCGCGCCACCCGCTCGCCCGCGGCCCCCTCCTGGCCGGCCACCCGCTCGACACCAGCGCCCACATCGCCGCCCGCAACCTGCCGCGCGAGCTTCCGGGCCACGCGCGACAGGCGCCGTTCCAGCTCCCGCACCCCCGCCTCCCGGGTGTACTCGGCGATGATCTTCCGGATCGCGCCGTCCGAGATGGCCGGGTCGAACGGCTCCAGCCCGTGCCGCGCAACCTGCCTGGGCCAAAGAAACCGGCGCGCGATCACCAGCTTTTCGGTGTCCAGGTAACCGGGCAGCCGGATCACCTCCATCCGGTCGCGCAGCGGCTCGGGGATCTCGCCGAGGGTGTTGGCGGTCGCGAGGAAGAGGACACCCGAGAGGTCGTACTCCAGCTCAAGGTAGTGGTCCGTAAAGGTGCGGTTCTGTTCGGGGTCGAGGACCTCGAGGAGCGCCGCGCCGGGGTCCCCATGGAAGTCCCGGGCCAGCTTGTCGATCTCGTCGAGCAGGAACACCGGGTTGCGCGACCCCCCCCGCCGCATCCCCTGGATCACCCTGCCGGGGAGCGCCCCCACGTAGGTGCGGCGGTGCCCCCGGATCTCGGCCTCGTCGCTCACGCCCCCGAGGCTCACCCGCACGAAATTGCGCTCGAGACACCCCGCGATGCTCCGTCCCAGCGAGGTCTTGCCCACCCCCGGCGGACCGACCAGGCAGAGGATCGGTCCCTGCAGCCTCCCGACCAGCGACAGGACGGCGATGTGGTCCAGGATGCGCTCCTTGACCTCCTCGAGTCCGTAGTGCTCGGCGTCAAGGACCAGAGCCGCGTGGTCCGCGTCCAGGCTGTCGGTGGTCTCGAGCTTCCAGGGAAGGGCGAGGAGCCAGTCCAGATACGTGCGGATGACCGACGCTTCGGGCGCGACCGGATTCAGCTTGCGCAGCCGCCCGAATTCCCTCTCCACCCGGTCGCGGACTTCACCGGGCAGGTCGGCTTCCTCGATCGCGATCTCCAGCTCGGCCCATTCGGGGTCCAGCGCGCCCGGGTCGGGTTGCAGAGCGTCGAGCTGCTCCTCCAGGGGGCGGGGCTCAGGGCCGATCTCCATATGCAGCCGGACCTGCTCGTCCAGCTTCTCCTGGATGCGGAGCACATCGACTTCGCGCATCAGCAGCGCAAGCAGCAGTTCGAAGCGGGCCGCCGTGTCCTCGGCCTCCAGGATCTCCTGCTTCTCCTGGCTCGCGACCATGAGGTGGCCCGCGATCAGGTGCGCGACGCGGACCCGGTCGCTCGCCTCGGAGACGGTCGCGACCAGCTCGTCCGGGATCTTCTCGCAGAGCTGCACGTACTCGCGGAAGAGCTCTTCCACGCTGCGCACCAACGCGTCGAGACCGGGATCCGGCGCGGGATCGAGGTCGTGCTCGCGCTCCGTCACCAGCGCCACCGAGGCCCGCAGCGGGGGCTCGTCCGGCAGGTAGCGCTCGATGCGGGCGCGCCCCAGCCCCTCCAGGACCGCCCGCGCGGTATCGCCCTTGAGCTGCGTGACCTGCACCACCCGCACCACCGTCCCCACCCGGTAGAGGTCCTCGCGCTCCGGCACATCGACGCCCGGGTCCCTCTGCGCGACCAGCAGGGCGAGCCGGTCGCCGGCCCTCGCGTCGGTGAGCGCCGCCGCCGACGCGGGACGGCCGATGAGCAGCGGCAGCACCATGTAGGGGAAGTAGACGATGTCGCGCAGCGCGATCACCGGGAGTTCGGCGGGGATTTCGAAGGAGCCGTCGACCCGGTGAAGCGTTGCCATCTAGCAGCCCGCGGACGAAGTCCCCCCGGCATTCGAGCGGCGATGCATCCGGGCTGGACCGCGGTGCTCACGCGCTCGAGATGTCAAGAGAACCTTACATGTTGTCATGTTTATTTTACTTATCGGATTCCTGAAGCACCGCTCTGCGTTGCTCCTCGGGCAAATAGCCCTGCTATTCGCCTGTCGTCGCGCCTTGCCAGCCCGGCAGAGCACCCGAGGTCCAAATCACGGCAGGAAGTCGTCTAAAGTCAACCGGGACTGCACGATCTGCGTTTCCTGCCATTGGGCTGGACCCTGCTGCACCGTGCCCCTAAAGCGGGAAAAGCGGACAGGAATGGCGGGAGTCCCGCACATCGTTTTGTGGTCGGCTTCTCGGAGAAGAGCCCGGACTGCGGGTCCGTGGTGCCGTGACACAGAGGGCTTTCGGATCGTTATCCCTACTGCGATCCGGGCTGTCCACGAGGGGCGTTGAGCCGCAAAACAGTGCGGCCATTGCCGGGTCTGCCCGGCCGGAGGTCGCCGCAATGGCCGCGCGGCCAACTGGGCATCCTCGAACTCGCCGTCAAGGAAGGCCGCACCGTCCGCATCGAGGGGCTGCTCACGATCCGCCCGAAGAAGCGCGTTCCTACGCCAAGCGGCTCCCCTCCCGCCGCATCGTCGTCGTGGGCGGCAAGCTGGAGCACAGGATCACCGCCTCGCCCTGCTTCAAGCACTACGTCGGCGCGTTCGGCACGGTTCCCCCGGAGTAGCGCAGAGGCCGGACACCGAACGCGCCCTGCGCGGGGGTTCCGCTCGAAGACCAGGACGGAAGAAAAGCGGCGTGCTGGCGGCGGTGTCTGAAAGCGGGGTTAGTTCCGGGCTCGGAACATGTTGCCGACACGGTTGCAGCGGGACAGGAACTCCCGGGGGTCGCGCGCGATCTCCGGCAACTCCGACATCCGGCCGGGCCGCTCGGGGTCGGGGACCGGCTCCTCCTCCAGCCGCCCGTCCGGAAGCCGCCAGACCCGGCTCGGGGGGCGCAGCATGTCCCCCGCCTCGCACCATAGCGAAGCCACGTAACCGTTGTGCGTATACGGCTCCGGGGGCTCGGCGGCCCTGAACAGCGCCAGCACGTAGTCCCCGCCCTCGGCGTCGGGGCGTACGGAGTAAATGCGCGAGAGCGCGTTCCGAAGCTGTGGGTATTCGGGGTTCGATGACCCCCGCCCGCCTCGAGCGGCATGATCAACCCGGGGGGTCTCCTCGAACGGGTCCGTACCTCCGTTTGCCAGCGCGCGCGCCGCCAGCGTCTCGTAGACCCGCACCATCGCCTCGAACGATCCGTCGTGCGTCGTGCCCGGCGCCTCGGGGTTGCGCACGGCCGCGGCATAAAGCGCACCCTGGGCCTCCCGGTACACCTTGGAGCGGCGGTCCTCCGCAGCGGTGGCCACCAGGATCTCGGCCAGCGCGCCGGCCAGCGCGTCCAACTCCTGCGGGGACCGGGATTGGTGCACCTGCCGCAGGACCGCCTCGGCAACCCGCGAAGGCCACCGCACCCCCAAGTCTTCGCGCAACACGCGCAGGGCGTCGGCCGGGGTCGCCGCGCGCCACCCGCCATCATCCGCGCGCACCCGGCCATCCGGGTGAATGAGCCGTACCTCCTGCCCTTCCGCACCGAACGGCCAGAGCAGGGGGGCGGCCAGGGCGAGCGCCCCGGACAGCATCGTGATTCTCGCACCGGTCTTCATTGGTCTCTACTCTCGTAAACAGTTGCTTTGGAAAACGCCTCCAAGGGTGGGGGGGTCAGCAGCCGTCCGTACCACGCGGAGATTATCCACGGACTGCGCGTCAGGCCTCTTTTCGCTGGGCCTCGGGCGTGAGGACGAGAAGCGGCGGCACGCTGCCGCCCACCGATTCGGGGGTGACCACGACCTCCCGCACGTCGCTCCTGGAGGGAAGTTCGAACATCACGTCGCGCATCACGCGCTCCATCACGGCCCGCAGGCCGCGTGCGCCGGTTCCGCGCTCGAGGGTCTGCCGCGCGATCTCTCGCAACGCCCCCGGATCGAAGGTCAGGCCGACGCCCTCGATCTCGAACATCTTCTGGTATTGCTTCACGAGGGCGTTGCGGGGCTCCTGCAGGATGCGAAGGAGCGAGTCCTCGTCGAGGTCCTGGAGCTGGACCGTCACGGGGAGCCGCCCGACCAGCTCGGGGATGAGGCCGAACCGCTGCAGGTCCTCGGGCTCCAGCCACACCATGAGGTCGCCGTCCGCGTCCTCGCGCCGCGTGCCCTGCAGACTCGCGTCTCCGTCCCCGTCTCCGTTCCCGCCGGTCCGGTCGCCGAACCCGATCTGCCGCCGCCCGAGGCGGTGTTCCACGATCTTGTCGAGACCCTCGAACGCGCCTCCGCAGATGAAGAGGATGCTCGTGGTGTCGATCTGGATGTACTCCTGCTGCGGGTGCTTGCGGCCGCCCTGCGGCGGCACGTTGGCCACCGTCCCCTCGAGGATCTTGAGGAGCGCCTGCTGCACCCCCTCGCCGGAGACGTCCCGCGTGATCGAAGGGTTCTCCGACTTGCGGGCCACCTTGTCGAGTTCGTCGATGTAGACGATCCCCCGTTCGCAGTCGTTGGTGTTGAAGTCGGCGGCCTGGAGCAACCGCACCAGGATGTTCTCGACATCCTCGCCCACGTATCCGGCCTCGGTCAGGGTCGTCGCGTCGGCGATCGTGAAGGGCACCTGCAGGATGCGCGCCAGCGTCTGTGCGAGCAGGGTCTTGCCAACGCCCGTGGGACCGACCAGGAGCACGTTCGCCTTGTCGATCTCCACGCCGGCCAGCCGGTCCTTCTGGTGGACGCGCTTGTAGTGGTTGTAGACGGCCACCGAGAGCGCGCGCTTCGCCTGCTCCTGCCCGATCACGTACTCGTCGAGGACGGACTTGATCTCCTCCGGCTTCAGCGTCGAGACCGACGCCTCCTGGCTCTCGCGTTCCTCCTCTTCGGCCAGGATCTCGTTGCAGAGCGAGATGCACTCGTTGCAGATGTAGACCGAAGGGCCGGAGATGAACTTCTTGACCGACTCCTTGGACTTTCCGCAGAAGCTGCAACGAAGGTGTCTGTCGCTTGACATCTAGCAGTCCGTGGATAGAGCCCCGCGAGCACCGAGAGCGGCGAGGCGCCGGGCAGGCAAGGCGTGACGAGGGGCCAATAGCAGCGCTATTGGGCTGAGGAGCAACGCAGAGCGCAGCCCTTGAGGCGTCATATGTATACTGAACATGACATAATGTAAAGTTGTCTTTACGTTTTCGGAAGGTGGGGCGAAGCGTCCAGTCCGGATGCATCGTCGCTCGAATGCCGGGGGGATTCTGTCCACGGGCTGCTGCTATGCCTCCCGGTCGGAACCGCCGTTGCGGGCGACCCCCTTCTTCAGGACCCGGTCGACCAGGCCGTACGTGACCGCCTCTTCCGCGCTCATCCAGCGGTCCCGGTCCACGTCCGCGTTGATCTTCTTCAGCTTCTGCCCGGTCGTCTCGGCCAGAATCCGGTTCAGGCGCTCGCGGCTGCCCAGTACCTCCTTCGCCGCGATCTCGATGTCCGCCGCCGTCCCGTGATACCCGGACGAAGGCTGGTGCAGCATGATCCGCGCGTTGGGGAGCGCACTTCGCTTCCCCTGGTCCCCCGCGGCCAGGAGCAGGGCGCCCATCGAGGCCGCCATGCCCACGCAGAAGGTGGAGACGGGAGCGCGCAGGTGGTTCATGGTGTCGTAGATGGCCAGCCCCGCGTAGACGCTGCCACCGGGGGAGTTGATGTAGAGATAGACGTCCCGGTCGGGGTCGTCGGCGTCGAGGAAGAGCAGCTGGGCCACGATGATGTTCGCCACGTTGTCGTCGATCGAGCTGCCCAGGAAGACGATCCGGTCCATGAGCAGCCGGCTGAAGATGTCGTAGCTGCGTTCACCGCGACTGGTGCGCTCGATCACGTAGGGCGGATAGATCGCCATCGTCCGGGGCGTCCTCCTTCTAAGCGGGTTCGGTAATCTCGGAGCGGCTCTTCAGGAACTCGAAGAGCCGGGCGTCGGTGAGCGTCCGTTCGATGTTGCGAAGGCCGCCGGACTTCTTCAGGCGGGCGTGCAGCCTTCCCGGGGACTGGTTGGTCCCGCGGGCGAGTTCCTCCACCTGGGCCCGGACCTCCTCGGCGCCGGGCCGGAGTTCGTGCTCGTCGACGATCCGCTCGGCCAGCAGGTCGCGCTTCACCGCCATCTGCGCCGCCGGCCGAAGTTCCTTCCTCAGGCCGGCGAGCTTTTCCGGATCCACGCCGTTCGCATCCCCGATCACAACGTCCGTATAGCCTTCGACCATCGAATCGGGGACCTCGAAGTCGTTCGCCTCGACGACCAGGCGGAACAGCGCTTCGCGCAACTCCGACTCGGAGCGCGCGCGTGCCTCCCTCTCCAGATCGGCCTCGACGCGCGCCCGCAGGGCTGTCAGATCCTCGAATTCGCCCACCGTCCGGGCGAAGGCGTCGTCCAGCTCGGGGAGCTCGGGCACGCGCCGCGAGACCAGTTCGATCCGCAGCCGGTGGCGCTGCCCGCGCCGCTCCTCATCGGCGAAATCGTCGGGGAAGGCGACGTGGAATTCGCCCCCCTCTCCCGGGGCCAGCGTACCGATGGCTTCCTCGATGTCGGGCAGGGCCTGGCCCTCGCCGAGCACGATGTCGTAACGGCGGGGTTCGTCGGCGTCGCCGGACTCGGCGTCCTCGCGGTCCAGCCGGCTCAGAAGCACCGTGACCGAGTCGCCCGCCACCGGGCTGCCCGACTCCTCGGTGCGCCACGCCGCGTGTTCCTTGCGCAGCCCTTCCAGGATCTCCCCGGCGGCGCCTTCCGGCACGGCAACCCGCGGACGCTCGACCCGGAAGCCGCCCAGCCGGCCCAGCGGCACCTCGGGGCGCACGTCGAAGGAGGCCTCGAAGGAGATGTGCTCGCCGGGTTCGAACTCGAGGTCCTTCACCTCCACGTCCGATACCGGGCGCAGCCCGTTGGTGACGATGGCGGCATCGCAGGCCTTCTTGACGGCGGTCTCGACCGTCTCCTCCTCGATCGCCCGGCCGTAGTGCTGCAGGATCACCCGCGTCGGCACGTGTCCCTTCCTGAAGCCCCGCATCTTCACCCGGGACGCGTACTTGCGCACGACGGCCATCCTCTCGGCGTCCACGACGTCCACCGGAACGGCCACCTTCACGGTGCGCCGGCACCGCTCACCCTCGGTGACCGTCACATCGAGCCGCGACGCATCGAGCGCGGGGGCGGCGGACTTCACCGCGCCCCCCACCCGTCATGCGAAAGGGGGGACTCGAACCCCCACGGCCAGGGGCCACAAGATCCTAAATCTTGCGCGTCTGCCAATTCCGCCACTTTCGCTCCTCCTCGGGGACGGCGTCAGGGGCGCCTCACCTCGTGGGCGACCATACCGCCGTCCCTTAAGGTAACGCGGGAGCCATCCCCACCAAGAGCCGGGCGCTACTCGTACGTGCAGCCCGCGCGCGCATCCCTACCGGGGCACCCGGACGTTGTACATCGCCGGCTCCCAGTCCAATCCCGGACAGCTGGCGATCATCGAGACCACTTCGCCGGCCGACACATCCCCCATGGCTTCCCGGTAGTCGCGCACGCCCTCGATCGCACGGCCGTCGATCTCGGTGATCACGCAGCCGGACACGATGTTCTTGCGATTGGCAGGCCCGCCCACGAGGAACTCCTCCACGACCACGCCGCGGGCGCTCTCCAGGCCAGACTCCATCGCGAATTCCCGGGTGATCTCCCCCACCCGGATCCCGATCTCGTCGGCGTTGCGTTCCGTGGGGCGGACCGCCTCGGCCGCCGGCGGCGCGTAGGGCTGCTCTTCCAGGCGCAACATCACGTCCGCGGGGCTCGTTCTCGTCTCCCCGGGGGCGCTTCGCCGGTAAAGCGTGATCCTGATGCTGTCTCCAGGCGACCGGAGCGCGACCAGGTGCTGCAGGTCGTTCGAGGTCTCGACCTCCTCGCCGTCGATCTCGGCGATCACGTCCCCCAGCCGGAGCCCCGCCCTCGCGGCGGGCGTGCCTGCGGTCACCGACTGTACCAGCGCTCCGGCCACCTCCGGCAGGCCGAGCGCCTCCGCGTCCTCCGACGCCACCGACTGGACGCGGACGCCCAGAAGGGCGCGCCTGACCCGGCCATAGGCGATCAGGTCTTTCATCACCTCGTGGGCCAGGTCGATCGGGATTGCGAAACCGTACCCCTGGTAGACGCCGGTCTGGGACATGATCGCGGAATTGATGCCGACCACCTGCCCCCGCAGGTTCACCATCGGTCCGCCCGAGTTGCCGGAGTTGATCACGGCGTCGGTCTGGATGAAGTTCTCGATCGCGTAGCCGGCGATCCGTGCCAGCGCCGGATCCTGGCTCATGCTCTGGTTGATCAGGTTGAGCGACCGCCCCACGGCCGAGACGATCCCCGCGGTCACCGTGTAGTCGAGACGGTCGGGGGCGGCCCGGCTGAATCCCGGGTTGCCGATCGCGAGGACCCATTCACCGACCTCGACATCGGCGGATGATCCCAGAGGGATGGCCGGGAAGCCGTCCCCTTCGATCCTGATCACCGCGATGTCCGTGGTCGGATCGGTCCCTACCACCCGGGCTCCGTAGTCCCGTCCGTCCGGCAGGATGACGGTGATCCGTTCGGCGTCGTCGATGACGTGGTTGTTGGTCATCACGTAGCCGTCCGCCGATATGATGAATCCGCTCCCGCCCCTGGGACGAACGTCGGGCAAGTCCCTCCGCCGCTGCTGCGGGAAGGGGAACCGGTTCGAATCGCCGCCCTCACGGGGGAGCCGCCGGACGGCTTCGATGCGCACCACCGAAGGCGTGACCGCCTCGGCGATGTTCACGAACGCGTCGCTCAGGTCCAGCGCCGGCTGCACGGCCTCTTCGGCGACCGCCGGGGCGGTCTGCACCACCGGAAGCTCCACGGCGGTCTCGACGAAGCCGAACTGGGACGCCAGCGCCAGCCCGAAGAGGAAGCAGGCCGCCACGGAAAGGGCGACCCGGGTCTTTGCTCTCAGTGGATCGTACATCGTCTGACTCCTACTTGCCCTCGTCCACGATCTCGTATTCGGCCTCCACGACATCCTCGTCGGCGTCCTCCGCCTCGGCCTCGGCGGGCTCGCCGGCATCCTCCGCCGTCTCGCTCTCCTCGGCCGCCGCCTCGGCCGCCTGCGCCTGGTACATCTCCTGGCCCGCCGCGCTGAAGGCCTGCATCAGCTCGTCGCGCGCCTCGTTGATCTCGGCGGTGTCGTCGCCCTTGAGCGCCTGCTTGCCACGCTCGACGGCCGCGTCGAGCCGTCCCCGCGTCTCGTCCGACACCTTGTCGCCCCACTCGCCCGTGTCCTTCTCGACCTGGTAGATCAGGGAATCCAGGTGGTTGCGGGCCTCGACCTCGTCGCGGCGCGCCTGGTCCTCCGCCTCGTTCTTCTCGGCGTCCTTCACCATCTTGTCGATCTCGGCGTCGCTCAGCCCGCTCGACGCGTCGATCCGCACCTTCTGTTCCTTCTCGGTCGCCCGGTCCTTGGCGGTCACGTGCAGGATGCCGTTGGCGTCGATGTCGAAGGTGACCTCCACCTGTGGGACGCCCCGCGGCGCCGGGGGGATGCCCGTCAGCTGGAACTTCCCGATGGTGCGGTTGTCGAGCGCCATCTTGCGCTCGCCCTGGAGGACGTGGATCTCGACCGTGGTCTGGTTGTCCTCGGCGGTGGAGAAGACCTCCATCTTGCGCGTGGGAATCGTCGTGTTGCGCTCGATCAGCGAGGTCATCACGCCGCCCAGCGTCTCGATGCCGAGCGACAGCGGGGTCACGTCCAGGAGCAGCACGTCCTTGACCTCGCCGGCCAGCACGCCCGCCTGGATCGCGGCGCCCACCGCCACCACCTCGTCGGGGTTCACGCCCCGGTGGGGCTCCTGCTCGAAGAACTCCTCCACCACCTCCTGGATCTTCGGGATCCGCGTGGAGCCGCCGACGAGCACCACCTCGTCGATGTCGGCCGGCTTCATCCCCGCGTCGTCGAGCGCCTTCTGCATGGGCGGGATCGTACGCTGAATGAGGTGGTCGACCAGCTGCTCGAACTTCGCGCGCGAGAGCGAGTAGTTGAGGTGCTTGGGTCCCTCCTGCGTGGCGGTGATGAAGGGCAGGTTGATGTCCGTCGAGGGCGTCGAGGAGAGCTCCATCTTGGCCTTCTCGGCGGCCTCCTTGAGCCGCTGCAGCGCCATCGCGTCCTTGGACAGGTCGATCCCCTGGTCGCGCTTGAACTCCGCCACGAGCCAGTCGATCAGCACCTGGTCGAAGTCGTCGCCGCCCAGGTGGGTGTCGCCGTTGGTCGCCTTCACCTCGAAGACCCCGTCGCCGATCTCCAGGATCGAGATGTCGTAGGTGCCGCCGCCGAGGTCGAAGACCGCGATCTTCTCGTCGCTCTTCTTGTCGAGCCCGTAGGCCAGCGCGGCGGCGGTGGGCTCGTTGATGATGCGCTTCACCTGGAGGCCGGCGATCTTGCCCGCGTCCTTGGTGGCCTGCCGCTGCGCGTCGTTGAAGTAGGCGGGAACTGTGATCACCGCGTCGCTGACGCTCTCGCCCAGGTAGTCCTCGGCCGTCTGCCGCATCTTCTGCAGGATCACCGCGGAGATCTCCGGCGGCGTGTAGCTCTTGCCTGCGTTGGGCAGGTTGGCGACGATCCGGTCCTTGCTGTCGCGCGCCACCTTGTAGGGAACCCGCTTGCGCTCGGCCTCGACCTCCGAGTAGCGCATTCCCATGAAGCGCTTGATCGAGAAGACGGTGTTCTCGGGGTTGGTGATGGCCTGGCGCCGCGCGACCTGTCCGACCAGCCGCTCGCCGTCCTTCGCGAAGGCGACTACGGAAGGCGTGGTGCGGCCCCCTTCGGAGTTGGGGATGACGGTGGGCTCTCCGCCCTCCATGACCGCGACCACCGAGTTGGTCGTTCCAAGGTCGATTCCTATGGTCTTGCCCATTTCAGTTCCTTTCGGTGCCGGCTTCCCCGCCGGCGGGGTTGTGTGGCTGGTCCGGGCACGGTCCGCGTGGGGCCGGCCGGTTCGCCGAAGGTGTGTTTTGAAAGTAACCGTACAGTCTACGGCAAGGGGCGTGCCGGGGTGGGGGGTGCCGACCGGAACCGGGCTGCCGTTTTGGCAGGTCCGGGTCTGCCATTTTGGCAGGTTTATGGCGAGTGCTGCGGTGAGAGTCGGCCATTTTGGCAGGTTTCCGGGGTGCAGGCGGTGGGGACTGCCATTTTGGCAGGGTTTCGCCGTGCACCTCGTTGGAGTCTGCCATTTTGGCAGGACGGCCTACCTCAATGGTCCGGCAGCCCGTCCACCCGGTATTTGACGACGTAGCTCACTCCGAACTCGTCAGTCCAGGAGCCGAAAATGTTCTCGCCCAGCACGATGATCGGCCGGAAGTTCACCGGGATCTCGATCCGGCCCAGAAACCGGCCGTCGGGCGAGAGCAGATCAAAAGGCCTCGGCTCACCACTGGCCCGTAGCTCAAGGAGGTCCCGCCGCAATACGAGCAGGTGCCCGTCGGGGGCCACCAGGATGTGGCCGACAACCGGAACGCGCTTGTGGGCGTGGGCGAGGACCTCCGGAAGGATCTCCTCAACGTATCGCATTCGTTCGCAACGTCGGCGCCAGAAGTCGTTGTGCTGGCAGCGAGCGATGAGATCACGCCGGACCTCTTCGAGCATGGCGCCGGTGACCGGCACCGGCTCCACTTCCATCCTCACGACGCGGCTCAGCCCACCGTCCGCGCCGTAGACCGACAGCTCGTAGTCCAGGCCGAGGGGGAGATAGACTTCACCCTTCCGGTCGACCGCGTGCCCGATGATCCGGTTGAAGGCCCGACTGAAGCGCTGTCCCGATGCCAGTTGCAACACATCCGGCTGATCCAGATAGGAGGCGACCGGCTCGCCTAGGGCGCCGGTGCCGGGATCCAGGTAGCGAACCTCGCGCGGCGGCGTTGGCGGCGCCGGCCCTGGCTCCAGTTGCACTGTCCTCCGATGGACTTCAACCGCCCAGCCCAAGTCGGTGGAATGGACCGTGAACGCCACGTACCCGGACGCCCGCGCGCCCGTCCACACGGAACTGAGCAAGCGCCCGCCGAGATCGAAGAACTGCACGCGTTCTCCATCCGTGACCGCTACGGTGTCTCGCGCCAGCGCCAGGCCCCCCGTCCCGTCGAAATCGCCGGGACCCTCGCCACGTTGGCCCCAGGAGCGGAGGAACTCTCCCGCGGGGGAGAAGACCTTTACCTCGTTGGCGTCCAGGACATAGATCTCGCCACCGGGTCCGATCTCGATGCCCTTCACCGCATGGAGTAGCTCCGCTTCGTCACCGCCCATCGCACGCCCGATCCGCAGTTCCTCCACAAGCGACAGCCGCTGTTCAGCACCGACCGGTTCCGCTATCCAGTTCGGAGCGAACTCGTTCCCGCCGCTGTCGGAGGGGCCGGCGCCGGTGCACGCGGCACCGAGCAGCACTAAGATCGACGTACATTTCTTCATTTGGCGATTGGACTTGAATGACCGTCCGGGAGGTTGCCGGATGACGGCCTGCGCGGGCGCAGGGCGGATCGCCACGCGCGAAGTGTCGGGCGCAGGAAACTCTGTTGTCAAGCGCAGGTGCGCCGGTTCATTCGATGTTGGACAACGCTCCCAATCCTTCATATGGTCCCATCTACGGTGCAGATATCAAGCATCTCGTCGTGGCCGTGGAGAAAGGACCGGGTACGATGCCCATCATGAACACCAGTTCCGAACCGTGTGGTCGTGTGAGGATGTCTCGCCGTCCTGTTCTGCCGCTTGCGATGGTGGCTTTGGCCATCCTCCCCGCGCTCGCTTGCGAGGATGTCGATTCATCCGGCGCATCCGACATGCCCGATGCACCCGACACCCGGACGCAGGACAGCACCGATGTCCTGATCGTGGAGAATCCTCGTCCGCCGGACGGATCGCGGCTCGGTTGGCGAATCGGCCCCGAAGCGGTCCTCTCGATCGGGAAGCGGGAGGGTGAGGATCCGCACCTTCTCTACGGCGCGACGGATGCCACCATCCTGTCCGATGGGCGGATCGTCGTGGTGAATTTCAGCACGCTGGAGTTGAGGGTGTTCGATCAGGCCGGGATCCATGTGGACACCTGGGGGGGACGGGGCCAGGGACCGAACGAGTTCGTCGGCCCCATCAGGAACATCGCCCGTCTTCCCGGCGACACCGTCATGGTGTGGGACTCGCGGTATCCGATCGTGAGCGTGGTCGATCCAATCGGGCAAGTAGCGCGCAGATTCCCCGTGCACGTGCGGACCGAACTGCAGGGAGAGGAACTGCGTCCGGTGGCCGTGCTGCGCGACGGATCGATTCTGACGAGCCCTACTCCGGCCTTCTACGGCACCGATGTGCTGGTCGAACTCAGGGACGCGGAGGGCGGACTCAAGAGTTCCTTGGGCAGGCACGCTGGCATGGAACGTCATTTCGATTTGGAAAACCAGATCGTCTACAGGTTGATCTTCGGGCGGGAGCTCATTCGGGAAGCGTGGGGCGAGCTGAGCGTCGTCACACGGAACGACCGTTACGAGATCAGGGCGTTCGCGCAAGACGGCACACTGGCCCGGATCGTCCGCCGCGACCACACGATGCGTACCCCGACCGGCGCCCAAGTCGAGCGATTCATCGAGGACAGGGTTTCCGGCACGGCGGACCCGGAAATCCGGGCGAGGGACCGCGAGCGCTTCAAGGCCGTTCCGGTCAGCGACCACCTGCCGGCCTTCACGTCCATGATGGCCGATGGTCTGGACTACCTCTGGGTCGAGGAATACGAGGCGCCGGGTGAGGAGTTGCCCGGCGTGATCTGGTGTGTCTTCGATCCTGACGGAGAGGTGCTGGGTTTCGTCGAGACGCCGGAGGGGCTGCTGATCTACGAGATCGGCGAGGACTACATACTGGGCCGCGTGAGGGATGAAATGGACGTGGAGTTCATCCAGGTCTGGCCGTTGGAGCGGGTGGAGGCGTAGGCAAGCGGGCCGCCCTGTCCCCTTGGGTGGGCGGGGCGACCGCGGCGCGGGCGGTTGCAGCCGGGTTTCCGCGGTGGCAGGGGCGGGAGAAGACGACCCCCGCGCTGCCAGGCGTGGGCGGGCGCCCAAACGGGATCCTGCGGTGGCAGGCGCAGGCGGGCGGCAGTATCGTAAGCAGCTTGTCGGCGAGCCCGAGCGTGCACGGCGGAGAGCGAAAGCGTCCAGCGGGTACGCGGGTACCATGCCGACACCGCATCGACACTCCGCTAGCGAGGTTGTCCCATGCTTCCATTCATCGATCCGGCTGCGGCGCTCGCGTCACTCGTGGCGCTCCCCGACGCGGTCCCGGGCGCTACCGCCGCTGCGTTCGACGTCCTGCCCGCCGTCCCCGCGGCCGAAGGCGCCCTCCAATCCGCCGGTGACATCCTCACCCGGCTGCGCGGGCTGCTCGGCCTGGGCGTGCTCGCCCTGTGCGCATGGGCGCTGAGCAGCAACCGGAAGCGCATCCCGTGGCGGGTGGTGATCTGGGGGCTGGTGCTGCAGTTCGTCTTCGCGCTCATCATCCTGCGCACCCCGGCGGGACAGGCTGTCTTCGACGTGGCGAACGATGCGGTCCTCGCGGTCGTCGGCTACACGCTGGAGGGC
Organism: Longimicrobiales bacterium; assembly: GCA_965206105.1. Classification (GTDB taxonomy): domain Bacteria; phylum Gemmatimonadota; class Gemmatimonadetes; order Longimicrobiales; family Gaopeijiaceae; genus Bin94. Next base: position 2,983,868 of record OZ242201.1, read on the forward strand.
GCGCAGTTCCTCTTCGGCGACCTGGTCTGGAACAACGTGCCCGTCGGGATCGGCGATCCCGGCAACGGCGGCTTCGTGGCCGAGGGCCAGCAAGTCGCCCGGACCGGTGCCTTCGTGGCCTTCAACGTGCTTCCCACCATCATCTTCTTTGCTTCGCTGATGACGCTGCTCTACCACCTCGGCGTCATGCAGAAGGTGGTCGGCGGGATCGCATGGGTGATGCAGCGCACGATGGGGACGAGCGGGGCGGAGACGCTAACCGTGGCGGGCAACATCTTCATCGGGCAGACGGAGGCGCCGCTGCTGGTCAAGCCGTTCGTGGACGGGATGACCCGGTCGGAGCTGATGACGGTGATGACGGGCGGGTTCGCCACCGTCGCGGGCGGGGTGATGGCGGCGTACGTGGGGATGCTGGCGGGGGTCTTTCCCGAAATCGCGGGCCACCTGATGGCGGCTTCCGTCATGTCGGCGCCGGCGGCGATGCTGGTGGCCAAGCTGATGCTCCCCGAGGAGGAGAAGCCGGCCACCGCGGGCAAGCTGCAGACGAACATCGAGAAGCCCGATGTGAACGTGATCGAGGCGGCGGCCCGTGGGGCGGGGGAGGGGATGAAGCTGGCGCTGAACGTGGGCGGAATGCTGCTGGCTTTCCTGGCGATGATCGCGCTGCTGAACGGGATCCTGGGGTGGGCCGGGGGGCTGTTCGGGGCCGAGTGGATATCGCTGGAGTGGATTCTGGGATGGCTGCTCGCGCCGGTCGCGTGGGTGATGGGCGTGCCCTGGGCGGAGGCTCCGCAGGTCGGATCGCTGATGGGGCTGAAGACGGTTGCCACGGAGTTCGTGGCCTACCTGGGGCTCGCCGACGTGATGGCCGGAGAGGGGCTCTCCGAGCGCTCGGCGGCGATCGCGGCGTATGCGCTGTCGGGGTTCGCCAACTTCGCCTCGATCGCGATCCAGATCGGGGGGATCGGGGGAATCGCGCCGCGCCGCCGCCGGGACCTGGCGCAGTTGGGGCTGCGCGCGATGATCGGGGGCTCGATCGCCGCATTCATGACCGCCGCGATCGCGGGCGTGCTGATTTGACGGGGCCGGGCGGGCGGGTGCGGGCCGGCGGGCGACGAAGTGGGTGACCGCGCCGCCGCTGGCGGGCCGCCGATCGACGAGTGCGCGCGCATCCTCCTCGAGCGGGGCGGCGTGCGGCCGGAGGTGCACATCGTGCTGGGTTCAGGGCTCGGGGGGATTGCGGAGCGGATGGAGGACGCGGTGGCGGTGCCCTTCCGCGACCTGCCCGGCTTTCCGGGAACTTCGGTCAGTGGCCACGAGGGCTGTTTTCTGGTCGGGCGGATCGACGGGATGCCGGTGCTGCTTCAGTCGGGGCGTTTTCACTTCTATGAGGGGTTCGGCGCGGAGGTCGTGGCCGCGCCGGTCCGGGTGGGACGCGCGCTGGGGGCCGGAACGCTCGTCCTTACCAACGCCAGCGGCGGGATCCGCCCCGACCTGGTGCCGGGGTCGCTGATGCTGGTGGACGACCACATCAACCTGAGCTTCCGGGCGCCGCTCGCGGGCCCGGTGTTTCCCGGCGAGACGCGCTTCCCCGACATGAGCTGCCCCTACGACCGGGAACTGATGGCGCGCGCCGAGGAGGTCGCACTCGCGGCGGGGATCCGGCTGACCCGGGGAGTGTATGGATGGGTGGGCGGGCCGAACTTCGAGACGCCGGCCGAGGTGCTGGCGCTGCGGGCGGCGGGGGCCGACGTGGTCGGGATGTCCACGGTGCCGGAGGCGATCGTGGCGCGGGCAGGGGGCCAGCGCGTGCTCGCGATCTCGGTCGTGACGAACCGCGCCGCCGGGCTGGGCCTGGACGCGGTCGATCACGAGGAGGTAATGGCGTGGGGGGCGGTGGCGGGGGAGAAGGTGGCGGTGCTGCTGGAGGCGTTGGTGCCGCTGCTGGGCCCCACGTGATCTGTGGCCGGCGAGCCACAGCCGTCAGGGTAGCGGTACGTCCGCGAAGTGATTCAGCGGTCCGTGCCCGGCGCCCAGCCCCGGTGCGCCCGCGATCGCACTGCGTACCCAGGCCACCGCGGTCCCGGCCGCCTCCGGAAGGGGCGTTCCGCGCGCCAGTCCTCCCGCGATGGCCGCGCTGAGCGTGCACCCCGTGCCGTGCGTGTCGCGCGTCCGGATGCGGGGCGCCCGGAAGAGGTGTTCGGTCTCGCCGTCCCAGAAGAGATCCACCACCTCGTCGCCCTTCAGATGGCCGCCCTTGACGAGTGCGGCGTCGGCACCCGCGTCCACCAGGGCCCGTACCGCCATTGCCATGCCCGAAAGGTTTGCTTCCGTTACCCCCGTGAGGAGAGCCGCCTCGGGCCAGTTGGGGGTGACGACGGTGGCCAGGGGGAGTAGTCCGTCACGCACGGCCGCGACCGCATCGGGCGAGAGCAGCCTGTCCCCGCTGGTGGCCACCATCACCGGATCGAGGACGAAGTTGCCGAGGCGGTGGCGCCGGATCGCCCCGGCGACGGTGTGCACGATCTCGGAAGTGGCCAGCATGCCGGACTTGACCGCGGCAGGAGGCAGGTCGGTGGCCACGCTCCGGATCTGGGCGTCGACGGTGGCGGCCGGCACCGGGTGGATCTCCTGCACGCCGAGGGTGTTCTGCGCTGTCACGGCGGTCAGCGCCGAGGTGCCGTAGACGCCCCACTGGTGGAAGGTCTTGAGGTCGGCCTGGATGCCCGCGCCTCCGCCGCTGTCGCTGCCGGCGATGGTGAGTGCGACGGGGAGGGGCTCCAGGCTGTCCATGAGGCGGTTCGCGGCCAGGAAGGGGAAACGAGTGAGAGCGATCAGCAAATCTAAGCAGCGACTGGTCCGGCGGCTGGCGTCGCGGCGGGGGCGGGAGCGGGAGGGACTGGCACTGGCGGAGGGGCCGAGCGTGATTCTGGAGGCGCTGAGGTCGCCGGTGGAGGTGCGCTGGGTGGTCGTGGGCGAGGGGTATGCCGGTACGGAGCGCGGGATGGCGATCGCTGCTGGGTGCGGGGAGCGTGGGGTGGAGGTGGGAGTCGCGCCGGACGGTGAGGTGCGGGCGCTGTGCAGCACGGAGGCGCCCCGGGCGGCGGTCGCGTGCGTGAGGCCGCCGCCGCTCGAGTCGCGATCGCTGGAGCGTGGACGCCACCTGATGGCCCGCGGCGTGCAGATGCCCGGGAATCTCGGGACCTTGATCCGCTCCGCGTGGGCGTTCGGGCTGGACGGGGTGGTGGTGGGCAGGGGGACGGTCGATCCGTGGAACCCGAAGGTGGTGCGCGGGTCGGCGGGTGGGGTGTTCCATGTGCCGCTGATCGGGGAGCCGGAGGGGCTTGTGGCGCACGGGAGCCGGGCGGACGCGGCCGGTGTCCGCGGGCGTGGAGACGGGCCGGGAGCGAGAGGCGGCAGAGGCGCGGGCAGCGGCCTCAACCTGCTCTGCGCGGATGCCTACGGGGAGCCGGTGGAGGTCGTCGCCGCCGAGGGACCGCGGGACTGGGTGCTGGTGGTGGGGAACGAGGGTGGCGGGATCTCGCTTCCGCTCGCCGCGCGGGCGCGTGCCGTGGCCGTCCCCGTGGTCCGCGGGGTGGACTCGCTGAATGTGGGGGTCGCCGGGTCGATCCTGATGTATGCGCTGATGGGGGCGGGGGAGGGCGGGGTGGGCGGGTGAGCGCGGAGATGGTGGTGGGGGCGGGGCGGTGAGCGGCGCCATGGTGGCCTGCGCGGCGGTCCTGGGGGCGTGCCTTGGGTCGTTCCTCAACGTCTGCGTGGAGCGGTGGCCGGAGCGGCGGTCGGTGATCTCGCCGCGCTCCCGGTGCGGGGGCTGTGACGCGCCGGTGCGGTGGTTCGAGATGGTCCCCGTGCTGAGCTACCTGATGCTGCGCGGGCGGTGTTCCCGGTGCGGCGTTCGCCTGAGCGCGCAGTACCCGCTGGTCGAGGCGGGGGCCGCGCTGATCTGGGCCGGGATGGCCGCGAGGTGGGGCGCCGAGGCCGAAGCCGTGCGGGGGGCGGTCTTCCTCACCATGCTGCTGGGCATCGCCGTGGCCGACGCACGCACCTACATCATCCCGGACCAGTTCTCCCTGGGCGGGGCCGCGATGGGACTCGCGTTCGCGCCGCTCAGCGGGGGGCCGGGTCTGGGTGGGGCCGCGCTCGGGGCGGTGGTCGGGTTCGTCGTCATGCGGCTGATCGCCTGGCTCGGCCGGATCGCATTCGGCAAGGATGCCATGGGCGGAGGCGACATAAAGATGATGGCCATGGCGGGGGCCTTCCTCGGCCCTGCCGGGGTCGTCCTGACCCTGTTTGCCGGGGCGCTTTTCGGTTCGGTTATCTTTGGACCTGTCTCGCTGAGGACGGGCAGGCTGGTGCCCTTCGGCGTCTTCCTCGCGCTCGGCGCGGGAGTCGCCTACGGATGGGGCGACGCGCTCGTGGAGTGGTACCTGCACGACATCCTCAAGCTGAATCCAGGCTGAACGGGTTGAACAACTGAACAGGGATCGAACCAAAATGGCGGTAGCGACGGTCAACGGTGTTCGGACCGCGAAAGCGGACCTGGGCGCCGCCGGCATACTCCACTCCCTCGGGATCGAGGACGTCAACCCGGGGGGCTACGCGGGCGAATGGACCGGCTCCGGGCCCGCCCTCGAGGTCTTCACTCCCATCGACGGATCACGGATCGCGACCGTGAACCAGGTCACCGAGGCGGAGTATGACGGAATCGTCGACCGGGCCCACCGCGCCTTCCTGGAGTGGCGTCGCGTGCCCCCTCCCCGGCGCGGCGAGGTCGTGCGCCTGCTCGGGGAACGCCTGCGCGCGAACAAGGAAGCACTCGGCGCGCTCGTCACGCTCGAGATGGGGAAGATCCGCGCCGAGGGCGAGGGCGAGGTGCAGGAGATGATCGACATCTGCGACTTCGCGGTGGGGCTCTCCCGGCAGCTCTACGGGCTGACGATGGCCAGCGAACGCCCCGACCACCACATGCGCGAGCAGTGGCACCCGCTGGGCGTGGTGGGGGTGATCAGCGCCTTCAACTTCCCTGTTGCGGTGTGGTCGTGGAACGCGGCGATCGCGGCCGTGTGCGGGGACGCGACGCTGTGGAAGCCCGCCTCATCCACGCCGCTCACCGCGATCGCCGTCACCCGGATCGCGTCGGAAGTCTGCCGCGAGAACGGGGTGGATCCCGCCGTGTTCAGCCTGGTGGTGGGCAGGGGATCGACGGTGGGTGACCGGTTGCTGCACGACCGCCGCATCCCGCTCGTGTCGGCGACAGGGTCGTGCCGGGTGGGGCGTCGCGTCGCCCAGGTGGTGGGCGGGCGGCTGGGCCGCACGATCCTGGAGCTGGGCGGCAACAACGCGATCATCGTCACGCCCGGCGCCAACCTGGACCTGGCGATTCCCTCCATCCTCTTCGGCTCCGTCGGGACCGCCGGCCAGCGCTGCACGAGCACCCGGCGCGTGATCGTGCACCGCTCCGTGAGGGACGAACTGGTCGGCCGCCTGGTACGCGCATACCGGGACGTGCGGATCGGCAACCCCCTCGACCCGGATACCCTGATGGGCCCAGTCGTAAACCGGCAAGCCGTCGAGGACCTGTTGGCCGCGCGGCGGCAGGTGCTCGAGGAGGGCGGCGAGATCCTCTACGGCGGGGAGCACCTCGATGGCGACGCGCACCCCGGCGGCCTCTACGTCACCCCCTGCATCGCCGCCGCCGAGAACCACTACCAGATCGTGCAGGAAGAGACCTTCGCCCCGATCCTCTACATCATCGAGTACGGGAGCGCCGGTGCCACCCCCGCCAAGGCGGTCGCGGAACTCGAGGAGGCCATCGCACTGCACAACGGGGTCCCCCAGGGCCTCTCGTCCGCCATCTTCACCGACAACTTTCGCGAGGCCGAGCAGTTCCTGTCGCACCGAGGCAGCGACTGCGGGATCGCCAACGTCAACATCGGCACGTCGGGCGCGGAGATCGGAGGCGCTTTCGGGGGCGAGAAGGACACCGGCGGCGGCCGGGAATCGGGATCGGATTCCTGGAAGACCTACATGCGCCGCCAGACCAACACCGTGAACTGGAGCACCGAGCTGCCGCTGGCCCAGGGGATCGAGTTCGGCTGACGGCGGAACACCGGCGTGTCCGAGGCGGGGCTCGGCCCGCGGCCCCCTGGCGCGCTTGATCGTCACGCGATTGGGATCGGCAGGCGTGCCCGCTTGCTGTCAGCGCACGACCGGCCGGCGGACCGCCAGCGGTCCTCAGGGATCGCTGCAGTCCCGCTGAAAGCCGCAGTTCAGGCAGACGATCTTGCAGTGGCGGTCCAGAACCTCGCCGCCACAGAGCTCACACACCGTGCCCGCCATGAACTTCCGGCTGAGCTCCACGTAGTGCCGCGAACTCCGCTCCGTCCATGAGGCGGCGGCCTCGCTGAGGGGCCTCACCCTCCCCGGCACCCCCGCCACAAGGCTGCGCGGCGGGATCACCGCGCCCTCCTTCACCACGGCCCCGGCGGCCACCAGGCATCCGGCTCCCACCTCGGCGCGCTGAAGCACCAGCGCCCCCATCCCCACCACCGCCCCCCGTCCGATGCGGCAGCTCTCCATGATGGCCCCGTGCCCGATCGTCACTTCCTCCTCGATCACGGTGGGCCCCTGCTCGCTCGTGTGAATCACCGCGTTCTCCTGCACGTTGGCCCGGGCTCCCACCCGGATCCCGTTCTCGGGGTGATCCCCGCGCAGCACCGCGCCGAACCAGACGCTGGCTTCGTCCTCGATCACCACGTCCCCGATCACCACCGCGGTGGGTGCGACGAAGGCGGTCTCCGCGATGCGGGGGCACCGCCCGCCGAAGGCGATGATGTGCGCCATCAGCGCCCCCCGCCGGGCGGAAGCACGCGACCCACCGCGCGACCCCGCGCTCCGCGTCCGCCCAACTCCCTCTCACTCGGCGCCATCAGCCCCGGCCCTCACCGCGCCCGCCGCGTCCCATCACCCGCCGCTGCGGCGCAACCGCGCCCGCAACACCTGCGTCTCCGACGCCTCCAGCACCTCGATGTGCACCCCTCCGGCCGTCAGCGCCGCGCCCCGCGCCGGAACGTGCCCCAGCTCCTCCAGAATGAACCCGTTCAGCGACCGGTTCTCGCCCTCCGGCAGGTCGAAGGCGAAGCGATCGTTGATCTCGCGGAGCTCGGCGCCCCCCGACGCAAGAATCTCGTCCGGCGAGACCCGCGTCAGGGGATCCTCGTCCACATCCGTCTCGTCCACGATCTCGCCGACGAGCTCCTCGAGCACGTCCTCCAGCGTGATGAGCCCGTCGGTGCCGCCGAACTCGTCCGCCACGATCCCCATGTGCATGCGGCGGCCACGGAAGTCGGCGAGCAGCCTGGCCAGCGACAGCGAACCGGGCACGAACATGGCTTCGCGGGCGAGCTCGGAGAGCGGGACGTCCCGCCGCCCGGCCACGTAGGCGCGGTAGGCGTCCCGCACGTGGAGAATCCCGGTCACGTCGTCGATGCTCTCGCCGTAGACCGGGACACGCGAGTGTGGCACCTCCGCCAGCTCCGGCAGGATGTCTCCCAGGCGGCGCGACTCCTGCCACGCGACGATATCCACCCGGGGCGTCATCGCGTCCCAGGCGTTGAGCTCGTCCAGCTTGAAGGCTCGCTCGATCAGCTGGCGCTCGTCAGGATCGACGATCCCCGCCCCGGCCCCGATCTCCAGCGCCTCCCGGGCCTGCATCTCGTCCGGCGAACTCTCGTCCCCCCCCGATCCCCGCGAAAAAAGCCGTCCCAGCGCGAGCAGCGGGAAGAACACCCGGGAAAACAGCCGCGACGAGGACCTCAGGAAGGGGGCCGCGGCGAGCGCCAGCCGCACGGGACGCCTCGCCGCCAGCGCCCGGGGACCCAGCTCCCCAGCGAGGAGCACGACGATGATCACGACGGGCCCGCCGATCCACATCCCCCGGGGTCCCCACGCCGCAGCCGCCGCGCCGACACCCGCGGCCGCGGCAGCCAGATTGCATATCGCGCGCAGGATCACCAGCGGCGATGTGGCCGCCTCTCCCGTGCGCAGCGCAGTCAGCGCGTCCGCTCCCGCGAACCCCTCGCCCACCAGGATGCGCGCCTTCGAATCCGTCACCTTGAGCACCGCCGAGAGCGTCGCGGTCAGACCGGCCGCGATGAACAGCAGCACCACGAAGGCCGCGGCGAGCCCAAGAATCAGCGGCATGGCGCGCCTCCGGGTGTGCCCGGTCGACGGTCACCAGCGCGGAAAGGGGCCCGGAGCCGCGAGCGCGACCCCTGCGCCGGCCCGCGGCGGGCCGCGCCGGCTACTGTAGCCTGTGGTGACGGAGGTTGGTCGTCGGGTACGGCCTCTATATCCATTTCCTGCTTTCGCTGAGCAGCTCAGTGATGACGTCGCGGGTGCTCAGCCCTTCGGCTTCTCCGTCGAAGTTGATCACGATCCTGTGCGCGAGGATCGACGGAGCGATGTCGTGAATGTCCTGCATGGTCGGGACGGGAGCGCCCCGGAAGGCGGCGCGCGCCTTGGCGCCCAGCACGAGGTACTGGGACGCCCGCGGCCCCGCGCCCCAGCTGATGTACCGCTTGGCCACGTCGGCCTGTTCCTCGCCGCCCGGCCGCGTCGAGCGCGCCAGACGCACCGCATACCCCACGATGGAGGGCGGAACCGGGATGCGCCGCGTCAACTGCTGCAGCTCGATGATCTCCGACCCGTGCACCACGGGCTCGATCGGGATGTCCTGCACCTCCTGCGTCAGGGTGGCGATCTTCTCCTCCTCGACGCGATCGGGGTAGTGGATCCGCAGGTCGAACATGAAGCGGTCCAGCTGCGCCTCGGGAAGGGGGTAGGTGCCTTCCTGCTCAATCGGGTTCTGGGTGGCGAGGACGAAGAAGGGCGGGTCGAGCGGGTAGGTCGTGCCCGCCGCGGTGACGTCCCGCTCCTGCATCGCTTCGAGGAGCGCCGCCTGGGTCTTGGGCGGCGTGCGGTTGATCTCGTCGGCCAGCACGATATTGGCGAAGATCGGCCCCGGGACGAAGCGGAAGACCCTCTCCCCCGTGAGCTTGTCCTCCTGGATCACCTCCGTGCCGGTGATGTCCGTGGGCATCAGGTCGGGGGTGAACTGGATGCGGTTGAACTTCAGGTGCATCGCCTCGGCGAGCGTCGAGATGATCAGCGTTTTGGCCAGCCCGGGGACGCCTACGAGCAGCACGTGCCCGTTCGCCATCATGGCCGTCAGAATGCTGTCGACGATGTGCTGCTGCCCGACGATGCGCTGCTCCACGGCGGTGCGAAGCTGGTCGGCGATCTCGCCCGCGCGCTGCAGGAGCTGGACATCCCGGTCGGCTTCGAGGGCCGGAAGCGGGGGGGAGGAGGTGGGGGTCATGCCCGGTCTGATGAGGGGGTTGCCTGGGTGTTTCGGTCGACGGCGGAAGATAGGTGGGACCTGTTTTTCCGGTCAAGGAGCAGCGGTTGTGGCAGTGTTCGGCGACCCCGGCTTCGGGTCGTCGGACCGAGTGGCCACGGATTGGCCAGGCCACGTTCGCAACACCCGCCGACAGCCTTGAGAAAAGTTTCACAAGGGCGCTTGCGAAAAATTTCACAAGCGTTAGCTTTCCTTGAAATCATCGCACTGTCTGCGGGGATTCTTCCAGGCTCGAGGCTGCGGCCAGGGAGTCGTTGGGCAGGAGAGAGCCGGTTGCATGACGGTCATCGCGCGGAGGCGGGCCGCTTCGTCGGATTCGGAATCAGTTGGCTGCTCACCATGCTGCTCTTCGCGTGGGGTGGACTCGCGTTGGACCGTCGAATCGGTACAACCCCGGTCCTGCTCATTCTGGGGATCCTGGTGGGCTTTGCGGGGGGGTTCTGCGCGCTCTACCTGAGGGCCGTCGCGAAACCAGCGGATCAACGATCAGGCAAGGGAAAGACCCTTCGCCGTTCGAGAGAGGAATCGTGAAAGAGACCAGGTCCTTTCTGGCCGTCTCCGTCGCCATCGTGCTCGCGGGAACGCTGGTGGGATCGATACTGAGCGGCGACGCGCGCACCGCTATCGTCGCGGCCGCACTTGTGGTGCTGGTCACTCAGCTCCCCCTGCATTTTCTGCTCAGGGGCTGGCGGGAACGGAACGATCGGTTCATGGCCGCCATCGTCGTGGGTTTCTTTGTCCGAATCGCCGTACTTGCCGCCGCCGTGGTCCTGTTCGTAGTCCCGGGCCTCGTTGCCGGCGCCCCGTTCCTGCTTGCGCTGGGCGGGTTCATGGTGGGCATCCTGATCGCCGAGGCGGCTATCGAGAGCCGCCGGCTTCGCACTCGCTCGACGAAAGCAGCGGAGGCTCAGGCTTCGTGACCGCGACTCTGAAGACAATGGGAGCCGCGGTACTGCTGTCGCTGCTGCTCGCCGGTGCCCCCCCGGCGGCAGCCGTCGCCCAGGAGCACGCCCAGGAGCACGGCCAGGAGCACGGCCAGGAGCACGGCCCCTCCGAGGCGGAAGGCCACGAGGGCCCGTTCGACCTGGGGAAGATGCTCGGACACCACATCCTGGACGCTCCCGAGATGGAACTCCCCGGGGTGGCCGTGCATCTGCCACACTGGGACTGGGCGGTTTTTCAGCTGGGAACCGCCACGGTGGACATGTCACCCACGAAGCACGTCGTGCTCCTCCTGCTGGCCGCGATGATCACGGCCGTCCTGACTTTGCTTGCCGCCAGAGCGGTGACGCGCCGGGGACCGGGCAGAGCTCCGCGCGGGATGGCCAACGCCGTCGAAGCCGTCGTGGTCTTCCTGCGCGACGATGTCTGCAAGGAGAACATCGGGCACGGGTATCAGCGCTTCGTGCCGCTCGTCCTGACCCTCTTCTTCTTCATCCTCGTGATGAACCTTCTCGGGCTCGTGCCATGGGGCGGATCCGCGACCGGCAATCTGGCCGTCACGGCCACGCTCGCGCTGGTCACCTTCACGGTTACCGAGATCTCCGGCTTTCGCGCCCTCGGGCCGGCGGGCTATCTGCGGACGATATTCTATTCTCCGCCGGGGGTCAGCGGGCCAATGAAGTACCTGATGCTCCTCATCATGACGCCGGTCGAATTCCTCGGGAAGCTCATCAAGCCCTTCGCGCTCGCTTTGCGGCTGTTCGCCAACATGACGGCCGGCCACGTGCTGATTTTTTCCCTGCTCGGATTCATCTTCCTGTTCGGCCACATCGCCTTCGTCCGCTGGGCGGTTGCGGCCGGCTCCTACGCTCTCGTGTCGGCGATCATGCTGCTGGAACTCCTGATCGCCGTCATCCAGGCGTACATCTTCGCCATGCTCTCCGCCGTCTTCATCGGGCTCATGCAGCATGAACACTAGCCCTGTCCTGGCCGATCACGGTCCGGCATTTCCCCCCTTACCTACCAAGATCCAACCATAAAAGGAACCGAATCCAATGTTCGACACAGCGTTGACAGTGGTAAACGACGCCGCTCAGGCGGATGCCGCAGCCACCAGCACCGGCCTTTCCCTGCTGGGCGCCGGAATCGGCGCGGGCCTCGCCGCCATCGGAGCGGGCCTCGGCATCGGCCGCATCGGCGAGGGAGCCACGCAGGGTATCGCGCGTCAGCCCGAAGCCGCCGGCGAGATCCGGGCCATGGCGATCCTGCTCGCGGCTCTGGTTGAGGGTGCGGCGCTCGTCGCCATCCTCGTGGCCATCCTCTTCAAGTTCGTCTAGTGGCTGTACCGCAGGAGACGGGGCCAGCCTGGGACCGCCTCTTCAGTGTCGATCTGGGGGTGGCCGTCTGGACGCTTCTCACCTTCCTAACGCTGTTGATCATCCTCGGCAAGTACGCCTGGGGGCCGCTCCTCGGCGCGCTGGACAAGCGCGAGAAGGGCATCCAGGACGACATCGACGACGCCAAGCGCCAGCGTGACGAGGCCGAAGCCCTGCTCGCCGAGTACCGGGAGCAGCTCGCCGAGGGACGCCGCCAGGCTCAGGCGATGGTCGCCGAGGGCAGGGAGGCCGCCGACGCGCTCCGAAAGGAGCTGGAGGCGAAGGCCCGCGAGGAAACCCAGACGATGCTGGCCAATGCGCGCCGCGAGATCGTGCGGGAGCGAGAGGCCGCGGTCGAGGCCGTGCGGAGAGAATCCGTCGATGTGGCCCTCGCGGTTGCGTCGCGGCTGATCTCCGATCGGCTGGACTCGCAGCGCGACCGGCAACTGGCGATGGACTACATCGACGACCTGTCGGACTCCGAGGGTGCGCTGGCGTGAGGGAGGACACAGTCGTCCGCAACTACGCCGAGACGCTCTTCGAGCTGGCGGAGCGCGACGGCGGCGTGGAAGCGTACGGGGACCCTGTAGCGGCGGTCGCGGGCCTGATGGAGGACCGCAAGGTTCTGGATTTCTTCGCGACACCACGGGTGCCCGTGGAGCGCAAGAAGGAGGCGCTGCGGAGTGCGCTGGGGCCCTCGGTCCCGGCGATGCTGGTGCGCTTTCTCCTGGTGGTGGTGGATAGGGGACGGCAGCGGCTGATCCCCGCGATCATGCGGGATTTCCAGGCTCTCCTCGACCGCCACCGCGGGATTCGCCACATGGAGGTGGCAGTGGCGCGGGAGCTCTCGGACGAAGAAAGCGACGAGCTGGCGACGCGCCTCTCCGCGGCCACCGGCGCGACGGTCGTCCCTTCCGTCCGGGTCCGCCCCGAGATCATCGGGGGCATCGTCATCCGCGAAGGCGACACCCTCTACGACGGATCGCTGAAACGACAACTCGACGCCATCCGGCGCAGGCTGATGGCGGCAGAGCTTCAAGAACAGGAAAGCTAGAACGACATGGCGGATTCACAGCTCCGGGCGGGCGAGATCAAGAGCGTCCTCCTGGCCGAAATCGAGAGCTTCGAGGAGGCGCTCGACGCCGAGGAGGTCGGCGAGGTCCTCGAGGTGAAGGACGGGGTAGCGCGCATCTACGGCCTGACCAGGGCGATGGCCAACGAGATGCTCGAGATCACCTCCAGCGAGAGCGGCGACACGGTGACCGCGCTCGCCCTCAACCTGGAAGAGGACAACATCGGCGCGGTCATCCTGGGCGAGTGGGCCGGGCTGCACGAGGGCGACGAGGTGCGGCGGACCGGCCGCGTCCTGGACGTTCCCGTCGGCGACGGCTACCAGGGCCGCGTGGTGGACTCGCTCGGCGCCCCGCTCGACGGCGCCGGCGCGATCGAGACCTCGGCGCGGCGCCAGATCGACGTGGTCGCGCCCGGGATCGTGAAGCGGCAGCCGGTCAAGGAGCCGCTCCAGACGGGGATCAAGGCGATCGACGCGATGATCCCGATCGGGCGCGGCCAGCGCGAGCTGATCATCGGCGACCGCCAGACCGGCAAGACCGCCGTCGCGGTCGACGCGATCATCAACCAGAAGGACACCGACGTCATCTGCATCTACTGCGCGGTGGGGCAGCGGGCCGGGAAGGTGGCGGCCGTCGTCGAGACGCTGCGGCACCACAACGCGATGGACTACACCATCGTGGTGACGGCCAACGCTTCGGATCCCGCCCCCATGCAGTACATCGCGCCCTACACCGCCACCGCGCTCGCCGAGCACTTCATGTGGCAAGGCAAGCACACGCTGGTCATCTACGACGACCTCTCCAAGCAGGCTCAGGCCTACCGGCAGCTCTCGCTGGTGCTCCGCCGTCCCCCGGGGCGCGAGGCGTACCCCGGCGATGTCTTCTACCTGCACTCGCGCCTCCTAGAGCGCGCGGCCAAGCTCTCCGACGAGCTCGGCGGCGGTTCGCTCACCGCGCTCCCCATCATCGAGACGCAGGCGGGCGACGTTTCGGCCTACATCCCCACCAACGTGATCTCGATCACCGACGGGCAGATCTACCTGGAGCCCGACCTCTTCAACTCGGGCGTCCGGCCTGCGGTGAACGTGGGGATTTCGGTGTCGCGCGTCGGCGGGGCGGCCCAGGTCAAGGCCATGAAGAAGGTCGCGGGGCGGCTCCGCCTCGACCTGGCCCAGTTCCGCGCCATGGAAACCTTCGCGCAGTTCGCTTCCGACCTCGACGCGGCCACCCAGCAGCAGTTGGCGCGCGGCCAGCGCACCGTGGAGGTCCTCAAGCAGCCGCAGTACCAGCCTGTCCCGGTCGAGCGGCAGATCGTCGCGATCTACGCGGTCACCAACGGTTTCCTGGACGGGATCGAGGTCGACGACTGCCGCAAGTGGGAGCGGGGCTTCCTCGAATTCACCGAGAGCCGCTTCGACGATGTACTGATCGGGCTCCGCCAGGAGGGACAGCTCACCGAGGACATCGAGGGCCGGCTCCGCACCTGCATCGAGGAGTACAACGAAGTCTTCGCGGCCGAGCACGAGGCGGCGATGGCGGGAGCGGCGTAGCGTGGCGCAGGCCCGCGACGTCCTGCGGCGGATCAAGTCCGTCCGGAACACGCGCAAGATCACGCGCACCATGGAGCTCGTGGCGACCTCCAAGCTCAAGCGCGCGATGGACCGCATGCTGGCGGCGCGCCCCTACGGCGAAGCGCTCGACGAACTGCTGCGCAGCCTGCGCGCGCCGGGGCTGGAGCAGGACCATCCGCTGCTGCGCCAACCCGCCGGGACGAAGCGCGCGGCGGTGCTGCTCCTCACCGCCAACCGGGGCTTCTGCGGCGCCTTCAATGCGAACCTCATCCGCGAGGCGCGGACCGGGGTCGACGAGCTGGAGGCGGCCGGCGTGGAGACCGAACTGCACATCGCGGGCAAGAAGGGGATCACCTTCTTCCGCTTCCGGGGACGGGCCATCGCTTCGGGCACGACCGCAATCGGCGACGAACCCCGCCCGGAGGACGCGGAGGGCCTCATCGAACCGCTCGCGGAGGCCTTCGCGGCCGGCGATCTCGACGCGGTCTACATGGTGAGTTCCAAGTTCCGCTCCGCCATGTCCACGCCTCCCCGCACCCGGCGCATCCTGCCGGTGGAGCCCCGTGCGGGCGCCCGTTCGGTGGACGCCTTCATCGTGTCGCCGCCGCCGGAGAAGCTCGTGGGCAGCATCCTGCCGCGCTACCTGCGCAGCGTGGTCTACGGGGCGCTGGTCGAGAACGCCGCCGGGGAGCAGGGCGCCCGCCGCGCGGCCATGAAGAGCGCGACCGACAACGCGGGTGACATGATCGAGACGCTCACCCGCAGCTACAACCGGGCGCGCCAGGCGCAGATCACCCAGGAGATCGCCGAGATCGTGGGGGGCGCCGCAGCGCTGGAATGATACCGACCATAGTGAACAGAAACCGCCGCGCGCGAGCGGCTGGAGAAGACGGAAGACATGTCTGAGAACAACATCGGCCGAGTCGTCCAGGTCATCGGACCCGTGCTGGACGTGGAGTACCACCCGCGCCACCTGCCCGAGATTCACAGTGCTCTGAGGCTCACCGCCGAGACCGAATCGGGCCGCGAGATCGACCTCGTCGCCGAGGTGCAGCAGCACATCGGGCGTTCCCAGGTGCGCGCCGTGTCGATGAGCTCGACCGACGGCGTGCAGCGCGGGATGGACGTGGTGGACACGGGCCAGGCGATCGCCGTCCCGGTGGGGAAGCCCGCGCTGGGCCGCATCCTCAACGTCCTGGGCGAACCCGTGGACGAGCAAGGCCCGGTCGTGAGCGAAGACGGCGAGCCGATCGAGCGGTGGCCGATCCACCGCCTCGCGCCGCGCTTCGAGAACCTCGAGCCCAAGACCGAGATCTTCGAGACCGGGATCAAGGTCGTCGATCTGCTCGCGCCTTACGTAAAGGGCGGCAAGACGGGGCTCTTCGGCGGCGCCGGCGTCGGCAAAACCGTCATCATCATGGAGCTGATCAACAACATCGCGATGGAACACGGGGGCCGCTCGGTCTTCGCCGGAGTCGGCGAGCGCACCCGCGAGGGCAACGATCTCTGGCTCGAGATGACGGAATCGGGCGTCATCGATTCGACGGCGCTGGTCTACGGCCAGATGAACGAGCCCCCCGGCGCGCGCCTCCGCGTCGGCCTCTCCGCCCTGACCGTCGCCGAATACTTCCGCGATGTCGAGAAGCAGGACGTGCTCCTCTTCATTGACAACATCTTCCGCTTCACCCAGGCGGGCTCAGAGGTGTCGGCGCTTCTGGGGCGCATGCCCTCGGCGGTCGGCTACCAGCCCACTCTCGAGACCGAGATGGGGGAGCTGCAGGAACGCATCACCTCGACCCGCGAAGGCTCGATCACCTCCGTCCAGGCCATCTACGTCCCCGCCGACGACCTCACCGACCCGGCCCCCGCGGCCGCCTTCGCCCACCTCGACGCCACCACCGTGCTCTCCCGCTCCATCTCCGAGAAGGGGATCTACCCCGCGGTCGACCCGCTCGACTCCTCGTCGCGCATCCTCGATCCGCAGTTCATCGGCGAGCGCCACTACGAGGTCGCGGGGCGCGTCAAGGAGATCCTGCAGCGCTACAAGGACCTCCAGGACATCATCGCGATCCTGGGCATGGACGAGCTCAGCGAGGAGGACAAGATCATCGTGGGCCGCGCGCGCCGCATCGAGCGATTCCTGTCGCAGCCCTTCTTCGTGGCCACCGCGTTCACCAACATCCCGGGCTGCTACGTGCGTCTGGAGGAGACCATCGAGTCCTTCGAGCGCGTCGCCGCCGGCGAGTTCGACCACCTCCCCGAACAGGCCTTCTACATGAAGGGCGGCATCGACGAGGTGATCGCGGCTGCCGCCGAGATGGGCGTGGAGACCTGACGCGTGGCGAAGGTGATGGAGCTGCGCGTGGTCACCCCGGCCGCGGTGGTGTTCCAGGGCGCGGTGCGTTCAATCGTCGCGCCCGCCTGGGACGGCCTGGCCGGAGTGCTCCCGGGTCACGCGCCCTACCTGACCGCGCTCGGCGACGGCCCGCTCGAGGTCGACCCCGAGTCCGGCGAGCGCCGCACCTTCCAGCTCTCCGGCGGCGTGATGAAGGTGGAGGCGAACCGGGTCGACGTGCTGGCGGACCGGGTAGTGACGGACTGACCCCATCGCCCACCCGGAGGAGGACGATCCCATGAAGGTCGACCTGCACATGCACACCACCTTCTCCGATGGCACCCGCCCGCCCGAGGAGGTCGTCGAGCTGGCCATCGCCGGCGGCCTCGACGTGATCGCGATCACCGATCACGACAACGCCCTGGGCGTGACGCCGGCCATGCGCGCGGCCCGGGGCCGAATCCGCGTCATCCCCGGCGTCGAGCTGAGCACGCGCTGGGGCGGCGAGTCAATTCACATCCTGGGCTACTTCGTCGACCCCGATGCCGAACCCCTGGCGGCCCACTACCGCAACCTGCTGGAGCGGCGCCACACGCGCATGAGCCGCATCGTCAAGCGGCTCGCGGGCCAGGGCGTGCGCCTGAACCTCGACCACGTCGGCGACCAGCGCGCCTCCGCACGCGTCCCGTACACCCGCCCCCACCTGGCACGGGCCCTGGTGAGGGAAGGGCACGCCGCGAGCGTGAACGATGCCTTCGACCGCTACATCGGCGCCGATTGCCCGGCCTACGTCCTGGTCGAGTCCCCGACCCCGGAGGAGGTCATCGAGACCATCCTGGCAGCAGGCGGCGTCGCGGTGTGGGCCCATCCCCCCCTTCGACACATGGAGGAATTGCTTCCCGTGATGGTGGCGGCGGGACTGCGCGGCGTGGAGGTCCACCGCCCTTGGCCCCGCCGCGTGCGCGAATCGGTGGCCGCTCTCACCCGCCACGCCGGGCTCTTCGCGACGGGAGGTTCCGACTGGCATGGCCGCGACGGTGACGGCAAGCTGGGCGACTTCTTCGTACGGGGCGAGGACGTGAGCGAGTTCTTGCGGGCAGGCGGGATCAGCTGATCCGGGGGCGCCGGCGCCGGGTCACGCACGGGCCAGCGGCAACCCTCCATGCCGCTCCCGACACGGCTATTGACTTCCCCTCGGCCTTGGCTACCTTTTAAGTCTTTCCGTGCTGCGCCTGCGGTCGACCCTCAGCCCCCTTCCGGGCGGAGGACCGTCCGGGCGCGGTCTCAGCTGTTTGAAAATCAGGGTGGAAGGAAAAACTAGAGCCTTAGGTCGCTCTGGCCGTCCGGGCGTAGCGGATCCCGCTGAGCGGGGCACGGTGCGCAGGGGTGGCCGAGTGTACGTGTTGGAGGCGACGGTGGACGAGCCCATGGGAATTGAGTGAACGCGGGCGGCGCGGCGACGCGGCCGTTTCGGGTTCAGTCGAGGAAGAGGGCTGGTCAAGCGAGAAAGTGCGCACGGTGGATGCCTTGGCACAGACCGGCGATGAAGGACGTGGCAAGCTGCGAAAAGCCTCGGGGAGCTGCAAGCAAGCTCAGATCCGGGGGTGTCCGAATGGGGGAACCCGGCGGGAGCAAATCCCGTCACCCTTAGGGGAGCCAACCCAGGGAACTGAAACATCTAAGTACCTGGAGGAAAAGAAATCAATCGAGATTCCCAAAGTAGCGGCGAGCGAAATGGGAAGAGCCCAAACCCGGGTGGGGTGACCCAACCGGGGGTTGTGGGGCCGCATCATCAGGCGAGGCGAAAGCATAGCGGAACGGTACTGGAACGTACGACCGCAGAGGGTGAGAGTCCCGTATGCGAAATGCGAGTAGACGAGCTGATGCGGACCCCGAGTAGGCCGGGACACGTGGAACCCTGGCTGAATCCGGGAGGACCATCTTCCAAGGCTAAATACGAGTCTGTGACCGATAGTGAAGAGTACCGTGAGGGAAAGGTGAAAAGAACGCCTGACGGCGAGTGAAATAGACCCTGAAACCGTGTGCATACAAGCGGTCGGAGCCCGGCCCGGATCTTCGGATGCCGGGGGCGGGTGACGGCGTGCCTTTTGCATTATGATCCGGCGAGTTACTCCTCATGCGCGAGGTTAAGGGCCTCAGGTCCGGAGCCGAAGCGAAAGCGAGTCTGAACAGGGCGACGAGTGCATGGGGGTAGACCCGAAACCGAAGCGATCTATCCATGGCCAGGGTGAAGCCGGGGTAACACCTGGTGGAGGCCCGAACCGTTGTGGGTTGAAAACTGCTCGGATGAGCTGTGGATAGGGGTGAAAGGCCAATCAAGCTCGGAGATAGCTGGTTCTCCCCGAAATATATTTAGGTATAGCCTCAGGTAATTGTCTCCAGGAGGTAGAGCACTGGATGGGCTAGGGGCCTCACCAGGTTACCGAACCCAACCAAACTCCGAATTCCTGCGAGATCTATCCTGGGAGTCAGTGGTCGGGCGATAATGTCCGTCTGCGAGAGGGAAAGACCCCAGACCGTCAGCTAAGGCCCCCAAATCCGTGCTAAGTGAGAAAGGATGTGGATGTGCTCAGACAGCTAGGAGGTTGGCTTAGAAGCAGCAATGCCTTTAAAGAGTGCGTAATAGCTCACTAGTCAAGTGGATCCGCGCCGATAATGGTCGGGACTCAAGCACGGTGCCGAAGCTACGGATGGCGCAAGCCATGGTAGGGGAGCATTCCCTGGTCAGCGAAGCGGACTCGGAAGAGCATCCGTGGAGAGCAGGGAAGAGAGCATGCCGGAATGAGTACGCGATAAACAGAGTGAGAATCTCTGTCACCGAAAGCCTAAGGGTTCCGGAGCCAGGCTTATCCGCTCCGGGTTAGTCGGTCCCTAAGCCGAGGCCGAAGGGCGTAGGCGATGGGAAACAGGTTAATATTCCTGTACCGTTCAGGTCGCGTTTGACCATGAGGGGGGACGCGGAAGTGACAGGACCGTCGGGTGGTGGAATATCCGATGTAAGGTGGTAGGCGATGAGGGGGGAGAAAAGACCCCTTTAGCCGAGCGCCGATGCCGAAGGGACATTAAGTCCCGCAAAGGGTCCGTAATCATGCCGCCGAGAAAAGCCTCGCATGGAAGTTGCCTGGGCGACCGTACCGTAAACGGACACACGTAGGCGAGGCGAGTAGCCTAAGGTGCTCGAGTGATCCGCGGAGAAGGAACTCGGCAAAATGTCCCCGTAACTTCGGGAGAAGGGGAGCCTGGATTAGGTGAACCACGGTGCGTGGGGAGCCGAAACAGGCCGCAGAGAATCGGCCCAAGCGACTGTTTATTAAAAACACAGGTGTCTGCAAAGTCGGTCAAGACGACGTATAGGCACTGACGCCTGCCCGGTGCCGGAAGGTTAAAGGGAGGTGTTAGGGGTAACCCGAAGCTCCGAACTGAAGCCCCGGTAAACGGCGGCCGTAACTATAACGGTCCTAAGGTAGCGAAATTCCTTGTCGGGTAAGTTCCGACCTGCACGAATGGCGTAACGACTTGGGCGCTGTCTCCTCCGCGAGCTCGGCGAAATTGGAGTATCGGTGAGGATACCGATTACCCGCGACAGGACAAAAAGACCCCGTGCACCTTTACTGCAGCCTGTCATTGGGTCTTGGCTTTGCATGTGTAGGATAGGTGGGAGACTGTGAACCGTTCTCGCCAGGGGACGGGGAGTCGCCGTTGAAATACCACCCTTACAATGTTGAGGCTCTAACCCAGGGGAGTGAATCCTCCTCGGGAACAGTGGCAGGTGGGTAGTTTGACTGGGGCGGTCGCCTCCCAAACAGTAACGGAGGCGCGCAAAGGTTCCCTCAGCGCGGTCGGCAATCGCGCGAAGAGTGCAAAGGCATAAGGGAGCTTGACTGCGAGACCGACGGGTCGAGCAGGAACGAAAGTTGGCCTTAGTGATCCGGCGGTTCCGAATGGAAGGGCCGTCGCTCAACGGATAAAAGGTACGCCGGGGATAACAGGCTTATCGCCCCCGAGAGTTCACATCGACGGGGCGGTTTGGCACCTCGATGTCGGCTTATCGCATCCTGGGGCTGAAGAAGGTCCCAAGGGTCGGGCTGTTCGCCCGTTAAAGCGGTACATGAGCTGGGTTTAGAACGTCGTGAGACAGTTCGGTCTGTATCCGTCGTGGGCGTTGGAGTATTGAGGGGAGCTGCTCCTAGTACGAGAGGACCGGAGTGGACTGACCACTCGTGTACCGGCTGTTCCGCCAGGGGCATCGCCGGGTAGCGACGTCGGGAAGGGATAACCGCTGAAAGCATCTAAGTGGGAAGCCCCCCCCAAGATGAGTACTCCCAGGACCCCTCGGGGTCCGCGAAGGGCCGTGCGAGACTAGCACGTTGATAGGCGGCAAGTGGAAGCGTGGCAACACGTGCAGCTGAGCCGTACTAATGGCCCGAGAGGCTTGACCAGCATCCTCCTCCACGACTCCGGCACGTGAATGAGGCTCGGTTTCTTCCTTCCACCCTTCAAGCGTGGCTGGTGGCCACAGCGCAGGGGATACACCCGATCCCATCCCGAACTCGGAAGTTAAGCCCTGCCGCGCGGATGGTACTGCTGGGGCGACCCGGTGGGAGAGTACGTCGCTGCCAGCCCGATTGTGCGAACGCCCTGCCGGGACCCCCCGGCAGGGCGTTCATGCATTCAGGGTGTGGGTTGCGCGGCCGCGACCCGGAGAAACCCCCTCACGGCACGTTCCGGGTCCGTGGCCCCCATCACCGCGCTCACGACCGCGCACCCGGCCGCGCCCGCCGCGAAGACCCGCTCTGCATTCCGCACCGTGATCCCCCCGATCCCGACCACGGGAACATCCACGCACCGCGCCACCTCCTCGAGGCGGCGCACCCCGATCGCCGCTCCCGCGCCCGCCTTCGTGCGCGTCGCGAAGACCGTCCCGCACCCGATGTAGTCGGCGCCGGCGGCCACCGCCGCGCGCGCGGCGCCGGGATCGTCCGCCGAGTGGCCGATCAGGAAGCCGGGCGGCGCGATCCGGCGCGCGGCCGCCACCGGGAGGTCTTCCGGGCCGAGGTGGACGCCGTCGGCGCCGGCGGCGAGCGCCACGTCGAGCCGGTCGTTCACGAAGAAGAGAGCACGCGCGGCCGCGGTCAGGGCGCGAAGGCGCCGCGCCAGGGGGAGAAGGTCGCGAGGGGGCAGCACCTTGTCGCGGAGCTGCACTGCGGGCGCGCCGGCGCGCAGGGCCGGGCCGACCACATCCGTCACCCCCTTCGGCGCGGCCAGCTCCGAGTCCGTGATCACGATCAGGCGGAGTCGGCGTGCCAGCCCGTACGACTCCTGTTCCCGGATGCTCAACGCGCGCGTCCGCGTCCGCTGACGGCAACCGCGCTCACCGTCCCCGGATCCGGTTGATCGCGTTGTTGTGCTCCCGGAGCGTCCGGCTGAAGATGTGCCTGCCGCCGGGGCCGGCCACGAAGTACAGGTAGTCCGTGCTGTCAGGGGCCAGCGCGGCGTCCAGGGCGGCGGCCCCGGGCGCGCCGATCGGACCGGGTGGGAGCCCGGGGTGGTGGTAGGTGCTGTACGGGTGGCCGGCCACCGAATCGATCGCCGCGTAGAGGAGGCGCGAGCGGCGGCCGCCGAACGAGTCGGTAAGGGCATACTGCACCGTAGGGTCGGCCTGCAGCAGCATCCCGATGCGGAGGCGGTTGTGGTACACGCTCGAAATCGTGGGCATCTCCTCCGTGTTGCCGGCTTCCGCCTGGATGATCGACGCGAGGGTGACCAGCTCCCGTTCCGACATGCCGGCGGCCGCGAGGAGTTCGCGCCGTTCGGGGGTCCAGTAGCTGCGGTAGGAGTGAATCATCGCGGCCACCACGCGCTCGACTCCGACCCCCTCGGCGAACCGGTAGGTATCGGGGAAGAGGTATCCCTCCAGCCCGGGTCCGGGCACCTCCCAACGAGAGTGCGACTCACGGTCCAGGGTCTCGGCCACACGTGTCGAGTCGGAGCCGGCTGCCGTGGCTATTCGTCCTGCCATCGCGTCCAGCGTCCACCCCTCCGGGACCATCATCGGGTGGGTGACGACGCGCCCGTCCGTCAGAATCCCCAGGACCTCTCCATACGGAGCGCCCCGCCACAGCCGGTAGGTCCCCGCCTTGACCGAACGGTCCAGGCCGCGCACCCGCGCATGGATCCTGAAGACCAGGGTGCGCCCGATCACCTGCTCCGCTTTGAGGATTTCGACCACTTCCTGGAATGTGGCCCCCTCCGGGACTTCAACGACCGCCTCGCCGCCGGGTAGTTCGGGTGCGGTGAGCGCGAAGATTGCGACCGCGACCGCGACGACGAGTGTCACGAGTCCCGCGCCCGCCACCACCGGGCGGCGAGCGGAGAACCTCCGGATTCTTGGGGCAATTCCAGGCCGCCCCTTCACCCGGGGGCCCGATGTCGACGCGTTGTCCGACAACGGGACATCATCCGGTGCCGCGATTGACTCCGCCGGCGGGGCGTCATCGAGCGTAGCGCCGGCCTCAACCCCCGGGGCAGCGTCGGGCGCCGCGCTGGCCTCGACCACCGGGGCGTCGTCGCGCGCCGCACTGGCCGCCGCCGCTCCCTGCGCGTCCGCCGGGCCGCCCTCAGCCGTCGCTCCGGCCTCCTGAACCGGGCTGCCCTCCGGTGTCGATCCGCCCGCCGGCGTCGAGCCAGTCCTGGAGGAAGATTGCCGCTGCTCCGGCATCGATTCTCGCCTTGTCCTCTTTCGCTTTGCGCCTGAGTCCGATCGATCGAATCCTGGCCTCCGCCTCCAGCGACGAGTAGCGCTCGTCCACGAAATGGACGGGGAGTCCGCTGCGCTGCCCCAGTCGTCGTCCGAAGGCCCTCACCTCCGCCGTCCATTCATTTTCGCCCCCGGTCTCCTCCAGCGGAAGCCCGACCACGAAGCCTTGCACGCCGAACTCGTCGCCCAGATCCAGGATTCCGGAGATCGGTGGACGCTTTCCCGCGCGCCGCTTGAGCGTGGTGACCGGAGACGCGAGCGTGCCGGTCGGGTCGCTCACGGCAACTCCGATCCGGCGAAGGCCGTAGTCCAGGGCGAGGACGCGGCGGTGTGGCGGAGGCATGCCGGAATAACGGTCCAGTCTAGTTGGGCGGCTCCCCGGGGGCGCCACCGTCCTCACCGTGTCCATCCGACTGTTTGGTGAAGCGGTGCCCGGCGGGATCTTTCCTGCCTGGTCTCATGCGCTCATCTCCTGCCACAGGCAGCGGTGCCCGACTCGCGCGGTCCGTGGCCGGCCCCTTCCTGGCCCCGGCATCCGTCCCCTTGACAATGCCCGCGGCGCCCGCTGCCTTGCAAGGCAACCATCCATCCACTCTGAAGCCCTCGGCTGAACCATGAATCTCGGCGCCTTTTCCATCAGCCTTGCCGTCAAGGACCTTGCCACCTCCCGGTCGTTCTACGAGAAGCTCGGCTTCGCGGTCACCGGCGGGGACGACGAGAAATACCTCATCATGATCAACGGGACGACCATCATCGGGCTCTTCCAGGGGCTCTTCGACAAGAACATCCTGACCTTCAACCCGGGCCTGGCCCAGGACACGTCTACCGTTGCCGACTTCACCGACGTGCGCGACATCCGCGCGTCGCTGCTCGCGGACGGGATCGAGATTGCCAACGACACGGATCCGGACGGGAAGGGACCCGCAAGCATCGTGGTTATGGACCCGGACGGAAATCCGATCCTGGTGGATCAGTTCTTCCCGAGGCCGAAGAACTGACAGAGGGATGCCACGAGCCCGCGCGGCGGGGCGCCGCCTCAGGGAGGGCCGCCGCCCTTCCTCTTCTTGCCCGGCTTCCGCTTCTTGATGATGATGACGCCGTGTTCGCCTTCCTGGCCGTATTGCTCGATGGCGGCGTCCCCCTTGATCACATCGATGCTCTCGATGTCGGCCGGGCTCAGATCCTCCATCGCACCGTCCAGCCGAACGCCATCGACGTAGACGACGGGCGCGGCAACCGGTTCAATGGCTCGAATCCGGGCCCCTTCGTTCAATCTCACATCCGACCGCCGCACATAGCGCAGCCCCACCGGGTGCTCACGCACGCTGTACGAGATCTCCGTCCGGTACCGGTCGGCGCGCAGCCCTGTCAACTCCGACGCCGGAGCCGGGTCCTGCACCTCCGCCGACGATCCCATCAGCGAAACCCCCGCCAGCGCGGCGACGGCGCCCAGCAGGCCGCTTCCCACGATTAGGGCGATGTTCCTGGCGTCTTCCCTGCGTTGCCTCATGTTCGTTCTCCTTGCGGTGGCGGCGCTACCCGGCCGGGCGGCAGCCCCCGTCACTTGCGTTGGGGTCCGTGCCGATGCTCAGCGGTCGTTGCCGTCCGGGTTCTTTCCGGCGGATCGAGACCCGGCATCACGAGGCGCGTCGCTGATCGGCTGGATGTTGACGTTGAAAGACGGATTCGCATCGCGCAAGAGCTGCACGAAGTTGTCTCCCTCCAGCCGAATCCCGTCGACGAAGACGACCGGTTTCTCGCCGCTCCTGCCGCGGACAACGATCGAACGGGAGGTGCCCGCCTTCTCCTCGGAGGCCCCCTCCACCCTTCCGACCAAGAAACCGGAAGCCGACATCGGCTTGAACACCACGGTTGTCGCTTCGGTTGGCTCGGGCGTCGGCTCTGCCGGCTTTTCCCTCGCCATCACCACGAACGTGGTCAGGCCGACGGCGGCGAATGCGCTTCCGATGATCAGGGTGATGCTCCGGACGGTGTCACTGCGGTGCCTCATCCTCGGTCTCCTTGGGTTGGTGGGCGGAAACGATGTCGGACCGGGGCCGTGACCGCGCGTTCCCGGGCCCTCTCTCTGCTGTTCTTGGAAACACTAGGGGGCTTCAGGGTTGCCTCGCAAGCGGCCGCAGCGCACCGGTGTTCGCGGAGAAGCCGCCTTCGCCTTCGGAAAGAAGTCCGATCCGAACCAGGAAGGCCAGGTCGCGGCGCAGCGTGCGCTGCGAGAGCTTGCCGTAGCGGCGGGCGGTGCCGGCGTCGAGCACGGCGACCCGGTCGATCTCGAAGGTGCCCTTCAGCGGGAAGGCGAGGATGAGGTCGCGGCGGCGCAGGAAGACGGTGCGCTTGCGGTGCGGTTGCCGGTCGAAGGTGTCGAAGACGAAACCGCGCCAGGCAACGCGGAGCTGCGCGCGCTGGACCGCGCCAAGGGTTTCGCGCAGGCCGTCGCGGAGCCCCTGGACCGCGTAGGCGATGAACGGGGTCGGCGACCGGTCGCGGGCCGCGGCTTCGAGCTGGCGCTGGTACTCGGCGCGGGTCCCGTCGTAGAAGCGGGTGAGGATCTGCGAGGTAGTCACGGGGGCCCCCGCCGACACCAGGACGAAGGACTCGACCATCCTCGCCGCGCGGCCGTTGCCATCGTCGAAGGGGCGGATCCACAGGAGATACACGTGGGTGACCAGGGCTCGGACGACCGCCTTGCCGAAGTCGCCGCCCGCGCGTGTCTCCGGGAACTCGCGGTCGAGCCAGGCGAAAAGGCCGTCGACGAGTTCCGGTACGGCGCCGGCGCGGGGCGCAGGTTGGCCGGTCGCGGGCTGGCCGCTGCGGAAGTGGCCGCAGGTGGCCTCGAAGCTCTCGCCGAGGGCGTCGCCGATCTCGCGGTGCACCCTGAGCAGAAGCGAGGCGTCCACGACAGCCGGATCTCCGGAGGCGGCTTCGGTCATGAGCCGGTAGGCGGTGGCGGCGTGCGATCCCCGGGCGAGCGCGGCGTCGAGGAGCCGCTGCTGCTCTTCGGGAAGGACGGGTGCGGCGCGGATTGCCGCGACCAGCGCGTCGCATTCGCCCAGTTGGTAGCGCGTCCTGGGCGAGATCCCCCATTGGCGCCGGTAACCGGGCAGCGACGCGTGGGCTTCCAATCCTCCTCCCCTCCTCTCGATTCGGGCCGTCCGCGGGCCGAGGCCCCGGCTGGCCAACTCTCATCTGGGACGGACTTCGTGACAGATTCATGCTAGTATCTGTCACGGAATCTGTCACGGGTGCGCGCGCGGGCGGCGAACAAGGACCCTCGCGGTCTTCCCCTTCTGATGTGCGCCGCAACGGAACAGATTACTGTTCACAGTCCAGCTTCGGCCCGCGGGCCTGTTCGGCCTCGGCCGCGGCGCTGGTGTACCGTCATTCCCCACCACAAGCCAGGAGTCTGCCACCGTGCCCGGGTACCGTTACGCCGAAGTTCCCGCCGATGGTGAAAAAGTCACCGGAACCACTGCCGATCCGACCGTCCCCGACCGCCCGATCGTTCCCTTCATCGAGGGGGACGGGATCGGGCCCGACATCTGGGCGGCGACGCGCCACGTGGTCGACGCCGCGGTCACCAGGGCGTACGGGGACAGCCGGGCGATCGCCTGGATGGAGGTCTACGCGGGCGAGAAGGCCAATGAGGTCGCGGGCGAGTGGCTGCCGCAGGAGACGCTCGACGCGCTGACCGAATTCCGGGTCGCGATCAAGGGGCCGCTCACGACGCCGGTCGGCGGGGGGATCCGCTCGCTGAACGTCACGCTGCGGCAGGTGCTCGACCTGTATTCGTGTATCCGCCCGGTGCGCTGGATCCCGGGGGTGCCGTCGCCGGTGAAGGAGCCCCACAAGGTGGACATGGTCGTCTTCCGCGAGAACACGGAGGACGTCTACGCCGGGATCGAATGGGCGTCGGGCAGCGGCGAGGCGAACGGAGTGCGGGACTTTCTGCAGGAGAGCATGGGCGCCTCCATCCGCGAGCTCAGCGGGATCGGGATCAAGCCGATCAGCCCCTTCGGCACCAAGCGGCACGTGGCCGCCGCGATCCGCTATGCGATCGCCCGCGGGCGCGACTCGGTGACGCTGATGCACAAGGGCAACATCATGAAGTTCACCGAGGGGGCTTTCCGCGACTGGGGCTACGAGGTCGCCGCCGAACAGTTCCCCGGCTCGACGGTCGCGGAGTCGCGGCTCTGGGAGGGCGAGGAGGCGGACGGGCGCGTGGTGATCAAGGACCGGATCGCCGACTCGATGTTCCAGCAGGTGCTGCTTCGCCCCGGTGAGTATTCGGTCGTGGCGACCCCGAACCTGAATGGGGACTACCTGTCGGACGCGTGCGCGGCGCAGGTGGGCGGGCTCGGGATGGCGCCGGGCGCGAACGTGGGCGATACCGTCGCGCTCTTCGAGGCCACGCACGGGACCGCGCCCAAGTACGCGGGGCTGAACCGGGTCAACCCGGGTTCCCTGATCCTGTCGGCGGGGATGATGCTCGAGCACCTGGGCTGGGAGGAGGCCGCGCGGGCCATCGACCGGGGGCTGGAGGGGGCGGTGGGCGCGCGCATGGTGACCTACGACCTCGAGCGGCAGATGGAGGGCGCCACGAGGGTGTCCACCTCGCGGTTCGCCGAGACGATCGCCGCGCACATGTGAGCCGGACGAAACCGATGCAGCTGGAAACGAGCACGGGGGCCCCGCAGCGGATCGACACGCCCCTCATGGTGGTCCTGGCCGGGTCGGACCGCCTGGCGGGGGATTCGGGCGCGGCATCGGAGCCGGCCGTGCCGGGAGAGCTGGCGGCGCTCGACAGGCTGGCCGGGGAGGTGCTCGGCCGGGCCATCGGGGCCGGGGACTTCCGTGGGCGCGTGCGCGACCGGGTCCAGGGACACCGGCGGGGTGGGCGGGGCCCGGAGCGGATCCTTTTCCTGGGCGTCGGGAGCTCGAAGGCGCTGACGCCCGAGAAGCTGCGCGCAGCGGCTGGGAGGGCGGTACGGGCGGCGGAGGACCTGCGCGTCCCTTCGGTGGCGCTTTGCCTGCGGTTCCTGGAGATGGAGGCGGTGGGCGCACGCGGGATCCAGGCGGCGGCGGAGGGATTGGTGCTGGCTTCGTGGCGGTTCGATGAGCTGCGGTCGGGCGGGGGAGGGGGGGCGGCGGGTGGAGGGGCCGGGGACGGGGCGGGATTGTCCGGCGACACCGGCGAGGACGGCGAGTCCCGGCCCCCGCGGGTCGAGTCGGCGGTGTTGGTGGCCGCGCCGTCGGCGGGGCTTGAGGAGGCGGTGCGGGTCGGTCACGCCTTCGCGGCCGCCGAGAACCGGGCCCGCACCCTCCAGGCCCGGCCGGGGAATGTCGCCACCCCTTCCCACCTGGCGCGCGCGGCGCGGCGCATAGCGGGCGAGGCCGGGCTCGAGGCGGAGGTGCTCGGTCCCGCCGAACTGAGAGATGAAGGGATGGAGGCGCTCCTCGCCGTGTCGCGGGGCTCGGACGAGGAGCCGCGGCTGATCGTGCTGCGCCACCGGGGTGGTGCGCCCGGTGAGGCTCCGCTGGTCCTGGTGGGAAAGGGGCTGACCTTCGATGCCGGCGGCATCTCGATCAAGCCCGCGAAGGGCATGGAGAAGATGAAGTACGACATGTCCGGCGGCGCCGCGGTCCTGGGTGCGATGTGGGCCGTGGGGCGACTGGGACTTCCCGCGAACGTCGTCGGGGTGGTGCCCAGCTCCGAGAACCTGCTGAGCGGGTCGGCAACGAAGCCGGGCGATGTGATCGGCAGCCGCGCCGGCAAGTCGATCGAGGTGATCAACACCGACGCCGAGGGGCGCCTGATCCTCGCCGACGCGCTGGACTACGCCGCCCGCTGGAATCCGGCCGCGATCGTCGACTGCGCCACGCTGACCGGCGCGGTCGTGGTCGCGCTGGGGCATCACCGTTCGGCGCTTCTGGGCAACGACGAGGACCTGATGGAGGAGTTGCGCGCGGCGGGGGACGCGGCAGCGCAGCCTTGCTGGCCGCTCCCGATGGGCCCCGAGTACCGCAAGCAACTGAAGAGCGGAGTGGCCGATCTCAGGAACGTGGGCGGGCGCCCGGCGGGCACGATCACCGCCGCCTGCTTCCTCTCCGAATTCACGGGCGACACCCCTTGGGCACACCTGGACATCGCCGGAACGGCATACGGTCGCACCAGGAAGCCCTACCTGCGCAACGGACCGTTCGGCCTTCCCTGCCGGCTGCTCCTCGAATGGATCCGGGGGAGGGTGCCGAGGGCGGACGGAGCGATGTCGGCGGCGGAGGTGCCGGTAGGGCCGGAGGCGCATTCGTGAACCGCTTCTCCGCCGCCGTCTTCGCTGCCCTCCTCATTCCCGGCGCCGCGGCGGCCCAGGATCCGCCGGACTCGCTCCGCGCGGACCCCGATTCGCTCCAGGATTCCACCCGGGTCGCGGATTCCATCGCCGCCGATTCCCTCGGCCAGGACTCGGTCGGCGTCGACTCCCTGTCCGTGGACAGCGTTCCTCGCCCGCCGGTCCTGCCGACGCTCCCCGATCCCACCCCTGCGGGGAACCTCACCGGGATATGGGAGTGGGACCGCGCGGCGCTGATGAGCACGCGCGCGCAGACGCTGTGGGAACTCCTGGCGGACATCCCCGGGCTGGTCTCGGTACGCAGCGGGGACTACGGAGCGGCGGCCACCGTGTTCCCCGCGGGCCATTCCGGGGGAGGCTTGCGTCTGTACTACGACGGCGCCGAGCACCTCCCGCTCGAGGGGGCGGTGCCGGACCTGGCCCGCATCCCCGTCTCGGGGCTGGGCGGCGTCCGCGTCATCCGGCGGCCCGGTGGGGTGGAGGTGCACCTCTCGCGGTTCGTGCACTCCGACTCGCGCCCCATGTCGCTGATCGAGGCCGGCACGGGCGACCTGGACACGAACATGCTGCGCGCGACCTTTTCGTATCCCCGTGTGGTCCGAGGCAAGATGATCCTTGGGCTGGAGCGGATCGACACCGGGGGCCGGGACACCCCGGGCGCGGCTACCGGGGGGTGGCTGCGCTACAGCCTGCACCGTGGCGACCGGGCCGGAGTTGGCGTCGAGTACCGGCGCATGGGAACGCAGAGGGACGTGTTCACCGATGAGCCCGGCTCGGTCAGCCGCTCCGACTGGACGGTGCATGGCCGCTGGGCCCCGGCAAGCGGGCTGCTGGCGGAAGCCTGGAACACGGGCGGATCCGTCGTCGCGGGCGACAGCCTCGAGGCCTTCCCCTTCACCGCGGAGTCGCGAGGACAGACCGGAGTGCGCCTGTCAGCCGCGCGAGGGAGGCTGTGGGGCCGGGCCACGGTCCGGTTCAACGACGGCGCGGGGGTCGTGGACCGCGAACTCTCGGCCGAGCTCTCCGCGGTGTGGCCGCGGTGGGGAGGAGTGACGGCGCGGGCCAGGCGCGAGTCGTGGGACGAGGCGGTCGGCGAATCGTTCGACCTGGCCGCCTGGGTGACGCCGGTTTCGTACGTGGCGCTCTTCGCGGAGGCGGGCGGCGGGGCGCGTTCGGTCCCCTACCTGCAGCCGTTGCCGCCCCCGGAGCCCGACACCCTGATGGGCGGGACGGGCACCCCCGAGCCCGACACCACGATGGTCGATCCCGACTCGGCGGACGCCGGACCGGCCAGCCGCTTCACGGACCGCAGCGGGACCCGCCTTGGGGCGAGGCTGGCCTGGCGCGACATCGAGGTTACGGGCGCGGTGGTCTCGGCCGAGGCCGATTCGATCTGGCCCACCCAGCTCCTCTTCGACCGGGACGGGCTCGTGCTGCCGCAGCCCAGGCGGCGCGGCCTGGAGATGACGGGCCGGATCCCGTTGTGGCCGCGCGGCCTGTATTTCCTCGGCGAGGTGCAGTTCTGGGAGGCGGAGGACTCGGCGGCGGCCGGACTGCTCTACTTCCCCGAGCACCAGTACCGGGGCAGCTTCACCTTCCACCGGAGGTACTTCCCGGCGGGGAGTTTCGAGGTGTGGGTCGACGTGGGCGCCAGGGGGCGTGCCGAGATGAAGGTGCCCCGGCCGGATCCGGAACGCGCACAGGGTCCGGGCCTGCCGGCGACGGATCCGGCCACCGAAGACCCTCCGGGCGTACCCTCATCGGTTCCGTTCTTTCAGGACTGGTACCTCCGGCTACAGCTTCGCGTGCTGGACCTGAACATCTTCGCGACGGTCGAGAACGTCTCCTTCCGGCGCAACAACCAGGACGTTCCCGGCAGGCTGCTCCCGATCACGCGCGGCTTCTACGGGGTCCGCTGGACCTTCTGGAACTGATGGGAGCACAGGAGCGATGATCCGCAGCATGACAGGGTACGGAACCGCGCAGGCGGCGCTCCCGGACGGCCGCGTTCTGCGCGCGGAAGTGCGCACGGTGAATCACCGCCACCTGACCGTCTCGGCCAACCTGCCGCGGGGGTGGGAGAGACTGCGTCCCGGCGTGATGAAGAGGGTGCGCAGCGTGCTCGGGAGGGGCTCGGTGTCGCTTTCGGTGACGTGCGAGAGCCCCGGCCGTGACGACGCCGGTACGCCGGTACTGGATCTGGAGCGGGCGAGGCGCTGGGTCGATTTGCTGCGCCGGGCCGGGGCGGAGCTCGATGTGGACGACCGCCTCGACCTGGGCACGCTGGCCGGACTCCCCGGGGTGCTCGGCGCCGAGGTCCCGCCGGACGAGGGGGAGGGGGAGGACGGGGGGGCGCCGCTTGAGGAGGTGCTGATGGCGTGCGTGGGGGCGGCGCTCGGCGAGGTGGCCGGGATGCGGGAGGCGGAGGGGCGGCGGCTGGAGGCGGAGCTGCGCCGCGCGGTGAGCCGCATCGAGGCGGGGACGGAGACGATCGAGGCCCTGGCTCCGCAGCGCCTGGTGCGGGAGAGGGACCGGCTGCGGGAACGCGTGATGGCGCTCGCGGGCGAGGTCCGGACAGACGAGGAGCGGCTCGCGCGCGAGATCGCCTACCTCGCCGAGAAGTGGGACATCGCCGAGGAGCTGGCGCGCCTGCGCTCCCACGTCGCGCTCTTCGTGGAGACGCTGGACGCCGCCGGCGGTTCCGGACCGGCGAAGGCGGGCAAGCGGCTCGGCTTCGTGGTGCAGGAGATGCACCGCGAGGCCAACACCGTGGGCGCGAAGGCCAACGACGCCGCGATTTCGGCGGCGGCCGTGGCGATCAGGGAGGAGCTGGAGCGGATCCGGGAGCAGCTGGAGAATGTGGAGTGAGCGCCGCGCCGGGACCGCAGGATGCATCCCCTCCCGGCCTCCGCGGGGGCACCGGCCGCGGCCCGGTCGTCCTGGTGGGGCCGTCGGGGGTGGGGAAGACCACGATCGCCGCGCGGCTGGTAGAGCGGTACGCCGGGCGTTTTGCGCTGTCGGTCTCCGCCACGACGCGCAGGCCGCGCGCCGGCGAGGAGGATGGCCGGGACTACCACTTCATGTCCAGGGAAGCCTTCGACGAGATGCTCCGCGCCGGCGAGCTTGCCGAGTGGGCGGAGGTCCATGGCGAGCGCTACGGGACCCCCGCCGCGAATCTGGTCCCGGGGCGGGGTGGCGGGCCCGTCACCATCCTGGACATCGATGTGCAGGGTGCCCGGCAGGTGATGAGGCGCGCCGCGTCCGCCTTGGTTATCTTCATTCTTCCCCCCGGACCGGAGGAGTGGATCCGCCGGCTGGCGGGGAGGGGGACGGAGTCGCCCCGGGAGATCGCGCAACGCCTGCGCACGGCGCTCAGCGAGCTCGCAGAGGCACCGTCCTTCAACCAATTCGTTGTCAACGCCGATCTGGAACACGCCGTCGACGAGGTGCTGGCCATCGCGGAGCGGACGGGCCGGCATCGGAGCGCGAGCGGAGGGTTTGCCACCCTGCGCCGCGCGCTGGACGAGGGAGCCCGGCGCGAGATCGAGCGACTGGAGGCGGCTGGCGAGGCCGCTTCCACCGACCAGGGAGCATAGCCAGATGAGAGTTTTTACCCCCGAGGAGATTGCCACACACAACGAGAGCAAGTACCAGGGAGTGCTGGTGGCGGCGAAGTACGCGCGCGAACTCAACCGCCTTCCCGAGGGGGCAATCCAGCTCTCCGACCAGAAGAAACTCTCCACGCGAGCTCTCGAAGCGATCACCTCCGGCCAGGTGGAATACCGGCTCCTGAGGCGCCGGCGTCCCGAAGCCGAATAGCCGGTCCGTGGCGTCCGGCGGCCCCCGCGAGCCCGGTCCGCCCTGGGAGGGGCGCACCGTCGTTCTGGGGGTCTGCGGAGGCATCGCCGCTTACAAGGCCGTCCAGGTCGCGCGTGACCTGACCTTGCTGGGTGCGGCGGTCGACGTGGTGCTCACCGCTTCGGCCCGCCGGTTCGTCGCGCCGCTGTCCTTCGAGGGGGTGACGGGGCGCGGACCGCTGGTCGGCCTCTTCGCGGCCAGGGAGGCCGCGCTGCACATCTCGCTGGGCCGGGGCGCCGACTGCGTGTGCGTGGCTCCCGCAACCGCGGACTTCATCGCGCGGGCGGCGAGCGGGCGCGCCAGCGACCTGCTCACGACGGTCCTTGCCGCGACCTCTGCCCCGGTCGTCGTGGCCCCCGCGATGAACGACCACATGTACGCGCATCCCCGCACGCGCCGAAACATCGCGCAGCTCGAGGAGGTGCAGGGCTACCACCGGGTCGGCCCCGCCGACGGGCGTCTCGCCGCGGGGGAGGGAAGCGGGCCGGGACGCATGGCCGAGCCGGAGGCGATCACTGACGCGGTGGGGCGGGCGCTGGCGGGCGGGGGCGCACTGGCGGGCAAGCGCGTGCTGGTCACCGCGGGGGGGACGCGGGAGCCGGTGGACGCCGTGCGGTACCTGGGCAACCGCTCGTCGGGCCGGATGGGCGCCGCGCTGGCGCGGGCCGCGTGGCTCCGCGGTGCCGAGGTGACGGTGGTGGCGGGGCCGGGGGCGGTGGCCGCGCCGTGGGGAGTCGCCGAAGTCGGAGTCGAGACGGCTCTGGAGATGCGCGAAGCCGTACTGGGGCGGGTGGGGGAGGTGGACGTCGCGGTGCACGCGGCCGCGGTTGCGGACTACCGGCCGCGCTCGCCGCGCGAGGGCAAGCTGAAGCGGGCCGAGAGCGGGGACGCGTTCGCGCTGGACCTGGTGACGAATCCGGACATCGCGGCGGAGTGCGCAGGGCTGATGAAGGCGGGGAGCGTCGCGGTGGGCTTCGCGCTGGAGACCTCCGACATGGTCGCCCGGGCCGCGGAAAAGCTCGCCGCGAAGGGGTTCGACCTCATCGTGGCCAACCCGGCAGGCGAAAGGGATGCGGGATTCGAGACGGAAACGAACCGGGTGACGATCGTGAGCAGGGAGGCCGGTCCGCGCGAGCTCCAGCTGATGTCGAAGTTCGCCGCCGCGTGGGAGATCATGGGGGCCGTCGAGGACCGGCTGCGGGAGAAGGGAGGGGTGGGGGAGTGAGCGACCCGCGTGCCCGGCTTGCGGCCTACCTGGACCAGCGCCAAAGGATGGGAGAGCCGGCGGTCGTACCCGAGGGCCTGGATCCGGGCGAGCTCTTCACGCTTCTGCGGTCGCCGCCGGTCCCCTCCAACCGCCGTCCGCTCGCGGCGGAGAGTTCGCATCGGCCCGGCAGCGGTGGGCGGGTGCCCCCGGCCGGGGCCGCCGCCGGCAGCAGCACCGCCGCGGCAAGGGGCGCCCTCGCCGTGACTCCATCTGCCGCGCCAAGGGGTGCCCAGGCAGCAGCTCCCTCCGCCGCGCATGCCCTCCCGGAGGCTGCCTCCAGCGACTACCGGGTCCTCCGCGAGACGGCCCTTTCCTGCACCCGGTGCCGTCTGGCGGAGGGGCGCCGGCACGTCGTCTTCGCCGACGGAAACCCTGCCGCCCGCCTCATGGTGGTCGGAGAGGCGCCGGGGGCGCGGGAGGATGCGACCGGTCTTCCGTTCGTCGGCCAGGCCGGCAAGCTGCTGGACCTGATGCTCGCCTCCGTGGGGTTGTCGCGGAAGGACTCGGCGTACATCTGCAACGTGCTGAAGTGCCGGCCTCCGGGGAACCGCAATCCCCTCCCCGACGAGATCGAGGCGTGCGCTCCCTTCCTCAAGGGTCAGATCGACCTGGTGTCACCCGAGGTGCTCCTGGCCGCGGGCACCTTCGCGGCCCAGTGGCTGACCGGCACGAAGAAACCATTGGGAAAGCTCCGCGGCGAGGTGTACAGTTATCAGGGAGTACCCCTGGTCGTGACCTATCATCCCGCGGCGCTGCTGAGGAACCCGGGCTGGAACCGGCTCGGCTGGGAAGACCTGCAGCTGCTCCGCCAGGTGATGGACGGGTCGTCCTGATGGCGTGGCGAGGCTCCGCCGGGAGGCAAGGGAGAGACAGGTGAGCGAGCCCATTCCAATCCAGCAGACCCCGGAGAGTCCCGGCTACGACCGCCAGCCGCCGTTTTCGCCGGAAGCGGAGGCGTCGGTTCTGGGGGGGATGCTGATCGATGGGGACGCCGCCGCGCGGGTGGTCGACTTCATCGACGACTCGATGTTCTACCGGGAGGCGCACCGCCGCCTCTTCCGCGCCATGGCGCGCCTCTTCGAACGGGGCGGCGTCATCGACCCCATCACCGTATCGGAGGAGTTGAAGAACGCCGGGGAGCTGGAGGGGGCGGGAGGACTGGACTACCTGGCCTCGCTCCTGGACGCTGTCCCCACGGCGGCCAACATCGAGTACCACGCCCGCATCGTCCGGGAGAAGGCGCTCCTGCGAAGACTCATCGACGCGGCCCAGACGATCGTGCGCGACGTCTACGACCCGGGCGAGCGCGAAGTGAAGGAGATCCTCGACCAGGCCGAGCAGCGGGTCTTCAACGTCTCCCAGTCGCGCGGCCGCGAGGGCTTCGTGTGGATCAAGGAGGTGCTCTGGCCCACCTTCGAGCAGATCGAGCGGCTGCAGGAGATTCCCGACGGGGTCTCGGGGCTGGCGACCGGATTCCAGGAGCTGGACCGCATGACCACGGGTCTGCAGCCCGGCGATCTGACGGTCGTCGCGGGGCGTCCTTCGATGGGGAAGACCTCGTGGGTGCTCAACGTGGCCCAGTTCGTCGCCATCGAGCGCGAAGTGCCCGTTGCCATCTTCAGCCTGGAGATGTCGAAGGAGCAGCTCGTTCAGCGCTTCCTCTGCGCCGAGGCCCGCGTGGACGCGCTGAGGCTGCGCCAGGGTAGACTCGAGGGGGATGAGTACCCCCGGCTCGCGCGGGCCGCCGGCCACCTGAACACGGCGCCGATCTGGATCGACGATTCCCCGACCGGCAACGTCCTCGAGATGAAGGCGAAGGCGCGGCGGCTCAAGGCCGAGGCCGAGCTGGGACTGGTGGTCGTCGACTATATGCAGCTGATGACGGGCTCCACCCGGAAGGAGAGCCGCGTGCAGGAGGTCTCGGAGATCTCCCGGGGCCTCAAGGCGCTGGCGCGCGAGCTGGAGGTCCCGCTCATCGCCCTGAGCCAGCTCAGCCGCGCCCCCGAACAGCGCACGGACCGGCGGCCGCAGCTCTCGGATCTGCGTGAGAGCGGGTCGATCGAGCAGGACGCCGACATCGTGATGTTCCTGTACCGGCCCGAGTACTACAAGGGACCCACCGACAAGGACGGCAACTCGCTGGAAGGCAAGGCGGAGCTGATCGTCTCGAAACAGCGCAACGGCCCCACCGGGACGGTCGACCTGTACTTCCACAAGACCTATACCCGCTTCGACTCCATCGCCAGGGGGACGGAGCCGCCGGAAGGGGCGGCTTGACCCGGCCCCGGTGGTGGAGCAGCCGGGCGACCCTCGGCGAGCGGGGCCCGGCCGCCCCGGGAGGCGTGGCCGCTTGAGCAGCCCGTCCATCGCGCTGCTCGTTCCGGCGGCCGGCACCGGCGCGCGCATGGGCGGTGTGCGCAAGCCGTTCCTGAAGCTGGCGGGGCGCTCGGTGCTGGACCGGGCACTGGCCCCGTTTCTGGCGCGTCGCGATCTCGTCGAGGTGGTCGTCGCGCTGGGCTCCCGGCCCGATCCGAACGACCCGGTATTCGACGATCCGCGCGTTCGCGTGACCCCTGGGGGCACGAACCGCTTCGAGTCGGTCGCGAACGCCTTCGGTGGGGTGGAGTCCGGGGCCGGGCTGATCGCGGTCCACGACGCGGCCCGGCCCTTTCCGCCCCCCGGTGCCATCGATGCCTGCGTCCGCCTGGCGGCCCGGGGGATCGGAGCGGTCGCCGGCATTCCGGCGGTCGACACCGTAAAACGCACCTCCGGATCCGGGGTGATCGTGGATACGCCCGCGCGCGACACCCTGTGGTACGCACAGACTCCGCAGGTCTTCCCCCGTGAGCCGTTCGCCCGCGCGGTCGCACACTGTCGCGCAAACGGCCCGCCACCGACCGACGATGCCTCCATGTTCGAACGGGTCGGTTCGGAGGTGCGGATGGTGCAGGCGTCGGCGACCAACCTCAAGATCACATCTCCGGCGGATATCGCGGTCGCAGAGGCGCTTATCGCGGGCGGTCATATATAATTGAATATTTTCTCATCACGAATATATATAATACTATATGAATGAGTGGCACACAGCGGGTGGCCGCACATGAGCGGGAGGTCGATCCGCGAAGCGGTGCGGCGCCTGGGGCGCGGCGAATTGGTCATCCATCCCACCGAGTCGGTGTACGGCTTCGGCGGATTCCTCGACGACGGCCCCCTGCGCGAGCTGGAGGAGCTCAAGGGGCGGTCGGGCCGCGGCTTCGTGGTCCTGGTTCCGTCGGCCGACGCCGTGGCGGGAATGCTGGACGAGACGGGGCGCACCCTTGCGGAGGTGTTCTGGCCGGGTCCGCTCACCCTGGTTCTGGAGGACCACGAAGGACGGTTCCACCCCCGCGCCCGGGCCGCGGATGGCTCGGTGGCGGTGCGCGTGCCGGGCCACCCGCTGGCGCTGCGGCTCCTCGCGGAGTGCGGCCGTCCCCTCACCTCGAGCTCCGCCAACGCTCCCGGAGAGCCGCCCGCGCGCACGCCGGCCGAAGCGGCGCGGGCCGCGCGGGCCCGGGGACACGGCCTCCACGCCATCGATGCCGGCCCGCTCCCGGGCGGCGCCGCCTCGACGCTGGTGCGCCCCGGACCGGAGGGTCCCGCCCTGTTACGGGAGGGCCCGGTCGCAATGCCACAACTGGAGGCGGCGCTGAGAGAAGCGAAGCGAGGGTCGCGCGTCGCTCGGGCCGAGCGGCGCCCGTCGCAGGGCGAACCGCCCGGTGAGCCCTCCACGTCCCGCAGTGCGGCGGCGCTTCACATTACCTTCGTCTGCACCGGCAACACGTGCCGGTCTCCGATGGCCGAGGCCATTGCCCGGAGGATCATCGCGGAGGGAGGGATTCGCGGGGTGACGGTGGGCTCCGCCGGAACGGCCGCCTGGCCGGGCGCGCCGGCGAGCGGGGGAGCGCTCCGGGCCGCGGCGCGGGCGGGGCTGGATCTGGAGTCCCATGAGAGTGTTCTGCTGACGGAGGAGGTCGTGAGGTCGTCCGGGCTGGTTCTGTGCATGGGGAGCGCCCACCTGTGGCGCGCGCTGGACCTCGGGGGAGAGGGTTGCTCGCAGCTGCTCTCCGAGGCGGCCGGGTCGGACGGCGATGTCGAGGACCCGTTCGGGGGGACGGACGAGGAGTACGGGGCGACGTTCGAACAGCTGCGCGGGATGGTCGCCGCGGTGCTCACGAGGACGGGAAGGGAGCAGGGCGCGCCGTGATGGGAGCCGGGGGCGGGGGGGGCGGGGGGGTGGTCTTCGCGGTGCTCGGAGATCCGGTGGGCCATAGTCTGTCGCCCGCCATTCACAACGCGGCCTTCCGGGCGGCGAGGCGCCCGGCGGTATACGTGGCACGCCGGGTGACCACCGAGGAGTGCGGTTCAGTGCTGCGGTCCCTCGCGCTGGCCGGTGGCGGCGGCAACGTGACGGTGCCGCACAAGGAGGCGGTGTTGCCGTTCCTGGATTGCCGCACCGAGGCGGTGGAGGTGACCGGGGCATGCAACACCTTCTGGGCGGAGGAGGGAGCGGTGTGGGGGGACAACACCGATGTGGAGGGATTCGCCGGCACCTGGGAAGGGGCGGCAGGAGGGCTGCCGCGAGACGCCGAGGTGCTCGTGCTCGGTGCCGGTGGAGCCGCGCGGGCGGTGCTTTTCGCACTGCTGCGAACTCCGCGGCCGCCCCGGATCAGGCTGTGGAACCGGACGGAAGCGAGGGCCCGCGCGCTGGCCGGCCACTTCAGCGACGCCCGGATCGAGTTCCTTCGGCGTTGGGAAGGCACAGCGCCGGATGTGGTCGTGAACGCGACCTCGGCCGGCCTGGACGGGCGGAGCGTGCCCATCGAGCTCGCCCGCCTCGGTGCTCCTCCCCGGTGCGTGATCGACCTCGTGTACGGCAGCGGGCCGACACCCCTGTGCCGCCACGCGCTCTCGCTCGGGGCGGCCGCGGTGGACGGACGGGAGATGCTCGTGCGGCAGGCGGAGGCGTCGCACGTGCGCTGGTTCGGCGAACCGCCTCCAAGGGGGGTGATGACACGGGCACTCGAATAGGGGACGCCGCGCGCCGCCGGCCGGGCCTGCAGTCGGCTCTCCGGTCCGCCGGAGATCGCGTCGCGGGCGTGCGCCGCTCACGTCTCTTTGCCGGCCTGGCCGACTTCCTGCTGCCTCCCGCCTGCGCTGCCTGCGGGGGTCCGGCCGTGGAGGAGGTGCGTGCCGGAACGGGACCCGTCTGCCAGAACTGCCGTCTCGGCCTGCCTCCGGTTCCTCATCCGGCCTGCGAACGCTGCGGCGCTCCCCTGGGAACGGGAGAGGCACCCTCCTGCCTGGAGTGCAAGGACTGGCCCGGCGAGGTCGCCGGCGCGCGCACACTGTGCCTCCTGCAGTCCCCTGCCCGGGAGCTTGTTCACGCGCTCAAGTACCAGGGGTGGCGGGGCGTCGGGGAGTTCATGGGGCTGGAGATGGCGCGCCGCGCGCCGGAGGCCGTCAGAAGCGCCGACTGTGTCGTACCTGTCCCGACCTCGCGCCGCAACCTGCGACGACGCGGGTACAACCAGGCCGCCGTGATAGCGGAGGCCCTGGCGTCGGCGTTGACGATGCCGCTCGTCCCCTGTCTTGAGCGACAGCGCCAGGAGGGGACCCAGACCGCCTTGAATCCCATGCAGCGACGGGCTAACGTCAGTGGCGCCTTCGTCC
This sequence comes from Longimicrobiales bacterium, assembly GCA_965206105.1. Taxonomy (GTDB): domain Bacteria; phylum Gemmatimonadota; class Gemmatimonadetes; order Longimicrobiales; family Gaopeijiaceae; genus Bin94. Next base: position 3,024,581 of record OZ242201.1, read on the forward strand.
TGCTGGAGCGGTTCGGGGACGTGCTGGAGGGCGGCCGGATCGTGCTGGTGGACGATGTCATCACCACGGGTGCCACCGTTCTGGCCGCCGTGGAGGCGCTGGGCCCTGTTGCCCCCCGCGGCGTTGTGGCCTACGCCTTCGCGCGCACGGTCCCCCTCTCCGCAGACTTCAACTGATACGACGGCACCGCCGTCCGGGAGCCTCGCCAGATCCATGTCCATTCGAGTCGCGATAAACGGATTCGGCCGCATCGGCAGAAACGTCCTGAGAGCCGCCAAGGAGTCCGGCCGGGACCAGCTCGATTTCGTTGCGGTCAACGATCTGGCCGGAAGCGATACGCTGGCCCACCTGTTGAAATACGACTCCGTGCATGGCCGCTACCCCGGAACGGTCGAAGTGTCCCGGGACGGGCTCGTCGTGGACGGCGATGAGATCCTCGTGCTCTCGGAGCGGGATCCGGCCGGTCTGCCGTGGGCGGAACTGGGGGTCGATATCGTGGTGGAGTCGACCGGGTTCTTCCGGACCAGGGAGCTGGCCGGCAAGCACCTCGAGGCCGGAGCGCGCAAGGTCATCATCTCGGCACCGGCCAAGGACGAGGACATCACGATCGTGCTGGGAGTCAATCACCGGGCGTACGATCCGGACAGCCATCACATCATCTCGAACGCCAGCTGCACCACCAACTGCCTGGCGCCGGTGGCCAGGGTGCTCACCGAGCGTTTCGGCTTCGTGCGCGGGCTCATGACCACGATCCACGCCTACACCAGCGGCCAGGCGGTTCTCGACGGTCCCCACAAGGACCTTCGCCGCGCGCGCGCCGCGGCTGTCAGCATGATTCCGACCACGACCGGGGCGGCGCGGGCGATATCCCTGGTCCTGCCCGAGCTGGAAGGCAAGCTCGACGGCATGGCGATCCGTGTTCCCACGCCGGATGTTTCGGTCGTCGACCTGGTGGCCGAGGTGGGAACGGACGTTTCGGCCGGGGAGGTCAACGACGCCCTCCGGGCCGCGGCCGCGGCCGATCTGGCGGGGATACTTCGGGTCGAGGAGCAGCCGCTTGTCTCGGTGGACTTCACGGGCGAGCCGGCGAGTTCGGTCGTGGACGCGCTGAGTACATCGGTGATGGATGGGCGCATGGTCAAGGTGCTGGCCTGGTACGACAACGAGTGGGGATACTCCTCGCGCGTCGTCGATCTGGCCGGCTACGTCGGAAGATGCCTGCCCGTTCGCGTCTAGCAGGCCGTGGCACAGGACTCCCGCTCCCCTCGCCCAGGACTCTGCAGGACCTGGATCCGGGTCTTCTGACAGGGGCCGCCGTGGCATTGCGGGCCGACCTCAATGTCCCGCTCCACGACGGGCGCGTGACCGATGCGACGCGCATCGAGCGCACCATCCCCACGATCGAGCACCTTGCGGGGGCTGGGGCCAGGGTGGTGGTTCTGTCCCATCTCGGCCGTCCCGGCGGCCGGAGATGCGACGAATTCACCCTCCAGCCGGTGGCGGATTCCCTCGACGGATCGCTGGAGGCGCCGGTGGCCTTCCTCCCGCACGTGGCCGGCGGCGTGGTACGGGACTCGGTCGCCGGTATGGTGCCGGGGTCGGTGTTGCTGCTGGAGAACACTCGCTTCCTCCCGGGTGAGACAGCGGGCGATCCCGGCCTGGCCGCGGACTGGGCGGAGTGGGCGGACCACTTCGTGCTGGACGCATTCGGGACGGCGCACCGCGCGCACGCCTCCACGGAGGGCCTGCCCCGCGCCGTGCGGCGGAAGGGGGGCGAGGCGGTGGCGGGTTTCCTCGTGGCGGAGGAGCTGGATGCCCTGGACGGGGCGCTGGCCGAGCCCGCCCGGCCCTTCGCGGCGGTCATCGGCGGCGCAAAGGTGGCGGGCAAGGTTGATGTGATCGAGGCGCTGCTGCCGCGCGTGGACAGGCTTCTGGTTGGCGGGGCGATGGCCAACACGTTCCTGCTGGCGATGGGGCTGGAGACGGGCGCGTCGCTCGTGGAACCGGACCGGACCGGCGTGGCCAGGAGGATCATGGAGGCTGCCGGACGCCGGCTCATGCTTCCGGTGGACTGCTGCGTGGGCACTGCCCTCGCCCGGGAAACCGAAACGCGCAGCGTGGACCGCTCGGCCGTGACGACGGAGGATGTCATCGGGGATATAGGTCCGGTGACCGCCGGCCTGTTCGCGAACAGCCTTGCCGCCGCGGGCACCATTGTCTGGAATGGGCCGATGGGCGCCTTCGAGATCGGTGCCTTCGCCAATGGAACCCGAGCTGTGGCGCTCAGCGCCGCCGAGGCCGCCGAGGGTGGCGCGACGGTCTTCATCGGGGGGGGCGACTCGGTAGCGGCCGCCCGGTCGGCCGGGGTGGCGGACCGGATCACACACATTTCAACCGGCGGGGGCGCGTTTCTCGACCTGCTCGCGGGGAAGGCGTTGCCGGGATTGGACGCGCTGTCCGAACGCGCCCCGGCTGGAGCGGAGGCCTGATCATGCGCAAGGTGGTTGCGGGTAACTGGAAGATGCATCACGGCCCCGTTGCGGCAGCGGAGTTCCTTGCCCGCTTTCGCCCCGAGACGGATCCGGAAGCGGTGACATTGATCTTCTTCGTCGCGGGACTCTCCGTGCACGCGGTCAATGCGAACGCGAAGCTGCCCGTCGGCGTGGGCGTCCAGAATATCCATTGGGAGCCCTCCGGGGCGCTCACCGGCGAAACATCGGCCGAGATGGCCGTGGAGGCGGGCGCGTCATACGTGCTGGTGGGACATTCCGAGCGGCGTCACGTCTTCGGTGAGACCGACGCCGAGGTGGGCCGCAAGGTGGCGGCGGCCGTGAGGGCCGGCCTCGTTCCTGTCGTGTGCGTGGGGGAGCTTCTGGAAGAGCGCAGAGCGGGCCGTCTTGCCGATGTGCTGCGCAGGCAGGTTTCGGCCTTTCTCCCGGCGCTGGGGACGGCTGGGGAGTTCATGGTCGCCTACGAACCGGTGTGGGCCATCGGCACCGGCGAGACCGCCACGCCCGAGGACGCCGCCGAGGCACACGGGATCGTGCGCGGGGCACTCGGGGACATGGGGCGGGCGCCGATCCTGTACGGGGGCAGCGTCAAACCCGGCAACGCGGCCGCGCTGATGGCGGCGCCCGATGTGGACGGTGTGCTGGTCGGGGGAGCAAGCCTCAACCCGGAAGTGTTCGCGCGGATCGCTTCTGCAGCCGGGCTCACGGGTTGACACGGGGAACCTTCTCGGGCACGTTCCGGAACGCCCGGACGGGCGTGCAACAAACTACGATGCGAGTGTGAGATGTACGGATTCCTGTTGGCTCTCCTGGTGCTGGATGGGGTACTGCTGGGTGTGGTCATTCTTCTCCAGGCGGGCAAGGGCGGCGGCCTGGCCGCGATGGGCGGCGGGGCCGCGGCCACCGATGTATTGGGTGGTCGCCAGGCGACGACCCTGCTGACCAGGTCGACCTGGATTCTGGGGAGCGCGTTCATGGCGCTCTCGCTGGTGCTGGCCATTCTGTCTTCGCGTACTCAGGGACCGGAAACGGTCCTCGAGGGAATCGGGGCTGGCGCCGTGGCGCCCCAGCCGCTGCTGCCGGAAGGTGCCCCCGTAACCGACCTTTTTCCGAGTGACGACGATCCCAATCCGGACCCGCCCGCGGGAGAGGACCCCCCCGGCGAGGAAGATCCTCCCGGCGAAGACCCCCCCGGCGAGGATGACCCCCCGGCAGAAGGGAATTCCCCCGTGGGGGAGAACCCGCCCCGGGGTTTGTCCGGGGAAGGGAGCCCACTGGAGGAGGGTGACCATCCCGGGGAAAGGGACGCGCCTCGAGGCTCCTGAGGGGTCCGAGGTGAAAGCCCACTCCGAATCCGACCGGCGATGCGTCGTGACGCGATCCTGAGCCGGGAAGTCGTTCAGGATCTTCTTTACCAGGGCTTTCAGGCCCGGTTCCTCGAAGGCAGGGCGGGCAGTTCGGCGGAGCCTCCGTTCCGGGTGGACATGCGGGCGGTGGTCATGGCGCGGGCGATGCGGCATGCCGCGGACGGGAAGGGTGACCTCTGCTCCCCGGGCCCCGCGTCGCCCGGGCCGATGCTTGCCTTTGGCGCCACGCCGCTGGAATTCATGCGGCAGCTCGGCCGCAAGGGGACAGCCCCGGCCGCGGCTCGCAGCGGCGGCCGGAGCTGGACCGACCTTCGGCGGGGCCTGATCGGCTGGGACGGCCCGCCCGGCGTGATGACCCAGGTTCTTGCGGGCGCGGCGCTGGCCTTCGCTCAGCGGGGCCAGGACCGGGCTGCGCTCGTCTTCGAGGACTTCGCTGCCACCGAGACGGGCGGTTGGCACGAAGGGATGAATCTCGCGGCGGCTCAGTCGGCGCCGCTGGTCGTCGTGCTTGACATGGCGCGGCTTGCTCACGGCCCGGGGGCGGGGACGCTGGACGTGGTCGCGCGCGGCTACGGTGTGGCGGCGGACTCGGTCTCCGATGAGCCGTATTCCCAACTCTACAGGACCGCGGCGGCCGCCCGCAGACGAGCGGTGCAGGGGCGGGGACCGACGCTGATTGCCATGCTGCCCCGCGCCGAGGGCGACCCCTGGGCGCTCCACGACGATTTTGTGGACTGGGCGCTCGATGAGGGCGGTGTTGCGGAAGCCGAGGTCCGGGCGATTGAGCGGGCCGCGTCCGCCGGGGTCGGCCATGCGTTCGACAGGCTCGCCAGGGAGCCGGAGGCGGAGCCTCACGATGCCCTCGTCCCGGTCTTTGCACACGATGTGCCACATCCTCCCTGGACTCGCGGCACGCCTCCGGATCCGGGGTGGCGCGAGACCGGGGAGCCACCGGGAGGCCCCGATGTCCGCTGAACTCCCGCCACAGGTGACGCGCACGCGGGAGGGCCGTCCCGCCACCTTCCTCGAGGCGATCGCCGAGGCCCTGTGGGAGGAGATGGAACGGGATTCCAGGGTGTTCCTCATGGGGGAGGATATCGGGGCCTACGGGGGCGCCTTCAAGGTGACGCGGGGATTCATCGAGCACTTCGGGCAATCCCGGGTCATCGACACGCCGATCTCGGAAGGGGGGTTCACCGGAGCCGCCGCGGGGGCGGCGCACATGGGGCTGCGGCCGGTGGTCGAGATGCAGTTCATGGACTTCATCTCACCCGCCTACGATGTGCTGACGAACTACATCGCGACGTCGCTCTACCGGGGCGCGGGCCCGCTGCCGATGGTGGTGCGGGGTCCGGTGGGGGGCGGAAACCGGGGAGGGCCCTTCCACTCGCAGAACGTCGAAATGGCCTTCTTCCACACGCCCGGCCTCAAGATCGTCTATCCTGCGACCGCGGCGGACGCGAAGGGGCTGCTGAAGAGCGCGATTCGCGACGACAACCCGGTCATCTTCGAGGAGCACAAGGGACTGTATCGCGCCCCCCATTGCCGGGAGATGCTCCCCGCGGACGACCATGTGGTTCCGCTGGGCAAGGCGCGCGTCGCCGCGGAAGGGGAGGACCTTACCATCGTCACCTACGGGCTCATGGTTCACCGCAGCCTCGAAGCCGCCGCCGAACTCGCGCGCGACCGGATCCGGGCCGAGGTGATCGATCTGCGCACCCTGCTGCCGCTCGACGAAGACGCGATCGTCTCGTCGGTGCAGAAGACGGGCAAGCTGCTCATCGTGCACGAGGACACGCGCACCGGAGGGATAGCGGGCGAGATCGCGATCCGCATCAACGAGCGGGCCTTCGAATGGCTGGACGGGCCGATCCTGAGGGTGACCGCGATCGATTCGCCGGTCCCCTTCAGCGGTGAACTGGAGGACTACTTTCTGCCGTCGGTAGAGGATGTCGTTACCGCGGGACGTTATCTTGTCAATTACTGATGCTGCGGCGGATGGTACGACCCTGAGGGAACCGCCGCTGCCGACCCATGAGCACGGAGAAGCTGAGGTGTCCCGAATCGAAGTCCCGATGCCCCAGATGGGCGAGTCGATCGCCGAGGGCACGGTTTCAAAGTGGCTGAAGGCACCGGGTGACGCCGTCGAGCGTGACGAGCCCATCCTGGAGATCTCGACGGACAAGGTGGATGCGGAAATCCCCGCGCCTGCGGCCGGCACGCTGGCCGAGATCCTCGTCGGGGAGGGGGAAACCGTGGAGGTGGGAACGGTGGTCGCCTACATCAGCGAGGGTGCTGCCGGGGCCGTCCGTGAAACCACTCCGGCCCGGGTCGCTTCAACCGACGAACCCGGCAAGGCGGACGGTGACGGGATGCCTTCCTCAGCGACGGTCCCGTCTGCCCCGGTACCCGAGGCCGGGATTCCCGCGGCTGCCACGGACGGGGAGAACCAGGAAGCCGTCTGCACGGCCACCAGCGAGGAACGTCTTCGTACGCGCTCGACACCCGTTGTAAGGAGGATCGCCCAGGAGGCGGGCGTCGACATCGCCTCGGTTCCCGGGACGGGCCATCAGGGCCGGGTCACCAAGCAGGACATCCTCGCCTTCATCGAGGCCGGTGGGGTGGGGGCCACTCCGGCGCCCCCCGAAGCCGCGCCCGCGCCGCCGTCGCGCCAGGCCGGGGCTCCCGAGCCGGCCAAGGAGGAGCCGCCGCCGCCCCCCCCCGCCGCCCCGGCACCGCCGCGCGCCACCCCCGCTCCCTCCCAGCCACCCTCCGACCTCTGGAAGCGCTTCCAGACGGAGGTCGAGCACCCGGTCTTCCCGGTTCGCGAAGGCGACCGGGTCGAGACCATGAACAAGGTGCGGCGCCTCACCGCGGAGCACATGGTCCTGGCCAAGCGGATCTCGTCCCACGTGCACTCCATCATCGAGATCGACTTTTCGGCGGTGGACCGTATCCGCAGCGAGAACAAGGCAAGGTGGGCCGAGCGGGGCGCGCGCGTCTCCTATACGGCGTTCGTGGCGTGGGCCTGCTCGCGGATACTGCGCGACTTCCCCACCGTCAACGGGACGATCTCGGGGAACAACATCGTGTACCGCGGCGCGGTGAACATCGGGATGGCGGTGGACCTCAACCCGGGCCTGATCGTGCCGGTAATCCACGATGCGGACGACCTCAGCCTGGTCGGGACCGCCCGCAAGATCGTGGACCTGGCCACCAGGGCGAAGTCGCGCCAGCTGTCACCCGGGGAGATCCAGGGCGCGACCTTCACCATCACCAACCCGGGGGTGCTCGGCACCATGGTGGGAATGCCCATCATCCCGAAGGGCACGTCCGCGATCCTCGGCACGGGTTCGATCGACAAGCGTGTCGTCGTGGTCACCGACCCGGCTACCGGCCAGGACGCGATGGCGATCCGCAAGCGGTGCTTCTTCTCGCTCGGCTACGACCACCGGCTGGTGGACGGCGCCGACTCCGCGCGCTTCCTGTCGCGCCTGAAGGAGTTCCTGGAGGACTTCCCGGAGGACGCCTGAAGGGTGGCTGGCAGGAGGCCCGGTGGGTGAGGCCGGCGCAGCCCTGGAGCGGGCTGGAGGCCCCGCGGAGGACAGCGGCCCCGGGACCGCCTGGAACGGCCGCACCCTGGCGGTGCGCTATCCGGGGAAGGTGGACTACGGCCGGGCCCTCGAACTCCAGGCCGGCCTGGTGGAGCGCCGCCGGCTTGCGGAAGTCCCCGACACCCTGCTTCTCCTGGAGCATCCCCACGTCATCACCCTGGGGTCCTCGGGCCAGGCCGGCCATGTCCTCCTGACCGGCGACCAACTGTCCCGGCGCGGCATCGGACTGTACGACGCGGGCCGCGGCGGCGAGGCGACCTACCACGGTCCCGGCCAGCTGGTCGGCTACCCCATCCTGGACCTCAAGCCGGACCGGAGGGACCTCCACCGCTACCTGCGCAGCCTGGAAACCGTGCTCATCCGTGCGCTCGCCGCGTTCGGCCTTGCCGGGGAGCGTGACGAAAGCGCCACCGGCGTGTGGGTCGGCGGGGCGAAGGTCGCCGCCATCGGGATCCGGGTCTCGTCGGGGTGGATCACCTCGCACGGCTTCGCGCTCAACGCCGACACCGATCTCTCCTACTTCGAGGCCATCGTGCCGTGCGGGCTTCCCGGGCGGCCCGTCACCAGCATCAGCCGGCTCCTGGGCCGGCGCGTCTCCCCCGCGGAGGCCGCACCGGCGGTGGTGTCCGCGATGGTGGCGGAATTCGGCTACGGCTCCCTGGAAGACCCCGGTGGCGCGAACTCGAAGTAGTCGAAGTACAGCTCCTTCCGCTCCCGTTGCTCCTCCAGCCATGCTTCGAATCCGGAAGGCCCCGGTTTCGGCTGTGCCGACTGCTCCCGCGCGGCCCGCTGCGCCAAATCGTTGACGTACTCGTTGCGGGGATCGCCGGCGTGTCCCCGGACCCACCGCCACGTCACCTGGTGCCGCGCCGCGATCCCGTCCAGCCGCTGCCACAGCTCCAGGTTCTCGATCGGCCCGCCCTTGCGCTTCCAGCCGCGGCGCTTCCAGCCCGGCACCCACTCGGAGGCCCCATTCACCAGGTACCGGGAGTCGGACACGAAGAGCACGCGGCGCCGTCCCTTCAGCGCTCCCAGCGACACGATCGCGCTCATCAGGGCCATCCGGTTGTTGGTCGTGGAGCGCTCGGAGATCCACAGGTCGCGGCGCTCCCAGCGTTCCCGCATCCAGTATTCGAGGAGCGCGGCAGCTCCGCCCGGACGGTCGCGTCCCGGGAACTGGTTGCCGAGACACGACTCGTCGGCGTGTATGTAGACTTCATGTTCGCTCGTCATCCGGCCGTCCCCGGTGGTGCACTGTGGCGTTTCGGCGTCCCCGAAAAGATAGCGCTCCCCGCGCCTCGGCGATCACCCGATGATCTCACGACCGCGTGCTGTTTTGACGTACCGAAGGGTGCGGCTACATTGACCGGATGCCTACCAGCCCAAACCCCGGCAAACCGGTCCCCGCTGCCTGCCTGCTGCTCGAGGATGGGAGGCGCTTCGATGGGGCGCCTCTCGGTCACGCGGGAATGGCCATCGGCGAGGTCGTATTCAACACCTCGATGACCGGTTACCAGGAGGTCCTCACCGACCCTTCCTACGCCGGCCAGCTCGTGGCGATGACCTATCCGCTGATCGGCAACTACGGGACCAACGCAGAGGATGTGGAGTCGGCCCGTCCCCAGGTGTCGGGCTTCATCGTGCGGGAGGCGGCACGGTTCCCAAGCTCCTGGCGCAGCCGCTCCAGCCTGCACGACTACCTGGCGGACCACCTCGTCGTCGGCATACGGGGCGTGGACACGCGGGCGCTCACCCGCCATATCCGCAGCGAAGGCGCGATGCGCGGCGGGATTGCGGCCGGAGACGTGCCTGCCGGCGAGCTGCTCCGGCGCGTGCGGGCCCACCCCAGGATGGAGGGACTGGAGCTGGCCTGCGGAGTGTCGACGGAGCGGCCGTACACGGTTGCCGCGGTGGGTGAGGAACTCTACCACGTCGCCGCCTTCGACTTCGGCGTCAAGGCGAGTTCGCCCCGGCTGCTCTCCGAACGGGGGTGCCGGGTGACGGTTCTGCCCGCGCGGGCGGAGACGGCGGATGTGCTCGAAATGAACCCCGACGGTCTCTTCCTCTCCAACGGACCCGGGGACCCGGCCGCGGTTGCGCGGACCGGCGAGACCATCCGCGAGGTCGCCTCCCGCGGGATTCCGGTATTCGGCATCTGCCTCGGACACCAGCTGATCGCAAGGGCCTTCGGCGGAGAGACCTTCAAGCTCCCGTTCGGCCACCACGGGGGCAATCACCCGGTCATGAACCACGACCGGAGAACGGTAGAGATCACGTCGCAGAACCACGGCTTCGCGGTTCGCCCCGGCGAGGGCCGCGAGGTCTCGGGCGCACCGGAACTGAGGGTCACCCACAGCAACCTGTACGACGGCACCGTCGCGGGGGTCGCTCACGCGCACCTTCCCGTGATCGCCGTACAGTACCATCCGGAAGCGGCGCCGGGTCCCCACGACAGCAGCTATCTCTTCGACGACTTCGTAGCGATGATGGCGGCCGCACGGCGCACAGAGGGGCGGCAACGTCCCGCTTCATATATACTTACATGAGATGCCGGGCGCCGTGTGTCCAGGCCGGCCGCCGGCTCACAGCCGGATCCTGCAAGGAGGTTGAATGACTAAAGCCGACCTGGTTGAACAGGTTGCGGAAGCGATCGGACCGGGGGTCACCAAGAGGGACTGCGCCCTGGTCGTGGACGGGTTTCTCAACGCGGTCAAGCACGCGCTCGCAGGCGGTCACGGCATCGAGATCCGGGGCTTCGGCACCTTCAAGGTGCGCGAACGCAAGGAGCGCATGGCGCGCAACCCCAGGACCGGCGAGCCCGTGGTGGTGCCGGCCCGCTCGACTCCGGTCTTCAAGCCTTCGAAGTTCCTGCGTGCCCAGGTTGCGGAGGGGGTGGGCACGAGGTTGCCGCCGGGTTCGGGTGGCGCCTGACCCCCATCACGACAGACCGTGAACGTCACTGTACTTCTCTTTGCCGCACACCGCGAACTGGCGGGCGGAGCCGCCGACACCGTCGTCACGCTGCCCGAGCGGTCGACGGTCGACACGCTGCTGGCCGCGCTGCGCGGGCGGGGAGGCGGGTGGGCCAACCTGCCGCGGCGCGCGGCCGTCGCGGTGAACCGGAGGTACGCCAGCGGGGAGACCCTGCTTGCCGAGGGCGACGAGGTGGCGCTGATCCCGCCGGTGGCGGGGGGATGACCATGGTCTGGAGCGACGTAACCACGGAGAGCATCGATCCGGGCGCCGTGCTGGCCCGGGTGGGCCGGCCCGGGGATGGGGCGGTCGCCTTCTTCGCAGGGGTGGTCCGCAACGAAAACGAGGGCCGTCCCGTATCTGGAATGGAGTACGAAGGGTATGATGAAATGGCCCGCGAAGAGCTGGCGGCCATCGTGGCCGAGGCGGCCGAACGGGCCGGCAGCGATCGTGTCGCGGCGGTCCACCGCCTTGGGTCTCTGGCCGTGGGCGAGGTGAGCGTGGCAATCGCCGTCTCGACGCCTCACCGCGCGGAGGCCTTCGCCGCGGTGAGGTACGTCATCGAGGAGTTGAAGAAGCGGCTCCCGGTCTGGAAGCGGGAGCACTACCTGGACAGGGAAGCGCAGTGGCTGGAGGGCCACCTGCCCGCCGCAGAGACACGGCAGGGAACATGAACGGTCTTCGCAGAAACGGACAATCGGCGAACGGTTCGCGCGGAAACGGCGCGACCCCCGAGATGGTCGACGGCTTCGGCCGCCGCATCGAGTACCTGCGCATCTCCGTGACCGACAAGTGCAACCTGCGTTGCGTGTACTGCATGCCGGAGGAAGGGCTGCCCTGGCTGCGCCGCGATGAGATTCTCAGCTACGAGGAGATCACCGAGGTCGTCAGGGTCATGGCCGGGATGGGGCTCAGGCGAGTACGCCTCACCGGGGGGGAGCCGCTCGTGCGCAAGGACCTGCCGCGTCTGGTGGCCATGCTCGCCGCGGTCCCCGGCATCGAGGACATCGCGCTCTCCACCAATGCCGTCCTTCTGGCACCGATGGCGAAGAGCCTCAGGGACGCCGGCGTCTCCCGGGTCAACATCTCGCTGGACTCGCTGCGCCCGGAGCGCGCCGACGCCATCGCGCGCCGCCCCGGCACGCTGGCGAAGGTGCTGCGGGGACTGGACGCGGCCGAACGCGTCGGCTTCGACCCCATCAAGATCAACGTCGTGCTCATGCGCGGCGAGAACGACGACGAGATCGCCGACTTCGCCGAGCTGTCGCGTCATCGTCCCCTTCATGTGCGCTTCATCGAGGTCATGCCCACCGAGTCGAACCTGGAGCTGAGCGCGTCCAACTTCCTCTCCTGCGACGAGGCGCTCGCCGCGATCGCCGAGGTGGACGCCCTCGATCCGGTCCCCGGTCCGGCCGGCAACGGGCCCGCCACCTACTTCAGCTTCACCGGGGCGCAGGGCACGATCGGGGTCATCACGCCGATGAGCCACAACTTCTGCAGCCGCTGCAACCGCATGCGCCTCACGGCGGACGGCCACCTCAGGCCCTGCCTCTTCGGGACCATCCAGACCCCCCTGCGCGGCGCGCTGCGGCGCGGCGAGGACCTGCGTCCGCTCGTCGGCGAAACGCTCCGCATCAAGCCCGAAAAACACCTCCTCGTACAGGGTTCCTCGGAGGGCTCGGGAGGACTGATCGCCCTTTCCCAGACGGGTGGATGACGCCCGCCCGTCTGCACCACCACCCACGGAGAACAACAACCAGATGTCAGCCAGAAAGATCACCGTAGTCGGCGCCGGGCATGTCGGTGAAGTCTGTGCCCAGCGCCTCGCCGAGAAGGAGCTGTGCCGCGAAGTCGTGCTCATCGACATCGTCGAGGGCATTCCGCAGGGCAAGGGCCTCGACCAATGGCAGAGCGCGCCGGTCGAGGGCTTCGACACCATGGTCACGGGTGCGAACGACTACGGCCCCGCCGAGGGGTCCGACCTCTTCATCGTGACGGCGGGGATCGCCCGCAAGCCGGGCATGAGCCGCGACGACCTGCTGCGCACCAACGCGGGGATCGTGCGCTCGGTCAGCACCGAGATCGCCCGGGTCGCGCCCGATGCGGTCGTGATCGTGGTCTCCAACCCCCTGGACGTGATGGCCTGGGTCGCCAAGGAGACGACGGGCTTCCCGCGCGAGCGGGTCATCGGCATGGCCGGCGTCCTCGACACGGCACGTTTCCGGGCCTTCATCGCCATGGAGCTGGACGTGAGCGTCGAGGACATCCAGGCGATGGTGCTCGGCGGGCACGGGGACACGATGGTCCCGCTGGTGTCCTACACCTCCGTCAGCGGCATACCGGTCTCGCGCCTCATCGCGCAGGACCGGCTCGACGCGATCATCGAGCGCACGCGCAACGGCGGCGCCGAGATCGTGAAGCACCTGAAGACGGGCAGCGCCTACTACGCGCCCTCGGCAGCTGCCGTGCAGATGGCGGAGTCGATCGTGCGCGACAAACGGCGCATCCTGCCGGCGGCGGCCTACCTCGAGGGCGAATACGGGCAGGAGGGGATCTACCTGGGCGTGCCCTGCAAGCTGGGGGAGGGCGGGCTGAACGAGGTGATCGAGGTCGAACTCACCGGGAGCGAGAGCGCGGCGCTGGCCAGGAGCGCGGACCATGTGCGGGGCGTGATGGCGAACCTGTAGTACCGCAATCCCCTACGGCTCACGGAACACCGCCGGATCCACCTCGGGATTCAGCACGAAGTCGCTCGTCACCAGCACCTTCCAGATCTTCCCATCCCCGTTCACGTGCACCCGGCGGCCGGTGAAGACATAGCCGTCGACCTCCTGAACGTCCTCCCAGTAGGTGCGGCTGATATTCCGGCGTCCCTCCTCCCGGTACCCGATGGAAACCGGCATGGCGCGACCCTCCTCGAAGACGTAGAACCAGGTGTCGTTGTGGTCGCCGACGCCCTCGCCGAAGGTGACCCGCACCTGGTGCCGCCCCTCGTCGTCCGTCCCGTCGTAGTGCAGGAAGACACCGGGATCCTTCAGCTTGAAGGGCAGTCCGATCCAGTAGAAGACATCGCCCGAGACGTAGCGCGCCTCGTCGTAGTCCTTGTCGCCGGGGGACAGCGTCTCGCCGTTCATCACCGCCCACTCCCGGACGCCGTCAAAGCCGTGCTGGATGAAGTCGTCGCCCTCCCAGCGCTCGATCCGGGCGGCTTCGCCGGCGTCGAGGCGCGCGATGGTGACGTACCGCGGGCGGGTGCGCCTGAGCCGCCCGCTTTCGGGGTCCCACATCTCGGTCGTCAGCGTGTAGGTCGCGCTCCGCAGCTTCCAGTACGTCTCCATCCCGCCGAGTGCCTCGATCCACCCGTCTACCAGCGCTTCGGCCACCTCGTCAGCCGGCTGCGCGGTGGCCGAAGTCCCCGTCGTCACCGGGGCGCCGCTCCACGCTACGGCTCCCGCCAGCAGCAGGACTCCGGTCCCGAGAGCTGGCCTCCTCCAGTCCCGACCCCTCGTGGCCCCGTTGGCCGGACGCGGGTTCGGCTCCGGCGAGCCGTCCGGCCCGCGGGTTGCGAGTGTGTCTCCGACCCGGTTCTTCATGAGAATCCTCCGCGTGTTCGGTCCCCGTACATCGGTCCCCCTACGGCCATTCCCGGCCGCCGGAGTTCCGTCAGTCTACCGGTGCCCGCGCCCGCCCTGCAACCCGCCGGCCATGTCGCGGAACATGATTCGCATTCGCACCCTCCGCCGCCCGCTCGCCGCATCCGCCGGCGCCCTACAGCTTCGGCAGCGTCACCCCAACCTGGCCCTGGTACTTGCCCTGCCGGTCCGCGTACGCGACCTCCGGAGCCTCGTCCCCCTGGAAGAAGACCAGCTGGGCGATCCCTTCACCCCCGTAGATCTTCGCGGGCAGCGGGGTGGTGTTGGAGATCTCCAGCGTCAGGAAACCCTCCCAGGTCGGCTCCAGCGGGGTCACGTTCACGATGATCCCGCAGCGCGCATAGGTGCTCTTGCCCACACAAAGCACGAGCACGTCCCGCGGGATGCGGAAGTACTCCACCGTGCGGGCCAGCGCGAACGAGTTGGGCGGGATGATGCAGTCGCGGTCCCTCACGTCAACGAACGAGCGCTCGTCGAAGGCCTTCGGGTCCACGACCAGGTTGTGGACGTTGGTGAAGACCTTGAACTCGGGCGCCACCCGGATGTCGTATCCGAAGGAGGAGAGTCCGTAGGAGATGCTGCCGTTCCTGACCTGTCCGGACTCGAATGGCTCGATCATCCCGTGGTTGCCGGCCATCCTGCGGATCCAGCGGTCGCTCTTGACGGGCATGGGGCGTTGTCGGTTTGAGGGAGGCGTGGCGCTGACCGGGAAGTATAGGGATGGCGGTCCCGGTTTACCACCGAGGGCCGGGCGGCCCATCCCCTTGGGCGTTGCAGCTACCCGCACCCCGTGGCAATCGCCAACGCCCGGCATACCTGGGTCATGCCGGCTTCGCTCAGCGACCCCACGTAGTGCCGAAGGCGCCGCTGTTCGACGGTCTGCACCCGGTCCAGGTTCACCACGGACTCATACTTCAACCCTTCATCCACACCGATCCTTACCTCGCTGGGGAGGCCCCGGATGTCGGTCGTCACCGGCGCCACCATGGCGGTGCTCAGCAGCGGGAGAACGGCGGGACGCGTCAGAACGACGACGGGGCGCCGCTTGTCCGGAGTTCTGAAGGTGTACAGCCAGATTTCTCCCCGTCGCGGGCGCCCGTTCATTCTTCGGACCATACGGCCTGGGCGGCCCACTCCGCGAGCTCCCGGTCGATCTCGGAGGTGTCCGCGTAGCCCTCGCGGTACCGCCGGTCGATCTCGTCCGCTTCCTCCCGTCTGAGAAAGTCTGCCGCGGCCTCTCTCAGCACGTACGAACGACCCCGCTCCCGCACCACCGGATGTCGGTCGAGCCGGGCGAGCAGTGCGGTGTCAAATGTGACCTGGATCGCTTTCATGTATCTCTCCGTTCATGAAACATAAACAAATTGGCAACATGGGAATGTGTATGGGAATGTTGGCATCGGCGCAAGCGTGGCGAGCCGGCCGGTCGTGCTCCCCGCGGTGCCACCGACGACGGGTGACCGAACTTGAATCCCCCCGTCCTCATCCATATCTTTCAGCCTTGATTGAAGAGTTCGTGAAAAGTTTCACAAGCTCGCCAGAGCCAGGACGGAGGGCCTTCAGTCAGCATGGCGAAGTCCTACATACCGCTTCTGATCATCCTCGGCGTGACGGTCCTCAACGCCGTGGGGATGGCCGTAGCCTCCCACATCCTCAATCCCCGCCGTCCCACTCCGCAGAAGGCGATGCCCTACGAATCGGGCATGATTCCGCTGGGTGACACGCGGGCGCGGTTCTCGATCAAGTTCTACATGGTGGCGATCAGCTTCATCGTCTTCGACCTGGAGGCGATCTTCCTCGTGCCCTGGGCGGTGCGGGTGCGCGAACTGGGCTGGGGCCCGTTCGTGGCGGTGTTCCTCTTCGTGGTCGTCCTGGCCGTGGGGCTGGTCTATGAGTGGAAGAAAGGGGGCCTGGAATGGGAGTAGACAAACCGGGCGTACTCGGAGCCGGAACGCCTGCGTTCCTCACCACCCGGCTCGACTTCGTGGTGAACTGGGCGCGGCGCAACTCGCTGTGGCCGATGCCCTTCGGGACCGCCTGCTGCGCCATCGAGATGATGGCCTCGGCGGCCAGCAACTTCGACCTGGCCCGCTTCGGGATGGAGCGCATGTCCTTCAGTCCCCGGCAGGCCGACGTGCTCATCTGCGCGGGCCGCGTGCCGTACAAGCTGGCGCCGGTGCTGCGCCGGATCTGGGACCAGATGATGCAGCCCAAGTGGTGCATCTCGATGGGGGCGTGCGCGTCGTCCGGCGGCGTCTTCGACGTGTACTCGATGGTGCAGGGGATCGACACGATCGTCCCTGTGGACGTGTACATCCCCGGGTGCCCGCCGCGCCCGGAGGGGCTGATCTACGGGCTCATGATGGTCCAGGAGAAGATCCGCGGGGAGAGTCTCGCGCGTCACGGCGAACTGCGCGCCGAGGATCCTCTGGCGGTCGGGCGGCCGCGGGCGGACGATGAAGAGGTCGCCGACCTGACCGGGCCCTTCGGCAATTCCACCCAACAGAACCAGGTGAGCGGCCTGGTCGAGACCGGGGCCATCGGGCGTCCCGAGGACCGGCTGCCGTGAGGCGGGCCGCCAACCGGGAGGCACGGGTCTGATGCCGGACAAGGGATCCGCCGCGTCTGCGCCAGACTTCTCGACGGTCGCCACCGGCCCGGGCCGTTCGCGGGCGGATGCCCCGGAGCGGGAGGGGCCGGCGAGCGTTCCGCCCGGCAATCCTTCGGTCACCGCGCTGTGGGAGCAATTCCCGGACGGGGTCCTGCGCAACCGGGTCTGCGCCGGCGACGAAGATGTGGTCTACATCGATTCGGAGCGGGTGACGGAGATCCTGGGGTGGCTCCACGAGACGGCTGAGCAGCAGTACGACCACCTGGCCGACGTGACGGCGGTGGACTACGGGGGCGGCAGGCCGATCGAGGTCGTCTACCAGCTCTGGTCGATCCCTCACCGCGCGGCGCTTCGCGTCAAGTGCGAGCTTCCGCTGGACGCGCTGGAGATCGACAGTGTGACGGGGATCTGGGTCGGGGCCGACTGGCTGGAGCGCGAGGTCTACGATCTGTTCGGCGTCAACTTCCGTGGGCATCCCGACCTGCGGCGGATCCTGATGCCGGAGAACTACGCCGAGGGCCATCCGCTCAGGAAGGACT
The DNA here is from genome assembly GCA_965206105.1 of Longimicrobiales bacterium. Lineage (GTDB taxonomy): Bacteria > Gemmatimonadota > Gemmatimonadetes > Longimicrobiales > Gaopeijiaceae > Bin94. Next base: position 3,041,848 of record OZ242201.1, read on the forward strand.
TCCCGCTGCGGGGCCGCTTCTCGCGCGCCGAGCAGACGCGCCGGGCGCTGACCCAGGACCCGGAGGACTACTACATGCCGGGCGAGATCGGCGAGCGCACGCCGCAGGTGGTGGGGAGCGGTGGGGGCGGTGGGGATGAGGAGGCGGGGAGCGGGGCGGGCGCGGGCGGCGAGGGGGACGGCGATGGCCTCTAGCACGGTCGAATACGCGGTCGGCCGCAACCCGGAGATGGGCCCGGCCGGCACGCCGGTGCCCAGCCCGTTGGAGCCCTTCGACGCGCCGGAACCGGAACTTGGCTCCCAGACGATGCTGGTGAATGTGGGTCCCCAGCACCCGGCGACCCACGGCGTGCTGCGGCTGGTGGTGGAGCTGGACGGCGAGACGGTGGTGAGCGTGGTGCCGCGGCTGGGCTACCTCCATTCGTCCTTCGAGAAGCTCGGCGAGTACCGCACGTGGAACCAGATCGTGACGCTGACCGACCGGATGGATTATCTCGCCCCGCTGATCTATAACTGCGCCTATGTGATGGCCGTAGAAAAGCTTATGGGCATCGAGGTAACGGAGCGCTGCAAGGTTGCTCGGGTGATCTGCATGGAGATGGACCGCATCTTCTCCCACCTGCTCTGGCTCGGGACCTGGTCGATCGACGTGGGCGCCTTCACCCCCTTCCTCTACGCCTTCCAGCAGCGCGAGAAGGTCTACAAGCTGCACGAGGCGCTGACGGGGGCGCGCATCACCACGTCCGCGACCCGGATCGGCGGGATGATGGCCGACCTCCCGGAGGGGTGGACGAAGGGCGTACGCGAATTCGCCGACAACCTGCCGGCCACCCTCGACGAGATCGACACGCTCCTGACCTGCAACGCCATCCACATCGGGCGCACCCAGGGGATCGGGGCGATTTCGGCGGAAGAGGCGGTGAACCACGGGCTGACGGGGGCCAACCTGCGGGCGAGCGGCGTCCCCTACGACGTGCGCAAGGACCGCCCCTACTACGACTACGAGAGCTACGACTTCGAGGTCCCGATCGGGTGCCACGGGGACTGCTACGACCGCTACCTCGTGCGCATGGAGGAGATGCGGCAGAGCGTGCACCTCCTGCACCAGGCGCTCGACCGGTTGCCGGCCGGCCCCATGGACGTCGACGACCCGCGCATCAGCCTGCCGTCGAAGACCGACTGCATGTCCGATATGGAGTCTATGATCCACCACTTCAAGCTGATCACCGAGGGCATTCCGGCGCCCGCCGAGGACTGCTGGTTCTCGGTGGAGGGCTCGAAGGGCGAGCTGGGGATGTACGTGGTGGGCGACGGGGGGCCGAAGCCGGTGCGCTGGCGGATCCGGCCGCCCTCGTTCGTCAACCTGTCGGCGATTCCGAAGCTGTCCGAGGGGCACCTGATGGCCGACCTGATCATGATCAACGCGAGCCTGGACATCGTGCTGGGGGAAATCGACCGGTGAGCGAGGCGCGCTTCCACAATCCCGGATGGGCCGGGAACACGGGGGAATTCGACCTCACCGAGGACGAGGTGCGGGGCGCCGGCTATGCGGGCGAGCTGCCACCCGGAGGGCCGCCACCCCAGTACCGCGGCCAGCCACCCCTTTCAGCTGGTGGAACGGGATCCCGCCGCACCGCTCTTCGAGGGGGCCTACCAGGAGCGCTTCGAGAAGATCCGCAGCCGCTACCCCACCGCCATGGCCGCGCTGCTGCCGGTGTTGAACCTGGCCCAGGAGCTGCGCGGGCACGTCTCTCCGGAGACGATGGACGAGGTGGCGGAGCTGCTCGGGCTCAGCAGCGCCTACGTGCGGGGGGTGGCCACCTTCTACACGATGTACAACAAGCGTCCCGTGGGGCGCTTTCTCATACAGGTCTGCACCAACATCTCCTGCAATCTCTGCGGCGCCGACGAGGTCCTGGCGGCCTTCCTGGAGCACACGGGCACGGAGCTGGGAGACACCTCGGCCGACGGCAACTTCACCGTGGCCGAGGCGGAGTGCCTCGCGGCGTGCGGCTTCCCGACCTGCGTGCAGATCAACGAGCGGTATTTCGAGGATGTCTCGGTGGGCGATGTGCCGGCCATCCTGGCGCGATTGAAGGCCGAACTGAACGGCGGCGGGGCCCGCCAGGGGCGGGAATAGCGACCGTGGCATACCCCTACCGGCACGAAAAGGAGACGCGAGTCCTGAGCGAGGGCTTCGGCGATCCCGCCGCGCGCACGGTCGCCGGGTGGAAGAAGTACGGCGGCTACCAGGGGATCGCGCGGGCGCTGGAGATCGGCCGCGAGGCGACGATCGAGGAGGTCAAGCGGTCGGGGCTGCGCGGGCGCGGCGGCGCGGGCTTCCCGACCGGGCTCAAGTGGTCGTTCATGCCGAAGAACACGCGCCGTCCGCACTACCTGCTCTGCAACGCCGACGAGTCCGAGCCAGGCACCTTCAAGGACCGGGAAATCATCCGCTGGACCCCGCACCAGCTGATCGAGGGGTGCCTGGTGGGATCGTACGCGATCGGGGCGTCGCACTGCTACATCTACCTGCGCGGCGAGTTCTTCGAGTCGACGCGGGTGATGGCGCGGGCGCTGGAGGAGGCGTACGAGGAGGGGCTGGTCGGCAAGGACATCATGGGGTCGGGCGTCGACATCGACATGACCCTGCACGTCGGCGCCGGTGCCTACATCTGCGGCGAGGAGACCGGCCTCATGAACTCGCTGGAGGGGCGCCGCGGCGAGCCGCGCATCAAACCCCCCTTCCCGGCGGCGGTGGGCGCCTTCGGGATGCCGACCACGATCAACAACGTCGAGACGCTGGCGGCCACCCCCCACATCGCGAGGCACGGCGGCGACTGGTACCGCCAGTGGGGCACCGAGAAGAGCCCCGGCACCAAGCTCTTCTGCGTCTCGGGCCACGTGAACAAGCCCGGCAACTACGAGTTCCCGCTCGGCTTCCCCCTCATGGAGCTCATCGAGGATGTCTGCGGCGGCATGAGGGACGGCAACGCCCTCAAGGCGGTCATCCCCGGGGGCAGCTCGGTGCCGATCATGAGCGCCGACGACTGCCGCAGCTGCACTCTCTGCTACGAGGGCGTCGAGGCCGCCGGCTCGCTGCTCGGCTGCGCGTCGGTGATCGTCATGGACGAGACCGCCGACATCGTCAAGCAGGTGCGGCGCATGGCGTACTTCTACGCGCACGAGTCGTGCGGCCAGTGTACGCCCTGCCGCGAGGGCACGACCTGGGCCACGCAGATCCTGCGCCGCATCGAGGACGGCCGCGGCACCGAGGACGACCTCGACACCCTCATCGAGATCTCGGAACAGATGACCGGCACCACGATCTGCGTGCTCTCGGACTCGCTGGCGATGCCGATCATCTCGTCGATCGAGAAGTTCCGCGACGACTACCTGGCGCTGATCCGCCGGGGCGAGCGGGTGGGGGCGGCCTGATGCGGCGCATGCGAGCGACCCGCCCGGCGGAGCCCCCACGCCCGAGCAGCCCGTGGACAAGACCCCCGCGGCATTCGAGCGGCCACTGCATCCGGGCTCCACGGATTGCCAGGAGGAGGAGCCATGCCGGATAACGGCCGCAAACCCGACACGGTCACCCTGACGATCGACGGCCGGGAAGTCACGGTCCCGAAGGGGACTTCGCTGCTGCACGCCGCCGAGGGCCTCGGGGTCGAGGTGCCGCACTACTGCTACCACCCCGGACTGAGCGCGCCGGCCCAGTGCCGGATCTGCCTGGTCGAGGTGGAGGGCGCGCCCAAGCTGCAGCCGTCGTGCGTGACGATGGCCGAGGACGGGCAGGTCGTGCATACCGAGAGCCCGTCCGCGGTCAGGATGCGCCAGGGGGTGCTCGAGTTCTACCTGGTCAACCACCCGCTCGACTGTCCCATCTGCGATATGTCGGGCGAGTGCAAGCTGCAGGACTACGTCTTCGAGGAGGGCAGGGAGCGCGGCCGCGGGAGGGAGCCCAAGCGCGTCTTCGGGCGCGACGATTTCGGGGGCGACGTGCTCTTCTACGGCGACCGCTGCGTGATGTGCACCCGCTGCGTGCGCTTCATGGAGGAGGTCGCGCGCGATCCGCGCCTGACGGTGGTGGAGCGGGGGAGCCGGGCGGTGATCGACACCTTCTTCGATCACGGGCTGGACGGGGCGTCGTACGCGGGCAACATCGTGGACATCTGCCCGGTCGGCGCGCTCGTGTCGAAGGACTTCCTGCACAAGGCGCGTGCCTGGGACCTGGACCACACCGAGTCGATCTGCCCGGGGTGCTCGCAGGGGTGCAACATCGAGCTGCACACGCGCGACAACCTGGTGCAGCGGCTGAAGCCGCGCGAGAACCAGGAGGTCAACGGGCACTGGATGTGCGACTACGGGCGCGCGAACTACGAGTGGATGAACCACCCCGACCGGCTCGAGGAGCCGGGGGTGGGGCGGGGGGCGCACCGCCGGGCGGCGGACTGGCAGGAGGCGCTGGCGTCGCTCTTCCAGCGGCTCTCGGATGCGGGCGGGGCCGGGGTCCGGATCGTCGGATCGCCGTTGGCGTCGAATGAGGCGTTGGCGGGGCTGGTGGCGCTGGGCAGCGAGGCGGGCACCGTCGAGGAGAGCGTCTTCCGCTCACCGCGGGCTCCCGACGAGGATCCCCTGCCGGGCTTTCCCACCCTGGTGCGCCGTCACGACCTGGCGCCCAACGTCGATGGCGCCGGCATCCTGGGGTTCGGGCGGGTTGGCGGGGATGACGCGGCGGGCGGTCTGGAGGAAGTCGCCGGCCACGACGGGATCATCCTGGTGCTTGGAGACGAGCTCCGCGACCAGAGCGAGGACTTCGGCGCCAACGCGAGCCTCTTCGTCTATCTCGGCACGGCGGACTCCCCGGCGGCGCGCAACGCGGACTTCGTGCTCCCGGTGACGACCTTCGCCGAGGAGGAGGGGTCGTTCGTGAACGTGCAGGGGCGGGTCCAGCGCTTCCGGCAGGGGTTGCAGGCACCGGGGTACGCGCGGCCCGCCTGGCTCGTTCTGGGGGCCCTTGTGGGCGCTCTGCGGGGCGACGGGACGCCGGCGAGCGCTGCGGAGGCCTTCGAGCGGTTGGCGGGGGCGCACGCCGCCTTCTCCGGGCTGACCTGGGAGGCGATCGGCACCTCGGGCACCCGCCTGGAGGCCGCCCATGCATGAGATGAACCAGCTCTCGACCTTCTGGTTCTGGGTGGCGGGCGCCATCAAGGTGATCGGCATCTTCACCGTGGTCCTGCTGGCGGTCGCCTACATGACGCTCGCCGAGCGGCGGGTGTCGGGCTTCATCCAGGACCGGCTGGGGCCGAACCGGGTGGGGCCCTTCGGGCTGCTGCAGCCCATCGCCGACGCGGTGAAGAACCTCATCAAGGAAGAGACGATGCCGGAGACGAGCGCGAAGTTCTACTTCGTGCTGGGCCCGATGCTCGCGATCATGCCGGCGGTGGTGACCTTCGCGGTGATCCCCATCGCCGCGCCGCTGCCCACACCCGTCGGGACGGTGGACATGATCGTGGCCGACGTGCCGATCGGCATCCTCTACATCCTGGCGCTGTCCTCGCTGGCGGTCTACGGGGTCGTGCTGGCCGGGTGGGCGTCGAACAACAAGTACGCCTTCCTCGGCGGGCTGCGGGCGTCCGCCCAGATGATCTCCTACGAGGTCGCGCTGGGGCTGAGCGTGATCGCGGTGCTCCTGCTGGCCGGGAACGTGACGCTGACCGAGATGGTGTGGCAACAGCAGCAGATGAAGCTGTGGTTCGTGTTCCCGCTGTCGCTGGCGTTCATCTTCTTCGTCATCTCGGCGCTGGCCGAGACCAACCGGCTTCCCTTCGACATGCCGGAGGCCGAGTCGGAGCTCATCACCGGCTACCACACCGAATACTCGGCCATGAAGTTCTCGATGTTCTTCATCGCGGAGTACGCGCACGTGCTGACCGCGTCGGCGCTGATGGCCACCCTCTTCTTCGGCGGCTGGGACATTCCGGTCTGGACCGGGGACGACATGTTCTGGCACGAAGGCGCCCTGATCCGCGGGTTCGACGAGGCCGGTGCCGCTATTGCCGCGACGCCGAGCGTCCTGATCACCCTCCTGACGCTGGGCGCGTTCTCCGTCAAGACGGCCTTCTTCGTGCTGCTCTACATCTGGATCCGGTGGACGCTGCCGCGCTTCCGCTACGACCAGGTGATGCACCTGGGATGGAAGGTGCTGCTGCCCGCGGCGCTGGGGTACATCATGCTGATCGCCGGGACCATGCTCGTCCTCGACCAGCTCGGCGTCCCCTTCGGGCTCATGTACGGGCTGATCCTGACCGGGGTGAGCGGCGTGACCACGGTCGCCTTCCTCTTCTTCGTCGACCGCGACCGGGTGATCTCCGGCGCCCACGGGCAGGGCAGCGTGGCGCGGATCCGGGCGCGGGCTGCGGCTTCGGTTGCCGCCTCGGCTGCGGTCCCCTCCGCCGCTCGTACGGCCCCGGGCGCGGGCCCAGCCACCCAGGCCCCGCCGGGCCCGGCCTCCAGCTGAACGGGAGCAATCTGCTATGGCGATATCGGTCAAGGTGATGCGGCGCCCCGAGCCGGGCCGCACCTCGTACATGCGCGCCACCCTCAAGGGGATGAGCCTCACCTTCAAGCACCTCGTGCGGCTGAAGAAGGTCACGCTGGAATACCCCGAGGACCAGCCGGACCTCCACCCCCGCTGGCGGGGCACGCACCGCATGGAGGTGCACGCGGACGGCCGCCCCAAGTGCGTGGCCTGCGGGCTCTGTCCCACCGTCTGCCCCGCGAACTGCATCCGCCTCGTCGGCGGCGAGGACGACCAGGGCAACCGCTACCCGATCGTCTACGAGATCGACGAGTTCCGCTGCATCTTCTGCGGGATGTGCCAGGAGGTCTGCCCGGTGGAGGCGATCCACGTCGGCCAGCACTTCGAGAACGCCGAGTACACCCGCGACCGCTTCGTCTACGACCTCGACCGCCTGATGGACCAGGACCACCCGACCACCCTCCTCTGGGACCCCTCCGACCCGCGCTCCGAATGACCGAAGTCCTCTTCGTCCTGTTCGCCGTCGTGGCCCTGGGGGGCGCGTTCGGCGTCGTGATCAGCAGGAGCCCGGTGGCAAGCCTGCTCTTCATGGTGGCCACGCTGGCGAGCGTTGCGGGGATCTACGTGCTCTTCGAGGCGCACTTCCTGGCCGCGATCCAGGTGCTGGTCTACGCCGGCGCGATCATGGTGCTCTTCCTCTTCGTGATCATGCTGCTGAACCTCGGCCACGACTACCGCGCGGACCTCAAGTTCGGTCTCTGGTCGCTGCTGGCGGTTGTGGTGGCGGGATTGACGGCGGGAGTGCTCGGGCAGGGCTTCATGGATGTGGGGGACACCGGCTTCCGGGAGGACGGGGCCGCCGTTGCCGCCGCCCTGGACGAGGCGGCACGCGAGCAGGGGGTGGCGGGGGTGATCGCCGAGCCGCTCTTCACCGACTACGTCGTCGCCTTCGAACTGATGGGCCTGCTGCTGCTGGTGGCGATCGTCGCCGCCGTCGTGCTGGCCAAACCGCGCAACTGAGCCCCCGGGAGACCGATGCTGACCCACGCCCTCATCCTGAGCGCCGCGCTCTTCGTGATCGGCACGCTGGGCGTGATCGTGCGCAGGAACGCGATCGTGATCTTCCTCTGCATCGAGCTGCAGCTCAACGCGGTCAACCTGGCCTTCGTGGCGCTTTCCCGGTACACGGGCATCGAGGGGCAGCTCTACGTCTTCTTCGTGATGACGGTGGCGGCGGCGGAGGCGGCCGTGGGGCTGGCGATCATCATCTCGATATTCCGGCACTACGAGACGGTCAACGTGGACAAGTTCAACCTGCTGAAGTGGTGACGTGATGGTGTTTGCCGCCGCCGCAGCCGTGCCGGGGTCGGGCCCGCTCGTCCAGCAGGCCGCCGGGTGGGAGCCGCTGCTCCCCGGGTGGATCATCCTGCTGCCGCTGGTGGGTTTCGTCCTGAACAGCATCCTCGCGCTGTGGGCCGCCCGGCAATCCTCCGCGGCTGTGCGGGAGGGGCGCGAATGGGACCCCTTCGCGGGCGGCAAGCGGCCCCTTACCCACACCCTTCCCACCTGGATCGGCCCGGGCGTGATGGGTGTCGCCTTCCTGCTGACGCTGTGGAACTTCGAGGGAATGTGGGCGGCTCACCTCGCCGAGCCGGTCGTAGAGACGTTCTGGACCTGGATCGTAACGAGCACGCTGACCGTCGACGCCGCCGTCCAGCTCGACCAGCTGTCGATGATCATGATGCTGGTGGTGACGGGCGTCGGCTTCCTCATCCACGTCTTCAGCGTGGGATACATGCGGGACGACGTGGGCTACCCGCGCTACTTCGCGTACCTGAACCTCTTCGTCTTCTTCATGCTCGTGCTGGTGATGGGCGCGGGCTACGCGATGATGTTCATCGGCTGGGAGGGCGTCGGTCTCTGCAGCTACCTGCTGATCGGCTACTGGTTCACCGACCGCGAGAAGTCGGACGCCGGGAAGAAGGCGTTCATCGTCAACCGGATCGGGGACTTCGGGTTCCTCGTGGCGATGTTCCTGCTGTACCAGGCCTTCGGGACGCTGGACTACGCCGGCAGCGAGGGCATCTTCGCGAATGCGGAGGGGAACCTTGTCGCGGGCGGCGCCACCGTCACCGCCATAACGCTGCTGCTGATGCTGGGTGCCGCCGGGAAGAGCGCGCAGGTGCCGCTGCACGTCTGGCTGCCCGACGCGATGGCGGGCCCCACCCCCGTCTCAGCCCTCATCCACGCGGCGACGATGGTCACCGCGGGCGTCTACATGGTGGCGCGCTCCTCGGTTCTCTACGCACTCGCCCCCACCAGCCAGGCCGTCGTGGCCGGGATCGGGGTGCTCACCGCCCTCATCGCGGCGACGATCGCGCTGAAGCAGTACGACATCAAGAAGGTGCTGGCCTACTCGACCGTCTCGCAGCTCGGCTTCATGTTCCTCGGCGCGGGGGTGGGCGCATTCACGGCCGCCATCTTCCACCTCATGACCCACGCCTTCTTCAAGGCGCTCCTCTTCCTGGGCGCGGGCGCGGTCATCCACTCGATGCACCACGCGCTGCACAGGACCGGCAGCCACGAGGACGCGCAGGACATGCGGAACATGGGAGGGCTCCGCACCCGCATGCGCATCACCTGGGTGGTGATGTGGATCGCCACCCTGGCGATCGCGGGGATCTGGCCCTTCGCCGGCTTCTTCTCCAAGGACGAGATCATCTGGTACACGGCGGCGTGGGCCGGCGCGGAATCGAACCCGTACGGATGGCTCTACACGGTGTACTGGCTGGTCGCGCTCGCCACCGCGCTCCTCACGGCCTTCTACATGACCCGGCTGATGATCATGACCTTCCACGGGTCGAGCCGGGTGGAGCAGGGCGCCCGCACCCACCTCCACGAGGCGCCGCGCGTGATGACGGTGCCGCTGATCATTCTTGCGGTGCTCTCGGTCTTCGGGGGGTGGGTGAACGTGCCCGGAAGAGCTTCAGGCGTCCGTGGTGGGGTTCTTCGGCGCGCTGCCGATGAGCGAGTGGCTGCACCACTGGCTGGAGCCGGTTACGGCAGGCGCGGCCGGGGTCCAGGTCGCCGCGATGGGGGATCCGTCGTACAGCGCGCCGCTGGTCGGGGGCGGCGAGGTGATGTGGGCGCTGATCTCGACGCTGGCCGCGGCGCTGGTCGTCGCCGGGGCGTGCCGGTATCTCCTCGCCCGCAAGTACGTCCCGGCCGCCGAGGCAGCCGCGCCCGTCGAGCGGACTCGGCCGCATCCTCTACAACAAGTGGTACTTCGACGAGGTCTTCGACCGCACCATCGTGCAGCCCATCCTCGCCGCCTCGCGGTGGTGCTGGAAGGTCGTCGACAACGTCCTCATCGACGGCTTCGTCAACTTCGTCGGCAACTTCACCCGCCTCGCCGGCTGGATCGCCAGCCTCTTCCAGACCGGCCAGGCGACCACCTACGCCTTCGTGCTGACCCTGGGGGTGCTGGTGATCCTCGGGGCCGCGGTCTTCCTGCAATGACGCCATGACCAGCTTCGTCGCTTCGATTCCGGGACTGTACGAGGACTGGATCCTCCATGCGCTGGTGTGGCTGCCGGTGGTGGGACTGGTCCACGTGCTGGCGACTTCCGCGGAACGAAGCAAGGTGATTGCGTTCCGGTGGTCCGGGCTGGTCTTCCTCCTCAGCCTGGGACTGTGGTGGGCGTTCGATCCCGGAAACGGCGGCTTCGCATTCGAGTCCTCCGTGCCCTGGATCGAGGCCTGGGGGGTGAATTATTCGCTGGGAATCGACGGAATTTCCGTCTTCATGGTCATTCTCACGACCCTGACGACCCCGATCGCCATCCTCGGATCCTTCAACTACATCAGGAAGCGGCGGAAGGCCTTCTACGCGCTGATGCTCCTGTTGCAGATGGGGGTGACGGGGGTGTTCCTGGCCACCGACATCTTCCTCTTCTACGTCTTCTTCGAGCTCACCCTGGTCCCGATGTACTTCATCGTGGGATCTGGGGGGGAGAGCGCAGGATCTACGCCGCGGTGAAGTTCTTCCTCTACACGGCGGTCGGGTCGCTGCTGATGCTGGTCGCGATCCTCTACATGTACTTCAGCAGCGGGGTGGACTCCTTCAGCTACGAGGCGTTCCTGAACGCGGAACTCACGATGAGGGAGCAGCTCTGGCTCTTCGCGGCCTTCGCGCTGGCGTTCGGGATCAAGGTGCCGATCTTCCCGCTGCACACCTGGCTTCCCGACGCGCACGTGGAGGCGCCCACGCCGGGCTCGGTGATCCTGGCCTCGCTGCTGCTCAAGATGGGCACCTACGGCTTCCTCAGGTTCCTGCTGCCGTTCTTCCCCGGGGCGTCGCAGCACCCGACGGTGGTGACGGTGATGCTCGTCCTCGGCGTGGCGGGGATCATCTACGCGGCGTGGGTGGCGGCGGTGCAGCCCGACGCGAAGAAGCTGGTCGCGTACACCTCGGTCGCGCACATGGGGTTCGTGATGATCGGCGTCTTCGCGCTGACCGTGAACGGGCTGCAGGGCGGGCTGGTCGTGATGATCAGCCACGGCGTCTCCACCGGCGCCCTCTTCCTCCTCCTCGGGATGATGTACGAGCGCCGCCACACCCGTCTCATCGACGACTTCGGCGGCATCGGCCGGGTCGCGCCCCTCTTCGCCACCGCCTTCGTGATCACGGCGCTGGCCTCGATCGGCCTGCCCGGCACGAGCGGCTTCATCGGCGAGTTCCTCGCGCTGATCGGCACGTTCGAGACGCACGCCGTCGTCGCGATCATCGCGGCCACCGGGGTCATCTTCGCCGCCTACTACATGCTGCCCATGGTGCAGCGCGTCCTCTTCAACGAGCTCGACAAGGAGGAGAATCGCAACTTCGCCGACCTGTCGCGGCGCGAGATGTGGGTGCTCGGCCCCCTGGTCGCGCTGATGATCTGGATCGGCGTGCAGCCCTCGCCGATCCTCGAGCGCATGGAGCCCAGCGTGCAGGTGGTGCTGGAGCGGGTGGAGGATGGGGCGATGGCCGCGGCGGCGGAAGGCCCGGTCGAGGACGGCGAGCTTGCCGACGCGTCCGGCCGCGCGGGTCCACCGTCCACCTCCGGCCCCGTGGATGGTCTGAACGCGGCCCCGGCGACGGCCCCGGCCCCAGCGATGGCACCGGCCCCGGCGACGGCCCCGGCCCCAGCCCGGACCACCGTCCCCACCCCCGGCGGAGAGGACTGACCCGATGCTGCTCGACTACTCGTCCAGCTTCCACTACGTCCTGGCGCTCCTCCCCGAGGTCGTGATTTCGGTCGGCGGGATGCTGGTGCTGATCATGGGGGTGGCGCGGGGCCGCGACGGTGCCCACACGGCGGAACTCGGGTGGATCTCGCTGGCCGTGCTGGCGGTCGCGGCCGTGGCCAACGGGTGGCTCTACTCGGGGGTGAGCGAGACCGGCGCCACCGCGATGTTCGCGCTCGACGGCTTCCGCCTCTTCGCCAACTGGGTCTTCCTCATCGGCGCCGCCTTCTCGATCGTGATCTCGCTCGCCTACGTGGACCGGCAGCGGCTCCAGGCGGGGGAGTACTACTCGCTGATCCTCTTCGCGACGATCGGGATGATGGTCATGGCCGCCGCGCGCGACCTGATGGTGATCTTCCTGGGCCTCGAGCTCATGTCGATCGCCGTCTACGCCCTGGTCGGCTTCAACCGCCGCGACCGTCGCAGCGCCGAAGCCGGCCTCAAGTACTTCCTGCTCGGCGCATTCGCCAGCGGCTTCCTCCTCTTCGGCATCGCGCTGGTCTACGGCGCGACCGGCAGCGCCAACATCCACGCGATCGCGGTGGCGGTGCAGGACGGCGCCGCCCCGGCCGCCCTGATGGTCCCCGGCGTCGCGCTCCTCGCCATCGGGCTGGCCTTCAAGGTCGCCGTCGTGCCCTTCCACATGTGGACCCCGGACGTCTACGAGGGCGCCCCCACCCCCGTCACCGCCTTCATGGCCGCGGCGGTCAAGGCGGCGGCCTTCGCGGCCTTCCTGCGCGTCTTCGTCGTCGGGCTGGACGGCGTCTACAACCAGTGGTGGAGCATCCTGTGGTGGCTCGCGGCGATCACGATGGTTGCGGGCAACGTCATCGCGCTCGTGCAGTCCAGCGTCAAGCGCATGCTGGCCTACTCGTCGATCGCGCATGGCGGCTACCTGCTGGTCGCACTGGTCTCGGCCAACGACACCGCCGCCGCCGCGCTCCTCTTCTACCTGCTGATCTACACCGTGATGAACATCGGCGCTTTCGCGATCGTGATCTCGGTGGGCAACCAGTCCGAAGAGAACATGAGTATCGAGAGCTACACCGGGTTCGGGTGGCGCAAGCCGGTGATGGGCGTCTTCATGACGGTGTTCCTGCTCTCGCTGGCGGGCTTCCCGGGCACCGCGGGCTTCATCGCCAAGTACAACCTCCTGCTCGGCGCCGCCGAGTCGCGGCTATGGGTGCTGTCGGTCATCCTCGTCCTGACCACGGTCGTGTCGTACTGGTACTACCTGCGCGTGGCCTGGTACATGTGGATGAAGGAGGCACCGGAGGAGGCGGCCGCGGGCGGTCCGGCCCACGCCCTCACCCCCTTCGCGACGCACGTGGTCCTCTTCGTGAGCGTCGGACTGATTCTGCTGGGCGGCATCTTCCCCGGCGCGCTGCTGGAGATGGCGGCCGACTCCGTGGCGGGCCTGCGGGACTTCATGGCCGGCCCCGTGGCGGGGAACTGACGGGCGCCACCGACGGCAGCGGAGCCGATGCCGCCCCCTGAGCCCTGTTCTCGACCGCAAGCCGGACGCCGACGGTGAACCCGGGCGCCGCAAACCCGCTGCCTCTGAAGGACCACATCTTCCGGCAGTACGACATCCGCGGCATCGTCGGGGAGGATCTGGACGCCGGGGTGGCGGAGGCTGTGGGACGCGCGTACGGCTCCGAACTGAGGGCGCGCACCGGGAAACCGTCGCCGCTGGTGGTGGTAGGCGAGGACAACCGCCCGTCGTCGCCGGTGCTGCGGGCGGGGCTGGCGGGCGGGCTGAGGTCGTCCGGGTGTGATGTCATCCGGCTCAACACGGTGCCCACGCCGGTCGCGTACTTCGCCGAGCACGAGTACGCGGCTGACGGGGCGGTGCAGATCACCGGCTCCCACAACCCAGCCGATTACAACGGCATCAAGATGACGATGGGCGGCGCTTCGCTGCACGGCGGCGCGATCCAGGCGCTGCTCAGGCGCATCCGCGAGGGCGACATGGCGAGCGGGGACGGAGCGCTGGACGAACGCGAAGTGCTCCCTGCCTACGTCGCCGATGTCGCCGGCCGTTTCCGCCTCGCCCGTCCGGTGAAGGCCGTGGTCGACTGCGGCAACGGCACCGGCTCGGTGGTGGCGGTCGAGCTGCTCGAGACGGTCGGCGCGGAGGTAGTCCCGCTCTACTGCGAGTCCGACGGCACCTTCCCCAACCATCACCCCGACCCGACGGTGGACGAGAACGTGCAGGACATGATTGCCGCGGTGCGCGCCCACGGCGCCGACCTCGGCATCGGCTTCGACGGCGACGCGGACCGGATCGGCGTCGTGGACGACCGGGGCGCCATCATCCGGGGCGATGTCCTCCTCCTCCTCTTCGGCCTCGACCTCCTGAAGCGCCGCGGCCCCGGCGAGACCCTCGTCTTCGACGTGAAGTGCTCGCAGGTCCTGCCGGAGGAGTTCGGGCGCGCGGGCGGCGTCCCCGTCATGTGGAAGACCGGTCACTCCCTCATCAAGGAGAAGATGCGCGAGACGGGGGCGCTCATCGCCGGCGAGCTCTCCGGCCACATCTGCTTCGCCGACGAGTACCTCGGCTTCGACGACGCCCTCTACGCCGCCTGCCGTTTGCTGGAGATGGTGGCGGCCTCCCCGGACCCGCTCTCCAGGGCGACCGCGGCGCTCCCCGCGTACGTGTCGACCCCCGAACTCCGCATCGAAGTCCCGGAAGCGGAGAAGTTCGACCTCGTCGAGCGCGCGGTCGCGCACTTCAGCGCCCGCCACGACGTGGTCGCGGTGGACGGCGTGCGCGTCCTCTTCGGCGACGGGTGGGGGTTGGTGCGCGCGTCGAACACGCAGCCGGTCATCGTGGCCAGGTACGAGGCGAAGACGGCGCGGCGCCTGGCCGGGATCCGGGGCGTGATGGAGGGGTGGCTGCGGGGGGAGGGGGTGGGGGTCTGACGGGGCGGGGACAGGAAGACCCGTCCGGTGTGGCGGGCTGGGGGACTCTCCTTGCGCAACCGGCCATCCGTTTGCTACCAGCACTGTACCAGCCGTCATTGACGAAACGGGGGGGGGGGGCGTTAGCCTGTCGGGCACAACACCGCTCTTCGGGACGCGCCCGGTGGAGCGATTCACAGTTGGTGCCTGGGAGGCAATCATGACGATCTCGAGGAAGACGTACCTGTTCGTGGCCGCGCTGTTCGTGTTTCTGGTGGCAAGCGCGCCGGTCGAGGTGGAGGCGCAGGACGGAGAGGGGCTGACGTGCGGGTGGTGCGTGGCGGAGTCCCGGCTAGGTTTTGTAATCAGCCCGGATTACACGGGGCCCATCATCCAGTTCCGGCACCATTTCCCGGGTGGCGGCAACGAGTGCGGCTGGGACGGGCACGATGATCCCGGTGCCAGGTGCTCGCGCTGCGGGGGTACGTCGGACTGCCACCCGGAAACCCGCTTTGGCGGGTGCCACATCCCCTGTGGTCCGGACGGCGACGCCTACGCCGTTACGTCCGAAGTCGAGGATGCCCTGGGGCGGGGGGACGTAGCTGCAGTCGCACTGGCGCTGCAAGCGCCGCAGGAGGGCGTCTCCTTCGAGTTCATCCCGGACGCGGGCCGCATAGAGGTGACTTTCTCGTGCGGTCCGGACGGTCCCGTTCAGAGCATTCCTGTCCCCCCGGCGGCCCGCGACCGTCTACGCGCCGCTGTAGCAGCCGTCGCTCCAGGCGAATGATCCCAGCCTCATACGAGAATCAGGCCAGCCGCCGCCGGGGTGGCTCGTGCGTGGTGCTCCGGCGGACTGCCCGCCTGCGCACCCTCGCCGCGGCAGTGGCGCTGGTTCTCTCGGCGGCCGCATGCGGCACGCCCGCGTCCGACGCGGCCGCCGCCGGGCAGGATCCCGCCGCCACCGTCCGGGACTCGGCCGACATCGAGATCGTCGAGAACCACGCCCCCGTGTGGGAGAGCGGCGAGTTCTGGACGGTGGATCCGGAGCCGGAGTTCGTGCTGGGCGGTCTGGGGGAATCGGGAGACTCGGCCCATCTCATCTGGCAGGTTAGGGGAGCCAAGCCGCTCTCGGATGGCCGGATCGCCCTGCTCACGCCCAACGGCGACCGCAAGGTGCTGGTCTACGAGCCCTCCACCGGTCGGCTGTCGGCTGCCTTCGGGAGATCGGGACGGGGACCGGGAGAGTTCTTCCGTCCCGTGGGCATGCAGGTGCTCCCGGGGGACACGATCGCGGTCTGGGAGTTCATGTTGGGGCCGATCTACTACTTCGACCCCTCGGGCGGGATCGTCAGGGAGCGGCGCATCGACCTGGGGGCGCTGATGGCAGCGACGCGGACGGAGAGCCGGAAACCGGGCGAGATCCCGTGGCCGCTCCCGGACGGATCGTTCGGGATGCCCGTGCATCCGGTCGACTGGGCCCAGCCGGATCGGTCCGGGGTGGTCTACAGGACGCCCATAGGCTTCGTCAGGATCGACTCTGCTTACTCGGTCCACTCGTTCGGCGGTTGGTGGGGTGATCTGGAGACGCTCTCCTCAGTGGGGGGGGACAACCTGTACTCCGGCGTGCCGTTCGGGACCAGTGCCATGCTGACGTTCGGCGGGGCGCCGCTGTCGGCGTACGTCACCAACAACGACAGCTACGAGATCCACCAGTTCTCCGCGACCGGTGTTCTCCGGCGGATCCTGCGGCGCTCGGTCGATCCGGTCCCGGTCACTGACGAGGAATACGAGGATTGGCGGGCGTCCGCGGAAGAGATGGCCCCGCTCCGCGACTGGAGCAGGTGGGACCGGGCGGCTGCGGAGCTGCCACCGCGCCACCATCCGATCATCAAGGGCATGAGGGTGGACTCGGAAGGCTTCCTCTGGATCCTGGACCGCTCGCCCCACCGGGGTGACACGAGCGGGTTCAGCGTGTTCAGTCCTGATGGGCGCTGGCTGGGGGCGGTCCACGTGCCGGCACCGGGCACCTTCTGGATCGGGGAGGACTTCATCCTCGCCCACCGGGTGAGCCACGAGACGGGCGTCGAGTCCGTTGAGCGCTACCGTCTGGACCGGCGCGGGAAAAGATAGGCGCTTGACAGAGTCGGCCAGCGCACGATAACTGTGGATCGCGCCACACGCGAAAGGAGTCCCGTGGTCCACCGTCCCCTCCTGCTTCTGGCAATCGTGGCAATCGTGGCAACGGCCTGCGATCAGCCCCCGGCGGAGCCCCCACCCCAGGATGTCACCGCGTGGGACTCCGCCGGCGTCGAGATCGTCGAGAACCATGCCCCGGTCTGGGACAGCACCGAGTTCTGGACGGTGGACCCGGAGCCGGAAAACACCTGGGGCGGGCTCGGCGCACCGCCCGGAGACTCTGCGCACCTGGTCTATGGCATCAGAGGGGTCGCACCGCTCTCGGACGGTCGTGTTGCGATGCTTTCCCCCGGGGGGGACCGCAAGGTGCTGGTGTTCGAGCCGTCGGGCCGTCTGTCGGTGGCCTTCGGGCGGAGGGGTCGGGGACCGGGGGAGTTCCACTACCCCATGGGATTCCAGGTGCTCCCGGGCGATACGATCGCTGTCTGGGACCAGATGTTTGATGCTGTGGACTACTTTAATCCCTTGGGTAGGCTGTTGCGGGAGCGGCGCATCGACCTTGGAGCCGTGATCGCGGCGGTGCGGACGGAGGAGCGGAGTCCCGGCGAGTCGGTGCATCAGCCCCTGGCGGATGGATCGTTCCTGATGAGGGTGTGGCGCCAAGACTGGCAGCCCCCTGAAGAAGCTGGCGTGATCTACCGGAGACCGACGGGATACGTGAGGGTCGACACCTCGTACACGGCTTACTCGTTTGGCTGGTGGCGACACTACGAGCGGTTCCATTGGCCGGACGCATCCGTCAACACACAGGTACCGTTCCCGGCAGGATCCATCGCGGCCGCCGGTGGGAATCCGCCAGCTGTCTACATCTCGGACGGAGATCGCTACGAGATCCACCAGTTCTCGGCCGCCGGCGCGTTGCGGCGAATCATCCGCCAGGGGGTCGATCCGGTCCCGCTATCGGACGAGGAGCTGGAGGAATGGAAGGTATTCGCAGCGTCGGCGTATCCGAGCCTCGACTGGGGTCGCTGGGAGCGTAGGACGGACGGACGTCTGTCAGGGCGCCACTACCAGGCCATTATGGTTCTCCGGGTGGACGCGGCGGGATACCTGTGGGCGTACGACGGGGGACGGCGAGAATGGAGCGTCTTCAATCCGGAAGGCCGGTGGATCGGGACGGTCGTGCTCCCCGAGACCGGGGTCTTCCGGATCGAGGAGAACGCTATATTCGGTTCCAAGTCCGACATCGACACGGGAGTCCAAACGGTCGAACGCTATCAGTTGAACCGACGCGGGATTCGCTGAGCACCTATCTTCCCTCGGGCAGCCAGACGTCGCCGAGCCGCATCGGCGGCGACAAACCATCGGACACGGCCTCGTCCAACTGGTCTTCGTGCTGGGCGGTCCGGAGGAGTCCAGCGACTCGGCGCATCTCATCTGGCAGGTCAGGGGAGCCAAGCCTCGCTCGGATTGGCCGGATCGCCCTGCTCACACTGGGCGGCGACCTGGATGCAACCATGACTTTGGCGAGGAGGACCTAACCTGTACGTGAGACCCGAATGTGCACGAGAGACTGGCCACGAACTTGGTGACTCGTACCAATTCATACACAATAGTATATATTCTCTTTACGAATATATAATTTAGTATATGACCAACCAGCCGGAGCCGACCAGATGTTGCCATTTCCTTGCCGTCATGCCCTGTTTGCGTCGGTGGCGGTCCTCGCCCCGGCGGCCTGCGCCCAGCCCCCGGCCGAGCTCCAAACTCCCGATGTCATCATCCGGGACTCGGCCGGGATCGAGATCGTGGAAAACCACGCGCCCGTCTGGGGCCCGGGTGACTTCTGGACCGTCGCGCCCGAACCGGAGTTCTCGCTGGGAGGGTACGACACCTCGGCCGGTCCGGCCCGTGATTCCTCCCACCTCGTATGGAACATCCGTGCCGCGGCGCCTCTTTCGGACGGCAGGATCGCCATGCTTTCCCCCATGGCCGACAGGAAGGTGCTCGTCTTCGAGCCGTCCGGCGAGCTGAGCGCCGCGTTCGGGCGCAAGGGCCGGGGGCCCGGCGAGCTGACCTACCCGCTGCACCTCCGAGTGCCGGGAGACACGATCGTGGTATGGGACTACATGTCCGGTCCGATCTACCACTACGACCCCTCGGGCAATCTCCTGAAGGAATCGCGCATCGACACGCAGAGGCTGATCGAGGCAACCCGGTCGGCCGAGCTGTACCCGGGCGAATCGATGCACGAGCCTCTCCCGGACGGATCCTTCCTGCTGGACCGCCAGCGTCGCAACTGGCGTCCGCCAACGAGAGCGGGGGAGATCTACCGCCGTCCGCAGGAGTACCTGAGGATCGACACCGGCTACGCGGTGCATTCGTTCGGCTGGTGGGAGGCCGAGGAGGAGCTCTCCATGGAGGATCCCTTCGATCCCAACATGGTGCCGTTCAGCGCACGGTCCAGCGCTACTGCGGGGGGAGACCCCCTGTCGGTCTACGTCACCAACGGAGACCGCTACGAAGTGCACCAATTCGCGCCCGACGGCCTGCTGCGGCGAATCGTCCGGCGCACCGTCGACCCCGTGCCGATCGAGGACCAGCGGCAACGGGATTGGATTGAAGACATCCAGGAGCTCAACTCGCACATGGACTGGTCAGCCTGGGACCGGGTCTTCGCCACCGTGCCGGACCGCAACCACCCTCCCATAACCGGCCTGTTCGTGGATTCGCAAGGCTATCTGTGGATCCCGGAGCCGGCCAACTGGCTGGGCGGGGCGATCGAGTTCAGCGTCTTCGGCCCGGATGGGCGCTGGTTGGGGAACGTGGTGCTGGAATACCGTCCGTACTGGATCGGAAGGGACCTTGTCGTGGGTGGCCGGTCCGACCGGGATACCGGGGTCCTTGCGATCGCCGGCTTCCGGCTGGACCGGCGCGGCCGCCTCGGCGCGCGGCCGCCCGGCGACTGCTAAAAGCTCGACACCCCCAGCCCCCCCAGCGTCCCCGCCATCACGACCTCCTCGGTCCAGTAGGGTTCCCCGTACCTACACCGGATCATCGCCCCGTCCGTCGCGTGCACGGCGCGGATCTGCTCCAGGACCGGCCGGTCCCCGCCCGGGAACACCTCGCCGATGCCGCTCTTCCCCTCGAACTGCGACCCGTACGCGGCCAGCGCCTCGATCTTGCGGTCCATCTGGGCGCTGATGTCGATCACGAACGTCGGCTTGACGGCGTCCTCCCGGAAGGCCAGCGCGTAGACCACCTTCCCGGGACGATGCGGAGCGCCGCCTGCGGGAAAATTGCGCAGCCCCGCCAGAAACGACGCATCCCGCGCCAGCCGTGCAGCCCGGCGGTGATCCGGATGCCGCCCCTCCACCCAGTGCGTCACCACCACTCGCGGCCTGAGCTCCCGGATCAGCCCGGCCACCACCACCTGCGACTCCCGGTCGTTGACCACCGCCGTATCCGGCAGCCCCGCGCACCGCCGCACGGCCAGCCCCATCACATCCGCCGCGACCGCCGCCTCACCCGCCCGGCTCTCACGCGTCCCCCGCGACCCCGCCTCCCCCGCGGTCAGGTCCAGCACGCCCGTCCGCTCCCCCGCCTCCGCCGACTTGATCAGCGCGCCCCCGCAGAAGATCTCCGCGTCGTCCGGGTGGGCCATCACCGCCAGCACATCGAGGGGCCCGGTCATCGACGCCTTTCGGCCCTTCCGCCGCCGGGTCGCTGTCGGCGCCGCGCCCTGCGCCGCCCGGTCATGCGCGCCGCTCTTGCGCCAGAGGACCCGGCCGCCCATGCCCAGCCGTCCCCTCACTCGTACCTCAGCGCATCCACCGGGTCCAGCTTCGCGGCGCGCATTGCGGGAATCATCCCGAACAGGATCCCCGTCAGCGCGGCCAGCGCGATCGCGGCGAAGACGGACCAGAGCGGGATGCTGGCGGGCAGAGGGGTGTAGTACGCCAGCAGCTCCGACACGCCCCACCCGAAGAGCAGCCCCGCCGCGCCGCCCGTCGCGGTCAGCAGCGACGCCTCGATCAGGAACTGCCACTTGATCTCGCGCCGCGTTGCGCCGACCGCCTTCCGGATCCCGATCTCCCGGGTGCGTTCGGTCACCGAGATCAGCATGATGCCGATGACTCCGATGCCCCCCACCATCATTCCCACCGACGACAGGCCGATCATGACCGCGAAGAACGCTGCGGTCATCTCGTTGAAGAACTCACCCAGCTGGGCGCTGCGCACGAAGCCGAAGTTGTTCTCCTCGCCGGGCCGGAGACCGCGCATCGAGCGCAACGCGGAGATGATCTGCTCCTGGGCCTCCTGGTAGGTCACGCCCTCCCGGGGTGCCACGTCCACGTTGATGAACGTCCAGCGTTCGCGTGCCTTGAGGCGCTTGTCGGCCGCCGTAAAGGGGGTGATGGCGAAGTTGGCGCTGGCTTCTCCGAAGAGGTTGTCATCGGGTTCGTAGACGCCCACCACCGTGAAGCGCTCGTTGGCCGCGCGGCGGCCGGCGTTGACCCTGAGCCGCTTCCCAACGGGATCCAGCTCACCGAAGATTGCCTCCGCCAGCGCCGAGGACAGCACCACCACGGCTCGCGACTGGTCCACCTCCGCGGGCGTGAAGTCCCGGCCCGACAGGAATTCTCCCTGCGTGAACGCGGACCAGCCGCTGGACGACGCCCGCCAGCTCGCCCTTACCCAGTTGGAACGGTAGCGGAGCGCCGCACTGAATTCGAAGCCCGCGACGGCCAGGCCGACCCCCGGCAAACTCCGCACCCGCAGGATCTCGCGGTCGCTGACGGGCGGGCGGTCGAACCAGGACGGCCTCCCGGATCCATCCAGGGCGGCGCGCACCTCGCTGAAATCGAAGGGCATGAGCGTGAAGTTGTTGGGGCCCGCCGATTCGATGGCGCCGAGGACTTCGCTGCGGATTCCCTCGATCACGGCCGCGACCGTGACCACGACCCCCGCGCCGATGCCTACCCCCAGCACCGTCAGCACCGTGCGGCGCCAGTTCGCGACCAGCGCCGCCCTGGCCACCCGCGTGCCTTCGCCCAGGACATGCCCCCAGGAGTCGTTGTGGGCCCGGCCCCGCCCGGACGCTCCGCCATCGAGACCGTTCATCTACTCATACCTCAGCGCGTCGACCGGATCGAGACGCGCGGCGCGCGACGCTGGATACACCCCGGACACCACCCCGACGATGACGCCCAGGCTCACCCCGAGGATGATCCACTGCGGCGCCACGACCGCAGGCAGCGGCGAGACCGCGCCCACCAGGATCGTGAGCGCGACGCCGATCCCGACCCCGAACACCGCCCCCACCCCGGACAGGGTGCCGCTCTCGATCAGCACCTGCACGAGGATATCCGCCCTGCGCGCCCCGATGGCCTTCCTCACCCCGATCTCCCGGGTCCGTTCCATCACCGAGACCAGCATGATGTTCATGATCACGATCCCCCCGACCACCAGCGAGGTCCCCACCAGCCCCGGCAGCGATATGTACAGGATCCGGCTGATCTGGTCCCAGAAGCTCAGCACCCCTTCCACGGTTTCCGCGGCGAAGTTGTTGAGTTCCGTCGGTCTCAGCCTTCTCTGCACCCGCATGATCTCGGTGATCTGCTGCTGCAGGGGTACCACCAACTCGGGAGTCTCGGCCTTGAACTGGATCCTGTGGACCACGCCCGGCGGTCCGGTCATGCGCTGCACCTGCGAGTGGGTCGGCGCGACGGCGGTGTTGTCGAGGGACAGGCCGAGGAAGGAACCCCTCTCCGCCAGGACGCCGATGACCTGGTAGGGGAACCCCCGGATGCGAACCCTCTTGCCGATGGGGTCGATGGCCTCGAAGAGGACATCCGCGGTGGAATTGCCGAGGACGACCACCGGCGACCCCTGCTCGGCTTCCCGGGGGCTGAACGGCCGCCCCCGCTCCACTTCCAGGTTCTGGATCTCGAAGATCTCGGCCGACGCCGCGGAGATCCTCACGTTCTCCACCTTGCGTCCGAACTCGGACTCCACCTCTCCGTTGGTATTCGACTCCGCCGCGGCGATTGCGGGGAAGGTGACCCGCTCGCGCAGGTAGTCGAGATCGTCGAAGGTGATCCGGGGGGCCCGCGCCCACGCCCGCCGCTGTTCCGGCGAAGCGGCGATTACGTCACCGGGATTCCGGAGGACCGTCACGGTGTTCACTCCGATGAGCCGTTCGGTGAAGGTGCTCCGCACGTACCGGTCCATCCCCTCGACGATGCTGACGACGACGATCAGGAACATGACGCCGACGATCACGCCCAGCAGACTGAAGAAGCTCTTCAGCTTCTGCGAGCGCATCTGCTCGGTGGCGAGCCTCACGCCTTCGAGGATCCTCATCGGGCGGGAGACCTTCGGGGACTATTCACGGTCTGCTACTAGTTGGACTCGTCGTTGCGGTCCCACTCGAGGTCCTCGTCGTGTTCGACCGCGTCTCCTTCCTCCAGGCTGCGCACCACCTCCCAGGGCCCGCTCACGATCGAGTCCCCGAGCGCGAGTCCGGAGATCAGCTCGAAGTACTCGTCACCGGCGATCCCGATCTCGACCTCGGTGAAGGTGACCCGTCCCTCACGGATGACGAAGACGCCCTCGATGGGGTCGGAATCCTCCCGCCGGCCGTTGCCGTTGGTGCCGCGGCCGTTCCCCACTTCGTCCTCCTCGCGCAGGGTGACGGCGATGATCGGGACGCTGAGCTGGTTGTCGCGCGTCTCGATCACGACCTCCGCGGTGGCGGAGAGATCGGGGCGCAGCTCGACGGGGGGCGGCACGAGGGTGACGATCACCTCGAAGTCGATCGTCGGGGTCTGGCCGGACCCGGCACTCTGCGAGGGGGGGCGGATCGCGCTGTTGCCGATCTGGGTCACGTAGCCGGGGAACTCCATCTCCGGGAAGGCGTCGAGTTCGACGGTCGCGTAGTCCCCCAGCATGATCTCGGGCACATCGGTCTCGTCCACCTCGAGCACGACCTCCATCACCGACAGGTCGGAGACGGTCAGCACCAGGCTGCCCGGGTTGTTCATCGTCCCCACGATGACGGTTTCGCCTTCTTCCACGTTCAGGCGGGTGACGCGGCCGGTCATCGGCGCGATGATCACCGTCTTGGCCAGCTGGTCGCGGGCCTCCTCCACCGCCGCCTCGGACTGGCTGACCCCGTAGGTCGAGGCTTCCCGCATGGAGCGCTGGATCTCCAGGTCGCTCTCGGCGTTCTCGACCTCCTGGCGGCTCACCAGCAGCGAGTCGCTGGCCCAGAGCTGGGCCATTCGCCGGGCCTGGCGTTCGGCGCGCAGGAAGTTCTCCTCGGACTGCGCGACCTGGGACTGGGCCTGGCTCAGGTTGGCCTGGCTGCGGTCCAGCGCGGCCTGGTAGCGGGTCGGGTCGAGGCGCAGCAGCACCTGGCCCTCCTCCACGTCGTCGCCCTCCTCGATGAGTAGCTCGGAGACACGCGCCGAGATGTCGGAGCTGATGTCGACCTTCCGCGTCGCGCGCACGTTGCCGCTGGCGGTGATGGTCGCGACCAGATCGCGGGTGCCCACGGTCTCGGCCCGGACCGCCGTGCGGTCTTCGCGCGAGAAGGTCATGCTGATGGTCGCCGCGAGGCCGAAAAGGGCTATCAGCGCAACGCCTATGAGGACTTTCATTCCTGTTCGCATGATATCTATGGATTCCTCAGGGGTATGCCGACGACGGCTTCGAGGTTGGCGACGGCGTCATGGTAGGTGTAGATGGCGAAGAGGCGGTCGCGGTCGGCCCTGGCCTTGACCGTTACGGCCTCGCTCAGCGCGATGAAGTTCAGGAGCCCGAGCCGGTACCGTTCCTGGGCCAGGCGCAGCTGCTCGTCGGCCAGCGCCTGGTTGCGCTCCTCGATGAGCGAGGTCTCGTAGGCGGTCCGCACCTCCGCGACGCGCGTTTCGATGTCCGCGCGCAGGGCGAGTTCCTGCTCCCGTACCCGGAACCGGGCGTCGAAGAGCTGGGCGCGGGCGCCTTCCACCCGCTGCTGCCGGCTCAGGCCCTGGAAGATCGGGATCGAGACCGAAAGGCTGGCCGAGGGCGGCGAGTTGGTGAAGTCGAAGGGGAACCCCTTGTTCTGCTCGCGGATCGCGTCCAGCGTCGCCTGCGACGTGACGAGCCGGGAGCAATCCTGGGGCCGCGGCGGGTTGGGGAGGCCCGACAGCAGCTGGTTCAGGGACTGGCACTGCTGCACGGCGCCGACTCCGGCCGCGATCGCCTGCGCCTCCTGCGACCGGGTGTTGCTCGCCTGCCGGGTGAAGCCGCTCAGTCCCGCGCCTATCGACACGCTGGGGAAGTAAGAGGAGCGCGCGATGTTGACTCCGTAGCTGGAGGCGCTCTCGTTTGCCCTCGCCGCTTCCAGCCCCGGATTGCGCCCGAGCGCCATCGAGTAGAGCCCGTCCGCGGTCCAGTCGGGCTCGGTCACCGTAAAGGCCGTGACAAGCTCCGGCTCCGCGGACGGGTCGGCACCCATCTGCTGGAGCAGGCGGACCCGGGAATTCCGCACGCCCGTCTGCGACCGCAGCAGCGCGACCTCGGCCCGGCCGACGGCCACCTCGGCCTGCTGCACGTCGATCGTGCTCCCTGATCCGATCTCCTGCTGCCCCCGGGCCAGGCGCAGGTTGAGTTGGGCCGTTTCGAGTTCCTGCTCGACGAGGCGCAGCCCCTCGGTCTGGCGGAGCACCTCCAGGTAGGCGCTCGTCAGGCCGAGCCGGATCGCTGCCTCCTGCGAGCGCACCTGAGCGCGGATGGCATCGCGGTTGCGCCTGGCCTGCCCGGGCGCCATCAGCATGCTGCCGTTCAGCGAGAAGCCCACATTCGCGCTGTAGCTGCTGGTCAGGAAGGACGGCTGGTCGCCGAAACCCAGCTGTTCGGCGGTGATGCTCCCGAAACGCTGTTCCCCCACTCCCTGCCAGCCGAAGCCGGACGAAAGCGACGCCGTCGGCAGCCACGACCCGTAGGCCGCGGTCAGGTTCCAGTTCGCGACCCGCACGTCGTTGCGCGTGGCCTGCATGGCGGGGTTGTTGCGAAGCGCGATCTCCAGCGCCGCTTCGAGCGACAGGGACTGGGGAACCCGCTGCTGTGCGGCCGCCGTCGCCGGAAGGGCGGCAAGGACGAGCAGGAATACGAGGACTCGCCTGGCAGGCGGGGTCCGCAGTTTCGCGTTGTTGGTCAAGATCAACCTCCTGGTGCGGTTGCACACCGTGATGGCCGGCGTCAGTCAGAGGACCCCGTACGGCGTGACCTCGTTGGAGACCCGCCTGCACTACGCATTTCGAGCGGGTCCAGTTTCCTGCTACGCATGGGGAGCCCGTTTCCTTCAAACGGCAGGATCAGAGACTCCTTTCAGCCACGAAGCCCCGGCCGGGAAGCGAGACGCGCACCAGCCGGCCGCTCCCGTCGAACCACGCGGCCCCGGCTGCCTCCCCGGAGCCGAAGTCGAAGCGCGTCGCCTCGATCCTCTCCCCTCCGATTTCGATGCTCTCAGCCGTGGGATCGGCCACCTCGAGCGGCTCGATTGTCTCTGAAACACGGGAGAACACATACAGCGTTCGGCCCGCTGCGTCCCCGGCCGCCAACTCTCCCAGCACGAAGTAGTGGTGCGCCACCCCCTCGTCAAAGACGAAGGTGCCGGGGCGGGCACGGTAGCCGCGCCTCTTGAGCCCCCATGCCGTAGTCGTCTGCGCGCGCAGACGATCGCCGGTTCTGGAGAGCGTCACCGACAGCGTGTCCGCGCCGGTCTCGACAGCCGCGTACCGAACCAGGGTGAGTTCGGGGCCGACCACCTCGAGAAGCGTATCGAGACTGCGGCCGTCCCGCATGGAAATGATGCTCCTCGCCTCCGTGGTCTGGGCAGCGCCGGTGCCCTGCCTCTGTATGGCGAACTGCTCCGACCCCGCCTCCGTACCGTCGATCCAGATGCGGAACATGCCTCGGTCGACCCGCTGCGCGTCCAGCGAGCCGGCGGACAGGGGTCCGGCGGCGAGGACGGCTGCCAGAAGCGGGCGATACCGCGCCGCCCCACGCGCGGGGCGGCGATGGGTGGGGGTGGCGCCGGAGCGCGGCGGCAACCAGGCTGACGACGGGGCGATGCGTTGCATTAGAATAAACATAATGACGAACGAATCCGTGCAAGCTGATGAAGCAGCGGCGCCCGCCGGCTCCGGTGGCGGACGGGGCCGGGCCGAAGGGCAGGGCGCGATGCCGGCCAGGAACGCCGATCTCCTCGTCTGGGCCGGTCTCTTCTTTCTGTTGCTCTGGACGCGGCTCGAGCATCCCGGGGTCCTGGCCGGCGCGTCCGCTTGCCTCGCTCTGGCCGCGGTGCGCCGCCCGGTCGGCCGTAGGCTGGCCATTTCAGTCGTGCTGCTGGCGGCAGGGGTCATCATCGGGTTCTACACGGAGATGCGCGACCGGCAGCTTGCCGCGGACTGGACCGGGTACTGGGAGGAACAGCGGGCGCGCGTTGGACAGCGGGTCGAGCGCGAGTTCGACGCCCTGGTAACGGCCGGCGACGAGGCGGCCGACCGGGTCGCGGGCCTGGCCCGGTTCGGCCTCGATGCTCCGGCGCTTCACGATTCGCTGGAGTCGATCGTGGAGGGATTCGGCCTTACGGCGGCGGCGCTCTTCGACGACGGCGGAACGCTGGTGGCTTGGGAAGGGCATCACCACGGGCGCCTGGCCGCCGATGTGCGGGACGGCATCGCACAGTACTCCTATTCGGGGACGCCGCTCTTCACGTACCTGTACTTCTCCCGGCGAACTCCGGACGACGACGGTACGGCGGTGGTGACTTCGCTCATGCGTTCGGAATTGCCCGCTCCCTTTGCGGCGGGCCTCGACGACTTCGCCTCCCGAACCGCGCGGGCGACCGGGGAGAGGATCCGGATCTCGCGCGCCGACATGGCCCACGGTCCCGGGGTCTTCGACTTCGGGTGGCCGGACGAAGCGCTGCTGAGCATTACGGTTGAAGAACCCGAACCGTCGGTGCGGCGCGCGGAGCGCCGGGATCTTGGAGCGGGATTCGTCGTTCTGCTCGCCGTCGCTACCTGGCTGCTGCAATCGCTCGGCGGGTCCCGCGGCAGGCTGGGCTACTCGGTCGCGGGGCTGGCGGGCGCAGCGGCGATCATTCCCCTGGACAGCACCTTCTGGCCCTCTGCCGTCACCGCCCTGGCGAATGCCCGGCTCGAGGGTCCGCCGTCGGTCGCCCTCGGCCGCGTGCTGCTCTTCTGCGTCGCGGCGACGCCCTTCGTCATCCACGTGATCCCCCGCTGGCGCCTTGCATTGGGCGAATGGGCGCTGCCGGTCGCGGTCGCGGCGGGCTTCCCGGCCGTGCTGGCCTGGATGGGTGAAGGCGGCTCCCTGGATCTGCTCGGGACCACGGACACCCGCTGGATCTTCTTCCAGCTGACCGTGACGACCGTGTTGACGCTGGTTGCCGGCGCGGCACTGGCCTTCGGGTCATCCTTGCGGAGGACGATGGATGCCCCCGGCCTTACGGTGCTCGGGCTTGTCGTGGCGGCCGGGTTGAGCGTTGCGGTGGCGGCGGGCGTTCGCACGGGGCCCCATGTACCGCCCGCGCTCTCGCTGCTGTGGATGCTTCCCGCGATCCTGGTCGTTCGCGGCATGGACCTCTCGATGCGCGGATCCTACCTGCGCTGGTTCTGCGCCTTCTGGCTGGCCGTGACGGCCGCTCTGCCCTTCACCTGGTCGATGCGCACCGAGGCCCGGATGGAGATCGCCGAGGAGCAGCTCAAGCAGCTGGGGTCCGTCCCCGACCCGGGGGTGGACGTGCTCCTGAACCGCTTCGCCAACCTCGCCGACTCGCTCGATCTCGCCGGCGCGGGCGATGTCGAGCTGATGTACCGGGCGTGGGCGAACAGCGGTCTTGCGGAGCATGGATCACCGATCTTCGTCACACTCTGGTCGGCCGAAGGAGTTCCGCTCCAGGAGCTCGGTCTGGGTGCCACGGGTGACCTCCCGGCGCTCGCCGACGCGTTGCTGCCTCTGGAGGAGCCTCCGGGCGCGGCCGTGTTCCACTCCCTGGATGCACCTGATCTTCAGCGCTTCGTCGCGGTAACGCTCTCCGATGGGCGGATCCTCTCGGGCGCCATTCCGCCACGGCGCACGATCCCCGCCGCTTCGGCGCTGGGTCCTCTCCTCGCGGCGATGGAGAATGTGGGCGACCAGGAATTCCTGACCCTGGTGGCCTACCCCGGTGATGCCGGGGCGCCGGACATCGGCGCGGTGCGCTGGAGCAGGAACGAGGAGGGCTGGGGAGGAGAGACCGTAGCGATGTATCCGGACGGGCCGTACACCGTCTCCTTCACGATCAGCATCGCCAACCTGCCCGTGATGGGGGCCCGGGCCACCCTGCTTCTCGTGTTGAGCCTCGTGGTGTTCTCCACCATGTGGCTGCTCAGCGTCGCCCTGGCGGGCCTCCGCCTCTCGGTGCCGGGCGACTGGCGAAGGCTATTCACGTCGTTTCGCGCGCGCGTGACGTGGACCCTCTTCGGCTTCTTCGTCCTCTCCAACTTCGTCTTCGGTACGCTCGCCTACCGCAACCTGACCGGGGCGTCGGAGCGCACCGCCACCGCGCTCGCCGAGAGGGTGGTTGCCCAGATCGGCCAGGCCTACCGCGAAGAGGGAGGGTCGATGGAATTGCTTGCCCAGCGGGTGGGCGCACACCTGCTGGAGTACCGGAACGGCGAGCTGATCGCCGGATCCGTGGACGAGCTCATCGAGCTGGGGCTGTACGAGTTCTGGGTCGACCCCGATATCTTCATCGCCCTGGAGAGCGGCCGGAGGGCCGGCGCCTCGAAGGTCGCCAATCTGGGAGACTGGCAATATGTGCTGGCGCACCGCCGTCTTCCCGACGGCGACATCGTGGCGTCGCCCGTGCCTCTGCGAGCGGGTGCCGCGGCGCTGCGGCGGCGTGACGTGGCCGACCTGCTCGGCGCGGCCATCGTGCTCGGTCCCATCCTGTCGCTCGGGCTGGCGCTCTTCGTCGGGCGGGCGCTGACCCGGCCCATCCAGATCCTGCAGTCCGCCTCCGAGGGAGTCGGCCGCGGGGATCTCGGCGTCCACCTTCCGGACCGCCGCATCGACGAATTCGGCTCGGTCTTCGCGGCCTTCAACCGGATGGTGCGGCGCCTGGGCGAAGCCCGCACGGAGCTGCTTCGCACGACCCGGCGAACCCAGACGATCGTGGAAGAGGTGGCTACGGGGGTGATCGCGGTGGATCCGGAGGGGAGGGTGACCGTGGCGAACCCGCGCGCGGAGGCCCTGCTCGCGACGCCCCTGAAGAACGGAATGCCGATCCCCGGCGCGGAAGGTCACGCGGCCGAGCTGGCGGCGTGGCTCGACGCCTACGGACAGGGCGCCACGACGGAAGCGGACGGTGACTTTCGCTGGTCCGGACGGCGGATCCGCGCCAGGGCACGCCGGATCGTGCAGGAGGGCCAGCCCGGGGGCATTGTCGTCAGCCTCGCGGACGTGACGGACGAACTCCGGAGTGAGCGCATCCTGGCATGGGGCGAGATGGCCAAGCAGGTCGCCCACGAGGTGAAGAACCCCCTGACGCCGATGAAGCTCTCGGTGCAGCACCTGGTGCGAGCGTGGACGGACGAGCGGCGCGACTTCGGCGGCATCCTCAAGCGCAACGCGGGAGCGATCCTCGGCGAGATCGAGCGCCTGGCGCTGATCGCGCGGAGTTTTTCGCGGCTGGCGTCTCCCGGCGCCGCCGAGAAGGGGCCGCTGGTGCCGGTTGCCGCGAACCGCGTCATCCGCGAGGTGCTGGACCTGTACAGCGGCGGTGGCGGGGCGTCCGTGCAGGTCGAGGGCGAGTTGCATCCCGGGCTGCCGCCGGTGGCGTGCCGGGCCGACGAACTGAAGGAGGTGCTGCTGAACCTGGTGGAGAATGCGAGAAACGCGATGCCGGGCGGGGGGGTTGTGCGCATCGTGGCGGCGCAGTCGGACGACGATCCCGGACGGCAGGTCATCTCGGTGGAGGACGAGGGGGTGGGGATCCCGGACGAGCTCCTTCCGAGGATCTTCGAGCCGCAGTTCTCCACGCGCTCCACCGGCGCCGGACTGGGGCTGGCCATCGTGAAGCGGCTGGTGGATTCCTGGAAGGGTGCGGTGGAGGTGGAGAGCGAAGCGGGCGTCGGGACCCGGGTTCGGATCCGGCTCGTGGCGATGCCTGAAGAGGGGCTGGCGGAGACGGAGTGACCGTTCCTTTGTTGGGACACCTCGGCAGGGCCCGCGGGTAGCGGACTCCTCGGAGCCGTTGCTTGGCGGGCCGCCCGGCGGCAGGTAGCTTCCGTGTGTGCACACGACGATGTTTGGCCAGACGCCCGAATCACGCGACCGTTCTCCGGGACGTTCGTTCGGCGGAAGCGTGAATCTGGCCGACTGGCTGCGCGACCGTTCTCCGGGGATCGCGGAGCGGTGGGCCGGGGGGTTGCAGAGTGGAAGCGGTTCCTGGGAGGGGGGTGCGGACGCGGTCCTGCGTCCCTTCTGCAGGGGACTGGTTTCCTTCCTCCCGGGCATGTTGACTCCGCTTCGTTCGGAGATCGTGCCGCTGTGGTCCGAGTGCGCCGAGCTCTACGGGTCCGTTGCGGCCCGGCGGGGACTCTCCGCGGGTGAGGTCATCGAGGAGTTCCACCTCCTGCGCGATGTCGTTCTGAGGATGATGTTCGAGCGGCCCCCGCTTCGGCCCGGCTCCGGATTGCCCTTCCGGGAGGTGCTCCTTCTCAACCGGGCGCTCGATATCGGTGTCACACAGGCCAGCGTCGGCCATACCGACCTTCTCTTCTTCAGCCTGCTGCACGGGTCGGGCAGTCCGCCTCCTCTGGGGCGCGGGGAGCTCGATGAAGTGAGCGGACAGATTCGCGCACTGCAGCTGGAACAGCAGAGGATCGTGCGGCACGCCGCGCGGGTCCAGCCGAAGTGACGGACCGCGATTCGGGTGGGCCAGCGCCGGTGGGGGATGACCGCGTGCCCGGCGGGCCGCCATGGGCCTGATGGAACCCGGCGAGGGCCAGCCGTCCGGGCACTCGGCGACGGCGGCCCCGGGCGGTATGCCGCCGGGGGAGTTTCGCGAGTGGGGGCACCGGTTCGTGGACTGGGTGGCCGGATACCTGGAGGACGTGGAGCGCTACCCGGTCCTGGCCGAGGTGGAGCCGGGTTGGGTGCGCGGGGGACTGGCGGCCGAGGCGCCGGTCCGGGGCGAGTCCATGGAGTCGGTCCTGGAGGACTTCCGGTCGGTCGTCCTGCCGGGGATCACGCACTGGAACCATCCCGGCTTCTTCGCCTACTTCGCGGTCTCCGGGTCAGGTCCCGGCATCCTCGGAGAGCTTCTTGCGGCGGCGCTCAACGTCAATGCGATGGTGTGGAAGGCTTCCCCCGCGGCCACCGAACTGGAACAGGTGACGCTGGACTGGCTGCGCGGCTTTCTGGGGCTGCCTCCCGGCTTCACCGGCACCATCAACGACACGGCCTCGATCTCCACCTTCCACGCGCTGGCGGCGGCCCGTGAGCGGGGGCTCCCCGAGGCGCGCGTCCGCGGCCTGTCGGGGGTGCCTCCCGGGAGGGTCTACGCGACGCCGGAGACCCATTCGTCCGTCCTCAAGGCCGTGCATGCCCTGGGGCTGGGCCGCGACGGTGCGCGCGCGGTCGCGACCGGGGTGGGGCGGGGAATGGACCCGGCGGCGCTCGCGCGGGCGATCCGCGACGATGCCGATGCGGGGTGCCGGCCCCTGGCGGTCGTGGCAACGATCGGGACCACCTCCCTCACGGCCGTGGATCCCGTCGCCGAAATCGCCGAAATCGCCGCCGAGCACGGGCTCTGGCTTCACGTCGACGCGGCCTACGCCGGGCCCGCGGCCGCGCTCCCGCGGATGCGCCCCCACTTCCGCGGCTGGGAGCGCGCCGACTCGATCGTCCTCAACCCGCACAAGTG
Source organism: Longimicrobiales bacterium (assembly GCA_965206105.1). GTDB lineage: Bacteria > Gemmatimonadota > Gemmatimonadetes > Longimicrobiales > Gaopeijiaceae > Bin94. The sequence continues at coordinate 3,074,711 of OZ242201.1, forward strand.
GCTCTTCACGCCGATCGACTGTTCGGTCCTGTACGTGCGCGACCCGGGGGCTCTGCACGCGGCGTTCTCGCTGACGCCGGCATACCTGGAAACGGGCGAGGAGGGGGTTCGGCACAACATGGACCTCGGCCTGGCGCTGGGCCGCCGCTTCCGCGCGCTCAAGCTGTGGATGGTGATGAGGTATTTCGGCCAGAACGGGCTGCGTGCCATGCTGGCACACCACCTTGGCCTGGCGCGCCTGCTGGCGGGGCTGGTGGACGCGGCGCCGGAGTGGGAGCGCTGGCGGCCGTCACCGTTTTCGCTGGTCGTCCTCCGCCATTCACCCCCCGGGGTCTCCGCGGCCGACCGGGACGCCGGGAACCTCGCGATCATGAACCGGGTGAACGCGGGCGGCGCGGCGTTCATCTCGCACACGGAGATCGACGGGGAGGTCTGGTTGCGTGTCGCGATCGGGAACGTGCATACGATGGAAGAGCATGTGCGCGCGGTTTGGGAAGCGCTTCGGGAGGGCGCAGCAGCGGTGTTGCGGGACAAGCTCGGGGCCGGCCAGTCAGCGGGTCGATTTGCTGGATTGGACTAAGCTAAGCTAAGCTAAGTCCAGTCGGCCTTGAGAAAAGGTCCGGGGCCCCTGTCCTGCGGCCGTCAGGCCTCGCGCACCTCCTTGACCAGCTCCGTCATCTGGTCCTTGGCGTCGCCGAAGAACATCAGGGTGTTGTCCATGTAGAAGAGGTCGTTGTCGATGCCGGCGAAGCCCGGGCTCAGCGACCGCTTCATCACGATCACCGTGCGCGCCTTGTCCACGTCCAGGATCGGCATCCCCGCAATGACCGAGTCCGGGTCGCGCGCGGCCGGGTTCACCACGTCGTTGGCACCGACGATCAGCACCACGTCGGTGGTGTCGAACTCGGCGTTGATGTCGTCGAGGTCGAGGAGCTTGTCGTAGGAGACATCCGCCTCGGCCAGGAGCACGTTCATGTGGCCGGGCATGCGGCCGGCGACCGGGTGGACGCCGAAGCGCACCGTAACCCCTCGGTCCTCCAGCAGGTCGCACACCTTCTTGAGCTCGTGCTGCGCCTGCGCGACGGCGAGCCCGTACCCCGGCACGACCGCCACCGAGCCCGCGTACGCGAGCACCATTGCCGCCTGCTCGGCGTCGACATCCCGCACGGGCCGCTGTCCGGTCTTGACCTTTGCGGTCGGCCCCTCGGTGCCGAACGCCCCGAACGCGACGTTGCCGAGCGAACGGTTCATGGCCTTGCACATGAGCTGCGTCAGGATCAGCCCCGCCGCGCCCACGAGCGATCCCGCGATGATGAGGATGTAGTTGTTCAGCACGAAGCCGGTGGTCGCGGCGGCGATGCCGGAGTAGGAGTTGAGCAGCGACACCACCACGGGCATGTCCGCGCCGCCGATGGGAATGACCAGGAGGACGCCGAGGATCAACGCGGCGACGACGAGCGCGAGGAAGAACGGGCCGCTGATCTCCAGCCCGCTCATGCCGACGAGCGGTGCGACCGCGTCCGCCACGCCGACGTGGGCCAGACTGGCGCCCACCAGCAGGGTGAGGAGGAAGAGCAGCGCGTTGAAGGACTTCTGGAGGGGGAAGGTCACGGGCTTCCCGGTGATGACGCCCTGCAGCTTGCCGAAGGCGATGAGGCTGCCCGAGAAGGTCACCGCGCCGATCAGCGTGCTCAGCACGATCGTGACGCCGACGTCCACCCCGAGCGACTGCCCGCTGGCGCCCGCGCGGACGAATTCCGCCGCGGCGACCGCCGCCGAAGCGCCGCCGCCGAACCCGTTGAAGACCGCGACCAGCTGCGGCATCGCGGTCATCTGGATGTACCGGGCCAGCACCCCCCCGATTGCGGCACCGGCCACGACGGCGGCCAGCACCGTCGTCCAGTCGAGGATCCGGTTGCTGAGGAGGGTGGCGACGATCGCCAGGAGCATCGCCAGGGAGGCCCGCGCATTCCCCGAGCGGGCGGTCGCGGGGGAAGAGAGCTTCTTGATCCCGGAGACGAAGAGGACCGCCGAGATCAGGTAGACGATTTGAGTGATGGTGTTTTCCACGGTGGCCTCAGGGTTTCCGGAACATTTGGAGCATGCGGTCGGTCACCATGAACCCGCCGACGACGTTGATCGTGGCCATCACGATCCCGGCAGTTCCGAGGACCTTGACCCACAACTCGTCGGCGGTGCCGGTGACCACCAGGGCGCCGATAATGGCGATCCCCGAGATGGCGTTGGCGCCGGACATCAGCGGCGTGTGCAGGGTGGGAGGCACCTTGGAGATCACCTCCCGCCCGGCCAGAGTGGCCAGCACGAAGATGTACAGCAGGATCAGCAGTTCACCCATGGTTCGGTCACTCCGTTGTGGACGCCAGCCTGGCCCTGACGCGTTCGTTGGTGATTTCGCCGCCGTGGGTCACGCAGGTGGCGGAGGTGATCTCGTCCTCGAAGTCGATGGCTCCCTCGTCGTCGAAGAGGTCTTCCACGAAGCTGGCCAGGTTGCGGGCGTACATCTGGCTGGCGTGGTAGGGGAGCTCGGCCGGCAGGTTGGCCGGGCCCATCACGGTGACGCCGTTGTGGTCGGCGGAGCGGCCGGCGACCGTCAGCTCGCAGTTTCCGCCGGTCTCGGAGGCGAGGTCGACGATCACGCTGCCGGGCCGCATGGTCCCGACCATCTCCGCCGTGATGAGGACGGGGGCGGGCCTGCCGGGGATCTGGGCCGTGGTGACGACCAGGTCCTGGTCCCGGATGTGGGTCGCGATGAGCTCGAGTTCGCGCTCGTGCTGCTCTTCCGAGAGCTCCTTCGCGTAGCCGCCCTCGTCCTCGGCGCTCTCGTCGAGGGTGGCCTCGAGGAAGGTGGCGCCGAGGCTCTGCACCTGTTCCCTGACCGCGGGGCGGATGTCGAAGGCCGATACCACCGCGCCCAGGCGGCGGGCCGTCGCGATGGCCTGCAGCCCCGCTACTCCGGCGCCCAGGATCATCGCCTTCGCGGGGCGCACCGTTCCGGCGGCGGTCGTGAGCATCGGCAGGAAGCGGGTCATCGCGCCGGCGCCGGAGAGCACCGCCTTGTAGCCGGCGACCGTCGCCTGGGAGGAGAGCACGTCCATCTTCTGGGCCCGCGTGATCCTCGGGATCAGCTCGACGGCGAAGGCGGTCACCCCCCGCTCGGCCAGCGCCTCGATGATCTCCGTGGGCCCGAGCGGATCGAGGTGGCACACCAGCACCGATTCCGGAGGGAGCGCGGCCACCTCTTCGAGGGTCGGAGGCTGCACCTTCAGGACCGCCTTGGCATCGGCGAGCAGGGCGTCCCGGCCCGGAACCACGGCCACGCCCGCCTCCTCGTATTCCCGGTCGGGGAAGGACGCGCCCACCCCCGCTCCCGCTTCGAGGCGGAGCCCGAGCCCACGTTTCGTGTAGAAACGCGCCGCCTCGGGGACGAGGGCGACGCGGCGTTCGCCCGGCCGGCTCTCGGCCATGATCGCAACTGTCATCGATTCTTCTCCCGGTCAAAATCGCGCTGAACTTGCAGAGGCAGAGCGCGTTTCGCCAGTCCTGCGGCGCTGCGGCGGCGCTGCGGCGTTGCAATCCCGCGCGCTGCGAATCTCGTTGGGGCGCCGGTCGCCGGGCGGGACAGGCCGATTTTGCCATGCCATCGCCCCCGCCCCCGGGATACCCTTTGGCGTAGAGGCGTGCCGGCCCGGACCCCGGAAGACTTGCAACCACCCTTCGGCCGGACCGGGCCGGCGCCGGAGTTCATGCTTCGCGGGGGGGACCGTGCTGGCAGTCGTACATTCGTATTGGGTCCACGGCGTGGAAGGACAGTCCGTGCGCGTAGAGGTCAAGGTGCAGAAGGGGCTGCCGGTCTTCACCGTCGTAGGCCTCCCGGCCGGTGCCGTGCGCGAAGGCAAGGAGCGCGTCTTCGCGGCGCTGGCGCAGACCGGTCTGGTGCTGCCCCCCCGGCGCATCACCGTCAATCTCGCCCCTGCGGACCTGCCCAAATCCGGTTCCGGGCTGGATCTCCCGATCGCGGTCGCCCTGCTGGCCGCCTTCGGCCATGTCCCGCCCGTGGCACTCGTCGGCTCCGCCTTCGTAGGCGAACTCGGGCTGGACGGGTCGGTGCGTCCCGTCCGCGGTGCCATCGCTTTGGCCATGAGTTGCCGCGCCGACGGGAGGACGGGGCTCTTCGTACCCGGAAGGAACGCCGAGGAGGCGTCGGCGGTCCCCGGCATCGATGTCACGGGGGTGTGGGACCTGCGGGAGGTGATCGGCATCCTGCGTGGCGAGAGGAGCCCGGTTCCGGCGCACCGTTCGGGCCTGCCGGTTCCGGCCGCGCAGCCCGACCTGAGCGAGGTGCGCGGACAGGCGCTGGCGAAGCGGGCGCTGATGATCGCGGCCGCCGGAGGGCACAGTCTGCTGATGTCGGGCCCGCCCGGAGCGGGGAAGACGATGCTGGCGAGGCGTCTTCCCGGCATTCTGCCCCCGCTGTCCGAAACGGAGTCGCTGGAGGTGACCCGGGTTCATTCGGTGGCCGGGCTGCTCGACCGGGACCGTCCGGTCAAGACGGTGCGGCCGTTCCGTGCCCCGCACCACACGATCTCCGCCGGCGGGCTCATCGGGGGTGGCAACCCGCCGCGGCCGGGAGAGATCAGTCTGGCCCACCTGGGCGTCCTGTTCCTGGACGAACTCCCCGAGTTCAGCCGCGGGGTCCTGGAGACGCTCCGGCAACCGATCGAGTCCGGCTACGCCCGCATCTCGCGCGTCCGCCACACCGTGACCTTCCCGGCCCGCTTCCAGCTGATCGCGGCAATGAACCCGTGCCCCTGCGGCATGAGCGGCGACGACTGCATCTGCCGTGACCGGGACGTGCACCGCTACCGGTCGCGGCTGTCGGGTCCGCTGCTCGACCGCGTCGACCTCCAGATTCCCGTCGCTCCGGTCGGTTGGGAGCAGCTCACGGCGTCGGGGGATCTCCCGGAGCCCGGGTCCGCTGCCGTGAGGGAGGCGGTCGTCGGCGCCCGCACCCACCAGGCGGTGCGCCGGGGCGGGCGCCCGCTGCTGAATGCCCTCATTCCCGCGAGGGAGGTGATCGGTGCATGCCGCCTGACGGAGGCGGGGACGAGCCTGCTGGAGGAGGGAGTCCGGCGCTACGGTCTCTCGGCCAGATCCGTCCACCGTACCCTGCGCGTGGCGCGCACCATCGCGGATCTCGACCACCAGGACCGGCTGAGCGAACGCGCCGTCGCCGAGGCCCTTCGCATGCGGGTGGGGCTGCAGGCCGCCGCAGGCGTCCCCGGGGGGAGCCTTGTCCATCCACCACCGCAACGATTAGGCTGACACCGGAAGCGATCATGACGGATACCCGCGCCAGGAACGGTGCTCATGGCCCACTACATGGACTACGCCGCCACCTCCGCCATTCGTCCCCCGGAAGTGGGCCGGGCGGTAGCCGAGTTCCTGGGCGGCGTCGGCTGCTCGCCGGGAAGGGGCGGCCACTCGGGCGCAGTCGCGGCAGCCAGGCTCGCCTTCCGGTGCCGGCGGGCCCTGGCCCGGGTCATGGACCTGCCCGGAGACCCCGGGCGGATCGCCTTCATGCAGAATGCCACACACGCCCTCAACACCGCCCTGTGGGGACTGCTGTGCCCGGGGGACGCGCTGGTCATCTCCCAGTACGACCACAACGCCGTCCTGCGGCCCGCGGACTACCTGGCGCGGGAGCGGGAGGTGGAGGTGCGCGTACTGTCGGGGGACGCGGAGGGCGCGGTCGATCTGGACGAGGCGGCCCGTCTCCTGGACGGCGCCAGGGTGCTCGTGGTGAATGTGGCCTCCAACGTGCTCGGGACGGTGATGCCGCTGCGGGCGCTGAGCCGTCTGGCGCACGAGGCCGGCGCGGTGGTGGTGGCCGACGTGGCGCAGTCCGCCGGGCACCTGGCCACGGGGGCCGCGGAGGAGGGGGCCGACGTGATCGCCTTCACCGGGCACAAGGGGCTGCTGGGCCCGCAGGGCATGGGCGGACTCTGGGTGCGCGAGGGCGTCGACGTGGGCTCGCTGATGTGCGGCGGGACAGGCGGGGACTCGCGGCGCCGCAGCATGCCCGAGGCCATGCCCGACCGCCTCGAGGCGGGCACCGGCAACGCACCGGGGATGGCGGGGCTGCTCGCCGGCTGCCAGTTCCTGATGCAGCGCGGGATGGACGCCGTGCACCGGCACGAAATGGCCATGAAGGAGAAGCTCCTCGACGGGTTCGCCACCGTCCCCGGGCTCCGCGTGCTGTCGCCCGCGGCTCCGGACGGGGTGCCGGTGGTCACGGTGAAGGCCGATGCCATGGAAGCCGCCACCCTGGCCAACCGCCTCGACCGCGAGCACGGCGTGCAGACGAGATCGGGACTGCACTGCGCCCCGGAGGTGCACAGGATCCTCGGCACCCTGGAGGAGGGTGCGGTGCGGTTCTCGCTCGGGTGGGCGTCGACCGCAGAGGATGTCGAATCCGCGGTAGAGGCCGTCGGCACGGTGTTGCGGCCCGCCATGGTCGCAGCCGTTTGAAGCCGCTCAGGCTCTTCTTCGCCATCTGGCCCCCGCACGAGCTGCGCGAACGGCTCTGGGGGTCGCTTGCGTCGCTGCGCCGTGCCCGGCCCGGGGTGCGCTGGGTCCCGCCCGAACGCTACCACGTCACCCTCCGGTTCCTGGGCGACACGTCCGCCGCCCTGCTCCCGTCCCTCAAGCTTGCGGCGGACTCCCTCGGGCATGAGGGGGCGTTCCGCATCGGCCTCACCGGGACGGGAGTGTTTCCGCCACGCGGAGCTCCGCGTGTGTACTGGGTGGGACTGACGCCCGGGCCGCTCACCCGCATGCGCAGGGCCCTGGACCAAGCGCTTGCCCGCGAGGGGATCGCTCCCGGCCGGCGCGCGTTCAAACCCCACCTCACCGTGGGGCGGACGCGCCGCGCGGGTGTCGCACAGGGGGCGGCGCCCGACATCGGCGGCGGCGGATCGGCCGCGGTCTTGAGCGAGGACTTCGGCGTCGGTGCGCTGCACCTGGTCAGGAGCGAACTGTTTCCCGGCGGGCCGAGCTATGCGAACATTCACAAGGTGGTCCTTTCGGGGCGTCAGGAGTGACCGAGCGATGGGCAAGGCAATGAAGAGGTTCTTGGTCCGGCTTGGGCTGGCCGCCCTGGTCGTGGTCGCGGCTTACGGAGGCTGGAAGTGGGGGGACGCGGTCTTCCCGCGCCTGGAAACATCCCTGGGGATCGGCGAGGCCGGGGAAACTGCCCGGCCCGAACCCGTGACTCCGGAAGCCGCGGACCGGGCCCGGGAGAAGATCGAGGCTTTCCGGGCGTCGGACGACGCCTTTGAACTCCGGCTGAAACCGTTCGAGGTATCCTCCCTCCTGCGGTACTCTCTGGCCGGCATGCTCCCGCGGGGCGTCGTGGATCCGGCCGTCGAGATGGAGGGGGACCGCATCGAAGTCGTCGCCCGCGTGATCCCTGCGGTGCTGCCCGACCTTCCCGATCTCGGGGGGATCACCGGCGTGGTCGTCCCCGACACGGTGGCAGTATCCGTCGGCGGCTCGCTGATTCCGTTCGGCGAAAAGGGCTCGATGCTTCTGGTCGGGGAGATCTTCCTGGGTGGCATCCCGATCCCCTCGGGCGCCATCCCCGACATCCTCACGGCCCTGGGGCGCAAGGACGAGCAGGGTCTGCCGGCGTCGGCCATCCTCGCCCCGGCCTTCCGGGAGATCAGGAGCGCCTACGTCGAAGACGGCGAACTGGTGCTGGTTCGCGCGTAGCAACCATGGCCAGAATCCTGATCATGGACGACGACGAGTCGGTCGCCAACGCACTCCGGCAGCTCTTCGAATACGAAGGACACCGCGTTCACGTGTGCAGCAACGGCCCCAGCGGGTTGATCGACTATCCCGAATTCAAGCCGGACGTGACCTTCCTCGACGTGAAGATGCCGAAGATGGACGGGCTGGAGGTTCTGGAACGGGTCCGCGACGAAGACCCGCGCGCGGTCGTGGTCATGATCTCCGGCCACGGAACCATCGGCACGGCGGTGAAAGCCACCCGCAACGGCGCCTTCGACTTTCTGGAGAAGCCCCTCGACACGGACCGGCTCCTGGTCACTCTGCGCAACGGACTCGCCTTCCGCGGGCTCTCCGACAGCGTCGAGCGCCTTCAGAACGAAATCCAGATCCGCCACGACATCGTGGGTGCGTCGCCGGCGATCCGGAAGGTGCTGAAGGAGATCGAAACGGTCGGAATCACCGAGGCCCGGGTGCTCATCGCCGGGGAGAACGGAACCGGCAAGGAGCTGACCGCGCGCGCGCTGCACCGCCGCTCCGGCCGGGCCGGGCAACCCTTTGTCGAGGTGAACTGTGCCGCGATCCCCTCGGAGCTGATCGAGTCGGAGCTGTTCGGGCACGTCAAGGGGTCCTTTACCGGGGCGGTCTCCGACCGTACGGGGAAGTTCGAGCAGGCCGACGGGGGGACACTGTTCCTCGACGAGATCGGGGACATGTCCCTGGTCACCCAGGCCAAGGTCCTGCGCGCATTGCAGGGTGGCGACTTCACCCGCGTTGGGGGCAGCAGTCCCATCTCGGTGGACGTGCGGGTCATTTCGGCGACCAACAAGGACCTGCACGAGGAGATCGACAGGGGCAACTTCCGCGAGGATCTGCTGCACCGCCTGAACATGGTGACCATCCGGGTACCTCCGCTCCGGGAGCGAAGGGAGGACATCCCGATGCTGATCGCACACTTTTCGGAGCTGGCCCCGAAGCGTTTCGGGGTTCCCTACAAGCCTTTCGCGGACGAAGCGATCGAGACCCTGGCCTCCTCCGACTGGCCCGGCAACGTGCGCCAGTTGAAGAATGCGGTGGTGCGCCTCATGATACTGAGCGGGGGTGACGCCGTGGAGCGGCGTGATGTCGCGCAGTTCGTTCCGGCGGACGGGGCCGGACCCGGAATCCCGGGAGACATGATGGCGCTCGAGACACTGAGCGAATTCAAGGAGGCGGCGGAAAAGGCCTACATCGAATTGAAGCTGCGTGAGCAGGACTGGAACGTTTCGGAGGCGGCCAGGCGAATGGGGATGCCGCGCTCCAACCTTTACAAGAAGATTGAGCGGCACGGGCTTGTGCGGAGCTAGCTGCGGCGGATTCCGCCGGGCCCTCAAGGAGAGGAGATAACAGATGAGTTCGCCCCGGTCGCCGGATCAGGGCGATGGCTCCCTCGGACAGTACCTGAGGGAGATCGCCAGGTATCCACTCATAGACCGCGACGAGGAGGCGCGCCTCGCGCGCGGAATCCGCCGTGGCGAGAAGGAAGCGCTGGACAAGCTTGTCAGGTCGAATCTGCGGTTCGTGGTGTCGGTCTCGAAGAAGTATCAGAACCGGGGGGTTCCGCTCTCGGATCTCATCAACGAAGGGAATCTCGGACTCATCAAGGCGGCCCACCGCTTCGACGAAACAAAGGGCATCAAGTTCATCAGCTATGCGGTCTGGTGGGTCCGCCAGGCGATCCTCCAGGCCCTCGCGGAACAGAGCCGCATCGTCCGCATCCCGCTGAATCGGGCGGGGATGCTGCACAGGGTCAGCAAAAAGAAGGCGCTCCTCTTCCAGGAGCTGGGCAGGGAACCGACCGCGGGCGAGATCGCCCAGGCACTGGGGTCCGGTCTTGAAGAGGTGGAGGAGACGCTGGCGATCGCGCGTTCGCACCTGTCGCTGGATGCTCCCATGGTGCCCGGCGAAGACAGCTGCCTCATGGACTGCCTCCCGGACCGACTGTCACCGGGCCCCGATGAGGCGACTTTTGCAAGGGCGCTGAACGACGCGCTGGACGTTGCCCTGGACACGCTGGAAGCGCGCGAAGCCGTCGTGCTCCGCCGCTACTTCGGACTCGGCGACCTCGAGGCGGTGTCCCTCGAGGAAATCGGCACCGATCTGGAGATCACCCGGGAGCGCGTGCGCCAGATCAAGGAAAGGGCTCTGGAGCGCCTGAAGCACCCCTCCAGGGCCCGCTACCTGTCGGCTTTCGCCGGCTAGGAGCTTGCGCCGCAGAAGCGCAGTGGATGTGACAGGGAAGTGAGAGGGTCTGGGTTGGGTTGGGAGATTCGACCGGCGGGAGGACGGAGATCCGTGCCGCTGACGGGCTCAAGGGGCCGCAGCGGGGCGAATTGGGGTCGCGGAGGGCTTCGTAGGCTCCGGGGCCCGCGTCTGGGGGTGAACGATCGCCTCCTCATGCCGCTTGGAGGGTGTGCAGCCGCTTGATGTTGAGGGCCAGGCACACGAGGGTCCACTCGGCTTCGACCTTCTCCAGGCCCCGGAAGCTGAATCTTCGAAAGCCCATCACCTCCTTGATCCAGCCGACAGGCGCCTCCGCCATCCACTTGCGGCGTGCGTAGCGTCTCCGGCCCTCGTCGCTGGCCAGCTTCTCGGCCATGCGGGCCTTGGCGGGGTAGTCCTCCGGATCGGGGGCCACGGCGGCCTTGCCCTCCCGGGCCAGCGGCACATAGCCGTCGATGTCCCGCTCCTTCAGCGCCTGCAGGTTCGGTTCGTTGCAATAGCCCGCGTCCGCCAGGACCTGCTCCGGCGTCTCGCCACACACCGCCGCCGCCCGATCGACCATCGGGACCAGCTGGCCATGGTCGCTCGCGTTGTTCGTCACCCCGGTCCCGACCACCAGCTGGTTCTCCCCCTCCACCGCGATCTGCGCGTTGTAGCTCTGCTGAAACCCCTCATTAGATGTCTTCATGATCCGGCTCTCCGGATCCGTGAAGTTGCTCTGCGCCTTCTCCTCCGGCTCGCCATACTCCCGCTTGTACGGCTTGCCGCCCTTCGGGTTGCGCTCCTGGCCCGGCTTGCGGCCCCGCGCGTCGTCCTTCGCCCGCTGCTCGGCTTCCAGGCGGGCCTTCGCCTCCCGGATCGCCGCCAGCCGGTCCTCGCGCCGCTTCAGTTCCTCCGGCAACTCGTCGCCCCGGATGTCCTCCCCGTAGTGGGCATCCTCCGCCGCGTCCACCGCTTCCGCCTGCTCCAGCAGCCCCGCGATCTCCGCCCGCAGACGGCGCTCCTCCCTGAGCATCCGGCCGTAGCTCATCGCCTTGCGCTTGCTTGCGTTCGCCCGGACCTTCGTCCCGTCCACCGACACCCTCCCCAACCCCGCCAGACCCATCGTCTGTGCCAGGCGAACCACCTCGGCGAACACCGCCCCGAAATCGTCCAGATGGCGCCGGCGGAACTCGCACAGCGTCCGGTGCTGCGGAAAGTTGCCCGCCGCCAACATCCGAAACGCGATGTCCTCCACCAGCTTCGTCGCCAGCTTCCGCGACGAAAAGGTGCCCGTCGCGTACCCGTAGACCAGCACCTTCACCATCATCCGCGGATCGTACGGCGAGTTGCGCCGCCCGTCCCCCTCGTACGGCGCGTAGAACGCACTCAGCTCCAGCGCGTCGACCAGGTCGCTCACATGGTGTGCCAGATGCCCCTCCGGCACCCACTCACGAAGATCCTGCGGCAGCAGCTGCATCTGGTCCGGCTGGTACGGTCGGAACGTCGTTCCCATTGACCCCCCTCGGCAGGCCGTCAACCTTTCACGATGCCTTCAACTCCCCTAAAGATAGCGGTCGCGGTTTTCTGCGGCGCAGACTCCTAGGAGTCCGTGGACGAGCCCGCGTGAGCAGCGAGGGCGGCGAGGAGCCACGGCTGCAAGGCGCATTGAGGGCGCATGGCGGCTTCCGAATCGCCCGTATCAGCCTCGCCCGGCACCCGGCCCCGGGCTGAAGTTCAGGTTCATTGACACCCGCGGGTCGGATGGGTATGATTTAATGCTGTACATCATCTTCTGAGCCGTTCTCCGCTTCCCCCGGGACGCAGAGGCGGCTTCGTTTCGCGGATGAGGAATCGCGTGACCAGGACCATCACACCCAGGGAACAGGACATCCACCGCGCGTGGTGGGTGGTCGATGCGGACGGAAAGCCGCTCGGCCGGCTCGCCACCGAGGTCGCCCGCATTCTGCGTGGGAAGCACAAGCCTATCTACACGCCGCATCTGGATACCGGCGACCATGTGATCGTCATCAACTCGTCGAGGGTGCGCCTCACCGGCCGCAAGGCCGAGCAGAAGACCTATTTTCGCCACTCGGGATACATGGGCGGCGACAAGCACATACCGTTCGCCACGATGCTGGAGCGATTCCCCGAGCGGGTGATCGAGCTGGCGGTCCGGGGCATGCTCCCGAAGAACAAGCTGGGGCGGCAGATGCGCCGGAAGCTGCGCGTGTATCCGGACGAGGTCCATCCCCATCGGGGACAGAACCCCCGACCCCTCGAGATCTGAACCCCACGGACACGACCGACATGGCCGCTCAACAGCCCTTTCAGGCAGTGGGTCGCAGAAAGACCAGCGTTGCCCGGGTACTCCTCAGACCCGGCGCCGGCGACTGGTCGATCAACGGACGCACCCTTGACGACTACTTCCCGCGGCCCGCGCACCGGACGCGGATCGAGGAGCCGCTCCGCACGACCGCTTCGGAGGGCGGCTTTGACGTCCGCGTCCGGGTCAGTGGAGGCGGACTGACCGGCCAGGCGGATGCGATCCGTCTCGGTCTGGCGCGGGCTTTGGCAATTCAGGACGAGGACAACCGGGTCGCGTTGCGCGAGAGCGGCATGCTCACCCGGGACGCGCGCAAGGTGGAGCGGAAGAAGCCGGGCCGCCCCAAGGCGCGCAAACGCTTCCAGTTCAGCAAGAGATAGAGCTCACTCCATGGATGCAACCACCGATCAGGCCGGTCTGACCGAACTCCTGGACGCCGGCGTCCACTTCGGCCATCAGACCAGGCGCTGGAATCCCAAGATGCGCCCCTTCATCTTCGGGGAACGCAACGGGATCCACATCATCGATCTTCGCAAGACCGTAGATCGCCTGAACCGGGCCTGCGACGCCGTGCGCCGGACGGTGCTGAAGGGCGAGAACGTGCTGTTCCTCTCGACCAAGCGACAGCTCAAGGTCGTGATCGAGGAGGAGGCCCGGCGGTGCGGCGCGCTGTTCGTGACCGAGCGCTGGCTGGGCGGCATGCTCACCAACTTCCAGACGATTCGCCGCCAGATCCGCCGGATGAAGGAGTTGCAGCGCGGGAGGGACGAGAACGCGTTCGACTTCTACACCAAGAAGGAGCGCCTGCTCCTCGAGCGGGAACGGGAGAAGCTCGAAAAGTACTTTCACGGACTGAGCGACATGGGGAGGCTCCCGGGCGCCGTGTTCGTCGTGGACGCGAGGCGCGAGATCATCGGTGTGCGCGAGGCCCACCGGCTGGGGATTCCGGTCATCGCGATTGCCGACACCAACGTCGACCCGGAGCTGATCGACTACCCCATCCCCGGGAACGATGACGCCATCCGCTCGGTGAGCCTGATCGCCGGGAAGATCGCCGACTCCATCATCGCCGCGCGCCGGGAAGTCCCGGACGAGCAGCTCCGGCGGCAGGTCGAGCTGGAGGCGACCACCTACTCGACGGAGACCGGCGAAAAGTCGGCGGATACCCGGGAGCTGATGCCCCGGGCCCGCAAGCGGCGACCGCGGCCCGAAGCCATCGCGCAGGTCCGCAAGACCGGAGACGGCGAGGATGCCAAGGGGTCGAAGGGGCGCGGTTCCGGGGGCGGCTGAGTCGGCGGGTTTCCCGTACGGTTCGCCCGCGCGGAGGCGCGATTCCAACAGGAGGTGCGATTCCAACAGGGAGCTGGCATCAGCATGAACATAACTGCCAAGAGTGTGAAGGAACTCCGCGACCGGACCGGCGCGGGCATGATGGATTGCAAGAAGGCCTTGCAGGAGACCAACGGCGAGATCGAGGCCGCGATCGACCTGCTGCGCAGCAAGGGGGAGGCCAAGGCGGCAAAGCGGGCCGGGCGGCGGGCCAACGAGGGCACGGTTGCCAGCTACATCCACCACGGAGGACGCATCGGTGTTCTCGTCGAGCTCAACTGCGAGACCGATTTCGTCGCCAACACCGAGGATTTCCGCATCCTGGCCCGGGATCTCGCGATGCATGTGGCGGCGGCGGACCCGATCGCCGTGGCCGCCGGCGATGTCGACCCGGCCGTCGTCGAGCGGGAACGATCGGTTTTCGAGGAGCAGGTTGCCCGGGAAGGCAAACCGGAGCACATCCGCGAGCGGATCGTCGATGGCAAGCTCGGCAAGTTCTTCCGCGAGCGGGTCCTGCTGGAGCAGGCCTACATCCGGGATCCCGACCGCAGCGTGGGTGACCTGATCACCCAGGTGGCGGCCCGCACCGGCGAGAAGATCGAGGTGGCGCGGTTCTCGCGGTTCCAGGTCGGGGACTAGCAGGCCGTGGGCGGCCCCGGCCCCAGGAGTTCCGGCTACGACCGCGTGCTGCTGAAGCTGTCGGGCGAGGCACTGGCGGGGCATCGGGGGTTCGGCATCGATCCCGAGGTCGTCGGCTCGATCACCGACGACGTCAAGGGCATCCACGAGCTGGGCGTCGCCCTGGGACTGGTGATCGGGGGCGGGAACATCGTTCGCGGGGCCATGGCCAGCCGCCAGGGGATGGACCGGGTCTCGGCCGACTACATGGGCATGCTGGCGACGATCATGAACGCGCTCGCCATGCAGGATCTGCTGGAGAAGAAGGGGATCGACACCCGGGTGATGACCGCGATCCGCATGCCCCAGCTTGCGGAACCCTATATTCGCCGGCGGGCCGTCAGACACCTCGAAAAGGGCCGGATCGTGATCTTCGCCGGGGGGACCGGAAACCCGTACTTCTCCACCGATACGGCGGCGGTCCTCAGAGCCATCGAGATGGACGCCGACGTGGTCATCAAGGCGACCCGGGTCCGGGGCGTCTTCACCGCCGACCCGGCGAGCGACCCCGACGCGACCTTCATCCCGGACATTTCCTACCATGAGGTGGTCGCGCGGGACCTGCGGGTGATGGATGCCGCGGCGGTGTCCCTCTGCCGCGAAAACGGTCTTCCCATTATCGTGCTCGATCTTGAGGACCAGGGAGCGGTACGGCGGGCGATCCGTGGCGAGCGCGTGGGAACCCTGGTTTCCGAGCAGCCCGTGGACAAGCCCGCGTGAATACCCGGGGCGGCGAGGCGCCGCGTGGTCAATGCGCCTTGAGCCGGCTTCCCGGTTGAGGCCCTCGACGAGGAGAACACCTTGGAGATACTGGACGACGCCAGGAACAGGATGGAAGACTCGCTGGACGCGGTCGGGCGGGAGTTCGCGACCGTGCGGACCGGCAAGGCGGTCCCGTCCATCCTCGACACCGTCCGCGTCAGCGCCTACGGGGGCATCATGCCCCTCAACCAGGTGGCGACCGTGTCCGCTCCGGACCCGGCAATGCTCCTGGTCCAGCCGTTCGACCGGTCCCTGATCGACGATATCGAGAAGGCGGTCCTGACCTCGGGACTCGGGCTGAATCCGTCCAACGACGGTGCGCTCATCCGCGTCCCGATTCCCCCGCTCAGCGAGGAGCGGCGGAAGGAGTACGTCAAGCTCCTTCACCGTCTGGCCGAGGAGGGGCGCGTTTCGGTCCGCCAGGCCCGCCACGTGGCCAACGACCGGATCAAGGAGGGGCTGCGCGCCCATGAGGTGGGCGAGGACGAAGCCCACCGGATGATGGCCAACGTGCAGAAGCTCACCGACGAGTATTGCGGCAGAATCGACTCGCTGCTGGCCTCCAAGGAGAAGGAGGTGATGGCGATCTGACGGACCGACTCGACCGGATCAGGATGGCCGGCCATGTACCACGGCATGTGGCCGTCATCATGGACGGAAACGGCCGCTGGGCGGCTCTGAGGGACCTGCCGCGAGGCGTGGGTCACTGGGAAGGGATGAACGCGGTTCGTGAGGTTGTCGAGGGCGCGTGCGCGGCGGGTGTCGAGATCCTGACGCTCTACGCGTTCTCCACCGAGAACTGGCGCCGTCCCCCGGAGGAGATCGAGGCCCTCATGGGGGTCCTGCAGGCCTTTGCCGAGAAGGAGCGGGAGCGGCTGGCGCGCGAAGGGGTGGAAGTCAGGGTCCTCGGCGAGATCGAGCGGCTTGACGAGCCTTCCCTCGAAGCCGTGCGCAAGATCGTGGAGACCACGCGCGGGGGCGGGCGCCTGCTGCTCAACCTGATGATCTCGTACGGTGCGCGCGAGGAGATCGTAGGGGCGGCAAAGGCGCTGGCGACCGCCGCCTGCACCGGCCTGCTCAGCCCCGAATCGATCGACGAGGAGGCATTCAGGAACGCGCTCGTCACCGGGAGCACTCCCGATCCCGACCTGCTCATTCGTACATCCGGCGAGATGCGGATCAGCAATTTCATGCTCTGGCAGCTGGCGTACACCGAGTTCCACGTCACGCCGGTTCTGTGGCCGGATTTCACGAGGGAAGACCTGTTCAAGGCGATCCTGGACTACCAGCGGCGCGAGCGCCGGTTCGGCAGGGTCGGCGTGGGATGAGCGGCGCTTCACGGTCGCGGAGGATCTCGCGGGAGCTGCGCGCAAGACTTCTCGTCGCGGCGATCATCACGCCTGTGAGCGTCCTCGCCATCTATCTCGGCGGTTGGTACTTCACGGCCCTGGTCGCCGTTGTCACGGCCTTCACCGCCCACGAATTCTACAACCTGGTCAGAGACAGGGCGGGTCGCCCCCTTGCGTGGCTGGGCGTCCCCGTCGCGGTTCTCCTCGTGCTTCTCGCCGCCCATGATCCGAGCTTCCACGCGTGGGGCAACCGTGCGCTGTCGCTGCTGCTGCTCCTGGGGCTGGTGTCGGTCGCGGTCTCCATGTTCGACCGGTCGGAACAGCAGCCCCTGCTCTCCGCGACGGCCACCGTGTCCGGCGTACTCTATACCGGCGGCACCCTGTCCTTCGCGCTGCTTCTGCGCCATCTGCCCGAGATGCGGGGAGCGATGCCGGTTCGCCCGCTGGACGGCTTTCTGCTGGTGATGCTTCCGGTGGCAGTCACCGCCCTGGCCGACAGCAGCTCGTATTTCGTGGGCAAGCGGCTGGGGCGCAGACGTCTCGCGCCCAGGCTCAGTCCCGGCAAGACGGTGGAAGGGAGCATCGGCGGCCTGGTGGGGGCTGTAGTGACGGGATACGTCGCCGGTCTGTTCATGGACAGGGTCGCCACCCTGGTCCTGACCCCGGCCACCTGTGCCTTGATCGGACTCCTTCTGGGGGTTGCCGGCCAGCTTGGCGACCTGTCCGAATCGCTGCTCAAGCGGGAGGCGGGGGTGAAGGACTCCGGAAGGCTGCTCCCCGGCCACGGGGGCTTCCTGGATCGCTTCGACTCGATTCTGTTTACGGTGCCGCTGGCGTACGGACTGGTGCTGCTGGCCCAGGTCCTGGTGTGAAGCGCGTCGTAGTTCTGGGCGCCACCGGCTCGGTGGGCCGTTCGGCGCTGGCGGTCGTCCGCCGCCACCCCGAGCACTTCAGGGTGGCCGGACTGGCTGCCGGGCGCTCCGTCAACGCGCTCGAGGCACTCGCCGAGGAGTTCCGGCCTGCCTCCGTAGCCGTCGCCGATCCGGCCGCTCTGGACGGACGTCGCGACCTGCGCGCGGCCGGCTGGCTCGCGGGATCCGACAGCGTTGCGAAGCTGGCCTCCACCCCCGGCGCGGACATCGTGATCAATGCGATCGTGGGCGCGGCCGGCCTCCGGCACACCATCGCCGCGCTGGAGGCGGGGAAGCGTTGTGCCCTCGCCAACAAGGAGTCGCTGGTGGCGGCGGGCGAGATCGTCCTCGAGGCGGCACGCCGGGGAGGGGGGGAGCTCGTCCCGGTCGACAGCGAACACTCGGCCATCCTGCAGTGCCTCGGCGGGACGCGCCCGGAGGAGGTGCGCCGAATCATCCTGACGGCGAGTGGCGGACCCTTCCGGGAACTGGATACCGCGGCCCTGGAAGAGGTCGACGCCGATATGGCCCTGCAGCATCCCACCTGGGAGATGGGCGCCAAGATCACCATCGACTCGGCGACGCTGGCGAACAAGGCGCTCGAGGTGATCGAGGCGCACTTCCTCTACGGACTTCCCTACGACCGGATCGATGTCGTCGTCCATCCCACGTCCATCGTGCACTCCTTCGTCGAGTTCGTGGACGGGTCGGTGCTGGCCCAGATGGGCGAACCGAACATGGAGCTGCCGATCCTTCACGCGCTGACCTGGCCGCGGCGTCCCGCCGACCGCGTGCTCTGCACCTTCGATCCGCTGAAGGCGTCTCCGCTGACCTTCGAGGCCGTGGATGCCGAACGCTTTCCGCTCTTCACCCTGGGTGTGGAGGCCGGGCGGACCGGAGGGGGCGCGCCGGCGGTTTTCAATGCCGCCAACGAAGTGGCCGTGCAGGCGTTTCTGGAACGAAGGGTTAGCTTCCGGCGTATGGCAAGTGTCGTTGCCGGGACGCTGGAGGTCCTGGGCGGCCGCCGCGCGAATTCCTTGCAGCAGGTCCTGGAGCTGGACGGCGACGCCCGCCGGCACGCCACCGGATTGGTATAGGAACCCACAGGGGAGGCAAATGACGACGGTTCTGGCGACGCTCGTTCTGCTGGGCGTCCTGATCTTCGTGCACGAACTGGGCCATTTCTGGGCGGCCAAGGCGGTTGGCATCGGCGTGGAGCGGTTCTCCATCGGGCTGGGACCCCGCGTGTGGGGGTATACGCGGGGTGAGACGGAGTATGTTCTTTCCGCCATACCGCTGGGCGGGTATGTGAAGATGCAGGGGATGGAGGACGAGGTGATGGAGCACCTCGAGGGCGGCGCCTCCGATGGCCGGCGGCGGCCCAATCCGCGGGACTTCGACTCCAAGCCCATCTGGGCACGGGCCTTCGTGATCTCGGCGGGCGTGATCATGAACATGCTCTTCGCGGTGGGGGCGTACAGTGCATGGGCCGGCATCTGGGGCCGCGAGGAGCTTGCGACGACCCGGGTGATGGCGGTCGCGGACAGTACGCTGCCCTCCGGGGCGGAGGCTCTGGCCGGCATTCCCTCCGGCGCCGAGATCGTGCGGATCGGAGAGACCGAGCCGCAATCGTGGAACCAGGTCCAGCGGGCCTTCCTGGAGGCGCCCGCGGGGGTCGTGAGCGTGGTTACGCGCTCGCCCTCCTCCACCGTGGAGATCGAGATCCCGGCAGACCGGGAAGAGCGGCTTGCGCTCGCGACATCGCTGACCGAATGGGTCGAACCGCGGGTGGGCCGGGTCACGCCCGGGTCCGCCGCCGACCGCGCCGCCATCCTGGCGGGAGACCTGGTGACGAGCGTGGCCGGGGTCCCGGTCGCGAGCTGGACCGGCATGGTACGGGAGATCGCAGCGAGACCGGCGGAGAGCGTCGAGATCGAAGTCCTGCGCGACGGCACTCCGCTGCTTCGCGTTGCCGAACTGGGGGTCGCCGAGGACGAGAACGGCGAGCGGGGCCAGCTCGGGGTCTACCCGCCGACCGTGCACGTCTCGGTCGGTCTCGGGGAAGCCGCCGTCTTCGGCTACAACCAGACGATCTTCACCACCGGCCTGATTCTCGGTTTCCTGCGCGACCTCGTCACCCTTGACGTCTCGCCGCGGGACGTGGGCTCGATCGGGACGATCGCCGTCGCGTCCGGCCAGGCCGCCTCGGAGGGAATGGGGGAATTCCTCCGCTTCATGGCGCTCTTCAGCGTCAACCTCGCGGT
This sequence comes from Longimicrobiales bacterium, assembly GCA_965206105.1. Lineage (GTDB taxonomy): Bacteria > Gemmatimonadota > Gemmatimonadetes > Longimicrobiales > Gaopeijiaceae > Bin94. The sequence goes on from OZ242201.1 coordinate 3,094,380, forward strand.
CCTCAACATGTTGCCGATCCCCATTCTCGACGGGGGACACATGGTGTTCCTGGGCATCGAGCTGGTCCGCGGGGAGAAGCTCACCGTCAAGCAACGGGTACGCTGGAGCCAGGTGGGGCTGTTCGTCGTCCTGGGGATCATGGTGTGGGCTCTCGGCAACGACCTCCTGCGCTTTCTGGGGCTGTAGCGCCGGCACGGGGGGAGCCGCAGGCCGCGTGGTCGTGCCACGGGTGCGCCGCCGCCGGGCGGCTCAGAAGAGGGAGAGCTGCGCGGGACGGTTCCTCTCACGCAGCTCCGCCAGATCGACGACCGGGGTGGGGCGGTCGCTCGCGGCCACCAGCACCTGCCCCTTGTAGCCCTTCCTTCCGAGTGCCCGCTCCATCACCGAGCGTGCCAGCGCCGGTGTGTTCGTCTCCTCCGAGAGGTGCGCGAGGACGACCACCGAGAGCCCGGGCCCCAGCAGTTCGAGGGCGAGGTCGGCGGCAGCCCGGTTCGAGAGGTGTCCCTGACTGGAGGCGATGCGCGACTTGACGGCAGCCGGGTAGGCCGCGGCCCAGAGCATCTCGGCGTCGTGGTTCGACTCGATCACCAGGGCGTCGCATCCCCGCAGGGCATGTTTCGTCTGGACCCCGGGGCGCCCGAGATCGGTCGCAATGCCCAGGCGAATCCCGCTCACCGGGTCGCCGACGGCGACCGCCACCGGCTCCGCGGCGTCGTGAACGGTGATGAACGGCTCGACTTCGAGATCGTCCAGCGTCACGGGATAGCCCGGACGGTACAGGTGGATGGTCTCGGTGCCCCGAAACAGGCGGCTGCACGCTTCGCGGGTCCCCGCGGTCATGTAGAGCGGCGTGCCGTGGGCGCGCGCGAACACCCCGGCGCCCCGGGTGTGGTCGCCGTGTTCGTGGGTCAGAACGATCGCCGCGATCTGCTCCGGGCTCCGGCCGACCGCCTCGAGGCGCGCCGCCAGTTCCCGGCCGCTGAATCCCGCGTCGATCAGGAGGCTGGTCGAGCCCGCGGCGACCATCGTCGCGTTGCCCCGGCTGCCGCTCCCCAGTACGGAGAACCGCACGGGATCAGCGTCCCGGATGGGCGCGAAGCCCCGCCGTATCGTGGAAGGCCCGCCGGTACAGCTCTCGCATGCCCGGCGTCAGCTCCACCCCCCGCCTCCTCATGACCAACGCCGCCGTCTCCAGGAAGCGCTCGATGTCGTACTCGGCGGGCGCGGCGCCCGAACCCCACGAGAACGGCGGCACGGACTTCGGCGCCGCCCGGTCCCCAAAGAGGCTTGCGCCGGCGCCCACCACCGTGCCGGTATCGAGCAGCGTGCCGATCCCGGTGCGCACGTGATCTCCCAGCAGGCACCCGGCCTTCATCAGCCCGGTCTCGACCGTGCGACCGCCTACCTGCACGCGAACTGGACCGTAAGTGTGCTTAAGGTCCGAGTTGGTGGTCATGGCCCCGAGGTTGACCCAGCGGCCCACGATGGAATGTCCCAGGAAGCCGTCGTGCGCCTTGTTGGCGTAGCCGAGCACGACCGACGACGCGACCTCGCCGCGGATCCTGCAACCGGGCCCGATACTGGCACTGGCCAGCTCCCCGCCCAGCAACGTCGATCCGGGCCCTATCCAGGCCGGCCCGCAGATGCGGCTCGGCGCCCGCACGCGCGCTCCCGCCGCCACCATCACGGGTCCGTCGCTCGTGTCGAAAACGACGCCCGCCTCGACCACCGCTCCGGGCGCGACGCTGATCACACCGTCCCCCACGCGGTGCGCGCCGGCAGGCAGCCCGCTCGCCGGAAAGCGCGCGCCGTCCGCGCGGAGGCGATCCCCGTTCGCCGCCATCAACTCCCACACGCTCTCCAGCACGCGGCCCGCGACGGGGGTCCGCGGCCATTCCTCCGGGAAGCGCCCCGCCGCGAGACCGGCGGGCACCGGTGTGCGAGGTGGCAACGCCGCGCCGACCGGGGTGTCTCCGGCGCACATCACCGCGGGGCCCGCGCGCCATTCGGCGGGAGTTTCGGCGGGAACGAAACGGCTCGATACCAGGAGTCTGTACCCGTCGTCTCCCGGTGCGCCGGCACCGAGGCACGGCGGGGCACCCGGTTCCTCGAAGCCCAGGAGGGCATCGCCGGCGAGGTGTCCCTCGCACCGGGCCCCGAAGACACGTTCGCACCTGGCCCTCAGCGTCTCGGTTCCGAAGAGGAGTTCCCCCGCGGGCCGGGTGAGCGCGAAGGGGTGCCAGCCGCGGGCGACCTCATCGTCGAAGAGGAGGAGCCGGCGCGGCGCGGCCATCATCCGGAGCCGGGCTCCGGTCCGTCAACACCTCTCAGGTACCGTTTGAGCTCCGCCGATCGCGACCGCGGCATGACCAGCGTTTCGCCTTCCGTTCGGACCACGAGCAGGTCGTGCACATCCAGAAGCACCACGCGCCCGGAATCCGCGACGGCGATGTTGCCGCCGGCATCCGCGAGGTGTACCTCGCCCTGCACGACATTCCCGCGCCGGTCCGCTGGCCGGTGCCGCGCGAAGGCTTCCCAGGTCCCCAGGTCGTCCCAGGCGAAGGTCGCATCGAGCGACCCCACCCGGCCGCTGCGCTCCAGCACGCCCTCGTCGACGGACACGGGCTCCACCGCGTCGAAGAAGCCCGGAATGTCACCCCTCTCCAGCAGCGGGAACGCGCGCGCGATTCCGGGAGCGTGCGCCCTGACTTCGGCCAGGAAGACCGCGGTGGGCCAGACAAAGATCCCGGAGTTCCAGCGATACCCGTCCGCGATGTACCGGGCGGCCGTGGCGGCGTCCGGCTTCTCCGCGAACGCGTCGACGCGGTAGGCGCGGTGGCCGGGCGGCGCGTCCAGCCCCGGGCCGGGCCGCAGGTAGCCGTAGCCGGTCTCGGGCCGCGCGGGCGGGACGGCGATCGTCATCAGCAGCTCCTCGCGCAGGGCGATCGCGGCCGCGGCGCGCACGGCGTCCCGGAAGGCGGAGGCCGGGCTGATGACGTGGTCGGCGTGGAGCGAGACCATCACCGCGCCCGGGCCGGCGCGCTCCAGCTCCCAGGCTGCCCGCGCGAGCACCGGTCCCGTGCCCCGCGCCCGCGGCTCTGTCAGGAAGGCGTCCGCAGGCAGGCCGGTCGCGCTTCGGATCGGTGCCACCAGCGTGTCCCCGGCCAGGATCCGCGTCCGCTCCGGGGGTGCAAGTCCGCGCGTCCGCTCGAGGGTGTCGACGATCAGCGGCCGCGCGGATCCGAGGGGAAGCAACTGTTTGGGCCGGCCGGCGGTGCTGAGTGGCCAGAAGCGCTGGCCGGATCCCCCTGCCAGAACCGTGACCCACAGGGAGGGCCCGGAGGCTTTGGTCATGGGTTCACTCTGACGGTCCGTGCAGAAGCAAAATGTATGGTAAACATGACATTTTGTAATGTTTTCCTTACGATCTGGCCAACCGGATACGGGGGTCGTGCTCCGGGATTCGCCGGTCGCGCACGGCTGCCGCAGTCCCCTGCAGGCGGCAGGAACCTAGCCGGGCGTGAGGGAACGAGTCAAGAATGGGGGAAGTGTTCCACGGTTGACTCGGGGTCGCACCGCCCGGTAGAATTCGGACCATGAGAAACCCCGTAGTGTCCGCGGCGCGGACTCCCGTCGCTGCGCCTTTCGCCCGGCGGGTGCCGGCCGGGCTCCCCGCCACGGCTCTGGCTCTGGCGCTGCTGGTGGGTTGCGACGACGATCCGCTCGCCGTACGCTGGGTCGAGCATCCGGACACGGTTCGCCTCCATGCGCTGTCCCGCACCGAACCGAATCTGTTCTCCGGTTTCGACTTCCATCTTCGCACCCCGGTCCTGATCGAAAGCCTGTCGACCGGCGGCAACTTCGATGTCGCCGTCGACACCGCCGGCGGGGAATTCGTATGGCTTCCACCGGGTGCCCTCGGGGTTACGTCGGCGGCGGGGATCGCGACGCTGGAGGGGGAGACCTTCGAATCGGCGGTGAGGGCGCCGGCCGACACCGCACGCTACGCGACCTCCGAGCCCGTTCCGCTGCGGATTCGCACCACCTATGTGATCCGCACCCGCGCGCATTCGGGACTGTTCGGCATCCGGTGCAGCTACTACGGCAAGATCGAGCCGCTTGCGGTCAACGTCGCGGCGGGCTGGGTACTCTTTCAGTTCGACGCCAGTCCCGCCTGCAACAACCGGGACCTCATCCCTCCCGGCTAGCCCGTGGACAGAACCCCCCGGCATTCGAGCGGCGATGCATCCGGACCGGACTCTTCGCCCCACCTTTCTAAGACGTAAAGACAACTTTACATTATGTCATGTCCAGTGTACATCTGACGCCTCCAAGGCTGCGCTCTGCGTTGCTCCTCAGCCCAATAGCGCTGCTATTGGCCCCTCGTCGCGCCTTGCCAGCCCGGCGCCTCGCCGCTCTCGGTGCTCGCGGGGCTTTGTCCACGGACTGCTAACGGTTCCGTGTCGGAGAATCCTCCACGGATGCAACCGGCAGGGCATCCAGGACGGACGCCGGGTCGCTGATGCTCGACATCGGGCTGGTGCGCCGTGATCCGGAGCAGGTGATCGCAGGCCTCGAGAGAAGGGGAATCGAGGACGCGAGGGGCACGATCGCCGCCGTTGCGGAGCGGGATCTGGCCCGCCGGGAGGCGCTTGCCCGGGTCAACGAGCTCAAGGCACTCCGCAACCGGGCCTCGAAGGAGATCGGCGAGGTGAGGCGCCGGGGCGGGGACGCCAGTGCGCAGATCGCCGCCATGCGTGACGTGGGGGCCGAGATCGCCGGGCTGGACGCGGTCGTGGCGGAGGCGGATGCCTGGCTGGCGGAGGCGCTGGTGACGATCCCGAACCCGCCCGACGCCGGCGTGCCCGCAGGGGGCATCGAAGCCAACCGGATCGTGCGGCTGTGGGGGGAGCCCCCGGACCTGGCCTTCACCCCTCGCCCCCACTGGGAGCTGGGGGAGTCGTTGGGGATCCTGGACCTCGCCGCCGGAGCGAAGGTGTCGGGGTCGGGTTTCACGGTGCTGCGCGGACGCGGCGCCGCGCTGCAGCGGGGACTGATCGACTGGATGATCGGCCTGCACGCCACCGAGCACGGGTACGAGGAGGTGCGCGTCCCGTACCTCGTCACGGCGCGCACCATGACCGGCACCGGGCAGCTGCCGAAATTCGCGGAGGAGTCCTACGTGACGGAGCCGGACGGTCTCTGGCTGATCCCGACGGCCGAAGTCCCCGTCACCAATCTGCACCGCGACGAGATTCTGGCCGGGGGCGCGCTGCCGCTGAAGTACGTCGCCTACTCGCCGTGCTTCAGAAGGGAGGCGGGGGCGGCGGGGCGCGACACGCGCGGCATGCTCCGGGTGCACCAGTTCGACAAGGTTGAGCTCGTCCGCTTCGAGCGCCCGGAGGCCGGCGCGGCCGCTCTCGAGGAGTTGACCGCGGAGGCGGCCCGCATCCTCGAGCTGCTGGGGCTGCACTACCGGGTTGTCCTTCTGGCCGCCGGAGATCTCGGTTTCTCTTCGGCGCTCACCTACGACCTCGAGGTGTGGGCGCCGGGCGTCGGCAAGTGGCTGGAGGTTTCGAGCTGCTCCAACTTCCGCGACTTTCAGGCGCGGCGGGCCCGAATCCGGTACCGGCCGGAGCCGGGGGTGGCGACCGCCTTCCTGCATACGCTGAACGGCTCGGGCCTGGCGCTGCCGAGACTGATGGTGGCCCTGCTGGAGACGTACCAGGAAGAGGACGGATCGGTGCGGCTCCCGGAAGTGCTTGCTCCGGTGCTCGGCTTCACGGGCATCACGCCTGCGCCTTGACGGCCGCGGCGTGATCGCTCGCGAGTGTTCTCCTCCACGCGCGCAGGGGGGGCGATGAACGGAAAAAAGGGAAGGCGCAACCCGACGGCGTCGCAGACCTGGCCCACCGCGCTCGCCATGGTCTTCGTTGCGCTCCTTGTCTGGTACATGGTGTACACGGCCGCGATCGTGCGCTCCCGCGATGCCGATGTCGAAATCACCGCTCGCATCTACGCGGCCGTGCAGGAGGGAATCCTGAGCCAGGACCGGGAGGGCGAACAGGCGGCGCTTGCGGATCTGCAGGAGCTTCTGGTGAATCTCGGTGTGCCCCTGGTGGTCACTTCGGGTGACGACGGGCGCTACAACTTCTCCGCAAACCTGCCGTTCGCGATCGCCGATCCCCCGACGCCGGAGGACACGGTACGCATCCTCCGCTACACCGGGCAGCTGGACGCCCGCAACGATCCCGTGGAGGGGAGTGGCGGGAGCCAGCTCGTCCACTACGGGATCACCCCGGAGGAAGCCAGGCTGCGGTGGATCCCCATCCTCTGGGGGGCTGGCATGCTGCTCACGGTGCTGCTGGCCGTGTCGGTGTTCCGCTACCAGCGCCGCACCGCTGCCGAGCAGGCCTGGACGGCGATGGCACGGGAGCTGGCGCACCAGCTGGGCACCCCCATCAGCTCGCTGCAGGGGTGGGTCGAGCTGCTCGGGCTGGAGCCGGACCAGCGTCCCGAAAAGATGGCCCGGGCCGAGATCGCGACCGCCATCGGCGACGACCTGGTGCGGCTGGAGCGGGTGAGCCGCCGGTTCGAGCTGATCGGACGGGATCCGGCGCTCAGGAGCGTGTCCCTCAAGCAGGTGGTGGACGGACTGCGCTCGTACATGGAGGTGCGGCTGCCGCGGCTGGGGCCGGGAGTGGCGCTGCACGTGGACGTGCCGGACGACTTGCCGGATGTACAGGGCCACGAGGTCCTTCTGACCTGGGCCCTGGAGAATGTCGTCAAGAACGCTCTCGACGCGATGGCGGGGACCGGCGGATCGATCACCATCTCGGCCCGGACCTCCGACCGGCGCTGGGTGGTCCTCAGGATCCGGGACACCGGGCCCGGCGTGCCCTTCGAGATCCGCGACCGCCTCTTCGATCCCGGCGTGACGACCAAGTCGGGTGGCTGGGGGGTCGGCCTCACCCTGACCCGCCGCATCATCGAGGTGGTCCACCGGGGCCGCATCGAGCTCCTCGACCGCGGGGAGCGGGGGGTGACGTTCCAGGCGCGGCTGCCCCAGGCCGGCGGGCGGTCCGCGGACAGGCCCGCGTGAGCACGTCGCTCCTCGAATCCCTGAACCCCGAGCAGCGGGAGGCCGTCGAGCACTTCGAGGGCCCCTGTCTCGTTCTCGCAGGCGCGGGCTCCGGCAAGACCCGGGTGCTGACCACCCGCGTGTGCCGGCTCATCGGCGAGCACGGCGTGCCTGCGGACCGCATCATGGCGGTCACCTTCACCAACAAGGCGGCCGGTGAGATGCGCGAGCGGGTGACTGCGATGCTTGGAGGTGAGCCGCGGGGGATCTGGATGGGGACGTTTCACGCGCTCGGCGCCCGCCTGCTCCGGCGCCACGCACCCGGGGTGGGCTGGACCCGGAGCTTCGCCATCCGCGACGCCGAGCAGTCGCTGCGGGAGATCAAGCGGGCGCAGACCACTGCCGAGGTGAGTCCGAAGCGGTGGCAGCCCAAGGCCATCCGCAGCTGCATTTCGGATGCGAAGAACCAGCTGGTGGGACCGGAGGAATTCTCCGAGGCCCACGGGGACGGCCCGGATCTGTTCATGAGGCAGGCGGCCCGGGTCTATCCCGTCTACCAGCAGTCGCTGCGCGAGCAGGACGCCATGGACTTCGACGATCTGCTGGTGCTTCCGGTGCGGCTCCTGGAGGCCAGCGAGCCACTTCTACGGCGGTACCGAAGACAATTCGCGTTCCTTCTGGTCGACGAGTACCAGGACACCAACCACGCCCAGTTCAGGTTCCTGGAACTGCTCGCGCGCGAGCATCGCAACCTGATGGTGGTGGGCGACGACGACCAGAGCATCTACGGCTGGCGAGGTGCCGACATCCGCAACATCCTCGACTTCGAAGGGAGCTTTCCCGGCGCTCATGTGGTGCGGCTGGAGCAGAACTACCGGTCCACGCAGGTGATCCTGGACGCGGCCAACGCGGTGATTTCGCTGAACGTCCACCGCAAGGAGAAGAGGCTTCGCACCGATCTGGCCGGCGGAGATCCGGTGACCGGGGTGGAGGCGGGCAACGAGACCGACGAGGCGCGCTGGATCGTCGAAGAGATCGAGCATCGCATGCTTGCCGACCCGGGCCGCGACCACCGCGATTTCGCGGTGCTGTACCGCACGAACGCCCAGGCGCGGGCCCTCGAGGACCGTTTCTGGCGGCGCGGGTTGCCGTACCAGATCGTCGGCGGAGTGCGATTCTACGAGCGCAGGGAGATCCAGGACGTGCTGGCCTACCTGCGCCTGATCGCGAACCCGCGTGACGTCGACGCCTTCGAACGGGTGGTCAACTACCCGCGCCGGGGGGTGGGCAGCGTTTCGCTGAAGCGGCTGTTCAGCTTCGCGCTGGAGGAGGGGACCGGTCCGCTGGAGGCCGCCGAACGGGCGGAGCAGGTGCCCGGGCTGAGCCGGACGGCGCGCCGCGGGCTCTTCGATCTGGCCGCGCTGGTCCGCCGGTATTCGGTGCTGGCGGCGACGCAGCCGGTCGGCGAAGTGCTGGAGACGCTCATCCGCGAGCTGGAGTTGACCCGCCTGCTGCGCGAGGAGGGCCCGGATGGGGATGACAGGGCCGAAAACGTGCGGGAGCTGGTCGCGGCCGCGAACCAGTTCGAGTCGGAATCGCTGCCGGATCTGGAGGACGACGAACGTGATGCCTTCACCGATCTCGGACTCTTCCTGCAGCATGTGGCGCTGGTCGCCGACATCGACCGGCACGATCCCGGAGCCGACGCCGTGACCCTCATGACGGTGCACAGCTCCAAGGGACTGGAGTTCCCGGTGGTCTTCATCAGCGGCATGGAGGAGGGACTCTTCCCGCTCGGCCGTGCCTACGACGAGGAACGCCTCCTGGAGGAGGAACGGCGGCTCTTCTATGTGGGGCTGACGCGGGCGCGGCGAACGGTGTACCTCAGCTGGGCGCGTTCACGCCGCAGGGCCGGCGACGTTTCCTGGTCCAGCCCGTCGTCGTTTCTGGACGCCCTGCGGGACAGGATGGAGTTCCGGACCACGGGCCGTGCCGGACAGGGGAGGTGGGTGGGGAGCGGCGGGCGAACGGCGCGGCGGGATGCCGCCGGCCGGGACGAGCCCGACTTCAACCAGGACCGCCCGAGCTACATGAAGGGCGAGCGGGTCGTGCACCAGACCTTCGGCTCGGGGACGATCGTCGAGCTGTCGGGATTCGGACCCGGCCTGAAGGTCACCGTCGACTTCGAGGAAGCGGGGCGCAAGAAGCTGGTGGTCCGCTACGCGGGCCTGGAGAAGGACTACTTCTGAAGCGGTGGCGCGGCGGAGGCCGGGTGGGCGGACCGGCTCCGCAGGCCCCCCGCGGCGGCTGTGGCGCTATTCCCTGGAGGAGGGGGCAGGCTCGGGGTTGCCGCGCCGCTCGGGGCTGCCGTCCCCCCCGGGGCTGCCGTCCCGCTCGGCGTTGCCGTCTCCCCCGGTAGCCTCCGCCGGAGGATGTTCCTCCCCTTGCGGGGCCCGTTCCGAGCGCGACAACGGCCACCGCAGGCTCCCCAGCCCCGCGCGCAACGAGCGCAGCCTGGAGGCGCCCTCCAGGACCGCGTCCTCGGCCTCCGACTGCGCCAGGTCCAGGAGCGCCACGAGGTCCTTGAGCCGGCCCTGCACCTCGCCCGAGGCGTCCGCGATGCCGTCGGCGAGCCCCGTGAAGGCCTTGTTCACCCGGTCGATGTCGGCGCGGGCGACCTCGGTGATGTGCTCCAGGTTGCGCGCCGCCGCGTTGGCGTGTTCGACCAGGGGCCGCGAACGCTCTTCGGCCGACGAGAGGAAGCGGGCCCAGACGCTCGACACCCGCCGCAACTCCAGCAGAAGGAGGAGCAGAACGGCCAGAACACCCGCGAAACCGAGGGCAAGCAGCACGGCCGCCCACCCCGGAACGAGGCTCAGGCCGTCGCTTGCCAGCGCAAGCACGGTCGTATCCTGCGGGACCGGTGGAGCGGTGAACGGCATGTCTGGGGTTCCGCCTGGCATGAGTCGATTCCGCGATGAGATTTCGAATATGGGACTTCAGCCGGGCGCAATCCAGCGGTAGCTTTCGGTCATGCCCACGCTGATCGTGACCGGCGGCCACGAACTCTCCGGCACAATCCGGCCCGCCGGCAACAAGAACGCGGCGCTTCCCGCGCTCGCCGCGACCCTCATGTCGGCCGAACCGGTGACGCTGCGCAACGTGCCGCGCATCCGCGATGTGCACACGCTTCTGGAGATCATGGAATCGCTGGGCGCGCGCGCGGCGTGGACCGGCCCCGGCACGGTGGTGGTGGACGCCCGGGGCGTGAACGCGGGCAACCTCGACCCGGCCCTCTCGGAGCGCATCCGGGCCTCGATCCTCCTGGCCGGCCCGCTGCTCGCGCGCTTCGGATCGCTGTCGCTGCCGCCTCCGGGAGGAGACGTGATCGGCCGCCGCCGCCTGGACTCGCACATTCTGGCCTTTCGGGCCCTCGGGGCGAAGGTCGGCCTCTCGCGCGGCCTCGAGATCGACGCGCGGTCGCTGGCCGGCGCGGACATGTTCCTTGACGAGCCCTCGGTCACGGCGACGGAGAACGCGGTCATGGCCGCCTCCATGGCCGGCGGCGAGACCACGATCCGCAACGCCGCCTGTGAGCCGCACGTCCAGGATCTCTGCCACCTCCTGAACGCGATGGGAGCCCGGATCCGCGGCATCGGCGGCTCCAGGCTCGTCATCGAGGGGGTCACTTCGCTCGGCGGCGCCGACTACGAGATCGGTCCCGACCACATCGAGACGGGGTCTTTCATCGGCCTCGCCGTGCTGACCCGGAGCCGGCTCGTCATCGAGCGCGCCCCGGTCGAGCACCTCGACTCCATCCTGATCGGGTTTCGCCGTCTCGGGGTGGACTGCCGGATCGACGGGAGGGACCTGATCGTGGACGGGCGCGCCGAACCGGTCATCCGGATGGACGCCTTCGGGCACCTGCCCAAGGTGGACGACGGGCCCTGGCCCGCCTTTCCCGCGGACCTGACATCGATCGCGGTGGTGACCGCCACGCGGGCCCGGGGTTCGGTGCTCGTGCACGAGAAGATGTTCGAGTCGCGCATGTTCTTCACCGACAAGCTGGTGTCCATGGGCGCGCGGATCATTCTCTGCGACCCCCACCGGGTCGTGGTGGTGGGGCCGTCGGAGCTGCGCGGGGCCAGGGTGGAGAGTCCGGATATACGGGCGGGGATGGCGATCCTTATCGCGGCGCTGGGCGCGAAGGGCGAGAGCCGGATCCGCAACGCGGCGCAGATCGAAAGGGGATACGAGAGGATCGACGAACGACTTGCCTCGCTGGGCGCGAAGATCGAACGGATCGATTGACCGGAGGAGAGGGCCGCCGCTACATTGGGTGTGTGGCTGGGCCGCCGCGGTGGCCTTTTTCGAGTGGGGGATGGCGTCCCCCGCTTTTTTTGTCGGCAGTCGTCAGGGGGTGGATGTGAAAACAGACCGGCCGGAGCTCCGGGAGGGGTTCGAAGAGCAGCTGGCGAACCTCGGCTACGAGGTCGTTCAGCTGGAGTGGGCGGGGAACGCCCAGAGGCCGGTCGTCCGGTTGCGGGTCGAACACCAGGCCGCTGACAGGCCTGTCTCGCTTGACGACTGCGCGCTGGTGAGCCGCCGCCTGGAGGCGTGGCTGGACCGGGAGGCCCGCTTGCCCGAGCGCTACGTGCTCGAGGTCTCGTCGCCCGGCCTGGACCGCCCGCTGACGCGCGACAAGGACTTCCACCGCTTCCGCGGGCGGCGGGTCGCCGTGCGCGGAAGAGAGGTGTTGTGCGGCCGGGCGTCGCGCCTCGAAGGGGAACTGCTCGGCCTGGTGCGGGGCGGGGACGGATCGGTGGCGATCCGGCTCCGGTTGAACGAGGGCGACGAGGTCGAGGTGCCACGCGCGGCGGTGCGTGACGCCAGGCTCGTCCAGGAGTGGAGCCAGGTCCTGTCATGAATACGGGTTTGATCATCGCGGCCTTCAAGGACATCGCGAAGAGCAAGAGTCTCGAGCCGGACGAGGTGAACGCGCTCATCCAGGACGGGATTCATGCGGGACTGGCGCGCATCTACGGCGCCAACGTCGACGCCGAGATCACGATCGACGATGTGGCGGGCGATATCGACATGGTGGTGCTCAAGCGCGTCGTCGCCGAGGTCGAGGACTCTTCCGCCGAGGTGTCGCTCGAGGAAGCGCGCTGGGACGATCCCACCTACGAGGTCGGCGACGTGATGGAAATCCCCGTCGACTTCTCGCAGTTCGGGCGCAACGCCGTCATGGCGGCGAAGCAGCGCATCGTCCAGCTGGTGCGTGAAGGCGAGCGGCAGCGGATCAGGGACGAGTATTCGGACCGGGTCGGCGAGATGCTCTCGGGCGAGGTGCAGCAGATCGAGCGGGGCAAGCTGGTGCTGCTCCTGAACCGGTCCCGCGAGGCCGAGGCGATCATCCCCTGGAAGGAGCAGAACCCCCGCGAGCGATTCCGCCAGGGCGAATCCATCCGCTGCGTGTTGAAGAAGGTCGAGGAGACGCCGAAGGGCCCCAGGCTCATCTTCTCCCGCGCCGACCCGCTCTTCGTGGCCGCGCTCTTCAAGCTGGAGGTGCCGGAGATCTACCAGGGCATCGTCGAGATCAAGGAGTTGACAAGGGAGGTGGGCGGGCGGACCAAGATCGCGGTGCATTCCCGGGACGACTCCATCGACCCCGTCGGGGCGTGCGTCGGCCTCAAGGGCTCCCGGGTTCAGGCCGTGGTGTCCGAACTGGGCGGAGAGCGGATCGACATCGTGCCCTGGCACCCCGACCCCGAGATCTTCGCCCGGCGCGCGCTGGCCCCGGCGCGGGTGGCCAAGGTCATGTCCGACGCGGCGCGCCAGGTGATTACAGCCATCGTCGATGAGGACCAGCTGTCGCTGGCGATCGGCCGGAACGGACAGAACGTGCGCCTCGCGTCCCAGCTAATCGGCTGGCAGATCGACCTCTACGGTTCCCGGGAATGGCTGGAACGCGGAGAGGACATGGCGGTCTTCGTGGAGGGAGGCGGCGACGGCTACGAAACGGCGGACTTCCCGCTGCGCGAACTGTCGCTGGACGCCGATACGCTGGCCGCGCTGTCGGGCGCCGGATACGAGAGCTTTCTCGACATCATCGACCTCGACCGGACGGACTTTCTGGCGGTCGAGGGAGTGACGGAGGAGGCTGCTGCCGGACTGCTGGCGCTGATCGAGGATCTGACCGTTCCGGACTCGGATACGGGGGAGTCCGCCGCGGCCGAGGCTGGAGGCGAGCCCGACTGATGAAGGTTCGTGATCTCGCCGCCGACCTGAAGGTCTCCCCGGAGATCCTGGTCCGTTTTCTGCGGAAGGGGGGTGTGCGCGTCGGCAGTCCGGACGCGCCGATCAGGGATTCGGATGTGGCCAGGATCAGGATGCGGCTGGAGCGGGAGCGCAGGGCCGGCAAGGGGGATCCGGCCGACGTCATGCGGGCCGAGCTCAAGGGCGACAAGCCCGTGAGCCGCCGCCGGCGGGTTCGCAGGCGCAGGACTCCGGCAACGCCGGCTCCCGAAGCCGATGTCCCGCCGGACGAGGAAGCCGCTGTGGATGGCGTGCCATCCGGGCTCCCCGCCGACGAGGCCCCTGCCGCCGTCGCTGCCGAGGGTGTGGCGGCGATCTCGGTTGCCGGAGAGGGGCCGCCGCCGGTTGAGGGGGAGGCACCCGCGATCCCGGAGGCCGGCGTGGCGGTGCCCGGCGCGCCGGATGCGGACGCGGGCGTTGTCCCCGCGACGGAAACCGATACAGCCACGCCCGGACCGCCCGAAGCCGCGATGGAGCTTGCGGCCGAGACGCCGGAGGCGGTGGCGCCGGCCGGTGCAGAGGAGCCTGCGGGGCCCCCCGCCGCAGTGGAGGGTGACGGGGCGGAGCGGCTCCCCGACGCACCGGCGCTGGAGGGCGCGCCGCCCCTCGGGGATCTGCCCGAAACTGTACCGGCAGCGGAAGCACAAGCTCCGCCCGCCGCGCCGCCAACCTCCGCCCGGGCCGGCCTCGGTCCTCCCGCGCCGGCTCGCCAGGGTCTGGGGGACGCCGGCGCTCCGGTCCGGGGAAGGCCGGCACCCGCGGCCAGCGCCGGCCCCGGTGGAAAGGTGCGCATCCAGGCCGAAGGGTATACCTCCGACGGGCGCAGAAAGAAGGACCGCAGGAAGGGCAGGCGCCGCCGGGGTGCCAACCGCGACCTCGCCCGGGAGAACATCCAGCGCGTCATGGCCGAGATCAAGGGCGGTGGGAAGAAGCGCCGCAAGGGCAAGGCGACGGTGGCTGCCGCCAAGGAGGAGAAGGTTGCCGCGCGCGAGGAGGCCGCCCGCAAGACCGCTGCGGAGGCGCGCAAGGTTCGCGTCAACGAATTCCTGAGCGTTGCCGAACTGGCGGAGCTGGTCGAAGTAGGCGCCACCGAGATCATCGGCACGGCCTTCCGCGACATGGGTTTGCCGCTCACCATCAACCAGCGTCTCGACTTCGATCAGATCGAACTCCTGCTGGAGGGATTCGGGTTCACCGCCGTCCGCGAGGCGGACTACCTTCCGGCCGCCGAGACGGTGGTGGAGGACGACCCCGAGGATCTGCGCCCCCGTCCGCCGGTGGTCACGGTGATGGGCCACGTCGACCACGGAAAGACGAAGCTTCTCGACTGGATCCGCAATACGAACGTGGTGGCGGGAGAGGCCGGGGGCATCACCCAGCACATCGGCGCCTATCAGGTGCAGCTGGACGACGGGCGTACGATCTCCTTCCTCGACACGCCGGGCCACGCGGCCTTCACGGCGATGCGTGCGCGCGGGGCGGACGTCACCGACCTCGTGGTCCTCGTGGTCGCGGCCGATGATGCGGTGATGCCCCAGACCGTCGAGGCCGTGAGCCATGCCCGCAACGCGGGCGTGCCCATGGTCGTGGCCATCAACAAGATGGACCTGCCGGCGGCCGATCCGGGGAAGGTGAAGCAGGATCTTCTGCGGCACGAGGTCACGGTCGAGGACTTCGGCGGCGATACGCTGGTTGCCGAGGTGTCGGCAAAGACCGGCCAGGGGATGGACGATCTGCTCGACAAGGTCTTGCTTCAGGCCGAACTCCTCGAGCTCAAGTCCAATCCCTCCCGGGACGCGGCGGGAACGGTGGTCGAAGCGGAGCTGGACATCGGCAAGGGGCCGGTGGCGACCATCCTCGTCCAGAACGGCACTCTCAAGGTCGGGGACAGCTACGTCGTCGGCCTGCACAGCGGCCGGGTCCGGGCGCTGCTGGACGAACGCGGCCAGAGCGTCGATACCGTGGGCCCCGGAATCCCCGTTCAGATCCTCGGGACCGCCGGGGTGCCGCAGGCGGGCGACGTGCTTCAGGTCATGGACGCCGACCAGGCGGCGTCGATCGCCACCAACCGCCAGCGGCTGGACCGCGAGAAGCAGCTCAGGATCAGGGAGCGGGGCATCAAGCTCGGCGACTTCACCCAGCTCCTCGCCGCCGGCGAGACGAGTTCGCTCCGCCTGGTGGTGAAGGGCGACGTGGACGGGTCGGTGCAGGCTCTGTGCGATGCCATGGAGCAGCTTTCCACGGCGGAGGTGCAGGTCGAGATCATCCACCGGGGTGTGGGGGCGGTGAACGAGTCCGACGTGATGCTGGCGCTCGCCGCGGGCGCGGTCGTGATCGGCTTTCGCGTGCGTCCCGATGGAGGGGCGCGCCAGGCCGCCTCGCGGGAGAGAATCGAGATCCAGACCTACGACATCATCTACGAGGCCGTCGACAACGTGCGGGCCGCCCTGGAAGGACTCCTCGCGCCGGAACGCAGGGAGCAGGTGGTGGGGGCGGCCGAGGTTCGCGTGGTCTTCAAGATTCGCGGCGTCGGTACCATCGCGGGCAGCTATGTTGTGGATGGCTCGATCCACAGGGGCGCGCTGGCGCGCGTGATCCGCGACGGAGTGGTCGTCTATGACGGCGAGATCGGTTCGCTGAAGCGCTTCAAGGACGACGCCCGGGAGGTGAAGGAGGGATTCGAATGCGGCATCGGCATCGCCAACTTCAACGACCTCAAGACGGACGACATCATCGAGACCTACGATGTCGAGGAGGTTGCGCGAACGCTCGCGGAAGCCGAGGCGGTCTGAAGGCGTCGGCGGTCCGTGGACAGAGCCCCCGTGGCCTTCAGGCAGCGGACCGTTGCGGCGTGACACCGGCGGGGTCGCAATGGTCGTGACGCTGGCTGCCTGGGAGCTGTCGCTGCCGGGTTCGAGCTCGCTCAAGGACAAGCGCTCCGTGCTTCGCTCGCTGAAGGACCGCCTTTCCCGCATGAACGTTTCGGTAGCCGAATCGGGACTTCAGGACCTGCGCGGCCGGGCCCGCATCTCGGTCGTCTTCCTGGCCGCCCACTCCGCCCAGGCCGACTCCATCCTGGCTTCGGTCGACCGCGTGATCGCCGGGGCCCGCGGTGCGGTTGTGATCGCCAACAGCAGCGAGAGGCTCTGATGTCGCGGCACCGGCGTTCCCGTCTGGGCGAGCAGCTGCGCCGCGAGCTTTCCCTCAAGATCGACACCCTGGTGCGCGACCCGGGACTGGGGCCGGTCGCGGTCACCGGAGTCGACGTGACCGCGGACCTGTGGCTGGCGCGCGTGTTCGTCGAGGTACACGGTTCGGCCGCGGAGCAGGCCGAGTCGATGGCGGCGCTCAAACGCGCGGCTCCGTTCCTCCGTACGGTCCTCAGCCGCGAACTGCACATCAGGCGGATGCCCGAGCTGCGCTTCTACCGTGACGAGTCGATCGAGGCGGGGCAGCGCATCGAGGCGATTCTGCGGGAGGTCCTCCCGGGGGACGGGGAGGAAGAGAGCGGCGGCCGGGCTCCCGCGAGCGGCTCCGAGGCGGTTGGCGATGGGGCTCGCGCAAGGGACTCCGAAGCCAGCGGGGGCATCGAAGCGGACGCATCCGCCGTCCGGGAGGCCGGGGACCGGTGAGTGCGAGTGCGCAGCCCATGGGGATCCTGCTGGTCGACAAGCCGGCCGGGATCACCTCGCACGACGTGGTGGCTGAGGCGCGGCGCGCCCTCGCGGTCCGCAAGATCGGACACGCGGGCACGCTCGACCCCTTCGCCACGGGCCTGCTGGTTCTCGGCGTCGGGCGCGCTACGAGGCTGCTGGAGTACCTGGTGGGGCTGGAAAAGGAGTACGAGGCCACCGCGCGGCTCGGCGTCACTACCGACTCGCTCGATCCCGAGGGCGTGTGCGTCGCACGTGACGACCGCTGGCGAACGATCCCGGCCGGACGCATTCGATCCGTGGCCGCGACCTTGGAGGGGCCCATCCTGCAGACTCCTCCGCGTTATTCGGCGGTGAAGGTGCGGGGCGTGCCGGCGCATCGGCGGGCCCGGCGCGGGGAAGCGGTGGAACTCGCTCCCCGGGAGGTGCGCGTGCGCCGTTTCGAGTTGCTCGGCACCGATCTTCCCGAGGTGCGCTTCCGCGTAACCTGTTCCAGCGGCACCTACGTGCGCAGCCTCGCCGGTGAACTGGGCGAACGTCTCGGCACGGGGTGCCACCTCACGGCCCTGCGACGAACCCGGGTCGGCTCCTTCCATCTGCGCGACGCGGCTCCGGCCTCGGCGCTGCGCGCCGGCTCGCCTCCGGCCCGCGCCTGGCTGGAGCCGCGATCGGCGCTCTCCCACCTCGCCACCGTGGAGGTGCGCCCCGACGAGGCGGCCCTCCTGGCACAGGGCCGGCGCATCCCGGCGGGTGGGTCCCGCGAGGCGTCGGTGTCCTCCTCCGGCCCGGTGGCGTTCGTCCTCCCCGGTGGCGAACTCGTCGCCGTGGGAGGGGTCCGCGACGGGGTGATCGCACCCGGCAAGGTGTTCCTGCGTGCCTGAATCCTCCAGCCGCCCCACCGTGTTTCGTGCGGGCCCCTCCGGGCTGCCGCGTGACAACCGCCCCGTGATCGTGACGGTCGGCACCTTCGACGGGGTGCACCTGGGCCATTGGAGGGTGCTCGAGGAGATCGGATCCCGTGCGGCGGCCGTCGACGGCAGGAGCGTGCTCGTCACCTTCGACCCGCATCCGCTGCGCATCGTCCGTCCGGCGGCAGCTCCGCCCCTGCTGACGACCCCGGACGAAAAGAAGGCGGTCCTCGCCGAGAGCCGCCTCGACTTCGTCGTGTTCGTGGCCTTCACCCCCGAGCTGCGGGAGTACTCGCCGCGCCGGTTCGTGACCGAGCTGCTGCTGTCGCGGCTGGGGATGAGCGAGCTGGTCATCGGCTACGACCACGGGTTCGGCAAGGGCAGGTCCGGCGACGTGGACACGCTGCGCGTCATCGCGGCCGAATGCGGGTTCGCGCTCGACGTAGTGGATGCGGTGTACGCCGACGATGCGGCGATCTCCTCGACCTCGATCCGCAGGGCGCTTCTGGAGGGGCGGCTCGCCGACGCGAACCGCGGCCTGGGCCGCCCCTACCCACTCACCGGAATCGTGGTGCGCGGCGACGGACGCGGGCGTGAACTGGGGTTTCCCACCGCCAATATCCGCGTCTCCGGCAAGCACAAGCTGGTTCCTGCCGCGGGGATCTACGCCTGCCATGCGTCGGTCGCGGGCGGTCGGCACCCGGGTGCCCTCCACATCGGCCCAAGGCCCAGCTTCCCCGGCGCGGACCCCACGGTCGAGGTCTTCCTGCTCGACTTCGATGGCGAACTGTACGGCCACGAGATACGCCTGGAGCTGGTGGAGCATCTCCGGCCGGTGGCCGCCTTCGACACGGTCCGGTCGCTGAAGGAGCAGATCCGGGCGGACGTGGAGCGTACCCGGGCGATCCTCCGGTGACCCTCCCGGATTCCAGCCTCATCCGCGACCGGAAACCGGCCCCGGAATTCAGGCTCATCTCCCGCTGGAAACCGGAACCGGGTTCGGGCTCACCTGTCGTTGGACAACACTGGAACTTGTGTTCCCTGCAAACGCCGCTATTGTTAAGGGCTGTGTCGTCTGGTGGCTACTTTCCTCGGGCGGCGAACTTCCCCGGCGGCAGCCCAGCGCCCCGGAACACCAGCGAAATCCGCTTGCAGCAGCGCCTTCCCGCGCGGCTCCAGTCCACTGCGGAGATACGAAAATACGGGAACAGTGATGGGTATCGACAGACAAGAGATCGTCAGGAAGTACCAGCCCCACGAGAACGGCAGTGGGAGCACCCAGGTCCAGATCGCCCTCCTTACCGCGAGGATCAACCACCTCCGGGGTCACTTCGATGCCCACAAGCACGACCATCACGGTCGCCGCGGCCTCCTCAAGATGGTGGGCCGCAGACGGCGGCTCCTCGAGTACCTGAAGCGAAAAGACGTGGACGGGTACAGGGAATTGATCAAGGACCTCGGACTGCGCCATTGACGGACCAGAGCAAGAGCGGCCTCCTGGCCGCGACTCTTCCGTAGTGCCGCAGACCACCCCCGCCGCGGGACATCAGCGGCAGTACCGGAAGAGAAGATGACAGACAGAATCGAACGTGAATTCGCCGGCAGGCGCCTGATCCTCGAGACGGGCCGGATGGCGCGCCTCGCGCATGGCGCCTGCCTGGTCCAATACGGTGACACCGTAGTCCTCGTGACCGCGACGGTCCAGGACAAGCAAACCCACCTCCCGTTCTTCCCGCTCACCGTGGAATACCGGGAGAAAACCTACGCCGCCGGCAAGATCCCCGGTGGCTTCTTCAAGCGGGAGGGGGCGCCCCAGGAAAAGGAGGTCCTCTCGGCGAGGCTCACCGACCGGACCCTCCGTCCGCTGTTCCCCGACGGCTTCTACAACGAGACCCAGGTGCACGCCCAGGTACTCAGCGCCGACCAGGAGAACGACGCGGACGTCCTGACGCTGATCGGCGCCTCGGTTGCGCTCAACACCTCCGTGATTCCCTTCCGGACCCCCGTCGCGTCGGTTCGGATCGGCCGCATCCAGGGCAACTGGGTGGTCAACCCGACCTTCACCCAGCTCGAGTACGCCGATGTCGACATCGTCGTCGGGGGGACGGCCAGGGCAATCGTCATGGTCGAGGGCGGCGCGATGCAGGTGCCGGAAAAGGAGATCCTCGAGGGGCTGGTAGTTGCCCACGAAGCGATCAGGGAGCTGATCGACATCCAGGAAGAGCTGATCGCGCCGCGCCGCAAGCCCGAGATGGCGTGGGAGCCCCGGGAGGCTCCGGCCGACGTGAGGCGCCGGGTGGAGGAGCTCGCAGGGGACCGGGTCGCCGAGGCGCTCCGGATTGCGGACAAGCAGGAGCGGCAGGCCGCGATGGCCGCGGTCGCTGCCGACATCGGCGAGACGCTGCAGAGCGAGGATCCCGACGGGGCCGCCACCGACAGCCACATCACGGACGTGATCCGGTCGATCGAGAAGAAGTGCATGCGGGCGCGCATCCTGGACGACGGCGTGCGCGCCGACGGACGCGCGATGGACGATGTCCGCGCCATCGACTGCGAGACGGGCGTGCTGCCCCGAACGCACGGCTCCGCGCTCTTCACGCGCGGACAGACCCAGTCGCTGGGCGTGGTCACACTCGGCACGGCCAGGGACGAGCAGCGCATCGACTCCATCGACAGCGCGGACCAGATCACCAAGTCCTTCATGCTGCACTACAACTTCCCGCCCTTCTCGGTGGGGGAGGCCCGGCCGATCCGGTCCACCTCCCGCCGCGAAAAGGGGCACGGGGCGCTCGCCGAGCGGGCCATCCAGCCGCTGCTCCCCGAGTACGACGACTTCCCCTACACGATCCGCATCGTGTCGGACATCCTCGAGTCGAACGGCTCCTCGTCGATGGCGTCGGTGTGCTCGGCGTCGCTGGGACTCATGGACGCGGGGGTGCCCATCAAGGCGGCGTGCGCCGGCGTGGCGATGGGTCTGGTGACCGACGGCGAGCGGGCCGCGATCCTCACCGACATCCTGGGCCTGGAGGACTTCCTCGGGGACATGGACTTCAAGGTGGCCGGCACGCGCCGGGGCGTGACCTCGATCCAGATGGACATCAAGATCGACGGCCTGACCGTGGAGCTGCTCGACGAGGCCCTGCAGCGCGCCCACAAGGGCCGCATGCACATCCTGGACTGCATGGATGCCGCGCTCTCGGCGCCGCGGGACGACCTGTCGCCGTACGCACCGCGCATCGTCGCCATCCGGATCAACCCCGAGAAGATCGGCGAGATCATCGGCCCGAAGGGCAAGACCATCCGCGCGATCCAGGAGGAATCGGGCGCCACCATCGAGGTCGACGACGACGGGGTCGTGAAGATCGCCGCCGTTTCGGGCGAGGCCGGCGCAAGGGCGCGCGAGATGATCGAGGCCATCGTGCAGGAGCCGGAGGTCGGCATCATCTACGAGGGTCCGGTCAAGAACACGACGACCTTCGGCGCCTTCGTGGAGATCATGCCGGGCGTCGAGGGGCTCTGCCACATCTCCGAGCTCGCCGACCACAGGGTGGGCAAGACGGAGGACGTGGTGAACCGGGGCGACCTGGTCCGCGTCAAGCTGCTGTCGATCGACGAAAAGGGCCGCATGCGGCTGTCCATGCGGGCGGCCGCCGCCGAAGAGGAAGAGTCCCGTCAGGGGCGGAGGCAAGCCGCCCCGGCGCACTCTTGAGCCGCGGACCCCGGCGTTTGGCCGCTTCAGGGGCCCTGGCGACCGGGGCGACGCTCACCCGGGACAGTTACACGACAGACGCCTGCCGGTCCACCCGGCTGGACAACGGCGTCGAGGTCGTAAGCGAAGCGATGACGGGGGTCCGCTCGGTCGCCACGGGCGTGTGGGTGCGCCAGGGATCGGCAATGGACCCTCCGGGGCTGGCGGGCGCGAGCCACTTGCTCGAGCACGTGTTGTTCCGGGGCACGGAGCGCCGCTCCCGCCGGGACATCGCGTCGGCGCTCGAGGGCCTGGGAGGGTCGCTCAACGCCTACACGGCGCGTGAGCATACGGGGTTCGAGGCCCGGGTGCTCGGCCACCACCTGCCGCAGGCACTGGATGTGCTCGCGGATCTGGTTCGGCGCCCGCTCATTGCCGAGAAGGATGTCGGCCACGAGAAGGAGGTGGTCTGCGAGGAGATCGCTGCGGTCGAGGACGCGCCGGACGACCTCGTCTTCGAGATCCATGGGGACGGGTTGTGGAACGGACATCCGTACGGCCGCTCGATTCTGGGCAGCCGCGAGACCTTGGCGGAGATCTCGCGAGGCGACCTCGCCGGGCTCCACGGCCGCACGTACACGGGCGCCAATCTGGTGGTCGCGGCCGCGGGAGCCGTGGAGCATGGGCGGTTTGCCGAACTGGCGCAGCAGTGGTTCGGAGACATGGAAACGGGCGGAGAGACCACGACCGTCAATCCGCCCCCGCGGTGGGCGCGGGGAACCGAGACGGTCTCACGCGGTTCGGCCCAGGTTCACATCGTGCTCGGCCACCCCACGCGGGGGCAGTCCCACCCGGACCGGTATCCGCTGATCCTGCTGTCGGCGGCCCTCGGCGGCGGGATGAGTTCGAGGCTCTTCCAACGGATCCGGGAAGAGCTGGCGCTCGCCTACTCCGTGTATTCCTACCAGTCCTTCTACCGGCGGGCCGGCGTCTGCGGATCGTATCTCGGCACCCGCCCCGGATACGCGTCCGCGGCGCTCGACGCGGTGCGGGAGATCTACGGGTCGCTTGCCGCGAAGGGCCTCGCCGGCAGCGAACTCCACCGGACGAAGGAGCAGGTCAAGGGCGAGATCGTGCTGTCCCTCGAGTCCCCCGGGGCGCGGCTGCACCGCCTCGCCGGCTTCGCTCTCCTCGGCGAACCCTTCGTTCCGGTCGACGAACTGACGCGGCGGCTCGACCGGGTCTCCGAGAGCGACATCCGGCGCGTGGCCGGCGAAGTGATGGATCCGGATGGTCAATACGTCCTCTGCATGGGCCCGGAGGATGCCGATCCGGTGCCGGTGGAGGGCCAACCGGGAGGCGGCCGGACATGCTCGTAGGAATTCCCGCGGAGGTGAAGGACAACGAATACCGCGTCGCGCTCACCCCGGCCGGCACGGAGGCGTTCACGCAGGCCGGGCACGGCGTGCTGGTTCAGTCGGGCGCAGGCCTGGACAGCGGCTTCACCGACGACTTCTACGAGAACGCCGGGGCCCGGGTCGTGCAGACGGCCGGGGAGGTGTGGGCCCGGGCCGAGATGATCATGAAGGTGAAGGAGCCGGCGCGGCGCGAGTGGTCCTTCATCCGCGAAGGCCAGCTGCTGTTCACCTACTTCCACTTCGCCGCCTCCGAGCCCCTTACCCGGGCCTTGATGGAGAGGGGCGCCGTGGCCGTCGCCTACGAGACGGTCGGCCCGGAAGAGGGGGAGCTTCCACTTCTCACCCCGATGAGCGAGGTGGCCGGGCGGATGGCGGTGCAGCAGGGCGCGAAGTACCTGGAGCGGCCTTCCGGCGGATCCGGCATCCTGCTCGGAGGCGTCCCCGGGGTACTTCCGGCCAAGGTCCTGGTCCTGGGTGGAGGCGTCGTGGGCACGCAGGCAGCGCGGATGGCGGCCGGACTCGGTGCGCGGGTTTCGGTGATGGACATCTCCCTCCCGCGCCTGCGGCAGCTGGCCGAGGTGATGCCCGCCAACGTGAACCTGCTCTACTCCACCCGGTACGCGGTGCGCAAGCAGCTCCGGGACGCGGATCTGGTGATCGGGGCGGTTCTGCTGCGCGGAGGAAAGGCCCCGAAGCTGGTGAAGCGGGACGACCTGGCAACCATGCGACCCGGCTCCGTCATTGTGGACGTGGCCGTCGACCAGGGAGGCTGTGTGGAGACCATCCGTCCCACGACCCACAGCGACCCCGTGTACGAGGTCGACGGCATCGTTCACTACGGCGTGGCGAACATCCCGGGCGCGGTGCCCCGGACATCGACCCTCGCCCTCACCAACGCCACCCTCCCGTACGGCCTTGCGCTCGCACGACACGGGTGGCGGGGAGCGTGCGCGGCCGACCCCGACCTGGCGAGGGGGATCAACGTCGCCGGGGGCAAGGTGACGCACCCCGGCGTGGCGGCAGCGTTCGGGATCGAGTGCGACCCGTTCGATCCGGAGCTCTTTGCCCAGGGGATGGACGCGCCGGGCACGGTACGGTTCCAGCGCCTGGCCGCGAACCCCGATCTTCCGCTGCCCGAGCGCGCGACGCCGGGGGCCGCCGGTCACGACATCCGCAGCTGCGAGGACATCGAACTTTCCCCGGGGAGCATTCATGCGATCGCCACCGGATTGGTCATGGAGCTTCCCGAGGGCGTGGAGTGCCAGGTTCGACCCCGGTCCGGGCTGGCCTTCCGGCACGGAATCACCCTGCCGAACAGTCCCGGCACGATCGACCCCGACTACCGTGGTGAACTCAGGATCCTGGTGCAGAATCTGGGCCCGGAGACCGTCGCGATCCGCCGTGGCGACCGGGTCGCCCAGCTGGTCTTCAGCCGCTACGTGGCCCCTCGACTGGAGGACGCGTCGAGCGTCTCACCCACGGCGAGGGGTTCCGGGGGCTTCGGCAGTACGGGGGTCGATTGAGTGCACGGCGCCCTGCTGCGGTCACGCGGACTCGTCCGCGGCGTGCCGGGTGCGACGGCCGCGAACGCGGACGTGAATTGAGCGGCCCTTCGCGGTAGGTTACCTTGTGAACGAATTGCGGATTCAACCATCCCACAGAAACGAGTTCCGGCGACTCGGCGCGTAGAATTTGGCTCCTCTATCCGACTGGTTCAGCTCAAGACGCCTGGTGCCCACAAGCGACATCGGCGTAGACCTGGGGACCGCCAACACCCTCGTCTGCGTCCGTGGAGAGGGTGTCGTCCTGAACGAGCCCTCCGTGGTCGCGGTGGAACGGGGCACCAGGCGCATCATGAGCGTCGGACTCGAAGCGAAGCGGATGCTGGGTCGCACGCCGGAGGGGATCGAGGCGGTCCGCCCGCTCAAGGACGGCGTGATCGCCGATGTCGACATCACGGAACTGATGCTGCGCCACTTCCTCAAGCAGGTCATGTCGAAGCGGATCTTCCGCATCAAGCCGAGGGTGGTCGTCGGTGTCCCGTCAGGGATCACGGAGCTGGAGCGCCGGGCGGTTCGTTCCTCGGCGCAGGCGGCCGGCGCAAACGACGTGTACATGGTCGCCGAGCCGATGGCGGCCGCGATCGGGGTCGGCCTGCCGATCGAGACTCCGAGGGGCAGCATGGTGATCGACATCGGCGGGGGGACGACCGAAATCGCAGTCATCTCGCTCTCGGGCATCGTGTCGGACACCTCGACCCGGATCGGTGGCGACGAACTCGATCAGAGCATCGTGGCCTTCCTGCGCAAGAACTACAACCTCCTCATCGGCGACCCGACCGCGGAGGCGATCAAGATGCAGATCGGGTCGGCGATCGAGACCGAGGACGAACGCGAGATGGAGGTCAAGGGCCGGGATCTGGTCTCGGGCATCCCCAAGCTGGTCCTCATCCATTCCCAGGAGATCAGGGAGTGCATCCAGGAGCCCATCCGCTCAATCGTCGAAGCCGTGCGGTCGGCCCTCGAGATCACGCCCCCCGAACTGGCCTCGGACATCTTCGACTTCGGGATCGTCATGACGGGCGGCGGTTCGCTGATACGAGGCCTCGACAGGCTGCTCGAACTCGAGACGAATCTTCCGATCCGTGTCGATGAGGAACCGATGACATGCGTGGTGCGTGGCGCCAACATGATCCTGGAGGATTTCAACAAGTACCGGACGGTCCTGACGGCGTGAGCCGGCGGGAGGGGAATGGCGGTGCCGGCGGGACCGAACCCGGGCAGTACAAGGGGGTGAAGGGAGATGGCTGGCCAGGCAAGCCGGGGCCGTAGGCGAAGGCGCAGAGACTTCCACATTGTCCTGGGCCTTGTCCTCCTTTCCCTGATTGCCGTAAACCTCCCGGTCGAGTCCCAGCGCGCCATCGGACACGGTCTCAGGGAGACGGTGCTGAGACCCTTCATCGAGGTCCAGCTGATGGTCGTGCGGACCCGGGCGCGGGCGCGCGAGTATCTCACGGTGCGCACGCAGCTCGACTCCGCGCTGACCTTCGTCGCGTCCGCGAGCACTCTGGCCGAAGAGAACCGTCAGCTCAGGGGTATCCTGGGTGTGGGGGACCGGTCTCCGAGCCGGCTGAAGGCAACATCGGTGATCCGGTCGGGCACCTCCGGATCATCGAGCGTCTTCCGGCTCGCGGTCGGCGCCGCCGACGGAATCCGTCCCTTCGACGCGGTGATCACCGATCTCGGCCTCCTGGGGCAGGTTCAGGAGGTGGGTCCAAACAGTTCCATGGGCTACGACTGGTCCCACCCGGAATTCCGGGTATCCGCGATGACCGTGACCGCCGACGGCCAGGCTCATGGGCTCGTCGAGGCCGAGCGGGGGGAATTCCGCGAACAGGACCGGCTCGTGCTTCGCGGCACCGCGTACCTGTCCAACCTGCAGAGTGGGGCCGAAGTCCTGACCTCGGGCCGGGGCGGGGCGTTCCCGCGGGGCATCCGCATCGGATGGGTCGGGGAGGTCGCCGAGACTTCCGCCGGCTGGGACATCAGCTACTACGTGATCCCCGCGGTCTATCCTGGTGCCGCGACCTACGCTTCCGTCCACATCGGAATGCCGGAAGACACACCGGGGACGCCACTGGACAGTGCCGGCGCCCCGGGCGCTGCGGATGGCTCGAGGTGAAGATCCGGGAGGTGATCGTCGTTGCGGGCCTGGTCGTGGCCCACCTGCTGCTCCGGATCGGGTTCGGCCTCCAGAACGTGGCTCCGGATCTCATGATGCTGGCCCTTCTGCTGGCAAGTCGCTCCCTCAGCCCCGGTGGTGGAGCGCTCCTGGGATTCTGCATGGGGCTGCTGGAGGACGCCTTTTCGCTGCTCTCATTCGGAGCGAGCGTCTTCGCGCTGAC
This sequence comes from Longimicrobiales bacterium, assembly GCA_965206105.1. Taxonomy (GTDB): domain Bacteria; phylum Gemmatimonadota; class Gemmatimonadetes; order Longimicrobiales; family Gaopeijiaceae; genus Bin94. The sequence continues at coordinate 3,121,351 of OZ242201.1, forward strand.
GCTGGTCGGGACGGCCGCGGCACAGATCCGCGTGGTGTTCGTGGGTCGTTCGATCCTGTTCCAGTCTACATATTTCCTCCTGGGGAAATGGATTCGCGATCTGCTGGCCTGGCTTGTTTCCAACCCCGATGGCCGCGATGCATTCGTTGATCACGTGCTCCTCGAATCGCCCCTCAACGCGCTGTACGTGGCCGCCGTGGGACTAACCGTCCGCTACCTGTTTCTCAAGGACCCGGTTCACAGATGAAAGGCTATGATCCGCAAAGACAGAAGGCGCTGGCCACCCGCGCCCGCGTAGTCGTATTCGCGTTGCTGGCCCTGCTTGTCGGGGCGTTCTTCCGGGCACAGGTGTCCCGGTCTTCGGACTGGCTGCTGCAGTCGGAATCGAACCGCCTTCGCTCGCTGACGCTGCCCGCCCCCCGCGGAACCATCCGCGATCGCGCGGGGCGCCCGATGGCGGACAACATCCCCGGATACTCGGTCTCCATCCTGCCCGCGCAGACGGATTCGATGCTCGTGACGCTGGAGCGGCTGAGAGTACACATGGAGATCAGCGACGAGCGGTTCGAGAGGCTCGATGAGCAGGTGCGCGCGGGCGGTGCCGGACCCCTCATCGTTTCCGTCGACGCCTCCTTCGACGAGGTGGCGGCGATGGAGGAGCGGCGGACGGCCTTCCCCCAGCTTCTGATCGAGACCCGTCCCAAGCGGCGGTATCCGGCGGGCGAAGTCGGAGCCCACATCGTCGGCCGCGTCGGGGAGATCAACGAGGCCGAGCTGAACTCGCCACAGTACGAGGGCGTCGAACCAGGCCGGATCGTCGGCCGGACCGGGCTTGAAGCGCAATACGATTCGCTGCTTCAGGGCACGCCCGGCCTCCGCTATGTGGAGGTGGATGCGTCGGGGCGGATCGTGGGGTCGTTCGGGGGCATCCGCACGCTCACGGAAGAGCCTGGATCGGACATCGATCTCAACGTGGACCTGGAGCTGATGGAGTGGATCCACCACATCTTTCCGGAAGAGAAGAGCGGGTCGGTGGTCGTGCTGGATGTCGAGACCGGGGGCGTGCTGGCGCTCTATTCGGCTCCCGCCTACGATCCGAACTTCTTCGCCGGGGTGGTCGATCCGGTCGAGTGGAGCCGGCTTGCCGGGGATGCGGAAACGCCGCTCTACCACAGGGCTGTAATGGGCACGTACCCCCCGGGCTCGCCGTGGAAGCTGGCCGCCGCCGCCATCGCCCTGGAGACCGGCGTGATCACCCCCACCGAGCGGATGCCGGTGCCTTGCACAGGCAGTTTTCGGTACGGCAACCGCGTCTGGCGCTGTTGGGACGAGGAGGGGCACGGCTCCCTGGACCTGGCGGGGGCCATCCAGCATTCCTGCAACGTGTTCTTCTATCAGGTGGGCCTCGAGGTGGGGCTGGAACAGCTGCTGGAACGCTCGAACCGGATGGGTTTCGGTGACCGGTGCGGGATCGACCTGCCCAACCAGGCGATCGGCGGTTTTCCCGAAGACGTGTCGTTCTGGGAGCGACGGTACGGCGCGCGGGCGACCGAGGGCGAAGTGCTCAACCTCGCGATCGGCCAGGGACCGAACGACCAGTCGCCGCTCAAGATGGCCCAGTTCCTCGTCGCTCTCGCCGGCGACGGCTCCGCACCACCGCCCACGCTGTATCAGTCGGCTCCCGCCGAGGAAGCCTGGCGCCTCGAAATCTCCGGGGAGAGCCTGGAGGCGATTCGCGAGGGCATGCGGCGCGTCATGGGACCCGGCGGCACGGCCTACCTGTCGTCGCTGGAACACTTCGACGTACTGGGAAAGACGGGCACCGCTCAGAGCGTGCCGGGAAGAGAGACCCACGCCTGGTTCACGGGCATGGCGGGGCGGTTCGGCGAAGCGCCGGAGATCGTCGTCGTGGCGCTCGTGGAATACGGCGGAAGCGGCTCGACGGTCGCAGCCCCGCTCGCCACCAAGACGGCCGACTACTTCCTGCGCGGCGAGTACGGAATCCCGAGGGATACCATCCAGACGCTCCTTGAATACCACAACGCGGGACGCAGCACGCAGCCCTGGGTCATTCGCGAGGGCCGGTGAAGAAGTCGCTTCTTCCCTGGCTGGGGCACCTCCCCTTCCTGGCCCCGGTCCTCATGCTGTCGCTCTTCGGCGTCGCGATGATCTATTCGGCCGGAGTACTGAACATCCCAAGTCCGGTCACGCAGGGGCTGTGGATCCGCCAGAGTATCATCCTCGGCGGTTCGATCGTGGTCCTGTTCGCGGTGTCCAGGGTTCCGGTCCGATGGTTCGACTGGACCGCCATGCCGGTCTACATCGTTGCCGTGGCGGTCCTGGCGGCGACGCTTGTGATCGGCACGGGCGCCGGGACCGCCGAAGGGGTGCGGAGCTTCCTGGCCATTCCCGGCTTTCGCTTTCAGCCGGCCGAGGTGGCCAAACTGGCCACCGTCCTCGTCGTTGCCAAGCTGCTGGCCAGCCGCGAATCCCCCCCACAGTACCTGCGAGACCTGTTGGTCCCGGGGCTCCTGGTCGGGTTGCCGCTGGTGCTGGTGCTCCGTCAGCCGGACATCGGCACCGCGATGGCGTTCGTGGGTATCTTCTTCGCGGTGATCTACTGGGCGCGGACACCGTGGCCGCTCATCGTCTTCGCGGCCTCGCCCGGCGTTGCACTCATCCTCTCCTTCAACACCATCGCCTGGTCCATGGGGTTCATTCTCGTGCTCGTCGGCCTCTACCTCTACCGCTACCGGCTCTATCTGGTCGAGTCGCTGAGCGTGGTGGTGGCCAATCTGGCGGCCGGCGCCATTGCCCAGCCCCTCTGGAACTCGCTCCACGACTACCAGAGGAACCGCCTGCTGGTCTTCCTGGACCCCGAACTGGATCCGCGCGGCGACGGGTGGCAGCTGATCCAGTCGAAGGTGGCGGTGGGGAGCGGCGGCATCCTCGGCAAGGGATTCACCGAAGGCACGCAAAAACGGTTGAATTTCCTGCCCGAACAGCATACCGACTTCATCTTCAGCGTCGTGGGCGAGGAGCTCGGATTCCTGGGCACTTCGCTGACCCTGCTCCTCTTCGGATACCTCTTCTTCAAGATGATTCAGATTGCGGAGGAGTCCCGAAACCTCTTTGCCGGGCTCTTCGTGTTCGGTATCATGGGGATCTGGCTGACGCACGTGGTCGTCAACATCGGCATGACCGTCGGCGTCGTTCCCATCACCGGGATCCCGCTTCCGTTCATCAGCTACGGGGGATCCTTCCTCCTGACCTCGTGGCTGGCCGCCGCGATCGTGGTGGCGATGGCGAGCGACAAGTCGTGATCCCGGGAAACGGGCGTTGAATTGACCTGGTTTCGAAAACAGAAGAAGAGGCTCACCTCGGAGGACAGGCGCGATGTGCCGCGCGATGTCTTCGACAAGTGCGGCGCGTGCGGCGAGATCCTCTACAGGGAGCGCCTGGCGCGCAACCTGGGAGTGTGTCCCGAATGCGGGAACCACTTCCGGATTTCGGCTGCCCGCTACCTGGAGATCCTGGCGGATCCGGATTCGTTCGAGGAGCGCGATGCCGGGATGGAGAGCGGTGATCCGCTCGGGTTCACGGACCTGAAGGACTATGGGGACCGGCTGCAGGCGGCCCGGCGCCGGACGGGGCGCAACGAGGCGGTCGTCACCGGCAGGGCCCGGATCGAGGGTATCCCGGTGGCGCTGGCCGTCATGGACTTCAGCTTCATCGGGGGCTCGATGGGGTCCGTGGTCGGTGAGAAGATCGCGCGCGCGGGCAGGGATGCGCTGGCGGGCGAACTCGCGCTGATCGTGGTGAGCGCCTCGGGCGGTGCCAGGATGATGGAAGGGATCTTCTCGCTCATGCAGATGGCGAAGACCTCCGCGGTCCTGGCCCGCCTGCACGAACGCGGCCTTCCCTACATCTCCGTGCTCACCGACCCCACGACGGGGGGCGTGACCGCGTCCTACGCGATGCTCGGGGATGTGAACCTCGCCGAACCCGGGGCCCTGATCGGCTTCGCGGGTCCGCGCGTGATCGGCGAGACGATCAAGCAGGAGCTGCCGCCCGGCTTCCAGAGCGCCGAGTTCCTGGAGGAGCACGGGATGGTGGACCGCGTCGTCGACCGGCGGGAGCTGAAGGGCGCCATCGCGCAGCTGCTGCGCCACTCCCGGGAAGGCTGGAGACCCTGGGGCTGACGGGCCGCACTCCCGGTCCCGATCCGTTGATGGACGCCCTCTTTCCGGGCGCTCCCGCCGTGGTCGACTGGGGCCTGGAGCGGATGGAGGCGGCGCTGGAAGAGCTGGGGAATCCCCACCATCGCTACCGCTGCCTCCACGTCGGCGGCACGAACGGCAAGGGCTCCGTCGCGTCGACCTGGTCGTCGATCCTCACCCGGCACGGCCACCGCACAGGCCTCTACACCTCGCCCCACCTCTGTTCCTTCCGGGAACGCATCATGATCGACGGCCACCCCGTCGCGGCCTCCCGCCTCACCGCCGCCGCCGCCCGGCTGCGCCCCCTCGCCCACGGCCTCGGCATGTCGTTCTTCGAGGCGACCACCCTCCTCGCGCTGCACATCTTCGCCGAGGAGCGGGTCGAGAGCGCGTGCATCGAGGTCGGGCTCGGCGGCCGCCTCGACGCCACCAACGTGATCGCCCCCGAGGTCACCGCGATCACCAACGTGGCGCTGGACCACCAGGAGTACCTCGGCGACACCCTCGAGGAGATCGCGCGCGAAAAGGCGGGGATCATCAAGCCGGGCGTGCCCTTCGTCACCGCAGAGGGACGGCCGGCGGTGCTCGGGGTGCTGGAGGCCCGCGCGGCGGCCGTCGGCGCTCCCTTCCACCGCGTCGAACCCTGGCGCGACATCTCGCACCTCCGGCTCGGCCCGCAGGGCACCCGCTTCCGTTTCCGCACCGCTTCCGGCGCCGCCCTGGAGCTGGAGACTCCGCTGCCCGGCGCGCACCAGGCCGCCAACGCCGCGCTCGCGGTGCGCGCCCTCGAGCTCCTCGACCGCCCACCGGCTCCCGCCACACTTCGTGAAGGGGTCGCCGCCGTTCGCTGGCCCGGGCGGGGCCAGATCCGGCAGGTGGGAGACCGGCTCTTCGTCTTCGACGTGGCGCACAACACCGCGGGCGTCGAGGCGCTGGTGAGGGTCCTGGCCGACCTCGCGCCCCCGCGGCCGCTCGTGCTGCTGACGGGGATCCTGGGCGACAAGGACTGGTCACGCATGTTGCCGCCGCTGGTGGACCTTGCCGACCGCGCCGTATTCACGAACCCCGCATCCGCGCCGGCCGGACGCAGCTGGAACCCCGCCGAGGTCGCGGCGCGCGTGGCGCGCGGCACGCCGGTGGAGGTCGTCGCCGATGTGGGCGGGGCGCTCATCCGCGCCGCCGAACTCAGCAGAACCGGCACCGTCGTGGTCACCGGTTCGTGTCACACCGTGGGCGATGTCCTCCTTCTGATGGGGCTCAGCCCCTTCGCCACCGGCCGGGATTGCCAATCCACCCCCTCGGGTTAGATTCGCGGCCATGCCCTCCGACAAGTCCTTCACGAAGCTCCCGGGATTCCGGGACTTCGTCCCCGCGGATCTTGCTCTCCGCAATCACATCTTCGAGGCCTGGCGCGTCGTCTGCCGGCGCTACGGATTTGCGGAATACGACGGGCCGCCGCTGGAGCCGCTGGGACTCTACGTCGAGAAGAGCGGTCCGGAGATCGTCGAGCAGCTGTACAGCTTCACGGACAAGGGCGGGCGCGAGGTGGCGCTGCGCCCCGAGATGACTCCGACGCTGGCGCGGATCCTGGCGCAGCGCAGCCGCGGAATGGCCAAGCCGGTCCGGTGGTTCTCGATTCCCCAGCTCTTCCGCTACGAGCGCAGCCAGCGGGGCCGGCTCCGCGAGCACTTCCAGCTCAACGCCGACATCGTGGGAGAGCCGGGGGTGAGCGCCGACGCCGAGGTCGTGGCGGTGGCGATCGACGCGGTCAGGGCGCTGGGGCTGGGGGAAGAGGACTTCGTGGCGCGGGTGAACGACCGGCGCCTGGTGGCTGCCGTGCTCGACGAGGTCGGGGTGGCGGAGGGGGACCGCGCGGCGTGTCTCGCCGTCGTCGACAAGGCGGGCAGGGCCGGGCCGGCCAGGACGCGCGCCGGGTTGGAGTCGCTGGGGATCGGCGGCGGCACGGCCCGGGCCCTCGCTGAACTCGTCGAAGACGGCTCGTGGGAACACCTTTGCGACCGATTCCGCGCCGCCGGCCCGGTGCTGGCCGCCATGGAACCCCTGGAAGAGTACCAGGCGATCCTGCAGGCCATGGGACTCGGCCCCTACCTCCGATTCGATTTCACGGTGGTGCGGGGGCTCGCCTACTACACCGGCATCGTCTTCGAACTCTTCGACCGCGGGGGCGAATTGCGCGCGATCTGCGGCGGCGGACGCTACGACCGGCTGCTCGAACTGGTCGGGGGCGAACCGCTGCCGGCGGTGGGCTTCGGCATGGGAGACGTCGTGCTCGGAGAGCTGCTGAAGGACCGGGGGATCGCGCCGGCGCCGGCCGGGGGCTGCGACGACTATGTGATCTGGGTGGAGCCGGCGCAGCGCCCTGTGGGGATGAGGCTGGCCCGCGGCCTGCGGCGGAGGGGGCGGGCGGTCCTCTACGGCCTGAGAGCCGCGGGAGTCGGCAAGCAGTTGCGCAGCGCGGCCCGCCTTGGGGCCTCCCGGGCACTGATCATCGGGCCCGACGAAGCCGCGAGCGGGACCGTGACCGTGCGTGACCTCGGGTCGGGCCGGCAGGAAACCGTCCCGGTGGATTCGGTTGCCGGTGAGGGCGGACACGGAGCCGGCGGCATGCCGGCGGCGCGGCGTTCGGCGGTTCCGGACAGTGGGGAGGCGGGCGGGCGGTGACTGCGGGAAGGCGGTTGCAGCGGAAGTCCGGTACCGGTGGCACCCGAACCACTGGAAGACCCGACGCGGACCGGTCGGCCCGGATGCGCGCCCTGCGGGCCGCCCTGGATCAGCGAGATGCCTCTCCGGAAGATGTGAAGGCCGTGCGAGAGTTCGTATCCCGTTCCATCCGGCGCCTGAATGTGCTGGAAGTGGTGATCCTGGGCGCAGCGGTGGGCATTGCGCTGCTGGGCGGCTGGCTGGGCGCCCTCATCGCCAGCAGCGCATTCGGTCTGCCGATGAGAACCACGTGGATGGTTCTTTCGGTAGTGTTGTTCGTCGTCCCGGGCGCATTGGCGCTGACCCGGGACAGACGCAAGCGCCCCGGCACGGAAGAGGAACCGAATGCGGCGGCTCACGAAAACCCAGGGGGAGGCCACGACGGCTGAATGAACGCGAAGAATACGAGAAGGAAGGGACTTACACCCAGGTCGGAGGACTTCAGCGCCTGGTACAACGAGGTCGTGCAACAGGCGGAGCTGGCCGACTACTCCCCGGTCCGGGGCAGCATGGTGATCCGGCCCTGGGGCTACGGCATCTGGGAGAACATGCAGCGTGCGCTGGACGACATGTTCAAGGCTTCGGGGCATCAGAACGCGTATTTCCCGCTGCTCATCCCCATGAGCTTCATCGAGCGCGAGAAGGAGCACATCGAGGGGTTCAAGCCCGAACTCGCCGTCGTCACCCACGCGGGCGGGAAGGAGCTGGAGGAACCCTACGTGGTGCGTCCCACCTCGGAGACGATCATCTACTCGATGTACGCCAAGTGGGTGCAGAGCTACCGCGACCTTCCGGTGCTCCTGAACCAGTGGGCGAACGTGATGCGCTGGGAGCTTCGCACCCGGCTCTTCCTGCGGACGGCCGAATTCCTCTGGCAGGAGGGGCACACCGCCCACGCCACGGAGGCCGAAGCGGAGGAGGAGGCGCGGCTCATCCTGGGGATCTACCGCCGCTTCATGGAAGAGTGGATGGCGATGCCCCCGCTGACCGGGCTGAAGAGCGCTTCGGAGACCTTCGCCGGGGCGGACCGCAGCTACGCCTGCGAGGCGCTCATGCAGGACGGCAAGGCGCTCCAGGCCGGCACCTCGCACATGCTGGGACAGAACTTCTCCCGGCAGTTCGGGCTGACCTTCCAGAGCGAAGAGGGCAGGGAGGAGTACGCCTGGAACACGTCCTGGGGCGTGTCGACCCGGCTCGTGGGCGGACTCGTGATGACGCACGGCGACGATGTCGGCGTGGTGGTGCCGCCGAGGCTCGCGCCGACCCAGGTGATCGTGACGCCGATCGCGCGCAGCGACGAGCAGGCGGTGGTGGTGATGGAGAAGGCCGACGCGGTGGCGCAGGCCCTCGCGGACAGGGGGGTGCGGGCCGATGTGGATCGCCGGCGCCACCTGTCGCCGGGCGCCAAGTTCTTCGAATGGGAGCGCAAGGGCGTGCCGCTGCGCGTCGAGATCGGCCCGCGGGATGTGGAGCGGGGCGAGGTGGTGGTGGCGCCGCGCGTGGCCGGCGAGTCGGGCGCCCGCAAGGAGGCGGTGCCGGAGGCCGAGGCGGTGGGGGGGATCGGGGGCCGGCTGGAGGCGCTGCAGGCGCAGCTGCTCGAAGGCGCGCGGGCCCGCCGGGAGGCGATGACGTACCGGGGCGAGGTCTCCTCGGTGGAGCAGCTCGGCGACCTCCTCGACGGGGGTGCCGGATTCGTGTACTCGGGCTGGAGCGGCGACCCCGCGGTGGAAGAGCGCGTGAAGGACGCCACGAAGGCCACCATCCGGGTCATCCCCGGCGAGGAGTTCCGTTCGGCCACCGCCCCCTCGCGCTGCATGGGAGGCGGCGAGTCCCGCATGGAAGTCGTATGGGCACGGGCGTACTGACCCCCGTCGGCGGTCCGTGGATAAACCCGCGCGAGCACCGAGAGCGGCGAGGCGCCGCGTTGGCAAGGCGCCTTGAGAGGCGAATAGCACCGCTATTCGGCCGAAAGGCAACGAAGAGCGGAGCCTTGAGGATGTGATATGTAAGGAGAACATGACAATTGGTAAAGCAGACATTACAGCAAGGACGGGTCGGCGAAGCGGTTCAACGCGGATGCATCGCCGCTCGAATGCCGCGGGGGATTTGTCCACGGGCTGCCAAGCCACCATTCCCGCGCGTGGGCGGCGTCCTCCACTGCGGCCCCCATGCGCTGGACGGCCTCGCCCGGGAACACGGAACCCCTCTGTACGTCTACGACGCCGACCGCGCCCTGGAGCGGCTTCGCACCCTTGAGGAAGCCTTCGGCCCGGCGGCGGCCGCCGCCGCCGCCCCGCGATCCACCCCCACCCCGCGGCGGCTCCTCGTCGCCTACTCCGTCAAGGCCAACCCCAACCTCGCCCTGCTGCGGCTCTTCGCGCGGTCGGGCGCCGGCGCCGACATCGTCAGCGGCGGCGAGCTCTATGCCGCGCTGCACGCGGGGTTCCCCCCCGGCCGCATCGTCTTCGCCGGCGTCGGCAAGACGCGCCGGGAAATGCGCTACGGCCTCGAGTCCGGGATCCGTTCCTTCCACGTCGAGGGCGCACAGGAGCTGGAAGCGCTGGCCCGGGTGGCGGCCGGGATGGGGCGGAAGGCCCCCGTCGCCATCCGCGTAAACCCGGATGTCGACAGCCCCACCCACGAGTTCACGCGTACCGGGCACGCCGCCGCCAAGTTCGGCGTCCCCCCGCGCGAAGCGCTCGAGCTGTACCGGCGCGTCGCTGAAGACCCCTGCCTGCGCGCTGCCGGGGTGGATGTGCACATCGGCTCGCAGTTGCGCGATGGCCGTCCCTTCCTGCGCGCCCTGGACGTGATGCTCGAGGTAGCCGACCGCGTACACCACGAGCTGGGGATCGTGCTCCGCTATGCGGACCTGGGCGGCGGCTTCGGGATCGCGGACGCGGAGGCCGAAGAGCTGGATGTCCGGGCGCTCGGCAGCGAGGTCGCCGGCCGGCTCCAGGGGCGCGGTCTGGAGCTGATCATCGAACCGGGCCGGTTCCTGGTCGGCGACGCGGGCGTGCTCGTCACCCGCGTCCTCTACGTGAAGCGGAGCGGCGCCAAGACCTTCGTGGTCACCGACGCGGGCATGACCGAGCTCATTCGGCCGAGCCACTACGGCGGCGCGCACGCGATCTCGCCGGTGCACCAAAACGGCCACGGCGAGGAGGAAGTCGTGGACGTCGTCGGGCCGGTGTGCGAGCAGGGCGACTTCCTCGCCCGGGACCGGCTTCTCCCCTTGCCGCCGCCCGGCGCGCTCCTGTGCGTGCACCAGGCGGGCGCCTACGGCTTCACGATGGCTTCGAACTACAACTCGCGGCCCCGTCCCGCCGAGGTGCTCGTGCACGGTGGCCGGGCCACGCTGGTCCGCCGCCGCGAGCGCTACAGCGACCTCCTCCGCGGCCAGGCGCCATGACCCACGCCCCTCGCGCCCCCGGCGCGGCGACCGCGCCGGCCTCCGACGCCGGCAACGCACCGGCCGCTGCCGGCACCCCCGCCCCCCGCAGCCGCATCCTCGTCATCGACTACGGCTCCCAGTTCACGCAGCTCATCGCGCGCCGCATACGGGAGGCCGGGGTGTACTGCGAGATCCACCCCCCCACGCGCACGCAAGCCTGGGTGCGGGAATGGTCGCCCGGCGGCGTGGTTCTCTCGGGCGGGCCGTCCTCGGTGTACGGCGACGGCGGGCCCGGCCTCGACCCCGGCCTCCTCACCCTGGGCGTCCCGGTCCTGGGCATCTGCTACGGCATGCAGCTCCTCGCGCAGCACGGCGGCGGCCGGGTGGTCGCGGGCAGGCGCGAGTACGGCCGCGCGGGCCTGCGCATCGGGGGTGACGGCGCGCACGGAGGCCTGTTCCACGGCTTCGAGCCCGGCGAGGACATCACCGTCTGGTGCTCCCACGGCGACCACGTCGACGAGCCCCCGCCCGGCTTCGTCACCGTCGCCGCCACCGAAGACCTCCCCGTGGCCGCCTTCCGGTCGCGCACCGAGCCGTTCTACGGGGTCCAGTTCCATCCCGAGGTGGCGCACACGCCGCGCGGCCGGGAGATCGTCGAGAACTTCCTCTTCCGCATCTGCGGCTGCGCCGCCGACTGGACCCCCGGCGCCTTCGTGGCCGAGTCGGTGGAGCGCATCCGGCGTACGGTGGGCGGCGAGCAGGTCCTCTGCGGCCTCTCCGGGGGGGTCGACTCGTCGGTGGCGGCGGCGCTGGTGCACCGGGCGGTCGGCGACCAGCTCACCTGCGTCTTCGTGGACACGGGGCTCATGCGGATGAACGAGCGCCGCAGCGTGGAGCGCACCTTCCGCGAGCACATGGGGATCCGCCTGGAGGTGGTCGAGGCCGAGGCGGAGTTCCTCACCCCCCTCGAGGGCGTCACCGACCCCGAGCACAAGCGCCGGATCATCGGCGAGACCTTCATCCGCGTCTTCGAGCGCACCGCCCGCGAGCTCGGCACGCACGCCCGCTTCCTGGTGCAGGGGACGCTCTACCCGGACGTGATCGAATCGCTCGCGGTCCACGGTCCCGCCGCGACCATCAAGACCCACCACAACGTCGGCGGCCTCCCCGACGACATGTCCTTCGAGCTCATCGAGCCGCTGCGCGAGCTCTTCAAGGACGAGGTGCGGGGCGTCGGCCGCACACTCGGACTCGACAACGCCTTCATACGCCGCCATCCCTTTCCGGGACCGGGCCTCGGCATCCGCGTCATCGGTCCCGTGTCGCGCGAGCGGGTGCGCATTCTGCGCCTCACCGACGCCATCTACCTGGAGGAGATCGAGGCCGCGGGGCTGTACGACGAGATCTGGCAGGCCTTCGCGGTGCTGCTCCCGGTCCGCTCCGTCGGCGTGATGGGGGACAGCCGCACCTACGAGCACGTCGTCGCCCTGCGCGCCGTCACCTCTCGCGACGGCATGACCGCCGACTGGTACCCCTTCGAGCCCGCCTTCCTGGCCCGCGTCTCCACCCGTATCATCAACGAGGTCAAGGGTGTGAACCGCGTCACCTACGACGTCAGTTCAAAGCCTCCGGCCACCATCGAGTGGGAGTAGCGGACGCCGGGGGCAGACGCCGCGCCGACTGAGCCAGGGCCGGAGAGACGGCCCCCGCCCGCGTCACCGCTCCGGGTCCGCCCCCCCGCTGCGCTCGTCCATCAGGCTGTCGACCTCGGTCCAGATGCCGGCCATGAAGACGACGTCCGTGCCGTGCGCCTCCACGAAGGCGCCGAGGTCCTCCTCGGTCACCCCGCGGGCCGCGAGCACGCTGTCGCGCGCCTGCCCGGAGATCACGCTGCCGCCCTCCTCGAGCTCGGCCACCCGCAGCGCTACGTAGGTCGCGATGAACTCCTCCCGGCTGATCGTCTCCTCGGTCCCGCTGCACGCGGATGCGCAGAGGAGCACCGCCAGCGCGAGAGGCCCCGCCGCGACGCCGCGAACCGCCGCGAAGCGGACACGCCTCCGGCTCCGCGAATCCGGCCCACGCCCAGGCCCGCCCCCGCGCATCATGCCCGTCCCGCCCGGTTCGCTGCCCGCCAGAGCATCCAGCAGAGGCCCGCGAAGGCCAGCGTGCCGATCACGGAAGACGAGTACGGAACCATGCCGTCCATCCACTCGTGTCCCAGCTGCCACACCGAAGCCGCCTCCGGACTGCCCGTGGCCTGGGTGACCGCAAAGATCACGCCGCCGATCAGGACGCCGACCAAAGCCGCCCCGGCGATCATGCCCGAGGCGTAGAGGACCCCCTGTTCGCGCCGCTCCGCCAGGATGCTCACCCCGTCTTCGGTGTCGCCCGCCTCCTTGTACCTGCGATTGAGCGCCAGCCGCATCAGGCCGCCGACGAGGATCGGCGTCATCAGCGAGACCGGCAGGTAGACGCCCACTGCGAACGCCAGCGAGGGCAGCTTGAAGCCGAACTCGATCACGATCGCGAGCAGGATGCCGATCGCGACGAAGCCCCAGGGCAGCGACTGCTCCAGCACGCCGTCGATCACCAGGCTCATCAGCGTCGCCTGGGGCGCGGCCAGACCGTCCACCGTTCCGATCCCGTACGACTCGTTCAGCACGATCAGCACGCCGCCGATCGTCCCGGCGCACGCCAGCACCCCGAGCATTTCGCCGATCTGCATTCGCTTCGGGGTCGCGCCGACCAGAAACCCGGTCTTGAGGTCCTGCGAGGTGTCGCCCGCCGCGGCCGCCGAGATGCACACCACCGCGCCGACCGCGAGCACCGCCACCTTGGCCGCGTTGCTGCCGTCGTTCAGCCCCAGCGCCACCCAGATCAGCGAGGTCAGGATCAGCGCGGCGATCGTCATCCCCGATACCGGGTTCGACGACGATCCGATCAGCCCCACGATCCGGCTCGACACCGTCACGAAGAAGAAGCTGAAGATCACGATGAGGATCGCGCCCAGCGGCCCGACCGGCACCCCCGGCCACAGCCACAGCGCCACCGCCATCAGCACGGCCAGCCCGAGCACCAGCTTCATCGGCAGGTCCTGCTGGGTGCGCGGCATGCCGGCCGCCAGCCCCCCGCCGCCCACCTGGCCCACTCCCAGCCGGATCGACTCGATGATCGTCGGCAGCGACTTGATCAGCGTGATGATGCCCGCGCAGCCGACCGCGCCTGCGCCCACGTAGCGGATGTAGTTGTTCCAGATCTCGCCCGATGTGAGCGTGGACATGGCGGCGGTGGCAGGGTAGACCACGCTCTCTCCGCCCCACAGGTTGATCGCGGGGATCAGGATGAGCCACGCCAGCGCGCTGCCCCCGAACATGATCGCCGCGATCCGGGGCCCGATGATGAACCCCACGCCCAGCAGCTCCGGAGTGAAATCGCCCCCGATCCGGGCCTTCAACGGGAGCGGAACGCCGGGCCCCTCGTTCCAGAGGCCGAGCCCGTTGCTGTTCGCCATCGCCTGGTAGGCGGCCCCGAGTCCCAGCCCCGAGAAGAGCAGCCGCGCCTTGCCGCCGCCCATGTCGCCGGCCACCTGCACCTCGGCGCAGGCCGTGCCCTCGGGGTAGGGGAGCTTGCCGTGCTCGCGCGAGATCAGGTAGCGCCTCAGCGGGATCATGAAGAGCACGCCCAGGAGCCCGCCGAAGGCCGCAATCACCGAGACCTGGACCAGATCGACGATGATCGTCGGGTCGGAGCGCTGCCAGATGAAGAGCGCGGGGATCGTGAAGATCACCCCCGCGGCCACCGATTCACCCGCCGACCCGATCGTCTGCACCATGTTGGTCTCGAGGACCGTGCCGCGGCGCAGCGCCCGGAAGATCGCCACCGCCATCACCGCGGCCGGGATCGAGGCGCTGACCGTGAGCCCCACGCGCAGCCCCAGGTAGGCGTTGGCCGCGCCGAATACGACGGCCATGAGGATGCCCACGAAGACTGCCTTGAATGTGAACTCCGCCAGCGACTTCTCCGCGGGAACATACGGCTTGTACTCGCGGCCGGGGACGACTTCGTACGCCTCGGGGGGCAGGCCCCGGCGGGCCGGGGGGTCGACCGATGCCATGGGGGGCTCCAGTTCAGGGGTTTGCGGTTGGACCGGCCGCGGTGGCGAGCTGGCCCGGATCTTTCATGTGTCTGGGCGGACGCGACGCACCGCAGCGGTGGCGAGGTCTGCCATTTTGGCAGGACACCTGCCATTTCGGCAGTACGGCGGCCATCGGGCACCGCCCAAGGTCCTGCCATTTTGGCAGCTTCCTGCCATTTTGGCCGACTGCCGCCGCGCCGTAGCGCCCGAACCCTGCCAAAGTGGCAGCTTTGACGAACGAATAGCAACAGGAGCGGATAGAGACATGCTGGATGCCAGCCGTATGACCGTGAAGGCCGCCGAAGCCGTTGCCGCCGCGGCGCGGACTGCGCTTCGGGCGCAGCACCCGGAGGTGGGCGGGGTCCATCTCCTGAAGGCCCTGCTCGAGCAGGAAGGCGGGATCGTCGGCCCGGTGCTCGGCAAGATGGAGGTGCAGCCGGAGCGGGTAGTGCAGGCGGTGGAGACCGAACTCGGCCGCCGCGCCACCGTCAGCGGCGGGTCCGCGCCGCGGGCCTCTCGCGATCTGAACGGCTCGCTGGGCGCGGCGGAGGACGCGTCCCGGGAGCTCGGCGACGCCTACGTCTCGACCGAGCACCTCCTCCTCGGGCTCGCCGCGGGGAAGGGGGACGCCGGCCGGATCCTGGCGGAAGCCGGTGCGACGCCCGGCCGCCTCCGCGGCGCCCTCGACGCCATCCGGGGCTCCCACCGCGTCACCGACCGTACCCCCGAGGACAAGTTCCAGGCGCTGGCCCGCTACTCCCACGACCTCACCGACCGGGCCCGCCGCGGCAAGCTCGACCCCGTCATCGGCCGCGACGACGAGATTCGCCGCGTGATGAAGGTTCTGGCCCGCCGCACCAAGAACAATCCCGTGCTGATCGGGGAGCCGGGGGTGGGCAAGACCGCGATCGCCGAGGGGCTGGCCCAGCGGATCGTCGCGGGCGACGTCCCCACCTCGCTCTCCGGCAGGAAGCTGGTGTCGCTGGACATCCCGGCCATGCTCGCCGGCGCAAAGTACCGGGGCGACTTCGAAGAGCGGATGAAGGCGGTCCTCAAGGAGGTCACCGAGGCGGACGGACTCTACATCCTCTTCATCGACGAGCTGCACACGGTGGTGGGGGCGGGCGCGGCCGAAGGGGCGGTCGACGCCGGCAACATGCTGAAGCCGGCCCTGGCGCGGGGCGACCTGCGGGTGGTCGGCGCCACCACCCTGGGCGAATACCGCAAGCACGTGGAGAAGGATCCGGCGCTGGAGCGGCGCTTCCAGCCGGTCTACGTGGCTCCCACCTCGGTCGAGGACACCATCACCATCCTGCGCGGCATCAAGGAGCGCTACGAGGTCCACCACGGCGTGCGCATCACCGACGGGGCGCTGATCGCGGCGGCGAGGCTGTCGGACCGCTACGTGGGAGGGCGGTTTCTCCCGGACAAGGCGATCGACCTGATGGACGAGGCGGGGAGCCGGCTCAGGATCGAGATCGACTCCCTGCCGGAGGAGATCGACGAGGTGGAGCGGCGCATCATCCAGCTGGAGATCGAGCGGCAGGCGCTGGCTCGTGAGGATGATGCGGGCGCGCGCGAGCGAAGGGAGGGCATCGAGGCGGAGCTCGCCGCGGCGCGCGAGTCGAGCCAGGCGATGAAGGCGCGGTGGCAGGCCGAAAAGGTACAGATCGCGAGGATCCAGGAGCTCAAGGAGCGGGTGGAAGGGCTGCGGACCGAGGCGGAACGCGCGACCCGGCGCGGCGAGCTGGGCCGCGCGGCCGAGGTTCAGTATTCGGAGATCCCCCAGGCCCGGGCCGAGATCGAGAAGGCCGAGGAACGCCTGGCCGCGCTGCAGGAGGAGGGGAAGTTCCTGAAGGAGGAGGTGACGGGAGAGGACATCGCCGAGGTGGTGGCGGAGTGGACGGGGATCCCGGTGACGCGCCTGATGGACTCGGAGCGCAGGCGCCTGGCGGGGCTGGAGGAGTTGCTCGGCAAGCGGGTGATCGGCCAGGAACGCGCGCTGAGTGCGGTATCGCGTGCCGTAAGGCGGGCAAGGGCCGGAATTCAGGACCCGAATCGCCCCATCGGCTCCTTCCTCTTCCTCGGGCCCACCGGGGTGGGGAAGACCGAGACGGCGCGTGCCCTGGCCGAATTCCTCTTCAACGACGAGCGCGCCATGGTGCGCATGGACATGAGCGAGTACATGGAAGCCCACGCCGTATCGCGGCTCCTGGGCGCCCCGCCCGGCTACGTCGGCTACGACGAGGGCGGCCAGCTCACCGAGGCCGTGCGGCGGCGCCCCCACGCGGTTCTCCTCTTCGACGAGGTCGAGAAGGCGCACCCCAAGGTCTTCAACGTCTTCCTGCAGATCCTCGACGATGGGCGCCTCACCGACGGACAGGGCCGCACGGTCGACTTCCGCAACACCGTCATCATCATGACCTCGAACATCGCCGGGCCGGAGATCCTGGCACGGGTGGAGCAGGCCGGCGGGAGACGGCGGGGGCCGGGTGGCGCGAAGCAGCCCGGTCCCGGCCTCTGGACCGAGGTCGAGGAGATGGTGAGCCGCCGGCTGAAGGAGCACTTCCGCCCGGAATTCCTTAATAGAGTGGATGAGATCGTCATATTCAAACCGCTGTCAAAAGATGAGTTGAAGAAGATCGTCGACCTTCAGTTGCACCGGGTGGCCGGGCTCGCGGCGACGCAGGACGTGGTGCTGGAGGTTTCGGCGGAGGCCCGGGAGGTGATCGCGCAGGCAGGGTACGATCCCGCGTTCGGGGCGCGGCCGCTCAAGAGGGCCGTGCAGCGCCTGGTGCAGGATCCGCTGGCGATGGCGCTCCTCGACGGCGGGGTGGTGCCGGGGGGCGTGGTGCGGGTGGAGAGGGGGGAGGGGGAGACGCTGGTGTTCCGTGACGGCCGGGCGTGAGCGGCGAATGATGAAACGCTGATCGCCGCCGCCAGATTGTGGGAGCGGAGCGGTGCGGCGCAACTGCATCGCTGCAGGCATCCACGGGCCGGCAAGGAGGAGGATGGCCATGGGCTGGTGTTGGCGGCGGACGCGCAGGAGAGGGTCGACGGTGGGGAGGGGGGTGCGCGGCCGCACCGCGCCGGTCCGGTTTCGCCGACCTCGGCGCCGTGCGGGGATCTTCCGCGGGCTGCCGGTGCTGCTGGCGGTCGCGGCGGGTGCGGGGTGCGGGGGCGGCGCGGCGCTGGACGGCGCGGGCGCGTCCACGGCCGAGGGGGCTCCCGGCCCGGCGTCGTCCCCTGAACCCGGTGACGTCGTCGCGCGGTTCCTGGACGCGGCCGGCCGCCGCGACCACGGGGCGATGGCGCGGCTGTTCGGCACCGCGGCCGGACCGATCGGGGAGCAGGGCAGCGCATTCGGGTGCGGTCTGCGCAGGATGGGTACGTGGGTCGGGCTGGGCCGGCCGTGTCTCACCGCGCAGGAGATCGAGCTGCGCATGGACGTGATCGCGCGCATCCTCGCGCACGTGTCCCACCGCGAGGGCCCTGCGGCGGCGGTCGCGGGGAGGGGGCGGCCGGCCGCGCGCGTCGAGGTCGAGATCACCGTTCGCGACGGGAGGGTGCTCCGGGTACCCTTCGTTCTGATCCGGACCTTGCGCCACGGGTGGCTCGTCGAAGAGGTCGGGCTGGGGCGCCTGACGGGGTGAATCTCTCCGCCGAAGGGACGAATTGTGTACGCTTTCCGAACCCGTTAGCGTAGCTGCGATCCAAACCCTTCCCCCCTCTTCACCCCGGAGGCGTCTGCGACATGTTGGCCCGGAATCAGGGAATCCCGTGGGGCTTCACACTTTTTCCCGTGCTGGCCGCGGCCGCCCTGGCGTCCCCGTCGCCCACGGCCGCCCAGGAACCCGGCGAGACGTTTCGGGACTGCGAGGCCTGTCCGCTGATGGTGGTCGTGCCGGCCGGCAGCTTCACGATGGGGTCTCCGGACGACGAGGAAGGACGCTACCGCCTGGAGGGCCCGCAGCACGAAGTGACGATCGGTTCGCCGCTCGCGGTCGGGGTCTACGAGGTGACGTTCGAGGAGTGGGATGCATGCGTGGCTGCCGGCGGATGCAGTGGATACTCCCCGGGGGACGAGGGGTGGGGTCGAGGCCGCCTCCCGGTGATAAACGTGAGCTGGGAGGATGCCCAGGCATATGCGCAGTGGCTCTCGGGTGAAACGGGTGAGGACTACCGCCTGCTCAGCGAGTCGGAGTGGGAGTACGTCGCGCGTGCGGGAACGGAGACCGCGCGGTACTGGGGGGAGGATGCCGCGGAGCAGTGCCTGCACGCGAACGGTCTCGATCAGGATCTGGCGCGGACGAACGAGGGACGGGCCTGGATGGAGGAATACAACCGCATGAGTCCGGTGCCCTGCTCGGACGGACACGGCCGCACCGCACCGGTGGGAAGCTACCCGGCCAACGCGTTCGGGCTGCACGATATCGTGGGCAACACGAACGAGTGGACGCAGGATTGCTGGAACGCCACGTACGAGGGGGCCCCGTCCGACGGGAGTGCCCGGGAAGAGGGGGACTGTGCCTCCCGGGCGTTGCGCGGTGGGGGATGGTTCGGCGGAGCGCGCGTCCTCCGCGTGGCCTTTCGCTTGGGATACCCGGCCGAAAACCGGTACTTCGTCATCGGTTTCCGTGTGGCCCGGAACCTGAATTGACACGCGCCGCGGCCGTGGCTGCCACCGCCGTCGCAAGCCGTCCACGGGTCGGCGGGGTTTGGCCCCTCCTGGCCGCGCCCGCGCTCCTTGCGCTTGCGCTTGCGCTCCCCCGCGCGGCGGCTGCGCAGTCCGGTCTCATGGCGGTGGTTTGCGTCGGCAGCGAGTCGGAGATCGTCATGGGGCCCAACCAGGTCCCGCGGACGTTTCGGAAAGACGAGGAGGTGGGATACGTCACCGACGTCGATCCGCAGTACCGGGCCGAGGCGGAGCAGGCGACTCGCGAGAGACTTGCCGGCTACGCGACGACGTGGTGCGAGTGGTCCGGCCCCGGGGACACCCACATGACGGTCGTGAGGTTCAACGCGGTGTACCGCCGCGACGAAGAGCTGGATCCGGGGGATCCCCGGTTCACGAATTTCGCGGTCGGGTACGGGACGAGCTGGGAGGAAGCGGAAGCGCAGGCGACCAGCCTCAACGAGCGCTTCACCACCTACAGCGACGGCACCAGGTACGGCGTGCTGGTGCAATTGCGATGGGGGGAGGCGGGGGAGGAGCCCGACCCCGATCGCGCGGAAGTCCCCTGGCCCGAGCCGGAGGGTCTCTTCCGCGACTGCGACGCCTGCCCGGGGATGGTGGTCGTCCCGGCCGGGTCCTTCGTGATGGGTTCGCCGGACTCCGAGGAGGGCCGCGCCGGGAACGAACAGCCGCTGCGCACCGTCACCATCGGTGCCCCGTTTGCGGTCGGCGCCTACGAGGTCACCACCGGCGAGTGGAACGCGTGCGTGCTGGCGGGTGCCTGTGAGGCGGCGGGAGAGGCGGAAGAGGCGGACGAGGCGGAAGACGAGGACGCGGAGGGCCGGGAGCGGTATCCCGTCTCCGTGACCTGGCATGAGGCGCAGGCCTATGTGGCATGGCTGTCGGCGGAGACCGGGCAGCGATACCGGCTGTTGAGCGAGGCGGAGTGGGAGTACGCGGCGCGCGCGGGAACCGATGGAATGCGGTACTGGGGGGACGCCGGGCCGGGACAGTGCGAACACGCCAACGGCCAGGACACGGCGTACCTGAGGCGGCGGCCGTCCCGGAGTGCGGCGTCCTGTTCCGATGGCTACCCGGAGAGCGCGCCGGTGGGCCTGTTTGCGCCCAATGCGTTCGGGCTGCACGACATCCTCGGCAACGTGTCGGAATGGACCCGGGACTGCTGGAATCCGCTCTACAGGGGTGCGCCGCGTGACGGCAGCGCCTGGGAGGAGGGGGAATGCACCTACCGGGTGCGCCGGGGCGGTTCCTGGGCAACCCCGCCTCTCGGCCTCCGCGCCGCGGCCCGCTCGGTGGGCGTGATCACCGAATACGGAACGGGCTCCGGCGGGATCCGGGTCGCCCGCGACCTGAATTGAAGGCCGTCGCGGGGGGCGGCACTCCGGCGCCGCCTACCGGGCCTTCTCGACCAGTTCCACCAGCACGCCTCCCGCCGACCGGGGGTGCAGGAAGGCGATCCGGTGCCCCCCCGCACCGGTCATGGGCCCTTCCGAGGTGAAGCGGCGGCCCTGCGCGGCCAGGACCTCCATCGCCCGGCCCACATCCGGGACCCGGTACGCGATGTGATGGAGCCCGGGCCCGCGCCGCTCGATGAAGCGCGCCACGCCGCCCGCGGCCGAGAGTGGCCGGATCAGCTCCACATTGCCGACGAAGCAGACCTCCACGCCCTGCGACGCCACCCGCTCGGGGCGGGTCGCCTTCGCTCCCGACAGCTGTTCGAGAAGCGGCACCATCTCGTCGAACGAGCGCACGGCGATGGCCACATGGTCCAGCTCGGCCCGGCCCGCGGCCGCAGAACGCGGCAAGGGGCCGTCCGCCGCGCGGCCACCGGAGGCGGCACGTCCCCTCCCGGGTTCCCCCGTGTTCAACTTCGGCGGCCCGTGTGTGTAGAATACATGGGAGAGATTCCTTTCGCGGGATCGCCGCGGCGCCGCCGCGGTGGTTCCATGCGGGGCGCCCGTGGGCCGCTCCGAGTCAACTCCAGCCTGAGGACCTAACCATAATGGCGGACAGCACGAACCTCGTCACGATTACCGACGACAACTTCAAGGAACAGATCGAGGACTACGATGGCCTTTCGATGGTCGACTTCTGGGCCGCGTGGTGCGGACCCTGCCGGATCATCGCGCCCTTCGTCAGCGAGCTCGCCGACGACTTCTCCGGGCGTGTCCGGGTCGGGAAGCTGGATGTCGACGCGAACATGTCGACCTCGATGCGCTTCGGAGTCCGGTCGATCCCCACGGTCCTCTTCTTCAAGGGCGGGGAGCATGTCGACACCGTCATCGGCGCGGTGCCGAAGGCCCAGCTGGCCCAGAAGATCGAGGAGCACCTGTAGCCGGTTGCCGCCGCGCGGACGGCACCGCGGTGCGCGGCCGGCGGCCGGGGGCGGGTAGGGATCCGTGGCGGGAAGGCTCTACCTCGTGGCGACCCCGATCGGAAACCTCTCCGATCTGTCCGAGCGCGCGCGGGAGACCCTCGCCACGGCGGACCACATCCTCGCGGAGGACACCAGGCGCGCGCGGGTGCTGCTGTCGCACATCGGCGTCCCGAAGCGGCCCGCTTCTCTGCATGCGCACAACGAGGCCGCCCGGGTGGAGCAGGCGGCGCGCTGGCTCGCGCGCGGCGACGACGTGGCGCTGATCTCCGACGCGGGCACGCCGCTCCTCTCCGACCCGGGGGAGCGCCTGGTGCGCCGCGCCATCGAGGACGGGTGCGACGTGGTGCCGGTTCCGGGGCCCTCCGCGGTTCTCGCGGCGCTGGCGGCCTCGGGACTACCTTGCGTGCCGTTCACCTTCGTGGGCTTCCTGCCGCGCAAGGCGGGGAAGCGGACCCGGGCGCTGGAGCGGATCATCGACGCGAGAGAGACGACCGTGCTGTTCGAGTCCCCGGCGCGTCTGGTGGCCCTGTTGGAGGAGTTGGCGGAGCGGGCGAGGGAAGCGGAGGCGGTGGGGGCCGCGGAGGCCGGGCCGTCCGTGGAGCCGGGTGCGGCCCGGGCTGCCGTGGCCGCGGGCGGGCGGCGCGTGGCTGTATGCCGCGAGATGACCAAGGTGCACGAGGAGGTGGTGCGGGGGACGCCGCTTGAGGTCGCCCGCCACTTCCGCGAGCGCCCGCCGCGCGGGGAGGTGACGGTCGTGGTGGAGGGGCGCGGGGATGGCGATGGCGCGGCGAGCGCGGAGGCGGTGGAGGCGCTGGCCCGGGAGGCGGTGGAGGCCGGGATGGCCCCGACCGCGGCCGCGCGGGAGGTGGCCCGGCGCGCGGGCGTGCCGAGGGGCGTGGCCTACGAGGCCGTGATGGGGGTGCGGAAGGGGGGAGGGGGGCTCCCGGGCGCGGCGCTGCTGCTGGCGGCGGCCATGGCCTTTCTGCCCGGGGACACCGTCCTCGCGCAGGGCAGCGGTCCCGTCACGATCGCCCGCCTGCAGTACGAGGGCGGCGGCGACTGGTACGCCAATCCGTCCTCGCTGCCGAACCTGCTCGCCGAAGTGGAGGCGCGCACCGGCATTCCCACCGCGGACCGGGAGGCCACCGTGCGGCCCACCGATCCGGCGTTGCGCGACTACCCCTTCCTGTACATGACCGGCCACGGCAACGTGCGCTTCACACCGGACGAGCGGCTCGCACTGCGGCAGTACCTGCTCGGCGGCGGCTTCTTGCACGCCGACGACAACTACGGTCTCGACGAGTCGTTCCGGGAGGAGATCGCCCGCATCTTCCCCGACCGCGAGCTCGTGGAACTCCCGCCGGAGCATCCGGTCTTTCATTCCCCCTATGAATTCCCGGACGGACCGCCCAAGATTCATGAGCACGACGGTGCGCCGCCGCAGGCGTTTGGTATATTCCACCAGGGCAGACTCATCGTGATCTACACCTATGAGACGGACCTGGGGGACGGCTGGGAGGATCCCGGCGTGCACGAGGACCCGCCCGAAGTCAGAGAGGAAGCCCTGCGAATGGGAGTCAACATCTTCGTCTTCGCGATGACGCAGGCCGCCTCATGACCGCCGCCGTCCGAATCGCGCGCGCCGTTGACGGCGTCCGCGGGCACCTGTCGCGTTCCCTCGCGCTCACGGTGGCCGCCTGGTGCGGGACGGGAGTTCTCGCGCTGCTCATCCTGGCCCCGGCGCTCTCGGGCGGCGAGGGGTGGAACCCGGGCAGTCCGGGGCCGCTGCTGCTGGTGGCGTTGATCCTGGCCTTCATCCCGGGGGGCGTCTGGTACTGGCGTCGTCTGGGGCGCCGCTGGTGCGCCGAACACCGCGTCACGCGCGCGATGGACGGGACGGCCGGGCTCGAGGAGGGTGCGGTGCTGGGGGGCCTGGAGCTGTCCCGCGTCGCCCCCCCGGGGACATCCCCGGGTCTGCGCGAAATGGCGCTGACCAGGGTGGGCAGCCGCCTGTCGGGCGATTCCCGGTCGCTTTCCGGCAAGTTGGGCGAACGGGTCGGAAAGGACAGGCGTCGCGGGGTGATCGCCTTCCTGGCGGCGGTGCCGGCGACGCTGCTGGTGATGGGCTTCGCCCCCGCGCGCACCTTCACTGCGTGGGATGGGCTCCTGCACCCGCTGGCCGTACTCGCCGAGCCCGCGCTTCCCCCCGTCACGGTCGAGCCCGGCACGATCGAGGTGGCGCGCGGCGCCGTGGTGGAGGCGCGCGCCCATGCCCCGCTGCGCGACAGCGTGACCCTGCGCTGGGATGTGACGGGGCAGCTGGCCCGGTCGCGCACGATTACGCTGGCCGACGGCTCCGGCACCTCCGCGCTCCCGCCCGTCACCGCCGAGACGCGCTACTGGATCGAGGCGCCGGACGGTGCGCGGAGCGAAGTCCACATCCTCACACCGGTGGACCCGCTGTTCGTGAACACTTTCACCCTCGAGGTGACCTACCCGCCCCACACCGGTTTTCCGCCCGGGGAGTTCCAGAACGAGGTCCCCGCGCTCACCATCCCGGCGGGGACGCACTTCAGGGTGCGCGGCCAGGGGAGCCGCGAGATCGGCACGGGCGCGCTGACCGGCGGCGACGGCCGCACGGCGATGCGGTTCGAACTCCAGGGCGCCCGCTTCGAGGGGAGCTGGGTCCCGGCACGCAGCGGGAGCTACGCCTGGACCTTCACCGACGCGGCGGGTGGCGAGGCCGCGGTGCAGCCGTCCCCGCTGGAGATCGAAGTCGTCCCCGACCTGCCCCCGGCGATCACGATCGTCTACCCCGGCGTGGACACGATCATGCCGGTCAGCCTCCGCCAGCCCCTCGTCATCCGGACGCAGGACGACTACGGGGTGGCCAGGGTGGAGATCGTCGTCCGCCGGATCAGCGCGGCCGGGGATGCGGGAGAGCCGGTGGTGCACGGGATCGAGCTCGCGGGATCCGCGGGGGCCATAGTGCGCCCCGTGCTGGACATGTCGGCATGGACGCTCTCGCCCGGAGACACGATCCGCTACCTGGCGCGCGCGGTGGACAACAATCCCTCCCCGCAGACGACCGAGAGCGCGGAATACCTGCTCTGGATCGGGGGCGTGACCGAGTTGGAGCGGGCGGCCCAGGAGGAGCTGGACCGCGCGGCCGAGGACATGGAGGAGCTCGCCGAGGAGGCGAGGAAGGCCGAGGAGGAGTCCCGCGACCTGCAGGCCCGCTCCGAGGCGGAGGCGGGACGCGAGGGCAACCGCGAGGGGCAGGCGCAGTTCGAGGACCGGGAGCAGATTGCGCAGGCGCTGGAGCGGCAGGAACAGATGATGCAGGAGGTTGACTCGCTCCGGCGCGAACTCGAGGAGCTGCGCGACGCCCTGAGCGATGCGGGGCTGGCCGACCAGGAGCTGGAGGACCGGATCAGGGAACTGGAGCAGCTCCTGGAACGCGTGGCACCCGAGGAGGAGCAGGACGCGCTGGCGGAGCTGGAAGAGCAGCTGTCCCGGATGGACCCCGAGGAACTGGCCAGGGCGCTGGAGCAGGTGGCTTTGGACCAGGAGCGCCTGCGGCAGCGGCTCGAGGACTCGCTGGAACAGTTGAGGGAAGCCGCGCTGGATCAGGATTTCCGGGCGACGGGCAAGGAGGCCGAGGAGCTCGCGGAACAGCAGGAGATCCTCGCTCGCGCCATGCAGGAGGGCGACAACCCGGAGCTCCGCGCGGAGCAGCAGGCCGCCCTGGAGGAGGAGGCCAAGGCTCTGCAGCAGCAGCTGGAGGAGCTGCAGCAGCGGCTCGACGAAGCGGGCGAACAGAGTGCGGGCGCGGGCGTGCAGGAGGCCCGCCACCAGCTCTCCCAGGCCAGACAGCAGATGCAGCAGGCCGCGCAGATGGCCATGCAGGGCCAGCAACAGAGTGCCGGCCAGCAGGCGCAGCAGGCCGCCGGCGACATGTCGCAGGTGTCCGAGCAGCTGAACCAGGCCCACATGCAGATGCAGATGCAGCAGATGCAGGCGATCCGCGCGGCGCTGGGACAGACCGCCGCCGATGCGCTCTCGCTGGCCCGCCGCCAGTCGGAGCTGCGCGACGAGATGCAGGGGGCGAGCGCGTCGGAGCTGGTGACGCTGCGTGCGGACGAGGCCGCGATCGCCCAGGGGCTGCGCAATCTGGCCGACAACTACGCCGAGGGGACCGAGATGGCCGCCCCCGGTGCCAGGGACCTTCTGACCGCAGTCGGGCGTGCGATGGAGGAACTCGACGGGACCATCCAGGCAATGGAGCGCCCCCGGTCGCAGGGACCGTCGCCGGTCGCCGAGGCGGAGAAGGTGGTCCGCACGCTCAACGAGGTGGCGCGCATGGCCATGACCTCGGGACAGCAGCAGGGACAGGCCCAGAGCATGGCGTCGGCATCGGAGCAGATGATGCAGCAGATGCAGCAGCTCGCCCAGCAGCAGGGCGAGATCATGCAGGACGCTTCGGCGCTGATCCCGATGCGTCTCGGCGAGGAGACCATGCAGGAGCAGAGCGAGGAGATGGCCGGCCGCCAGGAGGAGGTCGCCCAGGAGCTGCGCGACATGGCCGAGGAAGGGGAGCAGCGAGGGGAGGAGGGCAACCCGCTCGGCGACCTGTCGGCTTTCGCGGAGGAGGCGCGTCAGCTCGCGGAAGCGCTGGCCCAGGGCCGGCTCGATCCGGAGGTGATCCGCCGCCAGGAACGGCTCTTCCATCGTCTTCTCGACGCCGGGCGCACCCTGGAGCGGGACGAGGAGTCGGAGGAGCGCGAGTCCGAGCAGCCGGGCGCCTTCACCCGGGACGCGGTCGGCGCACTCGGCACCGGTGCGCTGAACGCCCTGCGCTTCGAACTGCCGGGCGCGGCCGCGCTGCGTGCGCTGCCCCCTGCCCAGCGAGCACTGGTGCTGCGCTATTTCGAGCGGCTGAACGGCACGTCGGGGGGCGGAACGGGGCGGCCGGGCGCGGGCGGGAGCCGGTGACCCGAAGCGCCGGGCGGAAGGTGTGTCAGGGGATGGCAGCCCGGGAACCCGTTCCCCGCGGCAGGCCGCGGATAGTCCCCACGTCGCACCGAGGACCTGGTCCACGGCCTGCTGGTCGTGCGGTGATGCCCGCGTGCCGGACCATCGCGGCCGCCGTGGCGGCGCTTGCCATCGCCACGGCGGCGGCGATGCCCGTCGCCGCGCTCCAGAACCGTCCCGGCGTTCGCCTGGAGGGCCGCATGCTCAGGCAGGCGTCGGCGCACGAATCGCGTGGCGAGCTCAAGGAGGCGGAGGCCGTCCTCAGGGAGCTGCTGGAAGTGCAGTCCGGCTCCATGGCGGCCGTCCTGGCGCTGGAGCGGGTGCTCAGGGCGGATGGACGTACTCTGGAGGCGCTGCCCGTGTTCGACCGGTACGTGGCCGAGTATCCGCAGGCGAACGAGGTCTGGCAGCACAAGCTGGGCGTGCTGATCGAGGTCGATTCGCTCGCCCATGTCGAGACCACCGTGGAGAACTGGATCCGGGCCGCGCCGGGGTCGCCCGACCCGTATCGCCTGGGAGCCCGGGTCCTGGAGGGGGTGGCCGGGGTCGAAAGGGCCGCCGAATTGATCGAAGAGGGGGTGGCCGCGCTCGGGGACCTCCCCGCGCTGGTCGGCGAGCTGGCGGATATGCAGCTCGCCCGGGGGGACACGGCGGCCGCGCTCGCGGCAATGCACCGGATCACCGAATGGTACGCCGCGGGCACGCCGGAGAGGCGCGACGCGTGGATCGGGGAGCTCCGGCTCCTGGTGGAGTCGCCTGACACCGAAGCCGCCATGGAGCAGCTCGCCGCCTTCAGGGAGGAGCATCCCGGCGCGGAGGATCTGGACGGCCTCTCCGCGGCGCTGGCCTCCCGCCTGCTGGGTCAGGGAAAGCGCGACGAGGCCATGGCGGTCCTGAGCGGCATCGACGGCCCGGGGGCCGCGCTGGAGCGGGCCTTCCTGCTCCTGGAGGGTGGTGCGGTCGCGGACGCGATCGCCGCTCTGCAGGCAGCCCTGCCCGATCTGGAGCCGTCCCACGCGACCGAGATCCTGGAGCTGACCCTCGCGCTGAGCGAACTCACCGCACCCGGCGTCACGCTTGCCGCCCGGGCCGCCGTCGCGAGCCACCGCGGCGACCCCGAGCACGCCGTCGCCCTTGTTCGCGACGGCGTCGACCGACTCCCCGCCCCCGACCGCCCCGCCATCCTCGCGCTGGGTGCCCGCCTGGCCGACCAGGCCGGTCCCGCGGCAGACGCCACCACCTTCCGGCGCCGCATCGTCACCGAACACCCGGACTCGCGGGAGTACCCCGAGGCCGCGCTGTTGCTCGCCCGCGCGATCGCCGCCGGGCCGGTCGGCCGGGACGAGGCGGTGCGCATCCTGGAGGCGCTGATCGTCGCCCGCCCCGACAGCCCGGTGGTCCCGGGCGCGCGCCGGGAACTGAGGCGCATCCAGACGGGGAGTTCGGGGCCCGGCGGAGGCGGCCGATGAAGACCAGGGCACGGCAGGCCGGCAGGCAAGCCATACATATGGTCATACAAGCCATACATATGGCCGGACGAGCCATACGTACGGCCAGAACGGGCGCCCGCCCCGCGCGGACCGCTTTTCTCCCGCTGCTGGCCGCCACTCTGCCGGCGCTGGTCCCCTCAGCCGGCAACTCCGCCGCCGCGCAGATGCTCCTCGTCCCCATGGACCGCAGCCAGGCCAACCACCTCAAGGCGTACGGCCTGACCTACCGGGTCCTGGAGCAGGAAGGCCGCGCGGAGTGGCTCCTCAACTTCCAGGGCGGCTCGTTCCTCCTGCCGGACACGGAAAGCACGCGGCGGCAGGCCGCCCTGATGGGCGTGACCGTCCAGCCCGCGGGTCCCGCCGAGGAGGCCCGCATCCGCGGGATCATCGCTTCGTCCAACATGGAGTCCGTGGTTCTGGAGAAGGCGACCCGGATCGCCATCTACACGCCCCCCAACAGCGCGCCCTGGGACGACGCCGTCACGATGGCGCTCGACTACGCGGAGATTCCCTACGACAAGATCTGGGACCAGGATGTGCTGGAGGGGGACCTGAGCGAGTACGAGTGGCTCCACCTGCACCATGAGGACTTCACCGGGCAGTACTCCAAGTTCTACATCACCTACGCCGGCGCGGCGTGGCTCGAGGAGGAGGTGGCCCGCAACGAGGAGGCCGCCCGGGCACTGGGCCACCCGAACGTGCCCTCGCTCAAGAAGGCGGTCAGCCGCGCGATCCGGGACTACGTGGAGCAGGGCGGATTCCTCTTCGCCATGTGCTCGGCCCCCGAGACGCTCGAGCTGGCGCTGGCGGCAAACTCGGTCGATATCGCCGCGGCCTATTCGGACGGCACGCCCCCGGACCCGGACGCCGGATCCAGGATGGACTGGGGGCTCGCGATGGCCTTCGAGAACGCCGAAATCCAGGTCTCCCCGTCGGTGAACGCGT
This sequence comes from Longimicrobiales bacterium, assembly GCA_965206105.1. Taxonomy (GTDB): domain Bacteria; phylum Gemmatimonadota; class Gemmatimonadetes; order Longimicrobiales; family Gaopeijiaceae; genus Bin94. The sequence continues at coordinate 3,150,363 of OZ242201.1, forward strand.
TTTCGGACATCGACGGGCACCAGGTCAACACCCCCTGGCGAAAGCAGCTGGGCGCGTTCACCCTCTTCGACTTCTCGGCCAAGTTCGATCCCGTCCCGGCCATGCTCACGCAGAACCACGAGTCGGTGTTGCCCGATTTCTACGGGTTGACGACGTCCTTCCTGATCGACCGCCTGAAGCCCGGCGTGGTCAAGCTCGGCGTCGAAGGGAACTGGGCCAAGTACATCCACGGGACCCTCGGCGAAGGGACCTGGACCTACTACGGCGGCCACGATCCGGAGGATCCGGAGCACCAGATCGGAGATCCGCAAACGGACCTCGAGCTCCACCCCAACTCCCCCGGGTACCGGCTCATCCTCAACAACGTTCTCTTTCCGGCCGCCCGCAAGAAGAAGCTGAAGACGTGACCCTGCTGCCCCTTCGGCTGTCGCCGGAGGCCGCGGGGGTCATCCGGGATGAAGTCAACCGGGCCGGGGGCCGCGAGGTCTCCTTCCTGGCCGACGTGACCCGCGACCGCGTGATCGTGAACCCGCGGGCGGTGGCGCGCGGGAACCGGGCTGCGGTGCTGGCGGTGGCGAGGGACGCGTCCGAGGGCGGGGTGATGATCCACAACCATCCCTCGGGACTCCTCGAACCGTCCGACGCCGACCTGGCGGTGGCCGCGCGCCTCTACGAGGAGGGGATCGGCTCGGCGATCGTCACCAATGCGGCGGACCGCATGTACGTGGTGGTCGAGCCGCCCGAGCCGCGCACGATCGAACCGCTGGAGCCGGGCGAACTCTCCGCGCTGCTCGCCCCCGAAGGCCCCCTCGCGCGGCTCCCCGGCTACGAGGACCGGCGGGGCCAGCGCGAGATGCTGCGCTTCGTGGCCAGCCGGTTCAACGAGGGCGGGATCGGGCTGGTGGAGGCGGGGACCGGCACGGGCAAGTCGCTCGCGTACCTCGTGCCCGCCGCGCGCTGGGCGGTTCGCAACGGCGAGAGGACGGTGGTGTCGACCAACACCATCAACCTGCAGGAACAGCTCGTGCGCAAGGACCTCGAGATCGTGAGCGGGATCCTCGGCGAGGAGCTCCGCTGGGCGCTGGTGAAGGGAAGGGCGAACTACATCTCCATCCGGCGGGCGCGCCTGGCGGCGGAAACGGCCCCCGACCTCTTCCCGGACGACCGCTCGGCGGAGCTTGAGAACCTGCTGGAGTGGATCGACCGCACGGAGGACGGTTCCCGCAGCGACCTCCCCTTCGCCCCCAGCGAGGACGTGTGGGAAGAGGTGAGGAGCGAGACCGACGCGTGCCTGCGCGCCAAGTGTCCGTTCTTCCAGCAGTGCCACTACCAGCGCGCCCGCAGGGCCGGCGCCGCGGCCGACCTCGTGATCGTCAACCACGCGCTCTTCTTCTCCGACCTGGCGATCCGGATCCTCACCGAGAACTACCGCGACGCCGCCGTGCTGCCCCCCTACAAGCGGGTCGTCTTCGACGAGGCCCACCACCTCGAGGACGCGGCCACCCCCCGGCTCGGCTCCGAGACCACGCGGATCGGGATGTACCGGGCGCTGTCCCGGCTCGACCGGGGAGGCAAGGGGATCCTGGCCTCCGCCTCGGCCACGCTGGGCAAGCTGCGCACGTCCCTCGCGGCACGCCGGCTGCACGAACGCATCGGGCAGCGCTCCCGCCCGCTCGTCCCCGGGGCGCGCACGGCCCTCAACGACTTCTTCGCGCTGATGGAGCCCTGGGCGCTCGCGCACCGGGAACGGGGAAGCCTGCGCCTCGGCCGCCCCGAAAAGACCGGCCACCCCGGCGATGCCCATCACGGTTCCGCACCGGCCGGCCCGGAACCGGCTCACGATCCCGGGATCGGCGAGGCCCTCGAAAACCTGCTCGTCGCGCTGGGCGATCTCCAGCGCGAGCTGGAGCTCCTCGCCGACCAGCTGGGCGAGGACGAGGAGCTCCGCGCCGCGCTGGAAGGCCGTCTCCTCGACCTGCAAAGCTCGGCGGGCCGGCTGGGGCGCATCTCCCGCGCGCTCCGGCTCTGCCTCCTCCCGGCCGGCGACGACCACACGATGGTGCGCTGGCTGGATGTGCGGCGCTCGGCCCGGCGCGGGGCCGCACCAGCCAACCTCGTCTTCGCGGCGGCGCCCGTCGAACTGGGCCCCGTCCTCGCCGACCACCTCTTCGCGAACCTCGACACCGCCGTGCTGACCTCGGCCACCATGGCGGTGAAGGGTGATTTCGGCTACCTGAAGCGGCGGCTGGGACTGGACGAGGGCCCGGCCGCCGGCCATCCGCCGGGCGCGCCCGGCCAACCCCCGGCCGCCACCGGCCTCCTCCTCGATCCGGCCCTCTCCACTCCCGCGCTCCCGCACCCCGGAGCCGAACTCCACATCGACGAGGCCGTCTACGGCTCGCCCTTCGACTACGAGCACCAGAGCGCGCTCATCGTCCCGACCGATCTGCCCGGCGCCCGGGGCCCCGGCGGCGCCTCCGCCTACAACGACGCGACCGCGCGGGTCGTCTTCGAGGTGGCGCGGATCAGCGGGGGCGGGCTCTTCGCGCTCTTCACCTCGTACTCCGCTCTGCGCGCGGTCGCGGCGGCGCTGCGCGCAATGGGCGCGGACGGGCGCTGGCCGCTCCACGTGCAGGGCGAGGCCGACCGCTCGGCGCTGCTCCGCCGCTTCGCCCGCTCGGGCGACGCCGTCCTTCTGGGCACCTCGTCGTTCTGGGAGGGTGTCGACGTGCCCGGCCGCCCGCTGCGCGCGCTGGTCATCCAGAAGCTGCCCTTCCGGGTGCCCACCGAGCCGCTCACCGAGGCCCGCCTCGAGGCCATGGACGCCCGGGGCGAGAATTCCTTCCTGGGAATGATGGTCCCGGACGCCGCCGTCCGCCTGAAACAGGGGATCGGGCGCCTCATTCGCTCCCGCACCGACCGGGGCGCCGCCGTCCTCCTCGACGACCGCCTGCTGACCCGAAGGTACGGGCGCATCATCCGCGAGGCGCTGCCGCCCATGCCCCTGTACCGGGGTCCCTGGGCGGAGGTCCGCCGGAGGGTGGCTCCCGCCTTGTTCACGGACACCATGGGGGTAGATTCATAGCAGCGCCGTGGCGGCTGTCCGCGGGTCCGCTCCACGACCACCCCAACGCTGGCCGAGGAACACGCATGAAGAAGGCACTCGGTTTTCTGGCTGGAATCATCCTCCTCTCCCTGGCGGCGCGCGCCTTCCAGACCGCGTGGCTGGGGTGGTCGGGAGGACACTCCGACGTGGGGTTCTGGTGGTCGGTGATCACCGGCTTCCTCACCATCGCGGGTCTGGGCGCCTTGATCGGCACCTGGATCCACACCCGGAAGGCCGGCTAGGGAGTGACGCCGGCGCCCGGCAAGATCGTCTGCGTGGGACGCAACTACGCGGACCACGCCGCCGAGCTGGGCAGCGACGTGCCCGCCGAGCCCCTCATCTTCCTGAAGCCCCCCTCCGCGGTCATCTCGGGCGGCGACCCGATCCGCATTCCGCCGGACGCCGGCCGCGTGGACTACGAGGGCGAAATCGGGCTGGTCGTGGGGAGCCGCTGCCGCCGCGTCTCCGAAGAACGGGCGTGGTCGCACATCGGAGGGGTGGTCGCGCTCAACGACGTGACCGCGCGGGATCTGCAGAGCAGCGACAGCCAGTGGACCCGTGCCAAGGGGATCGATACCTTCTGTCCGGTGGGCAACGTTGTCGACGCGTCGGCGGTCCTACCAGAGAAGCTGGCCCTGACCACAAGGGTCAACGGGGAGGTGCGCCAGCGGGGGGAGGCTTCGCAGATGGTGTTTTCGCTGCGTCACCTGGTGAGCTTCATCTCCCACGTCATGACCCTGGAGGCCGGGGACCTGATCGCGACCGGGACGCCGGAGGGCGTGGGGCCCGTGTCGCCGGGAGATGTCGTCGAGATCGCACTTTCCTGCGGCTCGGGGGTATGCAATCCGGTCGAAGGAGGAGAGCCCCTCGCGCCGGGCCGGTGAGGTGCCGGGGAGAAACCGGATGATGCCAATGGGACGACAACAGCGTTCGGCTCGCCCGAAGGCCGTACGCCGCCGCAGCGGGTTGCGGCCGGTGCCCCTGCTGGTGGGACTGGGTGTTTCCGTGGCCGCGCACCTCGCGGTGATTGTCCTGTATTCGTCGCTGGTCCAGCTCTCCATCTCCGACGTGGTCGTGATCCCGGTCTCGGTGTCCGCGCCCGACCCCGATGTCATGGAGGTGGTTCAGGTCGTCGAGATGGCCACCCCCCCCGCCGTGCCGGAAGAGCCGGCGCCCCTTGAGGACATCGAGGAGGAAGCCGGGCCGGAGGGGCCCGAGGCCGATACCGAGATCGTCCCCATCCTCCCGGAGAGGTACCGGAGCGCGGCCGAGCGCCTCAGGCTCGGCCCGGGGGACCCCCGCATCTGGCAGCCGATCGATCCGATGCTCGCCGAGCCCACCCCGGAACAGATTCTGAACATCCGGCTCGCGATCCTGATCGCGGAAGGGAACGATTCCGCCGCCGCCGAGGCCGATGCCCTCGCGCGCGCCATGGACTGGACCCACACCGGCGAGGACGGCAAGCGGTGGGGGCTGTCCCCGGGGATGATCCACCTCGGCGATGTCTCGATCCCGCTGCCCTTCGGCTTCGGAGCTCCCTACGACTTCAGCGGCGAGCGCGCCGAAGCGGCCTTCCGCATGAACGACATCCAGCGCGCGGCGGGCACGCTGGCGGCCCGGCAGAGCTGGCGGGAGCGCATGGAGGCCATGCGCAAACGGCGCGAGGAGCGGCGCGCGGCGGAGCAGGCCGCCCGGGCGCTGGCTCCGCCCGTGGCGAAACCGGATACGAGCTTCAGCCGGCCGGGTCGCAGGTAGAAGCACCCTTGCAGCCCCAACCGGCGCGGGGAAGCCGACTCCCCAAGACCTTCGACCCCGGCGCGGTCGAATCGCGCATCCTGCGCATGTGGGAGGAAGGCGGCCACTTCGGGGCCTCGGCGCGCGATGTGGAGCGGGGCGGGGAGCCGTACGTGATCGTGATCCCGCCGCCCAACGTGACCTCGGTGCTCCACATGGGTCACGGCCTCAACAACACCATCCAGGACGTGCTGATCCGCTGGCGCAGGATGCAGGGGCGCGTGACGCTGTGGGTCCCGGGCACGGACCACGCCGGGATCGCCACGCAAAACGTCGTGGAAAAGCGCCTGGCCGCCGAGGGCAGGACCCGGCACGACCTGGGCCGGGAAGCGTTCGTCGCGCGCGTCTGGGAGCACGTTCACGACACCGGCGGCCGCATCCTGAACCAGCTCAAGGCCATCGGCTGCAGCTGCGACTGGAGCCGCACGCGCTTCACCCTCGACGAGGGGCTGTCGCGCGCCGTCCGCGAGATCTTCGTCCGGCTGTACGAAGACGACCTGATCTACCGCGGCGAGTACATCATCAACTGGTGCCCGCGCTGCCTGACGGCGCTGTCCAACGAGGAAGCCGAGGGCGCGGAGGTGCGGGGGTCGCTCTGGCACATCCGCTACCCGCTGGCACCCGGACACGAGGAGGCCGCCGCGGCCGCCCGCGCGGCCGGCGCCGAAGCGGTGGGCCGGCTTCCCGATGGCCGCTGGTACCTGACCGTTTCGACCACCCGTCCCGAGACGATGCTCGGCGACACCGGGGTCGCCGTGAACCCGTCGGACCCCCGTTACGGCTCCCTCATCGGCGCCGCCGTCGAGCTCCCCCTCACGGGCCGCACCATCCCCCTCGTTGCCGACCGCCACGTCAACGCGGAGTTCGGGACGGGGATGGTGAAGGTGACGCCCGCCCACGACCCCAACGACTTCGAGATCGCGTCTCGCACCGGCCTCGCGCTCCTCAACGTCATGACGGAGCGGGCCGTGATGAACGAGAACGCGCCCGCCGCCTTCCGGGGACTCCCGCGCGAAGACGCCCGCACGGCGGTGGTGGCCGCGCTCGACCGCGCCGGCCTCCTCGCGGGCACCGACGGCCACGACCACGCCGTCCCGGGCTGCTACCGCTGCGACACGGTCGTCGAGCCGCGCCTCAGCGAGCAGTGGTTCGTGCGCATGGAGCCGCTCGCCCGTCCCGCCCTGCAGGGATCCCGGGACGGCACCATCACCTTCGTCCCGGACCGCTGGACCCGCGTCTACGAGCACTGGATGGAGAACATCCGCGACTGGTGCATCTCGCGGCAGCTGTGGTGGGGCCACCGGATCCCGGTGTGGTACTGTGGTGATTGCGGCGCGGTCATGGCCTGCCGGGAGGACCCCGACCGCTGCGACGAGTGCGGCAGCGCCGAACTGGAGCAGGACCCCGACGTGCTCGACACCTGGTTCTCGTCGTGGCTGTGGCCGTTCTCGGTCTTCGGATGGCCGGAGCGCACGCGCGACCTCGGGGCCTTCTACCCGGGCCACACCCTCTCGACCGCGCCCGAGATCCTCTTCTTCTGGGTGGCCCGCATGATCATGTCGGGGTACCACGCGATGGGCGCCGAACCCTTCCGGCGGGTCTACCTGCACGGCACCGTGCGCGACATCCAGGGCCGCAAGATGTCGAAGTCGCTCGGCAACGGGATCGACCCGCTCGAGGTGGTGGACCTCTACGGGGCCGACGCGCTGCGCTTCACGCTGATCGCCAGCGCGGGCGTGGGCGCCGACATCCGCCTCGACCACGAGGACCTGGAGGCGGCCTTCTCCCCGGGGCGCAACTTCGTCAACAAGCTCTGGAACGCCGGCCGCTTCGCGCTGATGAGCCTGGGCGACGAGCCGGTGCCCGCGCTCTCCGAAGTCACCGGCGACCTCGCCCTCGAAGACCGCTGGATCCTGTCGCGCCGGCAGCGCGCGATCCGGCGCACCGGCGAGGAGCTGGAAGGCTTCCGCATCCACGGCGCCGCCGAGGTGCTGCGCGACTTCTTCCGCGGCGAGTTCGCGGACTGGTACCTGGAGTGCGTCAAGCACCGCCTGCGCCCCGGCGGGCCCGGCCGCGACGCCGCCCGCGCGGTGCTGCTGCACGTGCTGGAGACGATCTGCCGGCTGCTGCACCCCATGGTGCCGTTCGTCACGGAGGAGCTGTGGGGGATGCTGCCGGGCAAGGCGGCTCCCGGCGATGGCCGCCACACCCCACTCATCGTCGCTCGCTGGCCGGAGGAGGTACCGGCGCTCTTCGACGAGGAGGCCGAGGCCGACTTCGACTGGCTGCGCGACCTGGTCGTCAGCGTACGCGGGATGCGCAAGGAGTACGGCGTGGGCGAGGGCCGCGAGGTGGCCGTGCACGTGACCGGGGGCGGAGGAGCGGGGCGGGCCCGCACCCACGGCGAGATGCTCCGGCGCCTGGCGCGGATCGGGACGGTCGAGTCGGCGCCACCACGCCCGGGCACGATCGGCGCGAGCGCGGTCCTGCGCGACGGCACGGAGCTGTTTCTGCCGCTCGCCGGAGTCATCGATGTGGAGCGCGAGCTGGAGCGGCTGGAGCGCGAGACCGGGCGGCTGCAGGGGCGGCTGAAGGGTCTCCAGGCCAAGCTGGCCAACGAGAACTTCGTGACGCGGGCGCCTGCGCCCGTGGTCGAGCGCGAGCGCGAAAAACTCGCATCATGTAAAGTACAGTTTACAAAACTACAAGAGAAGTTGACATTCTTGCGGGGGAACCGGGGGTGACACCGGCTCACGGCGCACCCCGGATTCGCAGCCGGCCCGCCGCCGGAACCCTGGCAGGCCGTCCCGGCCACGCCGCCCCTCGGTACGCTCGGCGGCTGCGGCCCGCCCTGCTCGCCCTCCTGCTCGCGGCCTGTGCCCAACTCGAGATGCCTCTCGGCGGGCCCGAGGACCGCTTCCCGCCCTACGTAGTCGAGACCGTGCCCGACACCTTCAGTGTGGTGGAGCCCGGGCTGCGCGACATCTTCATCCGCTTCAGCGAACGGATCAGCGAGCGCGCGGCCGGTGGCACGCTGAACGATGCGGTGGTCGTCTCGCCGTCGGCCGGGAGGGTCCGGGTCCGGCACCGCCGCGACGGGATCGCGATTCACCTGGAAGACGGCCTGCTCCCGGACTTGGTGTACCGCATCACCGTCCTGCCGGTCGTGAACGACATGTTCAACAACAACCTCCGCGACGCCTTCGACCTCGTGATCTCCACCGGCCCGGAGTTCGTGCCCAACGTGGTGGCGGGGATGGTGGAGGACCGGGTGACCGGGCGGGCGGTTCGCGACGTGCGTGTCGAAGCGCGGTTCGTCCACGGCGGCGACACGCTGGTCCACTGGAACGTGAGCGATTCCGCCGGCGTGTTTTCCCTCCGCTTCGTCCCGGGCGGCGCCTACGAGGTCCAGGGCTGGCAGGACCGAAACCGGGACCGCGAGGTGGGTTCCCGCGAGCCGCAGACCGCCTTCGTGCCCGGCGAGCTGGCCACCTCTCCCGACACCAGCTTCAGCATCCTCAGCCTGATCGAGCCCGACACCACGCCGCCGCGGCTGGCCCGGGTGGACATCGTCGATTCCCTGACGCTCAGCTTCGAGTTCGACGACTACCTCGAGCCCACCGTCTCCGGCGAGACGTTTACGGGCATTCTGGCCATGGCCCCGGACACGGCGGACGCGGCGGAGGAGGCGGAGGAGGACTCGCTGGGCACGGACCCGCCCGCCTTCCTGATGCTGGACCCGGAGGCCGCCGCCCGGCACGCGGATTCCGTGGCGGCTGCCCGGGCCGTGGATTCACTCGTGGCCGCGCGGGTGGCCGATTCGCTTGCCGAGGCCCAGGAACTGGATACGCTCGGCGCCGCGCAGCTCCTGGATTCGCTCCTCGCCGAACGTCTGGTCGAGCCCCTGCCGGTAATCGTGATGTGGGACACCATTCGCGTCCGCTTCTTCCAGGAACACGAGTACACCCGCTGGCAGGCGGCCCGGCGGGACTCGCTGGAGGCGGCCGCGCAGGAGCCCGGCCCGGCCGCCGGTGCGGGGGCTGGAGATCCGGAGCAGCCCGAGCCGCCGGTGGCGGGGGCGGATCCGGCGGTGCCCGCAGTTCCCGGAGACGACGCGGCCGCCGACTCGCTCGACATCCCCGTCGGACTGTCGGGGCTGATCATTCCGTCGCGCACCGTGGTGGGCGTACTGGGCGAGGAGCTGCCGCAGGGCGTCCGGTATGCGGCGAGTGTGGCGGGGGCCGTCAATATCGATGGGACCGGTGGGGGCGAGGGGGTGGATACCTTGATGCGCCCACTGCCGCCGCGGCAGGAAGTGGAGGACACCACGCTAGAGGCGGCGGATACCGCAGAGGCGATGGAGCCCGGGACACCGGGTGATTCCATCGCCGCGGGTGACACGCTGACGCCACCGGACACGCTGACGCCGCCGGACACGCTGACGCCACCGGACACGCTGACGCCGCCGGACACGTCGGCGCCGCCGGCCACACGAACGCCGCTTGCCATCTCAAGTCCGGATGCTGGCCCGCCACGGGAAGCCCGGGCGCCGCCTGCTCGTTCGTCGGCGGTACGCCACCCGTTTGTTCGGTCACGCGGGAGCACTTTTGCCGCGCGGATTGGCGGCCATCCGCCGTGGCACCGCTCCCGCCGCACCGCGCGCGCACCCGGCCGGTGACCGCACAGGATCCCCGCCGCCGCATCCCGGGCGTCGACCGCCTCCTCGAGCGGCCCTGGTGCCGGGAGTTGGCCGCATCGCGGGGGCGCGGCTGGATCACCGGGCGGCTGCGGGCCTTGCTCGACGACGTGCGGGCCGGCCGCCTGCCGGTCCCCGACTCCGATGACGGGTTCGAGCCGCTGCTGCGCGCGGAGGTCGCGCGGGCCGAGCTCCCCTCGCTCAGGCCCGTCGTCAACGCGACCGGCGTCATCCTGCACACCAACCTGGGGCGTGCGCCGCTCGCCGCAGAGGCCCGCCGCGCGATGGCGGCCGCGGCGGGCTACGGCAACGTCGAGTTCGACCTGGGCACCGGCCGGCGCGGCTCCCGCTACGTGCACTGCGCCGAACTCGCGCGGGAACTCACCGGCGCCGCGGACGCGGTGGTCGTCAACAACGGGGCCGGCGCCGTCGCCCTCGCGCTGACGGCCCTCGCCGCCGGCAGGGGCGTGGCCGTTTCGCACGGTGAGCTGGTCGAGATCGGGGGCGGCTTCCGCATCCCCGAGGTGGTCGAGGCCGCGGGCGCGCAGCTGGTGACGGTGGGGACCACCAACCGCACGCGGCGGGCCGACTATGCGCGCGCCATCGGACGCGGGGGCGTGGGCGCGATCCTGAAGGTCCACCGCTCCAACTTCGCCGTGTCGGGCTTCACCGAGGAGACCGGGCTGGCCGAACTCGTGGAGCTGGCCGCCGAGAGCGGGACGCCGGTCATCCACGATCTGGGATCGGGGCTGCTGGTCGACAGCGCCTCCCTCGGGTTGCCGCATGAGCCCACCCCCGCCGAGAGCGTGGCCGCGGGCGTGGACCTGGTGGCGTTTTCAGGGGACAAGCTGCTCGGGGGCCCCCAGGCGGGGGTGCTGGTGGGGACGCGCGAGGCGGTGGCGGCCGCGAAGTCGCACCCGCTGTGCCGCGCGCTCCGCTGCGACAAGGTCACGCTCGCCGGGCTCGGGGCCACGCTGGCGCTGTACCGCGACCCGGAGCGCGCGCGGGAGCGTGTCCCGGCGCTTCGGATGATCGGCGTGCCGGTCGCAGAGTTGAGGCGGCGGGCCGAGGCCGTGGTGGCCGCGGTCGGCGGGGAGGGGGGCGGGGTGCGGGAGGGGGGCGGACCTGGGGCTGAGGCGCAGGTCGGGGCGGAGGCCGCGGACGCGGCTGCGGGCGCGAGCAGGACGCCGTTGAACGCGGAGATCGCCGAGGGGTGGTCGCTGGTGGGCGGAGGCACGTTCCCGGATGCGCGCCTGCCGAGCGCGGTGATCCGCCTGGACGCGGGTGAGGACGCCGACGCGTGGCTGGCGGCACTGCGCGCCCACGACCCCCCGGTCATCGCGCGGAGCCGCAAGGGGCAGGTCGTGGTCGATCTGCGCACGGTCGCGCCGCACGAGGACGAGATCGTCGCGGCGGCGCTCCGGTCGATCGGCGCGAAGACCTCCCCGGGCGGGTAGGGTCCCGTGACGGATGCTCCCGTCGCGCGGGGCGGTCGCCGCGCGGTGTTCGCGGACCGCGACGGGACGATCATCGAGGACCGCCACTACATCGCGAACCCCGCCGAGGTCGCCCTGATCCCCGGCTCCCCGGAGGCGCTCCTCCGCCTGCGCGCCCTCGATTTCGCCCTGGTCGTCGTCACCAACCAGTCGGGGATCGGCCGGGGCCTCTATACCCTGGCCGACTACCGGAGCGTTGCCGCCGAGACTGACCGTCAACTGGAGCGGGCCGGGGTCACCATCGACGCCACCTACTTCTGTACCGACGCGCCCGGCGGCGACCCGGAGACCACCTGCCGCAAGCCGAGCCCGGTGCTGTACCGGCAGGCCGCCCGCGACCTCGGACTGACGCTGGCCGGATCCTACTTCGTGGGGGACAAGCTCAGCGACGTGCTCCCCGCGGCGACGCTCGCGGGCACCGGCATCCTGCTTCGCACCGGTCACGGGACGGCAGAGGAAGAGAGGATGGCGGAGGAAGGGGAGCCCGCCGGTGACTGGCTGGTGGCCGACGACCTGGCCGAAGCCGCGGGGCTGATCGAGCGCCTGGAGTCCTGAGCCCGGGAATCACCCCTCGTTGACCCTAATTCCCCCCTGAAATAGCTTTCTTTGACGGGCCTGTGCCCGGCATCGATCAGAGATCAACGGAGTGCAATACGGGACCGATGGACCTCACGCTCACCCCTGAAGCCGCCCGCAAGGTGCGCGGATTCCTCCAGGACTTCGGCGAAACCCCCGAAGCCGGACTGCGAGTCGCCGTCCTCCCCGGAGGCTGCTCGGGATTTCAGTACGGCGTCGACATCGAAGCCGGGCCCGAAGGGGACGACGAAATCCTATTGCAGGACGGGATCCGCATCTTTGTGGACCCGTTCAGCGCGCAGTACCTGGAAGGGATCGAGATCGACTACATCTCCTCGCTGATGGGCTCGGGGTTCTCCTTCAAGAACCCGCAGGCCGCCGGGGGATGCGGTTGCGGCAGCTCCTTCACGGTCTGACCGGAGCCGGCCGATAGAGATCCTCTCCTTCGCCGGCGGTCCCTTCGTACAGAACACCGTGCTCGTGGTCTGTGCCGACGGTCGCACCGCTGTTCTGGTCGATCCCGGCGCCGCAACCGCGGAAGCCCTGGCGGTTGCCCGGGCCAGGAGCCTTGAAGTCGCCGCCATCCTTCTGACTCACGCCCACCTCGACCACGTGGACGGCGTTCCACTGGCCAGGTCGGCCACCGGCGCCCCCATCCATCTGCATCCAAACGACCGCATCCTTTACGAAAACGTCCCCGCCCAGGCCGCGGCCTTCGGCGTCGGCTCCTTCGAGCTGCCGCCGCCGGACCACGACCTCGTCCCCGGCGTCAACGTCTCTTTCGGCGGCTCCGAGTTCGAAGTCGTGTTCGCGCCCGGCCACGCGCCGGGCCACATCATCTTCGTCTCCACCACGGAGCCCGTGGCCATCGTCGGCGACGTGATCTTCTTCGGCTCGATCGGGCGCACCGACCTCCCCGGCGGGGACTACCAGGTGCTCATGGACTCGATCCGCACCCGGGTGCTGACGCTGCCTCCGGAGACCCGACTGATCACCGGGCACGGTCCCGAGACGACCGTTGCGCACGAACGGGACACGAACCCCTTCCTCGTCCCCGTCTACGGGGGCGAGTTCGTGTGAGGGCGGACGTGCCCATGGGTCGGCGGGCGGCCTCCCCACCGAGTCCGCCGGGCGGCCGCGCTCGCCAGTGAGCGTCCCCTTCGCGGTCTTCGCGTCGGGTTCCGGCACCAACATGCAGGCCTTGCTTGACCACGAGCGGGACGGTGCCGCGTACCGCATCGAGCTCCTCATCACCGACCGGGAATGTGCCGCGGAGCAGCGTGCGCGAGCGTTTGGGCGGGCCGTGTACCGGGTGGATTTCCCCCGAGGGGGCACGACGGGGAGCGATGCCGGGGCCGGTGCCTCCCACGATCCGGCCGCCACGCCGCAAGACGCCTGTGCCAGCCGACTCCTCCGTCTCCTGAAACGACACCACGCCGAGGGAATCCTCCTGGCCGGCTTCCTCCGCCTCGTCCCGGCCGAGGTCTGCGCCGCGTACCGGGGCAGGGTCCTGAACATCCATCCGGCGCTGCTGCCCTCGTTCGGGGGAAAGGGGATGTACGGCCACCACGTTCACGAAGCGGTGCTGAGATCGGGCGCGTCGCTGTCGGGGCCGACCATCCACTTCGTCGACGAGCGGTACGACGAAGGCCGGATCCTCGCGCAGTGGCCGGTCCCGGTGCTCCCTGGCGACACGCCGGACGCGCTGGCCGCCCGTGTGCTGCGCGTGGAGCACGCCCTCTATCCCGCGGCCGCGGATGCGCTGGCGCGGGCGGTGCAGGGTGGATGGCCGGACGGCGGAGTGGCTCCGGCGTTCTGTTGGCCGGGTGGCGAACGGCCGGCGGGGGCGTCCACGGCGGATGCGGGAACTCCGGCCGATGCCCGGTCCTCCGCGGCCACGAACCTCGAACAACGAATCCAACAGGCCTTCGGAGGCGCGGGTGACTAGCCGCAGAGCACTGCTCAGTGTGTCGGACAAGACGGGAATCGCCCAACTCGGCAAGGCGCTCACGGAGCGCGGCTGGGAGGTTCTTTCGACCGGGGGCACGGCGCGGGCGCTCGCGGCGGCCGGGGTCCCGGTGACCGAGGTGTCGGTCGTGACGGGCCACCCCGAGATGATGGACGGCAGGGTCAAGACGCTGCACCCCGCGATCCACGCGGGCCTGCTCGCGCGCCGCAACCGGCCGGAAGACATGGCCGAGGTCGCCCGCCAGGGTTACGCGCCCATCGACCTCGTTGCGGTGAATCTGTACCCCTTCCGCGAAACCGTCGCGGCGCCGGACGTCACCCTGGGCGAAGCCATGGAGAATGTGGACATCGGGGGCCCCACGCTGATCCGCGCCGCCGCCAAGAACCACCGGGACGTGTGGGTCGTGGTGGATCCGGGGGACTACGGGGCCGTGCTGGAAGCGGTCGCGGGTGAGGGGGAAGGGGGACGGGCGCGGGGCGCTGCGGGGCGCGGGCGGGGGGAGGGTGCTCGATCGGGTCAGACTGGCCAGGGAACCGTGACGGCGGCCACCACGCTCCGGCGGCGGCTCGCCGCCAAGGTGTTCCGGGAGATTTCGTCCTATGACAGGGCTGTAGCCGACTATCTGGAGGACAGCGGAGCAGAGGACGCACCCCGGTCGCCTCCAGACTTTGTTCGCCAGCCGAACAAAGTGGGCGATGCGATGCCGCCGGAGGTCACGCTGGCACTGACCCGCCGGAGCCTGCCCAGATACGGCGAGAATCCCGGCCAGGACGCCGGATTCTACGCTCCCCAGGGCACACCGGATGGTATAGCACAACTTGAACAGATCCATGGCAAAGATCTGTCCTACAATAATTTGCTTGATCTGGACGGTGCCCTCCTCAGCCTCGCCCCCTTTGCCTTCGCGCTCGAACCGGCCGTCTGCGTCGTCAAACACACGACCCCGTGCGGACTCGCGCTCCGCGCCACCCTCGCCGCCGCCTTCGAGCGGGCCCGCGCCACCGACCCGGTCTCGGCCTTTGGGTCCGTGATCGCGGTCAACCGCGCCCTCGACCGGGATACGGCGGCCGGAATCGGCGGCATGTTCGTGGAGTGTGTCGTCGCGCCGGACTTCACCCACGAGGCGCTCAAGGTGCTTACCGCGAAGAAGAACATCCGGCTGCTGCGCTTCGCGGGTTCGGCCGCGGCCCACCCCGCCGAACGCGTGCACGACGCCCGCTGGATGGAGCTGGGCGACTCCGTCCGCGCCGCGGCCCGGTGGCTGGCGAGGGCCGCGGGACACACCGGTGTGGATGGCAGCGCGGCAGTCGTGAGCTTCCGTTCCGTGTACGGCGGCGTCCTCTTCCAGTCCCTCCCCGACCCGCCGTTTCACGATCCGGGCACCACCGGCTGGAAGGTGGTCACCGCACGCGCGCCCTCCGAGGCCGAACTCGCCGATCTTTCGTTCGCCTGGGCGGCCGTCGCCGGCGTCAAGTCCAACGCCATCCTGCTGGCGAAGGGATTGGCGACAGTCGGGATCGGCGCCGGTCAGACCAGCCGCGTGGACTCGTCCCGCCTGGCGGTCCGGAAGGCCCGCGAACACGGCTTCGCCGCGGAGCTGGACGGCTGCGCCCTGGCGTCCGACGCCTTCTTCCCCTTCCGCGACGGGGTCGACGCCGCCGCCGAAGCCGGGGCCAGCGCGATCATCCAGCCGGGCGGCTCGATCCGCGACGACGAGGTGATCGCCGCCGCCGACGAACACGGGATCGCCATGGTCTTCACGGGCCGAAGGCTCTTCCGGCATTAGCCCCGCGGGGCCATCTTGGTGGGCAAGGAGGGGTGGCAGAGCGGTTCAATGCACCGGTCTTGAAAACCGGCGTCCGCAAGGACACGTGGGTTCGAATCCCACCCCCTCCGCTTGAGATCCCCCTACGAAAGGTGCCGACCGTGCGACACTCCATCCCTCCGGTGCTGGCGTTGCTGGCCCTCGCCTCGCAGCCGTGGAACACCTCCGCCCAGGGCTTCGGCAACGCCGTCGCAGTCAGCGGTGACGACGTGATCATCGCGGAAGCCCTCAACGAGCGCACGCCCGGGTACGTCTACGTGTACCGCGGCGCCGGCGGGAGCTGGACCGAAGTGCAGCGGCTCTCCGCCTCCGACGCGGCCACCGGGGACGGATTCGGGCAGTCCCTCGCGGTTGCCGGGGGCGATCTCCTCGTGGGGTCATCGGGCGCCGCGGACGGCGTGAGCGCGGTCTACGTCTTCCGCAGGAACGACGCGGGTGTCTGGACGGAAAGCGGCAAGATCATGGCCAGCAACGGCGAGGAGGGTGACGGATTCGGCCGCGTGATCACGGTCGGTGGCGGCGTAGCCCTGGTCTCCGCCTCGGCAAGCCGCGATGGACGCGGTGCGGTATACGTGCTGACTCGTAGCGAGGCGGGCGAATGGACGGAAGAGGCCCGGCTGACGGCCTCCGGCGGACAGCCCGGAGACGAATTCGGCGTTGCCGCGGCCACCGATGGCGAGTTCGCCGTGGTGGGGGCATTCGGGAAGGCTGACGGCCGCGGAGCCGCCTACGTCTACCGCCGCGGGGCGGGCGGAGACTGGACCGAGGCCGCGACGCTGGAGCCCGAAGCAGAGATGCCGGTCTGGTTCGGGTCGGCCGTGGCGGTGGGTGACGGAAGGCTGCTGATCGGTGCGCCGAGGGAGGACAGAGCCGCGGGAGCGGTGTACGGCTACGTCCTCGACGAATCATCGGGCGAGTGGCGGGCCGACGGCGTCTACCGCGCCTTCGACGAGACGTTCGGGAGCTTCGGCAGCAGCATTGCAGTCGCCGCGGGGGAAGTCTGGATCGGAGCCCCGACGGCGGGCGGCTTGGAGGGGCGGTACTACGTGGTTTCGACGGATGCCGATGGCGGGTGGGGAGCGATGAGCAGCTTCGCCGTGGACGGCCTGGCGCGGCGGGATCAGATGGGATCGGCGCTGGCCCTCGGCGCGAGCACCGGCGTCGTCGGCCTGCCGGAAGACGACTTTGGGATGGGCACCGCGGTGATCATCGAACGGCAGGGCGACGGCTGGACGCGGGGCGTCAAGGTGGCCAGCGAAGTTGCCGCCCTCGACGCCATCACGGGCGGCGACATCGCCTGCGAGGACGGATCCGCGGATGTCTTCGCATGCGACTACGTCGACATCGTCTCGTTCCTTCCGGTCGACCGGATCGGTGGCGAGCGGGGCGTCGAGGTAAACGACATGTGGGGCTGGACGGACCCCGTCACGGGCACGGAGTGGGCGCTGGTCGGCCGCTACGACGGCACCTCCTTCATCGACCTCAGCGACCCCGGCAGCCCCCGGTACGTCGGCGACCTGCCGCTGACCGAGGGCGCGAACCCCAGCGTCTGGCGCGACATCAAGGTCTACGAGGACCACGCCTTCATCGTCTCGGACGGGGCGGGGGAGCACGGCATGCAGATCTTCGACCTGGCGCAGCTGCGCGACGTGAGCGGCCCTCCCGTCACCTTCGAGGCGACGGCCCTGTACTGGGGAATTCACAGCGCCCACAACGTCATCATCAACGAGGAGACGGGCTTCGCGTACGCGGTGGGGTCGAACGGCGGCGGCAACACCTGCGGCGGCGGGCTCCACATGATGGACATCCGCGACCCGCTGAACCCGGTCTTCGTCGGCTGCTTCACATCCCAGTCGGGAGCGCCGGCCAGCCACGACGCGATGTGCATCACCTACGCCGGACCCGACGCCGAGCACCGCGGCAGGGAGATCTGCTTCGGCTCGAACGGAAGGATGCTCAGCATCGCCGACGTGACCGACAAGTCGGCGCCCGTCGAGCTCGCCGCGAGCGACTACCCCAACCGGAGCTACACCCACCAGGGATGGATCGACGAGGCCCACGAGTACTTCTACATGAACGACGAGATCGACGAGGTCGACGGGAGCGTTCCCAGCACCCGGACCCTGATCTGGGACGTGCGCGATCTGGACGATCCGATCCTCGCGGCGGAACACTTCTCCGAGAACCGCGCCTCGGACCACAACCTCTACATCCTCGGCGACCTCATGTACCAGTCCAACTACCGGAGCGGGCTGCGCATCCTCGACATCTCGGACCGGGAGAACCCGGTGGAGATCGGCTTCCTGGACACGGTGCCCTACGGCGAGGACGAGCCCGGTTTCGCGGGATCGTGGAGCAACTACCCGTACTTCAAGAGCGGGATCATCGTGGTGACCTCGGGGAAGGAGGGGGTGTTCGTGGTGCGGAGGGTGCCACGGGTGCTGATTCCCTGAGCGCAGAGTCCTTATGATGGCCGCCAACGGGTGTTCCACGGATGTTCCACGAATGTTCCACGAATGTTCCACGCGCAGAGGAGCCCGCCGGCAATGATCCGCCGCATTCAGGCCCTCAACTATCGCTGCCTGCGCTTTGTGGATATCCCGCTTGGCGAGCGGCTGGTGCTGGTGGGGCCGAATGGGGCGGGGAAGAGCACGCTGGTCGGCGCCCTTGGCTTCCTGAGTGATCTGGTGCGCAACGGGCCGGCGGCTGCGGTGGCGGAGCGCGCCGGCGAGTTTCGCGACCTGGTGTGGGAGAGACCCGAGGAATCGCCCGGGTTCGAGTTGGCCGTCGAGCTGGAGTTGCCCGCGGAAGTGCAGGAGCAGCTGCCTCCGGAGAAGGGGTATCGGACGTACCGGTACGAGGTGGCGCTCGCGGATGGCGATTGCGGCGCGGGCATCCGGGCGGAGCGGGGAATCCTCGAGCCCATGCGGGAACCGGCCGGTGCCGTTCAGGACTACCTCTTCCCGGATCTGCCCGAGCCGCCGGTGACGATTCTGGCGCCGGCTCGCCCGGGGGCGCGAACGGTCCTGAGCAAGTCGGCCGGGGGCACGGACCGGTTCTACGTGGAGCAGGATCCCAAGGGCTGGGTCACCGAAATCGCCCTGGGTCCGCAGCGGTCCGCGCTGGGCGGGCTCCCGGAGTCGTCGGACAGGCTTCCGGCGTCCACCTTCGCCAGGCGGGCGCTGGCGACAGGGATCACCCGGCTTGGCCCGCGCGTTGCCGCGATGAGGGGCCCGTGTGGACCCGGCGTCCCCGATGGGGAGTTGCTGGAGACCGGATTCAACCTCCCCTGGGTCGTTCGCAGACTGCGCGACGAGCACCGGGAAGACTTCGACGAGTGGCTCACCCTGCTTCGCGGCTCGCTTCCCGGTCTAGAGGACATCCACTTCGCTCGGCGGACGGCCGACCGGTACGGCTACCTTGTCCTGCGGTACGGCGGCGGCCTCGAAATCCCCGCCTGGCTAGCCTCCGGCGGCACGCTACGGCTGATCGCCCTTACGCTGCCGGCGTTCCTTCCCGATGCCGGGGGCGTCCTGCTGGTGGAACAACCCGAGCACGGCATCGATCCCGACGCCCTGGACGCACTTCGCGCCTCGCTGTTCTCGATGCGCGGCTCCCAGGTGATCGCGACGACCTGTTCGCGTGCGCTGCTGGAGCGGTTGGACCCGGACGAGGTGCTCCGCCTCGAAGGCGGGCCCGACGGCGCGACGCGCGTCTCCCGCGTTCCCGGCTCGACGATCGAATCGGCAGATAATGGGGAGGCGGACTAGAGCCACTCCCGCTAGTGCACGATGTTCAGCGACTTCAGGTGCGCCACCACCGCCCCGCTCACCAGGGGCCGGACCCGATAGCGCGGCGGGCAGCCGTCTGAACCCTGCGGTGAGTCCGGATCCTCCTGCCCGTGCTCCTTGCCCGGGACCACCTCGATCACCCGCAAGTCGCTCAGTCCGTGGAACATGTGGCGCCCTTGCGGCACGGGAAGGCGGACGACCTCGCAGTATTCTTCCACCGTGAGTGTGCCGTGGTCGAGGATGGCCTTGAGCGCGAAGCTCTGCTCGATGTCGAGCGGTCCCGCGAACGGCTCCAGCGCCTCCAGCGGCCGCACCTGGAGACTCCCCTCGGCAGTGCCGAAGTCGGCGGACCGCAGCCAGTAGAAGAGCGCCAGGCGGATCGAACCGAGCGACGCCCGGTGCAGCTTCTGGAAGTATTCCGTCTCGATGAGTTGCCGGCGCCTTTGCGATCCCCTGAGCCCTCTGCCCCGGCTGCGCAGGAGACTGGGGCCGGTGCGCGGTTCCAGGTAGCGGAGGGGCAATCCGCTCAGTCGATGGCGGGCCAGTACGGCCTGTTTCAGTTCCGCGGGGCGCAGGCCGTCCAGTGTGATTCGCTCGGTGTCTCCCAGACTGGTTGGGCAGCGCTTTGCCGCGAGCTGCCACGCCGACGCCGACATCGACAGCACCCAGAAGATTCTCGGCTGCGTGCGGGTGATGAAAGCGAGGAGCCGCCGCAACAGGAACGCCCCCTCGGGGACGCGCAGATGAAGGTGCTCGACTCCCTCCAGGATCACCTGGCCGGGAAGGGTGCCCGCCGGCGCCTCCCGGATGCGCTCCGCCAGCCCGTCCAGATCCGCCGCGCCGTCCAGTCCCATCCAGTTCCCCAGTCGCGCCGCGAGTGCCGCCTCCGTGCGCACGCGCTCCCCCAGGGTCCGTCTGACGGTCCGGGATTCCCCGCCGCCCAAGCGCTCCGCGACGATGTTGAGGAAACTGGTGACGCCCGACCCCGTCGGCGCGACTACCATCAACGACCGAGTGTGCTCGGCCTGCCACCTGGCCCAGGCCGATGCGACCGCTTCCACCGCATCCTCCCGTCCGGCCAACAGGCGGCGGTCGGTGAGCGGTTCGAAGGCGAACAGGCGGCGGTACACGACCGGAAGTTTGCCAGGGGCCTCTTCGGCGAACGCCAGCGAGCGGTCCCGGAGTTCCGCCCGGGTGTGAAGGTCCTCGCCGATTCCCAGGGCGCGCTTCACGGGCCACAGACGGGTCCGCAGAGCATTCCAGTATCCCGACGCGCGGCGGGCTGCGCGGGACAGCCGGCCCCGCCAGCGCTCCTGATCGCGGGCTGCCTCGGCCACCACCTGGGAGCGGGCGTCGAGATACCGCCCGGTGAGCCGGTCCGCGGTGGCGCGCTGGAAGAGGTGCTCCAAGCCCTGGTCGACTTCCCCGTCCGCGGTGGTCTCGGCAGCCGCAAGGGCATCGAAGACGGCGGTTCGGGCTTCCTGCACCTTGCTGCCGGCGCGCGAGAGCCCGTTGGCGACCATTTCGGTCGGCTGGACCGCGGCCGGATCGGCGGCCTCCGAGATCTCGGCGATCGCCGCTTCGAAACCGTAGGCGGCGACTTCGCGCAGCTCCGCTACCAGGGTGTGCACGCGGCCCATGGCCTCCGACACGGGCGCCGGGGCCGCCCGGATCCGCTGAGCCCTGAGCGCATCGAAGCCCTGCAGCGCCGCCTCCCGCAACTCGACCGCATAGCCCTCTCCGCCGGGGCGGCGCATCCGGGCATCCGCGCGCGGGACGCCGTGCACGACCACCTCCTCCGGCAGCCGCTCAGCGACCTCCTGGAATTTGTGCACCGCCCGTTCGGCACCGTCTTTCAGCGCCTCGAGCAGCCGTCCCGGATCAGGCAGGGCGCCTTCGATCCGGCCGATCTCGTCGACCGTCCTCGCCTCCTCGCGCTGGAGCGCCTCCGCGAGACCGGCGACCCTGCCCTCAAGGCGCTCGATCCTCCCGCGGCCCCGTTCGAGGCTCGTATCGATCTCGCGCAACGCGGCATCGATTCCGGTCACGGCCGCTCCCCAAGTCGAGGTCAACTCGCGGCGGATCCGGTCCACGCCCCGGCGCGCCTCCACCAGGATAGCGCAGATGTCGAGACGGTTCGCGCTCTCCGCCGCCCACCGGTCCCAGTCGGCTGCCGCCTCCTCGGCGCGCCGGGGGGCGGTGTCCACGTTGGCGTCGTCCGCGACGAAGGTGCCGGCCACGGCAACGGTCGCGGCCAGTATCCCCTCGGCTTGCGCGCCATCCATCCCGGCGGTGTGCCCCCAGGGCGAAGAGTCGCTTCCGGCCAGTGCGGCGAGCCGCCGGTTCAGGTCGTGCGCGGCGCCGAGGAGGGCTTCACCGTCATCGCCCT
The DNA here is from genome assembly GCA_965206105.1 of Longimicrobiales bacterium. Classification (GTDB taxonomy): domain Bacteria; phylum Gemmatimonadota; class Gemmatimonadetes; order Longimicrobiales; family Gaopeijiaceae; genus Bin94. Next base: position 3,172,005 of record OZ242201.1, read on the forward strand.
TCCCCCCATCCTCCGGCGACCTCAGCACCGCCGACAACCACTCCGACCAGGCGCGCTCCACCCCGCCCAGCCACCTCGCCCGGCTGCGCTGGCTCTCGCGGAAGGCACGCAGCTGGCCCGGCAGCACCACGCGGCCGAGGTGTCCGCGCGCCACCCTGGTCACGGCGACATCACGCGCCTCCCGCCTCCACACGAGCGGGCGGAGCGCGCGCGCACACTCCCTTTTCACGCTGTGCCACAGACCCATCCCGGCCCGGCGCTCCAGCGCGGACGCGGATATCGGCGTCCTGGCCAGCGCGGGCAGCCCGTCCGCGGCCTCGGCCACGCGTTTCGCCGTCTCGGCCAGCTCCGCCTCCAGCCGCACGGCATGATCCGCGCCCCGCACGGCGGCCCGCAGCGGGTCCAGGACCTCGGCCGCCACCCGCCGCCGGTAGCGCGCGGCGGCCTGTGCACCGTCCCCACCTTCCGCGAGCTCCTCCACCGCCCCCTCAAGCGCGGCGATCCCCCGCCGCAGCGCCTGGAGCACCGGCAGCCACGCGTCCGTCCCGTAGCGGCGCCACACTTCGCGGAACGGATCGTGCAGCACGGCACCGATTCGCGCCGCGATTTCCCCGTCGCTCGAAAGTCGGGGAGCCGCGTTGTCAGCGGCGTCAGGTGGCGCGCCGCTCACCCCGCACCCTCCTCCGCGGGGCCCGCAACGCCGTCCGGCTCGACCATCGGATACCAGTCCCTCTCCGGCATCAGCCCCGCCTTGCGGAACCCGTCCCGCGCCCTCTCGGTCACGTCGCTCTGGAAGACGAACTCGAAGCGGGGATCCAGCACGTAGGCGCGCACCTTGATCCTCGTGACGAAGGTGGTGCGGAAGTCGTCCGTCACCAGCACCACGATGGGCTTGTTCAGGAACACGTACTTCGACGTCACCGCCGCCTCGAAGGCGATCTCCTTCGCCCTGCGCTCGTCGACCCTGCCGGGGAGGTACAGGTTCGTCACCACCTGGCAGTTGAGCTGGCCGGCGTTCGAGTTGGCGACCTGCTCCTCGACCAGCTTGGAGTTCGGGATCGACACCAGATCGTCGTCGGCGGTCACGATCCGCGTGGACCGCAGCCCGATCGAGACCACTTCGCCGTATGTGCCCCCGACCAGGATCTTGTCGCCAACCTGGAAGGGCTGGTCGAAGACGACGGTGAGCCCGCCCAGCACGTTCTTGAGCACGTCCTGCGCCGCGACCGCGATCCCCACGCCCAGCGCCGCGCCCGCCGCGATGATCCCCTGGGCGTCGACCTGGAAGATGTTGTTCACGATCAGGAAGACCGCGATCGCCCAGAACACCATGCGGGTGATGGGGATCAGCCACTTGAACGACAGGCGGCGCGCGGTGCTCCGCTCGGCGAGCGTCTCCAGCACCCAGATCACCACCCGGATCAGGAAGTGGAAGACCAGGATGACGAGGAGCGAGAGCGCGATGCCGAGCCCGATGCTCTGCACGTCCTCGGTGGCTTCCTCGAGGTCGGGCAGTTCGAGCCCGGTGGCGGTGTCGGGGGGTTGCTGGGCGGTCGGGGGTTCGCCGGGGGTTTGGAGGGGGGTTGCGGGGGCAGCGGCGCCGGGGGCAGGATCGCCGGGCGCCTGCAGCGGGGTGGCAGGCGAGCCGGCCCCGGGCGAGGCCGCGCCCCGCAGCGAGTCGAGGCGGGCGAGGATGAGCTGCTGGGTGGCGGCGATCTGGGCGAGCCGTGCCGCGAGGGTGTCGGTGGTCGTTACGAGCGACTCCGTGGCGGCGGGCACCGGCGTGGCCGTGTCGGTGGTGGTGCGAAAGACCTCGGCCTGGACCGCGTCGAGGTCGACTTCGGGCGGCGGAGGCTCGGTGCACGCCGCCGGTGCGAGGAGGAGGATGGGCAGGAGGAGGCCGGGCGGGAGCTTGGCCGTACCCGCCAACGCGGAAGACCGGCGTGAGGAGCGGCGGGGGGGCGGGGCGGGGGGGCGGGGCGGCACGCCAGGGCGGTCTCGTGGCGCCATGTTCGTCGATTCCGGCAGTTGTCGGTCGCCGGCCAGGGAATGGCAGCCCGTGGACAGAATCCCCGCGGCATTCGAGCCGCGATGCATCCGCGTTGGGCGTGGCGCTTGAACGTTCCGTGCTGTCATGAGAACATTACAAAGTGTCGTGTCCTGTTTACATTCGGGTGCCCATGGGCGCCGCCTCTGCGTAGCTCCATGTGAAAACAGCTCCGCTATTGGCCCTTCGTCGCGCGTTGCCAACGCGGCGCCTCGCCGCTCTTGGTGCTCACGCGGATTTGTCCACGGACTGATAGAGTATACATCTGTTCCCAGCCGCAACCAACGGAAACAAGGGGCAGAGCCGTGCAGACGCTGAACCGAATCCAAGTCATCCGGGGCGACATCACAACGCTTGAAGCCGACGCGATCGTCAATGCCGCGAACGAGTCCCTGCTCGGCGGTGGCGGCGTGGACGGCGCAATCCACCGGGCGGCGGGCCCGGAACTCCTGGCCGAGTGCCGGAAGCTGGGTGGGTGCCGCACGGGCGACGCGAAGATCACTGCGGGCTACCTCCTGCCGGCGGCTCACGTGATCCACACGGTCGGCCCGGTCTGGCGGGGCGGGAGTGCGGACGAAGACGCGATGCTGGCCAGCTGCTATCGGCGCGGCCTGGAGGTCGCCGTGCAGAACGGACTCCGCACGATCGCGTTCCCGGCGATCTCGACGGGTGTCTACGGCTTCCCCGCGGGACGCGCGGCGTCGATCGCGGTGGGAACCGTGGTTTCCTTCCTCAAGGACGCCCCGTCCATTGGCGCAGTCATCTTCTGCTGTTTCTCGGAAGACTCCGCCGAGCTGCACAGGGAAGCCGTCAGGCGGCTGGCCCAGGCGGGCTGAACAGCTGCAGCGCCATGGCGGATGGCCGGTACGCCCGCCGGGGCCGGCCCTGCGCGCGGTCCCGCGAGTCGCCACATTCCTCCGGTCACCGCGTGCCCAGGGCTCGTCACGCCTACGCGCATGTAAACTTAACTAGTCAGAATGTAAACCAGACATGTCATCCAGCCATCTCACCGTCGCCCTCGTCACGGATGTCTTCCCATCCGCCGACGACACCCCCCGCCTCTCCCACCGCCTCAGCGCGGCGACCTCCTTCGGTGCCCACCTCGCGGTCCTCCCGGAGCTGCCCCTCCACCCCTGGACCCCCCTCACCCGGCAGCCATCCCACGCCGACGCCGAGCCCCCGCGCGGCCCCCGCCACCACACCCTCGCGGCGGCGGCCCGCCGCGCCCGGCTCGCCCTCCTCGGCGGCACGATCGTCCACGATCCCGATACGGCACGCCGCCATAACACCGCGCTGCTCTTCGGCCCCGCCGGCGAGCCCCTCCTGGACTACCGCAAGGTCCACCTCCCCGACGAAGAGGGGTACTGGGAGGCGCACCACTACGAGCCCGGCGACCGCCTCGAACCCCCCGCCCGGCTGGCCGGCTGGGGCATCGGCGTCCAGATCTGCTCCGACGCGAACCGCCCCCAGGCCTGTAGCGCATTGGCCGCGATGGGCGCCGACGTGATCCTTATCCCGCGCGCGACTCCGGCGGAGACCTGGGCGCGCTGGCGGCTGGTGCTCCGTGCGGCCGCCGTCACCAGCTGCGCCTACGTGATCTCGGTCAACCGGCCCGGATCGCGCTCGGACGGCTTCATCGGCGGCCCGTCGGTCGCGATCGCTCCCACCGGCGACGTGCTCCGGGAGACGACGGATCCGGTCGCGGCGGTGACCCTGGAGCGGGCGGCGCTCACCGCGGCCCGCCGCGAATACCCCGGCTACCTGGACGTGCGTGCGGATGTCTACGCGGACGCCTGGCGGCGGGTCCGAGACTGATGTCCCAACCAACCATGATGCCGTTCAGTGCAATCCAAACCAGGAATTGGCGGGCCCGCTTCCCTCCATCCACCGATGCCGTGATGAACTGGGCGAGATCGTTCACGTTGCGAGCAGACATCAAGATCGGCCGATCTGTTGTTGTCCCCGCCGGCGAGAACCTCCGCGAAACGCCTCCCGGGCTATTGATCCATCAGATCCGAGCCGACTATATCCTTGGCAGGAGGGTCGGAGATCTCGGGGTGCAGTCCATTGAGTCCTGGCCCCTTCGAAGACAATCATAACGGGGAGTGCCGCACCGCCACGTTATGAAGACAGCACTTTCCGGCACCGCCCTGGAGGCGACGATGAAAGAGTTCCGCCACGCGCTGAATCCGGGCGCAGCCGTCCTGCTGTTCGCCCTCCTTGCGACTCCCGCCGCGGCGCAGGATGCCTGCGAAGACTGGGCCACGGTGGACTTCTTCCGCGAGGCCACGGCCGAAACGGTTGCGGCCTGCATCGATGCGGGGGCGGATGTGAACGCCCCGATTGCCAGTAGAACACCCCTGCATGTGGCGTCCCTTTACAACTGGGATCCCGGGGTCTTCACGGTGCTGCTCGCGGCCGGCGCAGATGTGAACGCCCGTGACGCGGAGGGTAGTACCCCCCTTCATCTCGCTGCTGCGGTGTACCGCGACCCCGACGTAGTGGCCGAGATCGTGGCTGCCGGCGCGGACATTGACGCGCGGGATCTGCAGGACAACACGCCGCTGCACAGGGCCTGGTCCAACCGGAACCCGGCCGTCATCCGCAGGTTGCTGGAGCTCGGGGCGGACAGGACGGCGCGCAACGGCGAGGGGAGGATCGCGGACCCGGAGAGTTGCGACTATTGGAACACGCGGGTCTTCTCCGTGATCGCCGGTGCCGACGCGGTAACCGGTTGCCTCGCAGCCGGTGCGGACGTGAACGCCAGCGGCGACCGTGGGGTGACCCCGCTTCACTGGGCGGCAGCGTCAGCTCCCGCGACCCTGAGGCTCTTGCTGGACGCGGGCGCGGACTTGCACGCGCGTGACGAGCCCGGCGAAACCGCGCTTCATTGGGCGGCGCGGAATGAAGTCACTGAAACCGTGGACCTCCTGCTGCAGGCCGGCGCAGATGTCGACGCTGTGGACTCGGAGGGCAACACCCCATTGCTCGCGGCCGCCGGCAGAGGGTTCGAGGACCTGTCGATCCTCGAGACTCTGGCAACCGCGGGGGCCGACGTGAATGCGGCGAACGAGCGCGGAGGAACGGTACTGCTGCGGGTCATGAGTCGCCCCCTCCCGCTTCCCGGGATGGAGCGCACGCCCGTCGTTGCCGTCGCCGAGGTTGTCGACAGGTTGCTGGCGCTCGGCGCCGACCCGGGCGCCGGAGACTGGCTGGGCCGAACCCCGATGCACCAGATCCACAGTTTCGATAACGCCCCCGAACTGGTCGCGGTCCTGGCGAACGCTGGCGCGGACGTGAACGCGCGCACGAGGGGCAGCCAAACCCCTCTTCACGAGGCGGCCCGATCCGCCGACGATCCCGCGGTCATCGCCGCCCTGCTGAGCGCGGGAGCGGAGGTGAGTCCCGCTGACGGCCAGGGCGAGACGCCGCTGCATCACGCGGTCGCGGCAAAGAAACCGGCCCACGTGGCCCTCCTGGTAGAGGCCGGCGCGGATGTGAATGCACGGAACGAGATGGGCAACACGCCCCTGCACGCCGCCGCGGCCTGGCCTCCCGAATTCCCGGCACCGAGAGACGCGGAGCCGCACCCGGACACGTTGATGGTCGCCGCACTGGTCGGCGCGGGCGCCGATGTGAACGCCCGCAACGACATCGGCGGGACGCCCCTGCACGCCGCCACCCGCAACGAACATACCCCGGTGGTGAATCAACTCCTGGCTCTGGGGGCCGACCCGCAAGCGCTGGACGATTCCGGAGGGGCTCCCCGTCCCATGGTCTGCGACTGGACGGACCGCAGTTTTTCGAGGCGTGTCCCAAGGGAGAGTGTGGAAGGCTGCCTGGCAGCCGGGGCCGACGTCCACGCCCAGGACGAGCGCGGTCGTACGCCCCTGCACAACCTCGCGGGGGAAGTCTCCTTTCCGGCCGCCTCGATCATCGCGGCGTTCGTTGAGGCCGGCGCGGACGTGAATGCGCGGGACGCCGGTGGCTCGACCCCCCTTCATCAGGTTGGGTACGCGCTCTGGGGAGATCAATCGGACTTCGCGGCCGCACTGCTGGAAGCGGGAGCGGACGTGAACGCCCGGGACAACTGGGGCCGGACACCGCTGCACGGCGCTGCCGGTGCCTTGTCCGGCAAGACCGCCCTGGTTTCGCTCCTCCTGGAAGCGGGGGTGGATGTGGACGCGCGGGACAATAGCGGCAGCACCGCCATGCACGCAGCCCTTGGGCGGGACCATGTCGAAGTTGTGGCTACTCTCATGGAATACGGTGCCGATCTCTCGGCGCAGGACGATTCCGGAAGCGTGGCCAACCCCACCAGCTGCGAGAGATGGAACACCGGGGCGTTCTTCCGATTTGCGGATGCCGAAGTGGTTGCCGCCTGCATCGAGGACGGGGCGGACGCAAACGCCGTCCAGGACGCGCTGACGAGCCTTTACCCCAGCTCCACCCCCCTGCACTTCGCGGCGGCGTGGACGCGGGACCCCGCGGTCATCTCCCTTTTGGTAGAGGGCGGTGCCGATGTCAACGCCCGTGATGAAAGGGACTATTCTCCTCTGCACCGCGCCGCGCTCATGAACGAAGACCCTGCGGTTGCGGCAGCACTGCTTGAGGCAGGCGCCGAAGTGGAGGGGCGGGCGGAGGGATTCCACATCCACTACGGATGGGACGTCACACCGCTCCACCAGGCTGCCGCGAACCCGAACCCGGAAGTCGCACGTCTGCTGCTGGAAGCCGGGGCGGACGTACAGGACCGGGGGGAGGAGGGCAGGACTCCGCTTCACCGGGCGGCACAGTCCGGCAGCCCGGCAGTGATCGCCGTCCTGCTTGAGGCGGGCGCGGACGTAAACGCAAGGGGAGAAGGCGGGCAGACGCCGCTGCTCGATGCGGCGTTCAGCAATCCGGATCCCGAAGTCATCGCGGCTTTGCTGGAGGCCGGTGCGGAGATGAACGTCTGGGGCTTCTACGAGGTCAGGGCGTGGTGGACCGGGAACGCCACACCGCTGCACGCGGCGGCTGTCAACCGCAATCCCGCGATCGTGACCGCACTGGTTGCGGCAGGGGGTGACGTCAACGCCCGCGAGGTGCCGGATGCACTCACACCCCTGCATCTGGCGGCCTACATCAACCAGAATGCGCTCGTCGTGGAAGCGCTGGTAGAGGCCGGCGCGGACGTCAATGCGACGGGCGGCGGCGGCACAACCCCCCTGCACCTGTCCGCCAGGCGCAATGCCATCAACTTCCCCGTGCTGCTGCGCCTCGGCGCCGACCCGGAAGCGCTCGACGGCGAGGGCAAGACCCCGCTGGACTACGCGCGGGAGAACCAGGCGCTGCAGGGGTTGGAAGTGGTGCGGCGTGCTGGGAGCCCGCCTGGCAACCGCGACTGACCTTCGGAGCAAGAGGATGAGAAGACGCAACAGACCATCTACCCGCGGAACAAGGCCCCGCCGCATTCCGCCGGCGATGCACCCGAGGCTTGTCCACGCCCTGCTGGTTGCGGCCGGAGCACTCCTTCTGCCCGCATCCCCCGCCTCCGCCCAGCGCGTCGTGGTAGCGGGGAATTGGCCACCGACCTGCGAAGACCTGAAGGCGGGCCTCTTCTCCTGGTTCCTCTCGGGGACGACCGCCGACTCCGTGACTCTGTGTCTCCAGGATGGAATCGACGCAAACGCGCGCGACGACAACAACAGGACGCTCCTGCACGAGGCGACCGGATACACTGCCGACCCCGGCGTCGTGGCCGCGCTCCTCACGGCCGGTGCCGACATCAACGCACGGGATTGGGCGGGGCGCACTCCACTGCACAATGCCGCTGAGCGAAGCGACGATCCCGAAGTCGTCTGGACGTTGCTCGCCGCGGGGGCGGGCGTGAATGCGCGCGACGCCTACGAGCGCACCCCTCTGCACATGGCCTGGTCCAACAGGAATGTTGGCGTCATCCGCGCACTGCTTGCCGCTGGGGCCGACCGGGGCGCCCGTGACGACCGGGGCAGGGTAGCCGACCCGACGAGCTGTGCGAACTGGAACACCGGACTCTTCCGCCGGACGGCTCTTCCCGAGGAGGTGGCGCGCTGCCTCGAGTCGGGCGCGGACCCGCGCGCACGTGACGAAGAGGGTGACACACCGCTGCACTGGGCGTCGGCGTGGGGACGGGGACGGCTGGAAGCCCTGAGACCGGAAGATCCCGAGATCGTTGCCATGCTGCTGGAGGCGGGCGCCGAAGCGCGCGCCCGCAACCGCGCCGGGCACACCCCGCTGCACATTGCCGCCTCGCTTGGAAGCGTTCCCATCGCAACGATGCTGCTTGAGGCCGGGGCGGAGGTCAGTGCACGCGACAACAGCGGCGGAACCCCGCTGCACCGGGCCGCAAGGGGCGGGCACCCCGGTATGGTCGCGCTGCTGCTCGAGGCCGGTGCGGAACTGGAGGCACGTGACGCCAACGGGACCACCCCGTTGCACATGGGGGGCAGCATTGCAGTCCTCCAGACGCTGCTGGAGGCGGGCGCCGACGTGAACTCGTACGGGGCCCGGGAGAACGTCCTGCATCGCGTGGTCGCCATGCGCAATGACCCCGCTTCGGTCCCAATGCTCCGCACGCTGCTGGATCTGGGGGCCGACCCCAACTCCGGGGACGGCTTCGGCTGGACACCCCTGTTTCGAGCGAGCTATGGCGAAGACATCACCTGGATCTCGATACTGCTCGACGCCGGCGCGGACGTGAACCAACAGACCGACTATGACGCGTCTTCACTTGGCGTGGCGGCAGAGAATGGAAGCCCCGCGGTCGTTGCCGCCCTGCTGGAGGCCGGAGCGGAGGTGGCCGCCGCGGATCCCCGCGGCAACACGCCGCTGCACGGGGCGGTCCGCCGGGACAGGCAGGAGAACATGGTCCTGCTCCTGGAGGCGGGTGCGGATCCGGACGCCGCCAACGAAGACGGCGACACGCCCCTGCACCTCGCTGCCTCCCGGCCAAGGCGCCCGGACTGGCGGGAGACCTCGTTGCATCTCGACACGGTGATGGTCTCCGCCCTCGTCGGCGCCGGCGCGGACATGAATGCCCGCAACGGGAAGGGCGAGACACCGCTGCATGCGGCCTGGAACACCGACAATACCCCGGTTGTGGACGAACTGCTGGCTTTGGGCGCCGATCCCGAAGTGCCGGACAACCTGGGGGATGCGCCGGGCGACCGACCCTTGTGCGCCTGGCCGGACGTGGATTTCATCAACGCCGCCCCGCCCGAGAGCGTGCTGGGCTGCATCGAGCACGGAGCCGACGTGAACGCCCGGGACCACGACGGCAACACCCCGCTGCATCACCTGGTGAATGCCCGGCGGCCCAACCACTTCGCGACCAGGCTCATCGGCGTGCTCGCCGAGGCGGGGGCGGACGTGAACGCGCGATCCGAACGGGGTACGGCCCCTCTCCATGACGCTGCGGGGTGGAGGAGACTTGACCTGGCAGCAGCGCTCCTGGCTGCGGGGGCGGACGTCAATGCGCGCGATTCAACGGGCGGCACACCCCTGCACCACGCCCGGTTGGGCCCGCCTTCCCTGGCGTCCCTCCTCGTCGACGCGGGCGCTTCGGTTGATGCACTCGACGACGCAGGCCGGACTCCGTTGCGGGCGGCCGTTGAAAGAGAGAATGGTGCCGTCGCCCGGCGGCTCGTCGAACTGGGGGCCGATCCCGGAGCGCAACCTGGGAGCTTCGGTCCGGAGCGTTGCGAGAGATGGAACACCGCCGACTTCTTCCGGGTCGCGACCGCTACCCTGGTTGAGGTCTGCATTCGCGACGGGGCCGATGTCAATGTGCAAGTGCCAGGGTCAAGCCTGACGCGCCCCGGCGGCGGCACCGCACCTCTGCACCTGGCGGCGCAGTGGACCCCCGACCCCGGGGTCATCGCCGTGCTGCTGGAAGCCGGGGCCGATGTGAACGAGGGCGATGAACGTGACAATGCCCCCCTGCACCTCGCTGCCCGGCACAACCCTGATCCGGCGGTCCTCAACACGCTCCTGGAGGCGGGCGCGGATGTGAGCGCCTGGGCAACCGGATTCCACATCGACTACGGGTGGGACTACACTCCGCTGCACGAAGCGATGGCGAACCGGAACCCCGAGATCGCGGTTGCCCTGGTGCAGGCGGGCGCGGATGTCAACGCGCGCTCAACGCGGGGCGGCATGACGCCACTCCACTACGCGGCGGGATTGGCCGACGACGCCGCCACCACCGCACTGCTGCTGGGGGCCGGCGCGGACGCAAACGCACGCGCGGACAGGGGCGAGACGCCGTTGCTGGAGGCCGCCGGAGCCAATGGCAATCCCGAGGTGATCGTGACCCTGCTCGAGGCCGGCGCCGATCTGCATGCCCGTGGCGCCGGCGGCAGGACTGCGCTTCACGTTGTGGCCGCCGGAAACGCGAACCCGGCGGTCTTGCAGGCCTTGATCGACGCCGGCGCGGACCTGAACGCCCGCGCCGCCTCCGGGAGGGCCCCGCTGCACGAGGCGGCGGCGGGCAACCGGAACAGGCCGGTCGTGGAGCTGCTCGTAACTGCCGGCGGGGACCTGAACTCACGCGACGAGGCGGGCCGGACCCCCCTCCATCTCGCGGCGCAGTACAACCCGGCAGTGTTTCCCACCCTGCTGCGCCTCGGTGCGGATCTCGACGCCCCCGACAACGAGGGCCGGAGCCCGTTGGACTACGCGAGAGACAACCGGGCGCTGCAAGGGCTGGAGGTGGTGCGGCGGTCCGTAAGCACGCCCGGCAGACCCGGTAGATTCTGATCTGATGAAGACTCGCCTGGGACGGCTCGCCAGAGATAGCATGCTATCTGCCGTTGCCATCCTCCTCGTCTGCACTCCCTCCGCAACCGCTCAGGAGGACTGCGAATACTGGCCGGGAATCTTCATCGGGCGAAATGCCATCGAACGGGCCAGGGCTTGCCTCGAGGCCGGCGCGGATGTCAACGGGGTGGACCAGTTTGGCAACTCTCCGTTGCATGAGGCCGCGCGTTTCAGCGACGATGCCGAGGTCATACTCGCGCTTGTGAATGCCGGCGCGGATGTCAACGGGGCAGACTGGTCTGGCGACACGCCATTGCATGTGGCGGCAGGCTTCAGTGACCAGGCCGAAGTCATTGTGGCGCTTGTGAACGCCGGCGCGGATGTGCACGCGCGCAGATCCGACGGCGGCACTCCGCTGCACCGGGCGGCGGAGCGAGGCAACTCCCCGGAAGTTGTCGAGGCGCTTGTAGCAGCGGGGGCGGATGTGAATGCGCGGGACAACACCGGCAATACGCCGCTGCACGGCTTCGGGTGGTCGTCGGATCCGGCCGTGGCGCGCCGGCTGATCGAGCTTGGCGCCGATCCGAACGCGCGGAACGAGGCGGGCCGGATTGCATATCCCGCCAGTTGCGAGAACTGGAACACCGTGAGCTTCACAATGATGGCGAGCGCTTTGGAGGCCGCCACCTGCGTGGCTGAAGGCCGCGACGTCAACGCGCGCGACGAGCACGGCGACACGCCCTTGCATCACGCAATCGAATTCAATGCCCCGGGCCTCGCGGATCTGCTGTTGGCGTCGGGGGCGGATCCCGACTTCGCCAACCATCAGGGCATGTCACCACTGCATCGGGCTGTGCGCTACGGCAACTGGAGGGCGCAACTGCTCCTCGACGCGGGCGCGGACACCGACCTGCGCGACGGGAGCGGCACGACCCCCTTGCACGCTGCGGAAGGGGAACCCGAGATCACCGGTCTGCTCCTGGCAGCGGGCGCCGATGCCCGAGCCGTGGATGATTGGGGCCGAAGCACGCTGCATGCCGCGACACGTTCGGACTCCGGCACGATCGCTGCTTTGGTAGGGGCCGGAGCCGACCCCCACGTCCGCGACCTGCGCGGGAGAACCGCCCTGCACGAGGCTGCCGAGCGGGGATACCAGACCGCGGCCATCGCCGGGTTGGTGGCGGCCGGTGCCGATGTGAATGCGGCGGACGCCGCGGGAAACACGCCCCTGCACCTGGCGTGGTCCCGTGCAATGCGGCCGGCGCGCACCTGGCTTATGGGAGGCGGCCGGGACATCGTCGACAAGCTGCTGGAACTGGGCGCCGATCCGGCCGCGCGAAACGCCCGCGGCCAACTCCCGAATCCGGCCCATTGCGAGAACTGGAACACCGTGAGCTTCACCCGGGCGGCCCCGGCATCGGTGTACGAGGATTGCCTGGCGTCGGGCAGCGGAGTCGAAGCGCGCAACGGGGCGGGGGACACGCCTCTCCACCTGGCGGTGTCGGAGCGGAAGCCGGATGTCGCCGCGATGCTTCTGGAGTCGGGTGCTGATGTCGACGCGCGGAACCTGCAGGGCCTGTCCCCGCTTCATCTGGTGGCTGCCGGCCCCGCCCCGGACACCATCCTGGCGGCACTGCTGCTCGCGGCCGGGGCGGATCCGAACGCGAGGGACAACGGCGGCGCAACTCCCCTGCACCGAGCCGTTGGACGTGAGGATCCAAGCATCGCAAGGCTGCTCCTGCGCGCCGGAGCGGAGCTGGAGGCCCGTGACCACCAGGGGCTGACTCCCTTGCAGTGGGCGATGAGCGCGTGGCGCGCGAACGGGCCCGCCATCGGCGCGCTGCTGGACGCGGGCGCGGATGTCCGGGTTCGCGACCGGAACGGCGAGTCCCCCCTGCACAGGGCCGTGGACCTGCAGGACCGCCAGCTTGTCGCCAGGCTGCTGGAGCTGGGGGCGGACCCGAACACCGCCGGCCTGGCCGGCAGGACGCCGTTGCACCTTGCCGGCTGGGGCTCGGCCCCCGTGCTGCGGGAACTCCTGGCTGCCGGCGCGGATGTGAGCGCGAGAACCGTAGACGGCTGGTCCCCGCTCCACAGTGCCGCGACCGCCCGCGACCTTACCAACCTGACCGCTCTGCTGGCCGCCGGCGTGGATGTGAACGCGAGGGACAACGGCGGTGAAACGCCCCTGCACCGGGCGGCCTGGATCAGGGAGCTTCCCAATGTCGCCGCACTCCTGGCGGCGGGCGCGGACGCGAACGCGAGCAACAACAGGGGGGACACACCCCTGCACCACATCTTTGGATGGACGAGTGCATGGTCCGCGCGGCCTCCCAGCGCCGAAGAGTTGGCAGGCCCCTTCCGCCGGGACACCGCGGTAGCCGCCGCCCTGATCCGGGCCGGGGCCGACGCGAACGCACGCAACAACGATGGCGACACGCCCCTCCGGCTGGCCCGAAGAGACCGGAATGCCCCGCTGGCCGCTGCGCTGTTGGACCTCGGGGCCGACCCGGATGCAGCGGACAGCGGAGCGCGGTCGCATGACCCGCTCGTCTGCAATTGGTCATTTGCCGTTTTTGCCGCGGCGCCCCCGGAGAGCATCCGGACGTGCATCGATGCGGGGGCCGACGTGACGACAGCGTACACGATACTCAACACAGTGGCCGGCAAATTGCAGGAAAACCACGCCGTCGCGCACCACCTCGTTACCGTGTTCCTGCAGGCCGGCGCCGATCCCAACGCTCGCGACCGGGATGGATCGACCCCCCTCCACCTCGCCTCGGCGATCTTCCTTGGCCGACCGACCGAGCGCCGCGGCCAGAGCGCGGTCATCGCCGCCCTGCTGGACGGTGGCGCGGACCCCAATGCCCGGGACACGGCTGATGCAACTCCGCTGCACCATATCGGGCGGGGCCGCCTCGACAACGCAGGCGCCGCATCCCTGCTCCTGGAGGCCGGCGCCGACCCGAACGCCTCCGACCGGGACGGGGAGACCCCGCTCCACGCGGCCTTCATGCAGCTGAATCCCCGGATCGCCGGCCGCCTCCTCGACCACGGTGCCGTGCCCGGCGGGAGGAACAACCCGGGCTTTGTCGGTCCCGCACGTCCCGAAGTTGCGCCCGGCGTCGCGGGCCCCGCCGACTGCGAAGACTGGCCGGGCGCGAGCTTCTTCGCCACGGCCTCCGCCGATATCGTGCAACGGTGCATCGAGAACGGCACGGACGTGATGTCCGCCTTTCCGCTCGAGCCGGAAAGCGGGTATCCGGAGCCGATTCGGCTGTATTCGCAGGGGGCCACGCCCCTGCATGTGGCGGCCGGCTGGACCCGGGATCGCGAAGTGATCACCCTTCTGGTCGATGCGGGAGGAGACGTGAATGCACTCGACCCTCGCGGCTACACGCCGCTGCACCGCGCCGCCCGCGACAATGCCAGCCCCGCGGTAGTCGCCGCACTTCTCGAGGCCGGGGCGGACCCGATGGCGTGGACCTCGGGCGCCCAGAGCGAATACCTCGCCCGGGGCGTCACCCCGCTGCACGAGGCCGCCGCCAACGAGAACCCGGCCATCGCGGCCCGGCTCCTCGCGGCCGGAGCCGATGTGAATGCACACGCAACCGGAGGAAGGACCCCGCTCCACGTTGCGGCAGCGGAGAACGCGAATCCCGCGGTTGCCGGCGTCCTGCTCGATTCCGGAGCCGACGTGAATGCCAAGCGGGCAGGGGGGAAAACGCCCCTGCACGAAGCCGCCGCCCAGGGAGATGCCGCGGTGGCGGCCGCATTGCTGGCAGCCGGGGCCGAAGCAGGCGCCTGGGGCCGCGAGGACCCGGCCACCGGGCCAAGGAGGAGGTTCGGGGAAGCCGGCGCGGTAGCAATCTACGGCAATGTCTGGGGAGGCTACCGGGATCCGCTCTCCATGGCCGGTACCAGAACGCCCCTGCACGAAGCGGCGGCGGCGAACGGCGACCCGGCGGTGGCCCTCGCGCTGATCGAAGCCGGGGCGGATGTACACGCCGCAGCCGATCTGGACCGTCAATACGAATCCGCGGCAACCCCCCTCTACTGGGCAGCTGCCGCAAACCCCCGCCCGGCGATCATCGAAGCGCTCGCCGCGGCCGGAGCCGACGTGAACGCCGCCGCCGGGTCGGGACGGACACCGCTCCACGTCGCCGCCCTGCAGAACCCGGTCGTCTTCCCGACGCTGTTGCGCCTGGGCGCGGATCCAACCGCTGTCGACCGGGAAGGCAAAACCCCCATTGATTACGCAGCCGAGAACGCGTGGCTGGAAGTTCTGGAAGCCGTGCGACGATAGGCCACCCATCGTCCTACTTGCTCTTCCGTCCTTCTGCACTAGATTCCCCGCCTACTCCGTAGTACCGGCCCGCGCAGGCGTCCGGTAGACGCCGGGCCACCAGGCGGGCCATCGCCGGTTCGGAACCAGGGAGGTCCTCATGCCACACCGGCTCACCCGCTCGATCCCCGCCCTCATGCTTGGCGCGTTCGTCGCGGCACCAGCACTCTCCGCCCAAACCCGCGCCGTGACCGGCAAGGTCACCGAATTGGGTGGAGAAGTGCCGGTCGTATCCGCGCTGATCAACGTGGAGGGCACCACCGTCCACACCTACTCCAACGACGAGGGCAACTTCTCCCTCGAACTTCCGGCCGGCGAGCAACAGCTCACCGTGCGGATCATCGGCTACCGCAGCGTCGAGATCACCGTTGCCGCCGGGCAGACCAACGTCCCCATCGAGCTCGAGCGGGACGTGCTCAACCTCGACGAGATCGTCGTCACCGGCCAGGCCACCGGCGTCCGCCGCCAGAACCTTGCCAACGCCGTGGCCACGGTCGGCGCGGACGACCTTTCCCGCGCGCCCGTTGCCAGCTTCGAGCAGGCGCTGCAGGGCCGCATCGCGGGGGCCAACGTGCAGGCCAACAACGGCGCCCCCGGCGGCGGCATCCAGGTGCAGCTGCGGGGCACCTCGTCGATCATCGGCGACCACCGCCCGCTCTACGTCGTCGACGGCGTCATCGTCAGCAATGACGAGATCGCGTCCAACGTGCACGTGGTCACCGTCTCGTCCAGCAGCCCGGTGCGCGGGGGGCAGCAGGACAACGCCCCGAACCGGATCGCCGACCTCAACCCCAACGACATCGAGAGCATCGAGATCCTCAAGGGGGCTTCCGCGTCCGCGATCTACGGCTCGAAGGCCACCAACGGCGTGGTCCTGATCACCACCAAGCGCGGCCTGGTGGGCGCACCCCGTTTCAACTTCACCCAGCGCCTGGGCTTCTTCCAGAAGGTCAACGACCTCGGGCTCCGCAAATTCGACACGATGGAGGATGCGGTCGACGCCTTCGGCCCCAACGCCGCCAACTTCTACTCGGCTGACGCCTTCTACGACCACGAGGAGTACCTGGCCGGGAACACGCCCCTCTCCTTCGAGAGCGCGCTGAGCGTGAACGGCGGGAACGAGTCGACGCGCTACTACGTGTCCGGGCTGGTCAAGCACGACGGCGGCATCGTCACCGGCACGGGCTACGACAAGCAATCGCTCAAGCTGAACGTGGACCAGAGCATCGGCTCCTCGGTCCTATTCCGCATCAGCACGACGGCGCTCCACACCAGGACCGCGCGCGGGTTCACCAACAACGACAACCGCAGCATCAGCTACTGGATGACGCTGCCGTCGACCCCGTCGTTCATCGACCTGCGGCAGCGCGACGACGGGAGCTGGCCGCGCAATCCCTTCGCCAACAGCAACATCCTCGAAACCGCGGCGAACGTCGTCAACGACGAAGACGTGTACCGCTTCATCGGGGCGGGGAACCTCTCCTGGGACGCCTATGTGTCGGGCGGGCACGCGCTGCGCTTCGTGGCCAACGGGGGCATCGACTTCTTCACCCAGCAGAACACGATCTTCAGTCCTCCGGAGCTGCAATACGAACCCGACGACGGGCTGCCGGGCACCTCGGTGAAGGGCGACGCGGCCAGCCGCTTCGTCAATGTGAGCACCAACGCGATCTACTCCTACTCGCACGACCAATTCACCTCAACGCTGTCGGCCGGCTTCCAGTACGAGGAGCGCGATCTCGACGTCTCCCGGATCGCGGCCAAGAACCTCGTCGCCGGACTCTCCAACGCCGACGACGGGACCGACCTCTCGGTTCGGCAACAGCGCCAGCAGGTGAAGGACTTCGGGTTCTTCGTACAGGAGGAATTCCTGCTCGGCGACCGCCTCCTGCTCACGGGCGCGATGAGGGTGGATCAGAGCAGCAACAACGCGGAGCCCTCGTCCCTCTTCTACTACCCGAAGGCTGCGGCGTCCTACCGTTTCCCGGGGCTCGCTCCCGGACTCGTTGACGAAATCAAGTTCCGGGCCGCCTTCGGCCAATCCGGCAACCAACCGCTCTACGGGCAGAAGTTCAGCACGCTGAACACCGGGAACATCGGCGGTCTACAGACCTTCTCGGTCTCCGGTACCACGGTGGCCCCCGACCTGAAGCCCGAACGCCAGCGCGAGATCGAAGTCGGCACCGACGCGACCCTGCTGGGCGACCGCGCGACCGTGGAGCTGACCGTCTACCAGAAGGAGATCACCGACCTGCTCCTGCAGCGGGCGCTGCCTCCGTCGACCGGGTTCAGCACCCAGATCTTCAACGGCGGCGTGATGGAGACGCTGGGCGTGGAGGCCGGGCTGACGGTCTTCCCGATCACGACGGAAGGCTTCAGCTGGACGACCAACGCCACCTTCTCCACGGACCGCAGCGAGATTGTCGAGCTACCGGTCCCCGAGTTCCGCGCGGGCGGCTTCGGAACGGCGCTCGGCGGCTTTCAGATCACGGAGGGCAAGTCGCCGTCGGCCTTCTTCGGCCGCGACACGGCCAACGTCGCCAACGACCCGCGCTGCGGCGGCCCCTGCGAGGTCGGCGACCGGATCATCGTGGTGCTGGGAGACGCGAACCCGGACTTCCGCATGGGTTTCGGCAACGACTTCCGTTTCGGCGACTTCAGCGCCTACGCGCTGGTGGACTGGCAGCAGGGCGGGACGGTGGCGAACCTCACCGGCTGGCTCTACGACCTCAGCAAGAACGCCGAGGACTACGCCGATCCCTGTACGGATCCCGGATGCATGCCCGGCGAATCACTGGGCGACTTCCGGCTGCGCGTCTACCCGAGCAAGATCTCCAGCGTCTGGCTGGAGGACGCCACCTTCGTGAAGCTGCGCGAGGTCACGGTCAACTACGACGTGCCGGAGCGCTATACCGGGATGCTCTGGGACCGCGTGAGCAACGTGACCCTTTCGCTCAGCGGCAGGAACGTCCTGACCTTCACGGGCTACGGGGGCATGGACCCCGAGGTGAGCAACTTCGGTTCGGAGGCGATCGCGCGGAACATCGACGTGGCGCCGTATCCACCGAGCCGGAGCTTCTGGTTCTCCGTCAACATGGGCTTCTGAGCGGCGCAGGCCAGGGAGATATTCGAAAATGAACAGCAGAACAAAACGAAACAGAAAGATGGCGGCCGGCGCGGCGGCATTCGCACTCGCGCTCGGCGGGACGGCGTGCACCGACCTCGTCGTGCCCAACTTCAACGACCCGAGCGTCGAGGACCTGACGACCAATCCCACGGTCAACAGCGTGGTGGCGGCGGCCCAGAACCTCATGGCGACGGCCCGTGGCAACACTTCTTCGAGGGTGCTGTACCTGGGCATCTGGGGACGCGAGGCGTACGACCTCCGCCCCGAGGAGCCCCGCACCACCACCAACCGCCTCATCGGCCCGCTCGACCCGGTCAACGGGGGCGCGTTCTGGGGGTATTCCAGCCTCAAGAACATCCAGGTGCTGCTCGACGCGGTGGACGCCGTGGAGGCGATTCCCGAGCCGGACAAGAACGCGATCCGGGGGTTCGCCAAGACGGTGGCGGCGCAGTCGCTCTGGAACATCATCATCATGCACACCTCCTTCGGCGCGGCGCTGGAGCCGCCCGCCGACCCCGGCGACGAGCTGTCGCCCATCGTGAGCGAGGACCAGGTGTACGCCCGCATCCACCAGCTCCTGGACGAGGCGCAACAGCACCTCTCCAGCGCGGGAAGCTCCTTCCCCTTCGGGCTCACGAGCGGGTACGCGGGCTTCTCCACCCCGGCCGACTTCATCCGGCTCAACCGCGCGCTGAAGGCCCGCTACCACAAGTACAATGGCGAGTGGGGCCAGGCGATGACCGCGCTGGGGGGGTCGTTCATGAACTCCGGCGGCGATCTCGTCTACGGGCTGTACCACAACTACAGCACCAATCCCGGCGACGCCGCCAACCCGTTCTTCTCGCGCGCCAGCCACTTCGCCCACCCGCGTTTCCTCGCGGAAGCGCAGATGAAGCCGGACGGGACGCCCGACGACCGCGCCAGCAAGGTCGAGGTCCAGCCCCAGGTCTTCTCGCTGCTGGGGATAGACGTCACCGAGCGATTCACGATCTACCCGAACCAGGATTCGCCCGTCCCGTGGGTCAGGAACGAGGAGCTGATCCTGGTTCACGCCGAGGCCGCCCTCGCCACGGGTGACCGGCAGGGGGCCATCGACGACGTGAACATCATCCGCGCCGCGCACGGCCTGGCGCCCTTCGAGGATCCCGGCAACGACGCGGCCGTCCTCGACGAGATCCTCTACAACAAGTTCATGTCGCTCGCGCTGGAGGGCGGCTTCACCTACTACGACGCACGGCAGTACGGCCGCACGGACCAGCTTCCCCGGGCCCGGAGCGACCACGTCGTGTTCCTGCAGCTCCCCTTCCCGCAGAACGAGTGTCTGGCCCGTCCCGAACTGGGGACCGGGCGCGACCAGCCCTGCGGCACGATCTACGGCAGCTGAGCGGCTGACCCGCTCGCCGAAATGAGGCGGCGGGGGCGGTGCATGCGCGCCCGCCCCCGCCGCTCCCCCCGTCAGGCGTCGTCCCTGGACCGGGTCCTGCACGCCGGCCCAGGCCGTCTCCTCAGCTGATCGGCCGCCGCCTCTGCTGCAGCCCGTCCTTCTGCTCGATGTAGGACAGCCCCTTCGTGATCCAGTCCGGCGCCGGCTCGCCCTTCAGGTAGTGGGCGAACCATTGCATGATCCGGTTGCGGTAGTCCTTCTGGTTGGGCTCCCGCGCCAGGCCGTGGTTCTCGCCGTCGTAGACCAGCAGCACCATGTCCTTGCCCAGGCGCCGGGCCGCGTTGTAGAACTCGACCCCCTGGTTGAACTCGACGGCCCCGTCCTCGCTCCCGAACATCATCAGCAGCGGCGTGTTCATGTTCTGGATGTTGTGGACGGGGGAATTCCTCTCGTACGACTCGTAATCGTCCCACCACGGCCCCATCATGCGGCCCTGGCTGATCTCGAAGATGCGCGCGTCCGTGCCGCCCGAGTTCCAGTAGAAGGACAGGTACATGCTCATGAGATTGGTGAGCGGCGCGCCCGCGACCGCGCTCGCGAAGATGTCGTCCTGCGTGACGAAGAAGGTCGCCTGGTAGCCCCCCCACGAGTGCCCGATCAGCCCGACCCGCTCGGGGTCGATCATGCCGGTCTCGACCGCGGCGGCCACCGCCGGGCGAAGTGTCTGGACGCTCGACCGCCCGGGATCCCGGTCACGGTACACGATATCCGGCTGCAGCACGAAATAGCCTTCGTGGCTCCACGCCTGGACGTTGTAGTAGTTCGTTTCATCCGGAATCACGTAGCGGTGCAGACCCTGTGACATCAGCTCGTAGTGATAGACGATCATGGGGTACTGCTCGCCTTCCTCGTAGTCGGCCGGGTACGTAAGAAAGCCCTGAAGCCGGCGGCCCCACTCGTTCTCGTAGTCGATGAGCTGCGTCCGTCCCCAGGCGTAGTCGGCCTGGAAGGGATTGGTGTTCGTGACCTGGCGCAGATCGCTCAGGTCGTCGTTCTCCGTGACGAAGTAGTCGGGCGAGTCGTCGAAGCGCTCCTTGCGGATGACGTACACGTCGGCGTCCTCGGCCTTCTGGATCCCGCCGAAGCCCCCGAGCACCGCGTCCTCCTCGATGAGATTCTCCGGCGTGCGTCCCGGACGGGCGCGCGCGAAGCCCGCCTTCTTGGTCCACTCGCCGTAGGTCGAGTAGTAGATCGGCTCGCCCGGATCGAAGGCGTCCGCCTCGCGGTCGATACGGATCACCCGGTACCGCACCTCGTCCTCGGCACCCGGCGTGAGGCGCCGGCCACCGGACCCGTCGGGCTGCACCTCCCACACGTCCCAGCGGTCGTTGATGAGCACCGCCTCGTCGTCCTCCAGCCAGCCGGAGGTTCCAAAGCTGCGCATCTGCTCGACGGTCGGGGTCACGTCCAGGTTGACGAAGACGCCGTCCACGCCCTCGGTGATGTTGCGGATCTCACCGCTCTGCAGGTCGTAGGTCCAGTAGTCGTCCCCCTCGAACCACAGGAGGTAGCGTCCCCCCGGACTCGCGGAGGCGCCCCCGAAGATCCTCGAGCGAACCAGGTCCCGCTGTCCCGTGGCGGCGTCCACGACGTAGAGGTCGGAGAACTGCTGCCGGAACATCGCGTCGACATCGTAGGGGGTCTCGTCGCGGGCGACCATGTACCGGCCATCCGCCACAATGGACGCGCCGTCCGCGTGATCACCGCCGAGCTGGAGGAAGCTGCCATCGTCCAGCCCCCAGCGGGCGATGTGGTTGACCCGCCGAAGCATCCCCTCCCGCACCCGCTGCTGGGGCACGGGGTCGACATCCTTGGAGTGCCAGATCTCGACGCCCGGGGGATCTTCTTCCTCCTGGGATCCGCGTCTGGCGGGAGGCCCGTCCTCCTCCTCCTCGTCCCCTTCGTCCCCTTCACCCTCCTCGTCGCCTTCCCCTTCTTCATCGCCTTCCCCCTCTTCATCGCCTTCGCCTTCACCCTCACCTTCCTCCTCCTCATCCTCCGCGTTCTCAACCGGCCTGCGCTCCTGGAGCCCCAGGAAGATCGTGCTCCCGTCCTCCGACCAGCTCGGGACGCGATGCTCCGTCACCCGCGAGTTGGCCGGCACCTCGGAACCCTCACGCGGATCGAGCACGAAGGACCGGCCGTCGCCATCGTCCAGGTCCCGCCATGCCATCACCACATGCGCGGTGTCCTCGTGCTGCTCGTCTTCGTAGGTCTTCAGCACGACCAGGTCGCCCGACTCCTCGCGCCACCGCAGGTGCCGGTACGTGGCCTCGTCAGTGTCCAGCGAGCGCAGCCGGCCGGTCGCGGGATCGTACAGCCGCACGCCGTTGGAGACCTGGTCGTCGGCGTCGATCGTCATGGCCAGCAGCGATCCCTCGTCCTGCCACGACATCTGGTCGACGTTGCCGAAGCTGATGAGCGTCGACCCGGTCGCCATCTCCCGCAACACCACGTCCACGCCGCGCGACTCCTTCTCCTGGGGCCTGTAGCGCCGGAGCGCCAGGTAGCGGCCGTCGGGAGAGAATGTGAAGGACTGGATGTCGTCGATCGTCTCCTGCTCGCCGGTCTGGAAGTCCAGAAGACCGAGCTTGGTGCGGACGGGCTGCCGTTGCTGCTGCATGCGCTCGCGCTGATCGGGCGAGACTCCGATCGCATATGCCAGCCAGCGGTTGTCATCGCTGAACACCGGGCGCGTCGCAAAGGGGATCACGACCACCGAATCGGAATCGGTGGAGTGCACGCGGAGTTCGCCCTCGTCGTTGACGCGTGAGATCCCGACCGCCAGCCACCGGCCGTCCGGCGACAGCGTCGAGCCGCCCAGGCGCTCGAACTGGCCGTAGTCGTCGACCGTCAAGGTGGGCTTTTTTTCCTGGGCGCCTGCGGGCGCGACGAGCGCGCACGCGAGGAGGACAGCCGCTGCGGCCACGGTCTGGCGAGGGAGGGTTGCTGCGGTTCTCATGGTTCACCTTCCGGACTTCCTGGGAGAGGAGGCGCGGACAATCGGAGTCGCGCCACGGTGTTGGCAAAATATCCCCCGCGCGCGGGTCCGGTGCAAGTCGCGCCGCACGCAAACCCGCCCGCCTTGTTGCCCTTCCCGCCGCTTGGGTAGCTTTCGGGGCAGCCAATCGTGACGAAGGAGTGGAACCCAGTGGCCAGACGGTCCATCGAGGTCGACATCGGTGGTGTGAAGGTGGGCGGCGGCAACCCCGTCGTCGTCCAGTCGATGACCAACACCGACACCGCCGACCCGGCTGCCACCGCCGCGCAGGTCAAGGCGCTCGCCGACGCGGGGAGCGAGATCGTGCGCGTCACGGTGAACAACAAGTACGCCGCCGCCGCCGTCCCCGAGCTCTTCGAGCGCCTCGCCGACCTGGGCTGCGCGGTGCCGGTCGTCGGCGATTTCCACTACAACGGCCACATCCTGCTGCGCGACTTCCCCCGCGCGGCCGCGCTCCTCGACAAGTACCGGATCAACCCGGGCAACGTCGGCACGAGCCGCCGCGACGAAAACTTCCAGGCGATCGTGCGCATCGCCATCGAGAACGGCAAGGCCGTGCGGATCGGGGTGAACTGGGGCTCGCTGGACCAGCGCCTCCTCACGCAGATGATGGACGAGAACGGCCGCCGCGCGAACCCGAAGGACGCCGGCGAGGTCCTGCGCGACGCGATCGTGGAGAGCGCGACGAGGTCGGCCGAGCTCGCCGAGGAGACGGGGCTGGGCTCGGACAGGATCGTCCTGAGCGCGAAGGTCTCGGGCGTGCGCGAACTCATCCTGGTGTACCGGCAGCTCGCACCGCTCACCGAGTACCCGCTGCACCTGGGCCTCACCGAGGCCGGGATGGGGTCGAAGGGCATCGTGGCCACCTCGGTCGCGCTCGCCCCGCTCCTCCTCGACGGGATCGGGGACACGATCCGCGTGTCGCTCACGCCGCGCCCCGACGGCGACCGCACCGAGGAGGTGCAGATCGCGCAGCAGATCCTCCAGTCGCTGGAGATCCGCAGCTTCGAGCCGCAGGTGACCGCGTGCCCGGGGTGCGGCCGCACCACCAGCACCTTCTTCCAGGAGATGACGGAGGACATCCAGGGCCACATCCGCCGCCGCATGCCCGAATGGAGGCGCACCTACCCAGGCGTGGAGGACCTCAAGGTCGCGGTGATGGGTTGCGTGGTGAACGGTCCGGGCGAGTCGAAGCACGCGGATCTCGGCATCTCGCTCCCCGGCAACTTCGAGGAGCCCAAGGCCCCGGTATACGTGGACGGGGCGCACCTCAAGACCCTCAAGGGCGACCGCATCGTCGAGGAGTTCAAGGAGATTCTGGGGGACTACGTCCAGCGGCGCTACGGTGGCGACGGGCACAGCTGACCACCACTGCGGGGCAACCGTTGACACCCGGGCGATATCAGAACAGTAGGTGTGGAGGAATGGGGGTCGCGGTCTTGCGCGGCCGTCATGAATGAAACCGGTCGCCAATCCGAACGGAGCTTGAGAGATGTCACAATCGCGAACCACCCTTGGACTCCTTACAGTCCTGATCCTCCTGGGCGCGGCTTCCTACGGCGTCTGGACCCGCCTGGGACCCGAGTCCGAACCGACGGAGGAAGAGCCGGAGATGTCGGAAGCCGAGGCGGAGGTGGTGGAATCCGTCGTCCAGCAGTTCAACACCGAGATTCCCACCCCGGTCGTGGGAGTCCCCGTGGTGCGGGATACCCTGCGCATCTCCGTGATCGCCAAAGCACGCGCCGAGGCGCTGCGGGAGGTCAAGGTGACGGCCCAGGTCTCGGGAATCGTGCAGTCCATCCGCGTGCGCGAAAACCAGCAGGTACGCGCCGGCGAACTGCTCATCCGGATGGACACCACGGACTACGCCCTGAACCTGGCGGACGCGCGGGCCGCAAGGGAGAGGGCGGAGGTCGATTTCGAAGTGCGGCTGCTTCAGGACGAGATGATCGAGGATCCGGAGCTCCGGGCGGCCCGGGCCGCCCGGGCCAGGATCCTCACGGGACTCTCGGCAGCGGAAGTCAATGTTCGCCGCGCCGAAATCGAAATGGCAAAGACCAGGGTGACGGCGCCCTTCGCAGGCCGGATCGCGGACCTGAAGGTCGTTGAGGGCCAGTACGTGGGAGGAGGCACGGAGCTTCTCACCGTGGTCACCATCGACCCGATCAAGGTGTCGGTGTCCGCGCTGGAGACGGCGGTGGTCGATCTGGAGGAGGGGCGCGGGGCCTCGATGGTCTTCTCGGCCCTGCCGGACACCACCTTCACCGGCCGGATCGAGACCATCAACCCCAAGGTGGACCTTGAGACGAACACGACCCGGGTCACGGTCCTGCTTCCCAACCCGAACGGACGCATCCGGCCCGGCATGTACGCGGACGCGCGCCTGGAGGCCCGCCAGGTCCCCGACGTGATCCTCGTGCCGAGGTCCGCGATCCGCGAAACGGAGGACCGCCGGACCCACCTCTTCGTCGAGCAGGAAGGAAGGGCCAAGTGGATCTACGTTCCGCTCGGCCGGATGAACGAGACTCTGGTCGAACTCCTCGGGGAACCGGGCAGCCAGGAGTGGGTGGAGCCCGGATGGACCGTCCTCATCGACGGCCATCAGTCGATCATTCACGACGCCGCGGTCCAGCTGGTCGAGGATGTTGCGGCGGCCGGAGGGAGACCCACGCGATGAGTGCTGGAACGAGCAGCAACCGAGACGCCAGTGGCAGCGTGCCCTCCCGACGGGGCCGGAGCCCCGCGCTCGCGTTGGGGCCGGGAGCCGCCCGGGCGGCCATGTTGGTGCTGGCGGCAACGCTCGGCACGGCAGCCGCGAACGGTGCCGCCCTGTCCGCCCAGGAGATGCAGAGGGACCCGGGAGTGAGGGTCCTGACCCTCCAGGAGGCCCTTACGCTCGCCACCGAGAACAACCCGCAGTACCGTCAGGCGATCAATCGGCTGGATCTGCTGGGCCCCCGGGCCCGGCAGGCCTGGGCGGCGTTTCTGCCCAACGTGAGCGCCGGCTACTCGACCGGACAGAACTTCCAAAGACAGGCCAGCTATCGCGACTTCGAGGGAAGGCCCACGGCCAGTTCAAACCCTACCTGGATTGGTTCCTCCGATGCCTTCGCAGGTCTGAACATAAGTTATGAGATCTTTGACGGGGGCAGGCGGCTGCGAGACCGGGAGCGCATCCACGCCGAGATACGGGTCAGCAGGCTGAACGCAAGAGTGGAACTGGATGGCATCCTCGCCCAGGTGCAGAATCGGTTCCTGAGCGTGCTCCGCGAAAAGGCCCGGGTAGCGCTGGAGTCCGAACTGCTGGCGGACAGGTTGAGCGACCTGCAGTTCACCGAGAGGCGCTTCGAGCTTGCGCTTGACCGCCGCCCGGACCTTCTCGCGCGCGAGTTCGATGTCGAGCAGCAACGGGCGGCGCTGAGGCAGGCCGAGGGGAGGGTGGAGATCGCACTCCTCAACCTGCGCGTGGCCATCGGTGATCCGTCGCTGGAGTCACTGGATGTTGCGGAGGCTCTGCCCGAGCCCTTCGACCCGCAGTTGCTGGACATCGAGGGCCTCGTTGCGCGGACGTTGGCGGAGAACCCGGGGCTGCGTGCGCGGCATGCCCAGGTGCAGATCAGCCAGGCACAACTGCGGGCCGACCAGACCCAATGGTGGCCCAGGATCAGCGCGAACACCAACTGGGGCCGGAGATCGTATGAGGACGGGCCGGACGCCCTTTTTGACCTGCGGCCCGGGAACAGTACCAGCGGCACCGCGAGCTGGGACTTCAGCTTTTCGATTCCCATCTTCGACGGCTTCCAGCGATCGTACGGCACGGCCAGTCGCCGGATCGATGTCCGGAACGCCAACGAGAGCCTGCGGCAGGCCGAAATGCAGCTCGAACTGGACATCAGGACCCGCTACGCTTCACTGACCACCACCTGGGCGACCCTGCAGCAGAGCGAACGGGCTCTTGAGATCGCCACCGAGCGCCTTCAGATCATGCAGGAGGAATACCAGCTCGCGACTGTGGACATCCAGCCGCTCCGGTCGGCGATCACCGAGGAGGCGACCCAGCGCAGGAACCTGATCGACCAGCGTTACGCCTTCGCCCTCGCCCTCCTCGACCTCTACCAGACGGTGGGCATCGTCGGCCAGGAACTCGGCATCGAAACGGTGCCGGAGGGGAACTGAGTCATGTCCGTTTCCAGAACATGCACGAAGCGGCCGGTCGCCGTCGCCATGCTCATTCTGGCGGTGGTGCTCCTCGGGGGCATTTCGGCCACACGGCTGCCGATCGACCTCCTTCCCGAGATCAGCTTCCCCCGGCTGATCGTCTACACGAGCTACCCCGATGTGGCGCCGGCCGAGATCGAGCGGCTGGTCACGGAGCCGGTTGAGCGGCAGGCCGCCGCTGTCGGTGGCGTGGAGAAGGTGGCTTCGGTCTCCCAGGACGGCGTCAGCCTGGTCACGCTCCGGTTCGTCTGGGGCACCAACATGGACTTCGCGGCGCTGAGCCTGCGGGAGCGACTGGACAACATCAACAACAGCCTTCCGGAGAATGCCGAGCGCCCGATCATCCTGCGGGTCGATCCCCAGTCGGAGGCGGTCATGGCCGTGTCGCTTACGGGCGGCAGCGGCCTCCTCAACAACAAGCAGATCGCCGAACGGGTCTTCCGGCGGCGCCTCGAACAGCTCGACGGGGTCGCGCAGGCTTCCGTGACCGGCGGCCTCGACCGGGAGATCCACGTCGAGTACCAGCCTCCGCTGCTCGAAGCCTACGAGGTCAGCGCCGCGGAGCTGGTGAGCGCGGTCGATGTCGCCAACTACTCCTCGCTCGGGGGCACCATCCTGCAGGGGCGCTACCGCTATCCGCTGCGCACCCTGGGCGAGTTCCAGGATGTCGACCAGATCCGGAACGTGGTGGTCGGACGGCAGCAGGTGGGGAGCGGCGCCGGTGCCGGGGGCAGCGGCACCCCCGGATTCCGCCAGGTCCGCGTCAGCGATGTCTCCACGGTCATCGACGGCTTCGCCGACCGGCAGGAGATCGCCCGCTACAACGGGGCCGAGTCGGTGGGTCTGCTGGTATTCAAGGAATCCGGGGCCAACACCGTCCGTGTATCGGAACAGGTCCGCGAAGTGCTCGATCTTCTCAAGGAGCAGTACCCGGACTTCACGGCGGATGTCGCGTACGACCAGGCGATCTTCATCGACGAGTCGATCAGCAACGTGCAGCAGGCGCTGATCCTGGGGGGCCTGCTGGCCTTCGTCGTCCTCTTCTTCTTCCTCCGGGACCCCCGCTACCCGGTGGCGATCGCGCTGGCGATTCCCATCTCGGTGATCGGGGCGTTCGGGCTGATGGATGCCTTCGGCGTGTCGCTCAACATCATGAGCCTGGGCGGCCTTGCCCTCGGGGTCGGGATGCTGGTCGACAACTCGATCATCGTTCTCGAGAACATCTTCCGGCACCGGCAATCCGGGTTGGGCCCGCTCGAAGCCGCGGCGCGCGGCGCCGAGGAGGTGCAGGGCGCAATCACGGCCTCGACACTCACCACGATCTCGGTCTTCGGTCCCATCATCTATGTACAGGGTGTCGCGGGCGAGCTCTTCAGCGCTCTCTCGCTGGCGGTGGCGTTCTCCCTCCTCGCCAGCCTGGCGGTGGCGCTTACGCTTCTGCCCACGATGGCGGCCCGCTTCGGCGGGCTTGGAGGCGATCCCGGGCGGGCGGAACGAGTGCCGGATCCGGGAACCGCGAGCGCGGAGCGGCCGCCCGACGGGTTCCTCCCGCGCAACCTGTGGAGAACGGCCAGCTGGTTCAACCGGTTCCTCCGCCTGCTCCTGCTGCTCCCCTTCCTGGCGATCAAGCTGCCCGTCTCGATCTGCCTGCAGCTCTTCCGATTCTGGATGGAGATCCTCGGCAAGGTGCTGTCCTTCCTCTTCTCTCCCTTCCTGGGGATCTTCGACCGGGCCTTCAACGTCTTCGCGCGGTGGTACCACGGTGTCCTTGCCGCCTCGCTGGAGCGCCGGGCGACGGTGCTGGTAATCTCGGCGGGCGCTCTTGCAGGGAGTGTGGCGCTGGCCGTGACACTCGATCGCGACCTCCTCCCGGACGTGGACCAGGGGGCTTTCACAGTGCGGATGGCGCTCGACGAATCGACGCGCCTGGAATCAACGGCCGAAGCTGCCGCCCGTCTCGAGGCCGAACTGCTGCAGGACGAGCAGGTCATCGCGGTCTTCAGCCACATCGGGCGCGATGTCCAGGCCATGAGGGAGGAGGGGGCGACCGCGGGACTTCACACTGCGACGCTGCAGGTCCGCCTGGACGAGCGAGCCAGGACCGAGGAGGTCGTGCAGCGGGTGCAGGACGTGGCCGGCGACTTCCCGCCGGACGCCCTCAGCTTCGAGACCGGGCAGGCGACCGCGCTCGGACGGCTGCTCGGGGGCAGCGAGGCCGACATCGCCGTCAGAGTCATCGGTCCGGACCTCGATCTGGCCCACGATTTCGCGCAGGTGATCCGCGAGAGGCTGTCCGGTGTGACCGAGGTTCGCAACGTCCGCGTCGGATCGGAGCGCGGGCGACCGCAGTTCCAGGTCCTGATCGACCCCGAGGCGGCCGCCCGGTACGGAATCGCCGCACAGCAGGTCGCCACGACCATCCAGACGGCGATGCTGGGCGCGCGGGCCACCGAATTCATCGAGTTCGACCGCAAGATCCCGGTCATGGTCCGTCTGCCGGAGCAGCTGCGGCACGATGTCGCGACGTTGCAGAACCTGCGGGTGGGGGGCGTGCCGCTCGCGAACCTCACCACGGTGCAGGAGACGCTCGGTCCGGCGGAGATCCGTCGCGAGGAGCAGGGGCGCGTGGTGACGGTCCACGCCGATGTGGCGTCGGGGGGGCTGGGAGGCGCGATCATCGCGGTCGAGGAAGCCATCGCGGACCTGACGCCGCCCTTCAACCACCGCGTGGAGGTGGGCGGCGAGAACGAGGAGATGCGACGCTCCTTCCGGGACCTGGCCTTCGCCTTCGGGCTGGCGCTGCTGCTGGTCTACATGATCCTCGCGGCGCAGTTCGAGTCCTTCGTCCACCCCTTTACCATCCTCGTGGCGGTGCCGCTGGCCGTGATCGGCGCGGTGCTGGCCCTGGCGCTCACGGGGGCGGGCCTCAACACCATGAGCCTGATCGGAGTGGTGATCCTTGTCGGCATTGTGGTCAACGACTCCATCGTCAAGGTGGACTTCATCAACCAGGGAATCGCCCGCGGCCTCGGGCTGCGCGACGCAATCCTGGAGGCCGGGCAGGTCCGGCTGCGGCCGATCGTGATGACGACGATCACCACCGTGCTCGGGCTGCTGCCCATGGCGCTCGGGATTGGACGGGGCGCGGATCTGCGTGCTCCGATGGCGATTTCGGTGATCGGCGGCCTCATCGTCGCGACCGCGTTGACGCTGATCGTCGTGCCGGTGGTCTATGCGATCGTCGAGGACGTGCGTAGAATGTGGAGGAGGCGCCGCAGCAAGAAGGCGGCCGCCCGCTCGGTAATCGACCCGCAGCCCCTCGAGTCGACATGATCAAGACCAGCTACCGGCGTCCGGTCGCCGTGGCGATGGCCTATATGGCCGTTGCGCTCCTCGGCGCGAGGGCGTGGCAGAACATCCCGATCGAGCGGTTCCCCGACACGTCGCTTCCGCGCCTGAACATCACGGCCACATGGCGCGGGGCCTCGCCCGAGACGATTGAGGCGTTTCTCACCTCTCCGGTCGAGGCGGCGGTTCAGCTGGTGCCGGGAGTGGAGCGGGTGACCTCGCGTTCAGCCGAGAATCGCGCCGATATCGAGGCCTACTTCGACCGCGAAACCGACATGGATTTCGCGCGCCTCGACCTGTCGGAGCGGCTCAGAGCCTTCGAAGACACGGAAATGCCCCCCGGCGCCCGGGTGACGGTGAGCGACTACGTTCCCCCCGAACTCCGGCAGCAGAGCCTGCTCGGCTACACCTTCACCGGCGCGCTCACTCTGGGTGCTTTGCGTGAGCACCTGGACGAGATCGTCGTCCCGGAGCTGAGCCGGGTGGAGGGCGTCGGTGTGGTGTATGCCATCGGCGGGAGGGAGCGGATCCTCGAAGTCGAGATCAACAAGGAAGACGCGGCGGCGCTGGGGGTGTCGGCGGGGGAGGTCGGAGCCGCGCTGAACCGGCTCGACCTTCGGGGCGTAGCGGGCGCGGTTCGCGCCGGGGACAGCGAATGGACGGTGACGATCCACAACCGCCCGGCCTCGGCGCAGGACATCCGCAACGCGATCGTGAGGAACGACCGTGACAAGGTCATCCGCATCTCCAACGTCGCCACCGTGCGCGACACCTGGGAGGACGTGACCAGCCACTACCGGATCAACAGCCGGCCGGCGGTGCGTCTGGTGGTCTACAAGGAGGCCGGGGCCAACGCGGTGCGCGTGGCAGACGCGGTCAGGGAGCGGATGGAGGCGGTCGAGTTGCGCAACCCGCCGAACACCCGGTTCATCCTCGACCGGGACGGGAGCCAGGTGATCCGGCAGGAGATGGCCGATCTGCGCAGCCGTGTGTTCATCTCCGCGATGGTGATCTTCGCGGTTCTGCTCATTTTCCTCCGATCGATCCGGCCGGCCGTGATGGTGTTTGCCACCATCGCCTTTTCGGTGCTCATCGCTCTGAACTTCATCTACTTCGGCGGACATTCGCTGAACCAGTTCACCATGATGGGGCTGGCGATGGGCTTCGGGCTGGTCGTCGACAACTCCATCGTGGTGCTGGAGAACATCTACCGGCGCTGGCAGGAGGGCCGGACGCGCGAAGAGGCCACCATGGGCGGCGCCTCCAACGTGGTCCTCCCGATCATCGCCGCGACCGGGACGAACCTCATCGTGCTGGTGCCCTTCGTCTATCTGCAGGACGAACAGCGCCTCTACTACCTTCCCCTCGCGATCGCGGTGGGTCTCAGCCTGCTGGCTTCGCTGCTGGTGGCCTTCAGCTTCATACCGGCGCTGGCCGGCAAGCTCCTTCCGGCGAGACAGGAGGGTTTCGGAGGCCCGGCCCGCATGCCGCTGTACCAGAGATTCTACCGCACTGTGGTCACGGGCACGCTACGCTGGCCCTGGCTCACGCTGTCGATCCCGATCGCGGCGCTCTGCATCACCGGCTACCTCTTCAACGAGCACGTCGACCGGGGCTACCGCTGGGGAGGAGGCGGCGGCTCGGACACCTATATCAACATCTCCATCCGCCTTCCCGACGGCACGGACATCGAGCGCACCAACGAGTTCACCCAGTTCTTCGAGGACCGCCTGCGCACCATGCCCGAGGTCAGGCGCTTCGAGTCCACCGTGAACGAGACCTCCAGCCGCATCCATGTGACCTTCCCGAAGCATATCGAGCATACTTCGATCCCGGTCGGCATCAAGGACCAGCTCTTCGCCTATTCGCTGCAGTACTCGGGCGTGGACGTTCGCGTGACCGGCTACGGCCCGTCGTTCTACGGCGGCGGCGGCAGCTACTCCCCGCAGTACCGGATCCAGGTTCTGGGCTACGAGTACCTGAAGGTGAAGGAGATCGCGGAAAATGTCGGGGGCCGGCTGGAGCGCCTGTCCCGGGTTCGGGACGTGAACACCAACGCCGCCCTGGACTGGCGGGACCGTGAACGGGCCAAGGAGTTCGGCGTCGTGATTCGCCGGGACCTTCTCGCCAACTACGACCTTAGCGTCTCACAGCTGGTCGGCGAGGTGCAGGCCGCCGTCCGTGGCCAGACGAGCAACGCCCAGATCAAGATCGGCGGTGACGAGGTGCGCTTCCAGGTCAAGGTGGAGGGCAACCGCGAGATCGACCTGGTGGAGTTCAGCGAGAGGCTCGTGACCACGTCGACGGGAGACCCGGTCCGCCTCGGCAATCTGGTGGAAATCGAGCCACGCGACGTTCTGTCGACGATCCACCGCGAGGACCAGCAGTACGAGCGCTCGGTCGGCTACGAGTTCCGGGGTCCCCCCAAGCTGGGGAACACCACGCAGGAAACCACGATCAGGACCACGGCCACTCCGCCCGGCTACCAGGTCAGGGAGAGGGAAGGGTACCGGCTGACCCGTGACGAGCAGGCCCAGATCTACCTGGTGCTGGGGGCCTCCATCCTGCTCGTCTACATGCTTACCGCGGCACTCTTCGAATCGCTGCTCCTGCCTCTCTGCGTGTTGCTGACGGTGCCCATGGCGCTGATCGGCGTGTTCCTGATCTTCTTCTATACCGAAGCCACCTTCACGCGGGAGGCCTACATCGGCGTGATCATGATGGGAGGGATTGTGGTGAACAACGCCATTCTCCTTGTCGACCACATCAACCGCCTGCGCTGGGAGGAGAAGCTGGCGCTCAGGGCGGCGGTAGTGCGCGGCACCGTGGAGAGGGTGCGCCCGATCCTCATGACCACCACCACGACGATCCTGGGTCTGCTGCCGCTGGTCCTCTTCACCGAGACGGTGAACTCCACGATCTGGAACGCGCTCGCCTTCGTGCTGATCGGGGGACTGGCGTCGTCGTCGATGCTGGTGCTGACCGTCACGCCCGCGCTCTACTTCCTCCTGCAGAGGCTGAGGGCCATGCGCGCGGAGGTGGCGGCCGCCGCGGCCTGACGGTTTGATGCGGTTGCACGTCATGAGGCGACTCTCCGCACCATGAGGCTTCGCTTTGCGCCCTCGCCGACGGGGTATCTCCACGTCGGCGGGGCGCGGACCGCGCTCTTCAACTGGCTGCTTGCGCGCCAGGCGGGGGGTGCGTTCGTGCTGCGCGTGGAGGACACCGACCGCGACCGCAGCCGCCCCGAGCACGTCGACGCGATCCTGGGCGGGCTGTCGTGGCTCGGGATCGACTGGGACGAGGGGCCGGTCTTCCAGGCGGACGGCCTCGCGCGGCACCGCCGTGACGCGGAACGGCTCCTCAATGCGGGGCGCGCGTACCGCGACTTCACCGCCCGGGAAGATTTCGAGCGCGCCCGGGACGCGGCCGTCGCGGCGGGGACCGGCACGGTGGCGCGGCTGGCGCGGGAGATGGCCGCAGAGGTGTCGCCGCAAGAGAGCCGCCGCCGCGCCGAGGCCGGGGAGCCCTTCGCGGTTCGCTTCCTGGTGCCGCCCGGCACGACCGAATGGCGCGACCTCGTGCACGGCCCGACGCGCTTCGACAACGGCGAGATCGACGACTTCGTGATCCTGCGCGGCGATGGCACCCCCACCTACAACCTGGCCGTCGTGTCGGACGATGTGGCGATGTCGATCACCCACGTCGTGCGCGGCGACGACCACATCTCGAACACCCCGAAGCAGATCCTGCTCTACGAGGCGCTGGCGGCTCCCGTACCCGCGTTCGGCCACCTGCCGCTGATCCTGGGCCCCGACGGGAAGCGGCTGTCGAAGCGCCACGGCGCGCGCGCGGTGGAGGCGTTCGAGGCGGAGGGGGTGCTCCCGGACGCGATGGTGAACTTCCTCGCGCTGCTGGGGTGGTCGCCCGGGACGGACGAGGAGTTGCTCTCGCGCGGCGACCTGATCGAGCGGTTCTCGCTGGAGCGGGTGCTGAAGAAGGGGGCGGTATTTGACGCGGCCAAGCTGTTCTGGATGAACGGGCAGTATATCGCGCGAATGGGGGCGGGGGAGGTCGCGGCGGTGTTGCGGGGGGTGGTGGGTGGGGGTGCGGGCGGGGACGCCGGGGGCGGGGCCGGTGAGCCGGGTCCGGACGCCATTGCGCTTGACGATGCCGCCTTCGAGCGGATGGCCGCCGCGCTCGCGCCGCGCAGCCGCACCTTCGCCGAGATGGCGCGGCTGGCGCGCCCGTACATCGCGCCGCTGGAGGGGTACGACGCCAAGGCCGCGCGGAAGAGCTGGTACCGCGACCGGGCAGGGACGGTGGAGCTGTTGCGCGAGGTGCTGGACGGGCTCGCCGGCGCCGCGTGGGAGGCGGAGCCGCTGGAGGCCGCGCTGCGCGGGTTGGCCGCCGAACGGGGGGTGGGGGCGGGGCGGGTCTTTCAGCCGCTAAGACTGGCGCTCACGGGTCTGCCTGCGTCACCCGGCATCTTCGACGTGCTCCTGATCCTGGGACGGGAGCGGTCGCTCCGCCGCGTGGAGCGGGCAATCGTTCACATCGAGAGCGACGGATAGCCGCCCCAGCCGGATGGCCTGCAGCACGGGGGTGATGCCGGAGATCAAAGTGGGCTTCGCGGCCCGCCACGGCGATCCGCGTCCGAACCTCACAAGGGTTGCAGTTTGGGCCGCGGGCGTCTAACGTTTACGGCCCATCCCCCGCACAACCCAGTCCGCTACGCGCATGCCGACAGGCCCCACACCCGACGCCGGCACCGGTCGCGATCCGTCCGCGGTTCGGATCGTCCCGAGCCTGACCGAGATCGAGAGGAGCATCCTCGATTACATGGTGTCGTATCTGCGAACCAACACCTACCAGCCATCGATCCGGGAGATCGGGCAGCGGTTCGGCATCAAGAGCACGAAGACGGTTTCAGAGTACCTTCAAGCGCTGGCCGACAAAGGGTTTATCGAACGGGATCCCTCCCGGTCCAGGGGCATCAGGATCCTCGGGGTGGACCTCAACGCGCAGACCGTTTCGCTTCCCTGCTTTCGCGACCTCAAAGAGGCGATGGCAGGGCTTGGTGATGGCCGCACCGATGTCCGTGTCGCACTCGACAGGCAGCTCGTGAGCCGGAGCGGGGGCTTCATGGTGCGGGTGCCGGACGACCGGCTGGGACTGGCGGGGATCAGCGAGCGCGATTTCCTGGTGATTCAGCCGGTCGGCGGCGAGGAGCTGGTCGATGGTGAGCTCGTCGTCGCCCGCGTGCGGGGGGTGACCGACTACTTCCAGCTCAGCAAGCGGAGTTCGCGTCTGTACCTGTACCCGATCGGGGGCGGTGCCTCGGACGGGGGCGATCCTGCGGTCCCGGCAGCGACGGACGCGCCCCGGACGGTGATCGTGGGCCGGGTCGCGGGGCTGTACCGCCGGATGGGGGCGCTTCCCGTCACTACGCCTGTCACGGCACACTAGAAGCCCGTGGAGGTGACCGGTGCGGGCGGGGCCAGGGAGGGCCCGCCGCCCGGCAGCGACCGTGACCACGCCTGGATGGCGCGTGCCCTGGAGATGGCCCGGGCGGGAGAGGTGCGGGGCGAGGTTCCGGTCGGTGCGGTGATCGTGCGCGGTGGCAAGATGCTGGCCGAGTCGCACAACCGCACGGCCGAGCGGCGTGACCCGACCGCCCACGCCGAGTCCCTCGTGATTCGGGCCGCGGCGCGCCGGGTCGGCGACTGGCGCCTCTCGGGGTGTACGCTCTACACGACCCTCGAGCCATGCGCGCAATGCGCGGGTGCCATCGTGCTCGCGCGCATTCGTCGCCTCGTCTTCGGTGCGCACGACCCCAAGGGCGGGATGGCGGGCAGCCTGGAGAACCTGGTGCAGGATTCCCGGCTCAACCACCGGGTGGAGCTCGTGGGGGACGTTCTGGCGGATGAGTCGTCCGCGCTGCTGCGGAGCTTCTTTCGGGCACGCCGCGGCGAGACCTGACCGGACGTCAGGGTTCCGAAGGGGCGGCGGGGGTCCCTCCCCGCGGGCCGCCGACCTCGGCGATGGGGGTGCCGAACAACTTCAGGCAGAGCGCGAGCACGCCCACGCCGGCGAGGAGCGCGATCCAGTTGGGGAGCCCCAGGGCGGTTCCCAGGCTGCCCAGCAGGAGACCCACGGCGCCGACGAGCATCGCGTAGGGGAGCTGGGTGCGCACGTGGTCGACGTGGTCACAGGCGGCCGCAGTGGACGACAGCACGGTGGTGTCCGAGATGGGGGAGCAGTGGTCGCCCCAGATCGCGCCGGCGAGCACCGAGCTGGTGGTTGCAAGGAGGATGCCGTACACGGAGCCGTCCGCGAACCCGGTGCCGCCGGCCAGCGACACCGTCAGCGGGATCACCAGCGGGATCAGGATCGCCATCGTGGTCCAGGAGGTCCCCGTCGCGAACGCCATCGCGCCCGAGGTGATGAAGACGAGCGCGGGGAGGAGGAAGAGCGGGAATTCGATCCTCGTCAGAAGGCCCGAAAGGTAGCCGGCGGTTCCCACGTCCTGGGTAACGGCTCCGAGCGACCAGGCCAGAATCAGGATCGTCATCGCGATCACCATCGCCTTGACCCCGCCGAACGCGGCGTCGACGCACTCCTTCACATCCAGCAGCCGCTGCGAGATCGACAGCGCCGCCGCGAGCAGACATCCGGCCAGGGAGCCCCAGAGCAGCGTCCGGAAGGGGTCGGCGGCCCCGAAGACGTCTCGGAGGGAAGCATCCGCGCCCACTTCGGCGCGCCCGGTCGTGTACAGCCCCCCCAGGACCACCAGGACCACCGTCAGGACCGGGATTCCCGCGTTCCACCACCGCTCCGGCGCTCCCTCCTTGGCGTTCACGAAGCTCTCGGAGATCTCCGCGGCCGGCCGCGATCCCGGGCGCAGGACGCCCCCGCCCGAGGCGGCGCGGCGTTCGGCGCGGGCCATGGGGCCGAAATCCCGGTTCATGGCCGAGGTCAGGAAGACGAAGGCAAGGGCCAGGAGGGGATAGAAGAGGTAGGGAATGGTCTCGATGAAGACGGTGTAGGGGCTCAGTCCCGCCAGGAAAGCCTGGTCGGCCCCGGTGGCTTCGCCGGCCGCGGCACCGAGACCGCTGCCGATGAGCGACACCTCGTAACCGACCCACGTCGAAACCGGAACCAGCGCCGCCACCGGCGCGGCGGTCGAATCCACCAGGTAGGCGAGCTTCTCGCGCGACACCTTGAGGCCGTCGGTGATGGGCCGCATGGTGTTGCCGACCACCAGGGTGTTGGCGTAGTCGTCGAAGAAGATCCCGAGACCCGCCACGCCGGTGGCCACCTTGCCGCGGCGGCGGTTGCGCGCGAGAGGCGCGACCGCCCGGACCACCCCCCGCGTGCCCCCGTTGCGGCTGATGATGCCGACCATGCCCCCGAGCAGCAGACTGAAGACGATGATCTGGGTATGGCCGCCGTCGGTGTCGCCGAGCGCGGGAACCACGTACTGGTCGACCAGCCTCCAGGTGGCCTGCAGCGGGTTGTAGCCCGCGACCGCGAGCGCGCCGAGCCAGATCCCGGCCAGGAGCGCGGTGATCACCTCCTTGAAGATGAGCGCGAGGACGATCGCGACCAGCGGCGGCAGGATCGAGAACCAGCCGGGTGCGAAGGGGCGCGAGATCGCGGTGACCGAATCGCCTGTCCGGACCTGCAGCGGCAGAGCGTCCCGGGAGTCGATCGAGAGGTCCCCAAACTCGCGGGTCTCGCCGGCTCCCACCGGCCCGGAGGCAAGCATGTTGCCGTCTGCGTCCCGGATCTCGATCAGGGTGGACATCCCGGCGGCGCCCTGCACGGTGACGCTGAAGGGGACCGACGACAGGATGACCTTCGGAGCATCGACCACCTCCTGGGCCCGGACTCCGGCCGGAGCGGCGAGGAGGAGGAGCGCGGCGAGGAGGGAGCGTGGACCGGGGGCGGGTAGGGACATGGGGGCTCCGTGCGCGGTTGTTCAGATTGCTGTTGGGCCGGGATCCACACCCGGCGACGGATCGTCAATCATCATGTTGGCTGGCCGCCCGGCGTGCAATTACCTTACTCCCTGGCGAGACGACGGGCGAGGCCGGACGACGGGGCCCGGGCAGGGTCCGGCACTTTACGGCAGGAGGGCGAGACGACAAGGTGACCGCCGCGGAACCGACGGTGCTCATGGACGGCGTGGCCGTGAGGCGCGCCGTCGGTCGCATGGCTCACGAGATTCTCGAGAAGCTGGGCGGCACCGGGAACCTCGTCCTCATGGGGATCCAGCGGCGGGGCGTCGATCTCGCCGAGATGATCCGTGGTGCCATCACGGAGGCGGAGGGGGCCGAAGTCCCGTCCGGGACGCTCGACATCACGCTGTACCGCGACGATCTGATGGCGCTGGGGCCCAGGCCGGTCGTGGGAGAGACCGGGCTGCCCAGGGGCGGAGTCGACGGGATGGCCGTGGTCCTGGTCGACGATGTGCTCTACACCGGGCGCACCGCGCGCGCCGCCCTCAACGAGCTGATGGACTGGGGCCGGCCCGCGCGCATCCTGCTGTGCGTCCTCGTCGACCGCGGCGACCGGGAACTGCCCATCCAGCCGGACATCGTGGGCCGTGATCTGCCGGTGCTCGCAGACCAGCGGGTGGATGTGCTTGTGCCGCGGCTGGACGGAGAGCTGGCGGTCGTGATTTCCGCCGTGGAGTCCGGGTGAGCCGGTCCGCGGCGGCGGCGGTGCTCGGCAAGGACCTGGTCGGCCTGGAGGGGCTGGCCAGGGAACAGATCCGGGGGATTCTCGACACGGCGGAACCCTTCAAGGAGATCTCCGAGCGGCGGATCAAGAAGGTTCCCGTGCTGAGGGGGAAGACGATCGTGAACCTCTTCTTCGAGCCGTCCACGCGCACCCGAATCTCCTTCGAATTCGCCGAAAAGAGGCTCTCGGCCGACACCGTGAACATCGGCGCCGTGGGGTCGTCGGTCTCGAAGGGCGAGACGCTGGTGGACACGGCCCGCAACCTGGAGGCGATGCGGATCGACATGGTGGTGATCCGCCACTGGTCCCCGGGTGCGGCCCGGTTCCTCGCGTCGCGCATCCCGTCGAATGTGATCAACGCAGGCGACGGCGCCCACGAGCACCCCACGCAGGGACTCCTCGACATCCTCACGCTGCGCGACCACTTCGGCCGCCTCGAGGGGCTGAAGGTGTGCATCATGGGCGACGTGCTGCATTCGCGGGTGGCGCGGTCCAACATCTTCGGCCTGGTGACGCTGGGCGCGGAGGTCGCGGTGTGCGGGCCACGCACCCTGTTGCCGGCCGGAATCGAGGAGCTGGGGGTGCGGGTCTTCGGACGGGTGGAGGAGGCGATCGAGTGGGCGGAGGCGCTCAACGTGCTGCGCCTGCAGCTGGAGCGGATGGAGGGCGGGTTCGTGCCGTCGCTGCGCGAGTACAACCGCGTTTTCGGGGTGACCCGGGAGCGCCTGGAGTCGGCGCCGCGCGAGCTGCTGATCCTGCATCCGGGGCCGATGAACCGGGGCGTGGAGATCGACTCCGACGTGGCCGACGGCCCGCACTCGGTGATCCTCAGGCAGGTGACGAACGGGGTCGCCGTGAGGATGGCGGTGCTGTACCTGCTGACGGGAGGGGCGCCGGACCGGGCCGAGTCGGCGAAGTCGGGGGGGGAGGGGCGGCCGTGACCGCGGGGCTGTTGCCGGGTGTTGGCGGACGGGCGTGGATGCCGTTGCCGGGGGTGAGGCCGCGCAGATGAGGCGGCTGCTGATACGCGGCGGACGGGTGATCGACCCCGGGGAGGGGATCGACGAGCAGGGTGACGTGCTCGTTGGCGAGGGCCGGATCGTGGCCGTGGGGCCGTCGCTGGCCCGCGAGGGCGCGGAGGTCCTGGATGCGCGGGGGATGGTGGTCTGTCCCGGGTTCGTGGATCCGCACGCGCACCTGTGCGAGCCGGGCGGCGAGCACCGGGAGACGATCGCGACGGGCGCGCGGGCGGCGGCCGCGGGGGGGTACACGGCCGTGGTCGCCATGCCCGACACGGATCCGGTGGTGGACGATCCGGCCTCGGTGGGGTTTGTCGTGGCCGCGGGGCGGCGCGCGGGGGGCGCGAGGGTCTTTCCCGCGGCGGCCTTGTCGGTGGGGCGGAAGGGGGGGCATCTCACCGAGTTCGGAGAGGTGCTCGATGCGGGTGCGGTCGCCGTGACCGATGCCGGGAGGCCGGTGCGGTCGTCGAAGCTGATGCGCCTCGCGCTCGAGTACGCGCAGTCGTTCGATGTCCCTGTCCTCACACACCCCGAGGACGCGGACCTCGCCAGCGGCGGGGTAATGCACGAGGGCGTCGTGTCCACCAGACTGGGACTGCGCGGCAAACCCGCGGTGGCGGAGGAGACCGGAGCGGCCCGCGATCTGGCGCTGGCGGGAATGACCGGGGGCCGGTTGCACCTGCAGCGGGTCTCCACCGCCGCAGCCACCGCGTTGATCCGCCGGGCCCGCGAGAAGGGAATCGGGGTGACCGCGGAAGCCACGCCCCATCACCTGCTGCTCTCCCACGAGGTGGTCGCGGACTACGGCACGGAGTACAAGGTGGATCCGCCGCTCCGAACCGGCACCGATGTGGAGGCGCTGCGCGCGGCGCTCGCCGATGGCACGATCGACTGCATCGCCACCGACCACACCCCTTGCCACTACGACGAGAAGGAACAGGCCTTCGACGACGCCCCCTTCGGGGCCGTGGGCTTCGAGACCGCATTCCCGGTGCTCCACACCCGTCTTGTCGCCACCGGGGTCCTGGAGCTGGCCACCCTGGTCGAGCGCATGTCCAGCGGTCCGGCGCGGGCCCTTGGACTGCCGGGGGGAACGCTGCAGCCCGGAGAGCCCGCCGATCTGGCGCTGCTGGATCCGAATGCGCGCTGGAAGATCGAGCCGGCGGCGTTTCTGTCCAGGTGCCGCAACACACCGTTCGCGGGGAAGGAGGTCACGGGCAGGGTGGTTCGCACACTGGTGGGCGGGCGGACCGTGTGGAATGCGGACGCGGGTGGGTGCTGAGGAGCCGGCCACCCGGGGACAGGCGGTTTGCCGGCTCCGGGCGCCGCGTCCGGCTACTGGTGCGTTCTGACCACGCGGTCCAGCTGCGACTTGATGCGGCCCGCCTTGTTCGGATGGATCATCCGCCGTCCGGCTGCCCTGTCGATCAGCGCGACCGCTGCGCGACGGTGCTGGTCCGCTTCCTCGTGCGAGCCGGCCTCGCGAACCCTGCGAATCGCGGTACGGATCCTGGACTTGACTTCCCGGTTCCGGCTGCGGGCGGACCGGCCCAGCTCCATCCGTTTCTGTGCGCTCTTGATGTTGGGCATATTCGTCTGTACTGGGTTGCGCGTTTTCGCAAACTCTGGGGATGTGTTTACATTCGGGAAGGAAAGGTAGAACCGGCGGCCCTTCCGATCAACGGGGAGCGAACGAAATCGGGTAATGGATTTTCTCCTTATCATCCCCGTCCTTCTGGCCTCCGTCGTCGTCCACGAAGTGGCGCACGCCTGGCAGGCGCTGCGGGAAGGCGACACCACCGCGCGCGATCTGGGCAGGATTACGCTCAATCCGATCCCTCACCTGGACCCGGTCGGGTCTATCCTCGTCCCGGTGGTCCTGCACCTGCTGCCGGGCAACTTTCTCTTCGGGTGGGCCAAGCCCGTTCCCGTCAACCCGCGCAACTACCGTCAGCCGCGTGCGGGAGACATCCGGGTCTCGCTGGCCGGGATCGTGGCCAACCTCGGACTGGTGGTCCTGTGCGCACTGGGACTCGCGCTGCTGGCCGGGTCCGGAGGAGTGCTCCAACTGAGCGGACAACCAGGTGCAAGTATCTTTTCAATATTGACTTACGGAATCTTCATAAATCTGATTCTAGCCTACTTCAACCTGATCCCGATTCCTCCTCTCGACGGATCGCACGTCCTCTACCACCTCCTTCCTCCGTCGCTCCGAGACCGTTACCGGGCCATGGGAAGGTACGGAATCGGCATTCTGTTCCTTACGCTCATCGTGTTTCCCGGGGCCTTCGCCACGGCGCTATCGCCCGTTTTCGTGGCCTACGACTGGATTCTGGAGACGGCGCTGGGATGACGG
The DNA here is from genome assembly GCA_965206105.1 of Longimicrobiales bacterium. Taxonomy (GTDB): domain Bacteria; phylum Gemmatimonadota; class Gemmatimonadetes; order Longimicrobiales; family Gaopeijiaceae; genus Bin94. Next base: position 3,214,436 of record OZ242201.1, read on the forward strand.
AAGACGGGCTGCTCCTCGTCGACACCGACCGTTTTCACGGTCCCCTGGACCTGCTTCTGCACCTGATCCGCACACAGGACATCGACATCTTCGACATTCCGATCGCACGGATCACCAGTCAGTTCCTGGGCGCGATCGAGGATCTGGCCGACACGGACGTGAACGAGGCCGGCGAGTTCCTCCAGATGGCGGCGACGCTCGTCGGGATCAAGGCTCGAATGCTGATGCCGAGCCCCGCCGGGGAAGAGGAAGACGATCCCCGGGCGGAGCTGGTTCGGCGGCTGCTGGAATACGAGCAGGTCCGAGAGATTGCCGCCCGCCTGCGGGTGGCCGAAAACGACCGCAGCCGGCGCTTCGCCAAAGGATACGCGGAGCCCCGCCGGCGCGTGAAGGTGGCGGAGGCGCCTCTGACGGTGGCGTGGGAGGATGTTTGGGAAGCCGCACTCGCGGTCGAGGAGCCCGCCGAACGGGACCGGGAGCACCGGGTCTTTGCCCGCAGGGTGCCCATGCGAGAGAAGGCGGATCTCATCGTCGCGGCCGTCGGCCGGGTGGGGCGGATCGAGTTCGCGAGCCTGGTCGCGCCGTGGACCGAGCGCATACACGCCGTGATGACCCTCCTGGCAGGGCTCGAGCTCGGGCGCCGAAGGGCGGTGTCGCTCCGGCAGAGGAAGCCGTTTGCGCCCCTGTGGATCTACCGCCAGCGGGAAGAGGCGTCCGAATGAACGACGTGCGCATCGTGGAGGCGATTCTCTTCGCGAGCGAGGCCCCGCTTTCGCCGGGCGATATCGCGCGCGCGGACGAGGCCCTGGACGAGGACAGGGTGGAAGCGGCGCTGGAGGCCCTCAGGGACGAGTACGACCGTTCCGGGCGAGCGTTCGAAGTGCGTGAAGTGGCTGACGGGGTGCAGCTCATGACCCGCCCCGAGCTTGCTCCCTATCTGGAGCGCTTCGACACCGTCCCGCGATCGACCCGGCTATCGGGGCCGGCGCTCGAGGCGCTGGCGATCGTGGCCTACCGGCAGCCGATCGGCCGTCTGGAGGTCGAGTACATCCGCGGGGTCAACTCGGTGGGGGTGATCCGTACGCTCCTGGACCGCGAACTCATCGTGGGAGTCGGACGCGGGGAAGGGGTTGGGCGGCCGGTGCTGTACGGCACGACGACCCGGTTCATGGAGCACTTCGGGCTGGCGTCCCTTGAAGAGTTGCCGAGGCCGGAGGAGTTGCCTGTCGTTCTGCGGGAAAGCAAGCCCCTCGGGGATGCCCCGGCGCCGGAAGGCACCGAGCCCGCGGCCCCCGGGCGAGAGAACGCCGAGTCGGGGGTCGCCGAGGGAGCGGCGGACGAGCCGCCGGCTCCCGACGACGCCCCCTCCGATCCGGAGGCGGCTCTTGCGGCGGTGCTGGCACACGCGTCCGGCAGCTCGGAGGACTCCGGTGAAGCGGGATAGGCGCGCGAGGCCCGGCGGCACCGCTGGGAGGAGCGGGCGCGCCGGGCCCGCCGATGCCTCCCCGAGGTCGGTCCGGCTGCAGAAGTACATCTCGCAGGCCGGGGCCGCGTCGCGCCGGCAGGCCGAGGGGTTGATGCTGGAGGGCCGCGTCCTCGTCAACGGGAGGCCCGCCACGGAGATGGGGACCAAGGTCGTCCCCGGGCTAGATACGGTGTCGCTTGACGGACGGATCGTTGAGCCCGCGCGCAAGCGCTGGATCGTACTGCACAAGCCGCCCGGAGTCCTCTGCACCCGTGCCGATCCGCACGGGGGTGATACGGTCTACGATCTTCTTCCCGAGTGGGCGGGTGGGCTCCGCTACGTCGGACGCCTGGACCGGGACACTTCGGGGCTGCTGTTGCTGACCAACGACGGGGACAGGGCCGCGGCTCTTGCCCACCCGAGTGGACAGGTGGAGAGGGAGTACGTCGCCAGGGTCGCGGGCCCGGTCACCGCCCGGGATCTGCGGGCGCTGAGGCGCGGCGTCGAGCTCGAGGACGGCTTCGCGCGGCCCAGGCGGGTGCGCAAGGTGGCAACGGACGACGACGGGTGGGGTGTCGCCCTGGTCCTCACGGAGGGGCGAAAGCGCGAGGTGCGCCGGCTTCTTGAGGCGGTGGGGCACCCGGTGCTGGCTCTCGCGCGAACCCGGTTCGGGCCGTTCCGGCTGGGCGGGCTCCCGCCCGGGACCTGGAGGCCGGCCCATTCCGGGGAACTCCAGCGAGCTCGGTCCATGGTTGCCGGCGGCAGGCGGATCCGGGGTAGAGGCGCGAAGGGAAGGGCGCATGCATGACTCGACGCTGAGGGTTGTGGAGCACCCGCTGATCGAACACAAACTGTCCCTGCTGCGCGACGCCCGTACCGCAGGCCGGCGCTTCCGCGACCTGGTAACCGAGATCTCCATGCTCATGACCTTCCGGGCGACGGAATCCCTGGAAGGGGAAGAGGTGACGCTCCGCACGCCGCTCGAGGCCATGCGGGCGCGCCGCATACGGGAGGACCGGGTGGTGGTCGTGCCCGTCCTGCGCGCGGGGCTGGGGATGGTCGAGGGGGTTCTCCGGCTGATCCCTGACGCACGCGTCGGCCACCTCGGTTTCGAACGGAACGAAGAGACGCTGCAGCCGCGCCGGTACTACGGCAAACTCCCGCCGGACGCCCATCGCTTCACCTTCCTGCTGGTCGACCCGATGCTGGGAACCGGAGGAACCGCGTCGGCATCCATCGCGGACCTGAAGGAGCGCGGCGTGTCCCGCATCCGCTTCATATGCCTCGTTGCGGCGCCCGAGGGCGTGGCGCGCCTCACCGGGGAACACCCGGATGTTCCCGTCTATGCCGCAGCGCTGGACCGCCAGCTCAACGAGAAGGGTTACATCCTGCCCGGGCTGGGAGACGCAGGCGACCGGCTGTTCGGGACGCTGTGACTTCGTTACCGTTAGTCGGGCCCATAGCTCAGGCGGTCAGAGCAGCGGACTCATAATCCGACGGTCGGGGGTTCAAGTCCCTCTGGGCCCATCGAGCGGCGGTCTTGACGATCCGGCATCCCCGGCTTCATTTGACGTCGTAGACTCACACGATCTTCATCCCCGGTTGGTGGGCGGCACTTGTTCATTCGGCGAACGGACACACGGAACCTGCGCCGCGCCGGCGCCGCATGCGTCTGCCTTCTCCACATCGGGGTGGCGGCCGCGCTTGGACCCGCCGACGCGATTCTGGACGCCGAGCGCGCTCTGGCGCCGACCCATATCGAGCCGCCGGATCATGCAGATTGCGCGTCCCACCACGGGCATTTCCTGTGCCAGCTGGTGCGGGCGCTTTCACTTGCGGACATTTCCCCGGGCGTCAGTGTCGCCAGCCCCGATGCGCCGCCGGTTCGCTACCCCGACCGGAGCCGTGAGGAGAGCCACCCGAGGAGCACGCCCATAATGTCCGGTTCCGTCATCCCCCGGGGTCCGCCCGCCCTCTAGCAGCCCGCTGCAGTGACCCGCCCGCGTGAAATGCGGCGAGGGTCGGGCACGTGGGCTGCCACCCCCAGCCACGCCGTCCCCGGGACCGTTCCCGGGGCTCCTCCTTCTCCGTGCGCCGTCCGTCACACCCGGACAGTCCGGAGCGCGTGACCAGCTTGCGTTGTACCCATGTTCAAACACCCGATTCAAAGATCTGGCCCAGCCACCGGGATCGCACTGATCCTTATGGCTGCGATGGCCACGCCTCCGAGCGCCGCACTGGCTCAGGTCGTGGAGCACAGCGGCGAGATCGAGGGCGTGGTGCGCGCGGCCGCAACGGAAGCGCCCCTCGCGGGTGCGTCCGTGTCGGTGGTTGGTATTGGGACGTCAGCGATAACGCACGGCGACGGCTCCTTTCACCTGGCCGGTGTCACCCCGGGGAGCTACACGCTTCGCATCCAGCGGCTGGGATACCGCAGCCGGATCATCGAGGTGACGGTTGGGGAGGAGGGGGAGTATGTGGAGATCGAACTCGACATTTCGCCGATTCCGCTGGAGGGACTGGTGGTCACCGCGATGCTCACGGAGCGCGGGGCCGGCGAGGCTCTGCGGCCGGTGAACGTGATGGCGGGTGAGGAGTTGCAGCGCCGTTTGACCGGAACCGTTGCCGAAACGCTGGCCTCCATACCGGGGCTGGCCGAGACAAGCATGGGTCCGGCTACCTCGCGTCCCGTGATTCGGGGTTTGAGCGGCGACCGCGTCCTAATGCTGGAGGACGGGAGCCGCGTGGGCGACGTCTCCAGCGCCGGACCCGACCATGCCACTGCGGTCGATCCGCTGGCCGCGCGGCGAATCGAAGTGGTTCGAGGGCCCGCATCCCTGCTCTACGGAAGCAACGCCCTGGGAGGCGTCATCAACGTCATCCGCGACGAGATTCCGTCCTCGGTCCCGCACCACCCGACCGGGGCGGCGTCGTTGCAGGTTCAGAGCGTGAGCGGCTCCGTGGCGGGAGGAGGTGCGGTCACGTTCGCCGCGTCGGAGCGTATTCCCCTTCGCCTGGAAGTTACCGGACGTACGGCGGGCGACCTGCACACGCCGGCTGGCCAACTGGCCAACACCAACGGTGAAACGGTGACCGTCGGCGCAGGGGGCTCGTGGGTCGCAGGCTGGGGACACGTGGGGGCCTCCGCGCGGGGCTACCGCAACCACTACGGGATCCCGGGCGGCTTCGTGGGGGGCCATGCCGAAGGGGTGCGGATCGAGATGGAACGGGCCGCGTCCAAGGTGCAAGCGGTGATCAACCAGCCGAACGCGGTCTTTCGTTCGGTCCGGTTCGACGGTGCATACACCTGGTACCGGCACAAGGAACTGGAGTCGGCGAACATCATCGGCACCCTGTTCAGGCTGCAGACGCTGAGCGGGGACATGCTGGCGCGGCACGACGCCTGGGGCCCGTTCTCGGGTGGGGCGGCCGGCGCCCGGTTGGCCTGGGACGACTTCGGGTACGGGGGCTCGGGCGTCGCGCGTACCGACACACCGGACACGCAACGCAGCACGGTTGCGGCATACCTTTTCGAAGAGGTCGATCTTGGTGCGGCACGCATCGAGGCGGGGCTTCGCTACGACTGGGTGTTCATCAGTCCCGCCCGCAAGGATCCGGACTCCGACATCGGCAACGTCCGCGACCGCAACTTCCACGCGGGGTCGGCCTCCCTGGGGCTGCTCTACGACGTCGGCGCGGGAGTGACCCTCGGCGCAAGCCTGGCTCGTGCCTTCCGGACCCCGGATGTCAACGAACTGTTCTCGGAGGGGCCGCATCTGGCGGCGTACACCTTCGAGATCGGGAATCCTTCGCTCGAGACCGAGCAGGGTACCGGGGTCGACGTGTTTGCGCGCTTCGAGTCACCGCGACTCAGAGCGGAGATCGCCGGATTCCAGAACCGGATTCGCGGATACATCTACGGCGAGGAGACCGGAAGGCTCAGCCGTGTCCTCCTTCCCATCTACCAGTTCCAGAGCAACGACGCGCTGCTGGCGGGATTCGAAGGCAGCCTGAACTGGGATCTCGGCCGCGGGCTGGCGCTGCAGGCGGTGGCTTCGTCCGTGAGGGGGACGCTGACCGAGACGGACCGGCCCATCCCGTTGATCCCTCCGCTGCAGGGCCATGTGGGCGTCGAATACGAGCGCCCGGCGTGGTTCGTAGGGTGGGAGACCGAGATGGCCACGAAGCAGGATCGCGTCGGCCCCTTCGAGTCAACGACAGACGGGTATACGGTCTTCAACGCGTCGGCCGGGGCACGCCTGACGGTGGGAGGACGGCTGAACGTGATCACCGTGAGTCTGAACAACGTTACAAACAGGAAGTATCGGAACCACCTCTCGCGGGTGAAGGAAATCATGCCGGAGGCCGGGAGAGATCTCAGCCTGAGCTATCGGGTCGTCTTCTAGGACGCCGGTGGCCCGGGCTGCACCATCGACAACAATCAACAACGAGTTTGGGAGAATAGAAGATGAGTACAAGGAATATCGGAAACGGGCTGGTCGGGTTGGCGCTGGCTTCGGTGCTGGCGCTGGCGGGTTGCAGCAGCGATACGACCGAACCCGAGGAGGAGCACGCCGAGCCCGAGGGCGTCGAGCTCGTGATGAACGGTCAGGTGTTCGCCTCCTACGACGGAGATACACAGCGCTGGACCGGCGAGATGGAGGTCGATGTCGGCGAGGAGACGCCCCACATCAGCGTGCGCTTCATCGACCACGACGGGGACGCGATCCCGCTGGACGACGAACTCTACCTGGAGGTCGATGTCGAGGACGAATCCATCGCCGAGTTCGAGCAGGACACGCCGGGTGAGTTCGGCGGGCACCTGCACGGGGTTGGCGAAGGTGAGACGGATGTCACCTTCATGCTCATGCACGGCGAGGTCGGGAGCGGGCACGCGGACTTCGTGACCCAGCCGGTGCACGCGCATGTGCACGGGCATTCCTAAGCTACTGGCGGCAACCTCCATTGGGCCGGATGCCCGCGGCACGCTGCGTCGCCGCGGGCATCCGGATCGCTGCCCGGCAGCCCCTCAGTTCCCGGCCACGTCCAGGCGGAGGTACAGGACGCGGCCGGCGATCCCGTACGGCGATTCGGACGGGTAGTCCATCGACCACAACTGTGCCACATGCCCGTCCGGCAGACGGGTGGGAAGCTTGTCCAGGAGGTTGTTGGCTCCCAGCCCCAGCCGGATGCGGTCCGCGATCCGGAAGCTGACTTCCGCGTCTGCGATGGCTGCCGCCTCGATCGTCACGTTCTCTTCGAAGATGAAAGGGGTGGTGAGTTCACCGATGTGCTTCACGCTCAGCCGCGCCCCCACGCCGCTGGCGAAGCGCATGTCGGCGCTGGCGCCGATCCGCTCGTTCGGCTGCGCATCTTCGATCAGGGTCTGCTGCGTGGGGCCGATGAAATCCGGATTCCGGTTGGCCGTGATTTCGGTGTCGTTGCGGTGGTAGCTCGCTGACAGATCGGCGGCGCCCCAGTTCGCGCCCCGGAAGCGCCAGTTGGCGACAACATCGAAGCCCCGGGTGCGGGTGTCGATGGCGTTGGTCCAGAATGCCACCGCGTCGACCGGGCGACCCTGGAACCGCGCGCCGGCGCGAAGACCATGCGCCTGGGTGAGCGACTGCGTGAGGGCGATCACGTCCCCCACCGAGACCAGGTAGTAGTCGGCCGACAGCTGCAGGCCGGAGTCGTGGGCAAAGACGATGCCGCCGGTAAGGCTCAAGGATGTCTCGTGATCCAGCGAGCAGGCATCGAAGTCGGTGCAGGCGATCGGGTCGCCCTCCGGGAGGAACCCCGCGCTGACCAGTCCGTCGCTACCCCCGACGAAGCCGATGGTGTTGAAGCCCTGCTGGGCGAGCCGGGGTGCCCGAAAGCCGGTCGAAACGGCTCCGCGCAGGGCCGCGCCGGACTCTCCCAACTCGTATCGCCCCGCCAGCTTTCCGGTTAGCGAAGCCCCGGCGTCGCTGTACTGCTCGAAGCGAAGGGCTCCAGCGACGAGCGCCTGGCCGGAGGGACGCAGTTCCATGTCGGCGTAGGCACCGAAGCTGTTCCGATCCCGATCGCTTCCCCTGGCCGAGAGCGGGCTGTAGCCGGGATAGCCCTGCACGCCGCAACTCGCGTAGGCGCTTCCGCCGACGTTGAGGTGATGGGCCGCCGGGAAGCTCCCCGGGGTGTCGCTCGGTCCGCAGGCCCACGACGCCCGGTCACCGGCCTCCATCCAGTAGGAATCGCGGCGGAACGCCCCTCCCACCGCCAGGAACGCAGGCGTGGATCCGAATTCCAGGTCGCGGGTCGCATCGGCGTTCAAAGTCCACTGGCGGACGTTGAGGGATCCGCTGTAGACATCCGTCGGGCCCGCATTGGCCGCTATCGCGGCTCCATCCGCGCCCGGATGATTGGCAAGGTACTCTGCCGCGTAGGACGGATTGATCGAGTTGGCTGCGCTGAAACCGAAGCTGCCTTGTCCGAAGCCCAGGCTGAAATCGCCGGACCAGTCTCCGATTGAGCCACGCAGCCCGCCGACTGCCGAACCGTCGTCCATCTCGGACTCCTCGACGGGGAAGAAGCCATCGGGGTGGACGTACGAAACGTTGCGCGGCACCCAGTCGGCCTTCCGGTAGAGGCCGTCGGAGACAGCCTCGCGACCGGAGTATCCGCCGAAGGCGTAGAACTCCCACGACTCGCCCACCGGGACGGTCGCGTTGGCCATGAAGGAGGCGCTCTCGTAGTCGGGCTCGCCGTTGCGCTGCAGCTGTATGACCTTTCCGCCGTCGGCGCAGGGGGCATACTCCGGGTTCGGGCCGAAGCAGGTGGGCGCGCGGCCCGACCGGTTGGCGATCCCCTGCCGCGCCACCTCCATCGTGAGGTTGAGGAAGCCACCGGCGAGCGCGATGCCCGCGTTCGCGGAGGTAAGCAGCCGCTCGCCATCGCCCCGGGAGGTGCGGCCCAGGTAGGACGAAGCCGTGACCCCGCCGGCGTCGTCCTTGAGCACGATGTTGATCACCCCCGCGATCGCATCCGAGCCATACTGCGACGCCGCGCCCTCGCGCAGGACCTCGATCCGCTTGATGGCATGAACCGGGATGGCGCGAAGGTCCGTTCCGGTGGTCCCCTGTCCCACCGCGGCGAGCACCTTGGTGAACGCCACGGAATGGCGCCGCTTTCCGTTGACCAGCACCAGCACCTGGTCCCCGCTCATGCCCCGCAGCGTGGCGACGTGAAGCGCGGCTCCGTCCCCGGCCGAGAGCCGCGCGGAGTTGAACGACGGTGCGATCCGGCCCAGGACCTCCCCCAGATCCACCTCCCCGAGCCGGGCGATCTCCTCGGCGCCGTACACGTCCACCGGCACCGGAAGGGATGTGGGGTCGGCGATCCCGGCCCGGGAACCGACGACAACGACGATCCCCTCGACACCGACCACCGTGTCCGGCGGGATCTGTGCCGACCCGGGAGTCACGACGAAGAGTGTCGTCAACAGAAGAGCGGTGAAGGCACTCCGAAGCCTGGCTTCCGGTTGCGCAAGGAGTAACGATCCGTCCATGATTAGCCCCGTTTCCCCGGTGATTCAAAGAGCAGACTGCCATGTCACACTCGGACATCACGGGACGCTCGGGCAAGTGGCCGAATGCGAATCGGCAACGACCCGGCATGGTTTTTCCGAGAAAGGGTCCAAGAGGAACCAAGGTATGAGAAGAGAAACACCAACACTTCCGAACAAACAGCGCACACGCGCGCTGGCCGGCGCCCCGCGAGTTCTCGCCTTTCCCCGGCCCCTGGCCTTCCCCCTTGCCCTCGCGGTTGCGTTGACAGGCGCGTGCGCTCCGGATTCACCCGCCACGGGAGACACATTCGAGGTTCCGTTCGAGCGCTTCGAGCTCGACAACGGACTCGAAGTCATCCTCCATGTCGACGACTCGGATCCGCTCGCCGCGGTCGCGATGACCTTCCACGTCGGCTCGGCCCGCGAGGTGGAGGGACGGACGGGCTTCGCGCACCTCTTCGAGCACCTCTTCTTCCTCGACTCGGAGAACCTGGGCCCCGGCGGGCTGGACAGGCTCATGACCCGCGTCGGCAGCTCGACCAACGGCTCCACCAGCCGTGACCGCACCAACTACTTCGAGGTCGTCCCCATCGACGGGCTGGAGAAGACGCTGTGGGCCGAGGCGGACAAGCTCGGCTTCTTCATCAACACCGTGACCGAATCCGTGGTGGCCAAGGAGAAGCAGGTCGTCAAGAACGAGAAGCGCCAGGGCGTGGACAATCGCCCGTACGGGCACAACGAGTATGTGATCGACCGGGCCATGTACCCGGAGGGCCACCCCTACCGCTGGCAGGTGATCGGCTCGCTCGCCGACCTGGACGCGGCCACGGTGGCCGACGCAAAGGAATTCCACGCGCGCTGGTACGGTCCCAACAACGCGACGCTGGTCGTTGCCGGCGACATCGACGTCGACCAGACGATGGCGTGGATCGAGAAGTACTTCGGCGAGATACCGGCCCGGCCGACCCCCGAGGTCGCCGAGCCCCCCGAGGTCCGGCTCGCCGAAACGCGGCGCCTCTACCACGAGGACAACTTCGGCAATCTGCCGCTACTGACCCTCTCGTGGCCGTCCGTGCCGCGCTACCACGAGGACGCCTACGCGCTCGACGTGCTCTCCTCCCTTCTGACCGACGGCAAGTCGACCCCGCTCTACAAGGTGCTCGTCGAAGAGGAGGAACTCACCTCACAGGTGACGACCTACCATAGTGCCCAGGAGCTTGCGGGCCAGTTCAACTTCCAGGCGCTCGCATACCCGGGGACCGATCTCGACGACCTGCTCGCGGCCGTGCACGCCGGATTCCGGCGCCTAGAAGAGCAGGGGATCTCCGACGCAGAGCTGCAGCGCGTCAAGGCCGGGACCGAGACCGGCTTCTACCGGGGGCTGTCGAGCGCTATCGGCAAGGCCTTCCAGCTGGCCGACTACGCCATCTTCGCCGGTGATCCGGGGTACGCCGGGGAGGATCTGCGGCGCATCCTGGCGGTATCCGCGGAAGACGTCATTCGCGTCTACGAGACTTACCTCAAGGACCGGCCCCACGTGGCCACCAGCTTCGTGCCGCGCGGCCAGGCCGAGCTCGCTCTCGAAGGATCCGAACGCGCCGAGGTGGTGATCGAGCCGATCGTTCAGGGAGCCGAGGCCGAATTCACCGTGGTGCGCGGCGAGGAGCGCACGCCGGGCGGGGCCTTCGACCGTTCCGTGGAGCCTCCCTACGGTCCGTCCCCGAGCGTCCGCGCCCCCGAGGTGTGGCGCGAAACGCTCGCGAACGGTCTCGCCGTTCTGGGCGTGGAGGCTCGCGAAACCCCGATGGTCCAGTTCGAACTGAACCTGCGCGGGGGGATGCTTCTGGAGGAGCCCGGCCGCACCGGCGTCGCCAACCTGCTCGCCGAGACAATGCTCGAAGGCACCGCGAACCGCACCCCGGAGGAGCTGGAGCAGGCGATCGACCTCCTCGGCGCCTCCCTGAGCGTCTCCGGGGGCAGCACCGGCTTCAGCATTTCCGGCAGCGTTCTGGCCCGCAACTACAACGAGACCATGGCGCTGGCCGAGGAGATCCTGCTGGAGCCCCGCTTCGACCCCGAGCGCTTCGAGCTTGCCCGCCAGAGGGTCATGAATACCATCCGCCGGTTGGACGCGAACCCGTCTGCCATCGCATCGCGGGCCTTCGGCCGCCTCCTTTACGGCGACCACATCCTCGCCGGGAACTCCATCGGCACGCTCGAGAGCGTCGCCGCCTTCACCCTGGACGATCTCCGCGCCTACCACGCCACCGCGCTGGTACCCGGCACGGCGGCCTTCCTGGTCGCGGGGGCGGTCTCGCCGGACGAGGCGACCGCCCCGCTCGCCACCCTCGCCGCGCGGTGGGAGGACCGCCCCGCGCCCACCCTCCCCGATCCCCCCGTCTGGTCCGACGACCGCGCGGGCCTGTACTTCATCGACGTCCCCGGCGCGGCGCAGTCCGTCATCAACGTCGGCCGCCTCGCGCTGGCCCGCACCGACGACGAGTACCACCCGGCCACCGTCATGAACTACCGCCTCGGTGGCGGCGGCTTCGCCTCGGACCTCACCCAGGTGCTGCGCGAGGGGAAGGGGTACACCTACGGAGTCGGATCCCGGTTCCAGGGAGGCCACTACCCGGGACCGTTCAGCATCAGCACCTCGGTGCGCTCCAACGTCACCCTGGAGTCGATGGAAATCATGCGCGACATGCTGGAGACCTACGGCCCCACCTTCGACGAGGAGGACCTCGCGGCAACGCAGGGATTCCTGCTGCGCTCCAACGCCCGCGCCTTCGAGACGCTGGGCGCCAAGCTCGGGGTGGTGCGCGCCGTGAGCGACTACGGCTTCGCTCCCGACTACGTGCTGCAGCAGGAACAAACCGTGCGCGACATGACGATCGAGCGGGTGCGGGAACTGGCGGCGCGGCATCTGGGCGGCGACATGGTCTGGCTCGTCGTGGGCGACGCGGCCACCCAACTGGGGCGGCTGGAGGCGCTGGGGTTGGGGGCGCCCGTGGTGCTGCACCGGTCCGGGGGGCCGGCTGGATGAAGTGACGTAAACTATACATTACATAATGTCATGTTAACATGACAATACATACACTGGCGCGAGAGTCTTCAAGGTCGGCGCTCCACGCGCGGATCGATCGTCTCCGCCCCGAGAGTCCCGGGCGCTGGGGCACGATGTCGGCCCCGATGATGGTCTGTCACGTCACCGATCATCTGCACATGGCGGTGGGTGACCTTCCCGCCGAGCCCGCCCCTCTGCAGGTCAGCATCGCCGGAAGGAAGATCCCGGTCGGCCGGGGCATGCTATGGTTCCGCCCGGCTCGAACCGTGATGGTTCACTGGCTTCCCTGGCCGAAGGGATGGGTCGGCGCCCCTCCCGAGACGCTGCGCACGACTCCGGGGGATTGGCTCGGGGACATCGCGGCCCTGTACGCGATGGTCGACCGTACGGGCTGCAAGGACCCGGCGGAAGATTGGGGTGCCCACCCGGTGTTCGGCCGCCTCTCGGGCAGGGAGTGGGGAAGAATCTGCTGGATGCATCTGGACTACCACCTGCGGCAGTTCGGGGTATAGGGGTCCGGAGACAAGGCCCCGCTGGACTTCGCCCTTTCGCAGCGCCTTGCCCGTCCCGGCACCTCGCCGCCCCGATGGTGACACTGGCTCATCCACCGACTGCCAGGCAACGGCGTGACGCAGTCCTGCGCCCTAAACCCACGAGGCAGGTCAACCCGACCGGACGGAGGAGACGATGAATGACCGCAAGCGCATGGACACGGTATCTGGCGTTCCCGGGGCTGGAGGTGCGCCGACGCGGACGCTGTCGGTGCGTGTAGCGATGCGGTTGCCGTGCGTAACGGCGATTGCGGCAATGATCATGATGCCCGGCAGCAGAGTCGGCGGAACTGCCGCGTCGGCCCAGGAGATCGAGATCGACACCACCGGGGCCCGGATCGTCTCCTTCGACCCGCTCGGTTCCGATGCCATGTGTTCGCTGGGCGAAGAACCCACGTTCCACGTAGGCGATGACCAGGGCAGCGAGGAGCTGTGGTTCTCGCGCGTCCTGGGCCTCGCCAGACTGTCCGATGGCTCCGTGGCAGTTGCCGATGACGCGTCCAGCCAGGTACGCATCTTCGACGCGGACGGCATGCACATTCGCTCCATGGGGCGAGAGGGCGAGGGTCCGGGGGAGTTCGACCACCTCTGGTTCATGTGGCGCCTGCCGGGAGACACCCTGTGGGTTGGGGACTACAGGCCCTGGCGCTACCACCTGTACGCCGCGACCGGGGAGCACATCAGGACGGTGACCATGGATCCGTTCTACGAGAACCGCAGCCGCGCCGGCGGAGTGCTCGCGAACGGCATTTCGATCAACGTGCGGCTCGAGCAAGCCGGGCGACGGGACTTCAGGACGCCCGATACCTGGCACGTCGAAGCCCACGGACGGGACGGGAAGCTGCTGGGGACACTCATGACCTTGCCGGGACGTACCTTTGGCCGGGGGAGTAGCGGGATCTTTGAAAGCCCCTGGTTCGATGCCAGCTCATCGATCGACGTGAGGGGCCGCACGGTCGCGATTGCCAACGGCCTCGATCCCGAAGTCAGGGTCCTGGACGACGAGCTGCGGCTGCGCCTGATCATCCGCTGGGACGCCCCCGAACGCGAAGTGACGGCCGCGCACATTCGGTCGGCCAGGGAAGCCGCGAGGCGGCGGGCAAGGGAAGCCGGAGAAGTCTCGTCGCTGGAGCGGAGCTTGCTGACCTCGGACCGGCCCGCGGCGGACGTCTTTCCCGCGGTCAGCTCGGTCATGGCAGGCGTGGATGGAACCGTGTGGGTGTGGCGCTACCCCCGGCCGGGAGGGGTGCCCGGACAGTCGCGGGTGATGGCCTTCGGCGCCGACGGGGACTTCGTGTGCTATCTGTCCCGCAACAAGAACAACTACACGATCTACGAGTACGGTGCGGACTACGTGCTCGGGGTGCAGACAGACGAGCTCGGAGTACCGCACGTGGCGATGTTCGACCTGCTGCGGCCGGCCGGATCACTGCAGTAGTTCAGGCGAGGGGCCGGGCCCGCTCTAGCGCATCCGCCGCCGAATGGAATCCGCGGTCTGCGCCGTTTTGACGGATCGCTGACCCACGGCTCTTAGATTTACGGGTTGCAGCAGAAGCCCGCTCCCCTCCATGTCGCCACGAGCGACAGCTCCCGCCACCCATGACTCACAACATCCACGAAGTCCTTCACCACGTCTTCGGCTATCCCGGCTTCCTCGGCCAGCAGGAGGCCGTGATCGAGCACATGGTCGACGGCGGCGACAGCCTGGTCCTGATGCCCACCGGCGGAGGCAAGTCCCTCTGCTACCAGATCCCGGCAATCGTGCGCGAAGGGGTGGGGGTGGTGGTCTCGCCGCTGATCGCGCTCATGCGGGACCAGGTGGAGGGGCTCCGCCAGGCGGGGGTGCGGGCGGCCTGCCTCAACTCGACCCTCTCATACCGGGAAGTACTGGAGGTCGAAGCCGCGGTGCAAGACGACCGGCTGGACCTGCTCTACGTCGCCCCGGAGCGCCTGCTCGGCGAACGCACCCTGGAACTCCTCGCGCGCACCCGGCTGGCCCTCTTCGCGATCGACGAGGCCCACTGCGTCTCCCAGTGGGGCCACGACTTCCGCCCCGAGTACCTGCAGCTCTCGGCGCTGCACGATCGCTTCCCCGAAGTCCCCCGCATCGCGCTGACCGCGACCGCCGACGAGCCCACCCGGCGCGAGATCGCGCGCCGCCTGGGGCTGGGCCGCGCCCCCATGTTCGTGAGCGGCTTCGACCGCCCCAACATCCGGTACATGGTCGTGCCGAAGAACCGCGCCCGGCAGCAGCTCCTGCGCTTCCTGGAGGAGCGCCACCGCGGCCACGCCGGGATCGTCTACTGCCTCTCGCGCCGCCGCGTGGACGATACCGCGGAGTGGTTGAGCGGCCAGGGCGTCAACGCGCTGCCGTACCATGCAGGGCTCCCCGGGCGGATCCGGCAGCGGCATCAGGACCGGTTCCAGCGCGACGACGGAGTCGTAATCGTGGCGACCATCGCCTTCGGCATGGGGATCGACAAGCCGGACGTGCGCTTCGTCGCCCACCTGGACCTGCCGAAGAGCATCGAGGCCTACTACCAGGAGACCGGGCGGGCGGGGCGGGACGGTGAGCCCGCAGACGCGTGGATGGTCTACGGGCTGCAGGAGGTGGTGACACTCCGCCACATGGTGGAGAACTCGGAGGCCGGCGAGGACCGCAAGCGGGTGGAACTGCGCAAGCTCGACGCGATGCTCGGCTACTGCGAACTGGCGACCTGCCGGCGCCGGACCCTGCTCGCCTACTTCGCGGAAGATGCGGAGGAAGACTGCGGCAACTGCGACAACTGTCTCACTCCGGTCACGACCTGGGACGCCACGGAGGCGGCCCGCAAGGCGTTGTCGTGCGTATCGCGCACCGGCCAGCGCTTCGGCGCCGCGTACCTGATCGATGTGCTCCGCGGACGGGATACCGAGCGCATCCGCCGCTTCGGACACGACCGGCTGCCGACCTACGGCGTGGGCGCCGACCTGGGCCCCTTCGAGTGGCGCTCGGTCATTCGCCAGCTGGTCGCTCGCGGACTGCTGAGCGTCGACGTGGATGGGTACGGCTCCATCCGACTCACTCGCGACAGCCGGCCCGTGCTCCGCGGCGACATGGAGGTTCTGATGCGCCGCGACGTCCGCCCCACGGCGCAGAAGGTCCGCCGACGGCGTGCGGAACCCGACTCATCCCCTGATCCGGCCACCTGGGACGAAGCTCTCTGGGAGGCGCTGCGCAAGCGGCGCACCGAACTCGCTTCCGCGCAGGGAGTCCCACCCTACGTGATCTTTCACGACTCCACCCTGCGCGAGATGATTGCGCACCGCCCTCGCACGCCCGATGATTTCCTGCAACTCACCGGTGTAGGGGACACGAAGCTGCACCGCTACGGGGCGGACTTCCTCGGCGTGATCGCTGCGCATGAGGGGGGTTCGGCCCCAGGCTAGCTGGCAGCTCCGGCCGACGCCGGGACCACCACGACGGGTACAATCATGCAACGGGGGTTCTTGATGGTCACAGCAATCCGCAACGGCCGCGCACTCGCCGCCCTCCCGCTGCTGCTGGCCGCGGCTGCCTGCGCACCCGGCAACCAGCGCGACCAGACGGCCTGGCCGGACGCCGAGTGGCCCGTCTCGACCCCGGAAGCGGAGGGCGTCGAACCGGCCGCCATCGATTCACTCATCGCCGACATCGACGCCGGCAGGTACGGCCTAATCGACCACTTCCTCCTCATCCGCAACGGCCGCGTCATCGCCGACCGGAGCTGGGACCACTCGGAGCGCTACACCGAACTCCTGGCCGAACAGGACGATACCACCGACCACCAGTACAACTACGATCACCCCGCGTGGCATCCCTACTACCGGGACACCCACCTCCACACGCTGCAGTCGGTGACCAAGAGCGTCATGTCGGTGGCGTTCGGCATCGCGGTCGACGCGGGGCACATCCCCGGCGTGAGTATCGCGGCCTGGCCCTTCCTGGAAGCCTACGGACCCGATCTGACCGACCCCGGCCGCGCCGCGGCGACGATCGAGGACTTCCTCACCATGCGCAGCGGCATCGACTGGGCGCTCCCGGGTCAGACCTACGACGACGAGACGCACCCAACGGTCGAACTGGAGGCCAGCGACGCCTGGATCGAGTATGTGGTCGGACGGCCCGTCGGTACGGCTCCCGGCACGCGCTTCGACTACAACGACGGAGTCAGCGTCCTGCTGGGCCGGATCCTGCGGGAAGCCACCGGACAGCGCATCGACGCCTGGGCGGAAGAGCACCTCTTCGGTCCCATCGGAATCGACGACTACTATTGGAAGATCACGCCCGGTGGAGAAGTCGATTCGGAGGGAGGCCTCTACCTTGCCACCCACGACCTCGCCCGGATCGGCTACCTGATGCTGCACGGAGGTGAGTGGGATGGCCGGCGGATAGTCTCGCAGGATTGGGTGAGAGTCTCGACCTCCCCCGTCGTCACCGAACCCGGTTACGGATACCAGTGGTGGATTCCCGCCCACGAGAACGGCGAGGCGACGATCTTCGCGGCAAACGGCTACGGGGGACAGTTCCTCCACGTCGTTCCCGAGCACGACCTGGTTTCGGTCTTCAACGGCTGGACGCTGCACCAGCGTACCGAAATGTCCAGCTGGATGGCGCTGCAGCAGCGGATCCTCCCGGCCATCAAACCCTGACGGGGGTTCTTCGTGCACGCTCCGGAGCGCTACGATCTCCAAACCTTCCGCGGCGACCTCTTCGGCGGCCTGACCTCCGCGGTCGTGGCGCTGCCGGTGGCGCTCGCCTTCGGTGTGGCCTCGGGGCTGGGTGCGGCGGCCGGGATGTACGGCGTGATCGCCGTGGGATTCTTCGCCTCCGTCTTCGGCGGCACGCGTTCCCAGATTTCGGGTCCCACCGCCCCGATGACCGTGGCCATGGCCGTCATCGTGACGACGCACGCGTCCACACTCGGCGAGGCTTTCGCGATCGTCGTCCTCGCCGGGCTGCTACAGGTGGCGCTGGGCACGCTGAGAATCGGCCGCTTCGTCGTCTACACGCCGCACGTGGTGGTGTCGGGGTTCATGTCGGGCATCGGCATCATCATCATGCTGATCCAGTCGCTTCCGTTCCTGGGGGCCCCTTCACCGAGCGGCGGCGCCCCGGGCGCGATGCGGGCGCTTGCGGCGGCCGTTCAATCCGTAAACCCCGAAGCGCTGGTGCTCGGGGCGGTCACGCTGGCGGTGGTCGTCCTCTGGCCACGGCGCCTGTCCAGGTTCGTACCGCCGGTGCTGGTGGCGCTGGTGGCCGGGACGCTGATGGGCGTCCTGTGGCTGACCGATGTCCCGGTGATCGGCGAGATCCCCAGGGGGCTGCCGGGGATTCAGGTGACCCTTCCTTCAGCGGGATTCCTGCTGGGGGCCCTGCAGCCCGCCCTCATCCTGGCGCTTCTGGGGTCGGTGGACAGTCTGCTGACCTCGCTTGTGGCCGACTCGCTCACCGGCCAGCGTCACAGACCCGACCGGGAGCTGGTGGGGCAGGGGATCGGCAACATCGCCGCCGGCGTCTTCGGCGGTTTGCCCGGGGCGGGCGCCACGATGGGCACCGTCACCAACATCCGCGCCGGGGGAACCACGCCGGTGTCGGGCGCGTTGCGGGCGATTCTCGTCCTCGGGCTCCTCCTTGGCCTCGGCCAGTACGTTCAGCCGATCCCGCACGCCGTCCTGGCGGGGATCCTGATGAAGGTGGGATGGGACATCATCGACTGGCGGCTCCTCAGGCGCATCCACCGCATCCGCCGCGCCCATCTGGTGGTGATGCTGGTCACGCTTGGACTCACGGTCTTCGTGGACCTGGTGACCGCGGTGGCAATCGGACTGATCGTCGCGGGCATGGCCCACGCCCAGGCGATGGAGGTGCTGGAACTTGACAGCGTCGTCTCGGTGCCGCTACTCGATTCGACCTTCTTCGCCGAGCATCCGGAGATGCCGGCCGCGGCCGACGAGTATTCCGCGCGTGCCGGGCTGGTGGCCCTGAAGGGCAGCTTGACGGTGGCCTCGGCGCACAGGCTGGTCGGCGTCATCGGAGGAGACATCGCGGAACACGAACTCGTGATCTTCGACTTCTCCGGCGCCACCTTCGTGGACGACAGCGCGGCGATGCTCGTCGAGCAGCTCATCGAAGTGGCCGAACGGTCGAATACGGGGGTGATCGTGATGGCCGTGAAGGGAAAGGTTGCGGCTACGCTGCACGGACTCGACATCTTCCGCCGCGTTCCCCCGGAGCACATTGTCGGCACGCTCGACGAAGCGCGCGAGGTCGCGATCACGCTCCTCGGGATCGACCCTCCCGGGTCGGCCGGGGGTTAGGAGGAGGTCCGGCTAACAAGTCCGTGGACAATCGCCGCTCGGATGCCGCGGGGTTGTCCACGGCCGGGCTACCCCTCGCTGCCGCTACCCCTCGTCGTCGGCATTGGCCGCCTTGAAGGCCTCGGAGAATTCGGCCAGCTTGGCCCGCAGGGCTTCGCCCAGGGTGTCCGCCGCGGTGCCCGCCTCGGCCACGCCCACCGTGGTCGCGTACCAGGTCACCGCCTCCGGCAGGGTGATCTGCGTGTCCCGGATCATCTGGGTCGCCTGCTGCACCCGGACGGATACCGAGTAGCCGACCACGCCCGCCACCCCGCCCCCGCACTCGAAGGTCACGCGCAGCTCGGGCAGGCCCGGCGAATCGAGCATCTCGCGCTCGGTCAGCAGCGGCACCTCGGCTTCCGTGAGCGCCGCCTCCGCGTCCGCGCGGATCGATGCCGCCGAAACGCCCGCCCCCTCACACCCCTGGTTGGTCTCGGCCCGAATGTACAGCCCGTCCAGCCCCTCCAGGGTGTACCGGTTCCACACGGTGTCCTGTGCCGCCGCCCCGGCGCTGGCCAGGGGGGCCAGCAACAGCGCCGCCAGCAGCCCTCGTATCTTGCCCATCAGAGGCTGCCCCCGCAGGAGCGGCACCGATGGTTGTTCTCCGCACCCAGTTTTTCCAGCAGCACGACCGTCGCCGGATGCGGCTGGGCCCGCTGTTCGGGACTGTTTGCCAGGTCGGCCGTGGTCTGCCCCCGGCGGCTGATCGCGCGGACATCGGCACCCCGGCTGACCAGGAAGAGGATGGTGGCGTTGTCGCCCCGCGCGGCCGCGTGGTGGATCGCGTTGAATCCGTCGTGATCGCGCAGGTTGGCATCCACGCCGAGCTCATCGACCAGGTAGCGTACCGCGGGTAGCCACCCGTCGGGCACGCTGCGGTGTTGCTGCGCGACCCTCGACGTCCCGAATCCGACGCCGGAAGCCGCGTGCAGGGGGTGGACGGCCGGGCCGCCGGTCGGAACCGGAGGCAGGCCCGACGGGTCCAGCCGCTCCTCCTGCTCGGGCTGTTGGCCCGGGAAGGCGAAGCGGTTCCGGCCGGGTAGCTTCAGCGTCGACATGTTGGGATCCGCCCCGTACTCGACGAGCAGCTTCATCGCTTCGACATCGGCGGCGTAGGCAGCCCTCCAGAACGGCGTCGCCCCGGTGAAGTCGACGCCCATGCGTCCGGCATTGTAGGCGGCGTACCAGATGTGCGTGCTGGTCCGCTGATTCGGGTCGGCGCCCGCTTCCAGCAGAAGCCGCATCAGGTCGAGGTAGCTGGTCTCCTGCTGCCTGAACGCGGCGGGCTGCGGATACCAGGTCCGCAGCGACCACTCGATGTTGAGCGTGGCGAAGAGCGGGGCCGCGCCGTCGTCGCTGGTGAGGTTGGGGTCGGCGCCCCGCTCCAGGAGATCGCGCGCCAGGTCGTAGTGGCCGTTGATCACCGCCACGAGCATCGGTGCCGACTGATCGCCCCCGGTGGGATGGTCGAGCTCGGTGCCGCCGTCCAGGAGGATGCGGGCCGTCGAGCGGTGGCCTTCCCGCGCGGCGTAGTGCAGCGCGGTGAAGCCGCCCTGCTTGCCGATCTGCTGCGTGGAACTGAGCGCCCGCACGGGCGGCTCGGCGGGGGGCTGGGGCGGTTCTCCGCTCGGATCGGCCTGGGCACCCTGAGCGCCCTGCGTCTGCGGGTTCTGTCGCGCAGCCGCCTGCGCCGCCTGCCGCTGGGCCTGGGCTGCGGCGGCGGCGGGAGGGGGTGGTCCCTGAACCGGTGGCGTCTGGGCCTGGGCGCCGCGCGGTGCGGCGTTCCGCTCTTCCTCTTCCGGCTCCTCGGCGGCGGCCTTCAGGCGTGCGCGCCGCCGCTGGTCCGCGCGAAGGCTCTGCGATACTGCTTCGTAGTCCTTGATGGCGGTCTGCAGCGAAGGATCGGCGCCGGCGTCCAACAGCGCCCGCACGGCGGCGTCGGCCCCGCGTACCGCCGCGAACATGAGCGGGGTGCGCTCCGAAAACCCGTCCCGGGCGTCGACCTTCGCCCCGCTTTCCACCAGCGCCTCCACGACGCCTGCCGCATCCGCGTCGGCCGCAAAGTGCAGCGCGGACACGCCGGTCGAGGTAAACGCGTTCGGGTCGGCGCCCGCGTCGAGAAGAATCGCGGCGATTTCCGCGTCGCCGGACCGCGCCGCGAGGTGGAGCGGGGTGTACCCGCCAAGCCGGGTGGTGGACCGCACCGTCGCCCCCGCATAGAGGAGAGTCCGGGCGATTTCTGCGTGGCCATCGGCGGCCGCCCAGTGAAGTGCCGTCATCCCGTCGCTCTGGGCGGCGTTCACGTCGGCGCCGCTTCGGAGCAGCGACCGCACCTCCGCCAGATCTCCCCGCTCGGCCGCGTCGGCCACGGGGGAGTCGGCGGGTGCGCCCGCGAAGGTCGCCGCCACCACGACGAAGGTGGCGGTGAGCCCCAAGGCCAGTCCGCGTCGTCGACCAGTCATCATTCTCACCCCCTTCACAGGTGTCGGCGACCCGCTCAGAACGCGAAGTGGCCGGTGCTGTCCCCGAACTTCTCGATGTCGTCGGCGCCGAGCTTGTGCAGCAGGCTCAGCATGACGTTCGCCATCGGCGTGCCGGCCCGCGCCCGGATGTGCTGCTCGCCCTCCAGCGCCCCGTTGGCTCCGCCGACCAGGAAGAGCGGACAGCGGGCGTGGTTGTGCAGGTTGCCGTCGGCCATCGCCGACCCGTACACGACCATCGTCTTGTCGAGCAGGTTGCCGTCGCCCTCGGTCGCGGCCTGCAGGCGCTCCAGGAAATACGGCACCATCGACACGTGGTACTCGTTGATCTTCGCGAACGCCTTGACGCGGTCCTCGCGGCCCCCGTGGTGTGACGACGCGTGGAAGGGCGCCTCGACGCCCGATTCCGGGTATACCCTCGGGGATGCATCCCGGCCGATCTTGAAGGAGAAGACCCTCGTGGTGTCCGACAGGAAGGCCAGCACCTGGAGATCGAACATCAGCTTCACGTGCTCCTCGAAGGAGTCGGGCACGCCGGCCGGCGCCTCCGGAATCTGGCGCTCCTCGCCGCTGGTGTTCTGCGCCTCGATTCGGCTGATGCGCTGCTCGAGCTCACGGATGTTCTGCGCGTACTGGTCCAGCCGGAATACGTCCGACGGGTCGAGTTCGCGCCTGAGCGACGACATCTCGCCCATCACCCAGTCAAGGATGCTGCGGTCGGTCGTGAGCCGCTCGGCCCGCTGCTCCGGCGTGCCCCCGGCCCCGAAGAGCTGCTCGAAGACGGCGCGCGGGTCGCGGATCATCGGCAGCGGCTGGGTGGGCGTGGCCCAGCTGATCGTGTCGGTGTAGACGCAGGCGTAACCGTAAGCGCAGCCACCGGCCTGGTCCACGTTTTCGATCGAAAGCTGCAGCGAAGGAATCGGCGTGTCCTGTCCGAACCGCTGCACGTAGAGCTGGTCCATCGACGTGCCCACGCGCACATCCGACCCCTGCGTCTGCTTCGGCCGGGCCTGCGTGAGGAATACCGCGCTGGTCCGGAAGTGGTCGCCGCCGATCTCGGCGGGGGCGTGCGCATCCGCGTTGCGCGAGTCGGTGTCGCTGACGATCGTCAGGTACTTCCGGAAGGGCTCCAGGGGACGCAGGCTGCCGGGCGACAAGTCGAAGTTGCGACCCGTCTCCGCGGGAGACCACAGGTTCTGCGAGGCACCCCAGGAGTTGCACCCGGCGGCCCCGTGCACCTGCTCGATGCAAACGAGCCTGGTCTTGTTCGCGGCCTTGCCCGCCGCGGTGGAAGCGTATGCGCGCCCCGCCGGGATCATCGCATCCAGGAGCGGCAGTCCGATCGCCGCCCCGGCCCCCTTGAGCATGGCCCGCCTGGAGATGTGTGTGCCGCTGAGGTATCGCATCGCTGTTCCCTTGTCGGTTCGAAAGGTCCTAGTGGATCGGCTCTCCCGCGGGCGGGCCGTCTTCACTTACAGGTTGTTCCGCGGCGATCGCGCCCGCCCTCGCCATGCGGAAGGCCGGGCTGCGCACGACGCCCATTATAAAGGAGGACACGCGGTAGTCGTTTTCCGCTGCTTCGCGCGTGATCGCGCGGATGGTCGGCATGTCGTAGTGCTCCACCCTCCGCCCCAGCGCATACGCCATCAGATTTTCGGTGAATGTGCTGAGCAGGACATCCGGAATGTCCAGCAGCGCCGCGCGCAGATCCTCGGGACCGGTCAGCTCGGTGCCGTCGTACATGGTCCCGACCGGGTCGACCGGGTTGCCACCGTCGCGGATCCGCCAGGTGCCGGTCACGTCGAAGTTCTCGAGCGCCAGCCCGAGCGGGTCGATGACGTTGTGGCACGAGTTGCAGTTGGGGTTGGAGCTATGCTGGGCCATGCGCTCCCGCACCGTGAGGAAGCGACCTTCCTCGGCGGCGCTGGTCTCCTCGAACGCCGGGATGTCGGGGGGCGGGGGCGGGGGCGGCGCGCCGAGCAGCACCTCCAGCACCCACTTGCCGCGAAGCACCGGCGAGGTGCGGTCGGGGTGGGACGTGAGCGTGAGGATGCTGCCGTGCCCGAGCAATCCGCGGCGCCTGGCCGTGGGGTAGTCGACCTTGCGGAAGCCGGGCCCGAGGACTCCGGTGATCCCGTAGTGCCGGGCCAGACGCTCGTTGACGAAGGTGTAGTCCGCTGTGAGGAGTTCGAGGACGGGCCGGTCCTCCTGTACCAGGTGGTCGAAGAAGAGCTCGGTCTCGCGCAGCATCGCGTCGGCCAGCGTCTGGTCGAAGTACGGGAAGGTGAGGGCGTCGGGGTGGATCAGGTCGAGATCCTGAAGCCTCAGCCACTGCGACGCGAAGCGGGTTGCCAACGCCTCCGCGCGGGGATCCGCCAGCATGCGGCGGGCCTGCCGCTCCAGTTCTTCGATAGAGGAAAGCGCGCCGGACCGTGCCGCTTCGAGGAGCGGGTCGTCCGGCGGAGAACCCCACACGAAGAACGACAGCCGCGACGCGAGATCCATGTTGTCGATCGGATAGATGCCCTCGGCGGTGACGTCGGCGGGCCTGCCCTCCAGGCGGAAGATGAAGTGCGGGCTTGCGAGGATCGCCTGCAGCGCCGTGCGGATCCCCTTCTCGAAGCCGCCGTCGGCCGCGCCCCGCTCGTAGAAGGCGAGCAGGCCGTCGACATCGCTTTCCAGCGCGGGACGCCTGTAGGCCCGGGTGGCCAGGCGAGTGATGATGTCGCGGGCGCAGGGAAGCTCCTCTTCGGGCATCGTGGGCCGGCAGGTGAAGACCGTCCGCCGCGCGGAGGTCTCCGAAACGCCGGTAATCTCGTAGGGCCCGAGGACCGTGACGCGCTGCAGATGCTGCTGGGTGGTCACGCCCAGCCCGATCCCGATCTGTCCGTCCGCGAGGGTGTGGTCGATGGGACGGATGAGGTCGTCCACGACGCCCTCGAACTGGCGGATGAAGGCGACCGACACGCGCTTCTGGCCGGCGGTCACGTAGATGGAATCCGTGCGGATATTCAGCCCGCTCGGCTCCGATTCGGACATCCAGCGATCGATCTCCAGGAGGGCGACGCGGGTCCCGTCGATCGACACCTCCATCTGCTCGGTGCCGAAGGTCCTCCCGAACACCTCGCCCTCGACCGCGGCGTACGGCATGATGTGGAAGACGTACTTCCCGTCGGCGGGGAAGTTGTGCATCACCGACAGGCCGCCGCGCGTCCCGATCGGCGCCCCCTCGACGCGCTCCTTCTGCGACTGCACGCGCGGGATCCGGTAGATGGTGGAGGCGATCTCGGCGTCCGGGTCCCCGAGCGCCATCCGGCTGATCTGCCCGGCAGCGCGCAGGTAGCCCTCCATGACGGTGGTCGACGGCATCTGCACATCGGCGATGTTGTCGAAGTTGGCGCTCTTGGTGTCCAGCGGCAGGAACACGTTCACATCCACGTCGATGCCCAGGAGGTCCTTGACCGCTCTCCGGTATTCCGCCCGGTTCAGCCGCTGGAAGGTCCGCCGTCCGGGGTCCGGATTGCGGGCCGCGAGCTCGTCCATCGCGTCCTCGAGCTCCGTCGCCATCGCGACGATCACCTCCGGCTCGGGGCGCGGCTGGCCGTTGGGTGGCATCATCCCGGCCCGGAGCTTGCGGATCATCTTCTCGATCGTGGGCTGGCGCTGCTCCGCTTCGGCGATGTCGAAGCCCTCGAGGACAAGGCCGCCCACCTGGCGCCGCTCGCTGTGGCAGCGCACGCAGTACTCGGCGACAACCTCGTTCGATACGGCGGGCGCACCACTGGCGGTGGGGAGGGAGTGTGCCGAAGGCGCAATCAGCCCCCCTCGCATGTCCTGGGGCGGGGTTCCGGTGATTTCGGACGTAGCGATGCCTGCTGCCCCTGCCGCGAGCAGAATCATGATGTATTTGCTCATAGTCCCAATAAGATATAGTCCAAGGTGCCGGTCCCGCCACTCTCCCGCGGTCCGCGGACACTCGCCGCGTCGCACCGAGGGCGGCCAGGCGCCGGGCCGGCGCGATGCGAACGAAGAGCGGTTGCGGGCCCCGCGGGGCGCGGGGAAATGTTATCTTCACTCGTCAGATCGCTGCCCCTGGCGGCTACGCGGGGCAGCGCGCACATGGATTCCCGAACCGGAGTTAACACCACCGTGAATGGACTTTCAGTCGGCAGCGAGGCCCCTGACTTCTCTTTGCTGCGAGGCCTCCAGGATCCGGTCACGCTGTCGGAGCATCACGGCGAGCCCGTGGTGCTGATGTTCGTCCCGCTCGCCTTCAGCGGCGTCTGTACCGAGGAGTTCTGCCATGTCGGGGAGAATTGGGAAGTGTGGGGCTCGCTCGGCGCGGCCGTCTACGGAATCAGCATCGATTCTCCCTTCGTGAACCAGCAGTGGGCGAAAGAGATGGATGTGCCGTTCACGATCCTGTCCGACTTCAACAAGACCGCCGCGGCCGCATACGGCGTCCTCGCGGAAGACCTCGCCGGGCTGCAGGGGCTGGCCAAGCGCTCGGTCTTTGTGGTGGACCGCGAAGGGCGCATCAGCTACACCTGGGTGAGCGACGATCCGGGCGTGCTGCCCCCCTTCGAAGACGTGCTGGCCGCGGTGAGGGCACTGGGCTGAACGGCGATGGCCGTGGGCGCCCTGTCCTGTGCTCCAGGGGCGTTTTCAACCTGTGACTCATAGTGGGGTTGGCCGGCGCGCGCTGACCGGCCTGTCTACGACTCGCTGATATCGGGCCTGTCCCTCAGCCGCTTCAACCGGGACCGCCGCTTCTTGGCTTCACGGCGCTTCCGCCGTTCCCGCTTCGGCACCGGGGTGGGGATCCGGGGCTTGCGTGTCCGGCTCCTCGCCTCCAGCTCCGCCTCGAGCCTGGCGAGGGCGTCTTCCCGGTTCCGGTGCTGGGAGCGGTGCTTCCGCGAGGCCACTACGATCCCGGTGGGCAGGTGGGTCAGGCGCACCCCCGATTCCACCTTGTTCTGATGCTGTCCTCCAGGGCCCCCGGCCCGGAAGGTGTCCACGCGGCACTCGGCGAGAAGGCCGGCGCGCGGAACCCTTTCGGGCGCTTGGCTCGTATTGGCGGGGTCTTTCCGTGATGTCTGCTCGTCCATAGAATTCCGTAATGATCTACGACCAGTTCGATCGAAATCCGGGCCTGCGGATACTCTTCACATTCGCAGTCGGCTTCATTCTGATCCAGGGTCTGCGCTTTGCCCAGCCGGTCCTGCTCCCCGTCGCCACCGCGACTTTCCTGGCCGCCATCTGCCTGCCCGGGGTGCTTTGGCTGTCGCGCAAGCGGGTCCCCGTGTCGATCGCGGTCGTGTTCACCGTGCTCGCCGTCGCCGGCGCCTTCGCCCTGCTGATCATCGTGGGCAGCCAGCAGTTCGCGGAGCTGCAGGTTCGTCTGTTCAATCTCTTCAACGCGACCCTCCCGCCGCTGGTCTCGTGGTTCGGCCAGCTGGAGGCGTGGGCACCCATCCTGGAAGAAGGGCAGCTCACGGCCTTCACCCGCGAACTGGTGAACGCGGCATTCCTGACCAACCTGGTCACCGGCGCGACGACCTGGGTGCTGGCGCTGCTGGCCAACACCTTCCTGGTGGTGCTGATTCTCGTCTTCGCCCTCGGGGAAGCCATCGTCCTGCCCCGCAAGCTGCAGGTGATCGCGGGAGACGGCGAGCCACTGGACGAGCGCTTTCGCAAGATCATCGAGGAGATTCAGGGGTACCTGGTCATCAAGACGCTCATCAGCCTCTCGACCGGGATCCTGCTGGGGCTGTGGACCTGGTTCATGGGTGTCGACTTCCCGATCCTTCTCGGGCTCGTCGCCTTCGTCCTCAACTACGTTCCGACCATCGGCTCGATCCTGGCCTCGGTGCCCGCGCTCATCCTCGCGCTCATCAACGTCGACCCGGTCACGGCCGAATTCGTCGGGATCGACATCCAGCACGCCGCCATCGTGGGACTCGGCTACCTGACGGTCAACGTCCTCTTCGGGAACTGGCTCGAGCCCACCCTCCTGGGCCGCCGCCTCGGGCTCTCTACCCTCGTCGTGGTGATTTCACTGTTCTTCTGGGGATGGCTGTGGGGGCCCGTCGGCGCGCTGCTCTCCGTTCCTCTGACCATGGTGGTGAAGATCATGCTGGAGAACACGCGGGATCTGCAGTGGATCGCCGTTCTGCTGGACAAGGGCCCGCCGGCGGAGTCCGCAGTCAGGCAAGGGGGCCCACCGTGACGTTTCGCGACTTCGACGGCTTCCCCGGCGACTCCCGAATCTGGATCTTCGGCGCGCAGCGGGGGCTCGACCACGGGGAGGCCGGATCGCTCCTCGACGCGGTGGACGCATTCCTGGCCACCTGGAAGGCTCACGGAGTTCCGCTGCGCGCGGCCCGGACGTGGCGGCACGGCCGCTTCCTGATCGTCTGCGCGGACACCGGGGTCGCGCTGCCCTCCGGCTGCTCCATCGACGCGCTCACCGGCGTGCTCAGGGAGATGGAGTCGCGGATCGGCGTGCGCTTCCTGGGCAACGAAGCGGTGTGGTACCGCGATTCGGAAGGGCGCATCCGCCGGGCCACGCGCCCGGAGTTCCGGTCTCTGGCGAGGGCGGGGGAGGTCACGCCCGCGTCGGTCGTCTTCGACAATTCCCTGACCACTCTGGCCCAGTTGAGCGCGGGGGGCTGGGAGGGGCCGGCCGCCGAGCGCTGGCATGCGGCGTTCTTCGAGCGGGTGCCGTCCAGCGCCGACAGGTGACCGTGGGGAGTCCGGCGGGTGCTTCAGCCGGGGGCCGGGATGCGAACCGGGAAACACGACGAGGCCGGCGGGTCCGACCCGCCGGCCTCGCGTTCGTGATGGGTTGTAACTCGCGGGCCCGAAGTCAGCCCGTCGCGCCGACGCGGGTCACGTTCTCCGCGGCTGGTCCCTTCGGACCGTTGACCATCTCGAATTCGACCTCGTCGCCCTCCGAGAGGCTTCGGAAGCCCTCGCCTTCGATGGCCGAGTAGTGGACAAAGCAGTCCCTCTCCCCCTCGACCGGGCTGATGAAACCGAATCCCTTCGCGTCGTTGAACCACTTCACGGTTCCCGTGGTCCGCATCCTGATGCTCCTTCAAGTCGTCTGTAGATTCCTACCGGCACCGGTGTGCCGGCCTCACGCACAACAGGCTATCCCCTCGGCCACATTCCGTCAATACCGTGCGCCCCTGCCGCGAGCCAGGTCCGGCCCCGGCACGGCCCGGGAATCCCGGCGCAAACGCGTGATACCGTTCTCTGGCGGGCGGCAGGCCGGTCCTTCCCCAACAGACCGGCCGCGCCGGGTGTCTTGACTGTTGGCGCGGGCGAAATCGTGCATATTCGTAGGGGCGTTTCCGGGCGGACCGTGTGACCGCCGGGGACCCGTGGCGGTGCCAGGAGACCAGCGGAGGATGAATGTATAGATCGTGCAGGTGGGGACGGGAGTGGGTGAAGGCAGCGCCGGCGCGCACCGGCCTCGCCGCCGGCCGGATGCTCGCGGGGCTGGTCGTGTGCGGATGGACCGGCGGTGCGGCCATGGCTCAGTCCCGCACCTCCGCTTCCGAACTCGGGGACGGGCCGTTGCTGCTGAGCGCCATCGCCGAAGCGGCCGTCGAGCGCAACCGCGAGATCATCGACGCGGAGTACGAACTGGCGCTTGCCAACGGGCAGGTCGCGGAGGCATGGAGCGACTTCTACCCGAGCGTGAACCTGTCGTCGTCGTACACGCGCAACGTCGCTCCGCAGGTGAGCTTTCTGCCGGCGCAGATCTTCGATCCGTCGGCGGCGCAAGGCGACTTCATCCCCGTCCAGTTCGGGGCCGACAACATCTGGAACCTCTCGGTCAACCTCGAGCAGACGCTCGTCGATCCGCAGATCTTCGTCGGGCTCGGGGCGGCGGCCCGCTTCCGCGGCCTGCAGCGGGAGGCGCTGCGCGGGCGGACCCAGCAGATCGTGACGCGAGTCCGAATCGCGTTCTACGACCTGCTGCTCGCTCAGGAGGAGGTGCGCCTGACCGAGAATTCGCTGAACCGCGTGCGCCGTTCGCTCGAGGAGACGCGCGCGATGGCGGAGGCCGGCGTGGCCGAGGCCTACGACGTGCTCCGCCTCGAGGTGGAGGTGGCCAACCTGGAGCCGAACCTGAGACGCGCGGAGAACCGCCGGCGCGCCGCGCGCCGCTCGCTCGCCGCCGAGCTGGACCTGAACCCCGATGCCGAAATCGAAGTGGCGGGGGAGCTGGCGCTGATGGACCTCGACGACTTCCGAGCCAACTCGCCCGGAAACCAGGACATCCTGGCGTTCAGCGGCGAAGCGCTGGCAGAAGTTCCGGACCTGGAAGAACTCCTCCGGCGGGGCCGGGCCAGTCGTTCCGACATCCGCCAGCTCGAGCTGACGGAGACGCTTCGCAGGACGGAGCTGCGAATCGAGCAGACAGACTACCTGCCGAGCCTGACCGCCTTCGGCAGCTACGGGCTAGCCGCCCAGCAGAACGGTTTGCCGGTGTTCTTCGGCACGAGCGCCGAGCGCGGGACGACGAAGCAGGTCGGCTTCAGGATGAGCATGCCCATCTTCACGGGCTTTCGCGAATCCGCCCGCATCTCGCAGCGGCAGACCGCGCTGAGGCAGGCGGAGACGCAGACGCGGCTGGCAACCGACCAGGCCGAGATCCAGCTGCGCAACCTGGTCGATGAACTCCACGAGGCGCGGTCGCGGACACGGGGCCAGCACCTGGCCGTGTCGCAGGCACACCGAGGCTACGAAATGGCGAGCGCTCTTTACCGCGAAGGATTGGCAAGCCAGCTGGAACTCACGGATGCCGAGGTCGCCCTGCGGCAGAGCGAATTCAACTACGCGCAGGCGGTGTACGACTACCTGGCGGCGGGAGCGCGGCTCGACGAGGCCGCCGGTAGAGTGCCGCTGGTGGACATTCCCGCCGGCCGGGACGCCGGCCAGGAAGGGGCAGGGGGATGAACGGAAGGCAGCAACGAATCGGATCCTCCCGGAGGGACGCATCCGGGGTGATGCCTGGCTGGGCATGTGCCGCGCTCGTATTGGGGGCCGGCGGACTGTCCGCCTGCGGGAGCGAGGGGCAGGGCCAGACCGAGGAGCCGGCCGAGGTCTTCGAGAGGATCGTCAACGTGGAGGTCGAGACCGTCACGCCCGCGAACTTCGCGCAGATCGCCCGGCTGACGGGGGTTGCGATCGCCATGCACGACGTCGTCGTCTCGGCCGAGGAGGGCGGAGTGGTGCGCCGCGTGGTGCGCGACAAGGGCAGCCGGATCGAGGCGGGGCAGGCGATCCTGCAACTCGACGACGCGATCCTCAGCGCCCAGGTGGTCACCGCCACTGCGCAGGCGGCGCTCGCCGACGAAGTGTGGCAGCGCCGCAGGAAGCTGTATGAGGAGGACGGGATCGGGTCCGAGCTGACCTACCTGGAGGCCAGGTACGCGGCCGAGCAGGCGCAGGGGAGCCTGGACGCGCTCCGTGAGCGGCTCGCGCGAACGACGGTTCGGGCGCCGATCAGCGGAATCCTGGACACCCGGCTGGTCGAGGTGGGCACGATGGTGTCGCCGGGAACGCCGGTGGCGCGGATCGTTCAGACCGACACCATCAAGGTCCTGGCGGGGATCCCGGAACGGTACGCGCTCGACGTGACGGTCGGCGCGGCGGCCGCCGTCTCCTTCAGCGTCATGCCGGGCGAGCGCTTCGAGAGTGCGATCGCCTACGCGGGCGCGACCGTCGACGAACAGAGCCGCACCTTCCCGGTCGAGCTGGTCCTCGCCAACCCCGGAGGCGTGATCAAGCCGCAGATGATCGCCGATATCGAGATCGTGCTCGAGGAGATCGCCGGGGCGATCGTGGTGCCGCAGCAGGCGCTGGTCTCGATGGAGGAAGGGCACGTCGTCTTCGTCGTGGAGGAAAGCAGCGAGGCCGGTGCCCGCGCCGTTGCCCGCAGCGTCGAGGTGTCGGTGAGCCAGGGCAACGAGGTCGTGATCGCTTCGGGCCTTGAGGCCGGGAGCCGCCTCGTCGTGGTCGGACAGCAGGGACTGACCGATGGCGACCGGGTGCGCGTCGTGGGCGAAGACGCCGAGCCGGAGGGAGGGGAAGAGCGATGAGCGAGGATACGGACAAGGGCCGAAGCGCCCCGCACCGGCGGACGTTCAAGGAGTTCCGCCTCACGTCGCTGGCCGTCGAGCACTCGACCTCGGTGCTGGTGCTCTTCGTCTTCGTCACGATTGCCGGGCTGCTCGCCTACAGGACGATTCCCAAGGAGTCGTTCCCCGAATTCCAGATGGCCATGATCGCCGTGAACACGGTGTATCCCGGGGTTTCGCCATCCGACATCGAGAGTCTCGTCACGCGCAAGATCGAAGAGGAGCTGAACACGATCTCGGACGTGAAGGAGCTCACCTCGACCTCCGTGGAGGGCTACTCCTCGGTGGTGGTGGAGTTCGAGACCGGGACCGACCTGAACGAGGCGCTCCAGCAGGTCCGGGAGAAGGTGGACCTGGCCCGTCCGGAGCTCCCCTCCGACGCGGAGGACCCGTTCATCATGGAGTTCGACATGAGCGACGTCCCCTTCATGCAGGTGAACCTGTCGGGAGGGTACGGACTCGTCCGTCTGAAGGAGCTGGGCGAGGAGTTGCAGGAACGGATCGAATCGCTTCCGTCGATCCTGCGCGTCGGTCTGCGCGGCGGGCTGGAGCGCCAGGTCAAGGTCGAGGTGGACCTGGCGCGGCTGCAGTACTACAACGTCTCCTTCGACGATGTGATCAGCGCCATCCGCCAGGAGAACGTGAACATCCCCGGTGGTTCGATCGACGTGAACGGGGTGAAGTACCTGGTCCGCGTGGACGGGGAATTCGACGACCCCACGCTGATCCGGGATCTGGTGGTCACGACGGTGGGTGGCCGGCCGATCTACGTGCGCGACATCGCGTCCGTGGAGTTCGGCTTCGCCGAGCGGGAGACCTATGCGCGCCTCGGGGACGAGCCCGTGGTGACCCTGGACATCGTCAAGCGGTCCGGCGAGAACATCATCGCCACTTCGGCCGCGGTCCGGGCGGAGATCGAAGCTGTGCGCCCCCTCTTCCCCCCGTCGACATTGGTCGTCATCACCTCCGACATGTCCGACGACATCGGCATGATGGTGAACAGCCTGCAGAACAACATCATCTCGGGCCTGATCCTGATCGTGGGGGTGCTGCTCTTCGTCCTCGGCCTCAGGACATCGATCTTTGTCGCAATCTCGATCCCCACCTCGATGTTCCTCTCCTTCATCGTGATCCAGCTGCTCGGGGTCTCGATGAACATGGTGGTGCTCTTCTCGCTCATCCTCGCGCTGGGGATGCTCGTCGACAACGCGATCGTGATCGTCGAGAACATCTACCGATTCATCGAGGAAGGCTGGACCCGCCGGGAAGCGTGCAAGAAGGCCACCGGCGAAGTCGCCGTCCCCGTGATCGCGGCCACCGCCACGACGCTCGCGGCCTTCACCCCGCTGCTCTTCTGGCCGGGCATGGCGGGCGAGTTCATGAAATACCTTCCCCTGACGCTCATCATCACGCTGTCGAGTTCGCTGTTCGTGGCGCTGGTCATCGTCCCCACCCTCTGCTCGATCTTCCTCGATCCCGAGGGCGGGCGCCCGCGCAAGCTCAACCGCAACGGCCTGATCCTCCTGTCCTTCATCGGGGCAGTCGCTCTGGCGGTCATCGCCGCGGCGAATCCCCTGACCGCCGGCCTGCTCATCGTTGCCGCGGCTCTGGCCTGGCTTCTGCACAGATTCCTGCTGGACCGGATCAGCCGCGTATTCATGGCGCACGGACTGCCCCGTCTGGTGGTCTGGTACGAGAAGCGGCTCAGGTGGGCGCTCAACAACCGGGCCATCGTGCTGGCCGGTTCAATCGTGGCGCTCCTCGGGACCATCGGTCTGTACATGAACTTCGCCGCCCCGGTGGAGTACTTTCCCGAAGACATCCCGCCCGCCGTGCTGTATGTGTCGGTCGAAGCGCCGGTCGGTACTTCGGCGGTCGTCACCAACGAGTACGCGCACCGCCTGCAGGCCGAGGTCGCGCGAATCACCGGCATCTCCGACGCGGAGACGATTGTCACGACTGTGGGCGCCACGGGGGGCGGCGGTCCCATGGAGGGCTCGGGGCCGTCGGGTCCCGAGGCGGCCCGCATCACGATGAGCATGGTCGACTTCCAGGAACGCCAATTCGATGTTTTCGCGACGCTCGCCACGATGCAGGAGCGGATCGGCACCGGCGTTGCGGGCGCGGAGGTGCGGGTGGACCAGGTCAGCGAGGGGATGCCCTCGGGACCGCCGGTCAACATCGAGATCGCGGGCGAGGATCCCGTCTTCCTGCAGGAGCTCGCCGGCGAGGCGATCGATCTGATCGAGGCGGCCCCGGTGTACCCGCGCCTGGTGGGACTGGAGAGCGACATGGACGACGCGCGCCCCGAACTGCGCGTCCAGGTTGACAGGGAAAAGGCGAGCCTCTACGGGCTCTCCACCAACGAAGTGGGCTTTCTGGTCAGGAGCGCGATCAACGGGCTCGAAGCGGCCAAGTACCGGACGGGCAACGAGGAGTACGACATTGTCGTGCGGCTGCGCGAGGAAGACCGGGAGGAGCTCACCCAGCTCGCCGATCTGACGGTGTTCACCGAAGGGCGGCAGATCCCGCTTCTCTCGGTCGCCGGGTGGACGGTCGACGAAGGGCACAGCGCGATCCGCCGCAAGGACATGGACCGCATGGCCACCGTGAGCGCCGAGGTGGCCGCCGGCTACAACAGCAACGCCGTGCGCGCCGAGGTCGAGGCCGTGCTCGAGGAATTCACCGCGGCGCTGCCGCCCGGCTACTCGCTGGAGTTCACCGGCGAGCAGGAGGAGCAGCAGGAGGCGTCCGCCTTTCTGGCCAGCGCCTTCCTCGCCGCTCTCATGCTGATCGCCCTTATCCTGGTGACCCAGTTCAATTCGGTCATCAAGCCCGTGATCATTCTGTCGTCGGTAATCATGTCCACCATCGGCGTTCTGATCGGATTGATGGTTTTCCGCATGCCGTTCGTGATCATCATGACGGGGGTCGGCGTTATTTCGCTGGCCGGGATCGTAGTGAACAACGCCATCGTCCTGATCGACTACATCGACGTTCTGCGCAAGCGTGACGGGCTGAGCACCTACGAGGCGCTGGTGCAGGGCGGCAAGACCAGGCTGCGGCCCGTTCTGCTGACCGCGACCACCACCGCGCTCGGCCTGGTGCCGCTGGCGATCGGGCTCAACTTCGATTTCTTCGGCCTCTTCTCCAGCCTCTCCCCGGAGTTCTTCTGGGGAGGGGAGCAAGCCGCCTGGTGGGGACCGATGGCGGTGGCGGTGATCGTCGGGATCCTCTTCGCCACCTTCCTGACCCTTGTCCTGGTGCCGGTCATGTACAGCCTCGTGGCCGACCTGGTGCGCCTGTTCAGGCGCCCGCGGCACGGCGAGGAAGACCTGGACTCGCGCGAGGACCCCGGGTTCTCCATAGTTGTGTCTCCGCTTCCCGCGAGCCCCGAAGCCGAGCCGGAAGTGGCCGCAATCGTCTCTCGCTGAAAGCCGGAGGTTGTCGCCGATGATCCGCCGCCAGTTCTTCCTTCACGTCACGGCCCTTGCGGCCCTTGGGCTGGGCGCCTGCAGACCGCCCGATTCCGATGTTCCCGCGCCGGAGGTTTCGGTCGTCCGGGACGTCATGGCCTCGGACGGGGGGATGGTCGTCTCGGCCTATCCCGAGGCCAGCGAGGCCGGGGCCGAAGTGCTGGCGGCGGGCGGCAACGCCGTGGATGCGGCGATCGCGACCGGTCTCGCGCTGGCCGTGACCCATCCGACGGCCGGCAACATCGGCGGAGGCGGGTTCATGGTGATCCGCTTTCCGGACGGGAACGCCACCGCGATCGACTTCCGCGAGAAGGCGCCGCTGAGGGCGCACCCGGAGATGTTCGTGGGGGAGGACGGGGAGTACTCCTACCAGATCCATCATCGCAGCCACCTGGCGGTCGGCGTGCCGGGTACGGTGGCCGGCTTCGCGCTGGCCCACGAGAGGTACGGGAGCGCGGAGTGGGCCGGTCTGGTGGAGCCCTCGGTGGCGCTGGCGCGCGACGGCTTCGTCGTCAGCGAGCGGCTTGGCGGGTCGTTGGCGCGCATGGTGGAGCCGTTCCGCAACTATCCCGCCAGCTTCGCCCAGTTCTCGAAGGACGGCGAGCCCTACGAGGTGGGCGACACCCTGGTGCAGGCCGACCTGGCGGCCACGCTGGGGCGCATACGCGATGAGGGCAGGGACGGCTTCTACCGGGGCACGACCGCCCGGCTGCTCGCCGAGGAGATGGAGCGCGGCGGCGGCTGGATCACGGAGGAGGACCTGGCCCGCTACGAGGCGAAGGAGCGTGAACCGGTGCGGGGCACCTACCGGGGATACGAAGTCATCAGCATGCCGCCGCCCTCTTCCGGAGGGACTGCCCTGGTCGAGATGCTGAACCTGCTGGAGGGCTTCGACGTGGCGGAGATGGGGGCGGGCAGCCCCGAAATCGCCCACCACCTGATCGAGTCGATGCGCCGCGCTTTCCGGGACCGCGCGATGTTCCTGGCGGACCCCGACTTCGCGGACGTTCCCGTCGAGCGCCTGACCAGCAAGGCGTACGCGGACGAGATGCGTTCGACGATCCTTCCGGCGGCGGCCGGCGTCTCCGAGCCCTCCGATGTCGACGCCTCCGCGGACCGGGAAAGCTCGGAGACCACGCACTACTCGGTCGTCGACGCGGACGGGATGGCGGTGTCGGTCACCTACACCCTTGAAGGGGGATACGGCTCGTACATCACGGTCCCCGGGGCGGGCTTCCTTCTCAACAACGAGATGGGGGACTTCAACGGCCGGCCCGGCCTGACGAACGAGAGCGGGCTGATCGGGACCGACGCCAACCTGGCGCGCCCGGAACAGCGGATGCTCTCCTCGATGACTCCCACGATTCTGGCCCGCGACGGAGATCTGGTCGCCGTGATCGGCAGCCCCGGCGGACGCACGATCATCAACA
The DNA here is from genome assembly GCA_965206105.1 of Longimicrobiales bacterium. Taxonomy (GTDB): domain Bacteria; phylum Gemmatimonadota; class Gemmatimonadetes; order Longimicrobiales; family Gaopeijiaceae; genus Bin94. Next base: position 3,250,983 of record OZ242201.1, read on the forward strand.
CCGTGCTGCACCTCGTCGTCAACGTGGTGGACTTCTCCCTGGCGCCGGCCGACGTGGTGGCGGCGAAGCGCCTGCACCACCAGTGGCTGCCCGACCGGGTCCGGCTCGAGAACGGGTACATGGGCGAGGACGATGCGGCGAAGCTCGCGGCGATGGGGCATGAGGTGGGGTGGACCGGCCGCCAGGGGATCGCTCACTGCATCTTCGTGGACGGGACCACGGGCGAACTGGTGGGCGTGCCCGACCCGCGCGACTCGGACGGCGCCGCGGCGGGGTACTGAGGGGGCAAGGGACGGCACCGGAAGCGGCGGGTTTCGGCCCGGCGGCCGGCCGGGGGCTCGTCAGCGGTCCGAACCGTTGCTCAGCGCTCGAGCATCGTGGCCGCGATCCGGCTCGTCTTGCGGGGGTTTGCCTTGCCGCGGCTTCGCTTCATCACCTCGCCGACGAAGAAGCCGAGCAGTCCTGTCTGTCCGCCCCGGTAGGCTTCTGCCTTCTCCGGGTACTCGGCGAGGATCTTGGCGAGGAGCGCGCGCAGCGTGGACTCGTCGCCGATCTCGGAGAGGTCCAGCCCGGCCTTCGCCTCCTCCAGCGAGCCGCCCTGCCGCAGGAGCGCGGCGGCGACGGTGCGGGCCTGGCGGTGGGAGAGGCCGCCCTCGTCGACATCGCGCGCCAATGCGGCCAGGGCCGTGGCGTCCAGTCGCTCCAGCCGGGCCTCGGGGTCGCTTCCCAGCAGCCTTGTGAATTCATTCACAAGCCACGCGGCGATCGACGCGGCGCCCTCGGGGTAGTGCGGGCGAGCGTGCGCGAAGACCTCGAGCAGCGGCGGTGACCGCACCAGGCTGGCCGCCACCGCCTCGGATGCGCCCACTGAGACCAGCTCCCGGAAGCCGCGCCGCTCTTCCTCGCTGCGGAGCGACTCCTCGGGCGCCTGCCGCCCCGAGGGGCCGGCGCCTTCGGTCCCCGGTTCGGAGGCGCGGTCCGGGCGCGGTGAGGAGCCGGCGCCGGAACGGGCCGCCCAGCTGTCGCGCAGGGTCACGGTCCGGTTGAAGACGAGGCGCCCGCCGGTGCAGTCGGCGGGGTCGGAGAAGAAGTAGCCGAGCCGCTCGAACTGGTAGTGGGTGCCCGGCTCCGTGCCGACGATTCCAGGTTCGACAAGCGCCTTGGACACAACGCGTTCCGAGTTCGGATTGAAGCTGCTCATGAAGTCGTCGGGCGATGGCTCCGGGTGCAGGAACAGCCGTTCGATGAGGCGGACCTCCGCCGTTGCGGCGTGACCCTCGGCGACCCAGTGCACGGCGCCCCGGACGCGCCGGCCGGCCGGCGCGACACCGCCTCGCGTCGCGTGATCGACGGAGCAGTGCAGCTCGGTGACGCGACCGTCCGGCCCCTTCACCACCTCCTCGCAGCGAATCACGTAGGCGTACTTGAGGCGGACCTCCCCTCCGGGCACGAGGCGCCGGAATCCCGGCGGCGGATTCTCGGCGAAGTCGTCCCGTTCGATCAGGATGACGCGGCCGAAGGGGAGGGAGCGCATCGGCTGGCCGGGGGCGCCGCCGGGCAGGGATGGGGCGGGGAAGGTCTCTTCGCGCCCCTCGGGGTAGTTGGTGAGGACCACGCGCAGCGGGTCGAGGACGCAGAAGGCGCGGGGTGCGCGGTGGTTCAGATCGTTCCGAACGGCGTAGTCGAACTTGCCCGAGTCCACCCGGGACTGCGCCCGCGCGACGCCAACCATGTCGCAGAGAGTCCGGATCGCCTCCGGAGTCACTCCGCGCCGCCTGAGCCCGGCCAGCGTCGGCATGCGCGGATCGTCCCAGCCTCGGACGTGTCCGGCGTGCACCAGCTCCTTCAGCCTGCGCTTGCTGGTGACGACGTAGTCCAGAACCAGCGGGGCGAACTCGGTCTGTTCGGGCCGGGGCGGCGGCGCGTCCACATGCTCCAGCAGCCAGTCGTAGATCTCGCGGTTGTTCTCGAACTCCAGCGTGCAGAGCGAATGCGTCACCCGCTCCAGCGAGTCGGAGAGGCAGTGGGCGAAGTCGTACATGGGGTAGATCGGCCAGTTGTCCGCCTGCCGGTAGTGGCTCGAGTGCCGGATCCGGTAGAGGAGCGGGTCGCGCATCACCATGTTGCGGTGAGCCATGTCGATCCTGGCACGCAGAACGTGGGCGCCGTCGGGGAACTCGCCCGCGCGCATCCGGACGAACAGGCCGCGGTTCTCGTCCACGGACCGGTCGCGAAAGGGGCTGTTGGTGCCAGGAGTGTTCACGCTGCCCCGCCGCTCGCGGATCTCGGCTTCGCTGGAGGAATCGACGTAGGCCAGGCCCTTGTCGATCAGGGCCAGCGCGTACCGGTACAGCGCCTCGAAGTAGTCCGACGCATGGTAGAGGTGCTCGCCCCAGTCGAACCCGAGCCAGCGGATGTCCTCCTTCATCGCCTCGACGAACTCGGACTTCTCGGTGTCGGGGTTCGTGTCGTCGAGGCGGAGGTGGCAGCGGCCGCCGGGGTGCTCGGCCGCGATGCCGAAGTTGAGGCAGATGGACTTCGCGTGGCCGATGTGCAGAAACCCGTTGGGCTCGGGCGGGAAGCGGGTGACGACGCGCCCCCCGTACTTCCCGGTCTTCAGGTCCCGGGAAACCATCTGCCTGATGAAGTCCATTGCGGCCTCTCCGGGCGCGTGAGAGTTCTGGGCGCGTAAGGAGCCCGGGGCCGGCCAAAAGGGTCGGGTCCGGCCCGCGGGTCTTCCATTGGCGACTAGTACGCTCTCACGACGCCTCGCGGTGCGTCAAGTTCGGCTCGCAGCGTCGTTGATAAATCAACATAATGTTGATTTTTCAACTACAGAGACTACCTTCATTGTCGACGAGGACGAAGACAAGTCGGATGGACGGGATGGCCCCCTGATGCGGGTCGTCCTCCGGCCGCGCTACCGCAAGCCCGTTCCGGCTCACAGGAGGCGAGACACGATGCCCGACATGCCGTCCCTCAGCCGGCGAGAGCGCGAAGTCATGGATATCGTTCACCAGCTCGGCCGGCCCACGGCGGGACAGATCCGTGAGCACATGGCCGATCCCCCCACGGATTCCGCGGTGCGTTCCGTGCTTCGGATCCTGGTGGAGAAGGGGCATCTCGCCAGGGAATACGAAGGGCCGCGACTGGTCTACTCGCCTCGAGTCCCCGTGGTGCGGGCGCGCCGGGGCGCGATGCGGCACGTGCTGAGGACCTTCTTCGGCGGTTCGGTGGAGGGGGCGGTGGCCACCCTCCTCGCGCTGGAGGACAGCACGCTGAGCGCCGACGAGCGCGAGCGGATCATGGCGATGATCGACAAGGCTTCGGAGGAAGGAAGATGATGCCCTTCCCATGGGTGGTCGAGCCGGGGGCGATGCCGGGATTCGTGATCCGCGCAACGGTGGTCCTGGGAACCGGCCTGGTGCTCGCCTGGCTCCTTCGGAGGAAGGCCGCCCTGATCCGCCATCGCCTTTGGACGGTGACCCTCTTCATCCTCCTGCTCCTGCCCCCGTTGACGCTGTGGGCTCCTCAGTGGCAGTTGCCCCTTCTTCCTCCGGCGGCGGATGCCCGTTTTGAGACGAGCGTCGACCAGATGCCGGCCCCGCCGACCCACGCGACCCCGGTTGTGGCGGTCTCTCCCCCCATTGCCGCCAGCGGTATCGTCCGTCCACAGGCAGAGCGTTGTCACGGACCTGTTGAGCCGGATCTCCTACCACCAGGGAGTGCTGTCGGCGATGCGCGAGGAAATCGCCTATCACCGCAGCGTGGTGTCCGGCATGCGCGACGAGATTGCCATGCACCGCGGCCGGGTCGCGGCCTTTCAGGAAGTGAAGTCCAGCCACGAAGCCCGGATCACCGCGCTCATTCCGCAGCTGAAGACTGCGGACTCGGCGCAGAGGGAGGCCATCGATCGGAGCATCAAGGGCTGGGAGGAGCGCATCAAGGAGATCGATGGGCAGATCGAGGCGTACGGACTGCGGGGCAAGGTCGGAAAGATCGAGGCCAGGATCAGGGACTACGGCCTGGGTGGCACAGTCCAGACCCTCGAGCAGCAGATCTCGGCCTATGAGCTCAGCGCGGGGTTCCGGCAGATCGAAGCCGCGATCGCGGAAGAGACCGCGCGCCTCGACGAAGTGACCCGTCGTGCCGAGCAGGCGATCAGAGCACGGGATACGCGGATCGGGGACACCGGACAGGAGACCGCCGTGTCCACCACCCCGGACGACGAGGTCGCGAAACTGGACGAGGTCGCGAGACTGGAACAACAGCTTCGGGATCTGGATGCGGACGAAACGGTGGCGATGATCCGGGGGTTGGTCGAGGACGTGGGCGAGGAGCTGCTCGAGCTGATTCGACGGCTCTGAGGGCGGGTTGTGGTGGCCGGCGCCCGGTCTCCGCGCTTTCGGGTGCGAGCCGGTCCCGTTCGGCGGATCGGAGCCGGGTGGGGCGCACCGCGGGTCTCGGATCCACGCGGGTCTCGTTGGGCGGGCCGTGCCCGGCGGAGTCGTCGCGCGCGGCACTGGCGCAGGGCGGGGACGCCCGATTAGGCTACGGGCCGTTCCGGGCGAGGCCCCCAAGCACTCACCGGACCCCTGTAGCATACCTGCACGGAGTCGAAAACCATGTCCCGCAGATCGATCCTGGCGTGCGCCCTGGTCCTGGGTGCCTGCATCGCCGCCCCACGCGCCATCACCGCCCAGTCCACCCAGAAGCCCGTCCTCCACGGCAAGGACTGGATGGCGATCACCGGCAAGCCCCTGGGCGCCACGGCCGGCGCGATGATGTTCCTGCGCGGGGGCAACGCGGTCGACGCGGCGTGCGCCATGCTGGGGGCGACCGCCACCATGTGGGACGTGCTCGGCTGGGGCGGCGAGACCCAGGCGCTCATCTACAATCCCGAGACCGGCAAGGTCATCGGGATCAACGCGCTGGGGGCCGCGCCGTCCGGGGCCACGCCCGAGTTCTTCCGCGAGCGTGGGATGGAGATTCCCCCCGCCTACGGTCCGCTCGCCGCTGTGACCCCCGGCACCCCCGGAGGCCTCATGGTGATGCTGGCCGAGTACGGGCGCCTGAGCCTCGCCGAGGTGCTTGCGCCGGCGATCGACATGGCGCGCGGCTACCCGATCGAGGCCCAGGCCGCCGACGCGATCGAGCGCGAGAAGGAGCGGATCGCGGGGTGGCCGTACTCGAAGGAGGTCTTCCTGCCCCACTACGGTGAGGAGCGGGCCGCCCCCTCGCCCGGCGAGATCTTCGTCCAGGAGGACCTCGCCCGCACCCTGGAGAAGCTCGTCGAGACCGAGGCGGAGGCGCTGGCGGCGGGGGCGTCGCGCCGGGACGCGATCATGGCCGCCTACAACCGCTTCTACCGCGGCGACATCGCCGAGGACTTTGTTCGCTCGTCGAACGAAGTCGGCGGCCTCCACACGATGGAGGACCTCGCCAACTGGCAGGTATACCTCGAAGAACCCGTCATGACCTCCTACAAGGGCATCGATGTCTACAAGCTGACCACCTGGGTGCAGGGGCCGGTCCTGCTCCAGGCGCTCAACATCCTGGAGGGGCTGGATGTGGCCGCGATGGGGTACAATTCGACCCGCTATGTCCACGCGCTCTACCAGGCGATGAACCTGGCGTTCGCCGACCGCGACTTCTACTACGGCGATCCGTACTACCCGCCCGAGGAGCCGATCGCCGGGCTGTTGTCGAAGGAGTACGCGGCCTCGCGCGCCGCCGGGATCGACTGGGAGAGGAATGACACCGATGTGCTTCCCGGCGATCCGTACCCGTTCCAGGGAGGCACCAACCCCTTCCTGCACCTCCTCGAGTCGTGGAACGCGGAGCCGGTTGCCACCCCGGAGCCGGCGGACATGGACTTTGAAGAGGCCTTCTACGCCGGCACGACCTCGATCCAGGCCGCGGACGCCGACGGCTGGGTGGTGTCGATCACGCCGTCCGGCGCATGGATTCCGGCGGTGATCGCGGGCAGGACGGGGATCGGGATGAGCCAGCGCATGCAGAGCTTCGTGCTGGACGAGCGCGCGGGGCCGTACAACGTGGTGCAGCCGGGGAAGCGGCCGCGCGCCACGCTCACGCCATCGCTGGCTCTGAAGGACGGGCATCCCTTCCTTTCCTTCGCCGTTCAGGGCGGGGACGGGCAGGACCAGAACCTGCTCCAGTTCTTCCTGAACGTGGTCGAGTTCGGGATGAACGTTCAGCAGGCGGCCGAGGCGGCCAACTTCAACAGCTACCAGATGCGGAGCTCCTTCGGCGCGCACGAGTCGCAGCCGGGGCGCCTGCTGCTGAACGACGGAGTGCCCGCGTGGGTGCGCGCCGAGCTGGAGGAGATGGGGTACGACCTTACCTTCGCCGCGCGCACCTCCGGCCCGATCAACGCGATCTTCTTCGACGCCGCGACCGGGACGATGTGGGGCGGTTCCAGCAATCACGGGGAGGACTACGGGATCGCATGGTGACGGGGGGCGGGGAAGGGGGCGCGACCCCGGCGGAGAGCGCTTCGCAGCGTAGGGAGGCCACGTGACGGCGACGGGACGCCATCTCACGATCGAAGGGAAGGGGCATCCGCCCGTTTCGGGGATCGTGGCCGAGGCGGCCGATGCGGTGGCCCTGCTCGTGCTCGGGCACGGCGCGGGCGCGCCGATGACCCACCCGTTCATGGAGCGCCTGGCCGGGGCCCTGGCGGGGGAGGGGATCTCCACGCTGCGCTACAACTTCGCGTACATGGAGGCGGGGAGGAAGCGGCCTGACTACATCCGGCGGCTGCTCGCGGTGGTCCGCTCGGCGCTGGGAGCGGGACGTGAGTGCGCAGCGGGACTGCCGCTCCTTGCGGGCGGCAAATCGATGGGAGGACGGATGACGTCGACGCTGGTAGCGGAGCGTGCGCAGGCGGCTGGGGGAGCCGATGCCGTGGACCTCCGCGGCCTCGTCTTCTTCGGCTTTCCGCTCCACGCGCCGGGGCGCCGCGAGAGCGTGCGCGGCGAGCACCTCGCGCACGTCCCCTGTCCCATGCTCTTCCACCAGGGCACGCGCGACCGCCTCGCCGACCTGGACCTGCTCCGTCCCCTCCTGGAGCGAATCGGCACCCGCGCCACCCTGCACGTCGTCGAGGGGGGCGACCATTCCCTCGGCATGCTGAAGCGCTCCGGCCGCACCCAGGACGAAGTGCTCGCCGAGGTGGCGCGCGTCACGCGCCGCTGGGTGCACGCGTTGCCGTGAACGAGACCGCCAACCCGCTCCTCGACCGCACCTTCCCGGTGCCCTTCGACCGCATCCGGCCCGGCGACGTTGGCCCCGCGGTCACCGAGGTCCTCACGACGGCCACCGAGCGCATCGACGAGCTCGGCGCGGGCGCGGGCGGCTCGTACGACGATGTCCTCGGCGTGCTGGACGCCCTCACCGAAGAGGTCGAGCGCACCTGGTCGCCCGTCTCCCACCTGCACAACGTGGACGCCACCCCGGAGCTGCGCGAAGCCTACGCGGCGGCGCTCCCCGACGTCACCCGGTTCTCGAGCCGGCTCCACCACCACGAAGGGCTCTTCACGCGCCTGCGCGGCTTCGCGGACTCGCCCGCCGGCACGTCGCTCACCGGCCTCCGCCGCCGCCACCTTGAACGCACGCTCCGCGACTTCCGCCGCGCGGGCGCCGGACTGGATCCGGCCCGAAAGCAGACCCTGGAAGACCTTCGTCTCGAACTCTCCGAACTGAGCCGCAGCTTCGAGGAACACCTCCTGGAAGAGACCGCCGCCTACGGCAAGGTGATCACCAGTGCCGACGATCTGGCCGGCCTCCCGGAGACCGCCCTCGAACGCGCGGCCCAACTCGCGGCCGCCCGGGACGAGGAAGGCTGGCTGATCACCCTCGACATGCCCAGCGTGCAGGCGGTCCTGCAGCACGCAGACGACCGCGCCCTCCGTCGCGAGATCCACACCGCCTACCTGGACCGCTGCACGGCCGGCGACCGCGACAACCGGCCGCTCATCACGCGGATCCTCGAGGTGCGCCGCGAGATCGCCGGCCTGCTCGGCTACCCCGACTTCCCGGACTACCGCCTCGAAACCCTGATGGCTCGTTCGGGCGCGCACGTCCGCTCCTTCCTCGACCAACTCATCGACCGCACGCGCCCCTTCCACCAGCGCGACACCGGCGAACTGGAAGCGCATGCCCAACGTTCCGGCCTCGGCGACCTCCAGCCCTGGGATGTCGGCTGGCTGATGGAGAAGCTCCGCAAGGAGCGCTTCGAAGTCGACGACGAGATGCTTCGCCCCTGGTTCCCTCTGGACGAGGTCCAGGCCGGTCTATTCGAGATTGCGGAGCGCCTCTTCGGCCTCTCCGTGCAACGGATGGACAGCCCCGCCGTGTGGCACCCGGACGTCGGCTACTTCGAGGTCCGCGACGAAACCGGGCTCCACCTGGGATCCTTCTACACCGACTGGTTTCCCCGCGAGACGAAGCGTCAGGGTGCCTGGATGGACAGCCTGGCCTCCGGCGGCCCCGCCCCCGGCGGCGGCTTCCGCCCCCACCTCGCCTTCATCGGCGGCAACTTCACCCCGCCCACCCCCACCCGTCCCGCGCTGCTCACCCACCGCGAGGTCTGCACCCTCTTCCACGAGTTCGGCCACCTCCTGCACCACACCGCGTCACGCGTCGAAATCCCCGCGCGCGGCGGCGTCAACGTCGCGTGGGACTGGGTCGAGGTCCCCTCGCAGATCATGGAGAACTGGTGCTGGGAGCGTGAAGCCCTCGACCTCTTCGCCCGCCACCACGAGACCGGCGAGCCGCTCCCCGACGCCATGCTGGAACGCCTCCTCGCCGCTCGCCGCTTCATGGGCGGCTGGATGCAGATGCGGCAGCTCTCCTTCGCCAACCTCGACCTGGAGCTCCACCGCACCTACGACGGCGCCGCCCCCGTCATGGACTTCGCGGCGGCTGCGCTCCGCCCCTTCGTCCCCTCGGACGCCTTCATCGAGCGCCACATCCTTCCCACCTTCGCCCACCTCTTCGCGGGCGGCTACGCGTCGGCCTACTACTCCTACATCTGGTCGGAGACCCTGGAGGCGGACGCCTTCTCACGGTTCGCCGCGGAAGGCGTGCTGAACGGCGACACCGGCCGCGCCTTCCGCGATTGCGTGCTCGCACAGGGCGACCGCCGCGATCCGGAGGAGCTGTTCCGCGATTTCATGGGACGGGACCCGGACCCGGGGGCGCTGATCCGGCGGAATCTGGGGACGGTGCCACCTTCCAGGGCGCTTTGAGGCACCAGCAGCGAAATCTGTCCCAATTCGCCATGTAAGCGCCCGGCCGAACCGGTTAGGGTGGTCTCACGCAGTCTCAAGACATCCGGGCTCCCCGGAGTCCGTCCCAATCATTCATTCCCATCGAGGAGAAGGAACATGTTGACACGAGTCGTCTTGACCATGGGTCTCGCGGCGGGCACCGTCGCCGCCGCCTGGACCCACCGTATTGGAATCGAATTGAACAACCCGGGCAGCTCGCCGACGGAAGAGAGTATCGTCGGCGCGGACTTCGAGCGTCTGCTCGCGGGGTACTGCATGCGGTGTTCGATGTGTCCGGGCCAGCCAATGCACCATAGTCTCGCCCACCGCCCGCCACCGAGGGGTGGATACATCGGAGCTCATCCCGAGACCTGTGAGTGGGGGTCGTGCGTCGAGATGCATCACTTCTGCCGCCGCCGGGACGGTGACGCTGGAAGTGAGTACGAAGACGAGCTCGAGGCCGTGCTTGCTGCCATGGTGGACGCAACCCCGCGTGAGCTGCGGGCCGTTGTCGCAAGGCATCCGCTCAGAGTGCGAATCAATCGATCCAGGCAGGCCCTGCAGCTGGTCGGATGTGAAGACCAGATGGTAGCGAGCTTCGGCACGAACTCGATCCCCGCGCTGCGTGTTCTTCTGGACTCATGAGTACCACGAACGGAGGAGAACGATACCGGGTGGAAGGGAAGAATTGCAGGGGAACGCGGCCAGGCCTGTGGGCGGCCGGCGTCGCGGTCTTCGCGGGGTTGTCCGCAGTTGACGGGTCGGCCCAGGAACCGGCCAGCACACTTCTGGCACCGTGTGCGGAATCCTGCGGCATCGACCTGGTGGTCGAAGGCGAGTACGGCGAGGATTCCGGTCCGGGGATGATCGAGACCGCCGCGGCATTGGGTTGGATGGATGCGTCGGGCCGCATTTACGTCGCCGGCATATCGGTGTCGCAGGTCTGGGTCTTTGCCCCCGATGGCAGCTTCCTGCGGCGCATCGGACGCCGGGGCGAGGGGCCGGGAGAATTCCTGATGATCCAGGGAGCCATCGGAGTTGACGACGGCGTCTTCTCGGTGCTGGACCCGGGACGGGGCGTGATCGTGACATACGATTGGACCGGCGCGCTCCTGGGTGAGACCCGGTTGCGCGGGTGGGTCCCGACCGGTGCCCAGACCCTGCACTTCGAAGGTTCCCTGGCGATCCATAGCGCCGACATCAGAACGGCGGACCGGGTCGGCTACCCCCTCCACATCTTCAACCTGGAGACCGGAGAGATCGAGGTGTCATTCGGATCCCGCACCGGCGAGTATCATCTGGACCGCGGATCCGACCCGCACGTCGTCGCGCGCGGCCCCGGGCGCACCGTATGGATGGCCCGGGTGCCGAAATACGAGATCGAACTCTGGGAGCCGAACCGCCCGCTGAGGTCGATGCGACGCGACGTGGATTGGTTCCCGGAGCTGTCGCTGGAAGAGCGACGGGGCCGGGGGCACGGCTGGGAGGCTGAACCGACATCGGGGCTCATTGCCATGGCGGCCGACGATTCCCTGATCTGGGTCCTCATCGATACTCCGGACGAGCGATGGCGACAGGCCGCTGCCACACGCGACGCGGATCTGTTCGTCGACACGAGAATAGAGGTGATCGACTGGAGGCAGGGCCGGGTGATCGCGAGCGACCTGTTCGACGAGAGACTCTACACCTGGATCCGGCCGGGACTCGCCGGCAGGCTGACGGTGAAACCCGATGGCTCCGTCCGCTATCAGACACTCCGTGCACGAATCAGCCGCGAATGATCTCCATCAACAATCAAATCAGTTCCTTTTTCTGAACAAACAACAAGGAAGGACATATCATATCATGCGTACAGGAATATGCGTTGCACTTATGGCGATTCTCGCCACCACCGCCTGGGTTGACCGACCGGAACCGACGCCGGCGCTGGCCGATCTCGACCTGGCGTCCGCTCTGTCCTGGGGGTGCTCCAAGTGCTCCGAGGGTTGCGACGGAGCCACTGCTTCACACCGGCTTTGGGGCCTTCCGAAGCCGGGGAAGGGGTACAAGGGCCACCCGGAGTCCAGATGCTATCCGGGCAACTGCAGCGTGCACCGCCTCTGTGGCAAGGACAGCCCCGAGGCGGAGCGGGCCAGGCAGGCCTTTGCAGCGGTCACTCAGGCCATCGGGAGTGCCACTCCGGCCGAACTCCGTGAGGCCGCCACTCTGCATCCGCGGCAGATCCGCATCAACCGGGATCGTGGAGCGCTGCAGCTGATCGGATGCGAGTCGGAGGTCGTGGCGAGCTACACGGCGACTTCGTTACCGGCTCTGGCGACTCTCCTGGACTGAAGGGGAAGGGGTTTGTCGAGTCCGGGCGGGCCGTCACCGGGTCCTTACCGGGCCCCCAGCAGCCTCGCGAGCCGCACCACGCTGCTTCCCAGATCCGGGCGGAGCGCCAACACCTCGCGCATCGGGTCCTCCCTTGGCGCCATCCGCGCTGGCACCGTCCTGATCGTGTAGTCCGCGATCGCAAGCCCGGCGTCCACCTCCGTCCAGTCGAGCGGGGCGGAGACGGGGGCGCCGGGCCGCGGCCGCACGCAGAACGGGGCCACGATCAGGCGGCCGTGGCCGTTCTGGAGGAAGTCGACGTAGACCTTGCCTTCGCGTTGGGATGGCCGCCGGGCGACCGTCGCGATCCCTTCCAGCTCCCGCACCGCCATGAGCGCGAGGAGGTTGCCGATGTTGCGCGACTGTTCGTAGGTGACCTGCCGCCCCAGCGGAACCAGGACGTGGAGCCCGGTCGAGCCGCTGGTCTTCACGAATGACGGCAACCCGATCTCGTCGCACAGTTCCTTCAGGAACCGCGCGATCTTCACCACATCAGCGAAGGGCGCGTCCTTGGGATCGAGGTCCAGCACGCAGAAATCCGGGCGCGAGATGTCCGCCACCCGGCTCTGCCAGATGTGCAGCGGGATGCCGGCGCTGTTGGCCACGTAGAGGAGCGACTCCAGATCGTCGGCGACGAAGTAGTCCAGATCGCGCTCGGAGCCCTCGCTGTAGAGGCGCACGCGCCGGATCCATGACGGCGCGAACTCGGGGGCGTTCTTCTGAAAGAAGGACTTGCCGTCTATCCCGTCGGGGAAGCGCGTCAGCACCACGGGCCGGTCTGCCAGATACGGCAGGATCCAGGGGGCAATCGCCCGGTAGTATTCGACCAGATCCCCCTTCACATAGCCGTCCTCGGGCCAGAACGGCTTGTCGAGATTGGTGAAGTGGACGACCCGTTCCGGGGCGGCCTCGGGCGGCGCCTCCGGCTCCGCCAGCCGCCTCCCCGCGTCCGAGGGCACGCATTCCTCGGGCGCCTTGTCGTCGCGCAAGCGCAGGAACGACGGATGCCGAAGCACCCCCGCCTCGGTGATCTCCTTGTACCGGACCTCCGCGACCAGCTCCGGCGAAACCCAGTGATGACGCCCGCTTCCGGCCAGCTCGGCGCCCGGCGGGGGCTCTGCGGACGGCAGGCTTCGCAACCGCTCCCCCAGCTCACCGAGCAATCGCGCCGAGAACCCCGTCCCCACCCGGCCCGCGTACACGAAGCCGTCATCCCCCCGGAACGCCAGATGAAGCGCCCCGAAACCCGTCCTCCCGGCGTCGGGCTCCGTAAATCCATGAATGGCGAAATCCGCAGTGTGTATAATACACACTTTCAGCCACGAGCGGCTGCGCCCGCCCACATAGATGGAATCCGCCCGCTTCCCCACCACCCCCTCCAGCCCCATCCCCACGAGGTGCCGGAACATCTCCTCCCCCTTCTCGGGGATGTGGTCGGAGTAGCGAACCGGTCCCGTAGGCGGCAGGACCTCGCGCAGCAGCGCCTTGCGCTCCAGCAGCGGCAGGCCGCGCAGGTCGTAGCCCTCGAAGGCGAGCAGGTCGAATGCGTAGTAGGTCGCCGGCAGGGCGACGGCGGCCCGGGCGATGTCGCGGTCGCGCTGCAGGCGGCCCCGCTTCTGGATCATCTGAAACGAGGGGATCCCCGCGGCGTCGTTCACGACGACCTCGCCGTCCAGCACCGCCGCGCGGTACGGCAGCTTCCCAAGCACCAGCGCGACCTCCGGGAAGACCCGGGTGAGGTCGTTGCCGTTCCGCGAAATCAGCCTGGCCGCGCCGCCTCCCGCGTCCCCCAGCAGCCGGTACCCGTCGTACTTGATCTCGAATACCCAGCCGGGCCGCGAAAACGGCTTCTCGCGCCGCTCCGCGTTCATGACCTTCACCGTCGCCGCCTTCACCTCGCCCGGGGCCGCCCCGGCTGCCGCACACCGCTCCCGGATCCGCGCCCCGAAGTCCCCCCCCTCGCCCAGCTCCTCCACCGTCAGCCCCGACAGGATCGACTCGTCCGGGTAGTCCCCCGTCCCCCCCTCCGCATCCTCGTACGCGTCGCGCTCCTTGATCAGCAGCCAGTGGTTGTCCTCGCCACCCTTCGTCTTCACCAGGGTCCAGCGGCCGCGCAGCTTGTACCCCTTCAGATCGAAGAGCAGCTTGCCCTTCCTCATCCCCTCATGCGGGTCCTCGACCGCGGTCCAGATCCCCCGGTCCCACACGATCGACGGGCCCGCCCCATAATTGCCCTCCGGGATCACCCCCTCGAAGTCGGCGTACTCCAGCGGGTGGTCCTCCACATGCACCGCCAGCCGCTTGTCCGCCTGGTTGGGCGACGGCCCCCTGGGCACCGCCCACGACACCAGCACCCCGTCCATCTCCAGCCGCAGGTCCCAGTGCAGCGACGACGCCCGGTGCTTCTGCACCACGAAGCGGCGGCCCCCACGCGGCCCGGCTCCACCGAAGGGCTCGGAGGTCGCCGACGCGGACCGCTTCGCGCGGTACTTTGCCAGCCTGTCTTCCTGCCGCGCGCGTCCCGCGGAGCTCCTGGCCCCCGCGGGCTCCCCCGGCTTCTCGCGTTCGCCGCCGGAGTCGACGGTCGCACGCCCGCCACCGGTGGCTGCCGTCCCCCGCCCGCCCTCAGCCTCCATTGGCCCCTCGAATCATATGTTTGTATTTTGTCGCCATGGCTGCTCGCCCGATCTCCACGTCGACCGTCTCCTTCGGTCTGGTCTCGCTGCCGGTCAAGCTGTACTCGACCGGGCAGTCCTCCGCCAAGGTGCGCTTCAACTGGATCAACCGCGACACCGGGGCCCGCGTCAAGTACCAGTACGTGGACGGCCAGAGCGGGGAGAAGGTGGAGCGCGACAACCTGGTGAAGGGCTACGAGTTCGCGAAGAACCAATATGTCACCTTCGAGCCCGACGAGCTGAAGGCGATCGAGGCCCAGTCCACGGAAGCGATCGAGATCACGGAATTCGTTCCGGCGGCCGACATCGACCGGGTCTACCTGGAGCGCGCCTACTACCTCGGACCCGCCCGCGGCGGTGCCCGCGCCTACCGCCTCCTCTCGGCGGCGCTCCGCGAGATGGAGCGGGTTGCGATCGCGCGCTACTCCGCCCGCGGCAAGCAGCGGCTGGTGATGATCCGCCCCCTCGGCGACGGCCTGATCCTGGAGCAGCTCTTCTATCCGGACGAGGTACGCTCCTTCGACGAGGTGCCGCTGGAGGACGGGGAGGTGAGCGATGCGGAGCTGGCGCTGGCCAAGCAGTTCATCGACCAGGCCGCCAGCGACGCCTTCGACCCCGCGCGCTACAAGGACGAGGTCAAGGAGCGCGTCCAGGCGCTGATCGACCGCAAGATCGAGGGCGAGCAGATCACGCTGGCGCCGCAGGAGGAGCCGGAGACCAAGATCATCGACCTCATGGAGGCGCTGAAGGCGAGCCTGGGCGGGGGAGGGGAGCGGGAGGAGCCGGGTGAGACGGGCGAACCGGCCAGGGCGGCAGCGGGCGGCGCTTAGCCTGGACCTGGGCGTCCGTCCGGCGGAACTCCATACCACCTTTGGTTCCAGTAGGGGCCCCCCTGCCGGATCGGCCTATCTCCCACGCTCCCGAAACAGCCAGACCCGGATCAGGACCGCTCCCCACACGAGCCCGACGCCGCCCCAGACGAGCTTCGCGTAGACCAGCGGCAGCTCGAGCGCGGCCTGGATCACCAGCCCGCCGCCGGCCGTCAGCAGCAGGGTGCCGATGAAGAAGGCAGTGTCCTCCCAGTGGGACGTTTTCTTGCTCATCCAGGCGGTCTCGCTTCAGGTTCGGCTCCGGATACGAGGTCCGCCGGGGACCCCGCAGCGAACCAATTTGGCATGTGGGCGCCGCCGGCACCAGCGCCCGCCATCCGCTGCTGCCCGCACGGCCGCACTGGAGCCCGGCATCCCGTCCGGTTACCTTCCCGTTGAGGCGGCACCCACGCTTCACGCATGCGCCCGTAGCTCAGCTGGATAGAGCATCGGCCTTCTAAGCCGAGGGTCCCAGGTTCGAGTCCTGGCGGGCGTGCTTCCGCGGGCCGGTCCCCGGCTCACCCCTCCGGCACCGCCTCCATGAGCAGTTCGAGCGCGCGGTTCAGCGCCCGGCGGCCCGGGCCGCTCCCGCTGTAGTGGCCAAGCCTCACCACCACCATCTCGTGCGACGGGATCACGATCGTGTTCTGTCCTCCCGCTCCCGCCATGTAGATGGCCGTGGAGGGAACCGGGAACGACCCCGCCTGGTTGACCCAGAAGAACCCGCCTCCGTACTGGCGGCGCCCGTCCGCCTCCCACGCGGGTGCAAGCGTGCTCACGTAGTCGACGTAGCCCTCCGGAAGCAGGCGCTCCCCACCCGGGGCCACGCCGTCGGTCAGGTAGAGGTTGCCGAGCCGGGCCCAGTCCCGGCCGCTGCCGAACTCGTAGCCCTGCAGCAGGAAGTTCCCGTGCGGATCGGTCTCCGGGATCAGGTTGCGGATGCCGAGCTTGTCGAAGAGGTGCCGCTGGGGGAACTCGTGGTAGTTCTCGCCGAGCTGTCCCTCGACCCCGAGCCGCACGAGGTAGTTGGTGATCACCGGATCGGAGTTGCGGTAGCGTCCCACCGTGTTCGGCTCCCACTGCTGGTCCTTGCCCGCCGCCCACGCGAAGGAGTTGACCGTCCCCGTGTACACGTAGATGTGGTCCGCGTAGCCGAGTTCCGGATCGAAGTCCGGATCCTGGGGGGCGCGGAAGCGAAGCCCCGACGACATCCGCATGATGTCGCCGATCCGGATCGCCTGGCGCGGATCTCCCGCGCTCTGCCACTCCGGCACGGGCGCGGACTCCCAAAGATCGTAGACGCCCTTGTGGATGAGCACGCCCATCAAAGTGCCGGTCAGGCTCTTGCCCATCGACCAGCTCTCCAGCGGGGTGGTGTGGTCGATCCCCTCGCGGTAGCGTTCGCCGATCAGGCGGCCACGGTGCGTCACCACGAACGCGGCCGTGAGCGCCTCGGGCGGGTCGAAGGCGGCGTCCACGGCCTCGGCGACCACGTCCATGTCCACGTCGGCGGGGAAGGGATCGTCCGGAAGCAGGTCCCCCATCGGCCACGGCGTGGTTTCGGGGTCCGGCAGGTTGGCGGCGACCTCGACGGGGTCGTAGTACGGCTCGGTCTCGCCCACGGGCAGTGCCAGGCACCCCTGGTCGCCGTGTACCTTGGCGGACCTGACGGTCCCGTCGGGCAGCGTCAGATGCACCCGCTGGTTCTCGTAGTCCACCACGCGCTCCGTGACTTCGGCCCGAAGGTCCCGCGGGGAGCTGAAGAACCCCGTGTTCTCCGCAGCGAAATCCGGGTCCAGGCCGGAGAGGAACACGTTGGAGCAGAGGATCTTCGCGAAGCCCGCGGTAGCGTGCACCAGCGGCTCGCCCGGGGGAATGACCCACTCGCCGGGAATCTCAAGCGACTGCCCCCGGGCGACCAGGGTGGCCCGGGGGTCTTCGGTGGCTGGCGCCTCCGCGGGAGCGCCGTCTCCCTGGCCGCTTTGGGGGTTGGGGTTGCAACCCGGAATGACAAGGGCGGCCGCGGCGAGGATTCCGTGTCGACAGGCCAATCGAATGGTCATGGGGCGCTCCGGAGGAGACGGTGTACTGTGCGCTGGCCCAGGGATTCCGGCCGCCGATCCGGCCGGGCCGGCGAAGCCCGTGGTTGGGTCCGTTGTGAGGGACAGCATAGGGTGGTGGCGGCCCGGCCGCAAAGGGCGGGGATCCCCGGGCGGATCTCCCCGGGCCGGAGGGAAGCCGGCTTGGCCTCCTCCCGCGTTCCTTCCGGGGAGTCCTCCCCCCGGGTCCGTGTCAAGCCGCCCGCAGTCCCGGTTTACGGTCGCTCCGGATTGGTGTACCTTTCGTGCCCCTCGCGTGGCCGGCCAGGCGGAAGACCACACCGCCGGCGGACTTTCGGGGCCCGGACGCCTGGAATCCTGGCCACGGGTGTCCCGGAGTGCGCGGGGTCCCTTGGTGGGCGTAGCTCAGTCGGTCAGAGCGCCGGATTGTGGTTCCGGAGGTCGCCGGTTCGATCCCGGTCGCCCACCCTGGCAGCCCATTGGACACCTGCGTGACACCGAGGAAAGCGAGGCGCCGGGCCGGCCGTTCTCTGGCCGCCGGGCGCGGGTGGAATGGCCCGGCCCCAAGGAATCGACCGGCCCCTGTTGACAGGGTGGTGGACTTCTCGTACGATAAAGGTCTACCGTGTCGCCGCGGGAACACCCGGTTCGGCGACTGCCCGGCGGCTCTTCGGCGGCCGGGCCGGTCCGGAGGGAAGCGCGGCCCCGTGCCGGCTTTTCCCTTCCGGCAAGATTTTTGACAATCGAGGTCATGAGAAGCGGGCGGGCCCTTCAAGCCGGGGAGCACTGTGTCTTCCCGGTCTTCGCCGCGCCTCCGGGCCGCGAGGTCCAGGCGGGCGAGGGGTTCGATGAACGCAGATTCCGAACAGAGGATCCCATAGGGGTCCATGTTTACGAGAGCTATTCAAGCGATCTATAAATATCATGGAGAGTTTGATCCTGGCTCAGGACGAACGCTGGCGGCGTGCTTAATACATGCAAGTCGAACGAGGACCGGGTGCTTGCATCCGGAGCCGAGTGGCGGACGGGTGAGTAACACGTGACCAATCTACCCTTGGGAGGGGGACAACCTGGGGAAACCCGGGCTAATACCACATGATGTGCGGACATCGCATGGTGACCGCACCAAAGAGAGCCTCTACCTGTATGCTCTCGCCCATGGAGGAGGTCGCGGCGTATCAGCTGGTTGGTGGGGTAACGGCCTACCAAGGCGACGACGCGTAGCGGGTCTGAGAGGACGATCCGTCACATTGGGACTGAGATACGGCCCAGACTTCTACGGAAGGCAGCAGTAGGGAATATTGCGCAATGGTCGAAAGACTGACGCAGCGACGCCGCGTGTGGGAGGAAGCCTTTCGGGGTGTAAACCACTGTCAGAGGGGAAGAACACCGCACGCCCAAACAGGACGTGCGTCTGACGGTACCCTCAGAGGAAGCGCCGGCTAACTCCGTGCCAGCAGCCGCGGTAAGACGGGGGGCGCAAGCGTTGTTCGGAATTACTGGGCGTAAAGCGCGGGCAGGTGGTCTGTTAAGTCTTTTGTGAAACTCCGGGGCTCAACTCCGGACATGCAGAAGATACTGGCGGACTGGAGACCGGTAGAGGCTAGCGGAATTCCTGGTGTAGCGGTGGAATGTGTAGATATCAGGAAGAACACCGGTGGCGAAGGCGGCTGGCTGGGCCGTGTCTGACACTCATCCGCGAAAGCGTGGGGAGCAAACAGGATTAGATACCCTGGTAGTCCACGCCGTAAACGATGGGCACTAGGTGCCGGGCCTATAGACGGGTTCGGTGCCGGAGCTAACGCATTAAGTGCCCCGCCTGGGGACTACGGCCGCAAGGCTGAAACTCAAAGGAATTGACGGGGGCCCGCACAAGCGGTGGAGCATGTGGTTTAATTCGAAGCAACGCGAAGAACCTTACCTGGGCTTGACATCCTGGCGAAACCTCCTGGAAACAGGAGGCCTCCTTCGGGACGCCATGACAGGTGCTGCATGGCTGTCGTCAGCTCGTGTCGTGAGATGTTGGGTTAAGTCCCGCAACGAGCGCAACCCTTGCCCTATGTTGCCAGCGGATAATGCCGGGGACTCATGGGGGACTGCCGGTGATAAACCGGAGGAAGGTGGGGACGACGTCAAGTCATCATGGCCCTTACGCCCAGGGCTACACACGTGCTACAATGGCCGGTACAAAGGGCTGCAATCTTGCGAAAGTGAGCGAATCCCAAAAAGCCGGTCCAAGTTCGGATTGCAGTCTGCAACTCGACTGCATGAAGCCGGAATCGCTAGTAATCGTGAATCAGCTACGTCACGGTGAATACGTTCCCGGGCCTTGTACACACCGCCCGTCACGCCATGGAAGCCGGGAGTGCCCGAAGTCCGTGACCCAACCCTCGGGAGGGAGCGGCCGAAGGCAAGTTTGGTAACTGGGGCGAAGTCGTAACAAGGTAGCCGTAGGGGAACCTGCGGCTGGATCACCTCCTTTCTGGAGCTTCGAGTAGGGATGGCCCGCCGGGCCGGACCGAAAGATTCTCAGAGTCTACCCGTCCGCTTCTCATGACTTCTCGATTGTCGTCCACCGTATCCCCGGGGATGTCGCTCGCGGCGACGGGACCGGGGAATCGTACCATTGGAGGGCCAGCTGCCGCAGGAGGCCACGACCCGCGCCGGCTACGTCGCCCTGATCGGGCTTCCCAATGCGGGGAAGTCCACGCTCCTCAATGCGCTCGCGGGCGAACACCTCAGCATCGTGACGGCAAAGGCGCAGACCACCTGGCAGCGCGTAGCCGGGATCCGCACGGAGGAGACCGTCCAGATGGTCCTCTTCGATACTCCGGGGATCGTGACCACGCCGCAGCTCTTCCACCGCTCCATGCTGGCCGAGGCGATGGCGGCGCTCGGGGAGGCGGATGTCGCGCTGGGGGTGGTGGACGGCGCCGCGCGCGCGCCCCCCGCCGCACTCGGCGCGGTCTTCGAGGCGCTGCAAGCGGCAGGATGCCCCGTGGCCATCGCGGTGAACAAGGCGGACCATCCCCGCTTCGACCCCCGCGCGGCACGCTCGCTCGCCCACGGCGCGGAACTCCCCCGGCATCCCGTGTCGGCCCTAACGGGGAGCGGCCTGGGGGCCCTTCTGGCGTTCGTGCGCGCCAACCTTCCCGAGGGGCCGTTCCTCTACCCGGAAGACGAGATCGCCTCCGCGCCGACCCGCTTCTTCGTCCAGGAACTTGTCCGCGAGACGGTCTTCGAGCGCTTTCGCCAGGAGATTCCGTATTCGGTGGCGGTGCGCGTCGAGGAGTTCCGCGAGGACGAGGATCCGGTGTACATTGCAGCTACGCTTTACGTCGAAAGGAAGTCCCAGAAGGGGATGCTGGTGGGCAGGAAGGGCAAGGGGATCAGCGCCCTGGGGAGCGCCTCCCGGCGCAAGGTGGAGCACTTTCTGGGGAGACGGGTGTATCTGGACCTATGGGTGAAGGTCTGGAACGGCTGGCGGCGAAAACGTGAGGGACTGATGACATTCGGCTACAGGGTGCCCGATGAGAACCTCTGACGCGATCTTCCGCGCGGCTTGCCTGCTTGTGCTGGTGTCGCTGGTTCCGGGATCCGGCGCCCTGGAGGCCCAGGAGATCGGCGACGAAACGGGAGCCGGAGAAGGTGCGCTCTTTCTCCTGCTTCCGGTTGGGGCCCAGGGGGTCGGCCTGGGCCGGGCGATGACCGCGCTGGCGACCGAAGAGGCTGCGTTCTGGAATCCGGCCGGTCTGGCCCAGCAGAAGGAGCGCATCGCGATGGTGTACCGGGGAAGCCAGCTCGCGGGCGACGCAACCGCGCTCAGCGTGCTCCTGCCCTGGGAGCGGGTGGGAACCTTCGGCGCTTCCTATCTGCTGCTCGACATCGGGGACCAGGCGCTGCGCGACGATTTCGGCAACGTCCTCGGCAGGATCTCCGTCCGCAACCAGGCCGCGCTGGCCAGCTACGCGGCGGCCTTCCCGGGGAGAATCTACGCCGGCATCAATGTGAAGCTGGTGCAGTTCCGGGTGGCGTGCCGCGGTCAATGCCCGGACCTCGATACGACCAGCTCGGCCTACGCCATCGACGCGGGGATTCAGGCTGAACCCTTCCGGCGGGTCCCACTCCGCTTCGGATGGATGATCGCCCACGCGGGGACCGACTTCCAGGTCATCAACGAGGAGCAGTCCGATCCGCTTCCCACCCGGCTGCGTTTCGCGGTCGCCTACGACGTGTTGCGCCACCTCGAAGAGGATGCCCTGGCGCTGTGGTTCACCGTCGAGACGGAGGACCGGGCCAGGGATCCGGGCTCGCCATCCCTCTATACCGGGCTGAATCTCTCTGCCGCGGATCTGTTCTACGTGCGCGCGGGGTACGTAGGCGGAAAACTGGATCAGACCAACGGCGCGTCGGTAGGCCTGGGGTTCCGCGTCGACCGTTTCTACCTGAACCTGGCAAAGTCCCTGACGCGCTCGCTGGTGACCGGGGCCAGCCAGCCGCTGCACGTCACCTTCGGCGTCGCGTTCTGACGCCGCGTGGGAACACTCCCGGCGGTGTGCGAACGGTGCATTCGAGTTGGACCGCGCGCACGCATCGCGCGGCTCGCGGTACCGCTGGCCGCCCTCCTGGCCGCCACCGCTCCTGCCGCCGCGGCCGACAACGCGGGCCAGCCGCTTTCGCCATCCGGGGCGCGATTCTCGCTGGCGGGTGGAAGCGCCATGCCGGTTGCGTTCACGAAAGCGGAGGGCCTCGCCGCGATTGATGTGACCTCGCACGGCTTCGCGGGTCCTGCCGCCCGGAGTGCGGGTTTCGCCCGCCCGGCCGGACCGATCGGCCAGGGGGAGGCCTTTCTGTCGTCGCTGCTCGTTCCCGGACTCTCCCAGTACCGCCAGGGCAACCACCGCTGGATCGCGTATGCGGGGGTGGAGGTGCTCTTCCTGGCCCGGTACCTGGACGCTCGCGCCGACACGCGCGACCTCAGGGCTGCGTACCGCGACTTCGCGTGGACCAGGGCTCGGCACGGCATCAGCGGACCGCCTCGGCAGGACGGCAACTTCGAGTACTACGAGCGCCTGTCGAAGTGGACCGCATCCGGAGCGTGGGACGCGAATCCCCTGCGGGACGGACTCCAGCCGGAATCGAACCCCGCCACGTACAACGGTTCGGTGTGGGCCCTCGCGGGGGAGATTTACAACCTGGACCCGTCGAGTCCCGAGCAGTCGCCAGGGTACGCCCGGGCCCTGCAGTACTACCGGGAGCGCGGCTACGGACCCGCCCTGCTCTGGGAGTGGCAGGCCGGCAGCGGCGACCAGGACGAGTTCCGTACCATGATCACGCGAAGCGACCGGCGGGCGCGTGACACCCGGCTCGCGTTCTGGATCGTTGCCGCCAACCACCTGCTCAGCGCGGTCGACGGATTCATCACGGCCCGGCTCACCCCCGTCCCGCCAACGGGAGCCGTGGGGTTGGCCGTCACGATACCGGTGCGGTAGCCACGCGTCGGAGCGGCCGGCACCGCGGTCCCGGAGCAGACCGCCGGGCGGCGCGCCCGCCTGCACGGAGGCCTCCCCGCCGCCGGCCAACCCGGTCTCGAGCGCCTTCCTGCCGGTGACCAGCCTCGCCGGGCGTTCACCTCACCGGGATCCTTCCCTATTTTTCGTGAACCCCGGTACCGGGTCCGCGGATGGCCCCGGTTCCGGTCCCACCCGTCCTCCAGCCCTTACTCCGACCCATGGCACAGCTTCAGGAACAGCTCCAGCGCCTTCGGTCCGCCAGCCGGCGGATCGAGGAGTTGCGGGGGTATCTTTGACATCGTTGGGCGCAGCGAGCGGATTGTCGTCCTCGACGAGGAGATGGCCAGCCAGGGGTTCTGGGACAACCGGGACCAGGCGCGCCGTGTGATTGCGGAGGCCAACGAGCTGAAGGAGTGGGTGAGACCCTGGCGGGGACTCCACGCCAAGGCCGCCGAGCTGGCCGAACTCGGTGAACTCCTGGGCGACGACGAGGACCCGGGACTTGCGGAGGAGTGGGGGGCCGAGATCGGCGTGCTCGAGCGGGGCGTGGGCCGGCTGGAACTCCGCACCATGCTGCAGGGAGAGGACGATCACCGCGAGGCGATGCTCACCATCCACCCCGGCGCGGGGGGCCTCGAATCCCAGGACTGGGCCGAGATGCTGTCGCGAATGTACATGCGCTGGGCCGAACGGCGCGGCTTCACCCTCAAGGTGCTCGACCTCCAGCCCGCCGAGGAGGCCGGCATCAAGAGCGTGACGCTCGAAGTCGGCGGGGACCACGCCTTCGGATACCTCAAGGCGGAAAAGGGGGTGCACAGGCTCGTGAGGATCTCGCCATTCGACTCCCAGTCGCGGCGCCATACCTCCTTCGCTTCCGTTTTCGTATACCCGGTTCTGGACGAGGCGATCGAGATCGACATCGACGAGGGGGACCTGCGCGTCGACACCTTCCGGGCATCCGGAGCGGGGGGTCAGCACGTCAATAAGACGGACTCCGCGATTCGCATCACGCACCTGCCGACGGGGATCGTGGTCTCCTGCCAGCAGGAGCGGTCGCAGCACAAGAACCGCTCCACCGCGATGAAGATGCTGAAGGCGGCGCTCTACCAGCGGGCCGCGGAAGAGAAGGAAAGGGAAAAGCAGGAATTGGAATCCTCCAAGACCGAGATCGGATGGGGAAACCAGATCCGCAGCTACGTCTTCGCCCCGTACACGATGGTGAACGATCACCGCACCGGGACGAAGACCGGCAACGTCGGCGCGGTGATGGACGGTGCGCTGGATCCGTTCATCGAGGCCTGGCTCAAGAAGTTCGGCGGGGCGCGCCCAGCATGAACCGGCCCCCCGCGGAAGATCTGTCCAGGGTCATGAGGACCCGGCGGGAGAAGCTCGAGGCGCTGAGGGCGCGGGGGATCGAGCCCTTCGCCTACTCGTTCGACGTAACGCACCGGGCCGCCCCTTCGGCCGCCGCCTTCGAAGAGATGGAAGGGGCCGGGTCGCTGGAGGACGGGCAGGGAGCGCGGGGCCGCTGGGCGGGCCGCATGGTGGGGTTCCGCTCGCACGGCCGGAGCGCCTTCGCCGACCTGGAGGACCATACGGGCCGCCTCCAGGTGTACCTGAAGCGCAACGTCCTCGGAGCGGACGGGTACGAGCTGCTGGACCTTCTCGACCTCGGCGACTGGATCGGGGTGGAGGGCCACCTGTTCCGCACCCGCGCGGGCCAGGTCACCGTTCGCGCCGGCCGGATCGAGCTGCTGGCCAAGTCCCTGCGCCCGCTCCCGCTGGGGAAGGTCGAACTCGACCCGGAGACGGGGGAGGCGCGAACCTGGTCCGGCTTTGCCGACCGCGAGGCCCGCTACCGGCAGCGCTACGCCGACCTGGCGGTCAATCCGCATGTGCGCGAGGTGTTCCGCGCCCGCGCGCTCATCGTGGCCGCCGCCCGGCGCTTCCTCGACGACCGGGGCTTCCTGGAGGTCGAGACGCCGATTCTCCAGCCGCTCTACGGAGGCGCCTCGGCCCGGCCTTTCGTCACCCGCCACCACGCGCTGGACCGCACCCTGTACCTTCGCATCGCGGACGAACTCTACCTGAAGCGTCTCATCGTGGGCGGTCTGGACCGGGTCTACGAGATCTCGAAGGACTTCCGCAACGAGGGTCTGGACCGCTTCCACAACCCCGAATTCACGATGCTGGAGTTCTACCAGTCCTACGCCGACTACGAGGAGATGATGGATGTGGTCGAGCGGCTCTTCGTGGCGCTCGCCGACGCCGTGAACGGCAGCGCGGAGTGCACCTTTCAAGGCGAGAAGATCAGCTTCGCGCGGCCCTTCGCCCGCATCTCCTTCGTGAGGGCCCTCGCCGGGGCGATGGGTACCGATCCGATGACGTTGCCGCTGGAGGAGCTGCGCGGCCGCGCCGAGGGGCTGGGGGCGGACGATCTCGATGGCGCGGGACGGGGCAAGCTGATGGACAAGCTGTTCGGCGCACTGGTGCAGCCGCGTCTGGTGCAGCCCGCCTTCGTCGTGGACTACCCGCGGGAGCTGAGCCCCCTGGCCAAGCCGAAGCGCGGAGCCCCCGGACTGGCGGAACGCTTCGAGCTCTACGTCGCGGGCGAAGAGCTGGCCAACGCCTTCAGCGAACTCAACGACCCGCTCGCCCAGCGCGCCCGCTTCGAGGACCAGGCGGCGCTGCGCGCGGGCGGCGATGCCGAAGCGCAGATGGTCGACGAGGACTACATCCGGGCATTGGAGTACGGGCTGCCCCCCACGGGAGGCGTAGGCGTCGGGATCGACCGCGTGGTCATGCTCCTCACCGACCAGGCCTCCATCCGCGACGTGATCCTCTTCCCGACGCTCAGGGAGGCGGAATGACGAGCCGGCCGCGGACGCCGTCGCGCACCCGCTTCGCCTGGTTCCTGGCCGGGCGGCTGCGCGCATCCCGCAAGCGCGGGCAGCTCCTGTCCTTCATCAGCTGGATCGCGCTGGGAGGGGTGGCGCTGGGAGTCACCGCGCTGATCGTGGTCATCGGGGTCATGACCGGGATGCAGAACGAGCTGCGGGAGAAGATCCTGGGCTCGTACCCGCACATCCTGATCCAGGAGGAGGGGAATTCGCTCCGGCTCGACAACTGGGAGCGGGTGGTCGAGGTGGCGGAAGGGGTCCCCGGGGTGGTCGCCGCCGCGCCGATCGGCATGACAAAGGTCGGATTGAACCGGATCGACAGCGACTTCGTCGACATCATGGATCTCTACGCCACCGATCTGGCGCGGAGCGGACCTTCCGTCACGCCGATGGAGGATAGCCTGAGGGCAGGATACCTCCCGGTCTCGCCTCCGCCGGGGGAGCTTCCGGCGTTGGCGCTCGGAGGCGGGCTGGCGAACCGGCTGGCGGTCTTCCCGGGCGACACCGTCGTGGTGACCGTAGTGGAGAGCCGCAGATTCGGTCCCAACGGCGATCCGGTTTTCCGGATGGAATACTGGGTGGCATCCGGGATCTTTTCGACGGGCATGTACGACTTCGACATCCGCAACGGCTACGCGTCGCTGAACGACCTGCAGCGGCTGCTGGAAATGAAGGAGGGGACGGCATCGTACGTGGGGTTGCGCGTGGAGGATCCGTGGGAAGCCGAAGCCGTGGCCGGCCGGGTTTGGGAGGCGCTCGGACGCTGGCCCTACCACGTGGAGGCGTGGACGCAGTCCAACAAGCAGCTCTTCGGTGCCCTGGCGCTGGAGAAGCTGGCGATGGCGCTGATCCTGTCGCTGATCGTGCTCGTCGCCGCCCTCAACATCGCGGGCACGCTGGCCATGATCGTGGTGAACCGCACCAGGGAGATCGGGATCCTGAAGGCCATGGGACTGACGAGGAAGGATACGTTGCTGGCGTTCATGCTCCACGGTTTCTGGATCGGGTTCGTCGGCACCGCGGCCGGGATGGGGCTGGGGCTCACCCTCGCCTTCCTGATCGAGCGCTACGGACTCATCCCCATTCCTCCGGAGACCTACTTCGTCGACCGCCTGCCGGTGGCGCTGTCCGGCTGGGACATCGTGTGGATCGCGGCGCTGAGCCTGATCCTTCCGGTCGCGGCGACGATCTATCCGGCGCGGCAGGCCGCGGCGCTGGAGCCGGTGGAGGCGATCCGCCATGGCTGAACGTGACGGACAGACCGGCACCGCCGCGGTCGAGGCCCGCGGTCTCGAACGGTCCTACAGGGGCGTCGCGGGCCCGGATCTGCACATTCTCAGGGGACTGGACCTGCGCATCGCGCCGGGCGAGGCGGTGGCCGTCGTCGGGGCGAGCGGTTCCGGGAAATCCACCCTGCTTCACCTCCTCGGCGCGCTGGACCAGCCGACCGGCGGGTCGGTGCGGGTCGGTGGCTCGGACCTCGCCGAACTCGATGAGCGGGGAGCCGCCGAGCTGCGGAACGACCGTATCGGCTTCGTCTTCCAGTTCCACCACCTGTTGTCCGACTTCAGCGCGATCGAGAACACCATGATGCCGGCGCTGATCCGCGGTGACGATCCGGCCTCGGCCGGGGAGAGGGCGGCTGAACTGCTGCGCCAGGTGGGGCTCGCGAACCGGTTCGACCACAAGCCCGCCGAACTCTCGGGCGGCGAACAGCAGCGGGTGGCGGTGGCGCGCGCGCTGGTGAACCGGCCCCTCGTGGTCCTGGCCGACGAGCCCACCGGAAACCTGGATGCGACCCTCGGCGAAGAGGTGCAGGACGTGCTCTTTCGGGTCAGGGACCGGCACCGGGTTGCGCTGGTAGTCGTAACGCACAACCATGAGGTGGCGTCCAGGGCGGAGAGGGTGCTGAGACTGACCGGAGGGGTGCTCGAAGATGTCTGAAGCACAGCGGGAATGCGACGGAGCGGACTGCAGCAACCCTGCGGTGGTGCATTGGACCCAGGTCGTGAACAACAAATCCTCGACGCAGTACCTGTGCAAGGCGTGCGCCGCCGCGAAGGGGATCAGCACCGATCCCCCGGCCGACCTCGATGTCTCGGACTTTCTGGCGCAGATTGCGCCGAAGGGGTCTCCGCCCCCCTCCGATCCATCGGAGAGCTGTACCTTCTGCGGCCTGACCTTCGATGGTTTCCGCAACGACGGCCGCCTCGGTTGCTCCCACTGCTTCACGACCTTCGATGCAAGCATGCGCCGGCTCCTGGAGCGTATTCACGGCTCCAGCCGGCACGTTGGGAAAGTCTACCTTCCGCCCGATCCCGCGGCAGCCGATGTCGACCGGCGCCTGCACGGCCTGCGAAGGAGTCTGACGCGAGCCATCGAGGCGGAGAACTTCGAGCGCGCGGCGCTGCTGCGCGACGAGATTCGCGAACACGAGCCGGGGGGTTAGGCGCACATGTACAGGATCCCCCCGGCATTGTCCACGGCTGCTGACATGGACGATACGGCAGCCATCTTCGATTTCGGCCTGGGCTGGCTGGACACCGACGGCCCGGATGCGGACATCGTCCTGTCCACGCGGGTGCGGCTGGCGAGAAACCTGCAGGGCCACCCGTACGTCGCCAGGGCGAGCGACGGCCAGCGCGAGGTGATCTGCCGGACGGTCTCGAGGGCCTTCGACAAGACATCGATGCGGGGGCGGGCGGTTCTTCTGCGCATGACCGAGGTGTCCGAGCGAGCCCGCAAGGTTCTGCTCGAGCGGCGCCTCATCTCCCCCGAGATCGCCGGGCTCGGCACGGGCCCCGACGGCGGAGTGGCGGTGGCGATCGCGGCGGACAGCCCGGTTTCCGTGCTCATCAACGAGGAGGATCACCTGCGGCTGCAGGGACTGGTGGGGGGTATGCGCGTGGCCGACGCCTGGAGCATGGTGGACCGGCTCGACGAGGAGCTCGGACGGGGTCTCCACTTCGCGTATCATCACGAATTCGGCTACCTGACGTGCTGCCCCACCAATGTCGGAACCGGGCTGCGCGCGTCGGCGCTGCTGCACCTGCCCGGACTCGTGCTGACCAAGGAGATCGGCCGGGCCCTGCAGGGGATATCCGAGGTCGGCCTCACCTTCCGCGGCCTCCACGGCGAGGGCTCCGACGTGGTGGGCAACTTCTTCCAGATCTCGAACCAGACGACGCTCGGCCAGAGCGAGGAGGATCTGGTCGAGCACCTCACCCGGATCGTCGCCACCGTGCTCGAAAAGGAGCGCCGGGCGCGCCAGGTGCTGCTGCGCGACGCCGGACCGGTGACCGAGGACAAGATCTGGCGGGCCTATGGCCTGCTGCGCTACGCCCGGACGATCGAATACGAAGAGCTGATCAACCTCTTGTCGGGGGTGCGGCTCGGGGTGTCTCTGGAACTGCTTCCGTCGCCCAGCGTATATTCACTGAACAGGATCATGATTCTCGCGCAGTCGGCCCACCTCGAGGAGGCGGCGGGCCGCGCGCTCACCGCCGTGGAGCGGCGTGCCCACAGGGCCGAGTACGTGCGCAGGGTTTTGGCCGGCGGAGATCCCTCCACTTCCGGTTCGGGGGGCTGATGGCCAATATTTGGAACGGGAGCGCGCACGGGTTCCCCAGGACGGGAGCGTCGGAGGACCGACTGGAATGAACTACAATTTCAACTTCACCGAGCGGGTGCGTAAGGTCCTGTCCATGGCGCGGCAGGAGGCGATCCGTCTGCAGCACGACTATGTGGGGACGGAACACATCCTGCTCGGGCTCATCCGCGAAGGGGAAGGAGTGGCCGCGCATGTCCTCGGCAACCTCACCGTGGACCTCGACCAGGTTCACGAGCGGGTGACCGAATCGGTCCGCCAGGGCAAGGCGACGATCGCCCTCGGAGAGCTCCCGTACACCTCCCCGGCGAAGAAGGTGCTGGAGTTCGCGATGTCGGAGGCCCGTGAACTGAACCACTCCTACGTGGGAACCGAGCACCTGCTGCTGGGACTCCTGCGCGAGAGCAAGGGCATTGCGGCCCAGGTCCTCAATTCGCTCGGCGTCACCATCGAGGAGGCCCGCTCGGAGACCCTGAAGGTGCTCGGCTCGGACGTCAGTTCGAGCAGTCCGGCTGGAACCGGGGGCGGCAGCAGCCCGCTGCCGGGTCCGACTCCGTCCCGGGGGGACAAGAAGTCCAAGACGCCCGCGCTCGACCACTTCTGCCGCGACCTGACCGGGCTGGCGCGCCGCGGCGAGCTCGACCCCACGATCGGGCGCGAACAGGAGATCGAGCGCGTAACGGAGATCCTCTGCCGCAGGAAGAAGAACAACCCCGTGCTGATCGGCGAGCCCGGGGTGGGGAAGACCGCGATCGTCGAGGGACTGGCCCAGATGGTTGCCCGCGGAGAGGTCACCGAGAGCCTCTCCAACCACCGTCTGCTGGCGCTCGACATGGCGGCGGTGATCGCCGGCACCAAGTACCGCGGCCAGTTCGAGGAGCGGCTCAAGGCCGTGATGAACGAGATTCACAACAATCGCAACGTCATCCTGTTCATCGACGAACTGCACACGCTGGTCGGGGCGGGAGCGGCGGAGGGCGCCATCGACGCCTCGAACATGTTCAAGCCGGCTCTCGCGCGCGGCGAGTTGCGGTGCATCGGAGCGTCGACGCTGAACGAGTACCGCAAGTACGTCGAGAAGGACGGCGCGCTCGAGCGCCGCTTCCAGCCGGTGATGATCGACCCGCCCACCGTCGAGGAGACCGTGCGGATCCTGGCCGGCCTGCGCGGGCACTACGAGGACCATCACAAGGTCACCATCCCCGACGACGCGCTCTCGCAGGCTTCGCGCCTCTCCGACCGGTACATCACCGACCGCTTCCTGCCCGACAAGGCGATCGACGTGATCGACGAGGCCGGGGCGCGCGCGCGGATCGCCAGCCAGGTGCCGCCCACCGAGGTGGAGGGCCTCAAGTCCGAGCTGGCCGCGGTGGCGAAGCGCAAGGAGGACGCGATCCGGGACCAGGACTTCGAGCGCGCCGCGCAACTGCGCGACGAGGAGCGCGAAATCCAGAAGCGGATCCGCGAGGAACGGGCCGCCTGGGAGGAGGAACGCAGGCGCTTCCGGCCGGAGATCACCGTGGAGGAGGTCGCGTTCATCGTGAGCCGGTGGACGGGCATCCCGCTGACGCGCATCCGGGAAGCCGAGACCGAACGCCTCGTCAACATGGAGGACGAGCTGCACAGGCGCGTGGTCGGCCAGGACGAGGCGATCACCGCCATCGCACGCGCGATCCGGCGCAGCCGCGCGGGGTTGAAGGACCCCAACCGGCCGATCGGCTCGTTCATCTTCTCGGGCCCGACCGGAGTCGGCAAGACCGAGCTGGCCCGCGCGCTGGCGGAGTTCCTGTTCGCGGACCAGGAGGCGCTGATCCGGGTGGACATGAGCGAGTACATGGAGAGATTCTCCGTCTCGCGGCTGATCGGGGCGCCCCCGGGCTACGTGGGATACGACGACTCCGGTGCGCTCACCAAGGCGGTGCGCCGGCGGCCCTACTCGGTCGTCCTTCTCGACGAAATCGAAAAGGCCCACCCGGACGTCTTCAACATCCTCCTGCAGGTCCTCGACGAAGGACACCTCACCGACAACTACGGCCGCAGGATCGACTTCAAGAACACGGTCCTGATCATGACGTCGAACCTTGGGGCGAGGAACATCGCCAGGGGCGGACTCGGATTTCAGGCCGGGGACGAAGGCCCCAGCTACCGGGTCATC
The DNA here is from genome assembly GCA_965206105.1 of Longimicrobiales bacterium. Taxonomy (GTDB): domain Bacteria; phylum Gemmatimonadota; class Gemmatimonadetes; order Longimicrobiales; family Gaopeijiaceae; genus Bin94. The sequence continues at coordinate 3,282,425 of OZ242201.1, forward strand.
CGGGACAAGGTCAATGACGAGATCAACCGCGCCTTCAACCCCGAGTTCCTCAACCGCGTGGACGACACGATCGTCTTCCACCCGCTGAGCCGGGACGAGATCGGCGAGATCGTCCACATCATGCTGGGCGACGTCAGGGAGCGGCTGGCCCGGAGCGGGATGACCCTGGTGCTTGCCCCGGCCGCGATCGATCTCCTGGTCACGCACGGATACGACGAGAGATACGGCGCGAGGCCGCTCAAGCGTGCGATCCGGCGTTTCCTCGAGGACCCGCTCTCGGAGAGGATCCTCATGGCGGAATTCACGACCGGCGACGAGATCGAAGTCGGGTTGGCGGAAAACGGAAGCGAGCTCTCCTTCGGAGTGGCCTCGCCCACGAAGACCTGATGCGCGCCCGCATTCCCCTTGCAGCGGCGCGATGGACCGCCGCCTTCGCGCTGGCGACGGCTGCCGCGCCCGCCGGGCTGGCCGGCCAGCTTCCCGGACAGGATGCGCTGGTCCGGATCGACTCGCTGGCGGCGCGCGGAATGGCGCGGCTCACCCCGGAGCAGGTGATCGGGGCGGCGGGGATTCAGCCGGGTACGACCAACAGCTGGATCGACATCCAGCGAGCCATCAAGAATCTCTGGGCTACCGGGCTCTACGAGGACATCGCCTTCCACCTGGACTCGTCCGGCGGGCGCAATACCCTGATCCTGGACATCGTCGAGAGGCCGATGGCCCGGTACATACGCATCACCGGGCTGGAGAGCATCTCCCGCGGCAAGGTGGTCGAAGAGACCGGATTGCGGGAAAACGCGCCGCTGTCGCGCAACGATGTCGTAAGGGCGGAGGCGTTCATCCGTGAGGAGTTGAAGCGCGAAGGCGTCCCGTTCGCGGTCATCCGCAGGCGGGAGCAGCCGGTCCCGGGGGAAGAGGGCCGCGTGGACGTCGTCATCGAAGTCGAAGAGGGACAGCGTGTTACCATCGCTCAGGTGACCTTCGACGGCAACGCGCACTTCTCCGACGCGGAGCTGCGCGGCGCGATCAGGACCAAGCCGGAAGGCTTCCTCTGGTTCCGAACCGGCAACTACGACGAAATCGACTTCGAGCTCGACCTGCTCCAATCCCTTCCGGCCCACTACTCGCAGGCGGGATACCTCGACTTTGAGATCCTCGGAGACACGTTGATCATCGATCCCGGGACGGGGAAGGCGCGCCTGGAGATCGCAGTGGACGAGGGTCCCCAGTACAGGCTGGCCGAACTCGAGATCCAGGGTGCCGAGGCGATCGACGAAGAGGTGCTGCGGGGGTACTTCGAGACCGAGGCGGGAGGGATCCTCTCGGCGCTGGGCGTCGGCAGAGGCCGCTCGGACGAGGCCGGGCAGGTTTTCGACCTCGTCGAGTTCCAGCAGGCCGCCCAGCGGATTCGGGACGTGTATTCGAATGAAGGCTACCTGTATGCGCAGGTCGAGCCGTCCTGGACGAAGACCGGCGAGGAGACCGGGGGATACCCGACGGTCCGCGCGGAGCTGCTGATCGGCGAAGGACCCCAGGCGTACGTGCGGAACGTGATCATCCAGGGCAACGACTACACCTTCGACCGGGTGATCCGGGAGAAGATCTTCGTGCTCCCGGGGGACGTATACAGCCAGGATCGCATCCTCCAGTCGTACCAGAACATCCAGTCGCTCGGCTTCTTCGAGGCTCCGCTGCCGAATCCCGACATCCGCCCCGACTACGAGACCGGGGATGTGGACATCATCTTCACCGTCGTCGAAAAGCAGACCGGGACGATGTCGTTCGGCACGGCAGTGGGCGGCGGCGTGGGCCTGTCCGGCTTCGTGGGTTTCGACCAGCCCAACATCCTCGGCCAGGGGAAGGCCGGGAGCATACGGTGGGACTTCGGCCGCTACATCAACAGCTTTACCCTCAGCCTCACCGACCCCGCGCTGTTCCAGTCGACGATCAGCGGTTCGTTTTCGGTCTACAACTCCACCGACCGCTTCTTCCAGTTCGCAACCGGGCGCCGCCGCCGCGCGGGGTTCACGACACAGTTCGGCGTGCCCTTCTTCAGCTCGCTGCAGACCCGGGTCTTCTTCGGATACTCACTCTCCCGGACCAAGTACGAAGCGTTCAACAGCGCCGAGGACCGGACGCTCTTCGGACTGCCTCCGGGGATCCTCAGCACCTTCTCCGTGGGCGTCACGCGGACCACCCTGAACCACCCGCTCTTCCCGACCTCCGGATCCATGCAGTCGTGGAACGTGGAGTTGAACGGCGGCCCGCTCGGGGGCGAGGGCGACTTCATCAAGCACACCGGACAGGCGCAGTGGAAGGTCCCGCTGGGCCAGCTCGGCGGGGGCGAAGGCATCTCCGGAGGCACCCGGTTCGCGCTCGGGCTGGGCGTCCGGGCCGGCGCCCTCTTCGGGGACGCGTCGAGGTTCCCCTTCGAGTCGTTCTGGCTGGGCGGGGTGCAGTTCGGACAACCCCTGAGGGGGTATGACGAGACCTCGATCACGCCGTTCGGCTACTTCCCCGACCGCGCCGCCGGAATCGCCCAGGTGGACCGGACCGGAAACGCGTACATGTCGGCCACGGCCGAGTTGAACGCCGTGTTCGGCTCCAGTATCGGAGCGTCCGCGTTCTACGACGCGGGCAACATCTGGCAGGGGCCCGGAGATCTCAATACGTCGAGGCTGTACCGGGGCGCCGGTTTCGGCGTCCAGCTGCTCACCCCGTTCGGCCCGCTGGGACTGGACTACGCCTACGGCTTCGACAAGGTGGACCCGGGCACCGGCCGGCCCGCCCCCGGCTGGCAGCTTCACTTCAAGATGGGGCCCAACTTCTAGTTGACAGCGGAATACGCCATCTTTAGTCACGGTAGTCATCACGAAACCGTCGCTGCCCCGGAAGGGGAAGCGGTACGATCAATCGCACCGGAGGAGTGGAAGTAAATGAGTTTTTCTCGATTGGGCATGGCCGCGGCGCTGGGCCTACTGTTCACGGCATCGCTTGACGCCCAGGCGACCAGGATCGGGTACGTCCACACCCAGGAGGTGCTCGCGCAGTATCCGCCCGCGCAGGCCGGCTTCGACCAGCTGGACGGCGCCAACACCCGCTGGACCACCGAGCTGCAGACGCTCCGCAACAACCTGGATCAGGCTGTCGCCGAATATGAGCAGCAGAGGCTGACGATGACGCCGGAGGCACGCCAGGCTCGTGAGCAGGAGCTCACGCAGCAGAACACCGCGATCATTACCCGTGGGGACCAGATCCAGAGGGAGGCACAGCAGCTTCGGGACGAGGTGTTGCAGCCGATCATGGACGAGATCACCGCGGTGATCGAGGAAATCCGGGTGGAGGGGGGTTATGCGTTCATCCTCGATGCGGACGCCCAGGTCAGTGTGATCCTGGCCGCCGACGAGTCACTGAACCTCACCGCGGAGGTGCTCACCCGGCTGGAGGAGAAGGGAGCGGCGGGCGGCGGGCGATGACGCCGTTGCCCGCGCCGCCGGGGCAGCGCACGTGACCGCAGCCTCGCGGGGGGTGCCAACGCTGACCCTGGCCGAGGCGGCGAAGGCGGCGGGGGGGAAGGTGCTGGGCGACGCGCGCGTGACCTTCAGCCGCATCTCGCCGGTTCACGACGCCGGTCCCCGCGACCTCGCGCTGCTGGCCGACCGGCGCTACGCCGGCGATCTGGAGGACTGCGGCGGGTGCGCGCTCCTCGTCTCCGAGCCCTTGAGCGGTCTTCCCGGCGGGCCGCGCGACCGCATCGTGGTGCCGGACGCGCACCGCGCGATGGTCACGCTGCTCACTCTGATCCACGCCCCGGCACCCCTGGAGCCCGGGGTGCACTCCGCGGCGGTCGTCCACCCGGATGCCGCCGTCAGCGAGACGGCCGCGGTGGGGCCCGGCGCCGTCATCGGCGCGGGGGCGGCGGTCGGAAGCGGGAGCCGGGTGGGCGCGAACTGCACGGTCGCGGGCGGCGTCGTGATCGGGCGGGAGTGCGTACTCTTTCCCAACGTGACCCTGTACCCCGGCTCGGTCCTCGGTGACCGGGTGGTTGTGCACGCGGGAGCCCGCATCGGGGTCGACGGATTCGGGTACGTGTTCGTGGACGGCGAGCACGTCAAGGTGCCCCAGGTGGGGGGGTGCGTGATCGAGGACGATGTAGAGATCGGCGCCAACTGCACCATCGACCGCGGCTCGATCGGCCAGACCCGTATCGGAGCGGGCTCCAGGCTCGACAACCTAGTGCACATCGGCCACAACGTGGATGTCGGCCCGAAGTCCCTGCTGGTGGCTCAGGTGGGGATCGCGGGATCCACGCGGCTCGGTGAGGGTGTGGTTCTCGGCGGCCAGGCCGGACTGGCCGGACACCTCAGGATCGGCGCCGGCGCCCGCATCGGCGCCCAGGCGGGGGTGATCTCCGACATCGCTCCCGGTCAGGAGGTCTCGGGCTACCCGGCCCGGGACCACCGCGCCTATCTCAAGGCCATGGCGAACCTGATGCGCCTCCCGCGTGTACTGAAACGCATGCGGCGGATCGAGCGAAGGCTGGCCGGCGACGCGCCGGAGACCGGCGACTGATGGATTCCCGCAACGGAATCGCAATCCGTCCACACTCTTGGGTTACATTACACAGACTGTAATTCCGCCCATCGCCCCCCCCAGAATGGCAAACGACCAACAGCACACCATCGCCGGCGAGTTCGAACTGGCGGGGATCGGCATCCACAGCGGGGAGGCCGTGAGCCTCAGGGCCAGGCCCGCGCCCGAGGGGTCGGGGATCGCCTTCAGGCGGACGGATCTGCCCGGCGCGCCGACGGTCCCGGCACAGCTCGACTTCGTGACGGGCACCGAACTCAACACCAGTCTCGGCCTGGGCGATGCCCGCATTGCAACCGTGGAGCACGTGCTCGCCGCGCTGTCCGCCTTCGGGGTCGACAACGCCGTGCTGGAGCTGCGCGGCCCGGAGGTCCCGATCCTGGACGGCAGCTTCGTCCCCTGGCTGGAGGCGCTGCGGTCGGCCGGACGCAGCCGCCAGCCGGCCCCGGCAACCGTGATCGAGGTGCGGGAGACGATCACTTCGCGGGACGGCTGCCAGGCATCGTACACGGCGCTGCCCCACGACGGTCTGCGCATCTCGGCCACCATCGATTTCGACCATGGCGCGATCGGCCGCCAATTCGGCGATTTCCGGCTCGACGGGGGCGGCTTCCTTGCGGAGATCGCCAGTGCGCGCACCTTCGGCTTCAAGGAGGACGCCCCGATGCTGCGCGAGCGCGGATTCGGCATCGGCGCTTCCCTCGAAAACACGGTCGTGCTGGACGAGGAGAAGGTGATGAACGGCCGGCTTCGCTACCCCGACGAATTCCTCCGGCACAAGGTGGGGGACATGGTGGGTGATCTGGCGCTGCTCGGGGGGAGGCTGCGCGGCCATGTCGTGGCCGAACGCCCGAGCCACAGGGGCAACGTGGCGCTGGCGCGCGAAATCCGGGAGCGGCACGAGCGTGAGCAGCGCAGGAGCCTCATCGACGTGAGGCGGATCATGGCGTGTCTGCCCCACCGCTACCCGATGCTGCTGGTTGACCGGATCCTGGAATTCGAGCCGCTCAAGCGCATCGTGGGCCTCAAGAACGTGACCATCAACGAGCCCTTCTTCCGGGGCCACTTTCCCGATCACCCCGTCATGCCGGGCGTCCTGGTGATCGAGGCGATGGCCCAGGTCGGAGGGCTCCTGCTGATGGACTCCGTGGATGACCCGGAGGGGAAGGTCGTGTATTTCATGTCGCTGAACAACGTGAAGTGGAGGCGGCCGGTGACCCCCGGGGACCAGATCCTCTTCGAGATGGAGGTGGTCAACATCCGGCGCATGGCGTGGAAGATGAGGGGCAAGGGCAGGGTGGACGGCAAGGTGGTGGCCGAAGCCGAGATGACCGCAAGGATCGTGGACAAGTGAAGCGCGTGGCCGAAGTGGCGCCGCCGGTCGTGATTCACAAGACCGCCATCGTGCATCCGTCCGCCGAACTGGATCACGGCGTGGAGATCGAACCCTACGCGATCGTGGGCCGCGGGGTGAGAATCGGTGCCAACACGCGTGTGGGCCCCCGGGTATTCATCGAGAAGGACACGACGGTCGGAAGCGACTGCCGGATCGCGAACGGCGCGGTGTTGGGAACGGACCCCCAGGATCTCAAATACGAAGGCGAACAGACTTTCCTTCACATCGGGGACCGCACGGTCATCCGGGAATTCGCGACGCTCAACCGCGGGACCCTGTCATCCGGGAGGACGCTGGTCGGCTCGGACTGCCTGCTGATGGCCTACACCCACATCGCGCACGACTGCGAGCTCGGCAACCATGTGATCATCGCCAACGCAACCAACATGGCCGGCCACGTCACGATCGAGGACTGGGCGACCATCAGCGGGCTGGTGGCGATTCACCAGTCCGTCCGCATCGGGTCGTACGCCTTTGTCGGCGGGGCCTCCCGGATCACGCAGGACATACCGCCGTTCTGCCGGGCGTCCGGCAATCCCACGCCGAAGCTGTACGGACTCAACACGGTGGGTCTGGAGCGCAGGGGCATCGCGCCGGGGGTGCGCCGCGCACTGAAGCGGGCCTACCGGATCCTCTTCCAGTCGGAGTTGAACATCTCCCAGGCGATCGAGCGGGTGGAGACCGATCCCGAGCTGTCCCAACCCGAGGTGGGCTACTTCCTTGACTTCATCAGGAACAGCGAGCGCGGCATCACCTTCTGAGCGCGCGCGCGGCGTCCCCGGCCCGAGGATCGGGATTGTGGGCGTGGGGGCGTTCGGCCGCCACCATGCGCGCGTTGCGCACGGACTCGCGGGCGCAACCTGTTCGGGGATCTACGACACGGACGGCCGCCGGGCCGAGGTGGTGGGAGGGGAGGTCGGGGCCCGGGTCATGCCGTCGCTCGACGACCTGCTGGCCGTCAGCGACGGCGTGGTGGTGGCCGTGCCCACGACGGCTCACGAGGAGGTGGCGGTGGCGGCGATCCGTGCCGGCGCCCACGTCTTCGTCGAGAAGCCCATCGCTCCCGACATGCAGAGCGCCGGGCGAATCCTGCAGGAGGCGCGTGAGCGTGGCGTGATCGTTCAGGTGGGGCATGTCGAGCGTTTCAATCCCGCGCTGGTGGCGGCGAGGCCGTACCTGGACCGCCCCCTCTTCGTGGAGTCGCACCGGCTTGCGCCCTTCGTGCCGCGCTCGCTCGACGTGGCGGTGGTCCTTGACCTGATGATCCACGACGTGGATCTGCTGTGCAACCTGGTGGGACGGCCGGTGACCCGCCTGGCGGCCGTGGGGGTTCCCGTGCTGTCTCGCCACGTGGACATCGCCAACGCGCGGGTGAGCTTCGAGGGGGGCGCGGTGGCCAACCTGACCGCGAGCCGGGTCTCGGTGTCCACGGTGAGAAAGCTTCGCGTGTGGCAGCCCTCCGGCTACCTCTCGCTGGATCTGGCGGCGGGGAAGGGGGAGTTCTACCGGTTGAAGGAGGGCGTCTCGGTGCTCGACGGCGTGCCGCTTCCCGAGGGCGCGTCGTCGCTTGCGGGCCTCGCTTCCGTCGTGGAGCGGATTCCGATTCGGGGGGACCGCACGGAGCCGCTCGCCGCGGAGTTGTCCGCGTTCCGCGACGCCGTCGCCGGTCTGGCGCCGCCTCCGGTTACGGGCGAAGATGGACTGAGGGCACTGGAACTCGCACTGGCCATCGAACAACAGATCGAGGAGCATGTCGCTAATACGCGTGCGGCGTCAGCGTAAGCGCGAGTGGATCGACGCAAAGAAGGGGCGGTCCCCGGGAACGCTCCTGGTGCTGCTCGCGATCGTCATCGCCATCATCTGGTATCTCGGGCGGACCTTCTGACGGATCGGTCCCGCCGCATCCGGGTCATGATGCTCGCCGGAGAAGCCTCGGGCGACGCGCACGGAGCCCATGTCGCGCGCGAAATCGGCCGGCGGTGGCCGGAAGCCGAGATGGTGGGGCTGGGAGGGGAGGAGATGGAGCGGGCGGGCGTTGACCTCCTGGCGGGACTGGACGAGCTGTCCGGCATGGGCTTCGTGGAGGTGGTGAAGCGGCTTCCTTCCTTCATGCGCCTGGAGCGCAGGGTGCAGGCGATCCTCGCGGAGGGCGGGATCGACCTCGTCCTGCCGATCGACCACCCCGGACTCAACATGCGGCTTGCGGCGCATGCGGCCCGGCTGAAGATCCCCGTCCTCTACTACATCGGCCCGCAGGTGTGGGCGTGGAGGGCAGGACGCGCTCGGCGACTGGCCCGGATCGCCGACCGGATCGCCCTGATCCTGCCCTTTGAGGCTCGGCTCTACCGGGCGCACGGCGGGCGGGCCGAGTTCGTCGGCCATCCCCTCCTCGACGAGAACCCCGATGCGAATCCGGCGAGGCTCGCCGATGCCCTCGGCATCGATCGGTCGCGCCCGGTGCTGGCTCTCTTTCCCGGATCCCGTCTGCAGGAGCTCGAGCGGCACGCGGAGCCGTTCAGCGGAGCCGCCCGCGAACTCGGGCGGCGGATCCCCGGGTTGCAGGTCGTCGTCAGCAAGCTGCCCTACCTCCCCGATTCGGCGTACCGTCCGTTTCCCTTTCCGGCGACGTCCGACGCAGCCGGCCTGCGGGCCCTCGCCACGGCCGCGGTGGTGAAGTCGGGCACCAGCACCCTCGAAGCGGCGTTGGCGGGTCTTCCCTTCGCGGTGGCCTACGTCACTCACCCCGTTACGCACTTTCTCGCAAGGCGCCTGGTCCACGTCCCGCACGTGGCGCTTGCCAACCTTGTGGCCGGACGGCGGGTCGTTCCCGAGTTCATTCAGCGGGAAGCGACCCCGGCCGCGCTGGCGGACGCGATGGAGCCCCTCCTGGACGAATCGTCGGCCGAACGCCGGACGGTGCTGAACGGTCTGGCCGAGGTGCGCTCGGCGCTCGGCACGCCCGGCGCGGCGGCGAGGGTGGTGGATCTCGCCCAGGAGCTTCTCGGGGCAGGCCACCGCGGGCCCGGCCGGGTCGCCGGCGCGGCAGGCGCGACTTCGGCGGATGAGCGTGCGGCGCCGGCATGAGTTCGGAACGGCTGCGGCGTTGGGTGGGCGACCTGTGGAGATCCGAAGCCCCCGGGGTTGCCGGCAGGACGGCCCGGACCCTCCTGGCACCGGCCGAGCTTCCATTTCGCCTTGCCGTCGCCGCGAGAAACGCCCGCTACGACCGCACGGCGCCCACGCCCGCCTCCGTTCCGGTCGTTTCGGTCGGAAACCTGACGGTCGGGGGAACGGGGAAGACGCCCGTGGTGCGCTGGCTGGGGGAGTGGTTGCGGACGGCCGGGTTGCGAGTGGCCGTCGTCGTCCGCGGCTATGGCGCCGACGAGGTGGCGCTGCACCGGCGCTGGTTCGGCGACAGCGCGGTCTTCGTCGGCCCCGATCGCGCCGAGCAGGTGGCGGCCGCGGGCGCCCGGGGGTATGAGGTGGCACTCCTCGACGACGGGTTCCAGCACCGCAGGGTGGACAGGGCGCTGGATCTTGTGCTGGTGGCGGCCGAAGATCCCTGGCCGGTCCGGATGCTCCCCCGGGGTCCGTATCGGGAGCCGCTCACGTCGGCCCGCCGTGCAACGCATGTGCTGGTGACCCGGAGGACCGCGTCCCGGGAGACGGTGGCGGCGTGGCGCGCGCGGCTGAACCGCGCCGCGCCGGGCGTGCCTGCTCAGGTTGCCGAACTTCGCATGGGAGGGTGGCGCAATCTGGAGGGTGCCCGCGCGGAGGCGCCGGCCGGCGATGTGCTGGCAGTCTCCTCGGTCGCCCGCCCGCAGCCCTTCATCGCCGGCCTGAAGGCGCTCTTGCCGGGCGTCCGGGCCGAGCTTGCGGCTTTCGCCGACCATCATGCGTACACCGCGCGGGACGTGGCCGCTCTTCTGGACCGGCGGGGCGGCCGAACCGTGGTGTGCACGGCGAAGGACGCGGTCAAGCTGGCGTCCTTCCCTGAAATGTGGCCGCACTGCGCGGTGGTGGGCTTCCGCGTGGCCGGTGACCCCCGCGGGCCGCTCGGGAGCGCCCTGGCGAAGGTGGGCGGATGCGCATCTCCATAGTGGCCGTCGGGAAGCCCGGGCAGCTGGCGCCCCCGATCCGGGAGTACGAGGAGCGCGCGAAACGCTACTGGCGCGTGGAGGTGACCGAGGTTGCGCAGGGACGGGGACGGGACGCGCGCGAGGTGCTCGCCCGCGAGGCCCGGCTATTGCGAGCACGCCTGAAACCGGATTACGCCACTGTAGCGCTCACGCGCAGGGGCCGCTCCTTGTCGTCGGTCGCCCTGGCGAAGTGGCTGGAGCGCCAGACCTGGGGATCCGCGCGGGGCGTTCACTTCCTGATCGGTGGGGCCTTCGGCCTGGAGGCGGAGCTGCGGGAAGAGTGCGAACTTGCGATGTCCCTTTCCCCCTTCACTCTTCCACACGACCTTGCCCGGCTGGTGCTCGCCGAGCAGCTGTACCGGGCGGGCACGATCCTCAGGAACGAACCGTATCACAAGGGAGCCGAATGACGAAGGGCGCCACACCCTGGTTCCGGGACTGGTTCGGCGGGGAGTATCTGGCGCTCTACCCGCACCGGGACCGCGCCGAGGCCCGGCGCGCCGTGGAGCTGCTGAGGCAGACGACCGGCCGGGGGCCCGGAACGCGGGTCCTCGATCTCGGCTGCGGCGCGGGCCGGCACCTCGTCGAACTCGAGGACATCGGGTATCGGGCCATCGGGCTGGATCTGTCGATGCGCATGCTGGAGGCGGCGGCGGAAGTGGCGGCGGATGGCCTGGTGCGCGCGGACATGAGACTGCTTCCCTTCCGCGCCGGTTCCTTCGATGTGGTGACGTCGTACTTCACCTCCTTCGGCTACTTCGACCGTGAGCGGGAGGACCTTCAGGTTCTCGGCGAAGTGCGCCGGGTTCTGGTCCCGGGCGGCACCTTTCTGCTGGACTTCATGAACGCGCACCAGGTGGTGGCCAATCTGAGGCGCAAGGACCGCCGCACCGTATCGGGTGTCGAGGTGGTGCAGGAGCGCAGACTGGTGGCGGGGGGCAGGATCGTGGAGAAGAAGATCACCGTGGGAGCCGGCGGGGGCCTTGCCGGGCGCGAATTCGTCGAGCGGGTTCGCCTGTACGGTCCCGAGGAGCTGGAATCGCTCCTGGAGCGGGCGGGACTCTCCCCGGGGCTTCGTTTCGGCGGGTACGACCGCGCTCCCTTCGCGCGCACCTCGCCGCGCTGCATCGTGCTGGCCGAGGCTCGCCGCTGATGCGCCTCCTGCCGGTGGGGCCGGCCGGATCCCGGCTGGTGCGGGACTATCTGGCCGGCAAGCCGCGGGCCGCACCCTTCTACCGCGGGTCGCCGTTCGCCACCGAAACCTACCGGAACAGGGCGGACGAGCTGGACCGAACCGCGGGTCCGGGAGTGCGTGAAGTGGCCGCGACCATCGTCCGTCCGGCGGGTTCCCCGGCCCGGAATGCCCTTCAGGAGGTCCTGCAGGAGGACGGGTACTTCGTGACCACGGGCCAGCAGCCGGGACTTCTCGGCGGGCCGCTCTACAGCCTCTACAAGGCCCTGACGGCCGCAAGGCTGGCGGACGACCTGGCTGCGGCCCTCGGCCGGCCGGTCATGCCCCTCTTCTGGATCGCCTCGGAGGACCACGACTGGGAAGAAGCCTGTCATGCGCACGTGATCGACGAGTCGAACCGCCTTCACCACCTCTCGCTGGGCCCCAACCCGGGCGCCGTCCCGCGCCCCCTGGGACGCATCCGCCTGGGCGAGGGCATCGTGGACATCGTCAGCCGCCTGGAGCAGTGCTTTCCGCACAACGACTACCACGCGCACTACATGACCTCGTGCGCGACACCTTCAATCCCTGGGCAACGGTGGCCTCCGCCTTCTCCGACCTCATGGCGGAACTGCTGCGCGACACGCCGGTGGGGCTGGTCGACGCCGCCCATCCCGCTCTCAAGGAGGCATCGCGGCCGATCCTTCGCGCGGAGGCCGAAGACCCGGCGGCTTCGGAAGAGGCCGTCGCCGAGACCGGCAACGCGCTCGCCGGCCTGGGCTACACACTCCAGGTGCCCGTGATCTCCGGCGCGGTCAATCTGCTCACCGATCTCGAGGCAGGACGCGACCGCCTGCAGCGATCCGGGCGCGGCTTCACCGGCCGGCGCTCCGGACAGGCGGTCTCAAGGCGCCGGCTGATGTCGCTGATCGAGGACGCACGGGGCCTGGTGTCCCCCAACGTCCTTCTGCGGCCGGTGGTCGAGAGCTTCGTCTTCCCGACGCTGGCCTACGTCGGCGGACCGGGCGAGCTCGCCTATTTCGGGCAGCTCTCCGGGCTCTTCCGGCGTCACGGCACGGGCATGCCGGTCGCGGTTCCGCGGGCGTCGCTGCTGGCGGTCGAGACCAAGGTGTCGAGGGTTCTGGAGAAGTTCGGACTGGAGGTGGGCGAATTGCGCGACGCCGATGGACTGCTGAGCCGGTTCGCCCGGGAACAGGTCCCCCGGGAGGCGGGTACGGCGGTCCGGCGGTGGCGCGACGCCGTGCAGTCGGTCGCGGCCGAACTGGAAGGGGTCTCGGCCGGGATCGATCCCGGTTTGGCGGGAGCGGTAGCGAAGGCGCGCAATGCAGGGCTCTCCGCGCTCGACACGCTGGAGAAGAAGATCGTCCGCGCGGTCAAGCGCCAAAGCGAAACGGCCGGGGCCCAGATCATGAAGGCGAGCGTGAATCTGTGGCCGGCCGGCAGGCCCCAGGACCGCGTGCTGACGCCGCTGCAATACCTGATGCGCTACGGCGCGAACTTCACGCGGTCCGCCCTTCGGGAGGCCCGGGTGGAACTGGACCCCGGAACTGCGTAGCTTTCCCGCATGCCTCTAGCAGTAATCCTGATCGCCGGAATCGTGCTCCTGATTCCGATCCTGGCGATCGTGCTCGACTCCGACCTCGGCAAGGCGATCGCCAGGCGCCTGGAGCGCGGAAGGTCCGGGGATGGAGGCGAGCACGTACACGACCGGCTGGTCTTTCTCGAAAGCGAGCTGGACCGCCTGGGGAAGGATGTGGAGCGCCTCGAGGAGGAGAGCCGGTTCCTCCAGAACCTGCTCGCCGAACGGCCCGAGTCCGCCAGACTGCCCTCCGGCGAGCGGCCCGCCGGTGCCCGGGGCGGCACCGAGGAGGACCCCGAGGCTGCGTGACATGGCGGCGTCCAGGGTTGCCGCCGGGATCCTCATCAGCCGCCTCTTCGGGCTGGTCCGTGACCGGGCGGTTGCGCACTACTTCGGGACCAGCGGCCTGGCGGACGTGTGGAAAGCCGCGCTCAGGATCCCCAACGTCGTCCAGAATCTCCTGGGTGAAGGCAGTCTGAGTGCGTCGTTCATCCCCGTGTACGCCGGGCTGCTGGAGGACGGGCGGGAAGAGGAGGCGGGCCGGGTGGCGGGCGCGGTCCTGGGGCTTCTTGCACTTGCCGCCGGAGCCCTCGCCGCTCTGGGCGCCTGGGCGGCCCCGTTCCTTGCGGTCGTAATCCCGGTCGGCTTCGCCGCCGACGACAGGGCCGGACTGCTGGTTCCGCTGCTGCGCCTGCTCTTTCCCATGACCGGGGTACTGGTGATCTCGGCTTGGGCCCTCGGCATCCTCAACAGCCATCGCCGTTTCTTCGTGTCGTATGTGGCGCCGGCACTCTGGAACCTGTCGATGATCGTGACGCTCGTGGTGGCCGGAGGGTGGGGGCTGATGGAGTTGGAGCTGCTGGTCGCGCTGGCCTGGGGGGCGCTGGCCGGCGGAGTGCTGCAGCTGCTGTTCCAGCTTCCCTTCCTTGCCGGCTACCTCAAGGGAGTGGTCCCCTCCCTGGGGCGGCGGGTGGCCGGGGTCCGGGTGGTCGTGCGCAACTTCGTCCCCGTCATGGTCGCCCGTGGTGCGGTCAACCTGAGCGGGCTGCTCGATCTCACGCTGGGCTCGCTGCTCGCGGCGGGGGCGGTGAGTGCCATGCACTACGCGCAGACCGCCTACCTGCTCCCGATCTCGCTCTTCGGCATGTCGATCGCCGCCGCGGAGCTGCCCGAGCTGTCGCGGGACAGGGCCGCGGGCCACGCACGGGTCCGGAAGCGTGCCGAAACCGCCGTGGGCACGGTGCTGTTCTGGCTGGTGCCGTCGACGGCCGGCTACCTGGTGTTCGGTCCGGAGGTGATGGGCATCGCGTACCAGACCGGTGAATTCACCGAGGGCAACGCCGTTGCCGTCGGGCTGGTTCTGGCCGCGTACGCCGTGGGCCTGTGCGCTTCCGGCACCTCCAGGGTCCTCTCCTCCACCTTCTACGCGCTGGGCGACACCAGGACCCCGGCCCGGATCGCCTACGTGCGCATCGCCGCCTCGCTGGCCATCGGGGTCTCGATCATGTTCCCGATGGACCGGCTCTCGGTCGGCGGACTGGGGATGGGCGCGGCCGGACTCGCCGCCGGCGCGTCGGTCGGGGCATGGCTGGAGCTGTTCCTGCTCAGAAGGAGCCTGGGGCGGCGGCTCCCGGGGCTGTCCTTCGGCGGCCGCCGGGTACTCTCCTGCATCCTGGCAGCCGCCATCGCGACGGGGGTGGCGCTGGTGCCGGCGACGCTGTTGCCACCGCTGCATCCCATCGTTGCCGGGGGCGCGACGCTGCTCCCCTTCGGGATCGCGTACCTCCTGGTCGCCGGCCGGCTCGGCGCATTTCCCGCGGGCGCGACCGCACAGCTTCGCCGAATCCTGGGGCGGCGCGGTAACGAAGACAACGGGGAAGGCGATCCCCGGTGAAGCGCGGGATCCCCTTCGACCTGGCCCATACGGCGGGCCTGTCCGCGGAGCCCGGGGTCTATCTGTTTCACGGGGCCCGCGGCGAAGTGCTCTACGTCGGGAAGGCCAAATCGCTGCGCCACCGCGTGCGGTCGTACCTGGCGCGGGGCACCGGGACCACCATACGGACCCGCGAACTGGCGCGCCGGACCCGGCTCGTGGAAACGCTGGTGGTGGGTTCGGAGGCGGAAGCGCTCATCCTCGAGGCCAACCTCATCAAGGAGCACCAGCCGCGCTTCAACATCCAGCTGCGCGACGACAAGAAGTACCCGTACATCAAGGTCACCGTGAACGAAGCCTTTCCGAGAGTCTTCGTGACCCGGCGGGTTCGGCGCGACGGTTCGCGGTACTTCGGCCCCTTCGTATCGGTCGGGCGCGTGCGCCGGGCGCTGGAGGTCGTCAAGCGCCTTCACGGAATCCGTTCCTGCCGCTACGACCTGCCCCGCGAGGCCCCGGTCCGTCCCTGCCTCGATCACCACATCGGCAGGTGCGCGGCCCCGTGCGTGGGGCTTCAGTCCCGCGAGGACTACCGGGAAATGGTGGACAGGGTGATGCGCATCCTCTCCGGCGACGTGGCCACGCTTCAGGCAGAAGTTGAGGAAGATATGCATAAAGCTTCTTCAAACATGGACTTCGAGCGTGCGGCACAGTTGCGCGACATCCTCGGCGGACTGACCGCCATCGCCCGGCAGCAGCGGGTCCAGACCGTCGGTGGAGGGGACCAGGACGCCGTGGGCGTGGCCCGGGACGGCCCTCTGGCGGTTGCGGTGGCGCTGCGGATCCGGGGCGGCGTGCTGATCGGCCGCGACACCCACACCATGACCGGGATCGAGGAGGCCTCGGAGGTGGAATTGCTGTCGCGCTCGGTCACGCACGCCTACCTGTCGGGTGGCACGGCGGCGCTCGAGCGGCTCCCGCGCGAGATCCTGCTCCCGTCGCGCTTTCCCGACCTCCCCCTCCTCGCCGAGGTGCTCGCCGGGCGAACATCCCGCGGCGTGTCGCTCCGCGTGCCGAAGAGGGGCGCGAAGGTGCGCCTGGTCGAGCTTGCCGTCGTCAACGCCCGCCACGCTCTCGCGGATCGGTTGCGGAAGGGGGAATCGCCGCAGCCGCGCACCGACGATATCCTCTTCGAGCTTCAGGACTTCCTGGGGCTCAAGATCGTGCCGCGGCTGATCGCCTGCTTCGACATCTCGCACACGCAGGGAGCCGAGACGGTCGCGGGGGTGGTGGTGTTCCTGAACGCGGAACCGAAGCGCGCGGGGTACCGTCACATGAGGATCCGCGGCGATTGGGGGAACGACGACTATCGTTCGATGGCCGAGGCCGTGTCGCGGTACTTCGCCCGCGAAGCGGAGTCGGAAGGCCCGCTTCCCGATCTGGTGGTCATCGATGGCGGCAAGGGCCAGCTGGGCGCCGCCGCCGCTGCGCTCAGAGAGCTCGGACTCGGTGATATCGCGCTGGCGGCGCTGGCCAAGCGGGAGGAGACGGTGTTCCTGCCGGGGAGAGGGGAGGGAGTCCGCATTCCGAGGGCCGCCCGTTCGCTGCACCTGCTGCAGCGGATCCGCGACGAGGCACACCGCGTGGCCGTGAGCTACAACCGCAAGCTGCGCACACGCCGTACCGTGCGCTCCGAACTGCGCGACATCCCGGGGCTGGGACCCCGCCGGGAACAGGCGCTGCTGTCACGCTTCGGATCGCTCCGGGGGGTCAGTGAAGCCTCGCCGGCCGAGATCGGGCGCATCCCCGGGTTCAGCGAGGCGATGGGCGCCAGGATACTGACCTGGCTGGGACGCCGCCCACTTTGACCCGCCCTCCGGCGGCCAGTATACTTCCGTTGGGCAGGAACGTTCCGCCGCGCCGCCAGGCGTGGCCCGCAAGTGTTCGACTTCAGGAGGAATGTCGTGGTCAGGTCCCGGTTCGAATATGTGATGTTGGCGGCGTGCGCGGTTCTGCTGGCGGGATGCGCCGCCGGCGGTGCGGGAGCGGCAGGAGGTGGTGGCGGCGGCGGCGGCGGTGGTGGTGATGCCGCCGCCGCGCAGACCGGGCGGCCCCGCTCGGACACCAATACCAACAGCGCCGAGTTCTTCCTCCTGCGGGCCCCGGACGCAGAGAATCCCGCGGAGATCTACCAGCAGGCGCTGGACGCCGCTCGCAATGGCGTCCTCCAGAACCCGAACAACCCGCTCGCCTACCTGCTGGCGGGCCGCGCCCACATCGGGCTGGGTCAATACCTGGCCGCCGACTCCATGCTGACCAGGGCCGAGCAGCTGTATCCGCAGTACCTGGAGCAGACCGTGGTCCATCGCGAGAACGCCTGGATCGACCTCTTCAACGCCTCGCTCGAGGCCGCGGACGCCGCGGGGACGATCCAGTTGCTGGAGACCGCCGAGAAGATCTTCCCCGGGATGCGGCCCGAGGCCCAGATGAACCTGGGCATCACCTACGGAAACGAGGAGCGCTATGACCATGCGGTGGAGGCCTACGAAGCCGCGCTGCAGGTCATCCGTGGCCCGCGCATCGAGGAGGTCGACAGTGCAACGGCGGCCGGCTGGCGGATGCGAGAGCGGAGCGTCGCCCTCAACCAGGCCACCATCCTGGCGATCGCGGAGCGGCTCGATGACGCGGCCGGCGCCTACGTCCGCTATCTGGAGTCGGCCCCGGACGACGTGCAGGCCCTCGTAGGACTCGCCGGGGTGCTGGCACGCGCCGAGCGGGCGGACTCGGCCCAGGCCATTTACGAGAGCCTACTGGAAAGACCCGGGCTCAGCATCAGGGAGTACCAGGAGATCGGGGTGGGGCTCTACACGGCCGCCCAGGCCGTCGATACCACCGTCGCCGATCCAAAGCCGATCTACCAGGAGGCGGCGAAGGCATTCCAGGCTGTGGTGAACCGGGTGCCCCGGAGCCGCGACGCCGTGTTCAACCTCGCCCAATCGCTCTTCGATGCTCAGGACTGGGAGGCGCTCCTTCCCGTCACGGCCGCGCTGATGGAGCTGGACGGCTACAATCCGCAGGTGTATCTGCTGCGTGCATTCGCCCTGGACCGAACGGGGGACCAGGAGGCCGGGATCGAGGTGTACGCACGAACCGACAGCCTGGCGTTCAACCTGGACGGCTACTCCCTGCAGTCGCGGACCGGTGGCGGGGCCACGGTGTCGGCCAACCTGACCAACCACGCGCTGGAACCGGGGACCACGGTTGAGCTGCTCGTGCACTTCAGCGCGGAGGACGGCAGCGAAATCGGGACGGCGGACATCAGCGTCGGTGCGCCGGCCCAGGGCGAAGTACGGCGGGTCGAGGCCGACCTGGACAGCGACGTTTTCATCGTGGGCTACTACATCGAAGTGCTCAGTCCCCGGTAGGGACCGGGGAGGAGCACGGCCGCGGGAGTAGCTCAGGTGGTAGAGCATCAGCTTCCCAAGCTGAGGGTCGCGGGTTCGAGTCCCGTCTCCCGCTTTTGGCCGTCCACCCGTCTGGCGCCGGGATGGGGGTTCCCCCACCGGTGGCCGGCGATCGGAGAGGCGCCGGATCGTGGTTCGAATCGCAGAGGTCGGTGAAGGCTCGATCGCGGAGGCGCTGGAACTCCGCATCGGAAGCCGGATCCTGACGGTCAACGGGGCCCGTGTACGGGACGGTATCGATTTCGCCTTCCTGACCGCCGACGATGAGCTCGAACTCGAGGTCGTGGACCCCGATGGGACCACGTTCGTCTGCGAGGTCACGCGCGACGCTTCCGAGAGCCCTCGGCATCGTTCCCGAGCGGGACAAGATCCGCGAATGCGCGAATGAATGCGTCTTCTGCTTCATCGACGGCAACCCGCCGGGCGCCCGCGACCCGCTCTGGCTCCGCGACGACGACTTCCGCCTGTCCTTCACCTACGG
The DNA here is from genome assembly GCA_965206105.1 of Longimicrobiales bacterium. GTDB lineage: Bacteria > Gemmatimonadota > Gemmatimonadetes > Longimicrobiales > Gaopeijiaceae > Bin94. The sequence continues at coordinate 3,301,136 of OZ242201.1, forward strand.
CAGCTACGTGACGCTCACCAACCTGGGACCGCGCGGACTTCAGCGCCTCGTCGACCAGCGCCTCTCGCCGCTCTACGTGAGCGTCCACGCCACGAATCCGGAGCTGCGCGTCCGCCTGCTCAAGAACGAACGCGCGGGTCTGATCATGGACCAGTTGAGATTCCTGCTGAAGGGGGGCCTGCAGGTGCATGCCCAGGCGGTTCTCTGTCCGGAGTGGAACGATGGGGATGAACTGACGCGCACCATCCGGGATCTGTACGCGCTGGGCGAAGGGGTTCTCTCGCTCTCCGTGGTGCCGGTGGGGCTGACCCGCTACAACCTGAACCGGCCCGTGCGCCTGTTGCGCCGGGACGAGGCGCGGGCGGCCGTGGCGCAGACGGAATCGATCCAGGGACGTGCCCTCGGGGAGCGCGGGAAGCGCTGGTGCTACGCGGCCGACGAACTCTTCCTGATCGCCGGGCGGGAGATGCCCGCCGCCTCCTACTACGACGACTGGCCGCTCCTGGAGAACGGGGTCGGGGCCCTGCGCAACCTGCTCGACGGGTTCGCTCGCGGGAGGGACCGGCTTGCGCCCGTGGAGGGTGTCCGGCGGGTGCGGCTCGTGACGGGAACCTCCATGCAGCCCTGGCTCGCCGGGTTGGCGCCGGAGATCGCGGGCCGGATGGAGTGCCCGGTGGAGGTCGTCCCGGTGGAGAACCGCTACTTCGGGCCGTCGGTGACGATCGCGGGCCTCCTTGCGGGCGCGGATATCCTGGAGAGCGTCCAGGAGGATGCCGGTGCCGGGGACCTCGTGGTGCTCCCGGGCACGGCGCTCAACGATGACCGCGTCTTCATAGACGGGATGGCCTTCGGGGAGGTGGCCGCGCGACTCGCGCCGGCACGGGTGCGCACCGGGCACCAAGTGGCGGAAGCGCTTGTGGGCGACGTTGCCGCGTACGAGGCGGCCTGGACGCCGGGGGCGCTGTGAGCCTTCCCGTCGTCGCCGTGGTCGGGCGGCCGAACGTGGGCAAGTCGACCTTCTTCAACCGGGCCATCGGGCGGCGCGTGGCGATCGTGGACGATACCCCGGGGGTCACGCGGGACCGCAACTTCGCCCAGGCCGAATGGACCGGGCGCAACTTCTTCGTGGTCGATACGGGCGGGGTCGTGGAGGGGTCGGACCGCACCATCGACCGGCTGATCCGGGAGCAGGCCATGACCGCGGTCGAGGAGGCGGATCTCGTCCTGTTCATGGTCGACTCCAAGGCCGGCGTCCACCCGCTCGACCAGAAGCTCGCGGAGGTGTTGCGCAAGGTGGCGAAGCCGGTGCTGCTCACCGTCAACAAGGTCGACAACCTGCCGCTGGAGCGGTCGCACCTCGACTTCTGGGAGCTCGGCATGGGGGAGCCCTACGCGGTCAGTTCGATGTCGGGCAGGGGATTCGGGGACCTCTTCGACGCCATGCTGCCGCTGCTCCCCGGGGAGACCGGGGCACCGAGGCCGGGGGAGGTGCGGGTCGCGGTGATCGGGAAGCCGAACGCGGGGAAGTCGTCGCTGGTCAACCGGCTCTTCGGGCAGGACCGGGTGATGGTGTCGGAGGTTCCCGGCACGACCCGCGACCCGGTCGACCTCACGATGACGTACCACGGAACGGAGGTCACCTTCGTGGACACGGCAGGGCTCAGGCGCCACGCCCGCATCAGCGACTCGGTGGAGTACTACAGCACGCTGCGCACCGCGCGGGTCGTTCGTGACGCCGGGGTCTGCCTCGTGGTCATCGACGCGGCCGAGGGGCTGCACGTGCAGGACATCAAGGTGGCGGAGACGGCCTGGGAGGCCGGGTGCGGGGTGATCGCCGTGTGCAACAAGTGGGACCTGGTGGAGAAGGACACCTGGACCGCGCCGGACTTCCAGCGCGACGCGGGCCGCCGCGCCCCCTTCCTCAGGCACGTCCCCTTCCTCTTCGCATCGGCGCTCACCGGATTGCGGGTGCGCAAGGCGCTGGAGCTCGTGCTCGAGGTCGCCGAACGCAGACGGCACCGCGTCCCCACCCACGAGGTCAACGAGGTGGTGCAGGGGCTGGCGAGGCGGCAGCCACCCCCCCATGCTCGCGGCCGCGCCGTCAGGATCAAGTACGCCACGCAGGCCGAGACCGCGCCGCCCACCTTCATCCTCTTCTCCAACCTTCCGGACGAGATTCCCGTGCACTACCGCCGCTTCATCGTCAACGGGCTGCGGGACCGCTGGGGCTTCGAAGGGGTGCCCTTGCGGGTCAGATTGCGCAAGAGTGCGGGGTAGGCGTATTTGAATCCCATGATTTCAGCACCCCTCCTTGTCCTCGCGGCGTACGCGGCGGGCGCCATTCCGACCGCCTTCTGGACCGGCAAGCTGCACGGCAAGGATCTGCGCACCCTGGGGAGCTGCAACCTGGGCGCCACCAACGTGCAGCGCGTTCTCGGCTGGGGCGCGGCCATCCCGGTCGGCCTCTTCGACATCTTCAAGGGGTTCGCCCCCGTCTGGTGGTTCCCCCAGCTCGACGGCCGGACCGCGGCCTGGTGGACGGTCGCCTACGGGGGCGCGGCGATCGTAGGGCACGTCTTCTCCTTCTGGGTGCGTTTCCGGGGCGGCAAGGGCGTGGCGACGAGCGCGGGCGTGCTGGTTGCGGTCGCGCCGGTGGCGGCATTGGTGGGGCTCGGGACCTGGCTGGCCACCCTGCTGGTCTCGCGAAGGGTGTCGGTCGCCTCGATGGTGGCGGCGCTGGCGGTGCCGGTGGCGGGGGTTTTTCTGGATCCCGAACCGGCGGTGATCATCTTCCTGGTGCTGATGGCGGTCTTCGTGGTGTGGGCGCACCGGTCGAACATCGGGCGGCTGCTGGCGGGAGAGGAGCCGCGGATCGACCGGCGCGCGGAAGGGGGCGGCGGCGGGTGACCGCCGAGAGAATCGCCGTGATCGGGGCGGGGGCCTGGGGAACGACGCTGGCCAACCTGCTCGCGGATTCGGGGGACCGGGTGAGTCTGTGGGCGCGCGAGCCCGATGTGGCGCGCTCCTTTAATGAATACGGAGAGAATGCACTTTTCCTTCAGGGCGTGTCCCTCAATCGCGAACGGCTCACGGTCACGAACTGCCTGGCCGAGGCTCTCGCGGACGCGGAGGTCGTGGTCTGGGTCTGTCCGGTGCAGCACTCGGCCGGGCTCCTGGCCGACGCCGCCCCCTTGATCCCCGGTGACGCGGTGGTCGTCAGCGCCTCGAAGGGGATCGAGATCGCGACCCTCCGGCGCATGGACGAAATCTTCGCGGACGCGCTGCCCACTGAGCAGGCCGGCCGGATCTGCGTCCTCTCGGGTCCGAGCTTCGCGCGGGAGGTGTGCGCCGGTGTCCCCACTGCGGTGGCGGTGGCGAGCAGGGACCACGACACCTGCCTGAGGATCCAGTCGCTCTTTCAGACGGACCGGTTCCGCGTCTACACGACCCCGGACGTGATCGGCGTCGAGCTCGGGGGAGCGCTCAAGAACGTGATCGCAGTGGCGGCGGGCGTGGCTGCGGGTCTGGAGCTGGGACACAACGCGGTCGCGGCGCTGATGACGCGGGGGCTGGCCGAGATCAGCCGCCTGGGCGTGGCGATGGGAGCCCACCCCGCCACCTTCGCGGGGCTCGCCGGGATGGGCGACCTGGTGCTGACCTGCACAGGGGGGATGAGCCGCAACCGGACCGCCGGCCAACGCCTGGGGCGCGGCGAATCGATGGAGGAGATCGCCGGCAGCACGCGGACCGTCGCGGAGGGGGTGGCGACGGTGGTCGCGGTGCACGAACTTGCGGGCAGGCTCGGAGTCGAGATGCCGGTGGCGGAGGAGGTTTATCGTATCGTGGCGGAAGGGGCCGACCCGGTGGAGGCCCTGCAGCGCCTGATGACGAGGGAGCCGAAGCCCGAGCACCCGCACGGAAGGAGTTGAGACCCGTGGATCCGATTGCCCGCAAGACCTACTACTCGATCGGCGAGGTCAGTACGCTGACGGGGCTCAAGCCGCACGTGCTCCGGTACTGGGAGACCCAGTTCGCTGTCCTGTCACCCAGGAAGAACCGGGGGGGGACGCGGGTGTACCGCATGCGGGAGATCGAGACGATCCTCCTGGTGAAACACCTGCTCTACGAGAAGTGCTTCACCATTGAAGGGGCCAGAAAGGAGCTGGACACCATGCGGGCCGGGGGCCGGATCACGGAGGTCCGCGAACTGCACGCGGAGCCCGCGGTGATGGCCCTGATCAGGGATGGGCTCGACACGCTGCGCGACACGCTGACGCTGCCGGAAGAGGACCGCTAGCGGCGCGCCGTGAGAATCCTCTGCACCAACGACGACGGCTATCTGTCGCCGGGGATCCGGGTCCTGGCCGAAGCCGCGCACGAGATCGGCTCGGTGGACATCGTCGCGCCCGACCGCGAACAGAGTGCGTCGAGCAATGCGCTTACGCTTCACCGCCCGCTCCGCACGCGCAAGACGCACGACGGCACCACGATCGTCGACGGCACCCCCACCGACTGTGTGATCCTGGCCGTGACCGAGCTTCTCGACACCCGCCCCGACCTGTGCGTGTCGGGCATCAACAACGGCCCCAACATGGGCGAAGACGTCCTCTATTCCGGAACGGTGGCGGCGGCCATGGAGGCGACGCTCCTCGGAATCCCGGCGGTGGCGTTCTCCTACATCGGCAGGGAAGTGGAGGAGCTGGAGGGGTGGCAGCCTGCCGTAGGCAGCCTGCTGAAGCAGATCCTCGCGAGAGGCATCCCGCCAAACGAACTGCTGAACGTGAACTTTCCGCCGCTTCCGCCATCCGAGGTGGCCGGCGTGCGGGTGACGAACCTGGGGCGGCGGCGGTACAGCGAGTCCATCACCCGGGCTCCGGACCCCTCGGGGCGGGAGTACTACTGGATCGGCGGCGGCGTCACGCACTGGGACGGCGGCCCCGACTCCGACTTCCGCGCGGTTCGCGACGGCTACGTATCGGTCACGCCCCTGCACCTCGACCTGACCAGCTACCGGCGGCTCGACGAGTTGCGCGGATGGGAGCTTCACCTCTGAGGACTCGATGAGGCGCTGGCTCGGCAACACGCTGCGCGGGGTGTGCATGGGAGCGGCGGACGTCATCCCGGGCGTGTCGGGCGGGACGATCGCGCTGATCCTGGGGATCTACCCGCGGCTGATCGATGCGGTGGGGGGGCTGGGGACGGGGCTCCTGCGCCGGGTGCGGTCCGGTTCGTTCTGGCGGGTTGTCGCCGCCGGGGCGAGGGATCCGAAGCGGCTTCCGGGCGATGACGCCGGTGAGGATGCGGGCCGCGTGCTCTTCCTCGCCTTCCTCGCGGCGGGGATCGTGCCCTCGATCGCGGCCGGCGCGCGCGTCCTTCCGCCCCTGCTGAGCCTGTACCCGGCGCAGATGCGGGGACTCTTCCTGGGGCTGGTGCTGGCGTCGGTCACCGTTCCCCTGCGGGCGATGCGGAGCGGGGGGCCTTCACGCTGGGGGCTCGGCCTCGGCGCGGCGCTGGCCACGGCCTGGTTCGTCGGCCTTCCGCAGCCGACCTCCGAGCGGGCCACCGGAAGCGTGATGCTCGAGTTCGCGGAGCCCGTCGCGGCCGAGATGCGTCTCACGCCGCAGAACCTGACCCTGCGCGCGCCCGGGGACGGTGAGCGCCCGGACCTCGTCTTTGGTCCTGTTCGCTCTACCACGGTGCCGAGCGGAAGTGCAGGCATTGAAGTCGCTGTCATAGCACGCATGGCTGGCGATGCGGGGAACGTGCCGGCCGGGTCGATCCGGGAAGTGGAGGGACCGGTCGGCGGTGCGCGCGTGTCCCAGGCCGGGGCACTGGACGGCGGACGGGACCCCGCCGTCGCCTACCTGCTGGTGGGATGCGTGCTGGCCATCTCCGCCATGGCTCTCCCCGGGATCTCGGGATCGTTCGTGCTGCTCCTGCTGGGACTCTACCACTACGTCCTCTACACCCTGTCGCACGCGATCTACCACCAGGACCCGAACGCCATCCTCACGGCGGGTACGCTGGCTGCGGCGATGGCGGCCGGCCTGCTGACCTTCGCGCGCGTGCTGAAGCGGATGTTCGCCAGGTGGCATGACGGCACGCTCGCCGTGCTGGTGGGGCTCATGCTGGGGTCGCTGAGGAAGCTCTGGCCCTTCACGCGCTACACTGACGAGGGCGGGGAAGTGGCGACGCTTCCGTCCCTTGGGGATCCGGGGGTGGGAGGGGTGGCGCTGCTGTTCGTGGCGGGCGTGGGCGCCGTGCTGCTGCTCGGCGCGGCCGGCCGCAGGCGTTCTCTACCGGATTCGGACACGGGGCGGCGCCGCTAACGCTACGCCGCAGCCCGGAGTCGCCCGGTTGTGACATATGAGCATATGAGTATATGAGCATATTAGCATATTCCGGTATGGGCGGGTGACGCTACGTACGACCGACTGGTGGTTGGCGTGGTTCCTCGGATGCTACCAGGCCCACCGCGGGACCCATAGGTTATGGTATGCGCGCGCGAGGCTCCTCGAGTCAATGAGAGGAGATACCGACCATGTCATCGTTCCTGGAAATCGCCCTTGGGATCCCACGACTGCTGGTCGGGCAAATCCTCCGGCCGATTCGAATCGCCATGCGAAGTTCCATGCCACACCCGAAGACCCAGCGCGAGTTGGCCGGCCTGGTTGACAACTCCCTGAAGCACGAAATCCGGGCGGGGTATACCCACCGTTTCATCACGCTCATGTTCGTCACGGTGGGTGAGCGCGTCTTCTGCCGGCGCTATACCTACGGAGAACCGTCCTGGCACTCGGTTTTTCAGACGGATCCGGCCGGTCAGGTCAGGCTCGACAAGACCGTCGTGAACATCGAGGCACGGGTGCCACGGGACCTGGATGAAGTCGTCCCGGACATCGACCGGGCCTATGCCGGCGCCCTGAAGAAGCTGGGGGCCAGCTACATGTTGGCGGGAGCGACCGAACCGCGGGCGCAGGAGAGCACGATGGAAGTCAGGCTCGCGGAGCCTCCGGCGGGCACGCCATGAGGACGACTCCCCTCGGAGGACACCGGTTTCGAGCTCACCGGGGAGACGCAGGCGTGAATCGGTGCACGCGGCGGTCCAAAGGCTGATCGTGTGCCGCGGCGACGCCGGAGACGCAGGCCCTCTTCCGGGGATGAATGGTTGGGAGGCCGTGGGTCTGGCCGCCGTGTTAGCCGGAGTTTTCGTCCTCGCCGTGCCGTCGCTCCGTGCCCAGTCGGCCGCGGAGCGATCCGTGACTTCCCCTGCGGCCGAGACCGACTCGGCGGCTGTCGCGACTCTCGCGGCGTGGGCGGACCGGGTGTGGCTGTCCCTGCTCGACCGCGACGGCGCCTACTACGGCCGGCTGGCAGAGGAGGGCATCTTCCAGCGGCTCAACCCCAGGATGGACCACGAGTACGAGCTTGATGTCCGCTCGAGCCTCTTCGATCCCGGTGAAGACGCACGCTGGGCCGAGGTGCCCAACGGCTTTCGGGTTGCCGGGGCCTCGATCAGCAATGCGCACATCCTCAACGTCGTGGACTGGCGCCAGGAGATCCACGTCTCCGGCCCCGTGGACCTGATGGCACGCTACCGCCGCGAGCGATCGCTCACGGCACGGCGCGACTACCCGTGGGTCGGCATCCGCTGGCGCGACATGCTCGGGACGCCGTGGACCGTGCGGGTGGGGCTCGGCGTCCATTTCTTCAAGCCATCAGCGGACGTGGAGGTCGCCCTGGCGCGCTCCTGGAGCGACAGTGACGACCGGAGCTGGACGCTGGAGGTGCGCCTCGCGGCGCTCGACGCCTTCAGCGACGCGATCTTCCAGGGCCTGGGAGTGAGGGCGGACGAGGTGGACGCCCACTACGACTACGCGGGGGCTCCCCTGGCCGCCCGCACGACCCTGAGGGCCGCGGCGTCACGCTGGCGAGCGGAGCTGTACGCGGGATCAAGCCGAAGAAGCGAGGTACAGGTGACCTTTCCGGCGACTGGTCCGGCTCCGTTCACCCAGGTCGAACAGGTCGCGTTCCTGGGAGCACTCCTCCAGGTCACACCGCTCGAGCGCGTGACGCTGGCGCTGTACGGCACCTGGGCGACGGCGGACACCGAGCGGCGGGCGCCCGCGAGCGGGCCCGGCTTCACTCTGCGCGAGGAGACGGCGGCCGTGGGCGCCCGCGCACGAACCCGCCTGAACCCGCTGTGGGCGGTCGAGACGGAGCTGGCGCGGGTGCGGCGACCCGAGTGGCGCACGCGAGCAGGGGGAGCTCGCCGCGAGCACCGCGATCGTGAGGTCTTCGCCCGGGCGGCCCTCGTCCGGTACCCGGATGCGGGATGGACGGGCCGCCTGGCCTACGTCCTCCTGGACCGCGATGCGGGCTATCGGGCGCCCTGGCTCACCTCGCAGAATCGCCGACTGATCACGGAAGCGGGCCACCGGTTCCGGTCGGGCTTCGAGGTGACGGCCGGGCTCCGCTGGGACCTGGACAACTTCGGGCGGGAGCCGTTCGAAGGCGGCCATCTGCGGCTGTCGGCGGGCTGGTGATGGGTGGCGTCCTTCCGCGCCTGGGGGAACTGGAACGAGTGCCCGGCCGTGGAACGCAACCCGCGTGGCGCCACCGTCATGGTCCAGATCAACCGCCATCATTAGGTTGTCTGGGAAGGGCGATCCACCCCGGCCTCTGATCGCCTCCTCGGAGTCCTCGCCAAATGCATCATTTCATCGACTTCAAGAGCTTCCGGCGCGCACAGATTCGTCTTATTCGTCCGCTCACCATCCTGGTCGGTCCCAACGGATCGGGGAAGAGCAACGCGCTTGAGGGGATCGAAGTGTTGGCGTCCATCGCCGCCGGAGACCCACTCCGGGAAATCACGGACCTGGACAGGGAAGGTGCCTTGAACGTGCGGGGGGGGCTTCAGGGTTGCCCTCGCTACGGGACCAACAGCTTCACGCTACAGTTCTCAGCCAAAATGCGGTGGTCCGGCCGACATGAGCCAACGCGATACTCCGTCACGGTGGCACCCCTGCCCGAGCCGCGAATCAAGGCCGAGTCCCTGTTCCATGGCGGCACGATGATCTTTCAAGAGATTGAAGGGAGCGGAACGCCGGCCTCCGCGGACATCACGTTGGAGTACAACAACTTCGCCCAAGGCGGGCGGAAGCCTCGGGCGTCCGTATCTGCAACCAGATCGGCACTCTCCCAGTACGAGCATTTCGGCACGAAGAACCGTCGGCTCCGGGCTTCTCTCGACCTCATACGCCGGGTTCGGAAGTACCTGCACGCATCGTTCGTCTTCGATCCACGTCCGGACGCGATGCGTCATTACGAGAGGATTGGCCACGACGTGCTTCTGCGTGACGGATCCAATCTATCCTCGGTGTTGCACAGCCTCAGTCGGAACGGTACCGACAAGCTGGATGAGTTGTTCCGTCACATCCGACAGGTGCCGGATGAGCCGTACAGCGGCTTCGACTTCGTCACCACTTCGTTGGGCGACGTGATGTTCGGGATGTACGAAGAGCACTCCGATAAGCTCTCGGACGCCCGGATGCTCTCCGATGGAACCCTGAGGACCTTGGCGGTGCTCACTGCCGTGGCGACTGGCGAGCGGTTTTCACCGGTGGTAGTGGAAGAATTCGACAACGGTCTGCATCCAAGCCGGGTAGCCGCCGTTGTCCAGGCCATCGCCCGATTGAGCAAGGAAAGAAGGATCAACGTGCTGTTGTCGACCCACAATCCGGCAGTCCTGAACGCGCTGACCCCGGAAGAGCAGCAGCATGTAGTTCTGGCGTTTCGTTCCAGTAAGGACTACTGCAGTCAGTTGCTGCCGCTGAACGAAGTCGCTCGCTACGACGAGTTGCTGGAAAGAGGCCGGCTTGGGGACCTGGTGACGCAGCAAATCGTGGACCAGTACCTCGACCCGGATCATGAGAGCAATCGTCACGAGGAAATGCGTCGCTGGCTCGCGGGGCTCCCTGGGTGACCCGCATCTTTGTCGTCGACACCAGCTATCTGCTGGAGCTGTACTCCGTGCCGGGTTTTTCGGACCAGACATTCTCCAGACGCTTGCGCGAGAGAATGGCCGGGCTGGCAGGAGCCCGTTTCCACGTCCCAGCGGGATGCCTCTACAAGTTCTGTGACCACATCGCCGATGTCACCAACGGTAATCGCAGGCGGCACCTGGCACTCCGGATAGCAACTGATGTCGAAACCAGCATCGGACGCGCGCGGCCTTGGCTGATCTCTCCATCCAAAGGGCTCAATGAGTTAGCCGGATTCATCCGAGCCTTCGCTTCTGACCCGACTCGGCACGTGGTCGGCCTCACGAACTCAGATGTCATCGAGGTCGCCAACGCACTGAAGCGAAAGTACGGTTCCTCCACGGACTACAGAGTCCACATCTGGACAAAGAACGCCCAACTGAAGGCCTACGAACCCGATCGAGAAGCGGAGCCTCTCTGAGTCACCCGCGTCCGGCCGTGGTCAGTTGTCATTCACGTTCGGCAGACCACGGTCACGGGCCCGCTGCTCCCGTTCGCCCGGCCCCGGACGACTCTTGAAACAGAGTCCTACGATCCTCCACTGCGGATAGCCCGGTCCCGGACCGCTACGGCGATGCCAGGAGGGCCTGCCTGACCGCGTTGGGATCGTGCTTAATGATGCGCAGGAGCATCGCGGCCGGGCCGCGGACACGCCGCCTCCCCTGCTCCCACTTCCGGTAGCCGGACAGACTCATACCCATTAGGGCCGCCATTTGAGCCTGCGTTAGCTCCGCCTGCACCCGAACCTCGCGTGGGGAGATGGAGGTGTGAACGATGGCGGGACCCTCGCCCTTCGCATGGGCCAAGGCTTCGTTCAGGGACTGGATCAGGTCCTCTCCGAACGTGCTCATTTCGTCTGCCTTCCTTGACGTTTGATCGAGTCTACGAGCTTGCCAACCGCTCGCCGCTCACCGGGGCTCAGGTCGGTTTTGTCGGACTTCAAGTATGCGAGCAGCGCGTAGATGGGCATTCGTCCGCCTCCGAAGAAGTAGATCACCCGGACACCACCCCGCTTGCCTCGCCGGGAGGCTCCGAATCTCATTTTTCGGACCCCTCCGGTCCCCGGGATCTCGTCGCCCGCCAGGGGATGTTCGGCCAGGCAGTCAATCAGTTCGCGTTTTTCGTCCTCGGTGAACAACTTGTTTGGCTTGGCGGGTGAAGGTTGGTGTCTCGGCTACGGTCTGCATGGAGCATGGTAACCCAATGGGGCAGATCAGACAATCCAGAGGCCATCACGTGACCCAACTGGAACCAGTGCCTGGCCGTCGAGCGGAGTCTGGGCAGAGTGACCGGCGCCGACAGCCGGTCACCGCGTAGCGAAATGCTCCAGGTGGCGCCCGCTCTCGCCGGAGGCCTGCCGCCACCGCCTGTTCCCTGATAGAGTCAATGGACCATGAGCATCAAGGCCGAATACAGGAACGGGGTGTTCGCGCCCCCTTCAGGAGGTCGCAGACCACCGAGGTGCTCGGCCACAGGCTTGCGGACCGCCTCGAAGAGCTGACGGGGACCGTCCGGCAGGTCGTGTTCAGCCATGGCCGATGGCGGCGTTGTGCTGGCGCACCCAGCCGGCCACGAGGAAGAGGTCGACGAGCCACCAGCGAGGCCTCACGCGTGTGCGCCTCAAAGAACGCTGGGGAATGAATGTCGGAAACCGGAACCCCGACCCCTCAAGAACCCAATGTCCCCGCCAGGACTCGAACCTGGGGCCTACTGCTTAGGAGGCAGTCGCTCTATCCATCTGAGCTACGGGGACCGGTGCCGGCTAAGTATAGCGCCCCTGCGCCTTGCCTCAAGCCTCGGGTGGGGGTCCGTAGGGCTAGCTGACGCACGGATCCGCTTCCGCCGCGGCGTCCGGATAGATGACGCGTTGCACGAGCCCGCCCTGGCCGTCGTCCTGCCACTGGAGCTGCAGCCGCACCAGGAGACGCTGGCTGCCGGCGTCCGCTTCGCCGAGCGGGACGACCCCGAATGGTCCCAGCACGGTCTCGGTCGATGTGCTGAACAGATGGTCGCGCACCGTGGCGCTGTCGATGGTGCCGGTCGCGGCCAATGAGGCCCGGATCGCTTCGGAGAGCAGCTCGACGGCACCGAATCCCGCCGCCGCCGTGTACCCCGGAGTGGTGCCATGCGCTTCCTGGTAGCGTCGCTGGAAGTTCGCGCTGCCGGCGAGTGGTCCCGAGGTGTCGAGCGTGTGCACCCACGGGGCGTTCCCGATCACGCAGCGGGCTGCCGCGACGCCCACGCGGTCGGGAAAGTCGGCTTCGCCGGGGCCGACGCTCCAACTCGTCAGCAGGGGAGAATACCGGTCCGCGGCCACGGCCATGGTGAACGCGACCGCGTCCGGGGTGTAGCCGCCGCCCACGAACAGGTGGGCCCCGAGGTCGCGCGCCCGGGCGGTGAGCGCGGCGTGGTCCGCCTCGCCGACCGGGTAGGCCTCGTCCATCACCAGGATCAGCCCCTCCCGGGCCACTGCGGCGCGCACCCCCTCCGCCGCCGAAATCGGGAACCGGGAGTCCTCGTAGACGAGCGCCACCGTCTCCGCCCCCCGGCGCGCGGCGACCACCACCGCACCGGCCAGGTTGTCGCGCGCGTTGTTCATCATCTGCACGCTCCACCGGCGGTTCCTCCCGGCCCAGATCTCGGGCGAGGCGGCCAGCGGCGTGACCAGGGGCATGCCGGCCTCCTCGGCGACCGGCACCACCGCTTCCGTGACCGCGCTCGAGTACGGGCCGATCAGAGCGTCGACCGAGTCCGCCGCGGCGAGGTCCCTGTAGATTCGCGCCGCCCGCCCGGGGTCGCTGCCGTCGTCCTGCAGTGCGAGCCGCACCCTGCGGCCATCGATTCCGCCGGACGCGTTCAGCATCTCGATGGCCAGCCGGAAGCCCCGCGCCATGCTCACCCCCTCCACCCGCCGCGAACCCGTCTCGGACGTGGTTCCCGCGATGATGATGGGGGACGTGTCGCGCGGCGGAAGCAGCGCCTCGTCGCAGGATACGGTTGCCACGGCGAGCACGGCAGCCACGATTGTGGCGGCGGTTGAAGCGGTGGGGCGCGTGCGGGTGGCCCGGGCGGTGGCAGGCTTCCTCATGAAAAGCTCCCAGGGAGGGTGAGTCCGGCGTTACGGGTCCGGCGAGGTGCAGTCGCCGCCGGAGACCACCGGACAATATAAAGGTCAAGACGCGCCGTGACCGGGCGGGTTGGCATGTGTGTCTTGCGTGACAGTGCCGTCCCGTGACAACGCTGCCGCTCGACGGGTATCTTCCGAAGCGCGAATTCTCCGCAGGCCGGACACCCAGAAGGAAGGCTCTTTCCATGACGACGAGTACAGTTCTGCTATTGCTGGCAGGCGTGCAGGCCGGGCCCGACAGGATCGACCTGGATCCGTCACAGATGACTTTGGACGCCGGCGAGACCGTGACCGTGGCGGCCACGGTGCGCTCCGCGGACGGCGCGGTGCTGGCGGACGCGCCGCTGCGCTGGATCGCGATGAATCCGGAGGTCGCGGTGGTGGACCAGAGCGGGCAGGTGACGGGGGTCTCTCCGGGCGAGGCGCGGATCGCGGCCCGCTCGGGGAACGTGATGAGCTTCGCTGCGGTGGTGGTGCGGGCGCTTCCGGTCGCCAGCCTGTGGGCGGAGCTGCCGGAGGCCACGCTGCTGGCGGGGACGAGTGCGCCGCTACGGGTTGTGGCGAGCGGGCGGGACGGCGAGCCCGTGACCGCCCCGGAGCTGACCTTCTCGTCGAGCGACGAGTCCATCGCGGGGGTTGACGCGGCCGGCCGCGTGTACGCACGCAGCGCGGGCCAGGCGCGGGTGACGGTCTCGGCCGGATCGGCCAGCGCCTCCGTCACCGTCTCCGTCCGCGAGGGCGAACTCGGCCCGGTCGAGGTGGTCCCCGCCGAAGTCCGCGCCCGGACCGGCGACGTCATCCGCTTCGAGGCGCGGGCCTCCACCGCGCTCTACCCGGAGTGGAGCGTGACCGGCGGCGGCGCGCAGATCGAGGCGGAGGGGACGGAGGGCGTCTTCGTCGCGGAGCGTCCCGGGACCTACCGCGTCACCGCCGTGTACGGCGAGGGCAGGGCGGCCGTCGCCTCGGCGTCGATCACGCCCCGCATCGAGGAGGCCGAGCTGGTGAAGGTCGGGCGCGGCGCGGCCGCGGAACACCACTCCGGCGACACCTGGGTCTTCGAGGGCGCCGACGGCCGGGACTACGCCTACGTGGGGACCTTCATGTACGACTGGATGAAGGCCTGGGACGTGACCGACCCCTCGGCCCCCGTGCTCACCGATTCGGTGCAGCTCGACGCGCGCAGGATCAACGACGTCAAGATCCACGGCAGCAACCGGATCGGGATCCTGACGCGTGAGGGCGCGTCCGACCGGCAGAACGGCATCGTGATTCTGGACCTGTCGGACCCCGCCCACCCGACGATCATCTCGGAGTACAAGCGCACGGTGCCCGGTGGCGTCCACAACGTGTGGGTCGAGGGCGATCTCGTCTACGCGGTGCACAACGGCACCAGCGACATCCACATCATCGACATCTCGGACCCCGCCGCGCCCGACGAGGTGGGCCGCTGGGGCATGCCCGAGTCCGACCACAAGTCGCTCCACGACGTCATCGTCCAGGACGGCTATGCCTACCTCTCCTACTGGGACGACGGCGCGGTGACCCTCGATGTCGGCGCCGGCACCCACGGGGGAACCCCCACCGAGCCCGCGTTCGTGTCACGGTTCAAGTATCCGATCGGCAATACCCATACGGCATGGCGAGCCGGACGCTATCTCTTCGTGGGCGACGAGATCTTCCCCGACGACTGGGACGCCGACGCCCCCATCGAGGCGCGCGGCTACATCCACGTCCTCGACATGGCCGACATGGACAATCCCGTGGAGGTCGCGCGCTACGAGGTGCCCGAGGCCGGCGCCCACAACATCTGGGTCGAGGGTGATCGCCTGTACGTCGGGTACTACCAGGCCGGCCTGCGTGTGGTGGACATCTCCGGCGAGCTGCGGGGCGACCTGTACCGGCAGGGGCGCGAGATCGCGATCCTCAAGACGACGGACGCGCAGTCGACGGTCCCCAACTGGGGGATGACCTGGGGTGCGCAGATCCACAAGGGTCACATCTTCACCTCCGACCTGAACTCGGGGCTGTGGGTGGTGAAGCTGGTCGAGGGGCAGCGGATCATCTCGTAGAAGGCCACGTGACCGGAACCCCCGCCGCCCCGGACGCGCCCCCCGCCCGGGATGGCGCCCGCACGGAGCCGGCCGGGCCCCTGCCCGAACTCGACTTCGCCGCGGCGCTGAAGCGCATCCGCCGCCTCGTCTGGCGCACGCCGCTGATCCCGCTGCCGGCGCCCAACGCGGATCGTGTCGGCCATTCCGTGCCCGCCGCCCGCCACGGCGACGCGTGGCTCAAGCTGGAATCGCTCCAGCGGACGGGCTCCTTCAAGATCAGGGGCGCGGCCAACCGGCTGCTGAAGCTGACCGCGGCAGAGCGGGCTCGGGGCGTCGTCGCCGTGTCGTCGGGCAACCACGGGAGGGCGGTCGCCGAGGTGGCGCGCGTGCTCGGAATCCCGGCGACGATCTGCGTCCCTGACTGGACGGATCCCTCCAAGCTGCGCCGGATTCGGGCCGCGGGGGCGAGGCTGATCCGCGCGGGTCCCAGCTACGACGAGGCCGACGAGCGGGCGGCCGGGCTGGCGGAGTCCGACGGGCTGACCCTGGTGCACCCGTTCGACGACCCGGACGTGATCGAAGGGCAGGGGACCGTGGGGCTCGAGCTGGCCGAGCAGCTGCCGGGGCTCGATGAAGTGATCGTGCCGCTCTCGGGCGGGGGACTGGTGGCCGGGATCGGTCTGGCGCTCAAGCCCCGCGGCATCCGCGTCGTGGCGGTGTCGGCCCGGCGGGCCTCGGTCATGCTGAAGAGCCTGGAGGCCGGCCGGCCGCTCCGCATGCCCGACGAGGAGACGATCGCCTCGGCGCTGTCCGGGGGGATCGGGGATGGGAACCGTTTCACCCTGCGGCTCGTGCGAGAGGTCGTGGACGAGCACATCGTCGTCGGGGAGGACGACATCCGCGCCGCGGTGCGCAGCGCGTTCCGGGATCACCACCTGGTGGTGGAGGGCGGGGGAGCGGTCGGACTCGCGGCGCTCGCCTCGGGGTACCGCCCGCGCGGCCGGGCGGCGGTGATCGTGTCGGGCGGCAACATCGACGCGCCCGCGCTGGCCGCGCTGGCCGGGTGAGGGAGGAGCGGGACGTGGGCTCCGCGACCCGGCGGGGCAGCAGCTGGCAACTCGCGCGCAATGGCCTGCTTTGCGCCATGCTGCGCCGTCCCGCCGACGAGTATGTGAAACAATTCACAAGAGCGGTGGAAACCGTGGGTGGCGACCCGAGAGGGCTATAGAGCGCCCCAGCGGCTACCGCAGCCGCGTGAACACCACCCGCATATCCGGCAGGTCGCGCGCGAACACCTCGATCTCGATGCCTGCCCCGGTCCCGTCCGACTGAAAGTCGTAGAAGCGGATCCCGGCCGGCGCGAGTCCCCCGACCCAGGTGCCGGAGTGGAAGCGCGCCGGCTCCGGCCCTGTGCGGGGCCATGGATAGAACCCGCCGGGCTGGAATTCGGGCCGGAAGAGCTGGAAGGTGGCCGATGGAAAATCGTAGGTGTGGAAGGCAAGCCCGGGCTGCGGGGCGTTGGTGCCGTTCAGCATCATCGCGGTGGCGTACTCCACGATCAGCTGGGAGATGGGCTGTCCGGTCACCTCCTCGAGGCCCTCCACGCCCGCCGGGACGGTGGTGTCGTTCAGCGCGGTGAAGAAGTCTCCGTCGGCCCGCCGGGCCGCGTTGCCGTAGGCGTCGCCGAGGAACCGGTGGAAGTGCCAGGAGCTGCCGTAGAAGCTGTGCTCCGGGGACGGGTTCATGACGAGTGAGTTGTTGTAGGCGGTATAGGAGAGCGTGGTCCTCGCCAGGCGCGCCAACACCCCGTAGTTCTCGGGGCTGATGATGGACCCGTCGCGGGGCGGGTAGTCGTCGCGCGTCAGCAACGCTCCCTGCGCCACGCCGCCGGCCGCCTCCATGGCCTTGCGCGAGGACCTTTCGGCGGCGATCTCGGCGGAGCCCTCCTCGATCCAGGTCGGGTGGAAGTCCTCCGCCAGGGTCCTCAGGTACAGGGAACTCACGTGCTTCATCTCGTGAACGATGGTCGGCAGCGCCTGGTAGTACGTGTTCTCCTGCTCAGGTCCGAGGGCCCGGAGCAGAATCTCGTTCAGGTAGACGAGCTCCATCTGATTGGACCCGGCGCAGGCGTCCCTGGACAGGAAGTCCCCCGGCCAGACGAAGCCCGCCACCCCCTCGGTGAGGACGGGCGACACGAAGACGTTCACCCGGCTGTCGCCGTTGATGTCCGGGATCCCGCCGAAGTACTCGGCGATCGTTTCGGCACCATGGTCCGCGTAGTAGTCGAGCACCATCTGCGCGTCCTGCGTCCTCACCGCGGTGGTCGCGCGCTGGACCGAGTCCTGGTAGATCGCCAGGTGTCCGTTGTACCCCACGAGCAGGGCCGGAACGGGAGGCGCGCCCGGCGCGTTGCAGCTGGTGTTGCCGGCGTAGGGGCGCAGCATGAGCCGCTGCGGGGGCGTTGCCCGGGCGATGGCTCCGGAGGCGTCCGCCGGGGGCGTTGCGCGGGCGGCGGCGGCGTAGGCGTCGCCCGCAGGCGTTTCCCGGGCGGATTCGGCAGAGGCGTCCGCCGGGGGAAGGTTCCGGGTGTCCGGAAGGACCGCGTCTCTTCCGAACCTGCGCAACAGTCCGCGCGCCTCTTCAAGGAGCTGGCCGTGGAACCGGGCCGTCGCTTCGGCGGTGCGGACGCCGGCGGCGAGCCCCGGCGGAAGCGCGGCCAGGGGGGTCGCGGCTGTTGGCGCGGAGGTGCGCGACGCGGGATCCGGCGAGGTCGCGGCGGCCCCGATCGCTGTCGCTGTGAAGTTGATGGCGGGGGCGCCGAGCGGCCCGGTGGAGGCACGCAGCGCCGCGATCCGGTAGAGATCGCCGTCTTCGCCGGAGGGGAGCAGGGGAGGGCACTCCCCGAAGTCGTCCTGGCGGAGGACCAGGACAGCGCCGGGATTCAGCTGCAGCGGAGGAGCGCAGACGAGCAGCGTCAGGGCCCTCGAGTTCGCCCGCCCGGCGGCGTCGCGCACCCGGACCGTGAAGGAGGCGGTGCCGGCCCGCACCGGTGTCCCGAAGAGCACGCCCGCGGAGTCGATCCCGAGTCCCGCGGGAAGCGCGCCCTCCGCGATCGACCAGGTGAGCGGCTCTTCACGGATTCCCACCACCTCGATCGCCTCGCGGTAGGCCACGGTGGCCCTCGCGCGGCCAAGCTCCCGGGTCGTGATCGCGAGCTCCGGTTCGGTGGCAACGGCGGTGAACCCGGCCGTGAGCGAGCCGAACCGGACCCCGAGCCGCTGCTCCCCCTCCGCCAGACCGAGCGTCCAGCGTGCCGACGCAACCCCGGAGGCATCGCTCACGGCCTGTTCGGGATCGACCTCTCCATCCCCCGCGACGATCCAGAAGGTCACCGCGACCCCGGGGATGGCGATTCCGGCTTCGTCCTCGATGCGCACCGCGGGGTCTTCGCTCACGGGCGACAGCGCCGGTGCGGTCTGGGCATCGCCCGCCACGACCGCCAGGCGGGCCGGCACCAGCCGCACGTCGAGGAGTCCGCTGCCCGATACCGCGCCGTGCGAGGCGAGAATCTCCACGCTTCCGGGACCGGTTGCGGTGACCACCCCCCGGGAGGACACCGTCGCGATCCGCTCGTCCTTCGACGACCAGTGGATGTCCGCTTCGTAGATGACGGCGCCGCCGGCGTCGAGGACCTGCGCGCGGTACGCAATGGTGTCGCCGACGTTCTGCACCGTGGCCTGGCCGGGAGCGACCCGCACGCTGTGCGGAACGCGCGGCGCGGCTCCGTCGCAGGCGGAAGCGGCCAGGGCGGCGGCGACCGCCAGGGCGGGCACGCATCGGGTCATTCGGAGAAAGTCCTTCATCGGTTGTACGACACCCAACCTGCCACCGCCGTTCGCCAACCGCTACGCCACGGGGCGCGTTGACCCGCATTCCGGCCCGGCATTAATGTACTTGTCGGTGCACTGCACATCACCACAATCACGGGAACGCGCGACCGCGAGTCGCACTCCGTCCCCCAACTGCGCAGTTCAAGGCAAGAAGAAGAACCGGCATTCTCATGGCCAAGTACCGCAAACCGGGAACCGGACCGCAAAGGCCGGCCAACCCCGCGGAGCAGGAAGATGTCTTCGTTGCGAAGACGCTGGAAGCGACCCAGTGGGCCCAGCGCAACCGCCCCATCCTGACCCTCGCGGTCGTGTTGCTGGGGCTGGGCACCGCCGCCTTCGTCTACTACGGCCGGTACAGGAGCACCCTCGATGTCACGGCCGCCGGCCAGCTGGAAGAGCTGCAGCAGCGGCTGGAGGCGGGGGACGCGCTCGCCGTGCGCGAGGATCTGAGTCTGTACCTGGAACGGTTCGGGAGCACCAGCTTCGCGGATGAAGCGCGCCTCACGCTCGGACAGGTCCTGGCGAGCGAAGGCGACCACGCGGGTGCCCACGCCGTCCTCGAACCGCTTGCAAGCGACCTGGGGAGTCCGCTGGGGATTCAGGCCGCGGCGCTGCTGGCCGCGGTCTCGGAAGACATGGGCGACCCGGAGCTGGCGGAGGGACTCTACGAGCGGGTGGCGGATCGTGCGCGTCTGGACCTCCAGCGCAAGGAAGCGCTGGTCGATGTCGCTCGTCTGCGCCGGGAGCGGGGCGACTACGCCGGCGCGGTGGCCGCGTACGATCGTCTCCTGGAGGATCTGGAGGAGGACGACCCGGATCGCGTCAGGATCGAGATGTGGCGGTCGGAGGTGGCGCAGAGGGCGCGACAAGGGGGGTGAGGAGCGCAGGAGACCGTTGGTGGGGCCCGGAATTCTTCCGTTTTAGTTCGCATAATATGTATTATGTAAAGTTACATTTGACGGTGTGAGGTGCCGCCCGAACCCTGCCCCCGGGGTTCCCCGCTACCGGAAGAGCGCCTCGATTCGCCCCGCGAGCCCGTTGCTCATCGGCGCGCTGGACAGATTCGCGACGATCGCCACAATCAGCCCGTTGTCGCGGTTCAGTGTCATCACCGTCCTGCCCCCGACCGATCCGCCGGTGTGCGACACGACCCTCTCGCCATGCTCGTTGGTGTCCGACCGCCAGCCGATTCCGTAGCCGGTCGAGGTCCCGTCACGAAGGGTCTGCGGTTCGAAGAGCATCTCGAGCGTTTCGGCTTCGAGGTACCCGGGCGTGAAGTGGGCGTTGGCGAAGAGCAGAATGTCCTCCGGCGTCGACAGGAATCCCCCGCCTGCCCACTTGTAGCTGTTGTCGACATGGAACGCGTTGACCACCTCTCCGTCCTCGTTCTTCATGTAGAAGCGGGTACGGTGCGGGATGATGGGCCTGACGTGGTCCGCCGATGAATCGTCCATTCCGAGGGGTTCGAACACCACGGCGTCCATGTAGTCCAGGAAGGGTTCCCCGCCGGCGCCCTCGATGACCGCGCTGATGAGGTTCCACCCATAGGAGGAATAGGAATAGTCGGTCCCCGGCTCGCTGATGAGCGAATCCCCCTGGAAGATCTCCAGGCCGTCGAGCACCGTGGCATACGGCGTAGCCGAGAAGTTCTCCCGTCCCCGGTAGTGGCGGATCCCGCCGATGTGCCCGGCGAGCTGCCGCGTGGTCACGGGCCACCGCTTCTCCGGCCACGAAGGCACGTAGTTGCGCACCGGAGCGTCCAGGTCGAGGGCGCCGTCTTCGACCAGGTGCGCGAGGGCGGCTGCCGTGTAGGGCTTGGACACGCTCCCGATCCGGAACCTTGTCTGCGGCGTGACCTTTGTTTCATGGGTTAGGTCCGAGTAGCCAAAGCCTTCTGACCAAAGGACTTCTGACCCCAGACCCACGGCCACTGAAAGCCCCGGGATGTCTTCCGCGGCCATGACCGAATCGAGGACTGCACGGGCGGAATCGATGGCCGTTGCGTACTCCCTGGCGGCGTATCCCACCGTGGGGTCCGGCGGAGGTCCGGCGCAGCCGCCCAGCAGAAGCGCACCGGCCAGGGGCGTGCTCTTCGTAAAGAGTAGTTTACCAAATGTCATGTTTGCCTTACTTCCCTTCAGGGGTCTTCTGGAGGTGGCCGGGCCCTATTTGCTCTTGGACGGCAGGAGGTTGCGGACCACGAATCCGATGTTTGCGGGCCGTTCGGCAAGTCTGCGGACGTACCAGGGGAACCAGTGTGCGCCGTAGCTGATCAGCACCCGGACCCCCTTCTCCTCCGCGGCCAGCCGGTCCTGTTCCCCGTCGCCGATCCCGTAGAGCATCTGATACTCGAAGGCATCCGGGCCCAGGCCGTTGCTCTCCGCCCACGCGTCGATTCTGCGGATCAGGGCGGTGTCGTGCGTCGCGAATCCGGCGCGGAGCCCCGCCTCGCGCGCGTCGGGGGCGAGCATCCGGCACGCCTGGTCGAAGAACGCCTGGTCCACGTCGGCCTTCTCCGGCAGCGCGACGCCGGCCGGCTCCGCGTAGGCCCCCTTCACCAGCCGAATCGCGGGGCCCAGCGGCACCAGCGACTCGAGGTCGGCGGGGGTTCGGTGCAGGTACGACTGGAGGCAGACCCCGAAGTTGGGGTGGTCGGCGCGGATCGAGCGGTAGAGATCGAGCGTTGGATCGACATAGCGGCTGTACTCCATGTCCATCCAGACCCAGTTGCCGAGGTCCTCGGCGGCCTTGGTCACCCGCCGCAGGTTCTCCTCGGCCACTTCAAATCCGAGATCGAGGCCCAGGTGGGTGGGCTTGACCGAGAGCTCCGCGTCGAGTCCCGCGGAGGCGACCATCCCGGCGGCCTCGACGTAGTGGTTCGCGACCGCGCGCGCTTCGGCCCGGTCGGCGACGTTCTCGCCGAGGAAGGTGATGAGCGTGGGGATGCCGCGCTTCCGTTCGAGGATGCCGGCGGCGTCCAGCGCCTCTTCCAGCGTCTCTCCGGGCATGAACCTGCGGGTGGCGCGCTTGACGAAGCCGAGTCCGGGCAGGGTGTTCCTGCACCAGGAGTTTTCCGAGATCCACAGGAGTGTCGATCGTATCATGGCTCAAAACTGGGGCTCGCGGGGTGCGTTCGCCAGCGGTGCGGTTCGTGCACCGGCCTCGCCCGGTCCCTGCTCATATGCTCATATGCTCATGCCGCCCCGGCGCGCCATCAGGACGGTCCGCTACAGCCTCCCGAAGAGGTCGAGGAGCCGGAGCTTCCAGACGCGCCACACCGCCTCGATGACGATGCTTCTGGACATCTTCGATTCCCCAGTGTCTCTCTCCGTGAAGACGATGGGCACTTCTTGCAGCGTGAAGCCGGCCCGCCAGGCCCGCAGCTTGAGTTCGATCTGGAAGGTGTACCCATTCGACTCGATCTTCTCGATCCCGACCGACTCGATCACCTCGCGGCGAAAGGCGTTGAAGCCGCCGGTGGCGTCGTTCACGGGGACCCGCGTGATGACGCGCGCGTACCAGGAGCCGAAGAGGCTGATCAGGAGGCGGCTCATCGGCCAGTTCACCACCGTGATGCGGCCGCCGACGTAACGGGAACCGACCGCCACGTCCGCTTCGTCCAGCGCGGCGACGAGCCCGGGCAGCATCTCATGGGGGTGCGAAAGATCCGCGTCCATCTCGATGAAGATGTCGAAATCCCCTTCCAGTCCGCGCCGGAACCCGGCCACATACGCGGCGCCCAGCCCCATCTTGCCCGACCGGTGCAGCACGTCGACGCGGTCGCTTGCGGCTGCGAGGTCGTCCGCCACCCTGCCCGTCCCGTCCGGCGAGTTGTCGTCCACCACGAGCACGTGGAAGGCGTCGCCCTGCCCCAGGATCAGCGGCACGATGCGCGGCAGGTTCTCGGCCTCGTTGTAGGTGGGGACGATGACGAGGACTTTGGGGGTTGTGGTCATGAGGCCTCCGGTTTCACGGCCAGGACGGCGATCCTCCGCCTTAGCAGAGGCACCCACCTCTGCAGGAGCCGCTCCGCGACGTTGAGGCCCGGCACATGCGATTCGGCGAAGTACGCCCGCTCGATCTCGAAGCCGGCGTCGTCGAGGAGCTGCTTCATTCGCGGCATCGGCTTGTAGTCCACATGAGTCGGGTCACGCTTGAGGACAACGTTGTTGTTCTTCAGGACCTCAAGGATGTGGGTGCGGCACGGGGTCCACACCGCCAAGCGTCCGCCGGGCCTGAGCACGCGGAACGCCTCTCTTGCGACCGCCTCGGAGTCCTCCGGATACAGGTGCTCGAAGAGGTCCGCCGCTACGATGGAGTCGAAGGAAGCGGAAGGGAGATGGGTGGCCCGGGCGTCCGCACAGACGAAGGATACATTGCCAAGACCCAGCTGCCCCGCGCGCGCGCTGCAACCGGCAACCGCCCGCTCGGAGAAGTCGAGGCCGACCACTTCGCCGACCCTGGGTGCCAGGGCGACGCTGATCGTCCCCCACCCGCAGCCCAGGTCAAGCACCCGGTTCCCCGGGCCGGGCGTGTGGAGTTCCAGAACCTTCCCGATCCGGTAGCGCTGGAAGCGGCTGTTGAAGTCCTGCATGCACGTGCCGTCGGCAAAGTAGGCCGATTCGTCGTAGTACTCCCTGCCGATCCGCACCGGGCCGTCCTCCGCCCCGGCTGAACCGGATCCGCGCAGCAGCCAGGCGCCCGCGGCGGCGGCAGCCAGCTCGGCCACCGTGATCCAGACGCGTTGCAGCGCGGCCAGCACGACGCTCGGGCCGGGTCCCAGCAGCGGCGTCAGCAGGAAGACGAGCGAGCCTTCGCGAACCCCGATCCCCGCCGGGAGGAACGAGATGTAGCCGGCGAAATAGGCGGCGGCGAAGGCGGTCGTCGCGAACACGACCGGTACCGGCAGTCCCAGGCCGGCCGCCAGGCTGGCAAACGCGGCACCGAAGACGAGCCAGTTCAGCATGTATCCCGGCACCAGCAGCAAGAGGCGCCG
Source organism: Longimicrobiales bacterium (assembly GCA_965206105.1). Classification (GTDB taxonomy): domain Bacteria; phylum Gemmatimonadota; class Gemmatimonadetes; order Longimicrobiales; family Gaopeijiaceae; genus Bin94. The sequence continues at coordinate 3,325,243 of OZ242201.1, forward strand.
GCCGGCGGCCCCGGGCAGTTCACCGGAGTGGCCCACCCGCTTCAGGATCCACCGGAGCAGGACTTCCGCCCCGCCAAGGTACAGGAACGCACCCAATGCCAGCACGGCGCCAAAGCCCACCGCAAGCCCCGCGGCCCCGTTGGAGTCGTTCATCTGGTAGGCGACCCATCCCCCGAGTATCGCGGCGCCGATCAGGTTGAGGATCTGGGCCACGATCGCGGCACCGGTGGCGCGCACCCCGGACATCCCCGCACGCCGGGCGAGGACGGCCAGCCCGGCGACCTGGACCACCTTGCCCGGCACGTACCGGCCCAGGTTGGCGACCAGCAGCATCGCGGTCCCCTGCACCACCGGCACGGGTTTCTCGCCGAAGGCCACCAGCACCCTCGACCACAGCGCGGCGGGGATCACGAACGCCACCAGGAGGAGCGCCACCGACAGCGCCAGGAAGGGCGCGTTCGGGCGCACGACACTCCAGTCCACCATCTCCCAGGCCTCTGCCAGGGTCAACTCCGCACCGCGCAGTATCAGCCATGTGATCGCCAGGGCCAGCACCAGCTTCAGGGGCAGCACCCACCAGCGCCGGGGGCCGGCCCGGCCGGTTGCGCCGTCCTGCTTCAAATCGGGGTTGGCGGCGCCCTCCTCCCCGGGGCTCGGCGTCATGCCGCCGCGTCCCGGCGCCGCAATCGCCCTGCCAGACCGCGCATGTACGGGGAGGCGAGCAGCACCAGGACCACCACCGCCGCCCCTACGCTGATCCAGAGCGCCCGGCGCACCGTGGGGGCCGTGAAGCGCATCGTCACCGTGTGCTCCCCGGCTTCCGGGATCCGCACCGCCTGCAGCGTCAGGTTGGCCCGGTGGACATCGGCGGGCTCACCGTTGACCTCGGCCACCCACCCCGGGAACCAGTTCTCCGAGACGACCAGCAGCGCAGGGCCGGTCGTGCTCACCCTCAGCTCACGCTCGTCCGGCTCGTAGCTCACCCACTCGACCGGGCCGGAGCCCCCGCCCCCCACGGCCCCGGGGAGCGGTGCGGCCAGGATCGCCTCGCGCCCGGGGTCGAAGTCGCTCGACAGAATGCGCGCGAGGGCGGCCTCGTCGTCCTCCACCACGGTGACCTCCCCGGCGATCCAGGCTCGATCGAGACCGTCGTACGCGTAGACCACTTCGGCGCCGTAGGGACCCTGGCCGGTACTCTGCGGCTGCGGGCCCCCTTCCGCGGGAGCGCCCGAGAGGACCACGTACCGGACGTTCATCATGCGCAGCACGTTGGGGTGCGCGGTGTTGGCCCCGCGGGACTGGCTCCCCTCGAGGCCCAGCAGCATGCGGTACCGGGCCAGGTCGTTCGGGTGATGTCCCGCGAGGAGGTCGAGGCCGTGCATGGCGAGGTCGACGGTCTGGTCGTTGCGGAGATCGCGACGGAAGTCGGCGACCCGGAATGGGGTTCCGCCGTGCGGCGCTCCTGCAGGAAGCGCACATTGGTGGTCGGGGCCGCCCACCCGTGGAAGTCCACCGTGCGGATGAAGGCGCGGTCGATGCGGCCGAGGTCCACGGCGACGAGGACGGCGAGGGCGGCCAGCGCGGCCGTGCCAGGGATCTTCCCTTCACGCGCGGCCCAGGTTGCCGTGACGGTGAGGCCGGCGAGCAGCAGCGCGAAGCCGAAGCCGCGGGTGATGAAGGGCATCGCGCGGGCCAGGGCGGCCTGCTGCGCATCCGACATGCCGGTATGGATGCTGGTGGTCCAGATGCCGGTAAGCGCCCCGCTCCCCTGCAGCAGCAGCCCCAGGAGCAGGAGTCCGAGGAATCCCAGGAGCGCCCGCCCCCGCCTGCTCTTCAGGAACTTCCCCGGCGCCGGCGATTCCCGCACGAGGTCCTCGACCCCGAGCGTGAAGAGCGTCACGACCCCGAAGCTCACCAGAAAGGCGGCGATCGCCGGGACGCGGAAGAGCGACATCCCGGGCACGACCTCGTAGAAGATCCGCCAGACCGGCGTGTGCGCCCCAAGCGCGTAGAGGAGCCAAACGAGACTCAGTCCCGCCATGAACCACCGGAGCGGCCGTCTCCGGTGCCCCAGGAGCCCGAAGAGCGCCAGAACCAGCACGGTAATGCCCAGATATTCATGGTTGAGCTTGAGCGCGTTCCTCCCCCAGTAGGTGCCCTGCCCCCAGCTCTCGTTGGCGCCCGAGTTGCCGACGAACTCGGGGACCGCAAGGGCCACAACTTCCTCCGGGTGGAAGGACCAGGAGGTCGCGTATGCGATTCTCTCTTCGGGCGTCGCATCCACCGTGGTCGCTACGCGGCGCGAGTACTCTCCGACGTACCCGGCGGCGGGCAGGAGCTGAAACGCGGTGAGCGCCCCCCCGAGGAGCGAGCTGCCCAGGAAGAGACCCATGACGAGCGTCGCCCGGGAGAGGCGGCGCTTTCGCCCGGCGGCCTCCCCTGCCCTCCACATCAATACGGTGCGGAAGATCGCGTACACGCCCACCGACCCGAAGAGGAAGTAGCCGGTCTGGAACTGGGTGGTCATGATGGTCAGCGCCACCGCGCCCGCGAGCCCCGCGGCCGTTCTTCCCGAAGGGGCGCGCAGGAGCGACTCGGTGGCCCAGAAGACCAGCGGCGTCAGCGACGCGACCATGAGCTTCCCGTCGTTGCCCCCGAGCGTCAGCGTGACCATCACCGGCGCCATCAGCCACGCCAGCCCCCCGAGGGTCGCGGCCGGGCGCCCGAGCCCCAGAGCCCGGGCCCACCCGAACATGAAGAAGCCCCCGGCGAGCACGTGCAGGACCAGCTTCCATCCCAGGGCGCGGTAGGTGTCGGTCAGGTAGTACAGGAGGCTGGTCGGGTAGATGAAGTCCCCCCCCGAAATCGCCTCGATCATGGGGACGCCTCCGAGCAGCCTCGGCGCCCAGAGCGGGAAGTCACCGGTGGTGATCCGCTCCGCCAGGAAGGCGCGCCCCATGTAGCCCAGCGCCTCCGTGTCGGCGCCGTACAGCATCAGGTTGGAGAAGATGAACTCGCCGTAGAGGATGATGGTGGCAAGCAGGAAGACCCCCGCCGTCAGCCACCACGGCACTCGGAGCGCGTCTCCGCCCGACTGACCGGAACTGCCTGGATGCCGCATCTTCTGGTTCTCGCTGCTGTTCCTGGTTGGTCCCGGCCAAGGAAGGGCCGAGTTTCGTGTGGGCGGGCGTGCGACGCGACGCGGAGGAAGGTGGCCGCTCGCACAAGGGGCGGACGCACGAATACGGTATCCCGGTTGCACCGTCGATTCAAGCCGGGTTGTGCCGGCCCGTTGTGCCGGCCCGTTGTTGCCGCCGAATGGTTTGGATTATCGTTTACTGAGACCCTCCCCACTTCCCGCGTATTGCGGCGGACCAGCTCCACGTCCGAATGACCTCCAGGTTCCAGGCCAGTGACCCCAGGAAAGTCCAGGCTTACCGCGAAATCCACGCGGGCCACGCAGACCCGGGACTGGAGCGAGCGCCTGCGCAGGGTTGCCGCGAAGCTCGCTTCCGCCCCGTCCCATGCGAATGCGCACGAGGCCTACCGTGCCGGCATGGAGGCACCGGCCACGGTGGAGGGGTTCGTCTCACTGAATTGCGGCATCCTGCGAAATGTGACGGTGGAGCCGTGGCTGCCGGAATTGTACGGCGCCCTCCTCCAGCGCGGCATCCACGCGAGATTCCTGCTCGGCGACTACGCAGTCTATGAACGCTACGCGTCCGCTCCCTCCGATTTGGGGACTCCCACGCCGGATTGTTTCCTCGTCTGCCTGGATCCTGGAGTCCTGGCGGGCGACGCGCGCCACGATCCTCCTGCGGACATCGCGGACGCGTTGCTGGGACGCACCATGGGGATCGTGGGCGGATTGGTCGAGCACACCAGCGCGAGCGTCGTCGTCACGAATCTCGCTCCGGATCCGCATCCGGCCCACTCTCTGCACGGCGACCAGGATCCCGGCGGGTGGCCGCACCTTCGCAGGACGGTCAACGCGGGGCTGACAGCCGCCCTGTCCGCGGAACCGCGGGTATCGATTCTGGACATGGACCGGATTGTGGGCGATTTCGGGGCGTCCCGCGCCTATGACACGCGAATGTACATGACTGCGGCCAGCCCCTTCGCGGTCGACTTCCTGCCGCACCTGGGGCGGGCGTTTGCCGCGGCGGTCGCGGCCGCCGTCCTGCCTCCGAAGAAGTGTGTGGTCGTCGACTGCGACAATACGCTTTGGGGAGGCATCCTGGGCGAGGACGGCCCCGAAGGTGTCGCGATCGGGACGGACTACCCAGGGTCCGCGTACCGCGAGTTTCAGCTCTTCCTGGCCGGGCTCTCCCGCAGGGGATTCCTCCTGGCCATGAACAGCAAGAACAACGAGAGCGACGTGCTGACGTTCATCGAGGACTCGCCGGAGATGGTCCTGCGGCCTTCCGACTTCGCGGCCCGCCGGATCAACTGGGAGGACAAGGCTGCCAACCTGGAGGAGCTCGCCCGGGAGCTGAACATCGGGCTCGATTCGATGATCTTCATCGACGACAGCCCCTTCGAGTGTGAACGGGTAAAGTCGGCGCTGCCGGAGGTTCAGGTCGAGCAGTTCCCCGCCAACCCCCTTGATATCCCGCGGTATGTGTCTGCACTTCAGGGAGTCGAACGGCTCAACGTCGGGAAGGACGACCTCGCCCGCACAGCGTCCATCCGCGCCAACGTGAGCCGCGAGAGGCTCAGGAGGGGGGCTCCGGATCTGGATTCATTCCTGCGCAGCCTCTCGATCAGGTTGACGATTGTCCGGCAGGACCGGACAGCGGTGCGGCGGATCAGCGAGCTCTGCCAGCGCACCAACCAGTTCAACCTGACGACCAAACGATACGGAGTGGGCGACATCGAACGCCTGATGGACGAGGGCGTCGTCTACACCATGAGCATGAAGGACCGATTCTCGGATTACGGAACGATCGGCGTCGCCATCCTGGATACGGGTTCCGGGGATCGCTGGGAGATCGATTCCTTCATGCTGAGTTGCCGGGCGTTCGGGCGCAGGGTCGAAGTGGAATTGCTCCAGGCGCTGCTGGAGGATGCCGGGACGGCGGGCGTGCGGTCGGTCGGAGCCCGCCATGTTGCCACCGCAAAGAATGGAATGACACGCAACTTCTTCCCTGATTATGGGTTCGCCGAGACGGAGGCGTCGGACGGCGAGACCAGGTTCGAGATCCGGATCGGCGCGGCCGTCGGCCGCCGGCCGGACGGCATTTGCGAGGTACGGCGAGTGGAGTCTCTGGCATGAGCGAGAACACGGATGCGACTCTGGAGAGGATCTTCCGGAGTGTGCTCAAGGTGCAGCCGGATGAGGACGTGGCTTCGTTGTCGGTCGAGTCGCATGGCTGGGACTCGGTCGCCCACCTGAATCTGATCCTTGCAGTCGAACAGGAGTTCCGGTTCATGATGACGCCGGAGGAGGCGTCCGTAGCGAACTCCTTCCGGGCGATGCTGGATCTGGTGAACAGCCGGCGGTGAGAAGGTGAGTACCGGGCGCGGCCGCGGTGTATTCGCACTCCGCTTCGACGTGGATTCGGTAACCTGCCTCGAGAACGGGGTCCCCGCCCTGCTGAGGCTGGGCGAGCGCCACGGCGTCCGGTTCACCTTCTTCGTGAACATGGGCCGCAGCTTCAGCTGGCGGCACACGGTCACCCGTACGCTGAGATCGAAGCGCGGCCGAGCGACCCGTGAAGAGGTCGCCCCCCCACGCGCGAACAAGCTGTCGGCAGCGGCGAAGCTGGGTCGGGGCGGCGTGCTGAAGACCGTGCTGATGAATCCGCGGCTGGGCTGGCGGTATCGCCCGACCCTTGATCGCCTTTTTGAAGAGGGACACGAACTGGGACTGCACGGGGGCTCCAATCACGCCACCTGGCAGTATGCCCTCGATGAACTTGGGGAAGATGGCCTGAAGAGGCACGTCCGCCCGTCCTTCGCGGCTTTCAGGGATCGATACGGGCAGCCGAGCGGCTTCGCCAGCCCGGGATTTCGCTACAACGAGGCGGTGCTGGACCTGATGGACAACGAAGGCTTCGAGTACGCCTCGGACATGACCGGGGAGCGGCCCTTCCGGCCCCCCCGTCCTGGCGGCAGGGGCCACTACGCCCACTTCCAGGTCCCGGTCAATTTGATCGGAGAGGACAGTGTGCCCGTCATCGAGCAGGGTCTCGCGCTCGGCCGGTCCAGTGCCCGCATTGTGAGGGATGCGGTGGAACGTATCCGCGAGCGGCGGTTTGCGCTGATGTACGGACATCCATACGTCGAGGGCGTGCAGTGGCGCCTTCTGGACGCCATTCTCACGGAGCTGTCGGGCGACTACGAAGTCGTCACCGTCGCCGAGTACCTGAGACGCTGGAGGGAGACGGCAGACCATGGGTAGGGTCATTCGGTACCTGGCTTCAATGCTCCCTTTTCCGCTGGGCATGCGGGCGTCGCTCTATCGTCTGACAGGTATGCGGATCGGAGAAAAGACGTGCATTGATCGCAACCTGCAGGTCACCCGGCCCGACATGGTGACGATCGGATCGCGTGTCACAATCGCCAATGCCGTGTCGATCCTGGGCGATATCACAGCCCTTCACTCGAGATTGGAAGGAGAATACGGCCTCGCCAAGACGGAACCGGTCGTGATCGAGGACGATGCCTACATCGGCGTCAAGGCGACCATCCTGCCGGGGGTCCGGATCGGCCGGATGGCCACGGTCGGGGCGAATACCCTGGTGATCGCCGATGTGCCGGACTACGGTGTCGTGCTGGGTGTCCCGGGGCGGGTCATGATGATTCGTCCGCACGGGGAGGATGCGGGTGGCGAAAGCGGTGGTGGCGGTTCATGAACACGGCAGGAAACGTTGTTGCGGCTGCGGTTCTGGCCACCGGGTGCACGTCCACGCCGCCAGACGAGATTGAGTTCGAGGTGACGGAACGCGACGCGCTCGTCGCGCTGTACGAGAGCACCGGCGGTGCCGATTGGATCTACAGCGATGGGTGGCTATCGGACGCCGAGCTGGGCAGCTGGTACGGCGTCGATACCGACGACCAGGGTCACGTCACGCGCATCGTGCTCAACGAGAACAACCTCGTCGGTTCCGTCCCGTCCGAGCTCGGTGCGCTGGCACACCTTAGCCGCCTGAGCCTTCAGCGCAACGGACTCACCGGCGACATCCCCCCGGAGCTGGGTCGACTGGCGGGAATCGATACACTGGACCTCTACGTCAATGGGTTGAGCGGTGCGATTCCGCAGGAGCTCTTGGGACTCGAGGAGGTTTCGCTGCTGCTTCTTGGCTTCAACCAGCTCTCGGGTCCCATTCCGCCGGGACTCGGCTCCATGCCCGGGCTTGAGAGATTGTGGCTGAACCACAACAACTTCTCGGGTCATGTGCCAACCGAACTCGGCGACCTCGGGGCCCGGCTGCAGTGGCTTGACTTTCAGGAAAACGTGGCGCTGGAAGGAGCGCTCCCCCGGGAACTCATGAATCTGACCGGCCTCGTCAGGTTCGAGTGGGGCGGCACGAGTCTGTGCTCGCCGTCGGACGACGTGTTCCAGACGTGGTTGCGAAGCGTGCCCAACCGGTATGGTCACGGCCCGCCTTGCAGTCAGTGACTATGCACGGATGCTAGGGAAACCCGACGGCCAGCCGGGTCCCCTGGATCGCGTGAATTCTCATCTTGTCCGCGAATTCGTCTACGGCCCTGCTGACATCCTCCAGCATGCCATAGTCGTGCCACACGATCACGCCTCCGGGCCGCACCACGCGCAGCGCGTTGCGCGTGTCGGCCACGGCGTACTCGTAGGTGTGGCATCCATCGATCAGAATGAAGTCGAAGGGCGAGAACTCGTCCCAGTCGAACTGGGCGGAGTCGCCCCACAGCTGCGTGACCTTGCCCGCGTGCCGCGATCCGATGAACTGCCTCCCCGTATGATGGCCGGGTGCAGCGTTGTCGTGAAACTCCGGCACCTCCAGTCCGAAGCTCCCGCCCCAGCCGGGCGGCAGATCGAGCGTATACACGTGAGCGTCCGCGGGCGCGTTGGCGGCCAGGTTGACCGTGGTGTTGCCCTCGAAGGTGCCGATCTCGAGGATTCGCTCGGGCCTGAGCATGCGGACCATCGCCCCGATGGCCATCGCCTCGGACGCGCTCATTGACAGCAGGGGATCCCGGTCAAAGCACCTGGCGACCCGGACATCGGTGGACTCGATCCCCGGAAAGACCGCATTCATCGGCTCACGCTTCAGCTTCCCGAACGACCAGCGGATGGACCGGCGGTACTCGGGGTCCGGCGTCCGGGGCGCGAATGGCCCGTACCGCGGCCACAGCATCTTCCAGGCCGTGATCGGGTTGCGGGCGCTCTTGAAGACGGCGTTCTTCAGGCGGCGGAGAATCTGGATGGCACGGCTCCCTCCCCTAGCCTTTCGGCCTGACCAGGATGTGGGCGTTCCGCCATCAGGTCTTGGTGTTCTGTCGCCGGCCACAGGTCGTTTCTCCTCCGGTCTTGAAGCAGATGTGGGCTGATCCTCGGACTTCTTCGGCTGACAGACCGGTCGTTTCGCTGTATATTGTCGTGTATACATGACACAATGTAAGGTAAACATTACAATGTTGCGTCATCATCCCGCCCCCAGCCCCCCGTACACCTCCAGGTGCCGGTCCACGAGGCGCTCGTTGCTCCACATCGCCACTACGTTGCGGCGTCCGGTCGCACCGCGCTCGTCCAGCCCACCCGCCGAGAGCAGCTCCAGGACCTTCGCCGCAAGGGCGGGGGGATCGCCCGGCGGGAAGAGCCCGCCGACCGGGTCGTCGACGATCTGGGGCAGCCCGCCCACCGCCGATGCCGCCACCGGGACGCCGCACGCCATGCACTCCAGCGCCGCGACCGAGGTAGCCTCCATGAGCGAGGGGAAGATCGCCAGGTCGGCCGAGCAGAGCAGTCCCGGCATCTCCGCGTGGGGCCTCGCCCCGAGGAACTCGATGCGATCGGCCACCCCGAGCTCCCGCGCGAGGCCCTCCAGCATCTCGCGGTCCGGGCCGTCCCCGACGATGATCGCATCGACATCGGCCCGGGCGGCGACCAGCGGCATCGCCCTCACGAAGAACTCGACGCCGTTCTTCGGGAAGAGCCTCCTGGGGACGACGAGCCGCCACCTGCGCCCCGCGCGGGGGTGCGTGCCCTCGACCGGCCGGAAGATCTCCGTCTCCACGCCGTTCACGAGAGTCTCCACTGATATCGAGGGCCCCAACCCTTCGCCCACATCGGCGATCTCCTTGCTGGCGGCGAAGTTGTAGTCGCTGAGCTCGATCAGTTTGCCAAGTGCGGGGGCGACGAGCGGATTCGCGGCGAGGCGGAGGAAGTGGGAGGTGTGGAGGGTGGTGACGAGGGGGGTGCCGCTCCCGGCCAGAGCGAGTGAGCACGGCAGGATCGAGGGGAAGGCCTGGGCGTGGACCACGTCGGCCCCCTGCACCGCCGCGCGGGTCCGCGGCGTGGATCCGGCCGCGTGAGCGAACCAGCCCCAGGGGGTGCGTGCCGGGAGAGGGGTGCGGTAGATGCGGACACCGTCCATCTCCTCATGCGCGGGCAGTCCGGGCCGGGACAGCGAGGTCACCACCGTGACGTCGTGTCCACGCCTCGCCAGCCCCCGGCACAGGTAGTGGACGTGGCTCTCCAGCCCTCCCACCTCGGGGGGGAAGTACACGCAGTGCTGGACGATCTTCACGCGTCGGGGACCCAGTCCGACGTCTCGCGCGGCGACCCCGTCAGCGCGGCCATCAGGACATCGGCGATGCGCTCGCCCGCCCGCCCATCCCCGTAGGGATTGCGCACCGGGGCGTCCGCGTCGCCCCCCTCCAGCTTCCGCACGGCCTCCGCCACGATGCGCCCGGGATCGGTGCCCACCAGCGTGGCCGCCCCCGCCTGCACGGCCTCGGGCCGCTCGGTGACGTCCCGAAGCACCAGCGTGTGGACCTCGAAGGTGGGCGCCTCCTCCTGGATGCCCCCCGAATCGGTCAGGACCAGGCTGGCGCGGCGCAGAACGGCGAGGAGGTCGCCGTAGCTCAGCGGGTCGACGAGGTGAATGCGCGGCCGTCCACCCAGGATGCGCCGGGCGGGCTCCAGCACCCGCGGGTTCGGGTGCACCGGATAGACGATCTCGACATCCGGGAAGCGCTCCGCGATCTCGGCCACCGCCCCGAACACGCCCTCGAGCGGAGCGCCGAACGATTCGCGCCGGTGGGCCGTGAGGAGGACGAGGCGCCGCAGGGCACCGGGCCGCGCCTCCGAACCGGCTCCCGAGCTGCCGGGCCGCGCCTCCGAACCCGCCTCCAGCGCACCCAGCAGCCGCGCAACCCCGGCGTCCTGCACCGCCGGTAGACGATCGCGCACCTCCATCAGGGCGTCGACCACCGTGTTGCCCGTCACAAAGATCCGTTCCGGCTCAACCCCCTCGGCCGCGAGGTTGGCCGCGGCCGCCGGCGTCGGCGCGAAGCAGAAATCGGAGAGCGTGTCCGTCATCCGGCGCAGCATCTCTTCGGGGAAGGGCGACCACTTGCGGCGGCTGCGCAGCCCGGCCTCGACGTGCGCCAGAGCGCCCTCCTGGAAGAAGGTCACCAGTCCCGCGAAGAAGACCGTGGCCGTGTCCCCCTGCACGATGGTCACGTCCGGCTTGAACTCTGCGGCGACCCCGCGCAGGCCGTCCATGCAGGCGTGGCCGATGTCGTAGAGGCTCTGTCCCGGTTTCATGAGCTCGAGGTCGTAGTCCGCTTCGAGGCCGAAGACGCCGAGCACCTGGCCGACCATGTCGGTGTGCTGCCCGGTGAGGGCGAGCCTGTGGGTGCAACCGCCCCGCCGGCCGAGCGCGCGGATCACGGGGGCCATCTTGATCGCCTCCGGGCGCGTGCCGACTACGGAGAGGATCCGGGGCGATCCGCTCACCCCGCCTCCCGTCCGCCGCCCGCCCCGCCCCCCCGCTCGCGGCGCAGCGCGTCCAGCTCGTCGTGAACACTCACGATCATCTCGCCGAGGAACCCCGCCAGGAAGCAGAGCACGCCCACCGTGACGAGGAGCACCACCAGGTAGAGGAGCGGCCGGAACCCCAGGTCCATCGCGTAGCGCAGGTAGAGCGCGACGAGTCCCGTCACGACCCCCGCGGCCATCAGCAGCAGTCCCGGGATTCCGAAGGCCACCATCGGCTTGCGCGAGAAGCGCAGCTGGAACCACACGGCGGCCAGATCGAGCACGCCTCCCACCACCCGGCTCTTGCCCGAGTACTTCGCCTCCCCCGCCCGGCGCGGGTGCAGTTCGATGTCGATCTCCGTCACGGTGAAGCCCTTCTGGTGCGCCAGCACGACGAAGAACCGGTGCCAGTCGTGGCGCAGACGCACGGCCCGCAGCACGTCCGCCCGGAACGCCTTCATGGAGTTGAGGTCGTTCACCGGCACGCGGAAGATCATCCTGCTCAGCGCATTGTAGATCGACGACACGGCGCGCTTGCCGTACCGGCCCACCTTCCTCCCGGTCACGATGTCCCATCCTTCCCCCAGCTTGTCGAGAAAGCGGGGAATCTCGGCCGGCAGGTGCTGCAGGTCGGCGTCGAAGAGGACGAGGTACTTCCGCCGGGTCGCCTCCGCGGCGGTGAGCAGCGCTTCGGTCTTCCCCAGGTTTACCCGGTGCCGGAGGACCCGGAGGCGATCCCAACCACTCCCCTGCTCCTCCGCCAGCTCGGCGGTGCCGTCGCTGGATCCGTCGTCCACGAGAAGGATTTCGCCCTCGAGACCGTATTCCTTAAAGGCCGCGCGCAGTTCCGGGATCAGGTGAGGGATGTTGGGCGCCTCGTTGTACGCCGGCACGACCAGCGCGAAGTCGCGGTAGACCCCGTCCCCCGCCCCGCTAGACACGCTTCCTCATGCGCGCCGGAACGATCCCCAGCTGGTCCCGGTACTTCGCCACGGTACGCCTCGCGATCTTCACCCCCTCGCTCTTCAGCAGGTTGACGATCGCCTGGTCGGTCAGGGGACGGAGCGGGTCCTCGCTCTCCACCAGACTCCGGATCTTCGCCTGGACGCCCCGGGTCGAGATGTCCGAACCGGTGACGGTCGGGAGTCCGCCGGAGAAGAAGTACTTGAGCGGATAGGTGCCGGTGGGGGTCTGGACATACTTCTCGTTGGTGACCCGGGAGACCGTGGACTCGGCCATTCCGATGTGCTCCGCCACCTCCCTCAGCGTCAGCGGCTTCAGGTGCTGCACGCCGCGCTCGAAGAAGCGGAGCTGCCGGGCAACGATGTACCGCATCACCCGCAGCATCGTCTGGCGCCGCTGTTCGATCATCTGGATCAGCCACTGCGCGGCGTTCATCCGGCTGGAGATGAACTCCTTGTTTTCGCCGGCGAAGCTGGAGCGTTTCGCGGCGATGTCGCGGTAGGTCCTGGAGAGCCGCAGCCGCGGCAGTCCCGTGTCGTTGGCGAAGACCATGTAGTCGCCTCCGACCCTGTCGACGATGAGGTCGGGGATGACGTACTGGTCCGGGCTCGACGCGTACTGCCGGCCCGGGCGGGGGTCCAGCGTCGCCACTTCGTCCGCGACCTCCTGCACCTCGGCGACCGAGATCCCGCTGGCCTTCGAGATCTCCGCCCACCTGTGCTTGAGGAGATCGTCGAGGTGTTCGCCGACGATCCGGAAGGCCAGCGAATCCTCCCTGCCCGCCCTGGCCAGCTGGATCAGCAGGCATTCCCGCAGGTCGCGGGCCCCCACACCCGCCGGGTCGAGCGAATGCACCACCTGCAGCACGACTTCGATCTCCTCCGTGGTGTGGGGAGCGAAGAGCGCCTCCAACTCCTCGAGTTCGGCCTCGCGAGACTCCTCGTCCTCGATCGCTTCGGCCTCGGCCATGGCGGCGTCCCGGACCGTCTCCCGGGAGCTGTTGAGCCCGCCGGCCACGTCCTGAAGCGAGCAGGACAGCAGTCCGTCGTCGTCGATGTTCCCGATGATTTCGGTCGCGATCCAGCGCTGGCGCTCGCCCAGGTCGGCCAGCGCGACCTGATCTTCGAGGAAGTCGTGCAGGTGGCGCTCTGCAACGGCGGGGGGCTGATAGTATTCGCGCGGCTCGTAGCGTTCCCGGGTCCCGCCGACATCGAAGCCGTCCAGGAGGATTTCGTCCCAGTCGATCTCGTCCTCGGGCTCCTCCTGCCCCTCCTCGCCGACCTGGAGGTCCTCGTCGTCGTCGGGTTCCGAAAGCTCGAGGAAGGGGTTCTCGGAGAGCTCCTGCTCCATCCGGGCCTGAAGCTCGAGGAGCGGCATGTAGATCAGGTCCATCGCCTGGTAGAGGCGCGGATTGGGCTTCGCCTCCTGGCGGGCCCGGGCGCCCTGGTAGAGGCCGGCTCTGATGCTGCTGCTCACGCCGGGATCATCCCTCGCCGAGCGGGAACCTCGACCTCATGCGCGCGGTGAGGGTCCGGCCGAGGTAGAGGTGCGCGACCTCGTCGTTCCACACCAGTTCGGAGACCGTCCCCGAGACCCGGATCCGCCCGTCGTGCATGATGCAGGCGCGGTCGACGATCTCCAGCGTCTGTTCGACGTTGTGGTCGGAGATGATGACACCGATGTTGCGGGTGCCGAGCTGCGACACGATCTCCTGGATGTCCTGCACGGCGATGGGATCGATGCCGGCGAAGGGCTCGTCGAGGAGCATGAACTTGGGCCGCTGCACGAGGGCCCGGGTGATCTCCAGCCTGCGCCGCTCGCCGCCCGACAGCGAGAAGGCCTTGTTGTCGCGCAGGTGTCCGATCGAGAGTTCGCTGAGGAGCTCCTCGAGCCGCTCCTGGCGCTCCCCGCGGGTCAGGTCGAGCGTCTCCAGGATCGCCATCACGTTCTGCGCGACCGTGAGCCGGCGGAAGACGGAGGGCTCCTGCGCCAGGTAGCCCACCCCCATCCTGGCGCGCCTGTACATCGGGACGCCGGTGAGTTCGGTCTCGTCCAGGTACACCTGGCCATGATCGGCCGCGATCAGGCCGACCAGCATGTAGAAGGTGGTGGTCTTCCCCGCACCGTTGGGTCCCAGGAGGCCGACGACCTCGCCCTGCCGCACTTCGATGTCGACGTCCTGGACGACGGCCCGCTTCCGGTAGACCTTCGTCAGGCCCGCACCACGCAGCGTGGAGTCGGTGTCCGGGGCGTGCGTGGCCGGGGTGCCCGCGGCTTCGGCACCGGCGGCGTCGGCCGAGTCGGGCCGCGCCCCCGCCGAGTCCACGACCGTGGTGTCCGCGGACGCGGAGTCGGCAACCGCGGAGTCCGGTGACTGCGGCTCGAAGTGCCACCCGTCGGTCTGGCCCACGACATCCATGTTCACGACCTCTCGCCCGTCCAGGTAGATGGTGATCTCTGCCCCCTCCACTAAGTGTAAAGCCGGGCGGTCTTCCGCGCCGACCTCGGTCGTGTCGCCGGAGAACATCCGGTAGAAGCTGCGGGCCTGGCCGATGGCGGTCAGCGTCTCCAGACGAGGAGTGGAATCGGGGGAAGCCGGTTCGGCCGGCGCGGCGCTGTCGTTCGCCGCCGGAGTGCCGAAGCGGGCAATGATGGTGTCGCCCACCATCCAGTCCCGGCGCAGAATGTCCGGCAGCTCCCCGGCACCGAGCGAGTCCTCCTCGGCCGATTCCGCCCTGGCGCTACCCACAGCCACCACCTCTTCCAGCCGCTGCCCCGGCGACTTCACCTCGATGGAGTCGCCGACGAGATGGAAGTCCTGGGCCACGACGGTGGGCCGGGGAAGCGAATCCGGCGCGTCCGGAGACTCGGTTCCTTCCCCGCCGGCGCCGGCGATTTCCCGGGCCCTTTGGGCGTCACCGGGGGAGAGTCCCCGGGTGTCGACCTCTTCCGTCCCCTCACCGCCCGGCAGGGGCGGGACCTCGGCGAGCGCCACCAGGCGGTCCACGCTTCCGCCTTCGACGAAGAGCCGGATGGCGGGCGCACGCATGTCGACCTGCTCGCCGGTGAGGTGCGCGTCCTCCCGCGCCACGATCTCTTCGCTGCGGGAACCCGACGGGGTGACGGAGATCGTCGTGCCCCTCAGCGTCTGGCCCTGGCCCGTGAACCGGGCGTCCCCGAGCACCACCATTACGCCCCTGTCCTGATCGTAGTCCAGCGAATCGCCGAAGGCCTGCATCGAGTCCCGCGCGATCTCGACCTGCCCGCCCGCGCGGAAGTAGCGCCTCCCCTCGAAGCGGAATCGTTCCGCCTTGATGTCGTAGGGCACCGGGGGGAAGGTGTCGGCGGGTTGCGCACCTTCGGCCGGCGAGTCCACGGGGGGTTCGCCCTCGGCGAGTTCGGGGGCTACTTCCGGCGGCGGCTCGGCCTGGCCGGAATCCGGGTCGGGGGGGTCCGCGGCCGCCTGCTGTCCGGATCGGGGGGAGCGGCGCCAGCCTCCGTGCTGTCTGCCGCCGGCGGCTCCTCCGGGACCGGCGCGGGCGTAACCATGAAGGTCGCCCGGGGCTCCCCGCCGTAGACGAACATGACGTCGAGCGTGCGGAATTCGGACGCCTGGTCGTAGATCAGGTTGTCGCCCCGGATCACCGTACCGCTGGCCCGGTCCGTGACCTCCACCCTGGAAGTCGCCGTCAGTCGCCTGGCGCTGCTGAAGTAGGTGGCGGAATCGGCGCGGAGCTCGGTATCCGGGTCCTCGAAACGAACGTTGCCGTACAGCTGGACCTGGTTGTCCGATTCGAACACCACCGCCGAGTCGGCCCGGACCCGGGTGCCGTCCGCGCACCGGTAGTCCACACCCCCCGATGCATGATGCCTGTACTCGGAGGGCCCGAAGCTCGAAACGAAGCGCTGGCTGTGGGTGTAGCCGCCCACGCTGACCAGCCGGCAATCGGTCCCCTGCGCATCCGCCAGCCCGGGGGTGAGCAGCATGGCCACCAGGGCGGGCCGGATTCCCCGGCGCCGGGCGCCCCAAACCGCACCCCGCAGGGTACTCCGCGCCGGACCAGGCCTCACGTCTCGGAACATCCGCCTTCCCTGGGGGCCTCGATCCTCAGGTCGTTGAAGGACAGGTCGGACTGGAAGCCGTCACCCGTCACCCGGCACCCCCCGCGCTCCATGAGGACGGGGACATCCGTCCAGATGCGGTCGCTCTCCATGTCGAAGTGGAGCTCGTCGGCCTCGATCTCCCTGGCTTCGTTCAGCTCGTCGGCAGGAACGCTCAGGAGCGCGTTGCCGTAGGCCCACAGCTGTCTGCTGACGTTGCTCAGCTGCCCGCCGTCGGCCGTGACCCTTCCCTTCTCGCGGCCCCTTTCGTCGAACAGAAGCAGCGTCAGGCCGTGGATCTGCACATGGGTCGAGTCCATCCACATGTACATGCTGTCGGCTTCGAGCAGTCCTTCCTGGATGCCGTCGCGGGTGAGGTTGGTCGAGATGTCATAGAGGACTTCGTCGGCGTTGACATCCTCCAGCTCGGTCGGCGGCCCGTCCTCGCCTCCGGCCGTACAGCCCATGGCCGCCAACAGGAAACAGGGGGCGAGGAAGAGGCCCCGGGGAAGCTTGCCGTTCTCGGAGAATTGGCGGATACCCATCACACTACTCCAGCTCGCAAGAGGTCGTGCAGGTGAACGATGCCTTCAAGCCCGCAGTCGCCGACGACCGGCAGGGCCATTACGCCGTGCTCCTCCATGCGGCGCAGGGCGGCGGCACCCAGATCGTCCGGGTGGGCGATCCTGGGCGCCCGGGTCATGAAGGTGGAAACGGCCAGGCCGAGGAAGTCCTCCGTGCGCTCCATCAGCCGGGCGACATCACCGGCCGTGACCACGCCGACCAGCGCGTTGGCGTCGTCGATCACCGGCACCGTTCCCCGCATCCCCGCCAGCGGCACGATGACGTCACGCACGCTGGCGCTGCCCCGCACGGCGGGATAGTCCTCGGCCACCATCACGTCACGCACCCGCAGGGTCAGGCGCCGTCCCAGCGAACCGGCCGGGTGCAGGCGCGCGAAGTCCGCCGGCCGGAATCCGCGCCGGCGGAGCAGCGCCACCGCCAGCGCGTCTCCCATCGCGAGCGTCGCGGTCGTCGACGAGGTCGGCGCGAGGTCCATCGGGCATGCCTCCACGGCGACTCCGCAGTCGAGCACGGCGGCGGCTCTGCGGGCCAGCGGCGACCCGGTGTCACCGACCAGTGCGACCAGGGGCATCCCGCGAAGCTCGGCAAAGGCCAGCAGACCGTTCAACTCCTCCGTGGCGCCGCTCCTGGAGAGCAGGACGAGGACGTTGCCGGGGCTCGCGATGCCCACATCGCCGTGCAGTCCGTCGACCGGGTGCAGGAAGACCGCCGGGGTGCCGGTGGAGGTGAGGGTGGCGGCCACCTTGCGGGCGATCAGTCCGGACTTCCCCACGCCCGACAGCACCACCATGCCCTCCCGGGAACAGATGAGGTCGACCGCCCGCAGAAACCCGTCCCCGAGGCGAGGCCCAAGCGCCGCCACCGCGTCGGCCTCCATGCGGAGAACGCGGCGCGCCTCATCCAGGATCTTCTCGTTTCCGGCCACGGGCGGCGCCTCAGCCACCGCGTTCGCGACAGTAGTCATCGACCAGTCCAGTCCATTCTCCCCGGGCGTGCAACAGTGCCTCGACAAATTCGCGCACCGCGCCGCGGCCCCCTTCCTTCGTACTCTGCCAGACGGCGGCGCGGCACACTTCCGCGGTGCCGTTGGCCACCGTGGCGGGCAGGCCCGCCCGCTTAAGCAGCGGCAGGTCGGCCAGGTCGTCGCCCAGCACGGCGACCTCATCCCACTGGAGGCCCCTGGAATCCAGCAGCTCCTGCAGGATGGGGACCTTGGCCGCACCGCCATCCTGGAACACGTCCCGAATCCCGAGTTCGGCGGCGCGGATCAAGGTAGCGCCGGAGATCCTGCCGGACAGCAGCGCGACCTGCACGCCGGAATCCTGCAGGATCCTCAACGCGAGCCCGTCCTGCACGTGGAACCGCTTGAGCTCCACGGGCGTGCCGTCCGCCGTGGCGCCCACGTACACCCCGCCGCCGGTCATCACGCCGTCGACATCGAATACGACCAGTCGTATGCGCCGGGCGGTTGCCCGCGGGATCTCCATCGGCCGGGAAGTCACGCCGCCCCCTCCGCCCCGAGGGCCCGCCGAATCGCCACCACATCGCGCAGGACCGAAGGCAAATCGCTCAGCGGCAACATGTTCGAGCCATCGGAGGGTGCCGCCGCCGGGTTCGGATGGACCTCCAGGAAGAGGCCGTCACAGCCGGCGGCCACCGCCCCGCGCACGAGAGCGCGGATATGTTCGGGCGCCCCTCCGGTCGATCCGTCGGCGGTCGTCCCCGGCGTCTGCACGGAGTGGGTCCCGTCGAAGATCACGGGGACGCCGGCGGCCGCGCGCACCCGCGCAAAGTTGCGCAAGTCCACCACGAGGTCACCGTAGCCGAACGACGTCCCCCGCTCGGTCACCATCACCCGGGTGGCGCCGCCGGCCCGCACCTTCTCCACGGCACCGGCCATCGCGGACGGCGACATCCACTGCCCCTTCTTCACGTTCACCGCCCTCCCGGTCTCCCCCGCCGCCACCAGCAGCGAGGTCTGGCGGCAGAGGAAGGCCGGGATCTGCAGCACGTCGGCGACCTCCGCCACGGGGCCTGCCTGCGCCGGCTCGTGGACATCCGTCAGGACGGCCAGTCCGGTCTCCTCACGGACGGTGCGCAGCAGCTCGAGACCCCTGGCCATCCCCGGTCCCCTTGCGGAGCCGAGCCGAGACCGGTTGGCCTTGTCGAAGGATGCCTTGAACACGGCCGGCAGCCCGGCCTCGCGGGCAGCGGCCGCCACTCCGAGCGCGACCTCGAGATTCAACTCCTCGTCCTCCAGGACACAGGGACCCGAAATGACGGTGAACGGTTCCAGCTCCGGCAACGCGCTTCAGGCCCCCAGCGCGGCCGCCTTCGGCACCACCGATTCGGTAGCCCTCGCGGCGCCGGCTTCGATGAACGAGGCAAAGAGCGGGTGGGCGGCGGTGGGCCTGCTCTTGAATTCGGGATGCGACTGGCTGCCCACGAACCAGGGATGGCCGGGCAATTCGATCATCTCCACCAGCTTGCCGTCGGTCGTGGTCGCGGAGAAGCGCATCCCCTTGCTCCGGAGCGCCGCGCGATAGTCGTTGTTGACCTCGTAGCGGTGGCGGTGGCGCTCGGTGATCCCGGGCCGGCCGTACACCTTGGCCGCAAGCGACCCGGACGACAGCCGGGCTTCGTAGGAGCCGAGCCGCATGGTGCCGCCCTTGGTGGTGACGTTGCGCTGTTCGTCCATCAGGCAGATCACGGGGTGCGGGCTTTCCTGGTCGAACTCGAATGAATGCGCCCCGGCAAGCCCGGCCACATTGCGCGCGAATTCGATCACCGCGCACTGCAGTCCAAGACAGATCCCCAGGAAGGGCAGTCCGTTTTCGCGTGCCCAGCGGATCGCGGTGATCATCCCCTCGATGCCGCGGATTCCGAAGCCGCCCGGCACGAGGAGACCGTGGTAGCCGACCAGGAATGCGGGATCGAGGCCGCGTTCGAGCTTCTCGCCTCCGATCCAATCGATCTCGACGTTGACGTCGTTGGCGATTCCGCCGTGGATGAGCGCCTGTTCGATGGACTTGTAGGCGTCGACCAGCGCGGTGTATTTCCCGACCACGGCGATCCGCACGGTACTTCCCCTGGGGGACTTGATGCGCTCGACGATCCGGGTCCACCCGGCGAGGCGGGGCGCCGGGGCGGGCGCCTCGATGCCGAAACGGGACAGAACGAAGTCGTCGAGCCGCTGGCGGCGGAACTCGAGGGGGACTTCGTAGATCGTCTCCACGTCGAGCGCCTCGATCACGCCTGCGGGGTCCACGTTGGTGAAGCCGGCGATCTTGGCCTTGATCTCTTCGTCGAGCGGGTGTTCGGTGCGGCAGATGAGCACGGCAGGCTGAATCCCGGTCTGCATCAGTTCGCGCACCGAGTGCTGGGTCGGCTTGGTCTTGAGCTCGCCGGCGGCGCTGATGTAGGGGACGAGGGTCAGGTGGACGTGCAGCGCACGGGGCCCGACCTCCTGGCGGAACTGGCGGATCCCTTCCAGGAACGGCAGGCTCTCGATGTCGCCCACCGTGCCTCCCACCTCGCTGATCACCACGTCGTGGCCCTCCGCGAGCACGCGCACCGACCGCTTGATCTCGTCGGTGATGTGCGGGACGACCTGCACCGTGCGTCCGAGGTAGTCGCCCCGGCGCTCCCGGTCGATGACCGCCCGGTAGATGCGCCCGGAGGTGGTGTTGTTCTCCTGGGACAGGCTGGCGTCGATGAAGCGTTCGTAGTGGCCGAGATCAAGGTCCGTCTCGGCGCCGTCCTCGGTCACGTACACCTCGCCGTGCTGCAACGGCGAAAGCGTACCCGGGTCGACGTTGATGTAGGGGTCGAGCTTCTGCAGAGTGACGCGCAGCCCGCGCTCCTTCAGGAGCACGCCGAGCGATGCGGCGGCAATCCCCTTCCCCAGCGACGAAACCACGCCGCCGGTCACAAAGATGTACCTGGTCCGGCCGGATTCGATTGAGGTCATTGCCTTGCCGTCGCTCCTTGTCGTCCCGTGAACGCGCCGGCGCCCGTCCCTCCGGCTTCCGGGCGATCCCGTCCGTACCCGAGGGCGAGCATGCGCCGTTCCATTCGCTCCAGGTCCTCGGGAGTGTCCACGCCGCCGCCGGCGTCGCGGACGATCGCCACGCCGATGCGCATTCCGTTCTCCAGCGCGCGCAACTGTTCCAGCTTCTCCTCCGTCTCCAGCGGTGAAGGACTGCAGCTTGTCCACCGCGCAAGCGCCCCGGCGGTGTAGGCGTACACCCCGATGTGACGCAACCTGTGCTCCCGCTCGCCATCCTCGGGAGGTCCGCCGTCCCTGCGGTGCGGAATCGGAGCCCTGGAGAAATATAACGCACATCCCGCCGCGTCCCGGACCACCTTCACAACCGAGGGGTCGAGGAACTCCTCTTCGCTCGTGATGGGTGCCGCGCAGGTGCCGACATCGAAGCCCGCCTCCACCATGGAAACGGCGGCCTGCACCACCTCGGCGGAGACCAGGGGCTCGTCTCCCTGGATGTTCACGACCACTTGGAAGCGCGCCTCCAGCAGCTCCGCCGCCTGGCGGACGCGGTGGGTGCCCGATGGGTGCCCCTTCCAGGTCAGCAGCGCGTCGGCCCCCTCCCGGCGGCACGCCTCCACCACGTCCACGGAGTCGGTGGCGACCAGGACGCGGTCGAGGAAGGGCATCTCACGCGCGCGGCGCCACACCCAGACGACGAGCGGCGTGCCGAGCAGGGGCTGCAGGGGCTTGCGCGGGAGGCGGGAGGACCCGATCCGCGCCGGGATGACTGCGAGGACGCGGTTCAAGACAGCACCCTCACAGGGGTCCGGAACAACGAAGAGGCCGTGACATTCACGGACCTCAAGCTACCCCCGGCGGGCCTTCGCGGCAAGCGAGAGAAAGTTCCGCAGCAGCCGCCGCCCACCCTCGGTGAACCAGGATTCGGGATGGAACTGGACCCCCCAGATGGCGTGGTTCCGGTGCCGCATCGCCTGGATCTCGCCGTCGTCTTCGGGGTCCGTGCTCCAGGCGATGGCGACGAGCTCGTCCGGGAGGCGGGGCGCAGCTACCAGCGAATGGTAGCGCGTCACCTCCATGGGCGAGGAGATCCCCGCGAAGAGGGGATCGCCGTCGTGCGCCACCATCGAAGTCTTGCCATGGACCGTCCTTGCGGCGCGGACCGTACGGCCGCCGTAGGCCTCGCCGATCGCCTGGTGGCCGAGGCACACCCCGAGGACGGGAACGAAGGGGCCCAGCTCCCGGATCGCTTCCACGCTGATCCCCGCCCCGGCGGGCGTGCCCGGCCCCGGCGACACCACCAGCCGGTCCACGCCCGCGCGCCTCAGCCCGGCGGGGGTCACCTCGTCGTTGCGGTACACCCGGGGCCGCTCGCCCAGGTCGCCGAGGATCTGGACAAGGTTCCAGGTGAACGAATCGTAGTTGTCTATGACCGCCAGCACGTCTCTCCGCCTCTCCCGGTGGAGGCCCGCTCGCTGCCGCCGCGCCCGAATGTTCGCGACGAACGCCACCGGTTATAATATGGCCAGGAACCATGAGCATGTACCGAAGATGCCTCGTCTGCGACCAGGAGTTCGTCGCGAATGACGCCCTCGAGCACCTCACCCGCGGGCGCAAGGTCGCCTACGATCCGGAGAAGGGACGCCTCTGGCTCATCTGCCGCTCCTGCTCGCGCTGGTCGCTCGTCCCCATCGAGTCGCGCTGGGAGGCGCTCGAAGAACTCGAGAAGCTGGTTCGGGACCAGTCCCGGGTGCTGTCACGCACCGACAACGTGGCCCTGATGCGGGCCGGGCCCCTCGAGATCGTGAGGGTGGGTCGCGCAAAGCTGCATGAAGAGGCCTGGTGGCGGTACGGCCGCGAGTTGCGGCAGCGCCGCGAGAGGTTCAGGAAGCTCTCGGCCGCGGGCACCATCGGCGCCGCGGCGGCCATCGCGGGTTCGTGGGCGACCGGTGGAATCGGCTTCATCACCGCCTGGCTGGTCTGGGACAACGCTCCCAAGGCGGTGACCGGCAGTGCCCGCTGGCTGAGGTTCGGAAGCACGGCCTGGCGCGGCCGGGGCGAGTGTGCGCGCTGCGGGCGTGCGATCGGCCGCGTCCGCTATGCGCAGCGAGGCGGCCTGGTGCTCACCGCCGGGGAGGAATCGCCCGGGCTGATCATCTCCTGTTCGCACTGCGAGCAGGCGCGGGACAGCGGCGTGCTGCTGACGGGACAGGAGGCCAACCGGACCTTGCGGAAGTTGTTGGGCTACCACCACTTCGCGGGCGCCTCCGACCGGCGTGTGGAGCATGCCGTGGGACTCATCGAAGCGTCGGGGGGACCCGAACGGCTGCCTTCGCGGATCCTCAAGCGCAACCGGCCCTTCGGCGACGTGGGCCGGATCGGCCGCGTGGCACTGGAGATCGCGGTGCACGAGAAGACCGAGAGGCGCCTGCTGGAGATGGAGCTGGCGGAGCTGGAGGCCCACTGGCGGCGAGAGGAGGAGCTGGCCAGCATCATGGACGGAGAGCTGACGCCGCTGCCCCTGCTGGACACCTTTCGCCGCCGAATCGCGGGACGGTAGGCCGCCGCGGTCCTGTCCCCGGGGGTCTTGTCACCCGGGCTGCCCTGAGAGGGCCGGGACCCACTCCGGGGCGCCGGTGGTTGCGTCAGTAGTCGACCGGGCGCAGGTAGGATTCCCCGATCGCGGTGTCCGAGAGCAGCGCGACGGTCGGCAGCCGCCGCTTCCAGTGCGTCGATGACAGACGCCTCCAGACGATCCCCACCTCCGTTTCGTCGAAACCGAGCCGGGCCAGCGACTCGGGATCGTGCCCTCGCAGGAACTGATGCAGGATCGGATCGGCGCGGTGGTAGGAGATCCCGAGCTCGTCCTCGTCGTGGACGCCCCGGACGAGGTCCGCGCTGGCGGGCTTGTCCACGATCGTCGCCGGGACCTCCAGGTGCCGCGCCAGATCCCAGACCTGGGTCTTGAGGAGGTCCCCCAGGGGATTGATGGGGGGCGAATCGTCGGCGTGCCAGGTGTAGTAGCCGAGGAGGCGTTCGCTCTTGTTCCCCGTCCCCAGGGGCAGTGCGCCGAGCCTGGCGGACTGGTCGAAGAGGATGACCGACCTCAGCCTGGCCGCCAGGTTGCCCCGCCTGCCCGGGGTGACGCCGGGTTCGTGTTCGGTGACGTAGGCGTCCACGGCCCCGGTGATCGGCAGCGTGCGCTCCCGGGCGCCCGCCGCCTCGATGGCCAGCCGGGCGTGCTCCAGACTCTCGGGACTGGAGGTCGCGTAGGGGAGGCGGAAGCCGTGGACGTTCCCGGGTCCCAGAGCGGTGCAGGCCAGGAAGAGCGATACGGCGGAGTCGACGCCGCCGGAGACTCCGATGACCACCCGTTCGAAGCCTCGCCGCCGCACAACCTCGTCGCGAATGAACTCGACGAGGGCCAGCTCCACAAGCCCGGGATCGATGGCGATCGCCCGGAGGTCGGACTCATTCGGGCGGGTCGGGGGCGGCCGGTCCTTCGAGCCGGCCCGCTGCCTGGCCGCACGCGGCGGATGCCGCTCTCCCGGCCGGTCGTCCGCAGATGTCCGGCGCACGCCCTCGGCCACATGCTTCCGCGGCTCCGCAAGCCGTGACCGCCCGGCGTAGCCACCCCTCTGCTCTCCGGCCCAGGCCCGGTCCAGCGAGGCGCGCAGCCGGGGGAGCGCGTTGCTGAGATCTGCCAGGAGCGGCGACTCCTGGCGAACCCGCAGGATGTCGGTGCTGTCCACGGTGACGGTGGTCGCCGCCTCCCCGAAGAGGGGCGCCCGGGCCATCAGCGAACCGTCGGGAGCCCAGGCGGAGGACCCGCCGGCAAAGAGCTTGCCGCCCTCGGATCCCGCGAGGTGGGACAGCAGGACGAAGACACCGTGTTCCTTGGACGTACGCGCCGCGATCCGGTCCCATTCGTCCAGGTTGGCCGGGAGCGCCGAGGCGGGACCGAAGCCGCGCGCCGGCGACGCGCAACCGCTCAGCAGGAGTTCGGCGCCGTCCAGCGCGAGGATCGTCGGGGTAAGGGAGTGCCACAGGTCCTCGCAGATCAGCATGCCCATCCTGCCGAAGCGAGTGTCGAAGGCGCGTACTTCGCGGCCGGGTTCCACGAAGCGTCCCTCTTCGAAGAGCCCGTAGGTCGGAAGGAAGACCTTGCGGTGCACGTGGAGAATCTCGTACCGGTCCCCGGCGGGCGTCAGGTAGGCCATGCTGTTGTAGACTCCCCGCCGGCCGCGCTCGTAGAACCCGAGCGCCAGGTCGCATCCGCCCTCGTCCGGCGGTGTTCCCAGTGCGCGGGCCAGTTCGCGGCGCGCCAGCGCCACCTCCCTCGCAGCCCCCTCCACGAAATACCCGGACAGCACCGTCTCCGGAAAGACGGCCAGGTCCGCGCCGGCAGGGAGCGCCTCCCTGACCGCGGCCACGTTGGCGCCCACATCCCCCTTTCGGGGCTTCAGCTGGCAGAGGGCGACCCGAAGGGATTTGCCGGTGCCCATGGAACGTATCCGAATGGCCTTGGACGGGGTGGAGGGAGGTCCGGGGGTGGCCCCGAGTGGCGGACTTCGTTCCATTATCTGGCAAGTTCCGCCATTCCGAAAGAGTAATCGCGATGTCCAGAATCTTCCGCCATGCCTGCGTTGGCGCCGCCCTGGCCGTTCTCGCAGTCCCTGTCGCCGCCCAGAATCCGGGTACCGGCCGGAACGGACCGCCGGGTGTCGACACCGGGAGCGACGGCGCCCAGATCTTCCTGCACGCGCTCGATAGAATCTCCCGCCACCACCTCTCCGCACCGGGAGATTCCGCCCTGTGGGAGCTCGCCCTCAAGGGACTGATCGAACAGCTCGACGATCCCTACGCCCTCGTCTTCACCGAAGAGGAGTACGGGCAGTTCACGGAGACCAACACCGGCAACTATGCGGGAATCGGGGTGCAGATCTCGAACCTCGGCTCGCGGGTGACCGTAACCGCCGTGTTCCGTGACACCCCCGCCGACGGCGTCGGGATGCTGGTCGGGGACGAGATCGTGTGGGTCGAGGGACACGATGCCCGCGACTGGACGATCGACATGGCCAGGGACTCGATCCGGGGCGAGCCGGGGTCCAAGGTCAGCATCAGGGTGGCCCGTGACGGCTACGCCGAGCCGATTCCCTTCACAATCACGCGCGACAACGTGCACGTCCCCGCCGTGGCGTCGAGCTGGGCCGGGGAAGGCATCGCGCACTTCGCCGTCGACCGGATCGCGCGCGGGGCGGCCGAAGAGCTGGACGCCGCCCTGACGGAGTACCGCGACGCAACGGCGGTCATCATGGACCTGCGAGGCAATCCGGGCGGATTCCTGGACGAGTCGCTGCGGGTGACGGACCTCTTCCTGGCCCCGAACCAGATTCTGGCGAGTGTGACCAGCGTGGGCTCGCCGGGTCCCGGCGGGGAGGTCGACCGGCAGGCGTGGAGTGCCCGCAGCCCGCCGCGTGTTCCGGAAACCCCCATCATCATCCTGGTGGACGGCTTCACGGCCTCCGCCGCGGAGATCGTCTCCGGGGCGCTTCAGGACCACGACCGGGCGGTCGTGATCGGGGAGCGGACCTTCGGCAAGGGCGCGGTGCAAACGGTGTATCAGCTGCCGGCCGGACGCCAGCTGCGCATCACCACCGGATCGTGGTACACTCCGCTGGACCGGTCGCTGCAACGGGCGCGCCATAGCGACGGGTCGCCCGTACCGGAGGCCGAAGAGGATCTCGGCTGGGTGGAGACGGCGGCTGGAAGGCGGCTGCGCACCGGCGGGGGCGTCTTCCCGGATCTCGAGGTCGAGCAGGATCCGCCCAAGCCGGAGGAACTCGCGCTGATGAACCACGCCGGCGAGGTTCAGGTTCCGATCGGCGTCACGGTTCAGGAGTACGCGCTGGAGCTGGCCAAGGACGCACTGCGCACCGGCAACATCGTACTCCTCCCGTCCTCTGCCTTCGACGGACTTGCGGAGAACCTGGTCGAGCAGGGGATGGACGAGGAGATCGTCCAGAACCCGGTGGCGAGGGAGTACCTGGACCGCTGGACCCAGCTTCGCTATCTGCATCGTGCCGGGGCGCGCGAGCTGAGCCTGGCCGTGCTGGCGGAGGAGGACCGGGTGCTCGCCGAAGCGCTGCGGCTGGCGCGTGGCGCGCGCACCCGCGCCGAGCTCTTTGCGCTGGTGGATCAGGCGGGGACGCAGTCGCCGGGGAGGTAGCTCACTGAAGCCGCCTTCCGCTGCGCGGGTGGTAGCGGCGGTGCGTCTCACGCAGGTACTCCCGGTCGAGGTGCGTATAGATCTGGGTGGTGGAGATGTCGGCGTGGCCGAGCAGTTCCTGGACTGCGACCAGGTCCGCGCCCCCTTCGAGCATGTGAGTGGCGCAGGAGTGCCGCAGGGTGTGTGGTGAGATCCGCCTTTCGATCCCTCCGCGCTTCGCCGCGCGCGAAACGATCGTCCACACCGTCATGCGCCCCAGCGGTGTGCCGCGCTGGTTGAGAAACAGCATCCCCTTCCCCCGCCCGGCACCCCGGTCCAGCGCCGGCCGCACCGCGGCGAGATAGCGTTCCACCGCCTTGAGCGCGGCCTCCCCGACGGGCACCAGGCGTTCCTTGCCGCCCTTGCCGAAGACCATGCAGCACTCGTTCTCCTGGTCGAGGTCCGCGAGCGACAGTCCGGTGAGTTCGCTGACCCGCATCCCGGTCGCGTAGAGGAGTTCCAATACCGCCCGGTCCCTCCAGTAGACCTTCGAATCCGGATCGACCGCCTCGACCACCGCCACGGCTTCGTCCCGGGTCAGGAACTCGGGGAGCTTCCTTGCCATGGCCGGCCGGTCCATCCGGTCGGACGGGTCGCCGGCCACGATCCCCTCCCCCGCCAGGAAGCCGAAGAAGGCGCGCAGCGCCGACTGCGTCCTGCGGATCGACGAAGGCGCCCGGCCCTCACGGTGGAGGTGGGCGGCGAAGTCCCGCAGCGTCCGGTGATCGATGTCGCCCGGACCCGGGACATCGCCCTGCTCCGCGAGGTAGTCCAGGAATCGTCCCAGATCGCTGCGGTAGGCTCGGCAGGTGCGCGGTCGCAGACCCCGTTCAAGCGCCAGATAGTCGAGGAACGGTTCCACGTGGTACCGCCGGTCCAGAGCGCTGCGCTTCGACTCCCGGGGCACGGCCGCCGCTACTCCGCCGCTCGCCGCCTGGAGCGCCACCAGAGCCCCCCCAGCAAGACCGCGAGCAGCGCAGAGACCACCAGCAGCCAGCGCTGGGTCCGCGCGACCGTGTCGGTGACGGCATCCAGATTGTCGCCGGCCAGGAACCCCAGCCGCACAAGAACCCCGTACCAGATCGCCGACGCGATCGCCAGCGGCGGCACAACCCGCAGGGGTCCCAGTCCGGCCACGCCCGCAAACACCGGCACGAGCGCCCGGAAACCCGGGAAGAACCGGCCCGCGAAGATCGCCGCCACACCCCACCGCTGGTAGAACGCCTCCAGCCGGTCCCACTGTCCGTCCGGGATCAGCCGCCGCCCGCGCCCCGTACGAAAGAACCCGCGGCCGTACCGCCTTCCCAGCAGGTAGACGGCGACCGCCCCGGCCACGTTGAAGAGCCACACGACCGCGAAGACCCCGCCCACGCTCAGCGTTCCCAGTCCCGCGACAAACCCCCCGGCCACGATGAAGGTGTCGGCCGGGATCGCCGGAACGATGTTCTC
Organism: Longimicrobiales bacterium; assembly: GCA_965206105.1. Taxonomy (GTDB): domain Bacteria; phylum Gemmatimonadota; class Gemmatimonadetes; order Longimicrobiales; family Gaopeijiaceae; genus Bin94. Next base: position 3,353,581 of record OZ242201.1, read on the forward strand.
CACCACCGCACCGGCCGCCAGAACGGCGTAGACCACGGGAGGCGGCAAGTCCGTCAGCAGCGCGAGCGCCTCGTCCACGGCCGGTTCCGGGCGCGCTTCAGCCGCCCGCCCTCGCCACCCCGGCTACGGCGCACACCGCGATCCCCTCTTCCCGCCCGATCCATCCCATCCCCTCGTTGCTCTTGCCCTTCACCGACACGGCCTCCACCCCCACCCCCAGCCGCCCCGCCAGCGCGGCGCGCATCTCGGCGGCCCGGGGACCGACCCGGGGCCGCTCGCAGATCACCGTCACGTCCACGTTGCCCACCCGCCACCCCGCCCCGCGCAGCAGCGCCACCGCGCGCGACAGCAGCTCCATCGAATCGGCACCGCGCCACGCCTCCTCGCCGGGCGGAAAGTGCGTGCCGATGTCGCCGAGGCACGCGGCCCCCAGCAGCGCGTCGATCACCGCATGCGCGACGGCGTCCGCATCGGAGAAGCCGCGAAGCCCGGGAACACCGGGGAAGTGCACCCCGCCGAGCACCAGGGCCCGGTCCGGATCGAAGCGGTGGGAGTCGTACCCGATCCCGACCCGGAAGGCGGCTCCGGCGTCCAAGCTACGAATCCCCGGCCGCGCCCGGCATGCCCTGGCCTACTCCTCGTACTTCCTGATCGCGAGGCAGACGTTGTGGCCGCCGAAGCCGAAGGAGTTGTTCAGGGTGACGGTGACCGGACGCTCGACCGGGCCGCTGTGCGCGTAGTCAAGATCGCAGTCGTCGTCCGGGGTGGAAAAGTTGATGGTGGGCGGGATCACGCCGGTGCGGCACGCGAGCACGCAGACGATCGCCTCGACCGCACCGGCGGCGCCGAGAAGGTGGCCGGTCATCGACTTGGTCGACCCGACCACGATCTCGTGGGCGCGGGGGCCCAGGAGCGCCTTGATCGCCCCGGTCTCGGCGCGGTCGTTGAGCGGAGTCGACGTGCCGTGGGCGTTGACGTAGTCCACGTCGCCGGGGCCGAGGCCTGCGTCGTCCAGCGCGATCCGCATTGCGCTCAGCGCCCCTTCCCCGCCCGGGAGCGGCGCGGTCATGTGGTAGGCGTCGCCGGTGGGACCGTAGCCGGCCACCTCGCCCAGGATCTCCACGCCGCGCGCCCGTGCGCGTTCCATCTCCTCCAGCACGAGACACCCCGCGCCCTCGCCGATCACGAAGCCGTCGCGGGTCGCGTCAAAGGGACGGCTGGCGCCCTCCGGGTCGTCGTTGCGGGTCGAGAGCGCCTTCATGGCCCCGAACCCCGCAACCGAGATCGGCGCGACGGCGGCTTCGGCGCCGCCCGCCAGCATCAGCTCGGCCCGCCCCTCCTGGATGTACCTGGCCGCGTCGCCGATGGCGTGCGCGCTCGAGGCGCAGGCCGAGACGGTGGCGTAGTTCGGTCCTCGCAACCCGTACCGGATCGATGCCAGACCCGCGGCGATATCCGGGATCAGCATCGGGATCAGGAAGGGGCTAACGCGGCCAGGGCCCCGGTCAAAGAGGGTGCGGCAGTTCTTCTCCAGCGTGGTGATCCCGCCGATGCCGCTTCCGATCAGGACCCCGAAGGCGTTCGGGTCGCAGCCGGGCGGCGGACCCGAGAGCCCGGCCGACTCCATCGCCTGGACGGCCGCGGCGACCCCGAACTGGGCGTAACGGTCGCAGCGGCGCGCCTCCTTTCGACCCATCCATGCGACGGGATCGAAGTCGTTCACCTCGCAGGCGATGCGGGTGGAGAACTCTCCCGCGTCGAAGTGCGTGATGGGACCTCCGCCCGATGTGCCGGCAACGAGAGCATCCCAGCTCGACTGCACATCCTGCCCGACCGGCGTCACCATCCCCATCCCGGTGATGGCGACCCTGCGCCTCTCTTTCACCGGAGCGTCAGGATTCCGCTTGCTGCTCGATGTAGGAGACGGCGTCGCCGACGGTACGCATCTTCTCGGCATCCTCGTCCGGGATGTCGATTCCGAACTCCTCCTCAAACGCCATGATCAGCTCTACCGTATCGAGAGAGTCCGCGCCAAGGTCGTCGACGAACGACGCGTCCGTAGTGACCTTGTCGGCCTCGACGCCGAGCTCGTCGATAATGATCTCCTTGACCCTCGCTTCCGCGGTGTCGGACATGCTTGCATTCTCCGTGGGTTTGGTTCTTCTGCTGGGGTGGCTTGCTGACAGGCCGGCTCCGGTTTCCGGGTTCGGCCGATCGTGTCTACATCGCCATGCCCCCGTCTACCGCAATCACCTGGCCGGTAATATAACGCGCCTCCGGTCCGGCCAGAAACCGGACCGCCCCCGCCACGTCACCGGGTTCACCGAGCCTGTTCAGGGGAATCCGCCGCCTCAGTTCCTCCGCCGCCGCTTCGCCCAGCGCCGCGGTCATGTCGGTCCTGATGAACCCCGGAGCGACCGCATTGCAGCGGACGTTGCGCGACGCGAGTTCGCGGGCGACCGACCGGGTCAGCCCGTGCAGCCCGGCCTTGGACGCCGCGTAGTTGGCCTGGCCGGCGTTGCCCATGAGGCCGATCACGGAGGAGATGTTGATGATGGACCCCGTCCGGCGCTTCATCATGCCACGCGCCGCCGCGCGGATCATGTTGAAGGCGCCCCCCAGATTGGTGGACAGGACCTGCGACCACTCCTCGTCGCGCATCCTGACGAGGATGTTGTCGCGGGTCACGCCCGCGTTGTTGACCAGGATGGTGACGGGCCCGAGTGCCCTCTCCACCTGGCGCACGGTCGTCCTGCACGCGGTGGAATCGGCCACATCGCAGGAGTGAGCGACGTGCCCCCCGCCCTCAAGCGACTCGGCCGCCGCAGCCGCCCGCTCTCCGTCGCGGGCGAGCACCGCGACCTTCGCGCCCGCCCGGGCCAGCTCGTCGGCCACCGCCAGGCCGATGCCCCGCGATCCTCCGGTGACGACCGCCACCGCACCCGCGAGTTCCCTGTTTCCACCCCCGGCGGATCCGGGGGCCGCTCCGGGATTCGTCATGTGGCTGCCTCCATCTGATCGATTGACTCCGGGGTGCCGAGCGAGACCGTCGGCACGCCTTTCGCATTCCTGCGGTTCAGGCCCGCCAGAACCCGCCCCGGCCCGAGTTCGGCGAAGCGTTCGGCGCCCAGCGCGCGCATGTGTACGACGCACTCGGTCCAGCGGACCGGGGCCGTGAGCTGCCGCACCAGAAGCTCCCGGATCCGTTCGGGTTCCGCCTCGGGCTCCGCCGTCACGTTGGACACGACTGGGAAGCGCGGCCGGTGAAAGGTGGTGCGCCGCAGCGCCTCAAGGAAGGCCTCGGCGGCCGGATCCATGAGCGGCGAATGAAAGGCCGCCGAGACCGTCAGCCCCACCACCCGCTTCGCCCCCCTCTTCTTCGCCTCCGACGAGATCCACTCGATGGCGCGGAGCTCGCCGCTCACGACCACCTGGCCCGGCGCGTTGAGGTTCGCGGGCACGACGGTCATGCCGCCGGCCGCCGCCTCCTCGCAGAGCTCGGCGATCGCGGGCCTGTCGAGGCCGAGCACGGCGGCCATCGTCCCGGGCGCGGAGTCCCCCGCCCGCGCCATGAGTTCGCCGCGCCGCCTGACCGCGCGCAGACCGTCGGCGAAGGACCAGGTGCCGGCGGCCCCGTGCGCGGAAAGCTCCCCCAGCGAATGTCCCGCGGCCGCCGCGACGGGCCCGAGCCGCTCCCGGACCACCCTGTAGACGGCCAGGGAGTGCACGTACAGCGCGGGTTGCGCGTTCTCGGTCGCGGTGAGCGCGTCCGGCGGGCCCTCCCAGGCGAGTCCGGACAGGGAAAACCCCAGCGTGTCGTCCGCCTCCTCGAAGATCTCGCGCGCGGCCGGGTAGCGCTCGGCCAGGGCACGCCCCATCCCGACGTGCTGCGACCCCTGCCCGGGGAACAGCAGTCCCTGACTCACTGGCTGGTCACCGCTCACACCACCTGCCGGTCCGGGTCCGCCGGGCCTACCAGCGCATGAGCGTGGCGCCCCACGTGAGCCCCGCGCCGAATGCGGTCATGAGCACCACCGAACCGGGTCCGATGCGCCCCTCGTCGACCGCCTCGTCCAGCCCCACGGGGATCGTTGCCGAAGAGATGTTCCCGTAGTGCTGCAGGTTGACGAATACTCTGTCCATGGGGATGCGAGCGTACCGGGCGGTCGACTCGATGATCCGGATGTTGGCCTGGTGCGGGACCAGGATATCGATGTCGTCGGCGGTGACGCCGGCGTCCTTCATGGCCTTCCTGCCGGCGTTGGCCATGGACTTGACCGCCGCCTTGAAGATCTCCGGTCCGGACATCTCCAGCATGTGCTCCTGGTTGTGGAGCCGCTCCGGAGTCAGCGGCAGCGCTCCGCCCCCGGCACGGCGCAAGAGGAGGGGCGCGAGATCGCCGTTGGAGCTGTGGTGGCTCGACAGCATCCCTTCCCCGTTGCGCGAGGGCTGAACCACCACCGCCCCGGCACCGTCGCCGAAGAGGATGCACGACGAGCGGTCCTCCCAGTTGGTGATCACCGACATCTTTTCGGTCGCCACCACGAGGATGGTCTCGGCCTGCCCGGCGGCGATGTGCCCCTCCGCGACCGAAAGCGCATACAGGAAGCCCGTGCAGGCGGCCTGCAGGTCGTAGGCGTAGCAGCGCCTCGAGGCTCCGATGGCGGCCTGGATCTCGCAGGCGGTGGAAGGGAGGAGCCGGTCGGGGGTCGCGGTAGTGACGATGAGGATATCGACATCGGCCGGGGTGAGCCCCGCCTTCTCCAGGGCCCGCTCGGCCGCCGCTTCCCCCATCTCGACCACGCCCATCTCCGGGGGCGCGATCCGGCGCTCCAGAATCCCCGTGCGCTCCCGGATCCACGCGTCGCTGGTGTCGACCATGCGCTCCAGATCGGCGTTGGTCAGGACGTTGTCCGGCAGGAACCGCGCGGTCGCGGAGATGCTGGCCACAGGGTCTCTTGTCTTCATCCGTTTCCAACCTGTCCGGCCGAGAGATCGCGCGCCATGTGGGAAACCATGCGGCTGTCGACGGCCTGCCTGGCCACGGCGACGGCCTCCTTGATCGCCTTGGGTGACGAGGCGCCATGGCAGACAATACTCACACCGTTGACGCCCAGCAAAGGGACGCCGCCGTACTCGGCGTAGTCAAATCCACGAAACAACTCATCCAGCTCGCGGTCAAGCCGGTTTTCCCTGAGCCGGGCCCGCATGGTGTCGGCCACGAAGGACGCGGTAGACTCGTAGAACTTGAGCAGGATGTTGCCGATGAAGCCGTCACACACGAGCACGTCGCAGCAGTGGCGAATAATGTCCCGCCCTTCCACGTTGCCGACGAAGTTGAGGTCGCTCTCGGCGAGCAGCCGGTGCGCCGCCTGCACTGCCTCGGTCCCCTTCACCGGTTCGGAACCGACATTCAGGAGCCCGACCGCAGGGCGCTCGATTCCGGCCACGTCCTGCATGTAGATCGTGCCGAGCCGGGCGAACTGAAAGAGCTGCTGCGGCTTGCAGTCTATGCTGGCACCCGAGTCCACCACCAGCGTGGTTCCGCGCGCGGTCGGAAACGGGGTGGGGAGCGTCGGCCGGTCGACGCCCGCGAGGGCTCGCAGCGTCAGCTGGGAAGCCGCCATGACCGCGCCCGTGGAACCCGCGGACACGAAGGCGTCCGCCTTCCCGTCCCGTTGCAGTTCGAGACCCAGGTTGATGGAGGAGCGAGGGGATTGCCGCAGCGCGGAGACCGGCGACGCGTCGGGGGCGATTCGGTCCGGGGTGTGCACCACCGTGATGCGGTCCTGTCCGGGGAAGCGCTGCAGCCTGCCGTTGATCAGCGCCTCGTCCCCGACAAGCAGGATGGCGAGGCCGGGATCGTGCTCGACGGCCGCTACGGCGCCCGCGACCTCGCTGTCTGGAGCATGGTCCGTCCCCATAGCGTCCAGTGCGATCCGCATCGGCACCATTCCCGGGAGCCCGTGCAACAAATCCGCGCCGCAATGGGGCGGACGCGGGCTACTCGTCCTCTACTTCGTAGATCTGCCGGCCCCGGTACATTCCCGATGTGGGACATACCCGGTGGCGCAGCTGAGGGTCTCCGGTGCGGGAACAGGTCCCGAGCGTTGGCTCGGCAGCCTTATGATGAGTGCGACGTTTCCGCTTCCGCTGCTTGGAAACCCGCTTCTTGGGAACCGCCATCGTTCTCTTCCTGGTCTGTTTGCAAGGCTCTCAGCGCCGCCCAGCGGGGATCCGCCTCGCTGTCGGCCCCGGGGCCCTCGTTCCTGTATTCCTGTACGGACGAGCCGCACCGGGTGCAGCGCCCGTCTTCCTCACCGGCGGTGTAGTACCGCGGTGCTTCCAGCACGACCTCTTCCCGGATCGCGTCCTGCAGGTCCAGCACCGTTGCCCGGCCGTCGATCGTGCGCACGTCCGGATCGGGGGCCTCCCAGCCGCCGTCCGGCACGAACAGCAGCGTAAGCGACCGCTCTACAACAACTTGCAGGTCGTCAAGGCAACGTCCGCACTCGTAGACGAGCGGCGCCCGCCACGAGCCCTGCACGACGACTCCACCACCTGCCGCGAGCGCCGCCGTCCCCCCCACCTCGACCGCCCCCGAAAACCGCAGCCCGGAGCCGGTCCAGAGCTCGGAATCCGGATCGATCGATCCTGCCAGAGCGAGAGTTCGGCGCTGCCGCAAGCGCAGCAGATCAATCTGCACCATAGATCCTTAAGATACCGAAACAAATGTCGCTAGCGCAATAGTTCCGCCTCGGCGAAGAAGAATCCGAGCTCCCGGCGGGCGTTGTCGTCCGAATCCGATCCGTGGATTGCATTGCGCTCCTTCGATTCGGCGTACAGCCGCCGCACGGTCCCTTCGGCCGCTTCCGCGGGATCCGTGGCCCCGATCGACCGGCGCAGCCCGGCGACCGCGTCCGGAGCCTCCAGTGCGATGGGGATGCACGGACCCGAAGTCATGAAGGCGACCAGAGATTCGAAGAAGGGGCGCTCCCGGTGCACGGCGTAGAACGAGCGGGCCTGCGCGACCGACATGGTGAGCATGCGGAGCGCGCGAATGCGAAACCCGGCGGCCTCGAGGTGGGCGATGATCTTCCCGGCGCTGCCGCCTCCGGTCGCATCCGGCTTGATGATTGCGAGAGTCTGGTTCATGCGTCGGCTGTGAGTGAAGAGGTGATCGGAAGGGGAAATGGAATCGACGGGTAACGGAACAGGAAGCGGCGCCGCGAGTCAACCGGGCGGGCGAGGCGTTCAGGGGTGGGGAGCTTGCGTGGACGGAATCACGAGGGTGTCCGCGAAGGCGCGCAGCACCGTTCCGCGATCGAGGAAGCCCACCAGCCGGCCTTCGCGAACCACCGGAAGCCGGGAAACCTGCCGGGCGATCATCGAACGGCTCGCCTCCACCAGACTCTCGTCTTCGGAGACGCACAGCACCGCCCGCTTCATGATGTCCCGGGCCGTCAGCGAGCGCCGTTCCACGCTCCCCTCGCTCCCCGGCAGAATGTGCGCGAGCACGTCGCTCACCGCGATCACTCCCAGCAGCTCGTGGTCCTTGCCCACAACCGGAATGGTGGCGAGCCCGCGGCGCAGCATGAGGTCCTGGACTTCGTGCATGGGCGCGTCCGGATAGATGCGGTACACAAGGGGCTGGAGGACGTGCCTGACTGTGACTTCGAGCTCTATGTTGTTGTCAATAAAATTCTTGGATTTGATTACCTGAAGTGCCGTATCAGGTTGACACAATGCCCTTTTGGCGGGCGTGAGCCGCTTCAACGCCGGCCCCAGGAAAAGGTTGACCGATGGCCGTGGCAGGCCCCACACGATCCAGGTTCCCCGGTAGTCCATGCTGCGCGCGCCGCCCTTCGGGGTCAGCAGGAGGGTGAGACCCGGACTGCCCGCATCGCGGCCCAGGTTGACAAGGTCGACGCCCATCGCCAGAGAGGTGGGGTGCGGCCGGACTCCGGTATCCGAGACCGTGAGGGCGGCCGCAACGGCACCGTGACCCTCGGGCAGGTCCGGAGAGTCCGCCTTCAGACAGTCCCAGGGGTCGGCGGCGGTTCCCACGGCGAGCCCCGGATCGGTGATCAGCTCGCCAAGGCCAACAGTGCTCATGAGGACCCCCCGGCCCAGAGCCTTCTTCGTGAGTCGCTATCCGCCGAGCGACTCCCTGACCAGAGCAGAGATCTCCACGGGGCGTTTGGCGACCTTGATTCCATTGTCCTCGAAGGCCCTGGTCTTTTCGGCGGCGGTTCCCGACGACCCGCTAATGATAGCACCCGCGTGCCCCATGCGCGTCCCCGGAGGCGCGGTCCGCCCCGCGATGAACCCCACGACCGGGATGTCCAGGTTCGCGCTGACCCACGCCGCCGCCTCCTGCTCGGCCGTGCCCCCGATCTCGCCGATCATCACAACCGCTTCGGTGCCGGGGTCTTCGGCGAACGCCGCGAGGCAGTCGACGAAGCTGGTTCCGATCAGGGGGTCGCCGCCGATCCCCACGCAGGTGGTCTGCCCGAGGCCGTCCCGGGTGAGGTGGTGCACGGCCTCGTAGGTGAGCGTGCCCGACCTGGAGATGAGCCCCACCGGCCCCGGGGTCACGATACTGCCCGGGATGATCCCCAGCGTGGTCTTGCCCGGGCAGATGATCCCCGGGCAGTTGGGCCCCAGCACCCGGCAGCCCCGGTCCCGCGCCAGCGCGTGGGCCCGGGTCATGTCCAGGACCGGGATGCCCTCCGTCACGCAGACGATGAACCCGACCCCGGCGTCCGCGGCCTCCATGATCGCGCCGGCTGCGAACGCGGGCGGCACGTAGATCACCGACGCGTTCGCCCCCGTCTCGGCCACGGCGTCGGCGACGGTGTCGTAGACCGGCACCGAGCCGCCGTCCGGACCGGCGAACGACCGTCCCCCCTTCCCCGGAGTCACCCCCGCCACGACACGGGTGCCGTACGCCATCATCTGGCGGGTGTGGAACGAGCCGTCGCGTCCCGTGATCCCCTGAACGATCACCCGCGTGGTTTCGTCAACATAGATCGACATGGTCCTGGATCAGCAGTCCTTTCGGTTTCGGTGTTATCCGGCCCGCCGCACGGCCTCCCGGACCACCTCGTCCATGGAAGCGGCCGCGGCCAGTCCGGCATCCGCCAGAATCTCGCGCGCGAGTTCCTCGTTGGTGCCCGTGAGCCGGATCACCAGGGGGATTGCGAAACCCAACCGCCCCACGGCCTCCGCGATCCCCCTCGCCACATCGTCGCAGCGGGTGATACCCCCGAAGATGTTGAAGAGGATCACCTTCACGCCCGGATCGGAGGTGATGATCTCCAGCGCCGCCACCACCTTGTCCGGATTCGAGGAGCCCCCGATGTCGAGGAAGTTGGCCGGCTCACCCCCGTAGTACTTGACCAGGTCCATCGTGGCCATCGCCAGCCCGGCCCCGTTCACGCAGCAGCCGACGTTCCCCTCCAGCTTGACGAAGCTGAGCCCGGCCGCCCGGGCCCTCGCGTCCGCCTCCGTCTCCGAGGCGGGGTCGCGCATCGCCGCGATCGCGGGCCGGCGGAAGAGCTCGTTGTCGTCGATGCTGACCTTGGCGTCGATCGCCTTGACCTCGCCGCCGCCCGTCGAGATGAGCGGGTTGATCTCGGCCATCGAGGCGCCGTTGTCCGTGAAGGCGCCGTAGAGCTGGGTGAGGATGCGCGCGGCCTGCCTCGCCAGCGCGGGGTCGCCGTACAGCCGGGCGGCGAGCCCCCACGCCTGGTGCGGCATCAGCCCGTAGCGGGGGTCCACGCGCAGCTTGTGGATTGCGTCCGGGTTGGTCGCGGCAACCTCCTCGATGTCCACGCCTCCCTCCGCCGACACCATCAGGACGGGACACTGCCCCTCCCGGTCGACGAGAATCCCCGCGTACGCCTCCGTGGCGATGTCTTCGGTGGGCGAGACCAGCACGCGCCCCACCGTCAGTCCCCTGATCTCCATCCCCAGGATCGCCTCGGCGTGGCGCGCGGCCTCGCCGGCACCGGCGGCCAGCTTGACCCCGCCCGCCTTCCCCCGCCCGCCCGAGTGCACCTGCGCCTTTACGACGACCCTGCCGCCGTACTTCTCCGCCAGCGCGCGTACTCCCTCGGGATCGTCCGCGACTTCGCCGGGGTTGACGGCCATCCCGGCGGCGCGGAACAGCTCCTTGGCCTGGTATTCGTGAAGGTCCATGGGCGGCGATGGGGAGATTTGGGGAGAGTGTTCGCGTCGAGCGCCGCTGGGCAGGGCGGGCACGAATCCTCCCGTTCCGCCGCGGCGGCGGCGTCATATCATATTACAGTGGGCCCCCAACCTGAAGGGCGGTCCTGTCCGTGGCCTGCGAAGGAGGGCCTGCAGCGTGGAGAATGAGGACGCCGTGGTTGCGAGGGCGAAGTCCGCCGGTGTGCGCGGCGCGGGCGCCGGTGCCGGGAACAAGTCCGCCGGTGTGCCGGGCGCCGGTGCCGGGAACCAGGCCGCCGGCGGCCGCGGCGCCGCAGAGCCCATCTACCTGGATCACGCGGCTACCACCCCGGTGCGCGACGAAGTCGCCGCCGTGATGGCGGGTTGCCTGGCGGAGGACTTCGGGAACCCGTCCAGCGCGCACCGGTGGGGCCGCCGCGCGAGGGCGCGGCTCGAGGGGGCACGGGCCGTCCTCGCGGACGCGCTGGGCGTGGAAGCGGGCTGCGTGTTCTTCACCAGGGGTGGCACGGAGTCCGACAATCTGGCCGTACTGGGCAGCGTGCGGGGCCTGGACGGGGCGCCGGGCGGCCGCGGGGCGCATGTGGTGACTTCCGCGGTGGAGCACCCCGCGGTCGCGGCAGCGGCGAGGCAGGCGGTGGCGGAGGGGGCGCGCCATTCCGTAGTAGGGTTCGAGGAAGGCGAGTTCGACCTGGACGGACTGCGCTGCGCACTGCGCGACCCCGACCGCCCGGCCGTGGTGTCCTGCATGTGGGTGAACAACGAGACCGGGCTGGAGCTGCCGCTGGCCCGGATCGCCGCCGAGTGCCGTGCCCACGAGGTGCCGCTGCACAGCGACGCGGTGCAGGCGGTCGGCAAGGTCCCGGTCTCCCTCGCCGAGGTCCCCCTCGACCTGCTCACCGTCACCGGCCACAAGACCTACGGGCCCAAGGGCACCGGTGCGCTGATTGCCCGCACCCGCGCCGGAATCGGGCCGCTTCACTTCGGAGGCGGCCAGGAGGGCGGGCTGCGCCCCGGCACCGAGGACGTGGCCGGCGCCGCCGGTCTGGCCGAAGCCGTGCGGCTGGCCGTGCTCGAGGCACCTGCCGAGTCGCGCAGGCTGGCGGCGCTGCGGGACGACGTGGAGTCGCGGCTCCTCGAGGCGATTCCCGGGGCGCGGGTCAACGCCGGCGGCATGCCGAGGGCCCCGCACATCCTCTCCCTGGCCATCCCGGGAATCGACTCGGATACGCTGCTGGCCGCACTCGACGCCGAAGGAATCGCCGCCTCCGGAGGCTCCGCCTGTGCGAGCGGCTCGAGCGCGCCGAGTGCCTCGCTGGCGGCGCTGCACCCGGGCGACACGGCCGCGTCCCTGCGCCTGAGCTTCGGACGCCTCAACGACCCGGGGCAGATCGCCCGGGTCGTGACCGTGGTGTCGGGCGCGGTGGCCCGCATCCGCACCCTGTGGGCGTCATGAACGGTGCGGCGGACGGCCCGCGGCGGATCCTGGCCGCCATGTCCGGGGGGGTCGACTCCTCCGTAGCCGCGGCGATGCTGGTGGAGGCCGGCCACGAGGTGATCGGCGCCACCATGAAGACCTTCTGCTACTCGGAGGAAGAGGCGGCCGCGAGCCGGAAGACCTGCTGCGGGCTCGACGGGATACAGGACGCGCGCCGGGTCGCCGAGGCGCTGGGGATCCCACACTACGTGTTCGACGTGGAGCGCGAATTCACGCGGGACGTCATAGACGATTTCGTCACCGAGTACGGGCGCGGGAGGACCCCCAACCCCTGCGTGCGGTGCAATTCGAACACCAAGTTCCGTGACCTGCTTAGGCGGGGCCGCGTGCTCGGCTGCGACGGCGTCGCCTCGGGCCACTACGTCAGGCTGGATCGTTCGGGCGGCGAGCCGCGGCTGCTGCGCGGCGCCGATCCCGCCAAGGACCAGTCGTACTTCCTGTGGGGACTCCCCGCCGAGCTGCTCGACCGGCTCCACTTCCCCCTCGGCGAGCTCACCAAGCCCGAAGTGCGGCAGCGCGCGCACGCGCTGGGGCTGGTCACCGCGGACAAGCCCGAGTCCCAGGAGATCTGTTTCGTGCCCACCGGCGACTACCGCGATTTCCTGAAGAAGAAGCTCCTGCCCACCCACCCCGCGCTCCGCCCCGGAGCGATCGTCGACCACCGGGGGCGCGTCCTCGGGAGCCACAACGGCTACTCGGGCTTCACGGTCGGGCAGCGCAAGGGCCTGGGCGGCGGCCTGGCGGAGCGCCACTACGTCCTCGAGATCCGGCCGGATACCCGGGAGGTCGTGGTGGGCCCCCGCCGCCTCCTGGATGTGCGCGGCGCCCGCGTCGGAGGCGTCAACTGGCTCGCGCCGCCGCCCCCGCCCGGCACCAGGCTGGCGGTGCAGGTCCGCTACCGGTCGCCGGCCCATCCCTGCCGGGTGGTGGCCTGCGACGGAGACTCCGCCGAACTTCGCTTCGAGGAGCCGGTTCGCGCGGTGACGCCGGGCCAGTCCAGCGTCTTCTTCGAGGGCGACCGGGTGATCGGCGGCGGGCGAATCAGCAGTTTGGCGGGCAGCGGCTGACAAGGGGCGCCCCACCGGTGGCTGCCCCCTGCCCGCATGCGCCATCCCGCCCGGCCGCGGCAACCGCCGGCGCCGGCCACCTCACCACTTCAGGCCGGCGGAGTCCGCGAAATCGCGGATCTGCTGCTCCTGCGTTTCGGTGAGCGTGTCGGGGACTTCCAGCTTGACTTCCACGTACTGGTCCCCCCGGGTTCCTTCGCGCGCGATCCCCTGCCCCTTGATCCTGAATCGGGTCCCGGGCTGCGTCCCCGGCGGAATGCGCAGCACCACCTTCTTCCCGGAAATGGTGCTGACCCGGATCCGCGATCCCAACGCCGCCTGCGCCAGGTTCACCGGCACCGTGACGAGGATGTCGTTGCCCTCGCGGCGGAAAAAGCGGTGCGGCAGCACCTTGAAGGTGATGACCAGGTCGCCGGGAGCGCCGCCCTTCCGGCCCCGCTCCCCCTGCCCGGTGAGCCGCATCTTCGCGCCCGAGTTGACACCGGCCGGCACGCTCACCTGGATCTTTCGCTTCTGATGGACCTTGCCGTCGGCGCCGCAGACCCCGCACGGTCTTTCGGCGGCCTCGCCCCGGCCCATGCAGGCGGGGCACGGACGATTGACCGCGAATCCGCCCTGGCCGAAGGAGACGCTGCCGGATCCCTTGCACTCCGCGCACTTCTTCCACGCCGTGCCCGGAGCGCCACCCGACCCTCCACAGGTCGCGCACTCCTCGCTGATCGGTACCGAGATCGTGATCTTCCCGCCCTTGGCCGCCACCATGAAGGGAACCTCGACGGTGTGCTCAACGCTGCTGCCCCTGGCGGGACCGGAGGGCCGCCGCGGGCGCGCCTTCTTCCCCCGGTCGAAGATCGAGGAGAAGATGTCGGAGAAGCCGCCCAGGCCGCCGAGATCCTCGAAGGAGAAGTTGGACGATGTCTGCTGTCCGGCCCGGGTGCCGGTCCGGGTGCCCGGAAAGCCGAAGGCGCCGAGCTTGCGCATCTGATCGTATTTCTTCCGCTTTGCGGGATCGGAGAGCACCCCGTTCGCCTCGCCGATGTCCTTGAAGCGCTCGGCCGCCCGGGGATTGCCGGGATTCGCGTCCGGGTGGTACTTCTTGGCCAGACGGCGGTACGCCTTCTTGATGGCGTCAGCGCCGGCCTTCTCGTCGACTCCGAGGATCGAGTAGTAGTCCTTTTCGGTCGTCATGGCCCCCGCAGACCGCCAGTTAGTCGGCCTTGAAGACGCTCACCCGCGCCGGGCGGATGAGGATCCCCTTCAAGGTGTATCCCCGCTGAAAGACGCCTGCGACCGTGTCGTCGTCGTCCTCGGAGTCGGCCGGCACCCGCATCATCGCCTCCATCGTGTTCGGGTCGAAACCCTCGCCCTCGGGGTCGACCACCTCGACGCCCGCGTCCTCGAGCGCGCGGAAGAACTTCCGTTCGACGAGGTCGACGCCCTCCACGATCGCATCTACGGATGCGGTGCTCTCGGGTTCCAGGGCGGTGACCCTGCGAAGATCGTCGAGCGGGTCCAGAAAACGCGCGACCAGATCGGCCTGCGCGCGGTTCCACCTCTGCCGCAGCCTGTCCTCGGTGCGCTTCCTGAAGTTGTCGAAATCGGCCGCCAGGCGAAGGTGCTGGTCCCGCATGCGGTCGCGCTCGGCCTCCAGTTCGGAGACCCGCGCCCGTCCGTCCACCGCGTCCGCGCCGGCGCCGGCACCCGGATCTCCGGCTTCCGCGCCATCCCCGGCCTCCGCAGCTTCCGCGCCATCCCTGCCATCCACGGCCTCCCCGGCCTCCGCGCCATCCCCGCCATCCGAACCCCGGTCCGCCGGCCGGGACGCTTCCGCCGCCGGCTCCCCGGTCGCACGCGCCTCCGCATCCGCCGCGGCCCCGGGGGTCCCCGGCTCGTCTTCCGGCCCGGCCTCCCGGCTCTTCTCCTGTACGCCCTCGTTCTCCGGCACTGTCATCTCCCAATCGCTCCTACGCGGCGTGTCTCTGCTGTGTTCACAAGCTGGTCAATCCCCGGCCACCGGTCCATACGCGAGGCTGGCGGCCGCCCCGGCGGCCATCTTCAGCACCGCGGCCACACTCCTGTCCCGTACCGCCCCGCGGTCTCCGGCGAAGCACTCCGCCCTGGCGCGCACCTCCCCGCCAGGGAGCGCCACCGCGAGCCACACGGTTCCGACGGGCTTCTCCGCCGTTCCCCCCTCCGGCCCCGCGATCCCGGTGACCGCCATCGCCACATCGGCCCCCAAGCGCCTTCGCGCACCGGCCGCCATCTGCAGCGCCACCTCCCGCGAGACCGCCCCGTGGACCTTCAGGGTCTCCGGATCGACTCCCAGCTGCGTCACCTTGACCTCGTCGGCATAGGCGACCACCCCGCCCGCGTAGTGCACCGACGCGCCGGGCAGGTCCGTGATCGTCTTGGCCAGCAGGCCTCCGGTGCAGCTCTCGGCGGTCGCGACGCGCATCCCCCCGCGGGTCGCGACCTCGGCCAGCCGGCGCGCGGCGGCGGTCAGCTCCGCGTGGCCAGGGACCGGTGCCGCCACAGGTAGTCGGCCATGGAAAACAGGCTCAGAAGGACAGACAGGGCGAGCGTGACCCCGATGATGGCCCCGTGCACCCCCTGCCAGAGCACCCAGGGCCCGTCATCGACCCAGCCGGCGGCGGCGGCGGTCGCGGCCAGCGGATACCAGAGGAGCGCGGCGCCGGTGAACACGCTCAGAGCCAGCATCTTCAGCTTTCCGGACTTCCCGGCCGCGATGACGACCCCGCGCCGCACCGCATAGCCTCTGAGCAGCGTGACCAGGACCTCACGGCCGAAGATCACCAGCATCACCCAGAGCGGCATCTCGCCCCACCACGGCAGGGCGCCGAGGCCGTCCGCCCGGTGGCTGATGACGTACAGCGGCACGAGGGTGCACACGAGCAGGAACTTGTCCGCCAGCGGATCGAGGAGCTTGCCCGTGTCGGTCACCCAACCGTACCGGCGCGCCAGCTGGCCGTCCCAGATATCGCTCAGAGCCGCGAGCAGGAAGACGAGAAAGGCGGCGTAGCGGCTGGTGACGCCGCTCGCGAGCGCCAGGAAGGGGATCACCGGACAGAGGGCGATCCGTGCGGCGGTGATCGCGTTGGGGATGTTCAATCCGCCTCCGCCTTCCGCAGGAGTTCGTCTTCCATGCGGGTCAGAATCGCGGCCCCGCGGCTGCGCAGGAGGCGCTTGGGCTCCCAGGCGCAGAAGTCGCGGAGCACCGAAACCGACCCCACGCTCGCCGGCTCGCCGGCCAGGTGGCCCAGCGCGGCCAGGCGGCGAAAGGCGTTGGAGCTGAAGAGTTCCCGGCGGTTGCCCTCCACCTGGCTGCGGATGACGAGGGCCGCCACGGCCGCCACGGCGCCCGCGCCCAGAAGGAACATCCCGATCCTGCGCATGCGGCTGCTCACGATCCGTCCACCTTGTGTCACATCTCCCGCCGGCCCGCCAGCGCCTCGGCGATGGTGGTGCCGTCGACATACTCCAGATCACTGCCGACGGGAATGCCGCGGGCCAGCCGCGTCACGCGCACCCGGTACGGACGCAGCACGCCCTCCAGGTACACGGCCGTGGCCTCGCCTTCGACGCTCGCGTTCGTCGCCAGAATGACTTCGCCGACCTGCTCCTCCGCACCGTCCAGGCGCCGCACCAGGGCGCCGATGGCGAGTTCGTCCGGGCCGATGCCGTCCAGGGGGGACAGACGCCCGCCAAGCACGTGGAAGAGCCCGCCGTAGTGCCCGGCCCGCTCGATGGCCCCGACCTCGTAGGCCTCCTCGACCACGCAGATCACTTCCCGGTTCCTCGAGGGGTCGCCGCAGATCGAGCAGAGGTCGGAGTCGCAGTAGTTCCCGCACTCGGGACACGGGTGGATCCGGTCGGCGACCCGGTCGAGGGCCCGCGCGAGTTGGCGCACGCCGTCCTTCGGTCCCTTGATGAGGTGGTACGCCAGCCGCAGCGCGGTCTTGGCTCCGACTCCGGGGAGCTTCCCCAGTTCACGGGTCAGGTTCTCGATCGGCGACACGGGCACGGTCCCGCTAGAACAGTCCCGGCAGCTGCACCGGGAGGCCGCCCGCGGCCCCGCGCATGCGTTCCTCCGAGAAGGTGCGGGCCCGGTTCTGCGCCTCCACCACGGCCGCCACGACCAGATCCTCGAGCATCTCAGGATCCTCGGGATCGATCACCTCGGGGTCTATCGCAAGACTCTTGAGGTCACCCCTGCCCGTGACCCGGGCCGTAACCATGCCGCCGCCGGCGGACGCTTCGAGCTCTTCGTCGTTCAGGCTGTCCTGCAGCTCCTGGACCCTGTCCTGGATCTGCTGGCCCATCTTCATCAGTTGTTGGATGTTCTTCATTTCGCTTCTCCGGGCAATTGCACTTCCCGACCGGGTGTTCAGTCCACCAGATCGAGTTCCAGTTCATCGACCGCGCGTTCCAGATGCGGGGCCCGCTTCACGAGTTCCTGCAACCGCGTCTTCCTGACCGAGTCTTCGGTGACCCGGCCGCCGTCCGGACCGTCACCGGAACTGCTGCCGACAATGGAAATCTTGGCAGAATCGCGCCCGGCATGAAGGGCCAGGCCCTCCTCCAGGGCACGAAGCACCCCGCCTTGCCGCACCGGAGCGTCGCCCGGGCCCTCGATCTCCAGCACGAGAGCGCCGTCCCGCTCGCCGGCCGTGGCGGCGCGCAGGAAGATGGCGAGACCGTCCGGCAGCGCCGCCATGCGTTCCCGGTCGGTGAGGAGCACCCGCCAGGCGGAGGCGAGGCCGGTGGGGGGACGGGTCGTCGGGGACGGGCTGGCGGGAGGCTTGGGCGCGGGTGGCCGGCCGGCCGGCGGCGGGCCGGTTGGGCGCGGCGAGCCGGGGGGCGCCGACGGGGCCGCGGGTTCGCGGGCCGGCACCCCGCCGAGCGAACGGATGATGTCCTCCAGCTCGACCGTGCGGTCCATGTAGCTCATGCGCAGCAGGAGCATCTCCACCATGACGCGGGGCCTGCCGGTGCGCCGCAGACTGCCGTCCGCCTCCAGTCCGGAGGCCATGGCCAGCATGCGCACCAGGTCCCCGGGGGCAAAGCTCCCGGCGCGGCGCGCATAGGCATCGCGGAGTTCGCCCGCCATCATCACGGGCGCGCCCTCCGCGTCGAGGGCGATGCGCAGCAGGAGCCGCAGCCTCTCCGTGAGGCCGTGGTAGAACTCCACGAGGTCGTGGCCCTCGTCGAGCAGCTCCTCGACGAAGTCGAAGACGGCGCCGTGGCTCCGTGCGAGGATCAGGTCGAAGATCTGCAGGTAGCGCTCCTCGGCCACCACGCCCAGCACGCGCACCACGGCTTCGACCTTCACCTCCTCGTCCGAGAGCGCCAGCACCTGGTCGAGCAGCGAGAGTCCGTCGCGCATCCCGCCGTTCGCCTTCCGGGCGATGGCGCGCAACGCCTCGGGGTCGAATCCGATCCCCTCCGCCTCCAGCACTTCGCCGAGGCGCTTCATGATGTCGTCCGTGCCGATCCTGCGGAAGTCGAAGCGCTGGCACCGCGACAGGATCGGTGAGGCGCTCTGCTGGATGCGCCGCGCCTCCGTGGTGGCGAAGCAGAAGATGACCCGGGGGGGCGGCTCCTCCAGGATCTTGAGCAGCGCGTTCCACGCCTCGCGGGTGAGCATGTGCGCCTCGTCGAGGATGTAGACCTTGTAGCGGTCCTCCTCCGACGGCGCCAGCATCGCGCGCGCCCTTAGTTCGCGGGCGTCCTCGACACCGCGGTTCGAGGCGGCGTCGATCTCGACGACGTCCAGCGAGGTGTGCCCCCCCCAGATGTGCTCGCAGTTTTCACATGTCCCGCACGGCTCGCCTTCCGCGGTCCGCTCCGCGCAGTTCAGCGACATCGCCAGGATCCGGGCCAGGGTCGTCTTGCCGACGCCGCGGGGGCCGCAGAGAAGGTAGGCGTGGCCGACGCGCCCTCCGGCGACCGCCCGCCGCAGCGTCTCGGAGACGTGCTCCTGGGTAGCCACCTCGCCGAACCGGCGGGGTCGGTACTTCCGGGCCAGGGCGAGATAGGACAAGTTGCGGTTCTGGGGGTTCCGGGATGGCCGTGCCTCGCGGCCCGTGGACAGACCCGCCCGTACATCGAAAGAGGAGAGCGCCGAACTGCCGGGGGCCGCGAGGTGCCCCAGGCGCTCCGCGGCGGCGTTTGCAACACTTACCGCTGCTACCTTCACGGTCCTGACGGGGTTCATGAGCGCCCGCCCCACGGACCTGGGGCACGGCCAAAGCTACCGGGTCGGGGGAGGCAGCGTCAACGGACCGGGAGGCGAACGGGGCGTGGCGTGCCCCTGTGCGCCGGGAGACCGGCGGCGGGTCGTCACGCGCCGGGGCCTCAACCTCCCGGGCGCCAGGCGTCGGGGACGTGCTCGATCACGGCCTCCGCTCCGCGCAAGTCCACGCCGATGGCGTCGAAGCGGTAGACGCTGCCGAGTCCCCGGTTCTCGTGGATCCAGCGCCGGGCGGCGGTCACGACCGCGCGCCGCTTGAGCGCGTGGATCGGCTCCAGCAGCGTGCCGCCGCTCCGCGTCGTGCGGGTCTTCACCTCCACGAAGGCCACGACCCCGCGGCGCGCCGCGATGAGGTCGATCTCCTTCGGCCCGGCCCGGTAGTTGCGCGCGAGCACCACCCACCCCCGCTCGGCGAGGTACGCCTCCGCGAGCGCTTCGCCCCTTCGTCCCAGTTGCACGCTGTGTTCGTCCATCCGGCAATGGTGGGGCCAGGCGCGGGACATGGGAATGGCGGAATGGGACTTCCGCGCGGCATTCCCGCCGCGCCGGGGTGTTCCACGATTGTTCCACGATTGTTCCACGGATGTTCCACGGATGTTCCACGGATGTTCCACGCGGTTGCGCGCTCCGCCGGCACAGGGATCCGGGCAGGCCCGGGACTGGAGCCATGCGGTCTTCCGGACCGCCTGCCAGGGGATGCGGCCACGCCGGGGCCCAGCTCGGATGCGTCGCCGCCCGAATGCCGCGGGGACTGGTTCCAGGGGCTGCTACCCCAGCGTCGCCAGCGACCTCCCGATGGCCTGCGCGATCGGGCCGCACTGTGCCACCAGCTCGACGAACTGGTCCGGGTACAGGCTCTGGACGCCGTCGGAGAGCGCCTCGGGCGGATTCGGATGCACTTCCACGATCAGCCCGTCCGCTCCGGCAGCCACCGCCGCCCTCGCCATCGGCGTCACCTTGTCCCGCACGCCCGTGCCGTGGCTGGGATCGGCGATGACGGGAAGATGGGTGAGCGACTTGGCCACGGGGACCGCCGTCAGGTCCAGGAGGTTGCGCGTCTGCGGATCGAAGCTGCGCACCCCGCGCTCGCAGAGGATCACGTCCGGGTTGCCCTCGCTGACCAGGTACTCGGCCGCCAGAAGCAGTTCGTTGATCGTGGCCGACATCCCGCGCTTGAGCAGGACCGGCTTGCCGCAGCGGCCGGCGCGCTTGAGGAGCGGGTAGTTCTGCATGTTGCGGGCACCGATCTGGATCACGTCCGCGTGCTCCGCGACGAGCGGGACGCCTTCGGGGTCCACCGCCTCGGTCACGATCGCCAGCCCGGTCCGCTCGCGGGCCTCGGCGAGGAGCTCGAGCCCCTTCGCTCCCAGCCCCTGGAAGGAGTAGGGGGATGTGCGCGGTTTGAAGGCACCGCCCCGGAGCGCGCACGCTCCCGATTCGCGCATCTGCGAGGCGATGTCCAGGATCTGCCCGCGGCTCTCGACCGCGCACGGACCCGCGATGAGGACGACTTCGCCGCCGCCGAACGCCACTCCGTTGCCGAGCTCCACCACGGTGTCCTCGTCGCGCCACTCCCTCGACACCTGCTTGTACGGCTTGCTGACCGGAATCAGTTCCCGCACGCCGGGAAGGCCGGAGAGCCGGGCCGCCTCCACTTTGCCGTCGTTTCCCACGAGTCCGATGGCGGTGCGCTGCCGTCCGGGCATTGGCTTGGCGCGGTAGCCCATGTCGGAGATGGTGTCGACGACTCGCTGTATCTCTTCGGGCGTGGCCCGGTGGTCCATCACGATGAGCACGGTTCTGCTTCTCCGATTGTGAATTGTTGGCCGTCCCGGGCGCTGATCACCCGGCCCGGGTAGCCCGCGGCGCGCACGAGGGCCGGCACCTCGGCGGCATCAAGAGGGGGATACAGGTGCGTGAGCACAAGGTCGGCGGGATTCGCGGCGCGCGCCAACTCCGCCACCAGGGCCGGCGACAGGTGGTTGGTGGCGGCGGGCGGATCCGCGAGGGCGCATTCGCTGACCAGGAGCGCGCAGCCGCGCAGGAAGGGTCCCAGCGCGGGGTCGGGGCCGGTGTCGCCGGTGTAGCCTGCCGCGCGGCCCTCCACTTCGGCGCGCACGGCCACGGAGTGGGCGGTGTGCCGGGCGGGCGCGAACCGCAGGGTGACGGAGCCGTCGGACCAGGTGCCGTCCCGCGCGACTTCCGTGTAGACGACATCGAAGCCGGGGGCGAGGATGAACTCCCCGTGCGCGGCGCGGAGCGCCTCGGTGCGGGCGCGCAGGCCGGGCGGCCCGATGACGTGCAGGGGGCGGCTGCGCGCCGAGGGGGACGCCCACTTGAGCGCGAAGAGGAGGTGGGGCAGGTCCGCGAAGTGGTCGGTGTGGAAGTGCGTGAGGACGAGGTGGCTGACCTTCCACCAGGGCTTGCCGTGGCGGGCGAGGCCGTGTACCGCGCCGGGCCCGGCGTCCAGCATCAGGACCGTGCCGCCGGCCTCGATGAGGTGGCAGGGCGAGGATCGCTCGCCGGACGGGACCAGGGTCCCGGATCCGATCACCGTGAGTGTGGGCGTCACGGTCTCAGGCGGCGGGATCCCTCACCGGGGGCGTCTCCAGCCGAACGCCCACCACCGACGACACCCCGGGCTCTTCCATCGTCACGCCGTAGATCCAGTCCGCCGCTTCGATGGTCCGGGGGTTGTGCGTGATCACCACGAACTGGGTTCTCGACTTGAAGCCCTGCAGGAGCCGGATGAAGCGGGTGATGTTGGCGTCGTCCAGCGGCGCATCCACCTCGTCGAGCACGCAGAAGGGACTCGGCTTGACCAGGTAGATGCCGAAGAGAAGCGAGAGCGCCGTCAGCGCGCGCTCTCCCCCCGAGAGCTGGTCGATGCGCTGCGTCCGCTTGCCCAGCGGAGAAGCGTGGATTTCGATCGGCGATTCGAGCGGGTCGTCGGGTTCGGAGAGGCGCAGCTGGGCCTCGCCGCCGCTGAAGAGGTGGCGGAAGGTCTCGAGGAAGTTCTCCCTGATCGCCTCGAAGCTCTCCATGAAGCGCTCGGTCGCGGTGGCGTTGATCCTCCGGATCGCCGCCCGCAGGTCGTCCCTGGCGGCGACGAGGTCGTCGCGCTGTCCCAGCATGAAGTCCAGGCGTGCGCTCTCTTCGGCGTGCTCCTCGAAGGCCAGCATGTTGACGGGGCCGATTCGCGCCAGCGCACCCACGATGCCCTCCAGCTCCGCACGGAGTTCTTCCTGCTCGCCCTCCGCCTCCCCCGCTTCCGCGAGGAGTTCCTCGAGCGGGCGGTTCCATTCGGCTTCCAGGCGCTCGCCGATCCGGGCCACCCGGTTCCTGATGTCCTGCGCCTCCATCTCGAGCTCGTGCCTGTGCCCGACGGCCTGCCGTTCGGCCGACCTGAGCTCCCCCACCCCCCGCTCCGCCCCCCGTGCGGCCTCCGCGGCCTCACCCACGGCACGGTCCTGCCCGGCCGCCACCCGGCGCAGCTCGTCACGCTGCGCGAACAACCCCTCCAACCCGGCACGGTCCTCGCCGCGCGCCGCGCGCACCCGCGCCATGTTCGCTTCCAGCTCGCGGGTCTCGTCCCCCAGCTCGGCGAGCCGCGCGGCGGCCCGCTCCGCGCTCCCCCGCGTGTCCTCGATCCGGCCCTCCAGCCGCTGCACCTCGCTCTCCAGACGGGCCGCCCGGATGGACACCTCGGCCTCGGCCTCGCGCGCCTCCTCCCACTCGGCCTCGATGGCTCCCAGCGCCGTCCGCTCGGCCTCCAGACGCGCGGCGTGCGCCGCCTCCCGCTCGCGCAGCTCCTCCCCGCCGGTCTCCGCGGCGCGGGCCCGCTCCAGCGCGCTGTCGCGGGCTTTGCGCGTCCCCTCCACCTGGCGCGCGATCTCCCCCTGGCGGCGGCGCAGCCGTTCGCGCCGGTCGGTCTGCGCAACCGCGCTGGCCTCGGCCGCGCGCGCCTCGTCCCGGGTCGCGAGCACACGCTCCGACGCCTCGTCCACCTCGGCTTCGCAGGCCCGGTGCTCCTCCTCCAGCGCCAGCGTTTCGTCGCGCGCCTCCTCGAGTGCGGCCCCGGCCTTGCGGATCTCCGCGGCGAGGGCGTCCACGCGCTCCCGGCGCTCCAGCCGGCCCTCCGACCCGGCCTCGGGGAAGAGGTGCACCGCGCCCCGGGTGTCCGTCCAGCCGACGGAATCGGCCCCCGCTGCCGCCTCCCGGGCCTCCGCGCCACCCAGCAGCGCCTGCACCCAGGCCGCACCCGTGCCCGACGCGCTCACCCCGGCGGGTAGCGGACCCCCGGGCTCCGGGGCGGCATCGGCGCTCAGCACGATCAGCGCGGCGTCCGCGCCGGAGTCTTCCCGGTACCAGCGCGCGATACGCTCCAGGTCGCCCGCGCTCCCGGCCACCACCGCCGCCGCGAAGCGCCCGAGGATCCGGTCCGCCCCGCGCGCCGCGTCCTCGCGCACCCGCACGAAGTCTGAGAGAAGCCCGTGCACGCACTCGGGCAGCGCGGCCCGGCCGGCGAGCGCGACCGCCTCCGCCGCGCCCGCGGCCTCCACCCGCCCCAGGCCGTCGCGCTCCGCTTCGAGAGCCGACAGCCGCGCCTCGGCGTTCACCCGGGCCTCCCGGGCCTCGCCGAGCCGCTGCCGCAGGTGGGCCAGGCGGCGACGGGCGCCCGCCACGGCCCGGACCGCCTCTCCGGCCTGCCGGGCCGCCTCCGCGCTCCGGTCGGTGAAGAGGTCCCCCTGGGACTCCAGTTCGCGAAGGGCGCCCGCTCCCTCGCGCGCGTCGTTCGACAGGCGTTCGAATCTGCGCTCCAGCTCGGTCGCCTGGAGGCGGGCGCTGTACAGGTCGCCCTCGGTCCGGGCCGCCCTGCCGGCCAGGGCACGTCCTTCCTCCTCCAGCTCCCGGACGCCGTGGCGGGCCCGGCTCAAACGCTCCCGCACATCGGCCGCCGTCTCCTTCCGTTGTGTCAAGTCCGCTTGTACTTTTGTAAAGGCGGCTTTACACTCTCGGTGCTCTTCCTCCAGCGTGACGTGCTCGTCGCGGGCGAGCGCCCGGGTCCGCGACAGCGCCGCGTTCTCATGCCCGATCTGGGTCAGGCGGCGCTCCCAGTTCGCGATTCGTTCGTCCGCGACCGCCAGCTCCCGCTCCACGCGCGACAGCTCCGCAGCCACCGCGTCGAGCCGGTTCGCCGTGTCGCCGCGGGCCCTCTCCGCCTCCGCCTGCTCCAGACGCGCGCGCTCCAGTTCGGCTTCCGCCGCCGCAAGGCGGGCCCCGAGCCCCGCCGCGTCCTGCTGGTCGGTCTCGAGCGCGGCGCCCACCTCATCCAGGCGTTCTCCGAGCCCTTCCAGCTCCGCGCGCACCACCGCCACCTCCACCGCCAGGCGCCTCTCGCGCAGTTCGCGGTAGCGCGCCGCCTTCCCCTTCTGGCGCGCCAGCGAACGCACCTTGGTCTGCACCTCCGCGATCACGTCCTCGACCCGCTGGAGGTCGATCTCCGATGTCTCCAGCCGGCGGAGTGCCGCGCGCCGGCGGTCCTTGTACCTCCCGATCCCGGCGGCCTCCTCGAACAGGCCGCGCCGCTCGTCGGTCCGCTCCGAGAGGATCGCGTCGATCATGCGGATCTCGATGACCGCGTAGGCGTTCGCCCCCAGCCCCGTGTCCCGGCAGAGGTCCACGACATCGCGCAGGCGGCAGGACGCGCGGTTGAGGCGGTAGTCGCTGCCCCCGTCGCGGTGGACGGTGCGGCCGATCTCCACCTCCTGGAAGGGGGTGGCGAGCGCGCCGTCCTCGTTCGTCACGACCATCGACACGGAACCGCGGTTGACCGAGCGGCGCGCCACGGTGCCCTGGAAGATCACCTCCTCCATCTTCGCCCCGCGGATCACCGTGGGGCGCTGTTCGCCGAGGACCCAGCGGACGGCGTCGCCGATGTTGGACTTGCCGCACCCGTTGGGCCCGACGATCGCGGTGATTCCCTCGTGGAATTCCAGGCTGGTGGGATCCGGGAAGGACTTGAATCCGTGCAGCTTCAGCGATTTGAGCTTCACGGCCGGTCAGCCTCCTCGAAACCGTGCGCGCGCGCGTCGCCCCACAGCGTCTCCAGGCGATAGAAGTCGCGCACCGCCGGCTGGAAGATGTGCACGACGTGGTCGATGTAGTCGATCAGGACCCAGCGGCCCCGGTCCAGCCCCTCCACATGCTCCGGACGTTCGCCCGCGGCGCGCGCGGAGTCGATGACGTGCTCGGCGATGGCCTTGACATGCAGGTCGGAGCGTCCGGTGGCGATCACGAAGAAGTCGGTCGCCGACGAAACCGTGCGCAGGTCAAGTACGGTGACGTCCTCGGCCTTGCGGTCC
Organism: Longimicrobiales bacterium; assembly: GCA_965206105.1. Taxonomy (GTDB): domain Bacteria; phylum Gemmatimonadota; class Gemmatimonadetes; order Longimicrobiales; family Gaopeijiaceae; genus Bin94. The sequence continues at coordinate 3,378,991 of OZ242201.1, forward strand.
AGAGCGTAGCCGATCGCGCGCTGCACGTCCTTCGGCAACCGGGAACGGGTTTCGCGGCCCGCCCGTGAAGCGTCCGGTCCCCGGGTCGGCGGCGCGGTTTCGGGGCGCGCCGGCGCCCCTTGCGCGCGCTCTTCCCCGTTCGCGGGCCGGTCGTCCGGGACGGAAGTCAATCCGCTTCGGCCTCCACAACGACCCGGACCTCCGTTTCCACCCCTGCGTGCAGCCGCAGGGTGACCACGTGCTCGCCGACGGACTTGATGGGCTCGTCGAGCAGTACGGAACGCTTGTCCAGCTCGAAGCCCAGGTCCTCCTCCCCGGCCCGCTCCAGGATGTCCCTGGCGGTAACCGACCCGAAGAGGGTCCCCTCCTCGCTGGCCCGCGCCTGGAAGTTCAGGGTCACGCCCTCCAGCCTCGACGCCCGGCGGTTGGCCTCCAGGTAGATGCGGCGGGCCCGCTCCTCCCGCTGCCGCCGTTCCTCCTCGATACGCTGGACGTTGGCCTCCGTGGCCCTGTATGCGAGTCCGCGGGGGATCAGGTAGTTGCGGGCGTAGCCGGGCTTGACGGTGACGAGGTCGCCGGGCTGCCCGAGGTGCTGCACCGCCTCACGCAGTATCAGTCTCATCTCTGTGGCTCCGTTCGGTTGCGGTGCGCGTCAGGATCCGTGGTCCCTGATGTAGGGGAGGAGAGCGAGGTGGCGGGCACGCTTGACCGCCGTGCCCAGCTGCCGCTGAAAACGCGCCGTCACCTTGGTGGTACGCTTCGGCAGAATCCTGCCCTGTTCGGTGAGGAAGCGGGAGAGCGTCGCCACGTCCTTGTAGTTGAGCAGGACGATCGGCGGGCCCTCGTGGCGGCGGCGGCGTCCCCGGGCGCCGGTGAAGACCGGTGGCCCCGAGGAGGGAGGAGAAACCTCGGCTCTCTCTTCGCCGGCACCGCCGTCTTCGTCCTCCGCTACATCTTCGTTCTCCGCCGTGTCGTCGCCCTTACCGGCATCTTCGGCCCCTGCGGCGGCTTCACCCTCCGCGGCGTCTGCGCCCTCCGTAGCGGCTTCACCCTCCGCGGCGTCTGCGCCCTCCGCAGCGGCTTCGCCCTCCGCGGCAGCTTCGCCCCCCGGGGCGGCCTGGCCGTCGCCGTCGTCGTCCTCTTCCCCCGTGTCCTGGCTCTCCTCCTCCGCTTCCGCGGTTGCGGGAGCCGGACGGTCGGCGAGGATCGAGCCTCCTGACGTGGGGAGCCCCTCGTTGAGGACGACGAGGTAGCGCATCGTCTCCTCGTCCAGCTTGAGGAGGCGTTCGAACTCGGGCAGCGCCGTGGGGTCGGCAGTGACCTGGACGATGACGTAGTAGCCGGTCGAGGCCTTGCGGATCGGGTAGGCCAGCTGCCGGACTCCCCAGTGGTCGACGGTCGTGATTTCGCCGCCGAGCGTGGCGTGGAAGGTCTCCAGCTTGGCGTCGACGGCCGCCTGATCGAGGGTGGCGTCCAGGATATAGACGATCTCGTATGTTCTCATGACGCGGGAACTCCCTTGGACCGCGGTTGATGACGGGCTCCGCTTCCCGGGCGGAGCGGGTGGGCTTTGTGGGACAAGTATAGCGAAGAGCGGGTGGCGGGCGGAAGGGGCGAAGCCGCTCGCGGGCGGAAGCCGGCGGCCGGTGATGCGCGTGGCGGCAAACGCCCGGGTCACCCGGCGGAAGGAGCGACTGGCGCCCGGGGCCGGACTCGCCTACGCTTCCGATTCCCGCCTGTCCCGCAACTCGTAGCGAGAAAGCCCCCGGCCGCCATGGACTTCACATTCGTCGGGGCACCGGAGTCCAAGGCCTTCCGCTGGTTCTCGGAGGGACTTCGGGAAGTGATGGAGTCCGCGGGACACCGGTACAGTCGAGATACGAACGATGCCCGGCTCGTCTTCAATTTCTTCCCTCGGGAGCGGCCGCGCCCCTTCCGGCGCAGTGCCCAGGCGGTCTTCGTCTGTGCCGTAACCGAATTCCCGCACCCGTTCACCGACCACATCGCGCAGGGGTATCCGCTGCTCCCTCGTGCGCTCGCCAATCTGGCGGTGGGGCTGGTTCCATCGGGACGCGGCGATCCGGAGGCTCATTTCGTCACCATGGAGCAGGGCCACTACGTGGTCAGCAACAACGACGGCCGCTCCGATTACTTCCGGCAGGTGTACGCGCGCATTGAACCCATGGCGTCATCCACGCTGGTCATCGACAACTTCTTTCAGCCGGACCTCCCCGAGGCGCTGTGGGACGGCGACGCGATCACCGCGTCCATCGGCCGTGCAGGCAGGAAGCTGGACGAGCTCGACCTGCTCCCCGCCCCGTTCCCGATGGACGAACTGCTGGCTCCGCGGGACTTCCGCCACATCCAGCGCCTCTTCGGGATCGGCGGCCTCAGCTACGGGAACATCTCGGCCCGCCACGACGCCGGCCGGTTCTGGATGAGCGCGAGCGGCGTCGACAAGTCCAGGCTGGAGACGATCGGCCGCGACATCCTCCTGGTGAAGGGCTACGACCCTGTGCGGAACGGTATGATCGTGAGCCATCCGCCCGGGGTGGAGCCGCGGCGCGTCTCCGTCGACGCCATCGAGCACTGGATGATCTACCGCGAGCACCCGCGCGTCGGTGCGATCCTGCATGTGCACGGGTGGATGGAAGGGATCCCGTCCACCGACTTCAACTATCCGTGCGGGACCCGCGAGCTGGGCAAGGCGGTCGCCGATATCGTGCGGAGAGCCGAGGATCCGGGCCGGTGCGTCGTGGGGCTGAAGAACCACGGCCTGACGATCACCGGCACGAGCCTGGACGAGATCTTCGAGCGGGTTGAGGGCAGGATTCTGAGGACGGTGCCGATGGGTTGAGGGGTGGGGCTACCGGCGCTGCGACGCCCCCTGAACCGCCGGAACGAGCTCCAGGTATCTGCCATAGCCCCACCGCGCCTCTTCCAGCGCCAGCCGCTCGGTGTTGGTGTGGGCGTAGCGCTCTTCGCCCGGCGCGAAGCCGATCGTGGGGATGCCCCGCACCCCGCACGTCCAGCCTCCGTCGGTGGCGAAGGTCCAGGGCCGGACGCGGGCAGGGGCGCCGTTGCCGTTGCGCGTCCCGACGGCGCGGGCGGCCGCGGTGACGATCGGGTCGGCGGCGGACATGAGGAAGCCCGGGCTGAGGATGAGGCGGTCCTCCTCGACGCCGGTGTAGGCGCGCTGTCGTTCGGTGGCGGCGCGGACCTCGACGCCGCCCGCGCTCATGCCGCTCATGCGCTCCAGGTGCGGCCGGATCGCGTCGCGCACGCGCGGCAGCAGCGTCTCCACCGTGTCGCCCGGCAGGATCCGCCAGTCCAGCGTGACCGTGGCGCGGTCGGGGATGACGTTGAGGCTCGCCGGGACGGCATCGATGCCGGTGGCGACGACCGAGGCCGCGCCGAGGACGTCGTCGGATTGCTGCCGTGCGGCCAGGTCGTGGACGCCCGCGAGGATTGCCGGGACGAAGTCGAGGGCGTTGCGGGCGCGTTCGGGCGCGGAGGCGTGGCCGGCGAGGCCCTGCGCGATGATCTCCACTTCGCACCTGCCCCGGTGGCCGATCGCGATGTCGCCGTGGGTGGACTCGCCGATGATCACCACATCGGGGCGGAGGCCGCCGTCCGGGCGGGTCAGGTGGTCCATCCCCCAGCCGCCGCGCTCCTCGAATACGGGGTGCGCAACGATGATGTCCCCCGCCGCGCGGCCCTTGAGCGCCGCCGCGACATGGGTTTGCAGCGCGAGCGGGCCCTTGATGTCCATGGCGCCGCGCCCGTGCAGGAAACCGTCGGCGACCAGGCCGTCGAAGGGCGGGTGTTCCCACTCGTCCGGGTCGCCGGCCGCGACCATGTCCAGGTGGGCGCTCAGCATGACGGTGGCACCGCCATCGCCGCCCCCCGTCCCGCCGCTCCCCCGCACGACGCCCACAACGCTGCCCAATTCGTCGGTCCACACGTCGTCGTAGCCGAGCGCCTCCATCTCGGCGATCACCCGCCGCGTAAGCTCTCCCTCCTCACCCGGCAGCGACGGGATGCGGATGAGGTCCTGCGCGAAGGCGATCGCTCCGTCGAAGGAGGGGCTGCGCGAAACGGTCCCGGCGCGCGTCATTGTGGACGCCCCGGCTCGGGGGCTGCCGCCCCGGCGGTCGCGCGGCGCATCACCCGCCCATGAACCAGGGCGCCAGCACCAGCGACACCACGGCCATCAGCTTGATGAGGATGTTCAGCGACGGACCGGAGGTGTCCTTGAAGGGGTCGCCCACGGTGTCGCCCACGACCGCCGCCTTGTGGGGATCGGAGCCCTTGCCGCCGTGGGCTCCGCCCTCGATGTACTTCTTGGCGTTGTCCCAGGCGCCGCCGGCGTTGGCCATGAAGAGCGCCATGAGCACGCCGGTGACGGTCGCGCCGGCGAGAAGGCCGCCAAGCGCTTCGACTCCCAGGAAGCGGCCCACCAGCACCGGCGCGAGCACGGCGGTGATCCCCGGAAGGAGCATCTCGCGCAGCGCGGCCTTCGTGGAAATGTCCACGCAGCGGGCGGAGTCGGGCTTCGCGGTTCCTTCCATCAGCCCGGTGATCTCGCGGAACTGGCGCCGCACCTCCTCGACCATCCCGGAGGCGGCGCGTCCCACAGCGGTCATGGTGAAGGCCGCGACCAGGAACGGGAGCATCCCGCCGATGAAGAGCCCGACGACCACCAGCGGGTCGACGATGTTGATCCCGCTCGCTTGCAATCCGACCTTCGAGGCGTAGGCCGAAAAGAGGGCCAGCGCGGTGAGCGCGGCCGACCCGATCGCGAAGCCCTTGCCGATGGCGGCGGTGGTGTTGCCGATCGCATCCAGCGAATCCGTGACCTTGCGGGTCTCGGGTCCCAGGCCGGCCATCTCGCTGATCCCGCCCGCGTTGTCCGCGACCGGACCGTAGGCGTCCACCGACATGGTGGCGCCCACCGTGGCCAGCATCCCGACGGCCGCGATCCCGATCCCGTACAGTCCGCAGGTCATGAAGGATACGAGGATCGCCGCGCAGATCAGCAGCAGCGGGATCGCGGTCGACTCCATGCCCACGGCCAGCCCGGTGATGATGTTGGTCGCGGACCCGGTCTCCGACGAGCTTGCGATCCGGCGCACGGGGCGCGACCCGGTGTAGTACTCGGTGACGACGCCGATCAGGATCCCCACCAGCGTCCCCGCCAGCAGCGCCCAGAAGGGTCCCAGCGGCGAAAGGGCGGTGTTGGTGGCCGGATCCAGGATCGTGATGTCCAGCGCGCGCACGACGAAGAACATGACCAGCAGGAAGAGGCCCGCCGCGATGAAGGTGATGTTGCGCAGCGCGGCGCCGGGGTCGGTCCGCTCCAGCAGCTTCATGGCGCCGATGCCGATCAGCGAACAGACCAGCCCCACCAGCACGGTGATGATCGGCAGCGCCACCGCTTCCGCCGTGCTCGCGGCGAAGGCCGCACCGATCGCGATCGTCGCCACGATCGAGCCCACGTAGGATTCGAAGATGTCGGCCCCCATCCCGGCCACGTCGCCCACATTGTCGCCGACGTTGTCCGCAATGACGGCGGGGTTGCGCGGGTCGTCCTCGGGGATCCCGGCCTCCACCTTCCCCACCAGGTCCGCCCCCACGTCCGCGGCCTTGGTGAAGATCCCCCCGCCGACGCGCGCGAAGAGCGCGATCGAGGACGCCCCCATCGCGAATCCGGCGATGATCTCCGCGAAGCGCGGAAACTCGGGGGTCCCGGGGATCGCATCCGCAGCGAGGAAGCGGTAGAGAAGCCCGATGCCGACCAGTCCGAGCGCCGCCACCGACAGTCCCATCACCGCCCCGCCGAAGAACGCGATGCGCAGCGCCTTGCCCTGGCCCTCCTGGTTGGCAGCCGCGGAGGTCCGCACATTCGCCCGCGTCGCCGCCTTCATGCCGAAGAAACCGGCCAGGACGCTGCTCGCGGCTCCGGCCACGTAGGCCAGCGCGGACGCCTGTCCAAGCGCCAGGAAGAGAAGGATCGCGACCACGGCCACGAAGCCGCCCAGCACCATGTACTCGCGGCGCAGAAAGGCCATCGCCCCGTCGTGGATCTGGTCGGCGATCTCGGTCATCACGGCGGTTCCACCCGGCTGGCGCACCACATAGCGATACACCAGGAGCGCGGCCACGAGGCCAAGTCCCCCCACCGCCCACGACCAGCTGGTCAAGTCCAGAAGATTGCTCACGTTCTTGCGTTCCCTCTGCTGAAGGTTGTGTTGTTCATCGGTTGAACCGGTTCATGGCGGTCTCGATTCCCTCCTCCGCCCACACCGCCACCGCCCGGCTGAGCTCGGGCAGCAGGGCGACCACGGCATCCTCGTCCTCCTCCGGCATCGGCGAAAGCACCCACTCCGAGAGGTCGGTCCCCGGAGGCCTGGTCCCCACGCCGATCCGCAGGCGGGCGTAGCCGGGGGTCCCCAGCGTCGCGGTCACGGACCTGAGTCCCTTGTGCCCGCCCGAACCCCCGCCCGGGCGCAACCTGACGCGGCCGACCTCCAGGCTGGCGTCGTCGGTCACCACGAGCAGGTCGGTCCCGGCGGCGAATCCCGGGGTCCGCCACAGCGTGGTGAGCGCCAGCCCGCTGCGGTTCATGTATGTGCGCGGCTTGACCAGGACGACCGTGAGCGCGCCGATTCGGCGGGCGGTCTCCAGGCGCGCCTTCCGGCGTTCGAAGGGGTCGAAGTCATGATCGTAGGCGAACCTGTCGAGCACCCACCACCCGACGTTGTGCCGGGTGTCGTCGTACTCCGGTCCGGGGTTCCCGAGACCGACCACCACCCTGGTGCCGGAACCGGACGCGAAACCCTCGGATTCGCCGCCCGGCGTCAATCCTCGTCCCCGTCGGTCTCTTCCTCGTCGGTGTCCTCGTCGGGTTCAGCCTCTTCGTCGACGACTTCCTCTTCGTCCAGCTCCGGTGCCCGGGGCACGGTGACCGAGCAGACCGCCTGGTCCGGATCGGCGAGGTTCTCGACGTCCTCGGGCATCTCCAGATCCCGCACCCGCAGCACATCTCCCGTTACGAGGTGGCTCACGTCCACTTCGATCGCCTCCGGGATCCGGGACGGCACGCATTTCACGGTGATGTCGTGGACGATGTGCTCAAGGATGCCGCCCTCGCGTACTCCGGCCGGGACTCCGACCACGTGAACCGGGACGTGCACCTCGATGGCCACGCCCCGCTGGACGCGCAGGAAGTCGACGTGGAGCAACTCGGTGCGGTACGGATGCACCTGCACTTCGCGCACCAGCGCGCGTTCGGCCTCGCCTTCGTCCACCATGAGGTTCAGGATCGTGTTCTCTACCGATATCGACTGGAAGAGAAGAAGTGCCTCGCGCGCCTCCATCGAGACCGGCACCGTCTCCTCGCCGCCGCCGTACACGACCCCCGGCACACGCCCCGCCCGCCGAAGCTTGCGGGCGACGCCCTTACCCGAATCGTGCCGTGTCGTGAGTCTCAGTGTTGTTTCCATATGGCGATTCTCTCCACCGGTCGCCGGACCAGGGGTTCAGGCCAGGGCTACCCTGTGAGGCCCCTTCTTGCGCTCCCTGATCTCGAAGAGCTGGCTGACCGATGCGTTGGAGTGGATGTACTTGATCGCCCGTGAAAGCAGGTTGGCCACCGAGAGCACTCTCATGCGGTCGAACCGCTTTTCGCCGGGGATGTGGATCGTGTTGGTGACGACCAGCTCGGTGAGCGGGGCGGCCGAGAGCCGGGAGACGGCCTCTCCGGAGAGCAGCGCGTGCGTGGCCGCGACGTACACGGCGTTGGCCCCGCGGTCGATGAGGGCCTGAACCGCCTGCGCGATCGTCCCTCCGGTGTCGATCATGTCGTCGGTGATGAGGCAGGTGCGGCCGTCGACATCGCCGACGACGTTCAGCACCTCGGAGACGTTGGCGGCCGGCCGCCGCTTGTCGATGATCGCGAAGGTCGCCCCGAGGCGTTTCGCGAAGCCGCGGGCCATCTTCGCCGACCCCACGTCGGGAGCGACCACCACCAGGTCGGTGAAGTTCTTGTCCCGGAAGTACTTCGTGAAGACCGGCGCCGCGTAGAGATGGTCCACGGGGATGTCGAAGAACCCCTGGATCTGGTGCTGGTGGAAGTCGATGCTTACCACGCGGTCGGCTCCCGCCGCGACGATCAGGTTGGACACCAGCTTGGCCCCGATCGAGACGCGCGGCTGGTCCTTGCGGTCCTGGCGCCCGTAGCCGAAGTAGGGGACGACGGCGGTGACGCGCGCGGCGGAGGCCCGGTTGGCGGCGTCGATCAGGAGCAGCAGCTCCATGATGTTGTCGGCATTGGCGACGGTCGGCTGGATGATGAAGACATCCCGGCCGCGCGCATTCCGGTCGATGCGCACGAAGATCTCGCCGTCGGCAAAGTTGTAGATCGTGGCGTGGTCGGAACCGGTGTCGAGTTCCTCGGCAATTTCCTTCGCCAGCGGCCTGTTGGCACGGCCGGAGAGGAGCAGGAGGGGGCCGAGTCCGATGTTTTCGTCCATGACCTGTGAGAGGAGTGGGAGGCGGGGGTGGGAGCGGTTCCTGCACAGCTATGAAATATAGTAAATCTGTGGTGGGAGCGCGTTGACTTGTTGTCCGACGGGAAGCCTGAACGGGATTCCGGTGTCCAACGAGAGATGAGAGTTCCGGTCTTGAACCCTTTACGGACCCTGGTGAATCGCGTAGACGCGAACCTCCTGGTGCCCGGCATCATCGAGTGCCGTGGCCAGGACGAATCCGCCACCAACCGCCACGAGCTGAAGCCCTACCGGGATTTCGGCACGCGCCAACACGGTTCCGTCCGGGGCAAACACGAGCCACTCCGGACCCGCGACCGGGCCGCTTGCTTCCACGCTCCACAACTGTACCCACACCCGTCCTTCCGCCCCGACGATGAGCGAAGACGCTGCCGGAACACGATCAACTTCCTGCCAACGGGACACACCGGGCGGGATCGCCCGGCTCCCGGTCTCCCAGTTCACCCTGACCAGCGCCTCCCCCTTCCGATTCAGGGCTACGAGTTCGGGCCTCTCGGTTGCAACGACCCAGGTCGTGTCTCCGAATACGCCGACCGCCTCCAACCCGGTATGAACCCCGCGCCGCGGAGCACGCTGGTTGGGGGCCCGGGGCGCGCGAACAGAAAACAGTACTTCCGCCACTACAGAATCCGTACTCGGTGCCTGGATTGGCAAGGGTCGCGCGACCTGGAAGAAGTTGACCACGGTGGTGTCCTCTGGCGAATTCAGCCTCCACGGACCGGAAAAGAGCATCGACCCATCCGGGAAGGAACCCACCACTTGCGCCATCGGCGTACCAACCCGGGCCGGAGGACTCGTTGGTCGACCCTGGCCGTCAAGGTACAGAACTTCAGCGAAGCCTAGCGAGCGCACGGGAGGCCCGATGTCGAGAGGCTCACCTGCCAGAACGACGCCATCGCCCCGGGTGACAACGAAGCGATTGCCCCACCTGAGGGACCGCGCCTGTTCCTGCTGAAGTGCGGGAATCCGCACATGGCGATTCTCGGCAGGATCCAGCAAGTGGAGCAAAGTGGAATCGGAGGGGCCATCGGGATATTCTACGCCCGGGTCGTGAACCGCGAAGAGGACCTGTCCGCTCCGCTGAACGACGCCTCCGGCAACGCGCTGGTGTCTCCATGCCCGTACTCCCGGTGACCGCCGCCATTCCTGTGGCACCAGGACCGAATCCAGCGTGACGACCATGGCGGGCGGTTCTGCAAGTTTCCACCATGGCGCTTCCGAGATCACCTCGGCCGGCAAGTTCCGGACTTTCCGGGCGGCGACCGGCCCCGTCCAGCCCAACGGCTCCGGAATCGGGGCGAATCCATCTCCCGTGGGTGCCGGACTCTCCGAGAACGGCTCCCTGGAAGCCCGGCTGTTGCACGCGGAAACCAGGAACAAGGCGACGAGCGGGACGACCGACAAGACGGACCTCAAGCCTTCCTTGGCCGATCTGCGCCCCAGTCGTTGAGACAGCCTTGTCACTTCGCCTCCAGCTCTACGCTCACGATCTCCACGACTGGCACGCCGACCGATGTCTCGCTGTAGAGATACCCTTGCATTGAGCCCCTGAAGAGCGCTACCGGCATGAAATCCCTTGCATTGGCGTGAATCTCCGAAGCCAGCAGTTCACCCGACCGGGTGTCAATCACCTCGACAATAGCCTCTGACAAGCGATTCCTGCTCTCTCTGTCAATGTGCCCGCGCTCCCGAAGGATTCTCGTGCCCTCCGGGGTGAGACGCACGAACATGAGATAGACCAGGCCGGTCTCTTCCACGAAGCGGAAGTGCGGTGCTCCTGGTGGCGGCATATCACCATCCCACCCATACCAGGAGGCGTGGCGGCGAAAGGCATGCAGAAGCTCGCCGTCCGTGCTCCACTCCTCGACAACATACCCTTCCGCATCGCGGTCTTCGAGGATTGGGCCGGCCCAGAAGATCTCGCCACTGTGGTACGAGATCGTGCGCCTGAGCGGCCAGGGCCGGCCGGACAACCGCTTTCTCGCAAGCTCCGGGTCTACGGGGCCGAAAGAGCGGTCCAGGGTGCCGTCGGAGTTCAAGACGTGAAAGTAGCTCTCTCTGTCCCCTCGAACCGAAGCGCTCGTGAGCGCCTCACCGCTGTCGAGAATGACTGTCATTCTCTCATCAAGGAGCCCGCCGGGCACCCGAATGAGGCTGCGGCGCTCGAATTCATGGTTGGCTGAGAATACCGACCAATACAGGCCACCGTCCCGAACGTGGAGTTGGTCATGCTGGTCAACGTAAAGGCTGAGGGCCCCCACGCCGCCGAATTCCCCCGGACCGTCACCTCGCCGCCCGAAGGAGGTCAGGTACTCACCTGCGGGGCTCCATACGCTGATAGCCGATTCGTCGCCCACGGCGTTTGCCGAATAGAAGCGACCCCGCCGGTCCCTGACGACCGTCATCCCCGGATCGGGATGGGAGCCATCCGCGGTGCCTTCGAGGGTAACTCCCGTCCGCCGAAACACCAGACGACACGGCGGGTCGGCATCCCGGACCACCGTGATACGTTCGGATAGGGGGATACCCGCCCCCTTCCGTGGGCACGCATCACTCGCTTCCTGAGCGCTGGCGCTGGCGGGAACTCCTGACCCCGCCAGCGCCAGCGCCGGAAGCACGGCCAGCACGGATGCCAGTCTCACAGGCCGCACTGACGACTCATGACCGGGCTCCAGCCACCCCCTGTGTTCACCCACAGGGCCTGTGTTCACCCGACTCAATTGTCCAGTACCTCCGAAGCCCTTCATGTGTCACGCCGGTGCCATTGGTGACTTCTACCTCTTTCCAGGTTCCGCCGTGACCCATCACATGTGGATGAACGCCGGTGAGACTGCTATGAAACGGGTCATCGGCCCGATCCCAGAGCCACCAGGGCGGGTCGTCTTCCGCCCAGTCCTGGAACGCAGTGCATTCCTGCTGCCCGGCGTGTGCCCAGGGAAGCGGCTATCCGAAGGCGAGAAGCACCAAGAGGAGGGATAGGGAAACGGCACGGGACTTCTTCATACGTTGCCTCCTTGAGACAAGTGTTTCCCCCAGGAGCAAAGTTTCCCAGGAGCATAGTTTCCCTACGAGCACAGTCTTCCCCAGGGTAGAATACGTTAATTATTGCGTTACGAGCGGCGAATTGTCAAGGGTCTTGTGTGAGGTGTTGTCGAAATGGTGCCATTGGGCCTGAACTCGATTCCGGGCACAACTGACAAGTCGTAGTGCACCGTGCCATCACCGATCAACGCCATCAGCGCACGGTGAACCTCCGCTCAGCCGTCAGCGTGGACCGTCCCGGAGCCGATACCTCCACAACCAGTGCGTACTCTCCGGGCTGCAGGCCGGAGAGGCCGACCTGCAGCGTCTTGAAGAGGGGTCCAGCGCTCGGAGGCCCTTCTTCCCGCCATGCGATCGAAACTTCGTCCGGCGGATCCACGAGGCGCAGCCGCTGTCCCAGCCGCCGCAGGAAGTTGTCGTCCCGCCCCTCCACCCGGGCGCTGAACTGCACCATCTCGCGCCGCGTTCCGAGGCCGTAGACCTCCAGGGCCACACCGAGGGTCTCACCCACATCGATTTCGCGGCCCGGGCGCAGTGCACCCGCCAGATCGCCGAGGCCCGAGGGTTCCCTGTCACCCTCGAGGAGCACCAGGTCGGAAAGCGCAAAGAGTCCCACCGGCAACAGGGGAAACCCCATGCCGGCGCGGTGGCGCCGAGCGCTGCGGAGGTCCGGCGCCCACGCCTCCAGGCTCACCACTCCCCAGTCCGTCCAGGGGACGCGGGCCGACAGCCGCACGGTGCTCCCCGGCTCGGCAAGCGTGCGCACGCCGGCTGCCAGCGTCCCCCCCGTCTCGACGAAGAGCCCCGACAGAACGGGGCCCGGCGGAGCGGGTGCGCGGGGTGCTGCGGAGTCCCGGATGTTCCCTTCGTCGCCGGCCGGTGGCCCCGCCGCCGACCCCTCCGGACCGCCGTCGGGGGGTGCTTCCGTGGCTTCCCAAACCGGTGCCCTCCACGCCGCCACCACCACGACATGCCCGGGCCGCCAGAACCGTCCCACCTGGGCGTCGAGTTCGCCCAGCGAGTCGAGGTAGGGGGGAAGGTAGACGGCACGCGGATGGTTCTCGCCCTCCTCCCAGACCACCGGTTCCTCCCCGGAAGGACCCCGGCCGAGGACCTCGGGTGGCGGAAAGGCACGGAATGCCGTCGTGAGGTCCCGTCCGGTTACGCTGGAACGGGTCAGGCCAACGCGGGGCCAGGAACGCTCCCACGCGATCGGCCATCCGTAACGCACCGCTACTTCGGTGAAGTCCTTGCCCCAGTTGATGTCGTACGGGTTGGCGGCGCGCTCCGCACTCATGGCGTAGGTCCAGCGGCTCATGTGCGCGGTCCAGCGGTCGTTGCCCTCGGCGAGGAAGAGGGGGTCCGCCAGGGTCCACAGCCGGGCCAGCGCCGCGGCGGAGTCGGGCTGCGCGGAGTGCCAGCGGCGGAGTTCGCGGCCGAGCACCGGGCGGGCCGAGGTCCAATCACCCCGCACGTCGGCAGGCATGGTCTCGAGGGCGCGCTGAAAGGCCGCTTCCGACCGCAGGAAATCGGTTTGGTGGTGAAGTACGTACCCCAGGTACGCGTCGCAGCGCCAGCGGGTGGGAAGCCCGCACCCCGCCGCAACCGCTTCCGCGTCCTCCAGGCGGCCGGACTCGACAAGGTACCGGATGCGCTGGCCCAGCACCCAGTGATCACCGGGGATGAGGGCAGCCAGTGAGTCGAGTCCTGCCAGCAACCGCTCCCGGCCGGTGACGATCTCGCCCGCTTCCTCCTTCGGCTTCCAGTCGTCGTCCCCATCGTCCCAGACGCACAGCCGCCCGATGATCTCGTCGCATTCGTGGCTCCCGGGGTCGGGGGTGCGCGGCAAGTGGCGCAGCCGCAGGCGCTCGAAGCGCAGCTGAAGGGTGCGCGCATGCCGGTGGGAACGGACGGAGTCGGCAGGGGGCGGCGGCGCCGGCGGCTCGCCCGCGACCGTTTTCACGGCCAACAGGGCCGCAGCGACGTGTGCCGGGAGGTTCATCCTGGTCGACCGGTGCAAGGGGGGTGCCGTTGGGGCAGGGCGCAGGAGAGCCCGCTGAAATCAAATTGGCCCGGGTGGACTCGAACCACCACCGCCGGTTCCAAAGACCGGTGTCCTGCCATTAGACGACGGGCCAGCGGCCGACCCTTCAGGTATCGTAGCCTGATCCCGGCGGCTTGTTCAAGGAGGCTCGGCGCCGGTTGTCCCCGCTGCCAGCGGCTTGAGCCCCGGCGCTTCGGTGAGCGTCGGCACCACCCGCACCGCGGCCACGACCTCCATTCCCTGCACCACCGCGGCCGCGGCATGCGCACTCCCGGGGTCGGCGAAGATGCCGAAGACGGCGGAGCCGCTGCCCGTGAGCCGCGCGATCGAAGCGCCCGCCTCCGCCAGCGCGGATCTGACCCCGGCGAGTCCGGCGACGTGCGCAAAAACCACGCGCTCGAAATCGTTCCACTGCAAGTCCGCCAGGGGACCCCACGCCTCCGAACCCGTCTCTGCGAGCAGTGATGGCCGGGTCAGGAGGGAGGGCGGCGCGGGCAAACGCAGTCCGGCCGAGGCCTCCCGGTAGGCTGTTGCGGTGGAGACACGCTCGGCGGGGATGGCCAGCACCACCGTTGAGGCCGGCGGAGAGGGGATCCGCAGGAGCCGGTCTCCCCTTCCCCAGGCCAGCGAGGTGACGGCCCCGCTGCAGAAGAACGGGACATCCGCGCCGATCCGGCCCCCCAGCGCGATCAGCTCGCGGGCACTCAGCGGAGCGTCGTGCAGTGCGTTAAGGGCGCGGAGGGTCCCCGCTGCGTCGGAGGAGGCGCCGCCCAGTCCGGTCCCCGCGGGGATGGTCTTGGTGAGGACCAGGGATACGGCGGGCTCGATCCCGGTCGCGGCAAAGAAGGCGCGGGCGGACTTCATCACCGTGTTGTCCTGCGGATCGCCAAGGTCTCCGATGGTGTCCCGCGCCGGCGGCTGGTGCACCTGCAGATCGATGCCCCGCGCGCCGGGGAGGGCGTCCACCCGGTCGTGGAGCCCCACGGCCTGGAAGAGCGTCTCGATCTGGTGAAAGCCGGTGTCTTCGCGTGCCAGAATGCGCAGGAAGAGGTTCACCTTCGCCGGACAGGCCGCCGACCACCCCGTCACGGGGCCCCCTCTCCGCGGATCATTCCGCGGGGCTCCCGCCCTCGTCCCCGGGGACGCCGGCTTCCGCTTCCCTCCCGGCCGGTGCAGCCATCTCCCGCAGCGAGAGTCCGAGCTTCCGGGCGTACCAGAGTCCGATGATGGTAATGGGGAAGAAGCTCCCGAGGTGCCAGCCGACCGCGAAGCCGAGAGCGCTCGTTTCGGCCACCGCATACACGTCCGCCAGCGCCAGCGTCGCCGCGGCATGGAAGGTCCCGAAGAACCCGGGCGCGGGAATCGTCGACGCGATGGCAACCGACCCGTTGGTGAAGAGCGCCGCGTCGAAGGTTAGTTGGATGTCGAAGGCCAGGAATCCGACCCAGAACGAGAGCGACTGAAGCGTCCACACGCCCAGGCTCCAGCCGAAGGCGGGCAATGCGAGCCGCCAGCCGCGAAGCGCGGCCAGCCCGTCTGCGAAGTTCTCCGCCAGGCTCATGAACGCGTCTGCCCACCGGGCGGGCAGGAGGGTGCGCGCGAGCCGCCCGGCCACGCGCATCGCAGGGCCGGGCGCGCCCAGCAGGAAGGCGGACCCCGCGACCACGAGGCCCAGAAACGCGCAGACCACCCGGATTCCGGCGACGATCTCGACCGGAAGCCCGCCCGCCGGAAAGCCGGGACTGGCGACCGCCAGGAGCAGCAGCAGCAGGATCGCGATCCCGTCCAGGAACCGCTCGACCACCAGGGTGGCGAAAGCCGTGGCGACCGATACCGGCTCACGGCGGCTGTAGGCGTAGGCCCGGGCCAGCTCGCCCACCCGCGGCAGGAGGTTGTTGGCCATGAACCCGATGCAGACGGCCTCGAAGCGGGACCGGAAGGGGGCAGCGCTTTGGGCGGGGGCGAGCAGGAAACGCCACCGGATCGCCCTCACCGGGAAGGTGGCGGTGGCCAGTGCGACCGCCAGCAGCAGGAGGCCGAAGTTCGCGTTGCGGATGTGGCGCCACACCTCCGCCGGATCCTCGTCTCGGAAGAGCCACCAGAGGAGGAACAGCGCAATCCCGAGCCCCAGCAGCGCAGTCCAGCGGCCTCGCACGCGATCTCCTCCTTTCGTCCGGTCAGAACCCGATCGGGTGAACCCACTCGCCTGGACGCGCCACGCGGGAAGGCGCCGCGTCCACGATCGCCCGCATGTCGCGCACCGCGCGTTCGAGCCCCGTGAAGATGGCGCGCGACACGACGCTGTGCCCGATGTTCAGCTCCTCGATGCGGGGGAGCGCCGCCACCGGAACGACATTCTCGTAGGTCAGCCCGTGTCCCGCGTGTACTGCCAGCCCGGCCCCGTGCGCATGCTCCGACGCGCGCGCCAGCCGCGTCAGCTCGTCCGCCTTCTCGTGGCTCGTCAAGGCATTCGCATACTCGCCGGTGTGAAGCTCCACGGCGTCCGCTTCCAGGGCCGCCGCGTGCTCGATGGCCTCGAAGTCCGGGTCGATGAACAGCGAAGTACGGATCCCTTCGTCCGCCAGCCGCTTGAGCGCGATCGCGACGGACTGCCCCACCTCCGCCGCGCCGAGGTCGAGTCCCCCCTCGGTCGTGACCTCCTGGCGGCTTTCGGGCACCAGGGTAACCGCCATCGGCGCCACTCCGACGGCGAAGTCGACCATCCGTTCCCGCGACGAGATCTCCAGGTTCAGGCCCGTCCGGATCGTCCGCATGAGCAGTTCGACATCCCGCGGGGAAACGTGGCGGATGTCGATGCGGTGGTGCACGGTGATTCCGTCGGCTCCGCCCAGCTCCGCAAGTACCGCGGCCCTCACGGGATCGGGTTCGATGGTCCTGCGGGCCTGCCGCACCGTGGCCACATGGTCGATATTGATGTAAAGTCTCATGTAAACCTCCTTATCCTATTGTCATCAAGCCCGTTTGCGCGCACGGTCAGACCCCGTCGAGCACGCGGACTCCACCGCGCGTCCGGAGCCACCCGACGAGCGCCGGGGATGCCCTGGCCACGACCCTGACCGTGGTTCCCTCCTGGCTGCGGGACAGCACCTCGCCTCGTTCGTAGAGGGCCGAAAGAACCCTGCCCGCGCGAGCCGGGAACTCCACGCTGATCCGCTGTAGCCGCTCCCCTATTCGCCGCTTCAGTTCCTGCCTGAGGGGCTCCAGAGTGGAGGGTTTCGGTACGGATGTGTACAACGTCCCGGAACCCGGCTCCGCGGAACCCCGCCTCTTGAGGGACAGCAGTTCATCCCCCGACAGCAGGTCGATCTTGTTGAATACCAGGATCCTGGGGCGCCCGCCCAGATCCAGCTCGTCGAGCACCCGGTGGACGACCTCGCGCTGCCCGTCCCTGTGCGGGTGCGACGCGTCGACCACGTGCAGGATTACGTCCGCCTCGCGCGCCTCCTCCAGCGTCGACCGGAAGGAAGCGATGAGGTGATGCGGCAGCTTGCGGATGAAGCCCACGGTGTCGGTCAGCAGCGCCTCGTAGCCGTCGCCGAGAGGAACCGCGCGGGTCGACGGATCGAGCGTGGCGAAGAGGCGGTCCTCCACGAACTGGCGCGTGCCGGAGAGCGCCTGCAGGAGCGACGATTTGCCGGCGTTGGTATACCCGACCAGGGCGGCACGGTAGCGGCCGCGGCGTCCCTTGCGCTGCGTGGCGTGCGCGCGCGCAGCTGTCCGGAGCTTGCGCCTCAGCTCGGCGATCCGCGTGCCGATCAAACGGCGATCGGTCTCGAGCTGCGTCTCCCCCGGGCCGCGGAAGCCGATCCCCCCCTGGATCCGGGACAGGTGGATCCACATCCGCCGCAGCCTGGGAAGCAGGTACTGAAGCTGGGCCAGTTCGACCTGCATCCTCGCCTCATAGCTGCGGGCGCGCGTCGCGAAGATGTCGAGGATGAGCTCGGTGCGATCCATCACCCGCACCCCGCACAGCTTCTCCAGGTTCTTGCACTGGGCCGGGGTGAGTTCGTCGTCGAAGATGACCAGCCCGGCATCGCGCTCGCGCACCAAATCGGCGAGCTCCCCGGCCTTTCCCCTGCCGAGGTAGTACCGGGAGCCCGGTGCGCGAATGCGCTGCACGAGTTCCCCGGCAACCATCCCCCCCGCGGTGTCGGCCAGGCGGCGCAGTTCCGCCAGGTGTTCCCGCGTTTCCTCCGCGGCCTCCGTCCCGCGGGGAGCACCCACCAGGATCGCGCGTTCGACCGGCTTGCGCGGGTCCAGGAGCTGAGTTGGAATGAGCCGCTACCTCCGTTTGCGTCGCCACTCGGCCAGCCTTCGCCCCAACTCCGCCTCCCAGCCGGCTTCCCCGGGGCGGTAGTATTCCTCCCCCACCATGCCGGTGGGCAGGTACTGCTGGCGTGAAACGCCGCCGGGCTGGTCCGGATCGTAAAGATAGTCCCTTCCGTGGCCCAGGTCCTTCATCAGCTTTGTGGGCGCGTTGCGCAGGTGCGCCGGGACGGGCTCGCCCGGTGTTTCCCGCGCCCGGGCGAGCGCCCGGCCCCACCCCTTGTAGAGGCTGTTGGACTTGGGGCTCCCAGCCAGATAGACGGCCGCCTGCGCGAGGGCGAGTTCACCCTCGGGCGATCCCAGGAAGCGGAAGGCGTCCCGTGCGGCCACGGCCACGGAGAGGGCGCCGGGGTCGGCGAGGCCGATGTCCTCGACGGCCATGCGCACCAGCCTGCGCGCGACGTACATCGGGTCCTCGCCGGCGTGCAGCATGCGCCCGAGCCAGTAGAGGGCGGCGTCGGCGTCCCCGCCGCGGATGGACTTGTGCAGCGCCGAGATGTGGTCGTAGTGCTGGTCGCCGGACTTGTCGTAGACCGCGAACCGCCGCTGGATGGCGGTCTCCACGAGCTCCACCGGCAA
Organism: Longimicrobiales bacterium; assembly: GCA_965206105.1. Taxonomy (GTDB): domain Bacteria; phylum Gemmatimonadota; class Gemmatimonadetes; order Longimicrobiales; family Gaopeijiaceae; genus Bin94. The sequence continues at coordinate 3,397,573 of OZ242201.1, forward strand.
CAGCGCCCCGGCGCCGCCCGCCAGCTCCACCGCCCGCTCCAGAATCCCCAGTGCGCGCCTGGCGTCCCCATCTGCAGCCTCGGCGATCCGGCCAACCACCTCGCCGGAGGCCTGGATTTCCAGGGTGCCAAGGCCTCTCTCCCGGTCCGAGAGCGCGTCCCGCAGGACGGCCGCCAATTCGTCCGGCGACAGGGAATCGAGTACCACGACGGGGGCCCGGGAGAGGAGGGGCCGCACCACTTCGAAACTCGGATTCTCGGTGGTCGCGCCGATGAGCACGATCTCTCCCGCCTCCACCACCGGCAGGAAGGCGTCCTGCTGTGCCTTGTTGAAACGATGGATCTCGTCGCAGAACAGGATGGTCCCCCGCCCGGTCGCCCGGCGGCGCGTCCGCGCCTCGGCGATGATCTCGCGCACGCGTGCAACCCCCTCGGTGACCGCGCTGAACGCCACAAAGGCGGCGTTGGCCGAGGCGGCGACCAACCGGGCCAGCGTCGTCTTTCCGCACCCCGGCGGCCCCCAGAGGATGAAGCTGGAGATGCGTCCGCCCTCGATCATTGCGCGCAGCGGGCCCTCCGGTCCGACGACCTTCGTCTGCCCGCGGAACTCCTCGAGCGTCCGGGGCCGCATGCGTGCGGCGAGGGGTGCGTGCGGGCCGGATTCGCCCGGAGGGATGGGGCCTCCCCCCGCCCCCGGCCCCCCCCGCCCCCCCCGTCCACCCCCGAACAGGTCGCGGTTCTCGCTCACGGGTCCGCTCACGGCCCTTCCTCCATCGCGGCCACCATCTCCATAAGGGCATCGCGCACGTTCAGCGAGGGATCCTCCCAGACCGCCTCCAGCAGTCGCTGCAGCGCCCCTCCGATCCCCGGACCCGGCTCCCACCCCCGCGCCACCAGGTCCCGCCCCGCCACGGCCAGCTCCGCCACTCCCCGGGGCACCCCCGTGTCGCGGTCCCGCCTGGCCTCCGCGATCACCCGGCGCACCTCGTCCCCGGACCGGGTCGCGGTACCCGCGCGCACCGCAGCCAGCCACACCCGGAAGGCGTCCCGCACCCCGCCCCACCCGGTCTCGGCCACCCACCGGCGCCGGGCCGCGGGGTCCGCCATCTGCTCCGTTGTCGGTCCCAGGCCACCGCTCATCGCGGCCACGACCCGTTCCACCTCGTCCCTGGAAAAGCGCAGTCCGGCGAGCAGCTCCGCTACCGCGGCGGGCCTCTTTCGGGCGTCCGGGCCGAAGAGCAGCAGGGCCGCCACGCGGATGATCCCGACTGGTGTCGGCCCCGGAACCTGCGCGCCGGAGGGGTCCGGCCGGGCGCCCGGCCGCGGATTGCGCCGGCCCCGAACCGCATCCACGGTGGCGAGCGCACCCTTCCCCGCCGGCGGCGCCATCGCGCCAAGAACCCGGCCGAGGGCCCCGGAGCGCCGATAGAGCCGCAGCGTGCGTGAGGGTACGCGCCCGGCCAGCACCTTCATCAGCTCTTCGCGGACCCGCTCCCGGGAGAGGCGGTCGAGGCCGGGCACCGCGGCGGTCAGTCCGGCCCAGGTCCCGGGTTCGATCTCCAGCCCGAGCGACCCCGCAAAGCGCAGTCCACGCAGTACGCGCAGGTAGTCTTCGCGGAAGCGCTCGGCGGGATCGCCCACGGCGCGAAGGATGCCGGCCCGCAGGTCGCGCGCGCCCCCGTGCGGGTCGTGGAGAACTTCGCGGCGCGGGTGCCAGGCCATGGCGTTGACGGTGAAATCCCTGCGCGAGAGGTCTTCGTCCAGAGTCTCCGCGAAGGCGACCACGGCCTTCCTCCCGTAGGTGAGCACGTCGTGCCGGAAGGTGGTGACCTCGTAGAGGACGCCGTCGCGGCCAAAGACACCGAGTGTGCCGTAGCGGGGCCCGAGCGGGACGGTACGCGGGAAGATGCGCCGTACCTGCTCCGGGGTGGCACGCGTGGCCAGGTCCCAGTCCTCCCGTTCAGCGGGACTGCCCCGGAGTGCGTCCCGGACCGCGCCGCCGACCGTCCAGGTCTCGAATTCGGCCTCTTCCAGCTGCTCGACCAGTTCCCGCACGGGGCCCGGAACCTCGATGCGGACGCTCACCCGACCAGTACCGCTCCCCCGTTGACGTTGAGAATCTCTCCGGTGATGTGGCGGGCCAGCGGCGAGCACAGCATCACGATCGGCCCGGCCACATCCTCGGCGGTGGCCACCCTGCCGAGCGGAATCGCGTCGTCGATGGCCGCCCTGTCCGGTCCCCTCAGCGCACTGGCGGACATCTCCGTGTCGATCCAGCCCGGCGCGACCGCGTTCACCGTGATTCCCCGGCGCCCCACCTCCACGCAGAGCCCTTTCACCAGCGAGATGATCGCGCCCTTGGTGGCGGCGTAGTCGGAGTGGTAGGCCTCGCCCCGCTGGCCCGCGGTCGAGCTCACGAGCACCACCCGCCCGCCGTCGTTCATTCGCCGGAGCGCGGCCCGGGTGGTGAAGAAGATCGAGTCCAGGTTGACCGCGACGGTGGTGTGCCAGCGCTCGTCGTCCATCTCGGCGAGGGGGACATCGGCCACCGGCCAGATCCCCGCGTTCCCGACGAAGATGTCCAGTTCGCCGAATTCCGTGTCGACGCGAGCGAACAACCGGTCCACGGCCTCGGGGTCGGCCAGGTCCCCGCCCTCCGACCACCCCTGCACCCCCAGCCGGCGAAGCCCTTCGACGACCTGGACCGCCTCATCGGCGCGGCGGCGATAGGATATGCCCACGTGCGCGCCCGCCCGCGCCAGCAGAGCGGCGGTCGCCCTTCCCACGCCGCGCGACCCCCCGGTGACCAGCGCGCGCTTGCCCGCCACTCCGAAGTCCGGTCCGGTCACCGGTCTCCTCCATTCCGGTCGTCGGTTCCGCCCGCGAACAGGGTCTCCTCGACGTGCCGGCAAACGATGTGGCCGATCGCAAGCTGCACCTCCTGCGCACGCGAGACGCTGCGGGTCGGCAGCACCACCGCGATGTCGACCAGGCGCCGCAGACTGCCGCCTCCCCGCGCCAGCACGCCTACGGTCCCGACCCCGGAGGCGCCGGCGGCGCGGGCGGCCCGCAGGAGATTCGGCGAGTTTCCCGAGGTCGAGTGCAGGACGAGGAGATCTCCCTCCCGGCCAAGCGCCTCCACCTGCCGCGCGAAGACCTCCTCGTATCCCCGGTCGTTGGCGCAGGCGGTGAGGACCGAAGTGTCGGTGGTCAGAGCCACGGCGGGGAGCGCACGGCGGTCGCGGGACATGCGAACGACGTATTCGGCGGCCAGGTGTTGCGCGTCGGCGGCCGAGCCGCCATTTCCGCAGAAGAGGAGCTTGCCGCCGCGAGCGAGCGTTTCCGCGGCGCCGTCCGCGTAGGCGGCCAGCGCGGGGGCGCAGGTGCGGGCGGCCTCGAGCGCCAGATCGGCCAGATCCAGGAGAGAGCCGGCAAGACCGCGGTGCCGCGGCGAGACTGCCGCCTGCCCGGTCACGAGAGGAAACCGTGCAGCATCTGCGACACCCGGTCATCCAGCACCAGCGGGGGCACGGGGTGGGGCTTCTTTCCCTCGAAGATCCGGTGTGGGTTGACCTTTCCGAGGAGGTCCAGCTGTCCGCTTCCACCCCGCCGGGTGAGTTCGGTGGCGCCCTCGGAGAGGTAGAAGGTGTACTCGGGGCGGCCGTGGAAGTCCGATGCGAGGTAGTCCAGGAGGCCCTCTTCCAGCATGCGGTAGATGACCTTTCGCGCGCGCGGGCCGTTCTGGCCTGCCAGGGATCCGTAGTTGCCCTGCAGAAAGGCCCCTGCCTCCTTCCAGGCGCGGGGTCCGGCAAGATCTTCGTCCATGCCGCCGTAGCGCTCGGGATGCGCGACGATCGGGACGTGGCCTGCACCGGCCAGCCGTGCAAGCAGCTCCGGCGCGTCCGGCGGGGCGGTAAACATGGACCATTCGACGAGCACGAATGGTGTGCCGCCCAGGTGGAGTCTCGGGTCCGACAGATCCGGTGCCCGGGTGTCCAGTCTCACCTCGAAGCCGCGGCGGAATTCCAGGTGCGGGTACGCGTCCGTGACGGCGCGCCGCACCCTGTCCCACCGGCCGTCCAGAAAGTCCATGTATTCTTCGAATTCGGCCTGGCGGACGAGGGAGGCCTGGAAGTGCGGCGTGGTGATCACCCGCGTGACTCCTGCGGTCACCATGCGCTCGACCGAGTGCAGCGCGTCGTCCAGCGTGCGGGACCCGTCGTCCACACCCGGCACGAGGTGACTGTGGAAGTCCGCGTAGCTTCTGGCCATCACAAAACGTCCCGCCAGCCGTGTGCAACGCGCCGCGCAACTCTCTTGAGCATCACGGCGTCCGCGCCCTCCATCATGGCCAGCGCACACGCGTACGTCACGTAGGCGTCCGCGGCGAGCAGCGTGAAGGCGGCGCGGCGGTCGCGTGGGCTCCCGGCCGCGCAGCCGGTGACCTCGCGTTCGGCAGCCACCAGAAGGGCGTCCGGCGAGACCGGTACGCTGGCTGAGAGATGCGGCCGGAGTTCGCTGGGGACGGGGGACGGCCGCTGGTCGATCCACTCGCCGATGGTCACCATCGTACCATCTTCCGCGCCGGCTGTGCCTGCCTCGCCGCGGGCGTGCGCCGTGTCGCCGCGCCCGTTCATGGCGACCCTCCCCCGCCCTGCCCCCCGAGGATCTCGGCGCCGCGGCGGACCGCATCCCCCAGCCCCGCCGGATCGGCGACCCCCGCCTGCGCCATGTGGGGCCTCCCCCCTCCCTTCCCACCCACCAGGGCGGCCACCTCACGCACCAGCGCGTCGGCACGCACCCCCGCGGCGATCGCGCTGTCGGTCGCGAAGGCGAAGAGGACGTGCCTGTCACCCGGCATCTCGGCGGCGACCACGGCCACGCCCATGCCCGCGGACTCGCGGAAGCGGTCGCCCCAGCTCCTCGCGTCCCGGGCGCCCCGCGCCTTGATGCGCACCCCGCGGTAGGTCAGACGGGTTCCGTTGACCTCGCACTCGGCCTCGGCCAGGACCTCGGCCCCGTCGCCTCCGTGCCGCTGCAGGTCGTCGACCAGCGCCTCGAGCGCAGCCCTCTCGGCAAGCAATTCGTTCACGCGTCGCTCCACGTTGGCGGGCTGGGCCTTCACGGTCCCGGCCAGTTCGCCGATCCTGCGCTTGTAGGCGGCGAGGTGGTCGAAAGCGTCCCGCCCCGTGAGCGCCTCGATCCGCCTGACCCCGGCCGCGACCCCGCTCTCGGAGGTGATGACGAAGGGGCCGATCTCCCCCGTGTGACGCACGTGCGTGCCGCCGCAGAGTTCCAGGCTCACGTCCGGGATCTCCACGACCCGCACCTCGTCGCCGTACTTCTCGCCGAAGAGCGCCATCGCCCCGGCCGCGACGGCTTCGGCGTAGGGCCGAACCGAGGTGCGCACGGGATGGCTGGCCCAGATGCCCTCGGCGACCATCGCGGCCACCTCGTCCAGCTCGGCGGCGGTCATGGGGGCGGTGTGCGCGAAGTCGAAGCGGAGGCGGTCCGGCGCGACGAGGGAGCCGCGCTGCCGGACGTGGCCGCCCAGCACGGAGCGCAGGGCCGCGTGGAGGAGGTGGGTGGCGGTGTGGTTGCGCTCGGTGTCGCGCCGGTGGCGGGGATCGACCCGGGCGGTGACGGTGGTGCCGAGGACGGACTGTCCGGGGAAGTCGCCGGTGGGGCGGCCGGTGAGGACGACATGGTCGCCATCGCGATGGACTTCGGCCACATCCATGCTCCACCCGTCGGTAAGGACGCGGCCGCGGTCGGAGACCTGGCCGCCGGCTTCCAGGTAGAAGGGACGGTGTTGGAGGCCGAGGGCGACCCGGCCGTCCCCTTGATTGGAGAAGCTCACGACCGTGGTTTCGGTGCTTGTGGTGTCGTAGCCGACGAACCTGGGGGGCGAGGACATGGGGCGTGAGATGGTTGCGACAGCCTGCGGGATGTCGGCCTGCCCTCGAATGGGGCCTGCCTTCACCCCCCGCGACCGCTCCCGCTGCTCCCCCAACGCCTTCTCGAACCCCTCCATGTCCAGCTCATATCCACGCTCCCCGGCCACAATCCGGGTCAGATCCACAGGGAACCCGAAGGTGTCGTAGAGCTTGAACACATCCTTGCCGGGAATCGGATCGGGCGATTCCCCGGCGACCACCCTCGGAGCGAGCTCCTCCAGCCGCTCCATCCCCCCATCGATCGTCGCCAGGAAACGCTCCTCCTCCCGGAGCGAGTTCGCCAGCACAACGTCCCGCTGCTCCGCCAGCCCCGGATAGGCCTCCGCCATCCCGTCGATCACAGCCCCCACGACCCCGGTCAGCGTCGGCTCCCGCCTCCCCAGCAGCCACGCGTGCCGCACCCCCCGGCGCAGGATCCGCCGCAGCACGTACCCGCGCCCCTCATTCGACGGAAACACGCCATCGCCCGACAGGAACGCCACCGCCCGCGCATGGTCGGCCAGCACCCGATACGAAACGCCTTCCTCCCCGGCCGCCTCGTACGGCCGCCCCACCACCTCGGCCACCCGCTCCAGCAACGGCCGGAACAGGTCCGTGTGATAGTTGGAACCGACCCCCTGCATCACCGCCGCCAGCCGCTCCAGCCCGAGCCCGGTGTCGATGCTGGGGGCAGGCAACGGGTGCTGCTCACCCGTCTCGTCCCGGTCGAACTGCATGAACACGAGGTTCCACAGCTCCAGGAACTCCCCGGCTTCTCCCCTCGCCTCGAACTCCTCCGTTCCGGGGACCGTCCCCCACTCCGGCTCCGGCCGCAGGTCGTAGTGAACCTCGGAACAGGGTCCGCACGGCCCGGTGTCGGCCATCTGCCAGAAGTTGTCCTTGTCGCCGAGCCGGTAGATGCGCTCGGGCGCGACCCCCGCCACCTCCGTCCAGAGCCCGGCCGCCTCGTCGTCGCTGTAGTGAACGGTCACGAAGAGCCGGCCGGGGTCGAGCCCCATCTCCCCGGTCAGAAACTCCCACGCGTACCCGATCGCTTCGCGCTTGAAGTAGTCGCCGAAGGAGAAATTGCCCAGCATCTCGAAGAAGGTGTGATGCCTCGCCGTGCGTCCCACCTCCTCGAGATCGTTGTGCTTGCCCCCGGCCCGCACGCACTTCTGGGAGGTCACCGCGCGGTTGTACCCCGTCTCCTCCATTCCCAGGAATGCCTCCTTGAACTGCACCATCCCGGCGTTGGTGAAGAGAAGCGTGGGATCGCTGGCCGGAACCAGAGAGGAACTCGGGCGCACCTCATGGCCGCGGGCTTCGAAGTACTTCAGGAATCTTCCGCGGATTTCGGAGGATTTCATTGCAGGGCGGCCATTGGCGAACAGGGGTGGGAGGAGTTGCCGGTCTGCCGTTCGGCTCTCGAAAGTTAGCCCAACCGTGCCCGCAACGCCCGGGAGCGGGCGCGGACCAAGGCATCTCCCTTCGGGTCCGGCGGCGCGTCGGCCAGTCTCCGGCTCCCCGGCGCCGTCATACCACCTTGACCGCGGGGCTCTCCGCGGCCGGTTTGCCTCCCTCCGGCTGGTCCTCCGGCTCGCGGATACCAAGTGCGACCAGCAGCCGCGACTCGATCTCGCCCGTGATGTCCGGGTTCTCCTCCAGGAAGCTCCGGACGTTCTCCTTGCCCTGGCCGAGCCGGAGGTCGCCATAGGAGAACCACGAGCCCGACTTCTCCACGATCCCCTTGTCGACTCCGATGTCGATCAGCAGCCCGGTGTGGCTGATCCCCCTGTTGTAGAGGATATCGAACTCGGCCTGCTTGAAGGGCGGCGCGCACTTGTTCTTTACGACCTTCACGCGGGTCCGGTTGCCGATGATCTCGGGGCCGTCCTTGAGGGCGCCGATCCGCCTGATGTCCATGCGCAGCGAGGCGTAGAACTTGAGCGCCCGGCCACCAGAGGTCGTCTCGGGGCTGCCGAACATGACACCGATCTTCTCGCGGATCTGGTTGGTGAAGATGACGGCCGCGTTGGAGCGGTTCACCGCCCCGGTGAGCTTCCGCAGCGCCTGGCTCATCAGGCGGGCCTGCAGCCCCACGTGCGAGTCGCCCATCTCACCCTCGATCTCCGCGCGGGGGACCAGCGCGGCCACCGAATCGATGACAATCACGTCGACCGCGTTGCTGCGGATCAGCACCTCGGCGATCTCGAGCGCCTGCTCGCCCGTGTCCGGCTGCGCGACCAGGAGGTCGTCCACGTTGATGCCGAGCTTCTTCGCGTACTGGATGTCGAGCGCGTGCTCGGCGTCGATGAAGGCGGCGATTCCCCCTTCGCGCTGGGCGTTGGCGATCACGTGGAGGCAGAGCGTCGTCTTCCCCGACGACTCGGGGCCGAAGATCTCGCTGATCCGTCCCCGGGGCACTCCGCCGACGCCGATCACCGCGTCGAGGTTGATCGCCCCTGTGGAGATGCTCCTGATCCGGAGGTGGGCCTGTTCGGAGCCCATGCGCATGATGGCGCCCTTCCCGTAGGACCTCTCGATCTGGGTCAGGGCCGTATTCAGCGCCTTGGTGCGCTGTTCCTGTTCTCTGCCGGTGGTGCGGGTCTGCTGCTTGCTGGACATCTCTGAGCCTGTTCCTTTGCGGCTGGGGTGATTGCGTTACCGTTCCGGGTCGACCGGGCATGCACGGCGCGTAGCCAGCAGTTCCTCGGTCCCTGGCACTCCGGCGAACATAAACCGAAGATAACACGAAACAGTCCCGAGTCAAGCCGGCCGGCCACCTGCGGGAGGTCCACGACGCTTCTGCGCGGTGTGGCCGAGGCCATTGCCGATGGAACCCCGGATCACGACGGCAGGATCAAGGTATCGTTATCAAGGGGCGATTCCATGGCGGAATCGGCCAACTTCGCAAGCCAGGCCCCCGGGGGCACATCCCGGGCGCCGAAACAGCCACTTATCCAATGAAGAACACCTACGATCTCGTTGCCCTCGGGGGCGGGACGGGCGGACTGGTTTCCGCCGCGGGGGCCGCCTACCTGGGCCTGGACGCGGCGATCGTCGAAAAATCCGCGTTGGGGGGCGACTGCCTGTGGACCGGGTGCGTGCCGTCCAAGGCGCTGATCGCGTCGGGCCGCCTCGCGCACCAGATGAGAGGAGCGCCCGCCCTCGGCCTGCACGCCACCCCGACCTCCCACGACTTCCGCGCGGTGATGGAGCGGATGAGGTCGGCCCGCGCCACCGTCGCCCACCACGACGATCCGGAGCGCTTCCGCAGCATGGGCGTCGACGTGCACTTCGGAGCCGCCCGTTTCACCGGTCCGGAAGCGGTGGAGGTCGAAGGCGTCGGAACGATCCACTCGAAGCGCTTCGTCATCGCGACCGGGGCGGTGCCCTCCGTCCCCCCCATCCCCGGCCTGCGGGAGGCGGGTTTCTGGACCTACGAAACCGTCTTCGACGAAGACGAACTGCCGGAGTCGATCGCAATTCTGGGGGCCGGGCCGATCGGCACCGAGTTCGCGCAGATCTTCGCGCGGCTCGGGTCCCGGGTCACGGTGCTCGAGATGGCCCCGGCCATCCTCGTCAACGAAGATCCGGACGTGGCGGAGTTCATGCAGCGCCTGATCGCCGAGGAAGGGATCGATGTACGCACGGGGGCCGCCGTCACCGGGATCCGGAAGGAAGGCGGGCGCAAGGTGGTTGAGACTGCGCGGGGAGACGGCGTCACCGCCCATGAGGTCTTCGTCGCAACGGGCCGGCGTCCCTTTACGGAGGGACTGGATCTGGAGGCGGCCGGAATCCGGACCGGGCGGGGAGCGGTCGTGGTGGACTCCCACCTCCGCACTTCGGCGCGCACGGTGTGGGCGGTGGGAGACGTCACCGGCGCGATGCAGTTCACCCACGTCGCCGACCAGATGGCGAAGGTGGCGCTCCGCAACGCGACCCTGCCGGTGAAGACGAAGATCCGGTACGACAACGTGCCCCGGGTCACCTTCACCGATCCCGAGGTGGCGCATGTGGGCATGTCGGAGCAGGAGGCCGCCGCTGCCGGCGGGACCGTCTACCGCTACGAGCTCGACGACCTCGACCGGGCCATCGTGGACGGGACGGCCGTCGGCTTCGTGAAGGTCTCCGCCGACAGGAAGGGAAGAATCCTGGGCGCCACGGTGGTTGCGCACGGGGGCGGCGAGCTGATCCTGCCCTTCGTGCTGGCGAAGCAGCACGGACTGACGCTGAGCTCGATCGCGAACACAATCTTCCCATATCCGACCATGGCGGAGGGCGTCAAGAGAGCCTCCGCCGAGTTCCTCCGCTCCCGACTGGACACGCCGGCGGGACGAGCCCTGAAGCAGGTGATCCAATGGCTGAAGTGACCTCGGCCGCCCGCCGCGGCGGCCCGTTGATGAAACTCGGCCTGCTGGCCGTATTCCTGACAGGGATCTTCCTGACCGCAAAGTGGACCCCGCTCGGCACCTACCTGACCCGCGAAGGGATCTTCCAGTTCATTGACTGGCTGCGCGGACACCCCTGGGCGCCGGTCATCTTCGTCGGCCTCTACGCCGGTGCGACCGCGCTGGCCGTGCCCGGGACGATCCTCACCTTTGCCGGGGGTGCCCTGTTCGGCTTCTGGTGGGGGACGCTCCTCAACATGCTGGCCGCCAACATCGGCGCCAACGCAGCCTTCCTGCTCGCGCGCACCCTCGGGAGAGACGGGGTGCGGACGCTCATGGGCGACGACTCGCGTGCCCTCGAAAAGCTCGACAACGTCGTCGCCAGGCACGGCTTCCAGGGCCTGCTCACCCTGAGGCTCATCCCCCTGGTTCCCTTCAACGCGCTCAACTTCGGATCGGGGCTGATGCCTCTCGGCTGGCGCACCTACGCGGCGGCAACCCTGATCGGCATCGTGCCCGGGACCGCGATCTACACCTTTTTCGCCAACGCCCTGCTCGAGGGCTCCCGCGAGGCCAGCACGCAGGCGCTGGGACGCGTCCTCCTCGCGGGCGCGTTGCTGGTGCTCCTCAGCTTTCTCCCCGCGATCCTCAAGCGCCTCGGCGTCCGGCTTCCAGGCATGGGAACGATCGCGATCCTCTTCGTCGCCCTGTCGGCCGGCCTCTCCCCGGCGGCCGCCCAACTTCCCCGCCCCGCGTCCGGCCTCCCGGACCACGCGGCCTTCACGGCCGTCCTCGCTCCGGTGGTCACCGAGACGGGCGTGGACTACGCCGGCCTGGCGGCGGATCCTTCGGCCCTGGACCGATACATCGCGGAACTGGAGGCCACCGACCCGGCCGCCGTCGCCGCCGCATCCCTGGAAGACCGCCTCGCCTTCTGGATCAACGCCTACAACGCCTGCATGCTGAAGCGAGTCGTCTCCCACTACCCGATCCGCCGTGCCGGCGGCCTCCTCGGCATCAGGAACGCCGCCACCGGCCGCCCGGCCAACTCCGTGTGGCAGATCGCCGACGTCTTCACCGGCGCCCACTGTCCCGTCGCGGGGTCGCAGCGCTCCCAGGACGAGATCGAACATGAGATCATCCGTCCGCTGGGGGACCCGAGGATCCACTTCGCGATCAACTGCGCCGCAGTCAGCTGCCCCCCGCTCATCCCGGAGGCGTACCGGGCCGAGACGCTGGGGGAGCAGCTGGATGCGCGCGTGCAGGCGTTCGTGGAAGATCCCGCCCACTTCGGCGTGGATGTTTCCGGCGGGCAGCCGACGGTGCGCGTGAACGTGCTGCTGGACTGGTTCGAGGCGGACTTCGGGGGACACGATGGAGTCAGGGCGTTCCTGGCGCCCTACGCACGGGGAGCAGTCCGGGAGGCGCTGGAGGATCCGGACGCGCGGCTCGTCTTCATCGACTACGACTGGACCCTGAACGACATTCCCGGGTAGGTGGCCCGCCGCCCCGTGCTCGGCGTCGTGATCCCCGCGCTCGACGAAGCCGCCGCCCTCCCGGCGCTGTTGGCCGATCTTTCCCGGCTGGCACTTCCCGCGGAGTTGCTGGTCGTCGACGGCGGCTCGGGCGACGATACGGTTCGCGCCGCCCGCGCGGGTGGCGCACAGGTTCTGCTCAGCCGCCCCGGCCGGGCGCGGCAGATGAATGCCGGCGCCGCCTTCCTCACGACCTCGTGGCTTCTCTTCCTCCACGCCGACTCACGCCTCGACGCGTCCGCCCTCGCCGCAATCGACCGTCATGTGCGGTCGGGGGCGTCCGAGGCCGCCTGTTTCGCGCTCGCCTTCAGCCACCCGGCCCGCTTCTACAGGGTCCTCGAGGCGGGCCAGCGGGTCCGCGAGCGCGCGCTGGGCCTCGTGTATGGGGACCAGGGGCTCCTGATCCGGCGTGATCTGTTCTTCAAATCGGGCCCCTACCCCGACGTGCCGCTCATGGAGGATGTGATCCTCAACCGGAAGCTCTTGCGCCAGGGACGGCTCCGCCGGCTCCCCGCGACCGCCACCACCAGCCCGCGCCGCTACGAAGAGGAAGGCCGGATCCGGGCCCTGATCCGGAACGTCAGCCTCATCTCGCGGTTCCTCGCGGGCGCCGAACCCGCCTCCCTGGCCGTCGCCTACCCCCCGCGCCGGCGGCCGGCGAGCCTTGCGGGTGCCGGGAGTCCCCGGGCCGTCGCGGACGCCCCGCAACCCGGGGCGAACACCGCGCTGCCCACACTGCTCGTCTTCGCCAAGGCGCCGCGGCCCGGAGAGGTCAAGACACGCCTCGCCCGCAGCCTGGGCGCCGGGCGCGCGGCGGCGCTCTACCGGCGCATGGGCCGCCAGGTGGTCGACCAGGTCGCAGGCGCTCCCGCGACCGTCACCCTGTGTTTCGCGCCGGACGACGCCGAGGGGGAGGTCCGGGAATGGCTCGGGCCGGGCCCCGCGCGGTACTGGCCCCAGGGGACCGGAGACCTGGGTGCGCGCATGTCACGGATGTTCGCGCGCGCCTTCGAGACCTGCGGCCGGGCCATCGTCATCGGGACGGACGCTCCGGCGGTGGATGCAGGGACGATCCGCCGGGCCCTCCACGCACTGGACTCGGCGGATCTGGTTCTCGGTCCCTCGCGGGACGGGGGCTACTACCTGCTCGGTCTGCGGCAGCCCCGGCCGGAACTCTTCACGGATGTCCGCTGGAGCACCGGATCCGTGTTGAGCCGGACGCTGGAGCGTGCGGGGGCGGCCGGGCTGGCCGTCACCTTCCTGGAGGTGGAGTCCGACATCGACACCGCGGCCGACCTCGCGCCCGGGGTTGCCCGCGCCCTCGAGCGCGAGGTCTGACGGTCGAGGGAGTCCGCGGACCAGCCCGGTTGCATCGCCGACCGAATGCAGCGGGGACCTGTTTCCGCGGGGCTGCTGCTAGCGGCCCGTCCCCCCCTGCTCGCCGCGCGTTCCCTGCAGGCCGTACTCGTAGCCCTGCCATTCGCCCGGGGCGATCGGCACGTACACCATCGTGTACGGCTCCTCCGCGGAGCGCTGCACGAAGACGGGCACGCCCTCGTGCATGGCAATCTGCATGATGTCCCCGCAGTCGAGCCGCAAAGGGTTGCCCGACTTGTCGAAGCGCCGTTCCTCGACCATCACCGGCTCGTCTTCCGTGAACCACTCGGCATCGCCGGCGTAGGAGCCCGCAAAGACGACGCCGGGACCGAGGTCGCGCATGGAGACGCGGCGCGGTCCCACCAGCGTATCGCCGGCCGCGCTGAGCATCACCTGCACGTTCATGCCGGTCGCCAGGCAGATCGTGGCCGGGGTACCGGTCGGGAGCGGGGGCGTGGTCGTGCGCTCGATGACCACCGTGTCCGGGGGCGGCGCCGGCAGCATGACGGTGTCGGGCGCCGGAGGCTCGGGCACGTTGCTGCAGAGGCCGCCGTGCGCGGCGCAGAAGGCCACCGAACCCAGGATGCCGAACTTCCGCGACTGGATGGTCGAGGAATTGTCGTGCTGCAAGCCGAGCATGAAGGCGCCCACCCGCAGCCCTCCGAAATCGATCTGGAGGCCCGTGTTGGCGTCGAATCCGTTGTACTCCCCCATGAGGTTCAGGAAACGCCCGCCACCCATCGAGAAATTCAGCGACGAGCCCATGAAGAGCCCGTTGGAGGAGCTGGTGCGGTAGAACTCGAGATCGCTGCCCGCGGTGAACATCCCCGCGCCCCAGCCCAGGTTCAGCGTGACGTCGAAGTCGGGCCCCGCGTCGAACCCGGGCAGCGTGGCGGTCGCGACCGCGTACGGAGTGAAGTTGCTGCTGAAGTCGTTGTGGCCGTTGTAGCCGCTGTAGACGCGCGAGTCCGGGAAGGCGAACCGGGACGGCTGGAACTCGTAGTTGCCGTAGTCGTCGCCGAACGACGGGGAGGTGACGTAGCGCGCCCCCAGCGCCAGGTCGAAGTACCGGACCGACGAGGGCAGCAGCGAGACGCGTCCGAAGGCGCCGAGCAGGTTCCCGCCCTCGTCGGGGTCGTCGAAGTGCTGGATGCTGATCCCCACCTCGGCGCGATCGAAGAGGCCCATCGCGATCGACCCGTCCGAAAGCCACTTCTCGAAGGCCGGCCCCTGGCCCACCACGTTGCCGTTACGGTCGATGATCTGCGTGTTCGCGATCGAGATGCCGAAACCGGAGTACGTCCCCGTGATGGCAAGGTGCGGCAGGACGGTCGCCACCGGGATGTCCAGAAGCCCGGAGCCGTACCGGAGCGTATTCGTGAAACCGGTGTTCTGGGCGTTGCCGGGCCTCGCCAGCAGGGCGACCGCCAGCAGGGCGACCGCGGCCGCACTGAGCAGCTTCGAGCGTCGGTGCTTCATGGGAATCGTCTCCAGTGTCTGTAGGCCTTCCGGCCAATTGGGCCGGGCCAGCGGTTCGCGATGGATTCCGTGGCCCGCGGGCATCTCGGATTCGGCGTGGCGGATTTGAATCGTCCGGTGCATGGGACTATAGCCCCCCGGCCTTCCCGGGGGAACCTCGTGTCTTTTCGTTGTGATCATTATTCACCCGCGACAGCTTTCGCGCAATCCACCACACCCAGAAGAGGATCAGGATCCACACGACAGCGTACGCCAGCAGCACGTGGACATACGGGCGGAGCGCACCCCGGCCTCCACCGGCAGCCTGGGCGGCCACCACCGCGGGTGCGGCGAGCAGCCAGAGTGAACCGATTGAGCTGCGCCAGATCATGATGGAACTCCGTCGCGGCCGGGCGATGGGCCCGCCGCCCGGCGCCGTGTGAGGTTTTCGATCGAATAGCGGATCGTGAACAGGCCGAAGAACAGCAGCATGAATCCGCCCAGTGAAGTCAGAAGGGTGGCGAGCATTTCGGCGGGCAGGGACGGGCCCTCCACGTTGAGGACCACCGGCTCCGGATGAAGCGAACGGAACCAGACGACGCTGACGTGGTTCAGCGGCAGGCTCAGCGCGCCGATGATCGCCACCACCGCCGCGAATCGCTTGCCCTTCCCGGGGTCGACGACGGATCCGCGGATGAGGAAGTACCCCAGATAGCTGAACCAGAGCAGCAGGGTCAGCGTGAGTCGCGGCTCCCAGGTCCAGTAGGTCCCCCAGGCGATGCGCCCCCAGAGCGGGCCGGTGAGGAGCACGATCGCGCCGAAGACCAGAGCCGCCTCGGCGGCGGCGATGGCGGCCATGTCCCCCCGCTCGTCCCCGAGCCAGAGATACACGGTGCTGGCCAACCCGGCTACGGTGACGGCGAGGAAGCAGGCCCACGCGGCCGGGACGTGAATGTAGAATATCCTCTGCACCACCCCCTGGACCGCCTCCGTGGGCACCCAGAACGCCATCATCCAGTGAACCGCCAGAATGATCGCGACACCTGCCGCGGCAAGGCCGAAGCCCAGATACCCGAGCCTGCGCCCCCCTCCGTGTGCGATTCCCATGCCGTGTTCGGCCCCGCGGCCTCCATTGATTGCATCGCTTGACGGCAGCCCGTGGAGACCACCCCCGCCACCGCCCTCGGTGCGGAGGCCGGGCCGTCCAGGGACCGCTAATCGTCGGTAAGATAACGGAACAGCACGGAACCCACCGCCACAAGGCAGATCGCAAACGCCCACAGCAATCGCGCCGGACCGGCGATCTCGACCCAGGGCCGGTCGAGAAAGACCCTGGACGAGGCCGTGGCACCGAAGAAGACAAGGGGCACCAGCACCGGGAAGGCCAGCGCCGGGAGGAGCGAGTCGCCCAGGTTGCTGTGTCTGGACATCAGACCGAACAGGGTCCCCGCGGCGGCAAGCCCGATGGTGCCCGGGAGCAGGACCGCCGCGTGCAGCGCGACCGGGCCGGTCTCCCTGATCCCGAAGAAGAGAATGAGCGCGAAGAGGGTAAAGACGGCCACCAGGACGACCGGCACGAGGTTGGCGGCGGCCTTGCCCAGGAAGACGGCGTGACGCGAGACCGGCGAGAGGAGCAGGTGACGGAAGGCCCCGTCCTCTTCTTCGGCGTCGAACGTGCGCCCGGCTCCCGAGATCGATGCGAAGAGCACCGTCAGCCAGAGGAGTCCGGCCGCGACCTCGCGGCCTCCCACGAGGCTCCTGTCCAGCGAGAAGCTGAAGAGAAAGCACGCCAGTATCGAGAAGGAGAGCATGGCCGCGATCCTGCCGCCCGAGCGGAATTCGGCCCGCAGATCCTTCCAGGCGATCACGCCGATCCAGCGCAGCGAGGTCACGGGCGTTCGCCGGCGTCGCCGGTGAAGAGTTCGAGGAGTCCCTCCACCTCGCACTCCGCGCGGCCGGCGTCCAGCACCTTTCGGCCGCGCCGCATCACCACCACGCGGTCCGCGAGCCTGAGGCCCCGCCGCAGGTCATGCGTCACGAGCACGACGATCCGCCCAGGCGACCTGCGTGCCCGCAGCAAGGCTTCCAGCGCCGCTGCGCCGGAAGGGTCGAGTCCCGAAAAAGGCTCGTCCAGGAAGAGAATGCCGGGATCGTGCAGGAGGGCGCGCGCAAGGGCGACGCGCTGCCGCTGTCCGCGAGAGAGCGCTTCCACCCGAGTGCCTGCGAGCTCCGTTGCGCCCACGGAGGCCAGCGCCTCGGCCGCCGCGGCGGGCGCTCCGGCCAAACGGTGCAGCGCGGCGAAGAAGAGCAGATTCTCCATCGCGGTGAGCTTCATGTACAGACCGGTCCGGTGGGACACGAGCCCTATCCGCCCCCGCCATTCCGGATCCGCTCCGCTCACCTCCCTCCCGTCCAGGAACACGTGTCCTTCGTCCGGCCTGCGCTCGCCGCCAAGGGACTTGAGGAGCGTCGTCTTCCCCGCGCCGTTGGGACCGAAGATCGCCAGGACCGAGTCGCCGGCTGCCTCGATGTCGACCCCGTCCACGGCGCGGATGGCCCCGTAGCTGCACACCAGGCCGTGCCCCGCCAGCGTCAAGAAGGACCTCCGGAGCCGGCTTTACCGACGCGGCTCTCCGCCGCGGCCCGCTTCGCGCCCGCCGGTCCGAGCGCCTCCCCACAGCGCCCGCAGTAAAGCGCGCCGGTACCGTTGAGGTGGCCGCAATCCCCGCACTGAAGTCCTTTCCTGAGCGCCCTGCGGATCTCCTCGATCTCCTCCTCCAGCTCCCGGGATGCCCTCTCGACGGCCGGGTCTCCACCGCCGGGCGGCTCGTCTCCAAGGTGCCTGAGGGCCTCGTGCGAGAGCTCGGCCCTCAGTGTTTCGTAGTCGTGGCCGTCCAGCTTGCCGGTCGCGCGGTCATACTCCAGGTCCCGAAGGGCGGTGAGCGCGACCCGGCGCTGCGCGGCTCTCTCGTCGTGGTCGTCCTCCCCGTCGTAGAGCGGGGAGCCACGGCCCGAAAAGACGGGCTCCAGGAGGTACAGCATGACCCCCGCCGCAAGGAGGACGCCTCCGAGCATCACGCTCATTGAAGCGCTACCCGGATGCTCCCGCCGGCAGCGGACCGCGGACGCTCCTGCGTTGGGGTGCGCGCGCCGGTGCGGGAGCCGGTCGCCAGAGACCCACCATGGCCCCGATCGCCACGAGCAGCCCGCCCGACCAGATCCAGGGGACCAGCGGCAGCGTCTGCACCTCGAAGGTCACGCGTTCGGCACCGCTATCCAGATCCACGTCCACCGGCGTCACATAGAGGTCTTCCAGTATGGAGCTGTGGATTCCCACCTCCGTCGACCCCTGGTCCATCACCGGATAGAAGCGCCGCTCCGGCCGCATGATGCCGATGCGCCCGCCGTTGCGGTACACGGTCACCAGGGCCGTCCAGCGCCAGTCGTTCGCACCCGCTTCCTCCGCCACCGTGGGCCGTGAATGGGAGAGGCTCTCGTACACCAGCCGGTACTCGTTGCCGAAGGCCGACCGCACCGTCATGGCTTCTCCCGGCAGCAGTTCCTGCCTGAGGGCCGTGTCGAAGGCCGCGCCCGCCAGACCCGTGAAGACCACGACAACGCCCGCATGCACGACGTAACCGCCCCAGCGGCGCCGGTTCCGCCTCACCAGGCTCGCAAATGCGCGCAATGCGCCTTCCCCCGCGATACGCGCGCGGGCCTTCGTGCCCTTCCAGAACTCGGTGACGACGATCGTCATCACGAAGGCGGAGATCACGAAGGTGGCGAGCGCCGCGACGTGGCGAACACCGGTCAGCAGCAGGACGGCGAGCGCGAGGGCGCCGGCGGCCAGCGGAAGCGTGAAGTTCTTCCGCAGGTTGCGCGCAGACGCCCGCCGCCACGCGATCACGGGCCCGATCCCCATGAGCGTCAGGAGGATCAGCCCGATCGGGATGTTGACGCGGTTGTAGAACGGCGGCCCCACGTTGATCGTCTCGCCGAAGAAACCCTCCGTGATCAGCGGGAAGAGCGTGCCCCAGGCCACCGCGAAGGCAATCCCGAGGAGGAGCAGGTTGTTGAAGAGGAAGGCGGACTCCCGCGAAAGGAACGACTGGATCTGGTTCTGCGCCCGCAGCGAGGGGAGACGGTGGACGATCAGCAGGAGCGAGAAGGCGCCCAGCCCGCCCATGAAGCCCAGGAAGATGTACGCGATCGTGAGGTTCTCCGCGAAGCTGTGCACCGATTCGATGAGCCCCGAGCGGGTCAGGAAGGTGGCGAAGAGGGTGAGGAGGAAGGTCACGACCACGAGCCCCATGTTCCACACCTTCAGCATCCCCCGGTTCTCCTGGATCTGAATCGAGTGGAGAAACGCCGTTGCGGTCAGCCAGGGCAGCAGCGACGCGTTCTCGACCGGATCCCAGAACCAGTAGCCGCCCCAGCCAAGCTCCTCGTACGCCCAGCGCATCCCGAAGATGATCCCGATGGTCAGGAAGAACCAGCTCATCAGGATCCAGCGCCGCGTGATCGCGATCCAGCGGGAGTCGAGCCGGTTCGTGAGCAGCGCGGAGACGGCGAAGGCGAACGGCACCGCGAAGGAGGTGAACCCCAGGTACAGCGTGGGAGGATGGATGGTCATCCAGTAGGTCTGAAGCTGGGGATTGAGGCCGCGGCCGTTCGCCGGCGTGAAGCCCAGCCGTTCGAAGGGGTTCACGCCGGCAAAGAGGAGCACGATGAAGAGGAAGGCGAGCAGACCGAGCAGCGTGCCGCTCACATAGGGCATGAACTCCCGGTTGCGGCGCCGGTTCTGGTAGACGGCGATCGAAGCGAAAACCGAGAGCAGCAGGGTCCAGAAAACCAGGGATCCGCGCTGGCCGGCCCACAGTCCCGCGACCTTGAAATAGGTGTCCAGTTCGCGGTTGGAATAGTTCGCGACGTACCAGTATTCGTAGCTGTTGGTAAGGAAGGCGGCGATGATGCCGGCGGAGGTGACGACCAGAAGGAGGGTGAGGACGTAGACGGCTCGTTCACCGCTCAGGACAAGCTCGGTGCGCCCCGTCCGGCCTCCGGCGAACGACACCACGGTGCCCCAGAGGGAGACGGGAAGGGCGATCCACAGGGCGATTTCGCCCAGGACCGTCACGCCGCCAACTCCTCCTCCGCCGCCTCGTAGCGGCTGCCGCACTTGGTAAGCACGGTGTGCGCGACGAATACCCCGTCCGTCCCGTAGGTGCCTTCGAGCACGACCTCGGCGGTGTCGTTGAAGGTGTCCGGGAGGATGTCTTCGTAGACCACCGTGAAGTGAACCTCCGGATGTTCCAGATCGGCGACCACGAACCGGTGGGTCCCCGTGCCGCCCGCGACCCGCTCCCAGGATCCCTCGACGACGCGTCCGCTGACCTTGACCCCCGCCTCGTGGAATGCCGGGTCCGCCTCGACCCGCGCCTGCAACTCGACGGGCGTGAGGTAGTACACCATGCTGTCGCTGATCCCGGTCCACATCAGATAGGCCACCACCGCGGCGACCCCGGCCAGTCCCACGAAGAAGCGTCCGTTTTTCATTCTGGTTTCTCGTCCCGGGTTCATTCCGGCGCCTGCACCCCCGGCCCGGCCCACCATTCGGCGGCCTGCACCCGCGCGGCCGGAGGCGATCGCGTTCTAATCTAAGGCATGCGCATCCCTTGGGGACAGCCCGGATGCGGCCAGCGATCCATCGACCGCCCGCCTCCAGCCTGCGATCAGCTCGTCACGCGACTCCGCCTCGAGTCCGGGAGCGAACGTGTCTCCTCCTGCGAAGGCCGACGAGAAGTCTCCCGGAGAGTTCCAGACCCCCGCGCTCAGGCCCGCCAGCCCGGCCGCTCCCAGGGCGGTGGTTTCGACGATGGCGGGTCTCCGCACCGGCAGGCCCAGAATCCCGGCCATGAATTCCAGCAGCCAGTCGTTCCGTGCGGCCCCGCCGTCCACCCTCAGCGCTGCAGCCTTGATGCCGGCGTCGCGCTCCATGGCGCCGAGCACGTCATGCGTGCCGTAGGCCATCGCCTCCAGGGCGGCCCGAACGAGGTGCTCCCCCCCGGTGCCCCGCGTCAGGCCGGTAATCGCGCCCCGTGCGCCGGGCTGCCACCAGGGGGCGCCCAGTCCGGTGAATGCGGGGACCAGATAGACGCCGGCGTTGTCCGGCAGAGAGCGGGCCATCGCTTCGCTCTCGGCGGCGTCCTCGAGCAGCCCGAGGCCGTCCCGCAACCACTGGATCGCGGCCCCGGCGATGAAGATCGACCCCTCCAGCGCGAAGGCGGGACCGCCGCTGGCGTCGCAGGCGGCCGTGGTAAGCAGGCCGTGCCGGGACGAGACGCGCTTCGCTCCGGTGTTGAGGAGCAGGAACGCCCCGGTTCCGTAGGTGCACTTGCCGCTGCCGCCCTCCCAACAGCCCTGTCCGTAGAGAGCCGCCTGCTGGTCTCCGGCCACCCCGCCAATGGGGATTTCGGCACCGAGCACATCGCCGCGCGCGATCCCGAAGTCCCCCGAACTCGGGGCAATCCGGGGCAGGATGCGTCTCGGCACGCCCATGATGCCGAGAAGCTCCTCGCTCCAGCCGCCCTCATCGAGATCGTAGAGCAGGGTTCGCGATGCGTTGGTGGGGTCGGTGGCGTGAACCCGCCCGCCCGTCAGGCGCGCCACCAGCCAGCTGTCGATCGTGCCGGCCGCCAGTTCGCCGGCCTCGGCCCGGGCCGCCAGCTCCGGATCGCTCTCGAAGAGCCAGCGCAGCTTGGTGCCCGAGAAGTAGGGATCAAGGAGCAGCCCCGTGCGGCTCCGGACCGTCTCCTCGAACCCCGCCTCGCGGAGGCGCCGGCAGAGCCCCGTGGTGCGCCGGTCCTGCCACACGATTGCCCGGTGGAGGGGGCGGAGCGTTCCCGGATCCCACACCACGACCGTCTCGCGCTGGTTGGTGACGCCGATGGAATGGACCTCGGCGCCCGCGGCAGCGAGCGCCTCCCGGGCGACCCGCACGGTCACCGCCCAGATCTCCTCCGCGTCGTGCTCCACCCACCCGGGCTGCGGAAAGTGCTGCGTGAATTCGGAGTAGGCCCGGCTCAACACCCTTCCATCCGCCGAGATGACCAGCGCGGCCGACCCCGTCGTACCCTGGTCGATGGCGAGCACCGCTCCCGCGGTCATGGCAGCGCCGCTCCGTTGCAGGGTGCGGCACCCCGGAAGCGCGGAACGCGGCATCCTCCGCCGCTCATGGCTCCACGACCCCCTCCCCCGGCGCGTACTGCAGCCCCAGTTCGGGCAGCAGGGTCACGAACTCGGCGACGGACAGCCCCACCACGGTGAAGTAGTCGCCCTCGATCTCCTTGACGAGCGCCGAGCCGTAGCCCTGAATCCCGTATGCGCCGGCCTTGTCCAGGGGTTCCCCCGTTCCCACATAGCGGTCGATGAGGGCTCGCCCGATGTCGCGGAAGACGACCCGGGCCGTCGCAACCCCGGAGGTGGTCCGCGTCCCGCGGGCGAGCGCCAGACCAGAGTAGACCGCATGTGCCTTCCCGGACAGTGCGGCGAGCATGGCGGCTGCGTCCTCCGGGCCGCCCGGCTTCTCCAGAACGCGTCCGTCACAGACGACGATGGTGTCGCCTGCCACGATCAGCGCGTCCGGGTGGGCCGGCGCCGCCGCGCGGGCCTTCTCACCCGCCAGCCGCTCCACATACCGCCACGGAGACTCGCCGGGACCCCGGCGCTCCTCCACACCGGCGGGCACGACCTTGAACCGGATCCCCAGCATGGCCAGA
Source organism: Longimicrobiales bacterium (assembly GCA_965206105.1). Taxonomy (GTDB): domain Bacteria; phylum Gemmatimonadota; class Gemmatimonadetes; order Longimicrobiales; family Gaopeijiaceae; genus Bin94. The sequence goes on from OZ242201.1 coordinate 3,420,047, forward strand.
ACCTCCGCCCGCCGGGGAGAAGCCGAAGCCAGCACGACGGGGACGCCTGCGCCAGCCTTCTCCACCCCCTGGCCCCCTGAGCGGTCGCGGAACCCTTGCACCGGCCTGCTACCGCTCGATCACCAGCGTCACCGGCCCGTCGTTCACCAGCGCAACCTGCATCACGGCACCGAAACGCCCGCTCCGCACCCGGCCCGGCATGAGCCGCCGCAGCTCCTCCACGAACTCTTCGTAGAGCGGTATCGCGACTTCGGGCCGGGCCGCCCTTACGAAGGACGGCCGGCGCCCCTTCGCGGCGTCCCCGTAGAGCGTGAACTGGGAGACCGCAAGCACCTCGCCGGAGACATCGAGCACCGACCGGTTCATGCGTCCGGCGGCGTCGCTGAAGATGCGCAGATGCACGAGCTTGCCGGCCATCCAGCGGGCCCTGTCCGGGTCGTCGCCCTCCGTGAACCCCGCCAGGACCACGAGCCCCGGGCCGATCGCGCCGAGGGTCTCCCCGTCCACGGTGACCGACGCCTCGCGGACACGCTGCACGACGATCCTCACTGGGGACTCACTCCACCGTTACGGATTTGGCCAGGTTGCGCGGCTGGTCCACGTCGCAGCCCCGCATCACCGCCATGTGATAGGCGAGCAGCTGCAGGGGAACCGTCGCCAGCACGGGCATCAGCGCGGGCGTCGTGGACGGCACCACGATCACATCGTCCACCCGGTCCGCGACCTCTCCCCCGTCATCGCTGACGACCGCGATCACCCGGCCGCGCCGGGCCCGCACCTCCTCGATGTTGGACAGCGTCTTGGCGTACACGCCGTCGCGGGGCGCCAACACGACGACCGGCATGTTCTCGTCGATCAGCGCGATCGGTCCGTGTTTCATCTCCGCAGCAGGGTAACCCTCTGCATGGATGTAGCTTACCTCCTTCAACTTCAGAGCCCCCTCGAGGGCCACCGGGAACTGGTAGCCGCGTCCGAGGTAGAGAAAGTTCGGCGCATCCCGGTAGGTGCGGGCCAGCTCCTTCACACGCTTGTCCACCTTCAGAACCTCCTCGACCTGGTCCGGCAGCCGCTGCAGCGCCCGCACCAGCCTGCGCCCCTCGAGGATGGACATGTCACGCCGCCGCGCCAGGTAGAGGGTGAAGAGGGCGAGCGCCACCACCTGGCTGGAAAACGCCTTGGTGGAAGCCACGCCGATCTCCGGTCCCGCGTGCAGGTACATCCCGAAGTCGGTTTCGGCGGCGATGGTGGAGCCGACCACGTTGACGATTCCCATGACCGGGCAGCCGCGGCGCTTCGCTTCACGGAGCGCGGCCAGGGTGTCGGCGGTTTCGCCGGACTGGCTGATCCCCATCACGAGGGTGGTCGGCGCCAGCACGGCGTTGCGGTAGCGGAACTCCGACGCGTATTCGACCGTCACCGGGATCCTGGCCATCTCCTCGATCATGCGCGCGCCGATCAGGCCCGCGTGCCAACTCGTGCCGCAGGCGGTGATGACGATCCGGTCGACCGCAAGCAGCTTCCGGTCCGACATCGTGATCCCGCCCAGCCGGGAGGTGCCCTCCTCCTCGAGGAGCCGTCCCCGCAGGACGTCGCGCAACGACGAGGGCTGCTCGAGAATCTCCTTGTACATGTAGTGGTCGTGGCCGCCCTTGCCGACCGTCTCCGCGTCCCAGCTGACGATGTGGAAGCCGCGGCTGACCGCGCGCCTGGCCGGATCGAAGGTACGGTAGCCGTCGCGGGTGAGGACCGCGGAATCGCCGTCGGCCAGCCGAACGACCTTCTGCGTGTGCGCGACGACCGCAGCCGCGTCGGAGGCCACGAAATACTCGTCGTGCGGACCGATGCCCAGGAGGATCGGGCTGCCGTTTCGGGCCACCACGATCTTCCCCGGGTCGCGCGCGCTGACGACCGCGATCCCGTACGTCCCCTCGATCCTGGCCAGTGCTCCGGCCACGGCGTCCTCGAGGCGGTCGCATTCGCGAAAGGCCAGGTCCACGAGGTGGACGAGCACCTCGGTGTCGGTGTCGCTGCGGAAGGTGTAGCCCAGGTCACGAAGCAGAGGCCGCTGCCGGGCCGCGCTCTCGATGATGCCGTTGTGGACCAGCGCGATGTCGTCCGAGGGCGAGAGGTGGGGGTGGGCGTTCGCCCGGTTGGGGACGCCGTGGGTCGCCCAGCGGGTGTGCGCGATCCCGCAGGAGCCGTCCGGGAAGCGGCCATTCAGCGCATCTTCCAGCTCCGCGATCTTTCCCGGGCGCTTCTCCACGGCCAGGTCGCCCCCGGCGCCCACGATGGCCAGCCCGGCGGAATCGTAGCCCCGGTACTCCAGCCGCTTGAGCCCTTCCATCAGGATCGGGCCGGATGGACGCGATCCGATGTAGCCGATGATTCCGCACATCAGCGGGCCGCCTCGCCCGCCGGCCGCCGGGCACGCGACCCGCGGCTCGCCCCCTCCGCGAGGGAGGCCTCCAGCACCCCGCGCGCCCGCTCCACCAGCGATCGTGCGGCAGCGGCCTCCGGCGCTTCGGCGATCAGGCGCACCACGGGTTCGGTGCCCGAGGGACGCACGTGCAGCCACGATCTCTCGGCGGGCCATTCGATCCGCAGTCCGTCGGAGTCGTCCCGCTCTCCCGGCGGCGATTCCAGAGCCAGGGCCTGGTACGCCGCGCCGAGCGCCTCCCGGGGGAAGGCGACTTTCTCTTTCACGATCGTGTAGGAAGGCAGCGCGGCAACCCGCTGCGACAGGGGCACCCCAGGAGCATCGGCGAGGTACTGGAGCAGCAGGGCCGCCCCGGCCAGCGCGTCCCGGGTGTGGTGCAGCGCGGGCACGATCACGCCGCCGTTCCCCTCCCCCCCCACCACCGCCCCCTCGGCGACCATCCTCACCACCACGTTGATCTCGCCGACCGGCGCCCTCACCACACGGGCCCCGTGCCCGCGCGCAACGTCGTCCACCACCCGGCTCGTCGACTGGTTGGTCACCACGCGGCCCGTCTCACGCCCGAGGACCACATCCGCGGCAAGGGCAAGCGTCAGGTCCTCGCCCAGCGCCCGCCCGCGCTCGTCCACCAGGGACAACCGGTCGGCGTCCGGATCCACCGCGAACCCGAGCCGGGCCCCGCACTCGCGGACGAGCGCGGCGAGCGCGGCGAGGTTCCGCGCGGTCGGCTCCGGATCCCGGTGGAATCTCCCGTGCGGCTCCACCCCGATCGCGCGCACCTCGCAGCCGAGGCGCTCCAGCAGGTCGGGCAGCGCGACGCCCCCCGCCCCATTGACGCAGTCCAGCGCAACGGGGATCCGCATCCGGCGAATCGCCTCCACATCCAGGAAGGGCAGCGCCAGGATCCGTTCGATGTGCCGTCCCACGGCCCCCTGGTCGCCCGACACCTCCGCAATCGCCTCCCAGGACGCCCGCTCCGGGTCCTCCTCCCTCACCCGCCGCTGGAAGCGGGCCATCCGCCGGGGCTCCAGGAAGACGCCCCCGCGCGCGGCGAACTTGAGTGCGTTCCACTCGGCCGGGTTGTGGCTCGCGGTCACGGCGATTCCGCCCGCGGCGCCCGCGTCCTTCACCGCAAGCATGAGCGTGGGCGTCGGGACCACCCCGAGTTCGACCACCCTGCACCCCGCCGACAGCAGCCCCGCCACCGCCGCCCGCATCAGCATCGGCCCGGAGGTGCGCGAATCCCGCCCCACGATCACCGTGTCCCCGTCTCCCTCTTCGCGCAGGAAGGCCCCGTACGCGGCCCCCAGCCCCGCCACCAGCTCCGGCGACAGGGACGGCCCCACGCGCCCGCGGAAACCGGAGACGCTCACCATGAGGTCGGCGGGGAGATCGATCGGCATGCTGGCGGGGGGTCGGAGAGAACGGTCGCGCCCGCCGGGCGACGACGAGCGCGGCGAACCCGGACGCGCCCGGCGAGCGCGGCCTTGCGGGGAAAGTTAGCAGGACCCGGCAGGACGCGCGGCCCGGATCGCCCCCCCAGCAAAGCGGTTCCGCACGGCGGCCACCTCCGCGCCGGCCGCCCGTGCGCCGCGCTCCCGATGCTATATTCAGACCGGCCGGGACCGGCGGGACGCGCGGATGCCGCCGATCGGCCACCCCCACCTCCAAAGGAGAGCCGCCGTTGCCCGATCCACCGCAGAGGGAAGGGAAAAACGCGTCCCGGCGCAGCCGCTTCGACACCCTCTGCGTGCACGCCGGGCAGTCCCCCGAACCGGTGACCGGCGCGATCACCACGCCCATCTTCCAGACCTCCACCTACGTCCAGGACGGGATCGGGCGGCACCGCGGCTACGAATACGCGCGGCTGCAGAACCCCACCCGGGAAGCCTCCGAGGCCAACATCGCGGCGCTGGAGGGCGGCCGGCACGGAATCGCCTTCTCCTCCGGCCTCGCGGCCATCGAGTGCCTCGCCAAGGCGGTCGCCGCAGGCGGCCATATCGTAAGCGAAGAGAACACCTACGGCGGCACCACGCGGATGTTCATGCAGGTCCTCGGCCGCCTGGGGATCGAGGTGACGCTGGTCGACACGCGCGACGTTGCCGCGGTGGAGGCGGCGATCGGGCCCGCCACGCGCCTGATCCACCTCGAGACGCCCTCCAACCCTCTCATGCGCATCGCCGACATCGGGGCGATCGCGGGAATCGCACGGGCGCGCGGCGTCCTCCTGTGCGTGGACAGCACCTTCGCGTCCCCTTCGAACCAGCGCCCCCTCGCGTTCGGCGCGGACGTGGCCATGCACTCCACCACGAAGTACCTCAGTGGCCACTCGGACGTGCTCGGCGGCATTCTCGTGGTCGACGACGACGCCCTGGCCGAAGAACTCCACTTCGTGCGCAAGTCCACCGGTCCGCTGCCCGGCCCCATGGACTCCTGGCTGACGCTCCGCGGCACCCGCACCCTGCACCTGCGCATGCAGCGCCACAACCTCAACGGCCGGCTTGTCGCCGAGTTCCTCCAGTCCCACCCGGCGGTGCGCGCGGTCCACTACCCGGGGCTGGCCGCGCATCCCCAACACGACCTGGCCCGCCGCCAGATGACGGGGTTTTCCGGCATGCTCTCAGCCGAATTCTCGCAGGCGGATGCGAAGCGGATGGTGGAGCGCACCCGGCTGTTCCGCCTCGCCGAGAGCCTGGGGGGCGTCGAGTCGATGATCTCGATCCCTTCCGTGATGACGCACGCCTCGGTCCCCGAGGAGGAGCGCCTGCGGATGGGCATTACCAACGGACTGGTGCGGTTCTCCGTCGGCATCGAGGACGGGAAGGACCTTGTTGACGATCTCGCGCAGGCGCTGCGTAATTCCCGATAGGACGCACTCCCCGAACAGGAACGCAATATGACCAGCAACGACCTCCCCGATTCGAACGGCCAGGGCGCCGGTGGTTCCGGCAACCGCCGGATCCTGACCGACATCTCCTCGCGGGCCTGGGAGCACCCGGCCGACCGGGCCGCGCTCACCGCACTGCGGAAACTGCCGCTCTTCGACCAGGTTCTCCGGGCACTCTTCGGCTTCTTCGGCGAAAAACCCATCCGCCTCGCGTTCCAGGCGAACGCCGTGCGCGTGGGACCGAACCAGTTCCCGCAGCTGTGGGAGCTTTACACGGATGTTTGCGACACCCTGGACGCGCCCGAGCGCTATCCGCTCTTCGTGTCCCAGAATCCCGTCGTCAACGCCGGCGCCTACGGGATGGACAAGCCGTTCATCATCCTGAATTCCGGCGCCCTCGCGTTGCTCAACGACCGGCAGGTCTCATTCGTCATGGGACATGAAGTCGGGCATGTGATGAGCGACCACGTCCTCTACCGGACCATGACGGTGCTGCTCACGCGGCTCGCCACGCTGGGCTTCCCGATCGTGGGCCTGGCCGCCGCGGCGATCCTGCTGGGACTGCTGGAGTGGTCGCGGAAGAGCGAGCTGTCGGCGGACCGCGCGGGACTGCTGGCGATCCAGGACCCCGACCACGCCATGTCGACCATGCTCAAGATGGCCGGGGGCGGCTCCGACGAGGAGACTTCGCTCCCCGAGTTCATCCGGCAGGCGGAGGAGTACCGCGAGTCGGGGGATCTCGCGGACCAGGTCTTCAAGGTGCTGGCGCTGGTCATGGCCACCCACCCCTTCACGGTTCTCCGGGTCTCCGAGCTCCGCGCCTGGATCGAGAGCGGCGACTACGACCGGGTATTGCGCGGAGAGTACCAGCGGCGAGGCGAGCCGGATCCGTCCTACGCCGAAGACCTCTCCGAGGCGGCCAACGCCTACGGCAAGGGAGCAAGGGACGTACTCGGCCAGATGGCCGGTGCGGCAAAACGGGCTGGCGAGACCTTCTGGGAGAACTTCAGGAAGTGACCGGGGCGAGGGTGCCCGGAGCTGGAGGAGAGCGATGCGGGTCCTGATCGCCGGCAACGGCGGCCGCGAGCACGCGCTGCTCTGGAAGCTCCGCCGGGACGCCCCCGGATCATCCTTTTTTGCGACGCTGCCGAACGGGGGCATGGCGCCGCACTGCACCGCCGTGGCCATCTCGCCCACCGATGTCGTGGCCCTCGCGGGGTGGGCCCTCGCCAACCGGATCGATCTGGTCGTGGTCGGCCCGGAGACGCCGCTCGCGGCCGGGCTGGCGGACCGGCTCCGGCAGGTGGGCATTCCGGTCTTCGGGCCCTCCGCCGCCGCGGCGAGGATCGAGTCCAGCAAGGCCTTCGCCAAGGACCTCATGGCCGGTGCCGGCGTGCCGACCGCCGCCTACGAGGTGCACACGGACCCCGGCCGCGCGAGCGCCTTCATCGAGTCGCTGGGGGCTCCCGTGGTCGTCAAGGCGTCGGGGCTGGCCGCCGGGAAGGGCGCGGTGGTCTGCGACACGGTGGCGGAGGCCGCGACGACCGCGAACGCCATGCTCGCGGGAGCGTTCGGCGAGGCAGGCCGCCAGGTGGTCGTCGAGGAATACATGGAGGGGGAGGAGCTCTCGGTTTTCTGCCTCGCGCACCAGGAGGAATTCGTCCCCCTGCTCGCCTCGCAGGACCACAAGCGGATCGGCGAGGGCGACACCGGACCGAACACGGGCGGTATGGGATCCTACGCCCCGGTCGGATTCGTCACCGACGCCCTGATGACCGAGGTGGGGGAGCGGATCGTCTCCCCGGTGCTGCGGGCGCTGGCCGAGGGTGGAAGCCCCTTCAGCGGCCTTCTGTACGCCGGACTCATGATAGGCACCGACGGACCCCGCGTCGTCGAGTTCAACTGCCGTTTCGGGGATCCGGAGACGCAGGCCGTGCTCCCCCTGCTCTCCTCGTCGCTGCTCGAGCCGATGATGGCGGTCGCGGAGGGCTCGGGGCCGGCAGGGCACCAGCCGGCTTTCCTGGAGGCCGCGGCCGTGACCACGGTCCTCGCCGCCGAAGGGTATCCCGGGTCCTATCCGAAAGGGGCGGCGATTTCCCTGCCGGATCTGCCGGAGGGAGTCCAGCTTTTCCATGCGGGCACGGCCCTCGAATCCGGCCGGCTGGTCACCTCCGGCGGGCGCGTGCTCGCGGTAACCGCGGTCCGGAGGGATTTCGACGAGGCGCGGGCGGCGAGCCGCGATGCGGCCGCGGCGATCGGCTTCGCAGGCAAGCAGTTTCGGGGCGACATCGGGTGGCGGGAAGCGGAGCGGAGGGGCGGAGCGAGCGGGAAGCGAACCACAGGGGTCCGGCGGACCTGAACCGGAGGAATACAGGACGTGATCATCACCACTACACCCACCCTGCAGGGCCGGCACGTTCAGGAATACCTGGGTATCGTGACCGGTGAAGCGATTCTGGGCGCCAACATCGTCAAGGACATCTTTGCCGGCATCCGGGACATCGTGGGCGGCCGCGCCGGTGCCTACGAGGAGTCGCTGCGCACCGCACGGGAGGAAGCGCTGCGGGAGATGGCGAACGAAGCGGGCGCACGAGGCGCCGATGCGGTCATTGCGGTCGACCTCGACTACGAGGTGCTGGGGGGCATGCTCATGGTCTCCGCGAGCGGCACAGCGGTGACCCTGGCGGATTAGCTGAGCAGCCCGTTGCCCGAACTCCCCGAGGCCGAGACGATCGCGCGGGGGTTGGCGGGCATCCTCCCCGGCAGCTTGATCCGCGGAGTCACCGTGTTGCGGGAGGATGTCGTAGCCGGTTCGCCGGGACGCTTTGGTGACGCAATCGCGGGGAGGCGTGTGGATGCGGTCGGAAGGAGGGGAAAGAACGTGGTCTTCACCCTGGACGACGCCAGTCGCGTGGTCGTCAACCTGGGGATGACCGGCCGCCTGGTACCGGGGCCGGGCCCCGGGCCTGCAGCCGGGTCCACCCATCCCGCGGTGCTCTTCCACCTCGCCGGGGGCGGCTGCCTCGCATACGACGATGTCCGCCGCTTCGGACGCCTGCAGCGCCTGTCGCCGGCAGAGTGGACCCGCTGGTCGCGGCGCCTGGGTCCCGAACCGCTATCCCGCGCCTTCACCGGCAAGCGCCTGCGCGGGATTCTCTCAAGGTCGCGATCGCCGGTGCGCTCCCTGCTCCTGGACCAGCGCAAGATCGCGGGCACGGGAAACATCTACGCCGTCGAGGCGCTCTGGTTCGCCCGCATCCACCCGCGCACACCCGCCAACCAGGTCGGCGATGCCGGCGCCGTCCGCCTCCACCGGGCGCTTCGGCGCGTCCTGCGGGCCGCGGTGCGCGCCGGCGGCACCACGCTGCGCAACTACCGGGCGCCCGACGGCAACGAGGGGCGGTTTCAGAGGCGGCTCCACGCGTACGGCCGGGAAGGGCAACCCTGCTTCCGCTGCCGCGCCCCCATCGAGCGCATCGTCTTCGGTGGCCGCTCCGCCTTCTGCTGCCCGCGGTGCCAGCCGTGCTGAGCCGCCCGCTCGCGCCCACGCTGGCCGCCGCACTCATCCTGGGCCGGGCGGCGGGGTCCCTTGCCGGCCAGGCGCCCCCCACCCCGCCCATCCCCGGCGCGCAGCTCCCCGTCGTCACCCACACCCTGGACAACGGGATGACCTTCCTCATCCTGGAGCGCCGCCAGTCCCCCACCGTCGCACTGGTCGTCCACTACCCGGTCGGCTCGGTCAACGAGCATCTCGGCAATACCGGGATCGCCCACGTGGTGGAGCACATGCTCTTCAAGGGCTCCCGGGAGATCGGGACATCCGACCCGGCCCTGGAGGCGCCCCTGCTGGCCGCGATCGATGCGGTGCGCGACTCGATGATCGCGGAGATGGGGCGGCCCCGGCCCGACACGGCCAGGGTCCGGCGCCTCGGAGCGCGCGTCACATCGCTCGAAGACAGCGCCCGCGCCCACGTGATCTCGAACGAATACGACCACATCCTGACCTCGGAAGGCGCGCGCGGCCTGAACGCCACTACCTCCCACGAGGCGACCCGCTACTTCGTCGAACTGCCCGCGAACCGGCTCGAACTCTGGTTTGCCCTCGAATCCGACCGCATGGCGAACCCCGTCTTTCGCGAGTTCCATACGGAGCTCGACGTGGTGAAGGAGGAGCGCCGCCTGCGCCTGGAGACGAGTCCCGGGGGCATCCTCGAGACCGCGTTCCTGGCCACGGCGTTCCAGGTGCACCCCTACGGCGTCCCCGTGATCGGCCACTCCGCCGACCTCGACGCGCTGACCCGCCCGCACGCCGTGGAGTACTTCCGCGACTACTACGGGGCCGGCAACGCCGTAGCAGCGATCGTCGGGGATGTCGATGCGGACCACGCGATCCGGCTGGCAGAGGAGTACTTCGCGCGAGTGCCCGGGGGCCGCGAGCCCCCGCCGGTGCTGGCGCGCGAGCCGGAGCAGCGCGGAGAACGCCGCATCACCGTCGAGTTCGACGCCGAACCCCGGCTCCTGATGGGCTGGCGAGCCGTCTCGATCCTCCACCCCGACGCTCCCGCCCTCTCGATGCTCGCCTCGCTCCTCACGGCAGGACGCACCACGCGACTCTACCGCCGCCTGATCGCCGAGGACCGTTCGGCGGTGCAGGTTGCCGCCTTCCTGGGGCCGGGAGCGATGCACCCCCGCCTCTTCACGATCTCCGCCATCCCCCGCGCCCCGCACACGACCGGGGAGATCGAACGCGCGATCCTGGAGGAGATCGAGGCGATCCGGGAGGCGCCTCCGGAGCAGCGTGCCCTGACGCGCATCCAAAACCAGTACCGCGCCGGCGAATACCGCAGGCTCTCGTCCAACCTGGAGCTCGCCATGCAGATCGCGGAGTCGGAAGCGTCCCACGGAGACTGGCGCGAGACCTTCCGTCTCTCACGGAGGATCAACGACGTGACCCCGGAGGACGTGCAGCGGGTCGCCAGGCAATACCTGAACCCCGCGACCCGGACGGTCGCGGTCATGGTGCGGGAGGGATCGCGGTGAGCCCCGCGGCCGTGATCGTGGGAGCCCCGGCCCGGCTCGTGGCCACGGCGGCCCGGCTCGTGGGCGCCGGGTGCGCGGCGTTGGCCGCGTTGACGACGATGCCGCCTGACCACGCCAACGCCCAGGAGACCGTACGGGAGCGCATCGCGGCGATCCGTTTCCCGGAGATCCGGTTCACCCGGCCCGAACCCGAGTCGCACACGGTTCGCGGCGTCCCGGTCTACTTCTTCCAGGACAGCGAACTGCCCCTCGTCACCTTCTACGCAACCTTCGAGGGGGGCGTGCGGAACTTCACGCGCGAGCATCTTGCGGCGGCCTCGGCCCTGCCGAACCTGCTGCGCACCGGCGGCACCGCCGCGCTACCCCCCGATTCCGTGGACGAGCGCGTCGAACTGATGGGGCTGGCGATGAGCTTCGGCCAGGGCGGCGGGGGCGCGTCGTCCTGGGTGAACACCCTCTCCGACCACACGGACGAGGCGGTGCGGCTCTGGGCTTCGATGCTCCGCTCGCCGCGCTTCGACTCCGCCCAGGTGGAACGCTGGCGGGGCACCGAACTGGAGCGGGTGCGGCGCGGCCGCGACGACCCGGGTACGCTGGCGTTCAGCCGCTTCAACCACATCATGTACGGCGATCATCCGGTCGGCTGGGAGATGAACGACGCGGACCTGGAGCCCGCCGATCTGGCCCCGGAGCAGCTGCGCCACGTGCACGGCGCGATCATCTGTCCGCAGAACATGGTGCTCGGAGTCACCGGAGACGTGACGTGGGAGCGGGCCTCGGCGCTGCTCGAGGAGGTGCTCGACGGCTGGCCCCCCTGTTCGGGTGCGCTCCTGGAGGATCCGGAGCCGGTCATCCGCGAGGAGCCCGGCGTCTTCGTCATCCACAGGGAGATCGAGCAGAGCGTGATCGTCATGGCCCACCGGTCGCGGCTGCGCCAGGGGGACAACCCCGGGTACTTCTCGTCGCGGGTCGCCAACGCCATCCTCGGTGCCTCCGGGTTCTCCAGCCGCCTCATGACCGAAGCGCGGACCCGGGAGGGCCTCGCGTACGGGGTATCGTCGCTCTGGACCACCTCCAGCCGGAACGACGGCCTGGTGGGCGCGCTTACCCGGACCCGCCCGGAGACAACGCTCGCCGCGACCCGGCTCATCCTCGCCGCCTTCGACTCCATGCGGGCCGCGCCCCCGTCCCGGGAAGAAGTCGCGCAAACCATCGACGAGACCGTCAACGGCTTCGTCTTCAACTTCCGCACCCCGCTCCAGGTGATCTCGCGCGGCATGGCCTACCGGGCGCTGGGACTCCCCCAGGACTGGCTGGAGCGGTACGTGCGCGGCATCCAGGCCGTGACGCCGCGTGGCGTGCAGGAGGTGTTCCGGCGCGAGGTCGACCCGGCCCGCATGACCATCCTGCTGGTCGGCGACACCACCCGGTTCGACGGATCCCCCGCGGAACTCGGAACGGTAACCGTGCTGGAGGAGGGCCCGGCCGGATCCCCGGAGAGCCCTTCGCAGACCCCTCGCGGAACCCGGCCCCCGGCTACTCCCTCACGCCCACGTGAATCGCCGCGATCCCCCTGCTGAGCAGGAACCAGCCGACCCGCGCGAAGCCGGCCCCCCGCATCATCTCCGCCAGTCCGCGCGGGCCCGGAAACCCCTCCACCGACCTGGGCAGATAGCTGTACGCCCATGGATGCCCCGAGATCAGCCTCCCCGCACGGGGCAGGATGTGGTTGAAGTACAGCATGTAGGCGGCGCGCATGACGCGTCCGGGAGGCACCGTGAACTCCAGCACCACGAACCTTCCGCCCGGCTTCAACACGCGGCAGGCCTCACGGAAGCCGGCCTCCGGCTCCGACAGGTTGCGCACCCCGAAGCCCACCGTGACGCCCGCGAACGTGCAATCCGCGAAGGGAAGACGCTGGCTGTCCCCGCAGACCGGCAGCACCGGACTGGTCCGGATCTTCCCGAGGCCGCGGGCCAGCATCGGGAAGGCGAAGTCGGCCGCCACCACGGCGCCCTCGAACCCTCGCCGCCCGGCCAGTTCTGCGGCCAGGTCGAAGGTGCCGGTACAGAGGTCGAGATAGGCGCCGCCGGGCTCCGCCTCCCATCCGAGTTCGCGGATCGCGCGCCGGCGCCACCAGCGATCGACGTTCAGGCTCAGGAGGTGGTTGAGCAGATCGTAGCGCGGTGCGATCTCGCTGAAGAGGGTGCGGACCTGGTCGGCCCGGTCCCGGCCCGCGGCGGGCTCCGCTTCCCGGAGGGCTGTCAAGGTGTCACCTTCTTATTGTGCGCGGTATTGTGGCCCTGCATCGGAAGTGCCGTTGCCAACCGGAACTCTTGAAGGAAGGAATATGGAACCCCGTAAGGTAGGCGCGCCCGCGGTTTGTTCCAGTGCGGGGCGGCATGCGCAACGGGAGCCCGGGGCCTCCAAACGCTGGATGGCCAGGAAGGCCCCGCAATTGAAATCCCCTGGAAGATCGGTACGACGTTGGAACAACCCGTCCCCGACAGTACCCTGGCCAAAGAGGCCGCCGAGGGTCGTGAGCGGGCGTTTCGAGAGCTGCTGAACCGGTACGAAAAGCCGGTCTTTTCGCTCGTCTACCGCATGGTTCGCGACCGGGCCCTGGCCGAGGACCTCGCCCAGGAGGCGTTCATCCGCGCCTTCAACGCCATCGGCAGCTACAACCCGCGCTACAAGTTCTCCAGCTGGATCTTCAAGATCGCGCACAACCTGACGATCGACCACCTCAGGCGCAAACGGATCAAGACGATTTCGATCCACGGATCCCCGCACGCGCTCACCGAGGAAGAGCAGGCGCGCACCCGGCCGATTCTGGAGTCGGGCCTGGAGCGTCCGGACGCCTACGTCGAGAACAGGGAACTGGGCAGCCAGATCGAAGCGGCGATCGGGCAGTTGCGCCCCCAGTACCGCTCCGCCACGCTTCTCCGGCATGTGGAAGGCTACTCCTATCAGGAGATCGCGGAGATCATGGATGTCCCGCTCGGTACCGTGAAGACCTACATCCACCGCGCCCGTCTGGAGCTCAAGGAAGCCCTGGGCCACCTTCTCGACGAGACCGGCGGCGAAGGGGACTGAAACCCGCCGGGAGCGACCGGCGTACAGGGACACATGCGAAACAGAATCGACAGAGGGAAGCCCGCGCGCCCGGCCCCGGACCGACTCGATCCGGCGGTGCGGCGCCTCTTCGCGTACCTCGACGAAGAGTTGGGCCCGGCCGAGCGAGCCGCCTTCGAGGCCGAACTGGCGTCCGATCCGGGGCTTGCCGCGGAAGTGCGTGCGTTCCGTTCGCTCCTCGCCGCTCTCGGCCGGATGGCTGCGTTCGCCCCAACCGCGGACTTCAAGGTCAGGGTGCTGGCCGCGCTGCGGGCCCGCCGGCCGGGATGGCTTCGGCTCCGGGTATGGATCAGGGGGACGGGCCACCCGGCCGTTCGCAACGTCTTCAGCGAACTGCTCGAAGAAGGGCTTCCGCCACGCCAGGCCCGGGCGATGGCCGCCTTCGTGGCGCACGATCGCGAGGCCGCCGCCGCCCTGACCGGTTGGCGGCGCCTGCACGAACGGCTCGGCCGGCTCCCGGCGCTGGCGCCTCGCGAGGGGTTCGAGGAGCGGGTGATGGCCCGTGTCGAGGCCGTCCCCGTGGTGGCGGGTGCGCGCGGACAGGCGTGGCGGCGGGTCCTGATGCTGTGGCCCGAGCGCAGGCAGAGACTGGCCGCGGCCCTGGGGATGGCCTTCGCGCCAACGGCGCTGGTGGCTTCGCTCGGCTACGTCCTGGTCGGCATCTTCCGCGACCCGCTGGTCACGCCCGGGCGCGCGGCCGGATTCCTGTGGGAAAAGGCGTCCTCCGCGGCTTCCGCACTGTCCAATGCGCTCCTGGGAGGCTGGTCGCCCGAAGGCGCCGCCGCACTTGGATCGGCCAATGTGCTCGGTACACTTGTGCCCCTGGCTCTCCTGGGGCTGCTCGTCTTTGGTGTGCTCTCGCTGATTTCCGGGAGGATCCTCTACAGGATCTTCGTCAACCACTCTGGAATGGACCGCCGTCATGTACCGGTATAGAGATGGAGTTCCGGGGCTGTCAGCCCGCGGACAGAGCCCCCGCAGCGTTCGCGGGGCAGCGCACCCGCGGTGGAACAACGGGCTGGGCGCGGGACTTCTGTTGCTCCTCTGGGCTCCCGCGGGGACTGCCCAGCAACACCAGCTCGTGTCCAGCCGGATTGAGGTCTCCGACAACGAGGCCTCCCTTCACCTGGAGTTCGCCAACGGCGGAGCCTTCGCTGCCGGCTTCTCGGACGGCATCGCGACGCTGAACGGGAGCGCGGTGGGCCCATACCTGCCCGGCGGCGCGTCCGACCGGGCCTGGCGCGGGCTGCTCGACAGCGTACAGTCGCTCTCGGGCGAGGGCCTGGCACGCAGATTGGACGAGTGGAGCCCGGACGCCGGGTTGCCGGAGTCGGATCTGAGTCTTCTGCGCCGGATCGAAGAGGCACTGGACGCGGCGTTTGCGGCCGCTGAACAGACACCGCCACAGGATGCCCCACCCCGGGCCGGTACCGAAGCCGCGGGAGTCGGCCAGGCGGCGGCGATCCTTGGCCGCGGCGCCGACTTCCTGCAGGCGTGGGCGGCCGCCGTCGAAGACATGAGCGTCGGCGAAGCCCAGGTGCGCATCGGCGAGGACTACACCATCCCCGAGGGCACGACCGTCGATGGCAGCGTCGTGCTCGTGGACGGGCTCCTGGAGGTGCGCGGAGATGTGCGTGGCCACGTGGTCGTGATGGATGGCGCGCTGGTCCTGGCGGAGGGCAGCCGCGTCGGAGGCGACATCCGGACCCTGGATGCGGAGGTCGCCGATGCGGGCGTCCTGCTCGGGGGCCGGCGAGTGGACCTGCGACGTCAACTCGAGGCGCGGGAGGAAGGACTGCGCAGCCGCATCAGGGCCGAAGCCCTTACGCAGATCCAGCGGTCCGGCGCGCCTTCACGGTCGCGTGTGCCGGCCTACCTCTACAGGGTGCGGGACGCCGCCGAAGGCGTACTGGGCACGGTCGTGGCATTTGTGGTGCTCGGCGCGCTGACGCTGCTGCTGTCGGTGCTCGGCGGACACCGCGTCCGGTCGGTGGTCGGCGAGCTATCGCGCAACCCGATGGGGAGCACGTTGGTGGGCTTCGCGGGCGGCTACGCGGTGCTCCCGGTCTTCCTGCTGGGGATCGCCGCGCTCACCGTAACGATCATCGGAATCCCCGCGCTCGCCATCTGGGTGCCCTTCTTTCCTCTCGCGGTGTGCCTGGCATTGTTCGGGGGATTCGTCGGCGCGGCCGAGAGGATAGGACGCTGGGTGCTGGAATTGCCGCTCGGCTGGCTGGGCCGGATCGACGCCGGCCGTCCCTTCAACGCCAGGCTCGCCGGGCTCGCGACCCTCCTGCTTCCCTTCGCGGCGGGGAGCATCTTCATCGCGCTGCCGCTGATCGATTGGGTTGCGGGCTTTCTGTTCGCCGCGGGAGTGCTCGCCTGTGTGGTGGCCACGGTGGCCGGTTTCGGAGCGGTGCTCATCACCCGGGGCGGCACCGCGGGGACGCGCTGGTCCGGCGGGTTCGTGGATTCGGATCCCGCGGACGCCGAGGACTGGCCCGCCGGGGAGAGAGCCCCGTGATCCCTCAGGTCCGGATCTCTCCGCTGCACACAAACCGGCTGTCCTGCCTGGTCCTGGCTGCCGGCCTGGGCGCCGTGGCCGGGACCGGTGAACTCCGGGCGCAACAGATGCGCACGCTCACCTACTCCCGCCAGGTGACGAACGAGGATCGCATCGCGGTAAGAGTGCTGTACGGAATCGGTGAGCTGAAGGTGCGCCGCGGCGCGGCCGGGCAGCTCTACCGGGCCAGGATGCGTTTCGACGAGCGCTTTGCGATCCCGGCCGCCGAATACGAGGACGGCAGGCTCGAGGTCACCATGGAAATCGAGGACGAAACCGACGAAGGCCCCTCGGACATACCGTCGATCGACCTTGCGCTCCCACCTGATGTCCCGGTGGACCTGGAGCTCAACTTCATCGCGGGCAAGGCGGTTGTGGATCTCACGGGCGTGCGCGTGGATTGGATGATCCTGAACAGCGGCGCCTCCGACACCGAACTCCGCATCTCTTCGCCCAACTCCGAACAGATGGACTCGGCCAAGATCAATGTCGGTGTGGCCGACTTCGAAGCGCACGGTCTGGGCAACCTCAATGCGCGGCACGTGTTCGTGAAGGCCGGCCTGGGCGTCGTGGCCCTGGGTCTGGAGGGCGACTGGCCGGAGCACGCGCAGCTGTCGATCGAAATGGGACTGGGCGGGATGACGATCTTCGTCCCCGAGTCGCTGGGGGTCAGGGTCCGGCACGAAGGCAGCTTCCTGGCGTCGATCGACGCGGACGGGTTCGCCAGGCGCTGGGACATCTACACTTCGCTGAACTGGGAACGCGCCGACCGCAGACTGGAAGTCGATCTGTCGGCGATGCTGGGGTCGGTCGAATTCGTCTGGATCTCCTGACCCGCCCGGAAGTGGTGGGGCGGCAACGGCGGGAATTCGTTACGTTTATTAGCGTAGGGTTTATGATTATGGGAGCATTGGCGATGGGCTCCAAGGCGAGTGCGCGCTGGCGCGGACGCGGGCGGATGTCCCGCGGGTCCCCGGCGTTGAAGATATCTTCGGAGGAAAGATGATCGGGACCCTGTTGACGTTCCTGGCGATGGGCATCCTGAGCATCGTCGTGGTGTGGATCGTGCTCACCGTCGTTGGAGCGATTCTGGGTCTCACTGTGGGAATCGCCAGCTTCCTCCTGTTCAAGGTGGCGCCGGTCATGCTGGTGGGCTGGCTGGTGCTCAAGGTGTTCGACAGGATGCGTCGCGGGGGGACGCTTTCGCCGGCAGACCGGAAGTGGCTCGAGGGCGAGTAGCCCAAGCCCGTGGAATAAGTCCCCGCTGCATTCGGGAGGCGATGCATCCGCGCTGGACCGCGGTGCTCACGGGTCTTCCGCCTGGACCGCCGCCTACCGCCGGGGCGGCAGGTCGCTGAGGGACGACAGAAGACGGTCGCCGACTTTCGCGAGTGAACGCCCCGCCGGTGAACCGGGTGCCGAGAGTACGGTGGGCCTCCCCTCGTCCCCCGCCTCGCGAACCGCCAGGTCGAGCGGAATCCTCCCCAGGAACGGTACCGACAGTTCCCCGGCCAGCTCTTCGCCGCCGCCGCGCCCGAAGAGATCCACGATCTCGCCGGATCCGGGGATCCGGAATCCGCACATGTTCTCGACGATGCCGAGTACCCTGGTATTGACCCTCTCGAACATCTTTACGCCGCGCCGCACATCGCCGGTGGCCACCTTCTGCGGGGTGGTGACCATCAGCGCACCGTCGAGTTCGACCGTCTGCACGAGGGAGAGCTGCGCGTCGCCGGTGCCGGGCGGCATGTCCACGATCATCAGATCCAGGCTGCCCCAGGACACCTGTTCCATGAACTGCTTGAGGATCCCTGCGATGAGCGGTCCACGCATGATCGCCGGCTGTTCGCGTTCGAGGAGGAAGCCGAGGCTCATGAGGCTGACCCCGTGGGCCTCGAGGGGGACGATCATCTCCGATCCCTTGTCGCCGGTCACCGCCGGCCGGCGCGTCTCGCCGAACATGACGGGGATGTTGGGGCCGTAGATGTCCGCGTCGAGGAGTCCGGTGGCGAGGCCCTGCGAGGCGGCGTAGGCCGCGAGGTTGGTTGCCACCATCGACTTGCCGACCCCCCCCTTCCCCGAGCTCACCGCCACGATCCGCGCTACCCCGGCAAGGACGCCCGGCTGCGGGACCGGTGCCGGGACCGAGCCCGGCTGAAGACCTCGCTTCGGGGGCCGGCCCGGAACCGTACCGGCGGCCCCTCCCCGCGGTTGCCGGTGGTCCGGGGGGGCAGACGCCTTGCCGCCGGCCGGCGGAGACTGCGGGAGCTGCACATCGACCTTCACGCTGCTCACCCCGTCGACGGACCCGGCGGCGGCCCGCGCCTGGCGCACCAGCGCCCCGGGATCCCCCTTGCGCAACGCGAAGGCGAATTGCGCCCTCCCCTCCCCGTCCACGGTGACGCCGGCCACCTGACCGCCGGCCACCACATCGTCTCCGGTCGCCGGATTGACCACCCCGGCAAGGGCGCGAGTCACCGCCGCGGCGATTCCGCCCTCGCTCATGCGCGGTCAGCAGGCATCGACGACCCGCACTTCGGGAACGGCGTCCCTGAGACGACGCTCTATCCCCTCCTTCAGGGTCAACATCGAGATGGGACAGGCTTCGCACGCTCCCATCAGGCGGACTTCCACCCTGCCGAGCTCCTCGTTCCAACCCGTCAATTCAACGTCGCCGCCATCGGACCGGATGGCCGGCCGAATCGACGTCAGGACGTCTTCGATTCGATCTCTGGTACCCATTCCTCCATTCGGCACGGGAGTGCCGTCCCATCGCGGGGAAAGAAAACCGCACCCGACGCACCGGAAGCTACCTGGTCTCCGCCCCCCGTCAACCGGGCCTCGGCGGGAGCCCTCCGGCCGGCGGGTTGCCGTGCCCGCCCGGCCGGGTGAAATTGCCTCCGTGCCACTCACCGTCCTGCCCCGGGCAGCCGGCTTCGAGTGCTCCCGCCAACCTCCAGACTGGAAGATTCATGTCCGGTACGATCCGTGTTCCCGCCCCCGAGAACGAACCCGTCTTTTCCTACGCCCCCGGTACGCCTGAACGGACCGCCCTCAAGGCTGCCCTGAAGCAGGTCGGGAGCGAGAGGCCCGACATCCCGGTGATCATCGGCGGCACCGAGATCCGCACCGGCCGGACCCATCCGATCCGCTCTCCGCACGATCATTCGCTCTGCCTGGGCGTCTGGCACGAGGCGGGAGCCGAAGAGGCGCGGCAGGCGATCGCCAACACGCTCGAGGCGCGCCGGGAGTGGGCGGCGTGGAACTGGGAGGACCGGGTGGCCGTCTTCCTCCGGGCCGCCGAGATGCTGAGGACGACCTGGCGGCCGCGGATCAACGCGTCGACCATGCTCGGCCAGAGCAAGAACGCCTTTCAGTCGGAGATCGACGCCGCCTGCGAGGTCATCGACTTCTTCCGCTACGGCGCCTGCTTCGCCGAGCAGATCTTCGACCAGCAGCCCCACTCCGAAACGGGGATCTGGAACCGCCTCGAGTACCGGCCGCTCGAGGGGTTCGTCTACGCCGTGAGCCCCTTCAACTTCACGGCGATCGGCGCCAACCTCGCCGGACTGCCCGCGATGGTGGGGTGCGGCGTGCTCTGGAAGCCCTCCAAGCACGCGGTGCTCTCCGGCTACTACATCTACCGGCTGCTGGAGGCGGCGGGGCTGCCGCCCGGCGTGATCAACTTCGTGCCGGGGGACCCGGTGGCGATCACGGCCGCGGCGCTCGAGCACCGGGACTTCGCCGGGCTGCACTTCACGGGCTCGACCGGGGTCTTCCAGTCTCTCTGGACGACCGTGGGGAAGAACATCGCGCAGTATCGCTCCTACCCGCGCCTGGTGGGCGAGACGGGCGGCAAGGACTTCATCGTGGCGCACCCGTCGGCGGATGCGGACGCGCTCAGGACCGCGATCGTGCGCGGCTCCTTCGAGTACCAGGGACAGAAGTGTTCGGCCGCGTCGCGGGCGTACATTCCGCGCTCGCTCTGGAGGCAGATCCGGGATTCGCTCGTCGAGGAGACCGACGGGCTGGCCATGGGCGATCCGGCCGACTTCCGCAACTTCGTGAACGCGGTGATCGACCGCGGAGCGTACGATACGATCTCCGGCTACATCGAGCGGGCGGCTGCGAGTACGGATGCGCGGGTGATCGCGGGTGGCCAGTGCTCGGACGCCGACGGCTTCTTCATCCGCCCCACGATCATCGAGGCGGAGAACCCCACCCACGAAGCCATGTGCGATGAGATCTTCGGCCCGGTGATGTCGATCCACGTCTACCCGGACGGACAGTGGGACCGCACCCTCGACCTCGTGGACCGCACGTCGCCGTACGCGCTCACGGGGGCCGTCTTCGCAAGGGAGCGTCCCGCGGTGCGCCAGGCGCTGGACCGGCTGCGCTACGCCGCCGGCAACTTCTACGTGAACGACAAGCCGACGGGGGCGGTCGTGGGCCAGCAGCCGTTCGGGGGTGGGCGCGCGTCGGGCACCAACGACAAGGCCGGATCCGCCTTCAACATCTCGCGGTGGCTGTCGCCGAGGAGCATCAAGGAGAACCTCGCGCCGCCGACGAGCGTGGACTACCCGTTCATGGGGGCGGAGTAGCGGCTGCACCCCGGGCGCGGCGGGCGGCCCCCCGGCTGCGCTTGCGGCCTTCAGGCGCGTGCGAACGCCGCCTGGGCGGCCGCGCCGAAATCCGCCTTGAGGTCCTCCAGGTCCTCCAGGCCGACCGAGATGCGCACGAAACCGTCGGGGATTCCGAGTGCGTGGCGCTCCTCGCTGCCGAGATCGACGTGCGACGTGTGCCGCGGTTGTGACACCAGCGTCTCGACCCCGCCCAGGGAGGGTGCCGGAGCGGCCAGGCGCAGCTGCGCGCAGAAGCGGTCCGCGGCCTCCCCGCCGCCATCGAGCACGATCGACACCATCCCGCCGTAACCGCTCAGCATGCGCCCGGCGAGCTCGTGGTCGGGGTGGCTGGGCAGGCCGGGGTAGATCACCGCGCGGACGCCCTCGACCTTGGTGAACCAGCGGGCCAGCGCGTGGGCGGTGCGGTTGTGGCGGTCCATCCGGGCCGGCAGCGTGCGCATGCCCCGCTCCAGGAGCCAGGCGGCGCCGGGATCGATCGATCCGCCGTAGAGCTTCATCATCTTCGCCACGCCTGCGATCAGCTCGGCGCTTCCCGCGACGACCCCCGCAATGACGTCGGAGTGGCCGCCCAGGTACTTGGTGGCCGAGTGAATGACCGCGTCGACGCCGTGTTCCGCCGCGCGGATGTTCACCGGGGTCGCGAAGGTCATGTCGGCCGCGAGGATGACGCCCGCCGAACGGGCCGCGCGGCGGGCTGGCCCGATACGGAAGACGCGCAGCGTGGGGTTGGTGGGCAGTTCGATGAGGATCACCCGGGTGCGCGGAGTCAGCGCCGCCTCCCAGGCGGCGGGATCGGATGGCTCGACGAAGGTGGTGGTGATCCCGCGCTTCGGGAGTTCGCCGGAGAGGAGGGCGTGGGTGGCGCCGTAGAGGTGGCGGCTGGCGACGACGTGGTCCCCCGGTCCGGCCGCGGAGAGGATGGTCATGGAGATCGCGGCCATCCCGCTCGCCAGCGCCAGTCCGGCCTCCGTTCCCTCGAGGGCGGCGGCCTTGCCCGCGACCGAGAGCTGGTTGGGGTTGTTGCCGTACCGGCTGTACCGCAGCTCCAGGCCGTCGCCGGGGCCGGCCCAGTGAAAGGTGGAACTGCGTACGATGGGCTGCACCACCGGGCCGCCCGGGCGGGGCTCGGGGCACCCCGCGTGCACCGCGCTGGTTGCCGTGCCGGGTCCGCCGTTGGGGGTTGAAGGGGAGTTCATCTTTCCTCCGCTGTGCATGTGCTGTCAGGGACTGCGGACAAGAGCGCTGAGGGCGCAAGCACCGAAGCGGCGACCGTACCATGCCAGGCGCCGGTCCGCCAGTCCGCGCATCACGCCCACACCCTGTTCGCCGAATTCCGAGGCGAGTTCCGACGGGCCGATCCTCCCCCGGTGCTCAAGGGCCCGCCACGCCGCCCGCTCCTCATCGGTGGCGGACCCGACCAGTTCGTACCCTCCGCCGAGGTCGCACACCACCGCAAGTCCGTGCCTCTCCAGCACCTCTTCGACGGCGTGGCGGTGAATGTCGCCCACGGCGCGCACCAGAAAGAAGGCCTCGCAGGGTCGATCGCGCCGCACGTAGCGCGCACACAGCTTGGCAACCACTTCATCGGCGCAGCTGAAGTCCAGAATCCTCACGCGCGTGAAGTCCAGCAGCGAGACCGACGGGGCGCCGGCGATGCGGGCGATCCGCACTTCGATCGCTTTCCTCACGGCGCGCCCGGTCGGCCGGGTGATCAGATCCGGACGGGCCGGGGCGATCGCGTCTCCCACGATCGCGCACACGTCTATGGTCAACGGGACGGCCCGGCCCGCGCTCATCGCACCCTCCGCCCGCCTGCCGGATCGGTCCGGCTCATCCGACGTGTTCCGGCAGAATGATGTTGATCTGGGAGCCGGGGAATCGCGCAAGTCCTTCCTCGAGTGGGGGCCGGCTGCTCCATTCGGGGGTGTCGGCGATCCGGGCGGTGCCGGTGCGGATCGAGAGCAGGCCCTGCCAGCGGCCCACCTGCTTGCGGATCTGCTGGATTCCCTGCCCCCGTCCCGTGTCCGCGAAACGGGTCAATCCAAGGAGGAAGGCCGCCTCCAGCGCCGTCGCGTCCCCCCAGCGATCGCCGAACCGGGCGGCGTGTTCCGCCTCCAGCGAGGCGCGAAAGCCGCACCCGAGGTCCGAAACCGCGATGACCGCCACGTGGCGGCCGAGTCGCTTCTTCCAGTTGTAGGCCTGCGCCGCAACCCATCCGGGTGCCTCCGCGTGCTCGATGATGTTCTGGCACACCTCCGACAGGATCACGGAGAACTGGACGACTGCCGACGGAGGATAGCGCAACGTCCGGGAGAGGATGGCGCCGGCGCGCGACTGAACCCTGTCCACCACGTCGTGCACATCCGAGTTCGTGGTCACCGGCGTGATCTCCAGCAAAACGTCGGAGTCCGCCCGGGAGCGGCGCCCGCGCCTGGTGCCGGACCTGAAGATGCCGGCGGCCGCCTGATGAAAACCGATGCGGTTCAGGTAGTCCAGGACCTCCTGCTGGACCGGCAGGGAGATGCGCGGTGCCGTTCCGCCCTGCGCCGCCACCTGGCCCGCGGCCAGCAGCAGCAGCATCCCGTTGGGATCGATCCAGCGGAGCCGGCGGGCATCGAAGAGCACCGGACCACCGTCGCCGCCGGCAACGCGCCGGTAGAGCGCCTCCACGTTGCGGTAGTCCAGCGACGGCGGAACCTCGATGATGCGCATCTAGCGGGCCGCGGAACAGGTCCCCGCTGCATTCGGGCGGCGACGCACCCGGGCCGGTCCGCGATGCTCACGGGTTCGCATTGTAAGGAGAACCTTACATATTGTCATGTTGACATTACTTTTCTGGTTCCCAAGGCACCGTTCTGCGTTGCTCATCGGGCGAATGACTCCGCAGTGCGCCCTTCGTCGCGCCGTGCCGGGGTGCGGCGGCTGGCGCGGTGCATCCATTCATCGAGAGTGAAGATAATGGAGAGGGCATGGCGGTCGCGGCAAACGGGGCCCGGGGCGGCGAGGGGGGTCGCTGGGCGCGGGTCACACGGAGCCGTATACGGTGCGCTTCAGGACCGCGGCCGCGCCGATGATTCCGGCGGTGTTGGGGAGCTCCGCGGGTACGATGCGGGAGATGCCGGCCGCCGAGCGGAACGTCCGCCGCCGCACTTCGGCGCGAAGCGGCTCGAAGAGCAGGTCTCCCGCCGCGGCCACGCCGCCGCCGATGACGATCACGTCCGGGTCGAGGAGGTGGACCAGGTTTGCGACCGCTGCCGCGAGGATCCGGGCGGTCTCCTCGAGAATGCGGGCGGAGTAGGCGTCGCCGGCAGCGGCCGCGTCGCACACCGCTTCGGCGGTGACCCGGGCGGGATCCTCCGCCAGAAGAGCGGCGAGCGCGGTCTCCCCGCCCGTCCCGATCCCCTCGATTGCCCGGGCCGCGATCGCCGGCCCCGATGCGTAGGCCTCCACGCAGCCACGCGATCCGCACGCGCACGGGCGCCCCGCGAATTGGACCGACATGTGGCCGGCCTCGCCCGCCGCACCGGACGCCCCGTGGTAGAGCTCCCCGCCGAGTACGATCCCGCCGCCGATTCCGGTGCCGAGCGTCAGGCCGACCAGCCGGTCGGCGCCGCGTCCCGCGCCCAGCCACCACTCGCCGTACGCCGCGCAGTTGGCGTCGTTGTCCACGGCGACCGGGAGGTCCAGCCGGCGCCCCACCAGCTCCCGCAACGGGACTTCCCGCCATCCGAGGTTCGGGGCCGCGACCACCACCCCGCGCTCACGGTCGAGCGGGCCCGGAGCCCCCACCCCCACCCCCGCCACCCCCCCATCCCCCGCCCCCACGGCCTCCATCGCGGCGCGAACCATCTCCACCACCCGGGCGACCACCGGCCCGGCGCCCTCCCCCGCCCGGGTCGGCGCGCTCACCACACCGGCGGGCCTCCCCCCCCCGAACGGGACCATCCCCGCGCGCAGGTTGGTTCCGCCGATGTCCACCCCCGCGATCCAGCGCGGCACCCCGTCGCTCATGAGCGGACCTTCCCCCTCGCGAGCGGATGCCCTCTCCTCTCGAAGCGCGTATCGTCCCTCACGAGCGGTGCTCCCCCTCACGACCGCGGATCGTCGAGCTGCAGGACCGCCATGAACGCCTCCTGCGGGATCTCCACCGATCCGACCTGCTTCATCCGCTTCTTCCCCTCCCTCTGGCGCTCCAGCAGCTTGCGCTTGCGGGTGATGTCCCCGCCGTAGCACTTCGCGGTCACGTTCTTGCGCACGGCCTTCACCGTCTCGCGCGCGATGATCTGGCCCCCGATCGCGGCCTGCAGCGCGACATCGAACTGCTGCCGCGGGATCAGCTGCCTGAGCTTGCGCACGAGGGCCAGGCCGTGCTGGTACGCGTTGTCGCGGTGAAGGATGACCGAGAAGGCGTCCACGGGTTCGCGGTTCACCATCACGTCGAGCTTCACCAGGTCGCCCCTGCGGTACTCCTGGAACTCGTAGTCCAGGGCCGCGTAGCCGCGGGTGCCGCTCTTCAGGCGGTTGTAGAAGTCCAGTACGATCTCCGCGAGCGGAAGCTCGAAGTCCATCTCCACCCGGCGTGGATCGAGGTAGTTCATTCCGCGGAAGATCCCCCTGCGCTCGTGACAGAGCTTCTGCACGTTGCCGATGTACTCCGCCGGCACCAGGATGTGCGCGCGCACCACCGGCTCGGCCACCGAGTCCACCAGCGCCCGGTCTGGAAGCTCGGACGGGTTCTCGACCCAGCTCCGAGTCCCGTCGGACATGGCCACTTCGTACTTCACATTCGGGACCGTGGTGATGAGCTTGACGCCGAACTCCCGGTCCAGCCGCTCCTGCACCACCTCCATGTGCAGCAACCCCAGAAACCCGCAGCGGAAGCCGAAGCCGAGCGCCTTCGAGGTCTCCGGCTCGAAGTGGAGGGAGGCGTCGTTGAGGCGCAGGCGGTGCAGCGCGTCGCGCAGCTCCTCATAGCCGTCCGTATCGGTCGGATAGAGGCCCGCGAAGACCATCGGCCTGGCCTCCTTGTACCCCGGCAGCAAGTCCGCCGCGCGCCGGGAGGCGTCGAGCACCGTGTCGCCCGGCCGAGTGTCCGAGACGGCCTTGATCGCCGCCACCAGGTATCCCACTTCGCCGGGTCCCAGGGATCCTGCGGGGACGCGTCCAAGCCGCATGTGCCCCACTTCGGTCACCTCGTAGGAAGAGTCCACGGTCCCGAAGGTGATCGTCATGCCGGGCTCGACCGTCCCGTCGAAGACGCGGATGGAGGGGACCGCGCCGAGGTACTGGTCGTAGTAGGAGTCGAAGATGAGGGCCCGCAGGGGCGCCGCCGGATCGCCCGCTGGCGGCGGGATGCGGGCGACAACGGCCTCCAGCACCTCATCGACCCCTGTTCCTTCCTTCGCACTGACCTCCACCACCGTCGCCGCATCGATCCCCATGAGCTCGGCGACTTCCTGCCGGCGCCGCTCGGGCTCTGCTCCGGGCAGGTCGATCTTGTTCAGCACCGGGATGATCTCGAGGTCGGCGTCGAGCGCCAGGAAGAGGTTGGAAAGGGTCTGGGCCTGCACTCCCTGGGTCGCGTCCACCACCAGTATTGCGCCTTCGCAGGCCGCGAGCGAGCGCGATACCTCGTAGGTGAAGTCGACGTGCCCGGGGGTGTCGATCAGGTTGAGGTCGTAGTCGCGGCCGTCCCGGGCGCGGTGGGACATCCGGACCGCGTGGAGCTTGATCGTGATACCGCGCTCTCGCTCCAACTCGTTGGAATCCAGGACCTGCGCGCGCATCTGGCGGCTGTCCAGGGTGGCGGTGGACTCCAGGAGCCGGTCGGCCAGGGTGGACTTGCCGTGGTCGATGTGCGCGATGATGCAGAAATTGCGAATCAGGTCGGTCCGCACTTGGAAACACAGCCGGAATCTGGGGAGGAAGGGGCGCGGGGCGCGGCCGCGCCCGGCCACCCCGAAGGCGACGAACGAAGGTAACGGCGGGGCTTTTTCGGGGTCAATTCCGGGGCGAGGCGGGCCGGGCCGCCGAGAGAGCTGACGCGCGGGAAACCACCGCTTTCGGTTGCATGTCATCTACTTGATGGCCAGTTTCTTGGCTTCGCTACAGTGTCCGTTCCAGGGGATTCGAGGCCTCGAAATGTTCGATAACGCCATCAGGTGCTTCCTCTTGATCTGCAGTTTGCTCCTTGTGGTCCAGGTAGCGCCGCTACGCGCCCAGGACACCGGCACCGTGACCGGCACGGTGGCGGACGCCGAGAACGGCCAGCTGCTGGACGGGGTCCAGGTCCACTTCCCGGCCCTCGGGATCGGGGTGCTCTCGCGCGATGGGGGCCGGTTCACCATACCCGGGGTCCCGGCGGGGACTCACGAACTGCGCGCCGAACTGATCGGGTACTTCGACGTGGTCCGCACGGTCACCATCACCGGCGGCGCGGCCGTATCCCTGGAGCTCCTCGTGGAACGCTCCGTACTCCAGGTCGCGGAACTGGTCGTGACCGGTACCGCCTTCGCGGAGTCGCCGGTCGCGCTGCCGTATGCGGTGACGGTGACCGGACGCAGGACCCTGGCCGAGCAGGGATCGCCGCAGTCCTTCGACTTCTTCCGCAACGTGACCGCCAGCCACGGCATCCTCGGGGCCCGTCAGGGGTGGTACAGCACGCGGCCGCCCGGCCTCGTCTCGGAGACGGTGGCGAGCGTCAACCTGCGGGGGATCGGTGCTTCGCGCACGCTCGTGCTGCTGAACGGGCGGCGCCAGGTCTACCTGCCGATCCGGTTGTCCGGGGGCCGGTTTGTCGACGTGAACGCCTTTCCCACGGTGGCGCTCGAGCGGGTGGAGGTGGTCAAGGAGGGGGCGTCCGCCGTATACGGCTCCGACGCCGTCGCCGGCGTGGTCAATTTCCTGACCCGCGGCGACTTCGAGGGGTTCGAGGTTACCGGAGCGCATGAGAGCTTCGCCGGGGCCGGCGAGACGAACCTCGGCGCCATCTGGGGGGCACGCCTGGGTGAGAGTGCCAACGCAGTGGTCTCGGCCGAAGTGTTTGCCACCCAGGAACTGACCCCCGAGGAGCGGGACTGGGCACTCACCGAGTTCGTGGGCGGCGGCGGGGGCTGGTCCTATACCGGCAATCCGGGCGCATTCCTCTTCCCCAGATTGACCGGAGACGAGACGCGCGACCAGTTCGTCAACGCGCTCCTCGACGCCCACTACGGTGGATGGGGCGGCATCGCCGTCGATCCCCAGTGCCAGAACTTCGGAGGCTTCCTGGAACCGGACGAGACGTGCCGCTTCCGCTACGCCCCCTTCGACAATCTGGCGGAAGCCTCCACACAGGTCCGGACGTTCGCGGAGTTGAACGGAGACCTCGGCGAACGCTCCCGCTACCATCTGGAGGCCCTCTGGGCGGAGGCCGGCACCCCCAACTGGGTCACGACTCCGTCCTACCCGCCCATCTCGCCCTACAACGGCACCCAGCTGATCGAACCGGGCCATCCGGGACGGCAGGCCTACTGCGGCAGCTACGCGCAGAACGCCGGCTTCACCACCCGTGATGCGTGCCTCGAGAACGACTGGTACTTCTTCGGGCGCGTGGTCGGCAACTCCGGGCCCCACCGCACGCTGCGGCGTGACTCACGTACCCAGCGCATCGCTGCTTCACTGGAGCGTGACCTCGAGGTCTTCGGCGGGCGGGAGGGGACCTTCGAGCTGGCCGGCAGTTTCTCCCGCTCGACAGGCAATGCCAACCTCCCGGGCGAGTACCTCTACCGGAAATTCCTGGCCTTCCGGGGCTTCGGCGGGCCGAACTGCGGGGTCGGGGTGGTGGTGGATGCAACGACCCCGTCGGGGATGGCTCTTGGTCCGTTGGGTGGTGCGGTCGCCGGACAGGGGGGTTGCATGTACTACAACCCGTTCAGCAACGCCCACTCGCAGTCGGCGCAGCCGGGATCCCGCTACTTCGGGCAGGCGAACCCCGACTACGTCGCGGGACTGGACAACACCCCAGAGCTCATCGACTGGATGAACGACGAGGTCAACCTCGACAACGAGGCCAACCTGATCACCCTCGACGCGATGTTCAAGGGGACCCTCACCGAAGAGACGGCATACGCCCTCGGATACCAGTTCCGCAGGTTGAGCGTGGCCGCGGAGCCGAACGCGGCCGGGGACCTGGCGGTCACTCCCTGTGCCGTACCCGGCGACCGCAGCTGCTCGCCCCAGGTCGGTCCCTTCCACTTCACCACCGGCTTCTTCCACTACGACGACGCCCAGATCGTGCACAGGCTCTTCGCGGAGTCGCAACTCCAGATCGGGGACCGGATCCACGGCCAGGTCGCGGCCAACTACGAGTTCCACGGCTCCGTCGCGAGCTTCGACCCGAAGGTCGCGGTGCGCTTCAAGCTGGCGGAGCCGCTGGCCCTGCGAGCCTCGCTGCAGACCACCTTCCGCACGCCTTCGGTGGACGACCTGAACGAGGACGTCAATACCGGGCTGGAGTACGTCAGCGAGGCCGGCATCTACAAGGCGATCGACTCCTACGGAGACGGGGACCTGGTGCCGGAACGCGCCTTCACCTACAACGTGGGCATCAACCTGGAGCTGCCGCGGGTGCGCGCGTCCCTGGACTACTGGGACTACGACTTCAGCGACGTGATCGATGTCCTGCCGTACGCCGGCATCACTCGCCTGTACGACATGGGGGGAAGCCAGAGGGCCGCGGTCCAGCGGTTCGTGACCTGCCCCGATGGAGCCGGGACGGGGACATGCGACATCCAGTCCGTGGAGCGGATCGAGGTGCGCAACGTGAACTGGCCGGGGATCGACATGTCGGGACTGGACCTGCACGTCAGCGCTCGGGTTCCGGCCGGGGAAGCCGTCGTTACGATGGGCCTCGACGGGACCTACACCCAGGAATTCGTGGTCAGGGCGCTGGATCTGGACGGGACCGAGGTGCTGGGCGAGCACGACGCGGTCGGAAAGCTCAACTGGGCCAACCCGATCGCCCCCCCGCTTCCGCGGTGGAAGGCGAGCCTGTCGGGAGGTTACCACATCGGCGACTACAGCGCGGTCAGCTACGTCAACGCCGTGTCGAGCTACGTCAACGCGGCGTTCGAGGGCACGGAGTTCGAAGACATCGACCGGTTCGTGACCTGGGACCTCAACCTGTTGAGGCGTACTTCGGGCAACCTCGACGTGGGATTGTCCGTGCTGAACGTGCTCGACGCCGCTCCGCCGCCGGTCCGCTGGGAAGCGTCCTATGACGGATTCACCCACAGTCCCAAGGGCAGACGGATCAAGGCATCGGTGACCTGGCGCCTCGGCGGCTGAGCGGCAGTAATCCCGGCCGGGGGGCGGCTGGCACCCCGGACGGCTTGAGCGGCTGGCACCCCGGACGGCTTGAGCGGCTGCCGCCACGGCGGCTGAACGGACTGGGTCCCCGGCAGCTGAACGCTTGGCGCCCCGGCGGCCGAGCGGCCGCCTGACCGAACCCGGACCGCCCGGGAGCCCTCCGAACCCTTCCCCACCCCGGCCGCGCGCCACAGATTCAGTGGCCATGGCTACCAACGAAACCGTCACGCCGCACCTGGACCGGCGCACCGACCTGCTGGACCCTGCCACGCTGGCCCAGCTGGGTGGCATCGACATCATCGCGCGCCAGGTCGTGCACGGGTTCATGCTGGGCCTGCACCGTTCGCCCAATCGCGGCTTTTCCGCCGAGTTCGCGGAGCTCAGGGCCTACCAGCCGGGGGACGACCTGCGGACGCTGGACTGGAGGATGTACGCCCGCTCCGACCGCTTCTTCGTGAAGCAGTACGAGGAGGAGACGAACCTGCGAGCGTACATGCTGATCGACGTGAGCGAATCGATGGAGTGGTCCTCGCGCGCCGGGCTTCCCACCAAGCTGTGGTATGCGAAGCACCTCGCCGCCGCGATCTCGCTCATCCTGACCCGCCAGGGCGACATCGTGGGATTCATGGCCTTCCACGAGAAGATCGTGCGGCAGATCCGCGCGCGCGGGGGCAAGATGCACTGGCGGATGCTGCTGAGGCACCTGAACGCGCTCCAGGGGGGCGGCCGGACCGACTCGGAATACGCGATCAAGCGCGTCGCCATGCGGCTGAAGCGAAAGGGGCTGGTGATTCTGATCTCGGACCTGCTCGTGGATCCGGCCGCGACCGCCAAGGCGCTCATATACCTTCAGCACACCGGTCACGAGGTGCTGGTCTTTCACCTCATCGATCCCGGCGAACGCGACCTCCCCACGACCGGGGAGACCCGCTTCGTGGACCCCGAGACGGGTGATTCGCTGCGCACCTCGGTCGCCGACATGCGCCGGCAGTACCGTGACGCCGTCAGCAGCGCGATCGCCGACTGGACCACCGCGCTAACGAGCCGCGGCATCGCGTACTCCACCATCGGGACCGATGAGCCGCTGTCGCGCGCCTTGCGCTTCTACCTCTGGAAGCGCCAGCGGCTCCCCTGAATGGGCTTCCTCAATCCCCTGTTCCTGCTTGCGGGCGCGGCCGTGCTGGTGCCCATCATCCTGCACCTCTTCTACCGCCAGGAGAGCAAGGTCTTCACCTTCCCGGCGATTCGCTACCTGCTCAGGACCGAAAGGGAGCACGCGCGCCAGATCCGCACCCAGCAGCTCCTGCTCCTGCTGCTGCGCGCCGCCATCGTGGTGCTGGTGGTGCTTGTGGGTGCCCGCATCCACCTTCCGGGCTCGGGAGGAAGCCACGATCCCACCGCGCTGGCTCTGGTGATCGACAACTCCCTGAGCACCACCGTCATCCAGGACGGCCGCCGTCTCCTGGACACCCTGAAGGCCGTGGCCCGGCAAAGCGTCGCCAACGCCAGTCACGACGACGTCATCTGGGTGGTGCGGGCGGGGACGCCCTGGGAGCCGGCGGTGCCGGGAGGAGTCGCCCAGGCCCGGTCCGCGATCGAGGCCACTGGGCCCGCGCACACCTTCGGTGACCTGGGCGCAGCGATCGAACGCGCACGGGCCCTGGTCGCGCAGAGCGAGCTGCCGAACCGCGAGGTGCACCTCTTCACCGATCTCCAGGCCACGGCTCTGCCCGACCCTCCCCTGGCGTCCGAAGATATCCCCATCGTGGTCTTCGGCGCGCCGGCCAGCGAGGTGGGCAACCGGGGAATCGAGCAGGTCTCCTTCGGCGGCGGACTCCCTCCGCTTGCGGGCCGGAGAACGGAGACGGCGGTTGCGATCACGGGCGCATCCACAGGCGACACCACGGGCGTCCGGCTCTACATTGGAGGACAGGTCAGGGCCGCGGCCCGGGCTCCCGCCGGTACGACGGTCCGCCTTCCCGCCGGTCCCTTTCCGGCCGGCCGGGTGGAGGGCCATGTGGAGATCGACGCCGACGCCCTCACGGCGGACGACCGGCGCTACTTCTCCTTCACCGTGCGGGACCCCACCCCCGTCGCCGTCCTCGGCCCGGCTTCCATCTTCCTGACCGAAGCGCTCGCGGTCCTCGCGGAGAGTGAGCGCATCGCACTGGGAGAAGCGGCGCGCGCGGCCACCCTGCTCAGCGTCGGCGGCGAAGGGCTGGAGCGGCGCGGCCTCACGCAGAGCGCCCTCGTGGTGCCGCACCCCGACCCGGCCCGGATCCCCGCGCTGAACCGCCGCCTTGCCGAGGCCGGGATCCCCTTCCGGTACGGCCCCGCCGCGGCCGGGGGTGCGCGCGTCGCGCAAAGCGATGTCCCCGTCGACCTCGGCGACATCGCGATCCGGCGGTACTTCCGCCTCTCCCCCGCGGGCGCGGACCCCGGAGCCGGCGGCGGTATGGGTGCCGCCACGGCCGGCCCCGGCGCCACTTCGGGTCCGGCCGCACAAGACGGCTCTCGCCCCGGCGACGCTTCCCCGGCCCAATCCCGCGCCTCCCTTTCCAACGGCGACACGTGGCTGGTCGCGGGAAGCGCACCGGCCGGCCCCTACGTCCTGCTCGCCTCGCCTCTGGACGAAACCTCGACCAGCCTTCCGGTTTCGGCGGCGATGGTCCCCCTCGTCGAGTGGGCCGTCGAGCGCTGGACGGAGGGGGGCGCCGGGATCGGGTCCGTGACCTCCGGGCAGAATTTCCGCCCGCCTCCCACCGCCGACGCGGTGCAGGATCCGGAGGGCAACGAACACGCGGTGGACGGCGACCAGCCCTTCCTGGCAACCGGGATGGCGGGACTGTACCGGGTGCTGGCCGGCGACAGCGTCCTCGACGCGGTCCCCGTCAATCCGCCGGTGCGGGAATCCGACCTGGCCGCGGCTCCCGGCCGCGAAGTGCGCCGTGCTCTCCCCGGCGCCCGCGACATCGTGGTCGAAGCGGCATCCTGGCCCCGCTACATCTTCCGCGCGGGGCGCGGGCCGGAGCCGTGGCGCCCCCTCCTGCTCCTGATCCTCGCGCTGCTGATTGCCGAGACCGTCGTGGCGGCCTCGCGCACCCTCAGGTCCCGGCCCGGGAGCGGAGAAGCAGGCCGCGCAGAGGACGAACCCGGGCCCCGTGAGGGTCGCCGGCCCAGGGGCAGCGCGCCCGGTCCCCGCACCGGTCCGCGCCCGGGCGGCACCGCGCCCAACCCCGCAGCCGGTGGATAGCCCGGCGCCGGCAGCCGACCCCCAGGGGGCCACCGATCCCGAACTCCACCCCGCGGCCAGGGCCGTCCTGGGCACCGCCGCCCTGCGGGCCCTCGCACGCGCCCTCCCCGCCCCCGGCCGCACCCGCACGGCCGGCGGCGCCCCCGGCTCCCTCCCGCTCGCCGCCATCGCGGCGCTGGCCACCCTCCACCCCCACCGCCGCTGGGTGGTTGCGGCCTCCTCCCCCGCCGAGGCCGGCGAGCACCTCAGCGACCTCGAGATCCTGCTGGGCCCCGGCACGGCTGCCCACTACCCCCAGCGGGAGGGATTCGCCACCGAAGGCGACGACCCCAGCCTGGAGGCCCAGGGACAGCGCGTCGAGGCCTTTGCAGCCTTTCTCGCTGGCCACGCGCGAATCCTGGTCGCCACCCGGCGCGCCCTGCAGGAGCTGGCGCCGCTGCCCCGCAATGTCGGCGACCTCCGCCTCACCGTGGCCACCGGCCAGACGCTCCGCCCGGCGGTACTCGTCGAAGCGCTGGAGGGGCGCGGCTTCGAGCGCGTCCCCACGGTCGAGGAAGCGGGCCAATACGCGGTGCGCGGCGGCCTCATCGACCTCTTCTCCTTCGGGGCCGCCGGCCCGGCCCGCGTCGAGTTCTGGGGCGACGACGTGGAGTCGATCCGGTTTTTCGATGTCCTCGACCAGCGCTCCACCGACGACACCGGCCGGATCGACATCCTGCCGGTGAGCTTCGGCGCCGGACCCGGCGAAAGCTCGCAGACCGCCCCGGCGTACGACCCGGACCACCTGCCAGCCGCACCCTCCAACTCATCCTCCCTCCTCGACCGCCTCGCCCGCGATACCGTTCTGGTCCGGATCGGGGGCAGCGGATGGGCCGAGGAGGCCGGGCCGGTCTGGCGCCGCGCCGAGGCCCGCTACCGGGAAGCCGTGCGCTGGGGATCGCCGGCCAGCCGTCCGGGCACGCTCTTCCTCGCCCCCGAGGCGCTGGCGGACCGCGCCCGCCGACACCCTCAGCTCGTCTTCGTCGAGGAGCACATCGGCGACCCGGTCTTCCAGGCCGAACGCCCACCCCCGATCGAGCGCGACACGCGCCGCCTGCGCTCGTTCCTCGCGGGAGCGGCCGCGGCCGGCGCCGAGACCCACATCCTCTGCGACAACGAGGGCCAGGCGGCCCGCCTGGAGGAGCTCGTCGAGCTCCGCGGGAGCGTCCCCGCCGGCTGCCACCTGGTCGTCGGTTCCGTCAGCGGCGGCTTCCGTCTCGCCGACTCGACCCCTCCCGTCAACGTCCTCACCGACCACGAGATCTTCCGCCGCAGCCGCAAGCTGAGGAGGCGGAAGCGATTTCGCGGCGCGGCCTCGCTGGAGAGCCTCGCGCAACTCTCGCCCGGCGACTACGTCGTGCACATGGAGCACGGCATCGGCCGCTTCCGCGGACTCGAGCGCGTGACGATCGGGGGCGAATCGATCGAGTCGCTCGTGATCGTCTACGACGGCGACGAGATCCTGCGCGTCCCGGTCAACCTGCTCGACCAGGTGGAAAGGTGGGTGGGCACCCACCCCGGCGACGCGCCCGCCCAGCTGCACCGCATCGGCGGCAAGCGCTGGAAGGGCCTCCGGAGGAAGACCCAGGCCGCCATCAATCGCATGGCCGCCGAGCTTCTCGAGCTCCAGGCCGCGCGCCGGTCCCGTCCCGGCCACGCCTTCCCGCCCGATACCCGCTGGCAGCGCGAGATGGAGTCCTCGTTCCTCTACGAGGACACGCCCGACCAGCGGCGGGCCGTCGAGGACGTAAAGCGGGACATGGAGTCGGCCGGAATCATGGACCGGCTCGTGTGCGG
The DNA here is from genome assembly GCA_965206105.1 of Longimicrobiales bacterium. Lineage (GTDB taxonomy): Bacteria > Gemmatimonadota > Gemmatimonadetes > Longimicrobiales > Gaopeijiaceae > Bin94. Next base: position 3,455,189 of record OZ242201.1, read on the forward strand.
GGACGCGGGCTACGGCAAGACCGAGGTGGCGGTGCGCGCGGCGTTCAAGGCCGTCCAGGACGGGAAGCAGGTGGCGGTCCTGGCTCCCACCACCGTCCTGGTGGTGCAACACGCCCGGACCTTCGGCGAGCGGCTGGCCGACTACCCCGTGCGCGTCGAGTCGCTGTCGCGCCTGGACCCGCCCGCCCGCCAGCGCGAGGTGCTCGCGGCCGCCGCCGCCGGGCAGGCGGACATCGTGGTCGGGACGCACCGGCTGCTCTCGGGGGATGTGGCCTTCCAGGACCTGGGGCTGGTGGTGATCGACGAGGAGCAGCGGCTCGGCGTCCGCCAGAAGGAGCGCCTCAAGCGGCTGCGCACGACGGTGGATGTCCTGACGCTGACCGCCACCCCCATCCCGCGGACGCTCTACCTCTCGCTGGCGGGGATCCGCGATCTGTCGCTGATCCGCACCCCGCCTCGCGACCGCATGCCGGTCATCACGCATGTCCTTGGCTGGAGCGACCACCTCGTCGCCGAAGCCTGCCAGAAGGAGTTCGACCGCGGCGGGCAGGTCTTCTTCCTGCACAACCGGGTGGAGACCATCGACACGGCGGCGGTGCGGGTGCGTGCGCTCCTGCCCGGGGCGGCGGTCGGAGTGGCGCACGGGCAGCTGCCCCCCCGGCGCCTCGACACCGAGATGACCCGTTTCGTGGAGGGCGCCACCGACGTGCTGGTGTGCTCTTCCATCATCGAGAACGGGCTCGACGTGCCCAACGCCAACACGCTGGTCGTGACCCGCGCGGACCGCTTCGGCCTCTCGCAGCTGTACCAGATCCGGGGCCGCGTGGGGCGCTGGGACCGGCGCGCCTACTGTTACCTGATCGTCCCCGAGCGTGTGACTCCGGAGGCGGAGCGGCGGCTGCGCGTGCTGGAGCACTTCACCGAGCTGGGGAGCGGCTATCAGATCGCGCTGCGCGACCTCGAGGTGCGGGGCGCGGGCAACCTGCTCGGCGAGGACCAGTCCGGGTTCGCGCACGCGGTCGGGCTGGACACCTACATGCGCCTGATGCGGGAGACGGTGAAGCGCCTGCAGGGGGGTCCGGTCCGGGAGGAGCACCCGCCTCCCGAGGTCACGATGGAGGCCGCGGCCTACCTGCCGGACGCGTACGTGGCGGACCAGCACCTGAAGCTGCACCTCTACCGGCGCCTCTCCAGGATCTCGGAGCCGGACGAGGTCGCTGCGCTCGCCGACGAGCTGGCGGACCGCTTCGGCGCTCTCCCGCCCCCGGCCACGCGTCTGCTCCACCGGACAACCCTGGCGATCGCGGGACGGCGGGCCGGGGTGGACAGCATCCACGTGCGGGGCCGGCGCGCCCGCGTGAACTTCCTGCCGGGGGTCGTCGCGCGGATGTCCGCCCTCGAAGATGCGCTGAAGGGCGAGGCGGTCGCAGTCGAGGTGCGCCGCATCGCGCCGCTGTCCCTGGTTCTGGAGTGTACGCAGCGCGAGCGGTTGGTTAGTCTGGTTGTACGGGCCGTCGACGCGCTGAACAGCGCTGGCACGCGGGCCTGATATGTAATGATGTATATCTCGAGAGCGAATATATAACATGTTGTATTTTCGTTGTTCGATTATATACGATAGCATATCGATTCTGAAGAAGGAGTAGCAGGAATGGCGAAGATGAGAATGTTGCCCCTGATCGCCGCCGTCTCCTTCCTGGCCGCGTGCGGATCCGGTTCGCTGGCCGACGCGGAAGGCCGGCGGCTCACCGTGGACGACGCCGCGCGGCTCATCGCCGATCACAGCACTGTCGCCGGCGATTCGCAGGTCGTGCGCTTCGTGGCGGAGCTCTGGGTGGACTACACGCTGCTCGCGCTGCACCTCGATGCGGACACCGCGCTGGCCACCCTCGATGTCGGGCCCGTGATCGAGCCGCCGCGCTTCGACATCGCGATGGATGCGCTCCGCGACGAGGTTCTGGACGTCGACACCGTCGTCAGCGACGAGGAACTCGCCCGGCGGTTCGCCGCCGAACTCCCCGGAGCCCGCGCGACCGCTTCGCAGATCCTCCTCGCCTTCCCTCCGGCCGCGACCACCCGGCAGCGGGACAGCGTCCTCGCCTTCGCCCGCTCGCTGAAGGACCAGCTGGACACCGGCGGCGAATTCGCGACCCTTGCAGGCCGGTTCAGCGCCGATCCCGGCAGCGGACGGCAGGGCGGACGCATGGGCACCTTCGCGCGCGGCCAGATGCTCGCCCCGATCGACCAGGCCGTCTTCGCCCTCGGCCCCGGGGAGCTGAGCGATCCGGTGGAGACCTCGCTCGGCTACCACCTGCTGCGGCTCGACAGCCTCGAAGTACCGGAACTCTCCGAGGTCGGGGACGAATTCCGCCGCCGCATCCAGCTCGAACGGATGGGGGCGGCGGAGGCGGCATACATCCTGCAGCTCGATTCGCTGGCCGGGCTGGCGTTCGCGGACGACGCGCTCGCAATCGCGCGCGGCATGGTGGAGGCGGGCACCTCGCGCCTCTCCGGCGGGGCGGCGCGCCGTCCGCTGCTGACCTGGACGGACGGCGCCTACACCGCCGGGGACTTCCTGGAGCTGGTCCGCGGTTCGCCGGGGGGGTTCGCGGAGTCGGTGGCGGGGGCAGGCGACGAGGAGCTGGAGGCCGCACTGCTCAGACTCGGCAGGGAGGAACTCCTCATGGCCGAAGCGCGCGCCCGGGGACTCGAACCCGCCGAATCGGTGATCGACTCGCTCGCGGCCGACGCGCGCCGGGTCATCCGCGAGCAGACCGCCGTGATCGGACTGCTTCCCCGAGCGGACGCGCTTGAGACCGCACTGCCTCCACCCGGCGCCGGAGACAGCGCCGGGGCGGGCGCGGACGATCCCGGACCGATGGGCCCGGAGGCTCTGGTGGAGGCGGCGGTGATCCGGGTGATCTCGGGCCGGCAGGAGATCTTCCCGCTCGGCGCCGTGGCCTTCCTGCTCCGCGCCCAGGGCGACTGGCGCGTCAACGAGGGCAGAATCGGCGCCGTGCTCGAAAGGCTGCAGGAGATGCGCGCATCGTGAGCGGGCGGATGGCGGGCCGGACAGCGGCCACGTGGGCGGCGGCCGCGCTCGTCACCACGGCCTGCGCGATCCGGCCCCGCCCGGCTGTGCCCGACGCCGGAACGGGAACCGTGATCACCGCAGAGGAGATCGCCGCCACCGAAGCCACCACGATGTGGGAGGCCCTGCAGCGGACGGTCCGCTACGCGAACTTCGGGGAATCCTCGACCGGGAATCCGGTCCGGGTGCACCGGCGCGGGTTCTCCAGCATCTCCCTCACTGAAGACATGCCGATCTACATCGACCGCGTCCAGGTGCGCGACATCAGCATCCTCGACGCACTTCCGGCCGCCGACATCGAACAGATCCAGGTACTGAGCGGGGTGGACGCCACCACCTACTACGGCACCAACGCCGGGGACGGGGTAATCCTAATCCGAACCCGCCGCGGCGGCTGACCGGAGGAGTTCACCGGAGCGGCTCGCCGGCCACCGGGGAGGGACCCGGCACCGGCGCATCCACCGGGGCGCAACACCCCCAGGCACCGAGGGGCGCCCCACCGTTTCCGGCGGAACGCCCCTCATGTCGCCTACTCCAGCAGACGGCCAGGGCCGGAACATGCGCGAACGACCGTGGTCCAAGGCCGCCGCCTACGCCCTCCGATCCAGGCACAGCGACTGTCCCTCCAGCCCCGAAAGCGCTTCGTTCTCGTGCTCCTCGAAGGGAATCGGGAAGTTCACGTCGGTGCCGTAGGCGCCGCCCTTGAAGAAGGTGCCGGTCGGGAACACCTCCGCCTGGTCGTAGCCGTACTGGCGGACCAGACGCCTGAGGTCGCCGTGCCGGTGGCCGGTACCGAAGAGCCACCTGCCGCGCTCCTCGAAGAGCATCCGGACCCGGCCGTCGGTGTTGCCCGGGTCCTCCAGCGGCGGCAGTTCCACGCCCGCCCGCAGCGCATTCAGCGTCGCCAGCCACGGACCCCCGCTGCTCAGCTCGGCCTCGGCCTTGATGAGCTGCGCCTCGAGACCGCTGGCCAGCGCCACATCCGACTCCTCGGAGTCGTACTTGAGCTGGTGGAAGAGCGGCGTCTCCTGGTCGAAGCCGGGACCTCCGCTGTCCTCCCACGGTACGCGCGAGTCCGGAGCCGAACGGAAGGCGATCCCGTTCTCCCCCTCCATGTCGGAGATCGACCAGCGGCGCTGGCGCTGGTTCAGCTCGAAGACGGCGTTCCGCTGCCCGAATGTCCCGCCCGCCTTGCTGCGCACGTGGTACACCCAGTCAGGGGGAACGGTCGCGGCCGCGCTCGCCGCCCCGGTGTAGTCGCCCTGGTTCAGGCGTGTGCGCGCGAGCCCGATCGCCGCGAGATGGCTCTGGTCGGCGCTGCCGCCCGCCGCCTGCGACGCCGAACCGAAGCTGGCCACCGCCGCGTTGTAGATCTGCTCGGTCGTCTGCTTCAGTGGCCAGAGGTATGACATCTTTAGTGGCCATTAACAACCTGTGCGGATCGTGTTATGCTATGCTAGCCTGTTTACCGAGCGGCGTGGGGATATCGACACGCATCAGAGGCAAAGGGAGCTTCCATGGGCAACAGCACAACGAATGTGACCGGCCCAAGCGAGAAGGGCCCGACACTACTTGAGCGCCATACGGCTCACCCACTTGCCCTCGAAGTAGCGCCGCGTGGATCCGCGGACGGCCGGAGGTCAACGACCGCATGCGCTCGCCGGGGCGGCCAACGCTGGCACAAACCCTGGAGCGGCACCGGATCGCGGCGGGCCGGTGAGGGGTAGGGGCGCGGCGGACGTGGACGACCGGGGTGGGTAGCCGGTCATGACGGGCCGGGATTCCGTTGTCTTGGCCGGACCCAGCCAGCTCCTGCTGATCGGGATCAAGGAAGTCCTGGAAGCGACGGATCGCTACAAGGTCGTGAGCCAAGCCCACGCGAATGAACTGGCCCCGACACTGGCGCGGCGACTGCGCTCGGATTACGTGATACTTGATCATACTACAATAGTACATAAGAATACCAAAGAAAGAGAGCGGTCAATAGACACCTTACATGAACTAGTCAATCTCTCCAAGCCGCCGGGCGTGCTCGTGGTCGTGGCCCTGGATCAGTCCTACCTTGTCGAGGAACTCAGGCGGGCCGGATGCCGGGCGTGCGTTTCCGCCCGCTCCCCCGACAACGTGGTCTGTGCATTGGACATGCTGGCCCTGGGACGGGAGTTCTTTCCGGAGTGGAGGAACTCACGACGCGAGGAACACGCGCGGGGCAACTCCCCCCCGACCGGCCTACCCGAGGGTTTCAACCGGAACGAGGTCCAGGTACTGGGTCTCATGGCGCGCGGCCACAACTCCAAGGAGATCGCCGCGAGGGTCGGCCTGGCGGTGGGCACCGTCAAGAACTACCGCACGAGCATCAGGGCGAAGCTCGGCGCGCGCACCCATGCGGAGATCCGGCGGGCCGCACGCACGGCCGGACTGCTCACGCCCCCTGCGGTCCAGACCGATCCGGCGAGCGGCGGAGGGGCGGACTCGAACTCCGGGGAGAGGAACGTCGGCTGACCCACGCGTCCTCCTCGTCCCGGACCGGGCGGGCGCCTTCCGGGCGGGGGTCCGACCGTCGGGGCCGGTGGCGTGGCCGCCGCCCGATGGTTGCTGTTTGTTCAGGACGAACGTGACCGAAGGTCACAGCGATGTGCCGGAAGTTCACAGCCAACGTGACCAAGACGCACTGTTTCCGGGGGCGGCGAGTTGCGAACTTGACCCGAGAGTTGAGACGGGGCAATCTCGCACCCCCACCGAATGCGGGGAATCACAAGATGGAAGAAAGACTCGATGACCAGATACCTGCTTAGCGTCGCCGCACTCATGGTCCTGGTAGTGAGCGCCGCGTGTGACACGGCTGTTGAGCCGGCTGCCAAGGACGAACCGGTTCCTGTGGGAGTGGCGTCTCATGATGATGAAGAACCGCCGGTCGAACTGGATTGCACCATTAATCTCTCCTCCGAGTCCGGATTCCTGATCGAAGCTCCCCCAGGCGTTCAGGTCGTGCAAGAGCTTGGCGGGAGCTACCTGTCGGTTGGGATGGACCCGGGAATTATGCGGGAACAATGCTCTGTGTGGGAATTGCGCGGAGAGAGCCCGGTACTCAGCCTTGATAGAGTGACCCCGATGGGTCCTTACAGGATCCTTCACTCCGGCAGCGTCTACCAATATCAGGAAGAGTTCACGATAGAGCTGTGGGTCTTCGAGAACGGCGGAGCCGGGGAACCGAGACTCGTGGACACGGACGCAGTCACAATCTGGGGAAGGCCGGGGTCACTGTGGGACGCAATCTTCACGCAGCTCACTGTCACTTGCCACGACTTCGAGGTCCTGGCTGGCGAGATCGTTGTTGAGCGGGTTGAGGGCACGAGTGACGCCATGCCCGTCAGGTTTGAGAAGGTGGCTGGCCCCACGTGGCTCGACGTGCTTGACGACGAGAGTCCCCCCCACGGCGAGGTCAAAGCCAGTCCGGGTGCCGATCTGGGCGATTTCGAATACGGCGTGCGCGGGACGGATAGGTGGGGTGCGTCCGCCACATGCTACGCCACGGTTGGGGTTTACCAGCTGCCCATGACCATCACGGCACCAACTATTGTTGTGGCACCGGGCGATACCGCATCCGGCCTCGCGCAGCACACAAACGGCACCGAGCCGGTCACGTATAGGAAGGTGAGCGGCCCGGATTGGATCAGCGTCTGGCCCGACGGCACAGTCAGGGCAACGCCGGAGGAGTCCGAGATGCCCGGATGGTACAACTATACCATCGAGGGCATTGATGCGTCTACGCCATCAAAGACTGCGCGTGCGACAGGGATCGTGATGCCCGCTTGGTGACCCTCCTCGCGCGGTCGCGGTCCTGCTTGCCAGCCAGGGCGACGCGACGACGAATAGGGCTATCCCTCTGCCGTTGGCACTGACAACGGGCCCGCCTTGGGCCGCGACGGTTACCCGCGCCTTCGGGCAACATCAAGGTCGGCGCTCCGGTCGTACAAGTACGGGTCCACCCGTTCCGGGCGAAGCCGTCCGGCTGTTCCGGGCCAAGCCGTCGGGTCTTGAGCGGTGATCGGGAAGGGGTGCTGGACATGGATGGATCAGGTGTGGTTGGGGGTGGTGGGGGTCTCCTTGTTTGAGTCGTACAGCCGCCTCATGGAACCGCCCTTGAGGGTGATGCGGTGGGCGCGTTGTTGAGCAGCCGGTCGAAGATGGCGTCTCCGAAGGTGGGGTCGCCGACGGCATCGTGCCAGTGCTCGACGGGCAGTTGCGAGGCGAGGATGGTCCCTCTGCGAGCGTAGCGATCGTCGAGGACCTCGAGCAGATCGCGCCCGGCCCTGGCGTGACAGGGAAGCGAGCCCCTAGTCGTCGAGGACGGGGAGCCATGTCTTGGCCAGCCGCTGAACGAGCTTCGTGGCATCCGCTATGCGGCCGTGAGTTGGAAGTCTGCGGGCGCCACCCAGGCCCGGTCCGGGTTCGAGCCCCCGAAGAAGGCGCTGGGAAGGAGCCGAAGGAGTTGTTGTCGTTGCCCGTGTGGGCGAAGTGGCTGTCCAAGTAGGAAATCTGCAGCGCCAATGTCACCCGGTCGGCGACCTGGCTGCCGAGGTTGACCCTCTTGCGCCGAAGCTGGTTGGGACGCTCGACCTCGCTGGTGATGGGAACCCCGCACGCTTCCAGATCCTCGCGGTCAAGATCCGGCAGGGAGTACGGCCCCACCTCGGTCTCCAGCTCGCCGGCGATTTAGCAGTTGATGCCTCGGATCCGCCTGTCACCGAGAGTCCGTACTGGATCCGGTTGCCGTCATCGATCGGCGTAAGGTCGGGGTCGTGCATGACCTGGTAGGACTCGATCGAGGTCTGGTTGCAGAGCCCCTGCGCCACCTCGCTCAGACGGCAGGCCCAAGCATAACGGCCGCCTGCCGCGTCGAGTCCCGCGAAGTTCAGCGGGTAGGTATTGGGCCTCCTCGGTGATCCCGCCCTCGGTCCACACGTTCCAGCGCTTGGCACCGGGCAGTCCACGCCGAGTGGTGGTGCGGATGACGCAGTTGGCGGCCTCGGTGCCGTACAGCGTCGCCGCCAACGGGCCCTTGATGATCTCGATCGACTCGATGTCCTCGGGGTTGATCGCGTCCGGGGCGAGGCTTCCTGGCCTCCCGCCCCGAGACCATCCTGTTGGACGCCCGGTGGGAACAATACGGTTGGCGAGAGCAATGCCGTTAACCTGCCTTATTCATGAACTTCCGTGTCGAGGGCAAGGTAGGAGGCTGAGGGAGCTTTCGCAACGCGCCGGGGCAGACGCGAGCCAGACCGGGGCGGTTCGGGGGGCGGAACAGCGGCCCTTCGAGTCGGCAAGGAGTGTTTTGTCAGCCGGACCGGGCCGGTTGTCGGCGCTGGGAGACACCTCGGCGCCCTCGCGGCCGCCGGGGCCGGGGAAGGGGTCGGCGCCTGGCGGCGGCCGCGCTATCCGGAGGGCCTGTGGAGGGTCGCGAGCCCGCGCACGAGCATGTGCCAGTGGGGCGACGCGCCGCAGGCTCCAGCCCCTTCCAGTCATCCGCTCCAGCATGGCGCGCTGGACGTGCATGATCTGGTAGCCGAAGCCGGCGAGCAGCAGGCGGACCTGGTTGCAGGCGAAGGGGTCGACCCCCGCCTCGCGCTTACCGATCTCCCTGCCCCGGTAGTGGCTCTTGCGGCGCGACGTGGACGACAGGGCCGGGTCGACGACGCTCATCAACTCTCCCAGGTGGCCCTCCGCCTTGCCGCGCTTGCGGTACAGCGCCAGCAGGGCCTCGCCGGACATCTCCCCGGAGGATATCGAGGTCAGGAGCCAGAAGCATCGCGGGATCAGCTCTCCCGGCCCCTCGACGACGACCTGCACGACCCTGCGGGAGCGGGACCACGACCGGGCCCGGTAGGACGACTCGCGGATCCAGGTGCGGGGCTCGCCCGCCGCGGGCGCCCCGTTCACCAATGCGTCGCAGACCACCGCGTCGATGGCGGGCAGCGCCAGGCGCTTCAGCACGGCGTTGTTGCGCACCCGGGCCACGTAGTGCGTGCCCCGCTCCTCCAGCGCCGCCATCAGCGCCTCGCCGGGGTAACCCGCGTCAAAGCGCACCGCGGCCTTGTCGCACAGATGCCGCTCCGCCCGCTCCAGCACCTCGAGCACGAACTCCAGCCCGCCGGCCGCCGTGTGCACCTGCCCCTCGCGCAGCCGCAGGTCCAGCAGGTCGCCCGTCTCCCCCGCCGACGCCACGATCGGGTGGTACACGCGCTTGTGTGTAGTATCCATTCCACGCGCTGCCCGGCTGCTCGCCGTGGACCTCAACCGGCAGGCTGTCGATGTCGATCACCAGCGTCTTCGGACGCCGCCCCCCGCCCATCGCCTTCAGCCGCCACCCCGCCAGCCGCTGCAACGCCTCGCACAGCACCTCGACCCCCTCCTTCGCCGACCACGCCGCCACCCGCCGCGACAGCGTCGGCTGCGAGGGCAGGCGTCCGCCCTCGCCCAGCGGAAAGGTGCCCGCACGGTCGCTGGTCGCCAGCCGCAGCGCCGGATCTCTGCGCAGCGCCGTGGCGTCGCTCAGGTCCCGGCGGCACTGCGCCGCCAACAACAGCAGCGTGCGCGCCAGCCGCCCCTGCGAATGGCGGATCCGGCGCGCGTCACGCTTGTCCGGAAGCCGCTTCGCCAGAAACCGCACCACCCTGCTGCGCCTCAGCAACTCGCGCCCCGTCAGAGCCCCCGAATCCCCCGTGATCCGGTCCCGGCAAGACCCGATTCTGACCGACCTGTTGAAGCTGAACGCCGCATCCATTATCTTCACCCCCGGCGTGATGGCTGGTAAGTGTTGGCGATTCGTCTAACACCCTGAATCTAAAACACTTACCGCCTCACGTCGCCCCGCTTCCCAGATCGCTCGTGAATAAGGCGGGGTCGATATAATTATCGAATGGCCGGAAGCGGCACCTTGGCTGGCAAGGGCTGCATCCGCCCGTTCTCGACGGGGACAGTGAAACGACAGGCAGACAACAATATGACAGAAACGAATCCGCGGTGCACACCGCATCGGAGATCGCCGGGCCCCTCGCGCCCGGCCGGCCTGCGCTCCCCGCGGCCCGGCCGGCTCCTCGCCGCGACGCTCCTCGCCATCGCGGCGCCCCCGGCGGCGGCCGCGCAGCAGCAGGAGGCCGAGCTCGTGGGCGAACTGGTGGACCGGGTGGTCGCGGAAGTGGGAGACTCCGCGATCCTGCTCTCTCAGGTGATCCAGCGCGAAAACCAGCAGCGGGCCATCGGGGTCCAGGTCCCGGCGCCCGGAACGCCCGAATCGGACGATTTCCGGGCTGTCCTGCTGGAGACCCTGATCGACGAGATGGTGCTGTTGCAGGCGGCGGCCCGGGATTCCCTGCTTACGGTGGACGACGAAGAGGTGGAGGACTCGCTGCAGAGGCACATGGAGAGCATCGAAGCGAGCTACGTGGACCGGGCCGCAATGAGCGAAGCGCTGCGGCTGGAGGGCCTGACCCTGCAGAGCTTCCGGGAACTGAACCGCACGCAGATCGCTCAGAGCAAGCTGATCCGGCTCTATGTGCGCACCCGTACGGGAGAGGGCGAGATCGCGGTGGAGGTGACGGAAGAGGAGTTGAGGGCCGCGTTCGAGGCCGATCGGGAGTACCTGCAGCAGCGGCCCGCGTCGGTCAGCTTCGACCAGATCGTTTTGGAAGTGAAGGCGTCCGACTCCGCCAGGGCCGAGGCGCGAGTCCTGCTGGAGGGTCTCCGGGAGAGGGCGCTGGCCGGAGAGGACTTCGCCGAGCTCGCCCTGACGTACTCCCAGGATCCCGGTTCGGCCGCCAGCGGCGGCGACCTGGGCTGGCGACGCAGGGGGACCTTCGTGCCGGAGTTTGAGGACGTGGCCTTCGCGCTGCTGGAGGGCGGGATCAGCGATGTCTTCGAGACCTCCTATGGCTTCCACGTGGTTCGGGTCGAGCGCATACGCTATGCGGAACGGCAGGTTCGCCACATCCTGATCCGTCCCGCTGCGACCGTGGCGGACCGAACCCGGGTTCGGGCGCTCGCGACGGAGCTCGCGGAGCGGGCGAAGACGGAGGACTTCCGTACGCTGGTCGACGAGTACCACGACTCCCTCGAGCCCGATTCCGGCACCATCGCCGAACGGCAGGTTGCCGGCATACTCCCGGCCGCCTACCTCGCTCCGCTCACCGTGGGACAACCGGGCGAGATCTCGGGCCCCATCCAGTTCACCGCCACCCGCAGCGGCCTGGATGCCTTCGCAATCATCAGGGTCAGCCAGCGCAGGCCCGCCGGGGAGTACACCTTCGAGGAGTTCGAGCCGCAGCTTCGGCAGAGGATGATCGAGCAGAAGCGCGTCCGCGCGCACATCGACGGTCTCAGGGCGAGAACATACATCGAGATCAAGGGGACCTGAGGCCGGAAAGAGGGGATGGCGAGCTCTCCCGATGTGCGCGTCGCCGTCACGCTGGGCGACCCCCGCGGCATCGGTCCGGAGGTGGCCGCCGGGGCGCTGGCGGCGGCGGGGACGGGGCGGGACGCCGCGTGGGTCCTCGGGCCGGCCGAGTGCGCGGACGACTTCGCCGGGCTGGGGCGGTACGAGGCGGTGGGGGGCGGGGGCGACCCCGGGCGAGCGGCGGGACTCGCGATCGAGCGCGCCGTGGAGCTGGCGCTGGCAGACGCGGTCGATGCGGTGGTGACCGCGCCCGTGCACAAGCCTGCGCTCGCCGCCGCGGGATACCACCCGGGGCACACCGAGATGCTGATGGCGCTGACGGGGGCCGGGGAGGTGGGGATGCTGATGTGCGACGAAGGGGGGGCGGACGACCACCGGGCCGCAAAGCGAGTGCTCCTCGCCACGATTCACATCCCGCTCGGCCACGTCGCCGGGGTGCTCACGGAGGACCTGCTGGTGTCGCAGACCCGGCTGCTGGGCCGCGCGCTGAGGGGCGACTGGGGGCTGGCCGGGCCCCGGATCGCGCTCTGCGCTCTCAATCCACACGCTTCGGACGACGGGATGTTCGGCACGGAGGAGCGCAAAGTCTACAGCCCCGCCCTGGAACGCCTCTCCGGCGAGCCCTGGACCGTCGCGGGCCCCATTCCCGCCGACACCGTCTTCGTGCGGGCCTTCCGCGGCGAATTCGACGCCGTCGTCGCGCCGTATCACGATGTGGGGATGGCCGCCTTCAAGACCGCCGCGTTCGGACGGGGTGTGAACGTCACCATCGGCCTGCCCTTCATCCGCACCTCCCCCGACCACGGCACTGCCTTCGACATCGCCGGACAGGGGGTGGCCGACCATTCGTCCATGACCGAGGCGCTGCACCTGGCCATCCGCCTCGCGCGGGCGCGGCGGCGCAGCCGGGCTCGGTCCGGAGGCTACCGCGAATGACCCGCCGCGCCGGGACGGACGCCGCCCCGCCCCGTTTCCGCGGGCACGGGGAGCTGCGGGAATCACTCCGGCGCGCCCTGTCGCGGGAAACGCTGCCGGCCACCGTGCTGATCCATGGGGTGCCGGGGTGCGGGAAGCAGTCGCTGGCGCTGTGGCTCGCCCGCACCCGGCTGTGCACCGGCGGCGCGGCTCCCTGCAACCGCTGCACGAGCTGCCGCCTGGCCCTGCGCCTCGAGCATCCGGACATCCACTGGCACTTCCCCCTCCCGCGGCCAAAGGGGAGCCCCAGCCCGCAGCGGCTGGCGGAGCTGCTGGAGACGGCTCGCCACGAGCGGCTGGCGGAGTTCCGCCGCAAGCCTCTGCGGGCGGAAGACGGCACCGGGGTGAAGGGGATCTACCTGGCGGCCGTTCTGGCCATCCGCCGGCTGGCCCATCGCCGTCCGGCCATGAGCCGGGAGCAGTTCTTCGTGATCGGCAATGCCGAGCTCCTGGTCCCGCAGGAAGCAAGCCCGGAGGCGGCGAACGCGCTCCTGAAGCTCCTGGAGGAGCCTCCGGACGGGAGCCGCTTCATCCTGACCTCGAGCAGGGCCGGCAGTCTCCTCGACACCATCCGCTCGCGCGCGCTGCCCATCCACCTCCCTCCGCTCTCCGCCCCCGAGGTCGCCGCCTTCCTCGAGGAGGAGTGCGGCGCGGACCGGGAGATGGCCAACCGGGCCGCGTCCCTCTCCCAGGGCTCGATCGGCGCCGCGCTCGGGTATCTCGACGCGGACGGGGTCGCTTCGCGGGAGCGGGAGCAGGCCCTGGCCCTGCTGCGGACCGTCGTCGGGGGGCGCCGCGCCGACTCCTACAGGGTCGCGCTCGACTTCAAGCCGGCCGGGGCGCGCGGCCTTCTCGACCTGCTCGCGTCCCTGCAACTGTGGATCCGCGACCTCGGTGCGGTGGCGCTCGATCGTGACGACCAGGTCGTAAACCGCGGCGAACTGCCCTTCTTGCGCGAGGCGGCGCAACGCCTGAACATCGTACCGTTCCGCGTGGCCCGCGCGGTCAGCCAGGTGGAGGAAGCGCGGATGCTCGCACAGGGGAACGTCAACCCGCAGCTCTTCATGGCCACCCTGCTCCTCGACCTGGAGGAAACCCTCAAGCCCCCCGCTCCACGATGAAGGACACGCCTCCGCACCGGTCCTCCGCAGAGTCCGGGCCCAACCCGGGGTCCGCGTCCGGGTCCACCTCCGAATCCGGGCCGCCCTCCCGGTCCGCTGCGGCCTCCGGCTCCACCTCCGATTCCGGGTCCACCACCGGGTCCGCGGCAGCCACCGGGTCCGCGGCAGCCCCCGGGACCCTCACCCATCTGGACCCGGACGGCGATGCCGCCATGGTGGATGTCGGGAGCAAGGACGTCACGCTGCGCAGCGCCGTTGCCCGCGGCGTGCTCCGCTGCTCGCCCGCTGCCTTCCGTTTGCTGGCCGGAGGCGCCAACCCCAAGGGCGATGTCCAGCAGGTGGCCCGCGTCGCCGGGATCATGGCCGGTAAGCGCACCGGCGAGCTCATTCCCCTGTGCCACATCCTGCCGGGCGCGAGCGTGAGCGTCGAGATCGAGCCTGACGCGTCTCTGCCCGGACTGCGTGCGACTGCCACAGCGAGGATCGCCGGCCGGACCGGGGTCGAGATGGAGGCGCTGACAGCGGTGTCGGTCGCGCTGCTGGCCGCGTACGACATGCTGAAAGCCGCCGACCGCGGCATGACGATCGAATCGGTCGAGCTTGTGGAGAAGGCGGGCGGGCGGAGCGGGGAGTGGCGGCGGGACTGAACGGCCTGCCGATGCCCGTAGTTGGTCAGGCACGGCCGGTTTGGCCGGGGGCCGAACAGACGGATCCGGGCTGAGCGACGACTTGCCGCCGGCTACCGCCCCGGGGGACGCGGGATCACCAACACCGTCCCGATCTGCATGCGGCGGGGCTCGACGGCGGGGTTGGCCGCGCGCAGCGCATCCAGGGACACGCGGTATTGGCGCGCGATGAGCCCGAGCGTTTCGCCCCGCACGACGGTGTGTTCCCGCATGGTGACGCGGTCTCCGGCCGGAATATCGGCGAACCGCGCCCGGAAGGCTTCGCCCGTCCCCGGCGGCACGCGCAACTCCGTCGACTTGTCCGCCGGCGTGAGCCCCATGCGGAGATGGGGATTGAGGGTGCGGATCTCGTCCTCGCCGACGCCCGCGGCCTCCGCCAGCACGTCGGCCGAGGCGGCGCCGTCCACCTGCACAACGTCAAATCGCTCCGGCGGCTCGCGGGGCGGGACCGACAGTCCGAAGGAGCCGGGGCTTTCGGCGAGCCGGACCGCCGCCAGGTACTTGGGAATGAAGTCGCGGGTCTCGCGCGGGAGCCGGTCCCGAATGTGCACGAAGAGGGCGTCGTCGCGCGGGCGTCCGCTGCCGTAGCGCTGGATGGCCCGCTCCACGCGCCCGGGACCGCCGTTGTAGGCCGCGAGCGCCAGAAACCAGGATCCGAACTGGCTGTGGAGCGCCGTCAGGTATTCGAGCGCAAGCGGGGTGGCCGCATAGGGATCGAAGCGCCGGTCGACGAGCGAACCTACCTCCAGCCCCAGCCACTTTGCCGTCTCCGGCATGAACTGCCACAGTCCGCCCGCGCCGGCGCGGGACACCGCCGGGGGAAAGTAGTTGGCTTCGATCAGCGGCAGGTAGCGCAACGACGGGGGCAGGCCCCTCGCCGCGATTTCCGCGTCGATGTAGTCCTCATACCTCCCCATGCGGGCCAGGCCGCGCTCGACGAACACCCGGCCCCGGTTCTGCCAGTGGTTCAGCCACCACTGCACCCCGTCCTCGATCGACCCGTGCGCAGACGAGGCGGACGAGAGGATCGGGTCCGCATTCATGACCCCCGCCGAAGGAGCCGCTTTCGCAATTGACGGCCGCGGCGGGTTGCGCACGACGGCCGGGGCCGCGGGTCGGATCGCGGTGGGGCGGGTGGAGGTGACCGGGTTGGGGGCCGGCTGGGGAGGAGGGGGTGTCCTTGCGCACGCCGACCCCAGGAGCACCGCGGCCAGCAGGGTGCCGGCGACGACGAAACGCTCCGGCCACGGGATATCGTGGAGGGGAGGACCGCTTCCCGACCCCTGCGTCCGGCCCTGAAGAACGCCACGCCTCGACGGTGGGCCCACGGTCTTCCTCAATTGCTGTAGTTGGGCGCTTCGCGGGTGATGATCACGTCGTGCGGATGTGACTCCCTGAGACCTCCGGCGGTCACGCGCACGAAGCGTGCGGAGGCCCGCAGAGCCTCCAGCGTCGGCGCACCACAGTATCCCATCCCGCTCCTCAACCCTCCGGCAAGCTGGAAGACGGTGTCTGCAACCGGCCCGCTGTAGGCCACCCTGCCCTCGATCCCCTCGGGGACCAGCTTGCGGCTGTCCGGAGACTCCTGGAAGTAGCGGTCCGCCGACCCCTCTTCCATCGCCGACAGCGACCCCATGCCGCGCACGGTCTTGAAGCGGCGCCCCTCCAGGAGGAAGGACTCGCCCGGCGACTCCTCCGTGCCCGCCAGCACCGATCCCATCATGACGCTGTGCGCACCCGCGGCCAACGCCTTCACCACGTCTCCCGAATAGCGGATTCCCCCGTCGGCGATCACCGGCACACGTCCGTCCGCGCCGTCCGCCGCATCCATCACCGCGGTGAGCTGCGGCAGTCCGACGCCCGTGACCACCCGGGTGGTGCAGATCGATCCCGGCCCCACGCCGACCTTGATCGCGTCGGCCCCCCGCTCGATCAGTGCCCTGGCGCCCTCGGCCGTCCCGACGTTGCCCGCGACCAGATCGGTGCCGGGAAAGGCGTCGCGGGTGCGGGCCACGGCCGCGAGCACCCCCTCGGCGTGGCCGTGAGCGGTGTCGATCACCAGAAAATCCACTCCCGAGTCGACGAGCGCCCCGGCACGGTCGATCTCGCCGGTGCCGGCCCCTATGGCGGCCCCCACCCTCAGCCGGCCGTGCTCGTCCTTGCAGGCGTTGGGAAACTGGCGGCGCTTGAAGATGTCCTTGACGGTGATCAGTCCCTTCAGCTTGCCGTGGTCATCCACAACCGGGAGCTTCTCGATGCGGTGGCGGTGCAGGATCTGTTCCGCTTCGCCGAGCGTGGTCCCCACCGGCGCCGTCACCAGGCCCTCGGACGTCATGAGCGTCGCCACCGGACGGTCCAGGTCGGTCTCGAACTGGAGGTCGCGGTTGGTGATGATGCCGACGAGGGTTCCGTCCCCCCTCACGATCGGGACGCCGCTGATCGAGAAGCGCGCCATGAGGTGGTGTGCATCCCGCAGCGAGGCGTCCGGCGCGAGGGTGATGGGCTTGAGGATCATGCCGCTCTCCGAACGCTTCACCCGGTCCACCTCCTGGGCCTGGCGCTCGACCGACATGTTCTTGTGGATGACGCCGACCCCGCCCTCCCGCGCGACCGCGATCGCCATGCGCGCTTCCGTCACCGTGTCCATTGCGGCGGAGATGAGGGGAACCTGAAGCGTGATGCGACGAGTCAGGTGGGTCGAGATATCCGTATCCTTCGGGAGCACCCGGGAGTGGCCGGGCACCAGGAGGACATCGTCGAAGGTGAGGGCCTCCTTCAGGACGGACCCTCTCAGCGGAAGTCGGGGCTCATTGCCGCTATCCATCCCGGAATTTCGGCCAGTCCCGGGGGCCCGTCAACCGGGGAGCGCGGTCAACCGTCCGCTCGCGCCTCATCATCGCTCCCGGCTGCAGACGGAGGCAGCTCATCGTCCTCCGCCGATCCGCGATCCCCGGCCGCGCGGTCTTCCGGGGCGGTGCCCCTGACCCCCTCGGCCAGTTCGTCGAAGAGCTTGCGCCCCGCCTTCGCCACCCCGCTCAAGGCCTTGTCGGCGGCGGCGATCACCTGAAAGGCCTCGCGGAGGTTGGAGGGGTTGAATGCGCGCTTGCGGAGTCCGTCCTCGATCCCCTCCCCCAACCGCTGGAAGCCGCGGGCCCGGCTCTCGGTTCCCTCCTGCGCATGCCTCGTTTCCAGGAACTCGATGTAGTCGAGCACCTGGTAGATCTGCTCCTCCGGCAAACTCTCGAGCTTCCGCATGATGCGGTTGCGCAGGACATCGTGCATGCTACAATCAAGCGCTGGACGGCGCCCGAGCGCAAGGCATCGTTGCTCCGCCGGGCCGGGGAGGCAGCCGGGTCCGCCCGGGGGCGAGTGGGACAGAGACCGCAAGGCGCAGGCCATCGCTATCTTTCTCAACCATGTCTTCCTCGAGCGACTACCGTTTCCTTCCTCTGCGCAGGGTTCCGCCGGATCCGGCATCGGAGCGCGCCTGCAACCGCTGGCTCGCGCAGCTGGACGAAGAGCTCTCCGACCCCGCCACCGACCGGAACGAATTCTGCCGAAGCGTCCTCGAGAGCATCCATTTCCCCGGCGGGCTGCCCGCGGCGGCGGCCGGCGATGGAGACACCGCAGCCCTCGCCTCCCGGATCGTCCGCGACCAGCTCGACCCCCGCAACGTCACGCTGGAGCCCGAGTACTACCGGGACATCGACCCGGAGCGCTACTACCGCGCCAAGCCGCTGCTCTGGCTGTGGGAGATGTTCGACAAGAGCGTCCTGGGCGAGAACGTCCACCTGGGGGTCAGGTTCCGCCGCATGCTGGCCAAACGGATTTTCGGGCGCTGCGGCCGCAACTTCAAGGCGTTCCACTTCGTGAAGTTCAGCTTCGGGTACGGGATGGAGGTGGGAGACGATGTCGTCGTTCACCGCCACGTCCTCCTCGACGACCGGGGTGGCATCCGGATCGGGAGCGGCGCGTCGATCTCGGACTACACCAACGTCTACTCCCACAGCCACCACATCAGCGAGGCGCGGGAGGTCCGCACGCCGGCTACGGTGATCGGGGACCGGGTCCGGATCGCCTACCACGGCACGATCCTCGCGGGCGTCACTCTCGCCCCCGATTCGATGGTCGGTGCCGGTGCACTGGTGACGCGTGATACCGAGCCCGGCGCGGTCTACGCGGGCGTCCCCGCGCGGCTGGTCAGAAGGAAGCCGGAAGCGTCGGAGCGGCCGGAGAGCCGTGACCCGCTGGCGAACGAGTAGCGGCCGGCCCGATCAGCACCTTCGCAGTTGAACCCCCGTATCCCGCACCTGCAGGCACATGCGGTCACCGGACGAAACCCCCGCGGCCTGGGCCACATGTTCGCTGCCCCTGGACGGGTTGGTGACCTGGAGTTCCAGGTTGCCGGTCCCGGCCCACGCGAAGCGGCACGCGTGACGGGTGCGGCGCGCGTCCACCTGGCACCAGGTGTCGGGCCCAATGTTCACCACGACCGCCTGCCCCTCGAAGTTGTCCACGAAGACGGTTAGAAAGTTCTCGTCGCCCGTCGCTCCCGTGGCGCATCCCGCCAGCAGCCCCCCGAGCAGCACCGCGGCAAGCCCGCTCTTCTTCTTCCCCGGCCTGCGGAGCAAGGCGTCCGTCCCGATCGTGTGTCCGTTCTCCATCCGTCAGATCTCCCGTTGCGATGGTGATTCCGTGGTGATTTCGGCTATCGCGAGCTGGCCGCCGCGCCAAAGGCGGCCCTCCATGTATGATACGCTTAGGCCAGCGTGAATGTTCCTCGCCCGAGACGCCCGCATCACCCCTCCTGCCCCTCGTAGCGCTCCTTCAGTTCCTGAACCACCGCCGGGTCGGCCAGCGTCGTGGTGTCTCCCAGCGCTCTCCCCTCGGCAATGTCGCCCAGCAGCCGTCTCATGATCTTGCCGGAGCGGGTCTTGGGCAAGTCGGCGGTGAAGAGGATGTCCCCGGGCCGCGCAATCGGGCCGATCGCCCGGGCGACGTGGGCCTTGAGTTCGGCGGCAAGCGCGTCGGTCCCGTTCATCCCCTGCATCAGGGTGACGAACGCGGCGATCGCCTGTCCCTTCACCGCGTGGGCCTTGCCCACCACGGCCGCCTCGGCCACCGCCGGGTGCTCGACCAGCGCGCTCTCCACCTCCATGGTGCCGATGCGGTGTCCGGCCACGTTGAGCACGTCGTCCACCCGCCCGAGGATCCACAGGTAGCCGTCCTCGTCGAGCTTGGCGCCGTCGCCGGGGAAGTAGATGCCGTCCCACTTGGACCAGTAGGTCTCGCGGTACCGCTCATCGTCGCCGTAGATGGTGCGAAGCATCGAGGGCCAGGGCCGGGTGATCGCCAGGTAGCCGGCATCGACCGGATCTCCCGAGTCGCTCAGCAGCGCGGCCTCGATCCCGGGGAAGGGGCGGCACGCGCTGCCCGGCCGGGTGTGGGTCACGCCCGGCAGCGGTGTGATCATGATGGCGCCGGTCTCGGTCTGCCACCACGTGTCCACGATCGGACAGCGCTCGCCTCCGATCACCCGGTTGTACCAGATCCAGGCCTCCGGATTGATGGGTTCGCCCACGGTGCCGAGCAGCCGCAGCCGGCCAAGGTCGTATTGGCCCGGCCACCGGTCGCCCCATTGCATGAATGCGCGGATCGCCGTCGGGGCCGTATAGAAGATGGTGACCCCCAGCTCCTGGCAGATCTTCCAGAACCGTCCCTTGTCCGGCCAGTCCGGTGCCCCTTCGTAGATCACGACCGTGGCCCCGGCGGAAAGTGGACCGTATACGATGTAGCTGTGCCCGGTCACCCACCCCACATCGGCGGTGCACCAGTAGACGTCGTCCTCCCGCAGGTCGAAAACGGTTCTGGTGGTGGCGTGGACCTGGGTCAGATAGCCACCGGTCGTGTGGACGACGCCCTTCGGTTTGCCGGTCGTACCGGAGGTGTAGAGGATGTAAAGCAGATCCTCCGCGTCCATCTCCTCCGGGGGACACCGGTGGCCGACCTCGGACACCAGCTCGTGATACCAGTGGTCCCGCCCCCGCACCATCTCGAAGTCCCTGTCGAGCTCGAGATCCCCGCGGGCCACCACCACGACATGCCGGATGGAGGGGCACCGCCGGACCGCCTCGTCCGCATTGCGCTTCAGAGGCACGATGTGCCCACGACGGTATCCGCCATCCGCGGTAACCAGCACTTCGGCGCTGGCGTCGTTGATCCGGTCGGCGAGCGAGTCGGGGCTGAACCCTCCGAACACGACCGAGTGTACGGCCCCGATCCTGGTGCACGCGAGCATCGCGTACACCGTCTCAGGGATCATCGGCATGTAGATGGCGACCCGGTCGCCCTTCCCGACTCCCAGTTCCTTGAGCACGTTGGCGAAGCGCCTGACCTGCATGCCCAGATCCCAGTACGTGAGCTCGCGCCTTTCGCCGGTCTCGCCCTCCCACACGAGGGCCAGCTTGTTCCTCCTGGGACCGTCCAGGTGACGGTCTACGCAGTTGTGGCAGACGTTCAGCTTGCCGCCGGTGAACCACTTGGCGTGGGGCGGGTCCCATTCGAGTATCCGATCCCATCTGCGGAACCAGTGGAGTTCCTCCGCCCAGCGGGCCCAGAACGCCTCGTAGTCCTCCGCCTCCTCGTAGATCGCCGGATCAGAGACGATCGCGCGAGACGCGAAGTCTTTTGTTGGTGGGAACTTGCGTTTTTCGGTCAACAACGCTTCGAGGCCGGCGGAATCGGTCACGAGCTCCGGCTCCTTCCCAGCGCCGAGCGCAGCCGGCGGCGGAGTTCGACTCCGGACATCGTGGCCAGGGTGCGCCGGGCGGTCTTGAGCGAATTCCAGCGCACGTCGGTCAGGGCGACCGGCGGGGTGGTACCGTCCTGCCCGGCACCTTCGAGCACCAGGTAGAAGCGGCCCTTGTAGTCGCCGCCATCCTCCTCCGCCACCGAGGCCACCCAGGGATTCCCCCTGTCATCAACAAACTGTCGCACCGCCACTCCTGATCGGGATGAACGTATCGGGATCGGTGACACATTATAACGCGAAGCGAGGCTCGGCGACGCTGCGCGAAAGCCCTACTCCGGGTCGCCCGGCTGCAACCGCCCCCTGTGCCGCAATTCGGGGAACTCGTAGTACATGACCCCTTCCTCCGTGATGTCCGAGCGGACCCTGAAACCGTCGTCCATCCCGATCATCAGCTTCTCTGCCGCCTCCAGGCTGAGGTCCAGCTCGGCGGCCACTTCGGTCACCGTCACGACCCCGTCCCGCTCGTTTGCCAGCATGAGAACCCTCCGGCTCAGTCCCTGAAGCACGGCGCGGCGCCGGTTCTGCAGCGCCTGCCACCCCCACAGGAACATGCCGGATCCTCCCATCCCGAACATCGAACCCGTCATCAGGAGCGCGGGAGAGACTCCATCGGCGACGCCACCGACGATCAGCAGGATCGCCAGCACCCCCAGGCCGATCCCGAACACCCTTCTGCCGATCCCGCTCGGCGGCAGCGGTCCCGCGATCGGGGAGGCGGACGCGGGCGCGCGGGCCACCACGGGCGCGGGCTTCTCCGGGCCCTCGAGGCGGCCGGGCTGGAGGGCCTTCTCCCATCCCAGCCCACAGTCCGGGCACACGAGGTTGCGGCGGTACGCCGCGTAGTAGATCAGCCCCCCGATCCCGAAGGTCGGAAAGCTCACGCCAGCGAGCAGGGCAGCGTGCAGCGGCTTGCGGAAGTAGGGAACGCCATCGCCCCGGTAGCCGCACCGCGCGCACTCTCTGACGCCCCGGTCCCGCACCCGGGAAGCAGAGATCGGACGCTGTACCACGACGGCACCGCATGTCGGGCACCGGTCCTCTCCCTGGAGCAGGTTTTCTCCGCAAGTCGTACACCGCATCGGTTCCAAGTCTCCCTGATCGGCACCGGGGCCGACAACCATTCGCCGGGATGGCGCACCACATCCGTATCCGAATCCCTACGGAGGCGGACGTTCCGGGTGTCACGGCGCCCGAAGCGTCCAGGACCCGGCCATCCCGCCGAAACAGATTACATTCACATGAGTCCAACGCCAAGAATCCGCGTGATCAGAGCTTCGATGACCATTCGCACCACAATGTTTGCCGCGGCGACCCTGCTGGCCGCCCTCGCCGCCCCGGCGGGCGCCCAGACCATCCCCTCCGCCTATCGCTTCATCGAAGGGCGCCACGAGGTTTCCCTCATCTCCGGGTACATGCCCGCGGATCCCGGCATCTACGACCTGGGGCCCAGATCGGGTCCGGTCTTCGGAGCGCGGTACGCGATCGAGGCCGTCGGCCCCATCTTCTTCGAGGGCCTGGTCAGCTATCTGCCCACCGACCGGGCCGTCATCGATCCCCGCCGCGCCAGGGACGACTGGTCGATCGGCGAGACGGACGTGCATCTCGTCATGCTCGATGCCCGCCTCGACTTCAGCGTCACCGGGCGCCGGACCTGGCGGCGGATCAGCCCCCATCTGTTCGTCGGGGGCGGTGTCGCGATGGACCTGGCGCCCGAAGGCGAGCGCGAGAAGGAGCTCCTTCCCGAGGACCTCTTCGACTTCGGTACGGCCTTCACCGCGAACGCGGGTACCGGACTGCGGGTG
Organism: Longimicrobiales bacterium; assembly: GCA_965206105.1. GTDB lineage: Bacteria > Gemmatimonadota > Gemmatimonadetes > Longimicrobiales > Gaopeijiaceae > Bin94. The sequence continues at coordinate 3,478,127 of OZ242201.1, forward strand.
TCGCTCACCTCGAAGCTGATGCTGCGGGCGGATGCGAGCATGACGCTCTGGAGAATCAATACGCCGGGCGGCTTCCAGGATCCCAACAAGCGGCCGGCGATGGAGGGCGGCGAGGAACGGCTGGAGCGCCGCCAGTGGGTTGCCGGCAACGCGCTGACGCTGAGCCTCGGCTGGCGGTTCTGATCCCGCGGCGCGAATGGCCGACTTCGAACGCCTCCCGGCCGACTGGCTCTCCTGCGACGAAGCGCTCGCGCGGATCCTGGCCGATGCTTCGCCGATGCCGGACACGGCGCTGGATCCGCTTTCGGCGCTGGGGCGCTCTCTCGCCTGCCCCATCCGGGCGCGGGCGACGCTCCCCGCCTGGCCGAACAGCGCCATGGACGGTTACGCCGTCAGGAGCGGAGATCTCGCGGGGCCCAGCTCCGTGGCGGAGGTCCGCCTCCCCGTAGCGGGGCGCTCCTATCCGGGTTCCGTGCCGCTGGAGAACATCGCATCCGGGGCTGCCGTCCGCGTGATGACCGGGGGACCCCTGCCCGTCGGTTTCGACTCCGTGATCCGCGTGGAGCACACCGACGGCGAGGACAGCCCCGGCTTCGTTGTGCTGCGCCGCCTGGACGATGTGGGAAAGCACGTCCGCGCGGCGGGAAAGGACATGCGGGCCGGAGACGAGACGCTGGCGGCGGGAGCGGTGGTGCACTCCGGTACGCTGCCGGTGATCGCGGCCAGCGGCTGCGAGCAGGTCCTCGTGTTCCGCCGGCCGCGCGTGGGGGTCATGTCCAGCGGCGATGAGCTGGTCGAGGCCGGCCGCTTCGACCGCGTGATCGCGGGGGAAGGCATTCCCGATTCGAACCGGGGCATGATCGCCGCGGCGGTGACCGAGGCGGGCGGCGTGCCCGTCGACCTGGGAATCGCCCCCGACGATCCCGCCGGGCTGGAATCGCGGCTGGCATCCCTTGGGGGAATCGACCTCCTCGTGACCACCGGGGGAGCCTCCATGGGAGAGAGGGATCTCCTCAAGCGGATCCTCCTCCGGTTCCCCTTCCGGCTCGACTTCTGGCGGGCCCGCGTGCGTCCCGGCAGCCCGGTCTCCTTCGGGCACCTTCGCACCGGCGAGGTGGAGTTGCCCGTCTTCGGCCTGCCGGGCAACCCGGCCTCCGCCTTCGTCACCTTCCACGTATTCGTGGCGCCCTTTCTGCGCGCCAGGCTGGGGGCGGAGCGGCCGTCGGGCATGACGGTGACGGCGCGCACGGACGATGCGTTGCGTTCCCCGGGGCAGCTCACCCAGTTTTTTCGAGTGAGCCTGCACGACGACGAAGCGGGCGGCTGGACCCGCTGCGCCCTCACCGGACCCCAGGGCAGCGGGCTGGTGCGATCGCTGCCCGCCGCGGACGGCCTCGCGGTCCTGCCCGAAGGCCGCGAGGAGATCTGCCGGGGCGATCCCGTTTCCGTGATGATTCTACAGGGGAGACGATGAGAGTTGCCGTGCTTGTCCTGTGTACACTGGCCGCCTCCGCCTGCCAGACGCCGCAGTGGCCGGTGGATGGCCCGATTCGCTCGCCCTTCGGGGTCCGGGGCGGCGGCTTCATCGGCGAGGTCCACCGGGGCGTGGATGTCGCCGTTCCCGTCGGCACCCGGGTGCGGCCGATCCTGGATGGCCGGGTTCGTTTTGCCGGGGTCATGGAGGGATACGGCAGCGTCGTCTGGGTCGACCACAGCGACGAACTGCTGTCCGTCTATGCCCACCTTTCGGAGATCTCCGTGCAGCCCGCCGAAGAGGTCACCAAGGCGACCGTGCTGGGACTCTCGGGGCAGTCGGGGTCTGCCACCGGGCCGCACCTGCACCTCGAGGTGTGGCGCTGGGGACGGGAAGTGGATCCCGTGCAATTCCTCGGCCGCCCGCGGAAATAGCGGCCGGCCCCGTCACTCGCGGCGAAGCTCGCGGATGGCCCCGGCCAGCGTGGGTGCGACCTCGAAGACGTCTCCCACGATCCCGTAGTCGGCGACTCCGAAGATCGGCGCATCGGGGTCCCGGTTGACCGCGACGATGACGCCGGAGGTGCGCATTCCGGCGAGGTGCTGGATCGCACCCGAGATCGCCATCGCGAAGTAGAGCTTCGGGGTGACGGTCTTGCCGGTCTGCCCCACCTGTTCGGCGTGCGGCCGCCAGCCGGCGTCGACCACCGCCCGCGACGCTCCCAGCGCGGCGGTCTCTCCCAGGGCGTCGCGAAGGTCGTCGAGGATGTGCCAGTTGGAGGGATCCTTCATTCCCCGCCCTCCCGACACCACGATCTCGGCCTCGGCGACGTCGAGCGCGGCGCCTTCGGACGCCTCGAACCCCTTCACGCGATAGCCCTCCGCGCCAGCAGGCGCATCCGCCCTCACCACCTCGCTGACCGCCTCACGGGGAGATTCCGTCACCCCGAAAACGTTCGGCCTCACGGACAGAAGCACCGGCGAGCCCACCGCGCGCACGCGTGCCAGCGCCTTCCCGGCAAACACCGGGCGCGTGGCCACGATGTCGCCGCCATCCACCTCCACGCCCGTCACGTCGGTCAGCAGTGGCCTGCCCAGCTTCGCGGCGACCCTGGGCGCGAGGTCCCTTCCCGGCCCGGTTGCCGCGAAGACCACCACCGCATGGCCGCGGCTCCGGATGTGCCCGGCCAGCGCCGCCGCGCTCACATCCACCCGGCCCGGCTCCCACCCCGCGGCCTCGATCCCGGTCACCCGGTCCGCTCCCTGCGCGGCCAGGTCCCCCAGCACCCCTCCCACCCCCGGCCCCCCGACCGCACCCGCCTCCACCGCGCACCCCAGCGCGCCGGCGATCCCGCGCGCAGCCGACACCACCTCCCGCGACACGTTCATCAACGCCCCGTCCCTGATCTCCGCGACTGCGAGCACGTCCGCCATCAGAGGACCTTCGCCTCCTCCCTCAGGAGCCTCAGCAGTTCGGGGACCGCATCCGGGCCCTCGCCGACGATCCGCCCTTCGGGGCGCGCGGGCGGCAGGTCCAGGCGCTCCACCACCAGCGCGGGATCGATCGCGGGCGCTTCCTTCTCCACGAGCGGCTTGCGCTTCGCCATCATGATGCCCCGGAGCGACGCGTACCGCGGCTCGTAGCGTCCCTTGGTCACGGTCGCGACCGCAGGCAGGTCCAGCTCGACCACCTCGTGCCCGCCCTCCACCGCCCTGCGGCAGGTCGCGACCCCGGCGTCCACGTCGATCGCCGCCACCGAGGTTGCGCAGGGCCGCCCCAGCAGCTCCGCCACCATGGGGCCCACCTGCTGCTGGTCGTCGTCCACCGCCTTGACGCCGAAGAGCACGAGGTCCGCATCGCCGCCCTCCAGCTCACCGGCGAGCACCCGGGCCGTCGCCCACCCGTCCATGCCGGGCTCACCCTTGAGGAGCACGGCCCGGTGCGCGCCCAGAGCCAGCCCGGCGCGCAGCGACTCCTTCGTGGCCTCCGGACCGAAGCTGAGGAGCGTGACCTGGCCGGCCCCCGCCCCCTCCACGAGCTGCAGCGCCGCTTCCACCGCGAATTCGTCGTAGGGGCTCAGTACGTACTTCACGCCGTCGCGCTCGATGTCGGCGCCACCGGGCGCGATCCGGATTCGCGTCTCGGTGTCGGGTACGCGCTTCACGCACACGGTGATGTTCAAGGGACGCTTCCTGTAAAGAACACTTTACGAAATGTCGTGTTTACTTTACGAGCGCCGTCCATGGTGCGACCGACCTCGGTCCCCTACAGGAACGCGCCCGCCGCGGCGAAGCAGACGGTGGCCACGCCCCCGGCCGCGAGCGCATAGGGCAACTGGGTCCGGACATGGTCGACGTGGTCGGTGGCGGCTGCCATCGAGGAGATGATGGTCGTGTCGCTGATCGGGGAGCAGTGGTCGCCGAAGATGCCGCCGGCCAGCGCCGCCGCCAGGAAGGGCGACAGGTCGAGGCCGAGCGCGGCGGCGGCCGGCACCACGATCGGGATCATGATGGCGAAGGTGCCCCAACTCGAACCGATCGAAAAGGCGATCGCCGACGATACCACGAACGCCAACGGGAGGAACGCGGCGGGCGACAGAACATCCTGGGCGATCGCGGCCACGTAGTCCCCCGTGCCCAGCTCCCGGGTCACGCCTCCCAGTGCCAGCGCAAGGACCAGGATCACCGCCAGCGGCACGAGACCCCCCGCCCCGCGCAGCGCGATCCGCACCAGGTCGTCGATCTTGTACGCCTTCTGGACGAGCATCATGATCCAGGCGGCCGCCAGCCCGGAAAGGGACGCGCAGAGAACCGCCATCGAGCCGTTGCCGAACGGGCTCGCCTCCGAACGGGTCAGCCAGAGCACCACGGGCATCATCGCAACCAGCACCACGATCGGGATGATCATGTTGGCGGCGCGGGCCGGAATCGGCGCCTCTTCCTTCTGTTCCAGCACGCCCTCGTCCATCATCGGCGTGGCGTCGGGCCAGAGCACTTCCCCCTTGGCGGCCCGCGCCTCGGCCTTCTTCATCGGCCCCCAGTCGAGCTTGAAGAGGATGACGGCCAGGGCCAGCAGGACCGCTGCGAAAGCGTAAAAGTTGAAGACGATCGAACGCGCGAAGATACCCAGCGTGTCACCCTCGGGCACCCCCGATTCTGCGAGCAGCCGCAGGTTGTATGCGCCCCAGGCGTTGAGCGGAATGAGGATGCAGATCGGCGCGCTGGTGGAGTCGATCAGGTAGGCGAGCTTTTCCCGCGACTTCCGGTAGCGGTCGAAGAGAGGTCGCGATACCGACCCGGCGACCAGCACCGTCAGGTTCGACTCGATGAAGATGACGATCCCGATCACCCAGGCCAGCAGCTGGGCGCCGCGCCCGCCGGTCACCCACCTCTTGCGCTCCAGGGCGGTCACGAAGCCCGTCACACCCCCCGAAGCGCTGACGGTGGCGATGAGCGCTCCCATCACCAGCGTGAACATGATGACCATCGCGTTGCCGGTGTCGCCCAGCACCTCGGCGGTGGACTCCACCGTCCGCATGAGCCCGCTGCCGAAGTTCCAGCCGTGCAGGATGGTCCATCCCAGCCAGAGCCCCGCGGCAAGTGACAGGTAGACCTGGCGCGTGGCGATGGCGAGCCCGATCGCCAGAATCGGCGGGAGAACGGAGATCCAGGTGGGTTCGCTCATGATCCACTAACCTACCACCTTGGCGCCTTCACCGCCGGATGTCCCCGGATGAAGAACCTGAGAGGCCAGTCCCGGGCGCGTGAGATCCCGATTCGTGCCGAACTGCCGATTCCCGGCTCCTCCACCCGGACGCCCGGGATCAGCTGCACCGGCGGGCCGGCGAGGTCGTGGTAGTTGTGGCGCATGGTGATCCCCAGCGCCTGGGCCAGACGCCCCGGGCCGCTGCACAGGTCGGTCGCGCGACCGCGGCGCCGGGCCATGAAGTCGCGGCCCGCCACAGGGTCGAGGGCACGCAGGAGGACGGCTGCCGGGTCGCCTTCGCCGCCCGTGACCACGTTGACGCAGTGGTGGATCCCGTAGGAGACGTACACGTACAGGGTTCCGCGCGGCGCGAACATCGCGTCGTTGCGCGGCGTGCGCCCCTTCGAGGCGTGGGCGTGGCTGGCGGGGTCGCCGAGTCCCAGATAGGCCTCCGTCTCGACGATGGTGCCGCTCGTCTCCAGGCCGTCCACGGTAGAGCGGAGTGTCGCTCCCAGCAGTCGGCGCGCCACCTCCGCCGTGTCCCCCGCCAGGAACTCCCAGTCGTTCGACAAGGCCGCGGAGGCACGGTGTCTCAGCCGCCGTCCCCCCCGGAATCCCGCTTGCGGCGCCCCCACGGAAGCAGACCGAGCAGCCCCGCGCGCCCGGCAGCCTCATGGGCCCCCGCCGCCTCGCCCTCACTCCCGGCCGAAGGCGTGCCCGCGCGCCCGGCCTTCTTCGGCGCGTCCCTCTTCGGCGCGTCCTTCTTCGGCGCGTCCCCCTTCGGCGCGTCCGCTTCCCCGAGGCCGAGGCGCGACTGCGGGGAACGCCTGCCGTCCGCGCGGCGAGGTCCCGATCTGCGCCCCGCCGCCCCCGCGGCGGGTGCCTGAGCCTTCGGGACGGTCTTCACCCGGCGTCCGTAGTCCTTCTCCCACTCCGCCAGGACCGCGGCCGCACGGGCCCGCGAAAGCACCTTCCCTACCTTCTCTGGCGCACGATGCAGCGCGCTGAAGACATCCGCGCCGAAGTGCTCCACGAGGCGCTCCGCGGTCTTCACGCCCACTCCCTTGTAACGATTCGCCAGATAGCTCCGGATGGCCGCCTTGGCGATGGGAAGCCCCAGTGCCCTGGGGTCGAAGGCAGCTGCTTCCCTCTTCGGCGCCCGCTGCCGGAGTCGAATCTTGAAGCTCCCGCCGCTGACCCGCCTCAGAACCACCGCCCCCTCGCCCTCGGCAAACTGCAGGAACTTGCTGAACTTGCTGAAGCCGAACGCACTTTCGTCGAAGGCCTTGTCGATCGCGAGCATCTTGCGTTTGACGTCGGAATCGCGCACCGAAGCTCCGTCCTTCCCGGCCAGCTCGCGGAGCGCCCGGCCCAGCAGTTCCAGCGCGGGCCCCGGATCCCGGCGCGGCTCCGTCTCCCGGGCAGGCGGCGCGCTCGCGACCCTGCCGCGCGCGTCAACGCTCCTGCCGTTGGGCCCGCTCCGGCCACGCTCATCCCTACCCCGCGCCGCCGGGCCACGGCGCTCCCTCGCGCGCTCCTTCCGAGCGTTCCCGGTGGCGTCCGGCTTGCGCCCGCCGGCGGGCATGGAGTCGCCCGGTCCATCCGGCGGAGCGATCTGGTACTGCCCGTTCGCGCTCCGCCGGATATCGACGAGCCCCTTGTTGGCGGCCGCCACCAGGAACTTCGAAAAGCTCTTGAAGCCGAGGCTGCGCTCGTCGAACCCCGGGGATAGTTCCATCATCACCTGCTTGAGCCGGTCCGACCGCATGACGTCCCCGCGCGTCATCATCTTGCCCACCGCTTCTTCGACGCACTGCCAGGCGTCGGGCCCGGCGGCGTCCTGGTCCGTCGCCTTGTGGAGTCCGGTGAGCGACGTGTAGGAGTAGTACTCGTCGCAGTTCTGGACCAGGATGTCCGAGCTGGACTCCTGGATACCGATCCCGATCACGTACTTGCCGTATTCCTTGAGCTTCAGCACCAGGCTCGAAAAGTCCGAGTCCCCGGTGAGCAGGATGAAGGTGCCGATCTCCGGGCGGATGAAAACCAGTTCGATTCCGTCGATCGCCATGCGGATGTCGGTGGCGTTCTTCTTGGAGCTGCCGTAGGCCGGGGCAAAGATCAGGTCGATCGAGGCTTCGGACAGGGGGACGATGTATTGGGGATAGCGGCGCCAGTCGGCGTAGGCGCGCTGTACCGTCACCTTCCCCTTGATGATGTCGGAATCGAGCAGTCGCTTGAGCTCCTTGGCGAGATCGCTCCGCATGCCCAGGGTGACATTGTCGAAGTCGATGAGGAGGGCGGCGTTGGGTGCTTCCGGAGGCTTCGGCCTGCCGGGGTCGGCGTGGTGCGCCTTCATGTAGGGATTGACCATTCTTCAGTCGTGCTTCTTGTTCTCTCGTTCCCCCGCCGCCGGTCGCGGCTGCTCCGCGGCGACGCGGCGGGCGAGCTCGTGACGCCACACCCTGCCGGTCCCGGTCAGCGGGAGATCCTCCATGAAGGTAACAAGATCCGGAACCTTGTACCCGGCAAGGGCGCTCGCGCACCAGCTGCGAAGTTCGCTTTCGGTCGCGATGCCGCCCTCGACCCGGACGACGCAGGCGCATATGGCTTCGCCCAGAATCTCGTCGGCGATGCCCACCACCGCGCCGCGCTCGACGGCGGGGTGTGCCAGCAGCCGATCCTCGACCTCTCTCGCGTGCACGTTGGATCCGTCACGGATGATCACGTCCTCGCGGCGGCCCACGATATGGAGGAACCCCTCCTCGTCGACCATGCCGATATCGCCGGTTCGCAGGTAGCCCTCGGCGTCGGTCGCCAGGGCCGTCTGGCGGGGCTGGCGATAGTACCCGCGCATCACGCCGGGACCCCGCACCCTGATCTCGCCGACGCTCTCCGGCGGAAGGTCCTCGCCGTCCTCTTCGGTCACGCGCAGTTGCGTGCCGGCGACCGCGCGACCCACGGTCAGGACGCGCTTGTCCGCGGGATCGTCCAGGGAGCCGATCGCCAGCGTCGACGAGGCCTCGGTGAGGGAATAGGCAATCAGCAGGGGAACGCCAAAGGCGCGTTCGATGCGGCGTGCCAGGTCGTCCCGTACGGGCGCCCCCGAGGCCAGGCAGAGACGAAGGGTCGCGGGCGCGCCTCCCTGCTCCCCAATGTGGCGCAACTCCCTCGCGAAGAGAGTGGGGACTCCGCAGTGGACGGTTGCGCCGTGCCGGGTCGCCAGCTCCAGCGTCGCTTGCGCGTCCATGCTGTCGGTCAGGACGAGGGTGGACCCGCCGAGGAGGGTGCCCAGGAGGCCGGGCCCGAGCCCGAAGGCGTGGAACAGGTCGCCGATCCCCACCACCACGTCGCCCGGGCCCAGTCCGGCCGCGGCGGCGGTCGCGTGCGCCGCGTGGATCAGCCCGCGGTGCGTGAGTTCGACCCCCTTGGGCTTGCCGGTGGTCCCGGAGGTATAGACGATGGCGAACCGGTCTTCGGCACGGGCGGGGTGGGCGCTGAAGTCGCGGCCCAGCCCGGCCGAGAGGAGGTCCTCCCACTGGAAGACGCGGTCGTCGTACCAGAGGTCTTCTTCGCCCACGGTGACCAGGTGGTTCAGTTCCGGGAGCTCGACGAGCAGATCTTCGAAGATCTGGAGATAGTCGTTGCCGTAGGCGTTCTCCGCGGTGACGGCGCACGACGAGCCGGAGTGGCGGAGCATGTAGCGCAATTCCGGGATGGTAAGGCGGGGATTCAACGGGACGATCGTCGCGCCGAGCTTCGCCGCGGCGAAGACCGAAACCGCGAACTCGGGCCAGGCGGGGAGCAGCAGCGCGATCCGGTCGCCGGGCTCCACGCCGAGGTTCGCCAGCGAGGCGGCGAGGGCATCGGACCGGTCGTCGATATCCGCGAAGGACACGGGCCCGTCGCCGGCCTGGAGAAACGTCCCTCCCGGATCCCCGGTAGCCCTCAGCGCCAGAATCGAGGAGATCGTGAGATTTGGTGAGCGCTCGATCAGCGCCATGCTTCCTCCAGTCCCTCAGTCATCCGTGGCAGAACCCCTGATGATGCGCACCAGCTCGTCCTCCCGAACGGGAACGGTCGCCGCCTTGCGTCCGCCGGTGCGGCCAAGCTCCTCAAGGCGCACGATGTGCACGACCCCCGAACGGGTCTTCTTGTCCCGGACCATCAGCCTGGCGAGGCGCCGGGGGCGGGCCAGCGCCGGGTGGCTCCGCGGCAGTCCAAAAGCCTCCACGAGCGCCCGAATCTCCCTGGCGGTACCCACCTCGGTCACCCCAAGTTCTTCTCCGATCCGGGCCTCGGCAACCATCCCCGCCGCGATCGCGTGGCCGTGAGGAAGGGTGTAGCCGGAATCCAGCTCGAGCGCATGCCCCACCGTGTGGCCGAAGTTGAGGATCTGGCGCAGACCGGCCTCGAACTCGTCCTCCAATACCACCTCCGCCTTGAGTTCGACCGACCGTACGACCGCGTGCTCGACCGCCTCGGCGTCGCCTTCCAGAAGCGCGCCCGCGCGCCCGCCGAGCCATCCCGCGTAGGCGGCGTCCAGAATCACTCCGTGCTTCACCGCCTCGGCGTATCCCTGGGCCCGGAGCCCGGTATCCAGCGTAGCCAGGAAGTCGGGATCGGCCAGGACCGCGACCGGTGGGTGAAACGCACCCACGAGGTTCTTGCCCGCCGAATGGTCGACCCCTGTCTTGCCCCCCACCGAAGCATCGATCATGGCCAGGGTGGTGGTCGGTAGCTGGACGAGCGGGACCCCGCGCAGGAAGGTGGCCGCGACGAAGCCGGCCAGGTCGCCCGTCACGCCGCCACCCAGCGACACCACGCAACAGTCGCGCCCGAGCCCCGCGTCCAGGAGGACGTCGGTCAGGGTGCTCCAGCTCTCGCGGCTCTTGCTGGCCTCGCCCGGCGGGAAGAATGCCGGAACCACCTCGAGTCCCCGGCTCGCGAGCAGCGAGGCCGTCTCGTCGTACCACAGGCGCGCCACGCGTTCGTCCGCGATCACGGCGCACCGTCCTGAGGGCGCGGCGCGCGCCACGACCTGGGGGAGCGCTGCACGCACCCCGGCTCCCACGCGCACGGAGTATCCCCCGGACCGGGAGCGGACCGGTACTTCACGGCAGCTGATCAGGGACCGCTCTCCCGGGGCAAGCAGCCGGTGGATAATCCCCGCGTAGCACCGAGGGAGGCGAGGCGCCGGGCCGGCAAGGCGCGACGAAGGGCGCATAGCGGAGCTATTCGCCCGAGGAGCAACGCAGAGCGGTGCTTCAGGAATCCGAAAAGTGAAGTAAACATGACAATTCGTAAGGTTTTCTTGACATTGCGAGTGTGTAAGCACCGCGGACGAGCCCGGATGCATCGCCTCACGAATGCAGCGGGGACTTATTCCACGGGCTGCCAGGTTGTACGCAACACCGCTTCGCGGCCTGTACCATCATCGGGCGGGCGCGCCGGGTCAAGACGCGGGGGGCAGCGAGCGCCTCCCCGTCCCGGAGGAGCCGTCCTTCGCGTACCCGCCCCGGAGCAACGCCCCCGCCGCCGAACGGGTCCAAAGATGGTACATTGGGGAGGATCGGTCCCGCCCACCGCCGGAATGGTCCCGGCTGAGCAATCCGTCCGCGCCATTGCGGGCCGGGTTGGCGGAATCGCCGAAGAGAGAGGAAGGACACCGTGTTCAGGACCACCGGAAGACTGATTCGCCGGGCGCGGATTCCGCGCGTGGTCTGGTTCGGTGCGCTCCTCCTCGTCATGGCAGGCGCCGGGTTCGCGGCCGGTGCCTGGCGGAACCTCTGCGCGGATTGCCCGTCGATCGCCCAGATCTACACCTACGAGCCGCGGCAGACGAGCAAGCTGTACGCGCGCGACTCCACCCTCGTATGGGAGTTCGGCGACGAACGGCGGACGCTGGTGTCGATCACAACCCTGCCCGCGTATGTGGCCCATGCCTTCATCGCGATCGAGGACCGCCGCTTCTACTCCCACAACGGGCTGGACTGGCGCGGCATCGCGCGCGCAGGGATCGGGGTGCTGCGAACGCGCTCTCTCTCGGGTGCCGGTGGCAGCACGATCACCCAGCAGCTCGCGCGCAACATGTGGACGGACCGGCTCGGCTTTGAGAAACGGCTGTTGCGCAAGCTGAAGGAGTGGCAGGTCGCCTTGGCGTTGGAGCGCGCCTATACCAAGGAACAGATCCTCGAGGCATACGTGAACCAGATCGGGTATGCCCATGGTTGGTATGGACTTGAGACGGCATCCAGAAACTACTTCGGCAAGAGCGCGATCGACATGAATCCCGCCGAGGCCGCCCTGTTGGCGGCGATTGCCAACCGTCCGGAGCGCTACAGCCCGCTCAACAACCCGGACGCCGGATTGCAGCGCCGGAACCTGGTTCTGAACCTGATGGCCGAGCAGGGGTACCTCACGCCGGAGCAGGCGGTGCGCTGGAAGGGCGAGCCGGTCCCCACCGAACGGGCCAGGAGAGTTGAGAACCAGGCTCCCTACTTCGTGGAATGGGTTCGCGAGATACTGGACGACCGATTCGGCAGGAAGCTCTATACGGGAGGACTCGAGATCCATACGACGCTGGATCTGGAGATGCAGGCGGCCGCCGAGGCGGCCATGGAGGCCGGATGGAACCGGATCGAGGATCGAGACGGGTTCAGTCACACACGGTACGCGGAGTTCGCGGAAGCCAATCAGGGAGCTGACTACCGGGACATTCCCTACGTCCAGGGCATGTTTGTCGCGCTGGAACCTTCGACGGGCAAGGTTCGCGCGATGATCGGCGGGCGCGACCACGTCCACTCCAAGTTCAACCGGGCCACGGATGCGGAGCGCCAGGCGGGCTCGTCTTTCAAGCCGTTCGTCTACGCGGCCGCGCTGGAAAGCGGGATCCCGGCCTCGGAGGTGGTCACGGATGCGCCGGTGGTGCTCGACCAGGTCGATGGCACGACCTGGCGCCCCTCCAACTACGATCCGGAGTTTCTCGGGGACATCACCATGCGCGAGGCCATGGCGAAGTCGGTCAACATGGTCGCGATCAAGGTCGGACAGCGGGTGGGGCTCCCGGCGGTGGCCCAGATGGCCCGCCGCCTCGGGATCCGCACCGAGATCGAGCCGTTTCCGTCCACGGCCATCGGAGCGGCCGAGGTCGTCCCGCTGCAGATGGTGGAGGCGTACGCGACGCTCGCCAATCTTGGCGCGCATGTGCGCCCCTTCGCGGTGGTCAAGGTGGTGAGTCCGACAGGCGAAGTCCTGTGGGAACCGAGGCCGGAGCGCACGCAGGAGCTCGATTCCCGTGTGGCGCGCCTCGGGGTCTCCCTGCTGGAGGAGGTCGTGCGGTCGGGGACCGGGCACAACGGCGTAAGGCTGCTGGGGGGCCTCCCGTATGAGGTGCCGGCCGCAGGCAAGACGGGGACGACCAACGAGGGCAGCAACGTGTGGTTCCTCGGCTTCACGCCAAACCTGGTCGCGGGCGTCTGGTTCGGGATGGACCTGCCGGTATCGATTGTGGACAAGGCCACGGGCGGGGGGTTGGCGGCGCCCGTGTGGGGCGACTTCATGCGGCGGGTGTACTACGGTGACAGGGACACGGAGGAAGCCGCGGGTGCCGGGAGCCCGGGTGTCGCGCCGCTTCTCCGGATCCCGGAGCCATGGGCGGTCCCCCCCGGTCTCATCCGCCGCCGCGTGGACCGCAAGACCGGCCTGCTGGCTTCGAGGTGGTGTCCGCCGGAGGAGGCCTATGAAGAGCTCTACCTTCCCGGAACGGAGCCCACGGTCCCCTGCGACCTCCAGGCCCGGCCCATTGCCCGTCCCCCCCAACCCTGAACCATCGAGGATTCCCTCTCATGACCCCACCGGACGGCGCCAGCATCTTCATCTTCGAGACGACCCATCACGCCATGTGGGCGGAGGACGTGGCCAGGGAGCAGGCCATCCCGGCCGAAGTCGTTCCCGCTCCCCCCGAGGGCGGGGCCAAGTGCGGCGCCGCGCTCCAGGTGTCGCCGGAACGCACTTCCGAACTCTCCGCGGCGCTGAAGCAGGAGGGGATCCTCTACCGGGTCCTGTAGCATCCGGCCAGCTCAACTCTGTCTCGCCCGCGCCGTGGGCCGGTGCCCGCAGACCTATTCGCCCGCGGCGTAGGCCGGTGCCCGCAGACCTATTCGCCCGCGGCGTAGGCCGGTGCCCGCAGATCTATCCCCCCGCGGGGGCCCTCCGGTCGGTCCCTTCGGGCTCGTCAGCCGGGACTCCGGATTCGCTCCAACACCCCGGGCAGCGGCGCGGCGTCGTCTTCCTCACCGATTGTGACCGCTTCCCCGAGCACCCGTACCCCCGTGGCCAGGCCATCGACGCTTCCCGCGTGCACCACCCCGATGGGGTCCCCCGGTGCGACGCGCGTCCCGACCTCCACCTCCATCACGAACCCGACACGCGGATCGACCGCGTCTTCCCGGCGTTTCCGCCCGCCTCCGAGCGAGATCAACCCGTAGCCGAGCACCAGCGGGTCGATGCCGCTGACCCATCCGTCCCGGTCCGCCGAGACGGTCTTCCTTAGCGGCGCCACGGGAAGCCCCAGGGTGGTGCTCGCGGGATCCAGACGCCCGCCCTGCGCCGCCACCAGCCGTTCGAAGCGCTCCATCCCCCCACCCCCCGCCAGCACCCCCCCGGCCCGGCTCCGTCCCTCGTCCAGGCTGGACACCAGCCCCCCGGCCAGCGCCATCTCGGCGGCCACCTCGACGCAGAGGCCACGAAACCGGCCCGGCCCACCCCCCGCCAGGCACGCCACCGCCTCGCGCACCTCCAGCGCATTGCCGATGGCGCCGCCCAGCGGCTGGTCCATCGCCGTCAGCACCGCGGTCACCGCGATCCCCCGCGCGGCGCCCACCCCGACCATCGCACGGGCCAGCTCCCGCGCGTCCTCCACGCTCGTCATGAAGGCCCCCCGGCCCACCTTCACGTCCAGAACCAGCCCGTCCAGCCCCTCGGCCAGCTTCTTCGACATGATCGACGCGGTGATCAGGGGGATGGACGGCACCGTGGCGGTTACATCACGCAGCGCGTAGAGCCTCCGGTCGAGCGGCGCGATCTCGTCGGTCTGGCCGATCATCGCGCAGCCGACCTCGCGCAGCACCCGGTCGAAGCGCGCCAGCGAAATGCGCGTCTCGAAGCCGGGGATCGACTCGAGCTTGTCGAGCGTGCCGCCGGTGTGTCCCAGGCCCCGTCCGGACATCATCGGCACCACCATCCCCATCTCGGCGGCGAGCGGGGCCACCACCAGGGAGACCTTGTCACCCACCCCGCCCGTCGAGTGCTTGTCGACCCGGGGACCCGGCCAGTCGCCGCCCGGCTCCAGCACACGCCCCGAGTGGAGCATCACCTTCACCAGCACGTCGAGTTCCCGCGCGGAGAGCCCGTTGAACTGGACCGCCATCAGGAACGCGGCCATCTGCTCGTCGGCGACTTCTCCCTTCAGGTAGCCGGTAAGGAACAGCGCGAACTCCCCCGGCGCGAGTTTGCCGCCGTCGCGTTTGGTCGCGATGACCTGCTGCGGGATCACCCGGGGCCCCCCGGTCCGCTCACGAGATGGGCGCCACCTGCTTGTCAGCCGCCGCCGCGGGCCGCTCGGGCGGCACCCAGTCCTCCAGCCCCTTCACGAAGCGGTGCAGCCAGCGCATCTCCTCGACCATCAGGGTCCGCCGGTGCCGGGGCTCGCTGATCCCGTGCCCTTCCCGCGGGAAGAGGATGAAGCGCGCATCGACCCCCAGGTGCCGGAGCCCGGCAAAGAAGTTCATCGACTGCTCCATCGTGTCGGTGCGGTCGTTGGCCCCGTGGAAGAGGATGGTGGGAGTGGTGACCCTGTCCAGGTGCGTGTATGCGGAACGCTCGGTCCAGTACTCCCGGTTCGACCAGGGGTCGCCGCCCAGGTACCAGCGCACCACGTCGAAGTTGAAGCCCGCGCCGAATTCGCTTCGCCAGTCCGCGACCATCGCCCCGAGGCTCGCCGCCTTGAAGCGGTCGGTGCGCGTGATCGCCCAGCCGCCGAGGATCCCCCCGTAGCTCCACCCCTTCACAGCCAGCGAGTCCGGGTGGGCGACTCCCCGCGCGATCATCGCGTCGACCCCGGTCATGAGGTCCTCGTAGTCGCCCCCGCCGATGTCGTTCATGTTGCCGCGCAGAAGGGCGTCCCCGTACCCGGAGGATCCCCGCACGTTGGGCTGGAGCACGGCGTAGCCCTGAGCCACCAGCAGCTGCGCATCGGCGTCGAAGCCGCGCGTGAAGACCCCCGCGGGCCCCCCGTGAATCTCCAGGACCATGGCCCCAGGCCCCGAACGGTCCGCAGGGGCGTACAGAATCCCCTCGATCTCCAGCCCGTCGGAGCTGTTCCAGCGGACGACCTCCGGTTCGGCCAGTTCCTTGTCGGCAAGACCGGGATTCGCCTCGGTCAGCCGGGCCCTGGACCCGTCGGCAAGGTCGACCAGCCACAGGTCGCCCGGCTCCGACGGGCTGGCGAACTGGACCGCGGCCTTGCCGTGAAGCGCGTCGTAGGAAACCCCCGACACGATCCCCGCCAGATCGGTGAGCTGCTCGAACTCGTCGGAGCGCACATCCAGCCGGTACATGTTCGCGACGGTGCGGTCGAGGGCGAGGATGTCGATCGACCGGCCGCCGGGGTGCCAGCGGTAGCCCCGCATGTCCGCATCCACCCCGGACATCAGCTGGCGCGTTTCCCCGCTCGGGATGTAGTGATGATACAGGTTGCCCTGGTCGAGCTCCCACGACTCCAGATCGGGCGCTACGAAGGTGATCGCCCGCCCGTCCGGCGACCACGCCAGCTGGGACTCCGGCGCGTCGTTGGCGGTGACCATCTCCTCCTCGCCGCTGACCACCGAGCGCAGCGCGATCTCCGACAGATGGCCCGCGTTGCGGCGGTTCTCGGTGCGGTATGCGTACGCCAGATGGTTCCCGTCCGGCGAGAGCGCGAAGCTTCCCACGATCCGGCCCTCGGGCGTCAGTCTGGTCGCGTCGACAGGTTCGTCCCCCACTTCCACCTGCACCGTCCAGACCCCGTTCCACGACCCGCGCGTCTGCCCGTTGGGCCCCTCGTCGATGAAGATCGCGTCGTCCCCGTTCTTCCGCTCCTTCTCGGTGTCGTCGGGGAGCGAGTCGCTGGCGACGAAGAGGATCGAACGGCTGTCCTGCGACCAGCGGTAGCTCCCCACCGCGGTCACATGCTTCGTCAGCTGGACGGCCTCACCCCCGTCGGAGGGCAGGACGAAGAGCTGCCGCGTGCGGCCGTCCCCCTCGCCCACGGGACGCGTGAAGGACACCCAGCGTCCGTCCGGCGACCACTCGGGCGACCGGTCGTCGGTCGAGCCGGTGAAGGGACGCATGTTCGACCCGTCAGCGCGCACCACCCAGATGCGGCTGTCGCGCCGGTTCTTCCCCCAGTCGAGCTCGCTCCGCGTGAAGAGAACGCGCGAGCCGTCCGGCGACAGCTTCGGGCCCGAGACGCGCACCATGTCGATGACTTCGTCCAGGGTGAGTTCCGGCGGATCGGCCTCCTGCGCCGTCGCGCGGGGACCCCGAGGCTTCCCCCGAGAGCGCCGCGGCGCCGATCAGGAACGGGACCGAACACACGGATGATGGGGCCGGATACACGCACGTCGTGCCTCCTTTTACCGGGGCGGAATGACCAGCTCGAGCAGCTCTCCCGGAGCGACGGAAAGGGTTTCGGTGAAGAACTCCCGGCCTGCCAGCGGCCTGACGCGGAGCCGGATGTCGGGGAGGGTCCACCGCAGCTTGAAGGTGGCCTCTCCCTTCCCCGGAACGATCCCCAGCCGGCGGCCGGAGCCGGCCCGGGCGGTGTACACCGTGACCTGGCTGAAGTTGTTGTTGCGGACCAGGATTTCGATCTCTTCCGCGGCCGCGCGCTCCTCGAAGGGGTCGTCCGCGGCCCCGTGCAGCGTCGCGCAGCCGGGGAGCGAGAGCAGCAGGAAGGCGAGAGCGAGGTGGCGGAGCGCAGCCCAACGCCGATGCGTCGCGGGGTTTGCCACCGGCTGCCGGCGCTATCGCGAGTCGATCGGGACGTAGTCGCGGCGCGGGCGGCCCTTGAAGACCTGCCGCGGCCGCGCGATCTTCTGCTCCCGGTCGACGACCATCTCCTCCCACTGGGCAAGCCATCCCACGGTGCGCGGAATCGCGAACAGCACCGGGAAGAGCTCGACGGGGAATCCCATCGCCTGGTAGATGAGGCCGGAGTAGAAGTCGACGTTCGGGATAGAGATTGCGTTTTATGAAATACTCTTCCTGGAGCGCGATCTGCTCGAGCTCCAGGGCGATGTCCAGGAGCGGATTGCGGCCGGTGACCTCGAAGACCTCCTCGGCCGTGCGCTTGATGATCGACGCGCGGGGATCGTACGCCTTGTAGACCCGGTGCCCGAACCCCATGAGGCGCCGTTCGCCCCTGCGCACGCTGTCCATGAAGTCCGGGATGTTGTCGCTCGTGCCGATCTCGGTGAGCATTCGCAGCACGGCCTCGTTGGCGCCCCCGTGCAGGGGCCCGTAGAGCGCGGCCATCGCCCCGGCGAGCGCGGAAAAGGGATCGACCCGCGAGCTCCCGATCACCCGCATGGCCGTGGTCGAGCAGTTCTGCTCGTGGTCGGCGTGCAGGATGAAGAGGACGTCCAGGGCGCGCTCCAGAACCGGGTTGGGCTTGTATTCCCTGCCCCCGATGCGGAAGAGCATGTTCAGGAAGTTGGCCGTGTAGGAGAGCCCGTTCTCCGGGTAGACGTAGGGCAGCCCCTTGTGGTGCCGATACGCGAAGGCCGCCAGGGTGGGCATCTTGGCGAGGAGGCGCGTGATCTGGATGCGCCGGTTCGCGGGGTCGTCGACCTCCTTGGCCTCGGGGTAGAAGGTGGACAGCGCCGCGACCGTGGAGATCACCATCCCCATGGCGTGGGCGTCGTAGCGGAAGCCCTGCAGGATGGTGGTGACGTTCTCGTGCACGTAGGTGTGGAAGGTGACGTCGTGGACGAACTGGTCCAGCTCCTCGCGCGTCGGGAGTTCGCCGTTCAGGATGAGGCTCGCCACCTCGAGGAAGGTCGCCTGCTCGGCGAGCTGCTCGATGGGGTAGCCCCGGTATTCGAGGATCCCCTTGCTCCCCTTTACGTCGGTGATGCGGCTGGTGGTGAAGGCGGTGTTGGTGAAGCCGGGATCGTAGGCCATCATCCCGAAATCGGAATCGTTCACCTTGATCTGGCGCAGGTCCATGGCGCGGATCACGTCGCCGTCGAGGACTTCTACCTCGTATTCCCGCTGCGTACGGTTGTCGGTAATCGTCAGGGTGTTGCCGGAGTTGTCGGACATTGCGCTTTCGGGCCGGCCGGGCCGGGCTGGGAGACAGGAGGGACTCGCTCTCGGTCATGAATCATATCATTTGCGCGCGGTCCGCAGAAAGGGGGAGCGCCTCCAGTGCGGGCCGCCCAGGCAAAGGAGAAACCGGCCCTCGCGGCGTCGGCGCGGGCCCACTGCGGCAAGTCCCGGAGGACCCGGCAACTAACTCGGGTCGACCTGGCGATATACGGTTCGGTTGCCGTTGCCGTCGAAGGCGATCACGGCGTAGGGCCTGGGCTGGACTCCCTCGACCTCCATACCCGGAGATCCGATCGGCATGCCCGGCACGGTGAGCCCCTTCACTTCGGGAGCCTCCTCCAGGAAGGATCTGATCACGCCCGCGGGTATGTGTCCCTCGAGCACGTACCCTCCCGCCAGCGCCGTGTGGCAGGAGCTGAGCTCCACCGGGACCCCGTGACGCACCTTGACCGCGGCCAGGTCCTCATTCGAAAGGTCCTCCACGGTGACCTCGAACCCCGCCGCCTGCATGTGTTCCACCCACAGCCCGCAACACCCGCAGGTCGCGGTCTTGTAGACGTGGATGGACGTGCCCGCGTGCGCGAAGTCCATCACCTCCGGCTCTCCGTTCGGAGCCGAACTCCGGAGCGCTACGGCTACGGCCAGCCCGCCGAAGAGCACGATCCCCGCAGCCAACTTCATCTGCTTCATGATGGATACCCTTTCTTTGTTGACGCATCGATGCCGAGGGAGGGACTCGAACCCTCACGCCCGCAAGGGCAAAGGTTTTTGAGACCTTCGCGTCTACCGGTTCCGCCACCTCGGCCCGACGGCGCGCCCGGCGGTTCCGGCGGATCGCCGCTCGCCCTCCAGGTGCCCCGGTCCGCATCCACTGCCGACCCAATGATTCTACGCGCGTTCGCTCCGGACGTGAAGGGGGGACCATGCCCGGCGGCACCCGTCCTGTTCGCCCCATCCCGGCCCCGCTATTGTTGAACGCACTCAGCGATCCCCTGAACCCCCAGCCGACCCCCCCAAGCCCGGAGTCCGAACCCCGTGCCCGACCTGACAGATCCCTTTGGCGCGCTCGCCACCGTCGATCTCCCCGAGGGCCCCACCTCCTTCTACCGGCTGGGCCGCCTGGAAGAGGCGGGAGTCACCGACCTGGACAGGCTCCCGTTCTCGATCCGGGTGTTGCTCGAGAACGTGCTGCGCCACGCCGGGGACGACTACATCTCCGAGCAGCACGTCGAGGCGGTGGCAGCCTGGAGCCCCACCAATGCGGGTGCGGACTTCCCCTTCATGCCCACCCGCGTGGTCCTCCAGGACTTCACCGGCGTTCCCGCGATCGTGGACCTCGCCTCCATGCGCGACGGAATCCTCAGGATGGGGGGCGCCCCGGCGCGCATTAACCCCATGGTCCCCGCCGACCTCGTCATCGACCACTCCGTGCAGGTCGACTTCTTCGGCACCGGATACGCCTTCGAGAAGAACGTCGAGCGCGAATACGAGCGCAACCGGGAGCGCTACGCCCTGCTCCGCTGGGCCCAGGAGGCCTTCGAGAACTACCGCGTCGTCCCCCCCGGGACGGGGATCGTCCACCAGGTCAACCTGGAGTATCTGGCTTCGGTCATCCACCGGCGCGAACAGGGGGGCGTTCACCTGGCCTACCCCGACACCCTCGTCGGCACCGACTCCCACACCACCATGATCAACGGCCTCGGCGTCGTGGGCTGGGGCGTGGGCGGGATCGAGGCGGAGGCCGTGCTCCTGGGCCAGCCTTACTACATGCTGCTCCCCGAGGTGGTCGGCGTGAAGCTGACCGGCTCGCTGCCCGAGGGCTCCACGGCCACCGACCTCGTCCTGCGTGTCACCGAGATGCTCCGCGCGCACGGCGTCGTGGGGCGGTTCGTCGAGTACTACGGACCCGGTCTCTCCGGGCTGAGCCTGCCCGACAAGGCCACCCTGGCCAACATGTCGCCGGAGTACGGTGCCACGATCGGGTTCTTTCCCGTCGACGCCGAAACTTTGCGCTACCTCGCCGGCACCGGCCGCAGTCCGGAACTGGTCGAACGGGTCGAGTGCATCACGCGCGAGCAGGGACTCTTCCGCACCGACGAAACCCCCGACCCGGAGTACACCTCCACGATGGAGCTCGACCTCTCCACCGTCGATCCGAGCGTCGCCGGCCCGAAGCGGCCCCAGGACAGGATCTCGCTGACCGATTTGCGGCCGGCATTCGAGAGGGACCTGCCCGGGCTGGTGCCGTCCGGAGCCACGCCGCCGGGTGGCCCCGGCCTGGCCGGCGGCGGAGAGGGCGGCGGCGGGACCGCCGTCGCATCCGCACAGCGCAGGACCGTCGAGATCGAGATGGACGGACAGCGGATGGAGATCGGCGACGGCACCATCGTGGTTGCCGCGATCACGAGCTGCACCAACACCTCGAACCCCTCGGTCATGGTCGGCGCCGGGCTCATGGCGAAGAAGGCGCGCGCACTCGGAATGCAGGTCAGGCCCTGGGTGAAGACGAGCATGGCACCCGGTTCCCAGGTCGTCACCGACTACCTGAGGGCCGCGGGACTGATGCACCACCTGGAGGAGCTGCGCTTCAATCTGGTCGGGTACGGGTGCACCACCTGCATCGGCAACAGCGGTCCGCTTCCGGGGCCGGTGGCGGACGCGGTCTACATGCACGGGCTGGTCGTCGCCTCCATCCTCTCCGGGAACCGGAACTACGAGGCGCGCATCCACGCGCTCGTCCGCGCGAACTACCTGGCCTCTCCCATGCTCGTCGTCGCCTTCGCACTCGCCGGGCGCATCGACATCGACCTCTACAACGAGCCGCTGGGCCGGGGCGCGGACGGCCGGTCGGTCTTCCTGGCCGACATCTGGCCTTCGCCGGAGGAGATCCGGGACACCATCGCTGCCTCGCTCAAGCCCGCGATGTACCACGAGCGCTACGCCCGCGTCTTCGACGGCGACGAACACTGGAAGGCGCTGCCGCTCCCGGAGGAGGGGAGCCTCTACGAATGGGACCCGGAGTCGACCTACATCCGCAATCCGCCGTTCTTCCAGGGGATGACCAGTGACCCGCCTCCCCTGCGGGATGTCCGGGGCGCCCGCGTCCTGGCTTTGCTGGGCCACACGGTCACGACCGACCACATCTCTCCGGCCGGCGCGATCCCGCGCTACGAGCCCGCCGGCCGCTACCTCGAGGACCAGGGCGTCGCTCCCATCCGCTTCAACACCTTCGGCTCGCGGCGCGGAAACCACGAGGTGATGATGCGCGGCACCTTCGGGAACGTGCGGCTCCGCAATCTCCTCCTCGAGGACAAGGAGGGCGGCTACACGGTGCACCTGCCCACGGGCCAGACGACGACGATCTTCGAGGCTTCCGAGCGGTACCGCGCCGCCGGGACGCCCCTGGTCGTGATCGCTGGGCGCGAGTACGGCACCGGGAGTTCCCGCGACTGGGCGGCCAAGGGGACCCTGCTCCTCGGCGTGAAGGCCGTGATCGCGGAGAGCTACGAGCGCATCCACCGTTCCAACCTTGTGGGGATGGGCGTGCTGCCGCTGCAGTTCCGGGACGGCGAGGGGGCCGAGGCGCTGGGCCTCGACGGCACCGAGGTCTACGACATCACCGGGATCGCCGACGGACTGGAGCCGGGTGAAGAGGTCAACGTTGCTGCGACCCGCGGCGACGGCTCGAGGGTGGAGTTCCGCGCCCGGGTCCGCCTCGACTCGGATGTGGAGGTGGACTACTACCGCAACGGCGGCATTCTGCAGACGGTGCTGAGGAGGCTGGCGGCGCTTTAGCCGTCCGGGGAGACGGGCTCACATTCGCCGCGCCAGCTCCTCGATCAACTCCGCGTGCCCGCTCGCCGCGTAGACGATCGTGCCCTCCGCGTCCACCAGGTAGACCAGCGCCGGGTGCACGATGTCGCCCGTGTCCGGCACCCGCTCCCGCGCCACCTGCAGCGCATCCAGCGCCGAGTTCACCGCCTCGACGGTGCCGGACAGCAGGTAGGACCCGGGGCGCACTCCGTCCGCGGCGCCCACCTGCGTACCCCCGTCCTGGCCGCCGCCCAGATGGAACTGCTCCGCCAGCGACGCCAGCCGTGCGGGGGTGTCCCGCCAGGGATCCAGCGTGATCACCACCAGCTCCACGGCCTGGCCCTCCGCCCGGAACCGGTCCTGGACCTCGCGCGCGCTCATCACCGTCATGGGGCAGACGGTCGCGCAGTGCCCGAAGCCGAAGGTGAGCAGCGCCGGGCGCCCCCGCAGCCGCTCCCGGGCGAAGGCAGCACCGTGCTGGTCGACGAGGCCGGCGATTTCGGGGAGCGGCCGGTCAAGGCGAGGATAGTTGGCGGGCACCGGTGCGCGGGCGTTCTCCAGCCACTCCGCGTCACCCGGAGCGCCGGCGACCCGCACCGCCGCCAGCACCAGCCCCGCGAGGAGCACCCCGCCGCAGGATGCGATGCAGAGCAGCCCCGCGGCCGACGCGAAAGCCCGCCTGAGCCCCGCGCGCACCGCATCGCCCGCGATCACCATCAGCAGCGCCAGCATGCCGATGGGCTGCCCCACCAGCAGCAGCCACCCGGACGCATCCGGGAGCCCCGACGGGCCCGCGTTGAAGCAAACCAGGCGCGCGCGCTCCAGCCAGGCCGGAGGAATCCCCTCGACCGGCCACAGGGCCAGGGCCCACCAGGCGACGGTGACCGCGGCCAACGCTACAAGCCCCACCATTGCCCCGCGCACGGCCGCTGCCGGAGGGGTGCGTGCCCCCGCGTCCGCGCGCTCCGGTCCCTGGCCGCCGGAGGTCGCGTCCCCCGGCGGCGGCGAACCGCTCTCCTGTGTGTACGAATCCCGGCTCATCCCACCTCCCACAGGAACGAGAGCAGCATCCAGTTGACGAAGTAGTAGGTGATGAACGCCACCAGGAAGATGAACACCAGCACCATCGTCCCCGGCACGGGGCCCAGGCGTCCCGAAGGCTTGAGGGCCTCCGCGTCCTCCGGCACCAATGGACGCGGCGGGCTGGTGATCCCCGGTGGCAGGCCCCTCCCGGTCGCACCCAGTCCGGAATCGTCCGCGGCCATCTTCTTCCCGAAGAAGACCGAGACCACGGTTACCACGATGTAGATCGCGCCCCCCACGATGGCAATCAGCCCGCCCACCGCCATGACTCCCATGATCAGGTTGACCGCGGGCGAGAACTCCGGCCGGAAGAGCGCCTGGCTGAAGCCGATGTCCCAGTGGCGGCGCGGAACGCCGAAGGTCCCGGCAAAGGTCATCGCCATGGAGAAGACCAGCATGCCGGCGGCGAAGAGGTACGGCTGGATCTTCGCGAGCCGGTAGAAGGCGATTTCGCGCCGGAAGATGAGCGGAATCAGGTAGTAGGTGATCCCCATGAACGCCATCGCCGTCCCCGAAACCACGGTGGCGTGGAAGTGACCGGGAATCCGCAGCGTGTTGTGCGCGATGATGTTGATCTGCTCGGTGCCGAAGGTCACCCCCGTGATCCCGCCCACGAAGCCGAACACGACGATTGAAAACGCCAGCGAGCTGAACCCGGGATCACCCCACGGCGCTCGCTTGAGCCAGCCGAAGAGCCCCCGGGCGGCCCCCCTGAGGCGCATCCCCAGCTCGGTGCCGGCCGGAACCGTGAAGCCGTGGATCATCGAGGCCAGCACCGCCATATACATGAAGTAGCTGGTGTTCCAGACCTTCCACGACGGCCCCATGCCCGGATCCACCAGCAGGTGGTGCGCCGACGCCATCGAGATGAACAGGACGTACAACACGAACGCCGTGCGGCTCACCTTCTCGTTGAGAACGACCGCCCCAACCGTAAGCGCACCAAGCAGATACCAGATCGCGACCATGGCGGCCACGTTGATCTGCTGCGAGGAATGGCCGAGTCCCCACCAGACCAGCCGGTACACCTGGGGATCGACGTTCATCATGTCGAGCGACCAAAGGAAGGTGGGAATGTAGATGATCGCCCCGTGCAGAAGGGTGACCGCCGCGATCGCCGCCGCCGTCAGCGCTCCGTAGGTGACCAGCGGGAGCGACCCCTCGTACGCCTTCTCCCGCCGGGCGATCGTGATGATGGCGAAGAAGTGCCCGACCACGGTGAGGGCCCCGACCGCGAAGAGGATCACCCCCAGGTAGAAGAGGGGGTGCGCCCGGAGCGGGACGTACGAGGTGAAGAGCACGTCGGCGCGGCCCGTCCACATCGTCCACTCCACCATCAGGGCGCCCACCACCATGAGGAAGAAGGCGACCCACCCGAGCTTGCCGGCCGGAACCCTGGCGTTGAGCAGCACGGCGGAGGCGAAGTAGAGCACCGCCATCTCGAAGAAGATGATGAAGAAGATGAGCATGTTCATCCCGTGCACCGTCAGCATCCGGTAGAACATCTCGGCCTCGAGGAGGAGGACCACCTCCCAGCGCGTGAGCAGGACCAGGACGGCCGCGATCCCGCCGACCAGCAGTGCGACGGTCGCCGCGACCGCGTTGGCCTTGATGAGCCGGTCGGCCGTGCGGTGCACCTGCAGGCCCGTCGTCGGGCACTTGCGGAAGGGGTTCATCGGTCACCTCCCTCCGCGTCCGCCACCGCATCCGCCGGCTCCACGATGATCTTGCCGACCATCAGGTGGTGGCCGATGCCGCAGAACTCGTTGCACATCACGTGGAATTCGCCGGGCTCGTTCGGCACGATGCGCAGGCCGTAGTCGTACCCGGGAACGACCTGGAAGTTGATGTTGAGGGGGTAGAGGCTGAACCCGTGGTTCACGTCCAGCGACGACAGGTGCAGCGTGTACTCGGCCCCTTGCCTGAGGCGCACCACCGGCATCCACGCAAACTGGGACGCCTGCAGGTACACGTCGCCGCCGGGCGGCGGCTCCACCAACGGGAAACCGTTGTCGGTGCCCACCTGGTACTCCTGCACGAACTCCAGGACCCGGGCCTGGAAGTCGGCCGGATCCACGCGGTGCCGGATCCCCGACGGGTTCTGGCCTCCCCTGAGGTGCCAGACCGGCATCATGGCGAAGAGGACCATGCACCACGCGAAGGCGATCCACACCCACACCTTTTCGTGCCGGGCGACCTTCTTCCACCAGACGCGCTCCGGCGGTTCGATACCGGTTCGGTACATCGGTGTTCTCCTTCCCTAGGGCAGAGGCGCGGGTTCGAGCGACATGATCTCGATCATCCCCCACGCGGTGAAGAACACGAACATCACGACGATGCACGCCGTGAGGAGCAGGAACGGGCTGTCGTAGAGGCGCTGCATGAGCGGGACCGGCCCGTCCTTCGCTGGACCCGGCGGGGGTTCGGAAGGGGTGCGCGCAGGGGGATCGGACATGGAGTTGCCCTCCTCGGGGCTGGAGAGTGGCGGCTGCCCCCGCTCGGCGGGGGACGACGAGAACAGATCGCTGATCGTGGTTTCGGCGAAGAAGCCGTCGATGGCCTCGCGCACCGCGCACCAGCGGTGGTGGGTCGCGCACGGGTCCGAGTCCGTGCACTCCGGACGCCCGAGCAGGCAGCGCCGCGCCGGACTGTCCGGGTCGATGACGTCCAGGATCCGGTCGAGGGGAAGTCGCGTGGCCGGGATCGCCAGCACGTAGCCGCCGCCCCGGCCGCGGGTGGCGTCGAGCACGCCGTCGCGCACCAGCCTGTGCAGGGTCTTGGAGAGGTAGTTCTGCGGCAATTCGAGCTCCGCGGAGAGCACTTCGGCCGTAACCGGCCCGGACGCCTCCCGTTCGGCGATGCACACTACTGCCCGCAACGCGTTGCGGGCCGTCCTGGATATCATCCCGTCCTTCGCCCTGTCCGGCGAGTCTATTCTGGATAAAGACATGATGATATAATCAATAGCGGGCCGCAACCCCGTCTTGTTCCCCCACCACCGTTCCCCTGCACCTCCGCATGCTCAAGCGACTCTTCGCCCGGATGCTGGCCCGGCTGGACGGCTGGGCCGACCGGTTGTACGGCTGGAAGTGGAATCCCCTCTACCAGTCCGGCGCCATCGTCGTACTCTGCTTCGCGGTCATGCTGGTCACGGGGATCTACCTGCTGTTCTTCTACCGCATCGGCGCCCCGCACGAGTCCGTTGTCCGGATCGACGCCCAGCCCTGGGGAGGACGGTGGATTCGATCACTGCACCGGTACGCCGCGGATCTGGCCGTCGCCGCCGCCGTCGTGCACGCCCTGCGGATGTTCTTCCAGGGCCGCAGCTGGGGCCCGCGCGCGCTGGCATGGGTTTCCGGCGTCTTTCTGCTCTTCCTCCTGTACGTGTGCGGCTGGACCGGATACGTGATGGTCTGGGACGTTCAGGGCCAGCTGCTCGCGACCGAGGGGGCCAGGCTTCTCGACGCCCTGCCCATCTTCTCGGAACCGGTCTCCCGGACCTTCGCGGGCGCGGACCCGCTGCCGTCCGCGTTCTTCTTCATGAACCTCTTCCTGCACATCGCCATCCCGGTCGGCCTGGTCATCTTCCTCTGGCTGCACGTCTCGCGCG
This sequence comes from Longimicrobiales bacterium, assembly GCA_965206105.1. GTDB lineage: Bacteria > Gemmatimonadota > Gemmatimonadetes > Longimicrobiales > Gaopeijiaceae > Bin94. Next base: position 3,505,180 of record OZ242201.1, read on the forward strand.
TGGCCCGGCCGGTGCTCCTCCCACCCCGCCCCTTCCTCTGGACCACCGTGGGACTGCTGACCGTGGCCGCGCTTCTTCTGCCCGCGCCGGTCGCGCAGGCCGCGAACCTGCTGAGGATCCCGGCAGATGTGCCGCTCGACCTCTTCTACGCGTTCTGGCTCCCCTGGCTGCGCGACACCTCCGCCCCGGTGGCCTGGCTCGCGGGCACCCTCCTGGTTGCCGTGCTGGCGGCCGTCCCGATCCTGGCCCGGCCGCGCAAGGACCGGAGACCGGCACCCTCCGTCGTGTCGACCCGGCTCTGCACCGCCTGCCACCAGTGCGAGGCCGACTGCCCCTACGACGCCATCCGGATGGTCGAACGCACCGATGGCCGCGCCGGGAAGGTTGCGTGGGTCAACCCGTCGCACTGCGTCAGCTGCGGCATCTGCGCGGGCTCCTGCGCACCCATGGGCGTGGGGCCGCCCGGGCGGACCGGCAGGGACCAGCTCGCGCGCGTCAGGGACTTCGTGGCGGGGGACGCATTCCGGGCCGGCGCGATCATCGTGGTGGCGTGCGGCCGGTCCGGCGGCGCCGGGCGCGGCGGCTCGAGCACGCGGCGGATTTCGCTCGATTCGGTCCGGGCCGGGGAGAGTCCCTCCCGTTTCCCGGTGTCGTGCGCCGGCAATCTGCACACCTCCGTCGTGGAGTACCTGGTGCGGGCCGGGGCACGGGGCGTGCTGGTGGTGGCATGTCCGCCCCGCGATTGCTCGGGACGGGAAGGGCCGAAGTGGCTGGTGGAGCGGCTCTATCACGAGCGCGAAGCCGAGCTGAAGGCGCGGGTCGACCGGAGACGTGTGCAGGTGGCCCATGCGTCCGTATTCGACACGCGTTCGGTGGACAGGGCCCTGGGCGACTTCGCGGCCGAGCTGGCCAGGCTTGAATCCCCGGCCGGAGAAGACGGGATCCGCATCGACACCGACTGCGAGGTGCCGGAAGGGGCGGGCGAAGACGATGCCGGGGCCGGGCCACATGGACCGTCCGGCGTGGTCTCCCGGCTGGTGCCGAGGGCCTTGTTCCGCCGGCGGCCGGGCGAGGCCAGCCGGATGAAGGGCCGAAGCGAATGAACTGCGCGCACAGGCTGAAGCGGGCAGGAGCGGCGGCCCTGGCGGCAGGCGGGATGGTCGTCATCGTGCTCCTTTCCCAGGTGCCGTGGCGGGGGCTGGAGAACGACTGGAGCGAACTGAGGGTGTCCTGGCGGATGCCCGCACCGTCGCTCCGGCATTGCCGCCCTCCCACTGAAGCCGAGCTGGAAGGCGTGCCCGGCCACATGCGCCCGGCGGAGATCTGCAACGAAGAGACCGTCCCTTTCGACCTCATGGTCCTCATTGACGGCGACACGCTGCACGCGGGCCCCGCGTGGCATCCCGGCCGGCGCGCACGGACCCTCGCCGTCTACAAGCGCTTCCCCCTTCCGGCCGGCAGCCACACCCTTGAGGTGTCCTTCGTGCCGGGCTCCCCACCCTTGGACGCGGTGTCCCCGCAAATGGACTCCGTGCAGGCGTTGGCGACGACGCTGTCCGCCCGGGTCGTGGCTGCACCGGGGGGTGTCGTTCTGGTTACCCGCAACGACGACGGCCGCCTCACCATCACTCCGCCCGGACCGGGGCCCTGACCCCGGTCCAGCTTCTGCGCCAAGCTACTCCTTGCGCAGCGCCAGCGGGGACCCCAGTACCTCGCGGGCGACCACCAGTCGCCGGAGGCCGGAGGCGCTGCCCAGTCCCAGCCTGTCACCCACCCCGCCGGAACGTTCCCGGCGAACAGGCGCCGGCGGTGGTGAGCGATCCGGGGTCCCTGCCACGCCGGCGGAACGCTCGTGCTCCACGGGACGCGAATCGCCCCCTAGAAGCTCCGCTTCGCGCGGCGACCGGTCACGCAACTCAACCTCTCGCGGAGACCGGTCACGGAGCTCGATCTCGCGCGGCGACCGGTCGGGGACCTGCATCTCACGCGGAGACCGGTCACGCAACTCCAGCACCCGCGCCTCCCTGGCCGGGACCGGGGGCGCGGAGGCCGGAAGCCCCGCGCGGGCCGGCACACTCGTGCGCGGCGCCTGCGGTGCCTCCCCCGGATCCTCCCCGGTCAGGTACTTCAGCACATCCGTGCTCTCGACCCCCGGGGCCTTCTCGTCCGGCAACACCCCGGCGCGCTTCCGCGCCATCCTCCCGAGCAGGTCCAGAATGGCCATGATGACCATCACCGCGACGATGAACCTGAAGTCCACTAGCCACCTCCCCCGGAGGGTCCCGACGAATGCGTCAGACCGCGTACCGGTGCGTGCCGCGCCGTATGCGCCACCGCCGCCCCCCTACTCGCCCGGCAGCTGCTGGGGCGCGTCGTCACCCTCGGCGATCGCCCGGCGCATGTGCGTGTCGGACTCGATGTTGCGGTACCGCGCGTAGTCCATGATGCCCATGTTGCCGCTCCGGAAGGCGTCCGCCATCGCGAGCGGGACCTGGGCCTCGGCGGCGATCACCTCCGCGCGCATCTCCTGAACCCGCGCGATCATCTCCTGCTCCTGGGCCATCGCCATCGCGCGCCGCTCCTCGGCGCGGGCCTGCGCGACCCGCTTGTCGGCCTCGGCCTGGTCCGTCTGCAGCTCGGCCCCGATGTTCTTGCCCACGTCCACGTCGGCGATGTCGATCGAGAGGATCTCGAAGGCGGTGCCGGAATCGAGCCCCTTCTGAAGCACGGTCTTGGAGATCGCATCGGGGTTTTCCAGCACGGCCTTGTGGGTGTCCGCCGAACCGATCGTCGACACGATCCCCTCGCCAACGCGGGCCAGGATCGTCTCCTCCCCCGCTCCGCCGACCAGGCGGTTGATGTTCGCACGCACGGTCACCCGCGCCACGGCGATCAGCTGGATCCCGTCCCTGGCCATCGCCGCCACGCGCGGCGTCTGCACCACCTTGGGGTTCACCGACACCTGAACCGCCTCGAATACATCCCGCCCGGCCAGATCGATCGCCGCGGCCTGCTGGAAGGGAAGGTCGATCGACGCCTTGTCGGCGCTGATCAGCGCGCGCACCACCCGGTCGACGCTGCCGCCGGCAAGGTAGTGCGCCTCGAGATGCGCGACGTCCAGGGGCAGGCCTGCCTTGGTGGAGGCGATGAGCGGCCGCACGACCGCGGGCGGGCTCACCTTGCGGAGGCGCATCCCCACGAGCGTGGTGAGTCCAAGCCCAACGCCCGAGAAGATGGCCTCGATCCAGAGCCTCACCGGCACGGCCCAGTTGAGCACGAGGAGCAATACGATGAGGGCCGCGGCGATCACCGCGGGAAACAGGAGGGGATCCATGTGTTGTTGTTCCTTGGGTTCAGTGCGATGGGTTCAGTCTGTTCAATCCGGTTTCCTTGCGGGCGGCCTTATCGCCCGTACGACATGACGGTATCCTTCGGCGCTGAGGACGCGGATCCGGGTGCCTTCCTCGATCCACTCGCTCTCGGATACCACATCCATGCGTTCGTCGCCGAAGAGCCCGACGCCCGCCGGACGGAGATCGGTGATCGCCACCCCTTCGGCGCCTTCCATGTCGGTGCGCACATCGGCGGAGGTGTAGCCCTCGTCTCGGTCGGTGGTCTCCGGCAGGATGACCCCGCTGCGCCTCAGCCGCCAGCTCCCGAACATCGACTGCAGGAAGAACCAGGCCGCGACGGCCACGAGAATGATGGCGGTACTCAGGACGCCCGTCGCGCGCGCGAGGTCCGCCTGGGTGGGGAGGTTTCCGATCTGCGCCATGAATACGCCGCCGAGGAGCGCGAGGATGCCGAGGACGCCGAAGACCCCGAACCCCGGCACGAGGAAGACTTCGACTCCGATCAGGACGATGCCGACGCCCACGAGGATCAGGTCCTCCGCGCCCGCGAGCCCGACGAGGAGGTGCGCCCCGAAGAAGAGGCCCAGCGACAGCACTCCGGCGGCCCCGGCAAGTCCGAATCCCGACGACCGAATCTCGACGAGCAGCCCCAGGAACCCGAGCGAGAGCAGGAACGGGGCGATCACCGGATTGGTGAAGAAGCGCACGATCCGCTCGGCCCAGTTCACCTCCGCGTCGACCACCTCCGCCCCCCTCAGCCCGATCGCGTCCAGCACCCCGTCCCAGTCGGCCACCACCTCCGCGTAGTCCAGACGCGCGGCCTCCCCGGTCGTCAGCGTCAGCAGCTTGCCGCTCTCCACCACCCCCTCGATGGCGAGCTCCTCGTCCACCATCGCCTCCGCGACCGCGGGATCCAGCCCGCGCGCTTCCGCCAGCGCCCGCATCCGGGCGCGCATCGCCGACACCATCTTCTCCGACGCCTTCGTGCCGCTCCCGTCCACTGGCGTGACCGCGCCCATGACGCTGCCGACCCGCATCAGCACCCGCTCGGCCGAGAGCGCGATCATCGCTCCGGCGGAGTAGGCGTGCATGTTCACATACGCGTAGACCGGCACCTCGGCGCGGCTGACCGCCGACGTGATCCGCTCGGCGGCGTCGACCCTGCCCCCCGGCGTCTCGATCTCCAGCACCACCGCCGCCGCGCCCGCTGCGGCCGCCTCGCTCAGCGCCCGCTCGATGAAGGGCGCGAGACCCATCTCCACCTCTCCCGCGACGGGCACCCGCACCACGGTCCGCTGCGCGGCTGCCGGAACGGCGGCGGCGAGGAGCGCGAGCAGGTAGACGGCCGCAAACCGGAACCGGATCCTGTTCATGACCCTGCTACCTCCTGCGATCGAGCGTGTAGGCGTTCGTGTCGGCATATCCCCCACTTACGTACCGGGCGGCCGAATCCTTCAACTTCGTGCGGCGACATCCTTCAATCTAATGGCTGCGGGCCGGCCGCGCGCCCGGCCGGGAAGCCCTTGTGCCGGCACCATCTCGCCGGGCAGGCCGCGAATGTTATCTTTTCTGCTCACCCCAGCCCAAAGGAAACCCCTGCCCGATGACCGAGAAGACCCTGGTGCGCTACTCCGACGCCGGCGGCGGCGTAGCCCTGATCACCCTCGACGACCCGCCCGCCAACACCTACACCCACGAGATGATGCGCCAGCTGGACGACGCCATCCTCAGGGCGCGCTTCGACGACGACGTTCATGTGATCGTCCTCACCGGAAACGGCGAGAAGTTCTTCTCCGCCGGAGCGAACATCGGGATGCTCGCGAAGGTGACGACCGGCTTCAAGTACTGCTTCTGCCTGCACGCCAACGAGACGCTCAACCGCCTCGAGCACACGCCCAAGCTGACCATCGCCGCGCTGAACGGCCACACGGTCGGCGGCGGCCTGGAGATCGCCATGGCGGCCGACATCCGCATCGCCCGCGCCGGACGCAGCATGTGCGGCCTGCCCGAGGTCAACCTGGGCGTGCTCCCGGGGACCGGTGGAACGCAGCGCCTCACCCGGCTGGTGGGCAAGTCGAAGGCGATCGAGCTGATGACGACGGGCAGGACCTTCGGGTTCGACCGGGCCCAGGAGCTCGGGATCGTCAACGATGTCTGGGAAACGGACACTCCGGACGAGTTCATGGACCGTGTACTCGACTACGCGCGGGGCTTCTGTCCGCCGGGGCGGGCCGCGAAGGCGGTGGGACTCATCAAGCGGTCGGTGCAGACCGGCGCCGAAATCCCCTTCGAGACGGCACTCGCCCTGGAGCGCGAACTCCAGCAGCAGCTCTTCGCCAGCGACGACGCCCGCGAGGGGCTGAACGCCTACGTCGAGAAGCGCAAGCCCGATTTCTCGGGCAGCTGACGGCCCGGTGTCGGCAACGCAGGTGGCCAGGGAGATCCGGACCCGGCTCTGGATCGGCGGCGAGTGGGCGGACGCGGAGGATGGCCGCACCTTCGCGACGGTGAACCCCGCGACCGATGAGGTCATCGCCGAGGTGGCCGAGGCGCGCGCCGCGGACATCGACCGCGCGGTGGCGGCGGCGCGGGCGGCCTTCCGCGACCCCCGCTGGCGTCGCATGAACCCCCACAAGCGCTCGCGGCTGCTGTGGAAGCTTGCGGACCTGGTCGACGCCCACGCCGACGAGCTGGGGCTGCTCGAGACCACCGACAACGGCAAGCCGTACTTCGAGGCGCGCCGCATCGACGTGCCGAGCGTGGCCCGGACGCTGCGCTACTACGCCGGACTCGCGGACAAGGTGCAGGGCGATACGGTTCCCGTTCCGGGTCCGTTCCTCAACTACACGCTGCGCGAGCCGGTGGGGGTGGTGGGCGCGATCATCCCGTGGAACTTTCCCCTGTCGATGGCGGCGTGGAAGGTCGCGCCGGCGCTCGCCTGCGGGAATACGGTGGTGCTCAAGCCCGCCGAGCAGACGCCGCTGACCGCGCTGCGCTTCGGGGAGCTGGCAGCCGAGGCCGGCTTCCCCCCGGGGGTGCTGAACGTGGTGCCCGGCTACGGCGAAACCGCGGGTGCGGCGCTGGTGCGGCACCCCGGGGTCGACGCGATCTCGTTTACGGGTTCGACCGGGGTGGGCCGGATCATCATGCGCGAGGCCGCCGCCACGCTGAAGAAGGTCTCGCTGGAGCTGGGCGGCAAGTCGCCGAACATCGTCTTTGCGGACGCGGACCTGCGGACGGCCGTGAAGGGCGCCTCCATGGGCGTCTTCTACGGCAAGGGCGAGGTGTGCGCGGCGGGGAGCCGCATCCTGGTGGAGCGCACGGTGCACGACGAGTTCGTGGACGGGCTGAAGGCGCTCGCCGGGAAGGCGACGGTGGGCGACCCGATGGCCCCCACGACGCGCCTCGGGGCGATCGTGAGCACCGAGCAGCTCGACCGGGTCATGGGGTATGTGGAATCCGGCAGGCGCGACGGTGCGAAGCTGGTGGCGGGGGGCGAGCGCGTCAGGGTGAACGGCCGCGGCAACTTCGTGACCGCGACCGTCTTCAGCGATGTCGACCCCGCGATGACGATCGCGCGCGAGGAGATCTTCGGCCCGGTGGCGGCGGTCATCCCCTTCGACGACGTGGACGACGCCGTCGCCAAGGCCAACGATTCGCTCTACGGACTCGCCGCCGGCGTGTGGACTCGAGACATCGGCAAGGCCCACCGGCTCGCCGCCGAGATCGACGCCGGGACGGTGTGGGTGAACACCTACAACCAGTACGCGCCGGGCTCTCCCTTCGGCGGCTTCAAGGAGAGCGGCTTCGGCCGGGACCTGGGCTTTCATTCGGCGCTGGAGAAGTACACGCACCTCAAGAGCGTCTGGGTGGCGCTGGACCGGTAGTGGGCGGAGTTCTGCCGGATCACCGGGACCGCCGAGCGCACGGCATCGACCGCCCCGGGAGGGGCCTCTGCGATGCGTGAAGCCTGGATCGTCGACGCGGTCCGCACACCGATCGGACGACACGGCGGCGCCCTCGCCCCGGTCCGGCCCGACGACCTCGCCGCCGTCACCATCGAAGCCCTGCTCGACCGCAACCCCTTCCCCGCCGGGCGCCTCGACGACGTGATCCTCGGCTGCACCAACCAGGCCGGCGAGGACAACCGCAATGTGGCCCGGATGGCGCTGCTGCGGGCGGGACTGCCCGTCGAAGTCCCCGGCCAGACGGTGAACCGGCTGTGCGGTTCGGGGCTGCAGGCCATCGCCAGCGCCTTTCACGCGATTCGCGCCGGCGAGGGCGACGCCTTCATCGCGGGGGGCGTCGAGTCGATGAGCCGCGCCCCCTTCGTGATGCTCAAGCCCGAGCGCGGGTACACCCGGGGCGCCCCCGAGGTGGCCGACACGGTGCTGGGGTGGCGCTTCACCAACCCGCGCCTCCCGGACCCGTGGACGATCGGGCTCGGACAGACGGCCGAGGTGGTCGCGCGGGAGTTCGGGGTGGCGCGCTCAGAGCAGGACGCCTTTGCGGCGGAGAGCCAGCGCAAGGCCGCAGCAGCCATCGAGGCCGGACGCTTCGACGCCGAAATCGTGCCGGTGAGCGTGCCCCAGCGGCGCGGCGCGGCGGTGGAGGTGGCGCGCGACGAGCACCCAAGGCCCGGCACCACGGCGGAGGCCCTCGCGCGGCTGCGCCCCGTGTTCGACCGGGACGGGACCGTCACGGCGGGGAACTCGTCCGGCATCAACGACGGCGCCGCCGCCCTCCTCGTGGTCGAGGGGGAGGTGGCGCGCGAGCACGGCCTGGAAGCGATGGCCGTGATGCGGGGGGCGGCGGTGGCAGGGGTGGAGCCGCACCGCATGGGCGTAGGCCCCGTTCCGGCGACGCGGCGGTGCCTGGCGCGAACCGGGGCGACGGTCCGGGACCTCGACCTCGTCGAGCTCAACGAGGCCTTCGCCGCCCAGGCGATCCCCTGCATCCGCGAACTGGGGCTGGATGGCGGCCGGGTGAATGTGAACGGCGGCGCGATCGCGCTGGGCCACCCGGTGGGGTGCTCGGGCGCCCGCATCCTCGCCACGCTGGTGCACGAGATGGCGCGCCGGGACGCCTCGCTGGGCCTGGCAACGATGTGCATCGGCGTCGGCCAGGGGATCGCAGCAGTCGTGGAGAGGAGCTGACAGGGATGATGCCGGCAGGCGCGGTCGCGGGGTGCCGGGCCGGGTGGACCGCGCGTGCGCCGGGAGCGGCCTGAGGTGGCCGGGCCCCGGATCGGGAAGGTGGCCGTGATCGGCGCGGGCACGATGGGCCGCGGGATCGCGCAGGTCGCGGCGATGGCCGGCCACGTGGCCGTCCTGTGTGATGTGGACGCCGGCCAGCTCGACGACGCGCTGTCCGCCATCGAGGCCGCGCTCGCGAAGGGCGTGAGTCTGGGGAAGGTGGCGGAAGCAACCCGCGACGGAGCGCTGGCGCGCCTTGCCGCGACCGGCAGGCTGCGCGAGGCGGCCGGCGGCGCGGATCTGGTGATCGAGGCCGTGCCGGAGCTGATGGCGCTCAAGAAGCGGGTATTCGCCGAGGTGGAAGCCGTGGCGGGGCCGAACGCGATCCTGGCCACGAACACCTCCTCGCTGTCGGTGACCGGGATGGGGGCCGGGCTGAGGTCGCCGGAACGCCTTGTCGGCCTCCATTTCTTCAACCCGGTCCACATCATGGCCCTGGTCGAAGTCGTGAAGGGGAAGCGGACGGAGCCCCGCATCGTCGACCGTTCCCTCGCCTTCGTGCGCGGCCTCGGCAAGGAGCCGATCGTCGTCTCCGACTCGCCCGGCTTCGCCTCCTCCCGGCTGGGCATCGTGCTCGGCCTCGAGGCCATCCGCATGGTCGAGGCTGGAGTCGCCACGGCGGAAGACATCGACAGGGCCATGGTGCTCGGATACCGCCACCCGATGGGCCCCCTGCGCCTCACCGATCTGGTGGGACTGGATGTGCGGCTCGAAATCGCCCGCTACCTGCACGAGTCGCTCGGCTCGGAGGCCTTCCGGCCCCCCGCCCTGCTGGAGGAGATGGTCGCCGAGGGCCGGCTGGGGAAGAAGTCCGGCCGCGGGTTCTACGAATGGGGGACGGAATGATGGACTGCAAGACGGAACCGTGTTTGATCGACAAACCGTCTTGCGAAGACGGGATCAAACCATGAATCGCAAGACGGTCCTCCTCTCCGCCCGGAACGGCGTCGCCGAGGTCACGATCAACCGGCCCGAAAAGCTCAACGCCCTGAACGAAGCCGTCCGCAGCGAACTCACCGCGGTCTTCGACCACCTGGCCGCCCGCGACGACGTCAAGGTCGCGATCCTCCACGGTGCGGGCGACAAGGCCTTCGTGGCGGGCGCGGACGTGAGCGAGTTCGCGTCCCGCACCGCGGAAGAGCAGCGCGAGGTCTACCGCCACCGGCGCGTCTACGATGCCCTCGCCGAATTCCCGAAGCCGGTCATCTGTGCCATCCACGGCTTCTGCATCGGCGGCGGCAACGAACTTGCGCTCGCGTGCGACGTCCGGGTTGCCGACTCCACCGCCCGCTTCGGCCAGTTCGAGGTTCGCCTGGGGCTCATCCCGGGCGCGGGGGGCACGCAGCGTCTCGCCCGCCTCGTCGGTCCCGGCCAGGCGCTGCGGATCGGCCTCTCCGGCGACCTGATCGACGCCGGGGAAGCCCACCGGATCGGCCTCGTCGAGATTCTGGCCGGGGAGGGCCGGCACCTGGACCGGGCTCGCGAGCTGGCCGCCCGGATGGCCCGCTGGAGCCCCGTCGCGCTGCAGCTGGTGAAGAAGGCCGTGCACGAGGCCCACGAACGCCATCTGGAAGACGGCCTCGCCGCCGAGAAGGAGCACTTCCTGGCGGCCTTCGCATCGGAGGACGGACGGGAGGGGGTGCGCGCCTTCGTGGAGAAGCGGAAGCCGCACTTCCGCGGACGGTAGCCCGGTCCTCTCGCCACCGCCGCACGCTCCAACTAGAATCGTACACCGTCAAAGGCGTCCCCCCGCACCGGGAGAACCCCGCCCCCATGCCCCTTCGCACCTGGCAACGCATCGCCTGGGCCTACCACCTCCTCTTCGCCGCCGGGGTTATCTGGCCGGTCCAGGCGCTGGTCAACAACCCCGAGATCTCCGTTCTGGGGCTGCCCGTGCAGATGGCGTGGGCCGCGGGCTGGGTGCTCGGCAGCCTGGTGGTGCTCTGGCGCCTCGACTCGGCGCGCTCCCGGGAGGCCGGCGCGCGCAAGCCCGGCCCCGGAGGACCGATTCCCGGTGCCGGGACCGGCTCCGCCGCGGTTGAGTGACCATGGACCGGACCGGCCTGATCACCGTCATCATCTTCGTCTACCTGGCCGTCACGCTGGGCGTCGGACTGGTGGCGGGCCGGAGGGCATCGCGCAGCGTCCAGGGGTACGTCGCCGGCGACCGCAGCTTCGGTCTGCTGGTCATGTACTTCATCACCGGGGCGACCGTCTTCTCCGCCTTCGCCTTCCTGGGCGGGCCGGGATGGGCCTACTCCCGTGGCGCGGCCGCCTTCTACATCCTCACCTACGGGGTCCTGGGCATGGCCCCCTGGTATGCGATGGGACCCCGGGTCGCCGCGCTGGGGCGACGCTTCGGCTTCGTTACGCAGGCCCAGCTGCTCGTGGGGCGCTTCCCGTCACGGGCGCTGTCGCTGCTGATGGCGGTGCTGACGCTTGCGGCGTTCGTCCCCTACGTGACCATCCAGATGCGCGGGGCCGGAATCGTCATCGAGGCGGTGACCGGCGGGCAGATCCCCTTGTGGGTGGGGGCCGCGCTCGCCTACGGAATCGTGCTGGTCTACGTGCTGGCCAGCGGCGTCTCCGCGGTGGGCTGGACCAACACCTTCCAGGGCGTCTTCATGCTGCTGATCGCGTGGGTGCTGGGGATATACCTGCCCCTTCGCATGTACGGGGGCGTCGGCCCGATGTTCGAGCAGATTCTCTCCGAGAGACCGGAACTCCTTTCACTGCCTGGACTTGACGGCAACGGAAATTCATGGAGCTGGGGGGCCTACTCGACTGCGATTCTGGCGAGCGCCATCGGCGTCACCATGTGGCCGCACCTCTTCATGAAGGCGTACACGGCCCGAAGCGACACGATCATCCGCCGCACCGTGATCCTGTTCCCCACCTTCCAGCTCTTTCTCATCCCGGTCTTTCTGATCGGATTTGCGGGCGTGCTCCTCCCGGAGTCGCCGGACCAGGCCGACTTCATCCTGCCCTTCCTGATCCTTCGCTCCGAGTTGCCGGCTCTTGTGGTGGGGCTGTTCTGTGCCGGGGCGCTTTCGGCATCGATGTCCACCGGCGACGCCCTCCTGCACGCCGCCGCCTCGGTCGCGGTGGAGGACGGCGTACAACCCGTCAAGCCTCTCTCCGACCGGGCCCAGCGCACCCTGATGAGGGCCCTGGTGCTGGTCGTGGGAGGGCTCGCCTACATCTCGGCGCTCTACGAGGGCTTTTCCCTGGTCGACCTGCTCCTCGCATCCTACGGAATCATCTGCCAGTTCATGCCGTCGATGGTGGCGGCGCTGTACTGGAGACGGGCGACGACCGCGGGAGTGCTAAGCGGGCTGTTGGCGGGCTCGGCCGTGTCGGTGTTCTTCTTCATCTTTCCGGAGTTGAAGCCGCTCGGCATGCACGAGGGCATCCTCGGCCTGATGGTGCACCTGCCGGTGCTTGTCGGGGTCAGCCTCGCCGGCACCCCGCAGGATCGGGAACACGTGGACGGCTACCTGAATGTCTGAGCTCCGCGCCGAGCGCGATCGCCTGGAGCTGCTCCGTGACCGGATCATGGCGTGCGACCGGGAGCTGGTCGAGGTGCTTCAGCGCCGGCGGGATCTGGTGCGCGAGATCGGGGCGCTCAAGGCCCGGATGGGGGTCCCGGTGACGGACCCGCGCCGCGAAGCCCAGGTGGTACGCCGTGCCGCGCAGCTGGCGCGGGCGGCCGGGCTCGACGAGGAGCTGGTCCGCAACCTGATCTGGAGCATCATGTCCGCCGCTCGCAGCCAACAGCACGACCCGGCCGGCCGGGGAGAAGAGAAGCCGCCGGGTTGACGCCCGGGGGTGTGTCGTGCCCCGCGGATCTTGCCGCCAGACAAAAAAAGGAAGCCCCCGGCGGGCAGCACACTACCCGCTCGGGGGCTTCGTCTCGCTGGCGAGCCGGGAAGCTCCGTTTCGGTGCCGCCATTGTGCGACGGCCGGTTTCCCGTCCCTTCCTTCCGCCCGGCGTCTCCGCCGTTCGGCTGCCCCGGCTTCCCAGGGCCATCGGCTGCATCCAGCGACCTCGCAGCCGTCGCGGCTTCCACCGAACCCGGAACCGCGCCCGCCTCAAGCTCCGTTTCCGGCGCCCTCGGCGCTGAGGCCTCGGCTCGTTCCCTCTCGGAGTCTCCCCCTCCAGGGTCCTGCCTCCGCCCCCCGCCCGCCTCCGGTCCGGCTCCTTTCGGCTCCGTCCCTTCCGCTGGCGGATGAATACGTTAATGCCTCAAGCCGGGAAGCGCAACGGTTTTCTCGGCCGATCGGCCCCGAAACTCCCTGAAATGGGCCTTTTCGTCCCGAAAAAGGCGAAAATCGGCCGGAACAGCACCCCCGCGCACCAACTTCGCACCCCCGTTGGGCCGGCCAGCACCTCCGTTGGCCTGGTGAGCACCTCCGCTGGGTACCGCCAGCGCCTCCGCGGCCTCACCGCGCCATTGCCTTTGCGCTCGGAGGGGGGTGTGGCGTGCCCCGCGGATCTTGCCGCCAGACAAAAAAAAGGAAGCCCCCGGCGGGCAGCACACTACCCGCTCGGGGGCTTCGTCTCGCTGGCGAGCCGGGAAGCTCCGTTTCGGTGCCGCCATTGTGCGACGACCGGTTTCCCGTCCCTTCCTTCCGCCCGGCGTCTCCGCCGTTCGGCTGCCCCGGCTTCCCAGGGCCATCGGCTGCATCCAGCGACCTCGCAGCCGTCGCGGCTTCCACCGAACCCGGAACCGCGCCCGCCTCAAGCTCCGTTTCCGGCGCCCTCGGCGCTGAGGCCTCGGCTCGTTCCCTCTCGGAGTCTCCCCCTCCAGGGTCCTGCCTCCGCCCCCCGCCCGCCTCCGGTCCGGCTCCTTTCGGCTCCGTCCCTTCCGCTGGCGGATGAATACGTTAATGCCTCAACCCGGGAAGCGCAACGGTTTTCTCGGCCGATCGGCCCCGAAACTCCCTGAAATGGGCCTTTTCGCCCCGGAAAAGGCGAAAATCGGCCGGAACAGCACCCCCGCGCACCAACTTCGCACCCCCGTTGGGCCGGCCAGCACCCCCGTTGGCCCGGCGAACACCCCCGTTGGGCCCGGTGAGCACCTCCGCTGGGGCCGCGTACACCTCCGGCGAGACCGCCGGCAACCCGCCCGGGCGGGCGAACCCCTCCGTTGGCGACCGCGTACACCTCCGCTGGGGCTTCGTCGCGCCTCCGTCGTCAGGAGGACCGGCTAGCGATCCTCTCCGTAGACCGAAACCACCCGCCGGCGGCGCAGGTTCTCGAACCTGACGATTCCGTCCGCCGTGGCGAACAGGGTGTCGTCCCTGCCCCGCCCGACGTTATTGCCCGGGTGGAACCGGGTGCCGCGCTGACGGACCAGGATGTTGCCCGCAACGACCCGCTCGCCGCCGAACCGCTTTACGCCGAGGCGCTTCGCGTTGGAGTCGCGCCCGTTCCGGGACGATCCCACGCCCTTCTTATGAGCCATCGGATTCCTCCTGGAGACTGATATCGGTGACGCGCAACACCGTGAAGCCCTGGCGATGCCCCTGCTTCCGGCGGTACCCCTTGCGGCGCTTCCGCTTGAAGACGGTGATCTTTTTTGTCCGGTCGTGGGCGACCACCTCGGCGGTGACCGTAGCTCCCTCCACTCCCGGTGTGCCGACGGACACGTCTCCGTCGCCGGACGCCAGCAGGACATCGTCGAAGGTGACGGTCGTGCCCGGCTCGGCATCCAGTGTGGGGATAAGCAGGGTCGTCCCGGGTTCCGCCCGGAACTGCTTCCCGCCAGTCCTGAAAACCGCAAACATGAGAATCCTGCCGCGAAAAAGAGGTTGGGTGACTGCGCCGGACCGGCGTCTTCGCTTGCCGGACGGCCACTGAAAGGTAGAAGAGCCGACCCCGCGGTCAAGCGGTGCGGGATCGGTTCTCGCGGGAACGGATCGAGCAGGAGCGGGTCTCGCGGGATCGCGTCGAGCGGAACCGCGTCGCGTGCAGAACCGCGCTATGGCGCTGTGGGTTCGTCAGGCTGCCGCCGTTCCTCCGTACTTCGTAGTGACATCCAGGCGGGCCCGGCCCGAAAGCAGGCGGAACTCGTCGCGGCGCATGAGGGGGTCGTCGCGCAGGTCGAGGCGCAGCCCTGTTCGCCGGGCGAGTTTGCGCACGAAGCGGGGCTCGTGCTCCATCACCCGCAGTGCCACGCTGGGATGGACCTGGATGAGCAGTTCCCGCTCCTCGCCCGTGGCCGCGGCGCGCCGCACACAGTGCTCGATGTCCCTGACCAGGGTGGGGGCGGTCCACAGATGTCCGGTCCCGCGGCAGGCGTCACAGGGTTCGGTCAGCGCCTGCAGGAGCGACGGGCGCACGCGCTGGCGGGTCATCTCGATCAGGCCCAGCTCCGAGACCTCCCAGGTGCGCGTGCGGGCACGGTCGCGTCCCAGATGGCTGCGCAGTTCGTGGAGGACGCGGTCGCGGTTCTCCTGGGACTCCATGTCGATGAAGTCGATCACGATGATGCCGCCGATATCGCGCAGCCTGAGCTGAGTCGCGATTTCACGCGCCGCGTCCAGGTTGGTCTTCAGGATCGTGTGTTCCGGGTCCTTCTTCTTGCCGGTGAAGCGTCCGGTGTTCACATCCACCGACACCAGCGCCTCGGTCGGTTCGATGATCACATGACCGCCCGACGGCAGATCGACCTTGCGCTGGAACGAGCGCTGGATCTCGTCCTGGATTCCGGCGTGATCGAAGAGCGGCAGCGGTGCGTCGTAGAAGTGGATGCGGTCCGTGAGTTCGGGGTCGAAGGCACGCACGTACTCGACGATCTGCTTGTGCGCGTCGCGATTGTCGATCGTGACCCCGTCGAAGCGGCTGGTGAAGAGATCGCGGATCACGCCCGAGATCAGCTTCGCCTCCCGCTGGATCAGCGCAGGCGCCTCCGACCGGGCGGCCTTGCGGCGGATGGTCTCCCACCGGCTCCGGAGATGACGGTACTCCTTTCGCAGCTTTTCCTGCGTGAGTTCCTCTCCCGCGGTCCGCACGATGACGCCTTCCGACCCGTCGACCACCAGTTCCTTGGCCATCGCCCGCAGACGGGCCCGCTCCCGCCGGTGGTCGATCTTGCGGCTGACCCCCACGTGGTTCGAGTCCGGCATGTACACCAGGAAGCGCCCGGGCAGCGCGATCTCTGTCGTCACCCGGGGTCCCTTTGTCGAGATGGCGTCCTTGGTGACCTTGACCAGGACATCCTGTCCCCGGCGCAGAGCGTCCTGAATCGGGGGCGCCTTCCGGTGCCTGCCGCGACCCTGGGCCGCGTCGTCTTCCGTGCCGTTGCCGTCGGTTATCCCGGCGGACAGGTCGGAGGCGTGCAGGAAGGCCGCCTTCTCCTCGCCGATGTCCACAAACGCGGCCTGAATGCCGGGCAGGACCGCCTCCACGCGGCCGAGAAAGATGTCACCGACATGCCGGCCCTGGTCCGGCCGGTCGAACATCAGTTCGGTCAGCCTTCCGTCTTCCTTGAGCGCCACCCAGGACTCTTCCTTCGAGGCGCTGATCAGAATCTCTCTGTTCAATTGCTGTCTCCGCTGGTCGGCCGGCGCTGTGTTGCCGTCCCGCGCCGCTCAGGCGCGGTCCCGGACCGTGCCGGGTCGCGAGCGTCTCCGCACGGGACCCGGTCACCCGTCCAACTCCTTCTGCAGGTGCCGGCCGATTACGATCTTCTGTATTTCGCTGGTTCCTTCCCCGATCTCGCACGCCTTGGCATCGCGCATCATGCGCTCGACCGGGTACTCGGATGTGTATCCCACGCCCCCCAGTGACTGGACCGCGGTCCGGGCCGACCGGGCGGCGAGCTCGGAGGCGATGAGCTTGGCCATGGCCGCCTCCTTGCCGAAGGGGCGGCCCCGGTCCTTGAGCCATGCCGCGTGGCAGGTCAGAATCCGGGCCGCTTCGATCTCCGCCGCGACGGCGGCGAGGCTGAACTGAATGTCCTGGAAGTCCCACACCGGCCGGTTGAACTGCCGCCTGCGGGTCGTGTAGTCCAGCGCGACATCCAGCGCGCCCTGTGCGATTCCGAGGGAGAGCGCGGCGATCCCGATCCTCCCGGCGTCGAGCGTCTTCATGAAGTTCCTGAAGCCCTCGCCTTCCCGGCCCAGCCGCTGATCCTCGCTCACGAAGGCGTCCTGCAGGAATAGCTGGCGGGTATCCGATGCGCGCCACCCGAGCTTGTCTTCCTTCGCCCCGGCGCTCACCCCTTCCGAATAGGGAAGCTGCGGCCGGTGCCCGATCCCGACCCGCCCGGCCTCCGCCGGATCCGTCGTGGGCTTGCAGACGATAAAGCTGGTGATCCCCCGGGAACCCGCCCCGGGCTCGGTCGCCGCGGTGACCACGAAGACCTCCCCCACCCCGCCGTGGGTGATGAAGATCTTGCTTCCGCTGATCCGGTAGCCGCCCGGCGCGGGCACCGCCCGTGTCCGCGTCCCGGAGGAGTCCGAACCCGCGCCCGGCTCGGTGAGGCCGAAGCCGCCCAGGACCTGCCCCGACGCCAGCAGCGGGAGGAATCGGTTCTTCTGCGGATCCGTGCCGAAGGCCAGGATGGGCGAGGTGGCCAGCGTGGTGTGCGCCGACACGGTGATGGCATGGCTGGCGTCGTGCCGGGCCAACTCCTCGACGACCAGGATGTAGCTCAGGTAGTCCCGCCCCATCCCGGAGAACTCGCGCGGCACGGGAACGCCGAGCCAGCCGCGCTCGGCCATGGCCCGGACGTTGTCCCATGGAAAGCGCGCCGTCTCATCCAGCTCGCGGGCGACGGGGACGATGCGGTTCAGGGCGAACTCGCGGACCTGCGCCTGCAGATCCAGGTGGTCTTGATTCAGATACGGGTGCATGCAAAACGGTGGCAACGTGCCGGGTCCCACCCCGGGAGATTCAGAACTTCGGTCTCCCGCGACGCTCACATCGGTCGCAGGAGCCGCAGGATCTCCGATCGGGCTTTTCACCAAGATAACGCAATAGCGCCATCCGCCGGCATTTCCGGCCCTTGCAGTAGCGCTGCATCGCGCGCAGGCGGGCGAGCGCCTGGCCGCGCGCGGAGAGGAGAGGGCCGAGGTCGGGTTCCTCGCCGGTCAGTTCGAGGAGCGGGCGGTGCGGGAGCCGCGGGGGACCCTCCGCTTCGCCGTCGGGCCAGTTCTCGACCCAGGCGGCCAGCTCCGGGTGGAGCTCGATCGCGCCGGAGCGCAGGAGCCATTTGAGGTGAGGCACATTCGCCGATCCCCGTCCGGCCAGGGCGGCGGGGGTGCTGCCGGCCGCGCCGGTCCGCCCCGAGCGGAGCTTCGCGAAGAGCCGCAGGACCTCCTTCGGGGGTGGGCAGGACCGCCCCAGGAACGACTCCGGCACCTTCCAGTCGCCCGGATGGACGAATCCGAGCGCCATCGAAGCCGCGCCGTCGCGTCCGGCCCGGCCGGCTTCCTGGTAGTAGCTCTCCAGCGAACCCGGGAAGGCATAGTGGAAGACCGCCCAGACATCTCCCCGGTCGATCCCCATCCCGAAGGCGCAGGTGGCGACCACCACATTCGACTGGCGCGACATGAAGCGCTGCTGCACGGCCTGGCGCTCGTCCTTGGGGAGCGCGGCGTGGTAGGCGTCGCCGATGACGCCGTGCCTGGCCAGCGCACGGCGCACGCTGACCACCTGCCGGCGGGTCGGTGCGTAGACGATGAGGGCCCGGGCGGCGCACTCGGCGGGAGCACGGCGGATGATCCGCACCATGGCGCGGATGCGTTCGGCACCGGCGGGGCGCCGATCGACCAGCCAGCGAATGTTGGGGCGGTCGAAGGAGGTGACCACGCGCACCGGGTCGGTCATTCCCAGGACCTGGACGATGTCGTCGCGGACCGCGGGGGTGGCGGTGGCGGTGACGGCGAGCACGGGGGCATCCACGAGCCGGCGGACCCGGCGAATGCGGCGAAATGCGGGGCGGAATTCGTGCCCCCACTCCGAGATGCAGTGCGCCTCGTCGATGGTGATGAGGGATACCGGGGAGGTGGCCAGCAAGCCTCTCAATCGCGCGGCCTCGAGGCGCTCGGGCGAACAGAAGAGGAGGTCGAGCGCTCCCTGTGAGATCGCCGATTCCGTGCGCCGCTGGTCGGACCGCGGGTCCTGGGAGGTGAGCGAGGCCGCGCGGAGGCCGAGGCGGCGGGCTCGGTCGACCTGGTCCTGCATGAGGGAGATGAGGGGGCTGACCACCAGGACGAGGCCTTCGAAGATGAACGCGGGAAGCTGGTAGCACAGCGTCTTGCCGCCGCCGGTCGGAAGGACTCCCAGGGTGTCCCGGCCTTCCAGGACTCCCTCGATCAGTGCCTCCTGGCCGGGCCGGAAGGCGTCGAACCCGAACTTCTCGCGGAGGACGGCGCGGGCGGAGGGGCGGGCCGCTGGGTGATCCGTGATGGGCGCAGGCGGGCGGGGCGCGGGCTGGGCGGTGGCGGGCGCAGGCGGGCGGGCCGCGGGGCGATCCACGGTGGGCGCAGGCGGGCGGGCCGCGGGCTGGGCGGTGGCGGGCGCAGGCGGGCGGGCCGTGGGGCGATCCACGGTGGGCGCAGGCGGGCGGGCCGCGGGCGATCCACGGTGGGCGCAGGCGGGCGGGCCGTGGGGCTGGGCGGTGGCGGGCGCAGGCGGGCGGGCCGTGGGCGATGGGCGGTGGCGGGGCGGGCGGGCCGGGCCGCGGGGCGATCCACGGTGGGCGCAGGCGGGCGGGCCGCAGGGCGATCCACGGTGGGCGCAGGCGGGCGGGCCGCGGGCTGGGCGGTGGCGGGGCGGGGCGGGTTCACACGGGCAATAGGGGGTGGGCGCTCGGGCGCCGGAATGGCTGGATGGGCACCCGGCGGCGGGCGGTTGGCCCGGCCTGGCCGGAGGGCTGCCCGCCGTGCGCATCGGCGGACCTGCCAGCAGTCCGCTCAGGCGCGTGGGATGACGAACCGCAGCACCATGCCGACCCCCAGGACTGCGATGCCGGTCCACACCAGCCACGAGGTGTCGAACGCGATGCCGGCGAGGGCCAGTACGGCGCCCAGCACGAAGAGCCGGACCTTCCAGACGAGGAGTGCGTCTGCGCTTCCGGTGCGGTCTCTGGAGGGCCGGAACACGATCAGCCGTCCCGGGTCCGGTGGAGGAAACGGTCCAGGCCGAGCCCGAAATCCCGTGTGAGCCGTGCGATCGCGTTCACCTCGGCGCCCCGGGCGATGGCGTCCTCGAAGCTCGCGCCGTCGAGGCCGTAGAAGAGCCGCTTCGTGAGCGCGACCGCCGTGGCCGGGCGCGTGGCAAGGGTGGACAGGTACTCGGCCGCGCCACCTTCGAATTCATCCTTCGGGAAGACGCGGTTTACGAATCCGGCACTGCGGGCTTCCTCCGCGCCAAGTCGCGCGCCGCTCAGCAGGAGCTCCAGCGCGGCCGACTCGCCGATCTTCCTGCGCAGGATGGACATGACCAGGGCGGGCACGAAGCCCAGGTGCACCTCCGGATAGCCAAAGACGGCATCCTCGCGGGCCAGCACGAGATCGCACGCGGTGGCCAGGCCGCAGCCTCCACCGAGCGCCCGCCCCGTGACCAGCGCCACGACCGGTTGGTCCAGCCGGCGGATCCCCAGGAAGACCTCTCCCAGGCGCCGGGCATCCGCCAGTCCCTCTTCCGGCCCCCGGCTTCGGGACTCCGCGATCTCCTTCAGGTCCGCGCCGGCGCAGAAGTCCTTGCCGATGCCCCTCAGCGCGATCACCCTGACCGCCGGATCCGCGCCTGCGTCAACGAGGGACCGGGCGAGCTCCCCGACCATCGCGGCACAGAGGGCGTTGCGCCTGGACGGGCGGTTGAGGGCGACGGTGGCCACCCCGTCTGCGTTCCTGCGGACCACCAGTTCGTCACTCATCGGTCCCCCCGCAGGCGGCGCGGGCCTTCGCCGGCGTCTTGCGACGCGGAAGCCGAACGAATCCCGCCACCCGGCACGCGGCCCCTTCCGCGCACGCGGCTCGCTACCTCCGGCGGCACCTCCAGCTCCATCCTCAGCAGGGCGGTGCTGAACACCTTGCCCTGAGCGTCAGTCATCAGGGACACCGTTCCGCCGCCGTCGAGGGCGCCGTGGAGCAGGAAGTTGACCGCGTGCAGATTGTCGAGCCGGAAACGCTCGACCGGGCCCCTTACCATGTTCCCGAAGTGTTCCTTGACGCGATCGGCGGTGACCTGCTCGAGGATCAGGGGATAGTCCTCTTCGTCGTAGGCGATCACCCCTACGTTGGCGGTGTCTCCCTTGTCGCCGGAGCGGGCATGGGCCAGCTCGAGGAGCAGGACGGTCGTCGGCGTTTCGCTCTTCATACGTCAACAAAGTCGACGGAAATGCCGGGCTCGACAACGGAGCGGTCGATCAGCGCCGGCCAGTAGGCCATGATTTCCTGCACCCGGGGACGCCCCCCGGCGAAGCCCGTCACCGAGGGCGGACCCGTGAGGACCAGCGGCGCGATCTCCCGGGAAAAGCGCTCCACGGCCCGGCGGTCGTCGCTTCGCACCGCAACCCGGAGCTGCACCTCGGGGAGGTCGCGCGGGGGGTCTCCCGCCAGCGGGCCGTGCGTCGAGTCCCAGCCCACCAGCTCCACGAGCACCCGGTCGAAGGCCAGCCCCAGCCGGTCCAGACGCCGCTTCAGAATCGTCGACGCGGCGCGCGCCTTCTCTGCGGCATCCGGCCACGCGTACACCAGCGTGCCCACCGCCTTGTACCCGGCGGCGTACGCGATCGACACCTTGAGAAACGCCGTCGGGGGACGGCCGCGGATCCCGCCGGCGCGCACCCGGCCGGGGCCGTCTTCGGAGAGCTGGATCGTGGTGAAGTCCGCGGTGACGTCGGGCGTAATGTAGGTGGCGGGGTCGCCCATCTCGTAGAGAATCTGCTCCTTGACCGTGCGCAGGGTCACGGCGCCCCCGAGCTCCGGGTGCCTGGTGACGGTGAAGCTCCCGTCGGGAAGCGCTTCGATGATCGGGAAGCCCACCTCGTCGAGACCGGGGATGGTCCACCACTCGGCGAGGCAGTTGCCGCCGCTCGCCTGGGCCCCGCACTCGTTGATGTGACCCGCCACCACGCCGCCGGCCAGCAGGTCCCAGGAGCCCCAGGACCAGCCGAACTCGCGCACCAGCGGCGCGTAGGTAAGCGCCGTGTCCGTGGAGCGGCCCGTCACCACGATGAGCGCTCCGCCGGACAGCGCATCGACGATGGGACGCGCGCCCAGATAGACGTTGGCGCTCCGGACGCGGTCCCGGACCGGCCGCAGCGGCTCGCCGGTGTCCATGTTGCGCAGCGGGTGTCCGGAATCCAGCAGCTCGTCGAGACGGTCCATGAGATCGTCTCCGGCCACGACCCCGATCCGCGCGCGTCCCCCCGCCCCCGCCCCTCGCCCCGCTGCGGCCACCGCCCTGGCGCACTCGCGCGGGTTCACGCCGCCCGCATTCGTGACCACCTTGATGCCGCGCTCCACGCACGCCGGGAAGATCCGCTCCATCAGTCCCGCGAAGTCGCGCGCGTACCCCGCCGCCGGATCCCGCGACCGCTGCTTCTGCATGATCGACATCGTGACCTCGGCCAGGTAGTCCAGCATGAGGTAGTCGATCGGACCTCCCTCGACCTGCCGCACCGGGGCCTCGAGGTCGTCCCCCCAGAACCCCTGGCCGCTCGCGATCCGGATCACGGTTCCGTGCCGCCCTTCCCGCCCGCCAGCCCCGGAGGGAGTACGAACGCGCCGAGGTGCGGGCCCGGGTTGTTCAGCGCGGCGCGCAGGAGAAGGGTGAGCGTGTCGCGCAACTCCTCGGGCAGCAGCACCGCGTCCACGAAGCCGCGCGCGGCCGCGAAGGTGGAGTCCAGCTGCCGGTCGTAGTCGGCGCGAACCTCGTCCATGCGGGTCTCCAGCTCCTCGTCCGGCACCTGTCCTGCGGCCTTGAGGCGCTCCAGCTCGCGTCCGAAGAGCGCCATGACCGCGCTATCCCCCTCCATCACCCCCATGCGGCCGGTCGGCAGCGTCAGGATGAAATCCGGATCGAACCCCTGTCCGGCCATCGCGTAGTAGCCCGCCCCCGAGGCGTGGTTCAGCGTCAGCACGAGCTTCGGCACCACGGCGGTGGCCATCGCCTCCACGAAACGGGCGCCGGCCCGGATGATGCCGCTGTGCTCGGCCTCGGGACCCACCATGAACCCGGAGACGTCCTGCACGAAGAGGATCGGCGTCCCCTGCCGGTTCATGGTGTCGATGAAGTAGGCGGCCTTCTCGGCCGATTCGGTGTAGATGATCCCGCCGAAGCGCGGAGCACCGCCGCCCGGCCGCTTCACCATCGTGCGCCGGTTCGCGATCACGCCGAGGGGGATGCCCGAGATGCTCCCGGTCCCGCATATCAGCTCGGCCGCGTGCTCGGCCTGGAACTCCCGCACCCCGCCGCCGTCGAGCACGGTGTTCAGGACGGCGAACATGTCGTAGGGAGCCCGGTGATCCTCCGGGAGGAGCTCGTAGAGGTCGGTGGCGGGCCGGCCGGGTTGCTCGAACCGGGCCCCGGCCCTGTCCCCGTGCCCGCCGGCAGGCAGGCCCGCGACCAGCTTCCGGAGCCGGGCGACGCAATCCTCGTCGTCCGCCGCGCGGTAGTGCGCCACCCCGCTGACGCCCGTGTGCACAGCCGCCCCCCCCAGCTCTTCGCGGCCTACGGTGCGGCCGATCGCCCCCTTCACCAGGTTGGGGCCGCCAAGTCCCATGAAGCTGGTGCCGTCCACCATCAGGATGACGTCGGAGAGAGCCGGCAGATAGGCGCCTCCCGCGATGCACGGCCCCATCACCGCCGCGAACTGCGGCACCTTGAGGTGGCGGCGCATCACGGAGTTGTAGAAGAAGATCCTTGCCGCGCCGTACTGTCCGGGAAAGACGCCGCCCTGGTACGGAAGGTTCACGCCGGCCGAGTCCACGAGGTAGATGATGGGGATGCGGCAGCGCATGGCGATCTCCTGCGCGCGCAGGATCTTCGTGATGGTCTCCGGCCACCAGCTTCCCGCCTTGACGGTTGCGTCGTTGGCGACCACCACCACCTCCCGCCCTTCGACCATGCCAACCCCCGTCACGACTCCGGCCCCCGGCGCCGCGCCGTCGTACAGGTCGTGCGCGACCAGCAGTCCCACCTCGGCCCAGGTCGCGCCGGGATCGAGCAGAAGGTGAAGCCTGTCCCGGGCGGTCAGCTTTCCGCGGTCCCTCTCCCGTTGAATCCTGGCCGTCCCTCCGCCCAGCCTCAGGCGCCGGCGCAGACCGAGGAGCTCGTGCGCCCGGCGGCCCATGCGGCCCGGGTGCGGCGGAAGGTCCTGGGGGGGACTGTTCACCGGCGGGCTAATACGGGTCCTCGCGCTCGGCGAACCAGTCCCGAATGTACGCGACCGCGTCGCCGGTGGTGGTCCCGGGCCCGAAGACGCGTCCCACCCCCACCTTCCCCAGCGCGTCCGCATCCTGGCCGGGGATGATCCCGCCCCCGGTCAGCAGGACATGCTCCAGGCCTTCCGCGTCAAGGAGCTCGCGAACCCGGGGGAAAAGGGTCATGTGAGCACCGGAAAGAACGGACATAGCCACAACGTCCACGTCCTCCTGCAACGCCGCCGCGACCACCATCTCGGGAGTCTGGTGGAGTCCCGTATAGATGACCTCGAACCCGGCGTCGCGAAACGCCGCGGCAATCACCTTCGCGCCCCGGTCGTGACCGTCGAGGCCGGGCTTTGCCACCAGCACACGGATTCGCCTGTCGGAAACCGGCATCGGGGTTGTCTCACGCGGTAGGTGGATCGACTGGACCGGGCGCACCGTCCGGGCCACGGGCGCCCGCAAGACCGGGTTGTCCGGCCGGGAGCCGCCTGCAAGATACCGCACCGGGTCCGGCGCGCTCAAGCCAGCTCGAACCCGCTTTCCTCGAGTTCGAGGCCTTCCCGGCTCTCCGCCCCGTCGACGATCCGGCCGTCGAAGAGATGGACGGTGCGCTCGGCCGCATGCGCGTAGCGAGGATCATGGGTCACCATGCAGATCGTCGCTCCGTCCCGGTGCAGGTCCGTGAGGAGCTTCATGACCGTGCGGCCGTTCCCCGAGTCCAGGTTGCCGGTGGGTTCGTCCGCGAGGAGGATCATGGGCCTGCCGACGATTGCGCGCGCTACCGCCACCCGCTGCTGCTGGCCTCCCGAGAGCTGCGAGGGGTAGTGGTCCACCCTGAACGCCATCCCCACCCGGTCCAGCGCGTCGAGGACCCGGTCGCGCCGGCTCTTCGCGCTGTCGCCGCGGTAGGTCAGCGGGAGCTCGACGTTCTCGAAGACCGTAAGGTCGCCGATGAGGTTGAAGGTCTGGAAGATGAACCCGATGGCGCGGTTGCGGATCGCGGCCCGCTCGGAGGCGGAAAGCTCCTCGACAGCCTGGCCGTTCAGCAGATACCGCCCGCCGGTGGGCGAATCCAGAAGGCCGAGGATCGACAGCAGCGTGGTCTTGCCGCAACCCGACGGCCCGGCGATCGAGACGAACTCCCCGTGCGCGACATCGAGGGTGACGCCGGAGAGCGCGCGGGTCTCCACGTCGTTGGTGCGGAACACCTTGCCTAGGCCGCTTAGCCTGATGATCGGCGGGGACATGATGAAAGCTAACGGATGGCAGTCCGAGGATAGTATCCGCGTAACACCGAGGGAGGCGAGGAGCCGGGCTGGTCCCCCTCCGGTCATCGTTCGGTCGGCGTTGCGTCAGTGACGTACGGGGTGTAGCGTTGGGGAAAGCATCCCCGCACGTTTCCCCGCTACCGAAAGGCGGAATCATGAATACTTGGACCGGGACCCACACCGTGGCCGCGCTCGCCGCGGTCCTCACTCTGGCCGCTTGCGGGCCGGGCGACGGCGGCAACATGACTCCAGACATCGACGAAGAGGCTGTCGCCAGGGTGCAGGCGGAAGTGGAAACATGGATCATTG
This sequence comes from Longimicrobiales bacterium, assembly GCA_965206105.1. Taxonomy (GTDB): domain Bacteria; phylum Gemmatimonadota; class Gemmatimonadetes; order Longimicrobiales; family Gaopeijiaceae; genus Bin94. The sequence goes on from OZ242201.1 coordinate 3,530,755, forward strand.
CGGGCAGCGCGGCCGTCGTCCCATCCTCGGGACTTCCGGATATTCCCGTGGAACAGCGAAGAGCAGACCCGGACCTCGACGAGAAAGAAATCCGGGACTACGCCAAAGGCAACGATCCCTCCTCTGGAGAGTGGCACAATCCGATCCCCCTAAACGAAGCCGAAATCGAGTTTCTGTTGGATCGGATGCGGGCCAAGAAGGCAGCACAGAAGGAACCGGGTACATGAGGCGCGCGGCGGCGCTGCTACTGGTCGCGATGGCGCTATTCGTTGTCACGTCGCGGGATACGTTCGGTCAGTTGCGTGCAATCGGGAACATTACTACCGGAGAGCTAAGCAACTGGTCCCTAGAGATGCACCAGTTCCGGGATGGGCCGGAAGGATGCCCGGCTCTGATCGACGAAATCCGAGGGATCATCCAAGACATCATCGACGCCGCGCAAAGCGACAGCGACACCAACTGGCAATGGGTCAGTGACTACGGACCAGGCGTGGCCGGTTGGACCTATTTCCGAGCCAGCGACCGTACCGGAGCAATACGGTGGGATTCCAGCCACCGACCGCTAACCCAGCTCAGCGAGGCTGAACTGGAGCGGAGCCAGTCGGCCGGCGAGTTTCTGTGGGGGGTCGCCCACGAGGCCAAGCATTGGACCACCGCCGTCGAAGTGACGAACGGGCGGATAACGAACAGACACGTCGGCGCGGATTGGGGAGTGCTGAAAGAGTGTTTCGGGATCAAGGATTGACCTTTCGGTAAAGCCGGAAGACCCTGGGCCGGAAGGTGAAACCGAGGCCGTAGGATCGCCTCTAACGAACGACCGCCACCCCCCCAACGGCGGGAGCAACCCCCGGAAATCGGCCTTGTCCGAATTTCAGTCTTCCGGCCATGACGGTCGTCCGGCCAGCCTTACCGGCTAATTCAACTTCCGGGAACCGCACAACTCCATTCTCCGGATCGATCGCGACTCGAGGAGGCTAGCCAGGGCCGGGTCAAGGCGTGGGGCCGCGCAGGGCCGGCTACCATTCGTCCCGGCCGATCTGGCGGCCGTGGGACTTCGGAACGTGGACGCGCGGCACCCGGTGTTCGGTGGGCCGTTCGGCCGGGTTCCTCCATATGAAGCGGCAGTCGGGGCCGGTGGCGTGGGGCACCTTCCCCCAACGTGGGCCACAACGGGGCGAACTCGTTCACAGGAAACTATCTCGACGTGGACCGGCCACATGTGGAGGCGCTCAACGTGTTCGGCCGCAAAGAGGTTCCCGATGATTTCCCGCCGCTCCGTCTTCGCCCGGCTTCGCAGGGGCGTCTCCGGCGGCCGCAATCAATGCTCCGGGCAGCTGACGGCCCCCATCCTCTGTCGACCACACCAGCGACATCGAGCGCACCGCCGAGGAAGCCCACTGGTTCCGCGATGCAATCGACGGCATCGACACCCTGAGCGCCGAAGTCGCCGCCTGGCAGGCCGCCAGGGACCGGATCCCAGCCAAGGGTCGACTGGCAGGTCACGACGGACGACGCACGGGTCAGGCTCAAGCGTCTCTATCCGACGTTTTATGCGTGACATGACACTCGGAGTATCCATTTGTCAAGCGATCGTTTCGTGAGCCGGTTTGCTGGGAGATCTGGGACGCGAGGAGATGGTGCGCCTGTCAGGCGGCGACTTCGGTCCAGGGGTCCAGAGGCGGTCCTGCTGGACGAGGACGTAGGCGAGTATGATGAGCTTCCTCATGACGGTCGCGATGGCGCCCTTGGCAGGCTTGCCGGCGACGCGCAGCGCCCTGTACTTCGCTCCGGGTCGGGATAGCAGCGGATGGCGGGCACCGAGAGTCGGCGAGGCGTCGGGCTGGCAAGGCGCGACGCAGGGTGAATGGCACCGCTATTCGCCTGAGGAGCAACGCAGAGCGGTGCTTTGGGGATCCGGGAAGTGAAGTAAACCTGACAATCGGTAATGTTATCTTGACATTCTGGGTGCGTGAGCACCGCTGTCCAAGCGCGGATGCATCGCCGCCCGAATGCAGCGGGGACCTGCTTCCACGGACTGCTGAGGGGCGGGCGGGATCGGGGACCGCGGCGGCAGGGCCCTCCGGCGTTGCCAAGGCGGTCCGGATTTGGCGAGACTTTCACATGGCGCGCCTTCCCCATCCCCCCCGGGTCCTGCCGTGAACACGCCCGCAGCCTCGCTCCTTCAGCGCTACGCGGAGGTTGTAGGACCCGAGCGGGTGCAGTGGAACGTTGCGCTTGCTCCTCACACGACCTTCAGGATCGGGGGACCGGCGGACCTGTTCCACCGGGCCCGCACGGCGGAGGAGTTCTGCCACGCGGTGGGTACGGCGCGCGAACTCGGGATCCCCAGCTTCGTGCTCGGCCGGGGGGCCAACATTCTCGTCGGAGACCGCGGATTCCGGGGCGTCGTGATCCGCTGCGACATCGACACGCTCGAGTTCAAGTCCGAAGGCAGGGTGGTCGCCGGGGCCGGGCTCGATACCTTCCCGGACCTGATCAACGCGACCGTCGCGCGCGGCCTCGGGGGGCTTCATCACTTCGTGGGAATCCCGAGCACCGTGGGCGGCGCGGTGTGGCAGAATCTGCACTTCCTCTCCCCCGCCCCGGCGCGCGAGCGCACGATGTTCTGGGAGGAGTTCATGGAGAGCGCCACGATCCTCACCCCCGGGGGCGAGAAGCGGCGTGCCGACAGGGGCTACTTCCGCTTCGGGTATGACTACAGCATCATCCACGACACCGGAGACCTGGTGCTGGATGTCTCCCTGCGGCTGGCTCCGACTCCCAGGGCCGAGCTGCGGCGGGTGATCCGCGAGAACCTTGCCTGGCGGGAAAACAGCCATCCCGATCTCTGGCTCTATCCGTGCGCGGGATCGATCTTCAAGAAGATCCAGGGGATCGGCGCGGGCCGCCTGATCGACGAATGCGGCCTGAAGGGGCACGTCCACGGCGCCGCCGGGATCTTCCACCGCCACGCGAACATCATCGTGAACCACGGCGGGGCGACGGCCGCCGAGGTGCTCGCGCTGATCGACCTGGCCCGGACCACGGTGGCTCGCGAAACCGGCTACGAGCTGGAGGTCGAGATCGGTCTGGTCGGGGAGTTCTGACGCGGCCCCGCCGGGGAGCCGCTTTCGTGCCAGGCCGGGAGTGGGTCCGCGCGCTTGTCGCCGTCCGAATGCAGCGGGGACCTATTCCACAGGCTGCTGGACCGACCCCTTTCCCGATACGGCGAAACGCTCCAGCGGGCCGCGAAAACGCCTCCAAAGCCTTCCCAGCAGCAGAACCGCGACCGCTCCCAACCCTGCGGCCAACCCCCACCACAGTCCCACCGGACCCACACCCAGGCGGAAACCCAGCAGAAGGCTGACCGGCAGGCCGAAGGCCCAGAAGCCGAGGACGTTGTAGATCATCGGCCGCAGGGTGTCCGCGACGCCCCGGAGCGCTCCGGTGCACACCACCTGCAGCCCGTCGACGAGCTGGAACATCCCGGCGACCGGAATGAGGATCATTGCCACCCGGGCCACCTCGGCCTGAGTGGTGAACTGTCCGGCGAGCGGACCGGGGAGAGTCAGGAACACCGCCGCGGTAACGGACATCACCGCGCAGCACACCAGGATCGCGCCCCCCGCGTAGCGCCGCGCGCTACCGGCCCGTCCCTGTCCCACCGCGCGCCCTACCAGGACGGCCGCGGCCTGCGAGATCCCAAGCGGGATCATGAAGGCGAACGCCGCCAGGTTCAGCGCGATCTGGTGGCCCGCCAACGCCGCCGTGCCCAGCCATCCCATGGCGATTCCGGTCGCGCCGAAAGCGCCGAATTCGAGAAAGAGCTGAAGGCCGATCGGCACGCCCAGCCGCGCCGTGCGCCAGAGCGCCACGACCTGCAGGACCTCGCGGCCCGCCCAGCGCATATAGGGAGTGAGACGCCGCAGCCCCAGAATCAGCACCGCCAGGCACATGAACCAGCGGGAGATGCTCGTGGCCCATCCCGAACCGACCGCCCCCATCGCCGGCGCCCCCAGGTTGCCGAAGACCAGCACCCAGTTGACGAAGGCGTTCAGCAGGTTTGCCAGCACGATCGTCCACACGATGGGGGCGACCCTCCCCAGGGCCTGGAGCACCTGCCGGAACACCACGAATCCGTAGAAGGGCCACATCCCGGCGATCAGGGCGCGGGCGTACCCCGCGGCGACCGGCACAACCGGCTCCGGTTGCCCGAGAAGGCCGAGTATCGGTTCCGCCAGCGCCAGCGGCACGGTGGTGGCCACGGTCAGCCCCAGGCTCAGCAGCAGGCCGCGCTGCAGCGCCACCCGGATCTCGCCGTGGTCCCCCGCTCCGTAGGCCTGTGAAACAAGCGGGTCCAGTGCGAGCAGGAGTCCCATGCCGAAGACCGCCACCCCGAAGAAGTAGAGGTTCCCCAGGGTGACCGCGGCCAACTGCGTCTCGGTGACCCTCCCGACCATGGCGGTGTCCACCAGCCCCTGCGACACCAGTCCCATCTGCACCACCGCCACCGGAAACGCCAGGGAAACGAGGCGCCGAAGCTCGGCGCCCGCCGGCCGGAAGTCCCGGATACCGGACACCCGTCAGCCCGTCAGGTCCGTGAGTGAGTCCGCGAGCCCGCCGGCGGTCAGGCGCCGACGTGGGCCTTGCGGGGGAGCGTGATCACGAACTCGGTGAACTCGCCGGGCTCGGTCTCCACCTCCATCTTGCCCCCGTGCTCCTCAACGATCTCATGGGAGATCGACAGCCCCAGGCCGGTGCCGCCCGTGCCCGCCTTGGTCGTGAAGAAGGGGTCGAAGATCTTCCCGAGAATCTCTTCCGGGATCCCGGTGCCGTTGTCCCGGATCGTCACCCTTACACCCCTTTCGCCTCCTTCGGTCTTCACATTCACGGTCGGCAGATACTTGGGATCTTCCTCCTTCTGGCGGCGGGCATGTGTGGCGTGGCAGGCGTTCGTCACCACGTTGAGGAAGACGCGGCTCAGATCCCGGGCAATCGCCTCGACCTCGCCCGCGTTGGGATCGAACTCCTTGATGAGATCCACGTTGAAGGTGGAGTCGACGCCCCGCATCCCGTGATACGCAAGCCGGGTGTACTCATCCACCATCGCGTTGATTTCAACCGGCTCGGCATCGCCGGTGTCGTCGCGGGAGTGTGCGAGCATTCCCTCGACGATGCTGTTCGCCCGCTGGCCGTGTTCGTTCACCTTGACGACGTTCGTGTTGAGATCGTCGAGAATCTCCTCGATGAACTCCTTGTCGAGTTCGCCGTTGCCGTCCTCGCCTTCCCCGGGCAGCAGCTCTTCGCGGAGTTCCTCAATGAGCTCGGTGGACAGCATCGCGAAGTTGTTCACGAAGTTGAGCGGGTTCCGAATCTCGTGGGCGATCCCGGCCGTCAGTGCGCCCAGCGAAGCCAGCTTTTCCTGCTTGACAACCTGTTGCTGGGTGCGTCGCAGGTTGTCGAGCGTGTCCTCCAGCTCATCGTTCTTCGACTGCACCTCGGCGGCCAGCTTCTCCACCAGGTTGAGCCGCTGCACCTCCACCGCGTGCTGGCGGAAGACCTCGAGCGCCCCGGCCATGTCGGTCAGCTCGTCGTTGCCCTCGATCTGCACCTGGACCTCCAGGTCACCCTTCGACATGCGCCGGGTCGCGTCGGAGAGGTGCCCCATCCGCACGAGAAGCCGCTCCCCGAAGAACTTCCAGGCCACGACGCCGAGGGTGATCGTCAGGACGGTGACCGTCAGCAGAAACCAGACGCCCACCTGGACGAGCGTGTTGGAGCGGTCCGCCGCCTGCTGGGCCGAGGCCTGCACGCCACCGGTGAGCATCTCGACCTGGTTGACCAGCTCCGTCGTGATCCGGTCGCTCTCAGCCACCAGAGCCTGGGCTGCGGCGACCTCCTGCAGCTCAGCGGTCCGCGTAGCGAATACTCCATCGGGCCCGTCGTAGAGATCCTGGAGCTCGTTGACGAATATCAGCAACGTCTCCCGGGGCCGGCGGCGGATGTCCTGCAGCGCCTCGTTCATGTTGTTGAATGCGGTCCCGACGCGTTCGCGGGTGGCGTTCAACTGCTCAATGTCGTTTTCCGTCATTGCCTGCGACGTGAGCGCCGTGCCGCGGTTCCACGAGGCCTTGAAGCCCAGCAGTCCGTCCATGTGGTCGAGCTCCGCGACGGTCCGGCGTTGCGATTCGGGACGGGGATTGTCACCCAGTTCGCGGAGCCCGGTCCGCATGAAGACGTGCTGGTCGTCGATCTCGCCCTCCAGAACGTCGTTCTCCACCGTGAGACCCATCGTCGCCAGCTGCTGCTCCAGCGCTTCGAGGCGCTGCTGGTGATTCATCCGGTTGAGTACCGACTGGTGGATGTCCTCCACGACCGCCCAGAGGCTGTCGGCGAGCGGCACCACCGACTGGCCCGTCCCCGAATCGTCCTGCGACTCCTCGGCTGCGGCCACCTCGGCAAGCGCGTCCCGGAGACGGTTCTGTGACCCGCTCACTTCGAGCCGGACATCATCCAGGTCCTGCGGGTTCGTCGCCGCCAGCAACTCGGGAGTGGCCCGGCCGAGTTCCGCGCTGAACCGGGCCACGCCGACGGCGCCCGCCAGCCCGGGCATGTACTCCTGTGCGACCCGCGTCTGCTGATTGTTCACAATCGACATCAGCACCAGGGCCAGCACGATGGAGACGATCGTGAGCAGCACGCCGCCACCCAGGCCCACAACAATCTGGCTGCCGATGCCGAACCGGCCCCCCGTCGCCTCGCGAATCCGTTGGCCCAGACGGCTGGGGAGTCGCGGCAGAATCCACTCGAAGGCGGAATGGAGCCGGTGGTCAAGCGTCCTCGGCGAGTCTGCCTTCGGGGAGTCCGTCTGCGGAGAGTCCGTCATCGGGATAGCTGGGTCACGGGAACGAAACGGCCCTCCCTGATGACGGTCAGGAATACCTCATCCGATCCCTGGTTGTCCCCGGGACCGTATTCGACCACGAAGCCGCCGAGGTCGATGGGGCCCGCTTCGGTCAGGGTCTGAAGGAATGACTCGCGGGTGGGCGGGGCGCCGTCCGGATCGGCAGCCCTCCGCATGACCTCCACCACCAGCCGGCCCACAAGGTATCCTTCGAGCGAGATGAACCCCGGCTGGGCGTCCGGGTCGTGTCTCTCGAGTGCGTCCCTGTATTGGGCCACCACGGGAATGTCGTTGTCCAGCGGAAAGGGCACGACCTGGGTAACCACGACCCCTTCCCCCGACCAGCCCAGCTCCCGGAGCAGGTCGTTGCTTCCCACGAAGGAGAGATTCACGTACACGGCCCGCATCCCGAGCTTGCGGGCCCACCTGATGAACTCCGCGGCAGGCCGGTAGGCTCCGATGATGATCACCGCCTGCGGGTTCGTTTCGCGCAGACTCAGCGCCGCGCGCTTGACCGCAAGCGTATTGCGCACGTAGGTCCCCTCCCCGACGAGCGCCATGTTGCGTCTTTCGAGCGCCTTGCGCACTCCGCTCAACCCGGCGTAGCCGTAGCTGTCGTCCTGATACAGGATGGCGATCCGGCTGAACCGCAGGTCGGTGGTGAGCCGTTCGACCATTTCCTCGGTCTCCTGGTCGTACGACGCACGCAGGTTCACCACGTACCGCTGATCGTCTTCCCGGAGCAGTCCCGCTCCCGTAAAGGCCCCGATAAAGGGCACCAGGGAGTCGCTGGCGATGGGCTCGGCCCGCGCGGATGTAGGCGTTCCCACGGCCCCGATCAGCCCGAAGACCCCATGGCTGATGAGTATCCTGGCCTTCTCCACGGCCAATTCGGACTCGTAGCGGTCGTCCTCCCAGATGAGCTTGAGCTCCCGGCCGTGAATCCCCCCGTCGCGATTGGCCTCGTCGAAGGCGGCCCGGATCCCCAGCCGCATGTTGATGCCGAGCCCCGCCGGATCTCCGCTGAACGCCGCCGACTGGCCGAAGACGATCGAGTCCTCGAAGACGCCCTGGGCTGCAAGCAGGTCCCCGGGAGCGCTCCCGGGTTGCCCCGAGGCGCCGGGGGAACCGGCCTGCTCCGCCCGCGACGGGTCTGTCGACGCGGCCGCGGACTCGTCGCCGGCGGGGTCGGAGCTATCGCCTTCCTCCCCGGCAGGTGCGCCACAGGCGCCGGTCGCTGCGATCAGCGCCGGCACGGCCCAGACCTGCACGGGCACCCGGCGCATCAGCCCTCATCACCCCCGTAGCGGAGGCACAGACAGGTGATATCGTCGGATTGGGACGCCTCGCCCGCGTGAACCCTCACCGCTTCGACCACCTTTTCGCTGTAGGTGGGCGCGTTGGAACCCGCAATCCCCGCCAGAACCTCCGCGAGCGCATCGTCGCCGAACTCCTCCCCCTCCTCGTTCATCGCTTCGGTGATTCCGTCGGTGTAGAAGAAGACCACGTCGCCCGGATCGAGTTCGATCGCCCCCCCGGGGAATTCGAAGCCGGGAAGCACCGCGAGAACGATTCCCGAGTCGCAGTCGATCTGCTCGACCTGGCCGTCCGGTTTGACCACGTAGGGCAGGTTGTGCCCCCCGTTCGCGAACTCCAGCCGGCCCTCCACCGGATCGAAGCTGGCATAGAAGAGAGTGACGAACATCGACTCCTCGTTCGACTCGACCAGCAGCCGGTTGACCTCGGCGACCGCCGTGGCGGGGTCCGACTCCCCGATTGCCGTCCCCTTCATCAGCGTGCGGCTCACCATCATGAACAGCGCGGCCGGAACCCCCTTCCCGGAGACATCGGCCATCACGATGCCCATCTTCCCGTCTTCCAGCTTGAAGAAGTCGTAGAAGTCGCCGCCCACCTCCAGCGCGGGAGTCATGGAGGCGTGGATCTCGAAGCGCGAGTCCGTCGGGAAGACCGTGGGCAGAATCGACTCCTGCATCCGGGCCGCGACACCGAGTTCGCGGCGCAGCGCCACCAGTTCGTCACGGGAGCGCAGCGCCTCGCGCATGACCTCCAGGTGGGAAAGCGTCTTGGAAATCGTCGCTTCGAGGTCCTGGAAGTCGATCGGCTTGGTGATGAAATCGAACGCCCCCCGGTTCATCGCCGTGCGAATGTTCTTCATGTCTCCGTAGGCGGTGACGATCACGGCCCGGAGGTCCCGGTTGAGCTCGTTGAGCTGGTGGAGCAGGGTCAGCCCGTCCATCTGCGGCATGTTGATGTCGGACAGCACCATGTCCACATCGTCGTGTGTCTTGAGCTGTTCGAGCGCCTCGACTCCGTTCTGGGCGAAGATGAGGGTGAGCACGCCGGAGCGGATCTTCCGGCGGAACTTCTGCCGAAGCAGGATCTCGAGGTCGGGCTCGTCGTCAACCACCAGGATCTTCGCCACGCTCGTCTCACTCCGCCGGTTGGGCACCGGCAGGCCAAAGGGGTGGGATTGGGCCCTGCACGCCGTTCCGTTCCAGACGGAACCGATCCAATGTAGCCTATTCCCGACCTGCCCCGCCATTCCCCCCGGCTCTGGACTTGCGGTGACTTGGCCTGTAGCTTTTGGGCGTCAGGAAATCCGGACCGGCCGGGCTGGGGGCGACCAACCCCTTCCCGGGACTGTGCTACCGGTGAGTACGGGGTGCCGACAACAGCTCCTTTGGAGGAGGACGGGTTGGAGGTCAAGTATGAGTGGGATGTCAGCCTCGATGGCGACGAGCCCCGGCGAGTCGCCGAGCAGTTCGAGTCGATATGCCTCGAACATGCCGTTCCCATGGGTGTCGTATTTAAATTCCAACTGGCCCTTGACGAACTGCTGACCAACGTGGTTTCGTATGCCTTCGAGCCCCACTCCAAAGATCCGGTCATCAAGGTTATGCTCCATCTCACCGACAAACACATCGCGGCCGTCATCAGGGACAACGGCCGGGCCTTCAACCCGCTGCTCGACGCGGCGGACCCCGATCTGGACCTCTCAGCCGAGGAGCGCGGCATAGGCGGCCTCGGCATTCATTTGACCAAGGCATTCGTGGACGAGCTCGACTACGAGCGACGAGACGGATGGAACCACCTCAGCCTCGTGCAGCCGACGGAGGCGCACCTGGAGGAAAATGCATGAACGTGGAAACCAGCTTTTCTGGCACCACCGCCGTCGCGACCGTTAGCGGCCGTGTGGACTCCGCCAACGCCAAGGACTTCGACCAGGAGCTGCGCTCAGTCATCGACAAGGGGGTTAGCGGGCTGGTCGTGGACTGCAGCGGGCTCAAGTACATGAGCAGCGCCGGGCTGCGGGTCCTGCTGATCGCGATCAGGAAGACCAACGCGGCGGGCGGCGGGCTGGCGCTTTGCAGGGTGCCCGACCACATTCGCGAAGTCCTCGAGGTGAGCGGGTTCGTCCGCTTGACCAAGGTCTTCGATACCCTCGAGCAGGCGCAGGCCAGCTTCGCGAACTAGAAGGCCGTGGGGAGGATTGACCACGGATTATGGCGGCCGCTGCCGTCCAGCCCTCGTTCCCGGGCCTGCCGGCAGCGATGTCTAGAAGAAGGTGAACGCCTGGAACTTCAGTGACCAGTCCCGCCGGTCGCCCGAGCGGTAGACATCGAGATTCACGGAGACGCCGTTCCGGCCCGCCGCATACACCATGAACCCGGGGGTGACCACGATGCCCGTCACCTTGTCGGGTCCTTCGGCTCCGGAGTCGGCCCAACTCACCCGTACGAGCGGCTCGATGCCCGCGATTCCCGTTTCGGCCGGCACTTCACGATACCAGAACGCCATGAGTTGGTAGGTTGCGAAGTTGGCGTTGTCGTTCAGCTTCCAGTTGCGGCCGCGCAGGCCGTTCACGATCAGGTGGGGGCCCTGTCGCCAGGTCCCGACCTCGAGCTCCGCGCCGATGGCCGGGACGTTCATCGTCTCGCCCCGGGAGTTCAGGGTCTCATCAAGGGCCAGGTACCCGGACAGACGGGTGTTCTCCGCCAAATACGCCGAAAACCTTCCAGACACGGACTTGGTGGTGTTGACGTCCTTCCCGCCCAGCCCCTCGCCGTTCGTGACCGTCACCCGGTAGCCCAGGCGCCGCCCGGCGAAGCGGCCGGTCATCAGCAGGCCGGGTTCGTAGTTGTCGAGGCCGAGCGCGCCGGTGAACTGTCCGAAGGAGCAGACGCCGCCCACTCCGGGACAGTGATCGACCCCCGTTACCCGCCCATTGCGCTCAATCACGGGGAGGTCGGAGTTCGCGACCAGCCAGAAATAGGACATCCCCCGCTTGAACTGCCCGATCTGGACCTGGAAGGCGTCGGAGGGCTTCAGCTCGAGGTAGGCTTCCAGAACGGCGGAGCCCTGCGCGTCGAACTGGACGCGGCCGCCCACGCGGTCGTTGAGGCTGCCGTCCATCGTCACCCAGGCCCGCCTGACGAAGAACGTCCCCGGCTGCCCTTCGACGCTGGGCGCCTCGTACTGGACCTGAACCCGCCCACCCAGAACCACGGTGGAACCGGTGCGGGCGCGGATTTCCTGGGCTGCGACCGGCGCTGCGCCCGCCGAAAAGACCGCAACCGCCAGGACCAGCGGTCCGTGGGCTGCCAGAGTCGCGATTGATCGATGGCTCATCCGGAGATTCTCCCTTGGCTTGGGGGCGCACTCGCTTTCGTCGGGGGCGCTCGTGACGAGTCAATTCGTCATGGAGCAGTTTCGGCTCCCTCGTGGACAGGGGCCAAAGTGAAGGATGTGACGCCCTCCGCGTCAAGTCTCCGGATGTTCGGGCCGCGGGGTTGCCTGCATCTTGCGTGACCCCCCGGGAGACCTCATTCTGATCTCCGTGAAGCTCCGCTCCGATGTTCCCGGCCAGAGTTGTGGTGGACCTGGAAGCCCCGGTCCGCCGTCGAGATGCCGAAGGCCGCCGATGTCCCATGACCATTCGCTGGACCAGCGTACCCAAACCACCGGAGTCACCATGAAGCCACACAAGCACCCCCGCAGAGTCAACCATTCGCCGAGACGGTTCGGACACGCCGCATGGAGTGTTCCGCTCGCGGTTGCCGCTGTCCTGGCCTGGCCCGGAGCCGCTTCGGCCGTCCAGGACACCGCCGCCGAAACCGGCTTCGTCCTCAACACCTACTCCTTCCTGGTGTGGGGCGCGCTGGTCATGTGGATGTGCGCCGGCTTCACCATGCTGGAATCCGGGTCGGTGCGGTCGAAGAACGCGTCGATGATCTGCCTGAAGAACATCGGGCTCTACTCGATCGCCGGGCTCGCGTTCTACATCATCGGCTACGGCCTGATGTACACGGACGTGGAGGGAGGCTTCATCGGGAAGCTCAATCTGTTCTACGGTCCGTCGGCCGACGAGGTCGCGCTCCTTAACGACGACCAGGGAGCGCTGGGAGCGGTGCTGGAAAACGGCTACGCCGTCACCTCGGACTGGTTCTTCCAGATGGTCTTCGTCGCCACGACGGCCTCGATCATCTCCGGCGCGCTGGCGGAGCGGGTCAACCTCTGGGCCTTCTTCGCGTTCACCGCGGTCCTCACCGGAGTCATCTACCCGATCGTGGGGGCGTGGACCTGGGGATCCGGCTGGCTCTACGAGATGGGGTTCCAGGACTTCGCCGGATCGACGATCGTCCACTCGACCGGAGGCTGGGCCGCGCTCGCCGGCCTGATCGTGATCGGACCGCGCTGGGGCAAGTTCCGCAAGGACGGCACCGTGAAGTCCACACCGCCCTCCAACATCCCCGGGGTTACCCTCGGCGTCTTCATCCTCTGGCTCGGCTGGTTCGGCTTCAACGGGGGGTCGGTGCTAGCCCTTGACGGGGCGGCCAACGCCGTTCTCATGAGCAATGTCCTGGTCAACACCAACCTCGCCGCGGCGGCGGGAGTCGTCACGGCCATCCTGGTGTCCAAACCCATCCTCGGCCGGATGGATCTCTTCGCCGGCCTCAACGGAGCGATTTCCGGGCTGGTGGCCATCACCGCCGGCCCCGACATCGTTGACGCGCGCATGGCGATTCTCATCGGCGCGATCGGGGCGCTGATCTGCACCGCGGGCCTGAAGGCCCTGGAGTACTTCCGGGTGGACGACGTGGTCGGCGCGGTGCCGGCCCACCTCTTCGCCGGGATCTGGGGCACGCTGGCCGCAAGCTTCGCCGCCGGGGCCAATTTTGGCGTGCAGGCCCTCGGAGTCGTGAGCATCGGCGCCTTCGTGTTCACGGTATCCTGGATTCTCTGGACCGTGCTCGACAAGACGATGGGGGCGCGCGTCTCCCGAGACGTGGAGGAAATGGGACAGGACGCGGCCGAATTGGGGATCGACGCCTATCCCGAGTTCGTGTTGATGGTCGATCCGGACGACGGCAGCGACTACCGCGATCCGTAAGGGAGCTGGACGCACCCCTGGAAAGGCGCGAGCCAGTGCCCGACTCGATAGCGACATCGCTCGACGAGCGCTTCGGCGACCAGCCCCGGACCTGCGCTGCCGGGTCCGGGGCCTTCGCCCACTACGAGCTGGACGCCGGGATCTACGACGAGATGTTCCACGGCGACGGCTCGCCCCGGGAGACCTGCCGCCGTCTGGGCGCCACCCTGGCGCGGGCGTCGCCGGAGGACCTGGCTACGCTGCAGGACGGGGTCGCGCGCCGCTTCCTCCACGAGGGGATCACGTTCACGGTGCTGGGCCGCGCCGAGATGTCGGAGCAGATCATCCCGATCGATTGCGTTCCCCGCGTGCTGAGCGCGGAGGAGTGGGACCACGTCGACCGGGGCCTCAGGCAGCGCCTCACCGCGCTCAACCTCTTCCTGGAGGACATCTACCACGAGGGGCGCTCGCTGCGCGACGGCGTGGTGCCGGCCGATCTCGTGCTGGGATGCCCGCAGTACCGGGTCCAGATGCGGGGGCTCAAGGTTCCCTACGGCACGTACGTATCCGTATGCGGGACCGACGTGGTTCGCACCCGGGACGGGTTCGCGGTCCTGGAGGACAATCTGCGCGTGCCCTCCGGAGTCTCCTACATGCTGGCGTGCAGGGAGGCCATGAAGCAGGCGTATCCGCGCCTCTACCGCGCGCACGGCGTTCGCGAGATCGCAGGCTACCCGGAAGATCTCTACTCCACCCTGGCGTCGCTGGGTTCCTGGGAGCGCGCTCCGCGCGTGGCGGTGCTGACGCCGGGCCACTACAACTCGGCCTACTACGAGCACGCCTTCCTCGCCGGGGAGATGGGGGCGATGCTGGTCGAGGGACGGGACCTGCTCGTCCACGACGCCACCCTCTACGTGCGCACGGTGGCGGGGCTCAAGCGGATCGATGTCGTGTACCGCCGCATCGACGACGACTTCCTGGACCCGGTGACCTTCCGCGAGGACTCGGTGCTGGGCGTGCCCGGGCTCTTCGAGGCCTACCGTGCGGGGAATGTGGTGATCGCAAACGCCCCGGGCACAGGGGTGGCCGACGACAAGGCTCTGTACGCGTTCGTGCCCGCGATCATTCGCTACTTTCTGGACGAAGAGCCGATCCTCGCCAACGTCGAGACGCACCTCTGCCGTGAGCCCGGCGGGCTTGCCTACACGATCGACAATATCGAGGACCTGGTCGTGAAGGAGGTGGGGGGATCGGGGGGCTACGGGATGCTGGTCGGGTGCCACGCCTCCGCCTCCGAGCGTGAGGAATTCGTCGCGCGGGTGCGGGCAGATCCCGCCAACTACATCTCCCAACCGGTGCTCGCGCTGTCACGGGCGGCCTGTTTCGTGGACGGACGACTCGAGCCGCGGCACGTGGATCTGCGGCCGTTCGTGCTGCGGGGGCGGGACGAGATCCGGATCGCCCCGGGAGGGCTCTGCCGGGTCGCCCTGCGCAAGGGCGAACTCGTGGTGAACTCGAGCCAGGGCGGGGGGTGCAAGGATCTGTGGATCCTGCGCGCCGACGACGAGGGGGCGCGATGATGCTCGCCCGGGCCGCCGCCGACTTCTACTGGATGGGACGCTACCTCGAGCGCGCCGAGCAGACCGCGCGGCTGCTCGAGCATCAGCTCGCCCGGCTGGTGGACACGCCCGCCCGCGAGCTCGCGCACGGCTGGCAGGTCCTCTACAGCGCCGTGGGACTCGCCACGCCCTCGGCACCGGGGGACGCGAACGAGGCCGAGGCCTTTCTCATCGCGGACGCCTACACGCTGGCCGGAGCGCTGGTGGAGGACCGGACCCGGCCGAATTCGATCCTGTCGTGCTGGGGGCAGGCCCGGGAGAACGCGAAGCAGCTGAGGCCCTGGCTTCCGGTCCCGGTCTGGACCAGCCTGAACCGCGGTTTCCTGTGGATCCGCGGGAGCGACTTTCCGGCGGCGTGGGCCGCGGGACCGCCGGTTCTGGCCGGGGAGGCGATCGACCGCCTGCGCCTGGTCGGCGGGGTGGCGGACGCGATGATGCCCCGCGACGACGCCTGGAGATTTCTCGAGCTGGGACGGTTCGTCGAGCGCCTGCAGCACCACTGCGTGCTCTTCGATGCCTGGGACCGGCTCGGACCGCCGCAAGGTGCGAGTTCCTCGGTATGGTGGGGGAACCTCCTGCGAGTGTGCGGCGCCTACGAGCTCTACTGCCGCAGCCGTTCCATGGTCGTCCGGCGGGAGCCGGCGCTCGCCTTCCTGGTCCGCAATCCCGAACTGCCCCGGTCGCTGCGCTTCGCGGTGCACCGGATCGGGGCGCTGCTGGGCGGGATCGATCCGGGAGGAGCACGGCACCCCCTCGCACCGCCCCATCGCATGGCGCTTCATCTCGAGGCCGCCGTCGAGATGAACCCCCACGGAGACGAATCGCCGGCGGGACACGCGGGCGGGACGGGTGGCGAGGGAGCGCACGGCGGCGGCAACGGCTTCAACGCCCTTCTGACGGACAGCCGCACCCTGCACGAATTCACGATGGCCGCCTATGTGGACTATCCGGTCGCCGAGGGGCTGCCGTCGTGACCGCAGGCACCCGTGTCGAGCACGAACTCGCCTACCGGTACGAGCCCGCCGCCCAGGGATCGGTGACCGTCCTTTTCGTGCGCCCCCGGGAAGACAGCCGGCAGTCCTTGCAGGGATTCACGCTCGAGACGGATCCGGCGGGACCGGTGTCGGAATTCGTGGACGGCTTCGGTAACCGGGGTCATTTTCTCACCCGCCACCGCCCCCACCGGGAGCTTCGAATCGTCGCGCGCGCTCGGGTCGGCGTGGCCCGGTCCCGACACCTCACCGACGCCACGGGGCCGGGCTCGCCGCCGGGCCCGGAGCCGCGTCTGCAGGCACCCGGGGTGCAGTTGATGCTGCAGCCGAGCCGGTTCGTACGACCGTCCTCCCCTGCCCTCGACCGGTTCATCGGCACCCACCGGATTGAGCGGGATGACGATGTGCTGCGCGGCTTGCGGACGCTGGCGTCGAGGCTCTTCGAGGTCTTCGAGTACGCCCCCGGGACCACCGCCGCGGACTCACCCATCGAGTGCATCCTCGAGACGGGACAGGGCGTCTGCCAGGACTACACCCACGTGATGGCCTCGATCGCCCGGCGCTGGGGGATCCCCGCGCGCTACGTCTCGGGGTACCTCGCTCCGGACGGGGGCGCGGGCACCGGGCCGGGCGAGAGTCATGCCTGGGTGGAGTGCTGGCTCCCCGAGCCGGGATGGGTCGGCTTCGATCCGGCCAATGACTGTGTGTGCGACGACCGGCACGTGCGCGTGGCGGTCGGCCGGGACTACGCCGACGTCCCCCCGTCCCGGGGAATATTCCAGGGATGCTCGGCCTCCACGCTGGCCACCCGGGTGGCGGTCACACGAGACGAATCCGGGCGCAGGTCCGATGCGCCCCTCGAACTCTTCGACAACTCCAATCAAAGGAGCACGAAACCATGCGATTCCATCACCAGTTCTTCCGCCCGCGCGGCTTCTTCTGGATCCCGGTTGTCCTGGGGCTAGCGGTTGCCGCCGCTCCGGCCAGCGGCCAATCCGCCTCGATCGGCGCCGACGTGGTCAGCCGCTACGTCTGGCGCGGCGCCGACTTCGGCGAGTCGGCGGCGGTCCAGCCCGGCCTCACCTTCGCGTTCGGGAACCTCGAAGTGGGGGCGTGGGGGTCGTACTCGTTGTCCGCCTCGGGGGCGAGCGCCAACGAGAACGACCTCTGGGCCTCGTACACGGTCACCGCGGACAACGGCGCGTCCTTCTCCCTCGGCTTCACCGACTACTACTTCCCCTCGCCCGATGCGGAACACGGTTTCCGGAACGAGAAGGCCCATACGCTGGAGCTTTCCCTGGGAGTGACCGGACCCGAGAGCTTCCCGGTGTCCCTGTACGGCGGCATGCTCGTCCACGGCGATGACGACAGCTCGGTCTACCTCGAGGCCAGCCTTCCGGTCACCGCAGTGGAAGGGGTGGATCTGGGGCTGGTGGCCGGAATGACGGCCGGGGAAAGCGGATTCTACGACACCGCGGGCGCGGCGCTGATCAACCTCGGTGTCTCCGCCGGTTCGGAGATCGAGATTACCGACTCGTTCGCGCTTCCGGTGAGCGTGTCGTGGATCGTGAATCCGGACGCGGACCGGTCGTACCTGGTGTTCGGGATGAGCCTGGCGCCGTAGGGGGCGTACTCTCCACCCGCATACAACTGTAAAGGGGACATGACCAATTGTCGTGTTCTCTTTACATTTGGCGCTCGCGCGAAACGGTGCGCCGGTTTGTTGTGGTCAAACGGTGGTCCCGCACCAGCGACTTCAGCAGCCCGGCGATCATGAGCAGCAGCACGACGCTCACGGGCAGGGCGGCGGCCATGGCGGCGGTCTGCAGGGCCTGAAGGCCGTCGGCCAGCAGCAGCACGGCGGCCACCACTCCTATGCCGAGTCCCCAGACTACGCGGAAACGCTGGGGGGGATGGGCGTCGCCCATGCTCAGGAGCGTGGTGATGACCAGCGTGCCGGAGTCCGAGGACGTGATGAACCACGTCGCAAGGAGGAGGGTGGCCAGGGCGGACATGGTCCAGGTCAGCCAGCCGATGTCGCTCAACCGGTCGATGGTCCCGTAGAGCGCGGCCTCGTAGCTCCCGTCCCGCACCAGATCGATGATCCCGGCGGTTCCGGCGCCGCCCGCCGCGTTGAGCTCCAGGTGGATGGCGTTGCCACCGAAGATCCCGATCCACAGCAGTGCCAGGGCAGTCGGGACCAGCAGCACGCCCACGATGAATTCGCGCAGGGTGCGCCCGCGCGAGATGCGGGCGATGAACATGCCGACGAAGGGCGCCCACGAGATCCACCACCCCCAGTAAAAGATGGTCCAGATATTCTGCCAGTGCGCCTGCCCCGGATCATCGGCGATCCAGAACCCCATGGGCAGTGCGTGCCACAGGTATTCGCCGAAGGAGGTGGCGACGAATCCCAGGAGCCACGTGCCGGGACCGAGGAACACGAAGCACCCCAGCAGGATGATGCTAAGGACGATGTTCCACTCCGACAGGATGCGGATCCCGCGACTCACGCCGGATACGGCCGACAGCGTGGCAGCCAGCGAGATCGCCGCGATCAGCACGACCTGCGTGACGACACCCGGATCCACGCCGGCCAGGAAGTTGAGTCCGGCGGCCATCTGGCTGACGCCGAGCCCCAGCGTGGTCGCGATGCCGAAGACCCCGCCGAACACCGCCAGCAGGTCGACGATGTCGCCGATGGGGCCGTAGATCCGGTCGCCGATGAGCGGATGCAGAGCGGACCGCAGCGTCAGCGGCAGCTTCTTGCGGAATCCGAAGTAGGCCAGGCACAGCCCGACCAGAACGTAGACGGCCCAGCCGTGCAGGCCCCAATGGAAGAATACGACCCGCATCGCGTGGGCGGCGCGCTGCTCGTCCAGCGACACGGCTCCGGCGAGGTCGGCCAGGGGATTGTTCGGGTACCCCGCGCTGGCACTGTTGTCGAAGTAGAAGAGCGGTTCGGAGATGGAGAAGAAGAGCAGCCCGATCCCCACGCCTGCGGAAAACAGCATCGCGAGCCAGGAAGACGTGCGGAATTCCGGCCTGGAATCGTCGTCGCCGAGCCGGATCCTTCCGAACCGGCTGCACGCCAGGGCCAGGCAGGTAAAGAGGCACGCGCAGACGGCCAGGATGTAGTACCAGTCCAGCGTCCCCTCGATCCAGGCGCGGATGCGCCCGAATGCGGCGCCCGCGGCGTCCACATCCCGTACGGAGGCAAGGACGAATACCAGCACGAAGCCCTTGGCGGCGAGTGCCATGGTGGGATTCAGTCCCTTCCACAGACCGTCCTTCGCCCTGGCTCGCCGGTGTCGCGCGTCGCTCATGGCTTCGTGCTGCGCCGGTCAGCCCGTCGGTGGGCTCGCAACCTTCCCGGCGAAGAGGATGGTGCCCGAGAGGCGTTCCCGGATGAAGAAGAGGAAGGGCCGGTCGGCCCGAACGGCCGGAGGGGCGCTTTCGACCACCGTGACCGCGGTTGCGGCGGCCGCTTCGGTGCCCTCCTCGTTGACGTCCACCCAGGACTTCTGCTTCACGCTGGAGATCCAGAGGCCTCCAACCGGCGAGAGTCTTGAGAGATCCGCCCGATGATCGAACGCGTCGACCATGCCGAGGGCGGCCAGGTCGTCGTTCAACTTGCGCTCGTAGGCCATCCGGAAGCGCGGGAGGAAAACTTCGATATCGGTTTCACGGAAGCCGGCGGTGAGTTCCTGCCAATCCGTGGCGTCGAGCGAGGCGGCAAGGTCGTCCACGCTCACGTCCGGCTGCGGAACGAGGATGGTCATCGCGAACGCGCGGCCGCCGTACGGCAGGTCCACGGCCTGGAACCGGCCGTTCTCCCGGTAGGGGAGGTCTCGCCGCATGGTCATGAGAGGCACCGTCAGCGTGGACCCGTCGTCCAGTTGGAAGGGTGCGTTGCGCGTATCGGACGGATCGAACCGGAAGGTCCACGGACCCTTGAAGTAGATCGCGTTGATCAGATACATGACGACGTCGGCGGGAATCACGGCGGGAACGATGTCCTCGATTCGGCCGTTCGTCGCGGTCCTGACCCAACCGTTGATCCGGCCGGACGCCGAAGGACTCGCGAAATCGAGTTCCGCCACCTCGGCGTCGAAGGTCTCGCGCACGGCTGCCAGGAAGTCCGCGTGTACCGGGAAGCCCTGCCGGGTCCACACGGAGTTCCCCGCCGCGGTCTCCACCGAGGGATCGAGGCCGATGAGGAGCTCCAGCAGGGACTCGTAGGCGGCGTTGATCTCCTCCTCGGCGAGGCCCCCGAACCCCAGCACGTCGCGCATCTGGTTCCAGGTTTCGCCCGCGGCTCCGTTCATGGTCATCCCGAGGGCCATGGACGCGGAGAGTGGCGAAAGGAAGAGGTTTTCGCCGGGGCGGCCGGCCTGCGCGAGGAGGCCGAAGGCGAACTGGTTGCTCGCCCCGATGACCTCGACCTCGGCGGCGCTCAGGGCACGGGGAAGCCGGGTGATCTCCTCCACGCCGTCGGACGGACCGGTGGGCAGCCATCCGCAGCCCGCTGCGGCGAGCAGGAGCAGGGTCCCGGGAATGGAGAAGCGGGGGCGGAGGGCGGTCGCCTGGGCGCGGCCGGGCGGATGTGGAGGTTCAGGTCTGGTCATTAGATGTTCCTTCGTTTGGTGAACGGTAGCCCACCGGGGAACCGGGGTCCAGCGGTTGCCGGTTAGACCCCTGATCGCTAGCGTGGTATTGTGAAGGCTCTCGATCAGGCTCGTACAGCGCAGGAGATACCATGTCTACGTTCGTGATGGTTCGTCGTGTCCAGGTACCGGACACCCAGGCGTGCGGACCTCTCACAGCACTTCCTGCGGAGCAGGTCGCTTGCGGCTAGCCTGATCGCTCAGGCCCCCGTCAGACAGAGCGATCTGGTCGTCGAGATCGGGCCGGGCCGTGGCATTCTGACTCAAGAACTGGCGCGTCGATGCCGTGAGGTCGTCGCGGTAGAGGTCGACCGAGCGCTGTCCGAGGCGCTTCGCGCGCGCTTCCAGAATGACAACCGCGTCACGATCGTCAGGTGCGACTTCCGGCGTTTTCGGCTGCCCGATGTCCCCTACAAGGTCCTGGGGAACATTCCGTTCAATCGGACCGCCGCCATCGTCCGGCGGCTGGTCCAGGCCGATTCTCCGCCGCAGGACGGCTATCTCGTGGTCCAGCGCGAAGCGGCCCAGCGGTTTGCCGGCAGTCCCCATTCCCGGGAGACCCTGTCCTCGCTGCTGCTCAAGCCGTGGTGGCAGATCGAGATCGTGCGGCGCTTTCGCCGTACCGACTTCGATCCCCCTCCGAGAGTCGACGCCGTCGCGCTCTGGCTCGCCCGCCGAACAAGACCGCTTGTGCACCGATTCCAGGCCGCGCCCTACCGGCGCTTCATCCGGAGTTGCTTCGGTCGCGACGGCCACTCGATCAGGCGGTGTCTGCGATCCGAATTCACTCGAAAGCAGATCCACCGGCTGGGCCGGGATCTCAGGTTCGATCCTTCCGGGCCGCCATCCTGCCTCACCTTCGACCAGTGGCTCGCGTTGTTCAGGTTCCGGAGGCTGGCGCGGCCGTGAGCGCGGGTGGCGCATCGGTGCACCCGCCGCCGGCCTCACCCGTTACTTCTCGAACAGCGGGGGCCTTCTCGACAGGCCAGCCCATGTAGTAACATTAGTGATGCAAATCAAGTTCGACGCAGTGAAGCGCGAGGACACAGCAAGACCCCGAAGCCTCGATCTCGACACCGCACCCGACCTCTCCAGGGACGGCTGGCCCGAGGAGCTCGCCAAGGTCCCCGTACGCCGCGGGCGTCCCCCGAAGGCGCGACCGAAGGTCACGACGAAGCCCCCACGCGCCGGCCTGTGAACATCCCCGGCGCGTACACAGCAGGATATGAAGCGGCCCGGGCTCGCGATCCCCAACTGGCGAACGCATACATCCGCCATACAATCGTCGGCGGCGCTGCATGACGAGCGATCGCCGGACCGGTAGGGGGGGAACCAGTGGTGGGAGTCGGCTGCGTAGAATCCCGTAACTCCAATCGGGGCGGCCGGATTCGAACCGGCGACCTCCTGCTCCCAAAGCAGGCGCGCTACCGAGCTGCGCCACGCCCCGCTACTGTATGATATGGTGTTCGAAGATCGCGCATTCCTTGCCTGGGTGGTAGCCGCTCGCCGTTCGCGTCCGGCAAGCCGCCGACACGGCCCGGCCTCCGTACGGCCGGCCCCGGCCCCCGCCCGGTCGCCCCTTCCGGTGGCGGCCATCCCGGCCCTGCTCCTGGCCGTTGCCGTGCCGTCCCCCCTCGCCGCGCAGCTGCCCCAGACCCCCGCCGCCACTGCGGACACTGTTGATACGCCGCCCCCCAACCCCGTCCCCGGCGCGACCATGACGGTCCACCTCATCACGGTCGGACCGGGCGACCGCATCGAGGAGATGTGGGGGCACAACGCGGTACTCGTCCGGGACACGGCGGCCGGAATCGAGGAGGCGTACAACTACGGGATCTTCGACGCCACGGATCCGGGTTTCCTGGCGGACTTCTACTGGGGGCGGGGCAACTACAGGGTGGCCGAGCTGCCCCTGGATGGCATGCTCGCAGGCTACCGCCGGGCGGGCCGCCGGGTGTGGGCGCAGGAACTGGAATTCGAGCCGGCCGCCAAGGTCCGGCTACTTGGACTTCTGCGCACGGAAGTTCTCCCCGAAAACATGTTCTACCGGTACAACTACTACCTCAACAACTGCTCGACGAAGGTGCGGGACCTGCTCGACATCATACTGGGAGGGCAGTTGAAGGCGGTGACCGATGCCGGGCGGGGCGGTGCCGGCCCCGACGGGCGCGCGCCCGCTCTTGAAGGTCGCGCAGCGGCCGATTCGCGCCCCGCCGCGACCTGGCGCCATCGGACTCTTCGCCTGGCCGCCGAAGACCCGCTCGTCTACCTGGGGATTCAATTGTTCATGGGACCCGGCGGCGACGAGCCCACCACCGGCTGGGACGACATGTGGACCCCCATGAAGCTCAGGGACACGGCCGGGGCGCTGCTGGTCACGCAGAGCGACGGGAGCCGGGTTCCGCTGGTGCGAACCGAGGAGCTGTGGGAGGACGCCGACAGGGATTACCCATCCACCGCTCCGCCCCGCCTGGACATGCTGTTCCTGCTTTCGGGCCTGCTCGCCGGGGTGATTCTGTCCCTGCTCGGCTACGGAGCCCGCGGTAGAGGAAGAGGACGGGCCGCACGGGCCGGGCTGATCGTCTTCGCGTGCGCCTGGGCCCTCTTCTGCCTGGCCGCCTCCGTGCTGATCGTCGCCCTGCACTGGACGGCGCATACCTTCACCTACTGGAATCAGAACATCCTCCTCTTCAGCCCGCTGGGCCCGCTGGTGGGGGCAAGCCTGATCCGCACCGCGCGCAAGGGAACCACCTCGGTGTGGGGACGGCGATTCACGGTGCTGGCCCTCGCCCTCGCGCTGATCGGGCTGGTTCTGCACCTCATCCCGCCGCTGTCGCAGGGGAACCGGGAGATGCTTGCCTTCGTGCTCCCGCTGAACCTCGGCTTCTGCTGGGTGATGCTGGGCGTCCACCGGGCGGACGACGCGCTGGTCTACACCTGAGTTCGCAGAGCGGCCGCCAGCGCCCGAAACGCCCTGCCCCGGTGGCTGCGGGCGTCCTTCTCGGCCGGTGTCAGGTCGGCGTAGCTGCGGTCCAGTTCGAGGTCGAAGAAGAGGGGGTCGTACCCGAAGCCTCCGTTGCCCCGGGGGGAGACGAGGATTCGGCCGGAAGCCTCGCCGCGGAAGGAGGAGACGGCACCGCTGGCCGGATCCACGATGCAGGCCACGCAGACGTAGCGGGCGCCCCGCGCCGAGGGTGGCATTCCGTCGAGACGCTCCACCAGATAGCGGTTGTTGGCGTCGTCCTGAGCGAGCCCGGAGTAGCGGCCGGGGGGCGCGAAGCGTTTCGTTCTGACCCCGGGCCCGCCGTCGAGGGCATCCACCTCGAGCCCGGAGTCGTCGGAGACCGTGGCCAACCCGGAGAGGCGCGCGAAGTAGTGGGCCTTGGAGGCCGCGTTCTCCTCGAAGGTGTCGTGCGGCTCCAGATCCTCCTCTGCCTCGGTCCACGGGATGCCGGCGTCGTCGAGCGTGACGATGGCGCACCGTTCAAGCCCCTCCCCCCCCAGCACCCGCCGCACCTCGCGCGCCTTGTGCGTGCTGCGCGTGGCCAGGAGCAGCTTCACGGCTCCGTCTCCCGCGCGGCCTCCATCCTCTCCAACATCCGGCTCGTAGAATGTCCCTGCAGCAGCGGCACGATCACCACCTCGCCCCCACTCGCCCTCACCATCCGGGCACCCACCACCTCCTCCTCGCTGTAGTCCCCCCCCTTGACCAGCACATCCGGCACGAGCGCGGCTACCACCTCGCGCGGCGTGTCCTCGTCAAAGACCGTCACCAGGTCCACGCATTCCAGCGCCGCCACCACCTCGGCCCGGCTCCGTTCATCCACCAGGGGACGCCCCGGCCCCTTCCCGAGCCGCCGCACCGACGCGTCGCTGTTCACCGCCACCAGCAGCACGTCGCCCAGCTCGCGCGCCCGGCTGAGGCACTCCACATGCCCGGGGTGCAACAGGTCGAAGCAACCGTTCGTGAACACCAGCCGGAATGCGCGGCCCGGACCCGCGCACCGCACCGCCTCCACCCGGGAGACGACCTTGGAGGCCGGACCGCGGGGGCGGGTGGTCACGTCTACCGCCGCCGCCTCCACAACCTCACCACGCTCGTGCCGCGGCAGGCCACCCTCATCCGGCGCTTCTCCATCACCTCAGAAGAACTGGAAGAAGAGGATGAACGCCGTCAGCAGGATCGACACCCAGAGCACCATGCTCCCCGCCGGCCAGCTGCGCGCGAGCACCCCTCGCGGCCCATGCGACCGGAACGCCCCCCGCATCGCCCGCCCCACACCCCCCAGCACCACCCCACGGAACGCCCCGTCCACCGCCCCCACCGTCCGCCCCACAAACCGCGTCACCCGCACCGCCGCCCGCCGGTACACCCAGTCCGCATCCAGGTTCACCGACGGGATCTCGGCCGGGTAGATCTTCCACAGGTGGAAGGCCGCCACCGCCGCGATCGCGAAGCAGAGCAGCTGGAGTTGCGTGAGCATGTGGGTGTAGTCGTAGGCGCTATAGTCCACGTCGCCCGGGAGCAGCCCGTAGAGCAGGCCCGGCCAGATCCCGATCGCGAGGCACAGCGCCGCACCGATCCCCATCGCCACCAGCATGTTCACCGGGGGCTCGCGGGTGCGGATCCCGGAGTCGTGCGCGAAGAAGGCGAAGTACGGGATCTTGATCCCGGCGTGCTCCACCACACCCGCCGATGCGAAGAGCATGACCGGCCAGATCCAGTACATGTGCTGCTCGAGCAGCGCCGTCATGATCATGCTCTTCGACACGAAGGCGTTGAAGAACGGCACCGCGGAGATGGAGAGCGCCCCGATGATGCACAGCCCCGCCGTGATGGGCATCGTCTTGTAGAGCCCGCCCAGCTCCGACGCCTTCGTCTTGCCCGTCATGTGCATGACCGCGCCCATCGACATGAAGAGGAGGCCCTTGAAGAGGACATCGTTGAAGGCGTGGGCGACGGCGCCGTTGAGCGCCAGCGTGGTCCCGACGCCGACGCCGCAGACCATGAAGCCGATCTGGTTGATCATCGAGTAGCCGAGGGTGCGCCTCAGGTCGTTCTCGATGACGGCGTAGAAGATGGGGAAGCAGGCCATGACGGCGCCGACGTAGATGAGGATCTCCTCGCCGGGGAAGCCCCGCGCCAGGGCGTAGACCGCCACCTTCGTCGTGAAGGCGCTGAGGAAGACGGTGCCGGTGGGCGTCGATTCGGGGTAGGCGTCGATCAGCCAGCTGTGCAGGAGCGGGAAGGCGGCCTTGATCCCGATGGCGATGAAGACGAGCCAGCCCGCGAGGCTCCCCAGCCCCATCTCGCCGAACCCGAGGCTGCCCGTCTCGGACCAGTGCACCATCGCGCCGGCCAGCAGCGTCACCCCCGAGACGACGTGGATCAGGAGGTAGCGCATTCCGGAACGCACCGCGACCTGCGTGCCCCGCGCCCAGATCAGGAAGACGGAGCTGATCGCGAGCAGCTCCCAGAAGACGAAGAGCGTGATGAAATCGCCCGCGAAGACGGCCCCCAGTGCGCTCCCCGCGTAGACGAGCGCCGCCGTGTGCTGCACGGTCGCGTTCTCGCCCCGGCCGAGGTGCAGCGAGTAGATGATCGAGATGAAGGCGCCGAGGTGGAAGAGGTAGCCGAAGAGCAGGCCGAGCGAATCGGCGCGGACCGGCGTCAGGGTGAGGCCGAGCAGCCGGTACTGGACCTCGTAGCCCTCCTGAATGCCCCACACGTTGAGCGCCCCGAGCACGGGGATGAGGACCAGGAAGGCCATCCGCACCTTCGGGACACTCCGCAGGAACGGAACGACGAGCGCGCCCGCGAAGAAGATCAGGAACGGAGGAATGCTACTCATCGTCGTAGTAGTCCTCCGAACGCATCACGAGCCGCCTGAGCCCCTTCGCGATGAGGATCAGCAGCGAGATCCCGACGAAGCCGAAGACGGGATAGAGGATCGGCCACTCCTCAAGCGGATGGTGAACCACGCGCTCCTTGGCGAAGTCGGCGCCCAAAACGATCGCGCAGAGCAAGAAGAACGCGATCAGGATCCGTCCCGCCCAGGGGGAAGGCACGCTGTTCGGCTTGTGCTCGCTCATTGTCCGGTCACCATGGTCATCAGGCGGTAGAACGGCTCGGGATAGACGAAGAGTGCGATACAGGCGGCGGCGGTGACCGCAATCGCGGCTACGGACCAGCGGGGGGCGCCGTGGAAGGAGTGGTCATCCCCGGGGGCGCCACCGTCAGCCGCGTGGGCGTGGGCGTCCGCATGGGCACTGCCGTCCGCATTGGCATGGCCGTTCCCGTGCGCCCCGTCCCCGTGCGCTTCACCGCCAGCACTTGCGCCGGCACCTTCCTCCTTCCCGAAGAACCCCCTCAGGGGAATCTCCAGCAGGTACGCCAGCGAGAGCAGCGAACTCAGCATCAGCACCGCCACCAGCCCGATCTGGCCGGCTTCCACCGAACCCACCCCCAGGAACCACTTGCTCCACGCTCCGCCGGTCGGTGGGAGTCCCACGATCGAAAGCGTGCCGATCAGGAAGGCGGCGAAGGTCACCGGCATCCGGCGCCCCAGGCCGTTCAGCTGGCTGACCTCCGACTTGTGCGCCGCCACCATGATCGCGCCGGCGCAGAAGAAAAGGGTGATCTTGCCGAAGGCGTGCATCGCGATGTGCATGCCGCTTCCGATCACGCCGAGGCTGTTCGCCAGCATCGCCCCCAGCACCACGTAAGACAGCTGGCTTACCGTGGAATACGCGAGCCGCGCCTTCAGGTTGTCCTTCGTGAAGGCCACCAGCGACCCGAGGATGATCGTGGCCGCGGCCGCCCACATCAGCCACACCGACGCCCCCGTCTCGGCGACGAATTCGAAGCCGAAGATGTACACCGTCACCTTCAGCACCGCGAAGACCCCCGCCTTGACGACCGCGACGGCGTGCAGCAGCGCGCTCACCGGCGTGGGCGCCACCATTGCCGCCGGGAGCCAGCGGTGGAAGGGCATCACCGCCGCCTTGCCGATCCCGAAAACGAAGAGGGCGAGCAGGATGGGCACCAGCCCCGCGCCCACATTCCCGCGCAGAATCCCCCCGGGCTCGAAGTCGACCGTGCCCGCCACCGCGTACACCCAGATGATGCCCAGGAGCTGGAAGACGACCGAGGTCGAGAAGAGGATGCCGAGGTAGACCCGCCCCGCCCGCTTGGCCGCTTCGGTCCCTGCGTGGGTGACCAGCGGGAAGGTCGCGAGCGAGAGCACTTCGTAGAAGGCGAAGAGGGTGAAGAGGTTGCCGGCGAACGCCACGCCCATCACGGACGCGATCGCGAAGGCGAAGAAGAGGTAGAAGCGGGTCTGGTTCTTCTCGTGGTGCCCGCGCATGTAGCCGATCGAGTACGCGGTGGTCACGATCCACAGGAAGGACGCGATAAGCGCGAAGAGGACGCCGAGCGGCTCCGCTTCCAGCGCGATCCGGATCCCCGGCAGCGGCTCGGCGAGCGTCACTTCGGGGCGGGCCCCGCCGCTCACCGCCCGGTAGATGCGCAGCACGATGGCGAAGAGCGCCCCGGCCGTGACAAGGCTCGCGGCCTCGCGCGCGTTGGGGCTCCGGCGCAGCAGCAAGATGAACACGGCCCCGGCGACCGGAACGGCCAGCGCGAGCAGCAGGAGCGTGGTCATGGCCCGATCCCCGCCATCAGCACCTCGGCCGCCTGCCGCGCGATCCCCACCGTGCGTCCGGCGTCGATGCCGAAGTACAGGTTGAGGGCCACCAGCGCCCAGGTGGGCCCGAGCAGCGTCCAGGGCGCCTCGCGGGTCTCCTCGTCACCCGGGAAGTCGCGGAAGTACGCGGCCTCCACGACGCGCCAGATGTACACCAGCGCGAGCAGCGAGGTCAGCAGCACGAGGATCGCGGCCCACCACCAGCCGCGCTCGAGCGCCCCCAGGATCAGGTACCACTTGCTCACGAAGCCGACCGTCAGCGGCACCCCCACCAGACTCAGCCCCCCGGCCACGAAGGCCGCCATCGTCCACGGCATCCGCCGCCCCAGCCCCGCCATCGCGCTGATGTGCACCGACCCGATCCGGTACATCACGCACCCCATCGCCATGAAGAGGGCCCCCTTCATCAGCGCGTGGTTGAAGAGGTGCAGCAGCGTCGCGGTCAACCCGGTCACGGTGGCAAACGACAGCCCGAGGATCATGTACCCGATCTGCGCCACCGACGAGTACGCCAGCAGCCGCTTCACATTCACCTGGAAGATCGCCACCAGCGACATGCTCGCGATCGCGACCAGCGCCAGGGGCAGCAGCACCCGGTCCAGCGCCATCACGTCGAAGGAAAACGGCGCCCCGAAGACCGTCAGGAAGAAGCGGAGAAGCATGTACACCGCGACCTTGGTGGCGGTCGAGGCCATGAAGGCGGTGACCGCCGAGGGGGCGTAGGTGTATGCGTTCGGCAGCCAGAGGTGCAGCGGGAAGAGCGCCAGCTTGAGACAGAACCCCACCGCCAGGAACCCGTACGCCACCTTCACGGTGCGGGAGTCCCACACCTCCGGGAGCAGCTGCGCGAGGTCCGCCATGTTGAGCGACCCGGTCATCACGTAGAGCAGGCCGATCCCGATGACGATGAAGGTCGCCCCGACCGATCCCATGATCAGGTAGCGGAAGGCCGACGTGAGCGCGCGGCGGTCCTGGCCCAGCGCGATCAGCGCGTAGGCCGAGAGGGAGGAGATCTCGAGGAAGACGAAGACGTTGAACATGTCCCCGGTGATCGTGATCCCCAGCAGCCCCGACAGACACAGCAGGTAGGCGGCGTAGAAGAGGGGGATGCGCCCGGCCTCCACTTCCCGCTCGATGCTGGCCATCGCGTACGGCGCAACGACGGCCCCTATCCCGGATACGATCACCAGCACCCAGGCATTCACGATGTCCACCCGGTACTCGATCCCGATCGGCGGCGCCCAGTCGCCGATGGCGTAGGAAAGCACGCCCTCCTGCATCACCTGGCCGAGGAGCGCCAGCGCGATCGCCAGCGCGGCCCAGCTCGCCAGCACGGCCAGTCCCCAAGCCATCCGCCCGCGCTTCAGGAACAGGCAGAACGGCGCCGCCAGGAGCGGGACCACCACCTGGAGGACCGGGAGGTGCGCGGACACTACTCGGCGGCCTCGGCACGGGCCTCGATGGCGTTGATCTCGTCCTCCTCGACCGTCCCGTACGCCTCCTTGATGCGCACCGCAAGCGCCAGCCCCACCGAGGTCGTGGCGATCCCGACCACGATCGCGGTCAGGATCAACACATGCGGCAGCGGATTCGAGAAGACGACATCCGCTTCCCCATAGGGGTACACCAGGATCGGCGGCGTCCCCCCGCTGACCTTAGACATGCTGATGTACAACATGAAGACGGAGGTCTGAAATACATTGAGGCCAACGATTTTCTTGACCAGGTTGCCTCGCGAAATCAGGATGTAGAACCCGACCATCATCAGGAAGATGACGACCCAGTAGTTGTAGTGGGAAACCAGGAGGTCGAGGCTCATTGCGTCCTCCCGCGGCGGCCGGCGAAGAGGTAGAAGACCGCTACCATCACCCCGAAGACGGTGACCAGGACGCCCAGCTCGACCGCCAGGATCCCGTAGTGCTGGCCATGCTTCGGATCGTGGGCCAGCGCGTTGTAGCCCAGGTAGTTGTGGCCGAGGATCATCGTCACCACGCCGACCCCGGCGAAGATGATCACGCCGAGCGCCGCGCACGCCCGCACGAACCGGGGAGTCACCACCTTCTGCACGGCCTCAAGCCCGTAGACCAGCGCGAGCAGCGCGATCGCCGCGGCCAGGATCACCCCCGCCTGGAAGCCCCCGCCCGGGCTGTAGTCTCCGTGGAAGTGCACGTACAGCCCGAAGGTGATGATGAACGGGGCCAGAACCTTGGCGCCGACCCGCACGACCACCTCTCCCCTCATCCGCCGCCCCCCTTTCCTTCCGGCTGCGGCCTCCGTCCCAGGCGCCCGGCCAGGAGGATCATCACCCCCACCGCGGCCGCGAAGACCACCGTGGTCTCGCCCATCGTGTCGTAGCCGCGGTACGACGCCAGCACCGAG
Source organism: Longimicrobiales bacterium (assembly GCA_965206105.1). Lineage (GTDB taxonomy): Bacteria > Gemmatimonadota > Gemmatimonadetes > Longimicrobiales > Gaopeijiaceae > Bin94. The sequence goes on from OZ242201.1 coordinate 3,561,413, forward strand.
GTCACCACGTTCGGGATCCCGATCTCGGAGTAGCTCTCCTCGATGTAGTGGTCGGCGACATGGTGGTGAACCGGGTTGGCGGGGTCGCCGAATCCGGGCATGTCCATCGTCCCCCAGACCAGGAGCCCGCCGGTGACCAGCACCACGAACAGCGGCAGCAGCGGGGTGTGTCCGGGCTTGTTCTCGTGGTGCCCGCAGAGCGCCAGCGCCCCGAGGAAGAGGACGGTCGAGATCCCCGCGCCCACCGCCGCTTCCGTAAAGGCCACGTCGACCGCGTCCATCACGGTGAAGAGCCCCGCCGACAGCAGCGAGTAGATCCCGGCCAGCATGACGACCGCGAACAGGTTGCGGACCCGCAGCAGCGCCAGCCCCGCGGCCGCCAGCAGCGTCAGCAGCACGATGTCGATGACGGTTACGATGACGCACCCCCTTCACTCTGGGCGGCCTGCCCGGCGCCGGACGCGTCGCCAGGGGCGGGCTCGCGCGGACGCCGGTACCCAGCCGGCCCTCCGCCCCCGGACCCCTCCCCGGCCAGCGTGAACGGCCGCACGCCGCCCGAGAGCGCCGCCTTGGCCGTCGCGTGGGTCGCGATCGGGCTGGTGAACCAGAGGAAGCCCAGGATGAGAAGCAGACGCACCGGCACAGCCACCTGTACCCCCCCGGCCAGCGTGTGCACGAGCAGCCCCGCCAGGATCAGGCCCGCCCCCATGGTGTCCGTCATGCCGGCGCCGTGCATGCGCGTGAAGACATCCGGGAGCCGGACCATCCCCAGCGCCCCGGTCAGGAGGAAGAATGCGCCGGCCATCAACAGCACCCAGGTGAGGACGGTGACGGCCATCTCCATCAGTCCGCCTCCCCCCTTGGCCGGGGCGGCGCGCCCAGGTCGCCGTACTCGATGTACTTGAGCACCGCAATCGTCCCGATGAAGTTGATCAGCGCGTAGGCGATCGCCAGGTCCAGGAATTCGGGGCGCCCGTTCAGGAAGCCGAGCACGGCGATCAGCACCACCGTCTTCGTGCCGATGTTGTTGAGCGCGAGCACCCGGTCGTACGCCGTGGGTCCGAGCAGGGCGCGGCACATCGCCAGCACCATCGCAACCAGGAGCGCGGCGGCGGTGACCGCGAACATCACTTCGGGTCCTTCCCTTCCAGCACCGCAACCCGCCGGTTCATGTCGTTCTCCTCCGACCCGTCGATCTCCGACTGCACGATCGCGTGCACCTCGAAGTCGTCGCCGGTGACCCCGGTGGTGACCGTGCCCGGGGTCAGCGTGATCGAGTTCGCGTAGATGAAGCGCCCGAGGTCGGTGGCCTGCGAGGCCCGGAAGTGGACGATTGAGGGGTCGACCCGCATGCGCGGCGACAGGATGATCCGCGCCACCCGCACATTCGACTTGAAGACCTCCCACACCAGCCAGGGCACATACCCGGCCGCGCGCCCGAGCAGGTGCAGCGGCACGGACTCGCGGTCCACGATCCCCATGCGCACCGATACCCACACCGCGACCGTGCAGGTGACGAGGCCGAAGAGGATGAAGAGCGTCTCGAAGTGCCCGGACAGCAGCAGCCAGAGCGCGAACAGGATCCCCCAGAGCCAGAGTGCCCGGTTCAAGTCAGCGCGCTCCTGGGCTGGGGTCGAGGGTGATTCGCACGGATCCTGCCGGGAGCGAATCTACCAGTTGGACTGGGCCCCGTCCACTATCCCCTGCACGCACAGCTCGATCGCCTCCGCCCGGCCCACCTCCTCGGTCTCGCTCGCCTCCAGATACTGCCCGGTGTTGCGCAGCTGCTGCTCCCACAGAATCGTGTAGTTCTCGCGGTCGAGGATCTGCGCCTCCACCCTCAGCACCACCTGCCGCTGCAGCACCTGGACCGACTCGGCCTGCCGTCCCCTCTGGTAGAGCGGCGCCTGGAGATCGTAGCCCTCGATCGTCCCCGAGACGACGGCATCGGCGTTCTCCTCGCCCGCCACGGTCAGCCCCAGCGCCCGCGGCAACTCGCGGAGGAGCGCCTCGTGGAGTTCCTGCGTCAGTTCGAAGCGGTTGGTGCTGTTCTCGAAGGGGACGATGGCGATGGTGCGAATGTGCGACGGCAGGCCTGCACCCGCCGTGAAGGAATAGTTGCAACTCCCGGCGGCAAGCGCGCACAGAAGCAACGCGGGCGCCGCGGCGGCGCCCCCGCTACGGCTGGTTCGGATACCAGATATCGGGCGGGAACGGGTCCACATGTTCGACGGATTCAAGCGTGAGTCTCAGTTCTCGGAAGCCTGGAAGATTGCGGTAGGTTGCCTCCGCCGGGAAGATCGTATCCCCTTCCCGGTCCGACAGGAAAACGATCTCCACGACCGAGCCGCGCTCCAGGCGCTCGGCGTTCACGACGGCGCGGTCGCGCAGGTGGAAGCGCACCTGTTCATCGGTCGGCAGGTCGTAGTTCAACTCCATCGTGCCCCGAGTGATGCGCCCCTGCACCATCTCGGCTCCCGCACCCGGCCGGAAGACGCCGAATACGGCCCACATCAGCGGCGCCGGCGGCACGAGTTCGGTTGGAAGCGTGGCGGGGATTCGCAGCTCGTCCTCGACCAGCGCCGCGACCGCGGCGGTCTCTCCGTTGTCCAGGAAGAGGTCCAGCCGGGCGCGGTAGGGAGGCTCCACCCGCGCCACCCCGGTCCCGTTGCGGCGAAAGTCGGGCTCCTGCGCGCGCCAGCGGAAGACGATCCGGCTCGGACGCGCGACCCGCGTGGTGTACTCGATGAGCAGCGCCTCGGCCCGCAGGTCGGTGCGGGCGGGCTCCGGAGTCGCGGGCACCGGCTGCGGAGCGGCGCACGCAGCGGCGAGCAGTCCCCCCAGCACGATCCCTGTCCCGGGCAGCCGGGTTCCGGTACTTTCGGCTGTCATGCCTTCCAAGCCCGCCTTTCTCGTGTCCGATGTGCACCTTGGCGCGGTCCCGCCCGCCACCGAAGAAGCATTCCGGCGCTGGCTCCTCCACGTCAAGGAATCGGCGAGCCGCCTCATCATCAACGGCGATCTTTTCGACTTCTGGTTCGAATACCGCCGCGTCGTGCTCGCCGACCACGTGCGGGTACTGGGGGCGCTGGCCGATCTCGTGGACGCGGGTGTGCCGGTGCTGCTCATGGGCGGCAACCACGACTGGTGGGGGGGCAGCTTCCTACGCGAACGCATCGGCCTGGAATTCCATCAGCAACCTGTCCGGATCGAGGTGCAGGGCAGGTCCGTCCTGATCGCCCACGGCGACGGCCTGGGGAAGGGGGACCTGGGATACCGGATTCTGAGGCTCGTCCTGCGGAACCCGGTCACCCGGGGACTCTTCCGCTGGCTCCACCCCGACCTGGGCGCGCTCCTGGCCGAACGGGTCTCCAGCACCAGACACCTGATCGCGGCCGGTCCCGAAGCCCTCGGCCGGGGCCGGTCCGGCTTCCTGGAGGCCTGGGCATCCGAGGTGCTCGCGCAGGATCCCGGCATCGACATCGTGGCCACGGGCCACACGCACGCGCCGGTGGTGCAGGAGGTGGCCCCCGGCCGCTTTCACGTGAATTGCGGCGACTGGGTCTTTCATCGCAGCTACGTGACGATCACGGACTCGGGCGCCCCGGTCCTCCACGAGTGGGAGGGGTAGCGGCGAACGGCACCGGCCCAGCGGCCCACACCCGGTCACCACCGCCCCACAGGCACGCGCAAGGCCACCTCCACCGTCCCGGTCAGAGGGTCGCCTTCGACCGTCAGCGGCTCCGGGAAATCCCGCAGGTGCGTCGACACGAACGCATCCACGCCGGAGACCAGCAGGATGAAGATCCCCAGCGCGGCCCAGTCCTCCCGCTGCTCCACGCGGGCGTCCACGAGGCCGCGGAAGCGGGCGATCTCGGGGTGGCCCTCGAGCTGGGCCTCGATCTCCTCGGGCGCGACGCCTTCGCGGATCAGCCGGGCCGTCACGCGGTCCTCCCAGAGGCCGGCCTGCCGGCGGGCGGCTCCCAGGCGGCGGTGGCTCTTGAAGACCATCCAGCCCGTCAACGACTCCCACCCGAAGTAGAAGGCGCCGCGTGTGAGCGAACCGGTCGCCACGTGTCCCCACCCCGGGATGATCGCGCCGCGCAGGAACGCGCCCGAAGGCGATAGCTCCCGCGGCACCGAGTCCGCCGCCGGAACGCTGTCGGGCACGGGGGCTCCCCCCTCTCCCGGAACCTGCGCCCGCGCCTCGCCGGCAGCTCCGCACAGCAGCAGAAGGGCAAGCGCGCGGAAGGCTGCCCGGCACCGACCCATGCGCCGGCAGCTGCCCATGCGCCGGCAACTACCCATGCGCCGGCACCATCACCGGCAATGCCCGCGGCAGGACTCGAATCCGGAGTTCACGGGCCGGCTCCGGCGACAGCTCCCCATCGATCTCGAACCAGACCGGTTTCCCGTCGGTGCGGCCCAGCCGGGCTTGCTCGATGCGGCACATCGTAAGCGGCTCCATGCCGCCGTGGGTCCCCCGGATGACCCTGGGCACGAGGGCCAGGATCCGAAGCAGGCCGAGGGCCGGCACGTGGAGCAGGTCGAGCATTCCATCCGAAGCCCGCGCCCGCGGGTTGACCATGAACCCTCCCCCGATGGACCGGCCCACGGTGATGACGGAGAGCGTGGTCCGGCCTACCAGGGGACGGCCCGCGCCGCCGAGATCGATGCGAAGCTCCGGCGGACGAAAGGTGACGAGGGCGTACAGGAGCGCGGCCAGGTACTGGGCCAGCCCCGTCAGCCGTGCGAAGCGGGCGCGGCAGCGCAGCACGTCGACGTCCACCCCGACACCGACTACGTTCACGAACACGCGTTCTCCGTCGTCCCAGCGCACGCGCCCGACATCGAAGTGCTTCACCGCTCCCCGCTCGAGGAGCCTGGCCACGGCGGCGGCGCTGCGCTCCGCACCCACCATGCGGAAGAAGTCGTTGCCCGTCCCCGCCGGGAAGACGCACACCGGCGGCAGCCGCCCCGGCCCCGCGGCCAGGAGGCCCCCGGCCACCTCGTGCACGGTGCCGTCGCCCCCGACCACCACGACCCCGCGCACGGCGTCGGCGCGCGCCTCCGCCGCCAGCTCGGCGGCGTGTCCGGGCCCCTCGGTGTAGCGTGCGTCGCAGGGTAGCGAACGCGCGTCCAGCTCGCTCAGCAACTCCAGCGCCGCATGGCGTCCGCCCCCCCCGGACGCGGCCGGGTTGATGATCACCCGGACCGGTTTCGTATTCATTGAAGGAAGATAAGGCAAACGGGCGCGGTGGCGGGGGCGTGTGGGAATCGAACCCACCCACCCGGGTCTTAGCCGGGCGCACTGGTTTTGAAGACCAGACGGAACACCAGTCCCGATCCGCCCCCCTGGCCGGCGCCGCCTCCGCGGTTGCGGCAACCGGACGAAGTCGCGCTACCCCTGCCCCTCCCCCTTCCGTCCGCCCGCGAACACGTTGTCACCGCCGGGGTCCGGTGGCAACTCCGCCAGCCGGCGCTGCTCCAGCTGGTCGAACGTCCTGGCGAGTTCGGTGCGCAGGACCGCGAAGTGGCGGCGCAGGTCCGGCCGCCCCTGGAGGCGCAGAAAGAGCGAGGTATCCTCCCTGACCTCGTTGGCGAGTTCGACCCAGCGCAGCGTCGTGTAGCCGGAGACGGGGGCCAGCGCCGCAGCCGTCAGCGCCAGCCAGAGGCCGCCGATCAGGTAGCCGGCCACGATCCAGAGCCCCCAGGCGGCGACCACCCCGCTCATCAGCGCCAGGAGCTTGTGGGTGGCGGTGATCTCGTAGTCGGGCCGGGTGCGGCGTACCACGAAGCCCGGAAAACGGGCCACCGGTGCCCAGAGGAGGGCACCCGCCAGCGCGAAGGGAAGCCCGAGCAGGAGGAGGGTCCCCCTGGCCGCCGCGTAGCGCGCCACCGGACCGAATTCGTACCGGGACGGCACGTCTCCCTCCCCTGCGCGGAACCGCTCCCTCAGCCGGGCGTACTCCCCGACCTTGCGGCGCAGCTCGGCCAGCTCGTCGGGAGCGGTCCGGCGCAGCCACTCCACTCCGGCCGCGAAGCGCTGCAGGCGGGGAAAGCGCGTGCCGAGCCGCTCCCGGGCCCGCCACTCCACCTGGCGGCGCTGGCGGACATAGAGCTGCTCGGCCACCTCCACCAGCATCCGGTCCCGCGGATCCTGCAGGTTCAGGGTCTGGCTCCTCAGTCCCGAGTCGATCCGCGTGGTGAGGTCGCGCGCCGCCGCCACCGGATCGGCGCGGTACGCCTCCTTCAGGTCCGCGCACCCGAACGGCGTCCCGAACCGGACGGCGACCGCGGTGCGGGCCAGCTCCTTGCGCGAATAGGTAATCCCCACGGGCACGATCGACAGCCCCAGGCGCCACCCGGCACGCTCCTCCGCCTGCAGTGCGATCCGCGCGGCCCCGGTGCGCAGCGCGGCCAACTGCGCGCCCGAGTGGCTCTTCCCCTCGGGGTAGATCTGGATGGCGCCGCCGTCCAGCAGCTCATCGACGACCGCGCGGAACATCTCCTCGTTGCGGTGCATGGCCTCCGGATCGTCCTGCCTCCGGTAGACGGGGATGCCTCCCAGCGCACGCAGCACCGGCCCGAGGAGCCTCTGTTCGAAGAGTGGAGCCCGGCCCAGCGGGCGGGTGAATCGTTCGCTGCACCGGTATACCAGGAGGGGGTCGAGGAGGCTGTTGGGGTGATTGGCCGTGACCAGGAGAGGGCCGTCCGGCAGGGGCGGGCCGTGGCGGTCGACCCGGTAGAACAGGGCCGCCGCCGCGCCCATGATTCCCGTGATCAGCCTCGGGATCCGGTCCAATTCCCCCCCTCCTGGTTGACAGCTTGTGATGCCGGCCGGCCAGCGGGCTTCGTCTTGTCGCCTGCGACGCGTTATCTTGGCCCATTCTGACGGGAATGCGCCACCCGGCACAACAGCCGGCGCCCGGTCCGGCGGCTGCGCGAATTCAACCGGCCCCCGAAACGCGAGGAACAAACGATGAGCCGAGCGGTCGATTCCGCCAGCGCCCCGCCTCCCGGGCAGCGGAGCACGGTCGCGCGGGAGGGGCGGCGACACGGCCCCCCGGCCGGAGCCACGACACAGCGCGCAGTCGTGCCCGGGGCCTCCGCGGAGCCGCGCAACCCCGGGATGCCCCTGGACCTGCAGGTCGTGCGCGCGGTGCGGGTGAACCGGCCCGCCGCCGACGCGCGGGCGGCCACCCTGACACGCCGGCGTTCGGTGAAGCGGGACTGGCAGGCCGGATGGCTCCTGCGCGCGGTCACGCTGATCGACCTGACCACCCTGGCCGGCGACGATACTCCGGGACGCGTGCAGCGCCTGTGCGGGAAAGCGCGCAGGCCCGTGCGGAACGACATCCTCGCCGCGCTGGGAGTGCCGCCCGGCGAGGTCAGGGTCGCCGCCGTGTGCGTCTACCACGGTCTCGTCGGGGCGGCCCGCGCGGCGCTGCGCGGCAGCCCCATCCCGGTGGCGGCCGTTTCCACGGGCTTCCCCGCGGGGCTGTCGCCGCTCCCCACCCGGATCCGGGAGATCGAGGAGTCGGTGGCGGCGGGCGCCGAAGAGATCGACGTGGTGATCACGCGCGGCTGCGTGCTCGCCGGAGACTGGGAGAGACTCTACGACGAGGTGGCGGCGTTTCGCGAGGCCTGCGGCGACGCTCACGTGAAGGTGATCCTCGGCACCGGGGAGCTCGGGACGCTGGCGAACGTGAAGCGGGCCGCGCTCGTCGCGATGATGGCCGGGGCCGACTTCGTGAAGACCTCCACGGGGAAGGAGGCGGTGAACGCGACCCTTCCGGTCGGCATCGTGCTGGCGCGCGCCATCCGGGAGTACTTCCGCGGTACCGGGATCAGGGTGGGACTCAAAGCCGCCGGCGGGCTGAAGACGGCGAAGGACGCGCTGGCCTGGCTGATCCTGGCCAGGGAGGAACTCGGCGAGGGATGGCTGGACCCGCACCTCTTCCGGATCGGGGCGAGCTCGCTGCTCGCGGACATCGAGCGGCAGCTCGAACACCACGTCACCGGACGCTACTCGGCCTTCCACCGCCACCCCCTGGGCTGACGGCGCATGACGCGCGTTCGCGAAGCCTTCCGGAACCCCGCCTACGGACCCGCCCCGGAGAGCGAGGCGCTCGCGATGGAGTGGCTCGGCGGCGGCGAGCGGGCCTTCGGGCACTATATCGGGGGAGAGTGGACCGGCGGGGGCGACCTGCACGAAACGCGCTGCCCGGCCGACGGCAGGCTGCTCGCCCGCTTCGCATACGGCACGCCCACCGAGGTCGGCCGCGCGGTCCGCGTGGCCCGGGCGTCCCGCGCTGCCTGGCAGGAGATCGGAGGCCACGAACGGTCGCGCCACCTCTACCGGCTCGCGCGCCAGATCCAGAAGCGCTCCCGCCTCTTCGCCGTCGTGGAGTCACTCGACAACGGCAAGACGATCCGCGAGGCGCGCGACCTCGATATCCCGCTCGCCGCCAGGCACTTCCAACACCACGCGGGGTGGGCCCAGCTCGCCGGCACGGAGTTTCCCCGCCACGAGCCGATCGGGGTGGTGGGCCAGATCATCCCGTGGAACTTCCCCTTGCTCATGCTCGCCTGGAAGGTGGCGCCGGCGCTGGCCGCCGGGAATACGGTCGTGCTCAAGCCCGCCGAGTACACGCCGCTCTCCGCGCTGCTCTTCGCCGAGGTGGCCGGCGAAGCCGGACTGCCCCCGGGCGTCCTGAACATCGTCACGGGGGACGGCGGCACCGGAGCCGCCCTCGTTCGCCACGAGGGAATCGACAAGATCGCCTTCACCGGCTCCACGGAGGTGGGCCGCGAGATTCGCCGCGCGACCGCCGGAACCGGCAAGCAGCTCTCGCTGGAGCTGGGCGGCAAGTCCCCCTTCGTCGTCTTCGACAGCGCCGACCTGGATGCCGCCGTCGAGGGGATCGTGGACGGAGTGTGGCTGAACCAGGGCCAGGTCTGCTGCGCGGGGTCGCGGTTGCTGGTGCAGGAGAACGTGGAGGAGGAGATGCTGGCGCGGCTGCGCGCGCGCATGGAGACCATCCGGGTGGGGCATCCGCTCGACAAGGGAATGGACATGGGGGCGTTGGTGGACCAGCGCCAGGTGGACCGCATCCGGGGTTTCCTCGACGCCGGAGAGGCCGACGGCGCGGAGATCTGGCAGCCGTCGGCGGAGGTTCCCCGGGACGGCCTCTTTCTACCGCCCACGCTGTGCACCGGGGCGCCCGTGGCGAGTTCGATCGTCACCGAGGAGATCTTCGGGCCCGTCCTGGTGAGCCTGACCTTCCGCACCCCGTCCGAAGCCGTGGCTCTGGCAAACGACACGCGCTACGGTCTGGCCGCCAGCGTCTGGACCGAGGACCTCAGCCTGGCAATGGACGTGGCGCCCGGGATCAAGGCCGGCACGGTCTGGGTGAACTGCACCAACCGCTTCGACGCGGCGTCCGGCTTCGGGGGGTACCGGGAATCGGGATTCGGCCGGGAGGGCGGCAAGGAGGGGATGTGGGAGTACCTGAAGCCCCCCGGGGGCGGGCGCGCGGGCGGCGTGGAGGTGGCGGCGCGGGCCGGGGTGCGGTTGGGGGATGATGGGACGCCGGGACCGGATGGAACGCCTGACGCGGACTCACCGGGGCGGAACCGGGCTTCGGGCGATGCGCTCCCCGGGCGGAACCCGCTGCCCGCGGACGCGATCGACCGTACCCGCAAGCTCTGGATCGGCGGCGTGCAGCGGCGCCCCGACGGAGGCTATTCGCTGACGCAGCTGGGCGCCGGCGGGCTGCCCTGGGGAGAAGCGCCCCGCGGCGGACGCAAGGACGTGCGCGACGCGGTCGAGGCGGCCGGGAAGGCTCGCGCCACCTGGGCCGCGGCGACCGCCTACCTGCGCGCCCAGATCCTGTACTTCGTGGCCGAGAACCTGGCCGCGCGCGCCGCCGGGTTCACGGGCGCGCTGAGGGCCGCGACCGGGATGGCCGAGGAGGATGCGGGCGCCGAAGTGGAGGCGGCGGTGCAGGCGCTCTTCACCTTCGCGGCGTGGGCGGACAAGCATGACGGAAGGGTGCACTCCACCCCGTTCCGCAACGTCACCTTCGCGATGAACGAGCCGGTGGGGACGGTGGCCATCCGGTGCGGGGAGCCGGCCCCGCTGGCCGGGGTCGCGGGCGCGCTGGGCGCGGCGCTCTCCCAGGGCAATGTGGCGGTGGTGGTCGTGCCCGAGCGTTTCCCCCTTCCCGCGCTCGACCTGGTGCAGGTCCTGGAGACGTCGGACGTGCCGCCGGGTGCGGTGAACGTGCTCGCGGGGATCCATGCGGAGATCGTCCCGGACCTGGCCGCCCACGACGACGTGGACCAGCTCTGGGACTTCGTTGCCGACGACCTCTCCAGCGAGGCCGAACGCCTGTCGGCCGGGAACCTCAAGCGGGTCTGGGTGGACCGCGAAGGCTCCGCGGACTGGCTCGCGCTCTCCGGGGACGCCGGGGAGATGCTGCTGCGCAAGGGAACCCGGGTGAAGAACATCTGGGTTCCCTACGGTGTCTGAGTGAACCTCCGCCCAACCGCGGACGACGCCCGAACCATTGCCCGCCGGTGCTTCGGCCTTGCCGGCGAAGCGGTCCCGCTGCCGGGCGAGTTCGACTGGAACTACCGGATCTCCGGGCCCGCGGGGACCTTCGTCCTCAAACTCGGTCCACCGGGCAGGCGGCCGGTCTTCGAACTGATCACCTCCGCTCTGGCCCATCTGGAGGACATCCCTTCCCACGACCGCCTCCAGCGCCTGGTTCCGGTGGCGGAAGACGGCGGGGACCGGCGAGGAGCCGCAAAGTCCCCGTCCCCCGAAGAGCCGCCGCAGGGCGGGACCGTCCCGGCCGCCATCGCCGAGGCCGACTGGCGCGGCGAGTCCCTCATCGCCTCCGCCTGCACCTACGTCGAGGGTGTCCCGCTGGCCGAACTCCGGCCCCGCGCGATGGCCGTCCTCGACTCGCTCGGCGCGCTGCTCGCCGAGGTGGACGGCGCGCTCGCCGGCTTCGACCACCCCGGGCTGGACCGCGACTTCCCCTGGAGGATGGAGACCTCGCCGGAGACCGTGCGCGGCCGTCTCGGGGACCTTGCCGGGGGCCGGGGACGCGTCGAGTCGACGCTGGAGCGCGCCCTGCGGCGCCTGGATCCGGTGCGCGGCAACCTTCCCACCACCGCAATCCACAACGACGCCAACGACCACAACGTGATCGTGCTCCCGTCGCTGGACGGCGCGCGTCTGGCCGGGCTCATCGACTTCGGCGATGTCGCCCGCAGCTGGCGCGCGGCCGAAATCGCCGTTGCCGCCACATACGCCATGATGGGGCTGCCGGATCCCGTCGAGGCTGCTTGCGCCATCGTGCGCGGATACGCCTCCGTGTCCCCGCCGAGCGACGCGGAGTGCACGGCGATCATCCCGATGGTGGCGCTCCGGCTCTGCCTCTCCGTGTGCGTTCAGGCCGGCGAGATGCGCCGCCAGCCGGACAATGCCTACCTCGCGGTGAGCCAGGCAGCCGCCTGGGAGCTGCTCGCCGCACTGGCGCGCACCGACTGGCGGATCGCCGAGTTCAGGATTCGGGAAGCCGCCGGGCTCCCCCCCAACCCCGCCCTCGCGTTGGCCGTCCGGCAGAGACCCGCCGCCCCCGTCATGGCTGGCCACGTCCTCGCGCGCCCCCACACCCTCGACCTTTCGGTGAGCAGCCTGGACCTCCCCCACCCCGATGACCTGCTCGCCGAGGGCGCGCTCGACCGCTGGATCGAGGCCGAAATCACCGCGCACGGAGCCACGGTGGGCGTGGGGCGCTACGGCGAGGCGCGGCTCCTCTACGACGCCCCCGGCTTCCGCGTCGCGGGCAACGACGGCCCGGAGGCGCGCACCATCCACCTCGGCCTCGACCTCTTCGCGCCGCCGGGGACCGCCGTCCACAGCCCGCTTGCCGGTGTGGTCGCGTCGGTCGCGGACAACGACCAGCCGCGCGACTACGGACCGACCGTCATCCTGCGCCACGCCCCCGGCGCGAGCGGGCACGGGGAAGCCACCCCCGCGGACGACACGGGTCAGCAGGGTTCCGGCTTCCACACCCTCTACGGCCACCTCGACCGCGCCACCCTCGGCCACCTCGAGCCCGGCCGGCCCGTCGCCGCGGGAGAGGTGATCGGCTGGCTCGGCGGCGCGGACGTCAACGGGGGCTGGCCGCCCCACCTGCACCTCCAGGTCATCGCCCTCGATTCCGTCTGCGACGACGGCATCGAGGGCGCCGACCACCGGAACTTCCCGGGCGTGGCGCTCCAGCGGCTGCGCACGGTGTGGGAATCGGTGCTTCCCGACCCCTCCGCGCTCGCCGGCCTGCCCCCCGGCGCGGTCACCTCGACCACCCCCGCCGACGACCCCGTCTTGCGAAAACGCGTTCTAACGGCAAATCGCAAGACGGTTCTCGGTTCGTCCCTGAGTCTGTCTTACGCCGACCCGGTCCATGTCGTGCGCGGCGTGGGCGCCTACCTCTACGACGACGCCGCGCAGCGCTACCTCGACACCGTCAACAACGTCCCGCACGTGGGCCACGGCAACCGCCGCGTCGCCGAGGCGATCGCGCGCCACTCCCGCGTGCTCAACACCAACACCCGCTACCTGCACGGCGAGATCGTCGCGCTCGCCGACGAGCTCCTGGCCCACTTCCCCGCTCCCCTCGAGGTCGTCTTCCCGGTCTGCTCGGGGAGCGAGGCGAACGAACTGGCGCTGCGGATGGCGCGCTGCCACACCGGAAGCGACGGCGTGGTCTGCCTGGAGGGCGGCTACCACGGCAACACCGGCGGCCTGGTCGAGGTGAGTCACTACAAGTTCTGCGGACCGGGGGGAAGCGGGCCGAGCGGCCGCGTGGCGGTGGCGCCGATGCCCGATCCGTACCGGGGCCGCTACCGGCGCGGGCAGGGGCTCTCCGATGCCGATTTGGGACGGCGCTACGCCGACGACGTGGCCCGCGCCGCCGCCCGGCTCGCCGCCGGCGAGGGCGGACCCGGGGTCGCGGCCTTCATCGCGGAACCGATCCTGAGCTGCGGGGGCCAGATCGAGCCGCCCCCCGGTTACCTGGACGCCGCCTTCCGCCACATCCGCCGTGAGGGCGGCGTCTGCATCGCCGACGAGGTGCAGGTCGGCTTCGGCCGGGTCGGCGACGCCTTCTGGGGATTCGAGTTGCAGAGTGTGGTGCCCGACATCGTCACGCTGGGCAAGCCGATGGGGAACGGGCACCCGGTCGCCGCCGTGGTGACCACCCGCGAGATCGCCGATTCGTTCGCCAACGGCATGGAGTACTTCAGCACCTTCGGGGGCAACCCCGTGTCCTGCGCCGCCGCGCGCGCGGTGCTCGCCGAGATCCGCGACCGGGGACTGCAGGAGCGGGCGCGCGTGGTCGGCGGCGGGTTGCTGCACGACCTGCGCGAACTGACCGCGGAACACCCGTTCGCCGGCGATGTGCGGGGGCGCGGGCTCTTCCTGGGGATCGAATTCGTCCGCGACCGCACCTCGCGCGAGCCTTTCCCGGAGGCCTGCAGCTACCTGGTCAACCGCGCCCGGCGGATGGGGGTGCTGCTCAGCGTGGACGGCCCCGGCCACAATGTGATCAAGATCAAGCCGCCGCTGGTCTTCGGGGAAGCGGAGGCCGGGCTGCTGCTGGAGACGCTGGGCGCGGTGCTGAAGGAGAGCGCGCTCAGGGGTTTCATGGAATAAGAAAAAAAATCTTACGTTAAGATTTCTTATCTTGATTGAGAACGAAACCGTGCATGCGACGGCAGCCGCGCGCCGGATGGGGCCGTGCCCCTCAGGGATACAGCCGCCTCCGCGTCCATCCCTCCGCGCCGCGGCGCTCGTAGACGAAGCGGTCGTGCAACCGGGCCCGGCCCTCCTGCCAGAACTCGATGGCGTCGGGGAGGAGGCGGAAGCCGGACCAGTTGGGCGGCCTGGGGACGTCGCCGCCCGCGAAGCGCGCTTCCAGCGCCCGCACCCTGCCCTCGAGTGCGGCCCGGTTGGCGAGCTCGCGGCTCTGGTCCGACGCCCAGGCCCCGATCCGGCTCTCCCGGGGGCGGCTCGCGAAGTAGGCGTCCGCCTCCCCGGCGGAGACCGGCTCCACGGGGCCGCGGATCCGCACCTGGCGCCCGAGCGGCTGCCAGTAGAAGGTCAGCCCCGCCCTGGGGTGCGCGCTGAGCTGGGTCCCCTTCGCGGAGTCCAGGTTGGTGTAGAAGACGAAGCCCCGTGCATCGAAGTGCTTCAGCAGAACCATCCGCCCCTCGGGGGTATCGCCGGGCCCCAGGGTGGAGAGGCAGACCGCTTCGGCGAAGACGATCCCGGGTTCGGCCTCGGCGGCGGCGAACCAGTCCGCGAACTGCGTGATGGGGTCGGCGGCGAGGCCGGCGAGGGCCAGCGCGGGCGGGCGCGAAGCGGGGCTCATCGCTGCCGGCTCGCCGGGCGGGGATCGCGGGGGTGCGCCGGGCGGGGACGGCGGGGTTGCGCCGGGCGGGGATCGCGGAGGCGCGCCGGGCGGGGACGGCGGCGGGGTGGCGGGCTCATCGCTGCCGGGCGGCTGGGCCGGCGTGGCCGAGCTGGTAGGCCAGCGATTCCTCGAGGCCCTCGAAGTCGAAGCGGAACCCGCTGCGCGACGCCGCCTCCGGCAGCACCCGGGCACCCTCCAGCAACAGGGTCTTTCCCATCTCGCCGAACATGCCCCTGACCGCCAGCGACGGCACCGGCAGCAGCGTGGGGCGCTTGAGCACGCGTCCCAGGATCGTGGTGAAGGTGGCGTTGGGGACCGGGTGGGGGGCGGTGGCGTTGACGGGTCCCCTGAGCGAGGGCGTGGTGATCGCGTGGAAGATGAGCCCCACGAGGTCGTCGTGATCGATCCAGCTGACGTACTGGCGGCCGGACCCGAGACGCCCCCCAATCCCCATCTTGAAGGGGAGCAGCATCGTGCCGAGGGCTCCGCCCGCGGGGCTGAGGACGAGCCCGGTGCGAAGCTGGACGACCCGGACGCCCGCGCGCCGCGCCCCGGCGGCCTCCGCCTCCCACTCGCGGCAGAGGTCGGCGAGGAACCCCTTCCCCGGCCCGCTCGCCTCGGTCAGCCGCTCGGCGCCCCGGTCCCCGTAGAACCCGATGGCCGACGCCGAAACCAGTACCGCCGGCGGCCGCCGCAAGCCGTTCAGTGCCCCGGCCAGGAGTCGCGTCCCCTCCACCCGGCTCCGCCAGATCGCGCGCTTCTTCGCCGGGGTCCACCGCTCGCCGGTGAGGCTCTCTCCAGCAAGGTGCACGACCGCGTCGGCCCCCTCCAGCCGCCCGCCCTCGAACCGGCCCTCCATCGGGTCCCACGCGACCTCGCCCTTCTCGCGGTCGGGCTTCCTGCGCACGATCCGCAACACCTCGTGCCCCCCCGTGGTGAGGAAGTGACACAGCGCCGACCCGATGAAGCCGCCCGACCCGGTGACGGCGACCCTCAGCCGGGGACCCCGGCAGGCGGCGTGGCGCGCCAGGTCCTGCGCGATCCTCCGGCCCCGGAAGGGGAAGAAGCGCTTGAGTTCGGCCCTGATGGCACCCCCGGCAAAGATCTGCCCGGCGGCCCCGCCCGGCGGCTCCCACTCGATCCGGTCCCTCAGCAGCGTGGCGCCGGCTCCCGCGGGCTCGAACTCGTGGCTGTGCACCCAGGACCGGAGAGGCCCGGAGACCTGTTCGTCGCGGAAGAGCCGGTTCTCCTCGAACGCCGTGTGCCGGACCTTCATCACCGCCGAGACGGGGCCCCGCTTCGCCCGGATCCGCACGGTTCCACCCCCGTCGATGCCGCCTTCGCGGGAGAGGATCCGCACGTCCTCCCACGGCGGCAGCAACCGCTCCAGTGCGCCCGGGCGCATGTGCCACCGGAAGACATCTTCGACCGGAAACGGAATCTCACATTCGTATTGGAAGCTCGGCATGGCCCTAGCGGGAAGTCCCCTCCACCGACGCACGCAGGGCCGCCACTCCGGCCGCCGCGCCACCCGGGTGGCCGAACACGGCGGAACCGGCCACGAGCACGGTTGCGCCCGCTGCGACGAGAGCGGGAGCCGTCTTCTCGCTTACGCCGCCGTCCACCTGGATCTCCACCTCACCCGGGCGGCGCGCTTCGACGAGCGCCCTGGCCCGGGCAACCTTGTCCACCGACTGCCAAATGAAGTCCTGCCCCCCGAAGCCCGGGTTCACCGTCATGACCAGCAGGAGGTCGATCCCGTCCAGCACTTCCTCGATCGCCGCAAGGGGGGTCGCGGGGTTCAGCGCCACGCCGGCGCGCTTGCCGAGGCCGCGGACCAGGTCCAGGGTGCGGTGAAGGTGGGGCGCCGCTTCGGCGTGCACCGTGATCACGTCGGCACCCGCCCGGGCGAAGTCACGGATGTAGCGGTCGGGGTCCTCGATCATCAGGTGCACATCGACCGTGCGTTCGGTGACGCCCCGCACCGCGTCTACGATCAGCGGACCGATGGTGATGTTGGGAACGAAGTGCCCGTCCATCACGTCCACGTGAATCCACTCCGCGCCCGCCTCGTCCACCTTCCCCACTTCCGTGCCCAGCTCGGCGAAGGCGCAACTCAGCAGCGACGGCGCGATCCTGACCACCTCAGCCTCCCGTGCCGCTCATTCGGTATACGCCGCCACCTCCTGCCACCACCGCTTCGTCGGCCATACCCAGAAAAAGTCCTGACTCCACGACCCCCGCCCGGTGCTTCAATCGAGTCTCGAGATCCGACGGATCGCCGAGTCCGTCGACGAACCGGCAGTCGATGATCACACACCGGTTGTCGGTCGTGTAGGCCTCGCCGTCTTCATCCCTCCGCAACTCCGGAACGGCCCCCAGAGCCCGAAACCACTCCCAATGGCTGTCGTATTCGAACGGCACGACCTCCACGGGCACGGGAGCGCGCACCCCGAGGCGATCGACGAGCTTGGCCTCGTCCACGACCACCACAAAGCGATCCGACGCCTGCGCGACCATCTTCTCGCGCAGCAGCGCGCCGCCCAGCCCCTTGATCAGGTTGAGGCGGGGGTCGACCTCGTCAGCGCCGTCCACGGTGAGATCGAGAGGTGCCAGTTCGGCGAGGGTACCCACGGGTATCCCCAGCCGGCGGGCAGCTTTTTCCGTGCGGATGGAGGTGGGGACGCCGACCACATCGGCTAGTTCGCCGCTCGCCAGCCGGGCACCGAGGTGCCTCAGGAAATGGGCGACGGTCGATCCCGTTCCCAGCCCCAGACGCATCCCCGAGGCCACGCTCGTGGCCGCTTCACGTCCCGCCGCGCTCTTTAGCTCTTCGACTGTGGAGAGGGCCAAGGGCTCGCCTGGGATTTCGAGGTTTCTCACGTGTTTATCGAGGTCAAATCTATGTCTTCAGGAGTTCAGTCACCAGTTGTCCCGGAACGCGGGGCGAACCGCCACGCATCACGCCCCCACCCGAATGATCCCGCGAACCCGGAGACGCCCCGCACCCGCCGGGCGTTCCGCCGGGTCCACGCGCTTTACACCCGGCCCCAATTGGCCATCTTCCCACGTCAGTCCCTGTCACAACGCGCTGCGGCCACAGGAAAACGAATGCCATGATCATCGTCGCAAGGAAGGGCATCACAACCGAGGAGCTCGACCGCATCCGCGAGCGGGTGGAAGCGCTGGGTCTCCGCACGCACGTCTCGATCGGCGAGAGCCGCACCATCATCGGGTGCATCGGTGACGAGGCGCGCCTGAGCCACGTTCCGCTGCTCTCCATCCCCGGGGTCGATTCGGTGCACCCCGTCATGCGGCCCTACAAGCTGGCCGCCCGCGATTTCGCCGCCGACAGGACCACCCGGGTGCCGGTCGGAAACCGCCTGTTCGGGGGCAGGGCCTGTCTGGTCGCGGCCGGTCCCTGCTCGGTGGAGGGTGCCACGATGATGGCCGAGACCGGGCGGGCCGTGGCCGGTGCGGGCGCCTCGCTGCTCCGCGGTGGCGCGTTCAAGCCGCGCACCTCCCCGTATTCCTTCGATGGACTCAAGGAGGACGGTCTGCGCATCCTGACCGAGGTACGCGAGGAGACCGGCCTCCCGGTGGTGACGGAGGTGCTCGATCCCAGGCACGCCGAGCTGGTGGCCGGCTACGTCGACATGCTCCAGATCGGCACGCGCAACATGCAGAACTTCCCCCTGCTCCGCGAGGTCGGACAGCTCCACCGGCCCGTGCTCCTCAAGCGCGGCATGTCGGCGACGCTCAAGGATCTGCTCCTGGCGGCCGAGTACGTGATGAGCCGGGGCAACATGCAGGTGGTTCTGTGCGAGAGGGGGATCCGCACCTTCGGGGGCGAGACGCGCAACACCTTCGACCTCGCGGCGATCCCCTGGCTCAAGATGGAGACCCACCTGCCGGTGATTGCCGATCCCTCGCACGCCGGCGGGCGCCGCGACCTGGTGGCACCTCTGAGTTTCGCCGCGGTGGCCGCCGGGGCGGACGGGCTGATCGTGGAGGTGCACCCGGATCCGGAGTCCGCGCTCTCCGACGGTGACCAGTCGCTGACCTTCGACGGATTCGCCTCGCTGATGGGGGATCTCGGCGTCTTCGCGGAGGCCGCCGGACGGACGCTCTGACCGTCGCCGGCCCCTGGGCTCAGGGATCGCCGGACGCGCTCGCCACCGCGCGCGCCAACGCCGCGAACTGGGCCTCCAGCGCTTCCGAAGAGGTGCCGCCGCGGACCGCGCGCGACTCGACCGAAACTCCGGGGTCGAAGACCTCGAACACCTCCGGGCCGAACCCCGGGTGCACCGCCTGCATCTCCTCGAGCGTCAAGTCGCCCAGTTCGCGGCCCGACTCCTCGGCGGCGCGAACGAGGGCCCCGGTGAGGTCGTGGCTCTCGCGGAAGGGGACCCCGCGCCGCACCAGGTGGTCGGCCAGGTCGGTGGCCAGCATCCCCGTGCGCAGCGCGTCCGCGATCCTGTCGCGCACCAGCTCCATGCTTCGCACGGCGCCGGTCATCGCGGGGAGCACCACGGACAGCGTGTCCACCGAGTCGAAGACGGCCTCCTTGTCCTCCTGCAGGTCCCGGTTGTAACCCGCCGGGAGCCCCTTCAGCACCGTCAGGATCCCCGCCAGGTTCCCGACCAGCCTCCCCGCCTTGCCCCTCGCCAGCTCGGCCACATCCGGATTCCGCTTCTGCGGCATCAGCGACGACCCTGTCGTGAAGGCGTCGCCCAGCCGCACGAACCCGAACTCGGAGGTCGAGAAGATGACCAGGTCCTCCGCCAGCTGCGACAGGTGGACCCCGGTCATGGCGGCCCCGAAGACCAGCCGAGCCGCCCAGTCCCGGTCCCCTACCCCGTCCATCGAGTTCTCGCAGACGCGGCTGAAGCCGAGGTCGGCGGCCAGCCGCTCCCGGTCGACCGCGAAGGGAGACCCCGCGAGCGCCCCCGAGCCCAGGGGAAGGACGTCGCACTCGCCGAGCACCGCCCGCAGGTGCTCCAGGTCCCGCACCAGGGGCCAGGCGCGCGACAGGAGCCAGTGGGCCGCCGGAACCGGCTGCGCCTGCTGGAGGTGGGTGTAGCCGGGCATCACGATGCCGGTCGTCTCCCGGGCCTGCGCGGCGAGCGCCTCGACCAGGGCGACGATCTCACCGCGCAGGGCCCGGATCGCGTCCTTCCCCCAGAGGCGGAATCCGGTCACCGCCTGGTCGTTGCGGGAGCGCCCCGAGTGGAGCTTGCCTCCCACGGGGCCGATCGTCTCGGTCAGGAGGCGTTCGACCACCGTGTGGATGTCCTCGTCGGCGAAGGCCTCCGGTCCCGGCGCCGCTTCGAGCAACCCGGCCACCCGCTGGAGACCTTCGTCGATCTCGGCGGCCTCGCCGGCCGAGAGGATCCCGGCCCGCTCGAGACCGCGGGCCCAGGCCCGGCTTCCACGCACATCCTGCCGCCAGAGGCGCCAATCCACGTCGAGGGAGCGGTTGAGCGCCTCCATCTCCCGGGAGAGTCCGCCCTCGAAACGCCCGCCCCAGAGGGCATGGCCGGATCCATCCCGCGGTGAGCCCACCCCGGCCGCCCGTTCGGTCAGTGGCTTGCCGTCGTGAACAGCCGGCCCGACGCGGTCGCGGGAGCGGTCGCCGCGGAACCGGCCGAGGCACCCTCCACACCGGCCCCCGGAGTACCCGGCCGTCCGTTCCCCGGAACCGCGTCCAGCGCCGACGCCGCGCGCTCCTGTGCCGCGATCGCCCGCTGCGGGAGGCTGAAGAGCTTCACGAAACCCGTGGAGTCGGAGTGCTCATACCCTTCCGAGGCGCCGAACGAGGCGAGATCGACATCGTAGAGCGACGCGGAGGCCTGGCGTGCCACCACGGTCGCCTGGCCCCGGTAGAGGCGCATCCGCACCGTGCCGGTCACGTGCTTCATCATCGTGTCGACCATGGCGTCCATCGCTTCCCGCTCCGGGGTCCACCACAGGCCCTCGTAGACCAGGTCCGCGTAGCGCGGCGCCAGGGTGTCCTTCAGGGCCAGGCACCGGCGCGACAGGACGAGCTGCTCCAGCTCCTGGAGCGCGGCCAGCAGGATCGTGCCTCCCGGCGTCTCGTAAACGCCCCGCGACTTGATCCCGACCACCCGGTCCTCGATCACGTCCGCGCGGCCCACGCCGTGCTCCGATCCGATCTCGTTGAGTTCCATGAGGAGCGCCAGCGGCGACAGGGGACGCCCGTCGATCGTCACCGCGGCGCCGGCCTCGAAGCCGATCTCGATCTCGAGGGGCACGTCCGGGGCGTCCGCCGGGTCGCACGTCCACACGAAGACATCCGGCCCGGCGGCGTTGCCCGGATCCTCGAGCGGTCCGCCCTCGTGGCTGATGTGCCAGAGGTTCTCGTCGCGCGAGTAGAGCTTCTCCACGTCGATCCCCTCGAGCGAGATGCCGCGGGCCCGTGCATAGTCCACCGCGTCCTCGCGCGACCGGATCTCCCACTCCCTCCAGGGTGCAATCACCCGCAGGTCGGGCGCCAGGGCGGCGAAAGAGACCTCGAAGCGGAGCTGGTCGTTGCCCTTGCCCGTGCAGCCGTGCGCCAGCGCGTGGGCCCCGGTCCGGCGCGCGACCTCCACCATCCTGCGCGAAATGAGAGGACGCGCCATGGCCGTACCCAGCAGGTACTTGCGGCTGTACACGGCCCCCGCCCTCAGCACCGGCCAGGCATAGCCGGAGACGAACTCCTCCCTGAGGTCCTCTCCGAAGAACCCCGATGCCCCCGACGCAAAGGCCTTTCCGGCAAGTTTCTCGACCCCGCCGCGTTGTCCCACGTCGGCCGCCATGCAGATGACGTCGGCACCGTAGTTGTCCCGCAGCCACGGCACGATCACCGTGGTGTCGAGGCCCCCCGAGTATCCCAGCACGATCTTCATGAGATCCTGTTTCCTGTTTCGGTTCCGTTACCGCCCGGCACCCCGACGGGTTGCGGGCCGGAGCGCAAGGTCCGTACGTCTCCCGCCAAGGCCGTACGGTGTGTGGTCCAACTCCTTGCGCTCCGGACCCCTGATCAACCCGGCCACTCCGTGGGAGCGCCGTCGTTGCCAGCTGTAGAGTGAAGGAAAATGCAACTGTAATGAAATAATATACGCTCGCCTTCCCGGCGTCAACTGTTTCCCGGTCCGGGCCCGGTGTGGTGGACATCGTCCGGCGGCCCCGCCACCTCCCATTCCCCGCCGGCCGGCGGCGGGTCAGGTCTTCCCGGCCAGCTCCACGAGGGCGCGAGCCAACTCCTCCGCACTCGGCGAATCGCGCAGGATCAGCAAGACCGTGTCGTCGCCGGCGATCGTCCCGGCGAGTCCTTCGTACTCCTCCCAGTCGATCCCGGATGCCACCGTCTGCGCGGCCCCGTTGAGCGTCCGCACGATGGCCAGGTTGCCCACCGTCTCGACCGACACGAAGAGCGTGGGAAGAATGGAGTCGAGCGGCGGCACATGGTCCCATTCCTCGGGGAGCGTATAGTGCGGCCTTCCGTCTGCCCCGGTCACCTTCACCAGACGCAGGTCGCGGATGTCCCGCGACAGCGTGGGCTGGGTGACGGGGAACCCCGACTCCGCCAGAAGCTCGCGCAAAGCCTCCTGATGCGGCACCCGGTGCTCCTTTATGATCTCCAGGAGCGCACTCTGCCGACGCCTCTTGCCACTCGATTTCACTCTGCCCCGTCCCGGCTCATCGGTCCGTCAGAAGTCGTAGCGCAGGCGCAGGAGGAGCATCCTGCCGATCTCGGGCGCACCTACGAACTCCCGGTGCATGTTGTTGAGGATGTTGTTCGCGGTCAGCGACACGTGCGCGCCGGGCCGGAAGGGCAGCCTGTAGCCGACCGACGCGTCCAGGACCTGATAGGCGTCCACCTCGCCCAGGTAGACGCCCGAGTTCATCGGGAAGCCGGCGTTGAAGCGCACCCTGCCGCTCAGGGTATAGCCGGCGGCCCGGTCGTCTACGGTCAGGCCGAACGAGCCCTTGTGATTCGGGGCGTTCAGCGCGATGTCCTGCGGCCCCACGCAGCTGTCGTCCTCCTCGAAGTCGAAGCAGTCTTCGCTCTGGAAGGAGTAGTTGCCGTCGAGCTGGAGCATGTCGCTTACCAGGAAGCGGGCCGCCAGGTCGGCTCCCCAGTAGCTGATCTCGCCGTAGTTCCTGTAGGTGACCAGGAGATCGTGCGAGCCGGCGCCGTCTGGCTTGATGGTCCCCAGAGGCACGCTGGCAACCTGGGTAACCAGTGCGGCAACCTGCTCCTGTGTGACCAGCCCGCCCTGAATCAACGGCGCCAGGCGGTTGAGGACGAAGGCGAGCGCGCTCTGCGGCTCCAGGAAGACATTGGGGGTGATGGTGCGCAGGGGGCCGACGAAGTTCTCCACCCTCGCCGAATAGACGTCCGCGGAAAGGAGGAACCGGTCCCCGATCAGGCCCTTGTACCCGACCTCGAAGGTGTTGTTGATGGTTGGCACCAGCGCCGGGATCCCGGCCAGAGTCGAGGTGACCGGCTCGAAGCTCTGGGTCGCGGTGTTGAGGATCCCCACGAAGGTGCCGATCTCCGGGTCCTGGGGATGGGCCCCCGGACGCAGCAGCAGAGGGGCGACCAGGCCCAGCACCGGGTCCGCGCCGGCCAGGGCCTCCACCAGCGCGTCCCAGAGCAGCGCCGCGTTCGCCGGGATCGCGCCCTGGGTGACCGGCGTATGCATGCAGTAGGACATGAAGCCGCCCGGGCAGGCCTGGCTGAAGGCGTACCCGGCCTGCGGCACACCCCGCGCCCGGACGGGGTATTGCACCCCCAGCGGCGCGAGGGCGCCTCCCAGGATGTCCCGGTTGGCAACGATGTCGAGGAACAGGTTCGTGCTGGAGGGCGTGGCGAAGGCCCTGTTGTAGGTCAGCCGGAAGGACTGCTCCTCCGCCGGAGAGAAGACCAGCGCCGCGCGTGGCGAGATGTTGGGATCCACGAGACGGCTGTGGTCGTCCACGCGGATGGCGGTGACCAGATCGAGGTTGTCCAGGATGGACGTCTCCGAATGCAGATAGGCGCCGACCTCCGAGATGATGTCGTCGTCCTCGTTGGCACCGAAGATCGTGCCGCCGCTCCTCGGCTCGGTGCGCTGCCAGTCGACTCCGTAGGTGAAGCTCTGCCAGGAGCCCAGATCGAAACCGTACTGAAACTGGAACGCCATGGTCCTGGACTGGTCGACCACCGGGTCGCCCGTGCGCAGGCCGAAGGTGCCCTCTCCGGGATCGGTGCCGCTCCCGTCCGAACCGGAATCGGTGAGGTTGAGGAAGGCCTGAGCGAAGAGCCGGCCCTTGGAGAACCGTGACTGGACGTAGTTGTACCCCCAGTTCTTGACCTGGAAGGCGCCGATTCCGGTCATCTCCACTCCACTTGCCAGGGTCGAGACTCCCCCGTTCAGGACGAGGTCGGCGTCCCCGGCGAAGCGGAAGTCGAGACGTGCGTCGGCGGTGTACCGCTGAGCCAGATTGTCGCGGAAGCAGATGGCACACCCCGCGTCGCGCGCCGCGGCTTCTGCCGGGTCGTCGTACTCCCAGTCGTTGCCGCGCATGTACTGGCCCGAGATCTTGAAGCCGAAGTTCTCGCTGGGCGACTGGGCCGTGCGGAACTGTGCCTGGAAGAGGGACCGCTCGCCCCCCGCCATCGATACGCTGGTCCCCTGCCTGTCCAGCGGCGAGGAGGTGATCAGATGCATGACCCCGTTCGACGCGTTGGGCCCGTAGAGCGCGGCGCCCGGCCCCAGCGAAACCTCGATGCGGTCGAGATCGAGGTCGTTGGTGGGGAACATGTTGTAGGCGTTGAACCGCAGCGACGGAACGCGCGCGTAGCGGTTGTCGATGATTGCGAGCAGCGCGCCCGAGAAGACGTTGTTGAATCCGCGCGACACGACCGTTCCCTGGTTGATGCCGGTCTGGGCCGCGTCGACACCCGGCAGCGCCCTGACATGGTCGGCAACCGTGGTGGCGGTCCTCCGCGCGACCTCCTCGGCGGAGACCGTGGAGACCGACGCGGGGGCCTCGAGCGCCTTTTCCTGGCGGCGCGAGGCGGTAACGACCACCGGATTCAGAGTCAGCGCCCGGGAACGAAGCGAGATGTTGACCTCGGTCTCCGCTCCCGCATTGACCACGACACCGTCGATTCGTGTCGTTGCGTAGCCGATAAGCGACACCACGAGTGAATGGGTGCCAGGCGTGACCGAAATGGTGAAACGTCCCTGCGCGTTCGTCCCCTGGGTGATGTCCTGCCCAAGGACGGAGACGGCAGCACCCGCCACCGGCCCCTCCGACTCGGCGTCCAGGACCCTGCCAACGATGGTCCCCTGCTGCCCGTGCAGCGGGACGAATGAGATCAGCACGAAGGCGAACGACACGAACGCGGCAAACCTTGATCCGAAGTGCATGAGATTTCATCCTCGCGAGTGGGGGGCTACGCCGCCCTTCGACCGGGGGCGGGAATTGGCAATGCACCATAATACCCACTCCGAATCCATGGACGCAACGCCGCAGCGGACCCGCGAGAGAGATGGCGGGAGCCGCCGCGCCGGAGGATCTTCATGAGCGATCTCCTGAGAACCGACGACTTCATCGCCGCCCGGGAGCGGATTGCCGGAGCGATCCACCGCACCCCGCTGCTTTCGTTCCGGACCCTGGGGCGCAGCACGGGCGCGGACGCTCGGCTGAAGTGCGAGAACCTGCAGAAGACCGGGTCCTTCAAGGTCCGCGGGGCGCTGAACGCGATCGCCTCGCTGGGTGCCGCCGAGCGTGCGCGGGGGGTGGTGACCATATCCGCCGGGAACCACGCGCAGGCCGTAGCGTGGGCCGGGGGCCGGGCCGGTGCGCGAGCGGTGGTGGTGATGCCGGAGCGGGCGTCCCGCACGAAGGTCGTGGCCGCCAGGTCCTACGGCGCCGAGGTGGTCCTCCACGGCGACGCCGCGGCGGCCTTCGCGGAGGCTCATCGCCGCGCCGCCGCCGAGGACCTCGTGTTTCTTCACCCCTTCGACGCGCCCGAGGTGGTCGCGGGCCACGGGTCGGCGGGGCTCGAGATCGCGGAGGACCTGCCTGGCCCGGGCGTGATCGTCGTGCCGGTCGGGGGTGGTGGCCAGATTGCCGGGATCGCGGGCGCCCTGGCGGGCTCGGGACGGCTGGCGGGGAAGTCGCGCATGCGCATCTTCGGGGTCGAGCCGGTGGGGGCGCCCTCGATGCGCCGGAGTCTGGACGAGGGCCGTGCCGCCCGGCTGGAGCGTACCGAAACGATCGCCGACGGGCTTGCACCGCCGATGGCTGGAGAGCTTACCTACAGGTATGTGGCCGAACACGTGGAGGACGTGGTGCTGGTCTCCGACGAGGAGATCCTCGCGGCGATGAGGCTGCTTGCCACCCGCGCGAAGCTGGTCGCCGAGCCCTCGGGTGCCGCGGCGGTCGCGGCCCTGATGTGCGGCCGCGTTCCCGTGAGGGCCGGCGAGACCGTGGTGGCGGTGGTGACCGGGGGGAACGTGGACGAGGAGGTGATGGTGCGCGCACTCCGGGAGGGCACGCCGTGGCCGTGATCCGGATCGAGGGGGCCGTGAAGCGCTACGGTTCGGTGGTGGCGCTCGACGGGGTGTCGCTGAGAGTCGAGGCCGGCGACTGTCTGGGGCTGGTGGGCGAGAGCGGTTCGGGCAAGACGACGCTGCTGCGCGCCATCAACAGACTCGTCGGCCTGGACGCCGGCCGGGTCCTGGTACGCGGCGATCCGGTCGACGGTCTCGACCCCGTTCGCCTGCGACGCTCGATCGGGTACGTGCAGCAGGATGGCGGCCTGATCCCGCACTGGACCTGCCTGGCGAACACCTCCCTGGTTCCGGGCCTGCTCGGCCAGGAGGACGCCAGGGGGCGTGGCCGGCGTTCCCTGGAGGCCGCCGGCCTCGATCCGGACACCTTCGCGGACCGCTACCCGCGCGAGCTCTCCGGCGGCCAGCGCCAGCGGGTCGCCATCGCCCGCGCCATCGCGGCCGGCCCGGACATCCTCCTCATGGACGAGCCCTTTGGAGCGCTCGACGCCATCACCCGAAACGAGGCGCAGGAGGCCTTCATCGCGTTGCGCCGGTCGGCGGGAGTGACCGCGGTCTTCGTGACGCACGACCTGGCCGAGGCGATACGGGTGGCCACTCACATCGCGGTCATGCGTGCCGGCAGAGTGACCGTCCAGGCTCCCGCGCAGGAGCTCGCCGACAACGCCACCGGTTACGCCGCCGAACTCCTCGAGAGGGCCGGGGTGGCGGTGTGACCGGGGGCGGACGGCGCACCGTTGCCGCGCTCGCGGCGCTCCTGCCCGTGCTCGCGGCGCCCTGGCCCGTCTACGGGCAGGCCGCGCAGCGTCCCGTCGTGGTGGCTTCGAAGACCTTCGCCGAATCCTACCTGCTCGCGGAGGTCTTCGCCCAGCTTCTGGAGGCCCACGGTCACCCGGTGGACCGGAGACCCGGATTCGGCATGACCGAACTGCTGATGCAGGCGATCATCGCCGGCGAAATCGATGTCTACCCGGAGTATACCGGCACCGGGCTGGCGGCCGTCCTGGGGGAGACGGCAAACGGTGGCTCGGTTCAGGTCTTCAACCGGGTCAGCCGGGCCTTCGAGGAGCGCTGGGGTCTGCACTGGCTCCCCCCACTCGGCTTCGAGAACACGTACGCCATCGCGATGCGCCGCGAAGCCGCCGATTCCCTGGGGATTCGCACACTCTCGGGGCTCGCCGCGATCGCGCCGGGGCTCGCGGGCGGGTTTTCTCCCGACTTCATCGGCAGGGCCGACGGACTGGACGGACTGGCGGCCGCCTACGGGATCGATTTCCGCGAGACCCGCAGTCTGCTTCAGGCGGTGAAGTACCAGGCGCTCGAGGAGGGCCAGGTCGATGTGATCGATGCCTATTCCACCGACGGCGCCATCTCCCGCTACGACCTCGCCGTCCTCGCCGACGACCGCGGCTTCTTTCCGCCATACGACGCGGCACCGCTCCTGAGCCGGAGCTTCCGCGAGGAATTCCCGGAGGCGGTGCTTGCCCTGAGCCGGCTGTCCGGGCGGATCGGCGTCGCCGCGGTGCGGCGGGCCAATGAACGCATCGAAGTCGACGGCGTGCCCACCAGGGAGGCCGCGGCGGAGCTCCTCGCCGAGATCGGTCTGGGGGAAGGGCCGCCCGGGCGTGCGCGCGGCGCGGAGGCGGCGGGTGGAAGCGAGGGCGATGCACCGGTCCTCCTGGCGCTGCCGCGGCACATGTGGGACCAGCGGCGCGAACTCGGCCGCCAGGTCGCCCGCCATCTCCTCCTGGTGCTCGCCTCCCTGGGCGCGGCGATCCTTGTGGCGCTCCCCGCGGGAGTCGTACTGGAGCGGCGGCGGGCGCTCGCCGGGTCCGCCCTGCGGATCGCGGGGGTGCTCCAGACCATCCCGAGCATCGCGCTCCTCGCCTTCATGATCCCCGTGCTGGGGATCGGGGTGGCCCCCGCGGTGGCGGCA
Source organism: Longimicrobiales bacterium (assembly GCA_965206105.1). Classification (GTDB taxonomy): domain Bacteria; phylum Gemmatimonadota; class Gemmatimonadetes; order Longimicrobiales; family Gaopeijiaceae; genus Bin94. The sequence continues at coordinate 3,589,420 of OZ242201.1, forward strand.
CTGTTCCTGTATTCACTCCTGCCGATCCTGCGCAACACCTACACGGGGATCATCGAGGCCGCGCCGGAGGCGGTGGGGGCGGGGCGCGCTCTGGGAATGACCGAGTGGCAGCTGCTGCAGCGCATCCGGCTTCCGCTGGCCGCCCCCGTCATCATGGCGGGCGTGCGCACGGCGGCGGTGATCAATGTGGGAACCGCGACGCTCGCGGCCTTCATCGGCGCGGGCGGGCTGGGCGATCCCATTGTGGCGGGGCTGTCCCTCTCCGATCCGGTGATGATCCTCTCCGGAGCCGTCCCCGCCGCAGCGCTCGCGCTGATGGTGGACTGGGGACTGGCGGGCGCCGAGGCGGTGGTGGCTCCGAAGGGGGTGGCGGAGGGGCCCAGGTAGCCCCAGGTTCACAGTCGCCCGAACTGCCACTGCCGCTTGCGTGCAGCTGCCCGGCGCGGCGCCTCGCCCACCGGCCCGTGGTGGTGCCGAAACAGAACCGCGCCGTTCCCCGGCGCTCACGCGGATCCACCCACGGACCGCTGAAGCGGAGGACTGCCCACCGTGAGCCTGCTGCGCCGCTACCTGTTGCCCGGCTTCATCTTCCAGTCGGTGGTGATCGCGGGCGGCTACGGCACCGGCCGGGAGCTGGTCGAGTTCTTCCTGTCGCGCGGCCCGCTGGGCGGGTTGCTGGCCATGGCTCTGTCGACCGCCCTCTTCAGCGCGGTATGCGTCGTGAGCTACGAATTCGCCCGCGTGTTTCGGGCCTTCGAGTACAGGAGCTTCTTCCAGACCCTGCTGGGCCCCGGCTGGGTCGCCTTCGAGGCCCTCTATGTCGCGCTGATGATGATCGTGCTGGCCGTGATTGCCGCCGCTGCGGGATCAATCCTCGAAGAGACCTTCGGCTTCCACTATCTCGTGGGGGTGGTCGGGATCATGGGAGCCGTCGGGCTGCTCGTCCTGGGCGGGAGCCGGATCATCGAACGCGCGCTCACCGGGTGGTCGGCCGTCCTGTACCTGGTCTACGTGATCTTCTTCATCTGGTGCCTGGCCAGCTTCAGCCCCGCAATCCGGAGCGCGCTGGCCGGCGGCGGGGTCGAAGGCAGCTGGATCCGGAGCGGCTTCGAGTACGTGGGCTACAACCTGGGCGTGCTGCCCGCCGTGCTGATCACCATCCGCCACGCGCGCAGCCGCCGGGACACGCTCGTGTCGGGCCTGCTCTCCGGGCCGGTCGGGATGATCCCCGCCTTCCTCTTCTTCGTGGCCATCGCGGGGGAGTACCCCGGCATCGTGGCAGAGACCGTGCCCGCGAACCACATGCTGGAACTGCTCGGTTCGCGCACGTTCCAGATCGTCTTCCAGGTCATGCTCTTCGGCACGTTGGCCGAGACCGGCGCCGGGCTCATCCACGCGGTCAACGAACGGATCGCCCGGCGCTACGACGAACGCGGCAGGGCGCTGCCGGCGCGGACGCGGGTCGCCGCCGCGGTGGGAATGCTGGCGCTCGGCACGCTGATCGCCCAGTTCGGACTGATCCCGCTGATCGGCGCCGGCTACCGCTACATCTCCTACGGATACCTGGCCGTCTTTGTTCTGCCGGTCATGACGTGGGGCATCGTACTCATCCGGAGGCACCGCGCCGCAGACGGTTGATCGCTGCGATCCCCGCGGCCGGCCCGAGCGCGAGCACGGCGAACGCCCAGCGCCAGCCCACCACCTCGGCGACCCGGGGAATGCCCTGCATTGTCACCGAAGCCAGCAGGAATCCCACGCACGTCTGCAGCGTGAGAGCGGTTCCCGCAGCCTCCGGCGGCGCCAGCTCCGTGACGAGTGCGCTGAACTGCGCCGAGTCCGCCACCACGAAGAAGCCCCACACCAGGGTGACCGCGACGACGAGCGGGAACGGCTGCCCGAAGACAAGACCGGCCGCCAGGCAGCAGAGGCCGCTGCCGGCCATCGCCCGGTTGACGAGCCGCTCCCTGCCGATACGGTCGGCTGCCCAGCCGCCCCACAGGCACCCCAGCCCTCCGGCCGCGAGCGCGCCGAAGCTGGCCAGCTCGACGTAGCCGCCCCCCTGCCCCGCCGCCTCGCTCGACGCGGCCAGGAAGACCGGCACCCAGGCCCACATCGCGTACAGCTCCCACATGTGGCCCAGGTACCCAGCCGTGGCAAGCCGGGTCTCGCGGTGGCGGACCACCCGCGCGGCGAGTCCCCACGAGAATGGGCCCCGCCTGAACGGGTAGGGCCCGTCGCGGTAGAGGAGCAGCACGAGCAGGGCGGCGCCCAACGCCCCCGCCGACGCACCCAGGATCACCTGCCCGGGGCCTGCGTCCGGCAACGCCTTGAGGAGGTACGGCGTGGCCTTGCCGACCGTCAGGGCGCCCACGATCGTCCCGATCGCGAATCCGCGGGCCGAGCGGAACCAGGTGGCGGCCATCTTCATCGCCGGCGGGTAGACGCCCGCGAGCAGGAATCCGGTCAGGAAACGCAGCAACACCGCCTCCGCGAAGCCGGGAGCCACCAGCACTCCTGCGTTCGAGAGCGCGGCGAGCGCCGCGGCCACCGCGAAGTAGACCCGGGAGCGAACGATGTCGGCGAGATTCAGGATCGCCGCCACGGCCGTCCCGGCCACGAATCCGAGATTGACCGCGGTGGCCAGCCATCCGGCTTCCGCCGCCGAGAGGCTCCAGCGCGCCGCCAGATCGTCCGACACCGCCGTGGCCGTGAACCACAGCGACATCCCCAGCAACTCGGCCAGGCCGAGCAGCGCGAGGATCCACCAGCGCTTCAACGACCCCGCGGCGGCGGCCTCTTTCATGCTGGATGGATCCGGTGGGGATTGCGGAGTGGGCGGCGACGGAGCCCGTCACCTGCTCAGGGCTTCGACTCCAACATGTTCGATCCGTCCGTGACCATGCGAAACCCCTCGCGCCGCAGGAGCAGAAAGACCTCGTGCCCGGGCCCGATCCCGCAAGCCGACAGAGCCTCGCGCAGCCGTCCGATCTCCGGACCGTTCGGGTCGTACGAGCGCCAGATCACCGACGCATCGTGCACTCCCGGCGGATGCTCGAAGGGAATCTTCGCCGATCCGTCCAGCCCGACGCCCAGGTGCTGCGCGATCGCGGGCGAGATCTTCTGGCTGTTCCCCTTGAGGTGGTGCTCGCCCACCGTGAAGCGAAGGGCCGGCGTGCCGTCAGCCGCCCATGCCACGTCCCGTGCCTCATCCAGACGCTGCCGCGGAGCCGAAGGTGACTGCGCGACGCGCACGTGGTCTCCGTGGATCTCGAATTTCCGGGTCCCGAGATAGTTCCGTACCGTGGCGGGGAGGACATCGAATTGCCTGGGAATCTGCCGCACCAGCTCGTCGATCCTGGCCTGCCCGCCCCCTTCCTCGATCCGCTTCACGAGCGCGTCCACAACGCCGCCGTACGGTTGGTCGGTCCAGTCCCGCAGGCCCCACTTGTCCTTTGTGAAACGAACGAAGAGCGGATCGGAGGACAGCAGGCTGGACAGCGAGGAATTGTCGCGCAGCCCGGCCTCACGCGCGATGGTCTGCCGGTCGCAGGGTTCTGCCGTCCTGTCGAGGGACAGGAAGACCCGCGCCCGCCGCGTGTCCCGCAAGACCAGGTGTCCCTGGAGGCGTACCAGCCCGGCGTTGCGCGCCAGCGATTCCCACTCCGGGGCCGCCTGCGCGCCAATACTCCCGCGCAGCGCCTCTTCGTCGACGATGCCCGCCGGGTTCGCCAGATCCGGCGCGTACTGCCGGGCCCTCAGGATGAACTCGCGGAAGTGGGCGTTGCCGACGACCCCGTCGAGGTACTCGTACCCCCCGGCCGTCATGACCGCGACCTCCGCCGCCTCCCTCCATTCGGGGGTGGCATCTCCGACGAACAGACCCAGAACCTTCCGGAACTTCCACGGGGGCGCCGCCTGGCCCACGGCCCGCGTCAGCCATTGCGCCGCGCGCTGCACCACGTCACCGATCTCGTTGTCCACGGTCCAACGCAGCCGGACCTCCAACTGACGTGCCCGTTCGCGGCTGACGCCGAACCGGTCTCCCAGCGCCGCCAGCCGGGCCGGCGTCCTGGCGTAGGTTCGCGTACGCGCGATCAGGCGCCGCCTCTCGTCGAGTGTGTCGAGGACCGCACTGAACTCGGCACCGATCTGCACATCGGCGCGCAGCGCCTCGGCCGCATCCGCAAAGGTGATGTCGTTGGCCACGTCACGCAGTCCGCTCTGATCCAGGAGGACCACGAGGTCAAGTTTGGCCAGATCGGCCAGACTTTCCGCGCCGTGAAAGAAGACAGCGCAGGCCAGCATGCGGTCGATCGCTTCGCGATAGGTTGGTGGTTCGGTCAAGTCTGCTCGTCGAGTTGAATTTCTCAAACAGGAATGTATAAAATACAAGATCATTCGCACCGGGGCAACCGTACCCGGCGCGTTCGGACGGCTTGTGCGCCTTGCCACGGGCCTTGACCGTTCCTACCGTCCCTGCCATGAGTCAGCACGCAGCCACCCGCACCCGCACCTTCACCGAGTCGGTCATTCGCGACATGACCCGGGTCGCACGTCGGCACGATGCAATCAACCTGGCGCAAGGCTTCCCCGACTTCCCGGCGCCGCAACTGCTGAAAGACGCCGCCTGCCGGGCCATCCAGCAAGACGTCAATCAGTACGCGATCACCTGGGGGTCTCCCGCGCTTCGCTCGGCCCTGGCCCGAAAATACCACGAATGGTACGGCCTCGCCGTCGACCCGGACAGGTACATTACGGTAACCTGCGGTGCAACGGAGGCCATGGCCGCCGTAATGCTCGCCCTGGTCGACCCCGGTGAAGAGGTCATCGTCCTGGAGCCATTTTACGAAAACTACGGACCGGACGCGATCCTCTGCGACGCCGCGCCGGTCTTCCTTCCTCTTTCTCCGCCCGGCTTTCGCCTCGACCCCGGCCGGTTGCGCGCCGCGGTTACCCCGCGCACGCGCGCCATTGTGGTCAACACGCCCAACAACCCCACGGGACGCGTCTTCGGCCCGGACGAGATGGCCGCCGTCGCGGAGGTTTGCGTGGAGCACGGTCTCCTGGCCATCACCGACGAGATCTACGAGCACATCGTCTTCGAGGGCCGGCACATCGCGCTGGCCGGGATGCCGGGCATGGGCGAGCGGACGATCATCATCTCGGGCCTCTCCAAGACCTTCAGCGTCACCGGATGGCGAATCGGCACGATCGTCGCGCCTCCGGCCCTGACGGGTGCCATCCGCAAGGTGCACGACTTCCTCACCGTCGGTGCCCCCGCCCCGCTCCAGGAAGCCTGTGCGGCGGGCCTGGAGTCTTTCGGAACCGATTTCTATGCAGGAATCGCGCGGGACTACCGCGAACGCCGTGACATCCTGTATCGTGGCCTTCGGGACGCCGGGTTCGCCTGCGCCTCCCCGCAGGGGGCCTACTACATCATGGCGGACTTTTCGGCGCTCAGCAGCCTGGACGACGTGGCCTTCAGCACCTTCATGGCCAGGGAGTGCGGGGTGGTGCCCGTTCCCGGTTCCTCCTTCTACAGCCGGCCCGAGCGAGGTGCGCAGCTGGTCAGATTCGCCTTCTGCAAGACGACCGGGACGCTGGAACGGGCGGTTGAGCGCCTCCGCTCCTTCTTCGGTTGAGTGACGTGGCCGCCTTCCGCATCTCCCGCATCTCCCCCACCGTGGCGCGGCGCGGTGCCCTGGCGGCGGGGATCCTCGCACTCCTGGCGGTTCTGTTCGCCGGAGTGGGAGTCCTCCTCCCCGGGACCGTGGAGGTCACGCGCTCGGCAGAGATCGCCGCGCCGCCCGAGGAGATCTTCCCGCTCATCCACGACCTGGGCGCCTGGTCGGAGTGGACGCCCTGGGGCGATGTGGAATCGCGCCTCGAAGGTCCCCCGGCCGGACCGGGAGCGCGCCGCGTGTGGGATGACCCGCGGATCGGCTCGGGCTCCCTCACCATCACCGCGTCCCGTCCGCCCCATTCGCTGGAATATGTCGTCGAGGTCGAAGAGGGGGCCCTGCGGTTCGAGGGCACGATCACCGTGGCCGGGCGTGCCGGCGGATCGTTCGTCACCTGGACCGAGCGGGCCGATCTGGGGTGGAACCCGCTGATGGGCTGGACCGCGCTCGGCCTGGAGGAGTCACAGGGACGGCAACTCCAGGACAGCCTGGACCGCCTGGGGGAGCGGATCCGGTCCGGGCCCGCGGAGGTTCCTACAGCCTCTCCAGCGCCAGCCTGATCAGTTCATCGTTGGAGCGGGTCTGGCGCATGACCCGCTGAAGTTCTTCCATGGCCTCGGCCGGGTGCTGGTCGGAGAGCTGCCGCCTCATTGCCCGCGACAGCCGCAGCGCCTCGGGAGAAAGCAGCAGCTCCTCCTTCCGGGTGGCCGACGCCCGCAGGTCGATTGCGGGATAGATCCGCCGGTCGGCCAGTTCACGGCTGAGCACCAGCTCACTGTTGCCGGTCCCCTTGAACTCCTCGAAGATCACCTGGTCCATCCTGGAACCCGTGTCCACCAGCGCCGTGGCGATGATCGTCAGGGATCCTCCCCCCTGGTCCTCCTTGATGAGCCGCGCGCTGCCGAGGAAGCGCTTGGGCTTCTCCAGGGAACTCGCGTCCAGGCCGCCGGACAGGGTCCGGCCGCTGCCCTCTTCCACGGTGTTGTGGGCACGCGCCAGCCGGGTGATCGAGTCGAGGATGATGACGACGTGCTTCCCGGCCTCGACCCTTCGGCGGCACCGCTCGAGCGTCATTTCGGCGACCTGGCAGTGGCGCTCTGCGGTCAGGTCGAAGGTTGACGAGATCACCTCGCCGAAACCGCAGGACTCCATCTCGGTGACCTCCTCCGGCCGCTCGTCGACCAGGAGGACCATCAGTTCGCACTCGGGGTGATTCGTGGCGATGCCCTCCGCGATCGCCTGCAGGATGGTGGTCTTCCCGGCCTTTGCGGGGGCCACGATCATCGCCCTCTGACCCTTGCCCAGCGGGCAGAAGAGATCGATCACCCGGTTCGTCAGGTCGGGCTCTCCGGCGAACACCCGGCCGCACTCCAGCGTGAGCTGGTGCCGGGGGTGTACCGCGCTCAGGCGGTTGAACTCGGGGCGCTGTGCGGCGCTGGCCGGCGACTGGCCGTTGACGAGGTCGAGGTAGCGGAGCGGCGGGCTCTTGCCGTTTCGGGGACGGCGGCCGACCAGTCCCGCGAGTTCGTCACCGGTCCGGAGGCCGAACCGGTGGATCAGCCGCGCGCCCACGTAGATGTCGTCCTTGCTGGATACGTAGCCCGCGTGTGGCTGGCGAATGAACCCGGATCCGCTGCCGAGCACCTCCAGTATCCCCAGCGGCTCCCCGGGTTCGCGGCCCTCCGCGCCGCCCCCCGGCCCGCCCTGGTGGCGTGGCGGCGGCCCCCCGCGACCAGGTCCGCGCCGGCCGCGCCGCCGATTCGGCGGCGGTCCGCCCTCCGCCCCTGTTGTGTCCTGCCGCTCCGAAACCGTACCCGGCTCCGAAACCGCGTCCGGCGCCCCGGAGGCCTGTCCGGCCGCGGGACGCATCCCGGCCGGCGGGTCGCCGGCCCCTTCTGCCCGGGATCCGGGCCAGTCCACTTCGCTCACGATGGTCCCACCTTACTGGAAGCGCGGCCGGTCATGTGGCACAGGCAACACGCTTCCCTACGAATGGAGCAGGGGGAGAATGCGCACACCCGCACGACCGTCACCCCTGGGGATTCCGCCGGGCGTGCTTCGCAATGCGAAGTCAAATGAAACGCCGTTCCTGGCAAACCATGCCTGAAATCGCTGCCCGACGCCTTGCAGAAAAGATCCAACGCCTCAGGCCGCTTCGCAAGGCCCGGCCGGGCACCGGCCCGGCCTGGGAGCGTCTGCAACCGAACCGGCCCGGGAGCGCGCAGTGCTGGTCAACCCCGGCATCGCGGCCCCGTCCGCACCCTCGATGTCCCCTTGCCGGGAGGCGGCCCGGCACCCCATCGTTGGCGTCTCGCAGGCCATGGATGACCCCCGCGTCGCACCGGGGCGGCGAGGCGCCGGGCTGGCAGGGCCCGACTCTGCACCGCCGGTCGCCGGAAACTTCGAACGGAAGGAAAGCTGCGATGACCGGAAACACGACAGCGTCCGGGCCCCAGGTCCGGATCTGGAGCAAGATCCTGCTGACGCTGTCCCCCTTCGTGCTGCTCGTGGCGTTGTTCCTGATCCACCGCTGGCTGTCGTGACCGCCGGAAGCCGCAGCCGGCCGGCACCGCGCACGTTCGCGACACGCGCCCAGCCCGCGCCACTGATGTCCCCCATCCGCACCAACGGTGTAGCGGTTTGCGGACAACCACCCTGGCGTGCAAGATTCCCGCGCAGGCTAATCGGTTGCACCGCAAGGGATTGGCCGGGCGCAACCGCATGGCACGATCAATGCATGTTCGGACTGCATGATTCTACCGGCACAGGAGAATAATCGTGAAGAAACCGACGATCGTACTAGCTGCAGCGGCGGTGCTGTCCGGACCCGTTGCCGGAACGGCACAGGTTTACGAACATGTTGCGGGCGGCATCGGCCTGACCGCGAACCACTACCCCGGCCAGAGCTACGGACTCGGGATCGGATTGCCCCGGCACGCCACGGGCTTCGCATTCCACACCGGAAGCAGCGTGTCGTTCGGCTTTGGCTTCGGACTGGGATTGGGCAATCCTCACCATGGCTACGGGGGCTACCTGTACAACGCCTATCCCTTCGGGTTCCGCTCACCCCGCCACTACTGCCGGGACTACGTCTGGTTCGATCCGTTCCGGTACTGCGGCACACCCTACGGACACGGGTGGTTTGATCCCTGGTGGGAGCCCGTCGTTTTCGTACCCTCCCCGAGGTGGCACTTCGGGTGGTACGGCCACGGGTGGTACGACCCGTTCTGGCACGACCCCTGGTACGACCGGTGGGCCTACCACGGCTGGGATCCCTACCGGAGCCACTGGGGATTCCGGACGGTGTACTACGACCGGGGCTACGCCCATCCGCGTGTCGCAAGCCGGTCCCCGCTCTTCGGACCCCGCTACAAGGAAGATCCCCGTCCCTACGTCTACGTCAGCGATAACGGTCCCGAGCGCCCGGTTTCGCGGGCGGTTCCGCGAGGGGACCGAACCGCCGTGCCGGCGACCGAAGGCGCCTGGCGGACGGCTGGCCGCCGCGGTGGAGAAGTGCGCGCGGAGCCCGAAACCAGGACGGCACGTCCCCGGGTCCGCGAGAGACCGGGGACCGGGCAGGGGCAGCCCTCGTCCACATCGGCGCAGCCGCGGACCCCGCGGACCCGGTCCGGGGGACTGGTCGTGACTCCGGGCTCCCCGGTGCGGACCTCCCGCCCGGACACGAATCGCGAGGACCCCGGCACGTCTTCCCGGCCCCGGAGCAGCCGGCCGGTTGTGGTGACGCCGGTGCCGACGCGGAGTGCGAGGCCCACCGCAGGCCGGGCAACTGCGCCATCGACCCGCCGCGCAACGCCGCAGGCCGGCCGCACCACCCCGCCGCGCGTGCGGACGCGGCCCGATGCCACGCCGTCCCGCCGCGTCACCCCTACCCGTGCCAGCGCCCCCACAAGGGCGCGTCCAGCGCCGGCGAAGACCGTTTCGAAGCCCAAGGTACGCTCGGCGCCGTCCCGCTCACGCTCGGCGCCCCCGAAGGCCGGCTCCGCTCCACCGCGGCGCTCTCCTCCAAAATCGTCCCCGCCGAGGCGGTCGGCCCCTCCGCGGCGCGGCAACTAGGCTGCAGGAATTCCGTCCTTGACCACCGATTGCAGGGGGCTCGCCCCCATCCAGTAGCACAGTTCGACGGGGTCGTTCACGCGCCACAGCGCCAGGTCGGCCCGTTTCCCGGGCTCCAGGGTGCCGCGGTCGTCCTGCAGGCCCAGAACCTGCGCCGCAGCGGAGGTGAATCCCAGCAGCGCCTCCTCGGGGGTGAGTCCGAACCGGATGCACGCCAGGTTCAGGATCATTCCGACATTGGTGATCGGCGACGAGCCGGGATTGGCGTCCGTGGCCACTGCCACCGTCACGCCGGCCCGTCGCAGCGCGCGCACGGGCGGGCTGCGTTCCGTCCCCAGGGTGTAGGCCGCGCCGGGCAGGAGGACCGCGCACACGCCGGCCCCCGCCATGGCCTCGACCCCGGCCCCGGAGAGGTACTCCAGATGGTCGGCGGACCGGGCTCCGGTGGCGGCCGCGAGCGCGCCCCCGCCCTGGTCCGACAGCTGGTCGGCGTGGAGGCGGCCGTGCAATCCGGCCTCGATCCCGGCTTCGAGGACGGCCCGCGCCTCGGCGGGCGTGAAGGCGATGTCCTCGCAGAACGCGTCGACCGCGGCCGCGTGTCCCTGCTCCAGCGCCGCGGGAAGGATCTCCTCCAGGATGAGGTGGAGGTAGTCGCGGCGGCGGCCCGCGTACTCCGGCGGGATGGCGTGGGCGGCCAGCAGCGTGGGCACGGTGTCGGCGGGGACGTGGCGGGGCAGCGTCGCGGCCACCTCGAGCATTCGCAGCTCCGTTACGGGATCGAGGCCGTAACCGGATTTGACCTCGATGGTGGTGACGCCCCAGGCGGACAACTCCCTTGCCCGGGCAGCGGCGGCCCGGGTCAGCTCCTCGTTGGACGTCCGGCGGGTGGCATGGACGGTCGACAGAATGCCGCCTCCCGCGCGGGCGATCTCGGCGTAGGACTCGCCGTGGAGCCGGCGGCGGAAGTCACCGCTGCGGTCCCCGCCGAAGACGATGTGGGTATGGCAGTCGATGAACCCGGGGGTCACCCAGGCGCCCGCGCAGGGAATGACGCGGGCCGCTCTCTTGCGCTGGCCGGGCGCAAGATCCGCCTCTCTTCCCACCCAGGCGATGCGCCCGTCCGCAGTCGCGATCGCGCCGTTTCTAATGACGCCCAGCGACCGGTCGCTCATCGTAGCCAGATGGACCCCGGTCCAGAGCCGGTCCCAACCAACCTCGGACATCTTCCTGTGAGCCCCCTGTAGTGGCGTTTCCGGACGCCGCGCCCCGGCGGGCCGACGGATTTAGATTGATGCACTGATCCGCTCGCCATCGCAATCCTGTCCCGGGGATGACGTGACGTCACCGCCTGCCGAAACACGAACCTTCCGCTTCGAAGCGCTCCTGGTCGGCGACAGGTGGGTCCGCGACGCGCAGCTCGAAGTCGACGCGGCGGGCCGGATCCGCTCGCTCTCCCGGTGTGATCCGGACGCCACGTCCCCGCAGGTGAGGGGGTGGACGATCCCCGGTGTGCCCAACCTGCACAGCCACGCGTTCCAGCGTGCCCTGGCCGGCCTGGCCGAGGCGTCCGGCCCGGACTCCTTCTGGAGCTGGCGTGAAGCAATGTTCCGGTTCGTCGCGCTGCCGGACCCGGACGATGTGGAGGCCATCGCGCTGCAGCTGTACGTCGAGCTGCTCAAGGCGGGCTTCACGAGCGTGGGCGAGTTCCACTACCTCCACCACCCCCCCGGGGGCGGCCGCTACGAGAACCCGGCGGAGATGAGCTGCAGGATCGTGCGCGCGGCAAGGAGCGCGGGGATCGGTCTGGTCCACATGCCGGTCGTGTATGAGACCGGCGGCCTCGGCGGCGAGCCCCTCACGAGGAGCCAGCGGCGCTTCCTCCTCGACCTCGACGAAGCCATGCGGATCCGTGAGGCGCTCGCCACAGCGTCCCGCGATGCCGGGTGCGGCCTCGGCCTGGCCCTGCACAGTGTACGTGCGGTCCGCCCGGAGACCTTCCGGCGCATCCTCGAGGACCCCGGAGCGGCGGGCTCCCCCATGCACATCCACGTCGCCGAGCAGGAGCGGGAGGTGTCGGAGTGCCTGTCGCAGCGGCGCGCACGTCCCGTCGAGTGGCTGCTCGACCATGCTCCCGTCGACCAGGGGTGGTGCCTCGTCCACGCGACGCACCTCACCGAGACGGAATCGGCGGCGGTGGCGGCCAGCGGCGCGGTGGTGGGCCTGTGCCCGACTACCGAGGCCAATCTGGGGGACGGGATCTTCCCGCTTGGTCCGTTCGCGCGCAGCGGAGGCCGGTACGGGATCGGCACCGACAGTCACGTGTCCAGGAGCCCGGTCGAGGAACTGCGCCTGCTCGAGTACGGACAGCGGCTTGCCCTGCGGACCCGGTCCGTGCAGCGGTCGGGGGCGCGCGGCGGGGAGCGGGCCGGTGCGGGCGGGGAGCTGGCTGGCGCTGGCGCCGCGCTGGCCGATCCGGGCGGGGCGCTGGCCGGTGCGGGCGGGGCGCTGGCTGGCGCGGGCGGGGCGCTGGCTGGCGCGGGCCAGACGATGGCCGACGCGGGCGGGGCGCTGGCCGGTGCGGGCGGGGCGCTGGCCGGTGCGGGCGGGGCGCTGCTCGCGCACGCCTGGGAGGACGGGTGCCGGGCGCTGGCATGGGATGCCGGGACGGTGGCGGTGGGAATGCGCGCGGACCTCGTCGTGCTCGACGCAGAACACCCTGCCCTGGCCGGGCGCACCGGGCACGCGGTGCTCGACTCGTGGGTGTTCTCCGGTACTGAAAGCCCGGTGCGCGACGTGATGGTGGGGGGCAGGTGGGTGGTGAGGCAGGGGCGCCACGAGCTGGAGCAGGAAGCCGCGCGGGGCTATGCGGCGGTGGCCCGCGAGTTGGCAGCCGGCGGCTGAATCCGCGTAAGGCAGAGAACGGCGACGCGACGCGGCGGCATGGCGCCGCGGGTGGCTCACGGCATCGGGATCGTGATCCCCTGCGCCTTCGCCGTCGCCGCGGCTTCTCTGTAGCCGGCGTCGGTGTGCCGGGCCACGCCCAGCCCGGGGTCGTTCGTGAGCACCCGCCCGATGCGTTCGCGCATCCCGTCGCTGCCGTCGGCGACCAGCACCTGCCCGGCGTGCAGCGAGTCCCCGATCCCCACCCCGCCCCCATGGTGGAACGACACCCAGCTCGCGCCCGATGCCGTGTTCAGGAGCGCGTTGAGGACCGGCCAGTCGGCGACCGCGTCGGTGCCGTCCCGCATCCCCTCGGTCTCGCGGTACGGCGAGGCCACCGAGCCCGTGTCGAGGTGGTCGCGCCCGATCACGACCGGCGCGCTGATCTCCCCGCTGGCCACCAGGTCGTTCATGGCGACCCCGAAGCGCGCGCGGTCGCCCTGGCCCAGCCAGCAGATGCGCGCGGGCAGTCCCTGGAAGGCGACCTGCTCGCGCGCCATCCGGATCCAGCGGCAGAGGTGTTCGTCGGCGGGGAACATCTCCAGCACCAGGTCGTCGGTGCGGTGGATGTCCGCCGGGTCGCCGGAAAGCGCCACCCACCGGAAGGGCCCCTTGCCCTGGCAGAAGAGCGGCCGCACATATGCGGGAACGAACCCCGGGTACGCGAAGGCTTCCTCGAAGCCGGCCTCAAGGGCGTAGCCCCTCAGGTTGTTCCCATAGTCGACGGCCACCGCCCCCTTCTCCTGCATTCCGACGATCGCCTCGCAGTGGGCGCGGATCGATGCCAGCGAGCGTAAGCGATATTCGGTTTGATCGCGTTTTCGCAAGACGGAAGCCTGTTTGATTGACAAACCGTAAGGCACGTATCCGTAGAGCGGGTCGTGAGCCGAGGTCTGATCGGTCACGATATCGGGGATGATCCCGCGCCGGAGCAGCTCCGGGAGGACCTCCGCGCAGTTCCCCACCAGCCCCACCGAAAGCGCCTCCCCCGCCCCCGCCGCCCCCCGCACCCACCCCACCGCCTCATCCGTATCGGCGGTCATCCGGTCGCAGTAGCGCGTCTCGATCCGGCGGCGGATCCGCTCCGGGTCCACCTCGACCACGAGGACCGCGGCGCCGTTCATCGTCCCCGCGAGCGGCTGGGCCCCGCCCATCCCCCCCATCCCCCCGGTCAGGATCCAGCGCCCGGCCAGCGATCCGCCGAAGTGCGCGCGCGCCATCGCGCCGAAGGTCTCGTACGTCCCCTGCAGGATCCCCTGCGTCCCGATGTAGATCCACGAGCCGGCGGTCATCTGGCCGTACATCATGAGGCCGCGCCGCTCCAGTTCGTGGAAGTGCTCCCAGGTCGCCCACCGCCCCACCAGGTTCGAGTTCGCGATCAGGACGCGCGGGGCGTGCGCGTGGGTGCGGAAGACCCCGACGGGCTTGCCGGACTGCACGAGGAGCGTCTCGTCGTCCTCCAGCTCCTCCAGGGACCGCACGATCGCGTCGAAGGCCTCCCAGCTGCGCGCGGCCCGGCCCGTGCCCCCATAGACGACGAGCTCGTCCGGCTTCTCCGCGACCTCGGGGTCGAGGTTGTTCATGAGCATCCGGAGCGCCGCCTCCTGCGTCCACCCCTTGCAGCGCAGCTTGCCTCCGCGCGGCGCCCGCACCGTTCGCGGTCCGACGGCCCGGCCCGGCCTGGCGGCGGCTGAGCGGCCGGCGATCGTCGCCTCCCTGGCCATGGTTACCTCCTCGTCAGAGACTGTGGCAGCCCTTGGACAAGACCACCGTTCCCGTCGTCAAGGCTTCCGCTCTTTCCCCGCGCACGCTCATCCGCAACACGACGCTACGGACTGCACAGCGCGCCACCCGCAACCAGCTCCAGCACGGCAGCGAGGTCGCCCGCCAACACCCTGTCCCGTTCCAGGCGCGGCACCCGGGCGCGCACCACCTCCAGCGCCCGCTCCACCCCGGCCCCGGCGCGCAGGGGACGGTGGAACTCGACCGCCTGCACCCCGCAAAGGATCTCCGCCGCCAGCACCGTCTCCAGCAGCGCGACGCTCCGGCGCACCTTCCTCGCGCACGCCATCCCCATCGACACGTGGTCCTCCTGGGACGCACTGGTGGAAACGGAATCGATGCTCGCAGGCGCCGCAAGCACGCGCATCTCGGCCAGGGCGTCCGCGGCGGTGACCTGCACGATCATCAGCCCTGAGCGGATGCCGGGTTCGGGCGAGAGGAAGGCCGGGAGGCCGGACAGGTCAGGGTTGAGGAGGCGGTCGATGCGCCGCTCCGAGATGGCGGCCAGATCCGCCGCGGCGATCGCGACGAGGTCGAGGCACTGGGCGACGACCTGCGCGTGGAAGTTTCCGCCGCTGAGGACGGGGTCGTCGCCGGGCAGCACGAGAGGATTGTCGGTGGTCGAATTCGCCTCGGTGGCGAGGATGCGGTGCGCGTAGGCGTGGGCCTCGCGGGCCGCGCCGTGCACCTGCGGCATGCAGCGCAGCGAATAGGCGTCCTGCACGCGCGGGTCCCCCGTCCGGTGGGACTCGCGGATCTGGGAACCCGCCAGGAGCTCTCGCAACCGCCGGGCACTGGCAATCTGCCCGGGATGCGGCCGCGCGGCGTGGATCTCGGCGCGGAAGGGCACCGGCGTCCCCCGCAACCCCTCCAGCGAGACCGCGCCGGCCACGTCCGCCGTGTCCAGCGCGCGGCGGAAGCGCTGCGCGGCCAGGATCCCGATCCCCGTCACGGCCTGGGTCCCGTTGACGAGCGCCAGCCCCTCCTTCTCGGCCAGCTCGAGCGGCGCGATCCCGGCAGCGGCGAGCAGATCTCCCGCATCGCCCTCTTCGCCACCGGCCTCGGCCCTCCCCTCCCCCATCAGCGCGAGCGCGACGTGGGCCAGCTGCGCGAGATCCCCGCTCGCTCCCACCGAGCCGATCTCCGGCACGACCGGGTGAATCCCGTGGTTCAGCAGCCCCAGAAGCCGCTCGATCACGACCGGGCGGCACCCGGACTGTCCCCGGGCCAGCGCATTGGCCCTGAGCAGCAGGATCGCGCGCACCTCCTCGGCCGGTAGCGCGGCCCCCGTTCCGGCCGCGTGGCTCCTCACCATGTTGCGCTGGAGTTCCCGCTGCGCTTCGCGCGCGATGCGCACGTCGGCGAGCCGCCCGAACCCGGTGTTCACCCCGTACACCGGCATCTCCCCCTCCAGGAGGCGCTCCAGCAAGGCGCGGGAACGCCCCACGCGCCGGGCCGCGTCCTCGCCGAGCCGCACCCCGACCCCCCCGCGCACCTCCGGGCCCCCGCGCGCCACAGCCTCGACCTGCTCCAGGGTGAGACCCTCGCCGCTGATCGTGATCAAGCTCGCTCTCCCGGCGTGCGCGCCTCCCCGGGACCGCTCGCGCAACCCGCCGCGCGCACCCGCCTCGCCTCCCGCAGTGCGTCGAATTCCCCCCTCGGCAGAGTCAGTTCCACATCCCTCCACCCGGCCTCGAGTTCCACGCCGAGCCCGTCGGCCAGGCGATTCACATAGCCGTAGTAGGCCACGATCTGGCAGATGTCGAGGATCTCGCGGTTCCCGAAACCGGCCGCGCGAAGGGCGCCCACGTCGTCGGTCGTCATCCCTCCCGGATCACGGGTGAGCTTGACCGCATAGTCCAGCATCGCGCTGTCCCGCGCGCCCAGCGACTCGGGCCGGCGGCCCCTGGCCAGGGCGTCGCCGAGCCTCCGCGTTCCTGCCAGCCGACGGAGACCCGCCCCGTGATGGTTGATTCAGTAGAAGCAGTCGTTCTCGGCGGACACCACGACCGCGATCATCTCGCGCTGCACCCTGGACAGCGGCGAGGGCCCGGTCATCAGGTGCCGGTACAGCCGGTAGTGGTGTTCCATCGACGGCGGATCCAGGGAATGGATACGCAGGATGTTGTCGACGTTGCCGCCGGCGCCGGCGTAGCGGGCGTAGAGCGCCGCGAGTTCCGGTGCGGCGCCCGCGCGCGGCATGTATGGAATGTGGGCCATGTGATGGTCGTCAAGAGGCGCCGGGCGGATTCGAACCGCCGAATGGAGGTTTTGCAGACCTCTGCCTTACCACTTGGCTACGGCGCCGGTACGAAGGGGGCGCGGCAACCGCCGTCGCCCCCGGTCGGCGGCGGTGCGCCGCGGCTGGTCCAAGCTGGGTACAGAGCGGGAAACCGGACTCGAACCGGCGACCCCCACCTTGGCAAGGTGGTGCTCTACCAACTGAGCTATTCCCGCGTTGGGGACTAGAACCCTAGGCCCGGCCGGGCACCCTGTCAAGCATGGTGCAGCCGTTCGGGCGGGAGCTCCCGGTTGCTGCCAGCCTGCCGTGCCGCGCGGCCCCCGGTTCGTCCTCCCGGCGAGCCGCATTATCTTCACTGACCCGCTTTCGTGGCACCGCCACGCCGACCCAAGCCGAAAGAACCGACCAGCAGAGCAGCCCGTGGACAATCCCCGCGTGGCACCGAGGGCGGCGGGGCACCGGGGTGGCAAGGCGCAACGACAAGGCGCATAGCGGAGCTATTCGCCCGAGGAGCAACGCACAGCGGTGGTTCCGGGAAGCTGAAAGTGAAGTCAACATGACAAAATGTAAAGTCTTCTTGACATTTCGAGTGCGCGAGCACCGCGGTTCAGCGCGGATGCATCGCCGCCCGAATGCAGCGGGGACTTGTTCCATGGGTGGCTAGCGTTGCACCGCACCCCATTCGCCGCCGTCGCCGCACTCTGCACCCTCGCCGCTTCATCGGCCGCGGTCGCCCAGGAGCCCTACTCGCCGCTGGCCTCCCGGGGGACGCTCCGCCTCGACGCGCGCGGGCTGTATGCCTCGTATGCGGATGAGCGGCTGGCGAGCGCCCTGACCGGACCGGCGGGCGCGCGGGTCTTCCCCTTCCTGGGCCGGACGGAGTCCGTCGTGGGCGCGATGATCGGGGAGCCCTGGACGCTTACCCTCGGGTCGATGCAGACGGTGGCCGAGCGGGGTTCGGCAAGGGTCCCGATCGCGCTGGATGTCGGCGTGTTCGACTGGCTGACGGTGGGCGCGCTGGTCCCGCTGGCCGGCAGCGACACCGAGTTCAGCCTCCATTTCTCGGCGGATTCCGCCACGGCGAACGCCGGTTTCAACCCGGTGCTCGACGCTGAAGTGCCGGTGACCATCTTCATGAACGGCCTGCAGAGCGCGATCGCGGACTACGGCGCCTACCGGGAAGCCACCTGCGAGATGGATCCGTCGTCGCCCGAGTGCACCGGAGCGACCCGGGTCCTGCAGGAGGCGACCAACTTCGCGGCTTCCGCGTCGCTCCTCTACGGCGAGATGTTCGCTCCGCTGGCGGGGTCCGCCGGCGGCGAGGCGCTGCAGGCCAGGCTCGCCGCCCTTGGCGAGGCCTTCGGCGCGGCCGGCGTGACATTCCCGGCTACGATCCCGCTTTCCACGACCCCGGTCACGTACGAGAACCTGCAATCCTTCGTCACCGACCCCCGCTACGGCATCGCTTCCTCCCACGGGCTCGCCAAGTGGCGGTCCGTGTGGCAGCTGGGCGATGTGGAGTTGCGGGCGGATGCGCGCCTGGCCCAGGCGGGGGGGCCGGCGTCCCCGTACCGGGTCGTTGCCGGCGCCGGCGCCATGGTCCGTCTCCCGACCGGGTCCCAGGACGATCCGGGCAACTTCCTGGACACCGGTTCCGGCGACGCCCAGTGGGACATCGAGTTCAGAGGCTGGATGAACGGGCGCTGGCCGCGCGGCTTCGGTCTCTGGGCGGATCTGCGCTACGGCATTCAGGCCGGGGGCGGGAGCGAGCGGCGCGTCTTCGATCCGGGCGCCCCCTTCGCCCCCCTGTCCACCCAGGCCAAACTCGACTGGGACCCGGGCGACTACCAGATCGTCGAGCTCTCGCCGTGGTTCCGGGTCTCGGAGGGGCTGTCCGTCCTGGCGGGCTACCACCTCTTCCGCAAGGGCGAGGACTCGTTCGCGTTGCGGCCACGGGTGGATCCCGACCCCGACGCCCCCGCCCCGGCCACTCCCCCCGACCCGTCCATCCTCGTACCCGGCACGGGCTATTCCGCGAGCCACCTGCTGCTCGGGTTGGTGTACAACCGCTCGGCCGCGGACCGGGACGGGCCCCCGGCCGCCCCGCTCGAGATCCGGGTCGTGTATCGCCAGGTGGTCGGGGGGAGCAGCGGCGATGTCCCCCGGGAGGCGTCACTGGAGGTCGGCTTCCGCCTCTTCCGCAGGATCTGGGGCGGCTGACCCGCGCAGCAGCGCCCGCGCGTGGTTCAGCGATGTCTCCGAATCGGGGTCGCCCCCCAGCATGCGGGCGATCTCACGCTCCCGCTCGCCGGCGTCGAGGCGCCTGAGCCGGGTCGACGCCGCCCCGTCCACGGTGTGCTTCTCGACCGCGAAGTGCGTGGCCGCGCGCGCCGCGATGCGGGCGAGGTGGGTGATCGCCATGACCTGCCTGCCGCGCGCCACCTCCACCAGCCGCTCGCCCACGCTGGCCGCCACCACACCCCCGATGCCCGCGTCGATCTCGTCGAACACGAGGGTGGGGAGGTCGTCGATCCCGGCGAGCACGGACTTGAGCGCGAGCATCACCCGGGACAGTTCGCCCCCGGACGCGATCCGCGACAGCGGCCCGGGCGGGAAGCCCGGGTTCATGGTGGCCATGAAGCGGATCCGCTCGAGCCCCCGCGCCGCCGGCGCCGGCAGCCGTTCGAACTCGACCAGAAAGCGCCCCCCGGCGAGGCCGAGCCCGGGGAAGACGGCCTCCGCCTTGTCCGACAGAGACCTGGCGGCGTGGCGGCGGCGCTCCGAGAGGTCCTCCGCCGCGCTGCGCCATTCGGCCTGGGCGCGCTCGAGGCGGCTGCGCACGGTGGCGGCATCGAGCGCCCCCGTTTCGAGTTCGTCGAGCTCCCGCGCCAGGGTCTCCCCGGTCTCGATCACCGCCGCGAGGGTCGGGCCGTACTTCCGCATCAGCGCCTGCAGGACCGCCTGCCGCTCGCGCAGCTCGTCGAGCCGCGCGGGGTCGTGGTCGATCGCGCCGCCGTACCCGGCGAGCTCGGCGGCGGCTTCGGCCACGCGGTGGTAGGCGTCCTCCAGCGCGGCCGCGTGGGGGATGAGCGCCGGGTCGGTCTCGCTCAGGCGGCGCAGGCGGGTGGCCGCGCGGGAGAGCCTGTCCGTGACGGCGTCCTCGCCGCTGTGCAGGAGTGTGTGCAGCTCGAGGGTCTCGCGCGCGAGCAGGTCTGCGTTGGCGAGGCGGCCGGCCTCGGTGCGCAGCTCCTCGTCCTCGCCCGCCCGGATCCTCGCTGCGCGAATCTCGCCCAGCCGGAAACGGATGAAGTCGGCCCGGCTCGCCAGTTCCCGGCGGCGTTCCTCCAGATCCTCGAGCCGTGCCTCCAGCTCCGTCACCCGGCGGTAGGCGCGGGCCACCCGCTCCGCCAACTCCCCGTTCCCGCCGAACGCGTCGAGAACCTCTCGCTGGAATTTCGCCGACAGGAGCCGCTGGTGCTCGTGCTGCCCGTGAATGTCCACCAGCAGCGAGCCGATACGGCGCAGCACGCCCGCCGTGACGGGAGATCCGTTCACCCAGCCGCGGCTTCTCCCTTCCCCGCGGACCTCGCGCTTCAGAACCACCAGGTGGTCATCCGCCTCCAGCCCCAGTTCCTCCAGCAGCTCCACCACCTCGTCGAGCGCTTCGATGTCGGCCACCCCCTCGACGACCGCGCGCGCCGCGCCGCTGCGCACCATGCCGGACGAGGCCCGCCCGCCCAGCAGCACCTCCAGGGCGCTGACGACGATGGACTTGCCCGCGCCGGTCTCGCCCGAGACCACGTTCAGTCCCGGTTCGAGGGCCATCGCCAGGTCCTCGAGGACGGCGAAGTTGCGGATTCTCAGCTCGATCAGCATGAAGAACGATTATAGCGGCCCGTGGGCGCGGGCATGGCTGGATGGGCTCAGCTGCCGTCGGCAGGCCTGACCGCCCAGCTCAGCTTCCTGCGCAAGGTGGCGAAAAAGGAATGGCCGGGGAGCCGCACGAGGGGAACGCGAAAGTCCCCCATGCGCACAACCACCCGGTCTTCGTGCCGCACGGTGCCGCCTTCCTGACCGTCCACGGTCAGCAGGAGCGGTTCCCGGCGGTCGAGCGCGGTCACGGTGATCTCCTCGCCGCCGGGAACGAGCAGCGGGCGGAGCGCCAGGGTGTGGGGCAGGATCGGGGTGACGAGGAAGCAGTTGAGTTCCGGCACGATGATCGGCCCGCCGGCCGAGAGTGAATACGCGGTGGATCCGGTGGGGGTGGAGAGGATGACCCCGTCGCCCGAGAAGCTGCCGATCTCGTCCAGATCCCCCCGGGGCCCCACCCACATGCCGAGGTGGACGACCTGGGCCACGCCGGCCTTGTGCACCACGGCGTCGTTCAGGACCGTGAAGGTACGCCGCGCGGCGCCCTCCGCGTCCCGAATCTCGGCGGTGAGCGTCCGGCGCCGCTCGAGGAAGAAGTCGCCGCCGAGAACGCTGCGCACCGTGTCCGCGATCCCGTCGGCGGACACCGAGGTGAGGAATCCCAGGCTGCCCAGGTTGATCCCCAGGACCGGGATGTCACGGCCGAAGAGGAGCCGGGCCGCGCGCAGCAGCGTGCCGTCCCCGCCGAGGGAGATGACCAGGTCGACCTCACCGGCACTGAGGTCGACGGTGGGCAGGCCGGGGGCGGCCGACGCCAGTGCGGGCTCCACGCGGGCGGTAACGCCGCACTCGGAGGCGGTGCCGGCGATCTCGCGGCAGGCCGCGCCGATCTGGCCGTCGGGACCGCTCGCGGCCGTGCGCCCTACTATTCCCAGGGTTCGGAAGCTGCGGGTTTTCATCGCCGTCGCTCGATCACGAACCGGGCGAGTTCCCTCAGCCGGGGCGCCGCCAGCCCGGCCGCGTCGAGGGCCGCGGTCGCACGGGCAACCAGCGCGCGTGCCCGATTCCGCGCGCCGTCCACGCCCAGAAGCTGAACATAGGTGGACTTCCCATGTTCGCTGTCGGACGGGCGCTTTCCAAGGACTTCCGCCGAACCGGTGGCGTCGAGGACATCGTCCATGACCTGGAAGGCCAGCCCCAGGCTGCGGCCGAATCGCCCCATGGCGGCCAGGGCGGTGTCCCCGCCTGCCGGGCCGTCCCCCCCCGGGGCACGTGTTCGAGCCCCCCCGCCCGCCGCCATGGCGCCGATCTCCAGCGCCGCCGTGAGCAGCGCTCCCGTCTTCATCCCGTGGAGCCGCTCGAGCCCCGCCTCGTCGAGAGGCGCCGCTCCGTCCAGGGACCGGCCCTCGGCGAGGAGATCCACCGCCTGTCCGCCGATCATGCCGCCCGCACCCGCGGCCTCGAGCAGATGCAGCGTGATTCGCCGCGCCTCTTCGCGGGTCCGCCCCACGCGCACCGCCGACTCGAAGGTCCAGGCCGCGGCCCAGGGAATCATTGCCGCACCCGCCACGGTGGCCGCCCGCACCCCGTACGTCACGTGCGCGGTCGGCCGTCCCCGTCGCAGCGGTGCGTCGTCCATGCAGGGCAGATCGTCGTGCAGCAGCGAGTAGGCGTGGATCAGTTCCACCGATGCCGACAGATCGTACAGGGCCTCACCCGTCTCGCCTCCCAGTTCCTCGCAGGCCGTCACCAGCAGGATGGGGCGCAGGCGCTTGCCTCCGCCGAGCGCGCCATCCTCCACGGCAGCCCGCACACGCCCGGGAACCACCGCCACCAGCCCGTCGACGCACCGGCGCAGGGCCGCCTCCACCCCCTTCCCGTGCTCTGCAAGGAAGCGCCGGAAGGAAGCTTCAGTCATTTTCCCCATCATCGGAGTCCGCACCTTCCGGCCGGCCAGGCTCCCCGACCATCCCGCCCTCCGGGCCGATCAACTCCGCAATCCTGAGTTCGGTGCGTTCGAGGATCTTCCGCGCACGGCCAAGGTGCCCCACGCCCTCCTCGAAGAGGGCGAGGGCGTCGTCGAGCCCCAGCGAGTCGGAGTCCAGCCTGCGCACGATCTCCTCGATCCGGCGGATGAGCTCGTCGAGCCCCGGTTCACGCGGCGCTTCAGCGTCCAATTTCGCTCACTCCGGGTTGCCGCTCCGGCGCGCCCGCCACCGTGCAGGGCACACCTCCATCCACCACGCGGAGCCTGAAATGACGCGCCGGGGTGAAGTCGCGGGTGGTGCGCAACAGCCTCCCCTCCTCGTCGAGGGGCACCGCGTAGCCCCGCGCCAGCGTCGACAGTGGCGACAGCGCCTCCATCGCCGCCGCGGCCGCGGCCAGTCTGCCCTCCTTGCGCCGTACCTGTCGGCGAACCGCCTCCGACAGCCGGGAGGCCCCCGCGTCCAGCCGCCACCCGCGGGTACGCGCCTGTGCCGCCAGGGCCCTCCCCAGGCGTACCCGGAGCCCGTCGAGCCGGCGCCCCAGCGCCTTCCGGTCGGGCGCGACCGCCTCGGCCGCCGCCGAAGGGGTCGCGGCTCTCAGATCGGCCACCAGATCGCAGATCGTGACGTCGGTCTCGTGTCCCACCCCGGAGACCACCGGTACGGGGCACTCCGCGACAGCCCGGGCAACGGCCTCCTCGTTGAAGCCCCAGAGATCCTCGATCGAGCCGCCGCCCCGCGCGACGACGATGAGGTCCACCCCGCGACCCGCCAGCGTCGTGATCGCGTCCGCGATCCCCGCTCCGCTCCCCCGCCCCTGCACCCCGGTGCCGCGCACGAGCAGGCGAAGCCACGGCGCGCGCCGCGCGGTCACCGCGATGATGTCGCGCAGCGCCGCGCTCCCGGGCGACGTGACCACCCCCACCGTGCGGGGGAATTCCGGGATCGGACGTCTGCGCGCGGGGTCGGTGAGCCCCTCGGCGTCCAGCTTCCGGCGCAGCCGGTCGAACGCCAGCTTCCACATTCCCTCGGCGTCCTCCGCCTCCAGGCGCGTGACCACGAACTGATAGCCGCCACGGGCCTCGTACAGCGTCAAGCCGCCGAAGAGCCGCAGCGTCATCCCTTCCTCGGGGTCGGTGGGCAGCGCCCTGGCTTCTCGCCGGAACATGACGCAGCGCAGCTGGGCGGCGTTGTCCTTGAGGGTGAAGTAGCAGTGGCCCGAGCGGTGCCGGCTGAAGTTCGCCACTTCGCCGGTGACCCACAGCTGCGGGAGGGTCTGCTCCAGCAGGAGACGAACCGCGCGGTTCACCTGGCTCACCGTCCACACCCGCGGCGCGGGAGCTTCCAGGTCCCGGAACATGTCCAGGTTCTCCTCGCCGGGCGAACGCCGTTTGCTCACCGCCCGGCCTTGCGCAGCCTGACCGCCGCCTCGACCGTGTTGGCGAGCAGCATGGCGATGGTCATCGGTCCCACCCCGCCCGGCACCGGCGTGATCGCGCCCGCCACTTCGCTTACGCCCTCGAAGTCCACGTCGCCCACCACGCGGTAGCCGCGGGGGTGACCGGGATCGTCGACCCGGTTGGTGCCGACATCGATGACGGTGGCGCCCGGCTTGACCATGTCCCGGGTGACGGTGCCGGGCCACCCCACCGCTACGACCAGGATGTCGGCGGTGCGGGTCACGGCGCCCAGGTCGGCGGTGCGGCTGTGGGCCACGGTGACGGTAGCGTTGCCGCCCGGGGCCTTGCGCAGCAGCAGAAGCGCCATCGGCTTGCCCACGATGTTCGACCGTCCCACGACAACGACGTGCTTGCCGGACGGATCGGCACCGCTTCTGAGCAACATCTCGATCACGCCGCGCGGGGTGCAGGGTGCCAGCACATCGGGATCACCGGTGGCCAGGCGGCCCACGTTCACCGGGTGGAATCCGTCCACGTCCTTTTCGGGGTCGATCGCCAGCAGCACCTGCGAGTCATCGATGTGGCGCGGCAGCGGAAGCTGCACCAGGATCCCGTGAATGGCCGGGTCTGCGTTGAGTTCGTCGATGAGCGCGAGGAGTTCGGCTTCCGGGGTCGTGGCGGGCAGCGTCTCGGCGCGGGAATGGATCCCGGCTTCCGCGGCGGCCCTCTGCTTCATCCCCACGTAGAGTCTGCTGGCGGGGTCTTCGCCTACCAGTACGGTCGCCAGTCCCGGCACCAACCCCTCCTTCGCCAGGGAAGCGCACTGCGCGTTCAGTTCGTCCCGGATCGTCCGGGCGATGTCCTTTCCTGAAATGATAGCTGCCGGCATGGAGTCTCCTGTGCCGTGGTGAGGCGGGGGTCAGCGCGCGAAATCGACCGCGCGCGTCTCACGGATGACGACGACCTTGATCTGGCCGGGGTACTGCAATTCGCTCTCGATCTTCCGGGCGACGGCCTCCGAGATCCGGGCCATGTCCTCGTCGGAGACTCGCTCCGGTTCGACCATCACCCGGAGTTCCCGCCCGGCCTGGATGGCGAAGCAGCGCACCACCCCCGGATGCTCGGTGGCGATCTCCTCAAGCTTCTCGAGCCGCTTGACGTACCCCTCGAACATTTCGCGGCGCGCGCCCGGACGTGATCCGCTGATCGCGTCGGCGGCGGTGACGAGCCACGCCTCCACATAGCGGTGCGGCTCCTCGTCGTGGTGGGCCCGGATCGCGTTGAGCACGATGTCGTGTTCCTTGTAGCGCTTGCACAGCCGGTGGCCGAGCTCGACATGCGTCAGCTCCTGCTCGTGGGTCAATCCCTTGCCCACGTCGTGAAGCAGTCCGGCCCGCCGCGCCATCTTCACGTCCAGCCCCATCTCGGCGGCCATGTTCCCCGCCAGCACCGCCACCTCGCGGGCATGCCCCAACTGGTTCTGGCCGAAGGAAGTGCGGTACTTGAGCGCACCCAGCACCTTCACGACCTCCGGGTGCACATTGTGGATGCCGAGCCCGTACAGCGCCTCCTCCGCGGCCTCGCGCATCTCCTTCTCAACGTCCTTTTCGCTGGCCGCGACCACCTCCTCGATCCGCCCCGGATGGATCCGCCCGTCCTCGATCAGCCGGGCGAGGGCGAGCCGGGCGACCTCGCGGCGGACCGGGTTGTAGCCGGAGAGCACGACCGCCTCCGGGGTATCGTCGATGATCACGTCGATTCCGGTCGCCTGCTCGAAGGCGCGAATGTTGCGGCCCTCGCGGCCGATGATCCTGCCCTTCATCTCGTCCGACGGGAGCTGGACCACCGACACGGTGAGCTGGGCGGTCTCGTCGGCAGCCATGCGCTGGACCGCCATGGCGATGAGGCGCTTGGCCTCGCGGTCGGCGGTGCGCTGCGCCTCCTCCTTGATCTCGCGCAGCAGGTTGGCGGCCTCCGCCCGTGCCTCGTCCTCGAGCGCCGCGACGAGTTCGGCCCTGGCCTCCTCCGAACTGATTCCCGCCAGGGACTCGAGCCGCTCCCGCACCTCCGCCAGGATCTGTTCCGACTCCTCGCGGCGGCGTTCGACAGCCTCCTCGCCGGCCCGCAGCTGCCCCGCGCGCTCTTCCAGGGCCTCATGGCGGCGGTCCAGCTGGTCCGCCTTGCGATCGGCGCCTTCGGAACGCTGGGCGAGCCGCCGCTCACCGCGCTCCACCTCTTCCCGGCGCCGTCCCTCTTCCCGTTCCCAGGTCTCCCTCAGCCGGAAGACCTTCTCCTTTGCCTGCAACTCGGCGGCGCGCCTGAGGTTTGCCGCTTCCTCCTCGGCCCTGTCGCGGATGCGTGACGCTTCGTCCCGTCCTGCTTCGATCGCCCTCCGCTGCCGCGCCCGCTCCCGGCTCCTTGCCAGGAGGAACGCTGCGATCCCCACGGCCACGCTCACCGCCAGGGTCAAACCCAGCGGATCCATGTATTTTCTCCAAGGCCGGATTCATCACCCGGCCGTACGATTCTGTGCGCGAACCCCCGGCCAGCCTCACCGGCCGGGCGTCCCTAGTTGTGACATTACAATAGGTTGCGCGGCTCGGGGTACGCAAGCGGGCGGTTGGAGCGACTCGCGCGGCTGAAGCGACTTGCGCGGCTGGAACGCCGCATCTGCTACCTGACTTCCCGCCCACCCCTCCGGTCGTCGGGGACGAAGCGTGCGCGCGCCGGCATCTCGATCGCTGCCAGAGAGGCGGCGTCGAGAACGGCGTCGGCCGGAACCAGGCCGTTGAGGTGGAGAACGTAGGCGACGACCGCGTAGACCTCGTCGTCGGAGAGGGTGCCCGGGGTCGTCTGGGGCATCGAACGGCGCGTGTAGTCGAAGAGCGTGGACGCGTAGGGCCAGTACATGCCGACGGCCCGGCCGGGAGGCCACTGTTCCCACTCGCTCGTGCTCACCAGCCGGTCGTTGGGCCCTTCGGTGCCGGTGGGACCGTGGCACTGGAGACAGGAGGCCTCGTAGACCCGCTGGCCGTCGGCGACGGAGCCGCTCCCGGGAGGCAATCCCTCGCCGTCGGGCTTGATGTCGATGTCCCAGAGCGCCACCCGCTCGGGCGACGCATCCGCGCCGAAACCGAAGCGTTCCGGGGCGTGGCCGGGCAGGCCGGGGGCGTGGGCCTCCAGCTCAGGGGTCTGCGCGGGCCGGTCGGGGCCGGGCGGCGGCTCGGACGCGCACGCGCCGGCTGCCAGCGCGACGAGGCATGGGAACAGCCGCCTCACACCAGCTCTCCCAGCCCGAAGGTCACCGCGCCGCCGGAGGCGACCTTCCACGCGCGCTGGTGGTTGTGATGGTAGGACGTGCCCTCGCCGCGGGCTTCCCAGAGCTGCTGCACGGTCGGCTGCACGTATCCCGTTTCGTCGGTCGCGCGGCTCAGGATGACCGTGTCGCGCCCGTCCCAGTTCCAGAGGTGGCGGAAGCGCACGGTGGACTTGGGCAGCACCGGCGGCTGGAGCGCGGCGACCGCCCAGGAACGCCCGCCGTCGGTGCTGACCTCGACCTGCGTGATGCGCCCGCGTCCCGTCCAGGCCAGCCCCTCGATCTCCCACCAGCCCCGTTCCGGGAGGATGTAGGGGTACGACGGGAAGGTGATGACCGACTTGGCGTCCATGACGAAGCTGAACTGGCGCGCGGTGCCGTCCTTGAGGGGATCGGTGTAGCGGGAGGTCTCATCGCGGGTCATGGTGGGACGGTCGCTGACCTCGATGCGGCGCAGCCACTTGACCATCGCGTTGCCCTCCCACCCGGGAAGGAGCAGCCGTACCGGATAGCCCTGCTCGGGGCGGATCGCCTCGCCGTTCTGCCCGTACGCGAGCATCGCGTCGTCCATCGCCTTTTCGAGCGGGACGCTGCGCGCCATCACGGCCGCGTCGCGGCCCTCGGCCAGGATCCAGCTCGCGCCCGGCTGCACCCCGGCCTCGCGCAGGATGGTCGACAGCATGACGCCGGTCCACTCGCTGGTGCTGAGCAGCCCGTCGAGTTGCTGGGCGGTGATCGTCGTCGGCATGCGCGACCGGCTGTACGCGCCGCCGCCGTTCCCGGAACATTCGATGAAGCAGATGCGCGATGCCTGCGGGTAGCGCCGCAGGTCGGCCATGCGAAAGACCATCGGGCGGTCCACCATCCCGTGCACGAGCAGCTCGTGTTCTTCCGCCAGGATCTCCGGAATGCCGGCGTGATGCCGTTCGAAGTGAAGGTCGGAGGGTGTGATGGTCCCCTGGAGTTCGTGGATCGGGGTACGCGAAGAGCTGGAAAGGGCCAGGGTGCGCACGAGGCGGCGCGGCTGTTCGCCGGTGGCGCGCCGCCCGAGTTCAGAGACGAAGCGGCCCGGCACCTTCGTGGGATCGGGAAGCTGCGCCGCCGGCGGATCCTGGGGAAGAGAAGCCTTCAACGCATCCATGCGGGTCAGCACCAGGCCACCGGCAGCGGTTCCGGCCGCCGCGGCAAGCCACGCCCGCCGCGAAAGTCCACTTCGATTCCCGGTCGGCATGTCGTTCGATCCTTCCCCTGTGCGTCAGTCCTCGATCGCGGCCTCGATGCGTTCAATGAGGGCGCGCGACCTCGTGCGGACGCCGGCGTCCTGCCTGAACAGCTCGTCGGCCAGCGAGAGCGCGGCCATGATCGCGGCCTTCTTGGCGAAGGGCCCCGGATCGCTGCCGATCTCCTTCATGCGCGCGTCCACCACGGCGGCGCAGCGGCGGGCGTGGACCTCGTCCGCATCGGTACGCATGGTGTACCGCTCACCCGCGATCTCCACGGTGATCTCCGTGTCCCGCGCGGCCCCGTCCTCGCTCATCGCCTGTCCTCCAGGAAGCGAATGCTGGCCAGAATCCGGTCTACCGCCTCGCGTCCCCGGCCGATGCGGTCGCGAAGATCTTCGTTCTCCGCCTCCAGCAGCGCAACCCGCTCCGCCAGCGCCACCGGATCCTGCCGTCCGTCCTCGAGCCGGCGCCGGAGCTGCTCACTGCGCTCCGTTTGCTCCCCGGCCTTCCTCTCCGCGGCCCTGGCCACACTGAGCTCGGCAAGCAGGCGGTCCACGGCCTCCGCCAGCCGGTCCAGCTCCGCGCTTCCGGCACCCGGGCCGTCAGCTCCTTGGTTCAACACCGGTATCCTCCTTGACCTTCCTGAGCACACGGCGGCAGGCCTTGTCGACCTCCCTGTCCGTCAGGGTCCGCCCCCGCGCACGGAAACGCAAGCGCACCGCCAGCGAGCGCGCACCGGGAGGAAGATCGTCACCCACGTACAGGTCGAAGGCATCCACCGCCTCCAGCAGGCGCCCGCCCCCCGCCCGGCAGGACCTCAGCACATCCCCCGCCCGGGTCCCGACCGGCAGGAGAAAGGCCACATCGCGCTCGGACGCTGGCTGGCCGGGCAGCTCCCTGGCCGTCACGGCAGCCCTCGGCGCGGGCTGATCCGGCAGCACCACCTCCCCCCCCACCACCGCCCCCGCCCACGGCGGCACGTCGATCGCGGCGGCGTCCACCTCACCCCCCCACCCCACAACCCGCCCCTCCGCCGCGCGCAACACGTACACCCTTCCCGGCACGAACAGCGACGCCACCCCGCGCGGCAGGTCCTCGCCGCCCTCCCACACCTCCACCCGTCCTCCCGGGAACGCGTCGGCCCCAATCAGCTCCAGCACCCGCGCGATGTCGTACACGTCGAACGGCGGCCCCCCGGCCGACCACTGCAGCGGCTCGCGCCGCCCCGTCAGCACGGCGGCCACCCGCGCCGATTCGGCCGGAGGCGCGTCCGGGACCGGTGCAAACGCGGTGCCCAGCTCGAAGAGGCGGACGTCGCGCACTCCCCGCGCCATGTTTCTCTCCACGTGGCGCAGCAGCCCCGGCAGGCGGTCGCGGCGCAGGCGGCTCTCCCCGGCGGACATCGGGTTGAGCAGCTCCACGTCGCCTTCGCAGGCGGGGCCCAGCGCCGGCGTCTGCGCCTCGCTGATCCCGTCGGCGGCGAGCCGCGCGCGCAGCCGGTCCTCGAGCTGGAAGAGCGGGTGGTCCGGCACCGTGCCGGGGCGGAATGGGGAGAGCTCCTGGGGGAAGGCGTCGTACCCGTGGGTGCGCGCCACCTCCTCGATGAGGTCCACTTCGCGTAGCGTGTCCTGGCTGCGGTGTCCCGGGACCACGACCTCGAGGGCGTCGCCGCCGCGTCCCGCGACCGTGTAGCCGAGCGGGTGCAGCAGCTTCTCGATCTCGCCGGGGGTGAACTCGACGCCGAGCAGGTGCGCGACCCGGGAGGGGCGGAGCGTGACCCGGGGCGGCTTCCAGGGCGCGGGGCAGGCGTCGATGATCTCGCCGTCCAACCTCCCGCCGGCGGTCGCCAGGATCAGCGCGGTGGCCCGCCGGACGGCGGTCTCCATGGCGCTCGGGTCCACCCCGCGCTCGAAGCGGTAGCTCGCGTCGGTGGACATCCCCAGCGCACGGCGGGTGGAGCGCACCTGCTTCGGTTCGAAGAGGGCGCACTCCAGCAGAATGTCCGTCGTGCCCGCGGTCACCTCCGAGTCCCGGCCCCCCATCACCCCGGCGACCGCCACCGGCCGGCTCGCGTCGCGGATCATCAGCATCTCGGGCGTCACCGCCCGCGCCTCCCCGTCGAGCGTCACCAGGGATTCGCCGCGACGGGCCCGCCCCACCACGATCGTGGCGTCCTCCAGCCGGTCCAGATCGAAGGCATGCAGCGGCTGCCCGAGTTCCAGCATGACGTAGTTGGTGGCGTCCACGACGTTGTTGACGGGGCGTGCTCCGGCTGCCCGCAGGCGGTTCGCCAGCCAGCGGGGCGAGGGGCCCACCGAGACTCCCCGGATCACCGCCCCGAGGTACCGCTGGCAGAGATCGGGGTCCTCGATCACGATGCGCGCCCCGGCGGAACGGCTCTCCGCGCTCCCGCGCACGACGCCGGCCATCAACGCGGCCGCCGGGGCGGCTCCGTCCCCGCCCGGGAAGTCCGGCAGCACGATCCCCGCGTGGCCCCGCGGGTGCAGCTCCCGCGCGATCCCCACATGCGACAGCAGGTCGCCGCGGTTGGGCGTCACCTCAACGTCGAAGCGCCAGTCCTCCAGCCCGGTGGCGCGCGCGAAGGGCGCGCCCACCTCGTACTCGCCATCCAGAAGCATGATCCCGGCGTGGTCCTCCCCGAGCCCCAGTTCGCTCTCCGAACAAAGCATCCCCTGGCTGTACTCGCCCCGGATCTTCCGCTTGCCGATGCGGAAGTCCCCCGGCAGGACCGCCCCCACCGGCGCGAAGGGGTAGAAGGCCCCCTCGCGCACGTCGGGCGCCCCGCACACGACCGGCACCTCCCCCTCCGGACCCTCGACCCGGCAGAGCGTGAGCCGGTCGGCGTTCGGGTGCGGGCGGGCCTCCAGCACCCGGCCGATCACGACATCCTCCAGCCCGGCGGCCAGGTCCTCGGCCCCCTCGACGGGCGCGCCCCGGAGCGCCAGCCGGGCCATCGCCGCTTCCGGGGTCAGTTCGATCCCCGGCGCCACGTCGCACAGCCAGCGGAAGGACACCTTCATGCGAACTGCCCCAGGAAGCGCATGTCGTTCTCGTAGAAGAGCCGGAGATCGCGCACCCCGTGCCGCAGCATCGCCACCCGGGCCGGTCCCATCCCGAAGGCCCATCCGGTGTAGCGTTCGGAGTCGTACCCCACATTCTCCAGCACCGCCGGATCGACCATCCCCGCGCCCATGATCTCGATCCAGCCGGTCTCCTCCTCGCGCCCGTCCTCGCGTACGATAACCCGCTTTACGTCCACCTCCGCCGACGGCTCGGTGAACGGAAAGAACGACGGGCGGAAGCGGACCTGCGTCCCCGGCCCCCAGAAGCGCCGCGCGAACTCGGCCAGAGTGGCCTTGAAGTCCACGAAGGTGACCCCCTCGTCCACGACCAGCCCCTCGACCTGCGCGAAGGCCGGGGTGTGGGTCGCGTCGTAGGTGTCCCTGCGGTAGACCATCCCCGGCGCGAGGATGCGGATCGGCGGTTCGTGCACCTCCATGGTGCGGATCTGCACCGGCGAGGTGTGGCTGCGTAGCAGAAGCCCCGGCGACAGGTACAGCGTGTCCTGCTCGTCGGCCGCCGGATGGTCGAGGGGCGTGTTGAGGGCGACGAAGTTGTACCACTCGGTGTCCACCTCGGGCCCGCGCGCGCGGGTGAAGCCCAAGCCGCGGAAGATCGCCCAGATGTCGTCAATGACCTGGCTGACCGGGTGCACGGTGCCGCGCCACTTGCGGCGGGGTGGCAGGGTCAGGTCGAGGTCGGGGCCGTCTCCGTTCGCTGCCGCGTCGAACTCGCCCAGGCGTTCCTCGATCGCCGCCGCGAGCGTCTTCTTCGCCAGGTTGGCCGCCGCGCCTGCCGCCGGACGCTCGGCCGGGTCGAGGGTGCCCAGGCGGCGCAGCAGCCCCGACACGAGGCCCTCCCTGCGACCCAGGTAGCGGACTCGCACACTCTCCAGCCCATCCGGGGTCTCAGCGGCGCGAATCGCCGCGAGGGCGTCGCGCTCCAGTTGCCTGAGCTCGTCGATCATCGCCGCGCTTCGTCAGTCCCGGCGCCTCGCCGCCCTCGGGGCAACGCCGGGACCGTCCACGGACTGCCGGGCGCGCGACAAGGGAGGGCGCGGTTGCCCCTCGGCGGATTCAGTTGCTCAGCGCCGACTTCGCCCGGTCCGCCAGCGACGCAAAGGCGTCGGGGCTCCGGATCGCGAGGTCCGCGAGAGCCTTGCGGTCGAGTTCCACCCCGGCCCGCTTGAGGCCATTCATGAAGCGTGAATAGGAAATGTCGTTCGCCCGGGCGGCGGCGTTGATCCTGGTGATCCATAGCCGGCGGAAATTCCGCTTCTTCTTCCTGCGGTCGCGGTAGGCGTGCTCCCAGCCCTTTTCAACCGCGTCCTTGGCGGTTCTATAGAGGTTCTTGCGGCCCCCGAAGTATCCCTTGGCGGACTTGAGGACTTTCTTCTTTCGCTTCTTGCGCGCAACCGAGTGCGTAGAGCGCGGCATCGTTATCGTCTCCTGTCACGGTCCCTGACCGGGTTTCTGCCCAGCTGCCCGGGGCATCAGTCCTCCGCAGCCGGGCAGCGATGGTCCACGAACTGCTAGCTGCCCGGGAGCATCCGGCGCACCCGGCGCGCGTCCGCCCCGGACGCTTGCGTCGCCGTTCGCAGCCGCCGCTTCCGCTTGCGGTTCTTCTTCGTCAGGATGTGGGACTTGCACGCCCGCATCCGCACGAGCTTCCCGGTTCCGGTTCTGCGGAAGCGCTTGGCGGCGCCCCGGTTGGATTTCATCTTCGGCATGGGTTCTCCAAACGACTTGTCAGCTCTTCAGGGGCTTGAGGATCATCGACATCTGGCGGCCCTCGAAGTTCGGATACTGTTCGACCGCCGCCCATTCGTCCAGGTCGCTGGTCAGGCGCAACAGCACCTCCCGCCCGAGCTCCGGGTGCGTCACCTGGCGGCCGCGGAACATCATCGTGAGCTTCACCTTGTTCCCCTCCTGCAGGAACCGCCGGGCATGGCGCAGCTTGAACTCGTAGTCGTGATCCTCGATTCCCGGTCGGAACTTGACCTCCTTGATCTGGACGGTGTGCTGTTTCCTGCGCGCCTCACGCGCGGCGCGGGCGGCCTTGTACTTGTACTTGCCGTAATCCATCATGCGGACCACGGGCGGCCGCGAATCGGGGGCGACCTCCACCAGGTCGAGCCCTCGCTGGGCAGCCCGGGCACGCGCATCGTCCAGCGAAACGATGCCGATCTGCCCGCCTTCCTCGTCGATGAGGCGAATGGGACTGATCCGGATCTGTTCGTTCACCCGGACGCGTTTTTCTGCGATCTTGGGTATCTCCCTGTGTTGGTCGGAATACGATTCCGGAAATGCGAAAGCCCGGAGAATCCCGGGCCGTGCGACCTGCCGGAGCACCCGAAGGCGCCTCGACCAGGAAACCCGGAAGCCCGTCTACTGCTTGGGTGAGAGGCGGTCAGTCCTCTACTTCCTCGAATGTACAGATCTTTATTCTAACGATGCGGGGCCGGCAGTGTCAATCTTCTACCGTCCCGGCGGCCAGGGCGTGCCGGTGATCCGGCCCAGCGGCTGGTTGTCGCGGCCGGGACGGAAGGCCTCGCGCGTGGCCATGTTGTAGATGTCCCCCGGCGCGAGGAAGTAGAACAGTCCCCCGCTGTCGAGGGTGGCGTCGTGGTCGTAGATCACGGCGTAGCTCTGCCCGACGACCTCGAAGCGGTCGCCCCGCACGACGATCGCCGTGTTCTCGTCGATGCCGATCCCCAGGAGCTCGGGCTTGGCGCGGATCACCTCGATCATGTCGAAGTGCCGGTTCCGGCGCAGCAGGTGCTGGTCGATCCCCACACCCTTGAGGAAGCCGAGCCCGACCTCGTGGTCCCCCATCATGATCGTGTTGGTGCGGGTGTCGCCGCGCACCAGATAGGACCCCTGGATGGAGGCTCCGGCCGACGATCCTCCGATGACGCCGCCCCGCTCCAGCACGCCCCAGAGCGCGTCGTGGGTCTTCGTGTCCAGGTAGGAGTCGGCCAGCCGCCACTGGCGCCCGCCGCTGAACCAGACGCCCCGGGCCTCCAGCAGGGGCTCGACGAAGGCGTCGG
The DNA here is from genome assembly GCA_965206105.1 of Longimicrobiales bacterium. Lineage (GTDB taxonomy): Bacteria > Gemmatimonadota > Gemmatimonadetes > Longimicrobiales > Gaopeijiaceae > Bin94. The sequence goes on from OZ242201.1 coordinate 3,624,063, forward strand.
TGTCGGCGACCTCCGGGTCGGTGGTGTGGAGGATGGTGATGTGCTGCGCGCCCGCGCGCTCGAAGGCACGGCGGCCGGAGAAGTACTGGTCGTAGTTCTGCCCCCCGCCGGCCGTCGGAATGATGACGATGGGCGCGGAGGGGCCGCCGGCCAGTTCGACGAATTGGGCGAAGACTGCCGGGTCGCGCAGCGCGCCGCCTGCGATGATGAGGCTGCCGTTGGGGGGGCCGACCTCCTGGGCGTGGGCGGGTGCGGGGGCGAGGGTCAGCAACGGGCTGAGCGCGGGGCCGAGCGAGAGCGCAGGGCCGAGTGTGAGCGCCAGGGCCAGCGCGGCGGTGCGGATCGGGGTGGTGTTGGTGGGGTTCACGGGCGCTATCCTCGGGCAGTAGGGGATGTCGGTGCCGATCACATGCGAAGTTGGGTGGAGGGGGCGCGGATCGCCAGTGGGAGCGCGGGGCAGCCGCCGGGTCACCGGTCAGCCCGTCCCCGGAGGCCTGAGCCAGTTCCAGCGCTCGATGAAGGCTACGGCGGCGTTGACGAACCTCTCCGTCGCCGCCCGGCCCCGCTCCGCCGAAGCTTCCGCGGGATCCCGCAAGCCCCAGACGCCGGTGCTCGACATCTCCGCCGACGACGTGCCCTTGCCCGTCTCCTCCGCCTTGAGGCCCTCCGCCAGGAAGACCGCCAGCGCCGTGGGGTCGCCGGCGAGAACCTCGTCCAGCATCGCCTCGAGGTGGGCGGGCATCGAGACCTCGGCCGGATAGGCAGCATCGAGGTCGACGAGCTCGGGGATGAGGTAGAGGGAGGTGGAGGTCTCCCCCGTGCCGCCGTGCCGGTCGAGGACAGGGGGGACGGGCGCCGCCGTGGGAGTGGGAGCGGCCTGGGGTAAAGGCGGCGCCGGGGTGGGTGCCCGCGCCGTGAAGGGGCCGGTCACCGCGCCCAGATCGACGGCTATGCCGGATGTCTCCTGGTTGATGCGGTCGACGATGAAGGTCGTGATCGCCCGGTTTCCGCCGTGGGCGTTGAGGATGAGAAATCGCTTGAATCCGTGATGAATAAGACTCTTTACGGATTCAACATAAACTTCCTGTACCAGCGTCGAGGGGAGCGTGACCGTGCCGGCGAATCCCATGTGGTAGGGCGACTGGCCCGGAAGCAGGATCGGCGCTACGAGGACATCCGCGCGCAACCCGATCAGCTTCGCGCGCTCCACCCCGTTCAGGTAATCGGTCCCGATCGGGAGATGTGTCCCGTGCTGCTCGAGGGCGGCCACCGGGATGACCACCATGTCCGACCGCGTGAGCAGGTCCTCGACTTCGGGCCGGGTCATGTGGGGCAGGTAGTTGCGGACCTTGACCACGGGAGGGAGCTCGCTGGTCTGGGCCGCGGCGGGGGGCGCGGTGGACAGGAGCAGGGCGGGAAGCGCAATGGCCAGGAGGGTGGCAGATGGCACGTTGGCCGGGGCGGCAGTCGCGACGGCACTGTGGAAACGGGCGGCAGCACGCATGACAGGCTCCTTCGGGGCAAGTGGGGTGGCGCGCGAGAGGGAGCACCATAGACCGCCGGCCCGTGAAGCTCAATGCGGTGGCCTCACCCACCACACGGAAAGGGGCCCGGGCGCTCCCGCGCCCGGGCCCCCTTTCACCCGGCTGCCAGCCGCGGCCCCTTCCCCTCGCGGGCAAGCGGCCGCCGCGAACGTCCTGGACTGGACGCCTAGTACATCCCGCCCATGTCACCGCCACCCGGCGGTCCGGCTGCCTTCTCCTCCTCGGGCCGCTCCACGACCACCGCCTCGGTGGTCAGAAGCAGGCTGGCGATCGACGCCGCATTCTACAGCGCGCTGCGCACGACCTTGGTCGGGTCGATCACGCCGGCCTTCACGAGGTTCTCGTAGGCGTCGGTCTGGGCGTTGTAGCCGTAGCCGCCCTCGCCGTCCCGCACCTTGGCCACCACGATCGAGGGCTCCGCGCCGGAGTTCTCGGCGATCTGGCGGATGGGCGACTCCGGGGCCCGGCGCAGGATGTTCGCGCCGATCTGCTCGTCCTCGCGGTCGAACTCCAGGCCGTCCAGCGCCTCCTGGGCACGCAGCAGCGCAACCCCGCCGCCCGGGACGCCCCGCCCGCGATGATGAGGCTGCCGTTGGCGGGGCCGACCTCCTGGGCGTGGGCCGCCGCGGGGGCGAGGGTCAGCCACGGGCTGAACGTGGGGCCGAGCGAGAGCGCAGGGCTGAGTGTGAGCGCTGAACTGAGCGCGAGTGCCAGGGCCAACGTGGTGGTGCGGATCGGGGTGGTGTTGGTGGGACTCACGGGCGCATTCCTCGGGCGGTTGGGGATGTCGTTGCAGCTCACTTGCGAAGTTGGGTGGAGGGGGCGCGGATCGCCAGTGGGAGCGCGGGGAGCCGCGGGTCACCCGTCAGCGCGTCCCCGGAGGCCTGAGCCGGTTCCAGCGCTCGATGAAGGCCACCGCGGCGTTGACGAACCTCTCCGTCATCCCATGTGGTAGGGCGACTGGCCCGGGAGGAGGATCGGCGCTACGAGTACATTCGCCCGCAGCCCGATCAGCTTCGCCCGCCCTAACCCGTTCAGGCAGTCGGTCCCGAACGGGAGATGGGTCCCGTGCTGTTCGAGGGCCCGGTGAATGGCGGACAGCTCTGTCGGGAGACGCGGCTGCTAAGCTGCTTGACATGAACGTCATCGCGCTCGTCTCGCAGAAGGGCGGATCCGGCAAGACCACCCTCGCGGCCGCCCTCGCCGTGGCCCATCAGCACAGGGGGGACGCGCGGCCATCGCCGACCTCGATCCCCAGGGCTCCTCCGTCGCGTGGCACCACTTCCGTGAGGGCGATCCTCCCCTCGTCGCGGCCGTGCATCCGCCGCGCCTGGACCGGACGCTCCGCACCTTCCAGGCCCGCGGCGTCGACCTGGTCGTCATCGACACCGCCCCACACGCTTCCGCCGGGGCCCTGGCGGCCTCGAACCTGGCCGAGCTGGTCCTCGTCCCCTGCCGCCCCTCCACACCCGATCTGGCGGCGATCGGGGCGACCCTGGAGGTTGCCGCGCTCGCGGGCGCGGACGCGGCTATCATCAACGCCCAACGCCGCGCCCCCGCGCGGGCCGCTCGCGCTGGAGGCGGCCGAGGCCGTGACAGAAACCGGCGCCCAGGTGGCCCCGGTAACCCTCGGGGCCCGGATCGCCCACGTCCACGCCTTCACCCTCGGCCGCACCGCCCAGGAGTTCGAGCCGCGCGCCAAGGCGGCCGCCGAAGTCCGGGCCCTCTACCACTGGATGGCCCATGAGCTCCACAGGAGAGGAGAGACCCCGTGAAGAAGCGCAAACTCGCAATGGCGCCCCCGCGCCCGCCCGTGAAGGTCACTCCCGGCCGGATCGGCAAGAAGGGCGTCCTCACCCAGCTCGACCAGGACACCGCTCGGCGGCTCAAGATCCTCGCCGTCGAGAGGAACACCACGCTCCAAGCCCTCGGAGAGGAAGCCTTCGAGGTCCTGCTGGAGCGCTACGGAGCCTAACCCGCCCTCTTTCCAGGGAAGGAGACGATTTCGGATGCCTCGGACACGAGACACCAAGAGCGCCGAGGACATCCTCCGGGACAAGTTTCACCGATTAATTTGCGACATGGCCGAGAAGGCCTAGCGCAACCAGGCCGACTTGATCCGGCCCCCCTGTTTGACAACCACAGACCCACACCGCCAATGTCAAATTGGCCCTGGGTCTTGCCACCCGGGCCCGGACAGACAGCGGAAGATCCCTGGATTGGTCCGGCGGTTTGGACCGGGGTGTAGCATCCGGGGAAGAGCGACCCCGCATGTTTTCCCGCTATCGAAAGGCGTAACCATGAAGCCTTGGACCGAGACCCTGACCCTGGCCGCGCTGGCCGTCCTGTTCACCCTCCCCCTCGCCGGATGCGCCGAAGACGGCCCCGGCGTGGCCGCCGTACCCGAACCCGCCCCCGGAGACCCCGCCATCTACGCCCCCGCCGGCTGGCCCCTCCAGATCGGCGACAAGGTGTCCACGAGACGATTCCGGGAACTCAATGCGAAGTTTCCCAGCTTCGGCCTCACGAGTACGGCCATCAACGTGGTGAATGGCCGTACTTACGCCGCTCGGTTTGGATCGGGCGAGGGGTTTCTTCCAGACGAAGACTTCTCCGACCCGCAGTTAGCGTTCCTGCGCGACCTCGACTTCGGAAGCCACCATGTGTATGAGGGGCATTTTCCGAGGAGGGTTCCCGAAACGTTCCGGGAAGACGAGCACCTGTTGCCGGAGCACCTGCGAGGACGGATCGACTACTATACGCCGCATCCGAAGCCTCGTCGTCAGCCGTTCGACCAACGGGTCATTGACTTGAGGAAGAAGCGGTGAAGCCCCAGGCGCTGGTCCCAGCAATCGCCGTGGCGTTTTGCATGGCTGCCACCGGCAATCCGCTGCACGCCCAAGATCCCATCGCAGCGGAGTTGGCCAAGTAAGGCTGGAAGGCCATTAACCTGATGCCCGCCGGGGACAAGAGCTGGTTTCAAGACTTGATCGACCGGACCAACTGGAACCTGTCTGCGTACACCGAGTGTTCCGTAGTGAAGGATGCCGCCGAGGCGATGCTGTCGCTGGGTAACATGCTGTGGTACTGGGGGGAATCGCCCAGTTACTACGGGATGTACAAGGAGTACATGACGACCCAGGGCGGGGGTCACGCAATCATCTTCGACGAGCCCACTATCCGGGGCCAAGACTCGCTGGCGCTAGAGACGTTTTTGGAGGAAGCGGCGCACTTTGCGGCGGACCCGCCGACCATCGATCCGGCGACGGGCGACACGCTGGCGGTGGACACGGCGTTTGCCCTGCATTCCTACGATTCCGCGCCGGGACCGACCGGTTTCCGGGCGGACTTCGCTGGGAAGTGTGGAAAGCTGCCGGTGGAAGAGGAAGAAGACGAGCCGGGCGGGGAGGATCCGGGCACGACGGAGACATGCACTGACATCAAGCATCCGCCGTTGACGACGACGGTTCCGGTGTGGATTCCTCCGGGGAACTGCCCAGACAGTCAGACGGAGGCAACGTCCTGCGACTTCGACACCGGGTTCTGCCCGGGAATGCACGTGCGCACCTGTCCGGGCCGGTGGGTGGACCAGGTGGTGGTACTTCGAAAGGCCTACACGGAGCGAGTATGCACAAGCAACTAGGCGGCGGGACCCCCGCGAGGGGGACGTTTCGGCTGGCCGCTGTCGCGGCTGTTGCGCTGGCCGCTCCGTCCGGCGTGGTCGCGCAGAAGGTGGGTGACGTCCTCTACCAGAGCGCTTCCTTTCCGGTGTGGCTGGTGGTGGAGAACTCGCCCGGAGAACCGCAGGTCTTCGCGAGGGTCGTGTGGGACGACCCCGATTCCAAGCTCCGGTTTTCCACTGCGATGAAGGCTGGAGACCTTGTGGTCACGGTGGACCAATGCGCGTACTTCGGGCAGTCGCAGGAGCACGGCTCAAGCGACTTCCCCGTGAAGCGCGAGGACACTTCTACCTGCCAGGTGTCCGACCCGGCCGCGGTATCGGTGTCGCACCTAGGCTCGCCGATGGCCTGCACGCCGGCTTCCGCGAAAGATGTGCCCGTGCGCCCCGACGGAGAGCCGCGCTACCTGTTCTTCGCCTGCTACTGGGCGCAGAAGCCGGGCGGCTGAACGAACTGCTCGAAACCAAAATCAGGACTCCGGCAGAAAAACCCAGTCCGCCTTTTGCTAGCTTAGCCGCTAAACTGCTAACGCGCCTGCCACCCCGGTGATACGCGCGCCCAGCCGCATCCACCTCATTCCGCGTCCGGATCCACCATGATGCGCGCCTTGATGAACGCCACGCCGCGCTGAAATGGCCCCCAGATTGGCGACTTCCAGATTCCCTCGACAGAACGTCGCAAGATCTCGCGGAACCCCGCCTGCTCTCTACACCAGCCCGTTTTCACCCGACCCGTACCCCTCGGGAACCTCCGATCATGCGTTAGAGTTAGAGTGGCAGGTGGCACGACGGCCGGGGCGGAAGTCCCGACGGCACTGTGGAAACGGGGGCAGCACGCATGACAGGCTCCTTCGGGGCAAGTGGGGTGGCGCGCGAGAGGGAGCACCATAGGGGACCAGCCCGTGAAGCTCAATGCGGGGCCTCACCCACCCCCACGGAAAGGGGCCCGGGCGCTCCCGCGCCCGGGCCCCTTTCACCCGGCTGCCATCCACGGCCCCTTCCACTCGCGGGGAAGCGGCCGCCGCGAACGTCCTGGACTGTGCGCCTAGTACATCCCGCCCATGTCCCCGCCACCCGGCGGTCCGGCCGCCTTCTCCTCCTCGGGCCGCTCGACGACCACCGCCTCGGTGGTCAGCAGCAGGCTCGCGATCGACGCCGCGTTCTGCAGCGCGCTGCGCACGACCTTGGTGGGGTCGATCACGCCGGCCTTCACGAGGTTCTCGTAGGCGTCGGTCTGGGCGTTGTAGCCGTAGCCGCCTTCGCCGTCCCGGACCTTGGCCACCACGATCGAGGGCTCCGCGCCGGAGTTCTCGGCGATCTGGCGGATGGGGGACTCCAGCGCCCGGCGCAGGATGTTCGCGCCGATCTGCTCGTCCTCGCGGTCGAACTCCAGGCCGTCCAGCGCCTCCTGGGCACGCAGGAGCGCGACGCCGCCGCCCGGGACGATCCCCTCTTCCACCGCCGCGCGGGTGGCGTGCAGGGCGTCCTCGACCAGCGCCTTCTTCTCCTTCATCTCGGTCTCGGTGGCCGCGCCGACATCGATGACTGCCACGCCCCCGGCGAGCTTCGCCAGGCGCTCCTGGAGCTTCTCGCGGTCGTAGTCCGAGGTGGACTTGTCGATCGCGACCTTGATCTCCTCGATGCGCCCGTGGATCTTGTCCTCGTCGCCCGCGCCATCGATGATCGTGGTGTTGTCCTTGTCGATCACGACGCGCTTGGCGCTCCCGAGGTCGCTCAGCACCGCGTTCTCCAGCTTGAAGCCGACCTCTTCCGAGATCACCTGGCCGCCGGTGAGCACCGCGATGTCCTGCAGCATGGCCTTCCGGCGGTCGCCGAAGCCCGGCGCCTTCACCGACGCCACCTTCAGCGTGCCGCGCAGCTTGTTGACCACCAGCGTGGCCAGCGCCTCGCCCTCGACGTCCTCGGCGATCACCAGGAGCGGCTTGCCCATCTGGGCGACCTTCTCGAGGATCGGCAGAAGGTCCTTCATCGAAGACACCTTCTTATCGTGGATGAGGATCATCGGCTCCTCGAGCGCGGCTTCCATCCGCTCCGGATCGGTCACGAAGTAGGGGGACAGATAGCCGCGGTCGAACTGCATGCCCTCGACCGTGTCGAGCTCGGTCTCCAGGCCGCGCGCCTCCTCCACGGTGATCACGCCGTCCTTGCCGACCTTCTCCATCGCCTCGGAGATGAGCTCGCCGATCTCCATGTTGTTGTTGGCCGAGATGGCGCCGACCTGCGCGATCTCGCGCTTGCCCTTGGTCTCGGTCGACGCGCCGGCGAGCGCCTTGACGACCACGTCGACACCCTTGTCGATGCCCCGCCGGATGCCCATCGGGTTCGTCCCCGCGGTCACGTTCTTCAGCCCCTCCACGAAGATCGCGTGGGCAAGAACGGTGGCGGTGGTGGTTCCGTCACCCGCCACGTCCGAAGTCTTGGTGGCGACTTCCTTGACCATCTGGGCGCCCATGTTCTCGACCGGGTCCTCCAGCTCGATCTCCTTCGCGACCGAGACGCCGTCCTTGGTGACGGTCGGCGAGCCGAACTTGCGGTCGATCACCACGTTCCGGCCCTTGGGCCCGAGGGTCACCTTGACCGCCCGCGTCAGCTGCTCGACGCCGGACTTGAGGCGTCCGCGTGCCTCGATATCGAAATCCAGTTCCTTCGCTGCCATTTCGCTTGTCTCCTGGGTGGGTTAGTTGACTTTGGCGAGGATGTCCGACTCGCGGAGAATCAGATACTCGTCGCCGTCCACGGTCACTTCGGTGCCGCTGTACTTCCCGTACAGCACGCGATCGCCCTCGGCGACCTCCATCGGGGTCCGGCCGCCGTCGTCGTTCGGCTTGCCAGGTCCCACAGCCACGATCTCGCCCTCCTGGGGCTTCTCCTTGGCGGTGTCGGGGATGTACAGGCCACCCCGCATCTGCTCGGCCTCTTCCAGAGCCCTCACCACAACACGATCCGCCAGGGGCTGGATCTTCTTTGCGGCAGACATGCGCTCCTCCTTGGATGAATCTGGGTTGGGGTTTGCGGCCGGCCGCCGGGAGCAGCCTGTCCGCGCCCTGTTAGCACTCGCACCTAAAGAGTGCTAACAGCAGCATCGGAGTTTCGCGATGGCGTTCAGTGGTGTCAACCCCCCGGGGGGAAGGCCGTGCCCGCGGACTCGGAGGACAGAGTGACCGCAGACCCGGGGGCACGATTGCCCGCAGACCTGGGAGCACGATTGCCCGCAGACCCGGCCGAACGATTGCCCACAGACCCGTGGGCTTGTGAAAGGTTTCACAATCCACTGCGCGGGCCCGGGCGACTTGCCGGGAAAGGGAACCCTCGCTCAGCGGCTCGCGAGATAGTCCCCGGCGATCCCCAGGCCCTGAAGGGTGAGATGCGGCTCGATCCGGTCCACCGACTTCGCATGGGGACCGATCACCGGCGCAAACCCCCCGGTGGCGACCACCAGGACGCTGGCGGGATCCCGGCCCCTGGCGGAGCCCCCGCCGCCTTCCGGGCGCCAGCTTTCGCGGATGCGCTCCACCATCCCGTCCACCGCGTCGACCGCCGAATAGAAGACGCCGCTCTGAATGCAGGTCTCCGTGCGTCGTCCCACGACCGCGTCGGGCGGAACCAGTTCCACGATCGGCAGCTTTGCGGTGCTCCGCGCCAGCCAGTCGAGGCCCGCGCTCAGCCCCGGTGCGATCACCCCGCCACAGAAGACGCCGTCCGCCGTAATGCAGTCGAAGGTCGTCGCGGTCCCGAGGTCCACGGCGATGGTGTCGCGCGCGAAGCGGGTCCTGGCCGCCAGCGTGTTCACGATCCGGTCCGCGCCGACGGTGCGCGGCTCCTCCACGTCGAGGCGGATAGGGAGCCCGGAATCCGCCGTGATCTCGAAGACGGGTCCTTCGGCGACGCTCGCCACCACCTCGCGCGCAGTCCGCGTCACCGACGGCACGACCGACCCGATCACGCCCCGGCGGATGGCACCGGCACGCTCCGGCCGCCGCTCCAGAAGCGCCGCAAGCAGGACCTGGTACTCGGCGGCGGTGCGCGGAACGCGCGTACTGACGCGCCAGCTCTCCAGGACCTCCGCGCCGGAGAGGTCCAGGAGCCCGAAGACCGTCTCGGTGTTCCCGATGTCGGCGACCAGCTGGCATTCCATCTTTCAGCTCCAGGACTGCACGGTTCCGGCGATCACGCGCCAGCGGCTCCCGGCGCGGTCCCGCACCTCCAGCGACCCGTCCGGAAGCAGACGCACGGCCTCGGCCGTGAAGCGCTCCACCGTCCGCGGGCCGCCGGTGGAATCTCGCACAACTCCGCTGACGGACAACGGGCGGCCGTTCAGCGCCGACCGCGCGTTGAGGGCGTCCAGCTCGGCGGCGGGGATGCGCGCGGAGGGGCACGTCCACACCCTCGCCAGCGCATCCGCGGCGGCCGCCAGCACCTCGCCGCGGCGGACCACATGACCGCACTCGACGCGCAGGGAGGTGGCCGGGGGCGTCACCGCCGGAAGTTGGTCGCGGCGGTGGTTCAGATTGATGCCGATGCCGACCAGGACGGCGTTTCGCACCCGCTCGCAGAGGATTCCCCCCAGTTTGCGGCCCCCGGCGACGAGATCGTTCGGCCACTTCACCCGGATCCTGGCCGCCGGGGCGACGGACTCGAGCGCCAGCGCGAGCGCCAGCCCCGTCCGCAGCGGCAGCACCCCCACCTCCCCCGGAGCCGCGTCCTTCGCGACGGTACACCACAGGCCGAGCTCACTGTCGGACACCCAGCGCCGGCCCCTCCGCCCCCTGCCCCGCTCCTGCCGGCCGGCCACCACGATCGCGGGCAGCGGCCGCCCCTCCTCGGCGAGCCGCCGCGCCCGGCCGCTCGTCGAGCCGATCCGGGAGTGGAACTCGGCGGTGGCCACACCGAGGCGCCCGGCCCACTCCGCAACAGGGCGGCCTTCCCACGAGGCCAGGAGGGTGCCGGGTCCGGGCGGGGCCGTCATCGCAGCTTCGTGTAGAGCAGGAAGGCGGCGCCGGCCATCCACAGGTACGGCGCGAAGCGGTGGAAGGACCGGTTGTCGAGCATGGTACGGAAGATGCGGATCGCGGCGACCCCCGTGAGGCAGGCCGCAACGCCCCCGCAAGCGAGCGCCACCGGGCCCAGCGGCCCCCCCGCCGTCGCACCCGCCGCCACCACCGCGGGGAGCTTGACGAGCGCGGCCCCGCCCACCGCCACGACCGACATCAGGAAGGAGAAGGCGGCCGCCTCCGCCGGGCTCACTCCCCGCCAGAGCGCGGCTACCACGGTCGCGCCCGAGCGGGAGACCCCCGGAACGAGGGCCGCGGCCTGCGCAACACCCATCAGCAGCGCCGTGGCCGCCGCGGGGGCCCCGGCCGGGCCTCGGGCAAGCGCGTGCCGGGCCGTCCAGACCACGCAACCGGTCACCAGCAGACCCGCCCCGGCGATCCAGGGGCGGTCGAAGAGCGCCTCGAAGAAATCGCCGAAGCCGAGTCCGGCGATCGCCGCCGGGACCGAGGCCAGGAGGAGCAGTCCCGCGTAGCCGAGCTGGTCGCGGTCACCGCGCGCGATCCCGGCCAGCAGGGCGCCGATCCGCCCGCGGTAGACGATCACGACCGAGAGCAGCGTGGCCGCGTGCAGCACCGTTTCCAGGCTCGCCCCGGGGATCTCGATGCCCAGCAGCGCCTGCCCCATCACCAGGTGCCCCGAACTGGAGACCGGAAGGAACTCCGTCGCCCCCTGCAGCGCGCCCAGGAAAACGGCCTCGTACCAGGTCATGGCGGGCGCGTCAGGCCAGCTCCCCGTACAGCGCCTCGTAGCTGGGCAGAACCCGCGCGAAGGCGAAGCGCTCGACCGCGTCGCGCCGTCCCGCATCGCTGAAGCGGCGCCACAGCTCCGCGTTGCCCAGGAGGCAGGTCGCGGCGCCGGTCCCCTCCTCCACATCCCCGACCGGCACCAGCAGCCCGTTCTCCCCGTGGGTGACGACTTCGGGCAGGCCGCCCGCCCGGTACGCGACCACCGGGACCCCGCACGCCATCGCCTCCAGTGCCGCCAGGCCGAAGGACTCCGTCTCGCTGGTCAGCAGAAAGAGGTCGGCGCAGGAGAGCAGCTCCTCCACCGACGCGTGCTTGCCCAGAAAGACGACATCGCGCTCCACGCCGCGCTCCATCGCCCGCTGGGCGGCGCGGGGCCGGTCCGGACCATCGCCCACCATCACCAGGCGGCACGGCATTTCGCGCCGTATCCCGGCGAACACGTCGATCACGTCCTGAACCCGCTTCACGGGCCGGAAGTTGGACACGTGCATCACGATCTTCTCCCCGCCGGGAGCGAAGACCCGTCTGCGGGCCGCGTTCTCGCGCGGCCGGAAGAGCTCGGTGTCCACGAAGTTGGGGATCACCCGCACGCGCTCCGCCGGAACCTCGAAGTCGCGCACCGTCACCTCCTTGAGGAAGCGCGACACGGCCGTGATCCCCTGCGAGCGCATGATCGAGAAGCGCGTGATGGCCCTGAAGGAGGGGTGCAGGCCCACGAGCGTCACGTCGGTGCCGTGCAGGGTCGTGACGAGAGGCGGGGCGTCGTCGAGCATCTCGCCCGCGATCCAGGCTGAGGTCGCGTGCGGGATCGCGTAGTGGACGTGCACGATGTCGAGGCCTTCGCTGGCCGCGATGTCGTGGATCGCGGCCGCCAGCGCGAGTGTGTAGTGGGAGGTCTCGAAGAGCGGATAGCGCTCCAGTTCGACTTCGTGGAAGTAGACCCGCTCGTGGAATCCCGAGAGCCGGAAGGGCTGGGCGTAGGAGATGAAGTGGACCTCGTGCCCGCGCGCGGCCAGCCCGATCCCGAGCTCGGTCGCCACGGCGCCCGAACCCCCGTACGTGGGATAGCAGGTGATCCCGATCTTCATGGTGCCTTCGCCGTTCGCTCGGCCCAGGCCCGGGCCACGTGGGCGCACTGCGCCTCCAGCGGCGCCGTGCCGTCGACCTTCACCGTACCGGGTCCGAGCTGGTGGCGAAACCACGTGGCCTGGCGGCGCGCGTACCGCCGGGTGGCCACGCGGGTGCGCTCAAGCGCCTCCTCCAGGGTGATCCGCCCTTCCAGGTGGGCCGCCACCTCGCGGTACCCCACCGCGTCCATTCCGGGATCGTCGCGCGTCCATCCGGTCCGCACCAGCGCGGCCACCTCCTCAACGAAACCGGCCTCCACCATCTCCCGGATGCGCCGCGCGATCCGCGCGTCGAGCACCTCGCGCGGGACCTCCACCAGGCACACCACCCCGGCGAGCGCCCGCGCCACCGCGGGCCGGCCGCGATGCCACCACGAGAGCGTGCGGCCCGTCAGCAGCGCGATCAGCAGGGCGCGGACCATGCGCTGGCGTCCCCCCGCGGCCGCCACCCCCGCCCGCGCCGGGTCGAGCGCGCGCACCCACCGTTCGAGTTCGGCCCCCGGCAGCGCCTCCAGCGCGGCTTCCACCGCCGCGCGCCGGTCCGGCTCCAGCCGCGGCTCGCTGAAGAGCGGCTCCGTGAGCACGCGCAGGAAGAAGCCGGTGCCGCCCACCAGCAGCGGCACCCGCCCCCGCGCGCGGATGCCCGCGATCCAGCGGCGCGCGTCCCGCCCGAACGCGCCGGCGCTGTAGCGCTCGCCGGGGGTGCGGATGTCGAGGCCGTGGTGGGGGACGCGCGCCCGCTCTCGCGGCGTGGCCTTGGCGGTGCCGGTGTCCATGCCGCGGTAGACCTGCCGCGAGTCCATCGAGATGATCTCGGCGTCCAGCTCCCGCGCGACGAGGAGCGACAGCGCCGTCTTCCCCGCACCGGTGGGGCCGGTGACGGCGAGGAAGTCAGGTTCGCCCGAACTTGTGCCGCAGTTCATTCAGGCCCATGGAGACGACGGTGGGGCGGCCGTGGATATCGTGGTAGGGGAGGCTGGTCGCGAAGAGCTGGTCGAAGAGCTCCTGCATCTCTTCCGCGGAGAGCTTCTGGCCGGCCTTGATCGCGGCCTTGCAGGCAAAGGTCATCGCGATGCCTTCGCGCTGGTTGCGGGCGGAGCGCAGCAGGTCGGAGCCGTCCACGATGTCGGTGATCATCTCGCGGATGCAGCGCTGCGCGTCGAAGTGCGGATGCGGGCTGGGCACGGACTGCACCAGAAGCGTGTCCGAGCCGAAGCTCTCGATCGCGAATCCCACCCGCGCCAGTGACTCGCGGACCGCTTCGACCGCCTCGACTTCGGCGCGCGTCAGCCGCAGCGTGAAGGGAAAGAGGAGCCGCTGTCCCAGGTCGGCGCCCCGCTCCAGGCTCTCCATGATGCGCTCGAAGAGCACTCGCTCGTGGGCGGCGTGCTGGTCGACGATGACGAAGCCGTCCCGGGTCTCGGCCACGATGAAGCTGTTGTGCATCTGCAGAAGGGCCGGCCTGGGAGGCAGAAACTCCGGCTCGGGCTCGCCGTTTCCCTCGCCAGGGTGCCGGAAGAGGAACATCTGCGGGACTTCCGGCTCCTCCGGTTCTTCCGCCGGGCCCTCGCCACCCGGCGCGCGGGGCCGCTCCCGGACCACCGCAGGGATCTGCGGCGAATCCCAGGTCGCCGCGGATTCGATCCCCTCCAGCGCCTGCCGCACCGACGCCTCCACGAAGTTCTCGATGCGCAGGCGGTGGCGGAAGCGCACCTCCGCCTTGCCCGGATGCACGTTCACGTCCACTTCGCCGGCCGGGATCTGCAGGAAGAGGAAGAGCCAGGGACGCGCCCCCTCGGGGACGGTGGTCCGGTACCCCCGGTCCGCCGCGGCAACCACACCCCGGTCGACGACCGGCCGCCCGTTGACCATCAGTTGGACGCGCCGGAAGGTGCGGGCGAGGTCCGGGCGCTGGACCACCCCCTCGATCCCCAGGCCGTCGCGGCGCGCGGAGAGCGGCAGCAGTCCCTTCTCGCCCGCATCCTGCCAGATCCCGGTGACCCGCTCCAGCGCGCCGGCGGCCGCGGGGAGGTCGAGCACCGTGCGCCCGTCGGCCTCGAAGACGAACCGGACGCCGAGGTTCGCCAGCGCAAGGCTGTGGATGACCTCGGAGACGGCCCGCGCCTCCACCGCGACGCTGCTCAGGAAGCGGGCCCGCACCGGGGTGTTGAGAAAGAGGTTTCGCACGTCCACCGTCGTGCCGCGGCGGCGCGCCATCGACTCGACCACCTGGATCCGCCCTGCGCGGCTCCGCAGGCGGCTCCCCGTCTCCTCGCCCTCCGCGGCGGTCTCGATCACCAGGTGCGATACGGCCGCGATCGAGGGAAGCGCTTCCCCGCGGAACCCCAGCGTCCGGATGTCGGTGAGGTCTTCCGGGTGGCGGATCTTGCTGGTGGCGTGCCGGTCCAGGCACGAGAGCACATCCTCCCGCGGCATTCCGGTCCCGTCGTCGGCCACCCGGATGCGCCCCTTGCCCCCCCGTTCGATCGACACCGTGACCGTACTCGCGCCGGCGTCCAGGGCGTTCTCCACCAGCTCCTTGACCACCGACGCCGGTCGCTCCACCACCTCTCCCGCCGCGATCTGGTTGGCCACATGATCGGGCAGCACCCGGATCCGCGGCGTCGCCGGGCGGGCGGGGCCGCTCATCTCTCGCCGTTCGCCTCCGGCAGTCCGAAGAAGCGCGCGGCGTTCGCCCACGTGTCGGCGGCGACCTTTTCGACCGGCTCGCCCCGCAGGCGCGCCACCGCGCCGGCCACGTGCGCGACGTAGGCAGGCTCGTTGCGCCGCCCGCGCTTCGGCACGGGCGCCAGATACGGCCCGTCGGTCTCGATCATGTAGCGGTCCGGCGGCACCATCCGCACGAGCTCGAGGTCGTAGCCGCGGAAGGTGACGATCCCGGTAAAGGAGACGAACCATCCCGCCGCGAGCGCCTCCTCCAGGAGCTCCCCGGGTCCCGGGAAGCAGTGGAGCACCCCCCGCACCCGCCCCGCGCACTCGCGCACCATCGCCGCCGTGTCGTCCGCGGCCTCGCGCGAATGCACCACCAGCGGCAGATCCATCTCCCCGGCCAGCTCGGCGTGCCGCTCGAACGACGCCCGCTGCGCGGCCCGCGGCGCGAAGTCGTAGTGGTAGTCGAGCCCGGTCTCGCCGATCGCCACGCAGCGCGGGTGAGCGGCCGTCTCGCGCACCACCGGCATCGCGCCCCCCCCCGGGTCCCCCGTCACGTGGTGGGGGTGCAGCCCGGCGGTCGACCACATCATGGCCTCGTGGCGGCAGGCCAGATCCAGTGCGTCGCGGCTGTCCTCATGGGTCGACGCGACCGCGACGACGCCCTCCACCGAGGCGGCCCTGGCCCGCTGCAGGGTCTCTTCGAGATCCTCCCGGTAGGCCTCGGCGGTCAGGTGGCAGTGCGAATCGAAAAATCTCAAACCGCTGCTGCCGCCCGGCGTCCCTGCTGCTTGCGCCGGACGTCACCGGTGCCGAAGCGCTTCTGGATCTCCAGCAGGGCGGGCGAGGCGATGAAGATCGAGGAGTAGGTCCCGATCAGCACCCCCAGAATCAGCACGATCGTGAAGTCCCGGATCACCGCTCCGCCGAGCACGAGGAGCGAACAGAGCACCGCCAGGGTGGTCCCCGACGTGAGCACCGTCCTGGGCAGCGTCTCGTTGATCGAGCGGTTGACGAGCCCGTAGGGATCCTCGCGGCGCCCGCCCTTCGCATTCAGGTTCTCGCGGATCCGGTCGAAGACGACGATCGTGTCGTTCAGCGAGTATCCCAGGATCGTCAGGATCGCCGCCACCGTGGGCAGCGCGATCTCGACGCGGAAGAGTGCGAGCAGCCCGAGCACGATCAGCATGTCGTGGGCGGTCGCGATCACCGCCGCCACCCCGAAGCGGACCTCGAAGCGGATCGCGATATAGATGAGCGTCAACGCCAGGGAGAAGAGGATCGCGAGCGCGGCCCTCTGCTGCAGCTCCTGTCCGATCTTGGGCCCGACCCCCTCCTGGCGGACCACCTCGAAGGCCGACTCGCCGAGGCTGGCCGCCAGTTCGGCCCCCAGTGCCTCGGCTACCTCCTCGATGTCCCGCCCTTCCTCCAGCGGAGCGCGGATGACATACTCGTTGTCGCCGCCGAAACGCGTGATCGGAGGGGCCGACGCGCCGCCGAGCGCCGTGCGCAGCCGGCTGTCGTCCATGGGCTCGGTGAAGCTGACCTGCACCAGCACCCCGCCCTCGAAGTCGACTCCGTAGCGTTGCCACGCGCCGATTGTGAAAGTGTTCACAAGCATCGCCCCGATGCCGAGCGCCAGGGCGACCGCGGAGAAGACGTACGCCTTGCGGCGCATTGCGATCAATGGGTACTTCGCGTCGTGAAAAAGCCGCATGGCAGAATGAACTCGTCTAGATACTGATGGGGTCCGAGCCGCGCTTCCAGTAGAGATACACGAGGAAGAGCGTGCGTGTCACATAGAGAGCGGTGAAGAAGCTGGCCACGATGCCGATGCAGAGCGTAACCGCGAAGCCCTTGACCGACTGCGTCCCGAACTGGAAGAGAATGAGCCCGGTGATCAGGGTCGTGATGTTGGCATCCACAATCGCCGAAATCGCGTTGCTGAAGCCCTCGTCGACCGCGGTGCGCGGCGCGCGGCGCCGCCCCAGCTCCTCGCGTATCCGTTCGAAGATGAGGACATTCGCGTCCACGGCCATGCCGATCGAGAGAATCAGTCCCGCGATGCCCGGCAGCGTCAGCGTGGCGTTGAGCCCCGAAAGGCCGCCGATGACGAGCGTCAGGTAGATCGCCAGGGCCAAGACCGCCAGCAGTCCGGCCACGCGGTAGTAGGCGATCATGATCGCGAGAACGAGGACGACGCCGACGAGGCCGGCGATCTGCCCCTGGTCGATCGAGTCCTGTCCCAGAGAGGGTCCGACCCGGCGCTCCTCCATGATGCTGAGCTGCGCCGGCAACGCGCCGGCGCGCAGCACCAGGGCGAGATCGGCGGCCTCGGAGAAGTCGGTCTGCGCCCCCATGGTAATCTGGCCGCGGGCGCCGATCCGGCTTTCCACCTCCGGCGCGCTGACCACTTCACCGTCCAGGATGATGGCGATCTTGTCGTAGATGTGGGCCGCGGTGACATCCTCGAAGACGCGGCCGCCGCGCCGGTTGAGCTGGAAGAGCACCACCGGCTCGTTGAACCGCTGCTGGTCACGGGTGGCGGTGGCGTCCACCAGCTGCTCTCCGGTGAGGAATGCGTCCTCCTCCAGGATGTACAGCTCCTGGTAGAAACGGCCCAGTTCCGCGCGGTCATCCCGCCCCCAAAGGAGGCTCATGCCGCGCGGCATCGCCCGTTGGAACTCGGGGAGCGCCATGAAGTGCATGGCCGTCGCGACATCCTCGGAGTCGATCAGGAATCTGCCCGGATCCCGGCCCCGTGGCGTCGGCCTGTCTTCCAGGAGAAGCCCCGTGAAGGGACGGAAGTCGGCCTCCGGCCCGGCTTCGGCGGAGTCCGCCGGCTCCAGGGCCTCAGCCGTGTCCGGGTCCTGCCCGGGGTCGCTCGTTCCCAGGCTGTCGGCCTCGGCTGAATCGCCGGGAGCATTGAACAGCAGGTCCGTGACCCCGGTCCGGTCCGGAGACGGAGCGGCCTCGGTGGCGCGCCCCATCTGCCGCAGGCTGTCCACGCCGATGGCCGCGACGATGGCCCGGTCCAGCCTTTCGAGCGACGGAGCGAAGTCCACCGTGGAGAGCACCAGCTTCCATTCCAGGAACGCCTGCTGGTTGATGATGCCCTTCGCCCGCTCCGGGTCGTCCAGACCCGCCAGCTCCACGATGATGCGGTCGGAGCCGCTCTTCTGGATCAGCGGCTCCTGCACCCCGAAGGCGTCGACGCGTGTGCGCAACACGTACAGGGCCTGGTCGATGTGGCCTTCCTTCACCTCGGGCGTCATCGTGCCGTCGGGGTCGTCGATCTCCAGGACCAGGTGCATCCCGCCCTGCAGATCGAGGCCCAGCTTGAGCCCGCGCACCCAGTAGTATCCGACCGAGATGCCGAGCGCCGCCAGAATGACGATCAGCCGGACTCGAAATGACTTCAGCATCGAACTTCCTTGCTCTGGTTCCTGGTCCCGTTCCGGTGCCGGCCGAAGGGCCGACAGCATCGGAACTTCGCCCGCGCCGCGGGCGCTGTCAATCACGGAATCCACCCCTACGCGCCGCCGGATGGCCGGGATTCAGGATGGGAACGGTGCCGTGTTCCGGGCCTTGTCGCTCCCCCACCGCCGCCCTAGCCTTCTTCGCATGTCCCATCGGAGCATGCGAACGCCCGCGGATTCTCGCGCCCACCGGTGCCGGCCCGCCCTCGCGTGGACGGTTGCCGCGTTTCTCTGCCTTGCCGCAGCGGCCTTCGTTCCGCTTTCGCGGGCGGGCCATGCGGCTGCCGAACCCCGCCGCGCCACCGCCGCCCTGCCCGTTCCTCCCTCCGACTCGGTCCTCCGGATCGTTTTCCTGGATGTGGGGCAGGGCGACGCCGTGCTCATTCAGGCGCCCGGGGGGCAGACGGCACTGGTCGATGCGGGGCCCCGCGAGATCGTGCCGCTGCTGCGGGGGCTGGGGGTGGAGCGAATCGATCTGCTGGTTGCCACGCACCCGCACGCGGACCACATCGGGGGGATGGCGGGAGTGATCGAATCGCTCCCCGTGCGCTTCTACATGGACAACGGCGATCCACACACGACACAGACCTACCGGCGGCTGCTGTCCGCGCTCGATGCCCGGCCCGCCATCACGTACCTGGAGGCTTCACCCCGAACGATCTCGCTTGGGAGCGCATCGATCGAGGTGCTGCCGCTGCTGCCGCGCGGAACGGCTCGGCACAACGACCGCTCGGTAGCGCTGGTGGTCCGCTTCGGGAACTTCAAGGCGTTTCTGAGCGGGGACTCCGAAGTGCTTCAGCTGTCGCATCTTGTGAGACAGCGGGCCGTTCCCGACGTGGCGCTCCTCAAAGCGCCGCACCACGGCAGCGACAACGGGTTCACATGGGAGTTCCTGAACGCGGCAACCCCCGAGTTGGTGGTAATTTCGGTGGGCCGCAACAGCTACGGTCATCCGCGGCCCGAAGCGCTGGCTGCATACGCGTCCGTGGGAGCGGCGGTGCTGCGGACCGACATGCACGGCCACATCGAGATCCACGCACGCGCCGACGGGAGCTACGATGTCGTGCCGCAAAAGGAGGCCGCGCCGCGGGCCGCGGGTGCGGCGACGCTCTACGACCGGATGGGGGCGGCGGTGGTCGTGATCCGCTATTGACCCGCCCGGACGTCTGGACCGTCGACCGCGTGGAATCGGCCGTTGCCGTGCTCGTTCGGGACGACGGGGAGCGGGTGGCCGAACAGCCCCTTACCGGTCTGCCCGCGGGTACGCGCGAGGGCTCGGTGTTGCGGGTGCCGGAACGCGAAGGACAGCCGGAGTGGGGCGCGGCCAGGCTCGACGAGGAGCTGCGGCGGGCCAGGCTCGACGAGGCGGCGCGGATTCTCCGGCGGCTGAGGCGGCGCGATCCGGGAGGAGACATCGCGCTGTAGGGCCGCATTGGACGGATACCTCGTCCCGAGTTATGGTGGGTGAGATATGAGAAGACCGGTGCTGCGCGGATTCAGCGCCCTGGTGGCGCTCGTGCTGCTGCCGTCCATTGCCCCGGATGCTCTCGGCAGGGGATGTCCCCATCACCTGGGACACGAAGCCGGGGGTGGGGGGGGCGTGGCCGGGGAGCACGGACACGGGAGCAACGCGCACGCGAACGACGCGCACCGGAACGACCTCCACTCTCACGCGCCCGGGACCGGCACGCACCGGGACGCAGGCACGGGTCACGACGATGTCCCGCCACCCTGTACCTGCGTGGGCAGTTGTCCGACATCCTCCGGCCCCGCCGCCCCCACCGCCCCACCCCCCGTCGCGCTGGCTACCGCGACGACCTCCACGGCGCCCACCACCCTCGCGGCCCGGCAGCCCTCGCCCCGGCGCGCCCCCTACACCCTCCCCCTCGCCAACGCGCCCCCTCTCACCTGAGTCCTGCGCGCCCGGCTCCCCGGTAGTCTGCCGCCCCCTCGATGCGGGCGGAATACACCGCGAGCGCCGGTGCGCGCGAACGACCGATTCACCCACCCGACGGTCGATTCACACCATCCCAATGGACTCATTTGAGAGGATACCCATATGCGCATATTGACATGTGTGTGCCGGGCAGCCCGTGAACGGAGCCCACGCGCACTCATCCACGGACTCCTGGCGACCGCCCTCGCGGCCGCCCTCCCGGCACCCACCCAGGCCCAGTACGAATGGACCTCGTCGCGCCCCGACGGCCACGCCCCCATCGGCGTGATGGGCGAGCACACCCACGAGCATGGCGAGTTCATGTTCTCCTACCGCTTCATGCAGATGTCGATGGCGGGCAACCGCGACGGCACCGAGCAGCTCGATGTCGCCGACGTGCACGCCAGCTTCATGGTGGCACCGCTCGACATGACGATGACGATGCACATGGGCGGCGTGATGTATGCCCCCAGCGACATGATCACCCTCATGGCGATGGCCAACTGGGTCGACCAGTCGATGAACCACGAGACCCGCCACGGCCACATGTTCGAGGCGGCGTCGTCCGGCCTCGGCGACGCCAGCCTCGCCGCCCTGATCAGGATCAAGGGCTCGGGATCGGTGCGCGCCCACCTCAACGCCGGCCTTTCGCTCCCGCTCGGGTCGATCGAGGAGACCGGCGTGAACCCCATGAGCATGGGACGCGCGGTCCAGATGCCCTACCCCATGCAGCTCGGTTCCGGGACCTGGGACGTGACGCCAGGGATCACGATCCTCGGGATGAGCGAGCGCACCTCGTGGGGGATCCAGGGAAAGGGCACCTTCCGGATCGGCGAGAACAGCCGCGGCTACAAGAAGGGAAACGGGACCGAGGCGACGGCCTGGTTCGCCTACCGGGCGTCCAGCCGGATCAGCCTCTCGGCGCGCGCCTTGCTCAGCATGTGGGGCGACCACTCGGGCCACGACGAGGCGTACGGCAACCCGATGATGGTGCCCACCGTGCGCGAGGAACTCCGGGGCGGCACCCGCCTCGACATCCCCTTCGGGCTCAACTTCTACTTCCCGGACGGCCCCCTGAGCGGGCACCGGATCGCCGCCGAGTGGAACGTTCCGCTCTACCAGAATTTGAACGGCCCGCAGCTGGAGACCGACCGGGTGCTGATGATCGGCTGGCAGAAGTCGTTCGCGCCGCTCGGGCATGGTTGAGGACGGGTGCGGGCGAGTGAGGCCCGGCACGATCCGGTAGCGCAGGCGGGGGGCGGTCGGTCCCGGCGGCCGTCCCCCGCTGGAACCATTTGCCCTCTTCCCGCGTATCATATACCTTGTAATGCAAGGTACATTGCGGGCCATGGTAAAGGGAGCCGCCATGAGGGAATCAGCGAGCAGCGACTTCGATCTCGACGCCCGCGTCGGCCGGTGGCGGGCGCGCCTGGAGCGTACGTCCTCCCTGTCACCGCGCGAGCTCGACGAGCTGGAGGACCATCTGCGGGCGCGGGTCAAACTCCTGCTGGAGACGGACGCGACACCGGCCCCACAGCAGGCTTTCGCGGCCGCGCGAAGGGAACTCGGCAAGTCGGCGGCGCTGTCCAGCGAGTTCGCCAAGTCGGGAAAGCCACGGTGGCGGAAGCTGCTTGTGGCGGGTTGGGCGATGTACGCGGTTTCGTTCCTTCTGCCGGCCTCCCACAACTTCCGTTGGGGCGGAGGTTCCGGGCAGAACTTGCTCTGGGGATGGCAGGCCCCCATTGGAGCGCTCCTTGCGGCGGGGGATGGCGCCATCTGGCTATCGCTGCCGAGGATACTGAGCGGGCTGTCCAACGCCCTGGTCCTGGCGACATTCCTGAAGCTGAAGGGCGCCCGGCCTCCGGAATCCAACTGGCTCATCCCCGGCCTTTTGGCAGCAACGCTGCTCAATCTCCAATGGGCCACCCGACAGCTCGATCCCGGCATCGGGTACTGGGCATGGGTCGCATCGTTTGCCTGCATCGGCTCCGCGCTCTGGATGCGCGCCCGTGAGCGGGCCCCCGCCAGGCCGCCCACACCGGCCCACGCATCGGGCCAGGGAGCATTCGAATGAAGAAGCGGTTTTCGAAGGAACTCGTCGCGGCGTCGTCCCGGCCGATGGTCCTGTCCATCCTGGCGGGCGGCGAGAGCTACGGCTACGAGATCCTCAAGCAGGTCAAGCTGCTCTCCGGCGGCGAGCTGGAGTGGTCCGACGGCATGCTGTATCCCGTCCTGCACCGTCTGGAACGCGACGGGATGATCGCCGGCCGCTGGGAGCTGACCGAGGAGGGACGGCGCCGCAAGTACTACCGGCTGACCAGGCGCGGCAAGCGCCAGCTGGCCACCGACCGGGAGGCCTGGCGAACGGTGCATGGAGCCCTCGAAGTGTCGTGGGGAGGTAGCAATGTCTGACATGAACGCCGAAGTCCGCAGCTGGCGCGAGCGGTTGGAGCGAACCGAATCGCTGTCGCCGCGCGAGCTGGACGAGGTGGAGGACCATCTGCGGGCGAGGGCCGACCTGGAGATGGAGCTGGATAAGATGCTGGCGCCGGAGCGGGCGTTCGCGATCGCGCGGCAGGAGGTGGGCAAGCCGGCGACACTGTCGAAGGAGTTTGCGAAGGCGGGCAGGCCTCGCTGGCGCCGGTGGCTCGTCGCGGGGTGGACGATGTACGCGGCTTCGTGGTTTCTGCCGATCCTCGATGTGGGGATGCTCGGGACTCAGACGATGACCGGGCACGACTTGCTGGAGGGATTCACTTCCGACATTCTCGGCACGGCAGTCCTGCTCGCTATCAATCTCCCGATGCTGATGACGGTGTCCGTGCTGTGGGGCGCCCGCCTCTCCCGCAAGCGCTGGCTGAGGCGGATGGTGGGGGCGGTGGGAGTGTTGGCGATCGGCACTGCAGTCGGAATGATGGTCTACGGTTCTATCGATAATCGGAGCGTCGCCTGGCTGCTTCCTCCCCCGTTCCTTGTGGGCTTCTGGGCCTGGAGCGGCTCGTTCCTGTGCGTGACGAAGGATCTGGGGTTGCGGGCGAAGGAGTGGGCGTCGGCAATCCCGCAACGAGTGTCCGCCTAGCCAACAGAGGAGGGAGCATGTCTGATCTGGACGCAAGGATCCGGGACTGGCGGGGGCGCCAGGAACGCGAGACCTCCCTGTCGCCACGCGAGCTGGATGAACTCGAGGACCACCTGCGGGCCAGGACGAAGCTGGAGCTGGAGCTGAACGCGGCGCTGACGTCGCAACGGGCCGTCGAGTTGGCACGGGAAGTGCTGGGTGGGGAGCACGCAATGTCAAGGCAGTTCGCCAAGGCCGGCAAGCCGAGGTGGAGGAAGCTTCTCGTTGCGGGCTGGGCGCTCTTCGGAGCGTCGTTCCTGTTGCCGGTGTTCTACGTGCCGGAGGCCGGACTGAGCCTCGCGCGCCCATTCGGCATCGAGCCGTACTACGGATACGAAGTGTTCTGGGAGTTGTTGGTGGCCGACGGAGAACTCGGCAACGTGCTGGCAGCCCTGAGTCCCTTCGTGGCGATGATTCTGACCCTCATCCCGCTCCGCGGAAGACCCGGCGGACGGCGGCGCTGGCTGCGGTATGCGCTTTCGGTCGTCGGTACAGGCGGCTTGGCGCTCGGCTTCATGGTGCCGCCGGTCGCGGTTTCGCAGGCCGGCGCAGCCGCGTTCGTGCAGCACCTCGGGATCGGCTTCTGGGCGTGGTCCCTGTCGTTCGTGTGTGCCGCCGCGGCGCTTTGGATTCGCGACCACCGAGGGGCGTCGGCGAGGGCGAAGCAGTCGCCGGCACGGGCATAGGGGAGAACGCGGTAAATGTCTGATCTCGACACACGTATCCTGGGATGGCGGGAGCAGCAGGAACACGAGACATCGCTTTCGCGCCGCGAGTTGGATGAGCTGGAGGACCACCTTCGGGCACGGGTCGACCTGGAGATGGAACTGAACCCGGTGCTCGCGCCGGAGCAGGCGTTCGCGATCGCCCGGCGCAATCTGGGCGAGCCCGTGGCGCTGTCGAAGGAGTTCGCGAAGGCCGGGCGGCCGCGCTGGCGGCGGTGGCTCCTTACAGGCTGGGCGATGTACGGCGCGTCCTGGTTTCTGCCGGTCGTCGACTCACCGGTTTACGGGACCTTCCAAGGGTACGAGGTACAGCTGGCCTGGGCCGGCGGCGCGCCCGGTGCACTACTCCTGTTCTCCAACCTGGCCATGCTCTTGACCGTGCCGGTCCTCTGGCGCGCCCGCTTTTGCGCCAAACGCTGGTTTTGGCGATCGGTGGGAGCCGTGGGCGCGGCGTGGATCGTTTCGCTGACCCCAGGGTGGGTTCTTGGCTCGATACTGAGCGGCGGCATGAGCGAGCTGCTCCCTCCCCTGCTCACGGTTGGCTTCTGGACCTGGACCGCCTCCTTCATCTGCGTGGCGGCCGCGCTGCGGCTGCGTGCGAGGGACGGGGCGTCTGCAGCGGTGAGAGCGGTGGACGGATTCGACAACGGCTCCCCCCCGGGGCGCCCTCCACAATGCAACCGAGGGTCTCCGGCCATCGTACCGGACAAAGGAGCGCTGCAATGAAGAAACAGGTATCCAAGGAACTCGTGGCCGCGTCGTCGCGTCCCATGGTGCTCTCCATCCTGGCGGGCGGAGAGAACTACGGCTACGAGATCCTCAAGCAGGTCAAGCTGCTCTCGGGCGGCAAGCTGGAGTGGTCGGACGGAATGCTCTACCCCGTCCTGCACCGGCTGGAGCGCGACGGAGTGATCGCGGGCCGCTGGCAACTGACCGAAGAGGGGCGTCGTCGGAAGTACTACAGGTTGACGAGCCGCGGAAAGCGCCAGCTGGCGACGGATCGCGAGAACTGGCGCACGGTTCACGGAGCCCTCGAGGCATCCTGGGGAGGCAGCCATGTTTGATCTGGACGGACGGGTTCGGCAGTGGCGGGAGCGGCAGGAGCGCACCTCGTCGCTGTCGCCAAGGGAGCTGGACGAGCTGGAAGACCATCTCAGGGCGAGGGTCGACCTGGAGATGGAGCTGAACGCGGTGCTGGGGCCGCAGCAGGCGTTCGCGATCGCCCGGCACGATCTGGGCGAGGCGGCGGTGCTGGAGAAGGAGTTCGCGAAGGTGGGCAAGCCGAGGTGGCGGCGGTGGCTGGTGGCCGGGTGGGCCGCGTACGTGGCGGCGTGGTTCCTGCCGGTGTTGCGGATAGAGCTGTTCGGCGTGGGGGATACCGTGTACGGGCATCAACTGTTCCTCGATTCGGAGCTTCTCGTTTTCGTTCCGGTTCACCTGGCGATGCTGATGACCACCTCGGCGCTCTGGGGTGGCCGCATCGCCCGCGCGCGCTGGTTGCGGCGGCTCCTCGGATGTACGGGTGGCCTGGTGCTCGGGTTCATGGTCGCGGCCGCGTGCTACGCTGTCTCCACCGACGGCCTGGGCATGTTGTCCTGGTTCGTTCAGATCCCGTTGGCGATCTGGTCGTGGGGCGCTTCCATGGTGTGCGCGGCGGTCGGGCTGCGATTGCGCGCGAAGGAGTGGGCGTCCGCGACCCCGAAGATAGTGTCCGCATAGGCCTACGGAGGTAGAGATGTTCGATCTTGATGCCGAAGTTGGTCGCTGGCGGGAGCGGCAGGAGCGCCAGTCGTCGCTGTCGCCGCGGGAGCTGGATGAGCTGGAGGACCACCTGCGCGCGCGGGTGGACCTGGAGATGGAGATCAACCGCGTGCTCGCGCCGGAGCGGGCGTTCGCGATTGCGCGGCGGGAGTTGGGGAAGCCGGTGGCGCTGGAGAAGGAGTTCGCGAAGGCGGGCAAGCCAAGGTGGCGGAGGTGGCTGGTGGCGGGGTGGGCGATGTTTGCGGCTTCGTTCGTGTTGCCGGTGGTTCCGAATTCTCCCTGGGAGGGCTGGGCCCTTGGGTGGGAGGCGGCATGGGTGACGTTGGGCATCTCCGTCCTGGAGCCCCGTGAGGCCCTCATCGAAGCGCCTCTAGCTGCCCTGAGTGGACTCACCAACCTCCTCATGCTGTCGACGCTGCTTCAACTTCGCCCCGTTCGCCCACGCCGTACTCGATGGCTGGCCGGACTCGTCGGCGGTGCCGCGTTGCTCAACCTGCAGTGGCTGTTGGGCTGGGCCGAGCCGGTCGCGCTGCCGCCGCTGGGGATGGGCATCGGCTACTGGGCGTGGACCGCATCCTTCTTCTGCGTTGCCGCTGCCCTGTGGATGCGCGCGGAGCAAGACGCACCGGCAACGGCGGAAGTCACTCCACCGCATCCCGGGGAACCAGCCTCATGACCAGAGAGATCGGGGACTGGACCAGAGTGCATGTTTGATCTGGACACCGAAGTCCGGCGGTGGCGGGAACGGCGGGAGCGCCAGACGTCGCTGTCGCCACGCGAACTGGATGAGCTGGAGGACCATCTGCGCGCGCGGGTCGATCTGGAGATGGAGATCAACCGCGTGCTCGCGCCGGAGCGGGCGTTCGCGATCGCGCGGCGGGAGTTGGGAAAACCGGCGGCGCTGGAGCAGGAGTTCGCGAAGGCGGGAAAGCGGCGCTGGCGGCGGTGGCTGGTCGCGGGGTGGGCTGCGTGGGCGACTTCGTTCGTGTTGCCGGTGGTGAAGGAATTCCTGTCGGATGGATGGGTCCGGGGCTGGGAGGCTGCCATCCTTCCGTTCACCCTCCTGACCACCTTGCCTTTCGAGCCTCCTCCAACCCTGTGGGATGTCCTGGGAGCCCTTCCCGGACCCCTGAGTTCGCTCACCAATCTCCTGATGTTGGCTACCCTGCTCGAGCTACGCGGAGTTCGGCCACGCCGTACTCGCTGGTTGGCCGGACTCGCCGGCGGCGCCTCGGTGCTCAACCTCCAATGGCTGCTGGGGTGGGCGGAACCGGTCGCGCTGCCGCCGCTGGGGATGGGCATCGGCTATTGGGCCTGGACCGCATCCTTCTTCTGCGTCGCCGCGGCCCTGTGGATGCGCGCCAGGGAGCTGAAGCCGGCCACGCCGGAGCCGATCGGTACGAAAACAGCCTGAGTTGCGTCGGGTCACCCGCTACGGAGCTTCCCCTACCAACCAGACCGCTTCTTCGTCCATCATGCTGGCAAACCGTCCGCCTCTCCGTCTCATCCGCTCCCACTCGTCGACCGTGTACACCAGCAGGTCGGTGGGCACCGGCAGGCGCTCGCAGGGCCAATCGCGGTTGCGCTCAAGGCGGGGAAGCTCGGTCTTGCTGACGATCGCTACCAAATCGAGATCGCTGCCGAACCCCGTGTCGCCGCGGGCGTGGGAGCCGAAGTAGCCGAGGGCGACCAGATCGGGCCG
The DNA here is from genome assembly GCA_965206105.1 of Longimicrobiales bacterium. Classification (GTDB taxonomy): domain Bacteria; phylum Gemmatimonadota; class Gemmatimonadetes; order Longimicrobiales; family Gaopeijiaceae; genus Bin94. Next base: position 3,651,623 of record OZ242201.1, read on the forward strand.
GGACGCCGCCTGGACGTTTGCCCAGTCCCGAAGGGCGTCCAGGACCCGATCAGGTGTCGGCCAGCGCTTTACGGATGTACTCGAGGACGTTATGGGCATATTCGACCGCCTGCGAACTGTGCAGTGATCCGTAGTGCTCGAAAGCCGGGCCCTCATCGTGCCCGTTCGGATACCTGGCCGGAATATGGTAGTTGTCCAATACCCGCGCCCGCTCGATCAACTCCCGCGATGGCGGATCGGGTAATTCGCCGAGCAGCCGGGCTGTGGCATGTCCCCACGCCTCCTGGCCAAGCGCCAGATGAAGCGCCTTGGCGGCTTTCTCCGACGCCTGATGAGCGGCGAAACACGCCCAGTCGTGCCTGCCGTCCTCGTGCGAGGCAATGGCTTGCTCCAGGTCATGTTCTGCCTGGGCGAACCAGTCTCTTGATCGGTTCGGCATGGGTCGCTCATCGCTGATCGGTGGATCCCACTGGGAACTGGCCTCTGGGGACGAAGCTAACGCCAGACGGCACGGGCGCGAACCCACCGCGGCAGCTTCTGTCTCCACCCCGCTTCCCCGCCGCCCCGCGTGCGCGTACGTTGCCATCGGACTGATCTCCCCCTTGCCGAAAGCGACGTGATCATGCGCACCTCCCGACACATTGCCGCGGTTCGTCTCGGCGCGGCTGTCATCGCCGCGGCCACCGCCCCCCTCACCCCCCTCCCCGCCCAACCCCAGCAGCGCCTCTTCACGCCCGAGATCGCGCTCGATGTCCGCGGCGTGAGCATCGCGGCCGTGACGGACGACGGCGCCCGCATCGCCGCGACGGTGAGGACGCGGCACGACCGCACCGGCGTCGACCATGACCGCTACGGGGACCCTACGTACATCTCCCCCGCCACCACGCGGCTGATGGTGATCGACACGCGGAGCGGGGATCGCACATGGGTGCATGAGGACCCGGCGCAGCTGCGCAGCTATGCGTGGTCGCCCGGCGGGGAGCGGCTCGCGTACTTCGCCGTGGAGGACGGGTCGTACCGGTTGAGGATCTTCGACGTAGGCACGGGGCGGACCGAAACGGTCGCGCTGCGCACGGACAGGGAGGTGGCTTCGTCGTCGCCGCTCGTGTGGTCGCCCGATGGCGCGAGTGTGCTGATCGGGCTTCGCCCCGGGGGGTGGGCGGCCGAGGCCCGCGCGGCCTTCGTCGCCCTGACCGAGGCGCCGGTCATCGTGCAGGATTCCCGCAACGATTTCCTGGCCTGGGACCGCGTGAGGAACATCGCCGCGAGGCAGATCACCGCGCTTGTTTCCCCCGAAAACGGCAGCGTGCGGGAGATCCTTGCCGATGTGACGCCATCCGGGCTGGGCTTCTCGGAGGACGGGTCGTACGTCACCTATTCGACGGCGACGCGGACGAAGACATCGTACACCCGGCGCGACGGCACCGAGTACGAGCTCTTCCGGCTGGCGCTCGCCGAGGGCAGCGAGCCCGAGTCGCTGCGGGACACCGGGGAGGAGCGGCTGAGCGCGAACTGGAACCCGGCGCGGGACGCTTTCGCGTATGGCGAGCGGGGATCGGTTTTCGTCCGGCGGCTGGCAGAGGACGAGGCGGTGGACGTGACAGCGGAACACCGGGGGCCTGCGGATGAAGGTGGGAACGCCGAGGACGAGGGCGCGGCCGGCGGCGGAGGCGCCAGCGGGCGCACGGGGGACACCGGCGACGGCGACGCCTCCGACCCCGACTCCACCCGCATCCGCTTCTCCGTTCAGCGCTGGAGCCCGTCCGGAGACCAGCTCCTCCTCACCTCCCAGGAAGCCTGGCACCTCCTCGACCTCGGCACCAACGAGCTGCGCACCCTCCTCGAACTGGAGGATGACGCGGATACCCGCCCGCGCCGCCAGGTCCAGGCCTGGAGCGACGACGGCCGCCACCTCTACTTCAGCTACGCCGCCCGGGACCGCTGGCAGCGCGGCCTGAAGCGCCTTGAGGTGGCGTCCGGCACCATCGAGACCCTGTTCCTGGACGACAACCTCTACCGCTCATGGAACATCTCCGACGACGGCGCCACGCTGGTCTACACCATGTCCGACGGCGACCACCCCGACGAGATCTGGACGACGCCCACCGACCGCCTCGCGCCCCGGCAGCTTACGACCTCCAACCCCCAGCTCGAAGACGTCGCGCTTACGCGCAGCGAACTCGTCGAGTACCTGGACGTGGATGGTAATACGCTTTACGGCATTCTGTATTACCCCGCCAACTACGAGCCCGGCCGCACCTACCCCCTCGTGGCGGAGATCTACGAGCAGTACTTCGACAACGGGTTCAACGAGAACATGAACCTGATCACCGCGCAGGGGTGGTTCGGGTTCCGCCCGTCGGTGCGCTTCGAGGAGGGCTTCCCCGGCGAGGCGTGGCTCAAGGCCGTCCCCAACGCGATCAACAAGATCATCGAGCGGGGGCTCGTCGACCCGGAGAAGGTCGGCGTGTACGGGCAGAGCTACGGGGGCTACGCGACGAACCTGCTGATCACCCAGACCGACCGCTTCGCCGCAGCCGCGAACGTGTCCGGCAAGGTGAACATCATCTCGTTCCTGGGCGACTCGCCGAAGATCACGACGCGCAACTACGCCGCGGCCGAGGTCGGGCAGGACCGGATCGGCGCGACGCTCTGGGAGCAGCCGCACAAGTACATCGAGCACTCGGCGGTGATGTTCGCCGACCGGATCGAGACGCCGCTGCTGATGCTGTCCGGGGAGGGCGACTGGAACGTGCCGGCGACGAACCAGCGTGAGATGTACTACGCGCTCAGGCGGCTGGAGAAGGAGGTCGTGTGGGTGCACTACACGGCGGGCGGTCACGGGGCCGGGCGCGCGAGCACGGCGGCCGACTTCGTGGACCACTGGCAGCGGATGTTCGACTGGTTCGCCGAGCACTTCGGGGAGGAGGACGGGAAGCCGGTGTCGCAAGGGGGCGGGGGATCACGCTGAGGTGACGGGGGACGTGCGGGGCCGGGGTGCGCCTGAAGCGGGCGCGATGAAGCACCCTCTCAGCGGACAGACCGCGGTTGTCACCGGCGGCAATTCCGGTGTCGGACGTTCAGCGGCCGAGATGCTCCTGCGGGCGGGCGCCCAGGTCACGTTGGTCTGCCGGAGCCGCGAACGAGGCGAGCGGGCGCTGGCGGAGATGCGGGATGCGGGGATTGCGGGCGGCAGCGCGGGCGAAGCGACCGGAGCCAGCGGCGGGAAACCGGGGGAGACGGTCGCCGCAGTGTCTCGGCCGGAAGTCACCCTCGAAATCGCCGACCTGTCCCGCCAGGCCGACGTCCGCGCTGCCGCCGACCGCATCGGCGCGCGCCTGCCCGCCATCGACATCCTGGTCAACAACGCAGGCGTCTCAAGCGCCCGTCGCACCCTGTCCGCCGACGCCTTCGAACTGACCTTCGCCACCAACCACATCGGCCACTTCCTGCTCACCCATCTCCTCCTCGAACGCCTCGAAGCCGGACGCGGCCGCATCGTCAATGTCAGCTCACGGGGCCACCGGGGCGGCGACCTCCGGCGGGCAAGCCTCGACGACATCGCCCGCGGCCGGGCCTGGAACGGCCCCCTGCAGGCGTACGCCGACTCGAAGCTGGCCAACATCCTTTTCACCCTCGAGTCCGTGCGTCGCTGGGGCGGCCGGGGCATCACCGCCAACGCCGTTCACCCCGGCGTGCTCGCCACCGACATCTGGAACAAGACGCCGTGGATCGCCCGGCTGCTGATCCGCCCGTTCACCTGGTTCATGGACCGGCCGGAGGTCGGCGGCGCGGCGGTGATGAACCTGGTCGGGGGCCCCGCCGGCGGCGTCACCGGATCCTACTTCAACGTGCAGCGAGAGGAGAAACCGAGTGCCCAGGCCAGAGACCGGATTCTCGCGCACGAGCTGTGGGAACGGAGCCTGGAATGGACGAGGACTTGAGTTTCGAGCACAACCATGGAGAACCCGACAATGCCCAACCCTGACCGCATAGCCACCTGTCTCTGGTTCGAGGACCGCGCCGTCGAGGCGGCGGAGTTCTACGTCTCGCTCTTCCCCGATTCGAGGATCGTGCATGTTTCGACGGTCGCCGGGGGGCCGGCCGAGGGCAACGCCTTCGTCGTCTTCGAGCTTGCCGGACGTCAGTTCCAGGGGATCGACGGTGGCCCCATGTTCAAGTTCACGCCCGCCATCTCGTTTGTGGTCCACTGCGAGTCCCAGGAGGAGATTGACCGCTACTGGAGCGCGCTTTCCGACGGTGGTGAGGAGGGATATTGCGGGTGGCTGAACGACCGCTTCGGCGTGTCCTGGCAGGTCATCCCCGCACACATGGGCAAACTGATGAGCCGCGACCCGAAGCGGGTGATGGAGGCGCTGCTCAAGATGGGGAAGATCGATGTGGAGGGGCTGGAGAGAGCGGGGGCGAGCGGCTGATTCCGGGGCCCCGCGACCCGGCCTGGCTAGAAGAACACCGGCTCCCGGTACGCGCCGAAGACTTCCTCCATCGCGGCCCGGATCTCGTACAGGGTGCAGTAGGCCCTCGCGCAATCCAGGATGTACGGCACGGTGTTGGCGCCTCCCGCCGCCGCCGCGCGCAAGCGGCCGAGCGCCGCTTCGGCCTTCGCGCCGTCGCGTTCCTCGCGCAGCCGCGCCAGCCGCTTCCGCTGCCTCGCCTCCACATCGGGATCGATCTGCAGCGTGTCGATTTCGACCCGGTCCGACCCCCCGGTGAACCGGTTCACGCCCACGACCGTCCTCAGCCCGGCTTCGATCTCCGCCTGCTGGCGCGCCGCCGAGTTCGCTATCTCGCGCTGGAACCACCCGTTCTCGATCCCGGGGACGACCCCGCCCTGCCCCTCCACCCGCTCGAAGATCTCCCCGGCCTCGGCCTCGAGACGGTCGGTGAGCGCCTCCAGGTAGTACGAACCGGCCAGCGGGTCGATCGTGTTGGCCACGCCGGTCTCGTGCGCGAGGATCTGCTGGGTCCTGAGCGCGATCGTCACCGCCTTCTCGGTGGGAAGCGCCAGCGTCTCGTCCATCGAGTTGGTGTGGAGCGACTGCGTGCCGCCCAGCACCGCCGCGAGCGCCTGGTACGCCACCCGCACGATGTTGTTCTCCGGCTGCTGCGCGGTGAGGCTGACCCCCGCCGTCTGGGCGTGGGTGCGCAGCCGCCAGGAGTGCGGGTTGGCGGCGCCGAACTCGTCGCGCATGCGCCGGGCCCAGATCCGGCGCGCGGCGCGGAACTTCGCGACCTCCTCGAAGAAGTCGTTGTGGACGTCGAAGAAGAAGGAGAGGCGCGGGGCGAAGGCGTCCACGTCCAGGCCGCGCTCCACCCCCCGGCGGACGTACTCGAATCCGTTGGCGAGGGTGAAGCCGAGTTCCTGGCCCGCGGTGGCGCCGGCTTCGCGGATGTGGTATCCCGAGATCGAGACCGGATTGTAGCGCGGCGCGTTCTCCGAGCACCACTCGAACATGTCCAGGATGAGCCGGAGGGCGGGCTCGGGCGGGAATACCCAGGCGTGCTGCGCCTGGTACTCCTTGAGGATGTCGTTCTGGACCGTGCCGCGCAGCTGGTCGGCCGGCACGCCCTGCCGCTCGGCCGCGGCCACGTAGAAGCAGAACAGGATGATGGCGGGCCCGTTGATCGTCATCGAGACCGAGACGCGGTCCAGCGGGATCCCGTCGAAGAGCGTCTCCATGTCGGCGAGCGACGAGATCGCCACGCCGCACACGCCAACCTCGCCGAGCGACCGGGGGTGGTCGCCGTCGTACCCCATCAGCGTGGGGAAGTCGAAGGCCACCGACAGTCCGGTCTGGCCGTTCGCCAACAGGTACCGGTAGCGCTCGTTGGTTTCGCTGGCGGTGCCGAAACCGGCGAACTGGCGCATGGTCCAGAGGCGGGTCCGGTACATCGTGGCATAGGGCCCGCGGGTGAACGGGAACGCGCCGGGAACCCCGAGCTTGTCGAGGTAGCCGCCGGTGAAGTGCAGCGGGGTGTAGAGGGGCTCGACCTCGTTGCCCGACACGGAGGTGTAGGCGGGCAGGCGCTTCGGCGTCCCCTCGCAGGTCGCCTCCCACGCCGCCAATTCGGCCTTGAGCTGTTCGAGCTCGCGCTCGCGCCGCTCGATCTCGGCCTTGAGCGCGACACCGTCTCGCAGCCGGGGTTCAGTCGTGGACATCGGGCCGTCCTGCTCCCGAGCGGCACCCCGGGAAGGGCGCGATACCACCCGCGGGAAACTCGTCGTCAATCCTCATCGTGGTCCTCTGGTCCATCCTTCGGCACCCTATCAAATATGGCGCGAATGATCCGGTCCGCCACACCGTAGGCCGTCTCGCGGCCGGCTCCCACCTCGCTTGCCCATCCGGCGAAGCGGGGATCGGTCTCCATGACTCGCCGGCCCCGGTCCAGCAGGCGGCGTTCGACGACATCCCGGATGCGCCCGCGGGCACGCCGTTCCCGTCGCACCTCGAGCAGCCCGGCGCCGGTCAGGTGGCGGTGGTGCGCGTCGAGCTGCTCCAGGAACTCGTCGATCCCCTCGCCGCGGCCCGCGGAGGTCTTCAGGACGGGGATCTCCCAGCGTGGGATGGAACGCTTCCCGGGCGGGTCCGCGGCTTGGGCCCGCTCCGGCGGACCGGGGATGTCCAGCCCTGCGGAATGGGAGCCACCGGCGTCCTCGGATTGAGGGACGCCGGCGTCCTCGGGAGGTGCGGCGCCGTGGTCGGGATGCTCGCCGCCGCGGTCCGTGCCGCCCCCGCTCGCCACCCGCGACAGGTCCACCCCGTGGTGAGCCGGAACGTCCTGCGACGCCAGGCCCGCCTTCAGCAGGAGCGCCTGCCGGATCTCGCGCACGAGACGGTCCGCGCCGACGCGATCCGACTTGTTGACGACGAAGATGTCGGCGATCTCCATCAGCCCGGCCTTCATCGCCTGGACCCCGTCGCCCGACTCCGGCACCAGCACGACGGCGGTGGTGTCCGCGGCCGCCTGGATCTCGAGCTGCGTCTGCCCCACCCCCACCGTCTCGATCATGATGTTGGGGAACCCGAAGGCGTCCAGCAGGTCGATCACTTCGCGGGTCGTTGCGGCCAGGCCGCCGAGCGACCCGCGCGTGGCCATGGAGCGGATGAAGATCCCGGGGTCGGTCGCGAGGTCGTTCATGCGGATCCGGTCTCCGAGGAGCGCGCCGCCGGAGAAGGGCGATGTCGGGTCCACCGCGACGATCGCCACCTCCTCGCCGCGGTCGCGCAGGCGGGTGGCCAGGTGGGCCGCGAGGCTCGACTTGCCCGCGCCGGGCGGGCCCGTGATCCCGATCCGGCGGGCCCGGGGCCGGACGAGGAGCAGTTCCCGCAGCAGGTCCGCCACACCCGGGCGCCCTCCTTCGACCATCGAGATGGCGCGCGCCAGGGCCGGCCGCCTCCCTCGCCGGAAGTCCGCCACCAGCAGGCGATTCCGTTCCTCCCGGGTTGGGCGCGGCGGAGTCATCGTGCTGCCGGCCGCCGTTACAGCAGGAGCGCCGTGGCCAGCGTGAGGACCATCACGAAGCCCACGAGATCGGTCAGCGTGTGGACGAAGACCGAGGAGGCCACCGCGGGGTCGACCCCGATTCGGTTCAGCACCGTGGGGATCATCGCGCCCGCGAATCCCGCGACGATGATGTTGGCCCACATCGCCAGCAGCACCACCACACCCAGCATCGGATCGCCCTCCCAGAGGTATGCCGCCAGCGCGAAGAGGGCACCGAGTACGAAGCCGTTGAAAAGGCCCACCGCCACCTCCTTCCTCACCGCCTTGAAGCGGCCGGGGCGCACACCGCCGCCGATGGCGATGCGGCGGATCGTCACGGCCAGCGCCTGCGTCCCCGTATTCCCGCCCAGCGCCGCGATCACCGGCATCAGGAAGGCCAGGAAGGGCGCGGCGCTGATCAGGTCCTCGAAGCTGAGAATTACCGCGGCCGCGAGCCCCGCCGTCACCAGGTTGAGCGTCAGCCACGGAAGCCTCGAACGCACGGACTCGAGCCACCCGGCCTTGAGCTCCTCCTCTTCCGACACGCCGGCGAGCTTGAGGATGTCCTCCGTGGTCTCGGCCTCGATCACGTCGATCACGTCGTCGAAGGTGATGCGGCCGAGGAGCACCCCGCCCGCCCCCACCACCGGCACGCTGACGAGGTTGTAGCGCCCCATCACCCGTCCCACCTCCTCCTGGTCGGTGTCGGGGTGCACGACCGCGGCCGCCGGCTGGACCAGCGCCGCGACCGGAGCGCCCGGATCGGCCAGGATCAGGTCTGCGATGGGCACGGTGCCCTCGAGGCGGCTCCGCTCGTCGACCACGAACACCGTGTAGAAGTCTTCGACCTCGCGTCCCTGCCGCCGGATCTCGGCGATGGCGCCGGCGGCGCTGGAACCCCCGGTCACGGCAACGAGCGCCGTGGTCATGAGGCCGCCGGCCGTCTCCTCCCCGTAGCGCAGCAGGTCGCGGATCTCGACGGCATCCTCGGTCGGGAGCGCCGCGAGCATCCGGTCGCGGTCGCCGGGCTCCATTTCGCCCAGGAGGTCCGCCGCGTCGTCGTCCGGAAGGTCCTGCAGAAGCGCCGTGCCCCGCTTCGCCTCGAGCGACGACAGGAGGTCCGCGCGGTCCTCGTACTCCTCCATCTCGGCGAGGGTGTCGGAGGCGAGCTCGGTGGGAAGGGTCCGGAGGATCTCCAGCTGCAGCTCTTCCGACTCGACGGCGGCGATCAAATCGGCGATGTCCGAGGGGTGCATCTCCCCGGCGGACTCCATCCAGTCGGGCAGGCCGGTGCCGGGCTCTCCGGGCAGAGGTACGCTCCCGGTGGAACCGCCGCTCGCCCCTCCTTGCCCCACGTGACGGGAGGCCGACGGCCTGCCCTCGATACTCACGTCCCTGCCGCCTTCCTGAGCACCTCTTCCTGCACGCGGAACATCCTGGAGCCCGCGCGCTCCGGCCCCTCCGGGTGATCGTACCCGAGGACGTGGAGGGTCCCGTGCACCGCCAGCCTCGCCAATTCCTCTTCAGGCGGGGCTCCGGCCGCGGCAGCCTGCCTGAGCGCCTGCCCGTGCCCGATGTAGATGTCGCCGAGCGGGTCCTCGCCCTCGGCGTGCAGCGCGAACGACAGGACATCGGTGACGCCGGCACGCTTGAGGTAGCGGGTGTGGAGCTCGGTGATCCCGGTGTCGCTCATGAAGGTTACGGACACCTCGGCGCGGGCGACGCCCTCGTGTCGCAACGCCTCCTTCACCGCGCGGCCGACCAGTCCCCGGGGAACGCTGCGCACCCCGATGGCGTTGACGTGCACGGTGATCACGAACCGTCCGCCTCCTCCCCTTCCGAGGTGAGGTGCCGGGTGCCCGGGTAGTCGATCCGCCGGTGGTAGATGCCGCCCAGCACACGGGCGAATCTCCGCTTGAGGAGGCTGAGGTCCGCGAAGGTGATCGGACAGTCGTCCAGCTGGCCACGCTCGATCTTCGTGGCGAAGATGTCCTCGATCAGCCGCCCGGTCCGTTCCCGCGTGGGGTGCTTCATGGCCCGGGCCGCGGACTCCACCGAGTCGGCGAGCATCAGCACCGCCGTCTCGCGGCTGCGGGGACGCGGTCCCGGATACCGGAACGCAGCGGGGTCCGGCGCCTCCAGCCCTTCGGCCTCGGCCTCGGCGCACGCCCGTGCGTAGAAGAAGCTGATGGTCTGGTCGCCGTGGTGCTCGCGGATGTGGTCGATCACCACCCGCGGCACCTTCTGCCTGCGCGCCATCCTCGCACCCTCCACCACATGGTCGCGCACGATCGCGGCCGAGGTCGCGGGATCCATGGCGTCGTGCGGATTCTCGCCCTCCTGGTTCTCGATGAAAGACCCGGGGCTGATCAGCTTGCCGACATCGTGGTAGTAGGCCCCCGCCCGGCAAAGCAGCGCGTTGGCGCCGATGTCGTCCGCCCCGGCCTCGGCCAGGTTCGCCACCTGGACGGTGTGCGCGAAGGTGCCGGGTGCCTCCGCGGCCAGGCGCCGGAGCAGCGGTCGGTTGGGATCCGACAGGCTTACCAAAGTCTGGTCGGTCGTGATGCCCGTGACCCACTCGAAGACGGGAATGAAGCCGATGGCCAGGGTGGCTCCGCCAATGGTGCTTAGTACCGCCCACAGCAGAGCATCGAAGTAGGGGACTTCCGAGCCCCGGAGTTCGAGCGCGGAAACCACCAGTGCGTACGCGCCCACGGTGATCGCGATGAAGATCCAGATCTGCGCAAGGCGCCTGAACCTGCGCACGGCGAGCGCGGCCGTTCCTCCGCCCGTGAGGGTCACGAGGAAGACCTCGGCCGAAGCGAAGGGCGTCTGCGCAATGGTCAGCGAGCAGAGGACGAAGGCGGCGATCAGCGCCAGCCTGCCGTCCCACATGATGGACAGCGCCACGGTCACGAAGACGATGGGCAGCGATGTGGCGGGCAGTTCGACCCGGCCCACGAAAAAGGTCCCGGCGAAGTACAGCGCCGTGATCCCGGCGATCGTCACGACGAACCGGAACTGGCGGTAGATGTCGGGGCGGAAGAAGAACATCAGCAGCCCGAAGATCAGGAGGATCAGCGCGTTGACCAGGAAGCCCCCGAAAGCCGATCCGAAGTTCGTTCCCTCCACGTTGTATCCGCCCGCCCGCAGACTGGCGCGGTAGGCCTCCAGCGTCTGGAGCTCGGCGGGACCGACCTGGGAGTTCGCCCGGATGATCGCTTCGCCCTCCAGGACCCGGCGGACGGTGACCGGTACGGTGTCGCGCGCGGCGGCCATCTCCCCCTCGGTGCGGCGGGTGTCCGGCAGGAGCGTCGGGGCCAGGTACCGCGCCAGGATCAACCGCAGGAGGTCGGTCTCGAGGCCCGGCTCGTGATTTTCCAGGGCAGCTTCGAAGAACTGGCGGGCCGAGAAGACGGTATCCCGGCCGACGACCGTTTCCACGCCGCTCCTCACCACGCGGATGGAGTCGTGGCCGAGCCGGGAAGCCGCCTCCGCAGCCATCACGCCCCGCGCGGCCAACGTCGTGACCGCCGCCGAGGCATTGGCCTCGAGCCGTTCGGCGACACTCCGGTCGGCCAGCAGCTCCACAAGCTCGGCGCCCGCGTCGATCCCCGCGGCTGTGAGGGCGGCCCCGACACCCGCCACCCCGCCGGCAGCCCCGGCCGAGTCGGCCCGCGCGAAGAAGCCGGCGAGCGCGGTGACCGCCGAGTCACGCGCCGCATCCCGGTAGATGAAGGTGGGGATCACCGCCGCCGCGGCCGTCTCGCGCTGAAGCCGCAGCACCCCGGGGTCCTGCGGGACTGCGAAGTCGATCAGCGCGATCACGTCCCGCTGGGCAACCGTCCCGGACTGGAAGCGGCCGACGGACACCCCGGGGTCCGAGGGGAAAAGCACCGTCATCCCAGTCGCCAGAATCAACAGCAACAGGCCGCGCACGGAGTGGTGAACGACCGTGTCCGGCCAGGCCGGACCCGGGACTCCCGAGAACCAGCTAGCCCGCGGGCTCTTGCGGCTCATCGCCATCGTCCCCCGCCTGACGCCTGTCGGCGGCCGCGTAGGCCCGGACGATCTGCTTGACCAGCCGGTGCCGGGTCACGTCGCGCTCGTCCAGGTATATGAACTCGATGCCCTCGACCCTCTGCAGAATGTCCTCCACCTGGATGAGTCCGGAGACCTGGGACCGGGGAAGGTCGATCTGGGTCTTGTCGCCGGTGATCACGACGCGCGAATTCACCCCGATCCGGGTCAGGAACATCTTCATCTGGGCCGCGGTCGCGTTCTGCGCCTCGTCCAGGATCACGAAGGCGTCCGAGAGCGTGCGGCCGCGCATGTAGGCGAGCGGCGCGATCTCGATGGTGCGGTCCGCGATGCCTCTGCGCACGCGCGCCGGGGGCATCATGTCCTCCAGCGCGTCGTAGAGGGGCCGCAGGTAGGGATCCACCTTCTCCTGGAGGTCGCCGGGGAGGAAGCCGAGGTTCTCGCCGGCCTCCACGGCGGGCCGGGCCAGGATGATCCGGCGCACGCGCTTCCGGAACAGTTCGTCGACCGCGCGCGCCACCGCCAGGTAGGTCTTGCCGGTGCCCGCGGGTCCGATGCTGATCACGATGTCGGAGTCCTCCATGGCCTGGAGGTACGCCCTCTGCCCGTCGGAGCGCGGGGAGATGGTCCGCCGCGCCCCGGGGATCGCGATTCGCAGCCGCTCGTCGTCGCTGCGGAGGTCGGGCCCGTCGCGCGACTCGAGGCTGGCCGCGAAGCGGGCCACGTCGGACGCGGGAAAGGCCTTGCCCAGGCGGGCCAGCTCGATCATGTGCTCGACGACCCGCGCCGAGTCCGTGACCGGCCCGATCTCGCCCGCCAGCCGGACGAAATCCCCGCGCAGCACGACCTGCACGCCGAAGAGCGCCGCCAGCTCGCGGAAGTTGGCGTCACCCACACCGGCGAGGATGAACTGGTCCGCACCCTCGGCGCTCAGATGATGCTCGACCATGGTCGCGCTCTCCGTCATTTCCCACCTCCCGAAACCGAGATTCCGAGTGCGGCCAGCTCCGCCGCCGCGACCGAAACCGGCGCCCCCTCGAAGAGCGCGCGGGCCGCCGTCGTCTTCGGAAACGCGATCACGTCGCGCAGGCTCGAGGCCCCGGAGAAGCGCGCGGCGATGCGGTCCATCCCCAGCGCGATCCCGCCGTGCGGAGGCGCGCCGGAGCGCAGCGCCTCCAGCAGGAAGCCGAACTTGGTCTCGATCTCTTCGGCGTCGAGTCCCAGGAGGGCCAGGATCCGGGTCTGAAGGGCCGCGTCGTGCGGGCGGATGCTGCCCGAGCCCAGCTCGGTCCCGTTGTAGACGAGGTCGTAGGCGAGGCCGCGCACGGCGAGCGGGTCGGACTCGAGGAGATGGATGTCGCGGGGATCGGGCTGCACGAAGGGGTGGTGGTTCGCCGCCAGCGCCCCGTCGCCGGCGTCCTCGCAGAGGGGGAAGCCGGTCACCCAGAGCCAGGCGTGCTCCGTGGCGCGCGGGACTTCGAGCGCGGCGATCGAGGCCGTGCGGACGGCGTCCAGCGCGGGCGAGGTCATGCGGTCGGGGCCCGCCGCCGCGAGGAGGAGGTCGCCGGGGGCGAGGCCCAGGCGCGCGCGGGTGTCGTCCCGGAAGAACCGGCCGAGGGGGCCCGTGGCGCGATCTTCCTGGATCTTGGCCCAGAGGAGGCCCGGGGCGCCCGCCGTTTTGGCCGCCTCCTCGATGGCGTCGATCTGTCGCCGGGTGAGGCGGGCGCCGCCCTCCAGGCGGAGGCCGCGGATGCGGCCGCCCCGGGCCACGGCGCCGCGCAGGATCCGGAAGTCGAGCGCCCCGAGGACCTCCGTGAAATCGCCGATTTCGAGGCCGTACCGGAGGTCGGGCCGGTCCGAGCCGAAGCGCTCCATGGCGTCGCGGTAGGTGAGCCGGTCGAAGGGCGGATTCGACTCGATCCCGGCCACCTCCGCCAGCTCCGCCATCAGCCCCTCGCACCAGCCGTAGATGTCGTCCGGCTCGACAAACGACGCCTCCACATCGATCTGGGTGAACTCCGGCTGCCGGTCGGCACGCAGGTCCTCGTCGCGAAAGCAGCGCGCGATCTGCACGTAGCGGTCGAAGCCCGCGATCATCAGCAGCTGCTTGTAGATCTGCGGGCTCTGCGGCAGCGCGAAGAACTCGCCCGGGTGGACACGGCTCGGCACCAGAAAGTCCCGCGCGCCCTCCGGCGTGGGCTTGGTCAGGATCGGCGTCTCGATCTCGAAGAAGCCCTGCGAATGGAAGTAGTTGCGCACCGCCAGCACCAGCCGGTGCCGGAGTTCCAGCCGCTCCTGCAGCTCCCGGCGGCGGAGGTCCAATACGCGGTGCCGCAACCTCAGCTTCTCGGAGGGCAGCTCTTCCTCGGGCGCGCGGTACACGGGGATTGCGGGGGTACGCGCCTTGTTGAGGATCTCCAGTTCGGCGACCTGCACCTCGACATCGCCGGTGGCCATCCCGGGATTGCGGGCTTCCTCGGGCCGCGGCGTCACGACTCCGCGGATCGCGATCACATCCTCCACCCCCAACCCCCGCACGGCTTCCATCGCCGCGCCCGACGACCAGTCCGGCCCCGCCGACGCCTGCAGCACCCCGGAGCGGTCGCGCACGTCGAGAAACACCAGCCCGCCCAGATCCCGGCGGCGGTGCACCCACCCGGCGATCCGTACCTCGCTGCCGGCCATGTCGAGACCGACCATGCCCGCACCCGCGCTGCGCATCGTCGTCGCGCCGGCCCGGCAGCCCGGGGACGAAACCGCCGCGGCACGCGAACGGTGCTGCATTCGCGCCGGACCGCTGGGCCCACTCGCATCTATTGTCGTGTCTGCTTTACGAAATGTCATGTTTTCTTTACCATTCTTGTACCCGCTGCTTCCGCACCCGGGTAACTTAACCCTCGCTTCGATCCCCATTCAAGCAAACACACCGACGCCGTGACTTCCCCCGCCTCCGAAGCCACATCCGCCCGCCCCGCCCGCGCCCCGGGGCGGCCCAACCTCCTCGGTATGACACCCGCGGAGCTCGGCGAAGCCCTCGGCGGCCACTTCGCCGCGCGCGGCCAACCCGCCTACCGCTCCCGCCAGGTCGAGCGCTGGGTCCACGCGGGCACCGCCCGGTCGATCGCGGAGATGACCGACCTGCCGCTCGCGGAACGCGAAGCCCTCGCCGGCACCTTCCGCCTCGAGGAACCCGCGCTCGACACCGTCTCGGTTTCGGCCGACGGGACCGCCAAGCACCTGTGGAAGCTCGCCGGCGGCGAAGTCGTCGAGAGCGTCCTCATCCCGGTGCGGGGCCGCCTGACGCTCTGCATCTCGTCGCAGGCCGGCTGCGCGCTCGCATGCCGTTTCTGCGCAACCGGGTGGTCCGGGTTCGGGCGCCAGCTCTCCCCGGCGGAGATCGCCGGGCAGTACCGGGCATCGGCACGGTGGGCCGGTGAACAGGGAATGGGAAGCATCTCCAATGTGGTGTTCATGGGAATGGGCGAACCCCTGGCGAATCGCAAGGCGGTCTTCCCGGCGCTGACGATCCTGAACCGCGGCTACGGCCTCGGCGCGCGGCGCATCACCGTGTCGACGGTGGGGGTCATCCCCGGGATCGAGGCGCTCACCCGGCGGCGCGAGCAGTTCCGTCTCGCGCTCTCCCTGCACGCGCCCGTACCGGAGCTGCGGCGCGAACTCATCCCCCTGGAGAAGCGCTACCCGCTCGACCAGCTGGTCCCCGCGCTCGAAGCCTTCAACCGTGGCGGCGGCCGCCGGATCACCTTCGAGTACACGATGATTCACGGCGTCAACGACGACCTCGCCCTGCTGCCTCCGCTCATCGGCCTGGCCAGACGCGTGCAGGCATTCGTGAACCTCATCCCCTTCAACCCCATTCCCTACGTGGACTGGCGGCCCAGCAGCCGGAGACGAATCCGGGCCTTCCGCGACGGACTCGACGAGGCGGACGTGCCCGTGGCGGTGCGGGAACCGCGGGGGCGCGACATCGACGCCGCATGCGGGCAGCTGCGAGCGGCGCGGTACCCGGATCTGCGGGGGCGGCCGGGACCACATCGGCCGGCCGGCGCCGGCGCGGTCCCGGGTGGCACCGGCGAAACGGCTGTGGAAGCGACCGGCGCAGCCTCAGCGCACCCGGTCGAAGATGCGTCCCCAGCGGATCTCCCGCAGCCAGGGGAAGGGCGCCAGTGAGTTGCGGTTGTAGGAGAAGTAGATCGCCATCACCCGCCCTTCGAAGCGCCATCGTTCGATCAGACCCCAGACCCGCGCGTCCAGGCTCGTGTCGCGGTTGTCGCCCAGCATGAAGTAGCGCTCGGGCGGGATGACGAGCGGACCCCAGTTGTCGCGGGTGGGCCAGTAGTCGTCCCGGGGCCCGCCGAGCAGGATCTGCTGCTGCCACATCATGCCGGGATCCCCGCGGTCCCGGTCGGGGGTCAGCACCGCATAGGGTTCATCCTGGGACTTGCCGTTCAGGAAGAGGACCTTGTCGCGCATCTCGAGGGTGTCGCCGGGCATGCCCACGAGGCGCTTCACGAGAATCAGCGTGTCGTCGTGGGGCGGATCGAAGACCAGGACGTCACCCCTCCGCGGCTCCGAGTAGCCGGGGATGCGAATGTCGGTCAAGGGGACCTTGGACCCCATGGCCGCGCGGTTGACGAGCAGGAAGTCGCCGACCAGGAGGGTCCGCTCCATCGAGCCGGAGTCGATGACGAAGGTCTGGATCAGGAAAAACCGGACGATCACGAAGATCACGGCGACCTGGAGGAACATCTTCAGCGTTTCGCGCAGTCCGCCTCGGGGGCGCTCGTCCTTCTTTGCCGCTGCGCCCTTGCCGCCCTTGCCCCCCGGAGCCGGCTTGCCCTTCGCGGACCCGGCCGAACCGGGCCGCCCTCCGGTTGCGCGCCTCCTAGCCACCGTCTGCCGATCCCCTCTCCTGTTTCTCGCGCCCTCCCGCAATCCGGCGAAGCCAGCCCATCAGCCCCTCGCCTCCGGGTTCCTCGCCGGCCTTCGCCCCCTCGGGCATCACCCAATCCGACCCCAAACGTACGGTCACATCCACGAACAGATTCACGTCGGGCTCGTTGGTCACCGACCGGACGCCCAGCGCTTCGGCGACGGCGGCGGCCTTCTGCAGGCTCCCCGCCCGGTCGATGACCATGGTCGAATCCTGGTCGAAGGCCGGCGCGTTGCCGACGCTCACGACATCGAAGCCGGCCGTCCGCAGGTGGTCGGTGGCGAGCCGGGCCATCCCGTCAACGCCGCCCGCGTTCAGCACCTCCACCGTGACCCGGTCCGCTCCTATCGACGAGAGGCGCTGGTCGGCCGCCGCGGTATCCTCGGGGATCCATTGGCCGACGGCTGACAGCGCGAGAACGACCGCCCCGCCGCCCACCACCACAAGGAGCGCTGGCTTGAGGATGCGCCGCATCAGGACCCGTTGACGAGGGAGTTCCAGAACCCGAGGGTTCGCGGGTGCACGGACTGCCGTGCCCGTAAAAGGTAATCAATCCGGTGAAACACGATTTCCGTGAGGACCTCGTCGGCCTCGGCGGGAAAGCGCGCGCGCAGCTCCTTGCGCCATTTGCGCCGCCCGCTGCGTCCGGGCTCCAGCGCGTCCGCGGCGCACAGCGCCTTGCCCAGCAGGGCGAACTTGCGGGAACCCAGGGTATGCCAGCGGACCGCGTGAAGAAGCTCGCGGTCGCGGACCCCCTCGCGGCGGAGGAGATGGGCGGCGGCGGGACCGTGCCGGGCTCCGGGCGGGAGATGTCTGAACCGGCCCGGGAGGATCCCCGCCAGCCGCCCCGGCGGGGCGTCGCGCAGCGCATCGTGCAGGTGACCGGCCGCCCGCCACCGCAGGATATGCACCTTCCCCAATTCCAGCTCCCGGCCCCATCGTTCGAGGAGGGAAGCAACGCGGGCCATGTGCGCGCGGCGCTCCCGGCCGGCCACCGCCCAGGCGGGAAGTTCGCCGTCGGCGGCGGCGGCCACGACGGGGTGCAGGCGCTCGGGAGCCGGGGTTTGCTTCAATGGCGGCGCCAAGGACCCGGTCCAACCGATAGGAGATGTACGCTGGACATTACATTATGTAAGGTAGTCTTTACATTCCGCCCTCTTGAACGCGGAACTGGAGGCACGGATGGGGTGAAGCGGCGTGCCCCCTCCGGCGTGGGCCCGGCCGGGTTGCGTTCGGTGGTAAGGGTAACTCTCGGGGGTGGGGCGTTCCAGTGCGTGGTGTATTGCCGTGTCGGGGCGGAGGCGGCGAGGGTGGCCACGGGGGCTGGACGGCGGGTCTCCGTCGGGGCGGAGGCGCGCCGCTCGCGGGCCGTGGGGGCCGCGTGATCTGGGATCCGTGCCTCGCTCGCGCGGTGGCGGCCGAGTTGGGGGCGCGGCTGCAGGGGGCCAGGGCGCGCGCCGTGTGCTTCCTCAGGGACGAGCGGGTCGTGCGGGTCCATTTCCGGGATGCGACGATGGAGGTGGACCTTTCGCCCCGCCGGGGGACGGTGGTCGTGGGGCCGGCAACGGAGCCGGGCGAGGGGGCCGAGCCGCTTCCCGCCGTGCTCGCGGGGGTCGAGGCCGTGTGGGACGAGCGCGTGATCGTGATGCGCTTCCGGCGCGTGCGGGGACGGAAGCCGAATCCGGGGCTGATCCTGGAGCTGGCCACCAACCGCTGGAACGCGATCCTCGCCGAAGGGCCCGAGCTGCGCGTGCGCAAGCGGATGCGGGTTGTGCGGTCACGGCCCCTGCCGGTGGGACAGCCGTGGACCGCACCGGGGGACGGGCCAACGGGCAGCAGGCGGGAGCTCGTCGATCTCGCGCAATGGAGAGAGCTGGTGACGGATCCGAAGAGAGACGCGCGACCCGCTCTCCTGTCCCGGGTCGTCTGTCTGTCCGGACTGAATGTGGGACATGTGCTTGGCGTTTCAGGGCCGGACGCGCCGCCCGCGGAGGATGCCGCCCCCACCCGCGAGGCCGGCGGCGCGGCGGACCCGGAGGCGAGCTTCCACCGCTGGCGAGCGCTGGTCGACATGTCCGCTGTCCGTCCCCAACTCCTCCATCTCGCGTCAGGCATTCAGCCCTATCCCTGGCCGCTGGCGGGAGTGGAAGGGGAGCCGGTCGACAGCCTCCTTGAGGGGATGCGACGGGTCCGGGAGGCGGCTGCCGGTTCCGGTGCGGGCGGCAGCCGGGTGGCAAGTCGTCTCGCCAACGAGGTCCGGCGTCTCACCCGCAAATCGAACCACCTGCGCCGCCAGCTGGAGAAGGCCCAGCGGGCGGGAGCACTGCGCGAGGAGGGATTCCTGATCCTGTCCTCCCTCCACCTCATCGAGGAGGGGACCGCACAGGTGACGCTTACCGGTTTCGACGGCGTGCAGCGCACACTCGTGCTCGATCCCCTGCGGCGCCCGCAGGATCATGCCGACGCCCTCTTCCGCAGGGCCGCCCGGCTGGAGCGCGCCGCCGCCGAGCTGCCCGGCCGAATCTCGTCCGCGGAACAGGCGCTGGCCGGCTTCACCGCCCTGCAGGCGCGCCACGCCCGCGGCGAGGCAACCGAACAGGAGGTCCAATCGCTCCTGCCCCCGCTCCACAAGACCGGGCCGCAGTCCTCCCGGCCGGGGGACGCGCCCGCATCCCTGCCCTACCGCGTCTTCACCAGCTCGGGAGGGATCCAGATCCGGGTCGGTCGCGGCGCGCGGCGGAACGACAGGCTGACCTTCCACCATTCCCGCCCGGCCGACGTCTGGCTGCACGCCCGGCACGCGGGCGGCGCCCACGTGATTCTGCGCTGGTCGAGCCCCGAGCGCCCGCCCGCCAGGGATCTGGAAGAAGCCGCCGTCCTCGCGGCAACCCACTCCGGGGCCCGCGGTTCCGCCCACGTCCCGGTCGACTGGACCCGGCGCAAATGGGTCCGCAAGCCGAAGGGCGCACCTCCCGGCACGGTGATCCCCGACCGTGTCCAGACGCTGTTCGTGTCGCCTGATCCGTCGCTGGGCAAGCGGTTGGGGGGTTGAGGGGCAAATGGTTCGTCTATCGGCTCAAGTGTTATTGTTGTGTTCCGCGTTGGCGCGGCCACTCGCAGAATCCCGGAGAGCGCCGAAGATGAGGAAGTTCACCGCCGTCGTAGAACAAGACTTCGAGACCGGATTGTTTGTCGGCTATGTTCCGGGCTTCCCAGGTGCCCACTCGCAAGCCCCCGGCCTGGACGAACTCCGCGAAAACCTGCGCGAGGTCATCGGCATGCTACTAGAGGACGGTGAACCCGAATTCGAGGCCGAGTTTGTCGCGATACAGACCGTCACGGCATAGGCTTGCCTCGCCTCCCCGTACTCAAGCCGGTTGCTCCGATCCTGTTGCGCAGGATCATCAAGGACACGCAAACCAGTAGCGACGATTTCCTTGCGCATCGCTAACGCTAACGGACCGGAATAGTACCTCCGGGCCGCACCTCGTCCAGGGCGGCGCGCAGCTCCCGGGCCAACTTCAGCGCGCCGGCAACGCCGCCGTCATCGAGCCGGTCCACGAGGGCGCTCCCCACCACCGCCGCGTCCGCGGCGGCGCCGACCGCGCGGGCGTGTTCGGCGGTCGAAACCCCGAATCCCACGGCGACGGGACAGGGTGACACGGCCCGCACCGCCCCGGCTTCGCGCGCCAGCTCCCCGCGCAGCTCGCGCCGCGCACCCGTCACGCCGGTGCGCGCGATGTAGTAGACGAACCCCTGGCTGGCCCGGGCAATCTCCCGCACGCGGGCGGGATGGGTCGTGGGGGCGACCAGCCGCACCAGGTCGAGCGGACACGCCTCCAGCGCCGCTTCCAGCTTCGGGTCCGCGCCCAGGGGAAGGTCGGTGGGGAGGATCCCGTCCGCGCCCGCGTCGACGGCCTGGCGGATGAAGGTCTCCACGCCCCTTGAATGGATCGGATTCAGGTACGAAAAGATGACGACCGGCACCTCGCTCGACTCGCGCAGCTCCGCGAGGACCGCGAAGACATCGTCGACGGTGGTCCCCTCGTCGAGCGCCCCCTGGCTGGAACGCTGGATGGTTGGCCCGTCGGCCATCGGATCGCTGAAGGGGATCCCCAGCTCGATCACGTCCGCCCCCGCCTCCGCCAGCCCCGCCACCAGTTCGCGGGTATGCTCCAGGGTGGGATAGCCGGCGGTCACATACGGAATGAACCCCGTCCGGCCGTCGGCACCCAGCCGGGCGAAGCGTGCGGCAATCCGGCCTGGAGACGACGCGCCGGTCATGCTGCGGCTCCCCGCCCCGTCACGGTCCCGCCCCCGGCGCGCCCTCCCCGCCCCCCAGGCCCGCCACGTGCACCACGTCCTTGTCGCCGCGCCCGCTCAGGCAGATCGCGACCGGGGGCTCCACCTCGCCCCGGCGCCCCGCCCCCGCCACCCACGCCAGCGCGTGCGCGGTCTCCAGCGCGGGGATGATCCCCTCCAGCCCCGGCAGTGCGCGGAACGCCCTTTCGGCGGCCCCGTCCTCCACGCTCACGTAGCGGGCGCGCCCCGAGTCCTTCAGCCAGGAGTGCTCCGGACCCACGCCCGGGTAGTCGAGCCCGGCCGCCACCGAATGCGCCGGCGCCACCTGCCCGTCCGCGTCCTGCAGGAGGTAGCTGAGGGAGCCGTGCAGCACGCCGGGACGCCCTTCGCTCAGCGGCGCCGACGACCGGCCGCTCCCCAGCCCATCCCCCGCCGCCTCCACCCCGATCAGCGCGACCCCCTCGTCGCCGGCGAAGGCGTGGAACATCCCCATCGCGTTCGAGCCGCCACCCACGCAGGCAACCACCGAAGCCGGGAGCCGCCCCTCGGCTTCCAGGATCTGGCGGCGCGCCTCGCGCCCGATCACGGCCTGGAAGTCGCGCACGATCAGCGGGAAGGGGTGCGGCCCCACCACCGAACCGATGATGTAGTGGGTGCCCTGCACGTTGGTGACCCAGTCGCGCAGCGCCTCGTTGGTGGCGTCCTTGAGGGTGCGGGTGCCGGAGTCGACCGGGCGCACCTCGGCCCCGAGCAGCTCCATGCGGTAGACGTTCAGCGACTGCCGCCGGACGTCCTCCGTGCCCATGTAGACGACGCACTCCAGGTCGAAGAGCGCGCAGGCGGTGGCCGTGGCGACCCCGTGCTGGCCGGCGCCGGTCTCGGCGATGATGCGCGGTTTGCCCATGCGCCGGGCGAGGAGCGCCTGCCCCACCGTGTTGTTGATCTTGTGCGCGCCGGTGTGGTTGAGGTCCTCGCGCTTCAGGTAGATGGGCCCGACCCCGGCTGCGGCCTCGAAGCGCCGGGCCCGGTAGAGCGGCGTCGGGCGCCCGACGTAGTCCGCGGCCAGACGGTCGACCTCGGCCAGGAAGGCCGGATCGGCGGACGCCTCCTCGTAGGCGGCTGCGAGCTCGTCGAGGGCGGGGATGAGCGTTTCCGGGACGTAGCGGCCGCCGTAGGGACCGAAGCGGCCGGTTTCCGGCGCGTGGCCGGTCACGGCCGGCCTCCCGCAAGCCGGGAGGGACTCTCCGCCGGCCCGGCTACGGCGCCGGCCGCCCGCACCGCCTCCACGAACGCCGTCGTCCGGGCGGGGTCCTTGGCGCCGGATGGCGCTTCAACCCCCGAGCTTACGTCCAGGACATCGGGCGAGAGCACGCCGATGGCGGCGGCGGCGTTCTCCGGGGTCATCCCGCCAGCGGCGATGAAGGTGGCCGAGCCGATCGCGCCGCGCACGTCGCTGCCCGCGCCCGCCCACGCGAAGTTGCGGCCGGTGCCGCCGGGAGCGGACGGATCCCAGGCGTCGGCGAGGATGCCGTCGGCGACTTCTGCGTAGCGGGCCGCCGCTCGCGCCATTGGCAGCTCCGGCCGCGCGTGAATCGTCTTCCAGACCCGCCACGGTCCCGCAGCCGCGATCTCCGCGACGGCCCGGGGCGGCTCGCTCCCATGCAGCTGCACCACGTCCAGCCCGAGGCCACCGGCCCATTCCGCCACTTCCCCGGGCGCGGCGTCCACGAAGACGCCGACCCGGCGCGCACCCGACACAGCGTAGATCTTCCCCGCCCGCACCGGCTCCACGCTCCGCCCGAACCCGGCGGACAGGATCACGCCCATGAAATCGGCCCCGGCCGCCGCGACGACGCGCGCGTCCGCCGGCGTCATCACGCCGCACACCTTGGCGAGCACGCTCACGACCTCAACCCCTCCCCGCGCGGCACGGACCCCAACTCCTCCACCAGCCGGCCCGGCGCGCCGCTGCGCACGAGCGCCTCCCCCACCAGGACGGCGTCGGCCCCGGCCGCGGCCACCCTTTCCACATCGGCCCGGCCGCAAATCCCGCTCTCCGAGACGAGGAGCACATCGCCCGGCAGGTACGCCGCCAGCCGCTCCGTCACGGCCAGGTCGGTGCGGAACACGGTGAGGTCGCGGTTGTTGACGCCGACCAGCGCCGCCCCGGTCCTGAGCGCCGTCTCCACCTCCCACTCGTCGTGGACCTCGACCAGCGCCGTCATCCCCAGTTCGTGGATCATCGCCCGCATGTCGGCGAGCATCACGCGATCCAGGATGCGAACGATCAGCAGCACCAGATCGGCGCAGGCGGCGCGCGCCTCGTACACCTGCAGCGGGTCGATGACGAAGTCCTTGCGGAGGACCGGGACCGAGCGCGCCTCGCGAACCGCGCGCAGGTCGTCGAGCGAGCCTCCGAACCAGGGACCGTCGGTCAGCACGCTCACGGCCATCGCCCCCGCCGCTTCGTATTCGGCCGACAGGGCGGCGGGATCCAGCCCGGGATCGATCTCCCCCGCCCCCGGCGAGCGCCGCTTCACCTCGGCGATCACCCCCACCCGGGAGCGCTCACGCATCGGCCCCAGGACCGGCCGTGGCGGGGGCGCGTCCTCGGCGGCGCGGCGCAGGTCCACACGAATCCTGCGGAGCGCGCCGATCTCGCCGGTCTTGGTCGCGACGATGCGTTCGAGGATGTCCCCCCCCGCGGCAACCCCTTGCTGTTCGGTCAAGATTCGGTTACCTTTTTCGGAAATTATTCGGTTTCACCCGGCACGGACCCGGCCCGCCTTTATTCCACGGGCTAAGGAGAAGAACATGCCGCTTACCAAGCGTCAGAAGGAAATCCTCGACTTCCTCAAGGCCTTCATCGACGAACACGGCTACTCGCCGAGCTTCGAGGAGATCTGCACGGCCTTTGGCTACACGTCGCTCGCCACGGTGCACGAACATCTGACCAATCTGGCCAGGAAGGGCTACATCCGGAAGGCGGCCAGGGAAAGCCGGTCGATCGAGTTTCCGCCCGAAACGGAGCCGTCCGTCCCGCTGCCGCTGCTGGGGACGGTGGCCGCCGGGCAGCCGATCGAGGCGGTGCGGGACAACGAGTCCCTGGCAATCCCCGGGGAGATGATCCGGAAGGGGTCGGAGCACTATGTGCTGCGCGTGTCCGGCGAGTCCATGATCGACGAACAGATCCGCGACGGGGACCACATCGTCGTCAGTGCCCGGGAGACGGCCAGCGACGGGGAGATGGTGGTCGCGCTGGTGCGGGACGAGGCCGCGACGGTCAAGAAGCTCTACCGCGAGTCGGGCGGCCGAGTCCGGCTCCAGCCCGCAAACCGGGAGATGGAGCCGATCATCGAGGACGCGGGGGACGTGCGCATCCAGGGGGTGGTGGTAGGGCTCGTGCGAACGTATTGAAGGGGACGCGAGCCCGGCACCCGGCCCCGGCAGGCGCCCGCGCCCTTCGCCGGGGATCAGGAGCCCCGGCCGGCTGCGGCCCGGGTGGCGCGGACGAGACGGTCAAGCACCTCGGCCGCTCCCCCCGAGTCGAGCGCGTGCTCCGCAGCGGCCACCCCTTCCCTCAACGATCCCGTCCGGCCCGCCACATGGTACGCCGCCGCCGCGTTGATGAGCACCGCCGTGCGCGCCGCCCCCCGCTCCCCCGCCAGCACCGCCCTCACCACCGCCGCGTTTTCGTCCGGCTCTCCGCCGGCCAGCTCCTCGGGCCGCACCTCGTCCAGCCCCAGCTCGCCCGGCGTTACCTGCCAGGTCGAGACTGCGCCGTCCCTCAGCTCGGCCATGCGGGTCGGCCCGCACGGACTGATCTCGTCCAGCCCCGGCTCGCCGTGCACCACCAGCGCCCGTTCGTGGCCCAGCTCGGCGAGCGCCCGCACCACCAGCTCCAGGAAGGCGGGATCGGCGACGCCCACCACCTGGCGGCGCGCCCCGGCGGGGTTGGTGAGCGGCCCCAGCAGGTTCATGATCGTGGTGATCCCCAGGTCGCGGCGCACCGGGACCACATGGCGCATCGCCGGGTGCAGGAGCGGCGCGAACATGAAGACGATCCCCGCCTCGTCCAGCACCGCGGCCATCGCTGCCGGAGTGAGCTCCACGACGACCCCGAGCGCTTCCAGCACGTCCGCGCTGCCGCACTTCGACGTGAAGGAGCGGTTGCCGTGCTTCGCGACCCGAACGCCGCCCGCGGCCACCACCAGCGCAGCCGCCGTCGAGATGTTGAAGGTGGACACTCCACCGCCCCCCGTGCCGCAGGTGTCGACCAGCGCCCCCGGTTCCGGCGCCTCCACCGGGATCATCGCGCCGCGCAGCGCCTCCACGCCGCCGGCGACCTCGGACGGCGCCAGTCCCTTTGTCTGCAGCGCGGCCAGGAGCGCTCCAGTCCGGATGGGGGAGGCGTCCCCCGAGACGATGTGGCCGAAGGCGGCCGCAGCCTCGGCGGAGGTGAGGTCGCCGCCGCCCACCACCTTCGCGAGGAGCGGGACCAGGTTGAAGTCGGGGGTGACGCGCGGTTTGCTCACACTCGTTCCTCTGCGGAGGCTGTATCCTCGGCGGGGGGTATCGGACCGGCTCCCGCGCCTGTAGCTTGGCGAGAAGAATGAGCGAAAGAGAGACCCGCTTCAAGCTGACGGTCCACTACGACGGTTCCGCCTTCCACGGATGGCAGGTGCAGCCCGGCCAGCCCACGGTGCAGGGCGCCCTGGAGGCGGTCGTCTCACGGATCACCGGCGAGCACCGCACCGTGACCGGCGCCGGCCGAACCGACACGGGGGTGCATGCCACCGGCCAGGTGGCCGCCGTGACCGTCCCCGGCAAGTGGACCTCCGGCGCGCTCGTCCGCGCCCTCAACGGCACGCTTCCCAAGGATGTCTGGGTGCAGGACGCCACCCCGGCCGACCCCGGCTTCCACCCGCGCTTCGACGCCGTGGGGCGCAGCTATTCCTACCGGGTGGGAATCGCTCCCGAGGCCGCGTCCCCCTTCCACCGGCGGTGGTGCTGGCCGCTCTGCCGCCCGCTGGATCCGGAGGCCGCCGCCCGCGCCGCCGCGGCGATCCGCGGAGTGCACGAATTCCACGCCTTCGCGAAGTCCGGCCAGCCCGCACGGGGGTATGAATGCCGCGTCACCCGCGCCCGCTGGCGCCCCTGGGGGGAGCTCGGCGCGGTCTTCCAGATCACGGCCAACCGCTTTCTGCACCGGATGGTGCGATATTTGGTGGGCACGATGGTCGACATCGCGCTGGGCCGCCGCAAGGAGGAGGACATGGTTCTGCTGTTGGAGAACGACCCCGCCATGACCACCTCGCCGCCCGCGCCGCCGGGAGGGCTCTTCCTGACCGGCGTGGACTATCCCACCCCCGTGCGTGGCGAATCGAATGTAAACCAAACATTACAATTTGTAATATGAACATTACATTTCGCATCACGTCGGTCGGCCTGTGGCTGTGGGTCGCCGCCTGTGGGCAGGCGCAGGGCACCGAGGGCCGGCCGGCCGCCGGAGACGAAATCGCGGTGCAATCCGACGACCGGACGGGCGGCTCGGCGGCGGCGTTGCGCCTCTCCGGCTCGGGAGGAGCGGCTGCGCTCCCCGCCACGACGGCCACCTCTCCGGCCATCGATTCCACCGCGCCGGACGGTTTGGCGCAGGCCGTCTCCGCCAGCCGCACCACCGCGATCGTGCGGGCGGCCCGCAACGTCGCCCCGGCGGTGGTGACCATCGCGGTGCGGGGGCAGGAGCAGGTCAGGGAGAGAACCGTCTGGGGCGAATACCTCGTTCCGCGTGAGACGCAGGGCCTCGGCTCCGGCTTCATCATCGACCGGCAGGGGTCCGTGCTCACCAACCACCACGTGGTCGAAGGCGCCACGGAGATCCTCGTGACGCTCCCGGACACCCGCGACTTCAGAGCGCGCCTGGTCGGCTCCGATCCCCGCAACGACATCGCGGTACTCGCCCTGGAGAACGCCTCCAACCTCCCCGTCGCCCCGCTCGGCACGTCCGCGGACCTCATGATCGGGGAGTGGACGGTCGCGATCGGGAACCCCTTCGGCGGCCTCCTCTCGAACCCCGAGCCTTCGGTCACGGCCGGTGTGGTCAGCGCGCTGGACCGCCACATCGTCCCCAGGGGGTACGACGAGGAATTCCACCTCGGGATGATTCAGACGGACGCCGCGATCAACCCGGGCAACTCGGGCGGACCCCTGGTCAACGCGCTCGGAGAGGTGATCGGGATCAACTCCTCGATCCTGTCGCGGTCGGGCGGAAGCGAGGGGCTCGGCTTCGCCATCCCGATCGACCGCGCTCTCAGGATCGCGGCCGATCTGCTGGGGTACGGAGAGGTCCAGCGGGCATGGCTGGGGCTGGAGGTGAATGCCGTGGAGTCGGACGACTTCGGGCGCTCGCGGGGCGTTCGCATCGTGCGGGTTGTGCCGGGGTCGCCGGCCGCGGCCGCCGGCATCCGGGCCGGGTCGCGCCTGGTCCGCGCCGGGGACACCCGCATGGCCACGCCGCTCGACTTCGAGGCGGTCAAGCTCGGGTTGCACGCGGGCGACCGGATCGAGCTGGAAGTGGAGGGCCGGGGTCCGGTGCTCCTCGAGACCGCGCCCCTCCCCTCCGTCACCGCCGAACCCGTGGAGCTGCTGCGCGACCTGGAGGTCGTCACCGTAACGCCGGCGATCCAGTCCGAACGCAGGCTCGCATCGTCCGAGGGCGCACTCGTGGTCCGTATCTCGCCACCCCTGTCGCAGCGCGTCGGGCTTGTCGAGGGGGATGTCGTCCTGGGCCTCAACAATACGAGGCTCCGAACCGCGCAGGAGGTCGCCGACGCACTGCGGAGCACCCAGCAGAGCCGGATTCGCTTCACACTCGTCTTCGAGCGCAACGGCCGGATGGTGCGGACGGGATTCCTTCGATGGGGCTAGCGCCACCCGACCGCTACACCCACCCGCTCTCGGCGCGGTACGTCTCCAGCGAGATGGAGCGCATCTTCGCGCCGGCATTCCGCTTCGGCACCTGGCGGCGGCTGTGGCTGGCGCTGGCCGAGGCGCAGCGAGACCTCGGGCTCGACATCCCGGCCGGCGCGATCCGGCAGATGCGCGACCACCTCGACGACATCGACCTCGAGGCGGCCGCGCGCTACGAGCGCCGCTTCCGGCACGACGTCATGGCGCACATCCACCTCTTCGGCGACGTGGCGCCCGCGGCACGCGGCATCCTGCACCTCGGCGCCACCAGCGCCTTCGTCGGCGACAACACCGACCTCATCCAGCACCGCGAGGCGATGACGCTGGTGCGCGGCCGGATCGTGGGCACCGTGCGCGCCCTCGCGCGCTTCGCCCGCAAGCACCGCGCCCGCCCCACCCTCGCGTACACGCACTTCCAGCCGGCCCAGCCCACCACCGTCGGGAAGCGGGCCACCCTCTGGATCCAGGACCTCCTCCTCGACCTCGGCGAGATCGAGCACCGGCTGGCGGCGCTCCGGCTGCGGGGCGTGCGCGGCACGACCGGCACGCAGGCCTCGTTCCTGCAGCTCTTCGGCGGCGATCACGGCAAGGTCGCCGCGCTGGAGGAAGCCGTCTGCCGCCGCCTCGGCTTCGACGGCACCTACCCCGTCACCGGCCAGACCTATCCGCGCAAGGTCGACCAGGCGCTCCTCGCCACCCTGGCCGGCGTGGCGGCCTCGGCGTCGAAGATGGCGCACGACATCCGCCTCCTCTCCCACCTCCGCGAGGTCGAGGAGCCCTTCGAGAAGGACCAGGTCGGCTCGTCGGCGATGCCGTACAAGCGCAACCCCATGCGCTCGGAGCGGATCTGCGCGGTGGCGCGCCACGTGATCGCGCTGGCCGCCGACCCCGCCTACACGGCGGCCACCCAGTGGCTGGAACGCACGCTGGACGACTCGGCCAACAAGCGGCTCGCCATCCCCGACGCGTACATGGCCACCGACGCGCTGCTGGTCCTTGCCGGGAACGTGGCATCCGGGCTGCGAGTGAACGAAGGGGTGGTCGCGTCCAACCTCGCCGCGCACCTCCCCTTCATGGTCATGGAGGCGGTGATGATGGACGCCGCGGCCGAAGGCGCGGACCGCCAGGAGGCGCACGAACGCATCCGCCGCCACACCCTGGAGGCCGCGCGGCGAATGACGGAGGGGTCCGGAGGCGGCCTTTTCGCGCGCGTGGCGGCTGACGAGGCGCTGGGGGTGAGCGCGGCCGAGCTCGAAGAGATGGCGCGTCCCGAGCAGCTGGTGGGGAGGGCGCCGGAGCAGGTGGACGACTTTCTGGAGAGGCACGTGGCGCCGGTGCTCCAGCGCTACCGGGATGCCGGGCGGGGGGCCGCCGAGGTGCGTGTGTGATCCCTCTTCCGCTCCTCTTCCGCGGCAAGGTCCGCGACGTGTACGAGGTGCCGCAGGGCGGCCGTGCCGCGGGCTCCGGCGGGAGCGGACCGGGCGGGCGCGGACCGGGCGATCCCTCCCCGGGCGGGCGGGCGGGCGACTGCCTGCTCCTCGTGGCCAGCGATCGCGTCAGCGCCTTCGACATCGTCATGGCGGAACCCGTGCCGGGGAAGGGCCGCGTTCTGACGCAGATCACGGCCTGGTGGCTCTCCTCCCACCTGAACGGCGTGCCGCACCACGTCCTCTCGGTGAGGCCCGGCGAGATCGCGGCCGCCGTACCCGCGCTGGCCGGCTACGAAGCCGAGTGGGCGGGCCGCGCGACGCTGGTGCGGCGCACCGAGCCGCTCCCCGTCGAGTGCGTCGTGCGGGGCTACCTCTCCGGCTCGGCCTGGAAGGAGTACCGGGAGTCGGGGACGCTCGCCGGGGAACCTCTGCCCCCCGGGCTGGCCGAGAGCGATCCGCTCGTCCCCGCCATCTTCTCGCCGGCGACAAAGGCGCAGGAGGGGCACGACGAGAACATCACCTTCCAGCAGATGGCGGGGATCGTGGGCGCGGAGCTCGCGCGGGAACTGCGCCGCCGTTCGCTCGACATCTACGAGCGGGGGCGCGCGGCGGCAGCGGAGTGCGGGATCATCCTGGCCGACACCAAGTTCGAGTTCGGGATCGCGCCGGACGGGGAGCTCCTCCTGATCGACGAGGTGCTGACCCCCGACTCGTCGCGCTTCTGGCCGCGCGAGCACTACCGGCGGGGGCGGCCCCAGCCGTCGCTCGACAAGCAGCCGTTGCGCGACCACCTGGACGGATTGGCGAACTGGAACAAGCAGTACCCGCCGCCCCCGCTGCCGGAGGGGGTGGTCGCGGCCGCGGCGGAGCGGTACCGGGAGGTGTTCCGGCGGCTGGCGGGGACGGAGCTCGAGGAGTACGAAGCGCCGCGGTTCGGGGAGGGTGTGGGGGCGGGAGAGGCAGGGGCGGGCAGGCGGTGGGAGGGAGGCGGACGGAGGGCGACCTGGGCCGGAGAGCGGCTCTCCGCAAGGGTCCGCGGCCGGTGAGGTTGCCGATCGCGCGGGAAGGGTTGCCGTTCGTGGCGGTCTGCGCGGTGCTGCTGGCCGCGGCGCTGTGGTGGGCGCGGAGCGGGGGGTGGGGGGTGCGCTCGGCAGCGCCCGCCGTCTTCGCCGTGCTTGCCCTGGCCGTCACCTGGTTCTTTCGCGACCCCGAGCGAAGCGTCCCGCAGGGCGCCGGGGTGGTGGTCTCGCCGGCGGACGGGAAGGTCATGAGCGTGGAGGCGGTCGACGGCGAGACCTTCATGGCCGGGACGGCGACCCGCGTGACAATCTTCCTGAGCATCTTCGACGTGCATGTGCAGCGCGCGCCGGTGAGGGGGCGGGTGCGCCACTATTCGTACCGTGCGGGCCGGTATCTCCCCGCGTGGAGGCGGGAGGCCGGCAGCGTCAACGAACGGGCGACGCTGGGGATCGAGACGGAGGCCGGGCCGGTGGTTGTGCGCCAGATCGCGGGGCTGGTGGCGCGGCGCATCGTGACCTGGCCGCGCGAGGGGGACAGCGTGGCCGCGGGCGACCGGATCGGGCTGATCCGCTTCGGGTCGCGGGTGGACCTGTTCGTGCCGCCGGACTGGGTGGCGGCCGTGCAGCCGGGGGACGTGGTGCGGGGCGGGGAGACGGTGGTGGCGCGGGTGGGGACCCGATGAGCCCCCGCGACGGCGCCCGCCGCCGCTGGCGCAGGCTCCGCTCCAACGGGCCGCGCCGGGGGCCCGAACGCCCGGGACTGCGCCGGTCGCGTCTAAGGCGCGGGGTGATCATCCTGCCATCGGCCTTCACCATCGGCAATCTCTTCTTCGGCACCTACGCGATCGTTGCGGCGCTCCGCGGAGACTTCGCGTGGTCCGCGTGGTTCCTGGTCTTCGCGGCAACGCTCGACCTGCTGGACGGACGGGTGGCGCGCTTCACCCGCACCGGGTCCGACTTCGGAGCGGAGCTCGACTCGCTCACCGACGCCGTCTCCTTCGGCGTCGCCCCCGCGCTGGTCATGATCCTGCTCCACTTCCAGGAGTCCGACTGGGGGTGGCTCGCCGCCTTCGCCTACGTCGCCGCGGTCGTGATCCGCCTTGCGCGCTTCAACGTGGAGCAGGGCGGCGAGGCGAGGCGCCACTTTCACGGGCTTCCCACCCCCGCCGCCGGGCTCATCCTGGTCACCCAGTACCCGTTCTCCCGGACCCCCTTCTTTCAGCAGAATCTGGCCACCCTGCCCTGGCCCGAGATCATGGTGATCGTGCTCGTCCTTATTTCGATCCTGATGCTCAGCCACGTGCCCTACGCCAAGATGCCCGCCATCGACCTGAAGAGCCGCAGGGGCGTCTTGCGGACTTCACTGCTGGCGGGCTGCCTGGGTCTGGCCATCGCGTTCCCCGCCTACTGGTTCTTTCCGGCCTTCGCCGGCTACGCCCTGTGGGGACTGCTCCGGTCCGTCTTCCTCGGCCTCCTGGACCGGCTCCCCGAGCGCGATCCGCTCATGGACACGCCCGATGAACTGGATTCGGATGTCGAGCCCCGCGAGGTGGACTATCATGAGCTGACCCATGAGCCGAGCCGGCAGAAAACGCCCCGGCAGGGCACCGCGCCAAGCGAGGCGGACCAGCGCGGTCCCCGGCCACGCCAGAGCGGCGCGCGCGAGCCCCGCGCGTCCGAAGCCGATAGCCTTCAGCGCAAGGAGATTCGTTCTTGAGCCGATTCAAGGTTGAGGTCCTCGTCACCCCCCGGCCGGGCCTTCTCGATCCGCAGGGCAAGGCCATCCACCACGCCCTCTCGTCGCTGGGGTTCGACGCGGTGGCAGAGGTGCGCGTCGGCAAGGCGATCTACCTCGAAGTGGCCGCCGCCACACCCGAGGACGCGAAGCAGCGGGCCGAGGAGATGTGCCGCAAGCTCCTCGCCAACCCCGTCACGGAGGACTTCCGCATCACGGCGGCCGAGGCGGATGGAGCCGCCCGATGAAGGTCGCAATCCTCACATTCCCCGGCTCCAACTGCGATCAGGACTGCCACCACAGCATTGAAGTTGCCGGCGGGTCGCCCCGGTACGTGTGGCACCGCGAGACGTCGCTGGGCACTGCGGACGCCGTGATCGTGCCGGGCGGCTTCGCCCACGGCGACTACCTTCGGCCCGGCGCCATCGCCCGCTTCAGCCCCATCATGGACGCGGTCACCGCCTTCGCAAGAGACGGCGGACTGGTCATCGGGATCTGCAACGGTTTCCAGGTCCTCTGCGAGGCCGGGCTGCTCCCCGGCGCGATGCTGCGCAACGAGTCGCTGCGCTTCCAGTCCCATCACTGCCGCATGCGCGTGGAACGTTCGGACACGGCCTTCACCACCGGCTACGAGGAGGGGCAGGTGCTCGGGATGCCGCTGTCGCACGCCGACGGCAACTACTTCGCGGACGCCGGCACGCTTGCCGTCCTTGAGACGGAGGGGCGCGTCGTGTTCCGCTATTGCGACGCCCAGGGCAACGCAACCGCCGAGGCGAATCCCAACGGCTCGCTCAACAACATCGCCGGCATTCTGAACGCCCGTGGCAACGTGCTCGGCATGATGCCCCACCCGGACCGGGCTGTCGAGGCGGTGCTCGGTTCGGTCGACGGCCTGCCGCTCTTCGAGTCGCTCCTCGGCGCCCTGGCGCGCGCGGAGGTGGCATGACGGCGGGCCACGCTCCCGGAAACGGCGGTGCACCTGCAGCCGGCAACCCCCGCGGCCCCGCGACCCCCGCCCCCCCCCGCCCCCGCCCCGGCGATCCCCCCATCACGCCCGAGCTGGTCGAGGACCACGGCCTCTCGCCCGACGAGTACGCGCAGATCCGGCGCATCATGGGACGCGAGCCCACCTTCACCGAGCTGGGCGTCTTCTCGGCGATGTGGTCCGAACACTGCGGCTACAAGAACTCGAAACGGCTCCTGCGGCTGCTCCCCACGCAGGCCCCCTGGGTCATCCAGGGCCCCGGAGAGAACGCCGGCGTGATCGATGTCGGGGGCGGCTACGCCCTCGCCTTCAAGATCGAATCCCACAATCATCCATCGGCGGTCGAGCCCTACCAGGGCGCGGCCACGGGCATCGGCGGCATCCTGCGGGACGTCTTCACCATGGGCGCCCGGCCGGTCGCCACCCTCAATTCGCTGCACTTCGGCGACCTGGACCGCCCCCGCGTGCGCTACCTCTTCGGCGGCGTCGTCAAGGGGATAGGGGACTACGGCAACTGCGTCGGAATCCCATCGGCCGGCGGCGAGGTCTACTTCGACCGCGGCTACGAGGACAACCCGATCGTCAACGCCATGTGCCTGGGACTGATGCGCACCGACGACCTGATTCGCGGCACCGCCGAGGGCGTGGGCAACACCTTGATGGCGGTGGGAGCGCGCACCGGGCGCGACGGGATCCACGGCGCGACCTTCGCTTCCGAAGAGCTCTCCGAGGGGGACGACGAGGCGAGCCGGCCGCAGGTCCAGGTGGGCGATCCGTTCACCGAGAAGCTGCTGCTGGAGGCATCGCTGGAGCTGATCGCGAGCGGGCACATCGTGGGAATTCAGGACATGGGCGCCGCCGGGCTGACGTCGAGCGGGGCGGAGATGGCGGGGCGGTCCGGGACGGGCGTGGAGATGGACGTGGCGCTGGTGCCGGTGCGCGAGGAGGGGATGACGCCGTACGAGATCCTCCTGTCGGAGTCGCAGGAGCGGATGCTGGTGGTCGCCGCGAGGGGCAGGGAGGACGCCGTCCGCGAGATCCTGGAGAAGTGGGAGCTGGAGGCCGAGACGATCGGGAGCGTAACCGCAACCGGGAGCTTCCGGGTTCTGGAGGACGGGGTCGCCGTGGCGGACATTCCCGCGCTGCCGCTCACCGAGGGGTGCCCGACCTACGAGCGGCCGGGTGAAGAGGGGGATGACGTGCGGGAGCTGCGCGGGATGGACATCACTCCGTACACCGAACCGCCGAATGGGCTGGAGGACGCCTTCCTGCGCGTGGTGGGCTCGCCGAACGTGGCGTCGAAGCAGTGGGTGTATGAACAGTACGACACGACCGTGCGCGGCAACTCGATCGAGCGGCCGGGCGGGGACGCCGGCGTCATCCGGATCCCGGGAACGAACCGCGGCGTCGCGGCCTCGACCGACTGCAACGGCCGGCACACCTACCTGAATCCGCGCGCCGGAGCCATGGGCGCGGTGGCCGAGTCCGCCCGCAACGTCGCGTGCACGGGCGCCGTTCCGATGGCAATCACCAACTGCCTCAACTTCGGCAGCCCCCTCAAGCCGTACATCATGCATCAGTTCCGCGAGGCGGTGCTGGGGATGCGCGACGCCTGCGCCTACCTGGAGACCCCGGTCACCGGCGGCAACGTGTCGTTCTACAACGAGACGGACGGCAAGGCGGTCTACCCCACCCCGGTGATCGGCATGATCGGCGTCATCGACGACGTGGGGACCGTCGTGCGGCACGCCTTCCGCGACCCCGGAGACCCGGTCTTCCTGCTGGGCCAGAACACCGGCGAACTCGGCGGCTCCGAGTACCTGTACGTGCTGCACGGCCTCGTCGCCGGCGAGCCGCCCCCGGTCGACCTCGCCGCCGAACGCGCGCTCCAGCGCTGCATCCTGGTCATGGCGCGGCGGCGCATCCTCAAGTCGGCCCATGACGTCGCGAGCGGCGGCCTCGCCACCACCCTCACCGAGTGCTGCCTGGGACGGCCGCGCACGGGCCGGAGCGTCGGCGCGAACGTGCGCTTCACCACC
This sequence comes from Longimicrobiales bacterium, assembly GCA_965206105.1. Classification (GTDB taxonomy): domain Bacteria; phylum Gemmatimonadota; class Gemmatimonadetes; order Longimicrobiales; family Gaopeijiaceae; genus Bin94. The sequence continues at coordinate 3,686,603 of OZ242201.1, forward strand.
CCTCTCCCCGACACCGCGCTGCTCTTCGGCGAGGACCATGGGCGCGTGGTGGTCAGTTGCGCGCCCGAGGACGAGGAGCGCGTGCGCCGGGTGGCGGTCGGCTACGGTGTGCCCTTCGAGCATATCGGCGCCGTGACCGGCCCGGGGGCGCCGCTTGAGATAGAGACCTGGTCGTCGGCGCTACGGCTGGAGGCGGAAACGCTCCGCGACCGTTACTATGGAGCCATCCCGGACATCATGAACCAGCAGCCCGTGGACGAGTCCGCCTGAGCACCCAGAGCCGCAAGGCGCCGCGTTTGGCGAGGATAATGCGAGACCGCGCCCCAACCGACATCCATCTCCCCCTCCTGGATGACCGGCCGCGCGAAGAGTGCGGAATCGTGGGGATCAACGGGATCGACAACGCCTCGGAACTCGCCTTTCTCGCGCTGTACGCGCTGCAGCACCGGGGGCAGGAGGCGGCGGGGATCTGCGCGGCCAACGGTGGGCGCACCCGGCTCCACAAGGAGATCGGTCTCGTCTCGGATGTCTTTGACGCCAAGCGGATCGCGTCGCTGCCCGGCAATACCGCGCTCGGCCATGTGCGCTACTCGACCGCGGGGGGCGGCCAGCGGGCCAACGCGCAGCCGATCGTGGTCAGCTATTCCGAGGGCGACCTCGCGATCGTCCACAACGGCAACCTCACCAACGCCAACACGATCAAGAGCCAGCTCGTCGACGAGGGCGCCATCTTCCAGAGCTCGTCCGATTCCGAGGCGATCGTCCACCTGATCGCGCGCTCCCGGCACCGGTCGGTGGTGGCCCAGATCCGCGACGCGCTGAGCTTCCTGGAGGGAGCCTACGCGCTGGTGCTTACCGTGGGCGATACCATGTACGCGGTGCGCGACCCGCGCGGCTTCCGCCCCCTCGTGCTCGGCGAGCTGGACGGTGGCCACGTCGTCACCAGCGAGACCTGCGCGCTCGACATCATGGGGGCCACCTTCGTGCGCGACATCGAGCCGGGTGAGCTGCTCCGCTTCCGCGGCGGCCAGATCGAGAGCCTCCCCGGCCTCCACCCCGAAACTCCCGCGCCGTGCATCTTCGAGCTCGTGTACTTCGCCCGTCCCGACTCGAACCTGTGGGGGATGAGCGTCGACCGCGCGCGCCGGGCCTTCGGGCGCCAGCTCGCCCGCGAGCACCCCGTGGCCGGCGACTGCGTGATCGCCGTACCCGACAGCGCCAACTCGGCCGCGCTGGGCTACAGCGAGCAGAGCGGCATCCCCTACGAGCTGGGCCTGCTGCGCAACCACTACGTGGGCCGCACGTTCATCCGCCCGAGCCAGGCCGACCGCGACTTCGGCGCCCGCATCAAGTACAACCCGGTGCGCGACGTGCTCGCCGGGCAGCGGGTGGTCGTGGTGGACGACTCGATCGTGCGGGGGACCACGTCTCGCAGCCTGGTCAAGTTCATCCGGGGCGCGGGGGCGGCGGAGGTCCACTTCCGCGTGGCGAGCCCGCCCGTGCGCCACCCCTGCTACTACGGGATCGACATGCCGTCGAAGGAGGAACTCCTGGGGTCCCGGATGACCGTCGACGAGATCGCCGCCGACCTGGGGATGGACTCGCTGGGGTACCTGACGCTGGATGGGATGGTCGCCGCGGTCGAGGAGCGGGGGCCGTTCTGCGCGGCGTGCTTTTCGGGCGAGTATTCGGCGCCGCTCGTGGATCTGGAGGCGGGGGTGGGGGCGGGGGGCTGAGGCCCGCAGCTGAGACGCCAGTCAGGATGTGGCGGGTCGTTCCTTGAAGAGGACGTGAATCGCGAGGGCGCGTTTCTCCGCAGGGGTGGCGGCCTGGACGGTCTCCAGAATGTTGCCGGCAATCCCCAGGTATTCCCGAACGTCGCTCTTTGAGAAACTGGCACTCGGATCGTAGTCGGCCGCATGCCGGAGTCCCTGCATCTCGGCCAGTTCGGCGGCGAAACTGCGAATTGATGACGGCAAGTCCCTCGGGACCCGCCCCAGGCGGCATTGTTGCCTTACCTGCCGGTGATCCAGACCACGGTAAACACGAACCCAACTCCTGTTCCCGGGACCGGACGAGCCTGCCAGAGCGTCAGCCGCAGAGTTGGCCAGCCAGTGAAACAGGGCATAGTAGATCATACTCACGGCACACCGAAGATTGACTTGGCGCGGCGCTCCCCGGCGGGTCTCCCCGAGAAGCTGTTCAGCCGCATCCAACCAGTGTCCGGGCGTCATGCCAACCCCTGCTCGGCGAGGACCGCCTCAAGTTCCTCCCGCAAGTGGAAACGGAAGATCAGGTCGATGAAGATCTCGTCCTCCACCATCTGGTCGTTTACTTGCCCACGGAACTCCACGGACTTCCGTCCGCCCAGCCCCGGAGGCGTCTCTTCGGACACAAAGACGACATCCACCACATCGTATCCATAGTGGTCGACGCGAGCCTTGAGAGTGAGGTCGGTCTCGTGCTCACCGAAATAGTCGGCGTACACGCGCTCGACGATGGTCCTGATTCTGGCGAGATCTTCTCTGGTCACCATTGCGCTTCGCTCCGCGGGACTTGTATCCAGGGAGAAATGTAATGCGGGCGAGTCAGCCGCACGTCACCGAACCGTCATCAGCCCAAAGCCGCTCCTCGATCTTCATCTGTGCCGTCGTATCGCAATGTCCTGGTCGTGCGTCCCCCGGTCAGGCACCCGGACCCCGACCTACCCCGGCCCCGCCGGCAGATGCTCCAGCAGATACCGCACCATCAGCATGCGCACGTGGAGGGCCGTCCCCTCCCCTTCCGACAGGCCGTGGTTCCGGTTCGGATACGTCATGTAATCGAAGGTCTTCCCCAGCTCCACCAGACGGTCCACCAACCCCTCCACAATCTCCAGGTGCGTGTTGGTTTCCCCGGTGCCGTGAATGATGAGCAGGTCCCCTTCCAGCCCTTCGGCGTAGTTGATGGGAGCGGAGACGCGGTACCCTTCCGGGTTCGTCTCCCGGGTCTCCATGTAGATCTCCTGGAACCACGCGTTGTAGAGGTGCGGCTGGGGCTTCGGGACCACGGCGATCCCCACGTGATAGACATCGGGCCTGCGAAACAGGGAATTCAGCGTGTTCGATCCGCCGCCGCTCCATCCCCAGATCCCCACCCTGGCCAGATCGACGTAGGGGAGCATCCGGCCCATCTCACGGACTCCCGCCGCATGTTCCTCCGTCGACTGGACGCCGATGGTCGGAAAGGGCGCCCGCCGCCACGCCGCACCCTTGGGCGCCGGCGTGCCCCGGTTTTCGATCGACACGACCAGATATCCAAGGTCAGCGATGGCGCGGTGGTAGTTGTTCCGGGTCGACCACCGGTCGAGGACAGTCTGGCCGTGCGGCTCGCCGTAGACGTAGATGAAGACCGGGTACTGCCGGGAGGGATCGAAGTCGCGCGGCTTGATCATCCACGCGTCCATCTCCACGCCGTCCCCGATGTCGAGTTCGAGGAACTCGGTGGGGTGGGAGATCGTGGCCTCGGCCCGGCGCCGCACCTCGGCGTTGTCCTCCAGCACCCGAACGACCCGGTGGTCCGGAAGGCTGACCAGGGCGGTTACCGGCGGGGTGTCGAAGGTGGAGTAGGTGTGGAAGGCCCACCGAAGGTTGGGAGAGAAGTCGTAGAAGTGGGTGCCCGGCTGGTCTTCGGGGGTGACTCGCTCGGGCGCTTCCGCCCCGTCCAGCCGGACCCGGTAGAGGTAGCGCTGGATCGCGTTGCCGGGAGAGGCGAAGAAGTAGAACCAGCCACCCGCCTCATCGACCGGCCCCCGCTCCATGACGTCGCTGGGCCCCGGCGTCAGGAGGCGCTCTTCCCGCCCGTCCCGCGAGTACACGTAGGAGTGGCGCCAACCGTCCTTCTCGGTCAGGAAGAGGAACGAGTCGCCCCCGCGGATCCACTCCAGGCCGGCGTTCAGGCGATAGCTGGCGATCACCCAGGCCGGATCGGACTCGTGATGGATCCGCGTCACCTCGCCCGTGGTCACGTTCGCGATGAAGAAGTCCCGCTCGTCCCGAAACCGGCTGAACTGCTCCACCAGCAACTCCTCGGAGTTACCGGCCCAGCTCACCTGACCCAGGTAGTAGCCCTCGTTCGGGGACGGGATCGAAATCCAGCGGACTTTCCTGCCCCGGGCGTCCACCACTCCCACCCGAAGCTTGGTGATCGTCTCCCCAACCCTCGCGAACCGCACCTCCCGGAGCTCGGGGTACGAGGGATCCGTGGGGACGAGCATCGACCTCATCCGCACCCCGGAGGCGTCGGACTGGACGAAGGCGATCCGGTCCCCGTCGGGGCTCCACACCGCCCGGCCGTTGGAGACGGATTCGGCCGTGGTCCAGGTCAACCGGGTGGTCTCACCGGTCTCCAGGTCATGCACGTGAAGGTCCCCGCCGCGGCCGAAGAGGATTCGGTCCCCTTCCGGTGAGATCGCGTTCCCGCCTCCCGCCTCCACCCTCTTCAGCGTGGAAGTGGTCGAGTCGAACATCCAGTAGCCGTCCCCCCGGGTTTGGAGGAGCACCCAGCTGCCGTCCGGGGCGAACTGATAGCCGGAGATGCTCAAGGGCTGCGAGGCCCCGGATGGCGTGAGGCCGGAGAGGGAGGCGAGGACCGTTCGGGCACCGCTGGCGGCGTCGTACCGGACCAGCTCCCGCTGCGATGACCCCGGCGGTGCCTCCAGCCTCGAGTATCCGGATCCGTCGGGGAGCCATGTCGCCTGGAACGACCGGGCGTTGAACTCCCCTGCCTCGAAGATCGACCTGAGCCGGGCTTCGGTCGCCGGGGGGACCTGGGAGGAGGCCACGGCCGGATGAAGGACGGGAGGGGCAAGCAGGCCGACGAGCATGAGTACGCGGACAGAGCCACCGGGGGGGTTGTGTGCGTGGGCTGCCAAGCTTCGGTGAATCAATCGCGCGGTCATGGTTCTCTCCTCGGTCCAGACGACGATGCGTCCCCAACTGATGCTTCCCCAACTGGTGTTTTCGGGAGCATACGCGCGAGTCTTCCCGGCCGCAACGGCAACACCCTCGTCCATCCCGTGCTGCCACCGACTTCCACGTCGTAAGCCGGAATCCGGGTTCTCGTCTTCTTCGCCACCATGGAGGATCTCCCCATCGCGGAAGTGGTGCCAGGCGACGGAGAAGCCCTGGGAATCGAGGTCGGCGATGGCCGCGCGTCCCCCCGGTGCTCATGGGCCACGGCGAGCGCGGCCGCGAGGGTGGTTTTGCCGGATCCGCCCTTCTGCGAGACACGCGCGATGACATTCATGTCGAGCAGCAGTTCAAGCGGTCAAGAGCCCGGCCCGGCTGGAACTCCAACAACTGTGCGGCTTGCTTGATTGGGAGGTTGGGGCTACAGTGCGGGGTGGGCAAGCTTCCCCGCCTGTTGCCGTTGCTGGTCATCCGTTGATTGGCCGGAGGGAGGGTTATGTTAGCGGACGCAAGAGCAGGAAAGCGGCAGGGGTGCTGGTGGCCGTAGGCGTTGTTGTCTGGGGCGCGTGCGGGCGGGAACACAGCGCGACGCAACCGGAGGTCATCTTGGAGCTGGGCGTTGTGGCGCAGGGCAATACGGCCAGCGGCACTGGGGGCACCGGGGATGTCCGTCAATTCCACCGAAAGGTCAAATCGGGCGGGTACAACTGCGGCGACGTGGAGGACTGCTTCGAGCAGTGCCCGGAACCCCGGCAGGATGGCGGAACCACGGTGTGGTCAGCTCCGCGCTTCCGGCCGGAATCAAGAAAACCGAGGCCCACTTCAACATCTCGATGATGTACACGTCGGGCTACCGCTGCCCTGAAAAAAACGCGGCAGTGTCGGAAAGCGGCAATCCGTACACGAGCCACCATATCTTCGGCCAAGCGGTGGATTTCTACGCCGCGGAGGGATGGACGGAGGAATTGAAAGCCGCGATCGACGAGTGGGGGCAGGAGCACGCTGCCGAATCGATCAACTATTCTGAAGAAGATGGCAACCACAACCACCTGGCGTGGAGGGCAGGAGGGGGGCTGTGAGACAGGCCCGCAATCGGATCGTCCTGGTGGCCGGCATGGTGGCGGTAGTCTTGGGCCCCGTCCCGTCCGTGGCCGCCCAGGGCGGGAAAGCCCGCTCCCAGGCCGAAATCGCCCGGGACCTCAGGAGCGACGACCGCGACAAAGTCGCGCATGCGCTGGGGGAGGTGCCGCTAGGGTATGACCCGGAAGACGAACTGGGATGGAAGTTTCCCCCGGGGTACGTGGTGACGCCCGAGTTGTCTGGGGCGCTCATCAGCGCGTTGGACCGGGAAGCGAGGCTGCACATGGACGGTTGCACCGTCATGGGGATCGGCGGGCGGCACCTGGAGCTTTCGCTAGATCTTTTGCACTACGTGATCGCACTTCGGGATCCCGCTAGCATCCCGGCCCTGGTGCAGATGGTTTGCTCGGGCCAGGGGGTTCGCCAGGCGCTGATGGAGTTCGGTCCGGCCATCATTCCGCATGTGGTGGACTGGGCACGATCCACGGAAGCCGCGCGAGGGGATGTCACCGGCTCGTTGCGTATGCTGAGCTCGGCCGTGGAACGGTGGGGAGAAACGATGCCTGCGGAGGTGCGGGCGAGCGTCAGGGAGGTCGCCCTGATGTATCTCGGACCACCGCAAAAGCGCTTTGTAGAGCCGTGGTCCAAAGGGTACGCGCTCCAGAGGGCGATCACGTTGGCGTCGGTAATGCGGGATCCGGATCTACTGGCGGCTCTCGACAGCATTGCCGAGGAGGGGCACGAGGCTTTTGACGGGTTGGACCCGGCGGTTGCAAGCGGCCTGAGAGAAATGGCGAGACGGGGGCTAGCCGAGCCCGTGTGGGATATCCATCGCAGGTAGGGGGCAGAGGAGAAGGGCGGAACGCCGCGCCCGAGAGGGGAAGAGGGTGGCAGTGTCAAGCAGTTTAGCAGCAGCAGTTTAGCGGTCAAGAGGAGGCGGCTTAGGGGTGTGCCATCCAGCCGAAGCCCCTCGTCCACCTCCGCGCCCCGTCGTATCATGATGGACCTGCAGCCCACCGCCACCAGCGAGGTCCCAGATGCGTCCCCTTACCTTCGCCATCGCCGCCGCCGCCATCTTCACGGCCCCCCTCACTCCCACCCTCCCCGCCCAGCAGCGCCCCTTCACCTTCATGGACGTGCAGGAGATGGAGCGGGCCGGATCCTGGACGCCGAGCCCGGACGGGTCGTGGATGCTGTACACGGTGACGACCCCGGACTGGGAGGCGGCCGAGTCCCAGACCGACATCCACCTCGTGTCGCTGGCCGAAGGCGTCCCCTCCGCACGCCAGCTCACCTACACCGATGACAAGAACGAGACGAGTCCGATGTGGGCGCCGGACGGGTCGTTCTTCCTTTTCGCGTCCAATCGTGACGGGGACGAGACCCAGCTCTACATGATGCGCCACGACGGCGGCGAGGCCCGGAAGATCACCGACGCCACCGACGGCGTGTCCGGCTTCGACTTCAGCCCGGACGGGAACTGGCTGGTCTACCGCTCCGGCGGATCGAACCAGGAGCAGCTCTACCGGCTGGCGGTCGCGGACCTCCCGGACGCCGAGCCTGCGCAGCTCACCGACGGCGCGGCGGGCGTCGACCAATGGGACTTCTCTCCCGACGGAAGCCGCATCTACTTCACCCGCCCCGACTCCTTCGACGAGGACGAGAAGAAGCGCCGCGAACAGGGCTTCACCGTGGACATCCGCAACGCCGTCACCCCGCTTTCGAGCCTTTGGAGCGTCGGCGTGGCAACCGCCGCCGAGCGCCGCGAAACCGACGATCCCGCCTACAGCATCAACAGCTTCACGCTCTCGGACGACGGGCGCTGGATCGGCCTCACCGGCGGCTCGCCCAGGCGCTACGAGCGCAACATCACGGCCCAGCGCCTCTACGCCGACCTCTACCTCATGGAGATCGCCACCGGCGAGATCGAGCGCCTCACCGACAACTACGAAGTCGGCGAAAGCGGCCTCGGCTTCTCCCCCGACGGCCGCTGGATCGCGTTTTCGGCCCCGGACGAGATGGAGCGCTACTCGATGACCGAGAACCGCGTCTACATCCGCGAGGTCGGCGACCGCGGCGGCGCTTTCCGCAAGCTCGGCGCCGACTTCGACCAGAGCGCGAGCGTCGGGTTCTGGTCCGACGACTCGCGCACGATCTACTTCAACGCCGGCGTGACGGTCACCACGCAGCTGCACGCCCTCGACGTGGCGAGCGGCCAGGTCCGGCAGCTAACCGACGAACGCGCCGCGCTCTCCGTCTCCCGCAACGACGACACCGGCACCATCCTCATCGGCTACAGCGACCCGAAGACGCCACCGACGGTGTTCACGGTTCCGAGCGTGGACGATGTCCCGGACCGCTCCGCGTGGACGCAGCTCGTCGACGTGAACCCGCAGCTCGCGGACGTTGCGTTCGGCGAGGAGGCCGAGGTCAACTGGCGCTCGTCGGACGGCAGGATGGTCGGCGGCGTCCTCGTCTACCCCGTCGGCTACGAGGAGGGGATGCGCTACCCGCTGATCGTCGCCATCCACGGGGGTCCGGCGTCGGCCGATGTGCTCCGCTTCAACGGCGGCTACAGCGCGCAGGTGTACGCCGGGGCCGGCTACGCGGTGCTGAAGCCGAACTACCGCGGGTCCCGCAACTACGGGAACGAGCACCGCACGGACATCGTCGGCGACTACTTCACGATGGGCTACGAGGACATCATGACCGGCGTCGACCATCTCATCGCCGAGGGCATCGTGGACGGCGACCGCATGGGCGCGCTCGGCTGGAGCGCGGGCGGCCACTGGTCCAACTGGATCCTCACCCAGACCGACCGCTTCAAGGCGATCAGCTCGGGCGCGGGCACCATGAACTGGATCAGCATGTACGCCCAGAGCGACGTCCAGCGAAACCGCCAATTCTATGTGGGGGATGGATTTCTGTACGAAGACTTCGACAATTACTTCAATCAGTCACCGCTCAAGTACATCAGCAACGCGAAGACCCCCACCATGATCCACGTCGTCGAGGGCGACCCGCGCGTGCCGAGCCCCCAGTCGGTCGAGCTGCACATGGCGTTGAAGAAGCTCGACGTGCCGACCGAGCTGTTCATGTACCCCGGGCGGAGCCATGGGATTCCGGACCCGCGCAACCGTCTGGTGAAGGCGGTCAGCGAGATGGCGTGGATGGACTACTACGTGCGGGGGATCGGCGAGAAGTTCCAGTGGAGGCAGGTGCTGGAGACGCTGGAGGGGGCCGGAGCGAGGCTGGTTCCGGAGGATTAGTCACGTTTTCTTAACTTAAGAAATATTTACTTGCGTTGCAGCCGGTGGACGCGCACCGACTCGACGCCAAGGGCGTCGCGATGGATCCCGACCACCGCTGAAGGGCCGATCTGTGTGACCACGAGGCCGGGCGGAATCGTGATTGTTCCCGCGTCACGCCCGTCCGCGGTGAACACCCGCCAGGCTTCCTCGCCCGCCGTGCCTCCGAGGTAGGTTCCGCCCAGGGGGAATGCGTGCGCCAACGGCTCGTACGGCTGAACCCAGAGGAACCCCTCCGGATCCGTAAGGAAGTCCCAGAATACGGACAGTTCTGTGGAAACCGCCGCCCCTTCAAGTCTCTGGCGGGTGGCGGACCGTTGATCGGCTGATGCCCGGGACACCGCCCGGTCGATCACCTGCTCGAGCGCGGCCTGCACCGACCGGCCCTCCGTGGGCTCCCACGCGATTTCCCCGCCCGGTACACCTGCCGGCCCAACCCGGCGAATCAAGGGCTCGAGAGTATCGCCGAGGTAGAGACTGGTTCCATCCGAAGCGAACACGGCCCGGGGGGACATCGGCTCCGGACCGCCAAAGCCGGCCGTGGCGTAGCGAAAGATGCCACCGGCCGAGCCCAGGGCACCGAGGTGCCCGCCATCCCGGCCGAAGTGATGGATCTCGATCCGGTCACGCTGGCCCGGCCCGCCGGCCGCGACACCGCCCAGCGCCCAGCCCCCCTCCAGTGGACCCACGCCGAGACTCATGTCGGGAAAGGATCCACCGGGGACCGGGACGGTTGCGACCGAACCGTCCGGCAGAAAGCGCGTCAAGCGGCGGAGCTCGCCGTCGAACGTCTCGATCGTGTCGCCCCGCGGCCAGGCCGCGGAAAGGGACATGAACTCGCCAGGGCCCTCGCCCGGGCCGCCCAATCGGTACGCGAAGTCCCCCTCTGGAGTGAAGACCCGGATGTCGCGGCTTCCGTCCAGCGGCACGACGAGCCGCCCGTCGGGCAGGACGAACGGGGTTACGACCCGGTCGAAGACCTGGAGCGTGTCGCCCGTGGCCACGCCCACGCTGAGGCCGGGCGCCGCGTCGATTCCCAGAGGCGTTCCCGGTGGGGAGACCTGAGCTTGATCCGGGTACGGCTCGTCGGCGCAGCCTGTCAGCATGACCTGGGCGCAAAGCGCGATGAGAACGGGAATGCGGTTCACCATGCGGTCAATCTAACGGAGGTGCACCTGACGGACGGCCCTCCCTGCCCTACTCCCGCTCGATCCGGAACATCGCCACCCGCTGGACATCCATCTCGTCGGTTTCGCGCAGGAGGACGTGGTCCTCACCGAGCTCGAGGATGTTGTCGGAACGGCCCGTTGCCACGCGAGCGAGCGGAAGCGCATCCCGGTCGAAGACGGTCCACCAGATCGTGTCCGGCAACAGCAAGACGCGCGGGGGCACGTAGTCGGCGACCCACAGGCGCCCCGCATCGTCGAACCGCAGTTCGCTGAAGAAGGGGATCTGTCCGCCTGCCTGGACATCGTCGAGGTATTGCAAGGCCAGTTCCTTCGGGCTGATGCTCGCCGGCGTGCCCATGAGCGACTTGATCGAGTCGAGTTGCGCCGAGGTCACGAGCTCCGGCTCCCTGGCCACACGCAGAACCCGCCGCAATTCGCCGGAGGAGTCCCGTAGCCGGATCTCGAACCGCGCCGACTCGCCGAGCGCCACCGAGCGGGGGCCGAAGGCCCAGTGACCCTCGGGTTCGAAGATCTCCGGAACGCTCCAGAGAGCCGGCGTGCCGTCAAAGGATTGCATGATCCGGGCCCACCCGCCCCCCGGGATGGAATCGACTACGACGATGCTGTCCCCGGATTCAAGGCCCAGGTAGCGAATCCCGCCAGGCGTCCTCTGCACAATCCCCGTCCTCATCTGCGGTCCGGGAGGGCGGCGCGTGGCATACCAGAAGGCCGCATCCTCACCGGTGAAACCGCCGAAGTAACAGATCGCGACTCCGTTGAAGTACCAGCCATCGACTCGACAGGAAGACGACCGGGTCCCTTCGACCGAGATCTCATCGCCGAAAAAAGTCACCCTCCTCAATCGGTCGTCCCCCGCGGCGATGCCCCCGACCAAACGCTTCCGCAGTCCCACCACGCCCCCGAACTCGCCCGGGCCCTCTCCCTTCCCGCCACGATTCGTGCGATGCACCCCGTCAGGGCCGAACACCCGGAACTCGAAGCCGACCCCTTCCACCACCACGATTTCCCCGGACGCAAGCCTGAGCGCGCCAAGGATCCGCGCAAACAGATAGGGGTCCTCCCCGGTGGTCTTCCCGATCGTGAGCATCGGCTCCCCGGAGAAGGTCCACACCGGGAGGGCGTCGAGCACCTCGGCGCTGATGTCCACGACTTCGATGCCGGCCGAGTCGGTGACCACGACGCCTGTGGCAGGCGTGTCACCGGCGCCGGGATCGCCGCACGCGGCGGCGAGGGTCAGGGTGAGTGACGGGAAGGTGCGGAGGAGCGTGGGGATGGGGTCACCGGTGGGCATGGTGTGCGGTCTCGTTTCAAGGCAGTTGCTGGATGGTCCCTCCTCGCGTGCAGGGCGACGAGGCACTCGCAAATGGGACCGCTTCCAGACGAAAATACGTTGCAATCCGTTGGCACCGGACGCTGGGTCCCCGGGCCGCGACTCACATCCCCGGCGGCGTGAACCTGCCGTCGATCGCCGTCCATCCCCCGTCCGCAAAGAGCACGGTTCCGGTCACGTAGCTGGCTGCGTCGGAGGCGAGGAAGACGGTCGGACCCGCCATCTCCCGCGCCGTTCCCCACCGGCCCAGGATGCTGCGCGCCGCGTAGGCCTCGTACCAGTCGGGGCTGTCCTTGATCGGCGCGGTAAGGGGCGTGTCGATGACACCCGGGGCGACCGCGTTGACGCGCACGCCGTGCCGCCCGAGTTCGGCAGCGGCCGCACGCACCATCTGCACGATCCCCGCTTTGGTGGCCGCGTAGATGCTCTGTCCCGGCTCGACCACGACGGAGCGGATCGAGCTGAAGAGCACGATCGAACCGGAGTCCTGTTCCCGCATGATGCGCCCCGCCGACTGGATGACGTGCGCGCTGCCCTTGAGGTTGAGGCCCAGCACGCGGTCGATCTCGTCGTCGGTGTAGTCGAGGAGCGGCTTGCGCACGTTGACGCCCGGGGTGGAGACGACGATGTCGAGAGAGCCCCGCTCGGCGGCGATGGCGTCGAATGCGGCGGTGACGGCCGCGCCGTCCAGGATGTCGAGCGCGGTCGCGCCGGCCTCGCCCCCGGCCTCGCGGATCGTCGCCGCGGTTCTGCGCGCGGCTTCCCCGTTCACATCCAGGCAGCACACCCGCGCCCCCGCCTCCGCACACCCGATGGCGACCGCCTCGCCTATGCCGGAACCTGCGCCCACCACGGCGGCGCAGCGGCCGTCGAGGCTGAACAGGGAGGTCATTCCGGCCACCGGCGCCACCCCCGCGCGGATGTCGCCCAGATCGTTCGAGCGGATGTCGTCCCGGCATTCTCCGGGCCCGTCCGGCCCGGCCGCCGAGCCCCGGCGGCCCTCACTTGTGAAGTGCACATTACACAATGTAAACTCGGATTTACAATGCGGAACCGTTCCAGTCGCGCAGGCGCGCCCGGCCGGGCCGACCAGGTCCTGAAGGAGGTGGAGGCCGCCCGCGACGAGATCGTCGCCTTCACGGCGGACCTGATCCGGATCCCGACGGTCAACCCGCCGGGCGATGCGTACCGGGAGTGCGCCGCGCTGATCGGGCGGCGGCTGGGGGAGGCGGGGCTCGACGTGCAGTATGTCGAGGCCGACGGCCTGCCCGAGCACACGGCCGCGCACCCGCGCGTGAACGTGGTCGGGCGGGGGGCGGGGCCGGGATCCGGCAAGCGCATCCATCTCAACGGCCACTTCGACGTGGTCCCGCCGGGCGACGGCTGGTCGGTCGACCCCTTCGGCGGCGTGGTGAAGGACGGGCGCATCTACGGTCGCGGCGCCTCCGACATGAAGTCGGGGATCGCGGCGGCGGTCTTCGCGGTGGAGGCGATCCAGCGCGCCGGGATCGACCTCGCGGGCGCGGTCGACATCAGCGGCACCGTGGACGAGGAGAGCGGCGGCTTCGCGGGGGTGGCCCACCTCTGCCGTGCGGGGATCATCTCCGCGCGCAACACCGACTACGCGATCATCCCGGAGCCCTTCGGGCCCGACCGGGTGTGTGTGGGACACCGCGGCGTCTACTGGTTCGATGTGGTCGCCCGCGGCCGCACCGCGCACGGGAGCATGCCGCACCTGGGGCGCAGCGCAATCGAGGACATGGGAGCCGTGCTCGAGGCGTTTCGCACCGATCTCCAGCCGCGGCTGGCAGCTCGCCGCACCGCGTTGCCGGTGGTCCCCGAAGCCGCGCGCCGCCCCTCGCTGAACGTCAACTCCGTCGAAGGCGGCCAGTCGGGCGAGGCCGTCCAGTCCCCCTGCGTGGCGGACCGCTGCACGGCAACCTTCGACCGCCGCTTCATCCCGGAGGAGTCCTTCGACGAGGTTCGAAAGGAGATCACGGCACTCGTATCACGCACGGCCAGCGACGACCCCGGCCGGCGCCTCACCGTCGAGGACCGCATGGTGGTGCACCCCGTGCAGACGCCCCCCGGATCACCGTTGGTCGAAGCGCTCGCGAGGGCGACCCGTGCCGTGCGCGGTCGTGATCCAACCCTGGTCGCCAGCCCCGGCACCTACGACCAGAAGCACTTCGCGCGGATCGCCGGAGTCGAGCACTGCGTGGCCTACGGGCCGGGGGCCCTGGAGGAGGCCCATCAGCCGGATGAGTCCTGTTCCGTGGACGACCTCGTGGCATGCACCAAGGTACTGGCGCTGGGCGTGCTGGAGTTGGTGGGGCCCGGCATCAGCCACGAACCCTGATCGCCTCCAGGACCATCGCGGAACCCGGAGGCTCGACACGGGGCTCGTTTGTGCCCTATGTATCAGTGTCGCGGCTGCAGGAGCAAGTTCAGATGAAGTCTTCCATTCCCGTCACGGCCCTAACAGCCCGTGGACAAAACCCCCGCGGCACGCGGGCGGCGATGCTGTTCACCCTGTTCGCCCTCGTGCCGGCGGCCCCCGCGGCCGGCCAGACGGATTGCGAAGGCTGGGGCTCTTCGCACTTCCACTGGGTGGCGAACGCCGAGCGGGTGCGAAGCTGCATCGAAGCGGGCGCCGACCTCAACGCCGTGGACGAAGACGGCGCCACTCCCCTCCACCACGCGGCGAGCCGTACGCGCGATTCCACCGTCATTGCGGTGATGGTGGCGGCGGGAGCGAACCTCAACGCCCGCGACCCGGCCGGCAAGACGCCACTGCACCTTGCGGCAGCGTCGAACCGGCGCGTCGCGGTGGTCTCGGCCCTCGCCGCCCTGGGGGCCGACCTGGACGCCAGGGACTCGGACGGCGGTACGCCCCTCCATTCATCCTGGGCCAACAACAACTCCGAGGTCGCGCGCAGACTGCTCCAACTGGGCGCGGATCCGCTGGCTCGCAACAACCTCGGCCAGCCGGCCGACCCGGCTCACTGCGAGAACTGGAGCACGGACGCGTTCGCGCGGATGGCGAACCCCTCCGATGTGGCCGGGTGCCTCGAGTCCGGCCAGGACATCGACGCGGCGGGCGAGCACGGCAACACCCTTCTGCACCGCGCGGCCACGCAAGGGGACCACGCTTTGGCGATGTCGCTGCTGGAGGCGGGCGCGAACGTCAACGCGGGGGACTCTCGGGGTTGGACACCGCTACACCTTGCGTCGCGAGACCGCGGGGACACGGTGATGATCCGCGTCCTCGTCGAGGCGGGCGCAGATGTCGAAGCCCGGGACGACAGGGGCGCAACGCCACTGCACAGTGCGTCGAACCGGGGCGACGCTGTGATCGTCGCGGCTTTGCTCGGGGCCGGAGCGGATGTGCGGGCGCGCGACGACGAAGGCCGGGGGCCGCTGCACGCAGCTTTGCAGACAGACCGGAACGGGGCCGTGATCACCGCGCTGCTCGCAGCCGGCGCGGACCCGTTCGCCCGTGACCAACTGCGGGGAGAAACGCCGCTCCACGTTGCATCCCGGGCGCGGACCGACACCGCCGTAGTCGCGCTGCTGGCGGCGGGCGCGGACGCGAACGCGAGGGATCACCAGGGCCAGAGCCCCCTGCACGCCGTGCTGTCTTCGGGTTGCAGTCCGGCCGTTATCGGAACGCTGATGGCCGCGGGCGCGCAAGCGAACGCCAGAGACCGGGGGGAACGAACCCCGCTGCACCTCATAGGCCCGTACTGCAACCCTGCGGTCGTCGCCATGCTTGTTGAGGCGGGAGTGGATGTGAATGCGCGCGCAAACAATGGCTTCGACGGCCAGACCGCGCTGCACTGGGCGGCCGACAGGTCCGGCCCCGAGCTGATCGAGGCCCTGCTGGACGCCGGGGCGGACGTGAATGCCGTGGATCGAAGGAGGGGCGAGACCCCCTTGCACAGGGCTCTGTTCCGGGGCGGCGACACCGCCGTGATCGCGACCATGATCGAAGCCGGGGCGGAAGTCGGCGCGCGCGCCGCGAACGGGCGAACGCCGCTGCACGCTGCCGCGGCGCGAACGGAGGATCCCGGCATCATCCGCATGCTGGTTGCCGCCGGCGCCGATGTGAACGCCAGGGACGAGGAAGGCAACACGCCGCTGCACGTCCACTGGGAGAACTACTGGCTGGAGCGGGGGCCCGCCGTTGCGCAAACACTGCTCGAGCTCGGGGCCGATCCCACGGCGCGGAACAACGATGGCCTGGTTGCCGATCCCACCCACTGCGCGAACTGGAACACCCCCGGTTTCGCGCTCGCGGCGACCCGCGACGCCGTCGCGGCGTGCGTCGCGGCCGGACTCGATCCCAATGCGAGGGACGGGCAAGGCAGAACCCCGCTGCATCAGGCGGCGTGGAAACGGGCTCCAGCCGCCGCAGCACTCTTTCTGGAGGTGGGCGCGGACGCTGACGCATCCGACCACATGGGACATACGCCGCTGCACCTGGCGTTGCTGAGCAGCGACTCCGTAACCGCGGAAGTGTTGCTGGAGGCCGGGGCGGACGTCAACGCGAGAAGTCACGACGGCACGACCCCTTTGCACGTGGCGACCGACAGATACTGGCTCGCGCTGGTGACACGCCTGCTGGAGGCCGGGGCCGACGTGCACACGCGGGACTGGCGGGGAGCGACCCCGCTGTGGGACGCGGTCTCCCCGGAGGCCGTCTCCGCTCTCCTCGCCGCGGGCGCCGAAGTCGACGCAAGGGACGACTGGGGGAGGACTCCCCTGCATGCAGTATTGGGGAATACCCGCCGGGTCGAAGTGCTGGTCGCGGCGGGCGCGGACGTGAACGCCCGGGACCTCAGGGGACGAACTCCCGTGCACGAGGCGGCGGAGTACGAGAACGCCTCGGTCATCGAGGCCCTGGTCGCGGCCGGCGCCGACCTCACCGCCCGCGACTTCAGGGGCGACACGCCTCTGCATGCCGCCTGGTTCAACCACAACTCCGTGCTCGAGAAGATGCTGGAACTGGGGGCCGACCCGGCGGCAACGAACGAGCGCGGGAGGGTCGCCGATCCCGGCAGCTGCGTGAACTGGAATACCCGGCTGTTCATGGGATACCTCGATGCCGACGGACTTCGGGAGTGCCTCGATTCCGGCTGGGACGTCAACGCCCCGAACGCCGCAGGCGAGACCCCTCTGAACGCGGCCCTCAGGAGGCAACAGCCGGATCTCGTCACCCTGCTCATCGAAGCGGGAGCTGACCCGAATGTGCCAGGCGAAGACGGTCAAACGATGCTGCATCACGCGGCCGGTATGGAGGACCTCGATCTGTTGACCCTGTTGCTGAGGGCCGGAGCGGACCCGAGCGCACGGGCCGGCCGGGGAGAGACCCCGCTGCACCGGGGCGCCGCCAGCTCCGAGATAACCCGCAGGTTACTGGAGGCCGGGGCGGACGTGGACGCGCGCACCGACATCGGGCATACCCCGCTGCACTCGGCATTGACAGGCTTCGGACGGAGGGGCAATACCGCAGTCGCGGCACTCCTGGACGCAGGCGCCGACGTGAACGCCCGAGACAGATGGGGGAACACCCCTCTTCACAGCGTAGCGGGCAGTCTTGCCGACTCCGCCCAGGTAACCGTCCTGTTCGCTAACGGGGCCGATCCACACGCCACGAACGACAGAGGCGACACCCCCCTTCATACCGCAGCTTTGACAAGGAACGTTGCCAACGTCCAGGCACTTCTGAACGCCGGCGCCGATGTCAACGCCCGGGCCGAGGACGGCAACACCCCCCTGCACCGCGCGGTGCCGGTCGGGGGAGTGCCCGGGCGCCCGTCCCTCACCGGAGGCACATACAATGCACCCCCCAGGCTGGTTGACGCAGCCGATGACAGGTGGTCCGGGCTGGACCGGGACACGGCGGTCGTGGCCGCCCTCGTTCGAGCGGGGGCGGACCTCGCCGCACGCAACGACAGCGGGGAGACGCCCTTGGCGAAGGCCTCCGGGAGCGGCGGCACCCACCTGGTGGACAAGCTGCTCGAACTGGGCGCGGAGCCTGAGGGACAAGCGCGAAACGAAAGCCGCCCGGACCCGGCTTCCCCGCTCCCGGTATGCGACTGGACGACCTACGATCTGTTCGCGCACGCCCCGAACGCGACCATTGCGGGATGTCTGGAAACCGGAGTGGATGTAAACGCCCGGCACCCGGACGGCAGGACTCCGCTGCACGTGCTGGTGGGGAGCAGGGCGTGGAACCATGCCTTCGCCCCCGCAGTCGCGGAGACGCTGCTCGGGGCCGGCGCGGACGTGAACGCGCGCGACGGAGGAGGGGCTACCCCGCTGCATCGCGCCGCGGGTGAGAATGGGGCTTTCGGCCCTGGAGGCCGCCTCTCCCAACCGGCCCTGGTCACCGCTCTCCTGGAAGGCGGCGCCGACGTGAGTGCGCGCGACGGCGGTGGCGCGACAGTTCTCCATCATGCTGCCGGAGTGCGCTCCTTCGACAACACCCCCGCCGCTCTGGTGCTTCTGGAGGCCGGGGCCGATGCCAACGCCAGAAACGAGACGGGCAGCACCCCCCTCCACTCGGCGGCGGGACACCCTGCGATGGTGCAGCTCCTCGCACGCGCCGGGGCCGACGTCAACGCGCGCGACGACAACGGCGAGACTCCGCTCCACCGCGCCGTGCGGGCCGGCAGCCACACGGCCGTCGCGCGTTTGCTGGAGCTGGGGGCCGATCCGGGGGCGGTCGATGATTCGAGCAGAGTCGCCGATCCAGCCGCCTGCTCGCGATGGCCGACCCCAGTCTTCTTCCATCACGCGACAGTCGATGTCGTGGCCCGTTGCATGGAGGCCGGCGCGGAGGCGGATTCCGGGTACGTCGTAAACAGCTACGGGTGGACGGAGTGGTATCCGGACCGCTCCACTCCCCTGCATGTGGCGGCCGGATGGACGCGCGACCCGGCTGTAATCGGCCTGCTCGTGGGAGCCGGGGCGGAGGTAAACGCCAGGAACGCGGACGGCTATTCCCCCTTGCACTACGCTGCCCGCCACAACCGCGACCCCGCCGTCATTTACGCCCTGCTCGCCGCTGGCGCGGAGTTGAATGCCTGGGCGACCGGATCCCGATCCGGCGCGCCGCTCCCGCGCAACCCCGAATGGGACGTCACTCCTCTGCACGAGGCCGCACGGAGCGGAAGCGCCGAGGTCGTGGCCGCTCTGGTGGAGGCGGGAGCCCGGGTCGATGCGGCGGCGGCGGGTGGAAGAACGCCCCTCCACGACGCCGCTGCGCAGAATGCGGATCCGGCGGTAGTCGCCGCTTTGGTGCGCGCGGGCGCTGACGTGAACGCCAGGCTGGCGGGAGGACGCACGCCGCTG
Source organism: Longimicrobiales bacterium (assembly GCA_965206105.1). GTDB lineage: Bacteria > Gemmatimonadota > Gemmatimonadetes > Longimicrobiales > Gaopeijiaceae > Bin94. The sequence continues at coordinate 3,705,819 of OZ242201.1, forward strand.
CACGAAGCAGCTGCCGGGAACGGAAACCCTGCGGTCGCCGACGCGCTCCTGGAGGCCGGAGCCCAGGTCAATGCCCGGGGCAATATCGACGAAGTGTGGGAGGATCGCTTCCGGGCGATGGCAGATTTGGTGGCCTTCATTTCCAATCCCTGGGGCCAGGCCGCGGACCTTCTGGGCACAGCCGGCAACAGGACACCCCTGCACGAAGCCGTGGCGGAAAACGGCAACCCTGACGTGGTTGAGCTGCTGATCGCCGCCGGCGCCGATGTGCACGCAGTGGGCGATCTGGACCGGCTCTACGAGCCCGCCGGGACGCCGCTGCACTGGGCCGCGTCCATGAATCCGGATGCCACCGTGCTGGAACTGCTGGTCCGGGCCGGAGCGGACGTGAACGCCCCGGGCGGGTCGGGCCGCACGCCGCTTCACATGGCTGCCGTGCGCAACCCTGTCGTGTTTCCCATTCTCCTGGATCTCGGCGCTGATCCCGAAGCGCTCGACCGGGACGGCAAGACGCCCATGGACTACGCCATCGAGAACCTGTGGCTGCAGGGGTGGGACGAAGTGCGACGTTTGCTGGAAGCGAGGGGGAGCGAGCCGGGGCAGCAATCATCCGGCTGATTCTATACACTACACCGCCCGGGCGGAAAACGGCCCGGAGGAGCCCGTCGGCGAGGCCGTCCAAGCGAATCCGACCCCCCAATCTCATCGACTGAGACGGTAGCCCGTGACCGCTTCCAATCCCGTGGCAGGATCGCGATCGACTCCCAGAATCAACTCAGGCCCAACCCATTGCAAGCGCTCCACCGGCACCTTCAGGGTTCCCTGCCAGCGCCCTGCCGGGTCAAAGACGCTCCACTCGCTGCTCCCGGGATCCTCCCGGTCCTTTACCCAGAGGTAGCCTTCCGAGTCCACCAGAAGCCCGACGACAGGCGGCCGAAAGGCACGTGGAGGCAACTCTGCCACAATCCGGTCCCACGTGCTCCAGTCCCATTCAGCGGATGGGTCAACGCGGTCCTTCCACTGCTCGACATCCATGGCCGTGATGGGAATCGGTTCCACCGTACGGCGGACGATCCGAACCAAAGCACCCGTACTGGTGAACTGGTGAACCTCGTATTGGTCGGAGCTGCTGATGTACACGACGCGCGGGGCATCACCTGCCGCTATCTGCACGCCGAAGGGAAACGGCAACCCCGCGTAAGCTCCCCGTGAGTAGAGATGCTCTCGCTCCTCCCACCGTCCCAATGAATGCGCTCCGTAAGCAGAGTCAATTCTAACGAACTCGACGGGCACTCTGTATGGTACATCTGACGGAGGCAAGAAATCGCCCGGGATCAGGCCGACAAGGACGATGTACGATCCATCGGTCATGGGCAAATGCACCCTCTCCGGCGATATCTGATTGGGTTTCCTCACTGCTGCGAACACCGCACCCACATCTGCTCGCCAGCTCCTCAGCACTTCACCGACCGGGTTGAAATACGTAACCGGCCCGAACATGTAGTCCCAGACGACCAGCGTATCGCCCGGGAGAATCTGGAGGTGTTCCGGATAGCCGAACTCGCCGGGGCCGCGTCCCTCTCGCCCGATTGATCTGACAAACTCGCCGGAAGGTTCGAAGAGGAAGACCGTCTGATCCCGGCTGGACAACACCGCCACCTTGCCGTCGGAAAGTGGAGCGGCATCGGTTACGGACCAAACCAGGTGGGTCGAATCGCCAGGGCCCGGCGACGCGTCGTTGCCACCGATGACCAACTCGGCCTGAGGCGCTACGGTCCAGATTTCATCCGGCGCCCATGCAGGAACTCGGTTCTCGACGATCTCAATACCAGCCGAGTCTCGCACGACAACGGCTGGCGGCTGGTCGGTATCCGACTGACAACCAACTGAAGCGATGACGAACCCCGCGGCTGAACCGACGATTCCCAAGAATCGATTCAATCGCCCCATCGACCACTCTCGTGTTTTCGGGACGGTAATGGCGCGGACAAAGCCCGCTTGCCACAGGCCGATACACTGTAACGTTCTTTACGTTACCGAGCAGGTTCTGCCGCCGTGAACTCACCCCGATCCGTCTGCTGAAGCTCACCTTCCAAAGCCCTGCGAACCTCGGGCAAGACCGGTATCGTCCAGAACGGCTTGTACGGGTCGCAGGCAAGAATCAGATCAATGCGTTAGCAGAAAGCATCAACCACCACCCCTCCTACCGACTACGCTGCGCGGAATGATTGTCGTCCATGCCGTCGTCGACGAACCCGAGTTCGGTTTCCACGTCTTCGAGCATCCAGACAATGGCGTCCCACTGGGCTGCGTTGGCGGCGGCCCCGTCGGCTGCCACCTGGTCCTCGATGCAGAACCGCCATGCCTTGAAGCTAGTATAGGCCTCCCAGCACACAAGGCTGACCACGACACCGGCAATCGCTCCGAGCAAACCGTAGACGATCGCGTTTCCTTCCGCGTCCGCGGCTTTCTTAGCCTTCTTCGCCGCCCCGGTGCTTTCTTCGCGGCCCGAACGAACTTGATTGCCATGCCGATACCGCCGGCCCCGATGAGCAAGCGGCCTACGATTTCGCCAATCATGAAGTTACGCTCCAGCGAGCAGTCAGCCAGCTCGCAGATGCCGTCCCATGTCGTGCCAGCGACCGGGGACGCCGGCAGCGGCTCTCCTTCCGGGATGATGATCGTCATGTGGAATGCCGCCGACTCTGGTGGCAGTGTGGCTGCGTCTACCTTGACGGCTAGGAACGGTGCCTACACACCGGCTACGACAGCGGTCATGGCAGCGACGATACGGCGTGTGGTGCGGCTCTGGTGGATACCGGGCTTGGTGCGGTTCATGCTATCTCCTTGAGAGGAGGATGATGGGTCTTGGAACCAGTCCGGCCCCCGGTGACTGCATCACTAGACACATCTCAGGACGAAAACGTGCAACGCTGGCCGGAAGAGCGTTTGCCGTGCTCCCTCACCAGTTCACGCAGCGACGGTCATTCTTCGCCCCCAGCCGCTCCAGCAGCACGACCGTCTCGACGAACGGCTGGATCCGCTGGACCGGCCCGTTCGCCATGTCCACCGTGGTCTGGTCGCTCCGCGCCACGACCGTGACATCGGCACCGTCCCCGGCAGGTACTCGGCCTTCGAAACCGCGCGGCGCTGCCGGGAGACGATGCCGCCCAGCGGTGGCAGTTGATGAATGGCGGCAGGGGTGTGGTGGTACCGCGGTGGCAGTGCCGGAGCCGCCCGGGCCTACCCAGGCTCGGTCAAGACCGCCTCCAGGATGACGAGCGTCAACTCGTCCTCGGTCTGGCGCACCCAGATGTTTCCGTACGCCGGTTCAGGTGCATCGGGGTACGAGTCGAATCGAATGGAAGCCACCAGTCGGCCGTCCGGCGCAAACGCCTCGATTACGATGTCCCGATACTCGTCGGCCCTGGCCTCAAACTCCTCCGGATCATAGAACTCTTCGTCCATGCGCCTTGGGTTCGATGGGGCACCGGGATCCGCGACACCTACGTACGTCCATATCAGGCCACGACCGTCGGCATGGAGTCGGCCCAACGCTGCTTCGTTGCCTTCGGGACCGGGAAACCAAACTCGGGCCGGGACCAGAGAGTCCACCACGGCACCGCTGGGCCATGAATGTCTTCGGAACACATAGCGGTCATGGTTGGCCGACCACACCCCGATGTCGTCAGCAGCAGCCAGCAGGGTTAGCGACGGCAATCGTCCGTGAAGCCTGATCTCGCGGATACTATCGTCGCGTAGCACCACGCCCTGACGACCCATCCTCGTTCTGATCGGGGCGATCACGGCACCATCGTAGGTAACGGCCGATCCCGCTCCAATTGCGGGCAGGAGAACAGAGCGCAGAAAGCGCCCGGTGATCGAGTACCAGTGCACGGTCGGCAGACCCGTAAGGACGACAAACTCATCCTCCGTGACCTGTGCATAATCCAAAGCGTAGTCGAACTCGCCCGGACCCTCTCCCGGACCGTTCCCCACAATATCCAGGAACTCGCCATCCGGTGTCCAAAACGCCAGCTGTCCGACCGAATACGTGGCCGTGAGGTATCTCCCATCCATGAGAACCGTGACCGGGAACATGGGAATGACGCCACCAAGATCCCCCTCGAGGCGGACGACTTCGCGGAATTCAATGTCGCACAAGGGCTCGTCTGCATCCCGCGCCTGCGGCGCCGAACGCCACTCGCATTCTTCACCGGAGAACGCGCTCCGGGAGGGGGCGGATGACGTCGCCTCATCACGATGGCAGCCGGGTGCGGCGATGAACACCAGCCCCGTGATTACCCACCACCTCATCAATCGAGCCACCCGGGGGGTTCAAGCAGGAGCCCTTCATCGTGGTGCTTCACACGTCCGTCAGCCCCGATCAGGTAGTGCGTCGGTGTGCCTCTCACCCGATACAGCTCAGGGGGAGAAAGCAATCGACCGATCGACAAAGAGCTGCATTGTTCGGAGAATCCCCCTCGATTCGCCTCCCACCAGGTAGTCATCGTCGACAGTAAGTCGTCCGTAAACGCAAGTGTCACGGTAGGATCGCAATTCTCGCTCACCAACTGGTAGACGGGAAGCGACTGTTCACAATATATGCAAGAACTGGAAAAAAAGACAACCAGCCGGTCTCCTTCTCCTGTGGCGAACTCAATGTCGACTGTATCTCCGTTCAACCCCATCAGCGCCAGAGGGGGAAAAACGCTCCCCGGCGAAAGACCTCGAGTTACGGGTTGCCGCCGTTGAATCGCGATCCCGGCTATGACAACGGTCGCAATGACCAAGGCAGCGTTGACCGCTATCCTGACGTTCTGTGCGTCACGACTCCCGTATCCACTGCCCGCTCCGCGCTTCAATCGGGCAACACGCAGCACAGGGCGCGCGGGTGTGCCTCGCGGCACGTTCCCGGCATCACCCGGTCACCTGCACGTCCGTGAGTGAACCACATATATTCCACCTTCTCCGATCTCCAGAAACGGTCCGTCGCATGCCCGACGCCCCAAACCGACCTGTGCCACCCCTCAAAGCACCACAGGCAGAGGGGGCGTGGCCCAAGCTGCTCTGCCCCTACCGTCGAAGGGGATACGGCGAGCACGATGGCAAGAGCAACGTTCACCGCCAACAGACCTGCCGTCGTCATCCACGGATGCGCCAACAGGCCACCCGCTGCAGTTGTTAGCCGACGTGCAACTGTAGTGATTCGCTTCATCGTTTGCGTTCTCCTTCTGTGTGGTAGCGTGGGTTGCGCGGAACTCTTCCACCGTTGAGGCGTCGCTGGTCCAAGCTGCGGCGGTCGCTTCCTTCTCCGCTCCAGTGGTATCCGCATGAATCCAAGAGTAACCGCCCCACGCCCATCCCGCGTTGTCTTGTCATCGCGTTTACTTGTCTTTATCATCGCAATCCTCGCTCTCGACGCCCCCAGAGCCGACCGGTCCACCAAGGTAGACATCCTCAACGGCCCGCCGACCCCAGAATTCGAGAGGCACCCGAGGCAGTTCCTTCGGCCCCTTTCCCACGAGCGCCCTGACGAACCGTGTCCAGCCCGACGGGTCGCTGAACCCGATCCGCCAGACCGCTTGAAGAGCCCCGGCACCCCCGGCCCGGAGCGCCATTCCATGGAGAAACCGGATCCACCGCAACGCCCTCGAATAGGAGTACCCCCGGCGTAGCGCCGACTGGGAGAGGTAGGCGGGCCGAACCCCCAATCGCGCGGCGACCGCTTCAACCGAATGGAAGTACCTCCCCCCCGATGTATCGGATGCTCCGATCGCAAGTGCCTGTCCGTCTCGCAGGTCGGCGATTCCGGTTACGCGCTGGTATGCGACCATCCGCAGCCCCTGCTCCGCCATGGGCGGTCCGGGGCACGCGCGGATGAGGTACTCGACCGCATCCTGAAAGCCTTGCTCCTCCTTAGGCCGCCTCACCCTCAGCAACTCCCTCGGCGGCCCACTGCCCGATGGGTCGATACGGCGGGCGACCAACGTAGAGGACCGGTACGATACGATGGCGGAGAGGACGCCGATCGCGAAAAGATCTGATTACCCGCAACAGTGCGGATCCGTCGGCAAACATCATAACCCCGGCTTCTGAGCACACCTGAGCCCGATCGCAAAAAAGATCCATCCACAGCAAGAATGACCAGCAAGTTCTCGCAACGACATCCCGTCTAGGAGATAACTTCTCTCTTACCGACTGTCAAGTGCTGTGGCCGCTATGGCCCGTGTGCCGCTATGGCCCAAGTGACATCTGCCACCCATTGGAGCATTGATTTCATCGCTCCAAAGATCTACCCACCTCAGCAACTCACGCAGCGATGATTGTTCTTCGCCCCCAGCCGCTCCAGCAGCACGACCGTCTCGACGAACGGCTGGATCCGCTGCACAGGCCCGTTCGCCATGTCCACCGTGGTCTGGCCGCTGCGCGCCACGGCCGTGACATCGGCCCCCTGCTCCACCAGGTAGAGGATCATCTCGTTGTCGCCGCGGGCGGCGGCGTGGTGCACCGGGGTGTAGCCGTTGTGGTCGCGGGCGTTCACGTCGGCGCCGAGTTCCTCCACCAGGAATCTCATGGTGGGCATCCAGCCGTCCGGGGCGTGGCGGTGCGAGTTGCCGGCGAACCCCTGGCCGTAGCCGACGCCGGCGGCCGCGTGGATGGGGTGGACGGCGGGGCCGCCGATGGGGACGGGGGGGAGGCCTGAGGGATCGGTTTCGTCGCCGCCCCCGCCGAAGCTGCGCCGGGGGACCTTGATGGTGGGAAGGTGGGGATCGGCGCCGTACTCCAGGAGGAGCTTCATGGCGGGAACATCGGTCGCGTGGGCGGCGCGCCAGAAGGGGGTCGCGCCGGTGCGGTCGACGCCGAGCAGGTCGCGGTTGTAGGTGGTGAACCAGAGGGTGCGGTTGAGGCGGGCGTTGACGTCGGCGCCGGCGTCGAGGAGGGCGCGCATCAGTTCGAGGTAGCCGGTCGTCTGCTGCTCGTAGGCGAGCGGCTGCGGGTGCCGGGCCTTGGGCGCCCAGTGGACGTTCAGGACGGCGTAGAGCGGAGTGGCGCCCGCGTCGCTGGCGAGCGCGGGGTCGGCGCCGCGCTTCAGGAGCTGGAGGACGAGGTCGAAGTAGCCGTTGATGGCGGCGATCAGCATGGGCGTGGTGTTGTCGGCCGCGCTGGGGAGGTCGATGGGGACGCCGCCGTCGAGGAGTGCGATGACGGTCGCGGCGTGGCCTTCCCGCGCCGCGAGGTGGATCGCCGAAGAGCCCGCCGTGCCAGCTGACCAGGTTAGGGAAGCCTTGGAAGTGCCGCACTCCGCGGCATCGCTCGCGCAACCGCAGAGTCCAGTGCGGGCAACTCCAACGAGCCTTCGTAAGAGTACCCGTTGATGATGGAAGTAGGCACGGCGCGAACACCCAAGGCCAAGCCCTGAACATAAGCACGCTCAATCCGATCCGCGTGCTTTGCTGAAAGAACACAGCGATCAAACTCCGTTCGATCAGCCACGCCAACCGAATCCGCCACTGCCATCCAGTGGGTACGCCCGTGCGGGTCCCCAGACATCTGCATTGCAACAGTGTGGAACGCTTCGAACACACCTTGCTCCCACGCGCATTCAGCGGCCAAGACGAGCTTGGTGTCCTCCGATGTATCCAATGTCATAAATGGCTTGACTACCACCGCCAGATGCTCAGGGTACCGTATCCTTATTGTGCGCAGCGTTCGGTCGAACTCACGGCAGAACGAACAGCGGTAATCCGAGTAGAGAACGAGGATGACCGGTGCATCGTCCGGCCCGAGTCTTGGCCCAGAACCAGCTGCCCTAAGGAACTCAGGGGACACTCCATTAGCGGCGGGAACTGAAACTGCAACCCTACCGCTCCCATTGTCGACCTGCCAATAAAGCACCAAGACTATAGCCAACAACACAATCAGGATCGATACTGTGTTGACGATCCGTACTATCACTTGCGGATCCCGCTGGGGAGTCGGAACCGATAAATGCCGGAATCCTCCAGCGACCCACCGTACAGCCAACCCGAATCCGGATCAACGCTAAAGCCAAAGATGCGAGCGTCGAGATAGAGTATTCGTGCCAGCCCCCCGCTGCCCCATTCGAACACGTGTACCTCCTCTCCGCCAAGTGTGCCCCGAGAAGCGGTTGCGTAGTCGTCACCCGAAAAGAGCGCATACAGAAACTCGGCGTCTGCCCAGCACGAAGAGTACGTTAGCCATTTTGAAACAAACACGGTTTCGCCGTCCACCCGATCAAACGAAGCATCGAGTGGGTATGGGACCGCGGCATCAACCATATGCCTTGCCGCGTGGTCGTAGATCTGAACTTCGGCGGCTCGCTTGTAGACCAACGCAAACCCGGTTCCCTCAGGATGCACGCACAGAGAAAAGCGAGCACTGGCTTCCACACGCTGCGCCAACGGAATGCCTTCATGGCCCAAGAGGACTCCGGGAACCGTCCTGGTTACAACGCCATCTTCGTCAAGGAAGACGAAGCGCTCTTCGGGCGGTTCCCGGGTGACGCCCAAGATCGCCGTTGAGTCCAGCCATGCCGCTCGCAACACGGAAGGGATCGCCAGTTCAATCGCAGGGGCGTCCGTGCCTATGGGGCCTGGTGTCCCAATGCGTGTGAGCCGCCTGCCGTCGAACACCCATACCGCGCTCGTATCGTGCGACGGTCGTTGCACGCCGGCCAGCATACCGGGGAACTCTCCCGGTCCACGCCCAATCCGCCCGAAAGAGACAATCAGTTCCCCGGTTGTACGGTCCAGGATGTGAAGATTGGGGTCCCCCAACCAGTCGGACACGAGGAGGTACTCGCCCCATGGCTGAAAGAATCCGGGCTGCCCAATCGCAGGAGGCTGCGACAGGAGCTCTGCTTCAAGACTGTCCACCTCAGGCACCGCTTGACGGATCGCCGAATGGTCCACTGCCACCAGCGGCGCAGGGAAAGTCAATAGCCATGAAGGGACCCAAAGGGGCAGCGAGACCCGGAAAAACAACAGGGTCGTTACTCCTCGCTTAGGTCGCTGACGAGTACGCAAACCACTCTGGCCCCATGCCCCTACCGGCACGAGCTACAGAAGGGAGCATTGGGGGCAGATCCGCCTATTGAGGGACCTGACATGTCATAGTCACGGCTGAGGGACCACGTCCTGTCATAGCCCGGCAAGGTGTTACCCGCGTACGTGCAAGGCCCGTCCGGCCAAGAGATGCATGTTATGCAGGGATTGGGGTATAGGCAAGTCCAACCAACCAATGGTTCGACGGCATCAACGCACGCCACTCCTGCCAATTTCGATTTAATACATGCTTGGACTGGAGCATACATGCTTGCCCTCTCGGCTGCGCCGTGAGAGAAAAAAGCAACCGTAAGTACAATTACGGCAGCAAGAAAGCGGATGAGGGGAAGCATCATCTTGGTCATGTCAGTTGTCTCCGTGGCGCGCAGGGTTGTCATGATTCCGTAGGTGGCATCGGGAGCGCAGGAACGCCCACCTGTCCTTCCGTGGCCGAACATTAGGATAGAAGGTAACGGCTCCACCCCCTTTGCGCGTTGTCGTTTCATCGCGTCTACTTGTCGTTTCCACCGCATTCCTCGCTATCGACACGCCCGGAGACGGTCGGTCCACCAAGGTAGACATCCTCAACGGCCCGCCGACCCCAGAATTCGAGAGACACCCGAGGCAGTCTCCTCGGTCCCTTTCCCACCAGCGTCCTGACTGCATCAGCAACTCACGCAGCGATGATTGTTCTTCGCCCCCAGCCGCTCCAGCAGCACGACCGTCTCGACGAACGGCTGGATCCGCTGCACAGGCCCGTTCGCCATGTCCACCGTGGTCTGGCCGCTGCGCGCCACGGCCGTGACATCGGCCCCCTGCTCCACCAGGTAGAGGATCATCTCGTTGTCGCCGCGGGCGGCGGCGTGGTGCACCGGGGTGTAGCCGTTGTGGTCGCGGGCGTTGACGTCTGCGCCGAGTTCCTCCACCAGGAAGCGCATGGTGGGCATCCAGCCGTCCGGGGCGTGGCGGTGCGAGTTGCCGGCGAACCCCTGGCCGTAGCCGACGCCGGCGGCCGCGTGGATGGGGTAAACGGCGGGCCCGCCGATGGGGACGGGCGGGAGGCCTGAGGGGTCCGTTTCGTCGTTGCCGCCCCCGCCGAAGCTGCGCCGGGGAACCTTGATGGTGGGAAGGTGGGGATCCGCGCCGTACTCCAGGAGGAGCTTCATGGCGGGGACATCGGTCGCGTGGGCGGCGCGCCAGAAGGCGGTCGCGCCGGTGCGGTCGACACCGAGCAGGTCGCGGTTGTAGGTGGTGAACCAGAGGGTGCGGTTGAGGCGGGCGTTGACGTCGGCGCCGGCGTCGAGGAGGGCGCGCATCAGTTCGAGGTAGCCGGTCGTCTGCTGCTCGTAGGCGAGCGGCTGCGGGTGCCGGGCCTTGGGCGCCCAGTGCACGTTCAGGACGGCGTAGAGCGGAGTGGCGCCCGCGTCGCTGGCGAGAGTGGGGTCGGCGCCGCGCTTCAGGAGCTGGAGGACGAGGTCGAAGTAGCCGTTGATGGCGGCGATCAGCATGGGTGTGGTGTTGTCGGCCGCGCTGGGGAGGTCGATGGGGACGCCGCCGTCGAGGAGGGCCATGACGGTCGCGGCGTGGCCTTCCCGGGCCGCGAGGTGGATCGCCGAGAGCCCGCCGTGCCAGCTGACCAGGTCCGCGTAGTTGAGGGGGATGGGTTCACCCGTCCGGCGGCGCGCCTCCAGCGCTTCCTGAACGGCGTCCCGGGCCTGCGCCTCACGGGACGATACCGGCGCGGACGACTCCCGCGGCGTCGCCCCCGCGACCCCGGACTCGACCGGGTAGCTTTGCGCGTCCTGGCCCCCTCGCATGGCCGCAATCTCGGTCCGGCGCCGCCGCTCGGACGCGCGGTCAAGGATGTCGCGCTCCACCAGGTCCATCACACGGGCCGTGATCCGCGCATCGGCCCCCGCCTCAAGCAGGGCGACCACCGCATTGGTGCGCCCCAGCGCCGAGGCGAACATCAGCGGGGTCTGGCCCCACTCCGGCTCCCGCGCATCCACGTCCGCCCCCCCGCGCACCAATGCCGTCACGGCAGCCACATCACCCGACGCGGCAGCGAAGTGAAGCGGCGCGGCCCCCGTCCCCGTCACGGCGGCCACATCGGCGCCCGCCCCCACCAGCATCGCGACAACCTCCCCCCACCCCGCCCTCCCCGCCACGTGGAGCGGCCTGTGCGCGCCCAGTCGCGTCACCGCCTCGAGGTCGGCCCCCGCCTCTATCAACACCCCCGCGATCTCCACGTTCCCGTTCAGCGCCGCCCAGTGCAGCCCCGTCATCCCATCGCCCCGGGGCGCGTTCACATCGGCCCCCTCGGCGATCAGCGCCCGCACGGCGTCCGCATCGTCGCGCATCGCGGCGTCGGCCACCGGTGAATCGGACTCGCCCACGCGCGCCGCCGCCGCGCCTCTGACAGATTCCCCCTCGAATCTGTCAAACAATCTGTCAAAACCGACGCCACTTACGTTGTAGTCCCCCTCGCCGACCAGCCCGGCCACCACCACCCCCACCACCCCCACCAGATCCACCCGTAGCCTGCGCGGCCGACCCAGCCCGCCCCTCGCCCTCATCATCCCGCCCACCCCCCCGCTCACCCCGACATCCCGAACACACCCGTGCTGTTCCCGAAGCTCGTCACGTCCTCCATCCCCAGCTTGTGCATGAGGCTTAGCATGACGTTCGCCATCGGCGTGCCGGGAGCGGCGCGCAGGTGGAGGTTGCCGTCGAGGCGTCCGTTCGCGCCGCCGACCACGAACAGCGGACAGCGCTTGTGATTGTGGACGTTCGAGTCGCCCATCGGCGAGCCGTAGATGACCATGGTCTTGTCGAGCAGGCTGGCGTCGCCCTCCTGGATGCTCGCGAGCCGCTCCAGGAAGTAGGGGACGAGCCCCACGTGATAGCGGTTGATCTCCGCGAATTCGAGCACGTTGTCGGGCCGGCCCCCGTGGTGCGACGACGGGTGAAATCCCTTGTCGACCCCGCTCTCCGGGTAGACCCGGCTCGACGCGTCGCGTCCCATCTTGAAGGAGAATATGCCCGTCACATCGGACTCGAAGGCCAGCGCCTGCAGGTCGAACATGAGCTTGACGTGCTCGTCGAAGGAGTCGGGCACGCCCGCCGGCGCCCCAGGCAAGGCACGTTCCTCCCCGCTCTCGTTCCGCGCCACCACGCGCGCGATCCGCCGCTCGATCTCGCGGATGTCGTTGAGGTAGCGGTCCACGCGCTGCCCGTCGACCGGGTCCAGCTGCCGTTTCAGCGCATTCACCTCGCCGACGATGAAATCCAGCACGCTGCTGCTCGTCCGGCGCCGGGCCGCGCGGGCCTCGGGCGTTCCGCCGGCGCCGAAGAGCTGGTCGAAGGCGACCCGCGGATCCCGCACCATCGGCAGCGGCTGGTCGGGCGCGGCCCACGAGATCGTGTCGGTATAGACGCAGGCATACCCGTACGCGCAGCCCCCCGCCTGGTCCACGTTCTCGATGCAGAGCTGCATCGACGGGATCGGCGTGTCCTGCCCGAAGCGCTGGGCGTAGAGCTGGTCGAGGGAGGTGCCGACCCAGACGTCCGAGCTCTCGGTCTGCTTGGGGTGCGACTGGGTCAGGAAGGTCGCACTGGAGCGGAAGTGGTCGCCGCCGATCTCCTTGGGCTTGGTGGCCTCCGCGCCCTCCACGTCGGTGTCGCTGATGATCGTGAGCTGGTCGCGCCAAGGTTCCAGCGAACTCAGCACGCTGGGCCCGAAGTCGAAGTCGCGGCCCGTCTCCGGGGGCGACCAGAGGTGCTGGCTCGCGCCCCAGGCGTTGCTCCCCGCCGACCCGTGCACCATCTCGATCGCGACCAGGCGGGTGCGGTCGAGCGCGGTGCGCGCCCGCGTCACGGCCCACCGTTCGCGCGCCGGAACCATCGCGTCCAGGAACGGAAGCGCGACCGTGGCACCCAGTCCGCGCAGGAAGGTCCGGCGCTGCAGGTGCTTCCCGGTGATCAGGTGCATTTCCGTTCAGCCTCCATTTCCGCTCAGCCGCCGTTTCCGTTCACGGGCTCGCCGTCCGCCGCCCCCGGCGCCGCCTTCATCAGGAAGGCATCGCTCCCGGCCACCCCGACGATGAACGCCGATATCCGGTAGTCCTCCGCCGCCGCGTCGCGCACGATCCGCCGCACGGCCGGCATGTCATAGTACTCCAGCCGCCGCCCGAGCGCATACGCCATCAGGTTCTCGGTGAAGGTGCGGAGCAGCGGCTCGGGGCGCTTCAGCAGCGCGGCCCTCAGCTCCGAGGGGGTCGAGACCGGCGTCCCGTCGTAGAATTCGCTGGCCGCGTCGATCGGCACCCCCCCGTCGCGGATCCGCCAGGCGCCGCTCACGTCGTAGTTCTCCAGCGCGAGTCCGATCGGGTCGATCATGCGGTGGCAGGCGTTGCAAGTGGGGCTCGCCGCGTGCATCTCCAGCCGCTCGCGCACGGTCAGCAGGCGGCCGTCCTCCACCGCCTCCTCCTCCAGCTCGGGGATGTCCGGCGGCGGGGGCGGCGGGGGCGTCCCCAGCAGCACTTCCATCACCCACTTCCCCCTCAGCACCGGCGACGTGCGGCCCGCATGTGAGGTAAGTGTCAGCATGCTGCCGTGGCCGAGGATTCCGCGCCGTTCGCCGTCGACCTGGCGGACGCGCCGGAAGTGATCGCCCGCGACGTCCGGGATCCCGTAGTGGCGGGCCAGCCGCTCGTTCACGAAGGTGTAGTCGGCGGTGTAGAGCTCGAGGATGGAACGGTCCTCGCGGACGAGGTTGTCGAAGAAGACCTCCGTCTCCCTCAGCATCGCCCGCTTGAGCGGCTCGTCGAAGTCCGGGTTGACGCGGACGTCCGGCTGGATCTTCTCCAGATCCTGGAGCCTGAACCATTGGCCGGCGAAGCGGGTGGAGAGCGCGCGGGCTCGGGGGTCGCGGAGCATGCGCCGGACTTGCGCTTCGAGATCGCCCGGATCGGAGAGGCGGCCGGCCCCGGCGGCGGACATCAGCTGCCCATCCGGCCCCGAGCCCCAGAGGAAGAAGGACAGCCGGGCGGCAAGGTCGTAGTCGCCGATGCGGTAGGATTCCGGACCGTCGGTGGCCCCGCGGGCCTCGTCGCCGGCTCCGCGCCCGCCGACTCGGGCCCCCCGGCCGCTGGCTCCCGCTCCAGACACGCCACCGCCATCTGCACCCCCCACCTCCTCGATCCGGAACACAAAGTGCGGACTCGCCAGAATCCCCTCCAGCGCCGTCCGCACCCCTCCGTCGAACCCCTCCTCCCCCGCCCCCGCCTCATACAGCCCCATCAGCCCGGCGACGTTGGCCTCGCTCAGCGGACGCCTGTACGCCCGCGTACCCAGCCGCGTCACGATCTCGCGCGCACACGCCCGCGCTTGCTTCTCCGTCGCCTCCGGCCCGGGACGGCACGAAAAGACCGCCGCGCGGCTCGGCGTCTCGGAGACCCCCTGCGCATCGTACGGCCCCCCGATCGCGAGGTCTCTCAGGTGCGGAAGCACCGTAAACCCGTAGCTGCCCGCGATGCTGGTGCTGGCGAGCGACCAGTCGTGCGGCGAGATCAGGTCCTGCATCGGCCCCTCGAAGCGGCGGATGAAGGCGGCGGACACCTGGCGCGGCCCGGCCCGCACGAAGACCCGTCCGGAGCGGATGTTGAGCCCGTCCGGGTCCGACGCGTGCATCCAGCGGTTGACCTCCAGGACCTCGGCCGGCTCGCCGTCGATCGAGATCTCCAGCAGCTCGGGCTCGCCCTCGCGGGTGTGCAGCGCATTGCGGCCGTTGCCGACCAGGGCGCCGGTGGTCTCGTGGTGGAAGGAGACGCGGAATTCGTAGTAGCCGTCGGCGGGGAAGTTGTGCATGACGGAGACGCCGCCCCGGGTGCCGTACGGCGCGCCCTCCACCCGCTCCGACTGCGAGTCCCAGCGGCTGACGCGGTAGGTCGATTCGCTCGGCGTCACGTGGGGGTCGCCGATCGCGAGCCGGCTGATCTCGGCGGCGGCGCGCAGGTAGCCGTCGGTGAGGGTGGCGGAGAGGAGCTGCGCGTCCGCGATATTGTCGAAGTTGGCGCTCCTGGTGTCGAGGGGGAGGTAGGCGCCCGCGTCGATCTCCAGGTTGAGGAGGTCGCGGATGGAGGCGCCGTACTCCGCCCGGTTGAGGCGCTGGAAGGTGCGGCGGCCGGGGTTGGGGTTCGCGGCGGCCGCGCGGTCCATCTGCCCTTCCAGCGATTCGACCAGCGCCAGCATCGTCTCGCCGTCCGGCCGGCTGTTCCCCGGCGGCGGCATCAGCCCCGCGCGCAGCTTGCGGATGATCTTCTCGGTGAGCTCGCCGTTGGCGGGCGCGTTGGCGGCGTCGTACTCCTCGAGCGACATGTTGCCGAGGAGCCGCCGCTCGTTGTGGCAGCGGACGCAGTACTCCTCGATGACCTCGTTGCCGGTGGGGTTGGGCGTGGCAAACCCGTCCGCAGAAGGCGCCGGCCGCTGGGCCCGGAACAAATGATGGTCCGCCGGGCCGGAGGATCCGCGCGCCGCAACTGGCGCGACCGCAGACACAACCGCAGACACAACCGCGAAACCGGCCACCAGAACGCCCGCCGCCGCGATTGGAACCGCGTACTTCAGCATGGCCCGTTTCGGAATAGTATCATTGCGTCACCCCCGATGGTATCATTCTGCTCAGCACGACACGCAGTTGTTGTTGTTGACCGCCCCCAGACTCACCAGCAGCGCCACCGTTTCCGGGAAGGGCTGGATCCGCTGGACCGGGCCGTTGGCCATGTCCGCGGTGGTCTGTCCCCTGCGGCTGACGATGGTGACATCCGCCCCGCGCTCCACCAGGTAGCGGATCAGTTCGTTGTCGCCGCGGGCGGCGGCGTGGTGCAGCGCCCCGTAGCCCTGGTGGTCGCGGGCGTTGACGTCGGCGCCGAGCTCCTCGACGAGGTAGCGCACCGCGGGCAGCCAGCCGCCGGGCACATGGCGGTGGGCGTTGCCCGCGTAGCCCTGGCCGTAGCCGACCCCGGAGGCCGCCTGGATCGGGTACACCGCCGGGCCGTCGACCGGGACGGGCAGCAGGCCGGATGGGTCGAGCGGGGCGCCCTCCGCCGCGCCGCCGGAGCGCCGGGAGGGAGGCTTCGCCGTGGGGACGCCGGGGTCCGCGCCGTGGGCGACCAGGAGCTTCATCGCCTCCACGTCGAGCGCGTACGCCGCACGCCAGAACGGGGTGGCGCCCCGCGTGTCGATCTGCAGCAGGTCGAAGTTGTAGGACATGAACCAGAGGTGCCTGGTGAGGCGCACGTTCGGGTCCACCCCCGCCGCGAGCAGCTTCTCCATGACCTCCAGGTACGTGTGGTCCTGCTGCATGTAGATGTGCTGTTGCGGGTAGCGCGACTTGGGCGCCCAGTGCGTGTTGATCGCCGCGAAGAGAGGGGTGGCGCCGGCGTGGCTCGCGATGGCGGGGTCGGCGCCGAGCTCCAGGAAGCGCATCGCGAGGTCGAAGTGGCCGTTGATGGTCGCCATCAGGATGGGGGTGGTGCCGTCGCCCGCGCTGGCCCGGTCGATGTCGGCACCGCCTTCGAGCAGGGCGAGGGCGGTCTCGGCGTGCCCCTCGCGGGCCGCGTGCAGGAGCGCGGTGAGGCCGCCGTGCCCGCCGACGAGTTCGCCGTACGACAGCGGCTCCGGCTCCTCGATCATGCGGGTCTCGGCCTCCTTCGCCGACGCGGCTTCCGCGCGTTCACGCCGGGATTCCTCCTCCTGCTCGCGGCGCACCTGCGCGGCGACCTCCGGTCCCCACGGCTCCCCGGCCGCCAGGCGGCGGTTGCGCTCCGAGCGCTCGATCCGGTCGTACACCGCGCGCGTCGCCACGTCCATCACGCGGGTGTGGAGGGCGGGATCGGCCCCGGCCTCCAGCAGGGCCCGCACGGCGGCCGTCCGGCCCTTCGACGCGGCGAAGATCAGCGGCGTCTGCCCCCACGACTCCTCGGTGGCGTTCACGTCCGCGCCCGCCGCCACCAGCGCCGCAACGGCCCGCTCGCTCCCCGCCGCGGCCGCGAAGTGCAGCGGCCGCGCCCCACCCCCCACCAGGATCGCGCGCCCGGCATCGGCCCCCGCGCCCAGCAGGATCTCCACCACCTCCCCCGCCCCCGCCTGCGCGGCCAGATGCAGCGGCGTGTAGCGCCCGATCCGGGTCCCGGCGCCCACCACCGCTCCGGCCTCCAGCAGATCGCGCACCATCGCCACGTCCCGGTTGCGCGCCGCCCAGTGCAGCGCGGTCATGCCGTCCCCCTGGGGCACGTTGACATCGGCGCCTGCGGCGATCAGGGCCCGCACCACCGCCGCGTCGCCCCGCATCGCCGCGTCGGCGACCGGGCTGTCGGGCGAGCCCAGCACCGGTAACCCCACCACCACAACCAGCGCCGTCAACCATCCGCTGGCGCGCAATGCGGGACCCGGCCCGGCGCCAGACCCGGACGCGACACCAGGACCGGACGCGGCGCTCCGACCGGGCGGCGCGCTTCGACGGCGTGCGCCGATACGTAAAGCCAACCTTACATTATGTAAAGTTCTCTTTACCATCCGCATCCGCGGCGACGTCCCAGGCCTTTCCACGGTCCCCTACACCGTCAGGGAAAAGTCGCCGGTGCTGTTCCCGAAGCTCTCCATGTCGTCCATCCCGAGCTTGTGCGCCAGGCTCAGCATCACGTTCGCCATCGGCGTTCCGGGTTCAGCACGCAGGTGGAGGTTGCCCTCCAGCCCGCCGTTCGCCCCGCCGACCACGAAGAGCGGGCAGCGCTTGTGGTTGTGGATGTTGGGATCGCCCATCGGCGAGCCGTAGATGATCATCGTGCGGTCCAGCAGGTGCGTGTCGCCCTCCATCGTGCTCTCCAGCTTCTCCAGGAAGTACGGCAGCATGCCCACGTGGTACCGGTTGATCTGCGCGAAGTCGGTGATGTTGCCCTCCCTGCCGCCGTGGTGCGACGCGGGGTGGAAGGGCCTGTGGACGCCGCTCTCCGGGAAGATCCGGGCCGACGAGTCGCGGCCCATCTTGAAGGAGAAGACCCGGGTCACGTCCGACGCGAAGGCGAGCGCCTGCAGGTCGAACATGAGCTGCACGTGCTCGCGGAAGGAGTCGGGCACGCCGGCCGGCGCCTCGGGGAGTTCGCGCGCTTCCCCGCTCGCATTCTGGACCTCCACGCGCTCGATCCGGCGCTCCAGCTCACGCACGTGCTCCAGGTAGCGGTCGAGGCGGATGAGGTCGGCCGGGCCGAGACGGCCCTTCAGCTGATCCACGCGTCCGGTGATGAAGTCGAGGATGCTCTTGTTGGTGCGGCGGCGCGCGGCCCGCTGACCGGGACTGCCTCCCGCGCCGAAGAGCTGGTCGAAGGCGACGCGGGGGTCGCGCACCATCGGCAGCGGATCGGTCGGGGACGCCCAGCTGATCGTGTCCGTGTAGACGCAGGCATACCCGTACGCGCACCCGCCCGACTGGTCCACGTTCTCGATGCACAGCTGCATCGACGGCACCGGCGTCTCCTGGCCGAAGCGTTTGGCGAACATCTGGTCGAGCGACTCCCCGACGAAGATGTCCGACCCTTCGGTCTGGCGCGGATGTGACTGGGTGAGGAAGGTCGCACTGGAACGGAAGTGGTCGCCGCCGATCTCCTTGGGCTTGGTCGCCTCGGCGGGCTCGACATCGGTGTCGCTGATGATCGTGAGGTACTTGCGGTAGGGATCCAGCGGGCTGAGCGAACTCGGGGTGAGGTCGAAGTCGCGCCCGGCTGCGGCCGGGGACCAGTAGTTCTGCGTCCTGCCCCAGGCGTTGCTGCCCGCCGCCCCGTGCACCATCTCGATCGCGACCAGCCGAGTGGGCCCCTCCGCCGCCGCCGACCATCCCCGCCCCGCAGGGACCATCGCGTCCAGGAACGGCAGCGAGACCGAGACGCCCAGTCCCTGCAGGAAGGTCCGCCGGGGAATCGCTGCACCGGTGATGTATTTCATGTCCCTGAAATCTCCCTGGTTATCGGTCGCCGCGCCCGCCGGCCGGCGCTGCCGTGTCGACTGGCTCATTCGCATCCGCCGTCTCCGCCCCATCCGTCCGCTCCGACGGGTCCGGCGGCCCCAGGCCGCGCGCCTCCGCCGGTTCCTCCACGGTCGCCGCGGCCATGGACATCCTGAAGGGCTGGCTCCTCACGACCTCCTTTACGAAGGCGGAGAGGCGGTAGTCCTGCTCGCCGGCGGCGCTCGCGATCCGGCGCACGGCAGGCATGTCGTAGTATTCGACCCTGCGCCCGAGCGCGAAGGCCATGAGGTTCGTGGTGAAGGTCCGCGCCAGCGACTCCGGGCGTCGCAGCAACGCGGCGATCAGGTCGCCGGGTCCTTCCAGCGGGGTCCCGTCGTAGAGCTCGCCGAGCGTCTCGACCGGGGTACCGCTGTCGCGCACGCGCCAGGTCCCGGTGACGTCGAAGTTCTCGAGCGCGAGCCCGATGGGGTCGATGAAGCGGTGGCAGGAATTGCACGTCGGGCTGGCGGCGTGCAGTTCGAGCCGCTCGCGCACCGTGAGGAAGCGGCCGTCGGCGGCGTCGTCGGTGTCCTCCAGCTCGGGGATGTCGGGGGGCGGGGGGGGTGGGGGGGTGCCGAGCAGGACATCCATCACCCACTTGCCCCTGAGGACCGGCGAGGTGCGGTTGGCGTGCGACGTCAGGGTGAGGAAGCTCCCGTGCCCCAGAATGCCGCGCCGGGCCTCTTCGGTGTACTCGACGCGGCGGAAGTGCTCACCCGCGACCCCGGGGATCCCGTAGTGGCGAGCGAGCCGTTCGTTCATGTACGAGAAGTCCGCCGTGAGGAGGTCCCACAGGGTCCCGTCCTCGCGCACGAGGGCGTTGAAGAAGGTCTCGGTCTCGCGGCGCATGTCGTGGGCGAGCTGCTCGTAGAAGTCCGGGTAGCGGAGCGCGTCGGGGTGGACCTTTTCCAGGTCCTGAAGCCGCAGCCACTGCGCCGCGAACCGGGTGCCGAGCGCGTCCGCGCGGGTGTCGTCCAGCATGCGGTCCACCTGCGCCTCGAAGATGTCCGGCCGGGACAGACCGCCCGCCGCCGCAACCTCGATGAGCTCCTCGTCGGGCGCGCTTCCCCAGAGGAAGAACGACAGACGCGACGCCAGTGCGACTTCGCTGATCGCACGCATGCCGCCGGGCCGCGCGCTTCCCGGCGCGGCCTCCTCGAAGCGGAAGATGAAGTCGGGGCTCGCCAGGATGCCCTGAAGCGCCGTTCGCACCCCGATGTCGAATCCGCCCTCGGCGCGGCCCTGCTCATACAGGACCATCAGCCCTTCGATCTCGGGCTCGGTAACCGGGCGGCGGAAGGCCCGCGTTCCCAGCTCGTCGATGATCCGGCGCGCGCACGCAGGCTCGCCGGGGGCGCTGGCCGGGCGGCAGGTCATTACCCGTTCCCACGCCGGCGTCCGCGTCACACCGGTCACGTCATACGGCCCCCCGATCGTGAGATCCCGGAGGTGCGGCACCCCGGTAATCCCGTACGAATACCCGATCTTCTTGTCGGCGAGCGACCACTCATGGGGCGACGTCAGATCCTCCACCGGCCCCTCGGTGACCTTGATGAACGCCGCGGAGACCCGGTGAGGCCCCGCCGTGACCGGGATCCGCTCCGTCACGACCTCCACGCCGTTCGGATCCTGCCGGTGCATCCACCGGTCGAGCGGGATCAGCGCGACCCGCTCCCCGTCGATCGACACCTCGATCTCCTCGTCGAAGGGCGCCGTCTGGCCGAAGAAGTTCCCGGTCGACTCATGCTGGAAGGCGAGCCGGAAGAAGTACTCGCCGTCGGCCACGAAGTTGTGAATGACCGAGATCCCGCCCCGGGTCCCGAAGGGGGCGCCCGGCACGTGTTCGCGCTGCTCCGCGTAGCGCGACACCTCGTAGGTGGCCTCCGACGGGGTCGCGTGGGCGTCCCCCAGCGCCAGCCGGCTCACTTCGCTGGCAGCGGTCAGGTAGGATTCGAGCAACGTAGCGGAGAGATTCTGTACGTCGGCGATGTTGTCGAAACCCGCGCTCATCGTCTCGCCGGGCAGGTAGGCCGAGGCGTCGATCTCAAGCCCGAGCAGGTCGCGAATCGCGGCACCGTACTCGGCGCGATTGAGGCGCTGGAAGGAACGGCTCCCCGGATTGGGACTGAGTGCGGCGGCCGCGTCGAGCTTCTCCTCGAGGTCCGTGACGAAGGCGATGATCTCGTCGTGCGGCGGCCTCGCCTGTCCCGGCGGCGGCATCATGCCCGCCCGCAGCTTGCGGATCATCTTCTCGGCGATCGGCGCGTTTGCGGCCGGGTCCGCCGCGTCGAATTCCTCGAGCGACATGTTCCCCAGCAGACGCCGCTCGTTGTGGCAGCGCACGCAGTACTCTTCGACTAGGTCCTGGCTGGGCACAAC
The DNA here is from genome assembly GCA_965206105.1 of Longimicrobiales bacterium. GTDB lineage: Bacteria > Gemmatimonadota > Gemmatimonadetes > Longimicrobiales > Gaopeijiaceae > Bin94. Next base: position 3,727,326 of record OZ242201.1, read on the forward strand.
CGCACCACCCACCACCGCCGCGCCGCCACCGGGCAAGTCGCCCCGCGAAGCCGCCGCGGTACCGGAAGCGACCGCCAGTTGCCACACTCCTGCCGCCGCCGCGATGGCGGCGAGGATCTTCGTCATCGCGTCAACTCGCTTGTGTCCGCAAACTACTCACCCTTCGGAGTATAATAGGACGGCCGGATGGTCTGGTGCCAGTGCACCGGACGGGGCCCGCGGGAACACCGAGGTGGGCCGAGAGAATTGCTCTGCCACGCAACCCGGGCGACTCTTGCGACAGCCCGATCCGTCGCCACCACGACCGGGCAGGAAATCCGTCGCTCAGGCGATGATCGAGAGGGGGAGCAGCACCACGTACCCCAGCACGAGCAGCAACGGCGCCAGCGTCGTCGAACCCTGCGCCAGCAGCACGTACCCGAGGGTGAGCGAGGCCAGTGCCCCGAGGGCGAACCACAGGTTGACCCGGGTGAACTTCAGTGTAGGCTCGGCGGCCTTTCTTCTTCTGCTTCTTGCCATGTTCGGACGCTACCGACGGCGGGATTTCCCGTCAACATCCGAATCGCCCCCGGGAAGCGACCAGAAGGCGGGCGCGTCCGGCGGCTCGCCCGCGCGCAGGCGCGCCATCTGCTCGCGGCGGTGCCGGCGCCTGACGACGAACATCGCGCCGAGGGCCCCCGCGAGCAGCAGCCAGAACACGGTCGAATGGGAGAGCACCATGAGCCAGCCGTAGCGCCTCTTCACCCATTTTCGCCAGGCAACCTCCAGCTGGTCCGGTGGAGCGCCGTAGACGTCGCGCATGCCGTCGTCGAAGGAGCCGCTCTCCTTCCACGCCGCCAGGAAGGCCTCGAGGCCGGCCGTGCCGCTGGATTCCACGAGGTAGTGGATGACCGAAGCGGAGAGAAGGTAGGCCACCTCGGCGGGCACCCGCTCGCGGGGCCAGCTGATGGTGATCGAATCCAGCGGCGGCGCCCCGCCGAACGCCAGCGCCAGGCTCAGCTTGAGGCCACCGTCCTCGAGCCAGCCGCCGGCGGCCCACTCGGCGTACCCCTCGTTGAACCACCTCGGGATGCGCAGACCGTTCATCTCGTGGGCCAGCGCCAGGTGGGCCCATTCGTGACGGAGCACCCGCACCTCCTCCACGCGCGAACCGGGCCAGAAGCGGCCGCTCGGAACGATCATCTCCATGCGCGCCGGGATCGCCACCGCTCCGGCCCACTCCGCCACCACGCCGCCGACCAGCGAATCCATGACCTCGCGGGTCGGGGCGACGGTGAGCAGGGCCCGGGAGCCGGTCCCGCTCAACCCGGGCAGGGTCCCGATCCCCTCAAGCGTCTCCAGCGCACGCAGGGCACGCAGCGAGTCCCCGCCCTGATAGCGCGCGGTGAACCTGGCGGACTCGAGTTGGCGCCAGGCGGAGGTGGTGTCGGCGGGCACCTGGGTCGGTCGCGCGGGCTGCGCCGCGGTCATGACGCACACCATCGCGGCGCAGGCCAGCCAACTCGCGGTCCGGGCGGCCAAACTTCCCCCCGGCGCCCAGACCAACCCGCGCACCCTCCGCCGGGCCGGCCGGCCACCCGCCTTTGGCCGCCCCGCCTTCGGCCGCCCCATCTTCACCCCGTCACTCACCTCCGGCCGCCCACTCTCGCACCGTCTCCAACTCGGCGGGAAGCGGCGCCCGGAACTCCAGGGGCTCATCCGTGACCGGGTGGTCGAACTCGAGGCGGTGGGCGTGCAGGAACTGGCGGCCTGTACGCCGGGCCAGCTCGGCCGCCCAGCGCCGCTGCCCGCCCGCGAAGCCGCGCTCCCGTCCGGGCCCGTACAGGGCGTCGCCGACCACCGGATGGCCGATCGCCGCCGCGTGGACCCGGATCTGGTGGGTGCGCCCGGTATCGAGCCGGGCTTCGCAGAGCGAGGCCGCGGGCCAGCTCTCCAGGTGGCGGAAGCGGGTCCGTGAGGGCCGCCCGGCGGGAACCACCGCCATGCGGGTGCGGTCGCGGGGGTGGCGCCCGACCGGGCGGTCCACCGTGACGCGCGGCTCCGCCAGCGACCCCCACAGCGCGGCCAGGTAGATTCGTTTCACCCGGCGGGCCTTCAGCGCAGCCGAGAGCGCGTGGTGGACGCGGTCGCTCTTCGCCACCACCATCAGCCCGGAGGTGTCCCGGTCGAGCCGGTGCACGATCCCGGGCCGCAGCGTCCCCCCGATCCCGGCGAGGTCGCCGATGTGGTGCAGCAGCGCGTTGACCAGGGTCCCGTCGGGGTGGCCCGGCGCCGGATGCACCACGAGCCCGGCCTGCTTGTTCACCACCGCCAGCTCCGCGTCCTGGTAGACGATCTCGACGGGGATGTCCTGCGGCCGGGCCGTCGCCGGGGCGGGCGCGGGAATGCGCGCCTCCATCTCCTGGCCGGGGCCAACCGGCTCGGACTTCTTCCCTGCGCGGCCATCGACCAGGACGGCTCCCTCCGCCAGCAGCGCCGCGACGCGGCTGCGCGACAGACCCAGCCGCGCGGCCAGGTAGCTGTCGAGGCGGCCCTTCGCCCCCTCCTCCGTGGTCCAGCGACGGTGCGTCACCGGGGCACCGTCGTGGAGAGCCCCAGGACCGCGGGCTCCCCGTCCAGCGCTGCCTCCCTGCAAAAGTCGAAGTCGCCACCGAGCTGCCCGCCAATCTCCACTGCCACGGCCAGCGTCTCCCGCGCGATCACGCGCTCGTGCTCGCTTGCGGCCGTCCGCACCGCGTCTCCCCCGGCGATCCCCAGCCGGATCCGGTCGCTCACCTCCAGCCCCGAGTCACGCCGCAGCCGCTGAATGCGGCTGACCAGCTCGCGCGCCAGCCCCTCCAGCCGAAGCTCCTCGGTTATGTCGGGATCCAGGCCGACGGTGCAGCGCCCTTCCGAGCGCACCACCCAGTCCCCCCGTGCTTCCTCCACCACCTCCACCTCGCCGGCCCCGATGTCGTGCCACGCACCCCCCACCTCGATCCGCACGGCGCCACCCCCGCGCACGGCCTTCAGCGCGGCGGCATCCAGCGCCCGGATCCTCGCGGCAGCCTCCTGCGTCAGCTTCCCAAACCGGCGCCCAAGCGCACGAAAGTCGGGCCGGGCGGCAAGCGTCACCAGTCCCTCCGCGTCGGCAGCGAACTCGACCCTCTTCACGTTGATCTCGTCCAGAAGCAGCGCCAGCACGTCCTTCGCCGGGGGCTCCCCCGGCACTACCGCGAGCAGGCGCCCCAGCGGCTGCCTCACCCGGATCCCCGCCTCCTCGCGCGCGGCGCGGCCGAGCGTGCTCAGCGCCCGTACGTGGGCCATGCCGGCCTCGAGCCGTTCGTCGATCATGCCCTCGTCGGCTTCCGGGAATCGCTCGGTGTGGCTGGAGCGGCCGGTGAGCGCCCGGTGCAGCCAGTCCGAGGTAAAGGGCGTGACCGGCGCGATCAGCAGCGCCACCGTCCGCAACGCCTCGTGGAGCGTGGCGAAGGCCGCCTCCGCGTCGGCCGTCTCCGTGTTGCCCCAGAAGCGGGAACGCGCCCGCCGCACGTACCAGTTGGAGAGTTCGCCGTCCACGAAGGCCGCCACGGCGCGGTAGGCGCGGGTCGGATTGTAGCCGTCGAGCTCGCCTCGCACCGTTCGGACCAGCCGGTGCAGCCGCGACAGCAGCCAGCGGTCGAGGGGCGGACGCGAGGCGCGGCCGGGCACCGGTGCCGGCGGCTGCGCGCGTCCGGACGCAACGGGGTCCGCCCCTGCTTCCCCACTCGCGCCCGCTCCGGGCCGCCACCCCTCCAGATTCGCGTAGAGCGCGAAGAACCGGTACGTGTTGAAGAGCGTGTCGAAGAAGCGCGAAGCCGACTCCTTGACCCCTTCCGGGTCGAAGCGCGTGGGCAACCACGGATTGCTGACCGTGATCATGTACCACCGCACCCCGTCGGCTCCGTGATCCGCGACCGCATCCCAAGGGTCGACCACGTTGCCGCGCGACTTGGACATCTTGCGCCCCTTCGCGTCCAGGATCAGGTCGTTGACGATCACGTTGCGAAAGGCGGGGCCGAGGCCGAGCATCGTCGAGATCGCGTGCAGCGAATAGAACCAGCCGCGCGTCTGGTCGACCGCCTCGCAGATGAAGTCGGCGGGGAAGTGGCGCCGGTGCATCTCCCCGTTCTCGAAGGGGTAGTGCCACTGCGCCCACGGCATGGCCCCGGAGTCGAACCAGACATCGATCACCTCGGGCGTCCGGCGCATCACCGATCCCGTCTCGGGGCAGCGCCAGGTCACCTCGTCGATGAAGGGGCGGTGCGGATCGAAGTCGCTCGGCAGCTCCCCCGCCCGCTCGGCGAGCTCCTCGAAGCTCCCGATCCACTCCACGTGCCCGGGATCGTCCTCCGAGATCCACACCGGGAGCGGCGTTCCCCAGTAGCGGTCGCGCGACAGCGCCCAGTCCACGTTCCCCTTCAGCCACTCGCCGAAGCGTCCCTCCCCGACCTGGGCGGGGTGCCAACTCACCTGCGCGTTGTTCTCCAGCAGCTCCCGGCGCAGCGAAGAGGTGCGGGCGAACCAGCTGTGACGGGCCATATACACCAGCGGGGTTTCGCAGCGCCAGCAGTGCGGGTAGGAGTGGACCTCGCGCGCCGACCGGAAGACGAGTCCCCTGGCCTGCAGATCCTCGACGAGCGCCTGGTCGGCGTCCTTGAAGAAGACTCCGCCCACGAGCGGCAGGTGGGCCGCAAAGGTGCCGTCCGTTCGGACCGGCTCCAGCACGGCCAGCCCGAAGTCCTTCCCGGCCTGGTAGTCGTCCGCCCCGTACGCCGGCGCCATGTGCACGACCCCCGAACCCTCCTCGTCGGAGACGAAGTCGCCCGGAATGATCTCCCACGCGCGTCCGCGCGCTTCCGCGGCGGGAATCAGCTCGAAGGGGCGGCGGTACCGGTGCCCGACCAGCTCCTCGACCCCGACCGCCCGGCCGATTCGCTCCTCGCCGAAGAGCGCGGCGGCCCGGCTGCGAGCCAGAATGAGGCGCTTGCCCTCGTGGCCGGCCTCCACGTACTCGATCGCCGGATTGACCGCGAGCGCCACATTCGACACCAGCGTCCAGGGCGTCGTCGTCCAGACCAGCAGACGGCGCCCGGACCCGTCCAGCAGTTCGAGCATGACCCAGAGCGAAGGGTCCTCCACCTCCCGGTACCCGAGCGAGAGCTCATGCGACGACAGCACGGTCTGGTCCGCCGGGCACCACGGCACCACCTTGTGGCCGCGGTAGAGGAGCCCCCGCTCCGCCAGCTGCTTGAGGATCCACCAGATCGACTCGACGTATCCGGCGTGGAAGGTCACGTAGGGCCGCGAGTAGTCGAGCCAGTAGCCGATCCGCTCCGAGAAGCGCTCCCATTCGTCCTTGTAGGTGAAGACGGACTCCTTGCAGCGCTCGTTGAACCAGGCGATGCCGCGCTCCTCGATCTCCCGCTTATCCTCGATCCCCAGCTGCTTCTGCGCCTCGATCTCGACCGGGAGCCCGTGCGTATCCCAACCCGCGATGCGGGTGACGTGCCTGCCGAGCATCGTCTGGTAGCGGCAGACCAGGTCCTTGATGGCGCGGCTGATGATGTGGTGCAGCCCGGGGCGGCCGTTGGCGGTGGGCGGGCCCTCGAAGAAGACGAAGTCGTCGCCATCGCGAGTGGCATCCAGCGTCCGCCGAAAAGTGTCCTCGTCGCGCCACCGCTTGAGTACCTCCTCTTCGAGATCCACGAGCGAGGGCGGAAGGGCCGGATAGCGCATCAGCCGGCGGGCTCCCCTCCGGCTGCTCCGGCTTCCGCGGTCGCGATCGCGGCCTCCCCGGCGGATTCGGCGCTGCCCTCTCCCGCACCCCGGCCGGCATCTCCCAGCCTCGCGAGCACACCCGTCACCAGCCGCGTCAGCCCGGGCTCGGCCGCCGAGGCGGTCGCGATGATCTTCGCGATGTCCACCTCCTCGAGCGCATCGGGAAGACACTGGTCCGTGATCACGGCAACGGCCATCACCCGCATCCCCATGTGGCGCGCGGCGATCACCTCGGGCACGGTGGACATCCCGACCACGTCGGCCCCCATCGCGCGCAGCATGCGGTACTCGGCGCGCGTCTCCAGCTGGGGACCCGTCACCGCCACGTAGACCCCCTCGCGCAGCGCGATGCCCCCGTCGAGCGCCACCCCGGCGGCGATCTCGCGCAGGGCGGGGTCGTAGGGCGCGGACATGTCCGGGAAGCGGGGGCCGAGTTCGTCCGGATTCGGACCGGTCAGGGGGCTCTCCCCCATGAGGTTGATGTGATCGTCGAGAAGGACGAGGTCCCCCGGCCCCCACAGCGGGTTCATCCCGCCGCACGCGGCAGACACGATCAGGGTCTCGGCCCCGAGCAGCCGCATCGCGCGCACGGGGAAGACGATCTCGCCGGGGGTGTAGCCCTCGTAGCGGTGAAAGCGGCCCTGCATCGCCACCACCCGCACGCCGTTCAGGCTGCCGAGCAGGAGCCGTCCGCGGTGCGTCTCGACCGTGGAGACCGGAAAGTGCGGCAACTCCTCGTACGGAACGGAGACCTCTACCTCCATGGCTTCGGCCAGCCCCCCCAGCCCCGTGCCCAGGATGATCCCCACACGGGGCGTGCCGCCCCCCAGGGCCTGCACGGCCCGCACCGCCTCGCGGAGCCGCGCCATCTCCCGGCCGGCGCTCACCGGGGGCGCTCCCCGAACAGCGTCGTGCCAAGCCTCACCATCGTGCTCCCCTCCTCGATCGCGATCTCGAAGTCGTTGGACATGCCCATCGAGAGCTCCCGCCCCGCGAGGCCGTCGATCCCGGCGGCGGCTTCCAGCAGGAGACGGGTCCTTCGGAAGGTATCGCGAAGCGTTCGTTCGCTGGAAGTGAAGGGCGCCATCGTCATGAGGCCCCCGGCCCGCAGCCCCGGCAGGGCGGCCACCCCGCCGATCCCTTCCAGCGCCTCCGCTTCCGGGAAGCCGCCCTTGGCCGCTTCGCCGGAGACGTTGACCTGGACCAGAACCGGGACGCGCCGCCCCTCCGCCACCCCGATGCGGGACAGCTTCCCGGCGAGCCGCAGCGAGTCCACGCTGTGGATCAGCGCGGCGAAGCGCGCCGCGCCACCCGCCTGGCGCCGCTGCACGTGCCCGATCATGTGCCACCTCACGTCGCGCGGCAGCCTCCACCCCGGATCGTCCACGGCGGCGTCACCCAGAAAGCCCAGCTTGTCCCCCAGCTCCCGCACCCGGTTCTCACCGAGGTCGCGCAGCCCGGCCGCGACGCCTGCGCGGACCGCGGCCGGATGGTGGCCCTTCGTCACCGCAACGATGCGCACCTCCGACGGATCGCGGCCGCCTCGCCTCGCCGCCGCGGCGATCCTCTCCCGGACGCGCGGCAACCGCTCCCCAACCACGTCTTGGTAAGCCTCCTGGTGTGCCATGCCCTCTCAGCCCGTGGTGGATGTCCCCACGTCAACGTGGAAGCGCCCCGCCGGCCTCGCGAGGCCGGCGGGGCGCTTCCCCCCTGTCGTGTGCCGGCCGGCCTAGTTCGCCTTGAAGGTAATGTCGAGCGCAATCCAGAGCGCGACCGGCTTGTCGCGGTTCATCGCGGGGCTGAAGCGCGCGACGGTCACCACCTTCAGCGCCGCGCTGTCGAGCCCGGCGTGCCCGGAACTCTCCCCCACGCGCTGCTGCCGCACGACCCCCTCCTCGTCGATGAAGAGGCGCACCGACGTGGTGCCCCCGATCCCGGCGTCCTTCAGCAGCGCGGGATACTCCCGCTCGAGGACGCGGTTCACCTCGTCCTCGTTCAGCATCTTCGGCCTGACCGTGTACACCACGAAGGTCTGGTCGGCGATGGCGGCGGTCTCGGCCGCCCTGGGCGGCGGAGGCAGCTCGGGCGCAACCGTCACGTCGGTGTTCGGGGCGATCGTCAATTCGTCGTCGAGTACGACGGGGTTGATCACCGGCCGGGCCGGCCTGCGGATCGCATCGGGCGGCGGCGGGGGATCGACCCTTGGGGGGGGCACGATCTCCGTCGGGGTCACACGGATACTCACATCCGCGGCCGCCATCGGAGGAAGATAGGCGAAGATCGCGAAGTGGAGCCCGGTGGCCGCAGCCAGCGATCCCCAGAACCACGAGGAGAACGAGCGCTTGAAGCGTTCGTTGGCGATCCCCCCGGCTCGAACGGTCTGTTCCTGCCGACTCCGTTGGTGCGTCATCTCCGGCTCCTTGCTGAGTATCGTCGTGTAACCGTCGCGATTCGGATATCGCGCGTTACCTCCGATACCCCGCTGGGAGCCGGAGAGTTCCCGCCGGCACGCCGTGTGAACGCCCGCGCCCGGTCCGGCTACGCACACGCACGCCTCCGGAATGCAGCGGGGACCTACACGGCCCGCTAAGGATCAGGTCGGCTTGAACGTAACGTCCAGCTCGATCCAGACGGCGACCGCCTTGTCGCGGTTCATCGCGGGGCTGAAGCGGGCGACCGTGACCACCTTGAGCGCCGCGTTGTCGAGCCCCGTGTGCCCGGAGCTGACCTTCACGAGCTGGTTCTGCACGATCCCTTCTTCGTCGATGAAGAGATGGACCGTCGCCGTGCCCCCGATCCCCGCGTCCTTCAGCAGCGCGGGGTATTCCCGCTCCAGGACGCGGTTCACCTCGGACTCGTTGAGCATCCTGGGCCTGACCGTATGCACCACGAACTGGGGGGCCTGGGAGATGTCGGTCGTCTCCGCCTCGTCCGGCGGCGGCGGCAGCTCGTTGGAGGTCCAGGTGTCGAAGGTCGTGGTCTCGATCGTGAGATCCTCGTCGATCGCCGCCGTGGTGATCACCGGTGCGGCCGGGCGCCGAATCTCCGCAGGCGGCGGCGGGATCTCCACATCCGGAGGCGGCGGCACCACGTCGATGTTGTCCGGGTTGATGCTGACGTCCTCCGCTTCCATCTGCGGCGAGAACGCGAAGATCGCGAAGTGGAGGCCCGTGGCGGCGATGATGGATCCCCAGAACCACGAAGAGAACGAACGCTTGAAACGCTCGTTGGCGGTACCCTGGTCCGGAATGGTCGATTCGGGCTGGTTGTTCGGCTCGTTCATCGTCTCTGCCTTGTCATGGTGTTTTCGAGATCCGCCGCGAACATCACCTTGAGAGCGCCAGCGGCCTGCAGTTCCTTCGTCAGTTGGTCGATAAAGCTGTACGGGGCGTTGCGGTCCGACCGGATCGAAACCACCAGCTCCCGATTGGCCACGTAGATCGGGAAGATCACACCACCGACCTGGTCCATCGTGTACTGGACGTCGTTCATGTACACGATGCCGTCCTGTTCGACCCACAGGTTCAGGATGTCCTTCTGCTTCTTGTCGATCTTCTCGATCGCCTGGGCCTCCGGGAATTCGATGGGACGTTCCTTGTCGTTCCGGAAGACCGTGGTGACCATGAAGAAGATGAGGAGCAGGAAGGCGATGTCGGCCATCGACGAAGAGGGAATCTCCGACGCAGCCTTCGATTTCCTCTGGAGACCACCGGCTCTGAGACCCATGTTTTGCTACTCCTCGAGCAGGTTGAGTGAGATGCGGCTGGCACCCGCCGCCTGCAGCGCATCGAGGACATCGATCATCATGCGGTAGGGGGCGTCCGGGTGCGTGTTGACCGATGCGATCAGACTGGGATTCTCCTCCACGGCCTGCCGCCAGATGGAGGTGAGCGCGTCGGCCCGCACCGTTTGCTCCTGCTGGCTCTCGCCGCGCTTGATCACCACCTGCCCGGTCGGCTGCACGATGATGTGGAGGACATTCTTCTGGCTCACCTCCTGCGTCTCCCCCTGCTCGGGAAGCACCAGCTGCAACCCCTTGTCCTTCGGGAAGGTGGTGGTCACCAGGAAGAAGATCAGGAGAAGGAAAGCGATGTCGGCCATCGACGACGACGGGATCTCGTCGGAGACCTTGGATTTCTTGTTACCGAGAACCGCCATGAATGATCTCGCCTCCGTTCCGACTATACATGCCTTCTGTCTATTCTACCCCGATCGGGCTTCAGGGTTCCGCCGACCTCGCGGTGCTCGGAATCCGAAGCCCGGGTTTCGCTTCGTTCAAGCCAGGATTTCGAGCTTCCCCTCGCTCTCCAGGTCCCACGCCAGATTGAGCACCCTCTGAGTGCTTTCCTCCATGTCGATGATGAGCTTGTCGACTCGGGCCACGAAATAATTATAGCCGATGTTGATCGGAATCGCGATCGTCAGCCCCGCCGCTGTGGTCAGAAGCGCGACCTTGATGCCCCCCGCAACCGTAGCCGGCTCGACATTTCCCGAGACCGCGATCGAATCAAAGGCCAGGATCATGCCGGCCACCGTCCCCAGAAATCCCATCAGCGGGGCCACATTCGCGATCGTGGCCAGGATCACCAGGCCGCGCTCGAGGAAGCTGAGCTCGATGGCGCCGGTGGTGGAGACGACCTGCTCCAGTTCACCCTTGCGGACGCTCATTTGCCTGATCCGGCGAAGCCCCGCCAGCAGGATGGCGGCGGCGGGACCGGGCGTGGCGGCCGCGATTTCCGCGGCTTCGTCCAGCGACCCGCCCCTGGCCGCCTCTTCCACGCTCTCCATGACGCTGAGCGCGCTCCTGTGCGCCACCCAGAGGGTCCAGGTCTTGGCGATGATGACGCCCAGGCCGATGAGCGAGCAGATGATGAGGGGATACATCATCGGCCCGCCGTCCACGAAGAGCTGCGAAAGCTCGTAGTTGCTGTCCAAGGTTTGCTCCTGATGAGCGGTTTTCGGTTGAATCGGGAACCCGCGCCAATGTAGGGCGCCGAGGCCCGGTCGTCAACGAGAATCGCGTCCACCCCTTCCGCCGCCTGTTATTCTTGTAGCGTCATGGACGGCTTTCTGCAGCAGTTGCGGTTCCTTCGCCCCGGGTGGACCGATCTGGTCGAGATCGCGATCGTCTTTCTCCTGATCTACCGGATCCTCCTCCTGATCCGCGAAACCCGCGCGATGCAGATGCTGCTGGGCGTCCTTCTGCTGGCGGGCCTCTACCTGATGGCCGTGATCCTGGACTTCTCCCTGATCCGCGGACTCCTCCAGGCCCTCTTCCAGTACGGCGCGATCGCGGCGCTCGTGGTCTTCCAGCCCGAGATGCGCGCGGCGCTGGCCCGCCTCGGCCAGACTCCGCTGGTGCGGCTCCTGGGCCAGGCGCGTGAGGCGCGCATGGTCGACCGGCTCGTCGAAGGCGTCGAGCGGCTGAGCCGCCAGGGCGTGGGCGCGATCGTGGCGGTGCAGCGCGAGACGGGGCTGAAGGAGTACGCCCGCACCGGCAGGGGGGTCGAGGCCGTGCTGTCCGCCGACCTGCTCGGGACGATCTTTGCGCCGCAGTCCCCGCTGCACGACGGAGCGGTGATCCTGGTGGGGGACACCATCAAGGCCGCGGGCGCCATCCTGCCGCTGACCCAGAACCCGGTCAGCGACCGCAGCCTCGGCACCCGGCACCGGGCAGCCATCGGACTGAGCGAGGAGACCGATGCGGTCGTGATCGTGGTCAGCGAGGAGACGTCGCGCATCTCCGTCGCACACCGGGGCAGGATCGAGGTCGGTGTGACCGGCGAGCGGCTGCGCGAGATGCTGGAGCGCTGGCTGCCGGAACCCGAGGGGCTGCGGGCGGCGCCGCTCTTCGGGGAGTCCGGCTGAGTCGCGTCGCCGCTTGAGACCAGCGGGGACTTGTACCCCGGGTTGCTAGCCCGGCGAGGGTAGCGGGTCGCTCTGGCCAAGCCCCGGCTGAGGCTTCACGACCAGCTTGACCTCCTTGTCCGCTGCGGCTTCGGGCGCCGCCTCGGAGTCGAAATCGGGAAGAGGCGGGAGCTCCTTCCCTTCCACGAGCAGCTGAATCTCCTCGCCATCCAGCGTTTCCCGGTCGAGCAGCGCCTCCGCGACCCTCTGCAGCAGATCCCGGTTCTCTTCGATGATCTCGCGCGCCCTTCCGTGGGCGGCGTCGAGGATGTGCTTGACCTCTTCGTCGACCTGCTGCGCGGTGTAGTCGGAGACTTCCCGCCGCTGGACCAGTTCGCGCCCCAGAAACACCTCCTGGTCACTGTCGCCCACGGCCATGAGGCCGATCCGGTCGGACATGCCGAAGCGGGTGACCATGCGCCGGGCCATCGTCGTGGCGCGCTCGATGTCGTTGCCGGCCCCCGTGGTGACGTGCTCGGGGCCGAAGGCGAGTTCCTCCGCGACCCGGCCGCCGAAGAGCATGGCCAGCTGGCCGTTCAGCCATTCGCGGGTGTGGGAGTGGCGGTCCTCCTCGGGGAGCGAGGCGGTGAGCCCCAGGGCGCGGCCCCGCGGCACGATGGTGACCTTGTGGACGGGGTCGAGACCCGGGACCTTCACGCCGATGACCACGTGGCCCGCCTCGTGGAAGGCGGTCAGCTCGCGCTCCGCGTCGGTCAGCACCATGCTCCGCCGCTCGGTGCCGAGCATGACCTTGTCCTTGGCCTGCTCGAAGTCCTCCATCGCCACGCGGTCCACCCCCCTGCGCGCGGCGAACAGCGCCGCCTCGTTGCAGATGTTGGAGAGATCGGCCCCGCTGAGCCCCGGAGTGCCCCGCGCGACCAGCGACAGCTCGACATCTTCGTCGAGGGGCAGCTTCCTGGCGTGGACGCGCAGGATCCCCTCGCGGCCCTTCACGTCGGGGAGATCCACCACGACCTGCCGGTCGAAGCGCCCCGGACGCAGCAGCGCCGGATCCAGGACATCGGGACGGTTGGTCGCGGCCAGGAGAATCACGCCCTCGTTGGCCTCGAACCCGTCCATCTCGACCAGCAGAGCGTTCAGCGTCTGCTCGCGCTCGTCGTGGCCGCCCCCCAGCCCGGCTCCGCGGTGCCTCCCGACCGCATCGATCTCGTCGACGAAGATGATGCACGGCGCGTGCGCCTTCCCCTGCTCGAAGAGGTCCCGCACCCGGGAAGCCCCCACGCCCACGAACATCTCGACGAAATCGGAGCCCGACATCTGGAAGAAGGGCCGGCCCGCCTCGCCGGCGACCGCCCGCGCCAGAAGCGTCTTTCCGGTGCCGGGCGGACCCACCAGGAGAACGCCCTTTGGCAGCCTCCCGCCCAGACGTGAAAACCGGGGCGGATCCTTCAGGAACTCGATGATCTCCTCGAGCTCCGTCTTGGCCTCTTCGGCCCCGGCCACGTCGGCGAAGGTCACCTGCGGATTGTCCGGACTGATCAGCCGGGCCCTGGAGCGCCCGAACTGGAACGCCCGGTTGCCGCCGCTCTGCATGGCGCGCAGGAACCAGATCCAGAATACGATGAAGAGAAGGAAGGGGAAGATCGAGAAGACCCAGGTCCCCCAACCCGGCCCCCGAGGCACGGAGTAGATCTCCACGCCTCGCTCCTGCATGCTCGCCGTGAGGCCCTCGCCGATACCGGGGGGAAGCTTGGTGACGAACTCCGTGATCTCCGCCTCTTCGACGGTGATCGTGTTCTTGAACTCTCCCTGGACCGTCTGCTCGCCGTGGAAGGTGGCCTCGAGAACGTTGTCGTTCTCCAGCTGCCGGAGGAGCTCGGAGTAGTTGACCTCGCCGGAATTGCGGTCCGAGGCGCTCATGAAGTTGTAGCCGAGCGCCGCCACGAGCGCGACGAGGAGCCAGATCGACGCCGCCCGGGACACCTTGCGCAGCTTCGGTGGTTCCTTCTGTGGCGGTTTCTTTGCTTCCGACATGTGCCTCTCCGAGGCCGGATCAGATCGAGCCGATATAGGGAAGGTGCCGAAAATCCTCGGCAAAATCCAATCCGTAACCTACCAGAAAGTCGCCCGGCGCGTCGAAACCGACCCATCGTACATCCCAATCGAACTTCGCCAGCCGCTTGTGGAGCAGCGTACAGATCTCCAGGCTCGCCGGCCTGCGCTCCAGAAGCAGGGGGACGATGCGCTTGATCGTCGTGCCGCTGTCGACGATGTCCTCGACGAGGATCACATGCCGGTTCTCCATCGACGCCCCCGGGTTGTACACCAGCTTCACCTCGCCGCTGCTCACCCGTTCCTTCCCATAACTGGAAGCGGCCAGGAAGTCGACCTGGATCGGGATGGGAACCTGGCGCACCAGGTCGGCGATGAAGATGAAGGAACCCTTGAGCAGGCCCAGTAGCAGAACATCGTCACCGGGGGCGTAGGCCTCTGCGATCTCGCGGCCCATCTCCTCTACGCGCCGCTGGATCGCGTCGGTGGAGTATACGACCCGGCGCAGCTTCCGTTCCCCCATGCGCGCATCCCCCATGACCTTCACAGGCTACCTCCCGGCCGGTTTCAAGGTTGAGGCGGGCGAGGAACCCGGCGGGTCGCCACTCGGCAGCCCGGCCGCGCGGCCCTCCTCCCTCCTGATCTTCACTGTATTCGCCTGGCGCTCCACCGCCACCCCTCCCGCGACCGCGATCCGCCGCCCGCTCTGAGCCTCCCGCGCGAAACGGACCAGCGTCTCGGTGGCGTTTCGTCCGGGATCGCCGCCCAGCCGGTGGACCGCGCGCCGCAGCACCAGCGTCAGCACGGGGAGCGACAGGGCGCTGAGGGCAACGCGGTCGAGGGCGATCTCGCCGCCGCCTTGCCCGTCCACCGCCAGCGCCGCGATGCGCTCGTCGAGGAGTTCGCGGAGCGCCGCCCCCTCCAGCCGGCTCGTCCGGGCCAGCGCCGCCAGCGCGGCACCCGCACCCGGGACCGCCTCCTCCAGCGCGGGCAGGATCTCGTGGCGGAGGCGGTTGCGCGTCCAGCGCGTGTCGCGGTTGCTGGGGTCGTCCCGGAAGGGGACCCCCCGCTCGGCCGCGCAGGCCTCGATCTCCGCGCGCCGGAAGGGGAGAAGAGGGCGCACCACCGACGGGGACCGCGCCGCCCGGATCCCTCCCAGACCGCGGGGACCGCTCCCCCGCGCGGCCCGGAACAGCACGGTTTCGGCCTGGTCGTCGGCGGTGTGCGCGGTCATCGTGACCGCATCGTCGCCGAGACCCTTCCGCACCTCCTCGAAGAAACGGTAGCGGAGCTGCCTGCCCGCGGCCTCGGTGGCCACCGCGCCGGCAGCCTCCCGCAGGTGGAAGGGTACGCCCCATTCGGCACAGATCTCCCGGACCCACGAGGCATCGTCGCCGCTCTCCGCCCGCATCCGGTGGTCGACGTGGGCGGCGCACAGCCGCACCCGGGGAGAGCCGTCGCGGAAGTGCATCAGGTGCAGCAGCGTCATCGAGTCCACGCCGCCCGAGACGCCGACCACCACCCCGCACCCTTCGGCGAGCCACCCCGTGGCCGCGAGGTGTTCGGCGAAGTGTCCCTCGAGGCCGCTCACGGCGCTCCTCCGTTGTCCCCGGCCGGTGGAGCCGGACGCCCGGCGACCTCCGTGAGCACGCCCGCGAGCAGGTCGGGCCGGTCCGTCATGATCCCGTCCGTGCCCCAATCCAGCAGCCGGCGCATGTCCGCGGGGTCGTCCACCGTCCACACGTAGACGGGCATGTTCACCGCCCGTGCCGCCCGAAGCAGGGCCGGGGTGACCACCCGCAGCCGGCCGGACCGCTCGGGCAGCTGGAAACCGTCGGCGGCCGGTGCGTGCCAGCGCCCCGCAGCGCCGAGCAGCTGGAGGACCCAGAAGGGGACGACCTGCCTTCGCGACGCGCCCCAGGGACCGGAATACCCCCTCGCCCCCGACCGGGTGTCCTCGAACTCGGCTCCCACCAGGACCCGCCGTTCGGCCCCGGCGGCCCGGATGAGCCGGACCAGCGGCCCGGCCGTCTCGGCTGCCTTCGGCTCCACGATCATGCGCGCGCCGGGAAAGGCCTCGAGCACTTCCTCGAAGAGGGGGAGGCGCACGCCGCGGCCCCGCCACGGGGTGCCGCCATTGGTGCCCGGGAAACGGAAGCCGGCGTCGAGTTCCCGCGCCTCCGCCCAGGTCATGTCGCGGATCCGGCCCGTCCCGTCCGTGGTTCGGTCCACGGTCTCGTCGTGGATCACCACCACGCGCCCGTCCGAGGTGAGGCGCACGTCCATTTCGAGCATGTCGGCGTCCCATTCGTCCAGGGCACACCGGAAGGCCGCCATGGTGTTCTCGGGAGCGAGGGCCGCCCCGCCCCGGTGCGCGATCAGCTGCGGCGCCCCCGCGAAGAAGGGGTGGCCGGGACGGGGGGAGCGCGCCATGGCGGTCAGCGCCGCCCGGTCAGCTCCTGCACGATCCTGTCCGCCCCGTAGATCGCCTGCAGGGCCTCCAGGATGCCGCGGGCGTCCACGGCCACCGAGCGGTTCAGATCCGGGATGTAGATGTAGTCGCCGGGAAGGCTGTCGATGTTCCCGTCGAAGACCAGCCCCACGACCTGCAGTTCGCGGTTGACCACCGGAGAGCCCGAGTTTCCGCCGATGATGTCGGCGGTGCTGACGAAGTTGAGCGGGGTGGAGAGGGCGAACCCGGCAGGCGGCCCGGTCCAGCGCGCGGGCAGCGACCACTCGTCCGCACCGGGGTTCGAGTAGTGCCGGTCGTAGAGGCCGTAGTAGGTCGTGAACGCCGGGGCGACGGTGCCGTTGTACGGGAACCCCCGGACCACCCCGTCCGCGAGCCGCAGCGAGAAGGTGGCGTCGGGGGGCACCGCGGTGCCGCTGACCTCGAAGCGCGCCCGGCCGAGGAGCGCGGCGATCTCCTCCTCGCGGGGACCGATGGTGACGAAGACCGTCTCCTGCAGGGGGAAGAAGCGCTGCAGCAGCCCCGGCACGAAGGCGAATGCGGGGTCCAGCGCGGGGTTCAGCGTGCCGCCGGTGAGCGCGTTGACGGCCGCTGCCGAGTCCGCCATCAGGGAGCCGGCGAGCAGGGACGCGGCCAACTCCTCCGGGGTGCGGCCACGAAGCAGCGACGTGACCGAGGCGTCGTTCGCTCCGAAGGCACCGATCAGGTCCTCGATGCGCGCGGCGAGGAGCGCCTGGTCGAGCTCCGGCGGGTGGTTGGGAACCGACTCCATCTCCTCGACGATCTCCTGGATCTCCTCCGGCGGGGCCCCGGCCTGCCGGGCGTTCAGGTACCCGAAGGAAGTCAGCGTGCGCAGGATCAGCGCCGACTCGTAGTCGGCCGCGCCGAAGGCCGCGAAGGCCCGGAACTCGCTCGCCAGCTCCGCCTTCCGCTCCTGCAGCTCCGCCATCTCCGCGAAGAGGTGCAGGTAGGTGTCCCGCAGCGCCGGGTCGGCTCCGATGGCCCCCTGGAATTCGGCCTGCGCGGCCCCGCGGCGCGCGAGCACGTAGGGGTCGCGCAGCCCGCCGAGCATCCCGGTGAACGCCTTCTGCGAGTTCAGGAGGCTGAAGAGCACGTTGCGCGCCTCGTCGATCCCGGGTTCGTCCTCCCGCCCTTCTATATACTCCCCGAAGACCCCGATCCGCGATTCGAGGAACGCGAGCAGCGCCGGCATCTCCACGTCGCGGCGGAACTCCAGCTCGGCGACGGTCTGCAGCCGCGAGGTGCTCCCCGGGTTCCCGATCACGAAGACGAGATCGCCCTCGGCGACGCCGTCGCGCGACCACTCGAAGTGGTTGGGGGTCCGCAGCGGAGCACCGTCCTCGTCCAGCAGGCGGAAGAAGGCGAAGTCCAGGGCGTAGCGCGGATAGGTGAAGTTGTCGGGCTCGCCGCCGAAGAAGCCGAGGGCCAGTTCGGGGGCGATCACCAGCGCGGCGCGGCTGTAGCGGCGGAAGACGTACGCCGAGTAGAGGCCGCCGTTGTAGAGCGAGACCACCTCCACCTCGATCCCGGCCTCCTCCCCGCCCCTCTCCTCCCCGATCCGCGCGGCCACCGCCTCGGTCACGCTGTCCCGCACCGCCGAGCGCGCCTCGGCATCCGGCGCCGCGTCGACCACCGCGCGGACCTCCGCGGTGACGTCCACGATGTCGATGAGCTGGTCGGCGTCGAAGTCGGTCACCGGGCGCTCGTCGGCGAGGGTGGCCGCGTGGAAGCCCTCGTCCAGGAGGTTCTCGCCCTCTTCCGCGACCTGCGTGACGAACTCGCGCGCGCAGTGGTGGTTGGTCATGACGAGCCCGTTGGGCGACACCAGGGAGGCCGAGCAGTTGGGGATCCTGAGCGCGCCGAGGCGGGCGCGCGCGTACCAGTCGTCGCCGGGCGAGAAGCCGTAGGTCTCGGCCAGGTACGATGTGGGCGGGGCGTCGAAGGTCCACATCTTGCCGTTGTCGAACTCGCCGGCCCGGACGGTGTCGAGGCCGGGCATGGGGAGCCGGGCGGCGGTGGGAGGCTGGGCGGGGGTGGGCTCCTCGGGCCGGGCGAAGGGCTCGCCGGGCTGGACCGCTGCGGTTTGCCGGGGCGGTGCGCCCTGGCCGGAGGGCTGAAGCGGCGCCGGCGCGGGCGTGGCGGGCGGGGAGGGGGCGGCACAGGCCGCCAGAGCGAGCATGAGGAGGGCGGCGGGGCCGTTACGCATCGGTTGTCCTTGTCCAGTCGCTGAGGCGGCCACCGGTGGTACGGCGGCGCACGTGTGTGGCGGGCCCGGCACTGCCCGGCCGCGGGCGTGTCACCTTGCAAGATAAGGCTTGGCTGGCAAGATATCAGCCAGTCCCGCACGGCCCGGCCGGCCCGGCGCGTCCTCCTCGACAACGAGAGGCCCATCGCCTTGTCAACCAAACTTGACAAAATGTCAACCGGACTTGACGAACTGGGCGCGCACGTTTCGGTCGCGGGCGGTGTGGACCGGGCCCCGGAGAGAGCAGCGGAGATCGGCGCGGGCGTCTTCCAGATCTTCACCAAACAGCCGAACCGCTGGGCGGAGCCTGTCCTGGCGAACGCTGTCGCGGCCCGCTTCCGGTCCCGGGTGGCGCGCTTGGGCTTCGGCTTCACCGCTTCCCACGACTCCTATCTGATCAACCTGGCCAGCCCGGACCCGGCGCTCTGGAGGCGCTCTGCGGACTGCTTCCGCGGCGAATTGGCGCGGGCCGGCCATCTTGGCCTCGACGCCGTCGTGACGCACCCGGGCAACGCCACCGACGGGGACCGGGAGGGCGGTATCGCCCGCAACGCGGAGGCGGTCGGCCAGGCGCTCGAGGCCGTCCCCGGCCGGACGCGCATCCTCCTGGAGCTGACCGCGGGCGCGGGCACCTCGGTCGGCGGCTCGTTCCAGGAACTCGCGTCGATCATCGAGGGAATCCCCGAACCGCACCGCTCGCGCGTCGGCGTCTGCTTCGACACCTGCCACGCCTGGGTGGCCGGCCATGACCTGGCGGGCGACTTCCGCGGCGTCTGGATGCGCGCCGACGACACCTTCGGCGTGCACAGGGTCGAGCTGTTCCACCTCAACGACGCCCGCGCGCCCTTCGGCTCGCGGCTGGACCGCCATGAGAACATCGGCGAAGGCACGATCGGCGTCGAGCCCTTCCGCCGCATCATGAACGAAACCAGATTCCGCTCCGTACCGAAGATACTGGAGACGCCCAAGGGTGAAGACGGCGCGGGTGCGGATCGCAGGAACCTGCGAGTCCTCAGGCGTCTGAGGACGGAGCAGGGATAGCGTCCCTTCCTCCCCGGCGACGGGCAGGGCCGCCGACACCCGCCGGGCCGTCCCGCAGAGGCTGGCACGAGTTCCTCCAATTGGATAGGTTCCCGCATGTCGACACTCCCCATGAGGCCCCTCGGATTCACCGAAATCGTGGACGGCGCGGTGCAGCTCTACCGCCGCGATTTCGGCCTCTACTACCTGATCGTGCTGGTGTGTTCGCTCCCGGATTACGTGATGACCGTGCTGTGGAATCCGGCCGAACTGCTCGAGAGCGCGGAGACGCTCGACAGCGCCGGGGACCCCACGGTCGCCCTGGACCAGATGGCAACCTTCTTCGGGGACCTGGGCTTCCTGTTCCTGATCACGCTGGTCAGCCTGGCGTTCGGCTTCTTTGCCTCGCTTGCGCTGACCGTCGCCATGCATGCGCGCATCGAGGAGCGGCCATCGTCGCTCGGCACGGCGTACCGGGGAGCGCTCCCTTACATCGTGAGCGCAGCCGGTGCCTCCATTACCGCATTCCTGATCTTTCTCGTCGCGGCGTTCGTGGTCTGGCTGCTCATGATGTTCACCATCGCCGGGATCACCTTCGCGACCGGAAGCACGTGGCTGGCGGTGCTCGGCGCCGTGATCATGGTGGCGGCGCTCGTGGTCGTCGTCTGTTTCTGGATGGGTGCGACCTTCGGCATCTACCCGGCCGTCGTCATCGAGGGCCGCTCCGCGATGGACGCGCTCTCCCGGTCGTGGTCGCTGTGCCGCGGCGGGTGGCTCAAGGTGGTCGGGATCATGGTGGTGGCGTCGATCATCAGCCAGGTGCCGACGATCGCCATCTTCTCCCTCACCGGGACCTGGGAGCTCTTTGTGTCCCCCGGTGACGTGGCGACCATCAGTCCCACGCGCCAGTGGGTGCTGAACACCGCCGATCTGATCCTGGGGCCGCTCACCATACCGTTCCTGCTCGGCTGCATCATGATGCTCTTCCACGACCGGCGGGTGCGCAGCGAGGCCTACGACCTGGAGAGGCTCGCGGACGAGATGGGCCCCGCCGCTTCGTGACCGGGTTCCCGGCAAGCGGGGGTCCGGTCGCGGAGAGCCAGCCGCCCCCGGCCATTGCGCGGCTGGCCCGCGGGCAGCTCCCCGACCCGGGGGCATCCGCCGCACTTCAGGAGCCCCCCGCCTCCGGGCCCCCGGCCACGTCCCGGGAGCTCCCCGCCCCCGACGAGATCTCGGGCGCGCTGCGCGAGATCCTGGCGGGTCCGGACTTCGCCACCTTCGATGCGCCCGTGAGCAATCCCTTTCTGCGCGTCATTGTCGATCGGTTGATGGCGGTGCTGGAGTGGATTCTGGAGGTCATCGACCGCGCGCCCGGGTTGGCGTCCGTTCTTGCGGTGCTGATTCCGGCCCTGGCGCTCCTTGCCGCGGGGGCCATCATCGTGCGCCGCAGGCGTGGAGCCGTCAGGCGGACGGCCGATGGGCAGGAGTCCGAGTTGGAACAGACGCCGGTGACCCCCAGCGAGTGGCTTCGGCTGGCGAGCCGGCGGGCCGGCGAGGGCCATCTCCGTTCCGCTGCGACCGCGCTCTACCAGGGGTTCCTGCTGACGCTTGAGCAGCGGGGCACGCTTGCTTTTCACCCCTCGAAGACCCCCGGCGACTATGCGCTGGAGATCGCCCGCGGCTACTCCGCCGGTACGGACACACGGGCGGGCGGACAATTCCTGAGTTCCTTTCAGGGCTTCTCCTTCGGGCAGGAGGACCCCTCCGACGACGGGTACGCCGACCTGGCCCGGCTGGCCCGGGAGGCCGGATGTCCGGCCGGCGAACAGGATGGCAGGTCCCGGGACGACACCCCGGCCGACGGGCCGGAGACCCCGGCAGGCGACCGGTGAGCCGCGTGAAGACGGCAGGGCGTGGAAGGAGCAGGCGGCCCGTCGCCTGGATCCTCGCGATTCTGGGGCTGGCCGCGCTGGCGGGCTACCTGACGCTGCCCGAGGGGCGCCGCGCGACCGGAGTGTTGCGCAGTTCGTTGCGGACGACGCCTGATGGCGTTGCAGCGCTGTCGCGCGGGATCGCCCGGCTTGGACGGCACACCGAGCCCCGCCTGACGCCGTTTGCAGAGGCGGATCCGCTGCGGGGCACGATCGTGATGCTGCAGCCGCAGCTGGGAATACTGAGTCCCCGGGAGATGGAGGCTCTCCTGGACCACGTGCGGGCCGGCGGCACATTCATCTATGCCCCGCCAACGCGGAGAGGCGTTCCGGGAATGACCCCGCTCATGGTGGTTCTGGGGGTGCGCTTTCCGGGCGGGACGGACCGGGTGCTGCCGGACTCGGCCGAGGGCCGTTGGGGCGCGCATTTCCTGACCGACGGGCTGCCGCCGCCGAATTCGCCGCGCTTCGGTTTCGAGGTGATCCCCGAGGAGGAGGAGGACTCGGCGGCTGCGGAGGCCGGGGCGGACTCGGCCCCGGCCGCGGTACGGGCGGACGACGCCCAGGTGGAAGCAGAGGAGGAGGCCCAGCCGGAAGCGCCGGACGAAACGCCCGAATCCGAGGCCGGCCAGGACCCCGATGAGGAGGTTCTCGAGCTTCCACCCGGGTTCCCGGATGCCAGCGATGCCGGACTGCCGCAGCCGCTCCTGACGGCCAGCGATTCAAGCGGCAACGAGTTGATGGCGGCGGCCGAGATCCCGCTGGGCGAAGGACGGATCCTGATCTTCGCGCACGCCGCGCCCCTGGCCAACGGGACCGCGGCCGAAGATCCGCTCGCGGCGCTCGCCGTGAGAGCCGCGCTTGCCTACACCAGCGACACGGACACCGTCTTCTTCGACGAATTCCATCAGGGGATTACGGGATACGGGACCCGCGCCCAGGTGCTCTCCGATTTCTTCCTCGGCAGTCCCGGCGGCCGCGCCCTGACGAGCATCATTGCGGTGTGCTTCCTGTACCTGGCCTGCCGGGGCCTGCGCTTCGGCGTTCCCAACACGGCGGTGGCGCCGGCCGACCGGGAGCGGAGATCCCCGCTGGAACACGTCTCCGCGCTGGGGGACCTGTACCGCAAGGCCGACTCGGCCAGCACCGCGGCGGTGCTCCTGCTCTCGCGGCTCGCGAGATCGATCCGCCGTCCGCCGCCCCGCGACCTGGACGAGGCCGACGCGCTCCTCCGGGAGGTGGAGGCGCGGAGCGGCAAGCACGCGTCGCTGGAGCAGGTCCGGCGGGGCCTGCACTCGGAACCGGTGGACCTGACTCTGGTCGCCGCCGGAGTGGACCAACACCTTGCAAGGAGATTCAGCAAATGACGACGCCGGATGCGGCGCTTCGCCTGCTCGGGGACCTCGAGCAGGTCGTGCTCGGCCAGGAGGCCGCGCTCAGACAACTGATGATCACCCTCCTGGCCCGGGGCCACGCCCTGGTCGAGGGGGTTCCCGGAACCGCCAAGACCCTGGCCGTGCGCGCCATGGCGCGGGGGCTGGGACTCGACTTCGGCCGGGTGCAGTTCACCCCCGACCTGATGCCCACCGACCTGGTCGGAGTGAATGTGCTCGGTGAAACCGGCTTCACCTACCGGGCGGGGCCCGTCTTCGCCGATCTGCTGCTCGCAGACGAGGTCAACCGGGCGCCCCCGAAGACGCAGGCGGCTCTGCTGGAGGCGATGGAGGAGCGGCAGGTCACGGTCGACGGCAAGACCCGTTCGCTGCCCGCACCCTTCACGGTCTTCGCGACGCAGAATCCGGTCGAATACGAGGGCACCTACCCGCTCCCCGAGGCCCAGGTGGACCGCTTCCTCATGAAGATCGTGATCGACTACCCGCCGGAGGAGGCGGAGCGGGCCATTCTGGACCGCCACGAACGCGGCTTCCGGGCCGACGACGAGCTGACCTACCCGATGGGGGAACCCACGACCCGCGAGGAGTTGCTGGAGATGCGCGCCGCGGTGAACGCGGTGCACATGGACGAGCGGGTGAGGCGCTACGTGACCGACATCGTGCGGGCGACCCGCAACGATGCCGCGTTCTTGCTGGGGGCGAGCCCGCGCGCCGGAGTGGCGCTCTTCCAGGCCGCCCGGGCCGAGGCCTACCTGCAGGGGCGCGACTTCGTC
Source organism: Longimicrobiales bacterium (assembly GCA_965206105.1). Taxonomy (GTDB): domain Bacteria; phylum Gemmatimonadota; class Gemmatimonadetes; order Longimicrobiales; family Gaopeijiaceae; genus Bin94. The sequence continues at coordinate 3,750,899 of OZ242201.1, forward strand.
ACGCCGGACGACGTCAAGTCGCTCTCGTTTCCGGTGCTGCGGCACCGGGTGGTCATGACCGCCGAGGCCGAGGTGGAGGGACGCTCTTCCGACGACGAACTCACCGCCCTGCTGGAGACGCTGGAGGCCCCCCGATAGCCCGTCTGCCCCTCATGCCCAGCGGGCGCACGCTGTCTCTCCTCGGGGCCGCGTCCTTTCTCTTCCTGGTGAGCACGCCGGCGGCGCTCGCGGCCGACTTCCTCATCGTCCTGCTGGCGCTGATCGACGGCAGGCGCACCCGGCCCCCGTCCGCGAGCCGCCAGGCGCCCCGCATCTCGTCGCTGGGGGCCGTCACCGACATCACCTTGACCGTCACCAACGAGTCCGCCCGCGCCCTGTCCCTGCGGCTGACCGACGACCTCGACCCCTCTCTGCGGCGGGTGCCGGGTCCCGGCGGCCGGGACGAGTGGGAGGAGGGATTTCCGGTCGATGTCCCGGCCGGGTCGGTGCTGCGTTGCCACTACAACGTTCGTCCCCGTGCGCGGGGATTCCTCCCGCTGGGCGCGATTCACATCCGGACCCGCTCGCCGTTGGGGCTCGCCTGGCGCCGCTCCAGCGTGGCGGCGTCCGACATCCTGCAGGTGCAGCCCGGCGTGCGCGACCTCCTGCGCGACAAGAGCCACGCCATCCACCGCAGGCTGCGCACCCCGGGTCCGCGCCGCAACCGGCAGTGGGGCGACGGCCGCGAATTCGAGAGCCTGCGCGACTACGTGGAGGGTGACGATCCCCGCACCATCGACTGGAAGGCGTCGGCCAAGCGCCGCAAGTACGTGGTGCGCAACTACGAGGCCGAACGCAGCCAGAACGTCATCCTGGCGATCGACGCGGGACGTCACATGCGGGAGCGGCTGCCGCCGGTGCGCGCCGGAGAGGCGGCGGGAGCCGGGAGCGACGGCTGGCGCGAGGTGGAGCCCGGCGAGGCGCAGGGTGGTCCCCTGGACCGGGAGCGCATGGACTACGCGCTGGGCGCCTGCATGATGCTCGCCAGCCGCGCCCAGAACTTCGGCGACAGAATCGGAGTGGTCGTCTTTGACGAGCAAATCCGGCATGTGTCGCCGCCCCGGCGCGCCGACCCCCCGTCGCTGGCCCGCACGCTCGCGGAGGTGAAGACCCGGCTGGCCGAGCCCAACTACCCGCTGGCCTTCGCCACCCTGGGACGCAACTTCCGCAAGCGTTCGCTGGTCATTCTCTTCTGCGACGTCATCGACGGGTCGGTGTCGCGGGCACTGGTCCAGTCACTCATCCGGATCGGGCGGGCGCACCTCCCACTCGCAATCGCGATCCGGAACCCGGGGCTCGAAGCCGCGGCCGTGCGGCCGGCCCGGAACGCGGCCGACGCCTACCACCGGGCCGCTGCCGAAGAGATGGTGCAGGCGCGGGCCACGACCCTTCAGGTCATGCGGCAGGCCGGCATCCTGGTGGTGGACACCCCGCCCGGCGACACCCTGGTCCGAACGCTGGACAAGTACGTCGAGATCAAGGAGCGGGGGTTGCTTTAGCGGCCCGGGTTACGGTCGCGTTCGTCCAGGGGGCCCGTGAGACGCCGCCCGGGCCGCGGTCCCGGCGCCGCGGGGATCGCCTTTCCGCCCCGCCAGCCCGAAGTACAGGACCATCGCGACCGCCGTGGCACCCCCGAAGGCGAACTTGGCCTCGTCGGGGAGGGCGGACGGCGAATAGAAGCCCTCGACCAGCGCGGCGACCACAAGCATGAGGACCGCGCCCACCAGCAGCGTGAGAAAGGCCCGTCCGCGTTCCCGGAGCGCATCCGAGCGGGTGCGCCGCCCCGGCATCAGGAGCGCCGAGCCCACGCCCAGGCCCGCGCCGCCGGCGATGCAGATCGCACCGAGCTCGATGAAGCCGTGCGGGAAGACGAAGGCCAGGATCACCGGCAGGATCCCGTCGCCGGCGTACACGCCGAATACCGCTCCGATCGAGATGCCGTTGACCAGCAGGACGTAAAGGGTCCCGAGCCCGGCCAGAATCCCGCCCGCGAAGGCCACCAGGGTCACCCGGATGTTGTTGGTCATGAGCTGGGCCGAGAAGGTCGGCATGTCCGAACCCTCGACCACCTCGATGTAGCGCACATCAGGATCGTCGGCGTCCGTGCCCTCCGCCCGGGTCATCATGCCCTGTCCCGCCAGGGTTCGCGCCAGGATGGGCCGGTCCTGCACGGCGATGGCCGTGGCCAGCATCGGTCCGAAGAGGAGGAGGGCGGCGAGCAGCACCTGCCGGTGGAACCGGCGCACCGCGCGGGGGAATTCCCCGGCCACCCACTGGCTCAGCGAGACGGCGACCCGGCCGCTGGCGCGGTACAGAAGGTTGTGTCCCGCACCGGCCCATCGGTGCACCGTCCCGAGCAGCCCCGGGGAGGCGCCGTACGTGCGCGCCCGCGCCAGGTCAGCCGTCACCCCCCGGTAGAGCTGTCCGAAGGCGCGCACCTCCTCCTCGGAGAGGCTCGGCAGACCGCGCTTTCTGCCCTTCTCCACCAACTCCACGTACCGGGCCCACTCCTCGCGCTGCTCCAGCGCCATGGCCGCTGCCTGCAGGCTCGCTCCGCCGCGCCTGGCGGCGTGCCGGGGTGCTTCCTCCCCGTAGAGCCGGCCGAGGTTCTCGTCGGCGGTACGGGTCCAGTGCCTGCTGTCCTGCTCCACGGCGGTGGCCAGCGCGTCCCGCACCGACCGGGCCACGCGCCGCCTCACATCCGGCTTCAGCCCGTCCCGGCGCGCCATGTACCCGGCCAGCAGCTCGAACTGCTCCACCGAGAGCACCGGCCGTCCGATCCTTCCCGGTGGCAGGGCATCGGCGCCGAGCAGCTCGCTGCCGCCCGCATCGCGCACCACGACGGTTCCGCCCACCAGGTCCCCCAGCCGCTGCGCCCGCCGGTTCACGAGGATGCAGACGGCGCCCACCATGCCCGCGCCCAGCAGGTCCACGATCCGGATGACGTTCCGCAGCGCGGAGCCGTGCGGGGTGAGGGGTTCGCCGCCCGTGTGCACCACCCGCACGCCGAGAGCCTTTTTGCCGGGGGTGCGTCCGCCCCAGAGCGCTTCGAAGAGGAAGAAGTAGCCCCAGAACCCCAGAACCAGCAGGAAGACGAACACCGGCCGGGTAAAGCTCTGCACGGCGTCGTCGAGCACGTTGAGGCGGGCGGCGACAAAGGACACCAACATTAGCGTCAAGGCGATGATCGCGAGGTCCAGCGCCAGTGCGGCCGCGCGGGAACCCACGTCGGCGAGCACGTAGTCGAGGCGCACGTGCTCGGGGGTCTCCACCGCGAACTTGCGGTGCAGCGCGGAAGAGGGCTGCCGGTCTTTCATGGGATCAGTGCCGGAGGAGGGACTTGAACCCCCGACACGCGGATTATGATTCCGCTGCTCTGACCAACTGAGCTACTCCGGCGAAGCGATCCAAAGCTCCACGGGTGGCCGCCCCTTGTCAAGCGGACGGGCGGATGGCTCTTTTGTGGATCCGCGCCGTCCCCGAGTGGACCCGGACAATCCCGCCGCGGATCCCGGTTGTGCCCCTTCGGGTCCGGAACGCGTCCCTGTCCGTCAACGGAGATGTGCAAAATGGATTTCGGTTTCATCTGGATACCCGTCGCCACGCTGGGCCTCGTCGGCCTGCTCAGTTCCCTGCGCATCCTCTGGGAGTACGAACGCGGCGTCGTCTTTCGTCTCGGCAAGCTCACCCGCGCCAAGGGGCCTGGGCTGATCTTCCTGGTCCCGTACGGCATCGAGCGCATGCGCAGGATGGACCTCAGGATCATCGCGCTCGATATCGCGCCGCAGGACACGATCACGAAGGACAACGTGAGCTGCACGGTGAACGCGGTGGTCTACTTCCGGGTGGTGGACCCGTCGAAGGCCGTGGTGGAGGTGGAGGACTACTACTTCGCCACCAGCCAGATCGCGCAGACTACGTTGCGCAGCGTGGTAGGGCAGTCGGAGCTGGATGAACTGCTCGCCGAGCGGGAGCGCATCAACGAGATCGTGCGGCGGATCATCGACGATGAGACCGATCCGTGGGGGATCGAGGTGACGGCCGTCGAAATCAAGGACATCGACCTGCCCAAGGTGATGAAGCGGGCCATGGCCAAGCAGGCCGAGGCCGAGCGGGAGCGGCGCGGCAAGGTGATCGCCGCCGAGGGCGAATTCCAGGCCTCGAAGAAGCTGTCCCAGGCCGCACAGATCATCTCGCGACATCCGGTGGCGCTCCAGCTCCGGTTCCTGCAAACCGTGGTGGAGGTGGCGGCCGAGAACAACTCCACGACCCTCTTCCCCATCCCCGTGGACCTCTTTGCACCGTTCGTGGAGAAGGCCACCGGCGTTGAGGGCGGTGGCTTCCCCGGGAGCCTGACCCGGGAAGACGCGATGGCGCTCGCGGCCGCCGCAGTGGAGGCGCTGGAATCGGGATCGGGGGAGGCACCGGCGCTGGATTCGGGTGAGGCGCAGCGGTTGATCGAGGGAGCGAAAAAGGCGCTGGGGATGGGGGAAGGCCAGCCGGCGGACGAGTCAGCGGGCTCCGGAGACACCCTCGCCGCTACGGACCCCGCGGACGACTGAGGACGCCGGTGCCGACTGCTCCGTAGCGACCGAACCCGGCTCGCCGGCCTCCTCCGGGTCGGAGATCCGGTAGAGGTACTCTCCGTCGCGGATGAAGCCGTAGCGCTCCCGCACGAAACGCTCCAGCGCCTCGTCGCTGGTCCGTAGCGAATCGATGCGCGCGCGCATCGTGCCGGACTCCTGGCGCACGGCGCGGATCTCCGCCCGCCTGGCAGCGAGACGGGCCTCGGCCTGACGCGCTTCGAAGGCGGAGTAGTCGCCTCCGAGGACCGCGAAATAGAGGGCGAGTGCCAGGACGCCGGCGAGAACCAGGCGGGGGGACAGGACCCGCCTCGAGGCGCGGGGGTGGCTCGTCCCGGCGGAGCGGTGAGACCCGGTGCCTCCGGGCGTCCTCACCGCGGGCATCCGTTCGCGCTTCGCCGCGGCGCGTTCCCGGTGCGCCCGTTTGCCTGTGCTCTTCACGACAGCACGCTCCTTCCTCCGAATTCGGCTCGCGCTCCCAGGTCCTCCTCGATCCGCAGGAGCTGGTTGTACTTGGCCACGCGGTCGCTGCGGCTCGGCGCGCCGGTCTTGATCAGCCCGGCGCCGGTGGCCACGGCCAGGTCCGCGATGAAGGTGTCCTCGGTCTCGCCCGACCGGTGCGAGATGATCGTCCCGAAACCGGCCTCGCGCGCGGCGCGCACGGCGTCCAGCGCCTCGCTGAGGGTGCCGATCTGGTTGACCTTCACGAGGATCGAGTTGGCGGCGCCGGTGCGGATCCCGCGATCCAGGCGCTGCAGGTTGGTCGCGAAGAGGTCGTCGCCCACAATCCGGCAACGCTCGCCCACCCGCCCGGTCAGCGCCGTCCATCCCTCCCAGTCGTCCTCGTCGAGCGGATCCTCCACGCTCACGAGCGAGAACCGGTCGATCATCGTTTCCCAGAAGTCGATCATGCCCGCCGTGGCCAGCGATTCTCCGGACGACTTGTGGAAGGTGTAGCGCCCGTCCATGAAGAACTCGGATGCGGCGGCGTCTACCGCCAGCACCAGGTCCCGGCCCGGACGGTATCCCGCCTCGTCGATCGCGCGCAGCACCGCCTCGGCCGCCTCCGCGTCGGACGACAGGTCCGGGGCGAATCCGCCCTCGTCCCCCACGGCGGTGCTCTTCCCCTCGCGGGCGAGCACGCCCTTGAGCGCGTGGAACACCTCCACCCCCATGCGCAGCCCTTCGGAGAAGGTCGCCGCACCCACCGGCAGTACCATGAACTCCTGGATGTCCACGTTGTTGGACGCGTGCGCCCCGCCGTTGACGATGTTCATCATGGGAACGGGCAGGGTGACGGCGTCCCGGCCTCCGAGATACCGGTACAGGGGGAGCCCCTGTTCGGCCGCCGCCGCGCGGGCCGTGGCCAGCGACACGGCCAGCACCGCGTTCGCGCCCAGGCGTCCCTTGCCGGGGGTTCCGTCCAGCTCGGCCATGGTGCGGTCAAGATCGCGCTGCTCGCGCGCCTCGAACCCCCTGAGCGCGCCGAGAAGCTCGGTGCGAACGTTGCGTACCGCCTCGCGCACACCCCGGCCCAGATACCGGTCCGGATCGCCGTCGCGCAACTCGACCGCCTCGTGACGGCCGGTGGAAGCCCCGCTGGGCACGGCCGCCCGCCCCCGGTGCCCGGACTCGAGGATGACCTCGGCCTCGACGGTCGGGTTGCCGCGCGAGTCCAGGATCTCGCGGCCGCGGATGTCTACGATGGCGGACACGATGCCTCCGGTTTTCCGTTCAGGAGACTTGCCACCGCGGCGTGCGCCCGGCGGGACAGGCGGTTGCGGTCCGCCAGCGTGAGTCCCTCCGTGCTGATCGGCTCGCCCACCCGGACGGTGGCCGTGCCCGGAGCGATGATCCAGTCGCCCTTCTCCATGATCGCGCGGGTTCCGGTCACCGCGACCGGCACCACCGGCACCTGCGACTTGATCGCCATCACGAAGGCGCCCTTCTTGAAGCGGGCGAGCTCTCCGGTGGGGGACCGGGTGCCCTCCGGGAACATGATGATCGTCCTGCCCGCCCGGAACTGTTCGTTGACCCGCTCGAGCGACTCGATCGCCGCCTTGTGGTCCGACCGGTCGATCGCGATGTGCCCGACCTTCTCCCACGCCTGCCCCAGGAACGGCACCTTCGACAGCTCCTTCTTGCCCACGAAGCTGAACTTCACCGGCAGGGAAGCCGCCAGGGCGAACACATCGAACCAGCTCTGGTGGTTGGAGACGATGACCTGGCCACGGTCCCGGCCGAGGTGTTCGGCGTTTTCGATCACCGGCTCCACGCCGGCGCCGCGGAGGACCATGGAACTCCAATCGGCGGTGGAGCGGTCCGCGTAACGCCGGAAGCGGCTGGGCCAGAGGTAACGGTACAGGATCACCGATCCACCCACGTAGGCCGTGGACAGGCCGGCGACCAGATAGGTCCAGACCGAGCGCAGGGCGCGTCGCGGCCGAGCTGTGCTCATCTTCGATCCCGGCTCCCGGAAGACGGGCCCGAGAAGTGATCGTAGCCGCCCCTGCCCTGCGGCCTGCGGCGGCCTTCCCCGTCCTCGATCGCAACATCCGCCCCCTCTCCGACCGATCCGATTCGCGTCAGCTGCACCGACAACTCCCGTCCAAGGGCCAGGATGCGCGCCTTTCCCTTCGGGCGAGCCGTAAACATCAGTTCATAATCTTCGCCCCCTTCCAGCGCCTGATTCAAGTCCCCGCCCGCCCCCGCGTCGACCGGCACGCGGCCGGACCGGATGCGAACGCCCACCTTCGAAGCCGCGGCCAGCCGCCTCGCGTCCAGGATCAGGCCATCGGAGATGTCGATCATCGCACTGGCCAGTCCCTGCAGGGCCAGCGACCGCCCCAGCCCGGTGCGGTCGGGCGGCGCGGCGAACCGGGCGCGCGCCGCGGGGGCGGGCTCCCTGCCCTGCGACCACGCCGCCACCGCCGCCGCCGCCCCCCCCACCACCCCCGACACCCAGAGATCGTCGCCCGGCTTCGCCCCGCTGCGCCGCACCCCCCCATCGCGCACGCGCCCCACCACCACCACGTCCACCACCACCGCGTCCGCCGCGCGGCTCACGTCCCCCCCGGCGATCGCGGCCCCCACCCGGTCGCCGGCGGCCCGCAACCCGCGCTGCAGAGCCTCGCCCAGCGCGGGGTCGCGCTCCGGGAGCGCCATCGACACGAGCAGCGCCTCGGGCCTGGCCCCCATCGCCGCCAGGTCGCTCAGCGCCGCCGCGCCGGCCCGGAACCCGGCCTCGGCGGGGGTCACCCAGTCGAAGCTGAAGTGCACGCCCTCCACCATCAGGTCGGTCGATACGGCCAGTCCGCCGCGCAGCACCGCCGCATCATCCCCGGGCCCGAGCTCCACGGCGCGGCCCGCCTCCCGGGCGATGGCGGCAAGCCGCCCGACCAGTGCGGACTCGTCCGCCGGACCGTCCATGGCGGGGGCTCTCTCGACCGCCGGACCGTCCATGGCGGGGGCTCTCTCGACCGCCGTACCGTCCGAGGCGGGGGTCTTCTCGTCCAACGGAACCACCGCTACCGGGGGCTCGCCTGGTCGAAGGTGACGAAAGGAAACGGCAGATCCGTATTCCGGGGATGGGGGTGCGCGATTCCCCCGGCGTCCCCGGGCCGGAAGGTCCGCATCCCCTCCACCACGTCGGAGGGTGTCAGCGAGGCGCCCCGACCACTCTCCGCGACCGCGCGCCCGCTGGTCCACAGCGCCAGACCGCACGCCGCCGCGGCACCCACCCCCTGCGCGAGGAAGGAACCTGCCGCGCCGGTGAGCACGTCCCCCATTCCGGCCACGGCCAGCGCGGAGGTGTGTTCGGTGGTGCTCACCAGGAGCCGGCCGTCCGGGTCCGCCACCAGGGACGGGGCGCCCTTGAGCAGCGTGACCACGCCGTGGGCGGCGGCGAAGCTCGTCGCCGCGCCGACGCGGCCGGCCTGGATCTCGGCCACGCTGCGCCCGGTGAGCCGCGCCATCTCTCCCGGGTGGGGCGTGAGTGCCGCGCCGGAGCCTTCCAGCGCGGAGATGCCCCCGCAGACGCCCCGGGCGAGGAGGGTGAGGGCGTCGGCGTCGACCACGACGGGGCGCCCGTCCCGTGCCGCGAGGACCGCTTCGAGCTGCCGCGCGGCCTCCTCCCCCGTCCCGAGCCCGGGTCCCACCGCGACCGCGTCGCTCGCGCGAACCGCGTCGCGAAGCGCCTCCGGATCGGCAGCGTCGGCGAAGACGGCCTCGGGCACCGCCGCGACCGCCTCCCCCGCCAGCCGCGACGAGCACACCCGCACCAGCCCGGCCCCCGCGCGGAACGCGGCCTTCGCGGCCAGCACCGCCGCCCCGGGCATCGCCGAGCCGGCCACCACCGCCAGGGTGCCCACCGCGTTCTTGTGCGTGACGGGAGGCCGCCGGGGCAGCTGCCGCGCGGCCCAGCCGGATGTCGCCAGCTCGGCCCACTCCTCCCCTTCCGGCGGTTCGCCCGGCGGAAACCCGATCTCCACGGCAACGATCCTGCCGCAGCGGGCACGGCCCGGATAGAGCAGCGTTCCCAGCTTCGGCCAGCCGAACGCAATGGTCAGGGAGGCCCGGAGCGAGGCCCCCGGCACCTCGCCGCTGGTCCCGTCCACCCCCGACGGCGTGTCGAGCGCGACCCGCGCACCCCCCGCCCGGTTCGCCGCCTCGATCGCGGCCGCGTACACCTCTCGCGGCGCGCCCCGGATCCCGGTCCCCAGCAGTCCGTCCACGACGACACCGGCGCTCTTGAGCACTCGCGCCAGCGCCGCGTCCCCGCCCGCACCCGGGACGAAATCGGCGGCCGGCAGATCCCATCGATGGAGCACCGGATCCGGATCCGGCCGCTTTCCCACCCTGACCGCGGTGACGGTCCGTCCCCACGCGGCGAGCGCCCGCAGACACACGAGCGCGTCTCCCCCGTTGTTCCCCGAGCCAACCAGTGCCACGACCGGTCCCCGGGGAAAGAGGTGCTGAATGACGAGCGCAGCCTGGCGCCCTGCGTTTTCCATCAGGGCCGGCTCCGGAACCCCGAGTCTCCGGATCGCGAACCGGTCGAAGCCGGCGGCCTGGTCGGCGGTGGGGGCCCGCAGGCGGCCCGGGGACATCCCTACTTGTAGCTCTGCCCGATCGACCGGCCGAAGGTGATTTCGCCGTTGTCTATGCGGATATTGAAACCACAGTCCGGGTTCGAGCAGACCCACGCCTTGTAGCGGATCGGCGCTCCGTCCCTGCCGTAGTCGGACATCGGCAGGAGAACTCCCTGTTCACACCTCTTGCACGCAGTAAAGCCGTTCTCCGCCAACGTATTCATCAGCCCCTCATCGTTGCTTGGCCGGGGAGCCCCTTTGGGCCCCGCGTCTCCCGGTCGCTCACGACCGCTTTGGTCTCCAGTGCGCTGGTTCCGCACGCGACTTGTCCGCAGAAGCTACAACGGGAGCCGCCGAACTGCCAGCGTGCCCGGCGGCTCTACGCTTTTGCCACACCCCACGGATAGTCGTGATCGAACACCTCCTCGAAGTCGAAGAGATCCTCGAAATCCTCCCGCCGATCTTCCTCCTGCTTGACCAGAACACCGAAGTCGACCAGGGCGAAGACGATCTCGCCCAGGTCGTCGGTGGCATGGATGCCCCAATACTCCAGGACCGTTCGTGCCATCGGTCCGAAGCGCGCGATCGCCAGTTCGCGGGTGCCCTCGACCAGCTCCTGGCCCGAGATGTGGCGCCGTTCCTCCTGCATCGAGATCACGCGGTGCAGCGCATCGAGCAGGAAGCCGTAGGCGCAACGGTGGTAGCGGGGATACCGCTCCTGCAGCCGGGTCAGCACGTCGACGGGTTGGCAAGCGTTCATGCTGAAAAGCTACACCCACGGGCGGGAGCCGCCAAACGGGGGCGGCGGGTCAGGTGTAGAGCGGGTACCCCGCGCAGAGTTCCGCGACCTGCTCGCGGATCGCGTCGATGCGCGCGGCGTCGGCCGGGGAATCGAGGATGTCGGCGATCCACGTGCCGATCCGCTTCATCTCGTCCGTGCCCATGCCCCGCGTGGTGAGCGCCGGAGTGCCGATCCGCAACCCCGACGTGACGAAGGGCGACCGGGTCTCGCCGGGGACGGTGTTCTTGTTGACGGTGATCCCCGCGCGCTCCAGCGCATCCTCCGCGTCCTTGCCGGTGAGGCCGGTGTCCCGGAGATCGACGAGAAGCAGGTGCGTGTCCGTGCCTCCCGACACGAGGCGCACGCCGCCCTCCATCAGCGTACGGGCCAGGACGCGGGCGTTTTGGATGACGCGGGCGCCGTAGTCCCGGAAGGCCGGTGTCAGCGCCTCGCCGAGGGCGACGGCCTTGGACGCCACCACATGCATCAGCGGACCCCCCTGGATGAACGGGAAGACCATCTTGTCGATGATCCGGGCGTGCTCCTCCCGGCACAGGACGAGTCCTCCGCGCGGTCCCCGCAGCGTCTTGTGGGTGGTTGTGGTGACCACATCCGCGTGCGGGACCGGACTCGGGTGATGACCGCCCGCCACCAGCCCCGCGATGTGGGCGAGGTCGACCACGTGGACGGCCCCCACCTCGGCGGCGATCTCGCCGAAGGCCGCGAAGTCGAGGGTGCGCGGATACGCCGACGCCCCGCTCACGATGAGCTTCGGACGGCAGCGCCGGGCCACATCGCGCACCTGCTCGTAGTCGATGACACCGTCCTCTTCACGCACTCCGTAGGCGTGCACATGGAAGAGGCGCCCGCTGAAGTTGACCGGGGAGCCGTGGGTGAGGTGGCCGCCGTGGCTCAGGTTCATCCCGAGGATGGTGTCGCCCGGCTCGAGGAAGGCGAAGTAGGCGGCCATGTTCGCCTGGGCTCCGGAGTGGGGCTGCACGTTGGCGTGGTCCGCGCCGAAGAGGCGGGTCGCGCGCGAACGGGCCAGCTCCTCGACCTCGTCGGCGAACTCGCAGCCGCCGTAGTAGCGCCGCCCGGGCAGCCCCTCCGCGTACTTGTGGGTGAAGACGGTTCCCAGCGCTTCCCTGACCGCGGGCGACACGAAGTTCTCGCTGGCGATCATCTCCAGCTGGCCAAGCTGGCGGGTGGTCTCGCTCCGAACCGCGCGGAAGATCCGCGCATCGGCCCTCTCAAGGTGTTCCAACGGTTGCCTCCCGGGCCTTCAGGGCACGGCCGATCACCAGCCTCAGGATCTCGCTGGTCCCCTCGTAGATCTCCGTGCCCTTGGCGTCCCGCATGAGCTTCTCGACCGGATACTCGCGCATGAAACCGTAACCTCCGAAGATGCGCACCGCCTCTTCGGCAGCCCAGGTGGCGGTCTCGCTGGCGATGAGCTTGGCCATGGCGGAGCGCGCGGTCACCGGAAGTTCGCCGCCGCCGGAGGAGTCGCCGGGTGCCGGCGGCCGCGCCCCTTCGCCGGCACCCCGCACACGGGCCCCCTCGAGCGCCTCCCAGCCGCGGGCCCCCTCCATGACGAGCGCCCGGGCCGCGGCAATCCTGGCCGCCATCGTCGCGAGCTTGCTCCGCACCCCGCCGAACGAGGCGATGGACCGCCCGAACTGCCGCCGCTCGTGGGCGTAGCGGACGGCGTGCTGCAGCGCCGCCTCGGCGATGCCGACCGCCTGGGCCCCGATGCCGAGGCGTCCCAGATCCAGCGCCTCGAGCGCGTAGGCGAGGCCGCGGCGCGGGTCGCCGAGCAGCCGGCCGCGGCCGATGCGCACCCCGTCCAGATCCACGCTGACGGTCTCGGAGGCGCGCAGGCCCATCGTCTTTTCGCGCCTGCCCGCCCGGTAGCCGGGCGAAGCGGTATCCACAAGAAAGGCGCCGGTGGCCGGCTTCTTCCCGGCGCCCTCGCCGGTCCGGGCGAAGACGAGCATCAGGTCGGCGGACGCCCCGTTCGTCACCCAGCGCTTGGCCCCGTTGAGCGTCCATCCGTCCGCGTCTTCGCCCGCGGTGGTGGTCATCCCCGACGGATCGCTGCCGGCCTGCGCCTCCGACAGCGCGAAGCCCGCGATCTGCGCCCCCGAGGCGAGGCCGGGGAGCCAGCGGGCCTTCTGCTCTTCGCTCCCATGGGCAAGCAGGATGGCCGGCACGGGTCCGTTCTGGATCGCCACCGTGAGCGCCAGCGCCGCGTCGCCCCGCGCCAGCTCTTCCAGCGCGACCAGGTAGGTGGGCACGTCGAGGCCAAGGCCGCCGTACCGTTCCGGCACGAGCATGCCCAGGAACCCGAGCTGGCCCAGCCTGGCGAGGACGCCGCGGTCGAAGGCGCCCGCCCGGTCCCAGGCCGCGGCTTGGGGTGCGATCTCGCCGTCGGTGAAGTCGCGCGCCAGCTCCCGGATCGCCTGCTGTTCGGCGGTCAGCACGTGTCAGGAGGGCGGCGCGTGGACGTGGAAGCCGCGCCCCGACTTGCGGCCGAGCCAGCCGGCCGCGACGTACTGCCTCAGCAGCGGGCAGGGGCGGTAGCGGTCGTCGCCCAGCTCCCGGTGCAGCACCTCGAGGATGTTCAGGCAGGTATCGAGGCCGATCAGGTCCGCCAGCGCCAGGGGGCCCATCGGGTGGTTCATCCCGAGCGTCATCACCGTGTCGATGCCCTTCGCCCCGGCCACCCCCTCCATCAGCGCGAAGGCAGCCTCGTTGATCATCGGCATCAGGACGCGGTTGGAGACGAAACCGGGGAAGTCGCGCACCTCGACCGGCGTCTTGCCGAGCGCGCGGGACAGCTCCATGACCGCCTCCGTGGTGGCGTCGCCGGTGCGAAGTCCGCGGATGACCTCGACCAGCTTCATCACCGGGACCGGGTTCATGAAGTGCATCCCGATCACCTTTTCGGGGCGGGCGGTGGCCGCCGCGATTGCCGTAATCGAGATCGACGAGGTGTTCGACGCGAGGATGGCCCCGGGCGGAGCGACCGCGTCCAGCTCGGTGAAGATCTCGCGCTTGAGCTCCGCCCGCTCCGGGACCGCCTCGACGACCAGATCGGCTTGCGCGGCGGCTTCCAGCGACCGCCCCCCCTCGATCCGCGCCAGGGCGCGGGTGCGCTGCCCGGCCGGGATCTTTCCCCTTGCGAGCTGCCGCTCCAGGTTGCGGTCGATGGTGGCAAGCCCCCGCTCCAGGGCCCCACCGTCCGCGTCCACGAGCGAAACGCGGAGCCCGCCCAGCGCGCACACATGCGCGATCCCGTTCCCCATGGTCCCCGCACCGATCACCGCGACGCGTTGGATCTTCACGGGTTGGCTCCGGGAGGTGGTCCGTCCGGCCGCGCGCGCCGAACCACGATGACGATCGCCGCCGCGAGCGCCGCGGTGGATGCCAGACCGCCTTCAACGCCGAACGCGCCGCCGGTGATGAACTCGCGCCCGGGCCGGGTGACCTCGATGAGAGGGGCGTCGACGAGCGCCAGTCCGCTCACCGGGAGGTCGGCCAGGAACCCGGTCGCCAGGTTCCAGCCGAGGTGCACTCCGGTGGCGGCCCAGAGACTGCCGGTGACGATGCGGACCAGACCGAGCAGAAGCCCGGCCAGCGCGATGTTGAGCAGGGCCAGAGCGCCCACGCCGGGGTTCGCGCCGTGCGCCAGGGAAAAGGCCAGGGTGGTCAGCACCAGCGCCGGGAGGTTCCCCCAGCGGTCGGCGAGGACCGTCAGTGCGTACCCGCGGAAGAGGAATTCCTCCCCGGCGGCGGGGAAGAAGAGGACGACCGCAGTCCACGCGCCGGTGCCGAGGTACTCGACGACGGTGCCCCCGTCAGGCCCGTACCTCAGGCCGCCGGCCACAGCCAGCGCCACGACCGGAACCACGATGGCGGCGCCGAGGGCCAGGCCGCGCGCAAGGTGCGCCGGTGCTCCGCTCCGGTGCAGGCCCGCCTCCACCGGGGAACGCCGGCCGTCCAGCCGCAGGAGCACCAGGGTCGCCACCAGCCCCGCCAGGCACACGGCGCTCCCCTGGACCAGCAGGTTGCCGGCCCCGCCCACCGCTCCGAGGATGGCCATGAGCACAGCGGCGAACAGGAGGGCGAATCCCCCCAGACGAAGCAGCGCTTCGAGGATCTTGCCGAGCGCAGCGGGAAACCTGCGGCGCGCGGGCGGAGCGGGAGGAGCGGGGCTCAAGCCTTCGCTTCCCGCCCGCGGACCAGCCGTGAAAGGGCCAGCCGCGTCAGGACGACTCCGATCGCCAGCTTGACCACCGCGCCCGGGAGGAACGGCTGGACCGCCGCGGCGAAGAGGGCGCCCGTGCCCATGTCCGTCACCGCCGACAGCCAGCCGCCGCCCAGCAGGAAGATGATCGCCGTGCCCGCCAGGAACCCCAGTGTGGTCCGCAGCACCTTCCCTTCGCGCCCCGCGATCCATCCCGTCAGCGCCGCGGCCATGGGGAACGCCATCAGGTAGCCTCCGGTGGGACCGAAGATCCAGGGGAGGCCGGACCCGCCCAGCGCGAAGACCGGCGCGCCCGCCACTCCAAGCGCGAGGTACAGCAGCTGCGAGGACGCGCCCGCCACCGGACCGAGCAGCGCCCCGGCGAGCAACACGAACAGCGTCTGCAGCGTCATCGGCACCGGGGTCACGCCCAGCGGCACGGCGACGAGGGCACCCAGCGCGGTCAGGAGGGCAAAGACTGCGACCCCCACCGGAAGCGCCACGCGCCGGTCGGTGGAGATCGCCGGAACGGCAAGCAGGATCTTCGCTTCGGATCGAATCATTCGATTGCCTCTTCAGTTCTTTTGCACGGCCAGGGCGACGGCGTTCCCCCCGCCCAGGCAAAGGGTCGCCAAACCGGTCCCGGCACCGCGGTCGTCCATTGCGGCAAGGAGCGTCACCAGGATCCGGGCCCCGGAGGCGCCGATGGGGTGTCCCAGCGCCACCGCGCCGCCGTTCACGTTCACCTGCCCGGGATCCATCTCCAGCGCCCGCATGTCCGCGATCGCCTGAACCGCGAACGCCTCGTTCATCTCCACGAGGTCGTAATCCCCGGCGGTGGTCCCTTCCCGCTCCATCAGCCTGCGCACCGCGACGACCGGCGCGAAGAAGAGGTCCCGGGGTTCGGTGCCGCCGGCGGCGTACCCGGTGATCACGGCCCTGAAGGGCAGGCCATGCGCCTCCGCGTATTCGAGGCTGGCCACCAGCAGTGCCGAGGCCCCGTCGTTCAGCCCCGGAGCGTTTCCGGCGGTGACGACGAGCTCGTCCAGTCCCTCGGGAGCGTCGCGCGCGAAGGCGGGGCGAAGGCGCCCGAGAGCCTCCAGGGACGTGCCGCGCCGCGGGCTCTCGTCGGTGTCGACCACCACGGCGCCACGCCGCCCCGGGGTCGTCACCGGGACGATCTCCGAGGCGAAGCGGCCGTCGTCGATCGCGGCCACCGCCCTGCGGTGCGACTCGAGCGCAAAGGCGTCGGCTTCGGTACGGGTGACTCCCGCCTTCGCGGCCGTATACTCGGCGTGCCCCCCCATGTGGCACATTCCGAAGGAGCACCACAGCCCGTCGTGGACCAGTCCGTCCTGCAGGGTGCGGTCGCCGAACTTCACCCCTCCGCGCAACCCGCGCACGTAGTACGGAACATTCGACATGGACTCGAAGCCGCCCGCCACCACCAGCCGCGCGTCTCCGGCCCGGATCGCCTGGGCGGCGAGCATCACGGCCTTGAGACCGGAACCGCACACCTTGTTCACCGTGACGGCCGGAATGCTCGCGGGCAGTCCTCCGTTCACGGCGGCCTGGCGCGCGGGCGCCTGCCCCGCCCCGGCGCTTACCACGTTCCCCAGGATGACCTCGTCGATCTCCGAGACCTCAACGCCCGCGCGCGCCACCGCCTCGCGCACGGCCACCGCTCCCAGCTCCGGGCCGGAGAGCGGGCTCAGGCCGCCGAGGTAGCGGCCGATCGGGGTCCTGGCCCCGTCCAGGATCACTGGTGTCGTGGCAGCATCCGCCAAGGGAGACTCCCGGTGTCGCAGGCAGGTTCTTGCAAGCAGGGAAACAACATTATAAGCGCGCGCGAAAGCGCGGTGGAAGGCCGGCATCCACGAAGAGGTCCTGCTGGCGCCGGTCCCGCCTGCGCGGGCGGTAGCGCTTCAGCGAGTGCAGGTCGCCGATCCCGAGGCTCTCGGCCCGGTCGAGGAGGCGCAGCAGGATCCGCGCCGTCGCCAGGGCGTCGCCGTAGGCGCGGTGGCGCTCCAGGATGGGGACCTGGAAGTGGTCGGCCAGCGAGTCGAGGTTGCGGTAGCGGAGTTCCGGCGCGAGCCGCCGCGCGAGGCTGATGGTGCAGAGGCGCTTCACCTCCGGAGCGTCGCCGAGCGCGTCCCTCAGCTGCGCCCGCACCCAGCCCCAGTCGAAGCCGGCGTTGTGCGCGACGAAGACCCGCCCCGCGAGGCGCCGGAAGACCTCCTCGGCGATCTCGTCGAAGGCCGGCGCGGCCGCCAGCATCGCGTCGGTGATCCCGGTGAGGCGCTCGGCCGAGGACCAGACCGGGCGCCCGGGGTGCACCAGGGTGTGGAAGGAGTCCGTCACGGCGCCGCGCCGCACTTCAACGACCGCCACTTCGGTGATGCGGTGCCCCTTTTCGTAGCTGCCACCCGTCGTCTCGACGTCCACGACCGCGTAACACAGCCGCGACAGCGGCGTGCCGGGCGCACGTGCCGCCTCGCCGCGCAGGCTCCACCTGCCGTCGCCGTCCACGTGGAAGCGCTCGTCCCGGCCCAGCAGCGCGAAGACGGCGGCGGCGGCCGCGCCGGGGTGGCCGTCGAGGCCGAGGACTTCCCGTGCGAGATCGGTGGTGAGCGCGGGGCCTTCCCGCAACATGTCCCAGGAGCGCTGCAGGAGCGACCGCGCGGGTGCGGCGGCAGGAGGGGACGTCATGGGCAGCGGCGCAGCCGGGCCAGCGCGTACGAGAGGCTCTCGAGCTCGACCGTCATGCTCACGTTCCTGAGCGCCACGTCGTCCGGGAGGCGCAGCTGCGCCGGAGCGTAGTTGAGCACGGCCCGGATCCCCGCCTCGGCCACCCGGTCGACCAGCGCCTGCGCGACCGGGGCGGGCACCGCGACGATCACGAGGTCGGTGCGGTCCTCCCGGAGCGCGCACTCGAGCTCGTCCTCGCCCCGGATCATGACGCCGCCCAGCCGGGTCCCGACCTTGGCGGGGTCGTTGTCGATGACCGTGGTGATGTGGAAGCCGCGTGCGCGAAACGGCTCGTACCGGAAGAGCGCCGTCCCGATGCGCCCGGCTCCCAGCAGCGCAACCCGCCAGACGGAGTCGAGGCCGAGCACGTCCCGGAGCACACCGGTCAGCTCCGCGACGGAGTACCCCAGACCGCGCTTGCCGAACGATCCCAGGAAGGAAAGATCCTTGCGGACCTGGGCCGCCGTGGTTCCCCCCCGCTGGGCCAGGACGCTGCTGGCGACGCTGCTGATCCCGGAGCGCTCGAAGTCCTCCAGATACCGGAGGTAGAGCGAAAAGCGGCGGACCGTGGCGCCGGGAATCCTGTTTGTGAAACTGTTCACAAGTGGAAGCTAGAAGCGCCCCGGCGGGGCCGTCAACCACGGCACGGGGCCGTCGCGGGGCACAGCGGGCCGATATCGCCGGGACGGCGGCCGGGGACGGTCGGGAAGCGGTCAGGGAGGTGGCGGGACCCCCGGCGCGAGGGCACGGCTGAGCGCGATATAGTCCTGCGGCGACAGCTGTTCGGGACGGATGGACGGGGGCAGTGAGCGCGCGGCCAGCACCCGCTCCACCTCCCCCGCGGGACGGCGCAGATCCGGGTGCAGACGGAGGATCTTGCCGAGCTGCTTGCGCCGCCACGAGAAGGCGGCCCGGGTGAGGGTGCGGACGCCCCGGGCCGCATGCGGATCGAGCGGCTGCGGAAGGTGCGGCGTGATCCTGAGCGCGACCGAATCGACCCTGGGAACCGGCCTGAAGGCCCCCCGCGGCAGCTTGCACACGCGCGACGGCACCGCGTGCACCGCGACGCCCACCGACAGCGCGCCATAGGTGCGCGAACCGGGACCGGCCAGGATGCGTGCGGCCACCTCCGCCTGCACCGTGAGCACGATGTCCGCCGGGAAGGGGTGGCCGAGCAGCTTGAAGATGATCGGGGTGGTGATGTTGTAGGGGATGTTCCCGACGACCCGCGTGGCACCCCAGTCCGCGGTGAGGCCCGGGAGGTCCCGCGACAGGACATCGCCGTGGACGATTCGGACGCGCGGGTCGTGGCGGTAGCGCGCCGCCAGCTCCCCGGCAAGCTCGTCGTCCAGCTCCACCGCCGTGAGCGCCACTCCGGCCTCGGCCAGGAGGTCGGTCAGCGCGCCCCGCCCCGGGCCTATCTCCAGCACCGGTTCGCCCTCCGCGGCCCCCACCGCGGCCGCGATCTTGCGCCGCAGGTTCGGGTCCACGAGGAAGTTCTGGCCCAGCGAGCGCTTCGGGCGGCCCCGCCCGGGTCCCCGCTTCATCGGGTGCGCAGGACCACCGCGGTCCGGTCGTCCGAAGGGATCGACGGGGTCGCGCGCCGGCTCAGCTCGAAGAGCGCGTGCAGGATCTCGCCGGCCCCCTTCCCGTGGTTGGCGGCCACGGTGCGCAGCACCAGATCCTCGCCGCTGTTCCTCCCGGTGTGCGCGAGCGTGTCGGAGAGCCCGTCGGTAAAGAGCAGCAGGATGTCCTCCCCGGGCCGCCAGGCCACCACCGACTGGCCGTAGGGCGCCGCGCCGATTCCCATGGGTGGATCGGTCGCGAAGAGGCGCCTGGCGGTCCCGCCGGACTGGACGACGAAGGCGTGCGGGTGGCCGGCGTTCGAGTAGGCGATTTCGGGCTTCCCCGGCGAGAGCACGCAGTAGCAGAGCGACAGGTACATCTCCGTTGATTCAAGCTCGTCGCCGATCGCGCGGTCGACGTATTCCAGCACGGTTGCGGGGGCGGCCCCCTGCTCCGCGTAGATCTCCGCGGCACTCATGACCAGCGCCATGATCAGCGCCGCCGGGAAGCCGTGGCCTGCTACATCGCCGATCATCACCCCCACCCTGCCCCCGGAAAGCTGGATGACCTGGTAGAAGTCGCCACCCACGGAGGTGGCCGGCACTACGCGGGCCGCCGCCTCGACGCCCGAAACCTGCGGAATGGGGGGCAGGAGCTTCATCTGCAGGTCGTGCGCCAGCTCCATCTCCCGGGAGATGCGTTCGCGGGCCACGTCTTCGCGGATGGCCCGGTTGGCACCCAGCGCCGCTTCCAGGGCCGCGCGGCTTCGGTCCAACTCGCCCGCCAGGGACGCGGCGCGCTCCAGCGAGGCGCGCAGCATCCCGGCCAGGGGACTGTCGGGCCCGTGCCCGGCCACCTCCAGTTCCAGTACCCGCGCCGGGCCCACCCGAACTGCAAAGGGGTGTGCGCCCGAAGAGCCGGCGTCCGGCCCGCTTGCCAGGCGCCGGGAGTCCGCCACGGGTTCAAGGGGTTCGTCTCCGCCGTGGGCCGGGGGTCCGTCGTCCCTGGAGGGAAAGACCGGAACCCGCCGGCCGCCCACCACCTCCCAGGCGCGCACCTCCAGCCCCGGCAGCGTGCCGAAGTCCTCCAGCGTTTCCGCGACCGGCCGGGGCAGCCCGCCGTCCGGTTGAGCGTCCCCGGGCGGCTCCCGCAGGACGAGGGTCACCGCGTTGCCCCTGCGGTTGAAGTGCACTTCATCCATCAGCGCCCTCATCAGGAAGACGCCCCGGCCGTCCGGCCGGATCAGGTTCTCCGGCAGCCGCGGATCCGGGACCGCGCGGGGGTCGAATCCGCCTCCCTCGTCGGACACTCGCGCATGGACCTCTCCGGGGACGGCCCGGAGCTCCACGCGCACCCGCTTGCCGGGATCGCCGGAATTCCCGTAGAGGATCGCGTTGGAGATCGCTTCGGTAAGGCCGATGCGGAAGTTGAACAGAAGGCGGCGGCGGTCGAGGCCGGCGGGCGCGCAGTGCTCGACCGCGTGGTCGACCGCCCCTTCGATCGAAGCGATGTCGTTGGGAAGCTCGAAGACGAGGGTCTCGGCTCCAGCGGCGCCGCTGGAACGGCTGTCGGCTGGGCTCACAGGTTCACTGCTCCGTCCCCTCGCAGTCCGTGGAACAGGTCCCCGCTGAATTCGGGAGGCGATGCATCCGGGCCGGACCGCGGCTACTCGGCGAGCGCCTCCTCCAGGCTGTCGTGGATCTCGAAGAGGGTGTAGAGCTTGGTCAGATCGAAGAGCGTCCGCAGATCCTCGTTGAGGGAGGCCAGCCGCAGCCGCCCGCCCGCTTCGCGGAGCTTCTTGGAGAGGCTGACCAGGATGCCCAGCCCCGAAGAGTCGATGTACCCGGTCAGGGCGAAGTCCACGACGAAATCGCGCGTCCCCTCCTCGAGTTCGGCCAGAATCATCCTCTTGAGCTCCTGTCGGTTGCCGACGATGAGCTGCCCCGCGACCTCGACGACCGCGACCTGCCCGGACCTTCTCAAGTTGAAGGACATCTGCTTCCTTCCAGACGGTGGGGATTCGACTGTCTCTCCGCTCGCGGCCTGCCGGCGGCGCCAGAGCGCAGAGCCGCAGAGGAAGATACACGGCAGAGACCGGGACGCGAGAAAACCCTCAGCCGCCCTCCGCGGACATCAGGGCCGTGATCGCCGCAACGCGCACGATGTCCGTCACCGACGCGCCCCTCGACAGGTCGTTGAGCGGAGCGCTCAATCCCTGCAGGATCGGTCCGAGCGCGACGGCCCCGGCGAGTCGCTGCACCAGCTTGTAGGCGATGTTCGCCGCGGCCAGGCCGGGGAAGACCAGTACGTTGGCGGCACCGGCGACGGCGGAGCCGGGGGCCTTCACCCGGGCGACTTCGGGGATCAGGGCCGCGTCGCCCTGCAGTTCCCCGTCGGCGGCGACATCGGGACACGCTTCCCGGAAGCGCCGCAGACCTTCCCTCACCTGCTCGACCGGGCGGCCCCCTGCGCTCCCCAGGGTGGAATAGGAGAGGAACGCCACCCGCGGTTCGTCCCCCACCACCAGCCGCCGCACCCGCACGGCTTCGGACGCGATCGCGGCGAGCTGGCGCGGACGCGGCTCCGGCACCACCCCGGCGTCGGTGAAGCTGAGCACCTCGGGCCCCGCCCCGCGGAAATCGTTCACCTCCATGAAGAACGACGAGGACAGCGTCCGCACCCCGGGCCTGAGCCCGACGCCCTTCAACGCGGCCCGAATCACCTCCGCGCTGGTGTGGACGGCGCCCGCGACCACCCCGTCCACCTCCCCGCCCTTCAGCATGCCGGCCGCGCGCTCAAGGCGTCGCGGCGCCCCCCCGTCCGCGCCCTCGTTCCGCCCGCCCTGCACCTCCAGCACCACCGGCCGGACCACGCCCCGCCGCGCCAGGATCTTCGCGGCCCCGGCCACACGGGGATCGTCCCCCTCGGGGAACGCGATCCTGCGCCCCAGGCGCCGCGCACGCGCCTCGAGCCCGCCGGTGAAGGTCACGAAAGGTGCCGGCGAAGCCGCTCCAGCACCGGGGGAGAGACGAAACCGCTCACGTCCCCCCCCAGCGCGGCCACCTCGCGCACCAGCGACGCCGACAGGAACGAGTATCCCAGGTCGGGAACCAGAAAGAGCGTCTCCACCTCTTCGCAGAGTTCGCGGTTCATCTGCGCCATCTGGAACTCGTACTCGAAGTCGGCCACCGCCCGGAGCCCGCGCACGATGAACCGGGCGCCCACCGTACGCGCGAAGTCCACAAGGAGCCCCGAGAAGGAGACGCACTCGATCCGCGGCTCTCCGGCGAAGACCTCCCGCATGATCTCGAGGCGCTCGGGAACAGGGAAGAGGTGGCGCTTGCTCTGGGACGAGGATTCGGCCACGGCGACCACCAGGCGGTCGCAGACGCGGAGCGTCCGGCGGGCGACGTCCTCGTGCCCCCTCGTCACCGGATCGAAGGATCCGGGATACACACCCACGACCGGAGGGGAGTTGGTCATGCGGCTTCGTCTCCTGGCTGGCTGACCCTCGTGAGGGCGGTGTCTCCGTACCGGCGCTGCTCGGCGACCGCGCCGGGCGGGAAGTGCTCGCCCGCCCTGTGCTCCACCCAGAGCTCCCGGACGAAGCAGCCCGCACGGTAGCAAGCCACCAGCTGCGACGTGTAACCACGGTCGTAGGGAGGGTCCGCGAGGGCAAGGTCGTAGGTGAAGGGGTCCAGGGTGCGAAGGTGCGCCATCGCGTCACCCCGGATCACGGTGGTGCACCCGCCGGCCCCGAGGACACGGATGTTCCGTTCGAGGACACGCACGGCCCGGCGGCCGCGTTCCACGAAGGTGACGTGGGCCGCGCCCCGGCTGAGCGCCTCCAGCCCCAGCGCTCCCGAACCCGCGAAGAGATCCACGGCGCGGGCACCCTCGATCCGGCCCGCCAGGATCGACATCCAGGCTTCGCGGACCCGGTCGGACGTGGGGCGGACGCCCCGTCCCGGCACCGGAGCGATCCGGCGGCTCTTCCACTTGCCGGCAATGATTCGCACAGTAGGGCAACCTCGCTGGCCCGGCGCGCTGCCCGCGCCGGCGCCTCGTTCAGCCGGAGGGCCGGATGTCCAGGGCCTTCGCCTCGATGGTGGTGTGTCCCCTGAAGGTATTCGCGATGAGGTTGAAGGCGACATCCACCGGTCCCTCCATGAGGGCTTCCGCCGGAGGCACCCGGTCGGCAAGGCGGAACCCGATGGCCCCGAGGCTCGCTCCGTCACGGGCGACGCGGAACTTGAGGTGACTCTCCTTGAGCACCTTCGGGGGAGCCGCCAGGAGGACCCGGCGGGCGACGAACACGGGCTCGGGGTTGCCGCGTCCGAAGGGGCCCACGTGGCGCAGATAGCGGTACAGGGCGGGCCCCACCTCGTCCAGCCCGAGTTCCAGGTCGGCGCGGAGTTCGGGCCGGGGCTCGGCGGCGCCCAGCGTGTGGCGCGCGTGGGCGAGGAATGCCTCGCGAAAGGCGGGAAGACGGTCGCGCTTGACGTCCAGTCCCGCGGCCTGATGGTGGCCGCCGAAGCGATCGAGGTGCCCGGAGCAGGCGGCGATGCCGGCGTACAGGTCGAAGGAGGGGATCGACCGCCCGCTCCCGCGACCGTCCTCCCCGTCGAAGGCAACGACCACGACCGGCCGGCAGATGCGCTCCACGAGACGGGACGCGACGATCCCGATCACGCCGGAGTGCCAGCCGTCCCCCGACACGACGACCCCCCGGTCGCGGGCCGGGTCGTACTCGCGCTGCAACAGCTCCAGCGCCTCCCGGGTGGTGTGGTCCTCCAGGGTGCGCCGCTCCTGGTTGTTGGTGTCCAGCGTCTCCGCCAGCCGTTCGGCTTCGGCGCGGTCATCGGTCAGCAGCAGGCGGAGCGCGGCCATCGCGTCGCCGACTCGCCCCGCGGCGTTGATGCGCGGGCCCAGCTGGAACGCCACCGCCCCCGAATCGAGCGGGCTGGCGGGACCCGGGGCGAGGCCCGCGCGCCGGATGAGCGCCCTGAGTCCCGGTCGCGTGGTGCTCGTCAGCGCGCGGAGGCCGTAGCGGGTGAGCACGCGGTTTTCGCCTGACAGCTCCATCTGGTCGGCGATGGTGGCGAGGGCGACCAGATCCAGGTAGGGCCAACTCTCCTCTTGCGGGCGTCCCAGCGCGGCCGCCATGAGCTGTCCCAGCTTGAAGGCGACGCCCGCGCCGCAGAGGTCCTTGTTGGGGTAGGCACAGCCCGGGCGGTTGGGGTTGACCACCGCCAGCGCAGGGGGAAGTTCGGGGCCGGGCCGGTGGTGGTCGGTGACGATGACGTCCATCCCGGCCGCGACGGCGCGCCGCACCGGATCCAGCGCCACGATCCCGCAGTCCACCGTGACCAGCAGGGCCGCGTCCCGTGCCGCGGCGCGGTCCACGCCGGGATCGGAGAGGTCGTAGCCGTGCCGGAGGCGGTCCGGGACGATCGCGTCGGCCTTGCCGCCCAGCGCCCTGATCCAGGCCGTGAGCAGCGCCGCCCCGCTGATCCCGTCCACGTCGTAGTCACCGTGGACCACCACCCGTTCGCCCTTCCGCACGGCCTCGGCCAGCCGCCGGGCCGCCCGGTCCGCGTCCAGCAGGCCGGCCGGGTCGTGGAGCGAGCCGAGCATCGGCCGAAGGAAGGACCTGGCCTCTTCGTCCGTGCGGTATCCTCTGGCCACGAGCAGCCGGCAGAGGGCCGCCGGGAGGCTCAATTCACGCTGCAACAAACGAACGGCGGCGGGGTCGGGTGGCGGCCGCATCCTCCAGAGCGGACGCGCAGAGAGACGGGCGGCGGTCCCCCGGGGAGGGGACGTCACGTCTTGTTCGCCGGCTCCGGGAGTCCGTCCGGGACCACGTCGGGAGGCGCCGTGACGATGACGCCGCACGCCTCGCAGCTCACGAGCTGTCCCGAGGAGCGGATGTCGTTCTGAAGCTGCAGGGGGATGAGAGAGAAGCAGGCCCCGCAGGCTCCGTCGTCGGTCATGGGCGCAACGCCCACCTTTCGTCCGCCCTTCGCAAGGCTTTCGTAGACCTCCAGATACCTCTGCTCGATGCCTTCGGCGAAGAGTCCCCGGCGCAGCTCCAGCGACGCTGCCTCGGACCGGATCGCCTCCTGTTCGCCGAGGATCTCCTCCTTCTTCGGAGCCACGGCCGAACGCGCTTCCTCCATCTCGGCGCGCTGACCGTCAAGCCGTTCCTCGAAGCGGCTGATCTGGTCCAGGAGACTGATCACCTCCTGCTCCTCCTGATCGAGAGCGCGGCGCACCAATCCCAGCTCCGCCTGGACGGCGGCCTCCTCCCGGACGGTCCTCACCAGGTTGAGGCGCTCCTCCAGCCGGTGTACGCGAAGCCGCTTCTCCTCCGCCGCGAGGCGCAGCCGCCGCTCCTCCAGCCTGAGGTCCTGGACCCGGGCCTCGGTCGCGGTGACCTCTTCGGCAAGTTGCCGGGCGGGTTCCTCCACCGCCTCGAGCTGCCCCTGAAACGATTCGACCCGGTCCTGAATCGCCCGGATCTGCCGATCCATGGTTTGTAGTTCCAGCAGCCGGCTCGATACCGGGCTGGTTTCGACCGTCACGATGCGCCTTCCCCCATTCGTTGGCTGGTTCTCCGTTGGCTGGTTTTCGCGGCCCTGTGGGTGGACCTGCGCCAGTCCGGACCCAGGGCCCGCTTCTCCCTGTTCAGTTCGTCCTTGTCCTTGAACAACCTGCGCTTTTCCGCTTCCTCGGCCGCGCCGCGCATCTGAATGTCCAGCGCTTCCAGTCGGCGGTCGATCGTCCGGACATCGATTCCCCGGGCCACGTCTTCGAAGACCTCGTCCGGCGGAACTTCCTGGTTGCTGCTCAGCTCCTCGAAGCGCTGCACCGCCTCCGGCATCGCGCCTTCCGGCGGCGCCGCGAGTTCCGGATTGTCGATCAGCCATTCGAAGATGGCACGTAAGGCATCATCCTCCAAGTCCGAAGGCCCCACCCGCTCGCCGGCGCGTTCGATCCAGTCCCTTCGTTTCAGGATGAAGTGGACGAGTTGCCAATCCGGACCGAGTCCCTGGAAGCGCGGCAACGGGCGGCGGCGCGGCGGCGGGCTCGTCGCCCGGCGGGCGCGGGCCGGCCCGGGCGTACCCTTCAGTTCGGCCTCCAGGGTCTCCGCCCGGACGCCCGTTCGCTCCGCCACCCGGGTCAGGTAGATGTCCCGCAGCCGAGGGTCCCTGACCGCCCTCAGCGTGGGAAGGAGACGGTCCAGCGCCGAGCGGGTCTTTTCGATGGACGAGAAGTAGTCCTTCTCTTCCAGGATCGCGATCTTGCGGTCGAGCACGTCGACGGCCTGGCGGACGAACCCCAGCACCGCCTCCGCTCCCCCGTCGCGTGCCACCGAGTCCGGGTCTTCGCCTTCGGGGAGCGTGACCACCGACGCATGCAGCCCCTGCGCGAGGAGCGTGTCCGCGGCCCGGAAGGTGGCGCGCAGGCCCGCGGCGTCGCTGTCGAAGAGGATCCGCACCTGCCGGGTATAGCGGGCGAGCAGCCGGGCGTGTCCCTCCGTGAGCGCGGTGCCGAGCGGAGCCACGGCGTTGGAGATGTCCACGGCGGCGAGCGACAGCGCGTCCATGAATCCCTCGACAAGGAGCGCGGCGCCCTGCCGGCGGATCCGGTTGCCGGCCCAGCTGAGGCCGTACAGAACTTCCCCCTTGTGGAAGATCGGGCTCTCGGGCGAATTGAGGTACTTCGGCGCGCCCTTCCCCTCCGCGCCGAGGAGACGTCCGCCGAAGGCCAGCACACGCCCGGAGACGGACTCGATCGGGAAGATCACGCGGTTGCGGAAGGCGTCGTACGGCTGGTCCCCCTTCTCGCTCTTCTTGAGCAGCCCGAGCTCCAGCAGGATCTTCTCGCTGATCCCCCGGGCGGATGCGGCGTCGCGCAGCGCCCCCCACTCGTCCGGCGCGTAGCCCAGGCCGAAGCGTTCGCCGGTCTCGCGCGAGATCCCCCTCCGCTCGAGGTAGTCGCGGGCGTCCTTTCCGCCCTCCCACTCCCAGAGGCGCTCCTGGAAGAAGGCGCCGGCGTGCGCGGAGGCCTCGTAGTAGGGACGCCAGGGGTCGTCTCCCTTCCTGCCGCGCCTGACCTCCTTCACCTCGACCCCGCTGCGGGCCCCGACGTACTTGACGGCGTCGGTGAAGCTCATCCCCTGGTGCTTCATCAGAAACGAGAACACATCTCCGGATTCGCCGGACGAGAAATCGTGAAAGAAGGACTTGGCGGGGATCACGAAGAAGGAAGGCGTCTTTTCCTTCTTGAAGGGACTGAGCCCGCTGAAGTCCTTGCCCGCCTTCTTCAGCTGCACGAACTGGCCGATGATCCCGACGATGTCGGCCCGGGCCCGGACCTCCTCCACCACGTGGTCGGGGATCATCCTAGCGGACCCTGACCAGCGTGACGCCGTAGCCGCCTTCGCCCGGCTGCCCCGCCCGGAAGTCCTCCACCCGGGTGTCGCGGCCGAGCACCTCGGAGACCCTCTTGCGGAGCGCCCCGGTGCCCAGGCCGTGAATCACGCGCAGCTCCCGCAGGCCGGCCACCGCGGCCTCGTCGAGCGCGCGGCAGAGGGCCATCTCGGCCTCGTCGGCGCGCTTTCCGCGCAGATCCACCTCGGTGGCCGCATCCGCTGCGAAGCCGCTCCAACGGGACGCCTTCGCGACGGCGCGCTCCCCGCCCCCTCCCCTCTCCCCGCCCCCCACGCGGCCCAGACGGCTGCGCGCCACCCGCATCCTGACGCCGCCCACCAGGACCGCCACCCGGTCCCCCTCGACCCCCACGACGGTGCCCTCGGCGCCCGTGTCGCTCATCCGGACCGCCGCACCGGCCTCCAGCTCCGGCCCGTCCGTTCCGCCGGTCTCCAGCGGCGGTCCTCCCTCCTCCGCCACGGGCTCCTCGAGCGCCCGGGCGGCCTCCTCCACCGTCCGGCGGGCCCGCCGCGCGGCCTCGCGGGCGGACAGGCCGTCCCGCTTCCGGTCCTGCAGGCCCTCGATCGCCGCCTCCACCTCGCGGCGCGCCTCCAGCAGCATCGTGCGCGCCTCCCTGCGGGCCCTGGCCGCGGCTTCGCGTTCGGAGCGGCGCAGCGCGGCCTCGCGCGTGGCGAGCTCGGCCTCCAGCTCGCGGGCCCGCCGCTGCTCGGTCTCCAGGGCGGCGAGGAGGCGCGACACGCCGCGCTCCTTCCCCGCCAGCGTCTCCAGGAGGTCGTCGAGGCGTGCCTCCGCGCGGTCGCGGTACCCGTCCGCGAGGTCGAGGACCTCGTCCGGGAAGCCCAGCCCGCGGGCGATCGCCAGCCCGTAGCTGCGACCGGGGCGCCCCTTGGTGAAGCGGTAGGTCGGCGCGAGGCGCTCGCCGTCGAAGTCCAGCGAGGCGTTGACGATGCCGTTGCCGGGCGCGGGCAGCCGCTTCAGCCCCCCCATGTGCGAGGTCACCACCGCCACGCAGCCGCGCTCCGCCAGCGTCTCGATCAGGGCGCGCGCCAGGGCCTCTCCCTCCTTGGGGTCGGTGCCGGCGCCGGGCTCGTCGATGAGCACCAGGGAGCGCGGTCCGGCGTTGACGAGGACATCGTGCAGGTTGCGCAGGTGCGCCGAGAAGGTGGACAGGGAATCGGCGATGGATTGTTCGTCGCCGACATCGGCGTAGAAGGAGTCGAAGGCGGGGATGCGGGTGCCGGGCCCGGCGGGCGGGATCACCCCCGCCTGGGCCAAAGACGCAACCAGCCCCACCGACTTGAGGAAGACCGTCTTGCCGCCCGTGTTGGGGCCGGTCACGACCACCACGCGCTCGCGTGAGCCGAGTTCGATGTCGAAGGGCACCGCATCGGTCCCCCCGGCGACCAGCAGGGGGTGGCGGCCCGCGCGGATGCACAGCCCCGCCTCCGGGGCCCCGTCCGCGACGCTCGCCGTGATCTCCGGCACGCTCCCGTTCCAGCGGACGGCCGCGCGCGCGAGGGCGACCCGGGCGTCCATCAGGGTGAGCGCGCCGAGCGAGCCGGCGAACCGCCGCGCGTGGGGACGGCACCGCTCGGTCAGCTCCCGCAGGACGCGCTGCGCCTCGCGAACCTCGGCCCGCTCCAGCTCCCGCACCCGGTTCATCTCCCCGATCGCGGAGGGAGGTTCGACGAAGACGGTGGCGCCGGACGAGGACTCGTCGTGGATGTACCCTCCCACCGTCCTCTTCCCCTCCCTGCGCACCGGGATCACGTAGCGCCCCTCGCGAATCGACACCGACGCCTTCGGGACCCGGTAGCGCTCGTCGATGCCGGCGAGCAGGCCCTCCAGGTGCTGGACCACCCGGTTGTGGGCGCCGCGGAGCCGGGCGCGGATCCGCCCCAGTTCCCGGCTCGCGCCGTCGAGGACGGTGCCGTCCGGATCCACCGAGCGCTCGATCGTGGCCTGCAGCCGGGGCCGCGACAACAGCCGGGACCGCAGCTTCTGCAGCGCCGGCAGGCCCCCGGCGCCCTCCTCCAGCGCGCGGTCAAGGAGGTGCCCGGCCGCGAGCAGGCCTCCCAGTCCGGCCAGTTCGGCCGCCGGAAGAACCGAGCCCTCCCGTTCCAGACGCGCCACCGCGGCTCCGGCCCCGGGAACGGAGGGGAACGCCCAGTCGCTGCGCGGCTCCAGGAAGCGGACCACCTCCGCAACCGCATCCAGCCGCGCCCGGACCGCGGTGGGATCGGCGGAAGGACGGAGCCCGCGCACCATCTCCCGTCCCGCCGGCGTCGCGGTGAAGCCCGCAACGTGCTCCAGGACCCGGTCGAATTCGAGGACCTGGAGGGCGGGGCGCGGCATCCTACCCGAGCTCCTCCCGGACGATCGCCGAAGCCTCCCGTCCGTCGAATCTGCCGCGGATCCGGGGCATCAGCCCGGCCATCACGGCTCCGATGTGGCCCGCTCCCCCGTCGATGAGTTCGCGAACGATGCCCCGTACCTCGTCGGCCCCCAGCTCCGGCGGCAGGTAACCCCTCAGCACCCCTTCCTGCTCCCGCTCGCGCGCCGCCAGATCCGCACGCCCTCCCTGCTCCATCTGGACGGATGCGTCCTGGCGCTGCTTGATCGCCCTGGCCACGACCTGGCGCACCCCGTCGTCATCCAGGGCCCCTCCGGTCTCGATCTCCCGGTTTCTCAGCTCGGCGAGCGTCGTCGACAGGACGAGGGTCCGGACCTTGTCCCGGGCCCGGCGCGCCTCGTTCAGGTCCGACCTCAGCCTTTCCTTCAGTGATTCCTTCAAAGCTCCGCCTCCTCAAGGTGAATCGGGACCCGCGCGGCATGCGAGCGGCGCTGTATGCGCATCCGCGCCGTCCGTCCCGGGGTTCGCGCGAGCCCGTTCAGGGACTTCCCGGCCGGAAACCGCCGCCGCGACCCCTCAAGATACCGGCGGGGAGCATCGGGCGGGAGCAACGAGGCCGACGCCCCGTCATCGCCCCTTCCGGACCGGTGTCCCATCGAGCCATATCAGGTCCCCGGGAACTCCGTTACACTGGAACTCCCACGGACACGACCAAGACACCGGAGTAACATGGCCTGGACAACGGAGTGTGTGGTGGACATCCTGCGCCGGGGCGGACCCGGCGCCCTGCCGACGGAGAGACTGAAAGCGGAGCTGAGGCGGTCTCGTCCTCCCATCCTGCTGACTCCCGAAAGGCTCGAATGCCTCATCGAGGAGTCCGAGGGACGCGTCGCTCTCATCGAGGTGCGACTGGACGACCCGGAGCGCACGGTCGCCGCGAGCTGGGTCTTGTTGACGGACCCTCTGGACCGTCCCACGCGGCCCCCCATCGCGGCGGAGCTCTGGCGGAGCCTGGCGGCGCTGGCTGAGGCCCTGGACACCTCCTCCAGGGTAGAGGTCTGCCGGTGGATCCAGGCGGCGCGCAACGCGGTGCTCGCCTGCTCGATGGGCATCGGGACCCGGCCGTCCCGCCGCCCGGCCCGGCGGCGTCATTAGCTTAGCTTAGCTTAGCTTAGTCTGGTTCAGCTCGGCGCGGGGCGCCTCCGCGGGAGCCAATCCGGCGGGCGATCAGCTCAGCGCTTCCTTCACCTTGGACCAGAAGCCGCGCCGCCGCCCGGGCTCGATCTTCTCCGGCGGTGCGTCTTCGACCCGGCGGAGTTTGTGCAGCAGGCTCTCCTGCTCGGTGCTCAGGCGAGTCGGCACCCACACGACGAACCGGACCAGCAGATCGCCCTGCCCGCGGCCGTTCAGGTCGGGAACGCCCTCGCCCTCGATCCGGATCACTTCCCCGCTCTGGATCCCGGCCGGAACTTCCACCCAGGTGTTCCCGTCCACGGTGGGCACGGTGATACGGCTCCCGAGCGCGGCCTGGCTGAAGGTCAGCGGCACCTCCACGACCAGGTCGTTCCCCCGCCGCGCGAAGCGGTCATGCTCCCCGACCTCGAGCAGCACGACGATATCTCCCCGGGGTCCACCCCGCGGTCCCGCGTTGCCTTCCCCGCGCAGCGTGATGTAGTTCTCCGACGAGACCCCGGCCGGAATCTCCACCTGGACTTCCCGCTCGGCGCGCATCCGCCCGTCGCCCCGGCAGCGAGTGCAGCTCTCCGAGACGATCGTCCCTTCCCCCATGCAGCGGCGGCAGGGCGTCACGCTCACGAACTGGCCGAAGACCGAGCGTTCGACCCGGCGCTCCTCTCCCGCACCGTTGCAGTTGGGACAGGTCAGCGGGCGCGCGCCGTCCTTCACCCCCGTCCCGGAGCACGAATCGCACGCGTCGAGCACCGAAACGCGCACCTTCCTGCTGGCGCCGTCGCGGACATCCTTCAGCGTCAGCGGCAACCGGATCCGCAACGACTTTCCCCGCGTGGGACGATTGCCGCGCCCGCGTGCCCCGAACAGCCCCTCGAATCCGAGGCCGCCGAAGTCCCTCATGAAGACCTCGAGGGCATCGGAGAAGTCGAATCCTCCGCCGAAGCCGCTCGGCCCCCTCAGACCCTCCTTGCCGTAGCGGTCGTAGCGCGACCGCTTGGCGGGATCCCTCAGCACCTCGTACGCCTCGGTGACCTCCTTGAAGCGCTCTTCCGCATCCGGGGAGCCCTCGTTGCGGTCCGGGTGGTATTCCAGCGCGACCTTGCGGTAGGCTTTCTTGATCTCGTCCTGGCTGGCAGTCCGCGGGACGCGCAGCAGGGAATAGTAGTCGGACATGGATGTGATGGCCGTTACCCGGTGCGGATGCACCGCCGCTCGAACGGGGCGGGGGCCGCCCTCGGTGCGACGCGGGGATTATCCACGGGCTACGGCTCCAGCATGCGGGTGACGAGGGATGACGTGTAGTCCACGATGGCGATGACCTTTTCGTAGGGCATCCTCGTCGGCCCGATGACGCCGAGAATCCCGCGCAGCCGTCCGAACCGGTATCCCGAGGTGACCAGCGTGAACCCGGCGAGCTCGGGCGCGTGTTCCGACCCGATGGTCACGAACGGTCCCCGGCGCGCGACGCGGGTGCCCAGGACCTTCGCCAGGAGCTCCTTCTGCTCGGTCAGCGCGATGAGGTCCTTGAGGCGGTCGCTCGTCGAGAACTCCGGCTGCGCCGCGATCGAGGATGTCTGACCCAGTACGACCTGGTCCTCCCCGCTGGTTTCGGCCGCGAAGAACTCCTCGCCGGATTCAACGAAGATGTTGAGGATGTCGCGCGCGGCCGGGTCCTCGACCGCGTCCCTCAGACGGTCCCCGAACGAGCGCCGTATCTCCAGGAAGGTGAGCCCGCCGAGCCGCTCGTTGAGGACCTGGCGGATCAACTCCAGGATGTCGGGCGGCGCTTCGCCCGGAAGGTCGATGTACACGGTGCGGACCATGCCGGACCGCACCGTGACGACCATCAGCACCTTGTGTGACGACACCTGGATGAGGTCGATCTTCTCCAGCCGGGCGTTTTCGAGTTGGGGAACGGAACCGACGCCGAGTTCGTTGACCAGGATTCCGAGCGCCCGCGTGGCGTTCTGGAGGACCCGCTCCAGCGTCCAGTCACCCGTCCACAGCTCGCGCTCGATCCGGGACTTCTCCCGCTCGGTGAGGCTCTCGGGCTGCACGACGCTGTCCACGAAGAACCGGTAGGCGAGGTCGGTGGGAACCCTGCCGGCCGAGGTGTGCGGGTGGCTGAGGAAGCCGTCCTCTTCGAGGTCCGCCATCGTGTTGCGGATCGTGGCGGGGGAGACGCCGAAGTTGTAGCGGCGGGTCAGCGTGCGGCTTCCCGCCGGCTCGGCGGTCTCCACGTAGGTGCGAATGACCGCCTCCAGCACCGCACGCTCCCTTTCCGAGAGCGGCGGACGTCCTGTTCGGTGTTTCAGGTCCATGATCACATCGTTCCGCGGCGAATCCCCTGGTACTTGAAAATCTCCCGTGGACCGTTCCCGTCAACCGGTTCCGAGGCCGCGGGGGGTCCCGGCCGGTGCCTCGGAGCCGCTTTGGCCAAGGGCAGCCTCGAGCTCGAGTGTCAGGGCATCCAGGACCAGCCAGCCCTCGGGAGTGAGGCGAACGGCGCGGTCATCCCGCTCGGCGAGGCCTCCGGCTTTCCACCGGCGCACGACGGAGAGGGCGGCGCTCTCCAGGCCGGCCGCGCCGAGCCCCTCCCGGGTGCGCAACGCCAGCCACAGGACCTCCATTCGCAGCTGCGCCGGGGTGAGTTCCTCACCGCCCGCTCCTCCGCTTCCCGCCCGCGCGACCCGGTCCCGGTAGGTGCCCCAGTCGCGCTCGTTCCACCGGCGCCGCCCGCCCCAGTAGCTGTGTGCCCCGTTTCCGAGCCCCAGGTAGGGCGCTCCCCGCCAGCAGGCGGTGTTGTGACGCGACGTGAATCCGGGCCGCGCGAAGTTCGACACCTCGTAGTGCTCGTAGCCGGCGCGCTTCAGGGTCTCGGCGGCGAGGAGATACTCATCGCGGTAGCGCGCTTCACCGCACGGGGTGGTCCGCTGCCCGGCCACCGCACGCTCCAGCGGCGTCCCCTTCTCGACGGTGAGCCCGTACAGGGAGATGTGCGGCACCTCCAGGCCCAGCGCGCGCTCCAGGTCGCCCCTCCAGTCGCGCGACACCGTAGCTGGAAGTCCGAAGATCAGGTCGGCCGAAAGGTTGGAGATCCCGGCGCCTCTCGCCGCCGCCACCGCCCGGCCCACGTCTTCGGCCGAGTGCAGGCGTCCCATCCACCGGAGCGCCGCCGGGCCGAAGCTCTGCACCCCGAACGACACGCGATTGACCCCTCCTTGCGCCCAGCGCTGCGCGACCTGCGCGGTGAAGGACTCGGGATTGGCTTCCACGGTCCACTCGAAGCCCGGCCCCCGGGTGCGCTCCGGTCCGACGACGGCGGCCAGCTCCGCCACACGGCGCGGATCCAGCACGGACGGCGTGCCGCCGCCAACGTAGAGGGTCTCCAGCTCCGCGGCGAGCCGGACGCGGCCGGACCCCTGCAGCCACTCCAGTTCGGTTCGGACCGCATCCAGCCACTGCAGGCTGTCCGGACGGCGGTTCACCTCCACCGCGAAGTCGCAGTAGCCGCAGCGCCGTGCACAGAACGGCGCGTGCACGTACACGTTGCGGATCGCGGCGGGCGCGGTCACGCGGCGCCCTCCCGAACCATCATCGAGCGGCTGCCCGGCGTCCGCATGACCCGCCCGTCCCGGGTGGACACCACGTACCCGCGGATCTCGAGGATCGTCAGCGAGGCGGCCACTTCATCCGCCGCGCGACCCGCGGCCGCGACCACCTCCTCCACCGTCACGGGGGCGTTCGGGACCGCGGCGAGCAGACCGCTCAGCTCGGGTTCCGCGGGCGTGGACCGGGCGGTGAAGGCACCGTCCCCGAGCCTCGTATCCGTTACGATCGCGGCCCCCTGCGCGATCAACCGGTTCGTACCCTCGCTGTTGGCGCGGTCGATGGGCCCCGGCACGGCACGCACCTCGCGCCCCAGATCCAGGGCGTGATCGGCGGTGATGAGCGCACCGCTGCGCCGCGCCGCCTCCACGATCACCACGTCGCTCGCGAGCGCGGCGATGATCCGGTTGCGCCTCGGGAAGTGATGCGGTTCGGCGCGCTGCCCCGGCTCGAACTCGGAGACGACCACGCCGTGCTTCACGATCTCCCGGTACAGCCTGGTGTTGCTCGCCGGCGACGGGACATCGACGCCGGAACCGAGGACGGCGGCCGTCGGCCCGGGGAGCGCGCCCCGGTGCGCCTCGGCGTCGATTCCCATCGCCATCCCGGAGACCACGCACCGGCCCTGTTCCGCCAGCCGGGCACCCAGTGCGCGGGACACCCGCCGTCCGTAGGCCGTGGCGCGGCGAGAGCCCACAACGGCGACGCACGGACCGTGAAGCAGCTCCGTCCTCCCCCGGGTGAAGAGTACCGCCGGCGGATGATGCAGGTTGCGGAGCAGCTCCGGATACCCGTCGCATCCGTACGCCATCACCCCGATCCCCGCTTCCCCGCACCGCCGCAGGAGATGCCGTGCCCTCCGCGCCGGACCCGCCTCGCGGCGCGCCTCCTCGGCCCGCGGGTCCGCTTCCGCCGCGAACGCCTCCCCGTCCCCGGCCAGAGCCGCGCCCGGCGAGCCGAAGTGGTCGACCAGCTTCCGGAATCGCCTTGGACCGACCCCCGGCACACAGTACAGCGTGAGTGCCTCGATCATGGGCCGGACGGGGGGTGAGTCCGGGTGGCGGCGCCCGGCGGCGCGAGCTGGTGCCAACACCCTTCCAGCAGCGCGTCCACGCCTTCCCCGCTGACAGCGCTGATCGGGTAGATGTCCCACGCGTCCGGCGCCTCCACCACGGGCGGGCCGTCCCCGGCGGCACGGAGGTCCATCTTGGAGACCGCCACCGCGTAGGGGAGGCCGGCGAGTCCGGGCGCGTACAGCTCCGCGTATCGCTGCAGCTCGGCGAGCAGTCCCGCCAGGGTGGCCCCGGGGTCCGGCCCATCCACCGGCAGCAGGATCACCAGTGCGCGGGTGCGCTCGATGTGGCGGAGGAAACGGTGGCCCAGCCCCTTGCCCTCGTGCGCCCCCTCGATGATCCCGGGGATGTCGGCGACGACGAACGAGCGAAACCCCGGCAGTTCGACCACTCCCAGGTTGGGCGTGAGCGTCGTGAAGGGGTAGTCCGCGATCTTCGGCCGGGCGTGGCTAATCCGGGCGAGGAGCGTGGACTTGCCGGCGTTGGGCTCCCCGACCAGGCCCACATCGGCGAGCAGCTTGAGCTCGAGGCGGACCCGCTTTTCCTCGCCTTCGCCGCCTGGTTCCCACCGGCGGGGCGCCTGGCGCGTGGGCGAGGTGAAGCGCGCGTTCCCGCGTCCACCCCTTCCCCCGGCCGCGACGACCAGCTCCTCCTCCGGCGCCAGAAGCTCGCCGAGCACCGCCGCGCTGCCGTCATCGATGGCGATCGTGCCGCACGGCACCCGCAACACGAGGTCTCGCCCACGCCTCCCCGTCCGGTTTGAGCCCTGGCCGTGCTTTCCCCGCTCCGCGCGGTAGTGCCGCTTGTACCGGAAGTCGCTCAGGGTGGTGAGCCCGGGGTCGGCCACCAGGCGTACATCGCCACCCTTCCCGCCGTCGCCGCCGGCGGGGCCTCCGCGCGGGACCCCCTTCTCGCGCCGGAACGCCTCCGCCCCCGACCCGCCGCGCCCGCCGCGGACCTCGATCGTTACCGAGTCCAGGAACATGGCCAACCCTCCCCGCCGGTGGTCACGGATCCGCGGCCAGGCGGCCCACCGCATCCCCCAGCGTGTTGGTGAGCGGCGGCTCCGCGTGCCCGGCCAATGCCCGCGCGCCACCCTCCGAGAGGATGCCTGCCCGCGCCAGCACGGCCAGCAGCGCCGGAGGGGCCGCGCGCCACGCCCCGTCCTCCACCTTGAGGGCCACGCCGAGCCCCAGCTCCAGGCCGGCGGCGGCGTAGACCCCCTCCGCGCCCGTCTTGGCGATCACGCGCCCCCCTTCGACCTCGACGATCCGGGTGCAGAGCCGGCCGGTGCCCGCCACCATGAAGGGGTGCGAGACCATGGCGCCGACCACCCGGCCGGGCGCCCCGCCCTCCCCCGCCGCCACCGCCAGCCGCGCCATCGCTGCTGCGAGGTCCCGGAGCGGGACGGCGAAGGTGGGCACCCCGCAGCCGTCCACCGCCCACGGCAACGCGCCGGGATCGCACTGCACCCACCGGGCCAGTTCGCGCCGCACTCGCTGCTGCACCGGATGCGCCGGGTGCTCGTAGCCCTCCAGGGGCCAGCCGTGGAAGGCGGCGAGCGCCAGCATCCCGGCGTGTTTTCCCGAGCAGTTGCTCATGATCGCCGTAAGCGGCGTGCCCGCGGCCTCCAGCTCCCGCGCCCGGGCGGGCCGCAGCGGCGGATGGGGGCCGCACACGAGCATCGACTCCTCCAGACCGGCCTTGGCCAGCACCGAGCGCGCCACATCCAGGTGCGCCTCCTCCGAGTTGTGTGAACCGCAACACAGCGCGATCTCCTCACCGGATAGTCCGAAATGGTCCGCAGCCCCGTCCGCCACCAGCGGAAGGGCCTGCAACGGCTTTGCCGCCGACCGCAGCACCGTGCGGCGCGCGGCGTCTCCCCAGGCGGCGACGATGCGCCCTGCCGAGTCCGCTACCACCGCATGCACCCGGTGGGTGGATTCGAGGAGCGGCCCCCTGCAGGCCGAGACCGTCAGGGGAGAAACACCCCGTCTCATGGGCGGGCGCCCGCGGCGACGCTCAACATTGGGGACGGGTGGCGGGCGCTGCCATGGCGGGATGGGCGCCGGCCGTCGCCGAGGAGGTCCGCAGGCCCCGGATCGACCCGTGGATCGCCACCTGGAATGCCCCGGGAGGGGTGTTCACGCGCGGCTGGGCCCGTCGCTTCGCCCGGCTCGGACTCGCTCAGCGCGAGCCTTCCCCCGCGGCGGTCCCGCCGTCCGCCGGAGTGGCCGCACCCAGGGGGGACCCCGAAAGCGCGAAGAGTTCGGCTCGGGTCTCCGTTGCGAGCAGCAGTTCCAACGCCCGGCCCAATTGGGCGTCGGTGTCGCGGGTGCGCCGGAAACGCCCCAGATCGTCCCAGGCGAGCAGCGCGACTTCGCTCCCCAGCCACAGCGAAAGCGTGTTGCGCGCGAGTATGAGCGTCTCGATGGGGAGCTCCGCCCCGCGTTCCTGCAGCGTCGCGTGGAAGCTCTCCAGATCCGCGTCGGTGATGACGAACCCGGGTTCCAGATCCGGGCGCGCTCCCAGGTAGTCGACGGCCCAGTTCTGCATCACCGCGAAGAAGCCGCTGGCGGACGCGATGGTCTCGTCCAGGGCACTCCGCTCCACCGAGGTCAGGGTATCCTGCAACACCCACAGGTCGGGAACGATGCCGCCGCCACCGTGGAGGAGACGTCCGCCGGCGGAGGTGAAGCGTGGCTTGTCACCGAGGTCGGGGCGCGCCGCCGGGTTCCCCTGCACGGTGATCGGTCCCTCCCCGAGGGGCGTCCTCCCACCCCGGTTCCGCTCGATCGAACGGCCGGACGGCGTGTACCAGCGCGCGGTCGTGAGGCTCAGCACGCTGCCGCCCGCGAGCGGGAAGAGCGACTGGACGGACCCCTTGCCGTACGTGGCGGCTCCGATCAGCAGCGCCCGATCGTGGTCCTGGAGCGCTCCGGCCACGATCTCCGCGGCAGACGCGCTGGTCGCCCCGACGAGGACGACGACCGGCAGCTCCGGATGGGCCTGTTCCCGCGTGGCGAGGAAGCTCTCGGGCTCTCCCGACCGGCTCCGGATCTCCACGATCGGCTTTCCCCGGTCCAGGAAGAGGTCGCTCAGCGCCACTCCCTGGCTGAGAAGGCCGCCCCGGTTGTTGCGCAGGTCCAGGATCAGCGACTGCATGCCTTCCGCCGCAAGCGAGTCGATGGCCGCGCGCACCTCCCGGGTGGAGGTGAGGTTGAACCTGAGGAGCGGCACGTACCCGATCCCGCCCTCCAGCATCGCGGCAAAGGGAACCGAAGGCACCTGAATCACCGCGCGCGCAACCTCGAAGGTGATGGTGCGTTCGACTCCCGGGCGGCTCACCCCGATGCGGACGCTCGTCCCCGGCTCGCCTCTGAGCAGTCCAACGGCCTGGTCGGGAACCCATCCCTCCACCGACTGGCCGTCCACCTCCACGATCCGGTCCCCGGGCCTCATGCCGGCCCTCGCAGCGGGCGTCGCCGGAATCGGGGCGGACACCGTGATGAACCCGTCCCGGTGCACGACCTCGAGCCCGACACCCTCATAGTCGCCCAGGGTGCGGATCCGCTGCTCCTCCCAGACCGTGGCGGGAACGAACCTCGAGTTGGGATCTGCGAGCTGGTCGACCATGCCTTCGATGGCGGCTTCGTAGAGCCCGCCGACATCCACTTCCTCGACAAAGTCGTTCTCTATGTGCCGCAGGACCTCGTCCAGGACGCGCGTGTGGATGTAGACGTTGCGGGCCGTGCCGACATCCCTCTGCAGGAACCACCCTCCGCACACCACCGCGACGATGAAGACCAACCCCGGCAGCCGCGCCGATCTCGTCTTTTTCATCGGACTCCCATCGCGTTGTCCCATCATGCTAACCCCCAGCACGACCGGAGGTTTCCGGGAACCTCGCAACGACTTCGCGGCGGATCCGGTCCTCGACCTCGCCGGGACTGCCGGAGCCGCGAACCAGCACGGCGTTCCCGTTGGCCGCCGAGAGTTGAACATACCCCTTCCGCACGCGCTGGTGAAAGCCGGCGCCCGCCGACTCGATGCGGTCGCCGCCCTTCCCCTGCCGCCTCTGGCGGGCCATGCCCTCCTCGACCGGCAGGTCGAGTACGATGTACAGATCCGGGACGAGACCCGCGGCCGCATAGGCGTTCAGCGGAGCAATGCGCTCGACGCCGATCTCGCGGCCGTAGCCCTGGTAGGCGAAGGTGCTCATGTCGAAGCGGTCGGACACCACCCAGCTGCCGCCGGCCAGCGCGGGCTCGACCACTTGCTGGACGAAGGCCGAACGGGCGGCCAGAATCAGGAGCAGTTCGGTCTCCCGCGGCACCTCGAGGCCGCCGCTGTGAAGAACCAGCTGGCGGATCCTCTCCCCCACCCGGGTCCCTCCCGGTTCACGCGCGCCCACCACCTCGATCCCCGAGGCGCGCAGGAAAGCGCGGAGCCGCCCGGCCTGGGTGGTCTTGCCGGTTCCCTCGGCCCCCTCGACGACGATGAAGCGCCCGCGCGGCACGTATCGGCCCGTCCCCTCAGGAAGTGAGAATGATCGGGGACGCCGAGCCTGCGCGCATTCCCTCCTGAATGGCCGCGTCCGCCCTGTGCATCACGCGATCGAAGTTGGCCTGCGCAGCGACCAGACTCTGATAGACCGACAACGCCTGGAGCTCCCCCAGGGCGGCTTCGTAGGCCTCCATGTCTTCGGGAGCGGGCTGCTCGCCCCGCTGCACCGCCGTCTGCAACGAACCCTCGATCTCGACCAGCCGGTTTCGCAAACGGGTCATCTCGCGGTCGTCGTCCGCACACTCCTTGGCCCTGGCGAGCGTGCGGTATTCCGGGGTGCCGCCGAGTACGCGTCCCAGCGACTCCGCCAGTTCCTCGATCCTGGACATCTCTTCAACCTCCTTCAGCTCGTGCAAAAACATAGCGGGGCCGGCGCGCGAGATCTTCCTGCACCACCACTTCGCCGAGGCCCGCACACCCTCGCATCAGCTCCGCAACCGCCTCCGTCTGGGAGCTGCCCACCTCCAGTCCCACGCAGCCGCCAGGCCGCAAGACCCCGGCGAGCCCCGCGACAAGCCCGCGAATCACCCCGAGTCCGGCGTCCGGCGCCAACATGGCGGTGCGCGGCTCCCACTCATTCACCTCGGGCTCGGCGCTGTGCCACTCCTCGCGGGTCAGGTAGGGCGGATTGGCGAGGACCAGATCGAAGGTCATGCCGGCAAGCGGTTCCAGGAGGGGACCGGCGCGGAAGTCGATCCCCGGGTGCCCGCACTGCCGCGCGTTGCGCCGGGCGACCGCGAGCGCGTCCGCCGAGATGTCGGTGGCGACGACCTTGCGGGCGATCCCCTCGCCGGCCAGCGCGATCGCGATGCAACCCGAACCCGTCCCCACGTCGACGGCCGCCGCGAAGACCCGGTCCGGCCCGGCGAAGCTCCTCATCACATCGAGCAGGTACTCCGTTTCCGGCCGCGGGATGGCCACCCCCGGACCGACCTCCAGCTGCAGGTTGCGGAACGGCGCCGAACCGAGGATGTACTGGAGCGGCTCGCGGGCGCCGCGGCGGCGCAGCAACGGCTTGTAGCGCGCCAGCTCGGCGGCGGTGAGCGGCCGGTCGAAGTGCAGATAGAGCTGGAGCCGGTCGATCCCCAGCACCTGGGCCAGCAGGTACTCGGCGTCGAGGCGGCCGCTCTCGACCCCCCGGTCCTGAAGGTAGCCGCCGCTGACGCGGATGACGTCGAGCACCCGCCAGCTGCGTGGAGGGGCGGCGGTGCGCGTACTCAACTGCCCGGATCTCCCGTGAGACGCTCCTCGTCGTGCGCCAGACGAAGCGCCGCCACGAGCTCGTCGAGGTCGCCGTCGAGGATGTCGCCGAGCCGGTGGAGGCTCAGGCCGATCCTGTGGTCGGTGACCCGGTTCTGCGGGAAATTGTAGGTGCGGATCTTCGCCGAGCGGTCGCCGGAGCCGATCTGCGACCTCCGCTCGGCGGCGCGTTCAGCCTCGCGGGCGGCAATCTTGCGGTCCAGGAGCCTGGAGCGCAGCACCTTCATCGCTTTGGCCTTGTTCTTGTGTTGCGACTTCTCGTCCTGGCAGGTGACCACCAGGTCGGTCGGGAGGTGGGTGATGCGCACCGCCGAATCCGTCGTGTTGACCGACTGTCCCCCGGGCCCGGAGGACCGGAACACATCGATGCGCAGATCCGCCGGGTCGATCCTGACGTCCACCTCTTCGGCCTCGGGAAGGACCGCCACCGACGCCGCCGAGGTGTGGATGCGCCCCTGGCTCTCGGTCTCGGGGACCCGCTGCACGCGGTGCACTCCGGACTCGTAGCGGAGGCGCCCGTAGGCCCCCCGCCCCCGCACGGTGAAGACGGCCTCCCTGATCGCCCCGGGGATCCCCTCCGACAGGCCGAGCAGCTCCACCGTCCATCCGCACCGCTCGGCGAGCCTGCGGTACATCCGCATCAGGTCCGCGCCGAAGAGCCCCGCCTCGTCCCCGCCGGTCCCCGCCCGGATCTCCACCACGGCGGGCCGGTCCTCCATCGGGTCCGGCGGAACGAGCGCCGTGCGGAGCCTCGCCGCGGCCTCCTCCACACGGCCCTCCAGGTGCGCGATCTCCTCCCCGGCGAGCGCCCTCATCTCGGGGTCGCCGGAGTCCGCATGGAGCTCCTTCGCACCGGCCATCTCGGCCTCCAGCGCCGTGAGCTCCCGCCCGGCCTCGACCGCCGCGGACAGCGAGGCCCGCTCCTGCCCGAGTTCTCGCAGCCGGACCGGGTCGCGCACTACCGCCGCCTCCGAAAGCTCGCGTTCGATGGCGCGGAAACGTTCCTGGGTGGCGGCGAGGCGTTTCGCGAGGCGGGGCTCGATCGGGAGTCTCCTTGGGTCGGTGTGGCGATCGCGAAATATGTCAGACGACCGATCCGGGTTCAACGGAACGCCGGCCGAATGCGGCGGGGGACCATGGCACCGGGCTCAGTCCGGATGCATCGCCGGCCGAATGCGGCGGGGGCCTGTTCCGCGGGCCGCCACCAGCCCCGCAGCGAAGACCGCCAGGCAGGCCAGACCGAGGAGGTCGCCGGTGAGGGTGAACAGGGTGGTTCCGCCGCGGCGGGTCGCCGCCAGCACCGCTACCCCGGCCGAGCCCGGTGCGAGCGCGTGGGGCTCCGCGGCGCCCGTGGGTGGCACGGCGAAGGTGTAGCCGGTCGATGAGACCTGCAGCAGCGATATCCGGTTTTCGATCGCGCGCAGGCGGCCGTGGGTGGCGTGCTGCCAATACGCCCAGGTCACCCGGAATTCGCGCGCCGGATCGAGCCAGTCGTCGTTGGAAAGGACGGCGAGCCACTCCGCCCCGTCACGCGCGAGGACGCGGGCGGTTTCAGCGAATGCGGAATCGTAGCAGACCATGACGC
The DNA here is from genome assembly GCA_965206105.1 of Longimicrobiales bacterium. Taxonomy (GTDB): domain Bacteria; phylum Gemmatimonadota; class Gemmatimonadetes; order Longimicrobiales; family Gaopeijiaceae; genus Bin94. Next base: position 3,794,048 of record OZ242201.1, read on the forward strand.
CGACCCGCCGGCCGCCGAAAACCAGGGGCAGCGTTTCGCGGCCTGCCGCGTAGCCCCCCCGGCCGGAGGCGGACGCGGCACCGGGCCACCAGCCCCATCCCTCCAGTCCGGGCACGAGACGGACCTTGCGGTAGGCACGCGAGAGGCCGCCGCCGGGCGACTGCAGGAATGCCGCGTTGTACCAGAGCGTGTCGCCCGCCGCCACCTCCACATCCACAGCGCCGACCAGCACCACCGAGCCGACGGCCTGGGCGAATGTGGCGAGCGCGGCGCCGGGCCCCCGCGGCGGCGAAGCCAGGAATCGTTCGGGAAAGGCGGCGAAGTCGAAGGGCTCGTCCGCTCCCGCCGCGCGCAGCGGCTCCAGCCAGTCCCCGAGTTCGCCGCCATCGCGGCCCGGCTGGACCGCCGCCACGCGCCAGGAGTCGTCGCTGCCCGCCTGGAGCAGGGTCTGGCGCGCCTGGCCGGCCACCGCCGGGGAAACGGCCAGCACGAGTGCACCCACCGCGCGCCCGGTGATCCGAAGACGGTCGCGGCTGCCTGCCACCCACCTCGCGCAGGCCACACCCCCCCACGCCCCCGCCGCCACCGTCCAGAACGTCAGGAACCTGGCGCCCAGGAGCTCGCTTCCCGTGGCCAGCCCCGGGTTCCACCCGAGCGCCATCCCCGCGTTCAGCCAGGCGTAGGAGAACCCCGGGACGTGCGCGGCCACCCACTCCGACCCCGTCCAGCACGCCGCCAGCGCCACGGGAAGCGGCCAGCGCCAACGCCGGTGCAGTGCGGCGGCCCCCTGGCACGCCGCGCCCCCGAGCATTCCGATGAGACACACCACGGCCAGGTACGCGGGAAGGGCCAGGCCCGTCCGCCAGGTGAGGGCCGGGATCATCCAGTAGAGGCCGATGCCGTGCCCGATTGCGGCGGCCGCAAAGCCCTGGTAGAAGGGTGCAAGGGTCGGAGCCGCGCCGGGGGGCGCGACGGCGGCCGTAGCCGCGCGGACCGCTCCCCGGGGGCCCACCGCAGCGGCCAGGGCCGCCCCGAGCGGCGCGAAGGCGAGGAAGGGGAGCAGCGTCCCCCCGTGCGGAGAGAAGCTCGCGCCGATCGCGACTCCCGACACGCCCGCCAGCAGCACCGCGCGCGGGACGGCCCGGGTGCATCGCGGCCCGAATGCCGGGGGGACTCTGTCCACGGGCGGCTATCCCAACCGGGTCTCGCGGCCCTCCCGGGCCGAGTCGTACGCCGCCTCGACCAGGCTCATCAGGGTGATCTGCTCGGACGGCGGCTCGGCCGCGGCAGTCCCCGCGACGACCCGCACGAACTTGTCCAGGAGGCGCCGGTAGCCGTTCGTGAAGAGGTCCTCGCCTCCACGCGGGATCGGCTGCCGGGGCGTCACCTCGACGGTGCGGCCGCCGACCTGCTGAAAGATGGTGAGGGGCGAGAGCCGCGCTCCCCCTTCCGAGCCCACCACCCACAATCCGTGCCGGTCCTCGGGGGCGTGGAGGCGCCAGCTGGCCGCCATCGAGAGGACGACCCCGCCCTGGATGACCACGTGCAGGTGCGCCTCCTCCTCGACATCGAAGCCGTCACCGGGCGTGATCGCCGAGACGCGCTCCACCGCCGGATAGCCCAGCACCCAGAGCGCCAGGTCCAGCGCCGGGACGCCGAGGTCCATGAGCGCGCCGCCGCCCGATTCGAGGGCCCGCCGCCGCCATCCGGTGCGCGGGCGGCGGACGGCCCGGTTCAGCCAGTCCACCCGCACCGCGCTCACCTCTCCCAGCGTCCCGCCGGCGATCGCGGAGCGGAGCGCCCGAACGTTGGGCTGGTAGCGGTGCGACATGCCCAGCACCATCCCCTTGCCGGTCTCCTCGGAGACGCGCAGCAGATGCCGCACGCCCCCGGCCGACAACGCCAGCGGGCGCTCGACGAGCACGTGCTTCCCCGCCCTGAGACACTCGGTCGCGAGGTCCTCATGCACGAAGCTGGGGGCGGAGATCACCACTCCCCCGATCTCGTCGTCGGCCACGAGCCGGTCGTCTGCGAGCACCCGCGGGATGCCGAAGCGCCTGGCGATGGTCTTCGCCTTCGCCTGGTCCAGGTCCGCGACCGCCGACAGCTCCACGTCGCCGCGCTCGGCGAGGATCGGCAGGTGCATGAGCTGGCTGATCACACCGGTACCCACCACTCCGATACGGACTCTGCCGCCCCCGCTCTCACGCATCGGCCAGCCTCCCGACCAGGTCGTAGTCGCCGGCATCGACGATCTCGACCTCCACGATTTCACCCGCTTCGATGCCTCGCGCGCCGGTCAGGAAGGTCCGTCCATCCACCTCCGGCGCCTGGCCCTGGGTACGCCCCACAGCGTCGTGGCCCGACTGACCGGGTGTCAGTTCGTCCACGAGGACCCTCGCGCGCGTCCCCACCCTCCGCAGGTTCGACTCCAGCGACAGGTCGCGCTGGTGCTCCATCACCCTGTCGAGCCGTTCCGCCTTCACTTCTTCGGGCACCTGGTCCGGCATCGCCGCCGCGGCCGTCCCTTCCTCGATCGAATAGGTGAAGGATCCAACCCGGTCGAAACGTATTTCTTCAAGGAAGTCCATCATGATGCGCACATCCTCTTCGGTCTCGCCGGGGAAGCCCACGATCACGGTGGTCCGCAGCGTGAGGTCGTCGATGCTGTCCCGCAGCCAGCGGACCCGCTGCCGCACCGTCTTCTGGCGCTCGGGACGGCGCATGCGCGCGAGCACCCGGTCGCTTCCGTGCTGAAGGGGCATGTCCAGGTAGGGGATCAGCCGGGGCTGGCTCGCGATCAGGTCGACGAGCGACGGCGTGATCCCGGACGGGTACATGTATAGCAGCCGGTACCAGTCCACCCCGGTTCCCTCCAGGAGCGCTTCCAGCAGATCCTGAAGCAGCGGCGCAGCCGGATCCCGCCTCCGGAGATCCCGGCCGTACCAGGTCGTGTCCTGCGAGACCAGGTTGAGCTCCCTGACCCCCTGCCGCCCCAGCGCGCGCGCCTCGGCCACCAGGGCATCGAGGTCCGCGCTGCGGTGCAGGCCGCGCATGTGCGGGATCGCGCAGAAGGCGCAGCGGTGGTCGCACCCCTCGCTCACCTTCAGGAAGGAGGTGTGGCGCGTCTCCGTGCTCAGGATGCGCAGCGGCCGCTCCATGTTCGGGATGAAGCCGTCCCCGACGTAGCCCCGGGCCCGCAGCTCCGGGACGAGGCGGGCCATCTCGGCGATTCCGAGGAACAGGTCGACTTCGGGGATCTCCTGCTCCAGCTCCTCGCGGTAGCGCTGCACCATGCACCCGACCGCGGCCACGGCGCGCACCCGCCCGCGCGCCTTCAGTTCGCACGCCGTGAGGATCGTGTCAATCGACTGTTCCTTGGCGGCGTCGATGAAGCCGCAGGTGTTGACCACCACCACGTCGGCGTTCTCGACATCGCTCGTGACCCTCGCTCCGGCAGCGGCGAGCGCGGCCATCATGTGCTCGGAATCGACCGTGTTCTTGTCGCAACCGAGCGTCACGAGCCCGAGGCGCGGCCCATCCGCCGGCCCGATCGCGAAGGAACGCGGATCGACGGCCTTCACGCCGGGATCGACTCCCGGGCGCACCGGCCCGGCGCTGACCGGGAAGACCGGGAGTTCGCGGGTCCGGAGTCTCATTGGGGCGGCCCAGCCCCTCCGGGACCGCGCGGGCCGATGACCCGGGCGCCCTCGGGGACCTCGAAGACGAAGAGTGCCGGATCGGGCGTGGAGGACAGGTCGATTTCGCTCAGGGTGAGCGTACGAACCCTGTCGCTCCATTCATGGATCTCGACGCGCCGGATCACGTGGCTGCGCACATCCACCCAGAGGCGCGCCCGGCGGTACGACGCCCCCTCCCTCGGCGTGAGCTCCACCAACCGGGAGTCCCGGCCTCCCACCTCCTCGATCTCTCCCTCTTCGGCATCGTATTTGGTGCCGGGGTCCTCCAGGAATTCGCGAAAGAAGTCCTCGCGTCCCGGGGAGTTCGCCGCCGGGAAGCGATTGACCTGCTCCTCGTCGATGCTGGGATAGTACACCCAGACGTACTCCCCGTCGGCGATCACCATGCCCCCGTCCGGGTCCGTGAAGCGCATGGAGAAGAGGTTCGGCCGCTGCTGGCAGATGCGTCCCGCGCTCTCACGGGTCCACCGGAGCGCCGGGATCTCGATCACCTGCTCGAAGTCCGCGCAGATGGCCCGCACTTCGCTGTAGCGGCGGGCCGCTTCCTCCAGCGCGGGAGCGGACTGCTGCGCCGCCAGAAGGGACGCCTGCGCCGGCAGGAGCAGCGCCGGGGCCGACAGGGCCACCAGTCCGCCGATGAATCCGCGCGACCACCGGGAGCGGAGGCGCCGGGTCGCCGCTGCGCCGCGGGGAGCGCGTCCGCAGGCCACCGGCGCCTTCAGGCGGGACATATCTCGTCCAGTCCGTCGCTGTCGACCAGCACTTCGCGGGGCCTGGAGCCGTCGGGAGGCCCGAGCACGCCGGCTTCGTGAAGCTGGTCGACGATCCTGGCCGCGCGCCCGTATCCGATCCGCAGCTTGCGCTGGAGGAGCGAGGTCGATCCCGATCCCTGGGCGATGCAGGCAGCCGCGGCGTCGCGGAAGAGTTCGTCCCATTCGGTCGCAAAGGCCCCTTCCTCCGCATCCAGGCCGCCGTCGAGCGCCTGCACCTCCTCCAGGATATCCGGCTCTCGGGACCGCACCCGGGCCTTGATCGCCTCGATGGTGTCCGCCTCTTCCCGGAACCACTGCATCAGCTTGCCGGTCTCCTCGGTCGAGATGAAGGCGCCCTGCATGCGCACCGGCTCGCTCTGCCCGGGAGGCAGGAAGAGCATGTCGCCGTGACCGAGCAGGGAATCCGCCCCGTTCTGGTCGAGGATGGTTCTGGAATCGGTCTTGGACGCGACCCGGAAGGCGATCCTGCAGGGGAAGTTGGCCTTGATCAGCCCGGTAACCACATTGACGCTCGGCCGCTGGGTCGCAACCAGCAGATGGATGCCGATCGCGCGGGCCTTCTGGGCGAGCTGCGCCAGCGGCTTTTCGACCTCCGCCTGCACCGTCATCATGAGGTCGGCAAGCTCGTCCACGACCACCACGATCCAGGGCAGCGGCCCGTCCACGTACCTCCAGCTCTCGGGGTCGTCCTCGGGCCCGGACGGTACGGACAGCCTGAGCTCGCCACCCTTTGCCAGGCGCGCATTGAATTCCTGAAGCGACCGCACCCCGTTCGCGCTCAGCAGGGTGTAGCGGCGCTCCATCTCCATGCACGCCCACTTGAGCACGTTCGCGGCCTCCCGCGGGTCCGTGACGACCGGATGCCTCAGGTGCGGCAGATCGGCGTAGGCGGACAGCTCGACCATCTTGGGGTCGATGAGCAGGAATCGCAGGCTCTCCGGCCCGTGACGGTACACAAGGCTGGTGATGATGGTATTGAGGCACACCGACTTGCCCGAACCGGTCGCTCCCGCGATGAGCGCGTGCGGCATCCCGGCGAGGTCGGCCACGTAGGGCCTGCCGGTGAGGTCCTTGCCCATCGCCAAAGGCAGGGAGCCGCGCGACCGCGCGAAGGCCTCGGTCTCCACGATTTCGCGAAGCCGAACCATCTCGGGACGCGGGTTCGGGATCTCGACGCCGACCGCGCCCTTGCCCGGAATGGGAGCGACGATTCGCACACTCCTCGCTCTCATGGCGAGCGCCAGGTCGGCCTCCAGATTGGCGATGCGGTTGACCTTCACCCCGGCGGCGGGAACCACCTCGTACTGCGTCACGGCGGGCCCCGTGGTCCGCCCGGCGATCTCGCAATCGATGTTGAAGGTGCGCAGGGTGTTGAGCAGCACTCCCGCCAGCCTGTCGAGATCGCGCTCCATTCCGTAGCGGTTCGAGAGCCTGGGAGCGGTCAGGAGCTCCAGCGGAGGCAGGGGAAAATCGGCCAGAGGGAAGTCCTCCGGGGACGGCGCGCCGCCGGCGTCCGTCGCGTCGGCGAGCGCCGGCGATGCTCCCGCGCCCCCCTCGGGGGAAGCCGGCTGAAACGCGTCCGGGACACCCGGCGACAGGTCCGCTCCCGTGCCCGTCTCCGGCTGCGGTCCGAACGGATCCTCGCCCGGCTCCGGCTGCGGCGCGCCCGGCAGCGCATCCGCGGCGGCGACCGCCCCCTCCCCCCCACCCCGCGCGGCCCCCTCCCCCCCGCGGCCCCCCTCGCGCGGCCCGGGCCGGTCGGCCCACCAGCCGCGCACCCCGGACCCCACCCTCCGCACCCCGGACCCCGCCCTCCGCACCCCTCGCGCGGCCGCGCGCCCCGCCTTCCCCGCCAGCACCGCCGAAGGCTGCAGCGGGTCGAACCGGAACGCGGCGATCGAGGTGGCAACCGCGGCGGCCACCACCACCACCCAGGCGGCACCCCCGAGTTCGCGCCACAACGGATCCCCCAGCACTCTGCCCAGGCGCCCGCTGACCCCGGCCCCGCCACCGGCGAGCGATCCCGCGACCGGCAGGATCAGGAGCGCCGCCGCAGTCAGGACCCGGAGACACCGCCGCGCCGCCGGCCCCCACCAGCCCCCCGTGGCCGCCGCGGCGGCCAGCAGCCCGAGCGGCACGGCCCCGCAGCCAAGCCCCAGCCAGGTCACGAGCAGGACCTTCAGCCGCTCCCCGGTCTCGCCCACCGGATTGCCCGCCGGGAACACCTCCGAGACGGAGCCGAGCAGGTGCAGCGGGAAGATGGCGGCGGCCACCAGGAAGGCCACGACCGCAAGGAGGACGGCAAGCGTGCCTCGCGGTTCCACGACGCGGCCGCCCGTCCTGCGCTTCTTCGCAGGACGCCTGGCGGTGCGGCCACGCTTCCGGGCGGGCGGGCGCGCGCCCGAAGCTCTCCGTCCCGGCAATCTGGCCACGATCATGATCTCCTGTCCTGAAATGCCTCCACGAACCCCGTGTCCACATCGCCGTCGCGAAACGCGTCGTCCCGGGTGATGGCCGCCAGGTAGTCGATGGTGGTGGAGATTCCCTCCACGACGCACGATTCCAGCGCTTCGCGGCCCCGCACGACGGCCTCCTCGCGGCTGTTCCCCCATACGATGAGCTTCGCGATCAGCGAATCGTAGAAGGGCGGGACGCGGTAGCCGGAGTAGACGTGGGTATCCACGCGCACACCGGGGCCCCCGGGCTGGTGAAAGGTAGTGATGAGCCCGGGCGAGGGGGCGAAATCCCGCTCGGGATCCTCGGCGTTGATGCGGAACTCGATGGCGTGCCCGTAGTGGGACTGTTCACCGGGGGAGAAGGAGAGCGGCTCGCCCGCCGCCACCCGGATCTGTTCCTTGACCAGGTCGAGGCCGGTCGTGGCCTCCGTCACCGGATGCTCGACCTGGATACGGGTGTTCATCTCGATGAAGTAGAAGTCCCCGGAGGCGTCAAGGAGGAACTCGACGGTCCCCGCACCCACGTAACCGATCGCCTCGGCCGCCCGCACCGCCGCCTCACCCATCCTTGCGCGCAGCTCCGGCGTGAGCGCCGGGGAGGGAGATTCCTCGACCAGCTTCTGGTGGCGGCGCTGGATCGAGCAGTCGCGCTCCCCGAGGTGCACGACCCGCCCGTGGGTGTCGCCGAAGACCTGGAACTCGATGTGGCGCGGCCGCTCCACGCAGCGCTCGAGGTATACGCCGCCATCGCCGAAGGCGGCCTCGGCCTCCGTCCGCGCCGAGGTGAAGTGACGCAGGAAGGAGCCCTCGTACCCCGCGATGCGCATCCCCTTCCCCCCGCCGCCCGCCCTGGCCTTGATCATCACCGGATAGCCGATCTCGCCGGCCAGCGCCAGCGCCTCGTCCTCATCCTCCACCGTGCCGCCCGAGCCCGGAACGACCGGGACGCACGCCGCGCGCATCGTCTCTCGCGCCACGGCCTTGTCGCCCATGGCCCGGATCTGGTCCGGCGTGGGACCCACGAACACCAGGTCGGAGCTGCGGCAGATCTCCGCGAACTCCGCGTTCTCGGCCAGGAAGCCGTACCCCGGGTGCACGGCCTCCGCCCCCGTGATCTCGGCCGCGGCGATGATCCGCGGCACCTTCAGGTACGACTGCGCGGCACGGGGCGGCCCGATGCAGACGGCTTCGTCGGCGAAGCGCACGTGCAGCGCCTCCTGGTCCGCCTCCGAGTAGACCGCGACCGTCGCAATGTCGAGTTCGCGGCACGCCCGCACGATGCGCAGGGCGATCTCGCCCCGGTTCGCGATCAGGAGCTTCCTGAACATCGGGCCGCCCCGGGTCAGGCCGGGTCGACGCGGAAGAGAAGCTGTCCGTAGTCCACCGGTTCCGCGTTGTCGGCGCAGATCTCCACGATGCGCCCCGACACCTCGCATTCGAGCTCGTTCATCAGCTTCATGGCTTCGATTACGCACAGCACGTCGCCGGCCGCCACCGCAGCGCCCACCTCGACGTAGGGCGGGGCCTCCGGGGACGGCGCACGGTAGAAGGTCCCGACCATCGGCGAGGTGACGTCGACCAGGTTTGCCGACGGTGACTCCGGGGCGGCGGGCTCCGCGGCGGCTTCAGGCGGCGCGCCCGCCTCCGCCGCAGCCGGCCCGTGCGGCACGGCAGCCGCTGCCGGGAGGGCCGTAACCAACGGAGCACCGGCCCCGGCTCCACTGTTCTTCGGCGTCTTCGCCAGCCGGATGCGGGTTCCCTCCCGGTCGATCTCCAGCCGGTCCAGCGAGGACTCGTCCAGGAGCCGCACGAGCGCTTCGAGAAACTCGAGGTCGATCATCCGCTCACCCTTGTCAGGTATTTGTCTTCACGCCGGTCGATCTTGAGCACGTCGCCGACCTCGACGAAGAGGGGCACCTGCACCACGGCTCCCGTCTCCAGGGTGGCGGGCTTGGTGGCGCCCTGGGCGGTGTCGCCCCTGAATCCCGGATCGGTGTCGGTCACGGCCAGCTCCACGAAGGCCGGCAGCTCCACGCTGAGCACGTTGCCGTCGTGGACGAGCCCGTGGCACTCCATGTTCTCCTTGAGGTACTTCAGCTGGTTCTTGCCCAGCATCTCCCGGCTGATGGGGATCATGTCCCACGTCTCCTGGTCCATGAAGTGGAACAGTTCGCCGTCGGTGTACGAGTAGCTCACCGGGCGGCGCTCCAGCCGCACGCTGTTGACGCGCTCGCCGGCCCGGAAGGTCTTGTCCACCACGGCGCCGGAAAGCACGTTCTTGAGCTTTGTGCGCACGAAGGCCCCGCCCTTGCCGGGCTTCACGTGCTGGAAGTACGTGATCGTCCACAACGCGGTGTCAATCTCCAGCACCATGCCGTTGCGGAAATCTGCTGTCGTTGCCATGAATTCGGTGTTCCGGTCCTTTGGTTCGGTTCTACCGGCGGCCTGGCGGGGAGCGGTCCGCGTCCCCCTCCCGCTGCCGGCGCAGATGGTTGACGAGACAGCGAAGCCCCGCAAGGTAGCTGTCCACGCCGAAGCCTGCGACCACCCCCACGGCCGCCGGCGCAAGGTACGAATGACGCCGGAAACGCTCCCTGCTCGCGGGGTTGCTCAGGTGCACCTCCACGAACGGCTTGCCGGCCGCCAGCAGGCCGTCCAGGAGCGCGACCGAGGTGTGTCCCAGGCCCGCGGGATTGACGATCACGCCCTCGGCACGCCCGCGTACTTCGGCGAGGAAGTCGAGGATGGCGCCCTGGCTGTTCGACTGGAAGGGCTCGACCACGGCGCCGAGCTCGACCGCCAGGCCGGCCAGCGCGCGGTTGACGTCGTCCAGCGTCGCGGTGCCGTACACTTCCGGCTCGCGGACTCCGAGCAGGTTCAGATTGGGGCCGTGAACGACGGCAATCCTCACGGGCGATCCTTTCGCGCGACTGGAAGCTTCCCGTTCTCACGGACCGCGCGGAACGAGCCCGCGGACCCGGCGGTGCCAGCCCGCGCCGCCGCGCCAGGCCGCGCCCGAAAGGTAGATTTCATGGCCGGAGGGTGTCAACGGACTGCGGCGCGCCAGCTCCCCGGGACGGGACGCCAGCCGCGGAGACAGCGCTCCCCGCGGACCGTCCAGGAACACGCAGGGTATCCCGTCCCCGGCCGTGAATCGTTAGCTTCCCACTCCTTGCAAGGAGGTGAAGCCTGCCATGATGCAGCAACTGAGAAACAGCACGAAGTGGATCATGATCCTCGTCGCCTTCGCCTTCGTGGGGCTCATGGTCTTCGAATGGGGGATGGACATCTCCGGCCGCTCGGCCGGCTCCCTGGGCGAGATCGGCCGGGTCAACGGGACACCCGTGATGCACGAAGAGTACCAGACCGCCTACCGCGGCATCTACGAAGAGACGGCCGCCCTTCAGGAAGACCCCATCACCAACGCCCAGAACTCGGAGATCGAAGACCAGGCGTGGGAACAGGTGGTGAGCCGCATCCTCGTGGACCAGGAGCTGGAACGCCGCGGGATCGTCGTCACGGACGACGAGCTGCGCACCGCGGCGCTCTTTTCCCCGCCGCCGAACCTCATGCAGAACCCGGCCTTCCAGACCGACGGCCAGTTCGACATCACCCGGTACCAGGAGTGGGTCGCGGGCGCGGCCCCGGAGACGCTGCTGCAGCTGGAAGCCATCTACCGGGAGATCATCCCGCGCGGCAAGCTGGCGCGCCAGGTCGGCTCGGGGATCCACGTGTCGGACAACGAACTGTGGGACCTCTACCGGCAGGAGAACGAACGGGCCAGCGTGAGCTACGTCTCCTTCGAGCCGCTGACTCGCGTCTCCGATGACCAGTTCGAGATCACGCCCGGGGAGGTCTCCGCCTACTACCGGGAGAACCGCGAGTCCTTCTTCGTGGCGGCCAGCGCGACGGTCGTGTCGGTGTACCTGACCAAGGCCCCCACCCCGTCGGACACCGCCGCGGTCCTGGCCCGGGCCGAAGAACTGAGGCAGTCGATCCTCGACGGCGAGGACTTCGCCGAGGTGGCGATGCGCGAATCGGCCGGGCCCACGGCGGCCGAGGGGGGCGAGCTGGGCGTGGTCAGCAGGGGGGCGATGGTGCCCATCCTGGACTCGGTCGTCTTCGGCCTCGCCCCGGGCCGTCTGTCCGAGCCCGTCGAGACCTCGTTCGGCATTCACCTCCTCGAGGCGACGGAACGGTGGAGCCAGGACTCCGCACGGGTGCGCCAGATCGTGCTGGACATCGAGCGCACCGACGACTCGGAGTTCGATCTCTTCGCGTTGGCCGATTCCCTGGAGGAGCTCAGCACCTCGATGCCGCTGGCCGACGCGGCCGCGGCGCTCGGGCTCCGGGCCGACACCCTGGACATCCTCGAAACCCGGCCGTTCGTCCCGGGAGCAGGCGATGTCCCGCAGGGCGGCGAGTGGATCTTCGACCCGGAGACCACGCTGGGAGAGGTCAGTCCGGTCTACGACAACCGGCTGGCCTTCTACGCGTTGGAGCTGGTCTCGTCCGACCCCTCACACTACCAGACCGAGGCGCAGGCGGAATCGGCGATCCGCGGCAACATCGGCATGGAGAAGCGGATCGAGGCCGCAGCCGAGGAGGCGCGCGAGTTTGTGGCAGAGGTGCGGAGCGGGCGCTCCCTCTCGGAGGTCGCCCCGGAGTTCGCGCTCGAAGTGCGGGATGCCGGCCCCTTCGCGCGCGACGACTTCGTCCTTGGACTCGGCCGCTTCAACGCGGCGGTCGGCGCGTCGTTCGGGCTCGAGGTCGGCGACGTGTCGGATGTGGTCGTCGCGAACCAGAACGTGTTCGTGATCGAACGTACCGCCTCGCAACCGGCGGACAGCCTGGCCTGGGTGGAGCAGGTCGATCTCCAGCGCCAGCGCGAACTCATCCTCACCCGGCAGGTCCGGCTCAACCTCTGGATCGAGGCCCTCCGCCAATCGGCCGACGTCGTCGACCGGCGCGAGCAGGTCCTGCGGCCGGTCGACGAGCAGGAGGTGGCGGGGCTGATCCGCTAGCGGGGCCTGCCGGCAGCTGCAGCGGGGCCCGTCAGCCGGTCGTCAGACGGCGGGGCGCGCCCTCGTCCTGTGCTTCCGATTCCCTGGGGAGCGGGGTTTCCTGGCGGGGCGCCGGAGTTTCCTTGTCGACGCGCACGGACGATTCGACTTCGCGGATCGACGACTTGAACTCCCTGATCCCCTTGCCAAGAGAGGTTCCGATTTCGGGGAGCCGCTTCGCCCCGAAGAGGAGCAGCAGGGCCAGCAGCACCAGGATCATCTCCAGCGGGCCAAGATTGAATGGCATGTCGTCTCACCTCCATGTGCCCGAGACCGCGGCGGGACTTTCGCCCGAACCGCAGGAATGCCCCGGCATGAAGGGACAAGCTAACGCAATCCGGCGCCGAGGCAAAAGAAGCCGGGAGAAAGTGCTGACGGTGCCTCCGCCCCCGAAACGCCCGGGCTTCGGAGACCGCATGAGAGCCGAAGCGGACCGGACGGCTACAGCCAGGAGCGCACGATCACCGCCACGATGATGATTCCGACCAGCGTCAGGACGTTGAGTACGAAAGAGATCGGCCCCAGGGTGAAGGTCACCGCGACCAGGTCCACGTAGAACGGACCGATCATCGACGACACCGAGCTGGTGAGGAAGGAGCGGGCCGCGCTCCCCGGCAGAAAGTTCTCGGCGAGCTTCGTGAGGAGTCCTCCCAGGAACATCCCCACAGCCAGCGCGGCCAACCCGCGCGCGATTCCACGTTTCCTGACTGATTTCATTTCGCCCTACCTGGACCGGTCCATCACATGGACAACCGCGTCGCGCAGGGCGTCGAGAGCCGGCCCCGGGGTCAGCCCGCGGATCGCCGCCTGCGCCGAATCCGCATACTCCATCGCCTTGCGGCGCGCGTACTGCAGCCCGCCGTGTTCTCTAACCAGTTCGATTACGTGATCGACCTCCGTGTCGCCCGGCTCGACGAGCGTGAAGAGGTGCCGGACCTCATCGACCTCGCCCGGGGTCATCTCGCGCAGCGCGCCGACCAGCGGGAGCGTCACCTTCCTGCCCCGCAGGTCGAGCCCCGCCGGCTTTCCGGTCACGCTCTCGGTTCCCTCGTAGTCGAGCATGTCGTCGGTGATCTGGAACGCCATCCCGAGCGCGTGGCCGTAGCGCCTCAGCGGTACGCGGTGCGATGGACTGCCCGCCAGGGCCCCCAGCTCGCACGCGGCCGACATGAGCGAGGCCGTCTTCGCGTCGATGAGCCGGAAATACTCGGCTTCGGAGTAGGCGACATCGTCGTAGGCGAGGAGCTGGCGCATCTCTCCCACGCTCATCCGGTTCGCCGCCGATGCGAGTACGCGCACCGCTTCCAGGTCGCCCAGCCCGGCCAGCTCCGTCACCGCGCGGCTGTACAGGTAGTCGCCCAGGATGATGGCGATCTGATGCGACCATACGGAGTTGACCGTCGGCATCCCGCGGCGGAGCACCGAGTGGTCGACCGCGTCGTCGTGGACGAGCGTGGCCACGTGCACCAGTTCGACCGCCGCGGCAAGCGTCAGCGCAGAGCGCGGCGAGTTCCCCTCGATGTCGCTGGAGAGGAGCACGAGCGTCGGGCGAAAGAGCTTCCCGGGCACCTTCATGAGGTAGTCGTTCACCTCGTTGACCATCGAAAAATCGGCCACCGCGATCCGGCCGAGCTCCTCCATCACCCGCTCCAGGCGCTCCTGCACCGGAGCCCGTATCGCACGGAGGCCGGCCGGAGTCATCTGTGCGGCTGTCGTCGGGTTCGTCATCGGCCATCTGCAGGGTCCGGGGTGCAACGCGCGACCCTTTCCCGCGACGGCGCGCGGGATCTGAAGGAACGCCCAGGCGGCAGCAACCCCGACAGGGTGGGGACCGCCGCGAACCACGGTAGATAAGGTAGCGGCTGAGCGCCGTCAGAACACACTCAGGCGCCGGAAGCGGCCAGCCACGCGTCCACTCTGCGGCCCAGGAGCCGCTCCCCGGACCAGTCGCGAATGCGCATCGCCCGCACCGCCGCGCGAGGCCCGAGCACGTCGGGACCCAGACCGATGACTTCGGTTCCGCCCACCCTGCCCCCGAGCCGGGACGCCTCCCGCTCGATCGCGCCGAACACCGCGACCGGGTCGGTTGCGGCCGGATCTTCGAGGTTCATCGAGATCTGCGTTCGGCCCTGCCCCGGCAGGTGGAAGGCGAGCGCCCTGAGCCCCCGGAAGCCACCCCCGGTCTCGCGGATCCGCGCCGCGATGCGCTTCGCCGCCTCGTGGGACAGCCCCTCGACATCGACGTTCCAGGCGAGCAGCACCTCCCGGGCTCCCACGCACACGGCCCCCGCCGACGGGTGCGAGAACCGGTGCGCGGCGGCCGCACCCGGAACGAGGCCGGGCAGATCGGCCTCGCCGCAGCCGCCGCGCCCGCGCCGCAGGGCCTCGAAGCCGCCCCGGCGCACGCTGGCCAGGGTGCGCCGGGGCGGGTTCGAGGCGTGGGCGTAGAAGTAGACCGGGATGCCGAGCTCCGCGATCCGCGCGCCGGCACGGCGCGCGGATCGCACGGCGTCGTCCATCCCCAGGCCCCGAAGCGGCACGAACGGAAGCACGTCCAGCGCCCCGACCCGGGGATGCACACCCCGGTGCCCGCGCAGGTCGATGCGCTCCAGCGCCAGCCGCGCCGCCGCTACGGCTCCGTCCTCCACCGGGCCGGGCGGCCCGATGACGGTGACCACCGACCGGTGGTGATCCGGGTCCATCGTGGTGTGGAGAACCGCGCAGCCGGCCCGCGTGAACGCCCCGCGCACAGCCTCCACAAATCCCGGGTCCCGGCCTTCGCTGAAGTTGGGAACGGTCTCCAGGACAGCCGTCATGCCGGGCGGGCGACCCCCTCGGAGCCCCTTGGCCGGACCCCCGCGGCGTTCGGGCGGCGAGCGACCCCCAGCCCGGCCCTCACCCGGCGGGGTCCATCCTCGGGTTGCCCGCCTGCGTCTGGTAGGCCCAGTCGAAGATGACCAACTCCCTGCCCTCCTGGTCGAAACCCATGATGCTCGGCCGGATCGATCCGAAGCGGACCTCACCGTCGTCGCCGGGCACCCGGAACATATAGGTGTATCCGGCGAGGAGCCCCGCCCGGCTCGACGAATACCCGCTCGTCGGCGCCTCCTCCCACGACGCGCAGTCCTCGTCGGCGCCCGGCCCGCACTTCAGACTCGAGGTCCAGCGGGCTTCCGGATAGATCCGCACGCCGGAGGCAGGCACGACCCACACCGCGTTCCTGTCGGACTCGATCCGGAAATGGCGGTTGCGCCGGTCGCCGTCCACGACCGCCTCGAGATCCTCGGCCTCCTGGAAGCGGAAGCCGGATTGCTCCGGCCGGTCGCGGTGCGAGTAGATGACCTCGCCGGTATAGTCGGGCCTCGGAGTGCAGGCCACCACCCGGCTGGCGTCGCTCTCATGGCCCTGATCATCCACCGAGGTGACATAGTACGTGGAGGTCAGGCCGTTCTCGGCCAGCAGGTCGATGAAGCCGGGCGAGTCCGTCTCGCCCAGAAAAAGGTCGCCGTCCACGTCCACGAGGTAGACGCGGTAGGCCGCGAAGTCCGCCTCGTCCGCGGCCGAGTGGTCCCAGTGGATGTACGCGGAGTTGTCGAGCGCCACGGACGTCACCACCTCCGGCACCGCGGGTGGAATCGGGTCCGGAACGTATACCTCGACGGAGTATGCGCTGGCCGTCTCCAGCCCCGAGGCCTCGTCGAAGGCCGCGACGTAGTACTCGTAGGTCACTCGCGGCAGGACGTTGACGTCCCGGTAGACGCAATTCCCGTCGAGGCAACTGGTCACCTCCGCGATGAAGAAGTACTCGGGATCGCTGGCTCTCTTCCCGTAGACGCGGAACGTCTCGCCGTTCCAGCGGGCGCCGGCCCGCCAGTGAACGTCGACGCCCTCCGCGTAGTAGTAGGCTTCCAGGTCCCTCGGAGCGGCGGGTTCGTCCAGCAGGACCACCAACTCGCTGTCACACGCGGCGAGGGCCAGGCTCGCCAACACCACCAGCCGCAAACGTCCGATACCGTATCGCATTCTTCCTCCCTCGGTTCCATTTGTCCTCGTGCGGGCGCGGCCCTGAGTGCTCCGCGTCGCCCGGAACGTCAGCCAATGCACGAGGCGTACCACAGTCCAAAGCTGTTGCACCACAGGTGTTTGCCGCCGGCCAGAGACCACGGGATGTCCTACCCGGGGGACGCAACCGAAGACACCACGGGACAGCGCGTCGCCGCGCCCGCCCAACCCGTCAGCGCCGCTGGCGTTCCAGCGCGGTCCGCTGCTCGTAGTCGAAGTGAAGGTCGCGGTTGTCCGACAGCGCCACCTCGAACACGAAGCTCCAGTTGCCGGTGGCCGTCTGCCGGAAGGAGAAGGTCGCTTCCCAGCGGTGCAGGTCGCGCTCGAGGCTGATGGTGTGGTCGTTGAAGACCCCGGCCTGCACGTCGTAGGAGCTGCGCCAGCGCACCGACCACTTCTCCGACGGGTCGAAGGCGAGCGAGGTCTGAAGCATCTGGCTGCCGCCGAGGTCCACGCCGCGGGTACGCGCGAGCGAGTAGGATATGGACGCGTTCCAGTTCCCCACCCCTCCCGGCCGCCGGCTCTGCTGGCGCTGCCCGGCACCACGCCCGCGCCCGGGCACGACGGTCGCCTCGCCCATGTCCTCGGTCTCGAAGCCGGTGGGATCGGCGAAGGGATCCTCGTCCGTCTCGAAGGGGTCGGCTTCCTCCCCCTGGAACCCCGGGTCCCCTTCGGCCTCCTGCCCGGCACCGGCCGCCCCCCCGGCACCAGTCTCCCCCCCGGCACCAGCCTCACCCCGTGCCGCCTCACCCTCCGAATCCCGCACCTCCCCGCCGCGCCCGCGCCCCAGCCCCCCGAGCCACGAGACCAGCCCCGACCGGTTGTTCAGGGTGAACGACAGGTTCATGCTGGAAACGAACGGCGAGAATTCGCGCCGCCCCTCCGTCGGGGTGACCCCGGAATCGTCGAAGATGTCGGTGTCGACCGACACGCTCAGGCCCCTGACCAGATCCGAGCTGAACTGGTTCTCGATCTTCAGGTTGTCGGCGAAACCGCGGGTGAAGTGGCCCAGCTCGCCGGCCTCCTCGAAGTCGTAGGTCACCGCGCTGGTGCGCCAGGCCAGGACCATGACCTTGCGGGACTGCGGCAGGCGTCGCGGCCCGCCGTCGCGGCTGTCCTCCGCCCGCTGGGCCGCCGCCGAGTCCGCCGCCTCGCCCCCCACCCTGGCCTCGATGGTCTGATTCAGTCCGATCCTCAGCTCGTTCTTCGGCTGGGCGCCGCGCCGGCCGAACAGGGAAGCCTGGATCTCGGTCGGCTCGGTCCTGGGCGTGAACGCGTAGTCGAAGCTGGGGGAAATCTTGTGGCGAACGCTGCCGCCCGCGTAGAACCCGTAGACATCCGACTTCAGCTGCGCCCCGACGGCCACGCGGCTGGGCGCCGCCACGAATCCGCTGCCGACCGAGAGGGTGTCCGACCTCACGGACCTGCCCGAAAGCGACACGTGCGGCGTCAGGGTCGTGGACCCGATGAGACTGCGCTGGTAGTTGATGCTCGTGGACCAGGTCAGCTCGTCGGCGTTGAAGGCTCCGCCCTCGTCAGCCATGCCGGGATGGAAGGACGGGCGCTGCAGGTCCGCCACGCTCCCGATCCCGGCCATCGCGGTCTCCGACGACGGGTCGAAGAAACCGGCCGGGATATCGAGCGTCGTGTTCCGCCCGAAGTTCACGTTCTGGGAGATCGACAGCGCCCCGGCCGACACGGTGCCGGAGAAAGCGCCCTGCCATCTCTCGGTGTCGGCCAATCCGAAGCTGAAGGCGTTTTCGGCCAGGTCCTGGGCCGGAAGGTCGCGAATCGCTCTCGAACCACGGGCGGACGCGGACACCGTCACGTTGTTGTAGAACCGCGCGCGGTTCGGGGGGGCCGGGAAGAGGGTGAGCGTGGACATCGACATGCTCAGCGTGGGCAGCGTCATCTCCACCCGGTCGTCCGACAGGAACTGGCGGCGGTTGCCGCCGACCGAGAGCTGTCCCCAATCGAAGCGCCGGTCGAAGCCCCCTTCGGAGTCGATGGACTGGGTGACCTCGCGTGGATCGAAGGAGTTCTGCCGCACGAAGGACGAGCTCGATGCGTAGCTGGCCCTCATGCGCATGCGGGTGCGCTCGGAAATCTCCCAGTTGTAGTTGGCGTTGAAGGCGAGTTCGGACCCGCCGTTATCGCGCCAGAACTGGCGGAACTCGGCGCGGCCGGTCTGGAACATGCGCTGCCATCGATACTGCAGGGCGCCGGTGATCCCGGTGTAGTTGCCGCTCCACCAGTCGAGCCCCACCTGCGCATCGGTATAGTCGTTGATCGCCCAGTAGTAGCCGATGTTGGAGACGCGCCGCGAATAGGAGTCCGAGGTGCGCACGATGTCGTTGACGGAGAACCGCACCGGCAGAAGACCCGACCGGCGCCCCTGCTCGGTGCTCTGCGCCAGGAAGGGAAGCCAGAAGACGGGGACATCGCCGAAGTGTAGGAACACGTTCCTCGCGATCAGCATGCCGCTCCCCGAGAGCTTGGCGTTGTCGGCGACGAAGTGGTAGTGCGGCACGCTGTCCGGACAGCTCGTGAACATGAGGTTCCGGCCGTACGAGATGTCGTCGCCCACCCAGGGGAAGTCCCCGGTGACCTTCCAGCTCCCCGACAGGGCACCCAGCTCGGTGCTCGCCCCCTCGGCCGTGCCGCGTTCCTCGTTCAGGTCGAAGATGAGGCGCCGAGCCGCGATGTCGCTCCCCTGGTCGGGCCGGTAGTTGGCCTCCTGGCCGACCGTCACGAGCCTGCCGGCGTTGTCGTCAAAGACGAGCGCGGAGTCGGCCGTCAGTTCACGCCCGTCGCGGATCAGGACCGCCTCGACGCTCTCGGTGGCGAGCAGCGTCCAGATACGCAGCCGGGGGTCGAAGTTGGCGCCGTTGCTGCGATACTCGGTGAGGCCGTAGCCGGGCAGCTCCAGCAGCGCGAGGAGGGTCGAGTCCGTGCCCGGGCCGGCCTCGTCGCGCCGGCCGGCGAGCGTGTCGGGGCGGAGGCCGGTGGAGTCGCCGACGCGCCGGGCGACGCGCTCGAGACGCTCCTGGATCACCTGGCGCAACGAGTCGCTCACCTGCTGCGCCGCGAGGGGGCCGGGGGCGGTGGCCGGGAGCAGGAGCACCGCGGCCAGCAACGCCCCGCGCGCTCCCCGGCGGGCCGCGCAAACGGGGCGGCGCGGCCGGACGCGGCGATCCACCGCCTTCAGCGCGACGCGGGCTTTTTCCACCTCCGCCTACTCCTCATCCTCCGGCGCGGCCGGCGCGCTTCCACCCGCCGGATCACCGTGGTCATACGGAGTCGGCTCCGGCTCATCGTCGCCGGGCTCGTCCGCGGGCACCGAATCCTCGGGTGCGGCCGACGCCTGCTCACCTTCATGCTCCCTGCGGAGCCGGCCCCGCCAGACCAGCACCGAGAGAAGGATGCTGAACTCGTACAGAATCAGCATCGGGACCATCATCAATGCAGTTACTCCCAGGTAGTCGCCAGGCGACAGCAGACATGCCACGATGAGGATGGCCACGATCGCGTAGCGTCGCTTGCTTCTCAGAAACGTCGGGCTCACCAACCCGAGTGTGCTCAGCACCAGAACGACCACCGGCAACTCGAAGATGGCCCCGAACGCCAACAGCAATCTGACGACGAAACGGAAGTAACCGGTTGCCGTGTAGAAGGGATCGAGGAAATCGCTCTGGAATCCGGCAAGGAACCGCAAACACAGTGGCAGGGCGAACACGTAGGCCAGGATCACGCCCCCCGCGAACAGGATGATCCCCATCCAGAGCGCGGGAATGATCGCCCGCTTTTCGCGCTTCTCGAGCGCCGGCGACAGGAACACCCAGCCCTGGTAGAAGATGACCGGGAAGGCAAGCACGACGCCGACGGTGACCGACAGCTGTAGGAAGAAGAAGAAGGAGTCCGTCGGAGCCAGGTAGATGAGCTGGAAGTCATCTCCCAGGATCGTCTGAGCGGGCCGGATGAAGAGGAGCAGCACGTCCAGGTAGTGGACCATGGCCATGCCCGCGCCCGTACCGATCACCAGTGCTCCGAGGCTCCAGAGGATCCGCCAGCGCAGCTCCTCCAGGTGGTCCAGGAAGGGCATCTCCGCCTTGGGGTTGCTCCGCAACCGCGCGAGCAGGCCGTCACGCAGGCGATCCATCAGTCTCCTCCTCCGCTTCCGCCCTCCTCCAGGGCAAATTCGCGCTGGGCCCTCGCCCGGGCCTCACGCTGCTCTCTGACAATCAGTTCGTCCACAGCTTCCTGAAACTCGTCGATGTGCTGGAAGTTCCGGTACACGGAGGCATAGCGGATGTAGGCCACCCGGTCCAGAGGCTTGAGCTCCTCCATGACGGCTTCGCCGATCACGGACGAAGGGATCTCGACGCCGGCGGACTTCGTGATCCGGTCCTCGATCCGGTCGACGAGGGCCTCGATTTCGGCCGGCGACACGGGCCGCTTCGTGCAGGCCGAGGCGATCCCCGCGCGCACCTTGTCCCGCGCGAACACCTCCGCGCTGCCGTCCCGCTTGGCCACCTGCAGCGGGCGCTCCTCGATGTGCTCGTAGGTGGTGAAGCGCTCCCCGCACCCGAGGCACTCGCGCCGTCTGCGCACCGCCCGCCCGCCCCTCGCCGAACGGGTGTCCACCACCTTGCTCGAACTGGAATCGCAGCGCGGACAGCGCATCCCCGGCGCTCAGCGTGGCCGGGCGCCGGCGGGCGAGGCGAACCGGCTCACCGCCCGCGGTACCCGGTCAGGGGATCTCCGCGAGCTTGGCGCGCGCAAGCTCGGCGACGGCGTGGTCCGGGTAGGACTCCAACACCGTCTCGAGGAGCGCGCGGGCCCGGTCGGTATCCTCCAGCTCATCGAGGAAGAGCACCGCGGCGCGGTACAGGGCCTGGGGCGCCTCGTCGGCGTCCGGGTCGAGCTGGGGTATCTGAAGGTAGGCGTCGATGGCTTCCTGGAACCGCTGTTCCACGGCCAGAAGCTCCCCGAGGTAGAGGTGCGCGGAGGGCACGAGCTCACTGCCCGGATACTCCGTGATGAAGCGCTCGAATTGCATGCGCGCGACGGTGAAGCTGCCGTTCTCGAAGGCTCGCACGATCGCGGCGAACTCCCCTTCGGGGTCGGGGTCGGCGGTGACCGGAGCCGGCTCCTCCGCCCCTTCGACCCCGGCTTCGAGCGAGTCCTGCTGGAGCCGGCCCACGGCCCGTTCGAGATCCCGCACCGCCTGCTCCAGCGCGGACAGCCGTTCGAGAACAATGGTCAGACTGCTCTGGTTCTCCCCCACGACCTCGCGGGTCACCATGAGGCTGCGCTCGATGTCGCGAATGGCGTTGACCAGGTCGCCGCGGGTGTCGAATACGAGTTCGGACGCGGCGGCCACCGAGTCCAGGGCCTGGCGGTTCCCCTGCTGCACGGCGCTCGCCAGAGCCTGGATCCGGGCCTCCTGGCGGGCGTTGCTCTCGCGTATCTCGACCTGCAGGTCCACAAGGTCGCGCTTGGTCGCGCAGCCCCCGAGCACCACCGCGAGGACGAAGGCACCGATCCGTCGACACATGGGACCGGCCGGTATGTCCCTAGCTTCCGACGATGGAATCGCCGCCCGCGGTGATCACGAACTCGACCCGCCGGTTGAGCGCCCACGATTCTTCGTTGGAGCCCTGCATCGCCGGCTGTTCCTCGCCATAGGAGACCGAGGTGAAGCGGTCGCCGCTCAGCCCGAAGTTGGTGAGGAACTGGATCACCGACTCCGCGCGCTCGTTGCCCAGCGCGATGTTGTATTCGGAGGTGCCGCGTTCGTCCGCGTGGCCCTCCATCCGCAGCCGGACGCCGGGGTTGGAACGCAGGAGCTCGACCTTGGCGCGGAGCGCGGCCTCGGTGGCCATCGTGATCGTCGATTCGTCGTAGTCGAAGTACACGGTTTGCTGAAGCGTCCTGCGAGCGACCGCGGCCGCCTCGGCCGCCGCCTGGGCCGCCGCCGCCTGCGCGGCCCGGATGCTGTCCTCCCTGGCCCGCACGGCCGCGATCGAGTCGGCGATCTCCTGCGCCCGGTCATTCGCGGGCACGATCGGAGCGGGCGGTGCCAGGTCCGGCTCACCTCCGCCGCAACCAGCGATCAGCAACGACGCCGCGAAGGCGCCAAGAACGAGACGAGCGTTACACATACCTACTCCCGATTGGTGGTACAGGTGAGCATCAGGTAAGCGGTTCCGAGGGGCCGCGGGACACTTCTATATAGGCGATCGTCGCGGGGGGCGCAAGTCACTGCAACCAGGCAGGCGGCACCCGGGTCGCGATATCGCCACCAAGCCGGGGAGACCAGTCGGTGTCTTCGGCGTCGACGTTCGGAACGAGGACGCGCTGGCGGCCGGTGGCGGCGTCGACGATGAAGATCCCGAGACCGTTCCTCCGCGCGCCCTTGAAGACCAGGTGGCGCCCGTCGGGGGCCCAACTCGGATCCTCGTTGTTCCCCTCGCGGGTCAGCTGGATCAGGCGGTTGTCGCTCGTGTCGAGGTCCGCGATGAAGATGTGGTAGCGGCCAACAGTCCGGCGGTTCACGATCCCGCCCGCGAAAGCCACCTGGTTTGAGACCGGCGACCAGTCGGGATCGGTGAAATACCCCCCCTGCCCGTAGCGGAAGGGTGAAAGGAGTGTTTGGGTCCCGCCTCCCGACGGCATCGTGTAGACCTGCGGCGTGGGAGAGCCCAGCTTGTTGGACACGAAAGCCAGGGTGCGGCCATCGTGGGAATAGGTGGGTTGAACGTTCGACGCACGTCCGCCGGCCAGCATTCTCAGGCAACACCCGTCCCGGATGTTGTAGCTGACGATGCCCTTGCTCCCGCGGTCCGTCAGGGTGAACGAGATCTCGCCGCCTTCGGGGTGGTATGCGGGTGAGTGCTGCTGGCCGCTCCCGCCCGGGCCGATCATGCGTTCGGTTCCCGTGGCAAGTTCGATTTCGTAGATCTTGGGCACGCCGGACTTGTAGGACGTGTAGGCGATCCGGGAGCCATCGGGGGACCATGCCGGGGACACCGCGGTGTTGGCGTCCCAGGTCAGCCGTGTCCGGTTCGCCCCGTCCCAATCGACGATGTAGATCTCCGTGCTGCCGGGATCGCCGAGGGCGGGCATGGAAAAAGCGATACGGGTCGCCGCGATGCCGCGCTCGCCGGTCGCCCACATCACGATCTCGTCGGAAACCTGGTGGACGGCCATGCGGAAGCCGGGATCGTCCGGCGCGGGAAGCGGGAAGCGGCCGCGCGCCCGCAGGCTGGCCGTGACGATGTCGTGCAGCTCGACCGAGACGAACCGGGCGCCCGCGACCCGCTCGACGGTGCCGGTGAGGAGCCAGTCGATGCCGTACTGGTCCCAGAAGGCGTACTGCACGCCCTGGTCGCTCCAGAGCGCGGGCAGCGAGTCGACGATCTGGAAGCGGTCGCTGTAGTCCAGGTCGCGGGCCACGATGCCGTGCACGAGCGCGCCGGTTTCGGGGCTTTCGCCGGTGGTGCCGAAGGGGAGGATGGCCAGCGGGGGGATGTAGAGGTTCTCGTAGAGGAGCGTGAGGGCCACCCCCGGGATCTGTCCTTCCGGTTCCTGTGCGGACGCACCGGCCGGCAGCGCGGCGCACACGAGCAGCGCCGCCAGGAGCGCCGGGACCCCGGCGACCAGCCGGCGGACGAACCCCGCGCGGGCGGGGAGCGCGACCGGCAGTCCGCGAAAAACCCCCGCGTGGCACCGGGGCCGGTGAGGCGCCGGACTGGAAAGGCGCGATGAGAGGTGGAATGGCCGAGCGGGCGCGCATCAGCGCTGATCCCCCGTCTGCGGCACCTCGGATCCGCCCCCCCTGGGAGTGACCAGCAGGGTGAAGTGCAGCATCTCGTAGGGGTAGTCCTCCGGCAGCGGACCCAGACGGCCCGCCATGCCCGCGCACTCGAGCGCTCCCAACACGGCGATGTCGAAGGGGGCGTCGCCGGAGGAGCGCTCGACGCCGAAACCCGCGGTGGAGCCGTCGCGCTCGACGACGAACCGGACGGTCGCCGCCAGGTTCCGCGCCGTCCGGCCCTCGGAGGTGCGCTCCAGGCAGCGGCGGACCTGCACCAGAATCCTGGCGTAGTACTCCGGGTAGTCGGCCTTGAACCCCTCCTGGCGGACCTGGAGGTCGGCAACCCCCTCGTCCTCCTCGTCCTCTTCCGACTCGGCGGGGACGGGAACTTCCTCCGGCGGGGCCGTTTCCTCCGGCTCGGACTCGGCGGTCTCGGCGGAGTCGGGCTCGGGCTCCGGCTCGGGCTCCTCCTCGAGCACCGGCACCGGGTCTTCCTCCGGCACCTCCGGCGGCTCCGGGTCGTCGGGAGTCTCGACCACCAGCTCGTCCTCGGGCGCCGGCTCCGGCTCCTCGGGTAGCGGGGCCTGGGGCGGGGGCGTGGACATGATTCGAAGTTCGACCGTCGGGTAGTACAGCGGTTCGGGCCGGAGCGACGGAACCACCCAGAATGTGGCCACAATGGCGACGCCGTGGATGGCGATCGAGGATACCAGGGAACCGGTCCCGAGCGGACGGCGCCCAAAGACCGGCAGCGAGCGGGGATCCGGCCGCGGGGTCACCGGACCGGCTCCTCTTCCGCGAAGAGGATCAGAGCCCCCTCCTCGCGCACCACGACGGAGATCATCGACAGGACCGGACCATAGAACGCGAGCGAGTCGCCCTTTACGTGAACGGCCTCGACATTGCCCGCCCGAATCAGCTGGCGGAGCGTCGCCTCCGCATCCTCGCGCGGGACCGCGGTGGTGCCGATGTAGATCTCGTTGTCGGCGTCGATGCTCACGGTGATCACCCTGTCGGACGCCTCGATGTAGCCGACCTCGCCGCGCGGCAGGTTCACCTCGATGCCGCCCTGCAGCACCGGCGCCGTGATGATGAAGATCACCAGCAGCGTGAAGGCCACGTCGACCAGGCTGGTGACGTTGATCTCCGCCCGGACCTCGAGCGGATTGCGGGCGCCCCGGCGGTTCATACGTGGCCGTCCTTGGCCAGGCTGCCGATGAACTCGCTCGCGAAGCCTTCGAATTCGCCGAGCACGAGGTTGAGCCGGGACGCGAAGTGGTTGTAGGCGATCACCGACGGGATTGCCACGGCGAGCCCCACCACCGTGGTGACGAGCGCCTCGGCCACCCCGGGCGCGACCGCCCCGATGTTCGCGGAGCCCGCCCGCGTGATCCCGATGAAGGTGTTCATCACCCCGATCACCGTCCCCATCAGGCCGAGCAGCGGCGAGACCGAGCCGATGACCGCGAGCCAGTTGAGGCCGTGCGCCAGGTCGTCGATCTCCTCGGCCTCGATCTTGTTGATGACCATGCGCAGCGCTTCGAGCTGCGTCAGCGACAGCCCCGCCGCCGGGCTGAAACCCCCGAGCGCGCCCGGCCGCAGGTCATCGAAGAAGCCTAGCCCGCCCTGGAAGAGGCGGGTGTAGGGGGACGCGGGCAGCTGCTGCACGGCCTGGTAGGCTTCCCCGAGGTTGGCCACCGACCCCAGATGCGCGACGAACCGGTCCCCCTCGGCGCGTACGCGGCGGAAGTGGCGCAGCTTGGCGAGGATCACCCACAGCGACACCACCGAGAAGAGACCCAGCACTCCCAGCACGACGTGTGTGGGGGGACTGGCCTCCAGGATCATGTCGAGGATGCCCCGGGGCGCCGGCCCGGCCTGCAGGGTCAGGGCGTTCACGCGGCGCCCTCCTTCGCGCCGGCCGGCGCGATGTGGCGGAAGGTGCGGGCGAGCCCCTCGCGCAGGCCGTGGGCGGGCGCCCAACCCGCCGCGCGAATGCGGGCCGTGTCGAGGGAGCTGCGGCGCACGTCGCCGGGACGCGCGCCGCGGTGCACCCGGCCACGGTGGCCGCCCGCGATCTCCTCGAGGTGAGTGGCCAGCGTGTTGACGCTCGTCGCGTCCCCGGTCCCGACGTTGTACGCCCTGGCATCGATGCCGGGGCAGTCCTCCAGCGTCATCTCCGATGCCAGAACGTTGGCGCTCGCCACGTCTTCCACGTACACGTAGTCCCTCACCTGTTCGCCGTCACCGTAGATGGCCAGAGGCTTGCCCTCGATCAGGCGGTTGCAGAAGATGGCCACGACCCCGGCCTCCCCGTGCGGGTCCTGCCGCGGACCGTAGACGTTGCCGTAGCGCAGCGCCACGTACTCGAGGCCATGGATCTCCCGATAGTAGTTCAGGTAGTTCTCGCCGGCGAGCTTGGACACCCCGTAGGGGGAAACCGGTTGCTTGGGCGCGCCCTCCGGGGTGGGATAGGTCTCGGGTTCGCCGTACACCACGCCGCCGCTCGAGACGAACACGACGCGCCGGGTGCCGGCCGCGCGAACCGCTTCGAGGATGTTGAGGAGGCCCGCGACGTTCACCCTTGCGTCCGCGACCGGATCGGCAACGGAAACGCGAACATCGATCTGGGCCGCATGGTGGTTGACCAGGTCGAAGCCGACGTCGCGGACCAGCTCGGCGGCGTGCGGATGCGCGATGTCCATCTCCACGAACTCCGCCGCGGCGGGAACGTTCTCGCGCCGTCCCGAAGAGAGGTCGTCCAGGACCCACACGCGATCGCCCCGCGCGATGTAGGCGTCGGCTACATGGCTGCCGACGAAGCCGGCGCCACCGGTGACGAGGACCCTGCGGGAATCGCCGGATTTCGTCTTCAGACCCGTCCCCTTTCGCAATTGTCCGCTATGCACTGTATATGGTAACGAAAACACGCCTCGGGTGTGCCGGAGTCCGCGGGTTTCCCGCCGCTCCTGTGCAACGAGCGTTGCCAAGATGTATACTCCCCACATGATTGCCCGTAGCCGCAACCATCTGGTCTCCATCCTGGAGAACCACATGGGGCGCATTCCCGCGGATGGCGGTGAGGATGGCCGCCGACCCGGGGAGGCCGTCCCGATCAAGACCTATCTGCTGGAGGGGCGAGGTCCCGTCCCGCCAAGGAGGGGCAAACACCCGGATGCGCTCGTCACCCTGGCCCAGATGGCCGCGGACACGGTCTCGCGCGAGACGTATTCGACCTGCCTGCACCCGGCCGAAGACCCGGATCTGGCCACGATTGAAATCACGAACGATTCCGGCCTCCACGCGTTCCTGTACGTGGACTGGGCGGATCCTCGCCACTGGCTCCTGCACACCTTTGCCGCGAGCAGGCTGGCCGACCGGTTCGTGTCCGGCCTTGCCGCAGCCCGCCGCAATGTGGGGCGCGCGTCCCTCCCGGGTGAGTTCCTGGAGAATACGGCCGCCCTGGGGTCCACGGTGGCGATGACCCTTCGCCACGAGCGCCGCGTTTTCCCGCCCGGCGCCGCGAAGGGTGCCCCGGATTTCGTAAAGGCGCGCATTTGGGGCACCCGGGCCGATCGCCTGTTGTCGCTGGTGCGAGCTCCCGGCACCTTCGCCGAAGGGATCGCGCTCTCCACCGTTCAGGTCAGGCACCAGCCGCGCGCCGGGGACGACCGCGTGTTCTGCCTGGACGACCTCCGGTGGGATGGAAGGATCATCGCGCGCGGCACCTCCTTCCAGGCACACCTCGAGGTGGCTGCAGCGCTGCAGGGATGCTATGCGCGGCAGGTGGACAGGCTCGAATCACACCACGCCGTGGGGATGAACGGGACCGGCGGGATCCTGCGCGGCAGGTCGCTGACTCTGCACCTGAGCCGCCCGATTCAGCACCTGGAGCAGACCTGCAGGATGGTGTTTTCCTCCGCCAACCCGTTCCTGCTGTGGGGACAGCCGGTGGCTAGAGGCCCGGATTGCATCGGCGCCGCCGCCGTGGACCTGAACTTCGGCCAGGCGCTTGCTTTCGAATTCACCCCGGATTTCGTCAGGGTTTTTCTGCCGCGGGAGACCTCGGGCGGAACCGTCGTGCGCTTCTACACCAACCTTCAGCACCACCTGGATCCCCAGGTGCGCCTGCTCGACCAGGACAAGCGTGAAGTACTCCAGCTTTAGGCTCGAGATACTCAATCTCCTGATCGGATTGTGCCGGGGATCGCCGGGACTTCCCGCGACGATCCGGCAGATGGGGTACCGTGACCGCTGGATCCCGGGGGCAGCACTGGGAAGCCAGGGTGCGGGTGCAGACCCCGTTCTGGTTCTCACGTCCACCGACTCCCGTCATTCCGTATTCGTGCAAGTGATGCCGGGGCCAAACGTTAACCTGAACGATCTCGATAGATACTCGAAGGTTAGTGCCGTGCAACTGCGGGAAAAGACGCCGCTGACCCGGGACCAGACCGAGCTCTACGGAGTCGCCGTTTTCGGCCTTGAGGAGCACCGCGAAAGCCTGAGGGACGGGATCGGCGAGAGCAGGATCCGGCCCACCCTGCTCCTGCGGACCCGCGAGGGGCTCGTCATCGACGCGAACCCGTTTCCCAAGGTGGGGCTGGCCCACGCGTTCCGGCCGGTTCTGGCGCTGGATTGGGATTCGGTTCCGCTGGGCTGGGTGCCCTACGATCACGGATCGCATCCGGCGGAGATCGCCCGGGCCATCATCCCGTTGGCGGTGGCGCGCGCGACCGGAGAGCGGCGGGTCGGCATCGCGGGTATCTGCGCCGAGCACCCGATGTGGAGCGTGTCCACGGCGGCCGCCCGCCGGAAGATGCGCAGGGGCGTCGGGAGAGTGTTGACCGTCGCCGCCAAGAACGAGTTCCGGGACTTCTTCGAGGTCCGGGACGGGGCCGTGCTGTTTTCCGATCTGGCGCGCGAGGCGGTGCGGCAGCCGGGTTCACCGACGCTGAAGCGCATGCTTCGACACCAGGGCGAACTCCTCGAACGGCTCCAGGACGGCGTCAGGGGCTGAGCTCCAGGGCAAGGACGAGGGCATCCTCCAGGGGGTTCGCGTAGTACGACCCATGGCGGCCGATCTCGCTGAATCCGAAGCGGCGGTAGAGTTCCGCGGCCCGGGTGTTGGATTCACGGACCGCAAGGTAGACCAGGCCGAGATCCCGGTCCCGCAGACCGGCGAGGATGTCGGCCAGCAGCGCCTCCCCCACCCCCCGCCCCCGCCGCGCCGCGCTCACCGCCAGGTTCGCGAGTTCGGCCTCCCCCTCGCCGATGACGGCCACCCCGTACCCCACCACCGCCCCCCCCTCCACCGCCACCCGCACCACCATCTCGTCGCGGCCCAGCAGCGACGCGAACGTCCCGGCGCTCCACGCCCCGGCGAATGTCGCCGCCTCGATCTCGACGATCGCGGCAAGGTCGTCCTCCCGGGCCCCCCGCACCCCCACCGCCCCCCTCATCCCGGCTTCCATTCCCGCACGTAGCCGGGCTCCCACGCCGCGGGATCCGCCGCCACCCACGCGCAGCACGCGATCAGCGCGGCGGCGCCGGGAACGCCCGCGGGGGCGGGTCGCACGGTGAACCCCGCCGCGCCGATCAGGGCCTCGTGCGCGGTTGCGCCGTCGCCCATGAAGACGGTGCCCAACGGCGGGCGGCCGTTGATCACGCCCACGACCGTGCCGCCGTGAGGCCCGATCACGCGGACCGCCAGGCCGGCTCCAGTGTCGTACGCGGCGCCGTACACCCGCCCGCGGCGCGCGTCGAAGAGCACGTAGCGCACTTCACGCTCGCCGTCCGGAGGGTCCGGCTGGCCGGCCACGGCCCCCGCGCGCAGACTCGATACCGGGTAGAGCGGGACCCCCAGGCTCGACGCCAGCGCCTTGGCCGCCGCCCCCGCGATCCGGACCCCCGTGAAGGAGCCGGGCCCCGCGCCGACGACGATTCCGGCGAGATCGCCCACCCCGCTCTCCGCCTCGGCGAGCACCTCCCCGATGGCGGGGATCAGCGCCGCGGCGTGCCCGGCTGGCTCGCTGAGCAGCCGCTCCGCCGCTACCGCCCCCCCGACGGACAGCGCCACCGAACCCGCGCGGCCGGAGGTCTCGATCGCCAACACGGCGCCCGCGGGCTGCTCGCGCGCGCCGGTCACGCCTGACGCCCGCGTGCCCACCCCGCCCGGCGTCACAGCGCCCTCACCGGGAAGCCGGGGAGCGGCGGTGGATCGCCGAACGACTGCACCTCGACTTCCCTCAGGCGCTCCCCATCCCCCGCGTACCGCAGGCGCACCTCCCAGCGTTCGGCGGGAAGCCGGGCGCCCGCCCGCACCGGCCACTCCACCAGCACGATCGCCTCCTCGTCGCCCACCAGGTCCTCCCATCCGATCCCGGCAAGCTCCTCCGGCGAGCGCAGGCGGTAGAGGTCGGCGTGGATCACGGCACCCCTCTCCCCGGCCTCGTAGCGGAAGAGGATGTTGAACGTGGGCGACGGCATGGGGTCGCGAACACCCGCGCCCTCCCCCACCGCCCTCGCCAGTACGGACTTCCCCGCCCCGAGCGGCCCGCTGAGGCCGATGAAGACGGGCGGACGCACCTCCCGGCCGACCCGGCGGCCCCACGCCGCGAGCTCCGCCTCGGTCACCTTCACCGCGCCGCCTTCAGCTCGAACAGCTGGTCGCGCAACTGGGCCGCGCGCTCGAAGTCCAGCGCCTCCGCCGCCTTCCCCATCTCCTCCTCGACGATCTTGATGAACTCCTCGGCGTTGACCTCGTCGGCGTACTCCTTCCCCGGCTCCGCCACCTTCGCCACCGGCTTGATGCGCGCGTCCGCCACGCGGGTGGAGAACTCGATCTCCTCGACGCTCTTGCGGATCGTGCGCGGCTCGATCCCGTGGCGCTCGTTGTGCGCGAGCTGGACCGTGCGGCGGCGCTCGGTCTCGTCGAGGCACACCCGCATCGATTCGGTGATCCGGTCCGCGTAGAGGATCGCCTTGCCGTTCACGTTGCGCGCCGCGCGCCCCACCGTCTGGATGAGGGAGCGGGCGTTGCGCAGGAATCCCTCCTTGTCGGCGTCGAGGATCGCGACCAGCGACACCTCGGGCAGGTCGAGCCCCTCGCGCAGCAGGTTGATTCCCACCAGCACATCGATCCGCCCGAGGCGCAGCGTGCGCAGGATCTCCATCCGCTCGATCGCGTCGATGTCGGCGTGCATGTAGCGCACCCGGATCCCGATCGACTGGAAGTACTCCGACAGGTCCTCCGCCATGCGCTTGGTGAGCGTCGTCACCAGCACCCGCTCGTCGCGCGCGGAGCGCTCGTGGATCTCGGCGAGCAGGTCGTCCACCTGTCCGCGCACGGGCCGCACGTCGATCGAGGGGTCGACGAGCCCCGTGGGACGGATGATCTGCTCGGTGATCACCCCGCCGGACCGCTCCAGTTCGTAGTCGCCCGGCGTGGCCGACACGAAGACGACCTGCGGCAGCAGCTCCTCCCACTCGTCGAAGCGGAGGGGGCGGTTGTCGATCGCGGACGGGAGGCGGAAGCCGTGCGCGACCAGCGTCTCCTTGCGCGACCGGTCGCCGCGCGACATCCCGTGGATCTGGGGGACGCTGACGTGCGACTCGTCGACGATGAGCAGGAAGTCCTCGGGGAAGTAGTCCAGCAGGCAGGCGGGCCGCTCCCCTTCCCGGCGCCCGCTCGTGTAGCGGCTGTAGTTCTCGATGCCCGGGCAGGTCCCCATCTCCAGCATCATCTCCAGGTCGAAGTTGGTGCGCGACTCGATCCGCTGCGCCTCCAGGAGCATGCCCGCGTCCCTGAACCGGGCCACCTGCGCGGCGAGCTCCTCGCGCACGTGCGGCTCCATCTCCTCGATGGTGCGGCGGCGGGTGACGTAGTGCGACGCGGGGTAGATGGCGGTGCGCTCCAGCGTGGCGATCGTCCCGCCGGTGAGGGGATCGAACCGGGTGATGCGCTCGATCTCGTCGCCCCACAGCTCGATCCGCACGGCCTGTTCATCGTACGCCGGGAAGATCTCCACCGTGTCCCCGCGCACCCGGAAGGTGCCGCGCTCGAAGGAGATGTCGTTGCGCTTGTAGAGGATCTCCACCAGCCCGCGCAGGATCTCCTGGCGGGGCGCCTCCTCGCCGGCCGCGAGGTGCAGCATCAGGCCGCGGTAGTCCGCCGGGTTGCCGAGCCCGTAGATGCACGAGACCGAGGCCACGACCACCACGTCGCGCCGCTCGATCAGCGAGGAGGTGGCGCGGAGCCGCAGCCGCTCGATGTCCTCGTTGATCGAGGCGTCCTTCTCGATGTAGGTGTCGGTCGCGGGGACGTAGGCCTCGGGCTGGTAGTAGTCGTAGTAGGAGATGAAGTACTCGACCGCGTTGGCGGGCAGCAGCGACTTGAGCTCGCCGTAGAGCTGCGCGGCGAGGGTCTTGTTGTGGGACATGACCAGCGCGGGGCGGCCGCACTGCGCGATGACGTGGGCCATCGTGAGGGTCTTGCCGGTGCCGGTGGCGCCGAGGAGCGTCTGGAAGCGGGCGCCGCTGCGGATGCCCGCGACCAGCTCCTCGATGGCTCCCGGCTGGTCGCCCTTCGGCTCGAAGGGGGCCTGGATCTCGAAGTCAGGCATCGGGGGGCTCCATCCGAGACGCCACGACAGGCGCGAACCTGGATGCGGGGAGGGTGGGCGAAGGTGTCGCCGTGGAAGGGCCAATGTACCGCCGGGCGCTGCGTACCGGAATCCCCCCGGCGTGGCGTGGGCTCGAACGTGCAGGGCCCGTCAGCCATCACTCTTGTCAACGGTCTTGTTGACGACTTGGTTGGCGGTCCCGTTTCCGTTGCATCGTCTTCGTCGGGGGCGGAAGGAGCGGGAACGGGCCTCAACCGACAGGTCTGCTGGACAACCGCCCGCTCAGCTGCGCCGCTCCCCGATCTTCCGAACAATGTCTTCGGCAGCCTTCTCGAACTCCTTGGGAACCGTCCTGTTCTGTTCGGCGAGCCGCCTCAGTGCGGCCAGAAGCGGGACCAGCTCCGCGCTGTCGTCGGCGCTCTCCTCGAGCGCGTCGGCGAACACGGAGGGATCAGCGCCCGCCGCGATCAGATCAATGGTGTCCCATACGACCTTCTTGAGCATCTCGCCGTCGGCCACATCCAGGTCGTCGCACATCACCTTGAATACCCGAACCGCCTCCGACTCTTCGCCCTCGAGGACCAGTGCGTGCACCTGGCTGCCCAGAGCGCGCCACGACACCGGTATTCCCCGCTGTCCCTCGATGTCGCCATAGTCACGGATCAGGGTGTCGCAGGCTTCGAGCGCTTCGCGACCGCGCCGCATGCCGTTCAGACACAGGGCTCTGAGCTCAAGCGCACCGGCGACCTCGCGCCGAAGCTCCAGCCCGTCGCCGCCTCGGTAGCGCAGCACCGCTTCGTCGCAAGCCCCGATTCCTTCCAGGGAGCGACCCATCTTGATGCATGCTCCGGCCTTCTTGGTCAGAGCCCGGACGACTTGAACCTGCACATCGGGATCTGTGTCCTTGCCAAACCGGTTGTTGATGTCGTCCCACGTGGATACCGCCGTTTGCATTGAATTGGGTGATCCGGCTCTGGCCTGCGTGGATCCCTTGTTCAGAAGCGCCATCGCGACGCACTCGCGCACCCCCGGATGGTCGCTGTGACCGAACCGGCTGCTCGCTTCATCATAGGATGCGATTGCCGCCGCATGGTCGCCGAGCTCTCCATGCAGGAAGCCCTTGTTCAGCAATGCCCGGGCAACACACTCCTGGATGTCCGGAACTCCCGATGCCTCGAACCGGGAGATCATCCTGTCGAGATGCTCCACGGCTCCTCCGGGTCCACCTGCTTGTTCGGTTGCCACTGCCTTGTTGAAGTACGCCCTCGCCAAGGATACCTGCACGGCAGGAATCGAGCTGGATCCGAAGCGTTCGATCAGTTCGTCGCAGAACTCGATTGCGCGCTGGGCTTCCCCGCCATTCAGCAATCTCGCGCCCATGCTGAACATCTCTGTCGCCACGTGCTTCTGGCTCTCCCAGCTGCCCAGGTTGCGAAACCGCTTGACGAGCGCCCGGTAGGCTTCCTTCACTCCGCTCGTCGGGAAATCGCCGCTGTGGGCCTCTTCGCTCCCCTCGGCCTGGAGGAAGGCCGCCTGGGCGGACTTGTCCGCCAGCAGCGAACCGAGCATGTCTTCTGTCGCGTCCGGCCCATAGAACGCCACCATGAATCGAATCAGCCCGTGTACGACCGCCGCCTCGTCGCGTCGGCGCCGGAGCTTGTAGTACACGCTGTGGAGCGGCTCCCGGACAGCGTACAGCCGGCGTCTCCCGCTCCCTTTGGCCTTGACCGCGCCGCGACGGGTCAACCGGCCCAGCAGGGCAGAGGTCGTCCGCACCCCCATCCGCGCCCGGTCGGCCACGGCACGGGTCGACGACGGCGCCCACAGGTCCGCCAAAGCCGCGAACACGCGTCGCTCGGTCCTGGGCAGCGATTCCATGTTCCCGCGAAAGTACTCGCTGTGATCGTCCACGAGGCCGACCAGTTCCTCAAGCAGCTTCGGCACCGTGCGGTGCCGTGCGAACTCGCCGACGATCACCAGCAGA
The DNA here is from genome assembly GCA_965206105.1 of Longimicrobiales bacterium. Taxonomy (GTDB): domain Bacteria; phylum Gemmatimonadota; class Gemmatimonadetes; order Longimicrobiales; family Gaopeijiaceae; genus Bin94. Next base: position 3,828,527 of record OZ242201.1, read on the forward strand.
CGGGGACTCCCGCCGGTGAGGATCTCCAGAGGTCGCATCTCGCGGATCTCACGCTTCTCACCCGTGATCACCTCCCACAGCCGCTGGCAGTCGGCGGTTCCAAGAGGCTCCAGGTGCAGGATCCGAAAGAGCTCGAAGAACGGGTCTCTCACGTCGTCCAGCGCCTCGAAACGGGTGGTGGCCGTGCTCAGGAGAATGATCTCCGCGTCCGTCTGCAGCGACCCGCGCAGCTGCCACCCGAAGCCGTCCTCAACGTCCTCGCACAGATTCTGGAGGTTCTCAACCATCAGGACGAGCTGTCGCCCTAACCGGTCGGCTGCATCAAGGAGAGTCGCTCTGGCCTGCTCCGCCACTGTCTCCGACCGGGCTCGTCGGGCCAGGGCCGCGCGGGTGGCGTCAAGCTCCGCGCTGATGTCGGGGCGGGACTCGGTGCACTCCCTGGCCAGGTAGTGCAAAGCCTCCAGCCAGAAGTCTCCGATGTCGAAGACCTCGAAGCTCTCTTCCATGAACCGTACGGGCAGCAGAGCGGACCGAAGCTGCGGATCGGACCTGAGTTCAGCCGCGACGCGCGCAAGCAGCATGGTCTTGCCGCGGCCGCGGGGACCGATCACGAGGGTGTGCTGACAGGAGGGACCGCCGATGTTGTCGCGGAGAATCTCCAGGACCGTGTTCAACTCGTGCCTGCGGACCACGAACTGCTCAACGATGTCCGCATCCGGCTGGAATACGCCCGGATTGAACTTGCGGATGGTGCGGTGCGGTGCCTCGCTCATCAGCCATTGCCCTCTCGGAAGCCGATCCTGTGACTCTCGACCAGAGGTCGGTAGTGATGCTGGAACCGTGCCTTCCACCAATCGCGCAGGAGGTTTGACCTGAACCGGTGCCCGCCGGGCTGCTGTTCGAGATAGCCGTCATGGACGAGGACTGCGAGAGTGTCGGCGACAACCCGGGCGGCGTCCTCCAGGAGCCTGGAGTGATTCCTGTCCAGCTGGCGGTGCGCCTCTCCAGAGAAGGTGCCCTGTACAGCGGCTTCCGCCAGAATCTCCATCGCGATCTGGTAGCGGTGCGGATCGCTGAGCCCTTCGCGCAGCCGCTCTTCGTAGTGCGCGAGGTCGTTCTGGCCCGATGGTCCAAGCAGCCCGGTCATGTACACTTCATCGACATCGGACAGGGCAATCCGGTCCCGGTCGTTCATCCGGATGTGGTCTCGAAGTCGGGCGAAGAAGGACTGGACATGCTGCGGGATGCCCATGCCGAGTCGCTGGTAGACCGCTGCGGCCACTCCATCTTCGGTGGTCAGCCCGTAGCTCTCAGCCAAAGTCTCAAAACACCGAGCGGCGGTCGCCTCGTCCCAGGGGCCCAGTCGGATCGGATCCAGGTAGTTGATCCGGTCGGAGATGCCCAGCCGTTCGACCAGCGGAGCGAGTCCGATGCTCCCCGAGATGATCAGGACAGGGGAACGGCCGTCGGCCTTCTGAAAGATGGCACGCAGCCAGCTCAAGAGCTCTTCCACGCGAGCCGCGCCGTCCTCGCGTCTGAGGAGTCCCGCGAGGAAGATAGGCACCTCGTCGATGACGATCAGTACAGGCTTGTGGTGACGCGCGCACTGAGCGAACAGGTCCTCACCGTGTCGCCGCCAGTTGCCGGAATCCAGGCCGGCGCGGAAGCGAACAGAGAACTGATCGGCGGTGATGCGGTCGATTCTCGCCGCCAGCCTGCCGAAGCTGCGTCGCATGCTCCTCGCCACGCGAGAGGCGATCGGCGTGACCGGATGGATGGCCCTGGCCAGGCTTGCGATCACATCCTCCTCGGATCGGTCCTTCTCCACATCGGCGAAGAGAAACACCCAGCGCTCCTGCTCCAGGCGGCGGCCGAGTTCGCGCAGAATGCTGGTCTTGCCCATGCGGCGCTGGCCCGTCATGACCAGATGATTGCCATCACGGACACGCGATTCGAGGAGCGCCAGCTCCGCTTCGCGGTCGAAGAAGTCGCCGCCCATAACCCAGCGGCCAGTGGATGATCTCATCGTTTGCTACCCTGCAGCTGCTGTGGTGGAATCGCCGCCCGCTTACCTGGTGCGACGGGAAGCTGACCAAGCGGGTCCTTCCACCAAGGTAGGCGTCAACGATTTTGTTGTCAACGGATATGTTGACCTACGAAGTGTGGCAAGTGCGCCGCACCCAGACTGGTCGAGGCGGTGTCGGAGCGCGCCTCAGCCGTAGATCTTGAATTAGGCCGAGACGACTGAGAGGTCGGTGCCCGGAGCGATCGCCGCCCAGAGGAAGTCGGCGACCCTGCGGGCGCGGTTGTCGATGATGGCGGTCATGCCGAGGTAGGCGACGGTCGTTCAGACTTCAGGGAAAGTGAGTCTGTTCCCTATGAGTCCCCTCCCCCCTCATCTCAAGAGCTCGCTCTCGCCGAAGCTCTCGCGCCGGATCACCGATGTGACCCCCTTCACGCGGTTCACCGCGTCGATGACGCGCTTCAGGTGGTTCAGGTCCTGCACCTCCACTACGAACGCGGCCGTCATGCCGCCGTCCGTGCCGCGCATGTCGGCGTGCTGGATGTCGGTGGCGGTCTCGCTGATCGTGCGGGCGACGTCGCCGAGGAGTCCGCGCCGGTCGGTCCCCTCCATGTAGAGGTGGACGAAGAAGCGGTCGTCCCGCTCGGTCTTCCACTCGATGTCGACCCGGCGGCCGGGATCCTCGTCGAGGTTGAGGACGTTGGGGCAGTCGGTCCGGTGCACCGAGATTCCCCGGCCGCGCGTGATGTAGCCGATCACCTCGTCCCCCGGGACCGGCTGGCAGCACTGCGAGTAGCGCACCATGAGGTTGTCCACCCCCCCGATGGCCACGCCGCGGTTGGACTTGCGGATCTTCTCGGCGATGCGCTCCAGCGCCGACGGCGTGCGCTTCACCACCTCGGACGGATCCTCGTCCGGGTACAGGCCGCGGATCACCGCCGCCGGGCCGATGTCCCCCCGGGCGAGCGCCGCGAGTACGTCGTCGAAGTTCTTGTAGTTGAGCCGCCGGGCCCCCTTCCGCATCTCGTCGTTGCTCGGTTTCGGGCGCCGCGCCTTGCGCAGCTCGCGCTGGAAGAAGTCCTGGCCGATCCGCAGGGCGCGATCGTACTCCTCCCGGCGGATCCACTGGCGGATCCTCTGGCGGGCGCGCGAGGTCTTCACGAAGCCCAGCCAGTCGCGGTTGGGCCACTGGCGCGGGTTGGTCATGATCTCGACCGAGTCCCCGCTCTTGAGCTTCCGCGACAGCGGCGCGATCCGGCCGTTCACCTTGGCGCCCGCGCAGTGCAGTCCCACCTCCGTGTGTACCGAGAAGGCGAAGTCGATCGGCGAGGAGTCCACCGGCAGCTGCTTGACCTCCCCCTTCGGCGTGAAGACGAAGATTTCCCCCTGGAAGAGGTCCATCCGCAGGAATTCCATGAACTCCTCCGGCTCGCTGGCCTCCTTCTGCCACTCGAGCACCTGCCGGAACCAGGTCAGCGCGTCGTCGACCCCGCTGTCTCCACCCTCATCCTTGTAGCGCCAGTGCGCGGCGATCCCGAACTCGGCGGTGCGGTGCATCTCCCCGGTGCGGATCTGTACCTCGTAGCGGCGGCCGCTCGGGCCCAGCACGGTCGTGTGGATCGACTGGTACATGTTCGACTTGGGCGTGGCCACGTAGTCGTGGAAGCGCTCCGGGATCGGCGTCCAGCGTCCGTGAATGATCCCCAGCGCGGCGTAGCAGCTCTGCACCGAGTCGGTGATCACGCGCAGCGCCATGAGGTCGTAGATGTCGTCGTAGCTGCGGTCCTGCGTCACCATCTTGCGGTGGATGGACCAGAGGTGCTTCGGCCTGCCGGTGACCTCCGCCGTGACGCCGGCCGCCTTGAGCGCGTCCTCGAGCGGCCGCTGCATCTCCTGGATGTGCCGCTCCCGGGCCCGCCGGCGCTGCCGCACGAGCTTGCGCAGGTCGGCGTACGCCCGCGGATCGAGGAACTTGAAGGCCAGGTCCTCCAGCTCCCACTTGATCGCCGCCATCCCGAGCCGGTGGGCGAGCGGCGCGTAGATCTCCCGAGTCTCCCGCGCGATGGGCTTCTGCTTTCCGGCCGGCAGGTACTCCAGGGTGCGCATGTTGTGCAGGCGGTCGGCGAGCTTGACGAGGATCACCCGCGCGTCGTTGGCCATCGACAGCAGCAGCTTGCGATAGTTCTCCACCTGGCGCTCGGTGCTGGAGCGGAAGCGCACCTTCCCGATCTTGGTGACGCCGTCCACGATCGACGCGATCTCGTCCCCGAAGATCTCGCGGATCCCCTGCAGGGAGACGACGGTGTCCTCGACGACATCGTGCACCAGCGCCGCGACCACCGAGGCCGTGTCCAGCTGCAGCGAGGTGACGATCGTGGCCACCTCCACCGCGTGGTTGATGTACGGCTCGCCCGACGCCCGCCGCTGCTCGGAGTGCGCCTCCGCGGCGAGCTCGTACGCCGCCCGGATCGCGTCCACGTCGAGACGCTCGGCGTACGCCTCCATGGCCCGGGCCAGGGGCCTTGGAAACCCGCGGATCGTGGTGACCCGCTCTGCCGCCGCTGTCGTCGCCATGCTCCGCCGCGCTCCGCGTCCGAGGTGCCTGTTACAATCTATGTCCTTGGCCGCGGCAGGGGTTAGTGGCACGCGCGTGCGGGCGGTTGAACCGGATTGACAATCGGCCAACGCGGGGAGAAATCTTGATTCTCACGGCACCCATGCCACGGGCATTCAAGGGGTCCCCATGATTCCGCAGGGCTGGAAAACGACGGATGGCCAAAGACCGCGCAAAGGCGGCCGCATCGAGGCGCAATCCCGCCCCGACAAGTGGTTCCTGGGCGGATTGGACGGCGTGGTCTGGGCTCCGCCGTTCCCCCGTTGGCTCGACAGGCCCGGGTTCTGGGACGCGGCCCACCTGCTGAACCAGGCGGTCGAACCTTGCTTCGCGGTGGCGCTGCTGGACAGGGAGGAGCGGGAGATCCCACTGGCGGCGGCTGAGACTCGCTGGCGCCCGGGTGCTCTTGCCATGAATTGGCGGACGGCGGGCGCGATGGTGGCAGAGGACCGGCGGGTCCGCCCCGGGGGAGTTCTGGAGTCTTCGTGGACGCTGGCTGGCGCCACGGCTGCGACCGGCACTGAGCCGCGAAACGCCGCCGAGGGTGCGCTCAACGCTACACCCGGGAGCGAAGTTCTGGCAGGCACCAAAGGCGCTTCCGGCCTCCAGGCCGTCCCCCACTTCATTGTGGCCTTCACCGCCCAGCCCGTTGGCGCCGTCGACGGCCTGGAATCCAACGAGGGCGGGATGCGGTGGGTGCGCACGGTGGCCGACAGGGCGGGCCGGGAGCTGGCCGTCGCAATGGAGATCGGCGGGCCGGGTGATCCCGCATGGCGGAGGGCCCTGCCCTCGGAGGGGGCGGCGACGCCGGTGTGGGCATTCTCGCCCTTCGCGGAGGGGGGGTGTGACGGTGTGCCGGACTCGCTCCCGTCCGACGACATCGGATGGATCTGGATGGCCGTGGCGTTCCGGGTTCCCGCGGGAGACGACGGGTCACTGGCGCTGCGAATGAGGCTCACCGCGCATCTGCCGGAGCAGGTTCGGCCGGGGGCGGACCGACCCGATCCGGACACACCCGCCGATGACGCCGCCGACCCCCCTCTCGACTGGCCATCCTTCTTCGCCGGCTTCCCCGCGTTCACCTGTGGCGACCCCCACCTCGACCGCTACTTCGACTACCGCATCCACGGCCTCGGCCTCAACCGGATCGCCGGCCGCTGGGGCAACATCCGCCACCCCTGCATCGCCGAAGGCCCCGAATACTTCCACGTCCCGATCACCTACAGCGCCCAGTGTCACATGATGGAGATGCGCTGGCGCGCGGGCGGGCGCGAGGCGTGGGGATCGCTCCTCAACTTCCTCGACAACCAGAAGGAGGACGGGTCGCTGCACGGGCGTCTCTACCCCAATCACCTGGAGGGGACCGACTTCTACCACGCGAACTGGGGCGACGCGCTGCTCGCGGTCGACGACGTGCAGCCCGATACGAGCCCCGGCCGCCGCATGCTGGCGCGGTGCTACGACGGCCTGGCGCGCTACGCCCGCTGGCTGATCGCCGAGCGCGACCCCGAGGCGTCGGGGATGTTCACCGTCGTGAACCACTTCGAGACCGGCCAGGAATACATGTCGCGCTACATGGCCGTGGACGATACGGCCGACGTGAGCGGCTGGCGTCCGCGGCTGCGGCTGAAGGGGATCGATGTGACGGTGTATGCGCACCAGCTCTTCCGGGCGCTGGGCGCGCTTGCGGGCCGGCTGGGGCGCGAGGGCGACGCCGCCGACTGGCAGGTGGTGCAAGATCGTTGCGCAAGCGCAATAAAGTGGTGCATGTGGTGTCCGGTTGCACAACTCTTCACCGATGTGGACGGACGCACCGGGGAACGCACCGGGGTGAAGGCGGCGGCCGGGTTCTATCCGCTGCTGACGGGGCTCGTGGACGGGGAGCGACTCGACGCGATGCTGGACCACCTGGAGGACCCTTCCACCTTCGGCACGCCGTTCCCGCTGCCCTCGTCGAGCGTCGACGACCCCCGCTTCTCGGCCGAGGGGATCTGGAGGGGGAAGCGGCGCAACTGTCCCTGGAACGGGCGGGTCTGGCCGATGACGACGAGCCACGTGATCGAGGGCCTGCTGCGCTGCTGGAGGCGGGGCAACGAGCGCGCGGGGGCCCTCGCGGCGGACATGCTCCCGCGATTCGTGCGGATGATGTTCACCGGCGGCGACGCCGGCCGGCCCAACTGCTTCGAGCACTACAACCCTTTCACCGGGCGGGCGTGCCATTTTCGCGGGATCGACGACTACCAGCACTCGTGGGTCCTCGACCTGCTGGTGCGGGGGATCGCCGGGTTGCACGTGGATGGGGAGGGGGTGGAGGTGCGGCCGCTGCCGCATGGGTTCGAGCGGGTTTCGCTGGGACCGGTGGAGGCGCGCGGGCGGACGGTGGCCGTCGAATTGGACGGGGAGGGGGTAACGGTCACCGTGGACGGAGAGCGGTTCGGCGGGACGCGGGAGCAGGGGGTACGGGTGGGGTGGGGGGAGGCAGGGGCGTGAGTCGCGCGGCGCGGGAAGTCGAGCTCCGCGGCATCGAGAAGCGCTTCGGCGACGTGACCGCCGTGGCCGAGGTCGACCTTGAGGTCCGCGCTGGCGAACTCATGGTGCTGGTGGGACCCTCCGGGTGCGGCAAGAGCACGCTGCTGCGCCTCATCGCGGGGCTCGAGGAGCCCACCGCGGGGGAGGTGTGGATCGGGGGACGCTGCGTCGACGAGGTCGCGCCGGGCGACCGCGACGTGGCGATGGTCTTCCAGAGCTACGCCCTCTACCCGCACATGACCGTCGCGCAGAACCTGGGCTTCGGCCTCCGGGTGCGGGGCGCGAGCCGGGAGGAGATCGGTGAGCAGGTGGCCCGGACCGCTGACTTGCTGGGGCTGGGGGAGCTCCTGTCGCGGCGCCCGGGCCAGCTGTCGGGCGGCCAGCAGCAGCGGGTGGCGCTGGGTCGGGCGATGGCGCGCGATCCCGGGGTCTTCCTCTTCGACGAGCCGCTGTCGAACCTGGACGCGGGGCTGCGGCTGCGGACGCGCGACGAGATCGCGGCGCTGCACCAGCGCCTCGGCACGACCATGATCTTCGTCACGCACGACCAGGTCGAGGCGCTCTCGCTCGGGCAGCGGGTCGCGGTGATGGACCAGGGACGGCTGCAGCAGGTGGGGACGCCGGACGAGATCTACCGGCGGCCCGGCAACCTCTTCGTCGCGGGCTTCGTGGGTTCGCCCCCGATCAACCGGCTTGGGCTCGTGCGCGACGGGGAGGGGCGCCTCGCGGGCGGGCCGTTCCGCTTTGCGGGGGACTGGGAGTATGGCGCGGCGACCCTCGGGGTGCGGCCGGAGGACCTGGCGCTGGGGGCGCCGGCCGCCGCGGACGGGGACGGTGCACACGACGGCGCGGCCGAGGCGCGGGCGCCCCTGGCGCACGGACGCGGGGCGCGCGACTTCGACGCCACCGTGCTGCGCGTGGAGGCGCTGGGGAGCGAGCAGCGCGTGCACCTGGACGGGCCGGGCGACGCGGGCTGGGTGGCGCGCGCGCCGCCGGCGTTGCGGGTCGCCGCGGGAGACCGGGTGGGCGTGTCGGTCGCCTGGGAGAGGACGCACCTCTTCGGCCCGGATGGAAGCCGGGCGGGGGCGGCGGCCGGGCCGGGGAGGGGGGAGTCGTGATGCGGATCGCGTGCGCCACCCTGGTCCTGGCCGCCGCCTGCTCCCCCGCCCCACCCGACCCCGCCACCCTGCGCGTCGCGCTGTGGGCGGGCGGGCACGAACTCGAGATCGAGCAGCAGGTCGCGGCGCGCTACGAGGCGCTGCGCCCCGGGACGCGGGTGGTCCTCGAGTCGGCGCCGAACGGGTACGAGGAGCGCCTCCTCACCTCGATCGCGGCCGGCCACCCCCCCGATGTCTACCTGCTCGACTCGCCCGACATCCCCACCTTCGTGGACCGCGGCCTGGCGGTGGACTTCGCGCCCTACCGGGAGGCGCTGGGCTTCCGCGCGGACAGCGTCTTCCCGCAGGTGCTGGAAGCCTTCACGCGCGGGGACGCCATCTTCGCGCTGCCCAAGGACTTCACGCCGATGGTCATCTACGCGAACCGGGCGGTGCTGGAGGGAGCGGGGGTGGGCGGGCTCGCGGGTGCGGGTGCGAGCGAGAGCGAGGGGGCCGGAGGAGGCGGAGACCCGGGCTCGGACAGGGATGCGAGTGCCGGCCAGGCCGAGGCTTCGCGGTCCGGGCCAGGAGGCTGGACCTGGGAGGACTTCCGCCGGGCGGCCCGCGCCGTAACGGCGGACGGAGACGGGGACGGCCGCCCCGATGTCTTCGGCTTCGACTTCCCGCGCAACCTCTACCAGTGGGTGCCGTTCGTGTGGTCCGCAGGGGGCGACATCCTCGGGCCGGACGGGACGGTGGCCAGCGGATTCATGGACGGCCCCGCGGCGCTCCGGGCCTACGCCTTCCTGACGGGGCTGGCCGAGGAGGGCCTCACGCCCGGCGCGCAGTTCGTGCAGCGGGGAGACCCGGCGCGCGAGGCGCGGTTCGCATCCGGCGGGCAGGCGTTCCTCCTGTCGGGACACTGGACGCTGCCCGTCTTCCGCGACCTGGTGCAGTCGGGTGCGCTGGAGCTGGAGATCCTGCCGATTCCGCATCACCCGTCGCAGCCGCGGGAGACGAGCGTGATCTACGCGTCGGGGTGGGCAGTGCCGCCGAACGCGGCGAACCTCCGCCGGGCGATCGACCTGGCCGGCTTCCTCGCGTCGCCGGAAGCGCAGCGCATCCGGGCCCGGTCCGGGCTGGCCATCCCCTCGCGCGCCGATGTGGCGGCCGAGATCGCGGCCGCGGACACCACGGGGGTGGAGGATGCGTTCATCGCGCTGGTCGAGGGAGCCCGCGTGACCTGGGGCGCCCATGTGCGGGACTTCTCCCTGGTCGAGGCGCTGGCGGTGGAGATCATGGACCGGCGGCTGCTGAACGGGGAGGCGCTGGAGGAGAGCGCGGGGGACGTGGCGCGGCGCGTGGACGAGGTGCTGGGGCGGTGAGGGGGTGGGGCGGGGCGATGAGGCGAAGGGCGTGAGGGGGGCGCCGGGCGTGAGGGGGTGGGCCGCCGCCGCATTCGGCGTGGGAGCCGGGCTGATTGTGGCGGTGGCCGTGGGGGCGGTGGGGGGGGCGGGGGACCGCGCAACGGAAAACGATGCGCGCGTGGGGGCCTCGCTGTATGAGGTGCAAGGAGTTACGGACGCGGATGTTGCGCGACTCCTTGAGGGACGCGCGAACATCGTCGCCGCGGCCGAGGGTGGATTCGGTCCCGGCGCATACGCCTACGAAGCCGGTTCGCTCGAGCCGGTCGCCTGGATCGCGGTCACGCCTGCGGACCGCGACGGCCGCTGGCCCCGCCTCCCCGCCACCCTCGCCCTGCTGGGTCTGCTGCTCATCTCGGCCTGGGCCCTCGCGCGGCGCCCCGCCCCCCCACCCCCCCGCTACCCGGCCACCATCGCGCTCCTCGCGGCCGCCTTTCTCGCCCTGGTCGCCACCACCGCCCGGCAGTGGTCCCACGCCGAACTGGAAGACCTCAGCGCCACCCACCTCGCCCGCGGCCTCCGCGCAGCCGAGATCGCCCTCTCGGCCGGCGCCGACCCGGGCCGCGCCGCCCGCGTCGCCGGCCTCCCCTGGGCCACCGCCACCGCGCTCGACGCCCCCGGCCAGCTCTGGACGATGCCCCGCGAGGTCGGCGCAGCCATCGCGGCCGACCCCGTCGCACGCGCCTCCTCTTCCTACACCGTCAAATCCGGCGGCGCCACCTACCACGGCGGCAGCACTCGCCCCCCGCCCCCCATCCCCGACACCCTGCACCTCGTCTTCCTCGGCTACGAGGAGACCGCGTCCCCCACCATCCCCCTCGCCGCCTCCGCGCTCGGCTCGGCGCTGCTCGTCTCCCTCGTCCTCTTCCTCCTCCCCCTCTCCGCCCGGCCCCGTGCGCTGCGCAGAACCCTCGCCGCCTGGGGTTTCCTCGCCCCGGCCGCCACGCTGCTCCTCGTCTTCACCTTCGGGCCGCTGCTCTTCTCGCTCTGGATCTCGCTGCACGAGTGGCACCTCGTCGATCCCGCACACCCCTTCACCGGGCTGGCCAACTACCGCGGCCTCCTCGCAGACGGCTCCTGGTGGTCGGCGATCCGCAACACCGCGGTCTTCACCCTGCACGTCCCGTTCGCGATGGCGGTCGCGCTTGCGCTGGCCATCCTCACGCGGGGGTCGCGGCGCGCCGTGCGGTGGGCACGCCTTGCGCTGTTCCTGCCGAGCATCACCAGCGTGGTCGCCATCGCGGTGGTCTGGAAGTGGCTGCTGAACGACGGTTACGGCCTGGTGAACCGCGCACTCGAAGGGGTGGGGCTGGATTCCGTGCCGTGGCTGACTTCGCCGGACACCGCGCTCGCCAGCCTGATGGCGATCAGCGTGTGGATGGTCGTCGGCTACCAGATGGTCGTGTTCCAGGCGGGGCTGGCGGCGATCCCCCGGGACTGGTACGACGCGGCCCGGGTCGATGGCGCCGGGCCGCTGCAGCGCTTCCGTCACATCACGCTCCCCGGTCTCCGTCACACCCTCTTCTTCGTCCTCGTGACCTCCGTGATCGGGTCCTTCCAGGTCTTCGGCCTCGTGTACGTCATGACCGAGGGCGGGCCGCTGGGCGCGACCGACGTGGCCGTCTACCACATCTACCGTGAGGCGTGGGAGTTCCTGCGCTTCGGCAACGCCGCCGCGATGAGCTGGATCCTCTTCGCGGTCGTATTCATCGCCACCTGGCTCCACTTCCGCTTCCTGGAGGGGAGGCGGGCGAATGCGTGATTCCGGGAAGGGCGCGGCCAAGCGGTCGGCTCCAGCCGCGGGGGATTGGGGCCGTCCGACCGCTAAACCACTCCGGCGCCACAGCCCGCGCGCCGCCAGCCGCCTGGCCGCCGACGGCCGCATCCTCCTCCTCGCCGCGGCCTGCCTGGTCATGGCCGCACCCTTCCTCTGGATGGCCGCCACCAGTCTGATGAGCCAGCTCGAGGTCTTCTCCTCCGGCCGCCTGCTCCCGCGGGCGCCGCTCTGGTCCAACTACCCGGACGCCCTCACCGCCCAGCCGTTCGCCCGCTACTTCGCGAACTCTCTGGTCTTCGCGGTTGCCGTCGTCGCCGGCCAGGTCGCGACCGCCACCACCGCCGGCTACGCCTTCGCCCGCTTCGACTTCCCCGGCCGCGACCGCGTCTTCATGCTCTTCCTGGCCACCATGATGGTACCGGCTGTCATTGTTCTCATCCCACGCTTCCTGATGATCGACGCACTGGGCTGGATCGACAGCTACCAGGGGCTCATCTCCACCGAACTCGTCTCCGTGTGGGGCATCTTCCTCATGCGGCAGTACTTCCGCACGCTGCCGCGCGAGCTGGAGGACGCGGCGCGCGTGGACGGCGCGGGCCCCTGGCGGATTTTCTGGAGCGTCGGCCTGCCGCTGGCGAAGCCCGCCGTGGCCACCCTCGCGCTGTTCGCCTTCATCGACGCCTGGAAGAACTTCCTCTGGCCGCTCCTGGTCACCCGCTCCATGGAGATGCGCGTCGTCGAAGTCGGGATCGCCGCCTTTCACTCCACCTACGAGATCAACTGGCCGTACCAGATGGCGGCCGGCGTCGTGGCGGTGCTTCCGATCGCGCTCCTCTTCCTCTTCACCCAGCGGTACTTCGTACGCGGGATCCAGCTGGAGGGGATCCGGTAGGCGGCCCGGGGGTACCATGTCGCGGGGAACACGCGCCGCCGGGCCAGGCGGGCGCGGGGGACGGCCCGGGATCCGGTTGCACCACTTCGAGCAGGCTCTCTGGCAGCCCGCGGATAAAGTCCCCCCGGCATTCGAGCGGATTCATCCACGGACTGCTAGACTTCCACCATGGCCAGTCCCTTCAGACCGGCGCCTCTCGCGCCCCTGCTTGTTCTTGCGCTCGGCGCTCTGGCGGCGCCCGGAACAACCACGTCCGCCGCCGCCAGCGCCCAGGTAGTCGACTGGAAGCGGAACCTGCAGAACCCGAGCCGCGCCATCCTGCAGAATCACTACAACCGGCCCTTCAGCAGCGACATCACGGCGAGCATCTACTGCCTGGCGGACAAGGGCGACATCTGCTTCGGCGGCGACTATGAGGATCTGGATTGCCTGCGGGCGGTCCCCTGCCGCGCCCCGGCCCAGATGTACCAGTTCATGGATGAACTCGAGCGGGCCACGCGGCGCCGGCCGGCGGACCCCTTCCTGGTTGCCCAGGCCGTGTACGGGTTGGCGCGGCTGGGGGATCCGGACCGCGCACTCGAAGTCGCGCGGGTGTGCGAGGCGGCCCGCTGGTGGTGCGACCTCGTCCTGGGCATGGCCTACCACCGGGCCGAGAAGCCGCTGGACGCCGACGGGCATTTTCTGATGGGCCTGCTGGACGCCGATCCCGAACTGGCCTGCCGGCTGAACGACATCACCTACCTGCTGGGAGGACGCGACGAGGAGACCTACGAGCGGCTGCCCTGCCCCGGTCCCGAGCGGACGGCATTCGAGGAGCGCTTCTGGTGGCTCTCCGACCCGCTCCTCACGGCGCCCGGAAACGACCGCCGCAGCGCGCATCTGACCCGGCGCTTCGAGCTTCTGCTGCACGAGCGCCTGCAGGAGGCGGTCGACTACGCCTGGCTGCTGCGGCCCGGGGGAATGGACAGCCTGCTTCTGTACCGGGACGAGGTCACGCGCAGGGGACACCCCGACTCCTTCGACCACACCGGACGCTGGTCGAGCGAGAAGGCGGCCCGCTACCGCTTCACCCCGGCGTCGCTGATCGGGGACGGCCTGCAGGCGCTGCGCTACGAGCTGGACGCCAACCGTTGGGACGAAGGGTACGCCCCGGCCGGCCACCGCCTCTTCTTCGCGGTGCCGGGGCAGATCGCCCGCTTCCTGGACGGGGATTCGCTGGTGCTCGCGATCTCCGCCGATCTGAGGGCCTCACCCATCAATCCGCAGCAGACGCGGTTCATCGCCAGCGCCGGGCCGACGGGTTCGTTCGTCGGGCTGGGGCTGCCCCCGGGCGATCTGACCCCGTCGTTCACGACCAGGTTCGAGGCGGTGCCGGTGGTCGTGGCGATCGAGGCGTTCGACGGGTACGACGGCGTCTCCCGGCTGCGCGAGGGCGTCCTGCCGCTGGAGGCGGGTCCGCTGGTGCTCTCCGATCCGCTGCTGGTCGATCCCGGGCTCCCCGGGCTGCCCGCCACCCGCGACGAGGCGGTCGACGCGATGCTGCCGCAGCCGCGGATCGCGTCCGCCGACGAAATGGTCGCCTACTGGGAGGTCTACGGGCTGGGCGAAGGGCAGCCGATGCAGGTCTCGGTGTCGATGGCGCGGGAGGGCGCGGGGGTGGTCACGCGCGTGATGCGCACGCTGACCGGGAGGTCCGACCCGCCCGCGCCGGTCGTCTCGTGGACGGAGGAGGCGACGGGGCCGACCCATCCGATGGCGCTCACGCTGGACGTCGAAGCGCTGGACGAAGGCGGCTACGAGCTGATGATCGAGGTGTCGGGGCCGGACGGGTCGGTGGCGAGCACGGTCCGCCGCTTCCGGGTGGACGAGCGATGAGGCGCGGGGCGCTGCCGGTCCTGCTGGCCCTGGGCGCCGCGGCGCTGCCCGGCGCGGCCGTCCCCGCCGGAGCGCAGGAGGTCGCCTGGCAGGAAGAGATGCAGAACCCGATCCGGTTCGTGGTGCAGACCCACTACGCGCGCGGACTGAGAATCGAACGCAGCATCCACTGCCTTGCCAGCAAGGGCGACATCTGTTTCGGAGGCGACTACGAGGACTATCGCTGCCTGAGCATCTCGCCGTGCCGAACGGAAGCGGCCATGTACCAGTTCATGGACGAGCTGGAACGGGCGGCCAGGCGCCGTCCCGCGGACCCCTACGCGATGGCGCAGGCGGTCTATGGACTGGCGAGGGTCGGGCTGGTGGACCGCGCCCTCGCAGTCGCCCAGGGGTGCGACGGGGTGGAGTGGTGGTGCGATCTCGTCCTCGGCATGGCCTACCACCGCGCGGGGCGCTCGGTGGACGCCGACGGCCACCTGCGCAGGGGGTTGCTCGGCGCGGACCCGGAGCTGGAGTGCCGGCTGACGGACATCGAATACCTCCTGGACGGACGGGACGGATCCACCTATTCGGACTTCCCCTGCCCCAGCCCGGAGCGCCGGCAATTCGAAGCGCGCTTCTGGTGGCTCTCCGATCCCCTTCTGACGATGGCCGGCAACGACCGCTGGACCGAACACGTCACCCGGCGGTTCGAGCTCCTGCTGCACGAACGCCTGTGGGCGGTAACCCGCCCCAACTACCTCACCCGCGCCAGGGGCATCTCCGACAATCTCATCTACATGAACGTGGCGACCCGCAGGGGACCTCCCGATTCATGGGACAACACCGGACGGTTCAGGAGCCTGGAGGCCTCCCGCTATCGCTTCAGTCCCGCATCCCTCGTTGGAGACGGGATTCAGGCGCTGCGCTACAACCTCGAGGCGACTCGCTGGGACGAGGGCTACACCCCCATCGAGTACGGGCCGGTCTTCGAGGTTCCCGGCCAGGTCGCCCGCTTCCTGGACGGGGATTCGCTGGTGGTGGCGGCCTCCGCCGATCTCGACGCCGCGCCCGTCTATCCGCTGGAGACCCGGTTCGTGGCCAGTGGCGGGCCGGCGGGCCCCCTCGTCGGACAGGGGCTGGCCACGAGGGATCTCGGTCCGTCCTTCACGGCGACCGTCGCGGCGGTGCCGCTGGTGGTGGCGATCGAGGCGGTGGATCCGGACGGCCCCGTGGCGCGGATGCGCGCCGGAGTGATGCCGCTGGAGCCGGGGCCGCTCGTGCTCTCCGACCCGGTCCTGGTGAGCCCCCGGATCGCGGAGCTGCCCACGACGCGCCAGGAGGCGGTGGATTCGATGCTCCCGCAGGCGTGGACCCTGTCCGCGCGCGAGATGATCGTGTACTGGGAGCTGTACGGGGTGGAGGAGGGTCAGCCGATACAGGTCTCGGTCGCGGTGGCGCGGGAGGGTGCGGGGATGGTCACGCGCGTCCTCCGCACGCTGAGCGGGCGGTCGGAGCCGCCGGCGCCGGTCGTCGTCTGGACCGAAGAGGCCTCCGGACCGCTCCACCCGATGTCGCTGACCGTGGACGTGGACGACCTGCGTGACGGGGACTACGACTTCGAGCTCGAGGTGGTGGGGCCGGACGGGTCGGTGGCCACCGCGACCCGCCGCTTCAAGGTGGGACGGCGATGAAGCGGCTCCTTGCGGCGGCGGCGGTGCTGCTCGCAGTGGCGGCGGCCACCGCGCTGGCGGCCGCCACGGCGCCGGCCGGCGGCCAGGAAGTCGCCTGGGGGGACCAGCTGCGGGGCGGCATCCGCAACGTGCTGCGAAACCACTACCTGCGCGAACTGAGCTCCGACACGCGGAGCACCGACTGTCTGGCGGAGAGGGGCGACCACTGTTTCGGCGGCGATCACGAGGACTGGCGTTGCCGGCGCGTCTACGACTGCCGCACTCCGGCGACGCGGATCCAGTTCGTCAGGGAGCTGATCCGGGCGGTGGACGACCGGCCCGGCGACCCCTACACGATCGCCCAGGCGGTGTACGGGCTCGCACGGGTCGGACGGACGCTCAACGCGATCGACCAGGCGCGGCAGTGCCGGGCGGCATCGTGGTGGTGCGACCTCGTGATGGGCCTCGCGCTGCAGCGGGCGGGCCGCTCGGCCCAGGCGGCCCAACTCTACCGCTCGGGACTCGCGGGCGCGGACCCGGAGCTGGCCTGCCGTCTCACCGACATCCGGGAACTCCTGGACGGGAGCGACGCGGCGTCCTACCGGCGGCTTCCCTGCCCCGGTCCGGAACGCACGGAGTTCGAGGACCGGTTCTGGTGGCTCTCCGACCCACTCCTCTCCAGGCCCGGTAACGATCGCAGGACCGAACACTTCACCCGCAGGTTCGAACTGCTCCTGCACGAGCGCCTCCGGCGGGCGGTCTACAATCGCCGGACCCTGCCCACCTACCACATCGACGTGACCCGCAGGGGGCATCCGGACTCCTGGAAGCCGAGGGGGAGAGACCTCGAGACCTGGAAGAGCGACGGAGGCGCCCGCTACCGCTTCACCCCCGCGTCGCTCGTCGGGGACGGACTCGAGGCGCTGCGCTACGAACTCGCGTCATCCAGATGGGACGAGGGGTTCACCCCGGTGGAATACGGCACCGTCTTCGAGGTGCCCGGCCAGGTGGCGCGGCTCATGCAGGGGGATTCGCTGGTGCTGGCGGTCGCCGCCGACCTGGACGCCGTGCCCTTCGGTTCGCCCCGAACCCGGTTCGTCGCCAGCGGCGGGCCCGACGGATTCCTGGCCGACTACCCCGTTCCCGCCGGCGACCCGGGCCCGTCCTTCGCGGCCGCCGTCGCGTCGGTGCCCCTTCTGGTCGGGATCGAGGCCTACGGCCGGGGCGGCGCCGTGGCCCGCATGCGACAGGGGGTGACGCCGCTGGCGACGGGAGGGCTGGTCCTTTCCGACCCCCTCCTGGCCGACCCCCAGCTTCCGGAGCTGCCGGAGAGCCGCGACGAGGCGGTCGGCGCGATGTTGCCGCAGACGCGGATCGGATCCGCGAACGAAATGATCGCCTACTGGGAGGTCTACGGCCTCGAAGAGGGGCAGATGATGCAGGTCTCGCTGTCTCTGGAGCGGGAGGGTGCGGGGATGCTGACCCGGGTGCTGCGGACGCTCAGCGACCGCTCGGCCCCTCCGGCGCCCAGAGTCGCGTGGACGGAGCCGGCGTTGGGGCCCACCCATCCGATGGCCCTGTCGCTGGATGTGGAGTCGCTGGAGAACGGGAACTACGATCTCAAGGTCGAGGTCACGGGGCCGGACGGCTCCGTCGCAAGCACGGTGCGCCGCTTCGCGGTCGGGGGACGGTGAGCCGAAACCCGGTCGCCGGACACCCGCGTGCCCCGGCAGGCACGCAGCTGCACCAGGCCGTCGCGGCTGCCCGCGCCGTGCTCTTCGACTTCGACTTCACGCTGGCGGATTCTTCCGAAGGCGTCGTGGTGTGCATGAATCACGCGCTCGCCGGCCTGGGACTCCCTCCGGCCCCGGCGGACGCCATCCACAGGACCATCGGGCTCGACCTCCCCACGGCGCTCGGGATTCTGGCGGGCGAGGAGTGGCGGCCGCGCGAGGACGAGTTCTTCGAGCACTTCGTCAGGAAGGCGGACGAGATCATGGTCGCCAGCACGTCCCTGCTCCCGGGCGCGGCGCGGGTCCTCCGGACCCTTCACGACGCCGGCTGCCGCACCGGGATCGTGACGACCAAGTACCGGCACCGGGTCGAGGACGTGCTGAAGCGGGACGGGCTGAGCGGGCTGGTCGGCGTGGTGGTCGGAATCGACGATGTGCCGCGGCCCAAGCCCGCCCCGGACGGACTGCTCCGCGCGGCCGGCGCGCTGGGTGTTTCACCCGGCGGCTGTGTGTTCGTGGGCGACTCGAAGGTGGATGCGATGGCGGCCGAGGCCGCGGGGATGGGGTTCGTCGCCGTGCTGTCGGGAACGACGGGGGCGGAGGTGTTCGCGCGGTACCCCGCGAGGGCGGTGCTGGGAGGGGTGGGGGAGGTGGTGGTGTAGACGGAGTGCGTCCCCGGCGGATCTGTGATGATCCGGCCAGGCAGGCTCGTGCTACCCCGCCGGGTCCTCCAGCCGATCGTTCGCACCCGGTGGCTGGATTGACAAAGCTAAGGACGGTTAGATAGAGTTATAGCCTTATTTGCCACTAACTATTTATAACTCTTTCTAAGAGGTTCGATGGATCCTGTTGCCAACCCGTTCGCACCGGGCGCGGGATCGCGGCCGCCGGCCCTGGCCGGCCGCGACGAGCTGCTCGAAGCGGCGAGTATCACCCTACGACGGATTCAGGCCGGACGTCACGCGCGCAGCATGATGCTCCTCGGCCTCCGAGGCGTGGGGAAGACGGTCCTTCTGGCCCGGGTCGGAGAGCTCGCCGAATCATTGGGATACCTGACCGCCGTCATTGAGGCGCCGGAGGAACGCCGCCTTGCCGGACTCCTCGTTCCCCAACTCCGCAGAATCCTCTATCGAATCAGCGGAAAAGAGAAGGCTCGGGTCCTGGGAAACCGCGCCCTTGGCGCCCTTCGGAACTTCGCCAGCGCCTTCAAGGTGTCCCATGGGGAGTTCGAAGTGGGTGTGACGCCCGAGCCCGGCCTGGCTGCGTCCGGAGACCTGGAAACCGATCTCACAGACCTCCTGGTGGCGATAGGAGAAGCCGCAAGAGCCGCGGACCAGCCCGCAGCCATCCTGATCGATGAGGTACAGTATCTGAACGACGAAGATTTGCGGGCGCTCATTGTCTCACTGCACCGAATCAGCCAGCGGGCACTGCCCCTGCTCATGTTCGGGGCGGGCTTGCCCCAGCTCGCGGCGCTGTCGGGCGAGGCCAAGAGCTATTCGGAGCGCCTCTTCGACTTCCCAGCCGTCGGC
This sequence comes from Longimicrobiales bacterium, assembly GCA_965206105.1. GTDB lineage: Bacteria > Gemmatimonadota > Gemmatimonadetes > Longimicrobiales > Gaopeijiaceae > Bin94. The sequence continues at coordinate 3,847,675 of OZ242201.1, forward strand.
CCCCTTGACGAGACCGCGACAAGGGACGCCGTTCGAGTTCCCATCGAGGATGCCGGGGCGGAAGTCGACGACGACGCACTCTCGGAGATCGCCGAACGGACCGAAGGCTATCCCTACTTTCTCCAGGAATGGGGGGCGCATTCGTGGAATGTCGCCCCCACCTCACCCGTGACGCGGCAGGATGTCGTCTTGGCCAGCGGCAAAGCCACCGCCGCCCTGGACGCAAGCTTCTTCCGCGTCCGCTTCGATCGCCTCACACCGAGGGAGCAGGACTACCTGAGAGCGATGGCTGAACTGGGCCCCGGCCCACACCGGTCAGGAGAAGTAGCTGCGAAGCTGGGAATCGCCGTCACCTCCGCCGGACCCCTTCGGACCGGTCTGATCCGAAAGGGGATGATCTGGAGCCCTTCGCACGGAGACACGGCCTTTACCGTCCCCATGTTCGATCAGTTCATGTTCCGCAAGATGCCGGACTGGCGACCTGCGCCGCCCACGGTGTAGCTTCCGCAACCTCCCCTCCAACCACCCTCCCCCATGCCTAAACGAGTCACATACCAGCTCCGCATCGTCCTGCAGCGAACGAAGCCGCCGATCTGGCGCCGCGTCCTCGTGGAGCCGTCGATGTACCTCGACGACCTGCACTATCTCATCCAGGTGGTCATGGGGTGGGAGGACTCCCACCTCCACATGTTCTTCAAGGACGGCCAGCGCTACAGCCGGCCCGATCCGTGGCGCCACCAGTTCAGGATGCCGGGGACGCCCCCCGAACTCGACGAGAGACAGTACCGGATCCTCCATCTCCTTGAGCGCGAAGGGGACTCGATGACCTACATGTACGATTTCGGCGACTCCTGGGAGCACAAGGTCACGCTGCAGAAGATCCTCCCCTACAAGCGCGGCTCGCGGCTGCCGGCCTGCATCAGTGGCCGGCGGCGGTGTCCGCCCGAGGACTGCGGAGGCGTCTGGGGGTACCAGGAGATGCTCGAAAGCCTGGCGGATCCGAACGCGCGGGACCACGAGCACATGAAGGAGTGGATCGGCGAGGACTTCGATCCGGAGGTGTTCAGCGCCCAGGCGGTGGACAGGGAGCTGGCGGAGGGGGATTGGTGAGGGGGTGACCCTCGGCGCCGGGTAGGACTGGCCGCCGACCTCGCAAATGTACAATCAGCCGCAATGTTGATAGTCACTTGGACGCTTCTCAAATCGACACATGGCCGCTACATTCCAAGTCATGTTCGATTCTCCGGCCCTGTATCCGCGGCCATTGGCCGCCGTCCTCCTGGAGGCCCTGGCGGACACCCCGGTAGTTTGCCTTACCGGCCCGCGTCAGAGTGGCAAAACCACGCTGGTCCGCGCAATGATGCCGGAGCGCCCGTTCTTCAGTCTGGACCACCCTCCGTACCTGTCCGCCGCCAAGGGGGATCCCGCCGGATTCGTCGCGGCACTCCCCAGGGAAGTCACTATTGACGAAATCCAGCGCGCGCCGGAATTGCTTCCAGCCATCAAGCTCTCCGTTGACCTTGACCGGCTGCCTGGACGCTTCGTGCTCACCGGTTCGGCAAACCTGCTCCTGCTTCCCGCCGTCAAGGAGTCGTTGGCGGGGCGCATGGAGACCGCCCGCCTCATGCCCCTGTCCGAGGCCGAGAAGGAACGTCGGCCCGGACTTTTCCTGACCGATCTCCTGCGGGGATACATCACCCCGGCACTGCACGCGGGCGTAAAGGCGCCCGACCCTGTCGATCTCGGCAGACGCCTGGTTTCCGGGGGCTATCCGGAGCCTCTTGCCCGCAGCCCGGCGCGCGCTCGCCAGTGGCATCGGCAGTACGTCCGGAGCATCGTGGACAGAGACGTTCTCGACGTCGGCAGAGTCAGGGATGCCGACGGTGTCGCACGCCTGTTGCAGTTGCTGGCGGCACGAAACGGCGAACTGCTGAACACGGCCGGTCTTTCCCGGGAGCTGGGTCTGCACAGAAACACGGTGCGCGAATACATCGCGGTGCTGGAGAGACTGTTCCTGTTTCGTCGTCTCCCGCCGTGGCACCGGAATGTCGGAAAGCGGCTCGTGAGGACGCCGAAGATGCACATGGTCGACAGCGGGCTCGCCGCCACTCTGGCCGGACTGTGGCCGGAGGACTGGATCGACAAGCGGGACCGCATGGGCCATCTCCTGGAATCGTTTGCGGTCCATCAGTTTGTGACGCAGGCGGGCTGGACCGACCCCGATCTCCGGTTCTGGCATTTCCGCGACAAGGACGGCCAGGAGGTCGACCTGGTGATGACGCTCGGCGCGCGCACGTGGGGCATCGAGGTGAAGGCGACCAGCACGCCGGGACGGTCGCCGGGACGGGGGATGATGCGCCTCGCGGCGCTGTGCGGCGATGATTTCGAGGGCGGAGTGCTTCTCTACAACGGACGCGACATCCTGCCGATGGAGGATGAGCGGATGCTGGCGGTACCGCTGAGAGAGCTTTGGAGGCGGTAGTGGGGTCGCAATCTTGACACTGTTTCCGTTCAGGATCTTGCCGTTTGGCAACCCGTGGCGATCGACCTCAGGATCCTGGAACGGGCCTGGCATATCCAGGACGGCCACTCCGTGTCGTGGTGGGATGCCGTCATTGTCGCGGCGGCCCAGTCCCTGGGCTGCTCGATCCTGTTGACCGAGGATCTGCAGCATGGGCATGCGTTCGGGGAGGTGCGTGTGGTCGACCCGTTCAGATCGGGGGAGGTGGGAGTCGGGGAGATTGTGGGGGGATGCACTTGACGTGACGCCACGCACCGACCATGGGACTCACTTCCCCTCCCCGGCCCCATCCCCTGCAGGCGCCAACATGCTGGCCTCAAGGGCCGCCCACCGTTTCTCCTGCAGAAGCTCGTCCACCGCCGCGATCATGTCGGCGCCGCGCTTGTTCACAAACCGGATCACACCTTCCTCATCCAGGATGTAGATCGTCGGCCATGCGGCCACATGCCAGGCGGTCGCGACCGGACCTTCGGTGGACACTTCGCCATGGCCGTCCCACCAGGTTCGGTAGTCCAGCGACTCGCGCACCTTCACAGCCTGGATGGTATCCAGGACGGGGTCGGAGTTCACGCTCAAGAGCACCGCATCCTCGCCCGTGTCCTCGTAGAGCCCCACCATGGCGCGCTGAAACGGGTATTCCACCCGGCAGGGACCGCACCAATGCCCTGAGAACACGAGGGCGACGACCTTCCCCCGGTAGTCCTCGAGCGAGAATGTCTCACCGTCGGTGTCCGTCCCGGTGATGTTCGGAGCCACCCTCCCCGGTGTCAGGTGCTCGATCACGTAGCGGGTGTCCGCGACCAGGTCCGCCGCCCCGGGGTGCGCTGCAGCGACCTCGTCGATGTAGGTGAGGACCCTCGCCAGCTGCTCAGGCGACAGGCGGCCGAACTGAAGGAGCATGCCGGCGTGCCGCAGGTGGCTTTCGGCCTCTGCTTCGAAGCGGTCGGACACCTCGGGTGCGCCGAGGATCGCACGCAGCGTGGCCAGGATTCGGTCCACCTGACCGTCTTCGAAGTCGCCATCGGCGTACAGTTCCAAGTCGCTCAGCAGCAGGTCCACGCGCCGGGAGAAAACGGGTATGTCATCGGTGGATTTCGGCGAGTACAGCGAGGTCACGGAACTCTTCTGTCGATCGATGAGCTGAAGGTGGTCGGGATGCCTCTCGCCCAGAGCGGTCAGAAAGGCGGCGATCTCCTCCTGCTGAGGCTCCGTGATCCGGGGCACCGCGAGGCGCCGGCCGAAGTTGGTCAGGTGGTAGCTCGCTTCACCGGCGAAGTCGGTTGCGGTTTCGTCGGCGCTGATCGCCGCATCCAGGGCTGCCATGAGTCGCGCGAACTGTTCATCGTCCATCGCCTCGCCCCCGTTTTCGTACTCGTGGATCGGGGGAAACCACGCCCGTTCCACTGCGGCGGGCAGGTCGATCGTCGCCTCGGATGCCGCCGCCGAACCCTCTGGACCGTCCCAACCGAGCATGGGTGAGACGATTGCTCCAACAAGGAACGAGACAAACCCGACTGCGACGACGACGTGGGTGCGCTTCATGGACGAATACCTCCCATGTTTGTTGGGAGGCTGAACTCCCTTGGGTCGCGACGCTTCGACAACGAGGACCATGGTGGTTTCGGGGACTGGCGTCAACGGAGGAACCCGGCGCTCAAGGGTGGACAGGGGAGCAAGGAAGTGCAGGAAGAGCGCCGGAGTTGCTTCGTGGCAATCACGCGGGCGCGCCAGTACTACGGGTATGTGAACGGGCCGTCGCAGTTTCTGGGGGAGATGGGGATGTGAAGGGGGGCGATGGATCAGGCCCATCCAGCCATGTCAACGCCCCGTCCACTCCGCGAGGATGATGCCCCGCCCCCGCCGGGGCCACGTCATCACTGCCAAAGGCCGGTCTCATCGGATGGACGACGCCGCATTCAAGAAGCTCTTCTCCGACTCGCGGATGATAGAGCTCCTTATCCGCCGACATGTCCCCGAGTGGGCTGGCAGGATCGACTACCGGACCCTCGAACCGCTCCCCACCGAACAGATCGACGAGCACCTGCGACGGCACTACCCCGACATGATCTGGCGCGTCCGCACCACTGACGGGTCCACGGACCTGATACTCCTGCTGGAATTCCAGGGCCGGCCGGAGCGGCACATGGCTCTGCGGACGACGATCTACAGCTGTCTCGCGGCCCAGAGCTTGATCCAGCGCGACAAGGAACTCGGCCGCGGGGACAGGGAGCTTGCTGTGGTCGCCCTTGTCCTCCACCACGGAGACAGGCGATGGAACGCCGCGACCCGCTTGAGCGACCTTTTCCGGGACTCGGAGCCGGACACCTACCAGGCGGTGGGGCGGCTGCTACCGGACGCGCAGGCAATGGACCTCCTGGACCTGCCACAGATCGTGGTCGGGCTTACCGGCGTGAAGACCGCCGCGCAGATGCGGGCGGCGCTCAAGGCCCTGCTACCGCTGGTCGAAGCCTTCGGGGACGAAGATTTCGACCGGTTCATGGCCCGGTCGGTGAAGGCGATGTTACGTTCGAAGGGGTTTTCCAACCAACAAGTGGAGGAGGCGATGACGATGGGTGCCGTGATGACGGAGTTCCAGCGCGGTTGGGACGAGGTCCGGAAGGAGGGGCGTGAGGAGGGGCGAGAGCAAGGACAGGTGGCGGTGCTGGTGCAGTTGATCGAGCGGAAGTTTGGGGAGCGGACTGCGGACGAGGCACGGCGGTCGATCCTGGGAAGCCCTGACGGTGAGCGAATCGCCTGCGTCGCAGCCGCGATCCTCGACTGCGACACGCGCGAGGAGTTCCTGGAGCGCGTGCGGGAGCGCGGGATGTAAGGTCGGCATTCACCATGACAGACCCACCCCATCCCGGTCTATCGGTACGATACGACTGCCTTGAACCATTGGGACTGACCGTCACGGAGGCCGCCAAGGGGCTCGGAGTCAGCCGCAAACAGCTGTCGGACTTCGTCAATGGCCGGTCCGGGATCTCCCCGGTCATGGCGATCCGTCTGGACAAGGCGTTCGGCGGTGGAGCCGACACATGGTATCGCCTGCAAGCGGCCTACGACCTGGCCCAGGCGATGACGCAGGCGGACGGGATTCAAGTCGAGCGGCTGAGGGCGGTGCGGTAGAGACCCGGCGCATTCCGCGTACCCCAGACGCGAAATCCGGTAGCCGTCCGTGTCGTCTGTGGTGGGAGATACCCGAGGAATCACAGCTGTCCACGGGGCCGCCAGACAGGCAGGACTCAAGACGGAAGACACTCCATGAAATACGCGATCGTGTTCGAGCGGACTCCGAGCGGCTACTCAGCCTACGTCCCGGACCTGCCGGGGTGCGTCGCCGCAGCCGGTTCGTATGAGACTGTGGAGAAGCTGATCCATGAGGCCGTCGTCTTCCACCTGGAGGCCCTCCGAGGGGACGGCGATCCGATTCCAGAACCGAGCACGTCCGTCGGATCGGTGGAGGTTTCGGTTCCGCAGTAGCGCCGCTCGCGAAGGCGGCATGGCGGAATCACTGACCTGAGGGGGGACCTGCTATGGCGCCGGCCGGCGACGAGCCGTGGCACGCGAACGTGGCGACCCGGCTGAGGGGGAGGGAATGTCAAGTGCGGGTTACGTTTTGACAAGTGGAGTTTACCTCTTGGCACCTCACAGCCCGATGACCGTAGAGTGAGGCGCGACGTTAGATTGGTGCTGATCGGCGAGAACAACAGCGGGAAGACCTCGGTGCTTCCTCGGCGGACCCGATCGTAATCGAAAAGGTCGTGTCGCTCGCGAGGGGCGGCTGGACGTGATCACCCTCGCAGACCTCAACGCGAACCAGAAGCGGGCCGTCGACTGGAACAACGGTCCGCTCCTCGTGCTCGCGGGTCCCGGTTCCGGCAAGACGGTGGTCCTCACCCTCCGGGTCGTCCGGCTGCTGCAAGAGAACGAGGACGCCTCGGCCCTCGCGTTGACGTTCACGAACAAGGCCGCCGCCGAGATGCGGGACCGGGTGGACCGGCGCCTGGGGGAGCACACCGACCGGGCCCGGCTGTGCACCTTTCACTCGTTCGCGATCGACATTCTCGGTCAGCACGGCAGCCACTTGGGAATCCGGCCGGACTTTCAGCCGATGGCCCAGGACGAAGACCGGGTCGCCCTTCTGGAAGAGGTCATCACCGACCTGCCGGACGGGGACGCGGAACTGCCGGCGGACCGCGCCAACCTGCTGCACCTGATCGACCGGCTCTTCTCGGAATCCTACGGGGGGGATGGCCCGTCGTCGTCGCTGACCACGACTCCACCGTGGTTGCCACCCCTCTTCCGCCGCTACAGCGACGCGCTGGTCGCCGCCAACCGGCTCGACTTCGGCAGCCTGCTCTACTTCGCGAACCGTCTCCTCCGGGAGAAGCCGGCGGTCACAGGCTGATCGGTTACAACACGCGGCTGGTCACCACGCGGAAGACCGTTTCCGTGCGCGAGGCGGTGGTCCCGTACGCGGAAACCGTTCGGCAGGCGGTGGTTGGCAACCAAACCGAGGAAGCCGAGTACGTGGGACGCGACATTCGCGAGCGCGGCCTGGCACCGGCCGACTGCGCTGTGCTCGGGCGTACCAACCGATTGGTCCGACTGGCCGCCGATGTGCTCCAGCTCGCGGGTCATGGAGCATTCGTGCCCCAAAGAAAGGGTGAATTCGACTCGCCCGTGCTTGGCGTTCTGGTAGAGGCGCTGAGGCTGGCCAATGCCCGGCATGACCGGGTCGTGCTGCGACGAATGTGCCGACAGTGGGAACACCTCACGGGCGTGGCGATCGAACCGCACGCGGTTGGGGCCGCCGCCGCTCTGTCCGGTGGCGATTTCCTGCGGGCGTGGGCCGACGCGGCCGCCGACGCGGGGCCCGGAGAGGGCCGGACGGCGCTGCAGCAAATCCGGACCGGACTCGTGGACGGCCTGGCGTTTCCCGGGATCGTGGATGCGTTCCTGGAGGGCGGCTGGCGGTCGTGGAGCGATGGCGGCGGCGACGCCGACGAATCGAGTGATGAGGAAGTCGAGACCTGGAGGATCCTGCACCGGGACATCGTTGGCGAACACGGTCGTGGGGTGACCCTGAACACCTATCTGCAGCGCCTGGACCTCTCGTCCAAGACGCCGCCCCCGGCGCCGAACGCGATCCCGTGCATTACGGTGCACCGCTCGAAGGGACTACAGTTCAAGCATGTCTACCTGATCGGGATGGCCCAGGAGGTGTTCCCATCCTACCGGGCGCTCAAGGGCGGGCAGCGGAGCAAGGAAGTGCAGGAGGAGCGCCGGAGCTGCTTCGTGGCAATCACGCGGGCACGCGCGACGCTGACGTTGACGCGGGCGCGGGAGTACGATGGGGATGTGAAGGGGCCGTCGCAGTTTCTGGGGGAGATGGGGGTGTGAGGGGGGGACCAGCCGCAAACAGTTGTCGGACATCGTCAATGGCCGGTCCGGGATCTCCCCGGTCATGGCGATCCGTGTGGACAAGGCGTTCGGCGGTGGAGCCGACACATGGTATCGCCTGCAAGCGGCCTACGACCTGGCCCAGGCAATGACGCAGGCGGACGGGATTCAAGTCGAGCGGCTAACGGCGGTGCGGTAGACCGCGGCGACTGCGACACACGCGAGGAGCTCCTGGAGCGCGTGCGAGAGCGCGGAATGTAATGTTGGCATTCCATAACGTAAGGTTGACTTAACGTTTCTCGGTCTCGACCCGAAATAGGTGGCGGCCCGCAGACCAGGCCGCACAGAGCGGGCCCGTCAGGCGTCACTCTCCGGCACCCTTAGAATCGACCCCACCCGTTCGATCTTGCCTTTCGCCACCAACTCATCCAGCACCTGAGTGAAGCGATGGACGATTTTCGTTCCCGAGCGCCTGAAGGCGAAGAGCCTGATCGCTTCCTTCACGGCGCCGGATGCGTCAATGCCATAGCTCGCCCGCACGACGTGCAACAGGGCTGTGGCGATCTCCTCGGGGGCAATCATTGCCGGGTTTCGAAGCGATGCGGGGAGGTCACCGTCCCGACGCCGGACTTCGGCGGTCTTCTGCCCCCGCCGCCAAAGGAAGCCACGCGAGTCAAGCCTGAAGAGGCGCTGGAAGTCTCCGACATTCGCACCCCGCTTCATCAGGTTGCGGATGCGGGAGCCGGATCGGCCCTTCCCGGCGGCACTCCGGATACGCGCAGTCGCTTCATCGAGGTGAACCGGGCTCTCCACTTCGACCACCTGCCCTATCCACTTCGCGACCCGGCCGGGGGCAATCTCGTGAAGCGGCGCCCAGAGCTGCCCGAGTGTGACTTCGGCCAACTCGTAAGGGCTGGTGGGGGGCGCGGCCTCGGGCTCCACGTGGGCCTCCCGTTCCAGGGGCTTCGCGGGCTCGGGGACGGAGACGGAGACGGGGACGGGTGGACCCGCCACTTCGGCGGTGCGCACGGAGGAGATCGCCTCTTCCACCCTGCCGAGTTCGCGTTCCGGATCGCGGAACCAGTCGGTGCTCCAGATGCGGTGAATCTTCCAGCCCAGTCCCTCGAGCACCTGCTGTCTCAAACGGTCGCGGTCGCGGGCGGAGCGGGCGCTGTGGTAGCTGGCTCCGTCGCATTCGATGCCCAGGAGGTATCTGCCGGGACGTTCCGGATCCACCACCGCCAGGTCGATGAAGAAGCCGGCAGAGCCGACCTGGTGCGAGACATCGTGTCCGCGCTCCCTGAGCCTGCCGGCCACTGCCTCCTCAAAGGGGGAGTCGGCCTCCCTGCCCGAGGCCTCCGGCGTGTCGATCACTCCCGTGCGCGCGTACTCGAGAAAGGTCTTGAGCGCCTCCACTCCGCGGGCCCTCGACCGCCTCAGATCCAGATCCGTGCCGACGAAGTTGCAGTACACGATGCAGCGCCGCCGGGCCCGGGTGATCAGGACATTCAGGCGCCGCTCGCCTCCGTCCCGGTTGAGCGGCCCGAACTGCATCGGGAGGTGCGCGCCGTCGATCTTGCCGTATCCGATGCTGATCAGGATCACGTCCCGTTCGTCCCCCTGGACGTTCTCCAGGTTCTTGACGAAGAACGGCTCTTCCGGATGGCCCCCGAAGAACTCCTCGCAAGAGGGGTCCCGCCGCCGCAGGATGTCCACCTCGTCCTCGATGCGGCGGGCCTGCACGACGCTGAAGGCCGCGACGCCGAGGGTGAGGCCGGGCTTTGCGCGGGCGTGCTCCATCACCGCCTTGGCCACGGTCCTGGCTTCGTCGGCATTGATTCCCTTGCGCTGGTAGTTCGCCTCGGGGTGGTGCCGGAAGGCCAGCCCGGCGTCCGCCTTGCCGGCATCGGGACTCGGGAAGACGACGAGCCGGTTGTCGTAGAACTCGTGGTTCGACACGGTGATCAGCGACTCGTGGCGGCTCCGGTAGTGCCAGCGGAGCATCCTCTCCGGGGCTCCCTGGGCGCAGAACAGCCCCAGGATGCTCTCCAGGTCGGCGGTCTGGCTACCCTCCTCGTCGCCGTCAGCGCCCATTCGGTCAAAGAAGCTCGTCGGCGGCAGCTGCTTGCTGTCTCCCACGACGACGGCCTGCCTTCCGCGGATGATGGCGCCCAGAGCTTCAACCGGGCGGACCTGGCTTGCCTCGTCGAAGATCACGAGGTCGAACTCGACCGATTCGGGCGGAATGTACTTTGCGATCGAGAGCGGACTCATCATGAAGACCGGCTTGATGCTCTGGATGGCGCGGCCCGCCTCCTTCATGAGTCGCCGGACGGGCTTGTGGCGCGTTTTCTTCTGAAACTCCCTCTTGAGGACACCCAACTGGCCGCCGCCGTGCTGGCGTGGCAGCTGCCTCCAGTGCGTCTCGGCGACGGCCGCCCGATTGTGGTGAAACTGGGCCATGTCCAGCTCGCGGAACCGCTCGATGATCCCGCCGTGCGTCGAGCCATCGAATTCCGAAAGGACCGGTCTTTCCCGGAAGGCCGCGTCCAGCCAGGCGCTGTAGCAGGCGTGCTCGAAGAGGTCCGAGAGTTGGGCTGCCGCTTCAGGACGCGACGCCGCGGCCTCGGCCACTTCCGCAATCCCCGCCTCGGCGGCCTTCTTCTCCAACTGGTTGAAGCGCACCACATCGTGCGCGGACCGAATCCGCTGGCGGGCGTCCCGGAGCCACGCGTCCAGGTCGCCGCAGGTGCGGTCCTCCAGCGCGTTCCCCGGGCCGAGGCGATCGGGTCTCAGTTCCATCTTCCCGGAGAGCGCGCCCAGGGTTCCCGCCAACGCCTTCCTGCTGCGCTCTGTGGCGTCGGCGGCGGCCGCCATGCCTTGCCGGTCCGGCATGTCCTCCAGCAGACCGTGGATGTCCGCGCCCCCGAAGAGCCCGGCGGCGATGTCGCGGCGCAGCGACACGAGCCAGACCGCGGCCTCCGCAAACCGCTCGTGGGCGTTCGCCCGATCGCCGAGAACGAGGCCCGGGAACAGGTCGGCGACCAGCGCATTCGACGCGTCGATCTCCCGCCTCAGGCGCCCGGCGTCCAGAATCGCGTCCAGCAACCGAATCCTCTCGCGGTCGGTTTTCGGGGCCTCCTCGCGGCAGAGCGACTCCAGCTTCCGCCCCGCGTCCCGGTACCGGCGCGAAAGGAACCGCCACCACTTGTCCCCGCAGGCTCGCAGATCGCGACGCGCCTCCAGCACGTCCTCCTCCCACGCCTCCGGCAACAGGACCCGGTCGTTCTTCGACCGAACCCCGGCGTAGCGACGCGCCGTTTTCGCCAACTCCAGGACGCGCTCGGCGCCGCTCTCCCAGGCAGGATTCCCGTGGTTGGCCCCAGCCAGATCCGGCGCTTCCAGGAGCCTGCGGACGGTCGCGACCAGCCTCTCCACGCCCTCGGGGTTCAGCTCGGCGGGCGCCGCGTCACTGCGGAGCAAGCCGGCCAGCCGGTCCACATCTTGTCGATGTCGGTCCAGCGCCTCGGACGCCTCGCCGGCGAGTTCCTCGACCGGGTGCACGTCGGTCGGGACAAAGTGAAGCCGGCCGCAGGCCCACCACACATGATCGCGCGGGATTCCGATCCGCCCCACCAGTTCCTGCAGCTCGCGCACCTGTTCGCGGCGCCGGATGAATTCCTCCGCTGTCCAGGACACGGAACCCCGGACCGGAAGTCCGCCGCCCTCGACGGCCAGCCCTTCCGCCTCAAGCCTGGCCAGGCGGCCCACAAGCTCGTGCGGCGTCAGCCCGCTCTTTGCGACCGGTGTGTTGACCGCGCGCGAATACTCGTTCAGACGCTTCCGGCTTTCCGCCAGCAACACGCGGTCCTCGGCTGCACCGGTCACCGCGGGCCGTCCCAGAGCCAGCGTGCGCTTCAGTTCCTCGAGGACCGCGCGCTTGTTGGTCTTGTGGCTGTGCAGTTCGAGGCACGCATCGCCCAGGTGGATCGTATCCAGGCGGCGCTTGACGACCTCGAGCGCGGCCATCTTCTCGGCCACGAAGAGCACCTTCCTGTCCCGGGCCAGCGCCTCCCCGATCAGGTTGGTGATGGTCTGGGACTTGCCCGTCCCCGGCGGGCCCTGGATGACCAGATTGCGGCCGTTGATGGCGTCGACGACCGCGAGAGCCTGCGAACTGTCCGCGTCCACCACCGGGTGGAGATCCGCCGTGTGGCCCTCCTCGTCGATGTGGGGATCCTCGCCGAGATCGGAGCCGTCGTGGGCGAAACCGCCGCTTCCGAAGAGCTGCTCCATCAGCGGGTGGTCCGCAGGCCGGCTGCCTTCCGGCCAGCTCGCCGGATCCAGGTCCTTGTAGATGAGAAGCTTGCTGAACGAGAAGAAGTTGAGGCGGATCTCGTTTCGCGATACCGACCAGCGCTGCTGCTTCGCAACCGCCCTTTCGACCGCGCCCAGGTACTCCTCGACATCGAGGTCCTCCTCGGCCGGCATCCCGGGGAGCCGGATGCCGAACTCCGTCTTCATCTTCGCTTCAAGCGAGAGGTTCGCCTCGATCTCGTCCTCGGTCCAGCGGAGCTTGAAGTTCTCGCGGACATCGGAGCGGACCAGCCGCACGGGAATCAGGACCAGAGGGGCACGCCGCTCGCTGGTGCTGGTGTCGGACTCGTACCACCGCAGCATCCCCAGCGCGAGGTAGAGGATGTTCACACCCTGCTCCTCGATGGACAGGCGGGCCTGACGGAAGGTCTCGCGGAGACGGAGGTTGAGGGTGGCCAGCGTGAGCGCCGTCTGCAGCTTGTTGTCGGTGTGACGGGCGGCGGTCCCGTCCGCGTCCACCGCAGGCTCGGCGAGGAGGGCCAGCAGTTCGGCGGGCACGTCGTCGGGGGTGTCGGCGGAGCGGTCGGCGGAGGGGTCGCCCGCCCGGTCCGCGGACTCCTGGCCTTCCGGTGCGGGCCGGAAATACATCACACGCTTCTTGCCGACGAGGATCCTGAACAGCTCCTGGGAGAGTTCGTCGACCACCTCGACGCCCCGCCGCCTGGAGGGCCGGAAGTTGAGGAGCTGGTTGCGGAGCGAGAGGTCGAGCACGTCGCGGCGGGACTTCTCGATGGCCTCGCGAATGTCGGTCAGGTCGGGGCCTGCCGACGTGTCGGTTTCGGTCATTGTCGGTTGTGGTGTGTGGTCAATCGCGCTCCGCCGCCCGTCTGCAGCCGATCCACAGTATCGCCGGTTGGGGGCGGCGTCCAATTGGGGGCGGCGCTGCTGCTGCGTCACCCGGGCAGGCGAGACCATGAGCATCGGCAACGTGGGTCGAGACGTGTGTAAAGTTTGGATGACATTCTGACAAGTGGGGTTGACACTTGGTGGCTGATCTTCATCGCGGTTAGACTTACCGCGGTTTCCACCGATAGCTTGGCGACGCCGTTTGGGCGGATCTTCTACCGGAATCGACACGAGAGACATAGGTCACCGTGACCCCCGACCAACTCCTCGACCGCCTGGCCGCCGTCAGGATCGACCGAAGCCATGGCGGCCGGGCACCCCACAAGCCGCTGATGCTGCTGCTGGCGCTCGCCCGTGTCGGGCTGGGGCCGGAGAGCCGGCTCATCCCCTACGAGACCGCGGACGCGCGCTTCAAGGAACTCTGGGAGGACTTCGGACGGCCAGGTGCGCCACCCCGTGTCCACTACCCGTTCGGCAGGTTGCGAAACGACGATCGTCTGTGGGAGATACCCGAGGAATCACAGCTGTCCACGGGACGGGCGGCGGACATCCGCGTCAGCGAAGCAAGGCGCCTCGGGATCACGGGCGGATTCGGGCAGGAGGTCCACGATCTGCTGTGGCGCCACCCGGAACTCGTGTCCCGCGCTGCCCGCCAGATCCTGTCCGAACACTTTCCGCCATCGATCCATCGGGACATCCTGGACGCCGTGCGGCTCGCGGCGGGGCCATCCTCCCACGGACTCGACGAATCCATGCCCCGAAGAGGCAGGAAGGTCAGGGAGTACACGCCGCGGGATCCCCGGTTCCGCAAGGCGGTGCTGGAGCAGTCCGTGGGTGATCCCCGCGTAGCACCGAGGGCGGTGAGGCGCCGGGCTGGCAGGTTGCAGGCTTCCCATGCACCAAGTGAATCCGAGAAGCCGTTCCGCGCGAGTTTACACTAGCAGGTTGTCGCCGTCCTCGGCCCATTCGACACGCCGATGGTCCACACAGGGGTTTTCGTTCCCGCCATTCCTCTGGTCCACGAGGATGGTGGTCAGGCGGGCTTTGGATTCCGGGTCGCAGTTGGCAATAACCCATTGAGTCGTCCCCCAGATCCAGGTACTTCCCGCCGGCTCGTGGAGAATCGACTGTTGAATAATCCTCAATGGCACGTTCAACCTCTGCCGCGGTCCCCCAGATCGGACAGCTGCCTTGACTTGACGTCACGGTGCCTCCGGACTTCCAATAACCGAAGAGTCCGACCGCCGGACCCCCCAGGTCTCGACGAAGCCGCGAATCACGTATCTGGCGCTGATCATTCTCATGACTTGGAAGCTGCCGGGCAGAGCTGGTTCCAGCAATCTCCGCCAGCTTCAGGACAGCGACGAGGTGTTGCGTGCGCCGTGCCTTACGGGGACTGGAAGAGGTTTGGTTGGGCTCGCGCAGGAGGCACGTGGCGTCGCGCAGGTTCGTCCACCAAGCACCAAGGAAGTTGTTGACGCGAGGGCTGTCGAGACATCATGATGTACTGGTCACCCCGGCGAACGTGTGCGCGGTCGTCGGAGACGGAAGCCACTCCCCAGCTGCACGGTCAAGTTGGGCGCGAATGGCCGGGCCAGCGGCGGGGCCGGCCCGGTAAAACGCACGGAGACCTGAGATGAGGATCAACGCGAGCGATGGCACAGGTGCCGAGTTCTCCGGTGACGCGAGCCACCTGGACGACGACGCGATCGCGGACTTCAACACGTTCGAGTTCGCCCGGGAAGAAGTGAGGAGGCGGATCGACAACCTGGACGTCTCGGCCGACGTGAAGGTCAGGCTTCATTCGATTCAAGAGAAGACGATCGAGGTCATGACAGTCGCGGGCAGGGTCGTTATCCGGATCGGACGCAAGATCCTGGATGTCGTCCTATGGCTCCTGCGCGAGTTCCCGAACGCTACATTCGGGGTGGTCTTCGGCCTAGTCGTCGGCTTCCTGGTTGGTCAGGTCCCTATTATCGGATTCCTCATCGGACCCTTGGTGACTGTCATCCTCACGGCGTTCGGTTTCGTCCACGGAATGGCTCAGGATCTCAGGGAAAAGCCCATCGGGCGCCGCACGGTGGAACTCTGCAGCCGATTCAGCGCGCTCAACACGGAACAGGCGTGAGCCGACCCATTTCGGACAGGCTGCGGAGTTGGCGACCCCGGCTTGCCGAAATGGGCATCGATGCTCCGCTCTCGCACCCTGACGCCTTCAAGAAGGCGCTGCACATCGGGGAGGACGCCTACAGGTCTCTCGCGATCAAGAGGCGATCCCTGAAGCTGTTGGGACCCCTCGGTGCGGCCGTTGCAGGGGCCGCCGTCGCCAGTTCGCCGTGGGTGGCGAGGACCTTCTTTTCCGATGGCGGGTTGGGGGGTTGGATAAAGGGGCTCCTCGGAAACCACCCGAACACACCCAGCGGGTGGGTTGTCGCGACCGCTGTGTTGTCCGGAATCGCCTGGGCGGTCATCGCCAGAGTGCTGGACGGCCTCTCCTCGAAACGCGTGGACCGGATTCCGAAGTTCATCAATACTCCCCTCGACTCGCTGGCAGTCAGCATCTTCGACCTGATTTGCCCGCTGGCGATGAAGCTCGCCGCCGTGGACGGAGAGACCCACGAGCGGGAACGAGCCGAGATTGCACGGTACTTCGTCGGAACCTGGGGGTACGACGAGAGATTCGTGAAAGCAGGCGTCGACACAGTGAGCGAATCCGAAAGCACGTTCGACGAGCTCGTCAGGGATCTCGTGGAATTCACGCGGTCAAACCCGGACTGCGATGCACAAGCCATTTCGCGGGATGTCTTCGCGTTTCTGAACGATGTGGCGGAAGCCAGCGACGGAATGGGTGACAGCGAGCGTAACGCGCTGCTGGAGGCGGAGAGAGCCTTCACACAGCGAACGGACGAGGCCGCGGCCACCATTGCGGCGCGCGCCAAGAGACGGTTGCGCGTCCGGTAAACCGGCATCAGAGGGATGATGTCGGTGCTTGGAGGAACGCTGCCGGATGAAGTTCTCCACGACTCTGTTGCTCTCCGGATCGGATCAAGCGCTGCCCAGCGGTCGCCCCTTCTTCGCAGCGGGCGAGCCGACGATGGCCGAGTTAAGTGGTCGACTGTCGAAAAGCACCCGCACCGGCGGCCACGGTGCGCACCGCACCCGTTGCGCTCGCGCCAGCCGCCACCAGATTGACGCAACCCCGAACCGGAAGCTACGCGATGCAGCCCACCCGCCTCCAATCCACCCCGACCGAAACCCACCGCCTCAGGCACTGGATCGCCAAATGGATCGGCGCCAACTGGCTCTGGCACGCCAGACTCCTCTCCGGCACCGAGACCTCGGCCACCCAGACCCACCGCCCCGGCCCCTGCGTCCCCAGACACCTCCTCAAGCCCGCGTTCCCGTCACTGGCCGACCATCCCGCGCCCACCAACCTCGAATTCGACATCGAGATCGACTCCCACGGTGTCCGCGAAACCCAGGTCCGCGCCGTTCCCCACACCGGCAAAGGCCCAATCGGCGCACCACTCCCCGAGATTCGCCTCACCAACCTCAGCACCTCCTCCCCCCTGCAGGACCCCGAGAACACCGGCGCCCTGGCAATCTTCGCATTTCGACCCGGCCCCGGCCCCGACTCTCCCAAGTGCCGCATCTGGATCTGCCGGAACCCGCACGAAACCGACGTCGCCAACGACCTGATCGGCCCGGTGGAGCCGGGCTACCCTGCCCCATGGGGCCCACCCTGAACCGCCCATGCCCAAAGCCGTCCTCACCACCAAGGTCGACCCCTCCTACGACGACCTCCCCGAGGAGCGATACCACTTCCCGCGCACCTACCTGAACGCGGCGCGGGCCGCGCTCGGCGACTGGATCGTCTACTACGAGCCCCGCCGCTCCAGCGCCCACCTCTCAAGCAGCGGAGGGCGCCAGTCGTATTTCGCGACGGCGCGGATCGTGCGCGTCGATGCCGATCCGCTCCGGGCCGATCACTACTACGCCTACGTCGAGGACTATCTGGAATTCGACCGTCCGGTTCCCTTCCGCGAACGCGGCTTCTTCTACGAGAGCGGACTGCGGAAGGAAGACGGCTCGGTGAACAAGGGCAGGTTCGGGCGTTCGGTCAGGCTACTGGCGGACACCGAGTACAGCATGATCCTGGCCGCGGGGTTCGAGACCAGGACCGCCGAGCGCCAACGATTCGGCATCCGCGAAGGGGTCCGCCGTGATCCCGGTCTGCTGGAACTGGCGGACCGCCCCATCATCGAGCGACTGTCACGGCGACCGTTTCGCGACCGGGTGTTCGCCACGGGCATCAAGCGGGCCTACGACAACACCTGCGCGATCAGCGGTCTCCAGATCATCAACGGCGGCGGGCGGGCCGAGGCCCAGGCCGCGCACATCCGGCCCGTGCACGCCAACGGACCGGACAGCCTCCGCAACGGCGTCGCGCTCAGCTCCACCTTCCACTGGATGTTCGACCGCGGCCTGATCTCGATCGACGACGACTACAGCCTGCTCTTCAAGAGGAACGCGGTCCCCGGCAACGTGCTGTCGCTGGTGAACCGCGACGGGCGGCTGCGGGTGCCGGAGCAGGAGATCCACCGGCCGCACCGGCGGTTTCTGGAGTATCATCGGGAGCGGGTGTTCAAGGGGTGATGGGGGTGTAAGGGGCCGGATGGTGAACTTTACTTGACAAACTGTAAGGTGTAGCTTACATTTTGGGGTTCCGAAGAAAGGGGATTCACCCGCTTGACCGGATTCCCCACTTCGGTTCCCTTTCTCGCGTGGCTTGGTCCGGCTCCTCCACCCCCGTTACCCGCCCATCCATGAGCCCAGACACCGATTCCGGAACCAACGGCGAAGCCGCCCCCGCCCTCACGGTGAAGGTGTTCGACTTCTTTTCCGGGTGCGGCGGGGCCAGCCGCGGCTTCCAGGAGGCCGGAATGGACATCGCGTTCGGCCTCGACTGGGACACCGACGCCGAGCAATCCTTCAAGCGGAACTTCCCGTCAGCCACCTTCGTGGCCGGGGACATTCGACAGGTGGACGCAGACTCGATCCGCGAGCTGGTTGACCAGCAACGCCCCCACCCCGTCCTGTTCTGCGGATGCGCGCCATGCCAACCGTTCACCAAGCAGAATACGACCCGTCCCGAACCGGAAGTGGACGAGCGGGTGCCGCTATTACTCGAGTTCCTCCGCCTGATACGGAGGTGCGAGCCTGACATCGTGTTCGTGGAGAATGTCCCGGGGATTCAGAACGTGAGCCCCGACTCCGAGCCGCTCAGCGGCTTCCTGAAGGGATTGAAGGAAGCCGGGTATTCGGAACCGACACACGATTCCGTGTCCCTCAAGCGGTACGGAGTGCCTCAGGGCCGCCGGAGATTCCTACTGCTCGCCAGTCGTCATGGCCAGTTGGATCTCCCTGACGAGACCCACGGCCCGGGAACCGACAATCCCGACTTCGCCACTGTACGCGACTGGATCGGGGACCTGCCGGAGCTTGCCGCTGGCGAAACGGACCCCACGGTGCCCGACCACCGGGCCGCCCGCCTCTCCCAGCTCAACCTTCGGCGCATCCGCGCGACCCCCGAGGGCGGCGGCAACCGGGATTGGTCGGAGGACCTCCAGCTCACTTGCCACAAGGGGGCAACCGGCTACAGTGACGTCTACGGTCGCATGTCCTGGGACCGGCCCGCTTCCGGGCTGACCACCCGGTGCATCAGCTATTCCAACGGCCGCTTCGGTCATCCGGAGCAGGATCGGGCGATCAGCGTCCGTGAGGCCGCCTGTCTTCAGACGTTCCCGATGGACTTCCGTTTTTCCGGCAGCCCGACCTCGAAGGCTCGGCAAATCGGCAACTCCGTCCCGGTGCGGTTGGCCACCGTCATCGGTGACCATGTTGACAGACACTTGGCCGAGGCGGGACTCGTCTGACGGCGATGGAAGTCAGACGATAACAGAGCGCCGGGCTACGCGAGAATCAGCCGCCCTCCCCACCTCCCAAGAAGCCCACGATCCGCTCGGCCACCGCCTCCCGATCCCTCGTCTCACACTCCCAGATCACCATCACCCGCCAGCCGAGCTCGTCCAGGGCCTCCTCATTCCGCCGGTCCCTGACCACATTGCCCTCGAACTTCTCCTCCCAGAAGCGCACGCGCGTCTTCGGGCTGGAGGCGTACTTGCAGCCGGGATGTCGGTGCCAGAAACACCCGTGGACCAGGATCACGGCCCGGTGCTTCGGAAACACCAGATCGGGGGAGCCCGGAAGGTCCCTGCGGTGGAGGCGAAACCGGAACCCGAGTCCGTGGGCGATCCTGCGAACGACCATCTCCGGCCGGGTGTCGCGGCCCCGGATCCGGGACATGATCTCGCTTCGCTTCTCGCGGTCGAAGATGTCGGTCATCGCGCGGCAAGCCTGCAGGGATGTTTTCCGGGTAGCCCCGCAGCAGGGCTACAGAAAAGCCGCACCGTAAGCTCCACTTTACACAATGACAACCCGACTTTACAAGTCGACTGCTTCCGGGCCGACCAACGGAGTACCACGGCGCTCCTCAAGCGACGGCGTCGCTTGATCGATGATCGGCACCCCACCCCCCCACCAACCCCTTCAACCCCTCCTCAATCCCCCTCCACTCCTGCCCCAGATCGACCGTGCACACCCGCACCGGCCTCCCCATCAGCTCGAACCGGTAATCGAACCCGCCGTCCACCGCCGCGTACAGCAACCACCCCTCCGGTTCGGGCTCGCCCGCCTCCGCCCTCGCCGTCCAGTTCGTCACGTAGGAGAAGATCTGGTAGAGGTTCCCTGCGTTCACCCGCTCGCCCTCCCACCGCGTGTCCAGCGGGTTCTTGTAGAACTTGGTGTCCAGGATGATCGTGCGCGTCGGCGACCGCAGCACGATGTCCGTCTGCATGCGTGGCAGGTGTCGCAGATCGGTCTCGCTTGCCTCCGCACCGAACCAGTCGATCTTGGGCGCGCTCACCCTGTAGTCGGTCTCGCGCTCGCAGAAGGTCCTCACGAACTCCTGGAAGAGCAGCCCCATCTGGTGTTCGTCTTCACGGAAGTCGTTGAACTCCGCCGTCCCCTCTTCCTGATTCACCAGGAGATTCTCGTGGATGATGCGGCAGAGGTGCAGCAGGAAGCTGTAGAAGCGGTTGTTCCGGTGAACTCGGACCGTGCGGAACAGACTCGTGGTCAAAGGGACATCGGAGACGGCGTCCAGCTTCCGGTAGACGCGCTCGGTGTGCCGTCGCAGGGCCGGATCGAGGGCGGGGACCAACGCCAGGCCGCGTAGCGTCGCCTTCAGGATCCGGTTCTGCGGCACGTCATGGCTCAATTCGTCGAAGCCGCAGTGCGTCTTGCCATTCAGGAGCAGGTTCCTCTTGATGGTGGTCGCGAAATCGAGCTTCCCCTTGAGCCCCCGGATGTCCTCGTGGATGACAAGGTAGTCGCGATCGAGACCCCGCGAAACGAGCCGCGACACGCCTTCGTTCAGCACCTTGGCGAACAGGTCGACCAGCCCCCCGAACTGCTCGGATCCGACATCGACCGTCTCCCCTTCCCTCACATGGTCCCAGGCGTAGCAGAGGAGATAGTAGATGTTCCGGACCGGGATCTTCACGCCAGCAGCGCCCGGATCTGCTCCTCCACATGCTCGGGACGGTCGAACCAGTATTCCCGCAGCAGGGGCTCGATCTCGCGCCGGACGATCGCCTCGTACCAGGAATCGTCGAGTCCCTCATCGTCTTCGCCCGGGCAGAAAAAGCTGTGTCCGATCTCGAAACCGGGCCCGAGGTTCTTGCGATCGGCGCGGATCCGCTCGTTCAGGGCCGACAGCCGGTCGACGATCTTGTTGACGACTTCCTCCTCCACCTCTGCCGCGTTGAGGAAATCGCTGAACTCACTGGTCGTGAAGGCAGGCCGAAGGCGGATGAACGCGAACCGCCGCCGCAACGCGTAGTCCACCATCGCCAGTGACCGGTCGGCCGTGTTCATCATGCCGATGAGGTGGAGGTTCGGGGGAACGTGGAACGGCTCCGCGCCGGGCGAGTAGGTCAGCGGGACGGCGTATTCGGCACCCCGCTTGTCGGCCTCGATGAGCATCATCAACTCCCCGAAGATCTTGCTGAGGTTCCCGCGGTTGACCTCGTCGATGATGAAGACGTACCGGTCGTTGGGATTCGCCGCCGCCTTCCGGCAGAAGGTGTGGAAGACGCCGTCGCGCAACTCGAATCCGCCGCCGTCGGTCGGCCGGTACCCCTGGATGAAGTCCTCGTAGGCGTAGCTCTGGTGGAACTGGATCATCCGCACCCTCTCGGGAGCCTTGTATCCGATGACCCGGTAGGCCAGTCGCTTGGCGATGAAGGTCTTGCCGACACCGGGAGGGCCCTCGAGAACGATGTTCTTCTTGCGTTCGAGGGCGTCGATGATGCGATCGAAGTCGGCTCCGGAGAGGAAGAGATCCTTCAGAGCCTCTTGTCGAGGGTACCGTCGCGGGGATGGTCGTGAAACTCCATTGGGGGGCGGGGGTGAGTCTGGCCCGTCTTCCATGAGTTGGAAGGCGAAATGAAGCCACTGCTTGTAGCGACTGAAGTCGGTGAGGGTCTTGGTGGTGATGGCACGTTCCTTCGAAAACCGCCATCGACCCACCTTCTCCCACCTGACGCGGCGTGTGTGTCGGAATTCGGCACGGCTCTCGTCGAACTCATAGTCGGATTCGATGACCCCGTAGCCCAACAGCAACGTGCGCCCCTGCTTGACGAGCACATGGTCCCCCGGCCGCATCTCGTGGGCGAACTGATAGCATGCGAGCGAGTCGTTGTGCGGATTCGGCTTGTCGAGGATGTCGCGGAGTTCTTCGTGGATGGTCTCCCTTTTGTCGAACTCTCGGAGATCTCCGAGTTGGTCCCATCCGATCGCGATCAGCCCGTTCTCCCGGAACTCATCCCAGTATCGCGCGCCGGCGCCCGCCGCGAACGCCCACACGCGAGTATCCCCGAACTTCTCCTGATACCACTTTGCGGCCTCTTCCCGAGACAGCAGATCGTCATCGCCGTTCTCTACTGCGGAACCAGGCCGCCAGACCCTGAGATAGGGTTGGTCGTGGAAATCGAAGTCATCTGCTGCACCTTTCTCCTGGAGCCTCTCCCGGACGACAAGCAGCTGCCGATCGACGGCGATTCTGTCCTTGTAGTCGAACTGGTTCGGATCCTCCCCGAACTGCTTCGTGAATTCGCGCACGATGATCCTCTTCTGAGACGCCGTGGCGAACGGCTCGAAGTCATTGGGGAAGAGCATATACAACAGCATGTGCCGCAGCTGGCGGGTGCGCGTCTCGTCCTGTTCCTTCAGCCACTCCGCGAGATGCCATGGGTCGTTGAGCAGCGCTTCTCGTTGCGGCTTCGACAACACAGTCCATGCCTTCATCAAGACGATGAAGAAGAGGAATTCCCTCCACCGATGCGTGTTGAAGGCCGTGCCGGGGTTGCCGACGCCGTCCTGGAGTGCTTCGTCGAGCTCAAACCGGGCGTCGGGTAGTGGCTCGCCCGACCACTCCCAGACCTGGCGAATCTGGCGGCGCTTGGTCCCCGGCTGCATCGACCCCCGCGTGCAGAACAGGTACATCACCCAGAACATCTCCGCCGCCAGTTGCTTCGCGCTGGCGGGCGACCCGGCCAATTGCCTCTCCAGCTTCTGGAAGAAACCGCCCTCGCCGTAGTCCAGATTCTCTGCGTAGTCGCGCACCAGGTAGCCGACATTGTCTGCGGTCCAGAGCGACTTCTCGGTCAGTACGGATCCTTCGTTCAAGAGGCAACGATCGCTCCAACGGCGGGCTGCGCGAAGCACGGGGTGGTCGGGTGATGGTCTGGGCATTGCGGATTGCCTTCTCTCGGGGTCTACGGTTCGATTCGCGTCCGCGGATCCACCATTTGGTCAGGTTATGTCGTCCCTATCCACCCCACTACACGACTGCGGGCATCAAGGTAGACCAGGAATCCGGACGCGACCAGCGGCATCTTCACGGCGATGCCGGCCTCCCACACCAGTCAGCAAGCGCCTTCGGCCCACCCAATGGCGACTAGCCGACACCTCTTTTTCCTCAAACGACAACCCTACCTTACAAAACGTAAAGCCGACCTTACATCTCACGGTAACAATTCTGTGACATTCCTTGGATCCAGCTCTTCTCCGATGTAATATTCGGATGTGCGGGGGCACTTCCCCAGCGGAACCGCTCCCGCCGCCACCGACGCGTCATCGGCAGGGATCGGTCCCAATCGCGGGCCGGTCCCTTTTTCTTGCCCGATGACGCCGGCACCCGCCGTTCCCGGGACGGGCGGGCTGTCCACCGGAGCTGTTCGACGCGATCACGCTGGGCTCAAAACCAATCCTTCAGAGGAGCCGCAAGCGTCACATCGGTCAGCTTCCGGTGGGAATCCGGGATCTAACTCCGAACACCCCCGCCAACCGCTGAGATCCACGAACAGGTTGGCGGGGTTCCCGACCATGGCCCCCGCCGCGCTCCCGTCTGGATCAAGCCCCCGATTCTCAGGCTGGCCCCAAAGCCGTCCTGACCACCAGGGTCGATCCGTCCTACGACGACCTCCCCGAGGAGCGATACCACTTCCCGCGCACCTACCTGAACGCGGCGCGGGCCGTGCTCGGCGACTGGATCGTCTACTACGAACCCCGCCGGTCCAGCGCCCACCTCTCCAGCAGCGGAGGGCGCCAGTCGTATTTCGCGACGAGCTTCACGCCTGGGTCCAATGGGAAACAGCCGGTGAGGCACGATCATCGTTGTGGAGCAAGACATCGGCAGGATGCTCCGTAAGCGCAGCTTCAACCCCGGTAGTCTGTGGCTCGGGAAGCGAACCTGGCGACCTCACGCTGGCACGCGCTCGCCATATGCGCTCCGCTGCCGACCAGCTGTACAACGTGCCGCCGGCCACCGCAATCGGGACTGCCACCACCGGAGCCATTGGAACACCGATCATGGCTACTCCAGTTATCACGACGGTTCCAGCAGCTCCGGCCGCTGCACTCTTGCCAATGTCCCGGGCGATATCCGCCCATGCCTCGTTCCGCGACTTGCCCCTCGCTCTGACCAAAAGGAAGTTCTCCGCTGCGGTGACGGGCAGTTCCATCAGGGCACCCACAATCGCCCCACGGGCCGCCGCCACACCAGTGGCGCGCGCACCTTTGATTAGTCCCTCCGCGAAGTTATCCAGCCGAGCCCGAGTCACTTCCCACCGCGTCATGTTCCGGCTGCCGCGCGTACGGTTCCACCACCGCTTCTCGAACAGGACGTTCGTGATGTCGTTTTCCAACTCCGGGTGGTTTGCTCTGGACTTGATGTGACTAAGGTCGCGCTCCCTAAGGAAAGTCAACACATCGTCGGCGCTCGTTCGTACACCCGCCGGAATGAGATCGTACAGTGCCCTCGGGCTGATCTTGGCTGACCGCGCCACCAACGTCCGCACCACTTCCCCAGGCATCTGAGCTAGAGAACGAGGGAGAATCGCCATCCGGGGACCCACGCCGGTTGCTAGCCCGGCCCACGGCTTCCAGCGGCTCGATTCGCGTGCTTGTGAGCGTCTCCTAGTTCCAGCCATGGCACACCTCCTTGGTTGGCCGAAAGAAGAAAGGTGTAGGTGATAGCGGAACAACGCCACGCGCCCGGGCCGCCTGCGACTTCGAGGAGCTGTCGGTGGACATCCTGCCCAACCGCATCCTGCGCACGTCGCTCCGCAGCCTGCTGAGCCCCCGGATCACACTGGACCGGTCCGTCCGCGGCGAGGTGCGCTCCGCCTACCGCAGGCTCGACGGCGTGTCGCGCGTCCGGCTGAAGAGGAACACCTTCGGCCAGGTCCAGCTGGGAGGCCAGCGCCGGGTCTACCATCACCTGCTCTCGGTGTGCCGGCTCCTCCACCTGAGCTCGGTGGTCGACGAGAAGACCGGCCGCACCGTCTTCCGCGACTTCCGCCGCGACAAGGCCACCATGTGGAGGCTCTTCGAGGACTTCGTCACGGGATTCTACGAGCGCGAGCAGCACCTCTACCGGGTGAATCCGGGAGGCCGCCGCCGGATCGACTGGGCGGACGCCCGCGCCGACCGACGCCGCGAATCGCGCACGGATCCCCGTCATGGAAGCGGACGTCATCCTCGAATCACCCGAGCGCCGCATTATCCTGGACACGAAGTTCTACCGCGACGCGCTCGCCCGCGGACGCGGCTCCGGCACCGGCAAGCTGCACTCCAACAACCTCTACCAGCTGCTCGCGTACCTGCGGAACCGCCAGGCCACCCGGCCGGACGGGCCGCGGCACGAAGGGATTCTGCTGTACCCGCAGGTGGGCGGGGAGCCGCTGAGGGCCGAGGTCTGGCTGGAGGGGTTCCGGATTCAGGCGCGGACGGTCGATCTGGATCGGGACTGGCGGCTGATTCGGGGGGAGATGCTGGGGGTGATTGGGGGTTGAGGCCGATTCCCCGCTGAGCCAAGCAACCGGCTACCTGTGTTTGGAGGGCGGTCCCAAGTTCTGCGGATCGACTTCGCCGGACGAATCCACCAGGTGTCGCCGGACCTGATACGCCTGCGCGGGGTGATTCGGGCTATCTGGATAGCGGCGTGCCAGCTGCCCGGCCTCCACCATTGGAGCAAGGTGTCGGCTACTCAAGTTGCGCTGGGAAAACCGCAGGAAGCGCGCGATTTCCCCCGACGTTGTCCACGTCCTGGCTGCGCAGATTGCCTCGATGGCCGCGCGCAGTCGTTCCTTGCGTGGCCGGGATCCCAAGCGGTTGATCATGCTCCACACATCCGCGGGCAGCTCCCCTCGATCCGAGCCGAACTCCCCTCGATCCGCACCCAATCTCCCTTCGATCCGACCCGAGGTGTCTTCGATCCGTTCCTCAAGCCCCCCTTGATCGGAGCCGAACTCCCCTCGATCCGCGCGCGTCCTCTGCCCGGTCGGCTCACCTAAGGCGGGGGACAGAGTGTAGTAGCTAGCCGCCCCGTGAGAGTGCAGTGTAAGGAGTTCGCGGTCCCGAAGGCCACGCAGCAACTGGCTGGCACCCAGCGTGTCAAGTCCCGTGGCGGCTCGCAACCGGGCATTGTCGACCTGCTCCTGCCGGTGGGCCATAAGGAGGGCCCGGAACTCGTGCCGGCTTAACTCGGTGTCTCCGAGACCCGCAACGAAGCGCCGATCCGAGTCAGTCAGAGTGGAAGTATTTCGCAACGTGACAACCACCTGTGACTCCGTGACCTTCACATCCGGTCGGGGTAGGAACGCATCCTCCATCTCGGCGAACATCCGCGGAATGCCTTCTCCCTGGTCCTTCGCATACCCGAGATCGACCAGCACCCGCACGATGCGGGGGTTGCGGCTTCGGTGGACTCGCTCCAGCCGGAGCACTTCCTCAAGGGTCACTCCTTCCGGGAAGCTGCCAGCGCTGACCACCTCCATGCGGTTTTCGAACATCCATATCTCGGTGCCAGCCCCCTGGATGGCATAGTCGCGGTGCGCGACGGCGTTATGCACCCCCTCGCGCCACGCAAAATCCGGGTACTCCGGCATCTCTTGAAAACGCACCCCCAAGAGACGGGACGGTCGTCGCAACAGGCTGGCGACGACCGCTCGGGCTTCGTCCAGCACCGTCGGCAGGTTGCCCTCGATGCGGGGCCGCTCCTCGACATTGTGCTCGACCCCGAAACGCCGCTCGGTGCCAATAACCCGAAAGACACGGATCCCCGCGTTCGGATGATCCGGCTCGCGGCGGGCAAACAGGAGCTCGGCAGCCCGGCGAAGGACGGTTTGATGACCCCTGCGATCGGCAAGCTTGCGCCTGAGCAGGTAATCCTCGTCGGTCCAAGCCGAAAGTCCGGCACCGGCACGAGCTTGGGCGAGCAATTCTGGATCGAGGTCCTCCAACGTGCATCGAGAGCGTCGGCATTCCCAGCTCTCATGCATGCCCTGCTGCTTGGATACCGCGATGAGGGATTCCCTGGCCCTAACGGTTTGGTCGCCCACCCGAAGCGGGAACCCGTTTCCGGTCATCTGAACCGGAACGTCGGCCGCAGGAACATCGAAGACGATCAGTTCCTTCCCCTGGTACGAGACCACGAACCCGGCGGGTTGCGGAGGGTCCAACAGGGCCTGTGGTGCCGATAACAGGAGACGCATCGGCTTGGGGGGCACCGAGTGTCCGGTCACCGTCCCGTCGTCCTCGATCCCCAGCACCAGCACCCCGCCGTCGGCATTCGCAAAGGCGGCCACGTATTCTGCGGCCTGCTCACGCACCTCGCCACGTTTTCGTGGTCGCTTCGAGCCGGGCGGCCCTTCGAACATCGACTTTCGATCGAAGTGTTGCCCCTCCTCCTGAGCGAGGAACGGGGTGATGTCGAACAGGGGGTCAGTCATTCACGTCTTCACGTTCAGCCATGATCCGGGCGAGTCGTATGATGCACTGGTGTCGGTCTCCCTTCCTGCGGTGGAAGCTAAGGAGGCCAGTTCCCGGTGCCAACGGCTACGGGATGGATCAAATGTGACTCCGATCCGACATCCTGCCCAACCGCATCCTGCGCACGTCGCTCCGCAGCCTGCTGAGCCCCCGGATCACACTGGACCGGTCCGTCCGCGGCGAGGTGCGCTCCGCCTACCGCAGGCTCGACGGCGTGTCGCGCGTCCGGCTGAAGAGGAACACCTTCGGCCAGGTCCAGCTGGGAGGCCAGCGCCGGGTCTACCATCACCTGCTCTCGGTGTGCCGGCTCCTCCACCTGAGCTCCGTAGTCGACGAGAACACCGGCCACACCGCCTTCCGCGACTTCCGCCGCGACAAGGCCACCATGTGGAGGCTCTTCGAGGACTTCGTGACGGGATTCTACGAGCGCGAGCAGAGCCTCTACCGGGTGAATCCGGGAGGCCGCCGCCGAATCGACTGGGCGGACGCCCGCGCCGGGGACGCCGCGAACCGCGCACGGATCCCCGTCATGGAGGCGGACGTCATCCTCGAATCACCCGAGCGCCGCATCATCCTGGACACGAAGTTCTACTTGGGCGCGCTCGCCCGCGGACGCGGCTCCGGCTCCGGCTCCGGCACGGGCAAGCTGCACTCCAACAACCTCTACCAGCTGCTCGCGTACCTGCGGAACCGCCAGGCCACCCGGGCGGACGGGGCGCGGCACGAGGGGATTCTGCTGTATCCGCAGGTGGGCGGGGAGCCGCTGAGGGCCGAAGTCCGGCTGGAGGGGTTCCGGATTCAGGCCCGGACGGTCGATCTGAATCGGGACTGGCGGCTGATTCGTGAGGAGATGCTGGGGGTGATTGGGGGTTGGCGGGGAATGAACATGGCCACCGCTCAGCGGTCGCGGCCTCACCCGAAGAGCTGTTCCCGCACCACGCGCTTCGGCACACCGAGTTGAGCCGCCACGTCGGTCACGATCGCGTCCAGAGTCCCCAGGCGAAGCTCGCGGTGGACGGGCACGGTCACGCTGTGCCGACCTGCATCGGTGGTCCGCGTGCCAGTCATGTGGCTTCCTTTCGTGCGGGTGACGCGGTAGCCATAGTTGCGCTTGAATTGCTTGACGAGATCCCGTCCCGAGAGATCTCGCGGCAGTCTCATACGGCGATGGCTTCTTCCCTCACGAAGTGCAATCGAATCACCCTGGGCGCCTCCCCGTCATCGAAGTGACAGAGCACGGCGTCTCGGACCATCTTCCTCAGGTCGTCCCAATCATCGCCCTGGGTGAAGACACTGTGGCCGAGCGCTCTGGCGTCGTAGCCGCCTTCGGGGGCTTCCGTCACTTCGAAGATGATCTCACGCATTCCAACAGCTCCCGGTCGTTTGCTCCTTCCACGGTGGAGATAGAATAACCTGATGGCGTGGAGACGTCATCCTGATAATCGGCTCGCCCCTACCTCTCGAAAGCGAGCCACTCACGACGCCGCCCCCGCGCCCACCTGTCCAGCCGCCACGGGCATCAAGCGGGCCTACGACAACACCTGCGCGATCAGCGGTCTCCGGATCATCAACGGCGGCGGGCGGGCCGAGGCCCAGGCCGCGCACATCCGGCCCGTGCACGCCAACGGACCGGACAGCCTCCGCAACGGCGTCGCGCTCAGCTCCACCTGGAACCCCGACGGGCGGCTGCGGGTGCCGGAGCAGGAGATCTACCGGCCGCACCGGCGGTTTCTGGAGCATCATCGGGCGGAAGTGTTCAAGGGGTGACCCCGTCCCAGCCCCGCAAACCAGTCCCATCCCGCTATTCCAGCGCCCCCCAGCCTCGTCCGGTCGCAGGCCGACATGGTGTGGAAGATCCCCTTCCGTGGAAGCTCGCGGCATCTGCTCCTGCAACTCGAGTTCCAGTCGGCCCCCGAGCGCTACATGGCCGCGCGCCCTCAACTACATCGCCCTCCACTACCACGGCCTCATCGGCACACGAGAACGCCGGGCGGAGCTGGCACCCGGAGGACGGCTGCCGCCGGTGCTTGCGATCACCATCTACAACGGCCGGCAACGCTGGACCGCCCCGGACAACGTCTTCGACCTGATCGAACCGGCTCGCGGGTGGCTCGCCGAGCGCCAGCCCCGGCTGCCCCACCAAGTCCTTGACCTGAGGACGCTCGCGCGCCAACCTCCGAGGACGGAGGAGCCGAACGTGGTGGCGTGGATCGCGAGCATGGAACTCGACTCGTCGGCCGGGAACGTCACGAGGGTCGTCGGCGAGGTGCTCACGGTCTACGGCGGATCCGAACACACGCGGCTCCGCGAGGCGTTCCGGCAATGGGTGCTGGGAGCGGCCGAATCGTGGGGGATCGAAGATGAGGTGCTCGAAAAGGTGAAGTCTTTGAAGGAGGCTGGAATGATCTATGCGGGTGTGGAAGAGCAGAAGGAGCAGGCGCACCGGGAGGGGCGGATCACATTGGTCCGTCGGCAAGCAAGACTGAAGTTCGGTGCATGGACGGCCGAGCGGCTGTCCAGGCTGCTGGACGACATCACGGACCCGGAGGCAATCGCCCGAATCGGTGACCAGATCATCGAATGCGAGACGGGGGAGGAGTTGCTGGCGCGAGCCGGGCAGGGCTGACCCCACCTGCACCCCGCCGCCGCATCCCCCCTCAACCGATTCCGGGTAGCCCCCCGAGCACACCCGCCCGGTACTTCGGATAGCGATAGAGTCGCACGTCACGTCGCAGACCGCGAGCACATCGACGTGCAGGGCTCCATCGGACATCCTGACGGTGAGCGAGACCACTTCCGCCGGGTCGGAGCCCCAGTTGAACGTCACGGCCTCCCGATGGCGAACTCCCACCCAATCCGTCAAGCTCGATAACGATGGACGTGCATCACTCAGTCTTCCGGGACCTCGGTGAAGCTCTTCGGCGTCGTAGCCGCCTTCCGGAGCTTCAGAGGCTCAGAGCCGAGGTCTGGCTTGACAGGTCAACCGCAGTTGACATAATGTAAACCAGACTTTACATAGAGAAGATGAAATCGATGAAGACAGACTCCGGGTTCGGCTTCTCGCTTGCGATCGTCTGGTCCCTGGTCAAGGTGGTCGCGGTCACGATCATCGTCGGTCTGGCCGTGTATCTCGCCGTATACTTCTCCCCGCTGGATCATACGCCGGTCGGACTCGCAAGGCCAGACCCCATGACCAACCAACTACCGGACGGACTGGTGGCAGGGGGCACGTCTCCGGTCTTTTCGCAGGACACCCTGCCCGACGCCCTCCAGGCCGAACACACCCTGGCACCCGGACACTGGGCGGTACTCAACGTGCTCGAGGGCACCCTGCGGTTCGTGAACCTCGAGACCGGCGAGGAGCGGCTGCTCTCGGCACCGGACCACGCCACGATCCACCCCGGCCTGTCGCACAGGGTGGCCCTTGAGGGACGGTTGCGCTGCAGGATCGACTTCTTCCGGGAGCCGCCGGGCTAGTCGTGGCGCCCCTTCCGCGCGGGCCCCGCCCCCCTCACCTCCGCAACTCCTCCGGCAACCGGTACACGACAATACTCGGGATGTCCATGTCGTCGAGTTCCCAGAAGGCGACCAGACCGCCGGGGCCGAAGGCTCTGGGCATCCGCAATCCGCCCTTGGGAAACGTGCCGACGTAGCTGCCCTCGGGGTCGAACACGTCGATCAGGCCGTCGCTGTCCTCGATCACCGGATCCTGGCGGTGCACCCAAACGAATCCGTCCGGCGTAGTGCGGATCTCGGCAATGACGGAGATTTCGGGGTAGAACGTCATGTTCTCGAAGGCCTCGCGCATGGCCGCCCGCGCCTCCCTCTGCGCGGCTGTCAAGTCGATTCCCGCCATCTCGGGGCTTTCGCCGGACAACTCCTCATCGGCTAAGCGCAGCATTTCTTCACGCGCCGTGGACTCGATATCGTCCGTGACCGGGTGCGGCGCGATCGGGCGCGTCAGCGTGTTGAGCACGACGCCGTCCCGGACGATCCGGATGGTGTAGGTCGACGAGTCCGCATAGGCGATGGCACCGCCGGGCAGCACATCCCAGCGGAGCTCGGGCTCGAAGATCGGCGCCTCGGTGGCGGCGCCCATCATGCTTTCCAGGTTCCCGGGCTCATACTCCGTGTTCGCGCTCTCGCGCGGTGGACGCCACGCCTCGAGCACGGTTTCGCCGACCGCCACATCGCCGGCGAGGTCGAGCGCCTCGATCATGCGTTCGTCGGCCACTGCCTCCTCGGGGTCGGTTCCCATCAACTCGGCCAGAGCGCTGAACATTCGGCCGAAGCGGGCGTCCTCGCCCTGGGCGTAGAGGATCCCCGGACGCGGGCCCGGACGCATGGGCCGCGACAAGGACGGCATCTCCAGCTGGCCGGTCGCCGGACGCCATCGCACCATCCGCTCGAACCTGCCGTTGGCCTGGAAAAGCTGTAGACCGCTGCTGCGGCCGTCGTTCACCGCGAAGCTGCCGTCGGGCCACACGATCACATCGAAGATCACCCCGAACTCCCCCGGCCCCTCGCCCTCCCGGCCGACCGTCGCGACCAGCGAGCCGTCCGGCCCGACCTTCACGATGTGGTGGGCTGCCCCGTCCACCACGTACAGGTTGCCGCTGCCGTCGAAGGCCACGTCCCCGCGCCGGCTGAACTGCGCCCAATCCGGCGCATGGAGCCCGCCGGCCCGCCACACCTCGTCGAAGTCCCAGGCCAGGGGAACGTCCTGCGCGCCGAGCAACGGCGGAAACAGGACCGGAATCATGAGCGCGATCGCTCGTGTGCTGTGTCTCATTTCATTGTCCTCCTGACCCCTTGCCGGCGACGTTCTCGCCGCTTACATCGACCGCTTCCCCAGGCGGAAGCTGAACCCCTTGGACGATTCGGGTTCGTCCTTGACCGGTTCTGCCACGGCGTCATCGGCTTCGCCCACGCCCACCTTGCCGGAGATCGCCGCGACGGCTTCGGCGATCGTCTCATGGACCGGGATGATCTTGTCGAAGCCGCTGAGCCTGACGACACTCTCGATGCTCTGCGGGAGCCCGCACAGGCCCATCGCCCTGCGGGGGCCCCCGAACCTCCGGGCCATGTCCAGGACGACCCGCAGACCCGCGCTGCTCATGTACGTCAGCTCCCCACAGTCCAGGGCGAGCGTTCGTTCGCCCTCCGGAACCCCCTCCTTCAGGGCCTCGTGGAAGGCGTCGGCGTTGGCGCCGTCAATGCGACCCGACAACGACGCGACGAGCACTCCGGCATCGCGGCTCCAACGCACCTGCACATCCATGGTTTCACGTCCCCGTTGGGTGATCACCCTCTTCGTCCGGGCTTGAGTCTACGCCTTGGCGAACCCGTGTCAAGCAGTGGTTGCCCCCTCTCTGCCGCACCCACACATTCACTCACATGCGATCCTCCACCCGCTCCCCCCGGCAAGCCCGCCTCGCCGCTGCGTGCCTCCGCCTCCCCCGCCCCCTCCCCGCCGCCCCCCTTCTCACCATCACCGCGCTGGCCTGCTCTCCCGGCCAGCCCGCCCCCCTCCCCCTGCCCGACGACCACCTGATCATCGCCATCGCGGATGAATACGGCCACCTGAACCCCATCGCGCGCTTCGCCGACGGCCTGTGGGACCGGCCGCCCTGGGCCACGTCATTCGGACTGGAGCGCTTTGCAGCGGTGCCCTCCGGCGATTCGGCCGACTGGCGATGGCCCGATGGCCGGCGCATGTGGGCCGTGCCGGGCCGGGAGTCGGACACCCTCGGGTATCCGCCAGGCCCCGTGGCGGTCAACGTTCCCGATGAATGGCACTTCTACTCGGACAGCTTTCCGCAAGTGTCCCTCGGCACGCTGGGGCTCGAGCTTTCGAGCGGCCTCATGTGCGAATACAGCTGGTCGGTGCGCACGCAGGACGGCTGGTCGAGGAGACTGCCCCGCGTGGGCGACTCATGGGCGGCGGGCGTCGCCCTCAGCCGCCGCCCGTCCGCCGTGCTCGCGGCGGATGCAAGACCCGATTTGGAACGGATCCTGGAAGAAGCCGGTCGGGACGAGGAGCCGGCCCCGATGGAGCCGGCCCCGAGGTACGATCCACGCTTCATCTGGCTCGGCATCTTCCAGTTCGACGACATGACCATCGGTGTGCTGAATCGCCTCGGGTACGGCCTTGGCCTCATGCACGCGGTGATCGAACTGCACGGCGACAGCCCCCGGGTGGTCGCCGAGATCGCGCGCGAACCATGTTGAGCCGCATCCGCGCCCCCCTCCTCGCGGCCGCAATCTGCACCTGCTCTCCGGCTCCGGACTCACCCGCGTCGCAGCCGGACGCCACGCCCGCACCCACGCCCACCGCAGCCCCGGACGCCCCACCCCCGCCCGACCCCGGCGCACTGTGGATCTCCGTGACCAACCGGGGCGCCATGTCGGGCACCGACTACGACCGAATGCTGGTCCCGATCGCGCGCCACCTCGACGGCTCCTGGGACAACGTTCCCTGGGCCGGGATCTTCGACCTGAGCGGGCCCGGACCCGGGATCGAGGCCGTGAAGACGGGGGACGGAGTCTGGAGCTGGCCGGACGCGAGTCAATACTGGGACCACCCCGGCAGAGCCGCCGATACCCTGGGCCGGGCCCCGGAGGTGATCGCGACCGGCGTTCCCCGCTCCTGGTTCCTCTATTCCCGGAGCGAGCAGGGTCTGCCGCTCTCGACGACCGGGCTGGCCGTTACGCCCGCCCACTGTTCGCATCGGTGGGCGATCCGGACGGACCTGGAAGCGTCTCCCGCACCGGACGCCTTCGACGCCTACGGTCCGCCGGGGATCGCACTCACCCGCACGCCGGCCGCGGTGCTTTCGGAAAGCGACATCCCGGGGCTCGATGAGATCCGGCGCAACCTGGGCTTCGCCGACATCGCGGAGGGCAGAAAAGGGGACCGCAGCTTCTACTGGCTGGGCCTGTTCCGCTTCGAGAACATCGGGCCGCGAAACGCGGGCAGCGGGACGCGGGACGCGACGCTGGGCGTGCTCTGGGGCCGGTACTACGAAGGCGCCGACTACACCCTCATCCAGATCGACGGGGAGGGGAGCCGGGTGCTCGGCTCGGCATACGAGGGCGGCTGCTGAACGGACGTCAGCGCCACCCCTGATCCGCGGGCTCGTCCGGATTCGACCTCAGAAACCGCACCAGCTCCGCGTGATACTCCTCCGGGATCTCGAAGTGGGGGTTGTGGCCGGCCCCCGGAAACAGCACCAGCTCGGCATTCCGCAGCGTCTCGGCCACGTTGCGCGCCCGGCCCGCGTAGTCGCGCGTCAGCGGGTCGTCCGCCCCGCCAATCACCATCGCCTTGACCTCGATGTTCTGCCATTCGTGCACGACCGGGTCCTCGTACAGAATCCGCTGCTGGGACGCGCGCACACGGGCCATCCGCGGCCAGTCGCCCCCCAGCGTGAGCCCGTACTGGTACATCACCCACGGCATGTACTCGTCGCGCCAGCCGTTCGGGTAGTAGCGCCGGTGCCCCGCCAGGACGGACCGGTAGCTGGTCCGCTCGAGCACGGACCGGTACGCGGCCTCCGGATCCGACCAGGGCCGTCCCGGCCGCGTATCGCTGAGGCCGATCTGGTTGACCATGACCACGTGCGTGACGACCTCCGGATAGGTCGACGTGAACCGCGTCGCGACCATGCCTCCCATCGAATGTCCGACCACGGCCACCTGCCCGATCCCCAGCTCGTCGAGGAGCGCCTTCGTGTTGCGCGCCGGGATGTGCAGGTTGTAGTGGATCAGCGGCTTGGAGGACCGTCCGTACCCCAGGCGGTCGACCGCGATCACCCGGAAGCCCGCCCCGGCGAGCGCCTCGATCGTCGGCCCGAACGCCGCCGCGAAGAAGTTCATCCCGTGGAAGAGGACCACCGTCCGGCCGTTGGGCTCCCCGGCCGGCGCAACATCCATGTACGCCATGCGGTGGTCCTGCCCCATCAGCCGCACGTTCAGGTAGCTGACGGGATGCGGATACGGGACGTTGGAATAGTCGATCGCCGTCGCCTCCCAGCCGGGGGGCGGCGTGGAGGGCGGCTCCTGCTGGGCGGCGGCATGCACCGGCGAGACGGCCAGCGGGACGGCCAGGCCGGGCACGACGGCAATGCCAAGCGCGACGACAGGAACGAGAATCGGGCGGAGCACGAACGGCGCGACAAGCGAGGACATCTCGGGCGGACCTTTCTGCCGGGGACCTTTCTGCCGGGGACCTTTCTGCCGGGGACCTTCTCTCAGGAGTGCGGATTTGCGGTGACCCCGGGATTACGCTACTTCCGGGAAGCCCGGACCGTCAATCGGGTGACCACCTCCCGCTACCCCGCTTCCTCGGCAGCGGCGGCCTCCCGCAGCGCATCCGCCATGATCCCGCACGCGGACCCGATGACTCCGATTCCGGCGAACATCGCCACGGTGGCCAGAATCCGTCCACCGGCCGTGATGGGCTGAATGTCGCCGTATCCCACCGTGGTCAGGGTGACCACCGCCCACCAGAGCCCGTCGTACACCGAGCCGAAGACCTCCGGCTGAACATCCTGTTCGAGGTGGTACATCCCGAACCCGGCCGTCACCACGATGATGCAGGTGCCGACGAAAAGCGCCCCGGCCTCGTCCATCGCGAATCGGAACGCCCGGGCGAGCTTCGCCACGGCGCTCGTACGGGTGGCCAGCTTCGCCGTCGTCACAAAGAGGCGGAAGAGGCGGAACGTACGCAGCGCCTTCAGGTCGAATCCGGTGAACGCCCACAGCGGCAGGACCGCCAGGAAGTCCACGATCCCGATGAAGCTGAACGCGTACTTCCTCCAGTCTTCCGCCCGCCGCATGCGGACGCACCACTCGATCGTGTAGACGAGCCAGATGCCCACGCCGGCCCAGAAGAAGAGCGCCGCCAAATGGGCCAGGGCGTCGATGGTCTCGGCGGCCTGGAGGACCAGGTCGATCCCGATGATGGCGAGGACGGTCCGTTCGATTCGTTCCGAGAATGGAGAGGCGTGCCGCATTGGAGTCTCCCGGGGTGGCTGGTAGGTGCTGCGGGTTGAGTCGCGGTGTTCGGGGTGGAGCTTGCGGGCGAGGCCGGTGCCCGGACAAGGTGGGCCTGGCAGCCTACACCCCCAACGCCCCCAACGGAATCACACCCACCCCGTCCGGCCTCGTGTACCCGTACCCGCTGCCGACGATCACGCCCAGCGCCGCCGGCTCCCCGCTCCGCTCCGTGTCCACCCGGTGCGCAAACTTGA
This sequence comes from Longimicrobiales bacterium, assembly GCA_965206105.1. Lineage (GTDB taxonomy): Bacteria > Gemmatimonadota > Gemmatimonadetes > Longimicrobiales > Gaopeijiaceae > Bin94. Next base: position 3,884,536 of record OZ242201.1, read on the forward strand.
GCAGCGTCCGCGCCGCCTCGTCGACCCGGCCCGCGCCGAGCTTGATCTCGAACGCCGCCCAGCGACCGGGCCCGGCATCCACCACCGCATCCACCTCGAGCCCCGTGTTGTCCCGGTAGTGGTACACGGTCGCCCCGCTCGCCTCGGCATACACGCGCAGATCCCGCACGGCCATCGACTCGAAGAGGAGGCCGAACCACTCGAAGTCGTGAAGCAGGTGGCGGGGACTCGCCGACAGCGCCGCCACCGCGAGCGACGGGTCCACGAAGTGCCGCTTCGGCCGGGTTCGGAGCCGGGACCGCGACCGGAGATGTGGCGCCCACGGCGGCTGGTCCTCGACGATCATGAGCCGTTCGAGCGCGGTCAGGTAGGAACGGGCGGTATGGCTGGTGACGTGCTGATCCGGACCTCCGGCGTCCCTGGCCAGCGTCGCAGTGGCCGCGCAGGTGGCCACGTTGCGGCCCAGCGACTGGAGGAACCTCCCGACCCGCACCGGATCCCTGCCGTTTCCGTCAACGACAGAATCGCAACGCTATTGATGACAGGTTTGCAATTCTATTGATGACAGAATCGCAATCCCAAGCCACAGGGTGGGCCGCAGCGCTCAGCACCCGGTTATCCGCACGGCCACATCCCCTGCCCCCCTCAAGACCGCCCTGTCCTCCGTGGCCAGCCGCACCCCCAGCTCCCGCGCGGCCACGACGAACTCCGCATCGCAGGCACTCAAACCGCACTCGAGCGCGGCATCCAGCACGTGGTCACCCGACACCCTCACGACCCGGGGGCCAAGCACGGTGGTCGCATCGCGGCACATGGCCCCGGCCTGCTCCGCCGTCATCGAACCTCGGCGCACGAAGCCCACCAGCACGTTCCTCAACTCGCTCATGAGGAGCGCGGGTGCGGCCCATTCGGGGTCCCGAAGGAAGAGTCGCCCAGCATCCGCACCGTCGCGCCCTCCCACAACCATCCGCACCATGACGTTCGTGTCGACGACGATCATCTGTCGCTCCGGCTCATTCGTTATACGACCATCGCCCTCGCGCCCCCGGCGGCCGTCCCCCTTCTCGCCGCCGCTCCTCTTCTTCGCGGCGCCCCTCGTCCCGCAGTCGTTGCAGCGTTGCCTCGTCCAGGTCGACGGGACCCAGCCCCGCGTGACGGCGCCGGATACGCTCCAAGAGTGCCTCCGGGTCGACCGGCCCCGGGCGCACCGACTCGGTCAACCGGGCCAGGATCTCACCGTTGAGGCTGCGGTGGTTGCGCCTCGCCGCCGATTTGAGTTCCCGGTGCAGCTGCTCCGAAAGTCCGCGCAGGGCCAGGTCGGGCATGTGGGTCTCCTTTGTGTGATATTGTATTGATATCATAATAATATCATTCGCTCACAGGCAACTTCCGGCGCCCGCCTCCAAGTCGAGTCTGACGGCGCGCCCGGGTCCGCACGCTGCGTTGTCCCGCTCTTCAGACCGGTTAGATTGCCAGCATGAAACCCATCCATTCGAATCAAGAGGCCAAGCGCGTGGAGGAGCACTTCACCGCACTAGAGAAGCGCGGAATCGTGATTCCGGCACGTGACCCGCGAGGTGCGCTCAAGGTCGGACCACCGAAGGACGGTGCGTTGGCACGGTTTCTGGCCGAGCGAAACTCGTGAGCGTCGCCTACGCCATTGCCTGACCGCAGACCTCCCAGACATCCATCTCCGAACCGGGAGAACCTGCAGATGAGCATCCGGCCGACTGAACGCCGAGCCCCCCGGACGGCGACCATCCCCGCCCCGCGACCCCTCCCCCGCACGGCCACCATCCTCGCGCGCACTCCCTTCGGCACGGCCACCATCCTCGCGCGCACCCCCTTCGGCCCGGCCGCGTACCTCGCGCCCATCCTCCTCCTCGCCCTCCCCCTCCTCGCCCTCCCCCTCCCCGCCACCGCCCAGCGCCTCCCCGACCCCCCCTCCGGCGACCTCACCGCGCTCTCCGTCCCCCGCTTCCACGTCGACCCGTCGCCCATCGAACTCACCGGCCCCGTACGCCCGGGCGAGTACCTCGGCGTCACCGGCCCGCGCGCGGCCTGGCTCGGCGTCGAGACCGGCGAGGCGGAGCTGTGGGTGCATCCGCTCAAGGTCGGCACCGGCTTCCGCCTCTCCTTTTCGACACCCAGCTACGGCGCCCCGATCCCCGGCGAGGCGGTCGCCCGCACGGTGCACATCCGCCCCGAGCTGACCACCATCACCTACAGCCACGCCGCCTTCCAGGTGCGCCAGCACATCCTCGCGCCCCGGGACACCGCCGCGTCGGGGATCCTCGTCCTCCTGGAGGTCGACAGCCCGGACCCGATGGAGATCGTCGCCGAGTTCCACCCGGTGCTGAACTACATGTGGCCCGCGTCGCTGGGCGGGCAGTACGCGTATTGGGACGGCGGGCGGCGCGTCTTCGTGCTCTCCGAGAGCCTGCAGCAGCGCAACGCGGTGGTGGGCTCGCCGTGGGCGACGAATTCGGTCGAGCATCCGGCGCACCAGCTCGGAGACGCGCCCCGCACGATGGTCATCCCGGTCGATCCCGAGCGCGCCCGGGCCGAGTTCATCCCGATCGCGGTGGCGGCCGGGACCGTCCCGCGCGACACCGTTTTCGCCCGCTACGCGCGCCTGATCGCGGGCGCCGAGATGCTCTACCGGGACACCCGCGCCTGGGCCGACCACGCGCTCGCGTCGACCGCATCCGTCACCACACCCGACCCCTCCCTCGACCTCGCCCTCGAGTGGGCCAAGATCAACCTGGAGGAGCAGCGCGTCTGCAACCCCGACCTCGGCTGCGGCTTCGTCGCCGGCTGGGGGCTCTCGCGCACCGGGGGACGCCCCGGCTTCGGCTGGTTCTTCGGCGGCGACGCGATGATCAACACCTGGGCCATGGACGCGCTCGGCCAGTGGGAGCTCGTCGCCGAGGAGCTGCGCTTCCTCGCCAACTACCAGCGCGACGACGGCAAGATCACCCACGAGATCTCGCAGGCGGCCGCCCACATCGACTGGTTCGACACCTACCCCTACGCCTACTACCACGCCGACACGACCCCCCACTGGATGTACGCCCTCTACCTGTACTGGCGCGCGAGCGGCGACGACGATCTGCTGCGCGAGCTCTGGCCCGCCTACAAGCGCGCCTGGGAGTGGTGCCTCTCCGCCGAGACCGACGGCGACGGGATCATCGAGAACACGGTCGGCGGGCTCGGCGCGGTCGAGGTCGGTGGCCTGGGTGCGGCGCTCCACCAGGACATCTACCTGGCGGGGGTCTGGACGGCGGCGCTGGGTGGTACGATCGCGATGGCCGAGCGGATGAATGACGCGGAGGTCCTGGACGCGGCCAACCGGATCGCCCCCACCGCCCGCGAGACCCTGAACAACGCCTACTGGCGCGAGGCGGAAGGCCACCACGCCTTCGGCATCCTCCTGGACGGCACCACCAACGACAACCTCACGGTCTGGCCGGCCGCGGCCGCCGCCTTCGGCCTGTTCGACGGCGAACGGGCCCGCGGCACGCTGCGCAGAATCGCCGGCGACCGGGTGTCGTCGGACTGGGGCACGCACATGCTCTCCACCGAGAGTGAACTGTACGACCCCCTCCAGTACAACATGGGAACCGTGTGGCCCTTCGTGACCGGATTCGCGTCGTGGGCACAGTATCGCTACCGGCGCCCGTGGGCCGGATACCACCTGATGGACGCCGTCAAGCAGATGACCTTCGACTGGAGCCTCGGCCGCCACGGCGAGCTCTTCTCGGGCGACTTCTACCAGCCGCTCGACCAGACCGTCCCGCACCAGTTCTTCGCCTCCTCGATGCTGCCGAACCCGCTGCTCCGCGGCGTCTTCGGGTGGGAGCCGGACGCACCGAACAACCGCGCCCGCATCGCGCCCCAGCTGCCGGCCGACTGGCAGGAGGCGTCGGTCCGGGGCCTCAAGGTCGGCGAGACCACGCTGGACGTCGAGATCACCGGCGGCTGGACCGCGGCAGGCGGCGAGCGGCACGCCCGCATCCGCAACAGCACAGGACCGCCAGTCACGGTCGACTACCTGGCGGATGTGCCGTTGGGCGCGGCCTTCATGGACTTCTCGATTGCCGGCGCAGAGTGGGTGGACGCGCCACGGGAGCCGGGAGCGCCCGGCGCGGCGATGCCGCCCCCCAGGGTCAGGCTCTCCGAGGGCGAGACCGCGGTAGTCACCGCCAGATGGCAGGGGGGATTGGCGGTGGCCCCGCCCCGGATCGATCTGGAACCCGGCCAGCGCAGCACCGGCCTGCGCGTCATCGACTTCGAGCGCGACGGCGAGGGGTGGCTGCTGACCATCGAGGGCACCGCGGGCCGGGAGTACCTGGTCGACCTGTATGGGACGGCCGTGCAGGCGATGCCGGTGGAGGACGGGGTCACGGTGTCACCGGCGCCGCCGACCGCCGATGCGGCGCGAGCCGCGATGGGCGGCGGCCGGTTCATGGTCGCGTTCGCGGGGGGCGAGGGGATGGCCCGCGAGGGCAGGCGGACGGTGACGCTGAGGCTGGTACCGTCGGGGCCATGAGGGGGACCGGCCGCTACGGCTTCCGCGACCTGGCCGCCCAGCTCGCCCGCCGGGGCGCGCCTACCGCGGGGAGTTCATCCGGGGGTCGATTCCGAGCCTCTCCGCAACCTCCGCGAACTCCTCAAGACTGCGCCCGCCGAAACGGCGGCCGTTGACGAAGATGGCGGGGGTCCCGGTGACGTTCCATCGCGCCCCGAGTTCGCGTCCCGCGCCGATCCTGGTGAAGGAGTCCGCCGGCAGCTTCACACACTCTTCGAAGGCCGCGAGATCCGGGACCTCCGCCTCGCTCGCGAAACTCACCCAATCCCTGGTCCCGAGCGAGTCCTGTTGCGCAAAGAGGAGTTGGTACATCGGCTTGAACCTGTCCTGCCGCTCGGCGCATTCGGCCGCCACGGCGCTGGGCAGGGACAGGGAACGCCCATTCAGCGGGAAATGCTGAAAGACCAGCGCGACTTCCGTAGGGTAGCGAGAGAGAAGCGAGTCGACCACGGGGCTCACCATCGCACAGAAGGGGCAGGTGAAGTCCATGAACTCGGTGACCACCATGCGCGCATCGGCCGGACCGACCCGAATACCCAAAGCGGTATCGTCCTGCCAGTTCTCGATTTCGCTGTCCTCCACCACTTGCCGTCCAGAACCCGGCCCGCCCGCAATCTGTCCGTACACATAGAATGAAGCGACGGCCACGGCAGCCGCCGTGAGCAGGACCGTGGCCGCCGTTTCCAACACCTTTCGGGATTTGCTCATCTCATTCATCCTCCGGCCGGGACCGGGGTTGCAATTTGGAACGTCATTACCGGAACCCCCCCTACCCCCGCCCAATGAGAGCGTGGCGCCGGACGTATTCCACGTCGAGTTCGTCCTGCCATACCCCCAATACGAAGTCGCGACCGATCTGCCAGACTTCCAGATCCGGCGGCATATCCACGCTCCCGAAACCCTCGCCGTTCGGGCCGAAGACCAGCCAAGTCATCGGTGCCCGAACATCGAACCGGTAGAGTTCCGCCCAAAGCCAACCGACTTCGTCGACCAGAAGCCGCGAAAAGGCGGGCATGATCTCCGGCATCGGCATCTCTGCGTAGTCGCTCAACTGAACCTGGGTAAAATGCTCTACATCTTCCGGGGTCATGTCCCAGGGAGCCAATCGAAACTCCACCAACTTGTCGATATCCCCCCGTGAGGGGGCCACCACCGGCTCGGCGAGACGGATGATCCGGCGCGGGCTGCCCGACATGTCATACTCCAGGATCTCGGGTCCCCGGTTCTCACCCAGCGTCAGAAAGAGGCTATTCCTGCCCAGAATCGCGGCGGGCCAGATGTCGAAGGGAAGATAGTACACGCTATTCGGCATGATTCTGTATTCGTGAGCCCCTTGGAAGGCCCCTTCCCACACCGGTACCCCGGTATCGGCGTCGAACAGGGCGTAGTAGGCCATGCCCGGCTCGGGAGCCATCCCAGCCGTCCGAGCGGCGGGGTTCTCATTGAACAAGGGCATGCTCCGATCGTGTCCCAGGAACCTCCCGCCAGCGACGCCAAAGACGCGCGGCACTCGTCTGCCAACCCACCCCGATGCACTCACGCGACGGCTGAACCGGCCGTGCCCGTCGAAGACGCTGACTGTCGGCCAAACACTGCCACTATGGACGTACAACGAGTCGTTACCGGGTGACGGTTCCAGGTCGCACGAAGAGTTGGGCGGAAACTCCCCGGGACCTTCGCCTCTTCCTCCCTTGTGCTCCAGGAAGGCACCGTCCGCGTCGAAGAAGCGCAAATCACACTCAGCACGGTCCAGTACCACGACCCGCCCATCCGAGAGCTGCTGCACGCCCTCGATCCTGGAAAAGAGATACGGGTCCTCTCCGTCCACTTCCCCTATCTGGTGCACCGGGACGGTATCCACTACCCATCCAACCGGGGCTCGCGCCCGGGTGCCAAGCGTCGTAGCCACCAGCACCCCGGCGCTGTCCCGCTCCAGAAAGGGTACCCCATCGGGCAGGCCAGCGCCGGTGTCGGCCGGGCGGTCACACGCCGTTGCGGCGATCAACCAGGCGAGAAGCAGAGGCTGGACGCGAGAGCTCAAAGCTGCCTCTACCACAGTGCCATTTCGCCCTGAAGTGTGCACTCCAGGCGCTGACCTTCTCCATCCCGTCCTCTGCAGTCCCTCCCTCCATCTACGCACTCCCACGCATAGTGGCAATTCTGGAAGCACCAGCCGTTAGTGTTCCATGGGATGCAAAGATAGCTCTGTCGGTCGCTGCAATCGGGTTGACAGTCCGTCTCTGCAATCGTGTCGCATACCCGCTCGCAGGTTGGGACTCCGGCACTGCCCGCCACGGGGCTCGTGGTGGCCATGAGCGAAATCGCAAGGACGCCAAGTGAGCGGATCACCAGCGGGGAGAGCCAACTCCTTCTCTTCTGATTCGGTCGCATCGTATATCTCCTCTTCAAGCGGTCGTGAAAATCACTGTGTACGCGGTCAGGCGACCGCAGGGTACAATATTGCCTTGCCGAGACTGCTTGAGGAGGTGAGGAATCACATCAATCCGGAGGGGAAAACCCCCACTTCATGCGGGCTGCACGCGGGCCAGCACCCGCTTCGATGATCGCATCCAGTCGCCTCCAACACACCTCGCCAGGCTCGACTACCACTCTCTAGCTACGGCTTCTCGCGACCTGGCCGCGGAGCTCGCCCGCTGGGGCGCGCCCTTACGGCTGGGGGCTCAGTCGTGGCTCGATTCCGAGCCTCTCCGCAACCTCCGCGAACTCCTCAAGACTGCGCCCGCCGAAACGGCGGCCGTTGACGAAGATGGCGGGTGTCCCGGTGACATTCCGTCGCAGCCCGAGTTCGCGCCCCGCGCCGATTCTGGCAAAGGAGTCGGCAGGCAGCTTCACACACTCTTCGAAGGCCGCGAGATCCGGGACCCCCGCCTCCCTCGCAAAACTCACCCAATCCCTGGTCCCGAGCGAGTCCTGTTGCGCAAAGAGGAGTTGGTACATCGGCCTGAACCTGTCCTGCCGCTCGGCGCATTCGGCCGCCACGGCGCTGGGCAGTGACAGGGAACGCCCATTCAGCGGGAAGTGCTGAAAGACCAGCGCGACTTCCGTAGGGTAGCGGGAGAGAAGCGAGTCGACCACAGGGCTCACCATCGCACAGAAGGGGCAGGTGAAGTCCATGAACTCGGTGACCACCATGCGCGCATCGGCCGGACCGACCCGAATGCCCAGGGCGGTATCGTCCTGCCAGTTCTCGATTTCGCTGTCCTCCGCCACTTGCCGCCCAGAACCCGGCCCGCCCGCAATCTGTCCGTATACATAGAAGGAAGCGACGGCCACCGCAGCCGCCGTCAGCAGAACCGTGGCCGCCGTTTCCAGCACCGTTCGGGACTTGCTCATCTCGTCATCCTCCGGTCGGGACCGGGGTTGCAATTCGGAACGCCATTACCGGAAGCCCCTCTACCCCCGCCCAAGGAGAGCGTGGCGCCGGACGTACTCCACGTCGAGTTCGTCGTGCCACACCCCCAGTACGAAGTCGCGGCCGATCTGTCGGATGTCCAGATCCGGCGGCATGTCCACGCTCCCGAACCCCTCGCCGTTCGGGCCGAAGACCAACCAGGTCACCGGTGCCTGAACATCGAACCGGTAGAGTTCCGCCCACAGCCAGCCGACTTCGTCGACCAGAAGCCGCGAGAAGGCGGGCATGATCTCCGGCAGCGGCATCACGGCGTAGGCGCTCAACTGTATATCGGTAGCAAGCTCTCTACGCGGGGAGGTCATGTGCGACAGTCGAAACTCCACCAACTTGTCGATATCCTCCCGTGAGGGCTCCACCACCGGCTCGGCAAGCCGGATGATTCGGCGCAGGCTGCCCGACATGTCATACTCCAGGATCTCGGGTCCCCGGTTCTCACCCAGCGTCAGAAAGAAGCCATTCCTGCCCAACACCGCGGCGGGCCAGATGTCGAAGGGCAGATAGTACACCTTACTCGACGGTCTCCTGTATTCATGAGCCCCCTGGAAGGACCCTTCCCACACCGGTATCCCTGTATCGGCATCGAACAGGGCGTAGTAGACCATGGCCGGCTCAGGAGCCATGCCAACCGTGCGAGCGGCTGGATTCTGATTGAACAAGGGGATGCGCCGATTCTCTCCCAGGAACTTCCCCCCAGCGACGCCATGAACGCGCCACAGATCTTGGCCATCCCACGATCCCCTCACGCGATGGCTGAACCGGCCGTGGTCGTCGAAAAAAGACACAGTCGACCTGACGTGGACACTATGGACGTACAACGAGTCGTTACCAGGTGACGATTCCAGGGAGCACGAAGATCTGGGCTGAAACTCCCCGGGCCCTTCGCCTATTCCTCCCTTGTGCTCCAGGAAGACTCCGTCCGGGCCGAAGAAGCGCAGCTCACAGTTCGCTCGGTCCAGTACCACCACCCGCCCATCCGAGAGCTGCTGCACGCCCTCGATCCTCGAAAAGAGATACGGGTCCTCGCCTCCCACCTCCCCTATCTGGTATTCCGGGACGGTATCCACCACCCATCCAACCGGGGCTCTCGCCCGGGTGCCAAGCGTCGTAGCCACCACGACCCCGGCGCTGTCCCGTTCCAGAAAGGATACTCCTCCGGGCAGCGCCGTGTCGGTGTCGGGCGGGCGGTCACACGCTGTCGCGGCGATCAACCAGGCGAAGAGGTGTGGTTGGACGCGAGAGTTCAATTCAAGCTACCCCTACTGACGCCGGACGAGCTGCGAGGCCCGGCGCGGGAGACGCATCCTGCCGGCGGAGACCAGATCCACCGCGATCACCAAATCCTCGGCCGTACCGTTCTTGCCGATGCATCCCTGGGCGCCCGCCTTGATGATCGCGTCCAGTGACTCCTGCTGTTCAGAATCCATGAGCACGAGCACGTTGGTGTCCGGCTCCCGGGCTCTCAGCCTTTGGATCGCCCGCAGGGCTCTTGTCCCCTGCCCCCCGAAGTCGATGACCAGGATATCGGGCTTCACGCGGCCGGAGATCCGCACGGCCTCCTCTGGACAACCCGTCTCGCCCACGACCGTCATGCGTCCAGTCGCCTCCAACACCAGCTTCAGCCCTTCACGCGCCATGGCGTGAGTCCCCACGAGCACCAATGTGGTTCCTGCGTCCATAGATCTTCCCTTTCAGACCTGGGCTCGGAGCCCCGTGTGGGCTGCGGGAACCATTTCGCCTTCGTTGCTTCTGACAGTTCCGCCTCCAAGAGGTGCAAACGCGGCCTCAACCCTAGGCAGTCCGGCTGTGGTACTCGCGGGGACGGCGCTCGACGGATGGTGACCAGCTGAGCCACGTGCGCCACCGAGTCCCCGAGCAGTCCGCTGCCCGATGCCGGAAGCAGCACGTTTCCCAGGGTCTCGAGGTACCTGTTGTTCGACGTGAGGGCGATCCCGATCAGCGTCGGAAGCCTGCTCCGGTTGAAGCGGTCGGCCTAGACAACGAGGATCACGGTGATGTCCCCGTACCGGTGCCTGGCCAGGTATCCGGCAACGGTTGTGGCATACAACTCGCTGTGCGAGAATCCACAACCGGCGGGCAAGGGCGTTGGCCATGGGAAAAAGCACCGTCCAATGGAAATCGCTGTCTTCAATTCAATACTCTAGTAGATACCATCGTATGGAACATCCGTCAAGTAGCCTCCGCTCTACATAATGGCCTGTAAACCTTACAGTCGACTCCCCTGATGCTCGTCGGCGCCCTCGAAGCCCGCCGCTGGGCCGGCCTGGTTCTCGCCGTCGGCCCGGACGACGGGGTCGGCCTGAGGCTCGCTTTCGTGACGCCTGACGGCGAGCGCCGGGAGCTGGACGACTGGTACTGGATGGTCTCGCGGGTCGGTCCCCACGCGCCCGACGGTTCCTATGCGCGGATGGAGTTCGACCTGGGGGTGGAGCCGTCCCGCGAAGCCGCGCCTTCCGCCAGCACGCTGATCCTGGAGTGGTCGTGCCGGGAGGATGCGGTGGCGCTGCGCGCGACGGTGAAGGCGGCGGGCCGCCTGGAGGTGGTCGGGGACGCGCCGTGGGGGTGGGAGGGGCGGTGGGTGGCGGGGGGCGGGGCGGGGGCGGCGGGCGTGCCAGAGGAGAGTGGGCAGGCCGCTCGGGAGGGGGGCGGGACGGCGGGGGCGGGGGGTGGGACGACGGGGGTGGTGGGCGGAGCGACGGGGGAGAAGGCGGCGGCTGTCTGGCGCGCCGGGCTGAAGCGTGCGGAGATCGTCGCCGTGTTCGGTGCCGGGACGGTGGCATGCGAGGCGCCGGACGCGCGGGGGGGCGAGGTCGCGAGGGGCGTCGATGTCGCGGAGGGGGAGGCCGGTTGTGTACGCGTGGTGGCCGTGTGGGGGGGTGGCGATCTCGCGGGGCGGGCAACGGGCCTGGCGAGCCGGATCGATGACTGGATCGAGGATGCGAGAGGGGGGTGGGGGGGGAAGCGCTCCCGTTCGACAGCCCGGCAGGACCTCGTCGAGAGCATCACCGACAACCTGATGTGGACGGTGCTCCTGCAGCCGGAGACCGGACGGCTCTACGCCCCCGCCGGCCGCCGCTGGATCTTCCCGAAGCCGCGGGGCTCCGAACCGGATCCCACCGATCCGGGCGACCCGCAGAGAGCCGGAGACAATCCGCGACCGAAACCCGCCCCACTCGAGCCCGACGACTGGACCGTCTTCGGCTGGGACAGCTTCTTCAACGCCCTCCTGCTGGCGACAGCCTCCGGCGAGCTCGCCTGGTCGGCCTTCCTCGCCGGTGTCGGGTCGCGCTACCCGAACGGCAACGTCCCCAACTGGCGGAGCCGGCGCGGCGGGACCCCCGACCGCTCCCAGCCCCCCGTCGGCTCCTTCACGGCGCTGAAGCTGCACCGCCTCCACCCCGACATCGATGCCCTGGCCGCGGCCTACCCCGGCCTCCTTGCGTGGTGCGACTGGTGGGTGGCCGACAAGGACGGAAGGCCACGCCGCGAAGGCCTCACCCCGGGACTCCTGTCATGGGGCTCGGACACGGCGCTCGTCCCAAGCCCCGGCCAGGTCCCTCCCTGGGAGGAGGGGGCGAGCGGCCACCAGCGCGCGGCCTGGGAGTCCGGCCAGGACGACCTCCCCCTCTGGGACGAGGCCGAGTGGGACCCGGAGCGGCAAGTCCTCGCGATGTCGGCGGTCGACCTGTGCAGCTACCGCGCGCTCGACCTCGAGTGCCTGTCCCGCATCGCACGCATCCTGGGCGACCGGCCCACCGCCCGGCGCCTTACCGCCGACTACCACCGCCTCGCCGCGACCGTCAACCAAGTCCTCTGGTCCGAGGCGGCCGGCCTCTACCTGGACGAACTCCCATCGGGCCACTCCACCCGGGTCGCGGCGTCCAACTTCCTCCCCTTCCTCGCCGGCATCCCCTCGCCGGCCCGCGCCCGCCGCATGATCGAGACGCTCCGCGACCCCCACCGCTTCTCGGGCGCGTGGATGCTCCCCACCATCTCCCGCGACGATCCCGCGTTCGCGGACCAGCACTACTGGCGCGGATCGATCTGGCCGCCGATGAACTACCTGGTCCTGCAGGGCCTCCGCCGCTACGGCTTCGCACGCCTCGCCGGCGACCTCGCCCGCAAAGGCGCGGAAATGTTCCTGGCGGACCGGCGCCGCACGGGGATGTGCCGCGAGTACTTCGACGCACGCACCGGCCGCGGGTGCGGCCAGCGCTTCCAGAGCTGGGGCCCGCTACTTGCCCTCGGCGCGCTGGAGGAGGACTCGGAGGACCCGTTCTCCTGGAGCGGCCCCGGCCAGCCGCAACCCTGACCGGCTCCGGCTCACCGGAATCCGGCGCTCAAACGCCGCAGGCCGAACTCTCCGGGTGGGCGGTCCAGCGCTCGAAGCTCTCCCCCTCCGCCGGCAGCTCCACCGAGACGGACTCGCCCGCGCCGACATCCCGGCGCTCCGTGGGCCCGAGTTCGGGACCGTCGGCGAGGTGGACTTCCACGCGAACGGCGCAGATCGTCGCATCGGTGGTGTTCTCGACGGTCCCCATAAAGGCATCCCGCGCCGCATCGTAGGAGAGCGTCAGGCGCATTCCCCGGCGCGTCTCGTCCCAGTTCTCGGCGCGACCGATGTAGTCGCCGGACTCCTCGCCCTCTTCGCCGTGTCCGCCTTCCTCGCCGTGCTCGCCCTCTTCGCCGAGTTCTCCGCCCTCGTCGTGCTCACCGCCCTCGCCGCGCTCACCACCTTCGTCGTGTTCGCCGCCCTCGCCGCGCTCACCACCTTCGTCGTGCTCGCCGCCCTCCCCGCCTTCCCCGCCCTCGGCATGCTCCCCGCCCCCGGCTTCCTCCCCGGTCTCGACACCCTCCGCGGGCTCAAGCTCCATCGCGGCCTCCCCACCGGCCCCATCCGACTCGGATCCGCCCTCGCAGCCAGCCGCCGCAAAGAGGACGAAAAGCAACATGACCGGAACGCTGGACACGCTGGACATGCAGGACACGCAGAACACGTTCTTCATCTCTCACACCCTTTCAACTGGTTCAGCTGGACCATGCCGTGACGCGGCTTTCAACGTGGGGACAAGGCCCACCGTCACGCCAGCACCCGCAACAGCGCCTCCACCACCTCGTCGATCTCCGCCTCGCGGATCACGAGCGGCGGGAGCAGCCGGATGACGGTCTTCCCGGCCGGCAAAGTCAGGACTCCTTCCGCTGCCAGCGCCTCGATGGAGGGCCGAACCCGCTCCCTGAGTTCCACGCCGATCATCAGCCCGACCTGCCGCACGGCGCGGACACGCTTCGGCATCCGCCGCTCGAAGCACTCCCGGAAGCGCGCGCCGAGCCGTTCGGCCCTCCCGGCCAGCCCCTCCCGCTCCATGAACCCGATCGCCGCCAGCGCCGCCGCGCACACCAGCGGATTGCCGCCGAAGGTGGTGCCGTGCTTGCCGGGCGGAAGCTGGATGCGGTCGTTCGCGACCACGGCCCCCAGAGGCACGCCCCCCGCGATCGCCTTGGCGAGGCACAGCATGTCGGGAACGACGCCGTAGTGCTCGCACGCGAACATCCTCCCCGTGCGGCAGAAGCCCGTCTGAATCTCGTCGAAGACCAGCAGAGCCCCGGTCTCGTCACACACCTCGCGCGCCATCCGCAGGAACTCGGCGCTCGCCGGCCGGATCCCGCCCTCCCCCTGCACCGGCTCGATCACGACGGCGGCGGTATCGGCGCCCACCTCGGCCCGCAGCTTCGCGGCGTTGTTGAAGGGCACGAAGGAGAAGCCCGGCACCAGCGGCTCGAAGGCCTCGCGGTAGTCCTTCTTCCACGTCGCCGAGAGCGCGCCCAGCGTCCGCCCATGAAAGCCCCGCATCGCGGACACCACGCCCGAGCGCCCCGTCGTCAGCCGCGCGAACTTGATCGCCGCCTCGATGCTCTCCGCCCCCGAATTGCAGAGGAATCCCCGCGTCAGCCCCTCCGGCGCGATCGAGGCCAGCTTCTCCAGCAACCGCGCGCGCGCATCGTTGTAAAAAATCCCCGGGCACGTGACCAGCGTACGGGCCTGTGCGGCGAGCGCCTCCGCCACGGCCTCGTTGGCGTGCCCGACGCTCGCAACACCGATCCCGGCCACGCAATCGATGTAACGGCGCCCCTCGTCGTCCCAGACCTCCGCCCCCCTGCCCCGCACCAGCGTGATGTCGCGTTTCGGGAAGACTTCGAGCGCGTAGCGATGCTCGGTTTCCCGGGCGCTCTCAGTCATCGGCTCCCGGCGCGCTTGCGGCGGCTGGCGCGAGCCCCGGCGCGCGTCCGGCAGCCTGGCGCGTTCCGATTCCCGGCGCATTTCCGGTGCCCGGGTCGTTTTCAGTTTCTACCATGTTTTCAGATTCTACCATATTTCCAATTTCTGGCATGTTTTTCGATTTCTGGCACATCTTCCGAACTATGGCACGTCCACGAATCCTGGCACGTCCCAGCCCCACTCACCCGATCACCGTCCCCTTGCCCGCCATCGCGTCGGAGATCGGCGTGTCGGTGCGGCCGTCCGCGATCAGCACCTTCATTCCGCGCACCTGCGTGATCTGCCCGATCGCCTTCAGCTTTCGCTTCATGCGGCCGGCGACCCGGTCCTCCCAGCGGGCCAGCTGCTGCGGCGGCACCAAAGAAACCGCCGACGCCGGATCGTCCGCATCCTCCAGCAGCCCCGGCGCCTCGATCAGCTGGATCACCCAGGTCGGGCGCAGGGCGAGCGCCAGCAGGGTCACGATGTCGTCGTTCTCGGTGTTGATCAGCACGTTGCGTTCGTCGATGAGCGGGAAGGTCACGACCGGCGTGTAGCCGTTCTCGAGCAGCCAGCCGAGCAGCTTCCGGTTGACGGCGACCGGTTTGCCGGAAAGGTCACGCTTGATCAGCGTCTTGCCGCCCTCGCGCACGCGGATGCCCTTGTTGCGCATCCCGCGCACCAATGCCCCGTCCGCCCCCGTCAGGCCGACCGCGTTGACCCCGTGCTGGTGCAGGAGTTCGACGATTCGCTTGTTGCGCAGCCCCGAGTACGCCATCAGCATGACGTCGATCAGCTCTTGATCCGAGTATACGCTGGTGTAGCCGGACACCGAGGTGAGAAGCTGCTTCTCCACCCCGAGCCGGGAGGCCAGTTCGTCGCGCAGCGCGTTTGCGCCATGGACGATCAGAATCCTGTCCTCCAGTCCGGCCACGTCACGGGCGATCCCCTCGATGTTGATGTTCTCGCCCCCACCGACCTTGATCAGCAGCATTGGCAACTCCCGGGCTTGCTCAGAGTGTCCCCGTGTGGCCGTTCACTACCGGAGTCCAGCGCCCCCGCACTCCCGTTCCCGGATACGGTTCCGAACAGAGGACGCGGGCACCGTCCACCATCGTCGTGTGCATTTGAAAATACTCCGGATCCTCGCGGAAGCGAGACGCGACGTGAACCAGACCCGCCCGGTCCGCGACCACGATGTTCATCGCGCGCAGGTAGCGGGTCCGCCGTTCGATGGCGTCGAGTCCGCGGGTGAGCGCGGTCCCGAAGTCACCGCGATCGAACCGTTTCACGAAGTTGAAGACCTTCTCGGCGCCGATCCGGCCCCGCTCCCGGATGCGCACGCCGTGAAGCTCCCCGTTGAAGGCGAAGACCCGCTCGCCGTCGGTGAACGGCATGTTGTTCTCGACCCGGATCCCCTCGTCGCGAAACGCGCTGCGGGCGTGCGCGACCAGCAGCGTGGTGCGGCCGGCGGGGCGTGCCGCGTCCTCCCAGATCGGCGCGATGTCGTGGTGGAAGCGCCACCGGGCCGGGCGGCCCGCGACTCCGGCGTCACCCCGGTCCAGCCAGGCGCACCCCCAGCCGTGCCCCTGGTACTCCTTGCTTTCGCGCGCGATTCGCGCGAGTGCGGCGAGGTGCTCCTCCATCTCGAAGCCTTCGCCGCCCGAGCGGACGCAGAGCATCCGGCACACGATCCGTATCCTCCTTCCGGTCCGCCTGCCCTCAGGCCGGGTGGAGCCCGGGGAACTCCAGCCCGCGCCGCTCCGGCAGCCCGTGCATGATGTTGAACGCCTGCACGGCCTGCCCCGCGGCGCCCTTCATCAGGTTGTCGATCGCGGCCATCACCACCACCCGCCGCGCGTGGGGGTCCCGCTCGAAGCCGATGTCGCAGTAGTTCGAGCCCGCCAGCAGCTTGGGATCCGGATAGCGGTGAATCCCCGTGCGCTCCTTGACGATCCGCACGAACGGTTCGTCCGCGTAGGCGCGCCGGTAAATCCTCCAGAGTGCCTTTTCGTCGAGGTCGTCGTTCAGGAAGACGTGGCAGGTGGCGAGGATTCCGCGCACCATCTCGACCGCGGTGGCCGAGAAGTGGATGTCGGGCACCGGAGCGCGCGTTCTCGCCTCGGACCCGCCCGCCGCCGCCATCGCGCCCGCGGCACCGGCCTGCGCGGCCCCCGCCCCGCCCAGTACGGCCCGGATCTCGGCGAGGTGGCGGTGCCCGGTGGGCTTGTAGGACCGCATCGCGCCGCTGCGTTCGGGGTGGTGGCTGGCCTCGCTCGCCCGGTTGCCCGCCTCGCTCGACCCCACCTTCACCTCGATCACCGCCGACTTCGCCACCCGCTCCAGGAAGAGCGGACGCAGCGCCAGGATGGAGACCGTGGCGTTGCACCCCGCGCACGCCACCAGGCTGGCACTCCGCAGCGCGTCCCGGTTCAGCTCCGGGATCCCGTAGACGACGCGGGCGAGGAGGCCGGGGCGCGGGTGCGGTTCGCCGTAGAAGCGCTCGTATTCGCCGGCGTCGCCGAGGCGGAAGTCGGCGCCGAGGTCAATGACGCGCTCCGCGTTGGCGAGGAAGGCGTCGATGTGGCGCGCGGACGCGCCATGCGGGAGGCATGAGAAGAGGACATCGCAGGATGACAGCTCGCCGAGGGGCACGTACCGCAGCCGGGTGAGGCCGCGGAGGTTGGGATGGGTGCGGTGCACGAACTTCCCCGCGAAGCGCTCGGATGTCACCTGCGCCACTTCGGCGTCGGGGTGGGCCAGCAGCAGGCGCAGGAGCTCGCCGCCGGCGTACCCGGAGCCACCGGCGATCGCGGCCCGGATCATCGGGCGCCTCCTACCCGGCCGTCCGCGCCCCGCGTCGTCTGCGCCCATTCCGGACACCGCCCGCTCAACGCACCACCCCCCGCAGGTACGACACGATCCGCTCGGGGATGTTCACCCCCGTCACGTCGATGCTGTTCCGGAACTCCATCGTGTAGTTGACCTCGTTGACGAGGAACCCGCCGCCGGCCTCGAAGATGTCGACCGCCAGCACGCCCCCGCCCATCGCCTCCGCCGCCCGCAGGGAGATCTCCGCGAGTTCGGCGCTCACGGGGCAGTTGCTCGCCTGCCCTCCCCGCGCCGTGTTCGTGATCCAGTGATCCGATGTCCGGTAGATGGCGGCAACGCACTCGTCCCCCACCACGAAGCTGCGGATGTCGCGTCCGCGCTTCTCGACGTACTTCTGCACGAAGAAGATCGAGTGGTGGTAGCTCCCCAGGATCGCCTTGTGCTCCAGGATCGTCTCGGCGGCGTCGCGGTCGTTCACCCTGGAGAGCAGCCGGCCCCACGAGCCCACTGCCGGCTTGAGGACGGCCGGGTAGCCCAGCTCCTCGATCGCGTCGAGCGCGGACTCCGGCGTGAAGGCGATCCGCACCTCCGGCTGGGGGACACCGTGGTCGCGCAACGAGGCAGCCGTGAGAATCTTGTCGCCGCACCGGCGCGCGACCTCGTACGCGTTCACGCACACCGTGCCGACCCCCTCGAAGAGGCGCAGCGCGTGCATGGCGCGCGAGTGGTTGATCGACCGCTCCAGCACCACGTCCACCGGCGGCCGCGCGGCCAGGTCGAAGACGAGCCTGCGGTCATCCAGGAAGACGAGCTCCATGTCGCCGTGCTTCCTCAGCTCGGCGATCAGCAGCTTCTCGTCCTTCCGGATCAGGGAATGGAGGAATCCGACCCTCATTCACTCACCCCAGTCTTCCTCCGCGTCCGGCGCTTCGCCGAGGGTGACGGGATCGAGCGCGAGGATCTCGAGCTCCATGCCGCACTCCTCGCACTCGAGGAGTTCTCCCTCGACGGGATCCTCGGAAATGGCGACTTCCGCTTCGCAAACGGGACATTCGTGCATCGTGGAATACCTCTGCGTGGGTGGTACACCGGTTGGGGCCGGGTGTTGCGGGAGGGGTGGCGATCCGGTTTGGGCCGGGTGATGCGGGAGGGGTGATCCGCCGGGTCCGGACGCTGCGCGATCCGTGCTGGAAGGGGCCGACGCTCCGGGGAAGGTAATCTACCGGATCGGAAACGGGAGTGAAGGGCCTGTCTACTCTCCGCGACGGTCCAAGCGGTAGCCCTCGAATGTCTGAATATCCAGATAGGAGCCAGGACGCAAACCGATAACCAGGTCCTCCCCGATCCAGGATAGCCCGAAGGGTAGATCAAGTGTGCCCAGCCAGCGCCCGCGGGGGCCGAAGACACTCCATTGCATCTGTCCATCCAGGACCCACAGGCAGCCCTCGGCATCCACCTGAATGTCGCGGATGGGAGGCCGGTACCGCCTGGGCGGGAGCGCCGCCATCGCTCGGTCCCACGAGCGCCATTCGACCCATGGATTCAATTCGGAAACGGCTTCTCTCCACTCGTCGATTCCCGTGGCCGCGATCGGGACGGGTTCGACCGCCGCACGCCGAATGATTCGCAGGAGCACCCCTTCGGAGGAGAATTGGCGCACTTCGTAGCGATCCCCGTTGGTCACGTACACCGACAATGGGCGCCCCCCCGCGGCAACTGCGGACCCGACGGCGAAAGGAACGCCCGACGTAGCCCGCGGATCGTCCAGGGATAGCGATTCCCGACCGTCCCACCAGCCGAACGAATGGGTGACGTAGGCCGAATCGATCCGCACGAACTCGATCGGCTCCCGGTAGAGAATCCCCTCGGCAGGGCGTTCCCAGTCGGCCCGGCGCACTTGCACCAGGAACGAGCCATCCGGCAGGGGCCTGTGCACCGTCTCCGGAGGCCGCCGGCCGGCCGTGCGCGTTGCCGCGATCACCGCCCCCACGTCAATGCTCCGCTCCTGCAGCAGCCTTCCCGATGGATGAAACCGGCTGACGCGGCCGAAAAACGCGTCCCACACCACGACGGTGTCTCCGGGCAGGACCTGCAGATGCTCCGGACCGAAGAACTCACCGGGGCCACGGCCTGGACGACCAATCGCGTTGGTGAAGGCGCCGGAGCGCTCAAAGAGGAGCACTTTCCTTTCGCCAGCCGAAAGCATGGCCAATCTGCCGTCCGAGAGCGGAGCAACTTCCCAGATTTCCCACACGAGGTGTGACGAATCGCTGGTCGCCCCATGCAGCCCGTCATATCCGCCGATGACGAATTCCGGTTCCGGGTCGAGGGTCCAGAAGTCGTCCGGATCCCATTGCGGGACGTAGTTCTCGACGATCTCGATGCCCGCCGAATCGCGTACGACTACGCCGGGAGACCGGCCCTCGGGCGTGGGGCGGTTACAAGCCGCCCCGACCAACGCCAGTGTCAGCGCCAGCCAAGCGCGGGACCGCATCCCCTCACCCCCCCTCCTCGCCCAGCGACGCCGTCGGGATCTCCTGCGCCTCCACCCGGTCTCCGCAGCGCATCGTCACATACGCCTCCATGGCCCGGTACGCAGGCAGGCCCAGCGACGCCAGCAGGTCGGCCGTCTCGCGGTTGCGGTCGACCACGCGCTGCCAGAACTCGCGCGGGTCCGCGCCCGGGAAGGGGGCCGAGTCCTTCTGCGACTCGTGGCGGAAGATGGCCTGGACCTTGGCGCGCATCTCGTGTTCCGAGAGCGGCACGAGGACCGTGGCCTCGCTGACGCCCCACTCCACCCAGGCGCCGCGGTAGTACCAAATCAATGGCGGATCACCGCTGTAGCGGGCCAGCGCCCGTTCGACTGCCTCGAGGCACATCCGGTGCGTCCCGTGGGGGTCGGACAGATCGCCGGCGGCGAAGACCATCGACGGGCGCAACTCCTCCAGCAGCTCCGCGACGATCTCGACGTCCGCCTCCGAGATCGGGTTCTTGCGGACCATCCCCGTCCGGTAGAAGGGAAGGTCGAGGAAGCGGGCGTTGTCCGACGAGAGACCCAGCGCCTCGATCGCCGCCGACGCCTCGCTCTCGCGGATGATCCGCTTCAGGTCCTGCACCACCGGCGGATCGACATCGCCCGGCTCCTTGGCACCCAGCTGTTCCTCCACCGACGCCATCACCCCCTCCGCCACCTCCGGCCCGCCCAGCTCGATCACATGCGACGCGCGCCGCATCATATCCAGGTAGCGGCGCACCTCGTGGTCGAAGACCGCGATGTTCCCGGACGTCTGGTACGCGACCGTCACGCGGTTGCCGTTCTCTACCAGCTTGCGCAGCAGCCCGCCCATCGAGATCACGTCGTCGTCCGGATGCGGCGAGAAGACGACGATCTCCTGCCCGCGCGGCAGGCGGCTCTTGCCGCGGATCTTGGAGATGAGCGCGTTGAAGACCTGCCCGTTGAGCGGCTCCGCCGACCGGTGCCGCGCGACCAGCGAGCCGAGGTGGTGCGCCCGGTAGTCCTCGTTCGCCAGGTGCAGGATCGGCTTGTCCGTTTGCCGGCTGAGCCAGATGACCGCGTCGGTCTCGAGGCGCGGCGTCCACTCCACGTCGCCGACCAGCCACGGGGTGCGGATGCGGGTCAGGTCGGCGGCCGCGGCCGGATCGAGGTACACCGTCGCGGCCGGATGCTGCTGGAGGAAGGTGGCGGCCACATCGGCGTGCACCTCCCCCTCCACCGCCCGCAGCACGATCTCGGCCTTGTGCTCGCCGGTCGCCAGCAGCACGACCTCGCGCGCCTCCAGGATCGTCGCCACCCCCATCGTGAGGGCCTGGGGCGGCACGTTCTCCTCGCCGAAGAAGTCGGCGGCCGCGTCGGCGCGCGTCACCGTGTCGAGGTAGAGGCGGCGGGTGCGCGAATCCCGCACCGAACCCGGTTCGTTGAAGCCGATGTGCCCGCTGCGGCCGATCCCCAGGAGCTGCAGGTCGATCCCGCCCGCCTCGCGGATGCGCCGTTCGAAGTCCGCGCAGTGGGCCTCGACCTCGTCCTCGGGAAGGTCGCCCCGGGGGATGTGGCACCGCCCGGGCCGGATGTTGACGTGGTCGAAGAGGTTCTCGCGCATGTAGCGGTGGTAGCTGTGAATGCTCCCGGGCCGCATGGGGAAGTACTCGTCGAGGTTGAAGCTGACGACGTTCGCGAAGTCGAGCCCCTCTTCGCGGTGAAGGCGGATCAGCTCCCGGTAGACACCGACCGGAGTGGAGCCGGTGGCGAGGCCGAGAACGGCATCGCGTCCCTCGTTTGCGCGTGCGCGAACGAGGGACGCGATGCGGCCGGCCACCTCGGTGGCGATCTCGTCATGCTCCATCACGCGCACCGGAATGCGCTCCCGGCGCGCGTACGCGGACTCGGACATCCGTCGGCCCGGCGGGGCCTACCCGATCTTGTTCTCGGGCAGGAGCACGAACTTCATGTACTGGTCGGTGCGGAGGTAACGGTTCGCGGCCTGCTGTACCTGCTCGGCCGTCCAGCCCTCGATCAGGTCGTACGACGGAATCAGCCGAAGGTCCCGGCCTCGCGTATCGTAGCTGGAGAGCTGCGACAGCCAGTACCCGTTCTGCTCCATGTTCGTTTCCTTGGAGCGTCGCTGCGTCTCGCGTACCTTGTCGACCGTCTCGGCGTCGGGCCCCTCGGTTTTCAGCCGCTCGATCTCCTCGAAGACGACCGCGGCGAGTTCGTCCGCGCGCTCCGGATCCGAGCCGAAACTGATCGTCACCGAGTACTCCTCGTCGGGCCGGTAGCTGAGCCCCCCCGAAACACCTACGCCGTAGGTGCCACCCAGATCCTCGCGCAGCAGCTCCCGCAACCGGATCTGGAGGATGTCCGCCATGGCCCCCACCACCGTGACTTCCTCGGGCGAATACTCACCGTCCCCCGCAAAGATGACCCTCGTCGTACTCTGGGGCTCGATCCCCTTGTAGACGGTCTTCTCTATGACGCCCGGCGGCGGATCCACCCCGTGGTCGACCCAGTTCTCCACCCGCCCCAGGTTGGGCAGCCCGCCCAGGTACCTCTCGACGAGCCGCCGGATTCCATCAAGCTCGAAGGTGCCCACGAAGTAGAAGGTGAAGTCGGACGCGTCCGCGAAGCGGTCCCGGTAGAAGTCCATGGCCACGTCCAGGTCCGCGTCCCGCATGTCCTGGATCTGTTCCTCGAAGGTCTGTGCTCCGCGCGGGTGCCCCTGCCCCCGGTAGACTGCCATCGTGTCCAGGAGCGCCGTCGAGGGCTGCAACCCCATGTTGGCCATCATGTCGATCTGGGACTGGTAGGCCTGGAAGGCGGTTTCGTCCTTCCGCGGTGCCGTGAAGCGCAGGTAGATCAGCTGGAAAGCGGTCTCCAGGTCCTGCGGAGACGCCGAGCCGCTGATGCCCTCCGTGAGCCCCCCGATCGAGGCAAACGCGCTGGCCCGCTTGTCGGAGAGCTTCCGGCCCAGCGCGATCGCGTCGAATTCACCGACACCGCCCTGGGAAACCAGACTCGATGCCATCCGCGCATGGCTCAGGATCTCGTCGGACGCCAGCGACGTACCGCCCGGGCTCGTCGCCGAGAACATGATCTGGTCGTCGCGGAAGTCGGTGGGCTTGAGCACGACGCGCACACCGTTCGCCAGCTCCCAGATGGTGACGCCGACCTCTTCCACCGATTCCTCGGAGACGATCCGGGAGCCCGCAGGCACCTCGGCAAGGAGCGGGACATCGACATCCTCCATCTCGTAGGCGTCGATCTCCTTTCCGGCGACGGCTGCGAAGACACCGGTCACTTCCTCCTCGGTCGGCACCTCGAGCCCTTCCTTTTCCGGCCCGGCGACCGAGATGACCCGCCCCTGCTCGGTCAGCCAATCCCGCGCGAAGGCGTTGGTCTCCTCCAGGGTGATCCCGGGCAGGACGGCATCCAGAAGCGCTACCTCGGTCTCGACGCTCGGGTAGGGGTTGCCGTTCAGGAATACGTTGATGTAGCGGCTCGCCAGCGAGCCCGAAATCCTGTTCTCCGCTTCCGCAAGCCGTGACTCGTACAAGCGGCGCAGCGACGCCTTCTCGCGGTCGAGCTCGCCCGCGGTGAATCCGTGCCGCGCCACCCGCTCGGCCTCCGTGAGAAGCGCGTCGAGCCCCTTCACGATGCCGTCCTCGGGGACCGCTGCGGTGAACTCCGAAGCGTCCACCCCGCGCACCAGGCTGCCACCGCCTACGCCCGCGAAGAGGAACGGCGGGTCGGCCTGAAGCGTCAGCTCGTTCAGCCGCTCGTTGAGCATCCCCGAATAGAGCGACCGCACCCGGGCACGGCGGAAGTCGGCAATGGAACCCCGCGGGCTCGGGGGCTGTTTGTAGAGAACCGAGACCTGCGCCAGGGGCATCTCCGGGTCGGTCGCGATGGAAATCAGCGGAGGATGGTCGATCGGAACCTCCGTCTCGCCCCTGGGGCGCGGATTGTCCGGGCCCTGCAGGCCGCCGAAGTGCTCGCGGATCATCGCCTCCATCGCGTCCCCGTCGAAGTCGCCGACCGCGATGACCGCCATCAGGTCCGGCCGGTACCAGTCCTCGTAGAAGCTGTGTAGCCGTTCGGCGGGCGCGTTCTGCAGGATGTCGGTATCGCCGATCGGGAGCCGCTCCGCGTAGCGCGAACCATGGAAGATGACCGGGAACTGCTCATCCTGGATCCGGGCCATGCCCCCCCGCCGTCCCCGCCACTCCTCGATCACCACGCCGCGCTCCTTGTCGACCTCTTCCGGGTCGAAGACCACCGCGCCCGCCCAGTCCACCAGGATCTGGAAGGCCGTCGCGAGCACCTCGGGGTCGTCCATCGGCACCTGCAGCATGTACACGGTCTCGTCGAAGCTGGTGTAGGCGTTGACGTCGGGGCCGAACTGCATCCCGATCGACTCGAGGTAGTCCACCAGCGCCTGCTTCTCGAAGTTCTCCGTGCCGTTGAAGGCCATGTGCTCGACGAAGTGGGCCAGCCCGAGCTGGTCCTCGTCCTCGAGGATCGAGCCGGCGTTGACGACCAGTCGCAGCTCGGCGCGGTTCTCGGGTTCGTCGTTCACGTGGACGAAGTAGGTGAGGCCGTTGGCCAGCTTGCCGGTGGTCACCTCGGGGTCGGGCGGGATGGGGTCTGCCGGGTTGTACTGCTGGGCAGCGGCACGTCCGGCGACGGGTCCCCCAAGGGCTAGAAGGCAGACAAGGGCGATCAATCGAGTCGGGGAGTGTTTCATGGTCCTCTTTCCTGATGGGTTTGAATCCTGGGCGGGGAGCGCGTGCTTCCGGGCGCACAGCGGGCGCGCAGGTGCGGGGTCGCCGCCCGCTGAAAGATAACGATTGCGTTGGCGGGAAAGGCAATCGGCGGTAGCGGGAACAGTGCGAATGGCGGGCGTGGCCGGCGGCGCGAACGGGCACATATTCCAGATACGTTTCCCGGGGCGGATTCCTTCACCAGGTGGCGAGCAGCGGCTGCAGCGCCGCGAACCCTCAGTCCGCCCCGTCCGCCGCCCCGCGCAGACACCCGCGGCCCGCAAGCGACGAAAACGCCTCGCCCGCGACGATGATGTGGTCGAGGACCGGAATGCCGAGCTGGTCGCCGGCCCTGCTCAGCTGGCGGGTCACCTTGAGGTCCTCGGCGGACGGCTCGGGGTTCCCCGACGGGTGGTTGTGGACCAGGATCAGCGCCGCCGCCCTGAGCACGATCGCGTCCCGGAAGACTTCGCGCGGGTGGATGAGCGACGCGTCGAGGATGCCACGGGTAACCTGGCGCTGGCAGATGGGGCAGTTCTGCGAGTTGAGGAGGAGGACGTGGAACTCCTCGTGGGCGAGGTGGGCCAGCGCGGGCGCGAAGAGGTCGTGGACATCGGCGGGCCCCATGACGGGGTGCGTGTGGTCGGTCCGGGCCGACCCGACACGCCTGCCCAGCTCGATCGCCGCAACGATCCTGGCCGCCACGGCGGGACCGATCCCCGGGATGCGCACGAGGCGCCCATGGTCCATCCGCGCGAGTTCGCGCAGTTGCCCGCCCGAGAGGTCCAGGACGCGCTCGGCGAGGTGGCGGGCGGGGGCGTCGCGGCCGCCGGCCCCGATCAGCAGCGCGAGCAGCTCCTGTTCGGAGAGGGGGCCGGGCCCGTAGCGCTGCAGCCGCTCCCGCGGACGCGCGCCGGGCGGCGCCTCGCGGCAGACCGCTATCCCAGCGTCCCGCAACACTTCTTGTACTTCTTTCCGCTTCCGCAGGGACACGGAGCGTTGCGCCCGGGCGCCTTGCCCCCGGTGACGGGCGTTTTCGGCCGCGCCTCGCCGCGGTTGGTGGCGAGCCGGCGGACATCGGCGGTCTGTCCCATCGCGCCGGCGGCCGACCCGCCGCTGGCCGACGCGGCCATGCCCATCGAGTCCACCTGCTGTGCCTGTGCCGCCGCAGCGCGCCGCGTGCCGGATCCCGCTCGCCCGCCCGCACGGGTCGGAATGCCGCTGCCGGCAGTCTCCGAGGGCCCCGAATACGACAGCCGCCTCTGGGGCTGGAAGCTCATCGCCGGCCGCTGCTCCAGGCGCACCCGGAAGAACTGCTGGGTAAGGGTGCGGCGGATATCGTCCATGAGTTCCACGAACATCTGGTAGGCTTCCTTCTTGTACTCGACGAGGGGGTCCTTCTGTCCCCAGCCGCGGAAGCCGATCGATGCCTTCAGGTGATCGAGGTCGTAGAGGTGGTCCTTCCACTTGTTGTCGATGGTCGACAGCATGACGAAGCTCATCACCCGCTCGGCGTGCTCCCCGAGCGACTCGATCTTGCGCTCGAAGGACTCCTGCACGGCTTCCTCCGCGGCATCGAGCACGTCCTCGCGCTCCACTTCCTCGGGGTCCTCCTCGTCTTCCACATGTGGCAGCACCGTGTGGAGGTCGAGCAGCATCCGCTGCCTGAGTGCCCCAACCTCGACCCCCCCCGGCAGACCCCCGCCGGCAGGTGGTCATCGAAGACGGCCTCCATCACGTGCCGCACCATCTCCCAGATCTCGCCCTTGAGGTCCTCGCCCCCCTCCAGCGCGAACAGGCGGAGATCGTAGATGACCTCGCGCTGCTGGTTCATCACGTCGTCGTAGTCCAGCAGCTTCTTGCGGGCCTCGAAGTTGTTGCCCTCGACCCGCTTCTGGGCCCTGCCGATCGAGCTGGTGACGAGCGGGTGGGTGATCACCTCGCCCTCCTCCGCCCCCATCCTGTCCATCGCTTTGGCGATCCGCTCCATCCCGCCGAAGAGCCGCATCAGGTCGTCTTCGAGCGACAGGAAGAACTGGGACGCGCCCGGATCGCCCTGGCGGCCGGCGCGGCCGCGCAGCTGGCGGTCGATCCGCCTGGCCTCGTGGCGCTCCGACCCCAGGATGTGGAGCCCGCCGATCTCGACCAGGTGGTCGCCGGGCTTGCCGTCGAGGTCCTCGTAGCGGGTCGGATCGGTCGCGACCACGCTGTTCAGCTCCAGTTCGCGCCCGCCGGCCCAGTCGATGGTGCGCGGATCCGTCACCCCGGCCCCGAGCTTGATGTCGGTGCCGCGCCCGGCCATGTTCGTCGCGATCGTCACCGCCCCGGGCTGGCCCGCCTCGGCCACGATCTCGGACTCGCGCTTGTGCTGCTTCGCGTTGAGGACGTTGTGCTTGACGCCGCGCCGCTTGAGCATGCGTGAGATCGTTTCGGAGACCTCGACGTTGGTCGTCCCCACCAGCACGGGCAGCTCGAGCCGGTTGAGACGCTCGATCTCGTCCATGAGGGCGAGGTACTTCTCCCGCTTGGTGCGGAAGATGAGGTCGTCGCGGTCGTCCCGCGCGATGGGGCGGTTGGTGGGGATCACCGACACGTCCAGGTTGTAGATCTGGTGGAACTCGGTCTCCTCCGTCTCCGCGGTCCCCGTCATCCCGGCGAGCTTGTCGTACATGCGGAAGTAGTTCTGGATGGTGATCGTCGCGAGCGTCTGCGTCTCGCCGCGGATCTCCACCCCTTCCTTCGCCTCTACGGCCTGGTGCAGCCCGTCGCTCCAGCGCCTGCCCGGCATCTGCCGCCCCGTGAACTCGTCCACGATGACGATCTGGCCGTTCTCGCCGATGATGTACCGCTCGTCCTTGTGGAAGAGCGTGTAGGCCTTGAGCAGCTGGTGGATGACGTGCATGCGCTGCGACTTGTCGGCGTACTCCTCCTCCAGCTCCGCGATCCTGGCGCGCTTCTCATCCACCGCCAGGGACTCGTCCTCCTGGATCTCGCCCACCACCTCGGACAGGTCCGGCACGACGAAGGCGTGCGGATCCCCCGGCGAGAGCTCGTCCAGGCCCGCGTCGGAGAGGTGGACGTTGCTGCCCTTCTCGTCCATCGCGAAGAGCAGCATCTCGTCGATCTCGTGCAGCCGCTTGTCGCGGAGGTAGTCCGCCTCGACCCTCTCGACCTGCTTCACGACCGCGGGCTGGTCGGCGAACAGCTTCATGAGCCGCTTGTTCTTCGGCCCGCCGCGCTTCGCCGCGAGCAGCTTCTCGCCGGACTCGTACTCGGTCTCCTCCGAGTCCAGGCCGCGCACCGCCTCCGCGACCAGGCGGTTGACCGTGCGGGTCTGCTTGCGGTAGAGCGCGCCGACCACGGGCGCCATCTGCTTGAAGGGGGTCGAAGTGTCGCGCGTGACCGGCCCGGAGATGATGAGCGGGGTCCTGGCCTCGTCGATCAGGATCGAGTCGACCTCGTCGATGATCGCGTAGTGGTGCGCGCGCTGGACCCGCTGCTCCAGGGTGTGGACCATGTTGTCGCGCAGGTAGTCGAAGCCGAACTCGTTGTTGGTGCCGTAGGTGATGTCGGCGTGGTAGGCCTGGCGGCGCTCCGGCGTGCCGGGGTCGTGCAGGTCGATGCAGTCCACCGTAAGGCCGAGGAAGCCGTAGATCGCCCCCATCCACTCGGCGTCGCGCTGGGCGAGGTAGGAGTTGACGGTGACCAGGTGGGCGCCGCGCCCCGCCAGCGCGTTCAGGTACAGCGGCATGGTCGCGACCAGCGTCTTCCCCTCGCCGGTCGCCATCTCGGCGACGCGTCCCCGGTGGAGCTGCGCGGCACCGATGAGCTGCACGTCGTAGGGAATCATGTCCCACTGCAGCTTGTGGCCGGTGACCACCACCTCCTGCCCCATCAGCCGCCGGCACGCCTCCTTCACCACCGCGAACGCATCGGGGAGGATCTCTTCGAGGATTTCGGCCAGCCTGTCCCGAAACTCCTCCTCCAGCTTGCCGATGTCGAGGCCGAGGCTCTCGCGCTCATCCGCGTCGGTCGCGGAGTGCTTCCGCGCCCGAATGTCCTCGATCTCGCTCATCACCTCGCCGGTGTGCCCGGCGATCCTGTCCCTGAACTCCTGCGTCTTGCCACGCACTTCGCCGTCGGAGAGCCCCTCGAGCGCCGCATACCTCTCGTTGATCTCGTCGACGAGCGGGGCGAGCCGCCTGACCTCCCGGGCGTAGCGAGACCCGGCGATCTTCTTGAAGATCCCTTTGATCATTCCTGTTTCCTCGGCAGTTTTCCGCGCCGCCCCGCCGCGGGGACCGACGCTCAGGCCCGGTAGAGGCCTTCCCTTTCAATAATGGCCCGTACGGCGGGCGACACCATGTCGCAAACGGACAACCCTTGCCGGACCCGTTCGCGGACCCTCGAAGACGAGATGTCGACCGGCGTGAGCTGGACGGCGCGAACACGGGCGGCGGCAGGCATTCCACCCGCCCCGCCGGCCTCGGTCCCCGGCCGGGGAATCACCACCAGCTCGGCGAGATCGAGGACGGCGTCCGGCTCCCTCCAGCTCCCGATCCCCTCTGCAAGGTCGCTGCCCAGGACCAGCGACAACGACGCCCGGGGATGGTCTGCCTTCAGTCTCCGCAATGTGTCAACGGTATACGACACGCCTCCGCGCTCCAGCTCCAGGTCACACAGCTCGAACCTCGGGTCATGCGCGACCGCCGCTTCAACGAGGCGCCTCCGGACCGCCCCCGGCGTGATGGTCCTGCCGGTCTTGTGGGGCGGAATCGCCGCGGGCACCCAGAGCAGGCGCCCCAGCGCCAACGCATCGGCCACCTCGCCGGCCACGGCCGCGTGACCCAGATGTGGGGGATCGAAGGTGCCGCCGAAGACGCCGACCCGCTGTGCCGCATCCTCCCCGGGACGTGCCGGACTCATCCGGCCGGTCTCCCCGCGCTCACCTCCGGTCTAGTGGCCGGGAGGAGCACGGCTCCGTATGGGCGACAGGGTGTCGCGCGGCGGTGGAATGTCCAGGGCCCGGGCCTCGCTTGAGTCGGGAAAATCCTGCAGTAGCCGCCGGCGGAACTCGTCGCGCTGGTCGTCCCATCCCCACCGTTCGTAGATGTCCACAAGCCGGGCCATCGCCCGGGGCGCGGAGTCGCTCTCCGGGTAGAGCCTCAGGAGATTGAGAAAGTAGAGTTCGGCGGAGTCGAGGAGTCTGTTCCGATAGTAGTGGCTGCCCTCGCCAAAGGTCCTCTCGGCCAGCTTGTTCTCCATCTGGCGGGCCAGGGTGCGGGCGGAATCGCCGGTGGGAGTGCCGATGAAGTCGTTGGCGACATTCCTGCAGTTGATCAGCGCCTGTTCGGTGGGCGCCTGGTCCCGCTGCGGATGCGGGGACATGGCCGCATACGACGCACACAGCCCCATCCAGGCGTCACCCGCGAGTACGTGGTCGGGAAAGACCTGAACGATGCGGGTGAACTCGGAAACGGCGCTGAGGTAGTCCCGGCTCTCATGGAAGGAGCGGGCCATGTAGTAGCGGGCCTCCACGGCGTGTTCGGAGCTGGGGAATTGCAGCACCAGCCGTTCGAAGGCCCGGCGGGCCTCGCGCCAGTCGCCGTCCTCGAAGGCCCGCTGCGCGTGCTCGTACAGCTGCTCGGAAGTCCAGCCCGAATAGGGCGGCGCCGACGAACACGCCGTACCGAGCAGGCTGACCAGCGCGCCCGCGGCGATCGACCGCTTCAGCATGGTCCTTCTCCCTGCTGGCCGAACCGGATCTCGTCCGCCCGCTGCTGCGCCGTCCGGCTGAGCGGCCCCGATCCGGCCGGGTCCGAGGCCGGCACCATGCGGTAGGCCGTGATCGCCGCCGCGCACTCGCCCATGCCCTCCAGGATTTCGGCCTTCGCGAACCAGGCCCGGGGCAGCAGCATTCTGGGCTCGCCCAGCTCCAGCACCAGGTCCAGATGGGCGAGCGCCTCCTCGGTCGCGCCCTCCTCGCCGAGGCCCTGCGCGATCTCTTCGGCCAGCTGAAAGGCGCACGTTCCCACGTGTGCATCAGCCTCGTGCCTGCGCCTGGGCGCGAGCGTCCCGAATTCCTCGAAGAACCCGAGGGCGCGCTCACAGTCGCCGATCTCGAGGTGGACGAGCGCCGTCTCGAAGAGAAGATCCGGGTCTCCGCGCCGCTCCCCGAGCGCGCTCAGAAAGAGGGCCTGCGCCCGCAGGTGCTCGCCGCTGTCGCGATAGTGGCGAGCCAGCGGCAGGTTCAGCCCGCGAGCCTGGACACCGGGACGGAAGTGGGCGGCGGCTTCCATCGCGGAGGCGGCGCCGTAGCGGTCGCCGTTCGCGAACTCCAGCCTGGCGCGGGCCACGAAGTCGGAGACGGCCTGGTCGACATGGCTGCTGTCCTCCAGGAGGGCCTGGTCGTACAGCGTGCGGGCCTCGTCCACGCGGCCCAGCTCGATGTAGGCGTGCGCGGCCCGCACCATCCCGCCGGCGCCCGGATCCTCCTGCAACAGGGAAAGCCGGTACTCCGCCACCGCCTCTTCGTAGTCGCCGCGCGCAAAGGCCAGATCGCCGCGCAGCCGGGCCGTCTCCTGGCTCGGATCGGATGTACACGCCGCACCGAGCGCCAGCGCGAGCGGGAGGGAGTGGAGGAGCCGCCGCCCCGCCCGGGAGCGGCACCGCCCCGGAGCCCCGGGGGCCCGGAGACCGCAGCCCCCCGTTTCCGCGCGGCGCGGTGGTCTGAGTCGTCTGTCTTCCACTCGAATATGTCCCGCCTGAATACGGCCCCGAGCGAGATGCCCGGGCCCGTCTGTTATTACCGGAATCACCCTATGACGTTCCATAAATGCGGGGACCCTAGTCAAGTCCCGCCCAGCGTGCGGGAGCGTACATCCTCCTCCGCCACCAGCTTGCGGAAATACGGCACCGTCTTCTCGAGACCCTCGCGCAGCCCGGTCACCGGAGCCCACCCCAGCTCCCTCTGCGCAAGGCCGATGCCGGGGCGCCGCACCACGGGATCGTCGACTGGAAGCGGCAGGTACTTCGGCCCGGTCGAACTCCCCGTCGCCTTCATGACCAGTCCGGCCAGCTCGGCGATGGTGAACTCGTCCGGGTTGCCGATGTTCACCGGATCGGTGCACGCCGACCGGAAGAGGCGAGAGATCCCCTCGATGGTGTCGTCCACGAAGCAGAAAGACCGCGTCTGGGAGCCGTCTCCATAGACCGTCATGGCCTCTCCGCGCAGACCCTGCACGATGAAGTTGGAGACCACCCGCCCGTCGCCCGGCCGCATGCGGGTGCCGTAGGTGTTGAAGATCCTGGCGATGCGGGTCTCCAGCCCATGCGCCCGGTGGTAGGCCATCGTCATGGCTTCCGCGAAGCGCTTCGCCTCGTCGTAGACCCCGCGCGGGCCGACCGGGTTCACGTTGCCCCAGTAGCTTTCGGGCTGCGGATGGACCTGCGGATCGCCGTAGACTTCCGAAGTCGACGCCAGCAGATAGCGGGCGCCGTGCCGCCGGGCCAGCCCGAGGGTGTTGTGAGTGCCAAGGGAGCCGACCTTGAGTGTCTGGATCGGGAGCTCCAGGTAGTCGACCGGACTTGCGGGAGAGGCAAAATGGAGGACCCCCTCCAGCTTCGCGTCCAGGTAGAGCGGCCGGGAGATGTCGTGGTCGAGGAGCCGGAAGCGCGGATGGTCGTCGAGGTGGACCAGGTTCCGCGGCGAGCCCGTGATGCAGTTGTCCACTCCGACGACTTCGCACCCATCTGCGAGGAACCGGTCCACGAGATGGGAGCCCAGGAACCCCGCGGCTCCGGTAATCGCGACGCGCACGAATCAGCAGGCCGCTCAGGTAAGGACCGGGCGGCGACCCACGGAGTGGTATTCGAACCCCAGATCCCGCATCGCCGCCGGGGTGTAGAGGTTCCGCCCGTCGAGGATCACCGGCTGCCTGAGCAGGTTGCGCATGCGCTCGAAGTCCGGGTGCCGGTAGGGGTGCCACTCCGTGTGGATGAGCAGCGCGTCCGCGCCTTCGAGGGCATCGTAGTTCTGGTCGCGGTACTCGATCGCATCGCCGAGGATCCGCCGGGCCTCGTGCATCGCGACGGGGTCGTGCGCCACCACCCGGGCCCCCCGCTCCAGGAGTCCGCGGATCGTGACCAGGCTGGGGGCTTCGCGCATGTCGTCGGTGTTGGGCTTGAAGGCCAGTCCCCATATGGCGAAGGTCCTGTCGTGCAGCGTTTCCCCGTAATCGTTCGACCGCCAGCTCCAGGAGCAGCCGCTTCTGGCCCTCGTTGACGCTCTCCACGGCGTCGAGGATGGAGGACTCCACCCCGAGCCGCCTCATCGTGTCCGCGAGCGCCTTCACGTCCTTGGGAAAGCAGGAGCCACCGTATCCCACTCCCGGGAAGAGGAAGGTCGGGCCGATGCGCCGGTCGGAGCCGACCCCGAGGCGGACCATGTCCACGTCGGCGCCGGTCCGCTCGCAGAGCCGCGCGATCGTGTTCATGAAACTGATGCGCGTCGCGAGCATAGCGTTGGCTGCGTACTTGGTGATCTCCGCCGACGCCGTGTCCATCACGAGGACCTCGTTGCCGGTCCGCACGAACGGTGCGTAGAGGCTCTGCAGCACCTCTCCGGCCACCGCATCGTCCACGCCGATGACGACCCGGTCCGGCTTCCGGAAGTCGCTCAGCGCGGCCCCCTCCTTCAGGAACTCCGGGTTGGCGCACACCCGCACGCGGTGGTCCGTCTCGGCCTCGATCGCCTCGCGCACCAGCCGGGCCGTCCCCACGGGAACCGTGCTCTTGGTGATCACGATCCGCTCGCCGTCCATCGCGCGACCGATGCCGGCCGCGGCGGCCACCACCGCGCTGAGGTCCGCGGAACCGTCCTCGTCGGGCGGGGTGCCCACCGCGATGAAGATGATGTACGACGCGCGCACCGCCCCGGCCACATCGGTGGTGAAGGAGAGGCGCCCTTCGGCGACGTTCCGGCTGACGAGCGCGCTCAGGCCCGGCTCGTAGAAGGGGATTTCACCGCGCGCCAGCGCTTCCACCTTCTCCTCCACGATGTCGGCACAGATGACGTCGTTGCCGGTCTCGGCCAGGCAGGCGCCCGTCGTCAGCCCCACATACCCGGTCCCCACGATGGCGATCTTCACGTCTGCTTCACGATCCAGCGCCGGGCGGTGGGGGCGTTCAGGTCCTTCGCGACGGTGGCGGTTGCGTTGCGCGCGTCGACGAGCACGCGCGAAAGGCGGAAGATGCGCTCGAAGTCGAAGCAGGTGTGGTCGGTCACGATGACCACAACGTCGGTGAGCGCGAAGAGGTCGTCGGTGAGCGCGGCGGAGTCGAGGGTGAGACCATCCCGGGCCTCCCACTCGGGTACGTGCGGATCGTGGTAGCTCACCTCTGCTCCGTCCCTGGCCAGTAGCTCCAGGATCTCCGTGGCCGGCGACTCCCTGACGTCGGCGACATCCCTCTTGTAGGCCACCCCGAGGAGCAGGACGCGCGCGCCATTCACCGGTTTGCCGGCCACGTTGAGCGCCTCCCTGACCTTGCCCGCCACGAAGGCCGGCATCTCCGCGTTGATCTCGGCTGCCACATCGATGAACCGTGTGCGGAAGTCCATCGTCCGCATCTTCCAGGCGAGATAGTGGGGATCGACCGGAAGACAGTGTCCCCCAAGCCCCGGACCGGGCGTGAACTTCATGAAGCCGAAGGGCTTGGTGGCCGCGGCGTCGATCACCTCCCAGATATCCAGTCCGAGGCGGTCGGCGATCAGCGCCATCTCGTTGACGAGCCCGATGTTCACCGCCCGGAAGGCGTTTTCCAGGATCTTTGCGAGTTCGGCCGCCTCGACCGAGGAGACGGGCACCATTTCGTCCACGAAGCGGTTGTAGAACGCCACCCCGGCCTCGGCGCAGGCGCGGGTAACCCCGCCGATGATCTTCGGGGTGTTGCCGATCTTCCAGGTCTCGTTGCCGGGGTCCACGCGCTCCGGCGAGAAGCACAGGAAGAAGTCGCTTCCCGGCTGAAGGCCCGCGCCGCGCAGGATTGGAAGCACCACTTCCCGGGTCGTCCCGGGATAGGTGGTGGACTCCAGCACGACGAGCTGGCCCTTCTGCAGCGAGGCGGCCACGGCCCTTGAGGCGGCCAGGATGTGGCGGATGTCGGGGTCGCGGGTCCTCGACAGCGGCGTGGGCACGCAGATCGCGATCGCATCGCAGTCTGCCAGGCGCGACATGTCGGTGGTCGCCTCCAGCAGGCCCGAACCACGCGCCTCCGCCACGGACGCACCGGTGAGGTCGGAGATGTGGCTGCGACCGGCGTTCACCCCATCGGCAACCGACCGGTCCACGTCGAATCCGATGACACGGATTCCGTTCCGGGCGGCCTGGGTTGCTAGCGGCAACCCCACGTAGCCGAGCCCCAATACACCGAAGATCGCATCCGGGGAGGACATCCGGGTCGCTCCGCCGCCGCGGGGTTTTCCGGGCCGCCGGACTATCCGGACTCCCCGGAATCGTTGCCGGACTCGCCCTCGTCCTCCACCTCGAAGCGCCGGATCAGGAAGTAGTCACCCTTGTCGACGGCGAACATCGCCTGCAGGCGATCACCGTCGTTTCTCAGGATACCGGCCTCCATCCACACATCCAGCACCGAGTCGGAAAGCTCCGTGACCATTCCCGTGATGTCCACGCGGAGGCCGTCGAGCACCTCCACGGAGTCGGCCAGCGCCTCCTCCGAGATGTGCATCAGGTAAGGGTTGCTGCCGGGCAGCATCGTCCAGAACAACCTCGTGCCGACCGTGGAGTTCACATCGACGAAGCGCAGGGTGATCTCCTCGCCCATGAAACTCTGCGTCCCCAGGACGAAGTCCTCGAACGCCACCTCGTTGAGGCCGTCTTCGCTGACCATGGCATCGTCGTCCACGTCGACCTCGGGGGCTTCGTACGTGGAGAGCCAGTACAGGAAGCCGGCCATCACCAGGAAGGACAGGATCATCAACGGAAGACCCAGTCTCACGGCACCCGCGCGGGACGTCGGAAACATCTGCATCTGCGTTCCTCTTAAACCGGTTTGACGTAGTTGGCGATGGCGAGTGCGGGATCCGGAAGCTCCCGCGTTTCGGTTGCCCGGCGGGAATCCGGCGCCCGGTGTCGCACCCTGCGGCAGGATTCTATCATACCAACTCGATGAGCGCCATATCCGCCGCATCTCCCTTGCGCGGACCCAGCTTCAGAATGCGGGTGTACCCGCCCGGCCGTTCGGCATACCGGGGGCCGATGTCGTCGAAGAGCTTCCCGAGGACCTCGCGGTCGGCGATGCGCCGCGCCGCCAGGCGCCGTGCATGGAGATCGCCCCGGCGGGCCAGCGTGATCAGCCTTTCGGCGTAGGGGCGCAGCTCCCTGGCCCGGGCCGTGGTGGTCCGGATCCGCTCGTGACGGAACAGCGAGGTGGCCATGTTGCGCAGCAGCGCCCGCCGGTGACTCGGCGACCGCGAGAGATTCCTGCCCTTCTTTCTGTGACGCATCTTCCGTTTCCCTTGCCAGTCCGCGGATGATCCCCGCGTCGCACCGAGCGGGGACCTGTTCCACGGGCTACTAGTCGCCCGCTCCCGCGCGGGCGGTCTCTTCGGTCCAGTAGAGGCGGCCGTCACTGCCCTGCTTCGTCTTCATGCCGAAACGGAGGCCGTGTTCGCCGAGGAAGTCGTAGATCTCGCTCAACGATTTCTGGCCGAAGTTGTCGATCTCCAGCATGTCGGCCTCGGTGCAGCCGACCAGGTCACCCACGGTCTCGATCGACTCCCGCCGCAGCGAGTTGCGGGACCTGACGCTCAGCTCCACGAGGTCGTTGACGGGGGTCTCGAACAGCTTGGCAAGCTTCTCGGGCACCGGTTCCGGCTCGGGCTCATCCTCGCGGGGAGGGGCTCCCTCCTGGAAGAAGAACATGTACTCGAGGTGCCTGCGCACGAGTTCGGCGGAATACCGGACCGCGGTCTCGGGATCCACGGCACCGTTCGTCTCCACATGGAGCATGAGCCGGTCGAAGTCGGTGCGCTGGCCCACGCGCGTCTCCTCGACCTTGAAGCTGGCGCGGAGCACCGGGTTGTAGATGGCGTCGATCCGCACCAGGTCCACCGGGGCATCCTCGGGCGGCTCCTGCTGGTCGGCCAGCACGTATCCGCGGCCCTTGTTGACGTACAGTTCGATGTTGACTTCGAGGTCGTCTTCGAGGGTCAGGATGTGGTGGCCGGGGTTGTGGACCGTGACCGAACCCGGGCCCCGGATCTTCGATGCCTTGACCGGCCCGGCCTTCTCGGCGCGAATGTCGAGAACCGCCGCGTCCACGTCATCGTCCAGGCTCAGTACGACCGACTTCAGGTTCTGGATGACCTGGTGAACATCCTCGACGACCGACGGTATGGTCTGGTGTTCGTGCACGACGCCGCTGATTCGGAACGCCCGCACGGCGGCACCCGGAAGCGACGAAAGGAGCACCCGGCGCACCGAATTGCCGAGCGTATGTCCGAATCCGCGTTCCAGCGGCTCCATGACGAAGTCGGCCGAGCGGCCGTCTTCCGACATGTCGGTGATCTCGATGCGCTCGGGGAGCACCAGACCGGAAAGATCGATCTCCCGATTCTCCAGATTCTCTGAACTCACCTCATTGTCCCCCTGGTCTTGTTGCGAACGTTGGGAAGCCGGAGGCGCCGCCCGTTAGCGCCGCCGCTGCCGGACTACTTGGAATAGAGCTCGACGATCAGCTGCTCCTGCGCCGCCAGCGGTATGTCGCCCCGGGTCGGCTGCCTGACCACCCGGCCGACCCGCTTCTTCTCGTCGAGTGCCAGCCAGTCGAGGAGCTGCGGCCGCGACCGCGCACCGAGGCTGACGTCCACCAGCTCGAGGTCGCGGGATCCGGACCTGAGGGCGACTTCGTCGCCGGCCGAAAGGCGGTAGCTCGGGACGTTGACGACCGTGCCGTTGACCTGCACGTGGCGATGGCGAACGAGCTGCCGCGCCTGGCGCCGGCTGGTCGTGAGCCCCATGCGGAAAACCACGTTGTCGAGACGGCTTTCGAGCGCGATGATCAGATTCTCGCCGGTGACGCCGGGCCGGCCGGCGGCGTACTCGAAGAGGTTGCGGAACTGCTTCTCGTGGAGTCCGTAGATCCGCTTGACCTTCTGCTTCTCACGCAGCTGGACCGCGTAGTCCGACTGCTTGCGGCGGCGGACCGACGCGGGACCGTGCTGTCCCGGCGGGTACTGGCGCCGCTCGACCGGGCATTTCTCCGTGTAGCACTTGGTGCCCTTGAGGAAGAGCTTCTGTCCCTCCCTGCGGCAGCGCTTGCAGACCGGACCTGTGTATCGTGCCATTGCTGGGTTCTTCTGCCGTCAGACGCGGCGTTTCTTGGGTGGCCGGCACCCGTTGTGCGGGAGCGGCGTCACGTCGTGGATCGACTGGATGTTGAGGCCGGCCGACGCGAGCGCCTGAATGGCGGATTCCCGTCCCGAGCCCGGGCCCTGAACCCGCACCACCAGGTTGCGCACTCCCATGGCGTAGGCCTCGTGGCCCGCCTGTTCGGCGGCCATGGTCGCGGCGAACGGGGTCGACTTCTTCGACCCCTTGAAGCCGGCGGTACCGGCCGACGACCACACCAGCACATCGCCGGACTGGTCGGCGATCGTGATCAGCGTGTTGTTGAACGTCGCCTTGATGTGCGCGACAGCGTCGGCGGCGACGATCTTCTTGGTCTTTCTCGTTCTGGTCGTTCTGGGTCTTGCCAAGACGAAACCTTCCTCCGTGTGGCGGCCGCGGGTCCGATCCGCGCGTTACGGGTTCCCGATTGCTGCCCCGCCCTACTTCTTGGGGGCCTTCTTCTTGCCCGCGATGGCGCGCCGCGGGCCCTTCTTGGTGCGGGCGTTGGTGTGGGTCCGCTGTCCCCTTACCGGCAGCCCCCGGCGGTGGCGCAGGCCGCGGTAGCAACCGATGTCCATGAGTCGCTTGATGTTCATGGACACCTCGGTGCGCAGCGCCCCCTCCACCTTGTGGTTGAGTTCGATCTCCCGGCGCAGCAGGCTCGCGTCCTCGTCGGTCAACTCGTGAGTGCGGAGATCGGGACTGATCCCCGTCGCGTCGAGGATGCGCTTCGAGCGCGTGGGGCCCACGCCGTAGACGTACGTGAGCGCCACCTCGATGCGCTTGCCCCTGGGAAGGTCGATGCCTGCGATGCGTGCCATAACCCGTCCCCCTCAGCCCTGGCGCTGCTTGTGTCGCGGATTCCTGCTGCAGATCACCCGCACGACTCCCTTGCGCCGGACGACGCGGCAGTACTCACACATCGGCTTTACACTGGTACGCACTTTCACGCGGTCTGGTCTCCCGCCCGGTTTCCTGGATGCTTCGAATAGGGCACAGCATATTAAGTTAACGTATCTACGTATCCTGGGGAAGCGCAGCGGTCTCCGTCCGCCACTCCGGTTCGTCCCAGATGCCGCCTCCGGTCAGCACCCGGGGACCCTCCGCGGTGACCGCGACGGTGTGCTCGAAGTGGGCGGACAGGGCGCGATCCGCGGTGATGACGGTCCAGCGGTCCTCCAGCGTGGCGATCCGCTCGGTCCCCATCGCGAGCATCGGTTCGATCGCGAGGACCATCCCCTCGCGCAGCGGCACGCCGAAGCCGCGCTGGCCGATGTTCGACACCTGCGGCTCTTCGTGGATCGCGCGGCCGACGCCGTGGCCGACCAGGTCACGGATGATCGCCAGACCCGTGCCGCGCACGGTGTCCACCACGGCGGCACCGATGTCGCCCACATGCAGGCCGGGGCGCGCGGCCGCCACCGCCGCTCGCAGCGCCTCGCGCGTCACCTTCATCACGTGCGCGGCTTCATCTCCGGTCTCCCCCACCGGGAAGGTGTAGGCCGAGTCGGCGCACCAGCCGCCCTGCTTCACACC
This sequence comes from Longimicrobiales bacterium, assembly GCA_965206105.1. Taxonomy (GTDB): domain Bacteria; phylum Gemmatimonadota; class Gemmatimonadetes; order Longimicrobiales; family Gaopeijiaceae; genus Bin94. The sequence goes on from OZ242201.1 coordinate 3,923,886, forward strand.
CACGTCGATGGACACGATGTCCCCGTCCTTCAGCCTGCGGCGGGACGGAATCCCGTGGACCACCTCCTCGTTGATGCTGACGCAGGCGCTTCCGGGAAAGCCGTAGAGCCCCTTGAAGGCCGGTACCGCTCCCTTGTGCGAACGGACGAAGATGTCGGCAAAGCGGTCCAGCTCGGTCGTGGTGACTCCCGGCGCCACCCGGGGTTCGAGCTCCGCGAAGAGCGCTGCGATGATCGCGCCGCAACGCCCCATGGCCTCGATCTCGGCCCTGGACTTGAGGTGGACCGCTCCGGCCCTCTTTGCCGGCATCGCGCGGTCAGGAGCCCGCGCGGGCGGCGCCGTCCGCCGCGCCCTGCCGGTCGCCCACCGCCGCCTGGAGGGCGGCATAGACCTCGTCGATGTCGCCCCCGGCGTCGACCCGCACCAGCAGCCCCTTCGCCTCGTAGTAGCCGATGAGCGGGGCCGTGACTTCCCGGTAGACGGCGAGCCGGGTGCGCACGGTGTCCGGCTGGTCGTCGGCCCGGTGAACCAGCGGCTCTCCGGTCTCGTCGCAGAAGCCATCGCGGCTGGGCGGATCGAAGTAGACGTTGTACACACGGCCGCCGGGGGACGAGCGCCGTCCGGAGATGCGCTTGAAGAGCACCGTCTCGGGGGCGTCGAGGAGAGCGGCCGAGCCGACGGCGCGTCCTTCGCGGGCGAGCGCCCGGTCGAGCGCTTCGGCCTGCTGCACGGTGCGCGGGAAGCCGTCGAAGACCACCCCCCTGCCGGGTTCGAGTCCGGCAAGGTGCTCCCGCACAAGGTCGATCATGACGCCGTCGGGCACGAGCTCTCCGGCATCCATGTACCTGCGCGCTTCGACCCCGAGCGGGGTGCCATCCCGCAGCGCGGCACGCAGCAGATCCCCCGTGGAGACGTGCGCCCACCCCAGTTCACGCCCGAGACGGACGCCCTGCGTTCCCTTCCCGACCCCCGGCGCCCCCAGGAGTACGACGATCCTGCCTTCGGTGCTCACGCGGGTTCGGCCACGAACCGGCTACATGTAGCGCTGGCGGCCGCGCATCTTGACGCGGCCCTTCTTCATGAAGCCGTCGTAGTGGCGCAGCAGGAGGTGCTGCTGGGCCTGCTGCACCGTGTCGAGACCGACCCCAACCACGATCAGCAGGCTCGTGCCGCCGAACATCAGGCTCTGGTTGCCGGTATAGCTGAGCATCCAGGACGGAATCAGCGCGATGATCGCGAGGTAGATCGAGCCGGGCAGAGTGACGCGCGTGAGGATCCGGTCGATGTACTGGGCGGTGCGCGCGCCGGGTTTCACGCCGGGGATGAAGGCACCCTGCTTCTTCAGGTTTTCGGCCAGGTCGACAGGGTTGAAGATGATCGCCGTGTAGAAGTAGGTGAAGAAGATGATCAGCGCCGCATAGGTGCAGTAGTACAGCATCGTCTGCGGCTGGAAGATGTTCGCCAGGTCCTGCACGACCCCAACCGAGCTGAACGCGGCGAGCGTTCCGGGAACCGCCATGAAGGAGATGGCGAAGATGATCGGCATCACGCCCGCGGAGTTGATGCGGAGCGGGATGTGGCTCTTCTGCCCCTCGCGAATGCGGCCCCGCCCCACGACCTTGCGCGGAATCTGGATGGGGATTCTGCGCGCGGCCATGGTCATCGCGACGACACCGGCGGTGATGGCCACCATCATGGCCGTCATGAGGATCAGGCCGAACAGGGTCATCTGTTCGTTCCGGACGGATTCCGCCACCCCGGCAACCGTGGCGGGGAAGCTCTGGATGATCGAAAACAGGATCATCAGCGACATGCCGTTGCCGACGCCCCGTTCCGTGATCTGCTCACCCATCCACATCACGAAGACGCCGCCGACGGTGAGAACGAGCACGGTCGTGACGACAAAGCCCATCCCCGGGGAATTGACGGCGCCCATCGTCTGCAGGAAGGACGCATACCCGAACGCCTGGACCGCGCAGAGCACCACGGTGGTGTAGCGTGTCCACTGGGTCAGCTTCTTGCGGCCCTGCTCCCCTTCCCTCTGAAGCTTCTGTACCGTGGGAAAGACGGCGCTGAGCAGCTGGAACATGATGCTCGCCGAGATGTAGGGCATGATGCCCAGCGCGAAGATGGTGGCCCGGCTGAAATTCCCCCCGACGAAGAGGTCGTAGACGCCGAGGAAGGTGTTGGAGAAGTCCGCCGACAGCGCCTGCAGCGCGGGGACGTTTACGCCCGGCACGGTGATGTGCGATCCGAGCCGGTAGATCAGCATCATGAGGAGCGTGAAGAGGATCTTGTCCTTCAGCTCCGGAGCGCGGAACAGGGCGGGAATCGGGTTGGCCATGCGCGCCGCCTATTCCCCTTCCCCGTCCCGTGCGGGAACCAGCGTCACCGAGCCCCCCGCGGCCTCGATCTTGGCGCGGGCGGCGGCGCTCGCTGCGTGTACCGTACAGTCGACCGCGGCGTCGATCTCGCCGTTGCCCAGAATCTTCACCGGCGTCCGGAGCGACCGGATCAGCCCGGCCTCCCTCAACGCTTCCGGCGTTGCCTTGTCGCCCACGATATGCAGGTCGCAGACGTTGACCACCTGGTATTCGACGCGGTTGCGGTTCGTGAAGCCGCGCTTCGGAATGCGGCGCTGCAAGGGCATCTGACCACCTTCGAACCACGCCGGCACACCGCCGCCCGAGCGCGAGTTCTGCCCCTTCTGGCCCCGTCCCGCGGTCTTGCCCTTCCCGGAACCGGGTCCCCGGCCGACGCGTTTGCGCGCGCGGCGCGATCCCTGCGGCGGACGCAGGTTGTGCAATTCAATCATCGTTCAATCCACCTCCGTGACCTCTAGCAGATAGTCGATCCTGGCGATCATCCCGCGGATGGCGGGCGTGTCCTCATGCACTACGGACTGCTGGTGTCTCCGGATTCCGAGGGCCGCGAGGGTACGGCGCTGGATCTTCTGCCGCCCGACCGCGCTCCGGACCTGCTTGATCCTGATGCGCCTAGCCATGATCCGCCACTCCCAGCTCCTGCAGCGACACGCCCCGGCGCGCCGCCACGTCGTAGGCCGTGTCCAGGTTTTCCAGCCCGGTCACGGTGGCGCGCACCACGTTGATCGGGTTGTTGGTGCCCAGGCTCTTGGTCAGCACGTCGGTGTATCCCGCGGCTTCCAGAACGGCCCGCACCGGGCCGCCCGCGATGACCCCGGTTCCCGGAGCGGCCGGGCGCAGCAGGACTCGCCCCGCACCCCAGCGGCCGATGGTGTCGTGGGGGATGGTGCCGTTCACGATCGGCACGTCGACCATCTCCCGGCGCGCCTGCTCGAAGGCCTTGCGAATGGCCTCGGCGACCTCGTTGGCCTTGGCGTGGGCGATCCCCACGCGCCCCGACTGGTTGCCGACCGCAACAAGCGCGGTGAAGGAGAAGCGGCGCCCACCCTTCACCACCTTCGCCACCCGGTTGATGTGAATGAGGTTCTCGACCTGCTCGGCCCCCTCGCGGGGCGGTCTCTTGTCTCTGGCCATCAGAAGATCAGTCCTCCCTCACGTGCACCTTCGGCGAAGGCCCGCACGCGGCCGTGATAACGATAGCCCCCGCGGTCGAACACCACCGTGGTGACGCCGCGCTCGCGTGCCCGCTCGGCCAGGAGCCGGCCGGCCGCCCGCGCGACCCCAACCTTGCCGCCTCCTCCGTCGGGAGCGGCTTCGCGCAGCTCCGGAGCCAGGGTGGAGAGGCCCAACAGTGTGTGTTGCCGATCGTCGTCGATCACCTGCCCCTGGACGTGGCGCAGCGACCGGTACACCGACAGCCGCGGCCTCTCGCCCGTACCGTGCACCCGCTTGCGGATGCGGATGTGCCGGCGGCTGCGCTGGAGCTGGCGGCTCTTCCTCAGTTTGCTTGCCTTGATCATCGTAAGTTGACCGTCACTTTGCGGCCGTCTTGCCGGCCTTGCGCCGGACGTGTTCTCCCTGGTACCTGACACCCTTGCCCTTGTACGGCTCCGGCGGACGGAACGACCGGATCACGGCCGCGGTGTGACCCACCTGCTGCTTGTCCGCCCCGCTGACGACGATCGTCGTCGGGTTCGGCGTCTCCAAAGTGATCCCCTTGGGCGCGGGATAGTCGATGGTGTGCGAGAATCCCAGCCTGAGCTCCAGTCCCTTGCCCTTGGCCTCGGCGCGGTACCCTACCCCGACGATCTCGAGCGTCTTGCTGAATCCCTCGCCGACCCCCTGGACGATGTTGGCCACCAGGGCGCGGGTCAGCCCGTGCAGGGCGCGGTGGTCCTTCTGATCGGTCGGCCGCCTGACCACGATCGTCTTGCCGGGCTCGCCGTCCCAGTCCACGGTGATCGGATCACGCACCTCCAGCGCGAGTTGTCCCTTGGGGCCCCTGGCCGCGACGTGCTGCCCGTTGAGGGTCACCGTGACCCCCGCGGGGACCGTAACCGGCTGCTTGCCAATCCGTGACATGGGACCTCCTACCAGACCTCGGCGAGCACTTCGCCGCCGACGTTGGCCGCGCGCGCGGCGCGGTCGGAGAGCAGGCCGCGCGACGTGGACAGCACCGCGATCCCCAATCCGTTCCTGACTCTGGGGATGTCATCGACGCCCACGTACCGCCGCCGGCCGGGCCGGGAGACGCGGGCAATGCGGCGAATCACCGGCTGCCCTTCGTGGTACTTGAGGTAGACGCGGACGAGCCCGTGGCGGCCGTCGTTCAGAACCTTGTAGTCGTAGACGAAGGCGTTCTCCTTGAGGATGCGCGCCAGCTCCACCTTCAGCTTCGAAAGGGGCACATCGGCCCACCGGTGCCCCGCGCTCCCGGCGTTGCGGATCCGGGTGAGCATGTCGGCGATGGGATCGGTCATCATGATGGGTGTTCGTCTCCTCAGGTCAGGCGCTGGCACCGCCGATAATCACGGGAATCTCGCCGCGGAAGGGAAAGCCCAGCTGCCGAAGCAGGGCATACGCCTGGTCGTCCTTGTTGGTCGAGGTCACCACGGAGATGTCCATCCCGTGGATCTGCTTGACGCGATCGTAGTCGACTTCGGGGAAGATGATCTGCTCGCGGATGCCGACGGTGTAGTTGCCGCGGCCGTCGAAGGAACGCGTGTTCAGACCGCGGAAGTCCCGGATGCGCGGCACCGCGACCGACACGAAGCGGTCGAGGAACTCCCACATCCCGTGGCGGCGCAGCGTCACGGACGCGCCCACCGGCATCCCCTCGCGCAGGCGGAAGTTGGAGATCGACTTCCGGGCCCGGGTGATGACGGGCTTCTGGCCCGAGATCACCGCCAGCTCCTCGGCGACCGAATCGATCAGCTTGCGATCCCGGCTGCCCTCGCCGACGCCCACGTTGAGCGTCACCTTGAGCACCTGCGGGATCTGGTGCGGGTTGGCGAAGCCGAACTGCTCCTGCAGCGCCGGCCTCGCGACCTCCCTGTAGTGGTTCTTCAGCCTGGGTTCCATCGTCAGCATCTCCGCTTCATCAATCCGGCTTCGGTACCGGGTTGCCGCTCCTGACAGCGATCCTCTCCTTGAAGCCGTCGGGCTCGACCCGCATCCGGATACGGCTGGCTTCGCCGCCGGCCGGATCGACGAGCATGACGTTCGAGAGGTGGATCGGTGCCTCGGAGGTGATGATGCCTCCCTCCGGGTTGGCCTGGGTCGGCCGGACATGCCGCTTGCGCATGTTCACGCCCTGGATCACCACGCGGCCCGATCCGCGCAGAACCCTGAGCACCGTCCCTTCGGCGTCCCGGTGGTTGCCGCGAATGACCCGGACGCGGTCCCCCTTCACGATACTGGTGGTGGTTCCGGCCATCGCTACAGCACCTCCGGAGCGAGTGACACGATCCTCATGTACCGTTTTTCACGCAATTCGCGTCCAACGGGACCGAAGATCCGGGTGCCTCTGGGCTCCTTTTGAGCGTTTATCAGCACGGCGGCGTTGTCGTCGAAGCGGATGTACGTCCCGTCTCGCCGCCGCATCTCCTTGGCCGTGCGCACGACCACGGCCTCCATCACCTCGCCCTTCTTCACCGGGGCGTTGGGCACGGCGTCCTTGATCGTGACGATGACCCGGTCGCCGATCCGCGCGTAGCGCCGCTTCGAACCTCCCAGCACACGGATGCAGAGCGCCCGTTTCGCGCCGGTGTTGTCGGCGATCTTCAGCATCGATTCCTGTTGGATCATCTGATCTCATCCAGTCCTTCGCGCCCGGCCGTCAGGCCGGCCGTTCCAGGAGTTCAACGACACGCCAGCGCTTGGTCTTCGAGAGCGGCCGGGTCTCCATGATGGAGACGGTGTCTCCGACCCTGCACTCGTTTTCCTCGTCGTGGACGTGGTACTTCTTCGAGCGCTTGATCTGCTTCCCGTAGAGGGGATGGGCCAGGCGGCGCTCGACCAGTACGGTGACGGTCTTGTCGGCCCGGTCTCCCACCACCAAGCCGGTTCGAATCTTGCGCCGGGCCCTCACGCTGGCTTCACTCATCTTCCGTACTCCGGCGCTCGTGCAGTATGGTCTTGATCCGTGCGATTTCCCGCCGGATTTCTCGCAACAATTTCGGGTTTTCCAGCTGCATCGTGGCGCTCCGGAAGCGAAGGCGGAACTGTTCCATCTTCAGCTCCCCGAGGCGGTGCCCCAACTCGACGCTGTCCAGTTCGCGGATTTCCTCTGCCTTCACGATCTCGCTCCAGGGGTCGAATGGTTCACAGTTGGGTCTCCCGGACCACGAAGCGGGTCTTGACCGGCAGCTTGAACGACGCCAGCTGCATCGCCCGCCGCGCGATCTCGATGGGAACGCCCTCCAGCTCGAACATGATCCGCCCCGGCTTGACCACGGCGACCCACTCCTCCGGGTTGCCCTTGCCCTTGCCCATGCGGGTCTCGGCGGGCTTCTTCGTCACAGGCTTGTCCGGGAAGATGCGGATCCAGACCTTGCCGCCCCTCTTGACGTGCCGGGTGATGGCCACACGGGCGGATTCGATCTGCCGGTTCGTGATCCAGCTCGCCTCGGTGGCCTGCAGGCCGTACTCGCCGAAGGAAACCTTGCTCCCCCGGTATGCCTTTCCGCGCATCTTCCCCTTGTGGGTCTTTCTGCGCCGGATGCGTTTGGGTGCCAGCATCTCAGCTCCTCGCCACCTTGGAGGGGCCCGCCGAATAGGTGCGGCCGAACCGTTCCTCGATCACTTCACCCTTGAATACCCAGCACTTCACGCCGACCACGCCGTAGGTCGTCGCCGCCTTGACGTGCGAATAGTCGATGTCCGCGCGCAGCGTGTGCAGCGGCACGCGGCCCTCGCTGTAGCCTTCGGTACGGGCGATTTCCGCTCCGCCCAGCCGGCCGGCGCACTGGATGCGGATTCCTTCGGCACCGGCGCGCATCGCGGATTGAACCGCCTTCTTCATTGCCCGGCGGAAGGAAATGCGCTGGCGGATCTGGTGGGCGACGTTGTCGGCAACCAGGCGAGCGCTCAGCTCCGGACGCTTGATCTCCTCCACGTTCACGGAGACCTCGCTGTTGGTCAGCACGGCCAGCTCGTCGCGCAGCTTGTCCACCTCGGCGCCGCGCTTCCCGATCACGACCCCCGGGCGTCCGGTGTGCACCGTGACGACCAGCTTGGACGGCTTGCGCGCGATCTCCACCTTGGCGATGGCCGCGTGGTGGAGCCGCCGGTGCAGGTAGGTCCGGATCGTGTGGTCCTCCTTGAGCAGCTGCGGGAAGTCGCGCTCGGCGTACCACCGCGACCGCCAGTCGGCGACGATTCCCAGCCTGAAACCGCGTGGGTGGGTTTTCTGACCCATCCGCTAATTCTCCTTCGCTTTCACTTCGACCGTGATGTGACTCGTCCGGCGCCGGCGGGGGGATGCACGCCCCATGGCCCGCGCGCGCCATCGTTTCAGGGTGGGGCCCTCGTCGACGAAGGCGCGGGTGATCATCAGTTCGTCCACGTCCACCGACTCGCCGTCCCGGTCCGCGAGGTCCTGGGCATTCGCGATGGCCGAACGGAGCGTCTTGCCCACCGGCACCGCCGCCGCCTTCTTCGAAAAGGACAGGACGGAGATGGCCTCGCTGACGGACCGGCCCCGGATCTGGTCGATGACCAGGCGGACCTTCCTCGGGCTCATGCGGATGTGCCGGGCGATCGCGCGCGCTTCCATGGAGGGCCCCCTACCTCGCCTTCGACCGCTTGTCGGCAAGCTTGCCCCCGTGCCCGCGGAAGAGGCGGGTGGGGGAGAACTCGCCGAGCTTGTGGCCGACCATGTTCTCTGTGATGTAGACGGGGATGAACTTGTTCCCGTTGTGGACCGCGATGGTGTGTCCGACGAACTCCGGCGAGATCGTCGATGCGCGGGCCCAGGTGCGGATCACCGTCTTCTCGTTGCGCGAGTTCATCGACTCCACCTTGCGGAGCAGCTTTTCGTCGATGAACGGGCCCTTCTTCACGCTTCGTGACATTGCCCTTGCCCAGTCTCCTCTCAGGTCCGGACGCTCAGCGCGTCGCCTTGCCGCGCTTGCGCCCGCGGACGATGAACTTGTTCGATTCCTTCTTGCGCTTGCGCGTCTTGGTACCTTCCGGCTTGCCCCACGGCGTCACCGGAGGGCGCCCGCCGGACGCCTTGCCCTCGCCGCCGCCGAGCGGGTGGTCCACCGGGTTCATGGCCACGCCCCGCACCTTCGGACGGCGTCCCCGCCAACGGGTCGCCCCCGCCTTGCCGAGCGAACGCAGGCTGTGGTCGGCGTTTCCGACCTGGCCGATGGTCGCCATGCAGCGTCTGTGTATCCGCCGCACTTCGGTGGATGGGAGCCGCAGGGTGACGTAGTCCCCCTCCTTCGCGACGACCTGCACTCCGGCCCCCGCCGAACGCGCCATCTGCCCTCCCTTGCCCGGCTTCATCTCCACGTTGTGGACCACCGTGCCGAGGGGGATGCGCTCGAGCGGCAGGGCGTTGCCGGGGCGGACATCGGCGTCCGGGCCCGACACGACGGTGTCGCCGACACCCGTGCCCCGCACGTAGAGGATGTACCGCTTCTCGCCGTCCTCGTAGTGCACCAGGGAGATGAAGGCGGACCGGTTCGGGTCGTACTCGACGGCCGCGATCCTGCCCTTGATCCCGTGCTTGTCGCGCTTGAAGTCGATGATGCGGTAGCGGCGCTTGTTGCCCCCGCCCCGCCTGCGCACCGTGATCCTGCCGTGATGGTTCCGCCCCCCCGAACGGGTGAGCGGTTCGGTCAGCGACTTCTCCGGCCCTTTGCGGGTCACCGTGTCCTTGGCCGTGATCGACCGAAACCGGGTACCCGGGGTCACGGGTTTGAATTTCTTCAGCGCCATCGGATCACCCAGCCTCGTAGAATTCGATCTCGTCGCCCTCGGCAAGCTGAACCACCGCCTTCTTGAAGGAAGGGCGGCGACCGAGTTCCCAGTTCTTCGCCATGCGGCCGAGCAGGGCGCGCTTGGCCTTGCCCGGATACCGCATGGTCCGCACGTCCTCCACCCTCACGTCCCAAAGCGCCTCCACCGCGCGGGTGATGTCGTGCTTGTTGGCGCGCTTGTTGACGATGAAGGTGTAGAGGCTCGCCCCCATCTGGCCGGTGGTCTTCTCGGTGACGACCGGCGACACGATCACGTCCCAGGCTTCGAGCATCAGGCCTCCTCCTCGTTCTCACCGGGGATGGTGGCGACTGCACCCGCCAGGGGACGCCGGCGGGGCCGGGCGTCCGGCTCCTCCGCCTCGCCCAGGGTGGCGAGCGCCGCCTCCTCGATGATCACCGTCCCTGCCCAGACAACATCGAAGGACGATTCCTGCCCGAACGGCAAGACCCGCACTCCCGCGAGGTTGCGCCCCGAGAGGTAGAGCTCGCGGTTCACCCCGTGGGTCAGGAAGAGGACCTTGCCCTCGCCCTCGATCGCGGTCAGGAGGCGGGTCAGCTTGCGCGTCCGGGGCTCCTCGAAGTCGAACCCCTCGATGACTGCAACCCGGCCCTCGGACGCGCGGCTGTTGAAGGCCGAGGAGCGGGCCAGGGCGCGGATGCGCTTGGGCACGCGACGGGTCCAGGAGCGGGACTGCGGGGGAAAGGCCATCCCTCCTCCCCGCCACTGCGCTGCCCGAATGGTCCCCTGCCGGGCCCGGCCGGTCCCCTTCTGGCGCCACGGTTTGCGGCTCCCGCCAACGACGGCCGTGCGGTTCTTGCGGTGCGCGCTCCCTCTGCGCTGGTTCGCCAGGTAGGCCGTGACCGCCTGGTGGAGCGCGCCCTCGTGGATCACCCCGTCGAAGAGGGCGGACGGAAGAGCGACCTCCGCACCGGCAGAGCCGTCGATTCTGATGTAGCGGGCTTGGTACATGCGTCTATTTCCGGATCAGTACGTAGCTGTTCCTGCTCCCTGGAACCCCTCCCTGAACGAAGAGCAGATTCCGCTCCGAATCGACCCGAACGACCTCCAGATTGCGGATCGTCTCGCGGTTGCCGCCCATTCTGCCGGGCAGCTTCTTTCCCTTGATGACGCGGGAGGGGTCGGTGCCCGGGCCCATCGAGCCCGGGGTGCGCGACATCGGGTGGCCGTGCGATGCCGGCCGGCCGGTGAACCCGTACCGCTTCACCACGCCCTGAAACCCGCGGCCCTTGGTCACGCCGGTCACGCGCACCCGTTCCCCGGCTGCGAACATCTCGACGGTCAGCTGCTGGCCCGGCTCGTAGCTGTCGCCGTCCCCGGCGCTGAACTCGCGGATCAGGCGCGGCGCAGCGTCCAGTCCCGCCTTCGCGGCATGGCCGAGTTCCGCCTTGCTGGTGCGCTTGTGCTTCTTGGCTCCAAAGCCGACCTGCACGGCCGCGTACCCGTCGCCGTCCTCGTTCTTGACCTGGATCACCGGGCAGGGACCGGCCCGCAACACGGTGACCGGCACCGAGCGGCCCTCTTCGGTGAAGACGCGGGTCATTCCGACCTTTCTGCCAATCAGTCCGGGCATCGTCAATCCACCTTGATCTCGACGTCGACGCCGGCGGGGAGATCCAGCTTGGTCAGCGCGTCGATGGTCTGGGGGCGGCTCTCCACGATGTCGATCAGGCGCTTGTGCGTCCTCAGCTCGAACTGCTCCCGGCTCTTCTTGTCGATGTGCGGAGAGCGCAGCACCGTCCAGCGCTGGCGGCGGGTCGGAAGCGGGATGGGGCCGCGGATCTTGGCGCCCGTCTTCTGCGCGGTACGCACGATGTCGGCCGCCGTCTGGTCCACGATCCAGTGGTCGAAGGCCTTCAGGCGGATCCGGATCCGGTTCGTCATCCCCTTCGGTCCCCTCGCAGGGGTGATCGGGCTGGTCGCTTGCGCCATGGATTCTCCTACTCGATGATTGCAGTGACGACGCCGGCGCCCACCGTGCGTCCGCCTTCGCGGATCGCGAAGCGAAGCTCCTCGTCCATCGCAATGGGCGTGATCAGCTCCACTTCCATCTGCACGTTGTCCCCCGGCATCACCATCTCCACCCCGTCGGGCAGCATCGCCGATCCCGTCACGTCCGTCGTCCGGAAGTAGAACTGCGGGCGGTACCCGTTGAAGAACGGCGTGTGGCGCCCGCCCTCCTCCTTCGTCAGCACGTACACCTCCGCCTTGAACTTCGTGTGCGGCATGATCGACCCCGGGATCGCCAGCACCTGGCCCCGCGAGATCTCCGTCTTGCCCACACCGCGCAGCAGCAGACCCGCGTTGTCCCCCGCCTGGCCCTGCTCCAGCAGCTTGCGGAACATCTCCACACCCGTCACCACCGTCTTGCGGTCCTCGCCCATCCCCACGATCTCCACCGTGTCCCCCTTGTGGATCACGCCCCGCTCGATCCGCCCCGTCGCCACCGTGCCCCGGCCCGTGATCGAGAACACGTCCTCCACCGGCATCAGGAACGGCTTGTCGATGTCGCGCTCGGGCTCCGGGATGTAGCTGTCGATCGCATCCATCAGTTCGTCGATGCACTTCCCCGCCTCGCCCTCGCCACCCGCCTCCAAAGCCTCCAGCGCGCTGCCCATCACCACCGGCAGATCGTCGCCCGGAAAGCCCTGGTCGCTCAGCAGCTCGCGCACCTCCAGCTCCACCAGCTCCAGAAGCTCCTCGTCGTCCACCATGTCCACCTTGTTCATGAACACCACGATGTGCGGCACGTTCACCTGCCGCGCCAGCAGCACGTGCTCGCGCGTCTGCGGCATCGGGCCGTCCGCCGCGCTCACCACCAGGATCGCCCCGTCCATCTGCGCCGCGCCCGTGATCATGTTCTTCACGTAGTCCGCGTGCCCCGGACAGTCCACGTGCGCGTAGTGGCGGTTCTCCGTCTCGTACTCCACGTGCGCCGTCGCGATCGTGATCCCCCGCTCCCGCTCCTCCGGGGCCTTGTCGATCTCGTCGAAGGCGATCGCGTCGCCGCCGTACTTCTTCGCCTGCGCCAAGGTGATCGCCGCCGTCAGCGTCGTCTTCCCGTGGTCTACGTGTCCGATCGTCCCCACGTTCACGTGCGGCTTCGTGCGCTCGAAGGTCTCCTTCGCCATTCTTTCCTCGCGTCTGGGTTTATGCCATTTGCACGGGCGGGGCCGTCAGACGCCCGCCAGGATCTTCTTGCCGGACTTCGCCCGGGCCACTTCTGCGTAGTGTGAGAACTGCATCGTGTACACGGCGCGGCCCTGGCTGAGCGACCTGAGTGCCGTGGAATAACCGAACATCTCGCCGAGCGGCACGCTCGCGCCGATCACCTGGGCATCGCCGCGGTCGGTCATGCCGCCCACCTTGCCGCGGCGCGACGACAGGTCGCCGATCAGGTCGCCCATGTACTCCGACGGCGTGACGACCTCGACGTCCATCACGGGCTCCAGAAGCACCGGATCCGCCTTCCGCAGCGCGGCGGTCAGCGCCATGGAGCCCGCGATCTTGAACGCGATCTCGCTGGAGTCCACGTCGTGGTACGAGCCGTCGATGAGCGCCACCTTGACGTCGACGACGGGGTAGCCCTCCACCACGCCGGAGTTCGTCGCCTCGCGCACGCCGCGCTCCACCGCCGGGATGTACTCCCGCGGCACCGCGCCGCCCTTGACCCGATCCTCGAAGACGAAGCCGCTGCCCGGCTTCATGGGTTCGACATCGATGACCACATGGCCGAACTGGCCACGGCCCCCGGTCTGCCGCACGAACCGGCCCACCACCTTGGCCGCCGCCTTCCGGATCGTCTCGCGGTACGCGACCTGCGGACGCCCGATGTTGGCCGAAACGGAGAACTCGCGGCGCAGGCGGTCGACGATGATCTCGAGGTGGAGTTCGCCCATCCCGCTGATGATCGTCTGCCCCGTCTCCGGGTCGGTGTGCACGCGGAAGGTGGGATCCTCCTCCGCCAGCTTGCCCAAACCGGTCGCGAGCTTGTCCTGGTCGGCCTTGGTGCGCGGCTCGATCGCGACGGAGATCACCGGCTCGGGGAAGTCCATCGCCTCGAGGATGATGGGCTGGCCCGGGTCGCAGATCGTGTCGCCGGTGCGCACGTTCTTCAGTCCGATGATGGCGGCGATGTCCCCCGCGTACACCTCCTCGCGCTCTTCACGCTTGTTCGCGTGCATCTGCAGGATACGACCCGCGCGCTCCTTGCGGCCCTGCGTGGCGTTCAGGACCCGGGTGCCCTTCGTCAGTGTGCCCGAATAGACCCGCAGGTACGTGAGCCTCCCCACGAACGGATCCGACATGATCTTGAAGGCCAGCGCAGAGAGGGGCGCGTCGTCGGAGGGCTCGCGCGTCTGCCGCTCACCGTCGCTGTACGGCGGGCGTCCCTCGATCGCCGGTACGTCCAGCGGCGACGGCAGGTAGTCGATGACGCCGTCCAGCAGCCGCTGCACGCCCTTGTTCTTGAAGGCCGAGCCGCAGAAGACCGGGAAGAGCGTTCCCGAGACGGTCGCGGCGCGGATCGCGAGGCGTACGTCGTCCTCGGTGAGGTCCTCGCCCATGAGGTACTTCTCGAGGAGTTCGTCGTGGTGCTCGACCGCGGCCTCCACCAGTTCGTGGCGCAGCGCTTCCGCCTTCCCGCGCAACGAGTCCGGGATGCCGACCTCGGTGATCGTCGCGCCGAGTTCGTCGGACCACACGAACGCCTTCATCGCAACGATGTCGATGACGCCGGTGAAGAGGTCGGCTTCGCCCAGCGGGTACTGAACGGCGAATGCGTTGGCGCCCAGCCGCTCGCGCATCATGTCGATGACGTTCTCGAAGTTGGCGCCCGTCCGGTCCATCTTGTTGACGAAGGCGATCCGAGGAACGCTGTAGCGGTCGGCCTGCCGCCAGACCGTCTCCGACTGCGGCTCCACCCCGCCTACCGCACAAAAAACAGCGATCGCTCCGTCCAGAACGCGAAGCGATCGCTCGACCTCGGCCGTGAAGTCCACGTGCCCGGGGGTATCGATGATGTTGATTCGGTACTCCGAATCGCTGCGGCGCCAGTACGCCGTCGTAGCCGCGGAGGTGATGGTGATCCCCCGCTCCTGTTCCTGCTCCATCCAGTCCATCGTCGCCGCACCCTCATGGACTTCCCCCATGCGGTGCAACCTGCCCGTATAGAACAGGATACGCTCCGTGGTCGTCGTCTTCCCGGCATCGATGTGTGCCATGATGCCGATGTTCCGGAGCTTCGGAAGTGGTGTGATCCTGGGCATGGTATATGGTCAACTCGGTCTTTGTTCTTCGCCTGTCAAACAGCATTTCCCGCCGGAGAGTCCCCATCTCCGCGCCCTGGGCGCCCCTGAGGGGCCCGCGGCGGCGGGAAGGACACTCTACCAGCGGTAGTGCGCGAAGGCCTTGTTCGCTTCAGCCATCCGATGAGTGTCATCCTTTTTCTTTACCGTCGCTCCCTCTCCCCTGCTGGCGGAGAGGATCTCGGCAGCCAGCCGCTGGGCCATCGTCCGCTCCCCGCGCTGGCGCGCGAATCCGATCAGCCATTTGATCGCGAGGGACTGACGCCGCTCGGGCCTGACTTCGATGGGGACCTGGTAGGTCGCCCCGCCCACGCGCCGGCTCTTCACCTCCAGAGCCGGCTTGGCGTTGGTGAGCGCCTGCCGGAAGATGTTCAGGGGTGGCTGGCCGGCCTTCGCTTCGACGATCCCCATCGCCTCGTAGAAGGTGCGCTCGGCCAGCGACTTCTTGCCGTCCAGCATCAGTCCGTTGATGAACTTCTGGGCCACGTGCGACCCGTAGTGCGGGTCCTCCGGGATCTGGCGGCGAACTGCTCGCGTGCGGCGGCTCATTGCGGCGACTCCCTGGGCGGCCTACCTGGGCCGCTTCGCTCCGTACTTGGACCGGCCCTGGCGGCGGTCGGAAACGCCCGATGTGTCCAGGGTCCCGCGGACGATGTGGTAGCGGACGCCCGGCAGGTCCCGCACGCGCCCCCCCCGGATCAGCACGATGGAGTGCTCCTGGAGGTTGTGACCCTCCCCCCCGATGTACGCCGTGACCTCGTACCCGTTGGTAAGGCGCACGCGGGCGACCTTGCGGAGGGCCGAATTGGGCTTCTTCGGGGTGGTGGTGTATACACGGGTGCAGACCCCCCGCTTCTGGGGGTTCTTCTGGAGCGCGGGCGACTTGTTCTTCTTCGCGAGCCGCGCGCGTCCCTTCCGCACCAGTTGATTGAGAGTGGGCATCGAAGCCGGACCACGGTGATTGGGTTCCCTGCACCTGGGCGAACAAAGGCGCGCCTGCCATCAAGCGCGCCGGTGATCGCCCCGGGAGCTCCCCCAGGAGCGTTTACTGGACAGCCTGGGAAAGCTACCCAAACTCGCGCGGAAGTCAATGGCTGTGGGAGCGCGGTACGGTCGCGGCGACCGCGGGGCATTTCGGGGCCGCCCCGCGGTCGCCGCCAGTGTGCTACTCCGTGGGCACGGTCTCCTCCACCGCCTCACCCAGCCCGGGCAGGATCTCTCCGGGGGCCGTGAGCGGCAGGATCTCCTCGTCGTAGTACGCCTGCTCGACCACGAAGTCGACATCGTACCAGCGGTGGACACCGGTCCCGGCCGGGATGAGGTGGCCGATGATGATGTTCTCCTTGAGGCCGTTGAGCTCGTCCTGCGCACCTCTCACCGCGGCGTCGGTCAGGACCCGGGTCGTCTCCTGGAAGGAGGCCGCCGAGATGAAGGACTCGGTCGTGAGGCTCGCCTTCGTGATCCCGAGCAGCAGCGGTTCCTGGACCGCGTGCTTCTTGCCCTCCAGCTTCGCCTGCTCGTTGATCTTGCGGAACTCGACCCGGTCCACGTGTTCGCCCTCCAGCAGCTGCGTGCCGCCCGGATCGACGACGCGGACCTTCTGCAGCATCTGCCGCACGATCACGCCGATGTGCTTGTCGTTGATCTTCACGCCCTGGAGGCGGTAGACCTCCTGAATCTCGTTCAGCAGGTACTCCTGCACCGCCCGCGCCCCCTTGATGCGGAGGATGTCGTGGGGATTCTTGGGCCCCTCCGAGATGCGGTCGCCCGCCCGCACCTGGTCTCCCTGGTGCACCCGCATGTGCTTGCCGACGGGCACATCGTAGGTCCTCCGCTGCCCCTGCCGGGGCGTCACGAAGACCTCCCGCTTGCCACGCTTGATCTCCCCGAACGACACGACGCCGTCGATCTCGGTGACCACCGCCGGATCCTTCGGCCGGCGAGCCTCGAAGAGCTCGGCCACCCGGGGCAGTCCGCCGGTGATGTCGCGGGTCTTGTAGACCTCGCGACTGATCTTGGCGATCCCGTCGCCGGGCTGGACCTCGTCGCCATTCGCGCACATCAGCTGGGCGCCGACCGGAATGATGAACTCCCTCAGCAGCTTGCTGGAAGCCGCCTTCCCGCTCCGGATCTGGATGGTGGGGTGGAGCTTCTTGTCCCGGTCCTCGATGATCATCATCTGGCGGCGGCCCGTCGATTCGTCCAACTCCTCCCGCACGGTCTGCTCCTCGACGATGTCCTCGAAGCGCAGCACGCCCTTGACGTCGGCGACAATGGGCTCGGAGTACGGATCCCAGCTGAAGAGCAGGTCGCCCGCCTTGATGGACTGGCCCTCCTCGACGTGAATGGTCGCGCCGTAGGGCACCGCCAGCTGGCTGCGGACCTGGCCCTCCCGGGTCTGGATCACGATCTTGCCCTCCCGGGAGGTGATGATCCGGTTCCCGTCGCGGGTCTCCACCTGCGACACCCGCTCCAGCGCCACGACGCCCGCGATCTTGGACTTGCGCTGGTTCTGGGCCGCGATCCGCGCGGCGGTACCGCCGATGTGGAAGGTCCGCAGGGTAAGCTGTGTTCCCGGCTCCCCGATCGACTGCGCGGCGATGATCCCGACCGCCTCGCCGATGTCGACGGAGCCCATCGTCGCCAGGTTGCGGCCGTAGCACATCCGGCAGATCCCCCGCTTGGACGCGCAGGTCAGCACCGAGCGGATCTTGACGGACTGGATCCCGGCATTCTCGATCGCCTCCGCCGCCTTCTCGCTGATGATCTCGTGCCGGTCGACGATGATCTCGCCGTCGATCGGGTCGAAGATGTCTTCCAGCGCGACGTTCCCGGCGATCCGGTCGGCCAGCGGTTCGACGATGTCCTCGCCCTCCTTGAGCGCACTCATCGGCAGGCCGAGCAGCGTGCCGCAGTCCTCCTCGGAGATGGTCACGTCCTGGGCCACATCCACGAGGCGCCGGGTCAGGTATCCGGCGTCGGCGGTCTTCAGCGCCGTGTCCGCCAGACCCTTGCGGGCGCCGTGCGTCGAGATGAAGTACTCCACCACCGTCAGCCCCTCGCGGAAGTTGGACCGGATGGGGCTCTCGATGATCTCCCCGATGCCCCCCGTCAGCTTCTTCTGGGGCTTGGCCATCAGTCCCCGCATCCCCGCGAGCTGGCGCATCTGGTCACGGTTCCCGCGCGCACCGGAGATCATCATCATGTAGACCGGGTTGAACCCGCCCTTGGAGCGCTCGAGGTGCTGCACCATCGCGTCCGCGACGTCGTTGTTCGCGTGCGTCCAGGTGTCGATGATCTTGTTGTAGCGTTCTCCGTTCGAGATGTACCCGGAGTCGTAGGCCTTCTGGAAACGGGAGACCTGGCCGGTGGCGTCGCCGAGCAGCTCCGCCTTCTCGGGCGGGACCTCGAGGTCGTCGATGCCGACCGAAACACCGCCCTGCGTGGCGTAGCGGAAGCCGAAGTCCTTGAGGTCGTCGAGGAACTTCGTGGTAGCGGCCAGACCCGCCTCCTTGAAGCACTGAAAGACCAGGTCCCCGAGCTGCTTCTTCCCGAAGGTGCGGTTGAGGAAGCCGATCGAGCCGGGGATGATCGAGTTGAACACCACCCGGCCGACCGTCGTCCGCACCCACCGCGCTTCGGTCGCCGAATCGGGATCCCCCGAGTCGTCCCGGGCCGGAACCCAGTACCAGCACGGCGTGGAGAACTTCACGTACCGGTGCGCAAGCGCCATCTCCACCTCGCCGTAGCTGGAGTAGCGGGGGGCGCCCTTGTACAGTTCGTTCAGCCGGGCGTCGGCATCCGCGCGCTGAGCCTCAGGCACATTGCTGCTGTTCGCCTGTGGCTCGAGGGTCGCGACGTCGATCGGGGGCTTCGTGAGGTAGAACGACCCGATCACCATGTCCTGGCTGGGCGAGGCGACGGGCCGGCCGTTCGACGGCAGCAGCACGTTGTTGCTGGACAGCATCAGCACCCGGGCCTCCAGCTGCGCCTCGAAGGAGAGCGGCAGGTGGACCGCCATCTGGTCGCCGTCGAAGTCCGCATTGAAGGCCGAACAGACGAGCGGATGAATGCGGATGGCCTTCCCCTCGACCAGCACCGGCTCGAAGGCCTGGATCCCGATCCTGTGGAGCGTGGGTGCGCGGTTGAGGAGCACCGGGTGATCCCGGATGATGTCCTCCAGCACCTCGTACACCTTCGGATCGTCCATCTCGACGATCTTCTTCGCCCGCTTGACGGTCTCCGCTTCGCCCCGCTTCTCCAGTTCGTGGATGATGAAGGGCTTGAACAGCTCGACCGCCATCGCCTTCGGCAGCCCGCACTGGTGCAGCTTGAGCTCCGGCCCGACGACGATCACCGAACGGCCGGAATAGTCCACGCGCTTGCCCAGCAGGTTCTGGCGGAAGCGTCCCTGCTTCCCCTTCAGCATGTCCGAAAGCGACTTGAGCGGCCGCTTGCCACGGCCCCGGATGGCCTTGGAGCGGCGCCCATTGTCGAACAGGGCGTCCACCGACTCCTGCAACATCCGCTTCTCGTTCCTGAGGATGACCTCGGGCGCCCGCATCTCGATCAGCTTCTTGAGCCGGTTGTTGCGGTTGATGACCCGGCGGTACAGGTCGTTGAGATCCGAGGTGGCGAAACGGCCCCCGTCCAGCGGCACCAGCGGGCGCAGGTCCGGCGGGATCACCGGGATCACGTCCATCACCATCCACTCGGGCCGGTTGCGCTTGTCCGGCGTGTCGCCCGAGTTCCGGAGCGCGTCGACCACCTTCAGCCGGCGCAGCTTCTTCTTCTTCCGGTGCTGGGAAGTCTCGGTCCTGATCTGCTCGCGCAGCCACTGTGCCAGGCGGTCGAGTCCCTTGCCGTCCCGGTTCTGCTCGCCGATCTCGACCTCGGGGGAATCCAGGCGCTTCAGCAGCGTCCTGGCAGCCTCGGCTCCGATCTCGGCCCGGAACTGTTCGTCGCCCTCTTCGCGCGCCTTGACGCGGAGATCGTAGTACTCGTCCTCGTCCAGCAGATCGAGAAACTCGACGTCCTGGTCTCCCGGGTCGGTCACCACGTACGCGGCGTAGTAGATCACCTTCTCGAGGTCCTTCAGGGTCATTCCGAGGAGATAGCCGAGCTGGCTCGGAAGAGTCTTGAAGAACCAGATGTGACAGATCGGCACGGCGAGCTCGATGTGGCCCATGCGCTCGCGGCGGACCTTCGACAGCGTCACCTCGACGCCGCAACGATCACAGATGATCCCGCGGAAGCGGATGCGCTTGTACTTGCCGCAGGAACACTCCCAGTCCTTGACCGGACCGAAGGTGCGCTGGCAGAACAGCCCCATCGGCTCGGGCTTGAACGACCGGTAGTTGATGGTCTCCGGCTTGGTCACTTCACCGTGCGACCACTCGCGGATGTCCTCCGGCGACGCGATGCGGATGCGGATGAAGTCGAAGTCGGAGGTCCGGCTCTCTTTGGCGCGAGAGGGAAAGTCGATCATCTCAGTCTACCGTCCTTGACAGGTTATTCTTGCTCGCCCAGTTCCACCCGGAGGCCCAGCGCCTGGAGTTCCTTCACCAGGACGTTGAACGACTCGGGGATCCCGGGGCTCGGCAGGTTTTCTCCCTTGACCACGGCCTCGTACACCTTGGAGCGACCGGTCACGTCGTCCGACTTGACGGTCAGGATCTCCTGCAGCGTGTGCGCGGCTCCGTAGGCCTCCAGCGCCCAGACTTCCATCTCGCCGAAGCGCTGGCCGCCGAACTGCGCCTTGCCGGCCAGCGGCTGCTGCGTGACCAGCGAATACGGACCAATGCTGCGCGCGTGGATCTTGTCGTCGACCAGATGCGAGAGCTTCAGCATGTAGATGCCGCCCACGGTGACCGGAGAGTCGAAACGCTCGCCGCTGCGGCCGTCGCGGAGCCAGGCCTTGCCGTTGGGCAGGATCTCGGCCTCCGCGAGCAGATCCCGTACGGCGGCGTCCAGGGCCAGACCCCTGGGCGGCGCGTGCGCGATCTCCGCGATCGCCGGAAAACGCTGCTTGAGGACCTGGTGCCCCTTCGCGGCGGCACGGCGTCCGACTGCGACCAGGAAGTCGCGCAGCTCCGTCATCAGGCGCTGTGAGCGGGTCCCGGCCGCCAGCTTGACGTACTCGTCCAGCGAACGGCCGACCTCCACTACCGTCTCCACACCGCTGCCGTTGCCGTCGCCCGCAGGACTCCGGCGGATGCTCCCCACCTCCGGATGCGACTCCACCAGCTCCAGGAACTCCCTGTAGTCCGCCGCGGCGAAGGGCCACTCGACGCCCTTCGCGAGCGCCTCGCCGGCCCACCTGACCCCGGCCAGCTTGAGCAGCACCGCGATCTCCTCCTCGGAAGCGCCCTGGAAGACCGGCGTCTTCGCCGCGAAGCCGAGAACATCGGCCGCCCATCCCAGGTGCGTCTCCAGGATCTGCCCGACGTTCATCCGCGAGGGGACCCCGAGCGGGTTGAGCACGATGTCGACCGCGCTGCCATCGGGGAGGTACGGCATGTCCTCCTCGGGAGCGATCCTGGCGATGATCCCCTTGTTTCCGTGCCGCCCGGCCATCTTGTCGCCGACGGAGATCTTGCGCTTTTCGGCGATGCACACCTTGACGAGCTGCACCACCCCGGGCGGGAGCTCATCGGGTTGGAACACCTTGTCGATCTGCTCCTCGGTGCGCTCGCGAACCCGCTCGATCCGCACTCTGGCCTCGTCGATCACCTCGTGCACCCGGGTATTCGCCTCCGGACTGCGGAGCTTGAGCGTCACCAGATCCACCTCGCGGAGCGTCAGCTTCGCGAGCCGCGCCCTGGTAAGCACGGTCCCCTCTTCGAGGTACGGCTGGACCGTGCCCTTCTTGAGACACAACGCGATCTCCTGTCCCCCGAGCAAGCCCATCAGCTCGTCGTCGCGCGCGTCGGAGATGCGCTGGATCTCGTCCCGCTCCTCCTTGCGCAACTCGCCGATCCGGGCGCCGTGCTCGCGCTCGAGCAGCGGGTCGTCGATCCGCCGCGAGAAGATCTTGACGTCGATCACCGTGCCGACCATCCCGGGCGACACGCGCAGCGAAGAATCCTTGACGTCCTTCGCCTTTTCGCCGAAGATCGCGGTCAGCAGCTTCTCTTCCGGCGACAGCTCGGTCTCGCCCTTCGGCGTGATCTTGCCGCACAGAATGTCGCCGCTCTTGACGCGCGCCCCAATGCGGACGATGCCGCGCTCGTCGAGGTCGGTCAGGTTCTCGTCCGCGACGTTGGGAATCTCCCGGGTGATCTCCTCCATGCCGCGCTTGGTGTCGCGGACGTGCAGCTCCAGCTCCTGGATGTGGATGGACGTGAATACGTCGTCCCGCACGAGGCGCTCCGAGAGCACGATGGCGTCCTCGAAGTTGTAGCCGTACCAGGGCATGAACGCGACCTTGACGTTGCGCCCGAGAGCGAGTTCGCCCCGGTCGGTGGAGGGGCCGTCGGCGATGATATCCCCCTGCGCGACCTTCCGTCCCGTGCGCACCAGCGGCCTCTGGTTGATGGCGGTGTCCTGGTTGGTCCGCCGGAATGTCTTGAGCCGGTAGCGGTCGAACTGGGCGAGCTTGGCCAGCGGCCCGGCCGAGTCACCGGAATCGGTCATGCCGGTGTCCACGATGATCTCGTCGGCGGTGACCCGGACGACCTTGCCGTCCCGGCTGGCCGTGACGACCGCCCCGGAGTCCCTCGCCACCTTCTCCTCGAGTCCGGTGCCGATCAGCGGCGCATCGGTGTGGAGCAGCGGCACCGCCTGGCGCTGCATGTTCGAGCCCATCAGGGCCCGGTTCGCGTCGTCGTGCTCCAGGAAGGGAATCATCGCGGCGGCTACCGACACGAGCTGGTCGGGAGCCACGTCGATGTAGTCGATCTCGGCCGGTGGCAGGAGCGGAAAGTCCCCACGCCGGCGGCAGAGGACGTACCGGTTCTGGAACGAGCCGTCGGGCAGCAGCGGGGCGTTGGCCTGCGCGATCGACGCCTCCTGCTCCTCGTTGGCCGAAAGCCACACGATGTCGCTGGTGACGCGCCCGTCGACCACGCGCCGATAGGGAGTCTCGACGAACCCGAGGTCGTTGACCCGGGAGTAGGTCGTGAGCGAGGTGATCAGGCCGATGTTGGGACCCTCGGGCGTCTCGATCGGACACATGCGGCCGTAGTGGGAGTAGTGCACATCGCGCACCTCGAAGCCCGCCCGCTCCCGCGTCAGCCCGCCCGGTCCGAGCGCCGAGAGACGCCGCTTGTGCGTCAGCTCGGCCAGCGGGTTGGTCTGGTCCATGAACTGGCTGAGCTGGGAGGAGCCGAAGAAGGCCTGGATTACGGCGGACACCGTGCGCGCGTTGACGAGATCGTCGATGTTGATCTTGGCCGGATCGGTGTTGATCGACATGCGCTCCTTGACCAGACGGGCCATGCGCGAGAGGCCGACCGAGAACTGGTTGGCGATCAGTTCGCCGACCGTGCGGACACGCCGGTTGCCGAGGTGATCGATGTCGTCGATGCGTCCCCTTCCCTCGTTCAGCTCGATCAGGTATCCGAGGATGCTGACGAAGTCTTCACGGGTGAGCACCGTCTCGCTGTGCGGCAGTTCGAGCCCGAGCCGCTGGTTGATCTTGTAGCGCCCCACGCGTCCCAGGTCATAGCGCCGGGGATCGAAGAAGACGCGCTCGAGCGCGGCCCGCGCGGTCGCGACGTTGGGTGCCTCCCCCGGCCTGAGCAGGGAGTAGATGGCGTTGAGCGCTTCCTCCTCGCTCTTTGTCGGGTCCTTGCGGATGGTGTTCTTGACGATCGGACTTTCGCCGGGACGTCCGCCCCGGCCCTCCCGGACCGACCTGTACACCGACACCGTCTCGAAACCGCCGCGCTGCAGCAGCCGGATCTCATCGCTATCGAGCTCCGTCCCCTGCTCCAGCAGGACCTCCCCGGTTTCGGAATCGACGATGTCCGCGGCGACCACCGCCCCGACCAGCTCCCGCTCGTCGTCTTCCTCGGCGGGGACCGGTGCTTCACGGACATCGAAGAAGAGCTGGTAGATCTCGGCGTCGCTCCCGTACCCGAAGGCACGCAGGAGGGCCGTGGCCGGAAACTTCTTCTTCTTGTCGATGTGAACGTAGCAGATGTCGTTGATGTCGATGGTGAACTCGACCCAGGAGCCCCGGAAGGGGATGATCCGGGCCTTGTTCAGCTTCTGGCCGTTCGGGTGTACGTCCTCCTCGAAGACGACTCCCGGCGACCGGTGCAGCTGGCTGACCACGACCCGCTCGGCGCCGTTGATCACGAAGGTGCCCAGCCTGGTCAACAGCGGAAGATCGCCCAGGTAGACTTCCTTCTCGATGATGTTCCCGGGCTGGCGCGCCTTCTTGCCCTCCTTGCGCCACACCACGAGTCGCAAGGTGGCCTTGAGCGGCGCGGCGTAGGTCATGTCGCGCTCGATGCACTCCTCGACGGAGTACTTGGGCTCTCCGAGCTGCGACGAGACGTACTCCAGGGTCAGATCACCGTTCACGTCATCGACGGGAAAGATCTCCTGAAAGACCCGGTCCAGGCCGAAGTGCCACATCTCGCTGTCGGACGCGGACGTGTCGATGAGCTTGTTGAAGGATCGAACCTGGACATCCAGCAGGTCGGGCATGGGCATGGGCGCATGAAGCTTGCCAAAGCTCACGACCGGCCGCGCGCCCCCATGGGCGCCATTTCTTCTAGCCAACGGACGACTCCCCTGTCAGAGTTGCAGACATCGATTGCGGGAACGGGGAAGCACGGGTGCCTCGCACCAGGACGCAGAACGGCCCCGAACTGCGCAGCAGCTCAATGAGCGGTCCCGCCCCGGCGAGGCATTCGCGCCGGAGGCGCCCCCGGGGATACCGGGCGGCGTACTCGGATGGGCGCACCTACTTGACGTTTACGGTGGCGCCGACTGCTTCGAGCTTGCTCTTGATCTCTTCCGCCTCTTCCCTGGTGACCGCTTCCCGCACCGGGCTCGGAGCCTTGTCGACCAGCTCCTTGGCCTCCTTGAGTCCGAGGCTGGTAATCTCGCGGATCACCTTGATCACCTGGATCTTCTTCGCGCCGAACGACTCGAGCGTCACGTCGAATTCGTCCTGCTCCTCGGCGGCTTCCTCGGTTTCGGCCCCGGTTCCGGGCGCGGCCATGACCGTCGCGGCCGCGGCCGTCACGTTGAAGCGATCCTTGAACGCCTCGACGAACTCGGACAGCTCGATCACCGTCATGTTGCCGAAGGTCTCGAGCAGTTCCTCTTGATTCACAGCCATTCTGACTCCTCCTTGGGGTTCATCCCGGGCCGGGCCCGGGCTCTCTGTTCAGCTGTTCTCACCGTGCGATTCCAGCCTGTCGCGCAGCGCCTCGGCCAGCCCGGTCATCTCCTGCAACTTGCCGCCGAGGACGCTCACCAACGCCGAGAGCGGGCCGCTCAGGACACCTGCCACCTGGGACAGGAGTTCCTCGCGCGAGGGCAGGCGGGAGACGGCGGCGATCTCCTCGGGACCGAGGATGCCGGACTCCATCACGCCGACCTTGAACACCGGCCGGTCGCCGTTCTCCTTCGCGAAGTCGACCACCACCTTTGCGGCATCGACCGCACTGTCGATCCCGAAGACGATCCCCGTGGGACCGGTCAGGTACGAGGAGATGTCCGGCAGCCCGGTTTCGGCGATGGCCCGCTTCAGCAGGCGGTTCTTGACCACGAGGTACTCGCCGCTGGACTTCTTCAACTCCCTCCGCAGGCTCGTCATCGCCTGGACGTCAAGCCCGGTGAAGTCGGTCAGGTAGATGGCTTCGGCGCGCGCCACCCGCTCCTGCAGATCGGAGATGAATTCCTGCTTCTGTTCCCTGGTCATGGCTCAGGCGCTCCGCGAAAAGCTGTTGGGATCCACCGGCACCCCGGGGCCCATGGTGCTGGCCACCGTCACGCTCTTGACGTAGGTGCCCTTGGAGGCCGAGGGCCGGGCGCGGAGCACCGACGACATGAAGGCGTTCAGGTTCTCCTCAAGGCGCTCGACCTCGAACGAAACCCGGCCGATCGGCGCGTGCAGGTTGCCGGTCTTGTCCACCCGGTACTCGATCTTCCCGGCCTTGATCTCCCGGATCGCGCGGCCTACGTCGGGGGTGACCGTCCCGGCCTTGGGGGTCGGCATGAGGCCCCGCGGCCCCAGAATCCGGCCCAGGGGTCCCACCATCCGCATCAGATCGGGGGTGGCCACGCACACATCGAAGCCGAGCCAGCCCTCCTTGATCTTCGCCACGTAGTCGACCCCGGTGAAGTCGGCGCCGGCCTCCCGGGCCTCGTCCTCCTTGTCGCCCTGGCAGATCGCCAGCACGCGTACTTCCTTGCCGGTCCCGTTGGGGAGGACCACCGTGCCGCGGACGACCTGGTCGGCCTTGCGCGGGTCCACCCCGAGGTGCGTCGCGACTTCAACGCTCTCGTCGAAGCGCGCGTAGGCCATCTCCTTGACCTGTCCGAGCGCATCCTTCGGGGTGTGCCGCTCCAACCGGTCGAAGGTCCCGCGGGCTTCCGCGTATTTCCTGCTGCGTCTGGGCATCTGGGCTTCCCCCGTCCCTCAGGCGGTCAGTTCGCCGTCGATCGTGATCCCCATCGAGCGCGCGGTTCCGCTGATCATCCGCATCGCCGAGAGGACGCTGTCGGTGTTCAGGTCCGGCATCTTCGCCTTGGCGATCTCGCGCACCTGGTCGACGGACAGCGTGGCTACCTTGTCCGACTGCGGCGTCTGGGAACCCTTCTCGATCCCCGCCGCCTTCAGGATCAGGAAGGAAGCGGGCGGCGTCTTCGTGATGAAGGAGAAGGAGCGGTCCGCATATACGGTGATCTCGACCGGCGTAAGCGTGCCCGCCTGGCGCTGCGTCTGCGAGTTGAACTGCTTGCAGAAGTCCATGATGTTCACGCCGTGCTGACCGAGCGCCGGGCCGACCGGCGGCGCGGGGTTCGCCTGGCCCGCGGGGATCTGCAGCTTGATGAACCCGAGGATCCTCTTCTTCGGCTTTTTCTTCGCCATAATCGTCAAGACTCCCTGTACGCCAGTGCTAGAATCCTCTGAGCTGGGTGAAGTCGAGTTCCACCGAAGTGGGCCGGCCGAAGAGCGAGACCTCCACCTTGACCTTCCCCTTTTCGGGGTATACTTCCTGGACCGTTCCGGAGAAGTCCGTGAAGGGCCCCTGAATCACCTCCACCACCTGGCCGGCCCGGAAGGGGATCTCCTCGCGGCCCTCCACCTCTTCGACCTCCTCGATCCCGAGGATCCGGTTGACCTCTTCTTCCCGGAGCGGCTGGGGATCGCCCCCCTGGGTCACGAAACGCACGCCCTTCATCGCGCTGATCGCGTGTTCGGTGCGCTCGTTCAGAACCATCCTCACCAGCACGTAGCCCGGGTACATGGGCTTGACGACCGGCACGCGCTTGCCGCGCCGGATCTCGACCACTTCCTGGGTCGGCACCAGAACCTCCAGGATCTCCCCCGCAGGGCGGGAGTCCCGATCGATCTCCTGCTGGATCAGCCGGCGGACCCGGTTCTCGTGGCGAGCCTGGGTCTGGACGGCGTACCAGCGCTCTTCGTCGCTCAACTGCTGAACATCCCCATGATGAAGTCGACGAGGACCAGGTCGGACACGATGTCCATGACCCAGATCACCAGCGAAAGGATGATGGTGAACACGATCACCACGAACGTCGCGTTCCGGAGCTGGTCGCGGTCGGGCCACGTGACCTTCCCCATCTCGGCGATGCACTCGTCGACGAAGGTCTTTATGCTCGCAAGGCGCTCCATGGTGCGTGACTCCTACTCGATGATTGCAGTGACGACGCCGGCGCCCACCGTGCGCCCGCCTTCGCGGATCGCGAAGCGAAGCTCCTCGTCCATCGCAATGGGCGTGATCAGCTCCACCTCCATCTGCACGTTGTCCCCCGGCATCACCATCTCCACCCCTTCCGGCAGCATCGCCGTGCCCGTCACGTCCGTCGTCCGGAAGTAGAACTGCGGCCGGTACCCGTTGAAGAACGGCGTGTGGCGCCCGCCCTCCTCCTTCGTCAGCACGTACACCTCCGCCTTGAACTTCGTGTGCGGCTTGATCGAGCCCGGGATCGCCAGCACCTGGCCCCGCTCGATCTCCGTCTTGCCCACGCCCCTGAGCAGCAGGCCCGCGTTGTCCCCCGCCTGGCCCTGCTCCAGCAGCTTGCGGAACATCTCCACCCCCGTCACCACCGTCTTGCGGTCCGCGCCCATCCCCACGATCTCCACCATCTCCCCCTTGTGGATCACGCCCCGCTCGATCCGCCCCGTCGCCACCGTGCCCCGGCCCGTGATCGAGAACACGTCCTCCACCGGCATCAGGAACGGCTTGTCGATGTCGCGCTCGGGCTCCGGGATGTAGCTGTCGATCGCCTCCATCAGCTCCTCGATGCACGCGCCGGCCTCGCCCTCGCCGCCCGCCTCCAGAGCCTCCAGCGCGCTGCCCATCACCACCGGCAGATCGTCGCCCGGGAAACCCTGCTCGCTCAGCAGCTCGCGCACCTCCAGCTCCACCAGCTCCAGAAGCTCCTCGTCGTCCACCATGTCCACCTTGTTCATGAACACCACGATGTGAGGAACGTTCACCTGCCGCGCCAGCAGCACGTGCTCGCGCGTCTGCGGCATCGGCCCGTCCGCCGCGCTCACCACCAGGATCGCCCCGTCCATCTGCGCCGCACCCGTGATCATGTTCTTCACGTAGTCCGCGTGTCCCGGACAGTCCACGTGCGCGTAGTGGCGGTTCTCCGTCTCGTATTCCACGTGCGCCGTCGCGATCGTGATCCCCCGCTCCCGCTCCTCCGGGGCCTTGTCGATCTCGTCGAAGGCGATCGCGTCGCCGCCGTACTTCTTCGCCTGCGCCAAGGTGATCGCCGCCGTCAGCGTCGTCTTCCCGTGGTCTACGTGTCCGATCGTCCCCACGTTCACGTGCGGCTTCGTGCGCTCGAAGGTCTCCTTCGCCATTCTTTCCTCGCGTCTGGGTTGTCTGTTGCGGAACTCACCGGCGGGAGCGGCACCCCCGCCCCGCCAAGCTCTGGGCGGGGATTGAACCCGCGACCTCTTCCTTACCAAGGAAGCGCTCTACCACTGAGCTACCAGAGCACCTCTCTTCGTTTCCCGGCACCGGTTGCGCCGCTGGCGCCAGCCGCCGCGCCCCTGGCACCGGTTGCCGTTTTCGCTGTCCTGCGCCTCAGAGCGGGAGACCGGACTCGAACCGGCGACCCTCAGCTTGGAAGGCTGATGCTCTAGCCAACTGAGCTACTCCCGCGTTGTCCCTGGGAGGGATTTCCCTCCATGGTGGGGGTAGGATTCGAACCTACGTAGGCATTCGCCAGCAGATTTACAGTCTGCCCCGGTTGGCCGCTTCGGTACCCCACCAAAAAACACGTTCCCACCCCCTGCCCGCCAAAGTCGGCTGTCGGCGAAAATCGGGCCCGGATGGAAACGAGCACAGAAAGGTAACTGTTTTCGGATTGCAAATCAATTCGGATCGACGTGGGGAACGCCGGCGGCCCGGCACCGGTGCGCCACGCCCGCGGGGATGCGCGACCCCCGCCCGCCGGGTCCACCAAAGGCGGCCCGCCAAGCTGACGCGGGGACTCGAACCCCGGACCTGCTGATTACAAATCAGCTGCTCTACCAACTGAGCTACGTCAGCACACCTCATAAGGTGTCGGGGGAGGACGCCGGGTGGAAGGGGGCAGCGCTGCCCCAGCGGCGAAACAGGCGGATTCGAGGCCGGGTTCCAGCGGGAGGCGAACCCGAAGTTCGGGGCGGACAGCCCGGCAGCGGACCCGGCTCAGGATCCTGGCGCATGGACGCGCGTCCAGCGGGTACCGGAGGGCGAATCCTCCAGCCTCACTCCCCGGGCCTCGAGTTCCGCTCGCAGACGGTCGGCCGTGGCGAAGTCGCGCGCCTTCCTGGCGCGGTCCCGGGCCTCCACCATCTCCCGGATCCGGCGCTCCGTGGCTTCGTCCACATCCCTGGCGCCGGCCGCGAGGTCGAGCACCCCCAGCGCGCGGTCCATCTCCGACAGGGTGCGCAGAGCGGCTTCGCGGTCCTTCCCGCTCACGCCGCCCGGCGCGTCGAGAGCCGCGTTCCCGTCCCGGACGAGCCCCCAGAGAGCCGCGAGCGCACGCGCCACGTTCAGATCCTGGTCCATGGCGTGGCCGAAGGCGTCGAGGTGCCGCCGGGCCTGGTCCGCGAGTTCGCCGCCGGACCCAGCGCCGGGTGCCGCCTCGGTCATGCGGCGCCGGAAGTCCAGGAGGCGCTGCACCGCATCGGTCGCGTCGGCAAGCCCGCCCGCCGTGAAATTCAGCTCGCTGCGGTAGTGAGCCGAGAGGAGGACCCAGCGGATCGCGGCGGGATCGTGTCCGTCTTCGACGAGCTCCCTGACCGTGTGAAAGTTGCCGAGCGACTTCGACATCTTGCGGTCGTCGACCTTGAGGTGCTTGACGTGCATCCAGAAGCGGGCGAAGGGGCATCCGGTCGCCGCCTCCGATTGCGCGATCTCGTTCTCGTGGTGCGGGAAGAGGAGGTCCTCGCCGCCGACGTGGATGTCGACGGTGTCGCCCAGCAGCGACATGACCATCACCGAGCACTCCAGGTGCCAGCCGGGGCGGCCCGCCCCCCAGGGAGACTCCCAGACCGCCCCGACCTCGCGGTCGGCCGGCTGCGCCGCCTTCCAGAGTGCGAAGTCCCGCGGATCGGCCTTCGCGAACTCGCCGGCGTCGATGCGCGACCGCCGCGAATCGTCCTCGCCGCCCTTGCCCGAGAGCTTCCCGTAGTCCCCGAAGGTCGCCACGGAGTAGTAGACCGATCCGTCTCCCGCCTGGTACGCGTGTCCCGCATCCAGGAGGCGCTCGATGAACTCCACCATGGCCGGGATGAACTCCGTCGCCCGCGGGTGGCGGGTGACGGGAAGGAAGCCCAGCGTCTCGGCGTCTTCGAGAAACGCCTCGATGAACGGACCGGTGTGGCCGGAGAGCGACCGGCCCGCTGCCGCCGCCCCGTCGATGGTCTTGTCGTCCACGTCGGTGAAATTGACCACGAATTCGACCTCGTGGCCCCGCCGGAGCAGGTGGCGGTGGAGCAGGTCGTAGACCACGAAGGTGCGGAAGTTGCCGATGTGCGCGTAGTCGTAGACCGTGGGCCCGCATCCGTAGACGGTGACGCGCCCGGGGCTGCCGGGCTCGAAGCGGCGGAGTTCGCGGCGGAGGGAATCGTACAGTTTCATGGCGCGCGTAATATAGTGTGGCCGGTCACCGGGGGATCAGGCGGTGCCGGGCGCGGCGGCCGCGATGCGGGCGAAGGCGCCGGCGGGGTCGGGGGCGGCGGTCACCGGGCGGCCCACCACGATGTGGGTGGCACCGGCCCGGAACGCCTCGCCGGCCGTGCGGACACGGCGCTGGTCGTGCCGCGGTTCTCCCGGAGCGCGGATCCCCGGCGTGACGATGGCGGCCCCCCGCCCCACCACCCCCCGCAGCCGCCCGGCCTCGCTCGCCGCGCAGACCACCCCCCCCACCCCCGCGCCCCGGGCCAGCCGCGCGAGCCGCTCGGCCTCCGCTCCCGCGTCCTCGACGCGGCGCCCGAAGACCGCGCCGAGGCCGCGCTCCTCGAGCGAGGTCAGGACCGTCACGGCGAGGAGCGTGAGTCCGTCCGGCGCGGCGGCGGCCGCGGCCTCCAGCATCGCCGCTCCCCCGGTCGCGTGAACCGTCAGGAAGCGTACGCCGAGGCCGGCGGCGCGGGCCGTGGCGCGGGCCACCGTGTTGGGGATGTCGTGCAGCTTCAGGTCGAGGAAGACGTGCTTGCCGCGGCGCCGCAGCGCGCGCACCACCGCCGCGCCCTCCGCCGTGTAGAGTTCGAGCCCGACCTTGTAGAAGGTGCAGGCCGGGCCGAGGCGGTCGGCGAGCGCGAGGGCGGGCTCCGCGCGCGGGAAGTCGAGGGCGACGATGACCCGGTCGCTCACCGGGCGCCCCGGCCGAGTTCGCGCGCCACCCGTGCCGCGCAGCGCGGGTCCGCGAAAGAGCCGGTGCCGACCTGCACCAGCGAGGCTCCCGCGCCGAGATAGGCGCGCGCGTCGCGCCCGTTCAGGATGCCGCCGACCCCGATCACGGGCACGTCGACGGCGGCGGCGACCTCCTGCACGGCCGCCAGCCCCACCGGCATCACCGCCGGGCCGCTCACTCCCCCCCGCCCCGCCCCGAGCCGCGCCTCGCCACGGGCCCCCGGCAGGAAGCCCGGGAGCGTGTTGATCGCGGTGATGCCGTCGGCCCCGCGCGCGGCCGCCAGCGCCGCGGTCGCCCCGATCTCCGCGTCGTTGGGGGCCAGCTTGACCAGCAACGCGCGCGCGGTGAGGGGGCGCACCAGCCCCAGCACCTCCCGGAGCGCCTCGGGATCGAGGCAGAACGGCCTGCCCCCGAGGTGCGAGTCGTTCGGGCAGGAAAGATTGAGTTCGAACCCGAGAAACCCCTCCTCCCCGTCGAGTTCACCCACCACTCGGGCGTACTCCTCCGCGCGCGCCCCCGCGACCGACACGAACACCGGCAGCCCGCCCAGATTCTCATTCATCCACGGCAATTTTTGCTCCCGGACGGCCTTTAATCCCGGATTCGCGAGCCCCACCGAGTTGAGCATTCCTCCCCGGTATTCGGCGACGCGGGGAGCGGGGTTCCCCCAACGGGGCTCGACCGTCACGGACTTGGTCACCAGCCCGCCGACCGCCCCGGGCGCCATCACGTCGACCACGGGCTCGCCGAAGCCGCAGGTGCCGGAAGCCAGCAGCACCGGGCTGGAGAAGCGTGTCCCGAAGAGATCAAGGCCGGCGCTCACCGGTGGTCCTTCATCGCGCGCTCGGCCTCTCGCTGCATCGTCTTGCGCCTGAGTTCCTCCCGCCGGTCCCTGTGCTTCTTCCCGCGGCAAAGCGCCAGCGTCACCTTGGCCCTCCCCTTCCGAAGATAGAGATCGAGCGGCACGAGGGTGAGTCCCTTCTCATCCACCTTCGCCCCGATCCGCCGGATCTGGTCCTTGTGCAGCAGGAGCTTCCGGGGCCGGGTCTCTTCGTGGTTCCAGCGGTTCGCCGGCTCGTACAGGCCGACGTGGAGGTTGTGCAACCACAGCTCCCCGGACTCCACGCGGCCATGCGCGTCGTGGAAGGCCACCTTTCCGGCGCGGATCGACTTCACCTCCGTGCCCTGCAGGACGAGCCCGGCCTCCCAGGAGTCCAGGACCTCGTACAGGTGACGGGCCTTCCGGTTGCGGGCGATCAGCCGCCTCCCGTCACCGGAGCGCGGCGCGGTCAATATATGAGGACCGGCGTGCCCACCTCGACCAGGTGGTAGAGGTCCCGCGCGGCCTCGTTGGTCAGGCGGATGCAGCCGTGCGAGACCCGGCGGCTCTCGGGGTCGGGGTTCATGATCAGGCCAGGACTGTAGGTCCCGTGGATCGCGATGCCGTCACCGAGGTAGATCGCGGTGTTCCCCATGGCTCCGGGGATGCGGCGCGACGGGCTGTCGGCGGGAGGGACCCTGAGCCCGCGCTCCACATAGTACCAGTCGGGCGCGATCCACACCGGGTCCTTCTCCTTCCTCCGGACCCGGAAGAGGCCCCGCGGCGTCGTAAAGGTCCACTTCTGACCGCTGCCGGCGAGCCGGAACCCGGTGCCCGTGCCTGCCGGAGCCGACCACAGGGACGAGGTGCCTTCGATGATGTAGACGCGGTTCGTCGCCAGGTGGACGAGCACGTAGGGCCCGTCGTAGTCGATCAACGGCGCCGCCAGCTCCACCATGCCCTCTCCCGCCGCCTCGCCGAGGAACTCCGACATCGCCTGGGGATGGCCGGAGCCGGGGGCGGTGAGGTGGGCGGCGGCGGCCAGCAACCCGCAGAGCGCGGTCCGCGGAGCCGGGAGGGTTCGGCGGCTGCCGTGGCGGCGGCGTGCACCGCTGATTCGCGCGGCAATCATGCAACTCAGCCCGCCGACGCTCCGGCGAGCGCCATGTCCACTTCGCGGGTCCGCCAGTCGGCGAGGAAGCTCGCCATCCCCTTGTCGGTCAGCGGGTGCTGCATGCACTTCTTCAGCACCTTGAAGGGGCAGGTCGCGATGTGCGCGCCAGCCAGCGCCGCCTCGACCACGTGGCGGGGATGGCGGATCGACGCAGCGAGGATCCGGGTGCGGATGTCGGCGTTCTGTTCGTAGACGGCGGCGATCTCCCGGATCAGCTCCATGCCGTCCTGGGAGAGGTCGTCGAGGCGCCCGATGAAGGGGGACACCACGAAGGCGCCGGCCAGCGCCGCCATCAGCGCCTGGCTCGTGCTGAAGCACAGCGTCACATTGCACCGGATCCCCCGGCGGCCAAGCCGGGAGACCGCCTCGAGGCCGTCGGTCGTGCTCGGCACCTTGATGATGACGTTGTGGTGCCAGGCCGCGTATTCGATCCCTTCCGCCACCATCCCGCCGGCGTCCTCCGAAACGGTTTCGGCGCTGATCGGGCCGTCCACCAGGCCGGCGATCTCCTGGATGGTATCCTTGAAGTCCGCCCCCGTCTCGCGGGCCATGAGGCTTGGGTTCGTCGTCACTCCGCTCAGGATGCCCCAGCGGGCCGCCTCGCGGATTTCCCCCAGGTTCGCCGTGTCCAGGTAGATCTGCACCGGGCTCGTCTTCCTTTCGTGTTCGTGGGTTCAGTCGGCCTCGGCCGGGTCCTTTCCTTCCGCATCCCGGTGCCGGTCGTACTCCTCCCGGGCCGCGTCGAGACCCGCACGGTACGCTGCCTTGGAGCGCGCCAGACGATCCTCCAGCTCCGCCCGGGCATCGGTGACCGCGACACGGCCATGGCCGGCCGCTCTGCGGGCGGACTCCAGGCGGGACCCCAGGTCCTCGCGCAGACCGCGCACCCGGTCCTCCGTGAGCGCACGCAGCTTCCGGGCCTGTTCGCGGATGCGCCGCTGCGTCTCCTCGCCGGAACTCGGGGCGAAGAGCAGCGCGATGCCCGCACCGACCAGCGCCCCCAGCAGGAACGCGCCGATCTCGGGCCGGCCTTCCTTCTCGATAATCACCGTGTGTTGGTCGTTGTCGGTACTCATCCTCGCCTTCCTCGTCGCCTGTAGCCCGGTGGTTCGGGATCTAAGCTACAACGTGTTCCCTCATACCCGCCAACGGGGATCCGCTCCCGGGAGGCCGGGGGGATCGAATCCGCTGCGCCCGAGCAGGCCGCAGGCCAGCGACTTGGCCTCTTCCACCCCCGGCTGGTCGAGCGGGTTGACCCCGTAGAGCGCACCCGCATGCACCACCGCGCACTGGAAGAGCATCAGCAGCGCCCCGGTCGCGCGGGCGTCGATCCGGCCGACCGAGATGGTCATGTTCATACGGCCCGCCCGCCTCAGCGCCTCCGCCGTGGCCCGCCGCTCGCCGTCCAGGAGTCCGTGCAGCGTGTGTCCGCCCAGGTACGAGAAGGCCGGCTTCTCCCGGAAGCCCCGGGGAATCTCCAGATCCCGCTCCGGCCGGCCGCGCCCGATGAAGACGACCACCTTGTCGCGGGGGCCCTCCATGAACAGCTGCAGGAGGGAGTGCTGGTCGGCCGCCCCGAAGGCCGGCAGGGGCGTCGGCCCCGTCCCGGCCGGTGAGCCGTCGGTCCGGACGGCCTTGCCCAGCGATTCGGCCCACAGCTGCTGCACCCAGTAGGCCAGCCCCCGCAGACGGTCCGCGTACGGCATGAACACCTGAATCCCCGCCCCCGCCCCGGCGTCGGCTCCGTGAAGCAGCGTGGCCAGGACTCCCGCCGGATTCCCGGCCAGCTCCGGACTCCCGCACCGCCCGGCCATCGCCGCCGCTCCCCCCAGCACGGCCTCGATCTCGATCCCGCAGAGCGCGGCCGGCAGCATCCCGACCGGGGAAAGCACCGAGAACCGTCCCCCCACGGCGCCCGGCACGGGCAGCGTCCTCAGGCCGCGCTCCGCGGCCACCTCCCCGAGCGGCCCCCGCCGCGCACCGGTGGTCACGACGACGCTGTCCCGGACCCCTTCCGCCCCCACCCCCTCCTCCAGCCGCGCCAGCACCACCAGGAAGAGCGCCAGCGTCTCGGCGGTCGAGCCCGACTTGCTCACCACGTTGAAGACCGTGCGGGCCAGGTCAAGGCGGTCCAGCAGCGCCGACGCCGCATCGGGGTCCGGGTTGTCGAGCACGTGGAGCCGCGGGGCGCCACCCCGGGCCTCGCCGTCCAGCGCGTTCCACCAGGGGCCGAGCAGCGCATCGCGGAGCGCGACCGTCCCCAGCGCCGAACCGCCGATCCCGATCACCACCACGTCGTCGCAACGGCCGCGCAGCGCGCCCGCGACCTCCAGGGTGCGCCCGGCGAGCCGACGGTCGCCCGGCAGCTCCAGGAAGCCGAGTTCACCCGCGCGGCGGCGAGCCTCCACCACGCCGCGGGCCTCCCGGAAACGCGCCGCCAGGTCACCGTCCAGGCGCGCCGCGTCGATCCCCGCCGGGCCGACCCTCTCCGCCACCATGTTCCCGAAGTCGATCACGGGGAGTCCTCCGCCTCCGTTCGCCGGCACGGCCCGGCCCGCCTCCACGGCTCAGCCCACCTCCACGACGAGCCCGTCGTAGGCCGGCTCGATCCCCTGCGGCAGCCACCCGGAGAGCTCCCGGTATCCCACCTTGTGGGTCAGATGCGTCAGGTACGTCCGCTCCGCGGCGACCTCCGCAGCGACCTCCACGGCCTCCTCCACGTTGAAGTGCGTGGGGTGCGGCGATCCCAGCCACAGCGCGTTCAGGACCAGCACCTCCACGCCGCGAAGGATCTCGCGGGCGGGACCGGGCAGCTGTTTGGCGTCGGTGACGTAGCCGAGGCCGCCCGCGCGGAACCCGAAGGCGTCCTCCGGCCCGTGCGGGACGCGGAACGGGATCACCTCGACCCCGCAGACCCGCTTCGGCACCCCTTCCGTGTAGGTGTCCAGCGCCAGCCGGGGCCTGGTCGTCCCGCGCGCGACCTTGACGCGCTCGTCGAAGATGTAGGGGAAGCGCCCCGTCAGTTCGTCCTTCATCTGCGCGGGCACGTACGTGGGAACTGCATCGCGGCCCCGCGTCGAAAAGATCCGCACGTCGTCGATGCCGTGCACGTGGTCGGCGTGCAGGTGCGTGTACCAGACCGCGTCCACCCGGTCGATCCCGCAGGCGAGCAGCTGCAGCCGCAGCTCGGGCGGCGTGTCGATGAGCAGGTTGCCGCCGTCGAGGCCCAGCAGCGCGCCGTGGCGGGTGCGCCGGTCCCGCGGGTCGGCCGAAGTGCAGTTCGGGCAGGAGCATCCGATCACCGGGACCCCGAAGGAGGTGCCCGTCCCGAGGAAGGTGAGCGTCACGGCCGGGCCACTCCCGTCACAGCTGCTCAACCCGCATGGTGTTGGTCGAGCCGCGCCGGTGGAACGGGAGGCCGGAGGTGACGATGACCGGATCTCCGGGCTTGCCCCCTCCCGACTCCAGAACCACCTGCTTCCCCAGTTCGGTGAGGTTCTCGTACGTAATCTCCCCGTGGTCGGCCAGCACTGGCCGCACACCCCACACGCCGCCGAGCTGCCGGTGCACCCTGGCCTCCGTGCAGACCGAGAAGATGGGGGTGACGGGCCGGTAGGACGCCACCAGCTTGGCCGAAAAGCCGCTGCGGGTAATCACGATGATCGCCGGGGAATCGAGGTCGCGCGCCGAGCGGACCGACGACGCCGCGACCGCGTGTTCGCGCAGCGAGGCGCCCCGCCGCTGCACCGGCCCCATCTGCGACAGGTAGTGCGGTCCCTCCGCGAGCACGCCGCTCCCCTCGATCTCGGCGGCGATCCGCACCATCACCTCCACCGTCCGCGCCGGGAACTTCCCCACCGCGGTCTCGCCCGAGAGCATGACCGCGTCCGTCCCGTCGAGGATCGCGTTGGCGACGTCGGAGGTCTCGGCCCGGGTCGGCCCCGGATACGAGGTCATCGATTCGAGCATCTGCGTCGCGGTGATCACCGGACAGCCGTACCCGTTGGCCGCCTGGATGATCTGCTTCTGCACCAGCGGAACCTGGGCGAAGGGCAGCTCGACCCCCAGGTCGCCGCGCGCGACCATCACCGCGTCGCTGTACTCCAGGATCCCGTCGAGCTCCTCCACCGCGCGCGCCCGCTCGATCTTGGCCACGAGCCACGCCCGGTCCTTCATGTGGGCCCTCAGCACGCGCACGTCCCGCACCTTCTGCACGAAGGACAGCCCCACGTACTCGGCCTCCATCGAGTACGCGAACTCGAGATCGCGGCGGTCCTTGTCGGTCACCGCCGGCGTGTTGAGGTCGACGCCGGGCAGGTTGATCCCCTTCCTGGACCCGAGCACCCCGCCGCGAAGGACCTCGAAACGGGCCCGTCCCCCCTGCGTTTGCAGGCAAACCAGCTCGAGCAGCCCGTCGTCGAGGAGGATGTGCGTGCCGGGGGACACCTCCCGCGCCAGCGGAACGTAGGTGGTGGGCAGCTCTCCGGGCTGGTGCAGCCCCTCCGGCGCAATGGTCACCGCGGCGCCGTCGCGCAGCAGGACGGGCTCGGGGAGGTCGCCGATCCGGATCTTGGGACCCTGCAGATCGATGAGAACCGCGACGGGCCGCCCGGCCTCCGCCGCCGCCTCGCGCACCAGCCTGATGCTGCGCTCATGGAACCTGTGATCCCCATGGGACATATTGATACGGGCGATGTCGATGCCCGCGCGCACGAGCTCGAGCATCACATCCGGCTTGGCGCTGGCCGGCCCGATGGTGGCGACGACCTTCGTTCTGATCATCGGAGGGTTCAGGTTCCTTTGTAGGTGTTGAGGCCGGCGGGACTCGCAGGCCCGCGCATCAGCAAAGCTACTGCACGAACGGCTACGGTGCCGCGACATCCGCGTCACGGAAGCGAAACGTATTCATGGACCCCATCATTTGCCCCTCACCGGCGGTCCGGGCCGCAACGTGAGCCGGACGACGGTTCATGTGGCGGCGGCGCGTCAGGCCGTGGCCGTGGAGCGCGCCCTGGCCGGTGCGCAGAGCATCGCGGTGGATTGCGAGGCGGCAGGGTACCACCGCTATTCGGACCGCCTCTGCCTGGTTCAGCTCTCGGCCGCCGGGCAGACCTTCGTGCTCGATCCCCTGGCCTTCGACCTGGCCCCGCACCTCAAGCCCTTCCTCGAGGACCCCGGGCGCACGACCATCATGCACGGGGCCGACTACGACCTCCGGCTCCTGCACCGGGACCTGGGGATCCGCATCGGGGCGGTCATCGACACCCAGGTGGCGGCCAGCCTTCTGGGGGAGCCCGCCCTGGGCCTGCAGGCGCTTCTCGAGCGCCACCTCGGGATCCGGGTTTCGAAGAAGTACCAGCGGGCGGACTGGGCGGCGCGGCCACTTTCCGGCGACATGATCGAGTACGCCGCCAACGACACCCGCCATCTGCACCGGCTGGCCGAGATCCTGAAGGGGCGGCTGAAGGAAGCCGGACGGCTGGGCTGGGCCGAGGAGGAGTACGGCCGGCTTCTGGCCGGCGCGCTCGAAATGGGGAGCGATGAGGACGAGCCCGATCCGGTGACCCGTTTCAAGGCTGCGCGCCGGCTGGACGACCGGTCCGTGACCCTGCTGCGAGAGGCGATCGCGTGGCGGGACGGAATCGCGCGGAGGCGGGACCGGGCACCCTTCCGGGTGGCGTCCAACGCCGCGCTGCTCGCCGCCGCGCGGGAGCGTCCGCCGTCGGTGGCGGCGCTGGCAGCCGTGCAGGGGTTCCCGTCGCGGCTGGCTCACCAGGAAGGCCGCGCGCTGCTGAAGAGCTTCGCGCGCGTCGACGCGCTGCCGGCGCGCGAGCTGCTGCCGTACCCGCGCCCCGCGGCGCGCGGGACGAGGCCGGACCCGGAGGAGGAGGCCGCCTTCGAGCGCGTGAAGGAGGCGCGCAACGGGGTGGCGGGGCGGCTGGGCCTGGACCGGGGCCGCGTGATGGCGAACCACGTTCTGCGCGGGGTGGTCGCCGCGATGCCGGGGGACCGCGCCGAACTGGAGGCGGTGGCGGAGGTGCGGCGGTGGCAGGTGGAGGTGATGGGCGGGGAGCTGCTGGGGGCGCTGTGGAAGCGAAGGAAGAGCCGGTCCGCCGGTCCGAATTGACCCGTGGCGGGGGGGCGCCCGCGGCGTCGTACGCCAGGCTGCCGGGAGGCGTCCGTCAGCCCCCCCGGGCCTCCAGTTCGCGCTTGTATTCGATGCAGTAGCGGGCGTGCGGGAGCGCGTCCAGCCGCTCGAAGGCAATCGCCTTCCCCGTCGCGTGGCAGCGGCCGAAGTTGTCGGGATCCCGGTAGAGCCGCCTCAGCGCCTCCTCGAGCCGGTACAGATACCGTCCCTCCTTGGTGGCGAAGAGGGCGGCCTTCTCCCTCTCCATGGCCTCCGTGCCCTGGTCGGCCATGTGATCCGTATAGGCGGCGAGGTCCGAATCATTCGAGGAGCGGTCCAACCTTGCGGC
This sequence comes from Longimicrobiales bacterium, assembly GCA_965206105.1. GTDB lineage: Bacteria > Gemmatimonadota > Gemmatimonadetes > Longimicrobiales > Gaopeijiaceae > Bin94. The sequence goes on from OZ242201.1 coordinate 3,964,124, forward strand.
CTCGTTGAAGACCCCCAGGCCGCGCAGGGCCTTCTTGCGCTCCTGCAGGAGCCTGCGCTCCAGATGCTTCAGCTGTTCCCCGGAGAGCAGCGGACCCTCTCCGTCGGCTGAACGGTCTGTGTTGGGCGTGTGCGACGTAGCCATCGCTTTCCTCCCATTCTCCTGCGCTGTCGTATACCGCGGGCCTTAATCTACATCCGAGGGCGGCGCTCCCCAAAGTGGGGGTGGCGGCCCGGAAGGCCCGTGGCCACGCTCCCGGGGGGGTCCCCGTGTTATCTTGGGCTTCCAGCGTCGCGGTGAAGCACCGGCCCGCCGCGCAAGTCCGGCAACCCGGCAATCACGAGGATCCCTGTGGCACAGATCAACTGCCGGAGATGCCCGGAAGAGCCCGCCCCGGAGCTTTCACGGCCGCCCTTCCGTTCCGAGCTGGGCGAGCGCATCCGGCGCGAGATCTGTGCAAGCTGCTGGCGCGACTGGCTTCAGCACCAGACGCTGCTCATCAACCATTTCGGCCTCGACCCGCGCAAGCCGGAGTCGAAGGAATTCCTCTACGGGCAGGTGAAGGCCGTGCTCTTCGGCGAGGGGGAGGCCGCGGAGATCGACACCTCGAAGCAGGGGACGATACGGCCGCCGGGGGGCTGACCCCTACCTCAATACGGCCTCGATCTCCACGAGCGCGTCCTCCAGCTCCGCGCGCGTCACCGTCAGCGGCGGCGCGAAACGCACGACCTGGTGGTGCGTCTCCTTGGCGAGGATCCCGCGCGTCTTGAGCGCCTCGCAGAACGGCCTCGCGGTCCCCGAGGACTCCCGGATCACCACGCCGATCATGAGCCCCCTGCCCCGCACCTCCTCCACGTGCGGCGACGGAATCGCGCGCAGGCGGTCCATGAACCAGCTCCCCAGCTCGTCGGAGCGCCTGGGCAGGTCCTCCTCGATGATCACGCGCAGCGACGCCCTGCCCACCGCCGCGCCCAGCGGGTTGCCGCCGAAGGTGGAGCCGTGGTCGCCCGGACGGAAGACGTCCATGAACTCCGAGTCCGCGATCGCGGCCGACACCGGGTAGACCCCGCCGCCGAGCGCCTTGCCGACGATCAGGATGTCGGGCCGCACGTCCTCCCAGTCGCAGCACATGAACCGGCCGGTGCGGCCCAGCCCCGTCTGGATCTCGTCGGCGACCAGCGCCACGCCGTTCTCGCGGCAGATCGCCGCCGCGTCCCTCATGTACCCGTCCGGCGGCACGATCACCCCCGCCTCGCCCTGGATGGGCTCGACCAGGAAGCCGGCCGTGTTGGGCCCGATCGCGGCCCTCAGCGCGTCGATGTCGCCGTAGGGGATGAGGCGGAAGCCGGGCGTGAAGGGGCCGAAGCCCGCGCGGTACTGGTCCTCGGATGAGAAGCCCACGATCGTCGTCGTGCGGCCGTGGAAGTTGTCCTCGCAGACGATGATCTCGGCCTGGCCGTCCGGCACCCCGCGCACCTCGTAGCCCCACTTGCGCACCATCTTGATCGCGGTCTCGACCGCCTCGGCGCCGGTGTTCATCGGCAGAGCGGCGTCGAACCCGGAGGCCTCGCAGAGCTCGCGCAGGAAGGGCCCCATCTGGTCGTTGTGGAACGCGCGCGAGGTCAGCGTCAGCCGGTCCATCTGCTCGCGCGCCGTGGCGATGATCTCCGGGTGCCGGTGCCCCTGATTCACCGCGGAATAGGAGGCCAGCATGTCGAGGTACCGGTTGCCCTCCACGTCCCAGACCCACACACCCTCGCCCCGGTCCAGGACGACGGGCAGCGGGTGGTAGTTGTGGGCGGAATAGCGCTCCGCCTCGTCGAGGAACCGCTGGGTGACGGAAGGCGGGGGCGCGGTCATGGTGGTGGTCATCGTGGTGGATTCCTTCTGGTGATTCGATTCGCCCGGATGGGTCCGCAGAGCCGGGGATTCCGGGGGAGTGAGAACAGTGTGGGAAGGGATTCTCGCGGGTGCGCGGGCAATCATCAAGGGCAGTCGGGGCCGCCACGCGACCGACCGGGCACGCCAGCGCCGGCGCAGCGATCGAGGGATCCGATCAGGGACGTGCCCTGCAAGCAGCCGCGTGAACGCGCGTTTCCCCTCTCGACCTTCATCCATCCATATACTATTCTATAAATCTGTGTCCCTGATTTATAGTATTGTATATCAGTGATATAATATTGTATATCGATGCGGTGCCAGTTGACCTGCGATCAGCCGTCACCGTGATGCGGAAGCGCCCCGTCGCCCGCCACCTTACCGCCTCACCGCCCCCATCGGCTCCTCGTTCACCCGGAACTCGAAGACATCGGGCCGCGCGTAGTGCCCCACGACATCGAAGTCGAACTTGCCGCGCGCCACGTCGCCCAGGTCCAGGTCGGCGTAGAGGATCCCGGCCTCGGCGAGGAGCGGACCGGCCAGCGGCTCGCCGAGGGGGTTGTAGATCGAGGTGCCGCCGGGGCAGAGCACATCCGGCCAGTCCGCGAACTCGCCGAGGATCTCGATGTCGGCCGGATAGTGCTCCTTGGTGACGAACTGGTTGCAGCCGATCACGAAGCAGCGGCCCTCCAGCGCGATGTGGCGGAGCGTGGCCTGCCAGCGGTCGCGCGAATCCGCGGTCGGCGCGAGGTAGATCTCGACGCCCTTGCCGTACATCGCCATGCGGGCGAGCGGCATGTAGTTCTCCCAGCAGATCAGCCCGCCGACCCGTCCGAAGGGCGTGTCCAGAACGGGCAGCGTGCTTCCGTCCCCTTCCCCCCAGATGAGCCGCTCGGCGGCGGTGGGCTTCAGCTTGCGGTGCAGTCCCGCCAGGGTGCCGTCTGGGGCGAAGTAGAGCAAAGTGCAGAAGAGCGTGCCGGGCGAATGGGCGGCGCCCTTCTCGATGACGCCCACCGCGAGGTAGACGCCCGCTTCGGCGGCCGCGCGTCCCATCCGCTCGGTCTCGGGGCCGGGAACGCGGATCGCGGCGTCATGGTAGCGGCCGAAGGTGCGCCGCCCCGCCGGCTTGCGTCCACCGACCGCGGTGCCGAAGGCGAGTCCCCAAGGGTAACCGCCGACGAAGGCTTCGGGGAAGACGACCAGTCCGGCTCCGGCTTCCGCGGCGGCCGCAGTGGTCGCGCATAGCTCGGAGACCGCCGAGGCGGAGTCGAAGGGGAAGCCGCGCGGCTGGACGGCGGCGACGCGGACGTGTTCGCTGTCTCTGTCTGGCATTTTGGTGCTCGTGGTTGCGCGAGGGGTGAACGGGCAAACAATCTGTCCATACGCGTTCATTCGCACCACCTGGAGACTGCACCCACCGGAGACCCGAGCAGATGACGACCCATCCCACCCGTCCCATACAGTCCACCACCGAGCCCCGTGCGGCGCTGTCTGCGTTTCCGTGGGCCGTCCGGGCGCTGGTTGCGCCGGCCGCCCTCGCCCTGCCCGCCCTCGCGACCCTGGCGTTGCCCGCCCCCGCCGCCGCCCAATCCGGCCACGACGCCGTCCTCGCCCACGTCGATGCCAACGCGGCCGACTACGCCTCTGTCGCCCAGCAGATCTGGGACTTCGCCGAGGTCGGCTACCAGGAGACCGAGAGCTCGGCGCTGCTCCAGGAGCAGCTGGCGCGCGCCGGATTCGAGATCGAGGCCGGCGTGGCGGGGATGCCCACCGCGTTCGTGGCCTCGTGGGGGGAGGGGTCGCCCGTGATCGGGGTGCTGGCCGAGTTCGACGCCCTGCCCGGGATCACGCAGTCGCGCAGCCCCTACCCGGATCCCGTCTTCTCGATGGCCGCCGGGCACGCGTGCGGGCACCATCTCTTCGGCGCGGGATCCGTTGCCGCGGCGCTGGCCGTCAAGGACTGGCTGGCCTCGTCCGGGACGCCGGGCACGATCCGCCTCTACGGCACGCCGGCGGAGGAGGGCGGCGCGGGGAAGGTCTACATGGTGCGGGGCGGCCTCTTCGGCGATGTCGACGCCGTCCTTCACTGGCACCCGAGCAGCGCCAACGACGCCAGTCCCTCCACGTCGCTGGCCAACAAATCCGCCAAGTTCCGCTTCCGCGGGGTCTCGGCTCATGCGGCGGGCGCGCCCGAACAGGGCCGCAGCGCGCTGGACGGGGTGGAGGCGATGAACCACATGGTCAACCTGATGCGCGAGCACGTGCCGCAGGAGACGCGCATCCACTACGTGATCACCGCGGGCGGATCCGCGCCCAACGTCGTCCCCGACTTCGCGGAGGTGTACTACTACGTGCGCAACCCGGACGTGGAGGTTGCGCGGGCGATCTTCGAGCGGGTCGTGCTGGCGGCGGAGGGGGCGGCCCTGGGGACGGAGACGAGCATGGAGTACGAGGTGATCCACGGGCTGTACGCGATGCTGGCCAACGAAGCGCTGCAGCGTCGCGCCCAGGCCAACCTGGAGCGGGTGGGCGGCGTGGTGTACGACGAGGAAGAGCGCGCGTTCGCGGAGCGGATTCAGACGACGCTGAACAACCGGCCGCCCATCGAGAGCGCCGCCGCGGTGCAGCCGTACGCGCCCCGCCAGGGCGGCGGATCGACCGACGTGGCCGACGTGAGCTGGGTGGTGCCCACCGTGGGGATCGGCACCGCGACCTGGGTGCCCGGTACGCCCGCCCACTCCTGGCAGGCGATCGCCGCGGGCGGAACCTCCATCGGCAACAAGGGGATGATCGTCGCGGCCAAGACGCTGGCCATGACCGCGGTCGACCTCTTCACCGACCCCGCGCTGCTGGCGGCCGCCAGGGCGGAGTACCTGGAGCGCGTGGGCCCCGGCTTCGAGTACGTCGCGCTGGTGGGCGACCGCGATCCGCCGCTGGACTACCGGAGGAATCCGGGGCGGTAGGCCGCCGACCCCGCTACCCGCACTCCGAGAACCCGCACACGTAGCACTTCTTGCACCCCTCTTCGAAGGCCAGGTGGCTGGAGCCGCAGGAAGGGCACGCCCCGAGCGCGGCGTCGGACTGGTCGACGTATTGGGTCTGGCCCCCGTGCATGGGAGCCCCCGCCGTCCCGCCGGCCCCACCCCCACCACCGCCCTCACCGCTGCCGCCCGTCCCCCCCCCACCGCCACTCGACACCGGAAGCAGCATCTCCTCCTGCACCCCCTCCTTCTCGGCGAGGTAGTGCTCCAGCGCCTGCGCGATCGCGTCCGGGGCGGACAGCACCTTCTGCGGGCCCACGCCGACGGCCCGGTCGCAGGAGATGCCCCGCAGCTGGCCCTTGATGGCCGTGACCGGGATGCCGGACCTGAGCGCCAGCGAGATCAGCCGCCCGATCGCCTCCGAGTCGGCCATGGCGGCGCCCCCCGCCTTGCCGACGGTGCAGAAGACCTCGAAGGGGCGGCCGTTTTCGTCCTCGTTGACCGTGACGTAGAGGTCGCCGAGCGGACAGTCCATCTTGATCGTGTGCCCCCTGAGGATCGACGGGCGCTGGCGCTTGTGACGCGACGCCGCGGCCTCCCTGTCGTGCTCCTCGAGCTGGCTCTTCAGCTCCTCGACCGCGCCTTCCAGGGTGTGGGCTCGCTCGCGGGCGTCGGCGAGCTGCTGGGCCAGGCCCTCGAGCTCGGCCGGCCGGGCCGCCACCCCCGCTTCGCCGGACCGGGCCGACTCGTCCGACCCGTCCGCGCCCTCCGTCCCCTTCTCTTCCCCCTGCCCCGTCTTCCCCGTCGATAGCACCTGCATGGGGCGCGAGCCGTCGCGGTACACCGTCACGCCCTTGCACTGCGTCTCGAAGGCGAGCTCGTAGATCTTGCGCACGTCGGTGCGGGTGGCCTCATGGGCGAAGTTGGTCGTCTTGGAGATGGCCGAGTCCACGTGCTCCTGGAACGCCGCCTGCATGCGCACGTGCCAATCCGGCGAGATGTCGTGGGAGGTGCGGAAGGTGTCCTGGACCTCGGCCGGCACCTCGTCAAAGTGGATGTGGCCCTCCTCGGCGATCTTCTCCATGAGTTCGTCGCTGTGCCACCCCTCGCGCTTCGCCCGCTCGACGAAGTCGGGATTCACGTCGGGCATCATCACGCCGGCCTGGTTGCGCATGAAGGCGACCGCGAAGAGCGGCTCGATCCCGCCGCTGCACCCCGCGATGATCGAAATCGTGCCCGTCGGCGCGACCGTGGTCAGGTTGCAGTTGCGCAGCCGGCGCTCCGGGCGGACGCGCTCCCCGCCCGCACCCCGCGCGCATTCCTTGTCCGGCCCCCAGATCGACTTCTCCCACGCCGGGAAGACGCCGCGCAGCTCCGCGAGCCGCTCCGACGCGATCCTCGTCTCCTCCTCGATGAACCCCATCACGGTGCGCGCGAGCGCCACGCCCTCGTCGGAGTCGTAGCGCACGCCGAGGCGTACCAGCAGGTCCGCCCACCCCATGATCCCGAGGCCCACCCGGCGGATCTCCTGGGCCAGGTCGTGGATCTCGGGCAGCGGATAGCGGTTGGCGTCGATGACGTTGTCGAGGAAGTGGATGGAGAGGTGCACGACCCGCCTGAGCCCGTCCCAGTCGATCCCCTGCTCCGGCGTGCCGGTGTGCCCCGACTTCGCGTAGACGCCCACGTTGATGCTGCCCAGGTTGCAGACGTCGTAGGGCAGCAGCGGCTGCTCCCCGCAGGGGTTCGTGGCCTCGTAGCCGCCCAGCGCCGGCACCGGGTTGTACTCGTTGGCGCGGTCGATGAAGAAGACGCCCGGCTCGCCGGTCTTCCAGGCCCCCTGCACGATCATGTCGAAGATCTCGCGGGCGTTCTCGCGGCCGGCCACCTCGCCGCTGCGGGGCGTGACCAGGTCGTACTCCTCGTCGTTCGCCACCGCCTCCATGAAGGCGTCGGTGATCGCGACCGAGATGTTGAAGTTCGTGATCTGCGACGTGTCGTTCTTGCAGCGGATGAAGGCGCGGATGTCGGGGTGGTCCACGCGCAGGATCCCCATGTTGGCGCCGCGCCGCGTGCCGCCCTGCTTCACCACCTCGGTCGACGCATCGTAGAGGCGCATGAAGGACACGGGGCCCGACGCCACCCCCATCGTGGAGCGGACGGTGTCGCCCTCGGGCCGGAGCTGCGAGAAGGAGAACCCGGTGCCCCCGCCCGACTGGTGCACCAGCGCCATCGAGCGCAGCGTGTCGTAGATGCCGCTCTTCCCGTTGGAGAGCGCGTCCTCGACGGGGAGCACGAAGCAGGCCGACAGCTGCCCGAGCGGACGCCCCGCGTTCATGAGCGTCGGGGAGTTCGGCTCGAAGCGGCCGGTGGTCATCAGGTCGTAGAAGCTGCGCGCCACCTCCTCGACGGCCGCGCCCGAGACCCCGTACTTGCGGTCCTCCTCCGCGATCACCCGGGCGACCCGCCAGAACATCGTCTCCGGGTCCTCGGTCGGCTCCCCGTCCTCGTTCTTCTTGAGGTACCGGCGCGCAAGCACGATGCGCGCGTTCTCCGACAGCTGGGCGGGGGGCAGATCGGCCGGAGGCTGGTCCGTGAAGACACCTGTGGCATTGGATTGTGAGGTCATGGCACGCGAGTCCCGTGTCTAGAGAATGAAGAGGACTGTGGAAACCGTGGAAAAAGTGGCCCGAAGCGCTGTTCGCGGTGTTGAAAGATGTCTGAAGTCCATGTCTTTCAAGGGCCTGGAAGTGTGGATTTCCTCTCGCTGCCCACGAGATATAGTGGGACCATGAAGGTACACACCCTACAGCTTGTGGTCAAGGGGCAGGCTAGAACGCGTTGCCGATCCTCAGGTAGAAGACCGGGCCATTCCTCTCCACCAGCGGGAACCCCGCGCCGACACGGAGGCTGGTCCCGCGCAGATAGAGCGGGGCCACGATCATCGACGCCTCCGCGCCCGTGCTCCAGAGCGCCGGCTGCTGGGGGTTGTCGTAGCGGGGCTCGCCCAGCGTGGGGCCCCACGCGTTGCCGCCGTCGAAGAAGACCGATCCGTGGAGGCGGTCCAGGAAGAGGGGCCACGCGCCGAAGCCGCGGTCCAGGATGGCGATGGGGAAGCGGTACTCGGCGCTCCAGCTCCAGGCGAACTTGCCCGACCGGTATCCCGACGGGTAGCCCCGGACGGGGAAGAGCCGGCGCGAGCCCCCGAAGAGCCCGAATCCCGTGAACGGCTCCGGCTGTCCCTCGGCGTCGCCCACATCGAAGTGGAACTGGTCCGCCCCCGGACCCGAAGCCGCTCCCGCCGCCAGCCGGGTGGCCAGCACGTGGTTGGCGAATCCGTAGCGGCCGAGCGCCTTGAACGCGGACAGCTCGCCTGTGTATTCGCTGTACCCCCGGTCCTCGCCGACGGCGCCCCGTGCGTCGGAGGCCAGGCCCTGCTCCAGGCGCAGGCGCCCGCTGACGTAGCCGCGCACCCCTTCCTCCCGGGAGAACGACAGCGCCCGCCGCTGGGTGTTCGAGAACGACAGCGTCGCGCGCAGGTCGGTGAAGTTCGTGCGGGGGTTGACCAGCGGCGGCCCGTCCCTGCCGTCGGGGCGCTGCACGGACAGGTGTTCGGCGACGAGGCCCGCGCTGAGCGTCAGCGCCGTGGTGTGGCGGTAGCGCAGCCGCACGAAGCTGGACGAGAGCGACAGGCTGCGCTCCTGCTCCACGAGGAAGAACTCGTGGCGGTCTCCCCTCTGGTCGGGCACCCCGATCGTGCGGGAGGTGTTGTCGTAGCTCTGGGCCGCGGACACCCCCAGCACCGGGTCGCCGAGCCCGGCGTAGTTGTAGGTGAAGCTCCCGGCGAAGCGGCTGGCGTCGATGGTCCAACGCGTGGCGAGGGCGTAGGAGTGCCGGCCCACCAGGTCGCTCCCCCCGGTCAGGATGCCGACGAACGGCCGGAAGACCGTGCGCGTGCGCCCCGCCATGTCGGTCCCCTTCTCCGCGCTCTGGTAGAGGGGTGACCAGTAGTAGGGGCGGAGCGTGGAGAGGGGGAGGTAGCGGCGGGGGGTGAAGCCGGCGGTATCCGCGGTCGTGGCCGGCGGCGGTGCTGCCGCGGCCCCGGACGCGAACCGGGGGTTCATCGGCTGGGGGTCGAACCAGTCGGCGGGCGAGAAGGGGATCCGTTCGATGTGCCAGCCGTCGGCGTGGTAGGAGGCGTAGTGGATCCAGCGGCTCTGCGGGTCGGCGGAGGGGTGGGACGCGCCCCCGAGGAGGTTGGTGACCTGGCGGATTTCGGGGCCGGCGCCGCCACCGGGCGTGGCCGCGTAGAGGTTGGGGATCCCCGTGCGGTCGGAAGACCAGAGGATGGTGGTCCCGTCGGGCGTCCAGAAGGGGGCGGTGTCGACCGCGCGGTCGCGGGTGACCTCGGTGACGATGTCGCCGGCGGCGTTCAGGATCACGATGTCCATCATCGCCGGGCGCACCCAACGCACCACCGCGATCCGGGTCCCGTCGGGCGACCAGCGCGGGAAGGCCCAGTGACGGCCCGGCTCGGCATCCAGGAGCGGGGTGACCTCGCCCGATGGCAGCGCCAGCATCGCCAGCGCGTTGCTCCCGCCCCCCTCCCGCACCACCACCGCGCGGCTCCCGTCCGGGGCGATGTCCGCGTAGCTGATCCGCTGGCCGCGCGTCACCCTCTCCACCGATCCGTCCCGGCCCGCCCGGTACAGGTCGCTCGTCAGCCGGTAGCGGTCGGAGAACTCGAGCTGCGTGAAGAAGAGTCCGCCGTCCGGCCCCCAGGAGAGCGATCCCTCCACCCCGTTCACGCGGGCCAGCCTGCGCTCCCGGCCGCCATCGAGCTCCACCACCCGGATCTGGGGCTGGCTCACCCCGTCGGAGCGCAGGAACGCCAGCGTCCCCCCATCCGGCGACACGACGGGCTGGGCGGCCCGGCGGCCCGATCCGTCGACCGTCTCGCCCTCGGTCAAGGGGACGGCTTCGGCCAGGCCTTCGGCCAGGATGCGGTAGCGCTCGGCGGTCTCTTCAGCCCACGCCCGCCAGCTCGCCTCCACGCTTTCCCCGAACGCGCCCTTCGCGGCGGCGTCCATCCGGTACGGCACCCACAGTCCCGCGACCGAACGCGCGAACTCCGCCAGCGATTCCTCGCCGTGCTCCTCCGCCATGTGCTCCAGATAGCGCGCCCCATACACGTACGGCCGGTTCCCCGCGGGCCACACCGGCGAGTCGCCCGTCACCTGCCCCAGCCCGCTCTGCGAACCCTCCAGCGCGGCCGCGCGCATCACCATCTCCTGCCAGGTGCCCTTGACGCGGCCCGCGCCGGTCAGCTCCGACTCGTAGTAGGTGGCGAGCCCTTCCAGCATCCAGGTGGGCGCGGCGGCCGACGGGAAGACGGGCCAGAGCGCGGGGGGGCGCCCGAACAGGCCCCGGATCACCTTCCCGATCGTGCCGGTCATGTCCAGGTGGAAGGTGTGGACGAGTTCGTGGGTGATCACCAGCTCCAGCCAGTCGTCGTAGTACGAGATGCTGCCGCCGTCCATCGGGGGCCGGGCGAAGACGGTGATCTGGTTGTAGGGGCGCGGGGTGGCGTAGCCGTTGGAGATGTCGGCGTGGTCGGTCAGCAGGAGCTGGACGCGGCCGCGGGGGGCGTCGACGAAGCGCTCCTCGAGGAGGCCGAAGGCGCGTTCGGCGGCGGCGCCCGCGTGCGCGCGAGGGAGGCCATGCGCTCCGGGTAGGTGACGGTGAAGTGCTCCGTGTCGAACTGGCGCCAGGCCGCGTCGGGGGGGGGCTGCTGGGGGGCGGCGGGGCGGGGAAACAGCAACGAGCACAGCAAGATGAGGTGCCCGGCAATCGCCACGCGACCAGGCGGTGAAGACGATCCGGGTCTCATGTCTGGCTTCTCTACTCCTGCCTGAGGATTGGAACGGTCATCGATCCCATCGCTCCGGAAGATGGAGGCGTTTCCCAGTCTTCGTGAAGGCACAGCGCCAAGCGGTCCGCTGCATCTACGGGTACCGGGGGATCATCGGTGGAGCGATCCCTTATCGCCAGTAACAATACGGGCGGCCCCGATCCGACTTGTAGCTGGGCGACCAGACAGAAGCGGCCGGGATCGTTCCGTATCGCGGGTTGGACGTACATCGCTCCGGACCCGTCCCAGTTGCCCAGCACCACATGATCGACGCCGAGTGAATCGGCCTGCATCAGCAGGGTGCCTTCATCCGTGGTGAACGGATACACCGCGGCGGCGTGTCCGCTGAACGCATGAAAGATCCTTGGCTTGCGTGTAAACACCACCGACCCCTGCGGCAGTCGGTCGCCAGTCCAGATGGCCATGGCCTGCAGTTCCCGCACATTCGCCGAGTAACATCCGAACGGACCGGATGTCCTGACCTGAAGCCGGCACTGTGTTGCTTGACCGGAACGATCGAGCCAGGACGATCCCGCTGGCAGGAGGAAGGCCACCCCGACAATCAGGGCGAATACCCTCGGTCGCCATTTTGGATGTCCGGCGGTCAACCTGGCCAAACCCTCGCCGGCATAGAGCAGAAACAGAGGGACGATCGGCAGCAGGAAACGATCACCTGACCACACGCTCGGCCACAGCACTATCATGCCCGTGTAGAGCAGGAAGAAGAACTCCGGAATGCCTGCCTGCCCGCGGGCCCGCACGAACCATCCCCAGGCGGCGAGCCCCACGATCACCAGGCCCAGCGTCAGCCCTGGCGCACCCCCGACGCCGGCCATGGTGGTCGGCAGGATTTCACCGGTGTACTGCCACAGGTTGTCCGCTACCCGCTGTACCAGATCCCCCACACCCGCCCTGCCAAGGTCCGGGGCATACGGGTTGACCATCCAGAACGCAGACACGTACTCGTCGCCGGCCCGCAGGTGCCACGGGACGGCAGTGATCCCGAACAGCCCCCCGAACACTCCCAGCGCCGCCCATCGCCTGGCGGCGACCAGCCCGATCGCCACGGCAACCACCAGGGGCAGACCCGCTGATCGCGTGAAGTATGCGGCGATGGCCAGGACGAGGCCGGCTCCCAACTCTGCTCTCGACCGCCGAGAGGATTCCGGGCCGCGATCCTGTCGGCTCCGTTGCGGGGAATCCGGGGTGAGCAGCCACAGCGAGGCGAAGACTAGGGCCATGAAAAGCGGTTCGGCGAGGATCCACTGGGCCGAAATCAGCACGCCCGGGGCCAGCCCGAAGAGGAGCGCTATCAACGCCGCTATCCGCGGACCGTGGATTCTCTGGATCCAAAGGAAACAGAATGCCGTGGCCATTCCTGTCAGGACGAGCGAGAATGCCTTGAATGCGACCCACGTCTTCGCGCCAAGCAGAATCAGCACCGCCAGAGCGGCCGGATACAGGGGGGGATACTGGGTGTGGGGCGGTTCTTCAGGATGCCACGGCTCCGCATAGCCGGCATTGCCGGCCAGGGAATTCGCCAGTGAGACGTACGCGGCGTTGTCCCCCCCGGGGTGAATCGCAGGAGTCGCCGACGTGAACCCCAGGACCACATGGACGGACACTACCACGACCGCCATGACCGCGGGCGAATCCCAGGAGAACCTGGCTGGCCTGCTAGTCATCGGGCGCCGCCGCGACAATCAAGTCGCGAATTCGACCGTTGACGCCTTCCAGTGCCGCTCTCGCCTGCCCTGCTCCGATCTGCCTGGCATGCATCACGAGCGCCGTTTTGACATGGCCTTCGGCACGCCTCAACAGGTCACGCGCTCCCGCGCGGTCGATGCCACACATCTCCATCAGGATCCTCTCGCCGCGGTCTTCGAGCTTTTTGCAACTGGCCTGCAGGTCGACCATCAGGTTGCCGTAGACCTTGCCGCTGCGCACCATCGCCGAAGTCGTGATCGCGTTCAGAACCATCTTGGTCGCGGTTCCCGCCTTCATTCTGGTCGAACCGGTGATCACCTCCGGGCCGGTGAGCGGTGCGATCACCACATCGTGCCCGGCCCGCATCGACTCCGAGGGGGGCGTGCACAGGAGGAGCCCCGTCCGTGCCCCCAGCTGTCTGGCGCGAGCCAGCGCGCCGTGAACGAAGGGCGTCGTCCCGGATGTGGCGATCCCGATCACGAAATCGGCCTTGCCGACCCCTCTCTCGTCCATGGCGGCCGCGCCATCCCGGGGATCGTCCTCGGCCCCTTCCTGTGAGCGCACAAGTGCATGGAATCCCCCGGCGATCACTCCCTGCACCATGTCGGGATCCGTGCCGTACGTGGGGGGCATCTCGGCGGCGTCAAGCACGCCCAGGCGCCCCGAGGTGCCGGCGCCGACGTAGAGCAGGCGCCCGCCGCTTCGGAATGCGGCAACAGCCAGCTCTACCGCTTCCGCGATCGGTTCGGCCTCGCGTGCCACCGCGTCGGCGATGGTGCGGTCCTCTTCGTTGATGATTCGAACGATCTCGAGCGCCGACAGGCGATCGATGTCGGCGCTGCGGGCATTTCGCTGCTCGGTTAGCCGATCGTCCAGCATCTGCGCTGTCTACCCTGGCCCGGCGGCGGCTGGATTGCGAGGAGCGGTGTCACGGCTTTCGCGCAACCGCTATGAGATTCTTGCCGACGGGCGGACGAATCCAACGGCCGATGACCGAGGTGATGGGCATCACCAGTCGATCGTAGAGAAGCACCCTGCCCCTCGACAACTCCTGCCCGAGCACTCGACACGACACGAACCAGGCGACCATGCCAACCAGGTCCCGATAGTGAAGCAGCACGATCTCGAAACCGGCGTCAGCCAGCTTCTTCGCGAGTTCGAGGCGCCGATATCGACGATAGTGTCCAAGAATACGATCAAAGCGACTGTAGAGGACGGGAACCGCGGGCACCCACAGGCAAAGGTGGCCACCGGGACGCAGGACCGAGTGCATCAGCGCCAGCTCACTCGCGTCGTCCTCCACATGCTCCAGCACGTTGACCGAGACGACCGAGTCCATGTCCCTGATCTTCTCGCCGGCCATGGAGCTGAGGAATCCGTGGTGCGCGACAGCGTTGGCGTGGTTGCCGAGCCGCTCGGAGAGCCTGGCGAACATGCGCGCGTCCGGTTCGATGACGTGGAGTTGCTCGGGCCGCCGGTTGAGGAGAGTGACGGAGATGTTGCCGATTCCCGCGCCGACCTCGACCACCTTCCCGCCCAGATACGGCTCGAAGGCGCGGATGATCTCCCGGCTGTACCGGTCGGCTGCCGCCATGGCGTCGAGATCGTCTCCCGGGTAGTTGACATCGGGTGCTTCCGCCGCCGGGCCGACCGGGGAATGGCGGCGGACTTGGGTGGCGTTGGTCATGGTGGGTATTATTGCTGGTCAACCGAGCGGTGGCTACCCCGCCCTTCCGACAGCCTTCCCTTCCCCGGAGACACAAATGGTGTTGTGCGACCGAGTCGCCAGCCGCGGTCCGCTGGCTTCGCTCCGGCCGTCCCGCCGCGGCCGGCCCCCTGCCCGCTTGCGTGGCGTCGCCGCAATCCTCGCCCTCGCCGTCCTCCTGCACGGCGGCTGCCAGCCCGACACCTCGCGCGGCCCCGCCGACAGCGCGTTCCTGGAAGCGGGCGGCGCCTTCCCGGCGGAGTGGACGTTCGCGGCCGATGCGCGCCCCGTCACGGCCACCGAAGGCATGGTGGCCACCACGGACGCGTTTGCCTCGCAGGTCGGGATCGACATCCTCGCCGCCGGCGGCAACGCGGTGGACGCGGCGGTCGCTACGGGGCTGGCCCTCGCGGTGGTGAACCCCGAGGCCGGGAACCTGGGCGGGGGCGGCTTCATGATGGTGCGGCTCGCCGACGGCACCGTGTACGCGCAGGACCACCGGGAAAAGGCACCGCTGGCGGCCACCCGCGACATGTACCTCGACGCCGGCGGCAACGTCACCGACCGGTCGGTGGTGGGGCACCTCGCGGCGGGGGTGCCGGGGTCGGTGCACGGGCTGTGGGAGGCGCACCGGCGCTTCGGGAGCCTCCCGTGGGCGGAGGTGGTGCAGCCCGCGATCGATCTGGCGGAGGGCTTCGAGGTCACGGTCCGGCTCGTCTCCACCCTGGAGGCGGCGCAGAACGGCATTCGCGGCTTCCCGGCGAGCGCCGCGGTCTTCCTGCCCGGCGACGCGGTCCCCGCAGTCGGCGACACCTTCTCCCAGCCCGACCTCGCCGCCGTCCTCACCCGGCTGCGCGACCAGGGCCCGGACGACTTCTACCGCGGCGAGACGGCCGCCCTCATCGCGGCGGAGATGGAGCGCGGCGGGGGCATCATCACCCTGGAGGACCTCGGCCGCTACACCTCGGTGTGGCGCGAACCCGCGTCCTTCGACTACCGCGGCTACACGGTGCACTCGATGCCGCCCCCGTCGTCGGGCGGCCTCACCATGGCCGCGATCGCCAACATCGTGGAGCGGTGGGACCTCGGCGCGATGGGGTGGAACACGCCCGGGACGATCCACGTCATGGCCGAGTCCTTCCGGCGCGCCTACGCCGACCGCAACGAGTACCTCGCCGATCCCGACTTCGTCGAGCTCCCCGTCGAGCAGTTCCTCTCGGACGACTACGCCGACAGCCGCGCGGCTACGATCTCGCTGGAGCGCGCCACGCCCTCGGCCGAGGTCGCGCCCGGGATCGACGCCTTCCTCGACGAGAGCCACACCACGCACTACTCGGTGGTGGACGCCGGGGGCAACGCGGTCGCGGTCACGACCAGCGTCAACTCGTGGTACGGCGGCAAGGTGGTGGTCGACGGCGCCGGGTTCTTCCTGAACAACACCATGGACGACTTCGCGGCCAAGCCCGGGACCCCGAACCAGTTCGGCCTCGTGCAGGGCGAGCGCAACGCGGTCGGGCCGGAGAAGCGCATGCTCTCGGCGATGAGCCCGACGATCGTGGAGGATCCGGACGGCAACCTCTTCCTCATCACTGGCACACCGGGCGGCGCCACCATCATCACCACGGTGCTGCAGTCCATCTTCAACGTGATCGACCACGGCATGAACGTGGTCCAGGCGGTGCACGCGCCCCGCGTCCATCACCAGCACCTGCCCGACCTGGTCTTCTTCGAATACCGCGGCCTGCCGGCGACGACCGTGCAGGCGCTGGAGACGCTCGGCCACGCCGTGCGCCAACGCGACCCGGGTCCCCCGGACGCCTACTTCGCCGGCGGCATGTCCGGCGATGTCCAGCTGATCATGGTGATGCCCGACGGCACCTACGAGGGCTGGTCGGATCCCCGGCGGGGCGGGTTGGCGATCGGGCGTTAGGAGTCAGGCTCAGGACGCGCGCACCGACCGCCCCGACGCACCCCGGACCGCCGACCCATCACTCGGCCACGCTGCCATCCCCGGCACAGTATCCACCCCCGGCAACGTGTCCCACCCCGGCAACGTGTCCCACCCGGGCAGCGAATCCCACGGAAGCACCTCCGGGCCCACCATCGGACCGACGCGGACGCCGGCCCTCAACTCGACCACGACGACCGCTCCCTGCTGGATCCGGCCCGGCACCTCGCGATCCCCCGACCGGGTGCGCTGGAACCGGCGAGCGATATCCGCCCGGGAGTCGACGACCACCGGCACGTTGATCACGGCCCCCTCCACCGGCCATTCGGCGTTCAGCGCCGAGAGCGTCTCGAAGGCCATCTCCAGCACCGGCGGCTCGTCGACCCCCGGAGACCCCATCGAGGTCAGGACCCGGCCCAGCAGCTTGACGCCGCGGGGAATCAGCACCTCTCCCGAGGGGTCCGCCACTTCGTCGACGACCGTCGCCACCACCCCGTCGCCGGGACGGTACAGGTCGGTGGAGATCTCGTGGTCGACCGTCACGCGGAACCGGGTGCCGGCCGGGACTGGCCGGGGGACAACCTCCACCGGAGCGCCCGCAACCACCCCGCCTGCGTCCAGGGCCGCCCCGTCGATGGCCGTCAAGTCACCACCCGCGAGCCCCTCCGCGCCCTCGGCCGGGTTCCCGGCCCCGTCACGGATCGGGTCCGCCGCGCCCGCATCGTCTCGTCCCGTGGTCGGCGGAGCCACCGCAGGGGGCCGGCCGTCCGTGCCCGCATCGGCGTCCGGGGTGCCCGGCTCGCCTTCCTCGCCTCCGCATCCTGCCACCAGCACGACCCAGGCCGGAAGCAGGCCCCATCGCCAATCCCTTGTCTTCGCTGTCTCCATCCTGCCACCTTCCGGCGATTGTCCGGCCCTCGCGGCGCAGCTTTCACATTAATAATAGGTACCGCAGGGCCCGCGACGACTCCCGGCGCCTGACGACACTCCCCAAACACGCCACCCATGCGCGAACTCAAGACCGTCCTGCCCTACTTCAGGCCCTACCGCGCCCCGATGGCCCTGGGAATGTTCCTGGTCGTCCTCGCCAACGCGTTCACCCTTGTCCAGCCCTACCTGATCAAGCTCCCGATCGATGCGCTGACGGGCCCCGCCGGCTCGGATCCGGACGCGATCCGCGGCATCGTCGTCACCTACGCGATCCTGATCGTCGCCGCGGCGATCGCCGGGGGCGCGACCCGCTACTGGATGCGCGAGATCCTCAACGGGCTGAGCCGCCGCATCGAGGTGGACCTGCGGAACGACTTCGTGCGGCACCTGCTCCGCCTCGGCGCCGGGTTCTACTCCGCCAACCGGACGGGCGACCTGATGAGCCTGGCCACGAACGACACGCTCGCCGTGCGGCAGGCGGCGGGGCCGGCGGTGATGTACACGGCCAACACCGTCATCAGCTTCGTGATCGGCCTGGCGGTGATGATCCATATCAGTCCGTGGCTGACTCTGGCCGCCCTGGTGCCGCTGGTGGTTCTGCCGCCTGTGGTGGCCTGGTTCGGCAAGGTCATTCACGTGCGCTTCGAGCGGATCCAGGAGCAGTTCGCGGCGCTGTCTACGATGGTGCAGGAGAACCTGAGCGGAGTCCGGATCGTACGCGCCTACGGCCAGGAGGATGCCCAGGCCGCCGAGTTCGCGGCGCTGAACCAGGGGTACCTGAAGCGAAACATGCACCTCGCGTACGCGTCCGGCGCCTTCCACCCCATCATGGGACTGCTGACGGGCGCGGGGATGGTGGTCGTGCTGTGGTACGGCGGCGGGCAGGTCATGGCAGGGCGGATCGGGGTGGGCGACTTCGTGGCCTTCTCGCTCTACCTGTCGCTCCTCGCCTGGCCGATGATCGCGCTCGGGTGGGTGGTGAACCTCTTCCAGCGCGGGGCGGCCTCGATGGCGCGCCTCAACCGCATCTTCGCGATCGAGCCGGAGATCGCCGCGCCGCCTGCGCCCCATCGCCCACCGGGGCGCGCAGCCGCCATCGAGTTCCGGGACGTCTCCTTCCGCTACCCGGGAACCGAGCGGCTCGTCCTGGAGGGCGTCTCGTTCACGGCGGAGCCCGGGCGCACCATCGCCATTGTCGGCCCCACGGCTTCCGGCAAGAGCACCCTCGTCTCGCTGATCGCCCGCGTCTACGACCCCACCGCGGGAGAGGTGCTCCTCGGCGGCGTCCCCCTCCCCGCCTACGACCCGCCGACATCCGTGCGCGCATCGGCTTCGCCCCCCAGGACAGCTTCCTCTTCTCGGCGCGGCTCGGCCGCAACATCGCGCTCGGGCTGCCGCCGTCCGCGCCCTACGACGACATCAAGGCACGGGTGCGCGAAGCCGCCATCGCCGCCCACCTGCACGACACCGTCCTGGGCTTCCCCGACGGCTACCGGACCCGCCTCGGCGAGCGCGGCATCAACCTCTCGGGCGGGCAGAAGCAGCGGGCCACCCTGGCGCGCGCGCTGGCGATCGACCCCCCGGTCCTTGTGCTCGACGACGTACTCAGCGCGGTCGACACGGCCACCGAGTCGAGCATCCTGAGGGGGCTGCGCCGGGAGCTGAAGGGCCGCATGGCCTTCATCATCTCCCACCGGGTCACCGCCGTGATGGACGCCGACCTGATCCTGGTGCTCGACGAGGGGCGGATCGTGGAGCGCGGCCGGCACGCCGAGCTGGTCGCGCTGGGCGGGACGTATGCGACGCTGCTGAGGAGGCAGCTGCTGGAGCAGGAGGTGGGGGCGGCTTGAACGAAGTGTAAAGTCATGTGTAAAGTCGACCTTACATCTTGACAACTTCCGTTTACCGCCCCAGCTGGATAAGAGGGACATCGTCCTGTCCAGGGGCGTGCTCCAGCCCACCCCGGCCCGCAAGTCCACGGCGTGCCGGATTCGATGAAAGTCCGTACACTCGCAGAGCTGTAGTAGGCGGCCGCAAGAGCAGTGGCGGCGATCAGGGGGAGAGCAGGGCGGGCCTTCTCATCGTCCCTCCCGCCGTCCGGACCGTGCGACTCCACTCTCCGCACCAGCGCGCACCAGCGCATCGGCAACGGCGGGATTCCGGTTGGACGAAACCGCCAGGTCCAGCGGCGTCGAGCCGGCCGGGACCAGAATCCCCATGCCCAGGTCGGCAATCCGCAGTGTCGAGTGGCCGGGAAGGCCCGCGGGACGGTTGGCGTCCGCTCCGCCTTCGATCAGCGCGGTGACGATGGCCGGGTTGGTATTCGACCGGGCCGCCTCGTGCAGGGGCGGCAGGCCCCCGGAGGACGACTCGGGGTCCGCGCCCGCGTCCAGCAGCGTCCTGATCACTTCCGGGTTCGCGTTGCTTCTGGCCGCTTCGTGCAGCGGTGTCCTGCCGCTGGATCGCCTGGCATGTACGTCGGCGCCGGCATCCAGCAGGAGCTGCGCGACCGAAGGATTTCGGTTGAGCGCCGCCTGGTGGAGCGGGGTCTGGCCGGCATCTCCCCGGGCGTGAGGGTCCGCGCCTGCCGCCAACAGGATCGCCGCGACTTCCGGGTCCGGATTGAACGCCGCCGCCAGGTGAAGCGGGGTCCAATCCGAATTGAAATGATACCCGACCGCCCTGGCGCGCGAATCCACCGGGATCCCGGCTTGCAGCAGGGCTCGAACCGTGGCCGGGCTGCCGCCCCGGGCCGCATGGTGAAGTGCCGTGTAGTGGCTCGCACCCCGCGCGAAAACATCGGCCCCCGAGCGGAGCAGCACGGTGACTACCATGGAATCGCGGCTCCATTCGGCCGCCAGGTGCAGAGGCGAGGAACCGGGGTCGTTGACAAACGGTGAGGTGGATCCCTCCGTCCGGGCGTTGACATTCGCCCCGGCTTCGAGACAGCCGACCACGACATCTGCGTCCGCCATCGCGAAAAACACTTTGGTATTCCAGTTCTCGCAGCTGACCGGATCGGCGATGCCGCCGGAATCGGATCGCGCGGCCGGGTCCGCCCCCAACTCCAGCAACCGGGCGGCAGCAGCGGGACTGCCGGACGCCAACGCCAGGTGCAGCGGTGTTTCGCCCAGGTCGTTGCGGACATTCACCCCGGCCCCGGCCCCGGCCAGCAGCGCAATCATTGCGGGCGAATCACCCAGTCGTCGACCTGCCGCCGTGTGCAAGGGTGCGTTCCCCGAGGAGTCGCGCGCGTTCACGTCGGCGCCTGCGTCCAGCAGGGTCGTCGCGATGACCTCCGAATCCGTGTCGGCAGCATGGTGGAGGGGTGTCCAGCCATACTCGTTCCGGCCATTCACATCCGCCCCCGCCTCCACGCAACCCTTGATGCTGTCAAGGGGGGCGTCGCGGAAGAACCGGTAGTCGGCCAAGTCGCAAGCGGGGCTGGCGCCGGGGGTCCTCCCCCGGTTGTCCCGCACTTCCCCGTCGGCACCCAACGCCACGAGACGGTCGACGACCAGCGGATTGCCGTGCTTCCAGGCCCGGTGCAGGGGCGTTTCGCCCTCGCTGTTGCGGTCGTTCACTTCCGCCCCCGCATGTACGAGGGCGGACACGATCGTCGTGTCGGACCGGGCCGCCGCCAGGTGCAGGGGCGTGTCGCCCGCCAGTGTGCGCGCGTTCAGGTCAGCTCCCGCTTCCAGCAGTGCGAACACGTTGTCGGCCTTGCCCCGGTCCGCCGCCTTGTGCAGGGGAGTCACGCCTTCTTCGTTCGCCGTGTTGGGGTCCGCGCCGGCTTCCACCAGCGCGGCGATGGTTTCGGGGTCCGCGTAACCGGCCGCCGGATGAAGCGGGGACTCGCCATCGTCGGTCAGCAGGCCGGGGTCCGCGCCGGCTTCCACCAGCGACCGGATCATGTCCGGGCCATGCTCGAAGGCCGCCAGATAAAGGGGGGTCCAACCCAGGTCGCCGGCGACGTTGGGGTTCGCGCCCAGGGCGAGGAACCGTAGAGTGAGTTCCCCGGCCGCGTAGGATTGGCCCGCCCACAGGGAGGCCAGCAGGGGGGTCTCAAACCGCGTCCGGGTCCCCGAATCGGAGACGTCGACGTGCGCGCCTGCGGTCAACAAGGCATCGGCCACGGTCGTGTTCGCACCCTTGGCGGCCACGCCCAGTGGAGTCTCACCCGTGGGGGTAGTGGCGTTCACATCCGCGCCCGCTTCGATCAGGGTGGCCACAACCTCTGCGGACTCATTCGTCGCTGCCGCATGCAAGGGAGTGCGCCCCTCGTCATCCCCGGCGTTCACATCCGCCCCGGCCTCCAGAAGCACCGTCACAACCGCCGGATGCTCGTGCCCCGCGGCCGTGTGGAGGGGTGTCTCGCCCACGTCATTGCGGTCCCCGGCCGGAGCGCCGGCTGCAAGCAACAGGGCGGTGACCGCGGGATCCGCATTGGCGGCGGCATGGTGGAGGACGGTGTTGCCGTAGTCGTCCGCGGCACCGGCATCAGCGCCTCGTTCCAGGCAAAGAGCGTAGGCCGCGAGGTCCGCTGCCCGTCCGAAGACCGGCGTACCCCAGTGCTCGCAGCTGGCCGGGTCGGCGACTTCGCCGTGAACGTTGCGCGCCAGAGGATCAGCGCCTTGACGCTTGAGTTCCGCGACCGCATCGACGTTGATTCTGAGGCCACGGTTCCGGTAGGCTCCGGGCAGCGGGTTACGCCAGGCGCTGTGCAGGGGCGTGTTGTCGCGCAGGTCACGCGCGTTCACTTCGGCCCCCGCCTCTACCAGCGCGATGATCATGCCCGGGTGGGCATTCGAGCGCGCTGCCAGGTGCAATGGCGTGGCGCCGACGTTGTCGGTCGCGTTCGCGTCCGCACCCGCCCCCACGATAACGGCAATGACCTGGGGGTACGGGGAGTGATGGGACGCAGCGTGCAGGGGAGTCGTCCCGGTGTCGTCCAGGGGGGCGAGGGGGTCCGCGCCCGCACGGATACATGCGGCGACCGTGTCCGGCGGAGCCGTGGCGAAGAAGCTCCACGCACCCCAGGCCTCGCAGACGGTTGGGAGTGGGTCCTGGCCGGCTTCGGGTGGGTCCTGGACAGTCGTCGAGGCGGTTGCGGCGAGCATCAGCAGGACGACCAGGGCGAAGCTTCTCATGTCTGTACCTCAGAACCTGAACGACCTTCAGACTGTCGTGTATACCTTACACATTGACAAGTGAAGATGACAATCCGTGATGGTCAAGACGACTTCAGGCCCTTACGCCAAGGCCCGACCAGTTTCCGGCGTCAAATCAAGTATAGCGCCCGCCACGACCGCCGCCGAATCCCCTACCCGAACCACTCCGGCTCGTTGCCCGCCTTCCACTTGACGTTGCACCCCACGCTGGGGATCTGCTCCGCCGACGGCGCCTCCCCCGCCAGCACGGCATCCACCGCCGCCCTCAGGTCCGCCCCGGTCACCGGCACGCCCAGGGAGGGCCGGCTGGCGTCGTACTGGCCCCGGTAGGCGAGCCTGCCGTCCGGGCCGAAGAGGAAGAAGTCCGGCGTGCAGGCGGCGCGGTATGCCTTCGCAACCTCCTGCGTCTCATCGAAGAGGTACGGGAAGGTGTAGCCGCGCCGGGCGACCTCCTCCTTCATTCTCGCCGGGCTGTCATCGGGGTGGGTCGTGATGTCGTTCGCGTTGATCCCCACGACTGCCACCCCGCGCCCCTGGTACTCGGCCGCGACCCCCGCGAAGTGGTTCGCCAGGTGCTTCACGAACGGACAATGGTTCGAGAGAAAGATGACCAGCAGCGCCGCCGCGCCGTCGAAGTCGGAGAGCGAGACCGTCTCGCCGGTCGCGGGTTCGGGGAGCGAGAAATCGGGCGCGGGCGTGTCCAGCGCCAGCATCGTCGAGGGTACCAGTGCCATTACAGCCGCTCCAGCAGGAACTCCGGAGTATACCGGTTGAGCCACGCGGCCAGCACCACGAACGATCCCGTCACCAGCAGGATGCCCAGAAGCACCAGCAGCAGTCCCGCCACCTTCTGGATCAGCGGCAGGTAGCGGCGCGCCCGCGTGAAAGCGCGCAGGAAGCGCTCCAGCGCCAGGGCGGCGAGCAGAAACGGGATCGCGAGCCCCATCGAGTAGACGAAGAGGAGGAGCATCCCGGTTCCGAGTTGCTCATGCGAGGCGGCCATCGCCAGTATCGCGCCGAGCACGGGACCGATGCACGGCGTCCACCCCGCGCCGAAGGCGACCCCCACGGCGACGGTGCCGGCGTATCCGGCAGGTTTGTTGGCGAGGTGGACACGCTTCTCCTTCAGCAGCGGGAGCAGCTGGAAGACCCCCATCAGGTGCAGCCCGAAGACGATGATGACGGCGCCGCCGATCCGCGCGATCCAATCGCTGTTGTGGAACAGGAAGCCTCCCACGAAAGTCGCGCTGGCCCCGAGGAGCACGAAGATCAGGGTGAAGCCGGTCACGAAGAGCGCGGCGTGGGTGAGGACCCGGCGCCGGTCGAAGCCCTCCTGCAGGTCCTCCAGCGACATCCCCGTCACGAACGACAGGTAGCTCGGCACGAGCGGCAGGACGCAGGGGGACAGGAAGGAAAGGACCCCGGCCATGAAGGCGATCGGGAAGCCTACGGATTCTTGCATCGGGTGCCCGGTTTCGAGGGGAAGAGCGGCAGGGCGAGGTCGCGGGTGCGCAGCAAGCACACTCGCAACGCCGGCCCTTCAGCGCAACGGCCCGGTGGGGCACGGCGCGCCGGTCCTCCAGGGGCCGGGGGCCAAACCGCGTACCGGTCCGGCCCCCGGGTCCGCCCCCGGCCCCGCAAGGAGGAACCGGGTCGGGGCGGGGAGATCCGGGGGAACTCAGTCCCCGGGGTTCCCCTCCTCGACCACCATGGTGCGGGTCAGCGTGCGCTCTCCGATCTTGACGGTCACGGTGTAGGTGCCCGGCTCCACCGGCCCGGCCGGGCCGCCGCCGCCGAACCCGCCGCCGCGACCCCGTCCGAAGAAGGCCCCCATCCCCATCCCGGGACGGATCAGTTCGGCGAGTTCGCGGAGCTGGTTCATGTTCGCTCCCCCGAAGCGGCCGCCCCCACCACCCCGCCCCCCGCCACCGCCCGCCCGCGGCGGCGATTCACCCGGCCTCTCCACGAACGCCTCCGGATCGCCGCCTCCACCACCCCCCCGGAACCCCCCGCCACCGCCCCCGAAGCGCACCACCGGCTGCGGACCCTCACCCGTGAAGATCCCGAGCTGGGCGCGGAGAGGCTCCTCCTCCCACCCCGCCGCCACCAGCGAATCGGCCACCACTTTCGCGCGCTCCGCCATCAGCAGGCTGTCGCGCCTCTCGGACGGCGACAGCGTCTGCGGCTCCGGCTCGGTCGCGCGCCGCAGGTTCCACGTCACGGTGTGAAGCCCCGCCCCCGCCGGCCCGTTGAGCGTTTGCACAACCTCGCCATCGGCGTCCGTGATCGTGATCTCGACCCGGGCAGCATTCCGCCCGCCCGGCCCGCCACCGGCACGCCCGACCAGGACACCTTCCCGCCCGGCCGCCGCAACCGGCACCTCCCGGATCACTGCACCGGCCTGCGCCCGCCCCGCCGCGGCCCGCGCCGCCTGCGCCCCCGCTTCGCCCGCCTCCTCATCCCCCGCATTCGCCTCCGCCTCCGCCGCAGCAGCCAACTCCTCCGCCACCTCTTCCCCGACATAGTAGCTGATCCGGCCGCCCACCCCCGGCGTTGGCCGCGCAAACCACGCCTGCCCGTACGACTCCCCACCCCGCGCCGCCTCGGCGAAGCTGTACGCCGGCGCGGGCTCGAAGGCCCCCGCCCCGTCGGCCAGCACCTGCATGGTGAGATCCTGGAGCGGCGCGATGTCCACGATCCAGATCGAGCGCCCGTGCGTCCCCGCGATCAGCTCCCGGTCGCGGGGATGGATGCGCAGGTCGTGCACCGGCACCGTCGGCATGCTCTCCATGAAGCGGCGCCACGACGCGCCCCGGTCCAGCGAGGCGTACACGGCCAGGTCCGTCCCCACGAAGAGGAGGTTCTCGTTGCGCGGGTCCTCGCGCACCACGTGCACGAAGTCCAGCGAGCCGGCCGGCAGCCCCGCCGCGATCGAGCGGAAGGTGTCGCCGCCGTCGTCGGACACCTGGACGTACGGCGTGAAGTCGTTGGTGCGGTGCCCGTCGAAGGACACGTAGACGCGGTCCGGGTCGTGCCGGGAGGGCTCGACGCGGCTCACGTACGTCCCGTCGGGGACGCCGGAGATGTTGCCGGTAAGCTCGATCCACTCGCCGCCGTCGTCCGGCGAGGTCCACACGCGCCCGTCGTCGGTGCCCGCGTAGAGGCGCCCCTGCACGAGCGGCGACTCGGCCAGCACGGTGATCGTGGCGTGCGTCTCCGCGCCGGTCACGTCCCGGGTAATCCCGCCGGTCGTGCGCGTGCTGATGTCGATCTTCTCGGGGTCCGCATACGACAGGTCCGGCGAGATGATCTTCAGGTCGTCTCCCAGATTCGTGCTCTTCAGCACCCGGTTGCCGGCCGCGTAGAAGTGGGTCCGGTCGTGCACCGACTGGAAAAAGGGCGTGTTCCAGTTCCAGCGCATGATGCTGTTCGCCGAATCCGCCGACGCCTGCTCCCGGAACGCCGCCACCCTCGGATCGTCCTCCGAGGCGCCGGCGTCGAGCAGCAGCGCGATCGAGTCCTGCAGCGGCCGCCATCCATCCTCCCAGTTGGGTCGGCGGAGTCCCGTGCTCTGACGCGTCGCCAGGTTCAGCCGCCGCATGTTCCCGCCCTGCGACTCGGCCCACACCAGGTTGTGGTCCTCCGGGTCCTGCGCGGTCACGAAGCCGTCGCCCCCGCTGATCGTCGCCCAGTGGTACTTGGAGATCTGCCCCGACGCCAGCCGGCTGGGCCCGCACCAGGTCCCGTTGTCCTGCAGCCCGCCGCAGACGCGGTACGGCTTGTCCATGTTGAAGGAGATGTCGTAGAACTGCCCCAGCGCCATCGTGTTCAGGTAGCGCCAGTTGCCACCCTTGTCGTAGGTGATCGCGACGCCGCCGTCGTTGCCGACCACGATCCGCTCGGTGTCGGCGGGATCGATCCACATGGCGTGATGGTCGACGTGGATGGCGTTGGTGGTGTTCCCCACCGTCCGTCCCCCGTCATTCGAATACAGGACGGGCGTCGACGAGAAGTAGACGCGGTCCGGGTCGAGCGGATCGACGCGCACCTGCGAGTAGTAGAAGGGCCGGGTGTTGGCGTCGTTCACCTTCTCCCAGCTGTCGCCGCCGTCCGCGCTGCGGTAGAGCCCGTTGCCGCCCGAGCCGTCCTCCTCCTCCTCGGCCTCGACCATCGCGTACATCACGTCGGGGTTGCTCTGGCTGATGGAGAGCCCGATCCGCCCCTTCATCGCGGTCGGGAAGCCGTTGCCGCTGACCTCCGTCCAGGTGGTCCCGCCGTCGGCCGACTTCCAGAGCGCGCTCCCCGGGCCGCCGCTGTTCAGGAACCAGGGGCCGCGCACGCGCTCCCAGCTGGCCGCGAAGACGACGTCGGGATCGCCGGGCCGCAGGGCCACGTCGACGAAGCCGGCCTTGTCGCTGATGAACTTGACCAGCTCCCAGCTGTCGCCGCCGTCGGTCGTGCGGTAGAGCCCGCGCTCCGGGTTGGAGCCCCAGATGTGCCCCAGCGCCGCCACGTAGACGATGTCCGGATCGAGCGGGTTCACCACGATCCGCCCGATGACCTGCGTCTCCCTGAGTCCCTTGAACTCCCAGCTCTCGCCGCCGTCGGTGGACTTGAAGATGCCGCCGCCCGCCGAGATCGAGTTGCGCGAGTCCTCCTCGCCGGTACCCGCCCAGATCTGGTCGGGGTCGCTCGGCGCGATCGCCAGGTCGCCCATCGCCACCACGCGGGGGTCGTTGAAGATGGACTTGAAGGTGATCCCGTTGTTGGTGGTCTTCCAGATCCCGCCCGCGGCCGCGGCCGCGTAGAAGGTCTTGGACGGGTGGGGGATCCCCTCCACGTCGGTGATCCGGCCGCCCATGTTGACGGGGCCGATGGACCGCCAGCGGAAGGTCTCCCAGATGGCGTCGGGAACCTGCTCGGTGAGCTGGGCCGTGGCGCCGGGGGCGCCGGCCAGGCCGGTGCAGAGCCAGGCGAGGGGCAGCACGAGGAGGGACGGGAGGCGGAGGCGGTGCGACGGGCGTTTCATGGGGTGCTCCGAAGGCGTGAGTGCGCCGTTCACGTGCGCGCACGTGGTTGCTGCGATCCGCGCCAACGCACGGTTTCGCGCAGAGGCGCGATTCGAGCGGGCGTGGCGTCCACCAGAATAGACACCCCGGAACCGGGGGGTGTTGGGGGCCCGGATGCCCCCGTGCACGTGGCCGCGCCGTCAGCCGCTCCAGTACCCGATCATCTTGTAGACGAGCTTCGCCGCCGTGAAGTCGGGTGCGGTGAGCCCCGGGACCGGGGCGAGCTCCACCACGTCGGCCCCCACCACGCGCCGCTCCGCGAAGACGCGCCGGAGCAGGGCGGTCGCCTGCTGCCAGGTTCCGCCGCCGGGTTCGGGAGTGCCGGTCGACGGCATCACGGACGGGTCGAAGAAGTCGACATCGAAGGTGATGTAGACGGGGTCGCCGAGGGCGGCGAGGGCGCGGTCGACCCAGGTGAAGCCCGGCTGACCGGGCGGGTGGTGCTCACCACGCACCGGTGCGCCGCTTCCGTCCGGCAGTTCCTCGCCGGTGATTACCGTGACGTTGTCGCGCCGCTCGGCCGCCTCCCACTCCTCGCTGCTGATGCCGCGGGCGCCGACGGTGACCAGATCGACCCGGTCGATGACGCGGCCCATCGCGCATGCGTGCGAGAACGGGCTTCCGTCCAGGCTCGCGCGCAGGTCGAGGTGGGCGTCAAGCTGGAGGACCGTGAGCCGTTCCGGAGAGCGGCCGGCGTGGGCGAGGATCGCGGGGGCCGAGACCGCGTGCTCGCCTCCGATCATGATCACCCGCCGGCCCTCGGCGGCGTCCAGGACGCGGTGGCAGGCGTCTTCGAGCTCGGTCATGGCGCGGGCCGCGTCGCCGCGGGCAAGCTCCAGCGCGGGGAAGGTGTACACGCCCTCGAGCGACGGGTCGCGGCCCAGCTCGTGGTCGTAGAGCTCGACGTAGCGGGACGCGTCGATGATCGCGCGGGGACCGAGCCTTGTTCCCGCGCCCCAGCTGGTGGTGGCCTCGTAGGGAACCGGCAGGATCCAGGTGGCGGCTCCGTCCGGGGTCGCCCGCTCGCCGTCCAGTCCGAGGAACACACGGGGGAGTTCCCAGGGCAGCCCGTGGAGGCCGCCCGGCGATCCGTCCTGATCCGTGGGCGATCCGTGCGGCTCCGTGGGCGCTCCGTCCGGCCCCTTGGGCAAGCCGCCCGGCTGCGCCGGCAGGCGATGGATGGTGTGGGCGCCCGCACGAGCGGCGGCGGTGGGGTCCCGGCGGTTGGGCATGGGGGGAAGTCAGGTGGTGTCGGCGGGTCCGGTGGCTTCGGCCGGGACCGCGGCCCCGCCGGATCCGCTGGTCTCGCCGGTGCCGGTGGCCTCGATGGGACAGGTTATGCCCCGGTAGGGCACGTCCGCACCGGATTCCTGGCTGGCGCGGCTCAGGCCGAAGATCACCAGCTTGTGGTGCGTGGGGCGGAAACCGTGCCGGGCGGCGGTCTCCTCGACAATGCGCTGCAGTTCCTCGCTGCGGAACTCGATCACCTCGCCGCTCTCGATGCACACCAGGTGATGGTGCACCGGATCGCGCGACAAACGGTGTTCGTACCGCTTGAAGCCCTCACCGAAGTCGTGCTCCTCGACCAGCCCGCTGCGCACCAGCAGGTCCAGCGTGCGGTAGATGGTCGCCTTGCCGAGCCGCACGTCGTTTTCTCGGAGCACCCGGCCCAGATCCTCCACCGACTGGTGTTGGGGTGAAGTGAAGACGGCCCTCGCGACGGCCCGGCGCTGCTGCGTCACCGGAAGTCCCTGCTCGCGAAGGTACCGGCCGAAGATCGCCAGGTAGGGCTCGACGTTGGCGGGTCCGATTCTCACGGCATCGCCTCGCTCAATCCGGCGCCCGCGGCCCGGTGACAGCTTCTTCAAAAAGCTCGCCCGGGAAACCCTCCAGAAGGGATTCGAAGGCTTCCTCGCTACCGCCGAGTTCCACCAGTCGCGGGCTGCCCAGCGGCCTTGGCCCGCGCCTGACCACGCCCTCCATCACCCGGGGAAGCCGGTCCGCCGGGGCCACGCCCTCGTCGAGGAGCCGGGTGTCCAGGTACAGGCCCCTGCCCGTCCGCTCGGCAGTGTAGCGGGCCGTCACCACCCTGCGGCTCGCTCCCTGGTCGAAACAGCTGGCCGCGACCAGGCCCCACTCCCGTCGTCCGCGGACGAGCGGTGGAAAGATCCACAGGCAGTCGACGGCAGCGTGGCCCACACGGCTGCCCAGTTTGCGCACGGCCCGGGGGAGAGCCTCGGGGACTCCAGGGCCGTCTTCGCTATCAGGGACGGTGCGTGCTCTTGCGGGGGCTCTCTGCATGTTGCGATCGGACCTGACGGAGCGGGCTCACTCTGCGATGACGCTTGCGTGTCTCGGTCATGATCACAATCTAGCCGCCGCACCTAATTCTCGCAGGTCGGACCCTGTGCGAGTGACAGTCCGCCCAGCCAACTCTGGAACTCACGGTCCGATGGCGCACAAAGACCATCGTTCCCCACCCAGGTGAAGGCGTACAGAAGCCCCAGTTGCGCGAATTCACCGGGAACCGGTCCGGTAAGGCGGTTGCCGGCAAGCATGAGCTCCTCAAGTCCGGCGGCTTCTGCGAGTTCCGGAGGCAGGGGTCCCGCGAGCTGATTGTACTCCAGTCGAACCCACTGCAGCGTGGGGATGCCGCCGAGGGTTGCCGGGATCGGACCACTCAAGAGGTTTTCCTGGACGAAGAGGTACCGGAGCCGGGGCAGGTCGCCGAATTCGTCCGGAATGGACCCGGTGAGCTGGTTTGCATCCAGATCGATCACCTGCAGGCTCGGAAGGCTCCCCAGTTCGCGGGGAATCTCGCCGCCGATCCCGGTGTGCCACAGGCTAAGGAACCTGAGTTTCGCCAGTTTCCCCAGTTCGGGCGGAATTCGACCCCCCAGTTCATTCCAGTCGAGAACGAGTTGTTCGAGGCTCGTCAGGTCGCCCAGCGATGGGGGGATACCGCCAGTGAGTTTGTTGTGGTTGAGATAGAGCTCCTTCAGACTGGTCAGTTTCCCCAGCTCGGGGGGAATCGGGCCGGAGAGTTCATTGCCGTCGAGCAACAGCGTCCTCAACGACCCGAGACCGGCCAGCTCCGCCGGGATCCTGCCCTTCAGGCCGTTGTGGTTCAGCGAAAGGCCCGTCACCCTGCCGCGGGCATCGGTGTACACGTGTTGCCACTCGCCTACCGCCGCGCTGGAGAGCCAGCCGTCGCTTTGGTTCCAGCCGGGACCACCCGTCGCCTCGTAGAGCGCGACCAGTGCCGCCCGCTCGACTTCCTCGACGGTTGGGGGCTTCTCCGGTGACACCATCTCGTCGCTGCACGCGGCGGCAAGTGCAGCCAGCAGCATGAAGGCCGGTATTGCGACCAGGGGGGAGGTACGAGTCGATCTGATCTTCATCTGGATGATTCCCTTCTTTACGGGTCCGCAGCCGGATCAAACGGATTGCCACCCCACGGTCCCCCCAACCCCTGAATCTGCAACACCACCTGCGACTCGGATGTTCCCGGAGGGCCCCGGCCCGGTTCAAGCAAACATGTGAAGGGCCACTCCCGAATGACGGGGGGCTCTCGGACCGGATCGCCCGCTCAGGCTTCCCCCAGCCCCTCCCCCACCCGCCCCACCACCCGCTGCACGGCCTCCTCCAGCGGTCCCTTCACCACCGCCGCCGCCGCCCGCACATGGCCACCGCCCCCCAGCTCGGCGGCGATCACGTGCACGTCCACCGGCGGCAGCGAGCGCAGCGACACCTTGATGCGCCCGTCCGCGGTGGTGCGGAAGAGGATCGCGACCTCGACCCCGGCGACGCTCCGCGGCACGTCCACGAAGCCTTCCAGGTCGTCCACCGTCGCCCCCAGGCGGTCGTACGCCTCCTTCGGCACCGTGATCCACGCGATGCGGCCGCTCTCGTGCACGGTCAGCGTCGCCAGCGATTCGCGCAGCAGCTCGAAGCGGCGCGGCCGGAACCGCCCGTACGCGGCGCGGTACAGCTCCTCCGGCACCGCACCCAGTTCGACCAGCCGCGCGGCGACCCGCAGGCACTCCGGGTTGGTGTTGGTGAAGCGGAAGCCCCCGGTGTCGGTCAGGACGGCGATGTAGAGGGCGCTCGCGATGTCGGCGCTCCACGGCCCGCCCGCCCGGTCGATCACCTCGTAGACGAGCGCGCCTGCCGCACAGGCCTGCGTGTCGCGGAGGACCACCCCCTCGATGGGGCGCTTCCCCTCCGGATGGTGGTCGATCACCACCTTGGGGAGATCGCGGATCAGCGACTTCACCCTCCCGATGCGCGGCAGCTCGGCCGTGTCCACGACCACGGCCAGATCGGCCCCCCGGCACCGCCGCGCCGCCTCTTCGCTCTTCACGGGCAGCGCCCAGCCCGGATCCGGCAGCAGGAAGGCGTAGGGTTCCGGAAAAGGGGTCGGATTGACGATCCAGGCATCGGTCCCGCGCGCCCGCAGGAAAGCCGCGAGCCCCGCCGCCGACCCCGCCCCGTCCCCGTCCGCGTTCGCGTGCGTGGTGATGACCACCGACCCGGCCCCGTCCAGCATCTCCAGAATGCGGTCGAGGAGCCGGGCGCGCTCCGTGCCCGCGTCGCTCCCGCTGCCGTCCCTCACCCCCCCCTCCCCCGGCCCCGCCACACCCCCCCCACCCCTCACCCCCCCCACCCCCTCAGCACCCCCAGCACCTCCCCCGCCCGCGCGGCCAGCTCCTCGCGCCCCCCCGCGTTCTCGACCACCACATCCGCCCGCCGCCGCTTCTCGCGCGCGGCCATCTGCGCCGCCATCACCGCCTCCGCCTCCTCCTCGCCCAACCCCCGCGACTCCACGATCCGCCGCCGCCGCACCCTGGCCGGCGCGTGAACCACCACCACCACGTCCACCTCGCGCTCCGTCCCCGTCTCGAAGAGGAGCGGGATCTCCCACACGACCACCTCCGCGCCCGCCTCACGCTGCTCTGCGGTCCAATCGTCCCGCAACCGCCTCACCTCGGGATGCACGATCGCCTCCAGAGCGCGCAGCGCCTCCTCGTCGCGGAAGACGATCCGCCGCACCGCGGCGCGGTCGAGCGTGCCGTCCTCCCGGACCACCTCGGGCCCGAACAGTTCCGCGATCCCCGCCAGCGCCTCGGTCCCCGGCGCCACTGCCGTGCGCGCGAGCTCGTCCGCCGACACCACCGGCACTCCCTCCTCGCGCCACAGCTCCGCGACGGCCGATTTTCCCGCCGCCACATTGCCGGTCAGGCCGACGACGAGCATCTCAACCCCCGCCCCCGAAGACCAGCGACACCCCGAGGGCCACACCCGTGTTGAAGATGACGTTCCCGAAGAGTACCGCCGTCATGACCGCGGCCAGCGGGTACCGCATGAACGCCATCGGGATCACAAGGATCTCGTTGGGCAGCGGCACGAAGGCCGCGTAGAGGAAGAGCAGGCCCAGCGGCAGCAGCCGGTGGCGGGCGTGCAGCGCCTCGGCGCGGGCCCGGAAGCCGGCCAGCCTGTGGTCCGCGAGGTGCCGGGTCGCGTCGCCGATCAGATACCCGAGCAGGTCGCCCCCCGTCATCCCCAGCGCGATCGTGGCCAGGGTGGGGACCGGCTGGAAGCCCGATTCGATGAAGAACGGGTAGAAGGCCGCGACCGGCACCGGCCAGACCAGATTGAAGCCGCTCACCACCGAGGCGAGAAAGAGCCCGGGATACCCCGCGGCAGCGGCTGCGTTCCTGGCCCCCTCCATGTCGCTTGCGCGCAGGTTCACCCAGGCCATGAACGCAAGCAATGCGGCGATCGCCACCAGCTTCACGATGACCGGCACCCGCCGCCGCGGTCCCATCCGCCGCCGCATCTCGGCCGACCAGGTGACGAAGCGCGCGATCTCGCCGGGCGGCGGCACCGCGTCCGGTTCGCCGTACGCCGTCTCCAGCCGCCACCGCATGTACGCCTTCGAGGGCAGCGGCAGGAAGGGGGGCCTGCGGTACCAGTCCCGGGGCCGGAATGCCCACGCGGCCGACAGGAGCGCGGGCCACAGCCAGGGACGCCGGAGCGCCAGAAGCAGGAAGGGGCGCAGCACGGCGCTCAGTGGGAGCCTCGTCGTTGCGTGCCGCGATGACGACGCGGTCGAACGACCGGACCCAGCCTCGCCCGGCTGCCGGAATCCGACGCACCGGACATCTCTTCCGCGAAGCACTCGCAGTAGATCGTCTCCACGCGCTCCACCTCCTCCGCCGTCAGAAGCCTGAATTCGCGGCGTCGCGCGCGCCTGGGAAGGGTGCCCCGGTTCCGGCGCAGAAACCGCGTCAGCATGTCCAGGGTGCCCTCCGGCATGTCCGCGATCTCCTGCTGCACGCGCGCGAGGAATTCGTCGTATCTCTCAAGGTAGTCGACTTCGGCGGGAAGGTCGCGGGTGATCGTCTGCTCGACGCACCGGTAGAGGAACTCGGCGTGCCGCGTGGCGTCGAAAAACCGGTAGTGGTCGGCTGTTTCGTTCAGCACCCGGATGTTCCCGCGCGCCGTCGCCCGCCAGTCCAAGAGGGGAAGCAGCCGCGACGAATAGCCGGCCAGCACATCGCGGTACTCCGCCAACCGGTCCAGCATGGCGACACTGACCGGAAGCGCCAGGCCCGGCGGATTGAATCCGGACCGGGCGAGCACATGATGCACGAGCCAGCGATGAATACGGCCGTTTCCGTCCTCGAACGGATGGATGTACGCAAACCCGAACGAGAGGGCGGCCGCGGACACAACGGCATCCACCCCCGATTCTTCGACGCTCGCCGCGTACTGGACGACGCCGCGGATGAGCTCCGGCAGGTCTTCGTGACGAGCGCCGATGTGCTCCGGAATGGGTGCCCCCGTCCTCCGGTCCCGGCTCCCGAACCACCCGCCTTCGGTACGCAACCCGAGCCGTACGAACCTGCGGTCGGCAATCAGGCCTTCCTGAAGCCCTGCGAGCGTTTCGGGCGTCAGCGCGCCCCGGCCCGCCGCCCCGATGGCCCAGCCCCAGCGCATCGCCCGGTGCTGCGGGGGCCGTTCCCCCTCCAGGCCGAACGAGGCCCGGCTGTCCTGCAGGAGCATGAACGCAGCCGCCCGCCGGATGATGTCGGGATGGGTCCGCCCGATGACCTCTCGTGCCCTCTCGGCCAATCCCAGCCCTGCGTAGCGGTCGAGTTCCCCGGTTCGCCTTGCCAACGGGCAGAACCTCGGCGATCCCGGCAGGTTGTCGCGGACCCGGTGACGACTCGATACCGGCCCGGTCGAAGCGGCGAACTGGCGGTCGGGATCCACCGCCAGAACGGCCTTCACCTTGCCTGCATCCGGCACATCCAGCCGATCGCCCGTCAGCCATTCGTACAGGAACCAGATGCGCCGGGCATAGGCACCGGTGGGTGTGTCCCGAACCATCTGCGCGAACTCCCCGGGATCGACCGCGCGAAAGAGAACCGCCAGCACGCCAAGGCTCACTCCCTCCCACTTGAGCGCAAACTCGAGGTGGCCCTGGAGGGTGTCTTCGGCGGCATGCCGGGGCGTGAGCATCAGCCACTCCGGCGTCGACTCCGGGTGATGCCTGCCGGCGATGGCCGCCAGGCGGGACGGGAGCGGAACCCGAAGGTTGTACCGGGCCGCAAGGGCGGCGTATCCGGCAGGACTTCCGGGCTCCGGCGCCACCTCGCCCCACCCCACCCCATCCCCTATCTTCTCCCCATGCCCAACCGCCTCGCCGCCGAGACCAGTCCCTACCTGCTTCAGCACGCCGACAATCCCGTCGACTGGTATCCCTGGGGCGACGAGGCGCTGGCCCTCGCGCGGGAGCACGACCGCCCCATCCTGCTGTCGATCGGCTATTCGGCGTGCCACTGGTGCCACGTCATGGAGCGCGAGTCCTTCGAGGATCCGGAGACGGCGCGCCTCATGAACGACGCCTTCGTCAACGTCAAGGTGGACCGCGAGGAGCGGCCCGACATCGACTCGATCTACATGGGGGCGGTGCAGGCGCTGACCGGACACGGGGGCTGGCCGCTGACCGCCTTCCTCACCCCCGAGGGAGTTCCCTTCTACGGGGGAACCTACTTCCCGCCGGAGTCCCGCCACGGCATGCCGTCCTTCCGGCAGGTGCTGGCCGGCGTCAGCGAGGCGTACCGGAACCGTCGCGGAGAGGTCTCCCGAGCCGGGGCCCAGCTGACCGGGGCGCTGACGCGCAGCACCACCGAACCCCAGCCGACGATCAGCGCGCAAGGCACCACCGGCCGCCGTCTGATCGAACACGCGGTCGGCGCCGCCGGGCGCAGCTTCGACCCCACCCACGGGGGATTCGGAGGCGCGCCCAAGTTCCCCCAGCCCGTCTTCCTGGACTTCCTCCTGCGGACGGGCGGGCCGGAGTCGCACGGTGTCTCGATGGCCGTGCACACGCTGACGCGGATGGCCGCGGGCGGGGTTCGCGACCACGCCGGGGGCGGATTCCACCGCTACTCCGTCGACGCGCGCTGGCTGGTTCCCCACTTCGAGAAGATGCTCTACGACAACGCCCTCATCGCGGGGGCGCTGACCCGGGCCCACCTCCTCGGCGCCCGCCACCTCGGCCCGGTCGCGGAAGAAACGCTGGACTACATCCTCGAGGACCTCACGTCCCCGGACGGCGCCTTCTATTCGGCTCGGGACGCGGACTCGGAGGGCGAGGACGGCACCCACGAGGAGGGCGCCTTCTACGTCTGGACCCCGGCCGAGATCGCCGAACTGCTCGGCCCGGACGAGGCGCGGCTCCTGTCGCGCGTCTACGACGTGAGCGACTCCGGCAACTTCGAGGGGCGGAACATCCTGCACCTCCCGCACGACCTCGACGCGGTCGCCCGCCAGGAGGGGGTCGCGCGCGTGGAACTCGACCGGGTGCTGAAGCGGTCCCTCGCCACGTTGAAGGCCCACCGTGCCACCCGCCCCGAGCCGCTCCGCGACGAGAAGATCCTCACCTCCTGGAACGGCCTCGCCATCCGCGCGCTCGCCGAGGCCGGCCCGGCGCTGGGGCGCCCCGGCTACACCCGCGCGGCGGAGCGGGCCGCGAGCTTCCTCCTGGAAACGGTGCGGCGCGACGGGCGCCTCTTCCGCGTCCTCGCCGCCGGCCGCGTCCACATCGAAGGCTTCCTCTCGGACTACGGCGCCCTGGGCAACGCCTGCCTCTCCCTCTACGAGGCCACCCTCGACCCCCGCTGGCTCGCGGAGGCGGCCTGGATCGCGGAGCAGACGGTCGCCCGCTTCTGGTCCCCCGCCAGCGGGCTCTTCCACGACGCCGCGGCCGACGCGGACCCCCTCGTCCTGCGGCCGCGCGACATCATGGACAACGCTACGCCCTCCGGGAATTCGCTGGCGGCGGAACTCCTGGCGCGCTCGGCTGTACTGACCGGGTCGGCGGAGCACGCCGAGGTCGCCGACGCGGTGGTGGCCCGCGAGCGCGGCGCCTTGGAGCGCTACCCGGCGGGAGTGGGGCGGCTGCTCACGGTGGCGCTGCTGCGCGAGACGCCGCACGTGGAGGTGACGGTGGTGGGGGCGGCGGAGAGCGGCGCCGGCGGGTCCGCGCGGACCGAGGCCGGGGGCGAGCCCGCGGGGGATGCACCGAGCCGGGTCGCGGAGATGCTGGAACAGGCCCACCGCTGCCCGCTGCCCAACCGCACCATCGCCGGCGGCGACCCGGAGGACCCCGCGGTGGCGGCCCTTCCCGCGATGGAAGGCCGCCTCGCCGCGGCGGGAAGCGCCTTCGTGTGCGTGGGCTCGACCTGCTACGAGCCCGCGGACTCGCCCGGGCAACTGGACGCGGCGCTCCGCCGTGCCCAATCTGTTATTCTGGAGCCCTGAGCGCCCGCCGCGGACCGCGGGACGCCGCAACAACGGAGAACCATGGCGACACTGGAACACGACCTGGGCGCCGACATCGAATCGGACCTTCCGGATCCCCGGACTCTGCTGGCGTGGTACCGGACCATGGTCACGGCCCGCGCCATCGACGACCGGGAGGGCCAGCTCTACAGGCAGGGCAAGGTCTTCTTCCAGATCGCGGGCGCCGGCCACGAAGCGATCCTGGTCGCGCTCGCGCACGGGCTCCGGCCGGGGTCGGACTGGTTCTATCTCTACTACCGCGACCGCGCGCTGGCGCTGGCGCTCGGCGTCACGCCGGTGGAGCAGCTCCTGCAGGGGATGGGCGCCGAGGCCGATCCCGCCAGCGGCGGGCGCCAGATGCCGGCCCACTTCGCCGACACCCGCTACAACATCGTCTCTCCCTCCTCTCCCACCGGCACGCAGTTCCTGCACGCCGCCGGCACGGCCGAGGCGGGGCTGCGGGCGACCGTCGCGCCCGAGCTGCGGCACCACGTCACCTCCTTCGCCGAAGACGAGATCGTCGTGTGCACCGCGGGCGACGGCACCACCTCGGAGGGCGAGTTCTGGGAGGCGCTGAACACGGCCTGCAACCTGAAGCTGCCCGTCCTCTTCGTCATCGAGGACAACGAATACGCGATCTCCGTCCCCGTCGAGGTGCAGACCGCCGGCGGGAACGTGTCGCGGCTGCTCACCGGATTCCCGGACCTGAAGATCGTGGAGTGCGACGGCACCGACCTGCCGGAGAGCTACCGCGCGTCGACCGAGGCGATCGCCTGGTGCCGCCAGCGCCGCGGCCCGGCGCTCCTGCACGCGCACACCACGCGCCCCTACTCGCACTCCGCCTCCGACGACGAAACCCTCTACCGGTCCCCCGCCGAGCGCGCCGAACAGGACCGCCGCGATCCGCTCCCGAAGGCGCGCCGCCTGCTGATCGAGATGAAGGTCGCCACGCCCGCCGAACTCGACCGCATGGAGGCGGACGTGAAGGCGGCCGTGGCCGCGGCGGCGGACCAGGCGCTCGAGCACCCGCAACCCCCGGTGGACACGGCCACGAAGTGGCTCTACTCCGAGACCGTCGACCCCACCGGCCGGCAGTTCGACACCGAGGACCGCCCCGCCTTCGCGGACGACCGCCCGCTGACCATGGTCGACCTGCTCAACCGCTGCCTGCGGGACGAAATGGAGCGGGATCCGCGCATCGTGGTCTTCGGCCAGGACGTGGCCGACGTGTCGCGCGAGGAGGCGGCCGGCGAGGTGAAGGGCAAGGGCGGCGTCTTCAGGGTGACCCACGGCCTGCAGCGGCGCTTCGGCGGCAACCGCGTCTACAACGCGCCGCTCGCCGAGGCAAACATCATCGGGCGGGCGATCGGGATGGCCACCCGGGGTCTCAGGCCTGTCGTGGAGATCCAGTTCTTCGACTACATCTGGCCCGCGATGATGCAGCTGCGCAACGAGCTGGCCACCATGCACTACCGCTCGGCCGGGAAGTGGTCGGCGCCGGTCGTGGTGCGGACCACCTACGGCGGCTACATCAAGGGCGGGATCTACCACTCGCAGACCGGGGCGACCCTCTTCACGCACACGCCCGGACTGCGCGTCGTGCTCCCGTCCAACGCGCTGGACGCCAAGCGGCCTGTTGCGCACAGCCATCCGCTGCGACGACCCCGTCATGTTCCTGGAACACAAGCACCTCTACCGGCAGGTCCACAACAAGAGCCCGGATCCGGGCCCGGACTTCATGATCCCCTTCGGCAAGGCGAAGGTGGTGCGTGAGGGGCGCGACCTGACGGTGGTGACGTGCGGCGCCCTGGTGAAGCGCACCATGGACGCGGCGCGGGTTGCGGAGGACCGGCACGGCATCAGCACCGAGGTGATCGACCTGAGGACGCTGTCGCCGCTGGACATGGAGACGGTGGCGGACTCGGTTCGCCGCACCAACAAGGTGATCGTCGCGCACGAGGACGCGCTCTCCTTCGGGATCGGCGCCGAGGTGGCCGCCCGGATCGCGGACGAGCTCTTCCCGTGGCTGGACGGCCCGGTCCGCCGCGTGGCCGCGCTCGACACCTGGGTGGCGTTCTCGCCACAGCTGGAGAAGGCGATCCTGCCCCAGCCGGACGACGTGCTGGACGCGATTCTCAGGCTGGCGGGGTACTGAGATACCGCGGCAGGCCGAAAGACTGTAAGGTAAACCTTACATAATGTCGTGTAGGGCTTACAGTTCGAGTTCTCGCTCCTGCTCCCTCCACACTTCATCCAGCGCCCCGATCGCCCGCTCTTCCGACTCCGAGTTCTCGATGACGCGGTCGGCCAGATACTCGATGTTGTCAAGGGGCGCCTCGCCCGCCAGTGACTTGATCTGGACTTCCGCCAACCCGCCCAACGCCCTGCCTACCGCCTTCGCCTCCCGCACGAACTCCTGCCCGATCGTCACCAGGGCGCCCTGCGCGCCGGCAATCACCATGTCGGCGCGGCCGGAGAGCTCCTCCAGCCTGCGCGTCTCCTCCATGTCCCGGGTGTAGCGGTCCATTACGGCCAGCCGGGCTTCGCATTCATTGTAGAAGTTGAGGAGGACATCGGCGCGGCGGTTCAGCTTCCCGAGCGCCAGCCTGAGTTTGGCCCGAAGTTCGGTGGCCACCTCGAACTGCCCCCGGGCCAGCTCGTTCTCCGGGCTCTGCTCCGCGCGCACCTTCCAGTACGCGACCGACCGGCCGGCCTGGTCCAGCGCCCGGGTGAGCGATTCGCGGGCCTTTCCCCACTCCGTATCGCCGCCGAGCGTCCGCGCCCGGTGCGACTCGATGGCGTTGCGGAACTGCTTGACCGCGAACTGGTGTACGGTCTGGAGCGTTTCCGCGTCCCCTTCCCTGTAGGCCCTCAGCCGGTAGGAGACCTGCATCCGGCGACCGAACAACCATCCGGCGCCACCGAGCAGGAGCAGCGGCACCGCGGCCACGGGGGTGGCCATGATGGAAACCACCGAGGCCAGGATCACCGTCGTGGCGAACACCGCAATCCACGGCTCCGCCCCCGCTTGCCGCATGTCCTCCTCGAAGCAGCGCCGCGCGAGGTCGTCCAGCGACCCGGAGAGCTGAACCCCGGTCATCCCATCACCCCCGCAATCCCCCCCTCGAGATTGCGCACGTCGCCGTAGCCCTCCGTTGCGAGCAGCCTGGCCACCTCCAGGCTCCGCACCCCCGTGTGGCAGTACACCACCACGGGACGGTCGCGGGGAATCTCCTCGAGCCGGCCGGGCACCTCGCGCATCGGGACCAGCACGGCCCCCAGGTGGGCCAGGTTCATCGTGTCCCACTCCATGGGTTCGCGCACGTCGAGGAGGAAGGGGCGCGGGGCGGCGGCCAGCACCTCGTCCAGCTCCTCCGCGCCGACGTGCCCCACCGCATCCTCCGCCCCGGACTGCGCGGGCTCCATCCCGCAGAACACCTCGTAGTCGATGAGCCCCGTCTGGGTCGGCTCGTCTCCGCACACCGGGCAGCCGGGATCCCGGCGAATCTCCAGTTCCCGCCACCGGTAGGCGAGCGCGTCGAAGATCTGAAGCCGGCCGGCCATCGGGCGCCCGACACCCAGAATGAGCTTGATCGCCTCCATCGCCTGGGCCGCGCCGATCACCCCCGGCAGCGCCCCGAAGACCCCCGCTTCCGCGCAGTTGGGGATCAGCCCCGGCGGCGGGGGTTCGCGGAAGAGGCAGCGGTAGCACGGCCCGCCGTCGGTCGCGAAGACCGCGAGCTGTCCCTCCCAGCGGTAGACCGACCCGTACACGTTCGGCTTGCCCGTCAGCACGCAGGCGTCGTTGACGAGGTAGCGCGTCGGGAAGTTGTCGCTGCCGTCCACGACCACGTCGAAGCGGGATACGATATCGAGCGCGTTGTCCGAGGTGAGCCGCAGCGCGCCGGTCTCGATCCTCACATGCGGGTTGACGTCGTGCAGGCGGGAGCTCGCCGAGGCGACCTTGGGGGTTCCCAGACCCGCGGTGCCGTGCAGGATCTGGCGCTGCAGGTTGGTCACGTCGACCACGTCCGGATCCACGATGCCCAGCGTGCCCACCCCGGCCGCGGCCAGGTAGAGCGCCGCCGGCGACCCCAGCCCCCCGGCCCCTACCAGGAGCACCCGGGCGCCCTTGAGCCGCTCCTGTCCCTCCCGGCCCACCTCCGGCAGCACCAGATGGCGGGCGTAGCGGGCCAGCTCCTCCCGGGTCAGCGACCCGGCGCCGTCACCACCTGCCACCACGCCTCCTGCCTTCCCCGAAGCCGAATTGCACACCCACGCTCAGGATCGGCCAGTACTTGACCAGGTCTCCCACGTCGCTCCGCATCTCATTCTCCTCGGCCCGCAGATCGCGTCGGAAACGGCGCGACGCGAGCACGCGCCCGTCGCCGGTGGCGCTCATGGCGAGGTCCGGCTCGTCCAGGAAGGCCACGCCCGCGTCCAGGAAGAGGCCGACACCCCTGCCCACGTGCTGTCCGAGACCAAGCAGCACGTACGGCGCCCACGACTTGGACATGAGGGTAGTGGACAGCCTGGTCACCTCCGGCGCGGTGTACGTGCCGCTTCCGATGTCGATCTCGGCGCCGTCCGCGTACGTGATCGCGTACACGGGGTCGCGCTTCTTGTATAGGATCCCGCCGCCGAGCCGGAAGTTGCCCACCGCCAGGTCGGCGCCGAGCGTGTAGACCGACCTGGGAACGGCCAACGTGCCCGTCCGGTTGTCTGCCAGCCCCGAAAGGGACGTAATGTCGGCGTCAAAGCCCACCAGACCCGCGCCGGCGCGCAGCGAGAACACCCGGTTGGTGATCAGAACGACCTCGGCGCCGTGGCCGAGGGTGCCGGTGCGGGCGCCGATCGTCAGGTCCTGAAGTGCGTGGGCGGGAGGGGGCGGGGTGGCGGTCGCGGCGGCGATTGCCAGGGGAGTGAGGAGAATTGCGCGTCGTTTCATCGGACCTCCGTCAGGATAGTGGTGAATACTCCAGCCTTATCGTCCCAGGCCAAACCGCAAGCCGATGCTCACGATGGGCCAGTAGTTGATCCACGCGCCAGCGTCGTCCCGAGCCTCCCGCTCCTCCAGCTCAAGGTTGTCGCGGAACGGCTGTGAGGCGAGCAGCGCGTCGTTGCCCGTTGCGGTCATCGAGAAGCTCGCGTCGGGGAGGATGACCGCCCCGATGTCGGCGAAGAAACCAAGCCCGAGCCCGGAGTGCGACCCGAAGCCGAGCAGCAGGTACGGCGCGGTCCCCGTCCACGAGAATCCGGTGGTGAGGGTTGCGACCTCCGGCTCGGTGTAGGTGCCCGCACCAATGTCGATGCTCGCGCCCTGGTCGAGGGTGATCCGGTAGCTGGGATCCTCCGACTTGACCAGCAGACCCGCGCCGGCGCGGAGTCCCCCCAGGGAGATGTCCGCGCCGAGGGTGTAGAACGCCCTCGGGAAGAAGAGCCGGGCGGTGCGCTGGTCGGCGAGGCCGAACCGGCCGGTCATGTCGAGATCGAAGCCGAGCAGGCCGGCCCCGCCCCGGACCGTGATGCCGCTGCCCACGGGGACCGCGACCTCGGGTCCGATCCCCAGTGTTCCGATGCGGCCGCCCACCGAGATGCCGGTTTGGAGGGCGCGGGCGGGCGAGGGCGCAATCATGGGAATTGACAGTGCGAAAGCTGCAAGGAAGTGGACTCGTCTCATGGAGAACTCCGTAGGACTGGACTGTTGACTGAGCTGAGTTGAGATGTTCGCGTGGTGCAACCCCCGCGCCCGGCCAAGGTTCCAGATACTGTAACCCGGCACGTACGCGGGCGCCCGGCGCCGGGTTCCGGAATGATGATGGGAAACACAGGTTGACATCGGCGTCGAGCGGGTGGTGCGCTACCGGATTGTGATGGGCGAAGGGTAGGCGGATCCTTACCCGATCCAGCGAAGGTCGTGGATCGCGACCGCGGCGCGGTCCATCTCGTCAAAGATCAACGTCAGCACGAATTGTCCCATCACCTGCACCGGCAAGACGTTGGCGGGCAGTCGCACAGGGCCGGTGAAGACGCCCTCTGCATCGAATACGTCCCAGGCCTGATCCGCCGCAGGGGCGCCAGCAACCGCCTCCACGGCGTCGCCGGCCCGCAACAGCCACACGTCACCCTCATCCGTGAAAACCAGGCCATCCCAATGGCGACTCGCCTCCGGGATCGGCATGTCCGACAAGTGATCCTCGTAGATTCGCAGCAGGGCTTCGGGAAAGGGACCGCGCCGCCTGGCCTCAAGGAACATCGTCACGGAGCGGTCATCGACCTGGCGCGGC
Source organism: Longimicrobiales bacterium (assembly GCA_965206105.1). Classification (GTDB taxonomy): domain Bacteria; phylum Gemmatimonadota; class Gemmatimonadetes; order Longimicrobiales; family Gaopeijiaceae; genus Bin94. The sequence continues at coordinate 4,007,563 of OZ242201.1, forward strand.
GGCCGGTCGATCTCGACCCTGCGCTCGAGACCTGCCGGGCCGTATACGGAATATGACGCTTCCCCGGCTCCATCGATCACGTAGACCCGGTCGTCCCGGAAGCCCGGGCGTGAACCGCTGGCGAACGGTATGGAGACCTGTCTTCCATCGCGGAAGTACCACAGTGCGCCCAGGGTCTGCGACACCAGAGTCGGGGATGTCCCGTCCACCGGCATGGTCCAGATTCTGACCGTGTCCCGTAGTATCGAGCCGTCGGCCGGGGGGCGCTCCATCCCTTGCGGTATCTGACCGAGGAGGGTTCCCGCCCGGGTCACGTGGAGTGGTAGTGGCGAGATGCCGAGGGTCGCAGGCAACAGGTGGCTGCGCAGGAACTCGCCGCTACCCGAATACACGGAGAGTCGCCGGTGCTCACGGTCAAACACGTAGGCGCTTCCTTCGCCGTCGAAACCGAGAAGGCCGCTGCGGCGGAACTCACCGGGGCCGTCGCCTCTCCCACCGATCGTGAAGAGATGCGCCCCGGAGCCGGGGTCGAATACCCGGATCTCCTGGGATTGCGACTCCGCGATCCACAGCGATCCGTTGGGGTGCAATCGCGCGGTACCGACTCTACCGAACAGCTCCGGACCCTCTTCCTCGGAACCGAAAACGCGCCTGGCGGGCTGAACGAGTTCGCCGCGGCGCTGCGGTTCATCGGCGTTTCGGACGATCTGCACGCCCGCGCTGTCCGTGCGGCTGGGGCCGGTTGCCTGGCTCCGGTCGGCAACGCCACAGCCCGCGCAGAGCAGGACCATGGCGGCGTGGCACACCCGGCGCAGCGCAATTCGCCCGGCTCGCACCCCAGAGCGAGGCCGTCCAAGGGCAGAATGTATGCTGGACATGACAGAATGTAAGGTTGCCTTTACATCTCAGGAAAGCTGCCCGATCCATCGGCACGACCGGCTCGAAGGACCGCTTGCCGGTCTACTCTGTTCCGGAAGCGCGTGACCTTAGAACCCGCCTCCCGTACTGAACCCCCCGCCGCCACCAAACCCTCCTCCGGTGCTGAACCCTCCACCCCCGAAGCCCCCTCCCGACCGGAACCCGCTGCCGCCCAACCCGCTGTCCCCGATCGGCCGGAAGTGCTGGTGCCGGCGCAGCGTCCTGTAGAGCCGCCTGGACGAGTGCCGGCCGGCCATGAATCCCAGCAGGAGCGCATTCACGTCGAGCGAGTCGTCGAACTGCGAGCGGCGCCCGTTCCAGTCCTCCGCCTCGAAACGGTCGCGAAGGTCCTCCAGCTCCCTCAGCCGGGACGCCAGGCCGGAGCGCTCCTCCCTGCGTTCGGCGAGCTGGTCGCGGAGATGGGCGAGGCGCGCGTCGACTTCGTGCAGCTCCGCCACAAGCGCATCGTCGCGGAGGTCGCCGGTCTCCCGGGCCATGACGACGAGCTCATCCAGCGAACGTCCCGCCAGGTAGGCCTCGATGCCGTCGATCGCCTTCTCGAAGTACGATCCCCGCTCGTCGTGGAGCGCGGCCAGCTCGTCGGTGAGCGCCCGCAGCGCGGTCTCCGCATCCCGCAGGGCCTTGCGGGCGTCCTCCCGCTCCGCGTATAGCCTCTCCCCCCGCTCGAGCACCGGCGTCATGCCGTTGCGGTCGATCACCTCGGCCTCCAGCCTCTCCAGCGGCGGAGCCGCGACCGCGAGCGCATTCCGGTCCTCCTCGAGGACGGACTCCATGTGGCCGGGCAGCGCATTGAGCAGATCATACCTCCCCCGCACGGCTTCGTAGTCCGTCACTCCCGCCACCCACCGGTCGAGGCGGTGGGTCAGCGCGTTCCCCGCGGCGGCCCCGGTCCCGTAGCGACGGCGCGACAGGTACGCGAAGAACGGGTCGCGCTCATACGCCGGCGTCTTCTCCTTCTGCTCCCGCAACGCGGCCTCGCGGCGCTTCTCCGACGCCACGACCCGCGCCTCCAGCTTCCGCACCTGCTCAAAGAGGCGCTGCCACCTGGGCATCCCCTCCAGCTCCTCGTACACGACGCGCGCCAATCGCGCCCGCTCCCTGCCCACCTCGTTCAGCGCATCGGTCACCGTCTCCAGCGCGGACTCCGCCCCCTCCACCACCTCGCGCTGCTCCGGAATCGACCGCTCGACCACGTCCAGGCGGTCCTTCTTCTCCTCGTAGATCGCGCGGATGCCGCCTTCCATCTCGGCGAGCGTCCCCGCGACCGACGCCTCGTTCATCCCCGGCAGGTGGAACTCGGCCAGCGCCCTCACCGTCGCCGCCCTGCGCTCGCCGCCCTCCGCCACCTGGCGCTGCAGCTCCTGGATCCCCTCCTCCTCACGGGCCACCGCCCGCCGCACCTTCCGGATCCGCCTGACTAGGTCGCGGTGCACGTCTCTCCCTGTACGCATGGCTACCACCTCGTGATCTGGCCGAGGTCCTCGTAATTCCGCTCCGCGGTCACGAAGCCCCGCCGCTTGAAGCCGAAGTCGTCGTCGTCGATGATGCCGTTGTCCTGCCTGTCGTTGGCGATCCGGTCGTACACCTCCTTCGGCACCCGCTCCGCCCACTCCGTCACCCGGGCGGTGCTCCCGTCCTCTTCGTTGCGGACTGTGACCGGGAGCTGCTGCCCGTCCCCGGCGACCGCCTGAACGCGCAGGTAGTAGTTGCGCACCCCGTCGAGTTCGTTGTGGTAGCGCCAGACGCCCCCGACGATCACGATCTCGTACTCCGAGCCGACCAGCGCGTGGAGCTGCCGGTAGCTCTCGGCGGTCGATTCGAGCGCATCCAGATCCCGGGCGGCCAGCTGCGCGTCCGCGCTGACCCTCAGCTCCGCGGCCCGCTCGCGGCCCAGCTCCTCGACCGCTTCCGCGAGCACGGCCGCATGCAGGCCCACAACCTCGGCCCGGAGGGTGCGCAGGCGAGCATGGCGCTCGACCAGAAAATCGGCTCCCATGATGTCGCTACGGGCGAACATACGGCTGTCCGCGACGGCTTCCGCCCTCTGGTTCAGACCGCTGATCGAGGCACGGGTGTGCCCCTCCCGGCCGGCCTCCTCGGCGATCGGCGCCAGGGTCGCGGCGATCTGGGCCAATTGGGTCTCGGCCGACGCGAGACCGGCAGTGAAGGCTTCGATCTCGTCGGTGGGAAAGTCGTCGGGGACGCCCTGGGAGCGGAGCGCCCGGATCTCGTCCAGATCGGAACCGATGGCCGCCTCCAGGCGCACCACTTCCGCCTGCAGCCGTCCGGCGTCGCGCTGGAGCGCGTTCGTCCGCATGGTGTCGGTGAGCGCGAACCCGCCCCAGACGAGCGCGGCCACCCCCGCGGCGGGGAGCAACACCCGCTTCGTCACCCAACCGCGCTGGATGTACAGGAGCGCCAGCCGGTTCCCGAGACCGCGCCGCGGCGGGGTGAAGGCGTACCGCTGGGCGAGATGCTCGTCGAGCGCCTCCTCGATCACGCGCGCGTCGACGAGGTCTCCCAGCTCCTCGTACATGACCTGGATTTCGCGGATCGTGGCTTCGCGGTCGAGCGCTTCGTGCTCCTCCAGCGCCGCCTGCCGCTCGTGGATGACCTGCGCGGCGTCCATGACGCGCAGCACTTCCTTCGGGTTCAGCATTCGTTCCGGCATGTTCGGTGCCTGCTCCTTGTGCGCGGGCGCAGTGTCACCCGCAAGTCAAACTCTCATCGGCTGCCGTTTCGCGTACGTAGCAGAGCGCCAAATCCATTCCAGCGGCCCGAAGCGGAAGCGCGCCAGCCACCAGGGCGACCACACCAGCTGCAGCGCCCAGATGGCAACCACGATCCCGGCCTGGCCCGGCGCGCTGACCCGCTCGAAGAGGCCGAGCCCATGCCCGTAGAAGACCAGCGAGCAGATGATGCTCTGCATGATGTAGTTGGTCAGCGCCATGCGGCCCGCCGCCTCCAGGCGCCGCCGCAGCCAGGCCAGCCGGCCGCCCTTCACCATCAGCATGATCAGCGCGACGTAGCCGAGGAAGACGCCGACCGATCCGACGTAGTTGAGCAGCAGCGGGGGGAACATCGCCTGGTCCGCCTCGACCCCGGGCCGCAGCATGATTGAGGCTCCCCAGCCGGACAGCGGGAGGCCGAGCGCGAGGCCCAGCACGGCCATCCTGCGGTAGAATGCAGTCGAGCGCGCTCCCGTGACGACCCCCAGCCGATAGAGCGCCATGCCGACCAGCATCAGGCCTCCGGCGCGCCACAGCACGAAGAAGGGGAAGACGCCGCCGACAAAGAGTGCGTAGAGCGACGCCCGCTGAGGCAGCTGGTCGGTCCATGAGCCCCTAAAAGCGGCGATCTCGGCGTCGATTTCCTCCTGCGGAGGCGCCCATTCGGCCATGAGGGCGGCCCGCTCCGACTCCGGCAAGTAGGGGATGGCGAGCGCAATCAGGCCGAGGAGGATGACCACCACCGAGACCGCTGCCCCGCCAATCCAGAGCTGCCGCCGGGGCGCGAGGTTGCGCAGCGGGTAGAGCAGGAAGCCGCACAGCGCGTAGGAGACGAGGATGTCGCCGTGCCAGATCAGGAAGGCGTGCATGAGGCCGATCACCAGGAGCCAGAGCTGGCGGCGGTAGTGGAGGCCGGTGCCGGAGAGGCCGCGGCCGGCCATGCGCTCGGTCATGATGGCGATGCCGACGCCGAAGAGCAGCGAGAAGATGGAGATGAACTTCGTGTCGAAGAAGAGGTAGATCGCGGCCCACGTCCACTGGTCGGCGGCCTCCAGGACGCGGCCCGAGGCGGGGTTCGAGTACGCGGACGAGATCCGCGCGAAGCCCTGGACATTGACCATGAGAATGCCCAGCACGGCGAAGCCGCGGAGCACATCGATGGCGGCGATCCGTTCGGACTTGGCGACGGGGGTTGTGATGGGGCCTCCGGGGGTGGGAGTGGCCGGGCTGGTGGGCGGGCGGCGGGGCAGGTGGGCAGCTGGCCGGGCGGTTCAGTGTACGTCCGGGACGGGCGGCGGGGCCAGAGTCGGCGGGCTGGTGCAGTCGGCGGGCTGGTGCAGTGTGAGGCCGTTGCATTCTTGCTGCCGGCGCATCGTTGCGACCGGTGTAGTCTGAGGCCGGCGCATCCGCGGGGAGGCCGGCGGGGCCCCGAGGCCGTATCATGTTTGGAGCAGGCGTGAGTGGGCCGGACGGGGGGAACTGCGCTCCGTGGAGTCGAAGGGGGACCGGAATGACCGGAATGAAGAGAGTACCAATCGGGTTGAAGGCGCGCGCGGCGGCGCTGGCCGTCGCGTCGGCCACGGCGGCCGTCACGGGTTGCGCCACCCTGGGTCCGGCACCGGCGCCCGTGCCGGGCTTGACGGCGTTCACCAACGTCAGCGTGTTGCCGATGACGTCGGACGCGGTGCTGGCTGGCCAGACCGTCGTGGTGCGGGACGGAGTGATCATCGCGGCCGGGCCGGCGGACGAGACCCGCGTCCCCCGCGGTGCCACCGTCATCGACGGCGAAGGCCGATACCTCATGCCGGGCCTCGCCGAGATGCACGCGCACGTTCCGCCGGGGGCCAACCCTCCCCGCGAAGATGTCGAGGACATCCTCTTCCTCTACGTCGCCAACGGGATCACCACGATCCGGGGCATGCTCGGATCGGCCTACCAGATCCCGCTCGCGGACGAACTGGAGCGGGGCGACGTGCTCGGCCCGAACTTCTACGTGGGCGCCCCGTCGCTCAACGGCGGCACCGCGCGCACGCCCGAGGCGGCGGAAGCGCTGATCCGCGCCCACGTCGAGGCCGGCTACGACCTGCAGAAGATCCACCCGGGGGTGCCGCGCGCGGCGTGGAACCGGATGGCCGAGGTCGCGCTGGAGGTGGGCCTCACCTTCGGGGGGCACGTGCCGCAGGATGTCGGGCTGGAGCACGCGATGGTGACCGGCATGTCGACCGTCGACCACCTGGACGGCTACATCCAGGCGATCGCTTCGGACGATGTGCAGGCCCAGGTGAGCGTCGGCGAGATCAGCCTCGGAGGACTCGCGCGCGGCGTCGACGACGCCAAACTCGCGGAGATCGTCCGGCTCACGATCGACCATGACGTCTACGTGGTGCCGACGATGTACCTCTGGGAAAACCTGTACGGCGCGCCGGACGCGGACCGCTTCCTTCAGCAGCCCGAGATGAAGTATGTGTCGCCCCAGACCCGCGACAGCTGGCGGCGGCGGGCCGGGCTCGGGCCGGGAGGGGGCCGACCTGTACCTCGCGCTGCGGATGCGCGTCCTGAAGGAGCTATCGGACGCCGGCGCCGGGATCCTGATGGGGACCGATTCGCCGCAGCTCTTCAACGTGCCGGGGTTCGCGCTCCACCGGGAGCTCGCGGTGATGTCGGAAGCGGGAATGTCCAACTACGAGATCCTGAAGAGCGGGACGGCCACCGTGGGCGAATACGTGGCCTCGCACCTGGAGCTCGACGGCAACTTCGGGACGATCGCGCCGGGACAGCGCGCCGACCTGGTGCTGCTGGGGTCCAATCCCCTCGACGACCTGGGCAACCTGGTCGACCGCGTGGGGGTGATGGTGCGGGGGCGGTGGGTCAGCCGCGCGGAGATCGATGCCGGGCTGGAGGCGCTGGCGGAGAAGCACGCGGGTTAGGGGGCCAGGAGGGCGCACGCCCGCAACGGGGAAGGTTGACCGCGTCGTCCCGACACGCCATCATATGTCTCAATTGAGATACAAGAACTTCACATGAAGACACATAGTTCGATGCTCCACGTCCGAATGGACACCGACATGAAGCAGAGGGCGACAGAGGCGCTCGCGGCGATGGGGTTGACGGCCTCGCAAGCCGTGCGCCTGCTCTTCCATCGCATCGCCGTGGATCAGGCTTTCCCGCTCGAGCTCAAGGTGCCGAACGCGCGGACTCGCGAAGCCATGGCCGAAGTCGACGGGATGGTGAAGGCGCGCCGGGCCCGCTTCACAAACGCAGACGAAATGTTTGCGGAGCTTGAAGAGGCCGACAGCCAGTAGGCGGGCGAGGCTGCCCCGCCGGTTCGACTACGCCCGCCAATTCCTCAAGGACTGGCGGCGGTTGTCCCGTTCAGGCCGATTCGACATGAACCGGCTGAAGGCGGTCATGCGCCGACTGATCGCCAACGAGGCGCCCCTCGGTCCCGAGCACAGGGATCACGCGCTCAAGGGGGCATGGGCGGACTATCGGGAATGCCACGTCGGTGGCGACTTCCTTCTGATCTACCGGATCAACGATGCGGATGGCCCTACGGGCTCGGTATACTTTTCCCGGGCTGGTACTCACGCGGACCTGTTCGAATGACCCGCCGCCGCAGGAAACGGAACCGGAGGCGGCGCCAGCGCAAAGGCGCCGGGGAAGTCTTCCTCCACTTCCTTCTGCTTGCCGCTCCAGGTCTCGATGTCGATCCGGTAGACCGCGGTACGCTTGAGTTCGTCGTCGGTGGTTGGACGGTAGTGGACGCCGGGCCGGAGGTGCGGCGCGTACTTGTCGAGGAGCATCTGCAGCGCGGCCCGCGCCTCCTCGTGGTCCCCGACCACTCGCCCGGTCCCGAAGGCGACTACGCCCGCGTACTCCACCGAGAACTCGAGGGCTTCGGGCGCGGGTAGCAGCCGGCCCATCGCCACGGTGCTGAACGCGACCCTCTCGGCTCCTTCGAGATTGTCACGCGTACGCCCGGTGCGGTGCGTGTGCAGGTAGATGCGCCGATCGCCACCCGAGTCGTCGTACACGAACAGGTTGGAGTTCAGGAACGGCTGGCCCCCCTGGCCCACCGTCGCCAGGAACCCGTAGGCGGCGCGGGTGAGGAAGGCGGCGACCCACTCATCGTCCTTGCCGCGGTCCCGGCGGCGGAGCGCGCTGCGGGGGTCGTCGCGGCCGGCGTTGGTCGCGCCGATCTTCGCAGCTTCCGTTGTCGCCATCGTTTCTCCGAGCGGTAAATGGGGCGTTGAGCGAGCGTCGGTTCCGGCTGGCTCACGGCTCCGGGTGCCTGCCTCCGTCCAGGTCTCCCGGCAACCCTGCAATCGGCCAACGTGTCATCCGGCACAGCAAAGCTATAGTCTTCGCTCGGGCGATGGCGGGCGGAGTATCGCTGCCGACGACGAGGAAAAGAAAAGAAGTATGGTAAACACGACATTTGGTAAAGTCGCCTTTACATTCTGGCTGGCCGCCCTCACTCCGGCCCCTGCTTCCTACCTCTCCACCCAGCCCACCATGACCGTCCTCGACTCCATCGTACTGGAGGAGTCCGGCGACAACTACCTGGTCCTTCCGGCCCCCGTCACTCTCGACGGCACCGGCGGCTACCTCATCGCCGATTACGATCAGCCCCGGGTACTTCACTATGACCGCGAGGGGCGCCTCATCCAGCGTTACGGACGCGAGGGCGAGGGCCCGGGAGAGTGGAAGGAAGCCCGGGTCGGCCTGCCCTGGAGGGATGACCATGTCATCGTGTTTTCCTGGGATCCGCCTGCGGCGCATGTCTTCCGGCGGGACGATGGCCAGTTCGTGGAGCGTTATTCGCTGCGGACGGTTTTCGAAAGCGTGGTGGTCGACGCGGGCGAAGTGTGGCTCAGCGGAGCGGAGTACACGGACCGCAGCGCTGTCGGGCGGACGAAGCTCGGCGATGACGAGCCCGAACCCGTCGTCGGGCTCCCGAAGGAATTCGAGGCGGGCGGTCCCCTGGGTGGCATCTTCCCCGAGATGCCGTTTGTGAAGTGGGCCGACACCCTGCTCGTCGGGTTCATGCCGCTTCCGTACCTGATCGTCTCGGATACGGACGGCCAGGAACTCGGCCGCTACGAGGTGCCGGTGGTTCGCCGGCGGGGGCACCCCGGCGATCCCGGGGCGGCGATCCGGGAGGCCTTGGGGGGCGGCCGTTACCCGGATGTCTTCGGCCTCTTCTCGCTGACCCGGGGGATTCACCGCCGGCCGGACGGGACCCTCCTCGTGGTGCACTTCGACCTGGGTACCGACGGCCCGCCCGTGAGCACCGAGGCCATGTGGGTCAGCGTCATCGACCCCTCCCGCTCGCGCGCCTGCCCGGACGGACGAATACCGTTGGAAGAGGGCTCGCACCCGGCCATCGGCTTCGAAGGCGATCTGCTGCTGGTCCTGGATCAGGTGATCCGCGGGGGCGACGCCGAGACCGTCGTTCGGCGGATCCAGGTTGATACGGACAACTGCGACCGGGTACCATTGAGCCGTCGAGCGGTCGCGCAGGGAGTTGCGGCGGCCGCTGAACGGCGCTGTGGCGCGACCTCCGGCAGCGGCTCGCCCCGGCGTCCTTACGAAGATTGTCGTTGACACGGAACCTGCTGCCGGTTAAGGTGTATCCAGGTTATGTACGAAATCCTTCGTGATCCGTCCCTCAAACTCTGGACAACGGTGACAGCTTCCCTGCCCCTCCTCCTGCTCGCGGCCTGCGCCGGCGACGCCGGGCCTTCCGACCCGGACGGCCCCCTCCTCGTCGACGGCGGCACGGTGGTGGTGATGGACGACGCGGGGACGGTCCTCGAGGGGGGCGCGGTCCTCGTCGAGGGCGACCGCATCGCCGCGGTCCTCGCGCCGGACGATCCCCGCCCCACCGGCGCGACCGTCATCGACGCCACCGGCCACCTCGTCATCCCCGGCCTGGTCAACACGCACGGCCACGCGGCGATGTCGCTGCTGCGCGGCCTCGCCGACGACCTCCCGCTGATGACCTGGCTCAACGACCACATCTTCCCGGCCGAGGCCGCGCTCGTCGCCCCCGACTTCGTCTACTGGGGCACCCTGCTCTCCTCGGTCGAGATGCTGAAGGGCGGGACGACCACCTTCGCGGACATGTACTACTTCCGCGACGACATGGCCCGCGCGACGATCGACGCCGGCATCCGCTCGGTGACCGGCCCCCACGTGATCGGCTTCCCCACCCCCGACTTCGCTTCGCCGGGGGAGTCGCTCGCCGACGCGGCGGAGTTCATGGAGCGCTACCAGGATCACCCCACGGTGGTGCCCGCGGTCGCCGCCCACGCGCTTTACACCACGCCGCTCGAAGCGGTCGAGGCCGCCTTCCGCCTCGCCGAGCGCTACGACGCCCCCTTCCAGATCCACGCCGTCGAGGACCCGTCGGAGGACGTGACCGCGCGCGAACAGACCGGGATGGGCGTCATCGAGGCGCTCGGTTCGATCGGCGCGCTGCGGCCCGGGACGGTGCTCGCCCACTCGATCTACCTGTCGGACGAGGACATCGCGCGCATCGCGGAGGGCGGGGCCGGGATCGCGCACAACCCGCAGAGCAACATGAAGCTGGGCGTGGCACGCGCGGCCCCGGTGGCGGCGGCACTCGAGGCCGGGATCCCGGTGGGAATCGGGACGGACGGGCCCGCCAGCAACAACGACCTCGACATGTTCGACGAGATGGACGCCGCCGCGAAGATCCAGAAGTTCATGCTGGGCGACCCCGCGGTCCTCCCGGCGGAGACGGTCTTCCGCATGGCCACCTTGGGGGGCGCCCGCGTGCTGAACCTTCAAGACGAGATCGGGTCGCTGGAGGTGGGCAAGCGCGCGGACATCGTGCTCCTCGACATCCGGCGCCCCGGCCTGACCCCGCTCTACCGCGTCTACTCGCACCTCGTGTACGCGGCGCGCGGCAGCGACGTGACCACGGTGATCGTGAACGGCCGCATCGTGGTGCGCGACCGCGAAATCCTCACCGTCGACGAGGATGAGGTGATGGAACGCGCGCGCGGCTTCGGGGACCGGGTGCGGGAAGTGATGGCCGGGGTGGCGGCAGGAGGCGAGCGATGAGCGGAGTACAGGGAAAGCGGCACAGAATGGAATCGAAGGGATTCACCGACCGCGAGCTCGACATCATGAGCGTGCTGTGGCGCGAGGGGTCGGGAACGGTGGCCGAGGTGCGCGACGCGCTGGGCGAGGACGTCGGCTACACCACGGTCCTCAAGATGCTCCAGATCCTCGAGGAAAAGGGCGCCGTCGGCCACGAGCAGGAGGGCCGCGCGTACCGCTACTTCCCGCTCGTGGAGTCCGAGCGGGCGGGGGGCCGGGCGCTGAGCCGGATCGTGAACAAGATCTTCCACGGCTCCGCGGAGATGGTGCTCGCGACGCTGGTGGAAGGCCGCGAGTTCACCGAGGAGGAGCTTCGGCGCATGAGGGCCGTGCTGGACCGGGTGGAAGGGAGGGGGGAGGGGGAATGAACCGCGTGGGCGCGAGACGGCGACCAGCGCGATGGGTCAACCAAAGAGTCTGCTCGAACGGAGGCTGAGACGATGAACGAGAAACGAAGGAGACCGGCCAAGGGCCACGCGGTCGCGCTCATGGGTGTGGCGCTCGGTGCGCTGGTCGCCGCGTGTGATGCGCCCTTGCCGACGGAGTTGGGGGAGGCGATCGACGAGGTGGTCGCCAACGAAGGCAACGAAGGCACGGTCGCCGGCCTGGCCAACCAGCCCCCGCCGTCGCCCCTGGCAAAGTGGTTCGATTCCGACGGCGCTCCTCTCGTCTTTGTGGACGATGTCCGCGTCGAGACTCCCGATGACCTGCCCGAAACGGTCCGGCTGTGGATCGAGGGAGGCCGGGACGACGACCTGGCGGAACACGTCAAGGTGGTCAGGCGCGCCCCGGCCAGGGAACTCTACGGGGAAGAGGGCGCGAACGGAGTGATCCTCATCTTCACGGGACGGGATGGCGGAGACTCCCGCCTGCGTTGGCGTTGGAGTTCGCCCCCGACGAGCAAGCCGCCGCTCGTCCTCGTGGACGGCCAGCGAGTGCGGCCCCCCGCGGTCCCGTCGATCCCGCCTTCCTATCAGTTCGGCTACGCAGTCTGGACCGCCTTCTTGCGAGACCGCGTCCAGACCAGGGACATCGAGAGCTTCGAGATCATCAAGGGTGCGGCGGCCCGTATGCTGTACGGGGAAGAGGCCGTCGGCGGGGTCATCCAGATCTTCACGAAGCAGGGATCCGTGCAACGCGCCGAATCCGGGATTCGTCTCCGCGATGTCAACCGAAGAGCGAACCCCAGGGCTTCGGCCCCTGTCGGCAGAGCCCGGAGCGCTTGACGCATGATCGCCTGGATGCTCTACGCGGCCTTGGTCGCGGTGCTGATCGCAGGAGGCGCGCTGGCGCTCGAGCGCCTGGCGGCTACGACCGGCCGGCCGCGCAGGTTCGTGTGGCTGGCGGCGCTGGGACTGGCGGTGGTGATCCCACTGGCCGGCCGCACTCCGAAGCCCACCGCGCCGGCTGTGCAGGAGGCTATCTCGGCGGTCACCTCCCTGGCCAACGGGGAGCCGGTGGAAGGCCCCCGGAACGAGATCCGAACCGTTCCCGTTCCCGGGGGGATCCAGTCGGACAGAGTCGCGGCACTGGCATGGGGCGCCGCTTCCCTGACGGTTCTGGCCGTCCTGGGAGTCGTGCTGCTCTCGGTGGCCTGGAGGCGACGCCGCTGGGAGCGCAGGAGGGTGGCCGGGCCCCTGGTCTACGTCTCCCGCCGCTTCGGCCCCGCCCTGGTCGGCGTCGCCAAAGCGAGGGTGGTTGTCCCCTCATGGGTCCTGCGGCTGGAACCTGCTGCCCGCGATGCAATCGTCCGCCACGAGGAGGAACATGCGCGGGCGCGGGACCACCTCACGCTGCTCTGCGGCGGTCTCGTAACGGCAGTGTTCCCGTGGAGCCCGGCGATCTGTTGGATGTACAGGCGGCTTCGCGCAGCAGTGGAAATGGACTGCGATGAACGGGTCCTGGCGTCGGGGATAGGAGTCGCCGACTACGGTGCCGTCCTACTCAACGCCGGAACCCGGTCCCGTGGCTGGTGGGGATTCGCCCCCGCGATGGGGCACCCCAGGAGTCTGCTCGAAAGGAGATTGAAGACAATGAGCGAGAAGCAAAGGAAGCTGGGTGCGGGCCGCGCGCTCGTGCTCGCCGGTGTAGCGGCGGGAGCGCTGGTGGCCGCGTGCGACACGCCGGTGCCGACGGAACTCCGCGACGCGATCGAGGAGGCGCTCGACGTTCAGGCCCAAGAGGCCCGGGCCGGCACACCTGCGAGCGGAACCCCGGACATTCACCTGGCCAAATGGTTCGTTTCGGCCCCGGCTCCGCTCGTTTTCGTGGACGATGTCGTTGTGGGGCGCTACGAGGACCTGCCCGAAGCGGTCCGGCTCTGGTCGGAGAGCGGCCTCAGGAAGGACGGGCTGGTCGACCGGGTCGAAGTGGTCAAGGGCACGAGGTCCCGGGAACTCTACGGTGCGGAGGGCGTCAACGGCGCCATCAGGATCTTCACGAAGGATCGGCCCGCGGATCAGGAGATCGCCGAAGCCACGGCCGGGAGCCCCGCGGAATCGGACCGGGACAACCTCTGGGGGGTCAAGTTCTCGGGGATGGCCGGGTCGCAACCCATGCCCCTCGTCTACATCGATGGCGTCCGCGTGGACTACCCGGCGGACGGCAATACGATGCCCTGGCTGGACCGCTCCATCGACATCGAGAGCATGGAGATCATCAAGGGCGCAGCGGCCGCAACGCTGTACGGAAACGAGGCCGCCGGCGGGGTGATTCTGATCCACACGAAGAAGTGATACGCGCAACGGAATGGGTCCGGGATCCGTCCCGGCGATGGGCCGACCAACGAGTCTGCTCGAACGGAGGCTGAAAACGATGAGCGAGAAACGAAGACTGACTGCGGGCCGCGCGGCCGCGCTTGCCGCCGTGGCGATGACGAAGGACTCCGGCGGCCGGTAGCGGGCGGAGGGATCCGAACGAATGATCGCCTGGATGCTCTACGCGGCGTCGGTGGGAGTGCTGATCGCGGCCGGCGCGCTGGCGCTTGAACGGCTGGCGGCGTCGGCGGGCCGGCCGCGCCGGTTCGTGTGGCTGGCGGCGCTGACGCTGGCGGTGCTGGTGCCGCTGCTCGGCGGCCGGCGGGAGCCCGCGCCGACTGCGGAATTTCCCGCCGTGGCAGCTGGCGACCCGGTTGCGACGGAACCGATCGTGGTCCGGGGCGACTACGGCTTCCTCCCACCGCTGCCCGTCCCGGCCGGCCGGACCGCGGCGCGGACCGCCGGCATCGCCTGGGGCGCCGGATCCGCGGCGGCACTGACCGCCCTGTGCGGCGTCATCTTCGTCGTGGCCCTTGCCACGCGCCGCTGGCCGCGCCGCCGCCTGGACGGCACCGACGTCTACCTCTCCCGCCGCTTCGGCCCCGCTCTTGTCGGCGTCCTGGCCCCAAAGCCCGTAATCCCCACCTGGGTCCTGAAGGCCGAGCCTGACGCCCGGGCCACCATCCTGCGCCACGAGCAGGAGCACGCCCGGGCCCGCGACCACCTCGCGCTGCTCTACGCCGCCCTCGTTGCAGCGGCCTTCCCGTGGAGCCCGGCGGTCTGGTGGATGTGCCGGCGGCTGCGCGCCGCCATCGAAATCGACTGCGACCGGCGGGTCATCGACGGCGGGGTCGGTGCCGCGGATTACGGTGCGGTGCTGTTGCAGGCCGGATCCCGGTCGCGCGGCCGCTGGGGATTCGCCCCGGCATTGAGCCAACCCACGAGTTTGCTTGAAAGAAGGTTGAGAGCGATGAACGAGAAGAGAGGGAAGCTGAAAGCGTCGCACGGTGTGCTCCTGGCGACCGCAGGTCTGATCGCGCTGGCCATCGCCTGCGAAATGCCCGCCCCCACGGAGTTGGATGAGGCACTTGAGGAAGTGATGCCGGACACGCAAGACAGGCAGGAGAGCAGCGTGGGCCCGGAAACGGTCGACCTGCCACCCTCCGAACGCCACCTGGCCATTCTCCTGGACGCGTACAAGGTGGCATACGCGGATTTGCACGCGATGATCAAGTCCGCCCAACTCCTGGGCTTCCATCGCGTCACGGTCGTGACGGACGAAGCGGACCTGGCTGGCGAGGATGCAACGGTTCTGCTCAGGATCCTGCCCGCGTCGAAAGGGGAGGATCCCTCTCGGGCCAAGCCGCCGCGCACGAGCAGCGCCTCCTTCACCATCGACATCACCGAAGACGGGATAATCGGAAAGGGGACAACCGGCAGTACGGGACTGCCGCGCTCGGAAGCGCTCGAGAGAGCCCTGGAACTCAGCCTCATGCTCCGCGGCATGCAGGTCGACCACGCGCAGATCTGGCTGACGGAAGGCCAATCCGGGCCTCAGGCGATCATTCATTCGATCGGTGTGAATCGCCGGAATCGGCGCGCTGCCCTCACCTTCCTGGATGAAGAGACGAGGGTCGCCTTCGAGGACGACATGAAGGACCGGTATACCGTTTCCCTACAGCTGGAGGGGGTCACCCCGGAGCTGGCGCGTTGACCCTTCGATCCTCCGCCACCCTCGTGCTGATGGGCCTGGCTTTCGGCCCGCACGACGAGAAGCTCCAGGCCCAGCAGGTCATCGAAGTGACCGGGCAGGACCGCCGCCTCGACGCGGCCTTCGAGGAGGTCTTCCGCGTGGGTGTGCTGGATGGCGAGCCATGGGAGATGTTCGGCACCGTGCGCACTGCCGCCTTCGATGGCCGCGGCAACCTCTACCTCTTCGACGGATCGGGCGGCGTGACCGGCCGCTGGGTTGACGTGCGGATCCTGGTTTTCGACTCCACCGGCGGGTTCGTGCGCGAATTCGGCAGCCCGGGACAGGGACCCGGCGAATTCAATGTGCCGGTGGCGATGGCCGTCCTGCCCGACGGCACGTCCGTGGTGAGCGACATCGGCCACAGGGCGTATCAGCTCTTCGACGAGTCCGGAGCCTTCGTGCGCGCCGTGCGGGCCGGAGTGGCGGGGCTTCCGCTCCTCTATGCCAACGCCATGCACGCCGACCCGCGGGGTACCGGGGTGTATGCGCTTCCGTCGCGCGCCGGCCCCGCCATGGGAAGCGCCCCGGCGGAGTCCAGACCGGTCCTCCGGCTGGATCTCGGCAGCGAGGACATGACCGCCGACACGGTCGCGAAGGGCTGGGTGCCGCCCCCTCCCGAAACCGCCGGCGGAGAGGTGGAGGGCGTGGTCGTCCAGGGCCGGAGGGTGACCTACGCGGAGCTTGGCATGGGCCAGACGGCGGTCTTCGAGCCGGAGGTCCTGGCTGCGGTTCTCCCGGATGGGCGTGTGGTGTTCTCGGACTCGTCCGCGTACGCGCTCAAGGTGACCGGCGATGGCGACCCGGGAGTAGCGCGCATCATCACGCGGCCGCTCGATCCCGAACCCGTGACGCCCGCGGTCGCGAGAGCCGAAACGGACCGCCGGGACTCCCTGCGGGTGGCCCTCGGCGCCCCCGGCGCAGGACAGCGGATACTCCAGTTGCCGGGCAGCGACGGAACACCGGAAACCGTCACGATCGACATGCCCGAGCCCGCCTTCTATCCCGAGCTCTCCGTCCTCCACACGCTGGCCACCACCTGGGACGGCCACATCTGGGTTCAGCGCCGCGGCCCCTATCCGGACACGGACGGCCCCATCGACGTGCTCACCGCCAACGGCGACTACATCGGCACCTTCCCGGCAGGCGCGCCGGGCATGCCGGCCGCCTTCGGCCCCGAGGGTCTCGTCGCGTTCATCGAACTCGACGAATTGGACGTCGCGACAGTGGTCGTGCGGAGACTTCCGGCAACACTGCGCTGACCCCGGGCCCGGCCGGGCGCCCGCGCGTCCCCGAACGCGCGAAGACGTTTCAGCTGAAACGTTTTCGGCGAGATTTCAGGGCGCGGCAGACCCAAGGAGCGGCGGGGCTCAGGGAGCGGTGACCCCCGGAGACGTATTGCGACTTGCAACAATCCGTATTACGCTCCATTCACCATGAGCAATTTCTCCCTCAAGCTGCCCGACGACATGTACGCCGCGCTGGCCGCCGAGGCCAGGCGTCGCAACATCACCCGGTCCGCCCTGGTGCGGGAGATCATCGACCGGGCGCTCACGTACGAGGCCGGGTTGGCGCCACCCAATTGCGCGCAGCTGGCGGGCGATCTCGTGGGCGCCTTTCGCAGCGGGCGGCGGGACCTGGCTACCGACGACCGCCTCCTCGAAGAGGCCATGATCCGCGACGCCCACGGGAATGCGGCCGACCGTCGCCGTTGACACGGGGCCCATTGTCGCGCTCCTCGACGCCGACGAAGCGCGGCACGAGTGGACGCGCACCCGGTTCGAGTCGCTGAGGGCTCCCCTGCTCACCTGCGAGTCCGTCCTCTCGGAGGCATCGTTCCTGCTGAGGCGAGCCGGCGCGGATCCGGGCCTCCCGGCGAGGCTCGTGCGGCGGGGCGTGCTCGAAGTCGTCGGCGTCATCGACTCCGATGCGGACTCGGACGCCCTGACACGCCTGATGCGCCGAAACGCGGATGTCCCGATGTCCTTTGCGGATGCCTGTCTGGTGCGCATCGTCGAGCGAACCCCCCAAGGCTCCGTCATGACCCTCGACTCCGGCTTCCGCATCTACCGTCAGGCGCGGCGGCGCACCATTCCCCTCCTCATCCCCTGAGGGAGACGGCCGGGTCGTGAGGACGCTTCGGTGGCTGGCGACCTGGGCCAGGGCCACGCCGGGCAAGCCGACCCGCGGCGTGGTCACCGAAGATGTCCGGATCGGAAGCGGCGAGGACGCCATTCGTGCGCGTCGGCATCGCCCGGCGCGCGGGCGGTTGCCGCTGCCGGGATGGGTGATCCTCCACGGCGCGACAATCCCCGGGCCCGACCACCTGGCGATTGCGCGCCTCGCGGTGGCGCTGGCCGGCGCCGAGGCCGTTGTCCTGGTGCCCGAAGTGCGCGAGTGGCGCCAACTGCGGCTGGATCCCGCACCGGCCCTGAAGGCGTTGCGGCTGGCCATCGGACACATGGGAGACGATTCCGGCGTCCGTTCCGGCGGCGTCGTCCTGGTGGGAACGTCCTTCGGCTGCCCGCAGACCCTCATCGCGGCCGCGGATCCGGCCTTGCGGGCCCACGTCCGGGGCATCCTCGGCTTCGGCACCTACCACAGCCTCGCGGACACCGTCCGTTTCGGGCTCACCGGACAGTTCGAATGGCGCGAGCGGACCGAATACCTGCGTGCGGACCCCTACGGGCGCTGGGTGGTGGCCTCGAACTACCTGCACCGCATTCCCGGATACGAGGATGCCGAGGATGTCTCGCGCGCGCTGGGCGAGCTCGCGACGCTGGCGGGCCAGCACGGGATCATGTCGTGGGAGCCGAGCAGCGACCCCTTCAAGGAGCGCGTGATGGCCTCGGTGTCGCCGGGCAACCGGGGGCTCTTCCGTCTCTTCGCCCCGGTGGCGGCCCGCGAGCCCGACCCGGTTCTCGCCAACGAGCTGGTCCCCCTGCTAGCAGAGGCCGGCCGCGCCACGCATCCGGGGCTGGAACTGCCCGGCTCGCTGCCCTCCGGCGTGCTTCCACCGGTCCGCCTGATCCACGGCCGCCACGACCACCTCATCCCCTTCACCGAAACCCTCGCGCTGGAACGCTTCCTCCGGAAACGCGCCGACGTGACCGCCACGGTGACGGACCTCTTCGCCCACTCCAAGGGATCGGGGAGGCGGGTGGTGCGGCCGGGCGAGGCGGTGCGGTTCTTGAGCGCGATCAGGGGGGCGCTACGGCTGGACACCCGCTAGAGGACGGTGCGAGGAAGTCTGGCTACACCGGCATATCCCGGACAACGGCGCCAATCAGGATGCGTGGACCAGTCGGACAAGGCTATCGTTAGGGTGAGCATACGACTCGGCGAGAGGCGGAACGGCGCCATTGGCGATCCGGGCGTGTGACGAATCGCAGGCGGAGGCAACCATGACTGACACGCTGATCGACAGGAACCCGGACATTCTGGGCGGGACTCCAGTGTTCTCCGGCACCAGGGTTCCCGTGCGGATCCTGATGGAGCATCTCGAAGCGGGCGACCGGCTCGACGAGTTCCTCGACGACTACCCCACCGTGTCTCGAGAGCAGGCCGTCGAACTGATCGAGCGGGCGACGGCTATTCTGGTGGGTGGCAATGAAAGTGTTGCTTGACGAATCCACGCCGAGGCGGCTTGCGACTTCGTTTCCGGGTTCCTTTGAGGTTCGCACAGTGCAGCGGATGGGTTGGGCCGGTTGCGGAAACGGAGAGTTGCTGCGCCTCGCGGCCGACCATGGATTCGACTCCATCATCACGGTGGATCAAGGATTCGAGCACCAGCAGAATGTCGCCGACCTGCCGATCCCGGTGATCATCATGATCGCGCGGCGCTCGCGATTGCAGGAATTGAGACCCCTCGTCGCGGAAGTGATCGCTGTTCTTTCCGGCGACCTGGAGCGGCGAATCTACCGCGTGGTGGCCTGAGTTACCCCGTCAAGCCGGGCGGGTTCAACCCTCCCGGGAATGCTCGCGTTCACCAGGTTGTTCAACCCGGACCGCACGCTGCTGGTGGGAGACGGCGGGGTATCGGTGGAGGACTTCCTGTCGGTTCCGGTGGAGTACTGGGTGGGGGCCTGAGGGGCGGCGTCCCCCATCCCGCGAGCTTGATCCCCGGGCCCATCCCACCCGACCTTCACTGACTGCAAGATCCATCCGTTCACTTCATCGGCCACGGACCGCCATGACCTCGTACCTCCCCTCCACCGCCGCGATCGCAGCACGGCTCTCAGCCGCGACGCTCCTCGCAGCCGGCCTCATCGTCACAGGCCTCATCGCGGCCCCCTCCCCCCTCACCGCCCAGGCCACCACCGCACAGCTCGACGCCCTGCGCCCGCGCAACATCGGCCCGGCGGTGATGAGCGGCAGGATCGTGGACCTGGCCGTCGCGGAGGCGGACCCGATCAAGTTCTACGTCGCGTCCTCGACCGGGGGCGTCTTCAAGACGAGCGACAACGGCATTACGCTGACGGCCGTCTTCGAGAACGAGGGCACCCACTCGGTCGGGGCGATCGCGCTCCACCAGCGCGACACGTCGATCGTCTGGGTCGGGACCGGGGAGCGCGCGAACCGGCAGAGTTCGTCGTGGGGGGACGGGGTCTACAAAAGCACCGACGGCGGCGCGACCTGGACCAACATGGGGCTGCGCGACAGCCATCACATCGGGCGCATCGCGCTGCACCCGGACAACACGGAACTGGTCTACGTGGCGGCGATGGGCCATCTCTGGGGACCGAACGAGGAGCGGGGCCTCTACCGTAGCCGCGACGGGGGCGCAACCTGGCAACCCATCCTGCAGATCGACGAGCACACCGGCGCGGTGGACGTCGCGCTCGATCCGGCGGACCCGAACATCGTCTACGCCGCAACCTACCAGCGGGAGCGGCGTCCGTGGGGGTTCCACGGGGGCGGTCCCGGGAGCGCGCTCTACCGCAGCACCGACGGGGGCGACAGCTGGGAGCGCCTGTCCGGGCCCGGCTTCGCCCGCGGGCTGCCCGAAGGCGACATCGGGCGCATCGGCATCTCGATCTACCGGAGCGACCCGCGGATCGTGTACGCCAGCGTCGAGCAGGGATACCGCTACAACGCGTCGACCGCGTACACCGAGCGCCGGGCCGGCATCTACCGCTCCGAAGACCGCGGCGCGACCTGGGAGCTGATGAGCGACTGGAATCCCCGTCCCATGTACGCCAGCCAGCCCCTGGTCGACCCCAGCGACGACCAGCGCGTCTACATGATGAACAGCTACTCCTTCTCGGATGACGGGGGCCGGACGTTCACCTCGCCGTCGCAGAGCCTGCACGGCGACGATCGCATGGTCTGGGTCAACCCGAACGACTCCCGCCACGTGATGAAGGCCGACGACGGCGGGCTCGGCATCTCCTACGACCGGGGGCTGAACTGGCTGTACATCTCGGACCTGCCGGTGAGCCAGTACTACCGCGTGTCGGTGGACATGGCGCGGCCGTACAACGTCTACGGCGGTCTGCAGGACAACGGCTCCTGGATGGGGCCGAGCGAGACGTACCGGCAGGCCGGCATCCTCAACAGCGACTGGACCCGGCTGGGCGGCGGCGACGGCTTCATCAACCTGGTGGACACGACAAGCAACACGATCGTCTACACCGAGTCCCAGTACCTGGGGCTGTCGCGGGTCAACCTGCGTACGGGCGAGCGGACCTCGATCCGGCCCGGCGACCCGATCGGGCACATCGGCGGGCGCCGCAACTGGGAGACGTGGCAGGAGGTCGGCACCTTCGACAGCCAGCGGCTTGGCAACGCGATGGCGCCGGCCAACTGGGACGGCCCGTTCATCATCTCGCCGCACGACGCGTCGGCGCTGTACGCGGGCACGAACATCCTCTGGAAGACGACGGACCGCGGCGACTCGTGGCAGGAGCTGGGCGACCTGACCACTGGCACCGACCGTCGCACGCTCCCGATCATGGGGCAGATGCCGCACGACCACACTCCTTCGCTGGACGACGGGATTCCGTACTGGCCGACGATTTCGTCGGTGGCGGAGAGTCCGCTGGCGCGGGGGCTGCTGTATGTGGGGACGGATGACGGGCGCTTTCATGTGTCGAGGGATGGGGGTGCGACATGGACGGACGTGGCGGCGCGCGATGCGACGGATTCGGACGGGCCGGAGGGAGGGGTGACGGCGAGCCGCGGCGGGCCATCGGCCGACGGCGGACCTTCGGTCGGGGTCGGCCCCGGTACCGGAGCCATCCCCACCGGCTTCCCCGGCCTGCCGCCGGGAGCGTGGGTCAGCGGGATCGAGCCCTCCCGCCACGACGAGGCCCGCGTCTACGCCGTCTGGAACAACTACCGCAACGACGACTACGCCAACTACCTGTACCGGTCGGACGACTACGGGGTCACCTGGACCTCGATCACCGGCGACCTGCCCGCGGATCGCGTCCTGCGGACGGTGCGCGAGGACCTGCGCAACGAATCCGTGCTCTTCCTGGGCGCCGAGATCGGCCTCTTCTACACGATGGACGGCGGCGGGCACTGGACCGAGCTGCGCGGCGGGATGCCCACGGCGGCCTTCAACGACCTGGTCATCCATCCGCGCGAGAACGACCTCGTGCTGGGGACGCACGGGCGCGGCGTGTGGATCCTCGACCAGATCAACGCGCTCCAGGAGCTCACCGCGGAGGTGATGGCGAGCGCGGCCCACCTCTTCACGGTCGGGCCGGCGACGCAGATCCGCCGCGCGGGGAGGCAGGCGCACACGGGCGACATCTTCTACCGCGGCGAGAACCCCCCGAACGGCGCGATCATCGACTACTGGCTCGGGGAGGAGGCCGAGCCGGGCGCGGTGTCGGTCGTGATCGAGGACGGGGTGGGCAGCCGCGTGGCCACGGTGGAGGGGACGGGGCGGGCGGGGATGAACCGGGTCGTGTGGGATCTGCGCCACCGGGTTGGGGACGAGGCAGGGCCGGGGGGTGGTGGGGGGCGGGGCGGTGGGGGGCGGGGGCCGCTGGTCGTGCCGGGGAGCTACACCGCGCGGCTGCAGGTCGAAGGCGCCGGGACGGTGGCGGGTGCGCAGCCGGCGCAGCCGTTCGAGGTGCACGAGGATCCGCGGCTGAACGTCACGCCCGCCACCCGCTCGGCCTGGACGGCGACGCTGCTCCAGCTTGGCGAACTGCGGGCGCGGGCCCAGCGTCAACTGGCTCGTGTGGAGGAGGCACTTGGGGCCGTGGCGGAAGATGACGACAGCCCCCGGACCGCCAAGCTCCGTGACCTGGAACGGGAGTTCGGCGAGTTGGTCACGCGCATCGGCCGCCTCTCAGGCGACATCGAGGGCGTGGTCGCGCCGCTGACCCAGGACCAGCGGTCTCGCCGCGTGTTCTACACGGACATGCTGGAAGTGCTGGTCAGGGAGATGGAGGAGGTGTTGTAGGGTGGGGAATGTGACGTTGCACGGGGCGCCGCTCGTCGCCCTGCTGGTCGCCGGGTGCGCCACCGCTGCACCCGCCATACCGGACAATGTGGAGACCCAATGCGTGGGATGTGAAAAGCGACCCGAACTGCTGAATCCTGAGGAGGTTACGCGAACAAGGGATTTTGAGCTCAGGGAGTTCAGGCGCTCCCTGCAGCCGCTACGGTTGAGTGACATCCGGGAATACCGGGCGGAGTTCAGGATCCTTGTCGGCGAGGACGGCAGCGTCCTGAACGTCGAGATTGTGACCTCTTCGGAGAGTCCCGGGCTGGACCAGGCCATACGGCGCTGGGTGGCGGTCGGCAGGTACAGCCCGGCGATGCGCGACGGCAGACCGCTCCCGTTGTGGATAAACCAGGGATTCCGCTTCAATCTGCGCTAATTGACGCCAGATCCCGCCTAAAGCTCCACCACCCGCCCCACCCCCGCCTCCTCCGCGCGGCGCATCACCACGCCCCCGATCGCCAAATCCTGGACGGCGGTGCCCACCGACTTGAAAAAGGTGAGATCACGCCCGGCATTGCCCTCCGGCGCGTCTCCGTTGACGATCTCACCGATGTCGGCGTCGATCACCTCCGGCGTCACCAACCCCTGCCCGATCGGGATGATGAGGTCGCCCGCCTCCTCCAGCACGGCCTCGCGGTCTTCCACCACCACCCGCGCGCGTGTCACGACCTCGGCGCCGATCTCCTGATGGTCCGGCAGGAAGCTGCCGCTTCCACTCACGTGGGTCCCGGTGGGCAACCCCGAGCCATCGAAGACAGGTGTCCGCGAGGTGGTGACGGCCACAATGATGTCCGCCCCGTCGACCGCCTCGGCCGGATCGGGCACTGCTCGCGCCTCGACGCCGCTCAGCGACGCGGCGAGTCCCCTGGCCGACTCCCCACCCTGCGACACCACCCGCACCTCCTGAATCGGCCGCACCGCCCGGATCGCCTCGATCTGCCGGGGGGCCTGGACGCCCGCGCCGAAGATCGCCAGCACGCTGGAATCCGTCCGGCTCAGGAGCCTCGCTGCGAGGCCGGCGGCCGCCGCCGTCCGAATCGCCGTGAGCTCACCGGCGTCCATCAGCGCGGCCGGGAGCCCTGTCTCGTCGTCAAGCATGAGGATCACGCCGTTGATCGAGGGGAGTCCACGGGACCGGTTCCCACCGAATACGGATACGACCTTGGCGCCCCGCTCCCCGGTCGCACCCAGCCGCGCGGGCATGAAGAGCGAAATCCCGTCCCCCGTTGTCAACGCCCCCCGCACCGGCATCTCGGCCGCTCCGGCTGACAGCTGTCCGAAGGCCCGCGCCATCGCCTCGATGGCGTCCTGCATGGTGATTAGGGAGAGGATTTCGGAGCGGGAGAGGATGCGGAGCTTCATTCGGCCAGTGTTGCGATCGCTTGCATGATCCGGGTTTCCGATGCCAGGAGGTCTCCCTTCAGCGCATCGCCCAAAGTGCGAAGCTCGGCTCTGACCTCGCCGATCCGCTCATCCATTTGAACACCCAGGTGGTCCATTCGCGCGTCCATCCGGACGAAACGCGTGTCCATCCGGTCGCTCAATCGAGTCACGCGCCCATCCAATCGGGTCACGCGCCCATCCAGGCGGCCGATCCGATCCCCCATCCGGGTCATCCGCCCATCAAGGTGGTCTACCGTCCTGGTGAAACGGTCGCCCAGCTCCCCCATCTTCTCGTCGAGATGAGCGACTTCCGTCTGCAGCCCGCCCACCTTTTCGTCCAGGTGAGCCAGATCGTTTTCGCGCATCGTCCGGAACTCGGCGCGCAGGACTCCCACTTCCTGTCGAATCTCGGTCTTGATCAACCTCCAGAACGCGATCAGACACAGCACGACCGAGGCGAAACCACCGCCTACCAGCCACGCCGTGTCGCTCATCTCATTCTCCTTGGGGATTCCTGTCAAGTCCCAAGGTAATCGGTTTGAAGCACCACTCCAAACGGCCTGGAGGGTCGGCTTCTCATCGCCTCTTCGGGCCAAATTCTTCCAAATACCGCTCCGCCAACACCCTGCGGTGATGCCGGGAGTGCCCCGCGATGATCCAGGCCAGGCTCCTGACCGTGAACTCGTAGCCGCTGGCCACCCCCCTGCGGCTCCAGGCCTCCTCGTCGAAGCTCCTCAGGAGCAGGACCGTCGCGCGGCGGACGGCCGTGAAATCCTCGGCGAGGTCGGCGAGGGTGCGGCCATCAGCGCCGGAGTTGGCGGCATACGCGTTCTCGTCGAAGGAGGGGTAGTGCGACCGGTCCCCGCGGGCGAAGGCCATCGCGCGCGTGGCGAACATCCGCTCGGCGTCGGTGACGTGGCCCACCACCTCGCGCACCGACCACTTGCCGGGCGCGTAGCGGTACCCTTCCCTGTCCGGCGGGACGGTCGCGAGCAGGGCGCTCCACGCATCGGCCTCCGCTTCGAGCGTGTCCAGCAGCGGCTCCTTCACCGCCGCGATGTAGGGTGCGTAGAACTCGGCGTATTCGTCGCTGCCGGGCCGGCCCGGAGAATGTGACATGGGTCTGATGTGTCCTTTTTCGATGGGGTCGTGGCATGGGCGTCCGGTCGGATGCAGGCGGCGACGGACGTCATCCATCGGCGCCGGCGCCACTGTTCACTAGCAAACGTAGCGACTCGCCAGCCGCGTGAAAGCCCGCACCTCGCCGGCGGCCCAGCGCTCGTCCCGTCCCAGTTCCCGGGCCATCACCGCGGCGACCCCCGGCGCCGCCTCCACCGCCGCCCGCGCGTTCAGGAACAGCGCCCGCGTCCGCCGCGCCAGCACGTCCTCGAGGCGGACCGCCATCTCGCTGCGCGCAGCCCAGGCGGCCTGGCTCATTCGGTAGGGAAGCGCGGGGTGCATGAGACCGGAGAGGCGCTCGTCGGCCTCCTCCAGCTCGCGGATGGTGCCGGCGTCGGTGCCGTAGACCTTCCAGGGGTAGCGGGCGTCACCCCGCCTCGAATAGCCGTGGAGCCTCAGCGTCGCGGTCCGGGTGTGCGCCGGCGACAGCCCCCCGACGTCGGCGGCGACGTTCACCGTGTCCTGTGCGATCTTGCGGCAGGTCGTCCACTTCCCTCCCGTCACCGTCACCAGCCCCTGCGGGGAGACCCCCACGCTGTGGCCGCGGGATAGCGCGGCGGTGTTCTGCTCGGGGCCGGCGGCCATCAGTCCCCTCAGGCCCGCCCATGCGGAGAGGATATCGGGCCGCGTGATCGCCCGGGTCAGGTAGCGAGCCGCGTGCTCGATCAGGTAGTCCACCTCCTCCTCGCTCGCAGCCGGCTTCCGTGACGGTTCGTCGACCGGCACGTCGGTGGTGCCGATCACGACGTGGCCGTGCCACGGAATCGCGAAGAGCACCCTGCCGTCGTCGGTTCGGGGGACGAGCACCGCCGTGTGGCCGGGCAGGAAGGCGCTGCTCACCACGATGTGCGCGCCCCGGCTCAGCACCACGGCAGGGTTCTGGTCCGGGTCGTCCATCCGCCGGATCGAATCGGCGAACGGGCCTGTCGCATTCACCACCACGGCCCCGCGCACCTCCCACTCCGCGCCGCCCTCCAGGTCGCGCACGCGCACCCCCTTCACCGCCCCGCGCGACTCCACCAGCCCGGTCACCTCCGCGTAGTTGAGCGCGACGCAGCCAAGGCTGACCGCGGTCCGCAGCATCGCCCACCCGAGGCGGGCATCGTCGAACTGGCCGTCGTGGAAGAGGACGCCCCCGTGCAGCCCCCGGCCCTGCAGGGTGGAGATCCGGTTCAAGCAGTCGCGGCGGCTCAGCATGCGTGACGATCCGAGGTTCCGGCCCGCGGCCAGGGCGTCGTAGACCTTCAGCCCGGCGCCGAAGTACGGCCGCTCCCACCAGCGGTACGCCGGTACGACAAGGGACAGGTCGTTCACCAGGTGGGGCGCGTTCCGCAACAGGCGGCGCCGTTCCCGCAGCGAGCCGTAGACCAGGCCGACTTCGCCCTGCCGCAGGTAGCGGACCCCGCCGTGGATCAGCTTGGTGCTGCGGCTGGAGGTCCCGCCGGTGAAGTCGCCGCGTTCGAGCAGCAGCGTGCGGTAGCCGCGCGCCGCCGAGTCGAGGGCGGTGGCCAGTCCCGTGCAGCCGCCGCCGACCACCACCACGTCCCACGGGCGGAGCTCCCTGGCCCGGTCGAGCACGTGGTTTCTGGAGAGGATGTTCACCTGGGGGAAAGAAGGCACAGGCGCCCGGCTCAGCGCGGCGCGGTGCGGTTCAGCCGGTGGACCGCCACCGACTCCACGCCGGTGTCGGGGTCGGTCAGCACCCCGACGATGCGATCCCTCGTGATCCAGGTGACTCGGCCGAACGGCAGCGACATCGTCCCCAGCCAACGGCCCTCCGGGTCGAAGACGCTCCACTCGCTCGACCGCTCGTCCAGCCGGTTCGCCACCCAGAGGTTCCCGTCGATGTCGGTCATCAGCCCCGCGACCCTCGCGCGGTACGGTCTCGGCGGATTGCGCGCCACGACCCGATCCCACGCGTCCCAATCCAAAGGTCCCTCCACGGACAGCCGCGCCTTCCAGGCCTCCACTTCCGAGGCGAGGATGGGGATCGGCTCCACCGCCGTGCGCCTGATGATTCGGCGAAGGACACCCGTCGGGGAGAACTGGTGAACTTCATATCGGTCTCCGCTGCTGATGTACACCGAAAGGGGACTTCCCCCCGCAGCCAACACCGCTTCGGTCGGGAAGAGCAAGGGGACAGGTAGCCGAGTCGCGAGTACTTGTTGGCCGTCCCACCACCCGAAGGAGTGCGTGGCGTAGGCCGAGTCGACCCTCAGGAAGCCAGTGGGAACCCTGTAGCGCGTGTCGATGACGGGAGTCCAATCCCCGGGCTTGACGTCAACCAGGAACGTTCCGTCCGGAAGGGGCAGGGCCATCGACTCACCCAGGCGTTGCTCCGGCGTCTGCGCCGCGGCGAACACCGCGCCCAGGTCGAGGGTCCGATCCCTCAGGAGCGTTCCTGATGGATCGAAATGGCCGATCCCACCCCACATTCGGTCCCAGACCACGATGGTGTCCCCAGGAAGAACCTGAAGGTGAAGGGGATAGGAGAATTCGCCGGGGCCTTGCCCCTTGCGCCCGAATGCAGCGGCAAGGGCGCCCGTGGTGTCGAAGACCAGCACCCATGGCTCACCACCGGAGAGCACGGCCACCCGCCCGTCCGAAAGAAGCGCGGCCCCCTTTAGCCGCCACAGCAGATGAGCGGGATCGTCGGCCGCCTGGGACGCGCGATTCCCGCCGATGACGATCTCCGGCTCGGGGTCCACCGTCCAGAAGCGGGCGGGATCCCATGCGGGGGCATGATTCTCGACGATCCGGATGTTGGCCGAATCCCGGACGGTCACCGTGTTTGGGGGGGGCTCGTCCGCGGGCCGTTCACACGCAGACAGGGCGAGGAACGGGGCCGCGACGAGGAGGCACCGGGCCGATCGGTACATTCGCACGCCCCTCAGTCCGCCGCCACCCGCCCCATGAACGCCCGCACCCGCTCATGGCTCTTCAGCACGATCACCGTGCCCGGCGCCTCGCGCGCGATCCGTTCGGGGATGGTGCCGAAGAGGATGCGGCTCGAGAAGCTGTCGCCCGAGGCGCCTACCATCACCGCATCGTACTCGTCCGCCGCGGCCACGATCGACTCCACCACACCGGCCCCGGCCAGGACCCGCGTCTCCACCGCCGCGCTCTCCGGCATCTCTGCCCGCTCCTCGGCCAGCCACTTCTCCTTTTCCGTGCGGTTACGCTCGGACGCGTCCGCGGGCACTACTCCGGCCAGCGTCAGCGTGCCCCCGCCCCCCTCCGTCAGGCCGACCGCGTAGCCCCCCGCCTTGCGCGCGTGCACGCTCCCCGCGGTGGGGAGCAGGATGCGCCGGGGCACCGCCCGCTCGGGCCCGAACCGGACCAGCAGGATGTCGGCACGCGCGAGGCGCACCACGTCGTCGGTCACCTCGCCGAGGATCTGCCGCGCCTGGGTGGTGAAGCCCTTCCAGCCCAGTACGATCAGGTGGGAGCGGTCCTCGCGCCGCGCCTCCAGGATCGCGCGCGCCACGTTGCGCCCCACCCTCACCTCGGTCGTGATGGGCACGCCCAGCTCATCTTCCAGCGCGGCCAGGCGCTCCAGAATGTCGTCCTCGGCCTCGATCGCCTTGCGCGCGAGCTCGGGCGGCAGTTGATCCGGGACCTGCACCACGCGCAACAGGGTGATCCCGCCGTCGCGCTGCCGGGCCAGGGTGGCGGCGATCCGCAGCAGGGGCTCGGCCGTGTGGGGATTGTAGACCGGGAGCAGGATGCGGAAGGGGGCTTCGCGCGGGGAGGCACGCAGGGCGACGATGCGCGATTCCGGCCCAGCCGCGTCGGGAACCTCGTAGCGGGTGCCGCGCCAGGCGGCGTACCAGAACAGCCCCACCAGCAGCGCGAGGATGGCAAGCAGCACCGGCTGCAGGTGCCCCTGCATCGGGATCTGCAGGATCAGGTAGATGTTGGCCGCGATCCCCAGCGCGGGCAGCAGCGGCACCAGGGGGACCCGGAAGGGGCGCTCGATGTCGGGGAAACGGCGGCGGTGGACGATCAGCGCCGCGTTGACGAAACACAGGGCCAGCAGCAGCACCAGGTTCGCGAAGTGGGCGAGGTCCTCGAGCGGCAGAAGGAGCGCGAAGATGCCGATCGAGCCGCCCGCCGCCAGCACCGCCACGTACGGCGTGTGCGTGCGCGCGCTGATGCGGCCGAAAAAGCCGGGCAGGTGGCTGCGGTGGCTCATCGACAGCGCCACCCGCGACCCGGCGAGGATCGAGGCGTTCGACGCGGAGATCATCGAGAAGATCGCCCCGCCCACGATCACCGCGCCCCCGATCGGCCCCAGGAAGGCCCGCGCGGCCACCCCCATCGCGGCCTCGGTGTATTCCGTCAGGTCGGCTACGACCACGACCAGCACCACCAGCGCGTAGAGCACCGTCACCACCAGCATCGAGATGAAGATCGCGCGCGGGATCGTCTTCGTCGGGTTCATCACCTCCCCCGCCGAGGCCGCGATCGCCGAGAACCCGAAGAAGGTGATGAAGACGAGCGCGGCGGTGGACGCGATCATGGGGACGCTTGTGCTGAAGCGCTCGGTGATCGACGCCGTGTCGAAGCCGCCCAGGCCGCCCGCGATGAACCACACCAGCAGCGCGATCTTGGCCACCGTGACGACGATCTGGAAGGTGCCGCTCTCCTTCGTGCCCTTCATGTTGAGGAGCGTGAGGGCGGCCAGGAAGACGAGCCCCGGGAGCGCCACCAGGGGCACGTGCCAGATGAATTCGTTGAAGTAGGTGGAGAGGCTGGCGATGTAGAAGGCGCAGGACGACGCGTAGCCCAGCAGGATGCACCACCCCACCAGGTACGCCAGCAGCGGGGGGAAGGTCTTGCGCGCGTAGAGGTAGCCCTCGCCGGAGGACGGGTAGATGGAGGTGAATTCGCAGTACGTGAGCGCGGTGAAGGCGGCCACGACCGCCGCCAGCAGGAAGGACACGATCGCGGCGCTGCCCACGTAGCCGACCGCCAGCCCCGACAGGGTGAAGATCCCGGCGGCGATCATGGTGCCGGTGCCGATCGCCAGGGCGGAGACCAGGCCGAGGTCGCGGCTCAGGCCGGCGACGACCTTCGGTCCGCCCGCCGACGATCCGTGGGTACTCGCGGCCGAAGATCCGTGGGCGCTCGCGGTCGAAGACCCGTCCAGGCTCACGCAGCCGCCCCCGGTTCCGGTCGCTCAGCGTTCACTTGAGGGTCGCTTTTCGATCCGAACCCGGATGCGCAGTCAAGGCAGCTCCGCCGCCGCGGGCAGCAACGCCCGCACGTCCCCCTGCACGTCCTCCGCCATCGGCCGGAACGGGCCCGGCCACTTGCGCACGATCTTCCCTTCGCCGTCGATCAGGAAGCTTCCGGGCAGCCCAAGCAGGAAGTACGTGTCCTGGATCGCCCACGTCGGATCGTGCCACACCGGGAAGGTGATGTCGTGCTCCTCCAGGAACGCGACGATCTGGTCCCCGTCGCTGCGGTTGTCGACGCTTACCGCGACCACCTGGAAGCCCTGGCCGGCGTAGGTGTCGTGCAGTTCCTGCAGCTCGGGCATCTCCTCCCGGCAGGGTGCGCACCAGGTGGCCCAGATGTTGAGCATGTATGGCTCGCCGAGCAGATCCGCGCTTCCGGTCTCGGCGCCTTCCAGGGTGAGCGCGGTGAACGGGGGCGCGGGGTCGCCCACCTCGACCGGCCTGAATTCGTCGACGTTGCATGCGGCCGCGACGACGGCGGCAACGGTGATCGGGATGCATCGCTTCACGGAACGTCCTCCTGGTCGGCACGGAGACGGGCGGCAGATCAACCTACCCAAGCGCGCCCGGTGCGCCAATAATTGGTGAGGATCCCGGAACCCTGGACCAACCGCGGACGTAGGGAACGGAGTCCAATCCACACCCCTTTCGGAGCCACGCAACATGGCCACTGACATGAAATCGGACCAAGTCAAGAGAAAGCTGGCCTTTCTGGCCGGCTTCGCCCTCTATTTCGCCGCCCTCTGGCTGCTCTGGGACACACCCGTCGTCTATCCGCTCAAGATCTTCGTCGTGATGCTGCACGAGATCAGCCACGGGATCGCGTCCATCGCCACCGGCGGCACAATCGAGAAGATCACCCTCGATCCCTACCAGGGGGGAGCCTGCTACTGCGGCGGCGGCAACGCCTTCCTCACCCTCTCGGCGGGCTACCTCGGCAGCCTTGTCTGGGGCGTGGCGCTGCTGGCGGCCACCAACAGCCGGCGCATCCCCACCCCGGCGCTGGTCTTCGGCGTCGGGACGCTGGTGGTGGTTCTCACGGCGCTCTACGTCCGCAACGGCTTCGGACTCGTCTTCGGACTGGCCTTCGGCGCCACCCTGATGATCGCGGGACGCAAGCTCGGACCCGCCGCCAGCCGCATTCTGATGACCGCGCTGGGGCTGACCAGCTGCCTCTACGCCATCCTCGACATCAAGAGCGATGTGCTGGACCGGCCCCACCTGCGATCCGACGCGGCCATGCTGGCGGAATTGACCGGGGTCCCGACCATGACCTGGGGCGTGATCTGGATCGCGGTCGGGGTGATCGTGAGTGCGCTGGCGTTTCGGAAGGCGTTCAAGGCGGCGTGAGTCACCGCCGGGACAGCCGCGGCTCCAGGAGGTGGAGGAACGGCACTCCGGCCTCCGTCTCGTGGTAGCCGATCACATAACCTCCTGCAAGTTGCATGAACGCGCTGTCCTGGTGGTAGCGCGCGATTGTCCGTCCGGTGGCGGGATCCACAAGGTCCAGCCAGCCATCGCGTAGTCGGTCGGCGTCGTATGAAGACGGAGTAAGCGTTTCCAAAGAGGGCGGTGGCCCCGTCCAATCCGGGTCGTCAGTGTGCCAAACAAGCCAGAGTCCCCGGTCGTCCAACAAGGCCGAGCCCAATGTCGCCGGCATGAATGTGCCCCCTCCGGCTTCGAACTCAGCGACACGACGATCGAACACCTTGCCGATCTTTGGCTCCGGCACCAGATCCCAGCGGACAAGTCGGTTGACTTCGCGCGGCACCGCCCACACGGTGTCGTTGTATCCGGCCACGATCGTCCTCGTTGCCCGAGGGACCAGCTCGGTCGAATAGACCTCGCCACCGTAGCCAAAGGAGGCCAGCTCGCCTGAAGACCGCAGTACGTGGAACTTGTGACCTATGGACTCGGGGGTCGGGACGACGGCTACAAACACCACCACGTCATCGCGCACGACGGCGGCGGACAGGATCTCTCCGGGGAACCGGTCGGTACGGACCATTTGGAAGTCGTAGTCGAGCATCGTCCGGCCCCTGTACCGGTCGAACACGTGGATGTACCGGGGACCCGCGACAATGTACGAGATGGACTGGTACTCCCCGGGACCTTCGCCCCGCCCCCCGACGGTCCGGAGGTAGGCACCGGACAGATCAAACACGGAAAACTCGGCATTCCCACCCCCCCAGACCAGGATCCGGTCCCGGCGGTCCACGGCTACGCCCGAAAACCTTGAAACGACATGTAGCCCAGGTCCGTCCAGGCCGCCGATGGTCACGATGGTGTCGAGGGTGATGACGCATTCCGCGCAGCTCACTTCGCCGGACACCTCCTCCGGCTCCTGAGCGCGAAGGCGCGACGCCATGGCTTGACCCACGCCAAGGGTGAAGAGTAGGAAACACGCGTTTCTCACGGGCCTAGCGGTCGGATTCGGATTCTGAGGCAGCCATTTCAACTACTGCCAGTAACTCTGGATCCACCGGTATGTGTGCGACTATCGACTCGCCATCGCAACTACGGACTTGAATCGCTGATCGCTCGGCGAACCGGTCTACCGCCGGCAGGTCGGTGTAGCGCAATAGTGCCGCAACATCTTCGGCGATCACTGCATCCGATATACGCCGCGTGAGTTCCTGTGAAGTGACCGGTAGTATTCCGCTTCGCCCAGGGAGATGGACGCATAACGGATGCATGGCTAAGCAGTCACCCGCCAACCACCACTCGTGCGGGCCGTGACCAAACTCAAACGAGATGAAAAACCTACCGGTTGGCCCAATGGTTCGGTGCCATCCGACGCCGTCCGAAGTGAACGCAGTTTGACACCCCTGGATGCAATCGTGACCGGAAGAACGGAATCCCCTCAAACCCGTGATGGGTTGGGTGGGTTCGGACAACTCACCACGGCTGGGCGTTCCCCCCGACTCAGCAACCGGCGGGTGCACCGCATCGCTTCGGCCGACGAACTGGTCCACGTGGTTCAGATACTCGGCGACGACAGTGGTCCCAACGTCTGTCTGCCCCGACACTACCGACGTGCCGAACAAGGGGAACGCGGCGATCGCAGCCAGACACGATCGGGCCAGCAGCCGATTGGCCAGTTTATTCAGTGGGGGGGGGGACGGTGTTTCGCATACTGTGCTCCTTTACTGGGGAGGGGCCAAGCAGAGCGCCACCGGTTACGCACCGACGTTGCCACTCGGCCTAAACTGGTACGAAGAGAAGTACCGCCCGAATCGTCAAGAAGCAAGGATGTGGGTTATCTTCTACTTCCTGCATCGACCATCCGCAAGCCCACCCCTACCCTTCCCCCCCGAACACCACCTCCCCGTTGAACACCGTCATCTCGCACGCCATGTCGCGAAGTTCCCCGGTCGGCACCGTCAGCGGGTTGCGGTCCCACACGGCGAGGTCCGCATACTTCCCCGGCTCGATCGTCCCCACCTTGTCCTCCAGGAACATCTGGTGGGCCGCCCAGACGGTGAACGAGCGCAGCGCGGTCTCCGCATCCACCGACTCGGCGGTGCCGTAGGGCGCCTCGCCGTAGACGCCCAGCAGCGGCCGGCGCGCGACCGAGGCCCACACCCCGTGCCGGGCCGGGAAGGGAGTGACGAAGAAGTCCGACCCGCTCGCCCAGATCATGCCGCGCTCCAGGTAGGACCGGAAGGGGTTGAGGCGAAGGGCGCGCTCCGGGCCGAAGTTGCCGGCGTAGGTGTCGCCGATCCACCAGGTGAAGGTCGGGGAGGGTTCCGGGTAGCCGGCCTCCCAGTCGCGTTGCAGCTCGGCCATGGCGTCAAGGGCGTGGTCGGTGGGGATGTTGGAGTGGATGATGCTGTGGCGGAGGCCGCGGGTCGGGGTGGCCGCGAGGGCCTCCTGGATGCTCTCGACCGTCCAGTCGATCGCGCGGGCGCCGATGGCGTGCATGCCGACGTGGAGGCCCGCGTCGTGGTAGGCCCGAAAGCGCTGGCGCAGTTCGCCGGGATCCATGGTGGGGTAGCCGCGGTTGCCGGTGTCGGTGCCGGTGAATTCGCGGTTCCAGTCGTCGTACAGCCACGCGGTGCGGGCGCCGCCGCTGCCGTCGATATAGAGCTTGACGCCGCCGGCGATGAGGCGGTCGTCGCCGGTGGATTCGTAGGGGCGGGTGAAGGCGGCGAGTCGCTCCGCGTAGGCGCGCACCTCCTCGATCGTGCCGTCCAATGCGCTCCAGAGGGCGAAGATGCGGACGGTGAGGTCGCCGTCGGCGAGAACATCGGCGTAGGCGTCCCAGGTGGCCTGAGTGATTCCGGGATCCTTGCCGCCGGTCATGCACTCGGCGTTGAAGGCGCCGGCCAGGGAGCGGATGCCGTCGCGCTGCTGGTCCGGGCCGAGGCGGGGGATGAGCCGGGTAACGAGCCCCATGGCCGATTCCTTGAGGACGCCGGTGGGCTGGCCGGCGGCATCGCGGTCGATGGTGCCGCCGGGCGGATCGGGGGTGTCCGCTGTGATCCCCGCCATCTCCAGCGCGACCGAGTTGGCCACGCCGTAGTGTCCCATCGTGTGCATCAGCCAGACGGGCCGCCCCTCATCCACCTCGTCCAGATCGGCGGCTTGGATGTAGCGCACCTCCTCCAGCTTGCCCTCGTCCCACCCACCGCCCCGCACCCATTCGCCCTCGCCCACGACCGCGGCCTGTTCGCCCACCATCCGCTGCACATCGGCGATGTTCTCGACGTTCGGGTAGCTCATGTCGAGGTTGTAGAGGCGGTTCGCGCCCCCGCTCGCGAAGTGCACGTGCGCGTCCATCAGCCCGGGGGTGACCGCGCGGCCCGCCAGGTCGACCCGCTCCGTCCCGGGACCGACCATGGCCTCGATCTCGGCCGCGGTCCCCACGGCGGCGACGCGGTCACCCACCACCGCCACCGCCTCGGCCACCCGGCTCTCCGCGTCGAGGGTGATCACCGGTCCGCCCGTCAGTACCAGATCGGCTTTCGGGGGAGGCTCGGCTGTACACGCCGCCAGCGTCAGGCAGGCTGCGGCGGCACCGACTGCCGCTGCGGCGGCACCGACTGCCACTGCGGCGCCGGCGGCCGGGACGGCGCGGACCCCCGGGGCGGCGCGCCGCTTTGGCCTGAGTCCCACCCCAAATGGAAAGTCGACATTACAAAATGTCATGTTTGCCTTACTTTCCGTCCCCGTAGAGACACTCTGCGCTCGAACAGTCCCCGCACGCCGAGGTTGATCCGGCACCACCTGTCAGTATACATTCATTCTGGCCATGGTGGCCAAACGCGGTGCCGTCATGAATGGCGGTTCCGTTTTCGCGCAGGATGCACAGTCCCGCCCGATGTCAAACCCATGAAAAAGGAGGTGATCACTTGTCTAGTCCAAGTACCCAGCCCAACCCGGCAAGGGCAAGCGGTCGCCGCTTCGGCAACTAAGCCGAAACACGATCGAACGTTCGCGCCGTAAGCGGCCTTCGCGCCGGGTTGCGGCCGGTTCCAGAAGCCCCCGGAGGTTCTGTGTAGCGTCCAGAGCCTCCGGGGGCTTATCGTGTCCGGTGGAAACTCCCGGCGTCAACGATCCACACCCTGGCAGCAACCCCATGACCCCTCGCAGTATCGTCGCCAGTTCGGCCGCCGTGGCCATTTTTTCGCTGGTCCCCTGCACCCCTTCCGCCGCCCAGGAGGGCGCGGAGATCTTCGAGACCGCGTGCGCGAGCTGCCACACGCCTGCGGGCACCGAGCGCGCGCCGGGGGTCAATCTCCTCCGGCAGCTCACCCCCCGTGCCATCGTCGCCTCCCTCGAGGACGGCGTGATGCGTGCGGAGGGCGCCGAACTGACGAGCGAGGAGCGCATCGCCGTGGCCGAGTACCTTACCCGCCGCCGCTACGAAGCCAGCCGTGTCCCGGAGTCCACCTTTTGCAGTGGGCTCCCCTGGGCCGGCATGGACCCGGCCGCTGTCTCCTGGATGGGCTTCGCAGGCAACCTGGCTGGCACGGGCTACCAGCCGCCGGAGCGGGCGGGGCTGAGCGCGTCCGACGTGCCCGGCCTCGAGTTGCGCTGGGCGTTCGCCTTTCCGGGCGGCACGAACATGCGGACCTCCCCCGCGGTCGCCGGCGACGCCGCCCTGGTGGCCGGGCCCTTCGGCGAGGTGGTGGCGCTGGACCTGGCAACCGGGTGCGTACGGTGGGGTTTCGAGGCGGATGCGCTGGTCCGGGGTGCAATCGTGATCGGCGAGGGGCCGGAGGGCCGCTCGGCCGCGTATTTCGTGGACTCGCGCACCAGCGCATACGCCGTCGACCTGGAGAGCGGTTCACTGCTCTGGAAGCAGCGGGTCGGCTGGCACGCCGTCGCATACGGCACGGGAAGCCCGGCCCTTCACGATGGCCGGCTCTTTGTCCCCGTGTCTTCACTGGAGGTCACGGCGGCGGGTGATCCGCGATACGAGTGCTGCACCTCTTCCGGCGCGGTCGCGGCCCTCGATGCCGCCACGGGGGAGGTGCTGTGGTATCACCGCGTGATCCCCGGCTACCCGGAGGAGACGGGCACGAACGGGAGCGGGACGACGACCTGGGGGCCGTCCGGGGCCGCGGTCTGGTCCAGCCCCACCATCGATCCCGCCCGCGGCCTGCTCTACGCCGGGACGGGCGAGAATCTGACCCACCCCACGACCGGGAACAGCGACGCGATACTGGCGCTCGACCTCGAGACCGGAGAGCTGGCCTGGTCCTTCCAGGCGACCTCCGGCGACGCCTTCAACATGGCCTGCACACAGGCGGCCAACCGCGACAACTGCCCCGATCCACCCGGCCCCGATCTGGACTTCGGGATGGCGCCGATGCTGGTGACCCGGCCCGACGGCAAGGAGATCCTGGTGGCGGGGCAGAAATCGGGGACCGTGTGGGCCCTCGACCCCGACGACGAAGGCGCACTGCTCTGGTCGACGGAGGTCGGCAAGGGCAGTGCCCTGGGGGGGATTCACTGGGGGATGGCAAGCGATGGCCGCTACGCCTACGCGCCCAACTCGGACCGTAGCGCCGTGATCGTGGACGTGAACCCCGAACGCGAGCTGTCTCCCGGCCTTTACGCGCTCGATCTGATGACGGGCGAAGTCGTCTGGAGCGCACCGCTACCGGCAGACGCGTGCGCCGGCAAGAGACGCTGCTTCGCCAACAATTCGGCCGGGGCCACCGCGATCGACGGCGTCGTATTCGCCGGCGGCCTGGACGGCGTGATCCGCGCCCACTCGACTGCGGACGGCGCGGTGATCTGGGAGTTCGACACGACGCAACCCGTCGAGACAGTGGGCAACGTGCCGGGCCGTGGCGGTGCGATCGACGGTCCCGGCCCCGTGGTCGCCGCAGGCATGCTCTTCGTCAACAGCGGCTACGCGACCTTCGGCCAGATGCCCGGCAACCTGCTGCTTGCGTTCGGGGTGGGATCCCGCTGAGATGCACTGGCCCCGGGCCCCGCGCTCCCACACATTGTCAGTCATGAAGAGAGCATTGGTTCGCCCCGTGATTCTCGCGGCCCTCACGGCAGCCCTGCCCGCCTGCGGCGGCGCCCAGAACGCGGACATCCCGCGCACGCCCGCCGGCAGGCCCGACATGAACGGCCTGTGGCAGGCGCTCGGCAACGCCCACTGGGACATCGAGCCGCACGCCGCACGGCCCGCGCTGGCCATGCAGCCCGGGCCCGTGATCCCGGTCCCGGCGAACGAGGTGCTGGCGCTGGGAGCGGTCGGGTCCGTCCCATCCGGCTATGGCGTGGTCGAGGGCGGCGTGATCCCCTACCTGCCGGGCGCCCTGGAGCTTCGCGACGAGAACCGCGAGATGTGGCTGGAGCGCGATCCGGAGATCAGGTGCTACCTGCCGGGCGTGCCGAGGGCGACCTACATGCCCTTCCCCTTCCAGATCTTCCAGAGCGACGCCAAGGTCTTCATGGCGTACGAGTACGCCGGCGCGATGCGCGAAATCTACCTCGAGGACCCGGGCCCGCCGCAGGTCGATTCCTGGATGGGACAGTCGGTCGGGCGCTGGGAGGGCGACACCTTCGTGGTGGAGGTGAACGGATTCAACGGCCAGACGTGGCTGGATCGCGCGGGGAATCATCACAGCGCCCGGCTCCAGGTCACCGAGCGCTATACCATGGCCGGGCCCGACCATATCATGTACGAGGCGGAGCTGAACGACCCGGAGACGTACTCGCGTCCCTGGAAGATCCGCATGCCGCTGTACCGCAACATCGATCCGAATGCCCGGCTGGGGCAGTTCAAGTGCGTGGAATTCGTCGAGGAGTTGATCTATGGGCACCTGCGCAAGAACCCGATCCGCTAGGCGCGTCGCGGGGTGGGCGGTCGGCACACGCGGCTGCATTGCGGGGCGGGCGGTCGCCGCGCCCGGGGTCGCCGCCGTGATTGCGGTTGCCACGCTCGGGGTCGCCGCCGCGCCGGCCGCTCCCGCAGCCGCCCAGGAACAGCAGGCCGACGCCAGCGACTGGGTCGTCCCGCGCACCCCCTACGGCCACCCCGATCTGCAGGGGAACTGGACCAACGCCACCGTTACCCCGATCCAGCGGCCGGAGGGACAGGATCCGGTTCACACCTG
The DNA here is from genome assembly GCA_965206105.1 of Longimicrobiales bacterium. Classification (GTDB taxonomy): domain Bacteria; phylum Gemmatimonadota; class Gemmatimonadetes; order Longimicrobiales; family Gaopeijiaceae; genus Bin94. Next base: position 4,046,723 of record OZ242201.1, read on the forward strand.
GGAGGCGGTGGCCCGTATCGAGGGCTTCGTGCGAACCGCCCGGCAGCGGGGGGCCCGGGACAGCGACCCCAACCGCGGCGCGCCCCCGGTCGGGGGCATCTTCACGGGGGATGCGCGCAGCGACGCCGCCTCCGGGGGCACGGGCGGCTACAACTCCTTCTACATCGATGCGGGCGAACTGGTGGCCGTCTTCAACGGCGAGCCCAGGACCTCGCTGGTCGTCGATCCCGAGAACGGGCGGGTTCCCGGGCTCACCGAGGAAGGCCGGCGCCGCTTTGTCGAGCGACGCCGGTTCCGCAGTCAGTTCGGCCAGTACGACAACCCGGAGAACCGGCCTCTGGCGGAGCGCTGCATCATGTCGTTCGGCTCGAACGCGGGTCCGCCGATGCTCCCCAACTACTTCTACAACAACAACTACACGATCGTGCAGACCCCCGATCACGTGATGATCATGACCGAGATGGTTCACGACGTGCGGATCATCCGGCTCGGGGAGCGCAAGCCGCTGCCCGCGCACATCCGTCCGTGGATGGGCGACTCCTGGGGGCGCTGGGAAGGGGATACGCTGGTCGTCGAGACCACCAATCTTCACCCCGACCAGACCCTGCAGGGGATCGCGCCTTCCGAGGAATTCAAGGTCATCGAGCGTTTCACGCGGGCCGACGAGCACACGATCAACTACGAGTTCACCGTGGAGGATCCCATCATGTGGACGCAGCCCTGGCGGGGCGAAGTGCCCTTCAGGCGTCTCGACGGGCTGGTCTATGAATACGCCTGCCACGAGGGCAACTACGCGCTCGAAAACGTGCTGCGCGGGGCCCGGGCGCAAGAGCGGGAAGAGCGGAGGTAAGAAACGATGCGAAACAAATGGGTTCTCCTGGCTGGCGCGGTAGTCGTGCTCGCGGCGGTGGCGGTCCCGGTGGTGGCCCACCACGCCTTCGGCGCGGAGTTCGACCGGAATGCGCCGATCAAGCTGCAGGGCAAGATCGTGAAGCTCGAGTGGGTGAATCCTCACACCTGGATCCACATCGAGATCGAGAAGGAAGACGGGAGCAAGGAAGTATGGGCCGTGGAGGGTGGGACACCCAACGTCTTGCTGCGTAGAGGGTTACGCCGGGACTGCCTTGAGCCCGGAACCGAGATCATCGTGGACGGCTACCAGGCCAAGGACCACTCCCTGAAGCGCGCGAACGGGCGGGACGTCACCTTCACCGACGGCAGCAAGATCTTCCTGGGCTCGTCCGGGACGGGGGCGCCGTACGAGGAGGAGCTGCTGAAGGCGCGGAGGCAGCAGGGGCGCTGCTGACCGGTCGGCCGCGCGGGAGGCTGGCGGCCCCGGCGGCCCCGACCCTCAGGAAAACCCGATCCAGCGCCCGGCGGCGGCCACGGTAAACCAGAGCGCCAGCGACACGGCCCCGGCGATGCGGCCGGCCACGCCGGGGTCGCTGACTTCACGCCGCGCCACGCGCTCTCGTACCCCGAAGGTGAAGGCCAGGGCCACCGGCAGGGTGCACATCTTCACCCAGAACGAGGTGTTGTAGTAGGCCTTGATGGCTTCCGACAGAAACAGCGGAACGCCCGTCAAAACCATCACGACCAGGCTGGCGATGAGCCAGGGCCGGGCGTAGCGGGCAAGGCGCGCGACCGGCTGGCCGGTGAGGCCCGCGCCGAGCAGCCTGAGGTCGACGACGAGCAGCGCCCCGCCGAGGACGCAGAGGCCGAGGAGGTGGACGGCCTCCAGGATCGGGAAGGCCCACACCGAGTCGGCGATCGCCCTGCCGATCAGCGTGGACTCGCACCAGCGGAAGAAGGGTTCGAGCATGGCGGGCGCCTATTCCGTTCCCACGGAGCATCCCGCCGCCCAGTTCACCCACGCGGGCTGGGGCTGGATGTCGCAGTCGAACCAGTTGTAGGCGATCAGGCGGCCGGTGACAACCACGATCGTCCACACGGCCAGCGACACCGCGCCGGCGATGCGGGCGGCCCGTGGCGGGGAAGCGTCGGCGTCCCACTCGGCGGCGTGGCGGTGCACCCCGTTGTGGAAGATCGCGACGTTCGCGCCCGCCATCAGCAGCACCAGCACCTTGATGCGGAAGAAGAGGTTGTGGTAGTAGCGCAGCGGCTGGGAGTAGAAGAGGAGGAGCCCGGTCACGATCATGATGACGAAGCCGATGTGGGTCCATGGCAGAAGGCGCCCCGTGAATGCCGTGACCGGCACCTTGCGAAACGCGACGCCGAGGAGCCGCAGGTCCATCATCACGGTGGTGCCGACGAAGAGGCCGAGGGCAAGGACGTGGGTCGACTCCACGAGCGGCCACGCGTAGAGCGACTCGAGGAGGGCCACGCTCCAGGGAGTCTCGCCGAGCCAGACCAGGAACCGTTCGATCAACGGTGCCCGGGGGTCGAGCTGTCCGGCCGGCCGGCGGGGTAGGCCTCGCCCGCGGCAGGGTCCGGAAGCGTGTCGTAGTTGGGGCGCAGCGTCTGGGTGGCGTACACGGAATGGCACCCGGTGCAGACCAGGTAGACGTCGCCGCCGACCTCGAATACGCGGTCGGGATCGCGCGCCTCTGCCGCCTCGACCGCACGCATGCCGATGTCGATCATCGAGCGGGACATCGCCACCCAGTGGTCGCCCTGGACCCGCTCGCCCAGCAGGAGCAGGTTGCCCGATTCGGCGAGCACCCAGGCCGCATTCTCGACGGCCTCCCACTCCTCCGCCGTCCGGGGCTCGATCCTGTACTCGCCCTCCAGGTCCACGATGATTCCCACCGCGTCCCAGTAGACCTCGGCCGCCGGTTCCAGCACCGACAGCATCAGCTGGCGCGAGTCGGCTGCGGCAACGAAGGGTGGCGCGCCGGACGCGTCCGCGCAGGCGAGCAGGGCGGCGGGCAGGAGAGCGCGGGCGATCGGGGTCTTCCTCATGGCCCGCAAAGATACCGATGCGGCGCGGTGACCGCACCCTGCGCCGGCAGCCGAACTCCGGACCGCGCGCAGCCCCCCTCCGGGCCAAGGGCGTCACCCGGACCTCGCCGTCACCCGGGGGCGCTGGCAATAGCGAACCCCGCGTTCTGCACCCATCTTGTCATGGCCAGTTGACGCGAACCCGAACCGGACGTCCCCGCATGAAGCGCACGCCTTCGACGCACCCCGCTCCCCCGGCCGTCGTCCTCCTGGCGCTGGCCTGGCTGGCCTCGCCCCCCGCCGCGACCGCGCAGCAGTCGGACTGGCCCATGCACGGACGCGACGCCGCCGAAACGCGATACAGTCCGCTTGACCGGATCAACACCGGCAACGTCGACCGGCTGGGGGTCGCCTGGAGCTGGGAGATCCCCAAGACCGGGGCACGCCTCGAGACGACCCCCATCGTCGTCGACGGCGTGCTGTACGGCACTGCGGCGTTCAGCTTCGTCTTCGCCCTCGACGCAGCCACCGGGGAGGAGATCTGGCGCTGGGACCCGGCGATCCCGCACGAGGACGAGGGCGGGCCCCCAACCTGCTGCGGCGATGTCAACCGCGGCGTCGCGCTCGACGGGGACAGGGTGTTCGTCGGGCTCCTCGACGGGAGGCTCGTCGCGCTGGACCGTGCCGACGGGTCGCTCCTGTGGTCGGTGCAGACCACCCCGCCCGGCACCGACTACTCGATCACCGGTGCGCCGCGGGTGATCGGCAACACCGTCATCATCGGCAACGGGGGAGCCGAGTACGGCGTGCGCGGCTACGTCACCGCATACGACACCGAAACGGGCGGTGCACTGTGGCGCACCCACACCGTCCCCGGGAACCCCGCCGACGGATTCGAGAGCGAGGCCATGCGGGTTGCCGCCGAGACGTGGACCGGCGAGTGGTGGGTGGCCGGCGGAGGCGGCACGGTCTGGGATGCGATGGTCGCGGACCCGGGCGCGGGCCTCTTCTACATCGGCACCGGCAACGGATCCCCCTGGAACCGTGACAACCGCAGCCCCGGCGGCGGAGACAACCTCTACCTCTCCGCGATCGTGGCGCTCGACCCGGACGACGGCGCCATCAAGTGGCACTATCAGACCACCCCGGGGGACGATTGGGACTACACCGCCACCCAGCCGCTCATGCTGCTGGACCTCGAGATCGGCGGACGGGAGCGGCAGGTCATCGTGCAGGCCCCCAAGAACGGCTTCTTCTACGTCGTCGACCGGCTCACCGGCGAACTCATCTCGGCCGAGCCCTTCGCGGACGACCTGACCTGGGCGACCGGGGTCGATCTTGCGACCGGCCGTCCCGTGGAGACTCCCGAGGCCCGCTACGGGATGACCGGCCGGGGCGTCTACCTGGCCCCCGGGCCGCGTGGAGCGCACAACTGGCACCCCATGTCGTGGAGCGCCACGACGGGGCTCGTCTACCTCCCCGCCACGAACAACAACTACTACTTCCAGAAGGAAGAAGGCTTCGACTACCAGGCAGGGATCTGGAACACGGGGACCGTTCGCGGCACAAGCGGCGAGCGGCCGCCGCGGCCGCCCCTGCAGGGACCCAACAACGTGTTGCTGGCCTGGGATCCGGCGGAGAACAGCGAGAAGTGGCGAATCGAGGGCACCGGCGGACACGGCGGAACCATGGCCACCGCAGGCGGCCTTGTCTTCTGGGGCACGGGTTCGCGCCTGGCCGCGCTCGACGCCGGAACCGGCGAGGAGCTCTGGTCCGCGGAGGTCGGGGCCGGCACGGCGTCCCCGGTGACCTACGAGGTGGACGGACGGCAGTACGTGTCGATCGCGGCCGGGCTCGTCAGCATGGGCAGTCCCCCCAGCGTGTGGACCTTCGCGCTGGACGCGGGCGAAGCCACCCAGGACCTTACCACCGCCGCCCCCGAGGAGGTCGGCCTCTCCAGCGAGGTCCTCGCGCGCATCGGCCCGGCCATGGAGCAGTTCATCGACAACGATCGCACGGCCGGCATCATGACGCTGGTCGCCCGGCGCGGCGAGATCGTGCACTGGGACGCCCACGGCTGGCGCGTCCAGGACGAAGACCCCCTCGATCCCGACGACATCTTCCGCATCTACTCGATGACCAAGCCCGTCACGAGCGTCGCGGCGATGATCCTCGTCGAGGAGGGGCGCCTTTCGCTCGACGATCCGCTGTCCGGCGTCATCCCCGCCTTCGCCGGCGTGCAGGTCTACGACAACGGCGACCTGCGCCCGCCGACCCGTCCCGTCCTGATCCGCGACCTGCTCTCGCACACCTCCGGACTCACCTACGGCATCTTCGGCAGAACGCCCGTCGACTCCATCTACCGGGCCGGTCTCGGCGCCCTCGACATGCGCGGCGGCGGGGACCTCGCGGCGCGCACGGAGGCCATCGCGTCCTTCCCCCTCATCGACGATCCGGGCGACCGGTGGGTCTACAGCCTGTCCACGGATGTACTCGGGCGCGTGGTCGAGGTGGTTTCGGGCCAGTCGCTGGACACATTCTTCCGGGAGCGCATCTTCGAGCCGCTCGGAATGGACGACACCGGATTTCACGTGCCCGCCGGCAAGACCGGGCGCTTTGCGCAGGTGTATCTCCGCGGACGGGACGGGCTGGTCGCTCCCCCCTCCCCCAACGGGGACGCCTTCACCCGGCCCCCGGGCTGGTACTCCGGCGGCGGCGGCCTCACCTCCACGGCAAGCGACTACCTCCGTTTCTGCGAGATGCTCCTGGGCGGCGGCGAGAGGGACGGCGTCCGCATCCTCAGGCCGGAGACCGTCGAGCTCATGACACGCAATCACCTGCCGGATGAAATGATTCCGGTCCTGGGGCTCCCCGGCCAGGGCTTCGGGCTCGGATTCGCCGTGTCGGTCGGCGACAATCCCGGCACCTACTGGTGGTCCGGCGTCGCCAACACCTATTTCTGGATCGATCCCGAGCAGGAAATCATCGCCTTCGCGTGGACCCAGCTGCAGCCGTACGGGATGGCACCGGTCGACCGGCTGCTGAGGCCCATCGTCTACGAGGCCATCCTGGACGGGAAATGACCACCACCGCGATGCGAACCCGACGGCCCTCGCACGGCGCCCTGCTCTTCCTCGCCGTCCTGTCCCTTGCAAGCTGCGGCGGCGGGGACGCGCCCACGCCACCCGAGCCTCCGGCCGTCGCGACCAGCGTAACCATCTCCCCGGCGTCGGCCAGCTTCACCGCCGTCGGGGACCAGCAGCAGTTCCAGGCCACGGTGCGCGACCAGAACGGACGCACGATGACCGGCGTCACGATCGTGTGGGAGGCCACCCATCCGCAGATCGTGGATGTGGAACGCACCACGGGACTGGCCACCTCCACGGGGCCCGGCCAGGGGGCGGTCCGCGCGCGCTCCGGCCGGGTCACGCACGACGCTCCGGTCACGGTTGCGCAGGTGCCCCGGGCACTGGAGAAGGCGGCGGGTGACGGGCAGCAGGGGTTCCTCGCCGAAAAGCTCCCCGTGCCCCCCTCGGTGCGGGTGCTCGATGCGAACGGCAACCCCGCGTCGGGAATCCCGGTCAGCTTCGAAGTCACCTCCGGCGGCGGCTCGATCTCGCCCGGATCGGCGAACACCGGGACCGACGGAATCGCCCGGACCGAATGGACTCTGGGCGAGGATTCGGTCCAGACGCTGAGCGCGACGGTCGAGGCCCTCACCGCGGAGTTCACGGTCACGGGAATCGACGCACCGCTGGAGATCCTCAGCGACTCGCTCCCGCAGGGGCGCGTCACGCTGTCCTATGCGGAGACGCTCAGGGCCAAGGGAGGGTCGCGCCGGGAATACGCGTGGTCGCTGGCGGAGGGCGCGACGCTGCCCGCCGGGCTGGCGCTCACCGCGGACGGCGCGCTGCAGGGCACGCCGGAGGAAGCCGGCACCTGGGAGGTCGGGCTGCAACTGACCGACTCCAAGGGGAATCTGGCCGAGGCGGCCTTCGGGCTGCGCGTATGCTACGGTCCACTCGGTCTCGCCGTGGGCAGCGTCCAGGCCGTCGATCCGGAAGCGCTGGCGCCGTGCGGGTTCTTTCTGCGCGCCGACACGGCAGGCGCATACTACCGCATCACCTTCGCAGGGCTCGACGGCGCGGGCGAGGCGACCAGCGGCACCCAGCTCACCGTTGAGGAGGTGCCCGGCGCCGAGGCGGCCCCCATGCGCCCGGTGGCCGCCGGCCGCGGACCCGGGGATCCTCCGGGGGCGGATTTCGACCGGGGCGACATCCTCGAGATCGAGCGGGCCAACGCCGCCCTCCACGCCGGGATCCGGGAGCAGGAGGCGGCACTCTACCGGGAGCTCGCTGCCAGGGGGCCCGTGCCGATTCTGCCGGACCGGCCCGCAGGTCAGTTGCGGAGTTCGGCCGGCGGTGCGGTCACCTTCAAGCTCCCCAACCGTGTGTCGGGCGGATTCACGTGCTCCGTGGACACGACGCTGGTCACGGAGGTGGTCGCGCAGAACGAACACTTCATCGTGTACGAGCCGGTCGGCGCCGCGAATGTGTCGCCGGACAACGCGAAGGCAATGATCGACTTCTACACCGACCACGGCGCGGAGGTGATCGACCGGTACTTCGGCGGAGTCAGCGACGTGAACGGCGACGGGCGCATCGCGCTCCTGGTGAATCCCAGGCTGCCCGGCACCCAGGGCTACGTCTGGTCGGCCGACATGACCTACCCGGCCACGGCGTGTCCCGCCTCCAACCAGATGGAGCTGGTGCACATGAGCCGCGACACCTTCGGCGACGGCCTGCTCTGGGCGCTTTCGGCGCTTGTGCACGAGGCGAAACACGTCAGCAGCCTCTACAAGCGCCACGTCAACGGCCGGCTGCGCGGGGGGACGGGGGAGGATCCGTTCCATCCCATCTGGATCGAGGAGGGCACCGCCGAGATCGCGAAGGAGATGAGTTCCCGCCTTGCGTGGGAGCGCACCGGGGGACCTGCCGCCGGAGACAGGGTCACGGGGGAGATGCTGCGCATCGCCTTGCGGGAAGACGAAACCGAGCGCGCAGCCTATGGAGTCCGCGGACTGATGCTGCGCACGGTCAACGCATTCCGGCTCGACCCGAACGCAATCACCTTCGAGACCCTGGGGACGAGGAACGTCTACGGGAGCGGGTGGCACTTCCACCGCTTCCTCCGCGACTGGATCGCCGGGGGCGGCGGGCTGGGGGGCCAGGCGGCCGACGAGGCGTTCGTGACCGCGCTCAACGACTCACTCACCGTGTCGGGGGTGCCCGGAATCGAAGCCGTGACCGGGTTCACGATGCCGGAACTCCTGCAGCAACACGCCATCGCGATGACCGTGGGCGGTTCCGAGGCCTCGCTGGCCGACGACCGCACGCCGCGATTCCTCACCTACGACTTCCCCACCGCCACCGAGATCTTCGTCAACCCCGACCCGGTCGGGCGGTATCCGTGGCCGGCGACCGTGACCGGGGAGGACGACTTCAACTCGACGATGTCCGCCGTCCTGGGCGCGGCGCACACCTTCAGGGGCGTCGTGGCGGACAGCGGCGTGCGCTTCCACGACTTCGAGGCGATGGTGGCGGGTGCGGGGGCGATCTTTCACGCAGCCGTGGAAGACGACGTGGCCGTGATCGTGGCGCGCATCGCGCCGCCGCTGAAGTTCGGAGCGGCGCCCACCCCGGGCGGCCGCTGACTACACGGCGACCTGCTCCCCTGCCGCAAGCTGCTGGGGCAGCGTCTTGAGCTCGATGACCCGGAAGCTCCGTTCGCCCGCGGGCAGCCGCACGCTCACGTCGTCTCCCTGGCGGGCACCCAGGAGGCCCCGGCCGATCGGCGAATCCAGCGAAATGTGGCCGGCTTCGAGATCGATGTAGTCTCCGGCCACGATGGTGAAGGTGTCTTCGGCTCTTGTCGCAAGGTCCCGCACGCGCACGCTGGACCCGAAGCCGACCCGGTCGTCGGGGATGTCCTTCACGTTGATCTTCGACAGCTCGGACATGCGCCAGGCCAGGTGCCCGATCCGGGCCTGAACGAACTGCTGCCGCTCCAGCGCCGACTTGTATTCCGCGTTCTCCCGCAGGTCCCCGAGTTCGGCGGCCTTCTTGATGCGGTCCGGCAGCTCGATGTTGAGTTCGCGGGTCAGCGCTTCGACTTCTTCCGAAATCCGGGTCTTTATCTCTTCAAGCATGGCTTTTTCGCTCCGTTGGATGAAGCCGGAAAGCTAACAGGGTGTTCGCGCGGACCATAGTGTAAAGAAAACATTACCAAACGTAATGTCCGCATTACACTGGAGTGTCGTAGCAGCTAGCAACCGGCCGTGCGGGGGAGTTCTCCGGCGCCGGGAAGAAGCTCCCAGACGCGGGCGACGGTGTCCATCACCGCCGCCGCGTCGTCGCCGGTGACGTTGACGTGGCCGATCTTGCGGCCGGGCCGCGGCGCCTTGCCGTAGATGTGGAGGTGGGTGCCGGGGAGCGCCGCCACCGCGCCGAGGTCCGGGAGTTCACCGATGATGTTGATCATCGCTGCCGGGCCGCACACCCCCGGGGCGGCGAGCGGCATTCCCGTGACCGCGCGGATGTGGTTCTCGAACTGGCTGGCGCCGGCGCCGTCCAGCGTCCAGTGTCCCGAATTGTGGACTCGCGGCGCGATCTCGTTCGCAAGCAGGTGGCCGCCCGCCTCGAAGAGTTCGATGGCCAGGACGCCGACGTAGTCCAGACGGTCCAGCACCAGCGAGGCCAGCCGCTCGCCTTCGGATTGCAGGGACGGCGAGGGGCCGGGGGCCGGCGAGCGGGCCGCGATCGCATCGAGGCCGGGGGCCGGCGCGTAGCTGACGCGCAGAATGCCACCCCGGTGGTGGTTCTCCGTCAGCGGGTAGAAGGCCCGCCCCCCCCCTCGCCCGGCTACCGCCAGGACGCTCAATTCCCTGTCGAACGCGACGAAGCGCTCCGCGATCAGCCCCGCCCCGAGCCGCCCGGCCGCAGCCTCCGCCTCCCCCCGCGAGCGCGCCACCACCTGCCCCTTTCCGTCATAGCCGAGCCTGCGCGTCTTGATCACCGCCGGAAGCCCCGTCACGGCAAGCGCCTCCTCGATGTCTTCGGGTCCGCCGACCGGGTGGAAGGGCGCGGTGGGGATCCCGAGTTCGCGGAAGAGCCGCTTCTCGGCAAGGCGGTCCTGCGCCACCTCGAGCGCGCCGGGGGGTGGCAGCGCGGGGAGGCGGGCGGCCAGGTAGGCGGCGCTCTCCGCCGGCACGTTCTCGAACTCGTACGTCACCACATCCGAAGCCTTCGCCACGGCGGCCAGTCCCTCCGCGTCGTCGTACGCGGCGGCCACCACGGTGCTCGCCACCCCGGCGGGCGGGTCGGGGGCTCCCTCGAGCACGGTGAAGCGATGCCCCAGAGGGATCCCTTCGAGCGCGAGCATGCGGGCGAGCTGTCCGCCGCCCAGTATGCCGACCCTCACTGCCCGTCCGGGCCGCCCCGCGGCCTCGCGCGGCTCACTTCGCGCGCCTCGCGTCCCTCACTCGCCGCGCAACCCTCACTGCGGCGGTGGAACGCTCGGGTCGCGGTCGGCGAGGACCGCGTCGGTGCGGGCACGGGCGTGGGCGCGGACCGCGTCCCGGATCCTCGGGTGGGAGGCCCCGAGGATCCGCCCGGCCAGCAGCGCCGCGTTGGTGGCCCCCGCCACACCGATCGCGAGCGTCCCCACCGGCACGCCCCCCGGCATCTGCACGATCGACAGCAGCGAGTCCATCCCCTTGAGCGCACGGGACTCCACCGGGACGCCCAGGACGGGAAGCACGGTCTTGGCCGCCACCATCCCGGGAAGGTGGGCCGCCCCCCCGGCCCCCGCGATGATCACTTCCAGCCCCCGTCCTTCCGCCGCCCCTGCGTACTCGAAGAGCAGGTCCGGCGTCCGGTGCGCCGAGACCACCCGCACCTCGTGCGGAATCTCCAGGGCCTCGAGCGTCTCTGCGGCGTGTCTCATGGTATCCCAGTCGCTGCGGGAACCCATGATCACCCCGACGAGGGGGGGGTCGGTCAGCGGATCAGCTGCGCGTGTTTGTGAAGCCATCGGCGAATTCTTGTGGGAAATGGGGATGCAAATCAGGGACGCGGTCCGGTGCCGTGCCCCGCGACGGGAAAACCGACTTTGCCAGAGTGGTGGCGGATTATCAAGGGGGGCCGGCCCACAGACCGGCGGCCGGCGGGTCCCGGAGAGGCCGTGGAACAGGTCCCGCTGCATGCGGCCGGTGATGCATCCGGCCTGCCGGGCAACACGCCCGGCATTCTCCGGGCCACCGAACGCGGTATCTTTCGGGCATGACCGCGACCCGCAGCCCCCGCCTCTCCGACGACCGCACCTTCGTGGCGTTCCTGCCGGTGCTTTGCGCCGTCTGGGCGGACGGGCTCATGGAGGAGGCCGAGCTGAGCGCGGTGGAGCAGGCGGTGGACGGAGCCGGGTGGATGACGGCCGAGGGGCGCTCCCGGGTTCTCGACTGGCTCGACCCCGGGCTTCCGCCCTCGCCCGCGGTGTACGGCGCCGCGCTGGAGAGGCTCCGGGACGGCATGGGCGACAGCCGGACGCTCGCCATGGCGGGCGTGACGATGTCCGGGCGGGTCGCAGAGTGGCGCGCCGACGCGCTCGGCACGCTGGTCCAGCTGGAGCTGGCGCTGGGTCTGTCCGGGGCGGAGGCGCTGCGCGAACTGATCCATGTGGAGGGGATGGTGGTGCCCGTGGACCGGGGGGCGCCGGCGCCGTCCCGGGCCGCGAGGGAAGCCGCGGCGCTGCTGCAGGGCGACTACCCCGAGGTGCGGGCGCGGGTGCGCGCCGCGCTGGGGCGTCCCGAGATGCGGATGCCGGACGAGATGCCGCGCGGCGAGTACCGCGAGCGCACCCTCGCCGCGGTCGGGGTGCTGGCCGAGGAGGGGCTCGGCGCGATCTCCTACCCGCGCGAGTATGGTGGCGAAGGGGAGCCGGCCGCCGCCGTGGCAGCCTTCGAGGAGCTCGCCCTGGGAGACCTCAGCGTGCTCGTCAAGTACGGCGTGCAGTTCGGGCTCTTCGGAGGCAGCATCGCGCAGCTCGGGACGGAGAAGCACCACCGCCGCTACCTCCGCCGGATCGCCACCCTGGAGCTGCCCGGCTGCTACGCGATGACCGAGACCGGGCACGGCTCCAACGTCCGCGACCTCCGCACCACCGCCGACCACGACCCCGAAACCGGCGGGTTCGTCATCACCACCCCCGACGACGACGCGCGCAAGGACTATATCGGCAACGCCGCGCTGCACGGCCACATGGCCACCGTCTTCGCCCGGCTGCGCGCCGGGGCCCGGGACCACGGCGTCCACGCCTTCCTGGTGCGCATCCGCGACGAGGACGGCCACGTCGCCCCCGGCGTCCGCATCGAGGACTGCGGGCCGAAGCAGGGGCTGAACGGCGTCGACAACGGGCGCATCTGGTTCGATGGCGTGCGCGTTGGGCCGGACGCGCTGCTGGACCGCTTCGCCCGTATCACCCCTGACGGCGAATACAAAAGCCCGATCCCGAACGCGGGGCGCCGCTTCTTCACCATGCTCGGCACCCTGGTCGCGGGGCGGATCAGCATCGCGGCCGCCTCCCACACGGTGGCGAAGAAGGCACTCGCGATCGCGGTGCGCTACGCGGCCGGGCGACGCCAGTTCGGCCCCGCCGGCGGCGCTGAAGTCCCCATCCTCGACTACCTGGCGCTCCAGCGCGAGCTCCTCCCCCGCCTCGCCGCCTCCTACGCCACCACCTTCGCGCTCCGCGACCTCGTCAGGCGCTTCGCCGACCCGGGTACCGACCGCCGCGAGCTGGAGGTCCGGGCCGCGGCGCTCAAGGCCGTCACGTCACGCCACGCGCTCGGCACCCTGCAGGCGTGCCGCGAAGCCTGCGGCGGCCTGGGCTATCTCACGGAGAGCCGATTCGCGCAGATGAAGGCGGACACCGACGTCTTCACCACCTTCGAGGGCGCCAACCCGGTGCTGCTGCAGCTCGTCGCCAAAGGCCGGCTGTCACGCTACCGGCGGGAGATCGGCGATCTGAGCATGTGGGGGATGGCGCGTTACCTCGCCGATCTCGCCGGCACCCGTCTCGCGGACATGAACCCCGTGATCACCCGCCGCACCGACCCCGAACACCTCGCCGACTTCGACTTCCAGCTCTCGGCGCTGCGCTACCGCGAGCAGCGGCTGATGCGCTCCGCGGCCCGGCGCCTGAAACACTGCCTGGACCTGGGGATGGACAGCTTCGACGCCGTGAACGCCTGCCAGGACCACCTCATCACCTTGGCGCGGGCCTACGCCGACTGCGCCCTGCTCTCGACTTCGGTCGCGGCCCTGCGGGAGATGGACGATTCGGGGGGCAAGGCGCTCATCGGGGAGGTGATCGCCCTGTACGGCCTGGCCACGCTGGAGGAGCACCGCGCCTGGTACCTGGAGACAGGCTATTTCGAGCCGGCCAAGAGCGAAGCCGTGCGCCGGGAGGTCAACGAGCGGTGCCGGAAGCTGGGGCCGCGGGCGCTGGAGCTGGTTGACGCGTTCGGGATTCCGGAGGAGGTGTTGTCAGCAGGCCGTGGACAATCCCCGCGTGGCACCGAGGGCGGCGAGGCGCCGGGCTGGCATGTGCGTTAGGATTCGCATCTTCTTCCAGAGATTGCATTTGCGTGTTCGGCAGCCCGGACTCCCGCTTTTTGACTCCCGCTATTCGCGATTTCCGTCGCGAGCCCGCCAGCGGTCTTCCAGAGCCTTCCGAAGCTGTCCCTCGTCGGCCCGCTGATAGCACCGAAGCACCGTCTTGGCCGTCTTCCACCCGCCGAGCTGGCAAAGCACCTTCAGCGGCTGGTCCATCAGGTCGCTCGCGAACTTCCGCCTCAGCGAATGCCAGCCCCTGCCGGGCATCGGTTTCAGCCCCGCAAGAATCTGGGCCTTGCTCCACCAAGCGTGCAACCGAGCGGCCCCGAGACACGCCAGCGGATTCCTGGGCGCGGGCAGCACCGGATCCTCCCCGGCCAAGGCGTTCGGGCTCCAGACTTCCTTCAGCGCGTCGAGGGCCTCGGCGGTGACGGGCGTGATGTGTTCGTAACCCGACTTGTCGTGCTCGGCGCGCCAGCGGATCGTCCCGCCCTCGAAGTCGATGTCGCACCACCGAAGCTGGCGTATGGAACCGATCCGGTGTCCGGTCTCGTGCGCGAGCACCAGCGCGACGTGGAACCGCCAGTCCACCCGGCGCGCCACCTTCACCAGCGCCCGGTACTCGTCCTCGGATAGCACCACCCGTGTCGGGTTCTTTTCCGTGGGCGTCCTGAGACCTCTCAACGGATTCCGGTCGAGCAACAACCGGCCCTGCTCGTCCCGGGATTTCGCAGCCCAATTCAGGACCGCGGTCAGGAGCTTCAGGTCGTATTCGACGGTTCGATCTGAAACGGGCCTGCCGCTCGGTCCGGCCCTGCCCGCGCGCCGCTCCCGGATGAACCGGTCCCAGTCGCGTTGTGACAGTGTGGCCGGGTCGCGGCTCCCTCCGAAGAACCGGAGGAACATCCGCATCGCGGCACGGTCGTGCCCGCGCGAATGCGCGCCCTTGGTGGGCGTCACCTCCTCACCGTAGATGTCAAAGAGCTTCTCCAGCGTGAGCGGCTCGGGCTTGGCCTCCGGCTTGCCGTCCGGCGCGTCGATGAACCCGGCGGCGAACTGATCCGCCTGCCTCTTCGCGCGCCTCCAGTCGCGGTGTTGCAGCGACTGGCTCAGCCTGCGACCGTTCTCGCGCCACTCTATCTGGAAGAGGCCGGTCTTGGGATCGGGAAAGATCCTCACCCGGTTCCGGCCCCACTCGCCGGCGCCGTAGCTCCGGCGGCTTCGTTTCGTGCGTGCCATCGTTCGATTCCTCTCGATTGATGGACTGCACGATCTGCGCACAGGAAAGCTCGCATCGCCAGACATTCTCCGCCAGTTCGAGTCCGCCTGACCGGGCGCACGCCTCTTGCTCCAGCGCTCGCGGCGCTCCCGAGCCGATGGCCCGGGAGCGCCCGGTGGTTATTGATTCTCGGGTCGGCAATCACGCCATTGGTGGTGTCCAAGCGTGGGGGTTCACTGACGGAACGAGCGAGCGCGCGGGTTCGAGAGGAAGTAAGGGTTGCCTGTCGACGTGACCGGCGTTAAGCTCCCACCCGATTGACCATCAGCGGACGGTTCCATTCTGGACAGCAGCATTCCCCAACGGCGAAGGGGCCTTCGGAAACATGACGAAAAACGAGAAGGTGCTCACAACGATCACGACTCTTCTAGCCTTGGGGGTGGGCATCGCTGGAACTGCGGTAGCAGTGAGGCAATGCTACGAAAGCGGTGCCTGCGAGAGCAAGTTAACGGACCCCAGTGTACAGGTGGACACGGTTCGAGATGCACCACCTGCATCCGCCCCCTATGTCTTGGAGTTGATCTCCCTGCGGTGCAACCAGAGGCAGGAGCGCGCCAGCGGCGACGCACCCGACGAAGCCTACTTCAAGATCATGGATCAACCCATTATGAAAAACAGTCCCTTCCTCATGGATGTGGGTCACATGGTGAACCTCGAACACCTTGGTCCCTTCCCATTCGAGAGGCTGGCGGAGATCGAACTTTGGGACAGCGACCCCCGAGACAACCCGGATGAGTACTTGGGCAACACGTTCGCTCGGGCATCCGATGACGGACTTGGCGAGTTGACTCACGAATTCACGGGAAGCGGAGCCAGCTACATCCTAACCTACCGAGTTACGGCCCGGCCATGAAGGACAGACAGACACAAGACGGATCGGGAGGATGGGGCGCGGAGCCACCAGGCCAAGCCCCCGAGAGCGTGCCTCGCGAAGCCGACCAGTCGGGTGGGCAAACGCTCCGCCGCCTCGGACGGGCGCCTGAACCGCCTTCCCGCAGGGATTGATGGTTCGGGAGCGACCCCGGCATGAGGGGCGAGGGTGTGCAAGCACGCTCGCCGCTATGCCGTACCGAGCCTTCGGCGAGGGGGGTCGCTCCCCTCCACGACCGGAGTGACTCCTGTTGCCACGACCGGCCGTGCGGCGGAGCCGCAAGACCTTGCCGTAACGGCGGATACGCCGGGCCAGCCGGTGTGCATCACCCGAGCGCCAAAGTGTGCATCGACCCCCTGTGTCTCTCTCACACCCCCGTTCCGGCACGAGACGTCAGGCTTCCCAGTAGAATCGAGCCCCGGCCAGCCGAACCGTCATCCACGTGTCCACTCGCTCCGTCAGCCCCCGGCCTGCACGCCTGCGCGGGCGCTCCTCAAGGGCGATGGCGCGCTTCAAGGCGGCCTGCAAGCCGCCGTACTCCTCCAGGACCCGGACATCCCCTCCGATGATGGCCCGCTCGATCCGGGCGAGTTCGCGCCGGGTCTCCTCGTCATCCTCGGACGGGCGGAAATACCGTGCCCAGCTGGTCAGCACCCTGCTTGCCCGCCCGTACTCCTTCCATCGCCGGACGACCGCCACCACTTCGATCTTGAGGCCCAGGTCCCAGAGCGCCTTCCAGAGACCGCCGTGCTTCGCGCGCCACGAACGGAGCGCGGTCGCGGTGTCGTGGCCCGGTTCGGCGTAGACGAAAACGGCGCGCTCCGTGTCCAGCGCGATGGGCAGCCCGAGCGGGAAGAAGCGCCGGATGCCCCCGAGCGCGCCCCGGTAGACCCGTTGGGGAAGGAGTCCCCGCTCGATCCCGAGCGCCTCGAAGGCGGCCACCCGGTCGGCTTCGGTCGGCAGCCACGGCAGGCGGGGATGTTCGAGCACATAGTCGAGCGCGAGCAGGCGCCGCATCATCACTTCCGGCGACGTGATCCGCCGGCGGCGGTGGTCCCCCAAGCCGAGCGCCTTGTAGATCCTGCGACCGTGGACCCGGCAGATCCGGCCGATGCCTTTGATGCCGGGTGGCTTCTCCTCGATGGCCACGCCCTGCGCGACGAGCTTGCGGACCGCACGGCCAACTATCTCGTGGTGGCAGCCGAGGAAGCTGGTCCACTGCGCACGGGTGAAGACACCGCCGTGGAAGCAGGCCAAGGCGATCCACTGAGCCCGCCGTCCGGTCCAGCCGAAGGGCTCCAGCGCCTTCGCGCGTTCCTTCAGGTGGGCGGGCGCTTCGCTTGCCGCCGAGTTGAACCGCTGCTTCTGCGTTTCCATACCCGAAACGGTGAGTAGCCGCCCGCACCACAGTCAACCCGTGGGCAACATCCTGATGTTCCGCAAGATCCCAGAACGTCTTGAACGGTATCCGGGCCATCGGACACCGGCCCCAGCGGCTTGCCGGAACGCCTCTCGCTGGGACACCCCGACCGAGTATCCGTCGGACGTAGCACTCCAAGCCGTCGATGCTATGCGGTTGGCTCCGGCGGCCAGACCCCGCCTCCGGGAACCGGCCCCCAGCGCCCGACACAGTGTTGCAGAAAACCGACTTGGTCCCCATCCTGTGGTTAGTCGATCCGGGTCGTGCTCCGCGAAAGCCGCATCACAGGAATCGAGAGTGGTGCCACGGAGGTTAGGAAGATCACCCCACGGGAGGAAGGCATGAACAGAGCGCACTTGGGAGCGATCGTCGTCGCAATGGCCGTTGTCCCGTCCGCCGCGGCCCAGGAGGGCTTTGGGGCGGTGGTGTGTGTGGGGAGCGAGCTGGAGAGAGTGGCGAACGCAGGGCCGGTACGGACGGTGCTACAGAAGGACGTGGAACTGGTCTACCGCGCGGCGGTCGCATTCGCGGACCGGGACCGGATCGAAGCGGGCCTTCTGGAGGAGTTGGAGCAGACGGAGGTTCGCTGCGTGTGGTCGGAGCCCGGGAACACCCATGTGGTGGTGGTGAAGTACACCGGGGTGATTCCACTCGACCTGACGATCGACCCCGATGATCCGAGGTTCGACGGTTTTTCGGTGGGGTACGGAACGGACTGGGACGGAGCGGAGGCGAACGCGAGGCTCGACGCCCGTTTCGACACGTACTACGACGGCGACGGTTACGAGGTGATCGTGCGGCAGCGCTGGAGTGCCGGCGGGACGCGGCGGGCGGACGCCGTGCGGGAGGCGCCGCCCCCGGCGGCGCCCACGGTTGCGCCGGGTGGGGGAGGGGACCGGCGGGTCGGCGAGCGCTTCAGCGACTGCGCGACCTGCCCGGAGATGGTGGTGGTGCCCGCGGGGAGCTTCATGATGGGGTCGCCGGAGTCGTCCTCGGACGCGAGGCCCCGGGAGAGGCCTCAGCACCGCGTCACCATCGGGTACGCGTTTGCGGTGGGGGTGTACGAGGTGACGTTCGCGGAGTGGGACGCGTGCGTGGCGGCTGGGGGGTGTGGGGGCTACCGGCCGGAGGATGAGGGGTGGGGACGTGGGAGCCGCCCGGTGATCCACGTGAGCTGGGAGGATGCGCGTGAGTACGTGCGGTGGTTGTCTCGGGAGACGGGGGAGGAGTACCGGCTGCTGACGGAGGCGGAATGGGAGTACGTGGCCCGGGCAGGGACGGCGACGGCGCGGTACTGGGGGGAGAGGGAGACCGGGCAGTGCCGGTATGCCAATGGGTATGATCGGACCGGGCAAGCGGAACTGATATTCACCTGGGATCCGGCATCGTGCTCGGACGGCTATGTCCATACCGCGCCGGTGGGCCTGTTCGAGCCGAACGGATTCGGGCTATACGATGTTCTGGGGAATGTCTGGGAATGGACGCAGGACTGCTGGAACGAGAGCTATTGGGGGGCTCGGGCGGATGGCAGCGCGTGGAGTTCGGGCGATTGTTCCCTGCGTGTGTTGCGCGGCGGCTCCTGGGGCAACGCTCCGAGGGACCTCCGTTCGGCGTTCCGCGGCAGGGACTCGGCCCGGGACCGGGACAATCGCTATCTCGGATTCCGGGTCGCCCGGACCATGAATTGATTCATGCATCCTCACCGACCGACCGCGCCGGGCAGAAGATTGGATGCGGCTGTCGCCGCGCGCGCCCCACATCCCGAAAGGAGTGATCCCAGCAATGAAGACCATCCGCCACCTCATCCTCGCGCTCGGTGCTACCGCGCTGGTCGGTTGCGGCCCGCGATACATGGACCTGTGCCCCATACCGTCCGTGACGATGGAGCGCATCCCGGAAGACGCCAGAGTCGTGTATCTCGGGGAAAAGTGGGAGGTGGAGGGAAGTCTGACCGAAGACGACGGCAAGCTCTTTTTCACGCAGACTCATTACGACGACTGGATCCTGCCGATATGCCATGAGGTACCCGCCTTCATCGCCATGGAATCGCGCGATGTCGACAGCCAATTCTGGCTGATGGAGGGCTTGCGCGATGAATGGGGTGGGGAGTCAGAACTGATGCGAGCAGACAATAACTTTGGCAACGACGGCCCCGATGCGGCAGGCTGCCGCATACTACCGCCGGGCATCTACACTATCGTCGCCACGACACGGTTCCCCGGGGAGACGGGCGCCTATACGCTGCATACCAGGTGGACAGCAGAGGATTGGTGCAGGGGCTCCCCAGATGATCCGCACGGGAGCGACTGAGGGAACAACGTAGGAAACCGCCATGATGACGACCCGAAGAAACCGAGACGATCGTGATGAATGACCAAGAAGAGAAGTTTTGGCAGCAACCGGCCCGGGAGGTGCAAGAACTGTTCCGGCGCCACAAGCGGGCATCCATAATCGTCACTGTGGCCGGGGCGGTGGTTGGAGCGCTCGCTGACGAGGTGGCGAGAGAACTCCTTGGTTCGAGGGATGACGATCCACGTCAGACGTTTGCGGACAGCATGATGGTGAGGTTCGACAAGCTGGACTCACTGGTAGGCGGCTTGGAGTCACCGAGGGTGGATACGGTGCGGATCGTGGTTGACACGGTTCGCATCGAGGGCCATCTGGATCCTGTGGGCCACCACCTCGAAGGAATGTAGCACAGAAGAATGGGACCCATGAGTTCAACTGGGTTTTCCAGAGGGGTTCCTCCTGGTGGAATCTGGACCTACATTCGGCCACGATTTGCAGGACGCTCCCCGAAGGCACTCGCACGCAGGCATCGTACCCGTGGTTCCCCACCGCTCGGATTCAACTAGTTTTGGATGTTTCATCCCGAGCGGCCCAGATGGCGAGCTTCGGACCGAGCTAGGAGTCCCGCCGTTTGATGCGGTTTGCCCGCTATTCTCAATCCTAGGGGGCCAGATGTGGTCGGGAGGCAAGGTTGGCAGATCGTGCAGTCCTGTATGAATTTAGACGATTCCTTGCCGTGGTTTGGGCGTCAGGTGCTCTGCCGGGCTGGCAAGTTGCGGGTGGCGGGAATCACGGCAAGGAATCACGCAAGTTCAACTCGGACTGCACGATCTGCCTTTCTTGCCTCCAGATAATGTCTGCTTCCAAAGTACCGCAACGGCGCGAAAACCGCACCAAACGGCGGGACTCTCGCGTTGATCACAGGATATGTCCAGGCCGTGCAGGGCGGCAGCTGCACCCGCCAAAACTAGTCCCAACCTGAGTAGGTAAAGCAAGATCTTCACTCGGCTTGTGGGCATTGATGTCCGGTCGCGGGCCAAGGCCCCAGCCCTCGTTGTCGGGGATCAGGCCGCCGCGTCTGCCCGCCTGGGCGCTCGCGTCCCATATTCCGCGAATGGTGATTTCGGAGACTCCTGTGGCAAACGGAGAGGCGAACGTGACGTATCGCTGGGCCCCTCTTACTTCTCCCGCGAAGGCATCCGGTACCCCACCCCCCGCACGTTGCGGATATATACCGCATCCTCCGGGCCCCCGACCAGCTTCCCGCGCAACCTCTTCACCAGCGCATGCACCAGTCTTGGCTGGACGGTGCCGTCGAAGCGCTTCCACGCCTGGCGCTGGAGCGAGCGGTAGGTGGTCACTCGTCCCGCGTTGATCGACAGCACGCGCAGCACCTCGAACTCGGTGGCGGTCAGCTTCACCGCGCGGCCGGCCACAGTCACCCGGCGCCGCTCGTAGTCAATGGCCAGTTCCCCGAGCTCGAACGGCGCGGGCTCGGCCCGGCTTCGCAGCGCCGCCCGCACCCTCGCCGTCAGCTCCGTCGGCGAGAACGGCTTGACGATGTAGTCGGCGGCCCCTGCCCCCAGCGCCTTCGCGATCGTCTCGTCGCGGCCGTAGGCGGAGATGAAGATGACGGGCACATCGGCCAGTTCGGGCACGTTCCCCATCAGCTGGATGCCGTCGGTGCCGGGTAGCATCAGGTCTAGGAGCACCAGTTGCGGCCTCTCGGTCTGGATCAGGCGGGACAGCTCCCGGGGATCTCCCGCGAGCACCGGGGCGTAGCCCGCCACCCTGAGCAGGTCGCCCACATAGCGCAACGTCTGGGGGTCGTCGTCCACCACGAGGACGGGTAGGCGCGCCGGACCTGCCTGCCTCGGCTTCCCTCGGGCCGGTGCCGAGTCAGCCGTCTCGGGCGCGCCTTCCGCTCCGCCGGCAACCGGAACCGTGAATGTGAACCGGGCGCCCAGGCCCTCCCCGCCGCTCGCGGCCCGGATGCGCCCGCCGTGGGCCTCGATCAGCCCCTTGCAGATTGCCAGACCTAGGCCGCCCCGCACACCGCCGGTTCTGTCATCGGGCGAAGTGGACTTCCGGAACACGTGCGGGAGCCGGTGGGGTGCAATGCCCCTGCCCTGGTCGGTCACCGAGATCGCGACGAAGGCGCCATCGCGCTGCGCCGAGATCTGGATCGGCGACGATTCCGGAGAATGGGCGGCTGCGTTGGACAGTAAGTTGACGAGGACCTGAACGACGCGCTGCCGGTCCACCATGGCCTGCGGCAGTCCCCCCGGAAGATCGACCATGACCGCATGCCGGCCGCCGCCATCGAGGAACGTGCTCCTCGCCCGCTCCGTGAGCACCGCCACATCGGTTGCTTCCGGCGAGACCGAGAGCGTGCCCGTCGCGATGCGCCCCGCGTCCAGCAGGTCGCCGATCAGGCTGCTCATCTGATCCGCCTGTTCGTTGATGATGCGGAAGAACTGGGTCATCTCCGCCAGTGAGAATCCCGGCGAGTTCCCAAGCACCGTGGCCGCCGCACCCTTGATCGAGGTGAGCGGCGTGCGCAGCTCGTGGCTCACGACCGCGAGGAACTCGGTCCGCATCCGGTCGAGCTCCTCGAACGGCGCCAGATCCTGCATCGTCACCACCAACGACTCGACGCCGCCCTCCGGCCCGTGAATCGGCGTTGCGTTGAGCAGGGTCTTCACGCTCCGGCCATCGGGAACCGAGAGCACCATTTCCTCGTTACGAAGTGTCTCGGCGTTGCTCAGCCGGTCCCGCAGCGGCAATTCAGCGAGTGCCGTCTCGCTGCCGTCGGCCCGGCTGCACTTGATCAACTCGGGTAGCTGCTCAAGGGGGCGATCCTCCATCCGCAGACCCTCGACGATTCGTTTCGCTTCCTGGTTGAGTGACACGATTGCGCCGGATGCCACGTCGAAGACCGCGACGCCGACAGGGGACGTATCGACCAGGGCTTCCACCTTGGCCCGGGCCCGCTGCTCGTCCCGGTAGGCGCGGGCGTTTGCGATTGCCGTGGCAGCCTGTGACGCGAACAGCACCAGCACTTCCTCGTCGGTGTCGGTGAACTCGCGCCCGGGTTCCTTGCGGCCCACAAACAGGGTGCCCAAATGCACGCCCCGGCTATGGATCGGGGTGCCCTGGGCGGTCTTGCACGGCACCACGTCGCCGCTGAAACCGAGCGACCGGAGGTACCCCGGCAGGTCGTCGATTCGCAACGGGCCCGGCTGGTCCCGCAGGTATTCGAACAGCCGGGGCCCGTCGGCCCATTTGCTCATTTCCTCGTGCTCGTCCGGTGTAGTGCCGGAGGTGACAAAGTGACCGGGCCCGCCGTCTTCGTCGATCGTCGTCAGCGCGCCGTTGGTGGCCCCCGTCAGCTCGCGGGCGCTGTCGACGATCTCGCGCAGGACGGTGTCGAGGTCGAGGCTGCCGCTGATCCGGAGGATGGCGGCGCAGAGTCGGGAGATACGCTGCTGCAAGGCGTCTGTCCGTTGTTGCGTCTCGGTGTGGTCGGGGTTCACGGGAGTGTCCTGTTCGGAAGGGGTTGTTGGTGCGCCTGGGGTGGGGGCGTCATTGATCGTCAGAATATCGCAAAAATCTCTGATTCTGTCACCCGTGAATCATAATCTGATCCATACATTGGGATGAGGCTGGTCGAAGGGAGGATCGCAACAACAGGCAAGGAGCCCCTCAATGAAATGCGTCGCACGTTATTCATCCTCCGAGCCGCAGTGGCACCCGTCCAAGAGGACGAGGCGGCTGCCGTTTCTCGGGGTCCTGCTGGTCGGGTTGGCCGTAGCGGCACTGACTCCGGTATCTCCGCTTGCCGCGGCCCAGCCTCCGGCGGACGACGACCCGGAGGTTTCCCAGGGGCCCGTGGTCGTCTATCTGGTTCGCCATGCCGAAAGGGGCATTGACGGGACCGACGATCCACCTCTGACGCTAGCCGGGGAGATCCGCGCGCGGGAACTCCGGGACCTTCTCAAGGATGCCGGGCTCACCCACGTCTACTCGACCGACTGGAAGCTGACCCGGGACGCGGCACGGCCGATCGCCGAAGAGCTGGGCGTGGAGCCGACCATCTACGACCCGAGCCGGCTGGAGGGCCTGGCGGCCGCGCTCCGGCGCACCCCGGGGACCCATTTCGTGGTGGGCCACCGCAACACCACTCCGATGCTGGTCGCGGCCCTCGGGGGCTACCCGTTCGATCCGATTGCCGAGTTCGAGTACGACAGGCTCTACATCCTGGTCATCCACCCAGGCCAGACTCCAGCGACCATGCTTCTCAGATTCGGCTCCCCCTATGTGGAGGGGTCGGAATTCGGCTTCTCCGCATCCGGGGCGATCGCGCCGGGGGCGGACCCGGCGGTGAGTAACTGCGGTGGCTGTCGCGGGAGACGGGAGCCAGTACCGGCTGCTGACGGAGGTTAGCTCCTTGCCTGCTGCGCAGGGGTCGAAGGGCAGCGCCTCCCCCCC
Organism: Longimicrobiales bacterium; assembly: GCA_965206105.1. Taxonomy (GTDB): domain Bacteria; phylum Gemmatimonadota; class Gemmatimonadetes; order Longimicrobiales; family Gaopeijiaceae; genus Bin94. The sequence continues at coordinate 4,070,644 of OZ242201.1, forward strand.
GGACGCGGAACGTGGCCCGTTCCAGGGCGGAAGACTTGTCCTCAATCCAATGTATCCATTTGATCATAAAAACCTCCGGTTATATCGCCCAGGGATCATTTTCAGGTCACTATACTTCTGTGTCGGCACCCGGTTCTCCATCCGAGACCAGCGGTGCCAAGAGCAGGGCCGCGACCGAGAGGTCGGTGAACCAAGGTGATGGAAGAACTCCTTCAGCGGAGGAAAACCGATGCGACCGAGACACCTGCTGTTCCTGCCCACGCTGTTCGCGCTGGCCTGTGCGGACGCGGTTTCCACCGGACCCGCATATGTGGACGAGTACGAAAGGCTGGAGACATCGCCGGACGCGGTGGCCACGACGAACGGCCCAGGAATGGACGTGTCCGTTCCGCTCACCGCGACGTTCGCGGACCTGCCGGCGACTCACGACGGCCAGACCGCCTTCACGTTCAATCTGAGCTTCAGCGTCGAACCGTCCGGCCTGAGCTACAAGACGGTACGCGATAGCCTGCTCGACGTGACGGGCGGGCAGGTCACGCATGCGCGACGCGCCACGCAAGGAAGCAACCTGGCCTTTCTGGTTACGGTTCGGCCGTCCGGAGCCAGCGACATCTCACTCACGGTCAAGGGGACCACGGACTGCGAGGCGGACCATGCGGTCTGCACGGCGGACGGACGCATGCTGGCGGGAGGCACGGCCGGCACGGTGGCCGTGGGGGTGCTTGCGCTCACGATGAGCGTCGCCGACACCGAGGTCGAGGAAGCGGAGGGTGCGACCCTGGATTTCTCCGTGACGCTCAGCCGTGCGGCTGCCGGGGAGATCGAGGTCTGGTACCGGGCGTATGACGGCACCGCCACGGCCGGCGCCGACTACCAGGCGGTCGGTTCGAGCTTCACGTTTGCGCCGGGCGACACGGCCACGACGATCCCGGTGGTCGTGCTGCACGACGAACAGGAGGAAGATTCGGAGACCGTCGATTTCCGGTTGTTGGCAGTTCGGGGCATGTCGGCTTCGCAGATCACGGACTCCTACGCGGTCGGGACCATTCACGACGCCCGCCCGCGTCCCGACCTGCAGGTCCGCGCGTCGGTCGACGACCGCAACCCGTTAACAGGGGGTTCGTTCACGCTCTCGGCCACCGTGACCAATTCGGGTGATTCGGCCTCGACAACGACGACGCTGCGCTACTACCGGTCGGCCGACAACAGGATCACGTCCTCGGACACAGAAGTTGGCGCTGATGCCGTGGGTGCACTCGCCCCCGGAGGAACGAGTGACCAGTCGGTCGACCTGACCGCCCCGCCGACGGCGGGCACCTACTTCTACGGGGCGTGCGTCGACACCGTGGGGCGCGAGTCGGACACGACCGACAACTGTTCGGCACGGGTCCGGATGGACGTGTCCGTTCCGCTCACCGCAACGTATGCGTATTTGCCGCCGACCCACGATGGTGCGACGCCCTTCTGGTTCGAGCTACGCTTCAGCGAGGCACCGGCAGCAGGCCTGAGCCATGTCACGGTACGCGATTCGCTGTTCGACGTGACGAACGGCAGGATTGCGAATGCTCAGCGCGCCACGCGCGGAAGCAACCTGGTGTTCGTGGTTACGGTTCAGCCGTCGGCAGCCAGCGCTGTCTCGCTCAGCTTGAGGGAAACCACGGACTGCGAAGCTCGGCATGCCGTTTGCACTGAGGACGGGCGCATGCTGGGACGGGGAACAAACGTCACGGTGGATGCGGCCGAGCGGCCACCGATCGTCAATGATCCTTCAGTCGAGAAATTCGACATCGATCTTATATTCACCAGCAACGTCGACAGCGCTCAGCGCGCCGTGGTTGAAGCAGTGCGTGACACTCTTGAAGCGATGGTCAGGGGGACGGAATTGCCCGACATTCAAATGCCCGCAACAGTGGAATGCGGCGGTGTCTCGGTGGACGGTCTGGGGGTGGTCGACGATATCGCGGTTATTGTCGACTTCCAGGAGATCGACGGGACGAGTACAAGAGACAACACCGATGGCAACACCTTCGGCTTGCAACAAGTTTGCTACAGAACGACTGAGCACGATTTTCCTGTCCTGTCAATGATCGAACTGGACCGGGACGATATCGGGACTCTCCTCAGTGACGAGGAATTCAGGGAACTGGTGCTCCATGAGTTGCTGCACTCCATGGGATTCGAGAGTACAACCTTCGGCAGCCTGGGTCTGGTTACCAGAGGGGAATACAATCTCCCCTACTTCATTGGTGAATCGGCGACCGCGGCATTCGTTTCAGCGAGCGGCGCACAATATCGCAGTGAGATGGTTCCGCTTCAGAGCAATGGTAGCCACTGGACAGTGGGGCTGTTCAAGAAGGAGACCATGGGTACACATAGTACTCTGAATCAACCGAAACTCAGTGCAATCACCCTTCAGGCACTGGCGGACATGGGATACACGGTTGACCTGAGGTTCGCCGAACCGTTCCAGTTACCCCGGACGAGGAGATCCTACGCCCAGGACACGCGCACTCTGGACATCAACGACGAGGTCGTCAGCGGACCCGTGACGGTGCTTGACCGATACGGGAACACGGTACGAGTGATCCAGCCTCCGCCGGATGCCAATCGCCGGCCCAAACGCCGTCAGCAGTAAGGGCACGTGGGGGTGGTGGTGGGGAGGCGGTCATGTAGACACCGCGTGTCGACCCTGGTCGCACTTGGCGTGGCCGGCGCCGTGGCATTCGGGGACGGCGGAACCGCGGTTGCCCAGGAGGCCACGACGATCTGGACGGCCACGATGGTCGTCGGCGAAGCCCGCAACGGGACTACCGGATCGGTCGACTTCCACGGGTATGTCAACGACTACGACCAGTGGGGTTCGCTCGAGCCCGACCGGTTCGCGTACGGCGACGGGACCTACACGGTCGTGGGCGTCTGGCGAAACGCGTACTTCGGGAACACCTTCCTCACCTTCGACGACGGCTTCCCGGGCGATCCATACCGGTTGACCCTGTCACTCGGCGACCTGGTTCTGCGCGGGACCGATGTCGCCAGTGTCTGCGAAGGGAGGCCCCACTGCTCGAAAATGCGCTGGGACGATGTGGAGGTGGACTGGGAACTCGGCGACACGATCCCGGTGCGATTGACGACGACGGCGCCGCCCCCATCCCATCCCTCGGTCACCGCGTCGTTCGGCGCCTCATCCTACGAGGCGGCGGAGGGGGGGGCGCCGGCAACCGTCGAGGTTCGGCTGAGTGCGGATCCACGGCGGCGCGTGGCGCTCCTGATCGGGAGGGCAGGACGGGGCGGGGCTTCGGAATCGGACTACTCGGGTGTGCCAACGCACGTCGTCTTCGAGCCCGGTGAGACCAGGAGATCCTTCACCGTCCGGGCGGCCGACGACGCAATCGACGACGACGACGAGAGCGTGGAACTGTCGTTCGGCCAGCTCGCGGAGGGGGTGAGCCTCGGATCGCCATCCACCACGACCATCTCGCTCCTGGACGACGATCAGGACGGGCTGTCGGTTCCGGCGACCCTGTACGTCGACGAGGGCGGCACCGCAACGTACCCGGTCGTGCTGCAGTCGCGACCGACCGGCTCCGTCACGGTGGAGGTCTCGGTTCCCGCGGACGCCCCCTTCACGGCGACCCCGGGTTCGCTGACGTTCACGACCGCAAACTGGGACCAGGCCCGGAACGTTACCGTCGAGGTCCCGCTCGATGGTGACGATACGCCGAATCCTGCGGTGAACATCGTGAACATCGCGACCGGGGGCGGCTACGACGGCCTGAGCGCCACGGTCGAGGTCACGGTCGTCGAGGCCGGCCTCCCCTCGTTCGGCATCGAGGACGCGCGCGCCGGCGAAGCCGACGGACACATGACGTTCACCGTTTCGCTGAGCGAGTCGATTCCAGGCCAGCTGACGGTCGACTACGCGACATCCGACGGCTCCGGCGCTAGCGCGGCGGCCGCCGGATCCGACTACACCTTCGGATCGGGGACCCTGATCTTCCCTCCCAACACGCTCACGCGGACGATCGATGTCCCGATCATCGACGACAGGGAGGACGAGGCCATCGAAGAGACCTTCACCATCACCCTGAGCGACCCATCGGTCGGCGCGTTGCTCCGGGACCCCGTCGCAACCGGGACGATTGTGGACGACGACCTCGTGGTCAGGTTCGACGCGGCCTCGCCCAGGGCGACCGAGGGCGGGGCCAACGCGGCTGTCAGGGTAGTCCTGAGCGAGGCGGCGGGCCGGGAACTCTCGATACCCATCGAGGCGACCGGCCTGGGGGGGGCGACCCCGGACGACTACGACGGAGTTCCCTCCAGCGTGGTCTTCGCGCCGGGCCAGACGAGCCGGACCCTCGAGGTCGTGGCGAGGGACGACTCGGTGGACGACGAGGGCGAGAGCGTGAGGCTCTCCTTCGGCACACTGCCTGCCACGGTCACGGCCGGATCCCCGTCCACCGCGACCGTCGCGCTCATCGACAACGATGCCTCCGGGCTGTCCGTTCCGGCGAGTCTGAGCGTCAACGAGGGGGGCACTGAAGACTACTCCGTGGTCCTGGAGTCCGAGCCGACATCGAACGTGATCGTGACGGTGACCGTGCCCGCCGGCTCCGATCTCACCGTGAATCCGGCGTCGCTCATCTTCACGGACCGGAACTGGAATCGCGCGCAGACGGTGAAGGTCACGGCCGCCCACGACGACGACCTGGATGACGGCGAGGCGGTGATTACCCACTCCGCGAGCGGGGGCGGCTACGATGGAGTGCGCGAAACGGTTTCAGTGACGATCGACGAAGACGACCTGGGGATCCGGTTCGATTCGGCGTCCTACACGGTGGAGGAAGGTCGCACAATCCAGGTGACGGCCGTACTCACCGAGCCGGCGGAGGCAGTTCAGCACATCCAGATCAGGGCCACGAATCTCGGGGGGGCGACCCCGGGCGACTATTCGACCATCCTAAGCCATTCCATACGTCGCGGAGGGACGCGAATATCGATTCCCTTCATCACCTTCAACGACCGTATCGACGAAGACGGCGAGAGCGTCACGCTCTCTTTCCAGTCCCTCCCGGAATCGATCCGGGCACAGTCCCCGTCCACCGCCACCATCACGATCATCGACGATGACGAGAGCGGACTGTCGGTTCCGGAGAGCCTGACCGTTGACGAGGGAGATACCACGACCTACGAAGTCGCGCTCAAGTCGCAGCCGATGGCGAACGTGACCGTAACGATGAATGTGCCCGGCGGAAGCGAACTGACCGTGAGTCCCGCGTTGTTCACCTTCACGGCTTGGAACTGGAACCAGGCGCAGACGGTTACGGTCACCGCCGCCCACGACGAGGACGTGGACGACGACGAGGTGGTGATTACCCACACCGCGAGCGGGGGCGGCTACAAGAACCTGAGGGAAACAGTTGCACTGACGATCAACGACGACGATTTGGGGATCCGGTTCGAGCAGGCATCCTACACGGTGAGAGAAGGTGACCGGGTCGACGTGGTGGCCGTACTCACCAGGCCTCCGGACGCCGCTGGGCAGATCCGGCTCGGCGCCACGAATCTCGGGGGGGCAACCTCTCCGGAAGACTATACCGGCCTTCCGTTGACAGCTGTCGTGTCACCGGGGCAAACGACCCGAGTCACGGTCGTTTTCCTGGCCGTCAATGACGACATCGACGACGACGGCGAGAGCGTGAGACTCTTCTTCGCTTCCCTTCCGCCATGGATCAAGGCAGGATCCCCGTCCACCGCCACCGTCACGATCATCGACGATGACGAGCGCGGGCTGTCCGTCCCGGACAGCGTAACGGTCGACGAGGGAAGAGCCTTCGTCTACAACGTCGCGCTCGAGTCTGAGCCCACTTCGGACGTGACGATAACGTTGGACGTGTCCGGCGGAAGTGATCTCGGTATCAGTTCCAGCAAGTCGCTGACCTTCACGCCCGCGAACTGGCGCTCGCGTAATAGCGTGATCATCGCCGCCGCGCACGACGACGATCTGGACGACGACGAGGTGGTGATCACCCATACCGCGAGCGGAGGGGGCTACGACGGCGTAAGCGACGAGGTTGCCGTGACGATCGTCGACGACGACGTGGCGGTCAGATTCGGCGCCGAGTCATACAGCATCGAAGAGGGAGGGGGCAGTGCGTTCGTGTCCCTGCACCTCAGCAGGCCGCCGGGCCGGTCGGTGACCATCCCCCTCGTGGTCTCCTACCTGAACGGAGCGGACTCGCAGGATCTTCGCGGTATCCCCGGAAGCGTGACGTTCGGTCCGGCCGAAGATACCAGGACCTTCCAGGTCAACGCGGTGGACAACGCCCTTGACGACGATGGAAAGCAGGTGGTGCTGAATTGGGGCACCCTTCCTCCGAATGTCCGGGCAAGCACCCCGTCCGGCCCCACCATCAACATTATCGACGACGACCAGCGCGGGATATCGGCGCCGGCGACGGTCAGAGTGAGGGAGTCGTCCGCAACCCAATACTCGGTGAAGCTGGCTTCGCGACCGACAGCTGCCGTCACGGTCACGCTGACGTTGGACCATGACGGCATAACCATCGCCCCCACGACGCTGACCTTCCAGCCAACGGCCTGGAACCGTTCCCAGACGGTGACGGTCACAGGACCCGCGGGCGACATCACCGGGACCAACACGTACCCCGATGTCAAGATTCGGCATGCCGCGACCGGAGGTGACTACAACGGCCTCAGCAGCGTGACCACTGTCCGAATCGAGGATCGCGCCAGCGGCGGCAACCAGAACCCACGCCGCCGGTTCGTGGCCCGGCCCGTCGTCCGGGACCGATCGGCGTCCGAGCGCGCCGACTCGATGGTCTTCACCGTGACGCCGGGCGAGGCCGTCGACGCACCCGTCACCTTCGCCTACGCGACTTCGGACGGCACCGGCGGCGATGGAGCGGTGGCGGAGTCCGACTACATGCCCACTTCGGGCACCGTCACGTTCCCGGCCAACTCCACCGATCCGCAGACCTTTTCCGTGCCGATCATCGACGACTCGGACGACGAGGGCGACGAGATCTTCACCGTGACCCTGAGCGACCCGGCGGGCGAAGATTCGGTGCCCGACGTGACCGTGACCGGCACGATCGAGGATGACGACGGCGCCGCGAACCCCGCGGGCCGAATCCAGGTGTACTTCAGGCCGGGATCCGTCACGGCAACCGAGGGCGGCGCGGCGGCGGTCGTGGAGGTAGCCGTGAGCGAGGCGCCGTCCGGCAGCGTGGTCGTCCCCCTTGTGACCGCCAACCGCGGGGGTGCGAGCGACAGCGACTACTCGGGGATCCCCACCCAGGTCGCCTTCGGCCCCGGATCCATGGTCCGGAGCTTCGCGGTGACGGCCACGGACGATGGCGATGACGATGACGGCGAATTCCTGCACATCTCCCTTGGCGCTCTCCCGGCGGGGATGCTCGCCGCGAGCCCGTCCCATGTGCGCGTGGACCTTGCGGACAACGATGGCGGCGGTGGCGGAGGGGACGGTGGCTCGACGACGGTCTCCTTCGCCGCTGCCGGCTACCGGGTGGATGAAGGGTCGGGGATCGGCATTGCGTTGATGCTGGGTCTTCCCAGCGCGCATCGCCTGGAGGTACCCATCGTGGCCGTGAACCGTGGCGGCGTCGACGGGAGCGACTATTCGGGCGTGCCCGCAAGCATCGTCTTCGAGGCCGGCGAGACGATTGGGACATTCGTGCTCTCCGCCCGCAGAGATGGGCTGTTCGAGCGCGACCAGACGGTGGAACTCTCGCTGGGCGACATGCCTCCCGGGGTGCGCGCCGGCCAACCGGCAACCTCCGTCGTCACGATCGTCGACGAGTTCGCCGAGCCCGCGATCCTGGTCAGCGGCGGCCGGGCGTCGGAGGCCGACCCCGCTGTCGTGTTCGTCGCGCAATTGACGGCTCCCGCGGACGGGCCGGTCTCCGCCGAGTGGAAGACCTCGGACGGTACGGCCGTCGCGGGGCGGGACTACCGCGAGTCGTCCGGGCTGCTGAGCTTCCCGGCCGGGTCCGCCGGGCCGGTCATCATCCGTGTCCCGGTACTGGACGACGGCATCGACGAGGACGACGAGTCTCTGTCGTTGGACCTGTACAATCCCGTTAACGTGACGCGCGTGCGCGGAGCCGCCGGCACGATCGTCGACGACGACGAACGCGGGGTGAATGTCCTGCCCCGGCACCTCCGCATCGAAGAAGGGTCGAGCGGAAGCTATCGCGTGGCGCTCGGCTCCCAGCCCGCGGGCGACGTCACGGTGACCGTCGTGCCGGGCCGGGAGACTCCCATCGACGTTGTTCCGTCGACCTTGACGTTCACCCCCGGCAACTGGGAGTCGGCGCAAACGGTGACGGTCTCGGCGCCGGACGACGACGACGCGTTCGTCGAGCCTCCGGTCGCGTTGCGGCACAGGGTCGCGGGCGGTGACTACGAGGGCGAGTCCGCCCCTTCGGTCGAGGTGATGATTCTCGAAACGGACTTCCCCGGGGTGAGCATCGACGACCCACGGGCCGGCGAGGCCGACGGCGAGATCGTCTTCGCCGTCCAGCTGGACAAGCAGACCAACCGCACCGTCACCGTTGGCTGGGCCACGGAGGACGGCACGGCGGTCGCGGGCGAGGACTACGTGGGCGCGAGCGGAGAGGTCGTCTTCGCACCGCACGAGACCGGGAAGCGCGTCGCGATCGATCTTCTCGACGACGGGGTGGACGAGCCCGCCGAGCACTTCGCCGTGGTTCTCGCCGAGCCGGTGAACGCGACGCTGGAAGACGCCCGCGGGACCGGTACCATCGGCGACAACGACCTTCCGCGGGTCGGCATCGAGTCGGAGACGGACCGGGTGACCGAGGGAGAGGCCGCGCGATTCAGGCTTTTCCGTGCCGGGGACCTGTCCGTGGCGCTGGAGGTGCCGGTCAGCGTGACGCAGCGGGGAGACTACATGGAGAGTGAGCCGCCGGCATCGGTGTCGTTCGCGGTCGGAGCCGACACCGCGGTGCTCTCCGTCGAGACCGAGGACGACCTTCTGGACGAGACGGACGGCGCGATCTCGGTCGCTCTGGAGGAGGGCCCCGGCCATGAGATCGCCGGGTCCGCGAGCGCCGAGGTCGCCGTGGCCGACAACGACGAAGCCCCGACCGTCACGGTCTCCGACGCCAGCGCGTTCGAGGGCGCGGGCAACATCGCCTTCCCCGTCGCGCTCTCGGCGCCGAGCGGGAGGACGATCTCGATCGCGTGGACGACCGCCGAGGGGACCGCGACCGCCGGGGCCGACTTCGTCGCGGCGACGGGCTCCCTGCTCTTCGCCCCGGGCCAGACGGCCGACACGATCCCGGTCGCCCTGGTCGACGACCTGGTGGACGAAGACGACGAGACCTTCACCGTGTCGTTGGGCGACCCGGTCAATGTGGTCCTGGACATCGGCGAGGCGACCGGCACCATCACCGACGACGACCTTGCCGTTGCCAGGGCGTGGCTGTCGCGGTTCGGCCGTTCCGTAGCGAGCCAGGTGGTGGATGCGGTCGACAGTCGGTTCTCGCGTGCTTCCGGGCAGGGGAACGCGTTCTCGCTGGGCGCCGCCGGTCTTGCGAGGGCGGGAGCTGCGCAGGCACAACCGGGTTGGATGGACATCCTGAGCCGCAGCTCGTTCCGCTACTCGACGGTGAGCGGGGATGGTCCGGGAAGCCGCCGGGGCGGATGGACCGCTTGGGGCCGCGGAGCGAACACGGCGTTCTCGGGCATTGAACCCGAATTCGCGATCAACGGCCGGGTGGCGAGCGCGCTGCTCGGCGTGGACTACGAACGCGGCGCGCTTCTTGGCGGGGTACTGGTCTCGCACAGCCAGGGGAGCGGCGACTTCACGGGCTTCGCCATCGAAGGCGTCCCCGAGCGCGCGGGCGAAGTCGAGAGTTCGCTCACCGGGGTTTTCCCCTACCTGCGGGTCGGCCTCGCCGACCGGATCGGCACCTGGGGTTTGGCCGGCCGCGGCTGGGGAAGCATGACGACAAGCCTGGACGGCAATGCGGCACCCATCGGGCTGAACCTGGGCGCCTTCGGCGCGCGCGGAACCATCCTGAAGCCCGGCGGGACGGCGGGGATCGGTCTGGATCTCAAGTCCGACGCATTCTTCGCTGCCATGGATTCCGAACGGAGCAGTGGCGGCCTTCCGGCGGAGACGGCGAACGCGAGCCGCATCAGGCTGGCCGTGGAGGGCGTCCGCAGCATCGCGGTCGGCGCCGGCGGCGAGATCGGTCTGTCGCTCGAGGCAGGCCTCAGGCGGGATGGCGGGGACGCCGAGACCGGGATGGGCATCGAGGTTGGTGGCGGAACTCGCTTCTCCCACCGGGCACTGGGCCTCACCGTCGAGGCGCGGGCCCGGGCCCTCCTCGCGCACCAGGACGAGAACTACAAGGAGTGGGGGTTCTCCGGTGCGCTTGTCTTCGACCCCGACGGCACCACCCAGGGGTTCTCAATGCGCGCCCAGTCGCTGTGGGGCGCGGCAAGCGGTGGGGTCGACCGCCTCTGGTCGCAACGCACCATGGACGGAATCGCCGGACACGGGAGCTCCGCCGACCAGCGGAAGGGTCGCCTCGACGCCAGTTTCCGCTACGGCATTAGCTCACTCGGCGGGCGGGCGGTGATGACCCCCTATGCGGTTGTGAGGCTCGCAGGCGACGACGCCCGCGCCTACCAGCTGGGGTGGAGCGTCAAGGTCGGGCCATCACTTGCCATCGGGATCGAGAGCGGATTGGGCGAGCGTGCGGGTTCGATGCGGGAGGAGATGGTGCTGCGGGTTTCGATGCGGAGGTAGCTGGGGTCGACCTCGCTGTATCGCCATTTGATTATAAATGTCACCCAATTTATCGTCAAACGGTCATTTGCGATCTCTATATTGAACATGGGTACCCGGTTCCTGAGCCGGGGGCCAGGGGTGCGGAGCAGGACAAACCGTAGCTTGGCGAGCCGCTTGAGGGGCGGGGCGAACGCGCTTGGCGGCGAGCCACCGATGAACCGGCCGAACCCAAGCCGCGTCGCGCAACAAGGAGAATACAAATGACTGGACACTGTCGCCCGTGGAGTGCCGCTGTCGCAACACTCCTGCTCGCCCTCGCTGCGCCCCCCCTGTCCGCCCAGGAACTCCCCCCCGAAATCCAGCTCGACCGCCTCATGGTGCAGGCGGACCGGCAGATCGCCGGCGAGCAGTACGGAGCAGCGCTGCGCACCCTGGACCGGATCCTGGAGCTTCGGGACGAGCACGAACTCGAGCTCCCGGAGCCGTTCTGGATGAAGCGTGCGGAGGTGGCGGTCGGGGCGGGGGATTACCTGGAGGCGATGGCGTCGGCGACCCGGTACCTGGAACTCGCCGGCCGCGAAGGCGAGCACTACGAGGCGGCGCTGGAGCTGCTGGACGGGGCGATCGCCCGTGGGTGCACACCGGAGCGAATGACGGCGACGCTGGAGAGCGTACGGGCGTGCCTGGCGGCGGGCGCGGATCCGAACGGGGTGGGCGAGGACGGTCGGTCGACGCTGGACTGGGCGGCGGAGCGGGAGGAGCCGGGCATCACGGCGGCGCTGATCGTGGCGGGGGCGGATCCGGCGGTAGCGGCTGCGGCGGTGGCGAGGGCGGCCGGGGGTGCGCCGATGTCGCCAGGCACCGTGTTCAGCGACTGCGCGACCTGCTCGGAGATGGTGGTGGTGCCCGCGGGCAGCTTCATGATGGGGTCGCCGGAGTCGGAGGAGGGGCGGTGGGAATACGAGGGGCCGCGCCACCGGGTGACGATCGGGACGCCGTTCGCGGTGGGCGTGTACGAGGTGACGTTCGCGGAGTGGGACGCGTGTGTGGCGGCTGGGGGGTGCGGGGGGCACCGGCCGGGGGACGAGGGGTGGGGGCGCGGGAGCCGCCCGGTGATCAACGTGAGCTGGGAGGACGCGCAGGCCTACGTGCGGTGGCTGTCGCGGGAGACGGGGGAGGAGTACCGGCTGCTGACGGAGGCGGAGTGGGAGTACGTGGCACGGGCTGGGACGATGACGGCGCGGTACTGGGGGGAGGGTGAGACGAGGCAGTGCCGGCATGGGAATGGGTATGATCGGACCGGGCACGCGGAGCTGGAACTCACCAATTGGGATTCGGCATCGTGCTCGGACGGCTATGTCCATACCGCGCCGGTGGGCCTGTTCGAGCCGAACGATTTCGGACTGTACGATGTTCTGGGGAATGTCTTTGAGTGGACGGAGGACTGCTTGAACGAGAGCTATTCGGGGGCTCCGGCGGATGGCAGCGCGTGGAGTTCGGGCGATTGTTCCCGGCGTGTGTTGCGCGGCGGCTACTGGCTCGACTCACCGAGGTACCTCCGTTCGGCGCTCCGCAACTGGGGCTCGGCCGGGGACCGGAGCAACGGCCTCGGATTCCGGGTCGCCCGGACCATCAATTGACTCCTGTGTCCTTACCTCCTTACCTCCTGCGCGGGGGTCCAGGGGGCAGCGCCCCCTGGCCGCGGCACGCGGCCATCCTCCGGGCGAAAACCTACTACGACTTCCAATTGTCGCCATTCAGTCCCAAAAGTCGCTGTTTTTCTCACCCACCGATCATTTTCGGCCTGTTATACTCAACACGAGCACCCGGTACCTAATCCTGGAGCCCAAGGGTTCCGAGCACGACAGCCCTCAACGCAGGGTCCGCACCGGCGGCCCGCCGCGCTAGCAACGACGAAATGGAGAGAACGAACACCGTGAACCGGATTGGCGCCTTCGAGGTAGCGCGCACGCAAATGCTGCGGATCTGCGCGCCGCTGCTGGTCTGCCTGCCGGTTCCGTCGGGTTTGGTTGGCCAGACCTTGGCCGACCGGGAGTCGGTGGCTCGGGTGATGGACCAGCTCATTCCCAGTGACCGGGAGCGTGTCGGCCTTGAACTACCCCGCCATCCCGAGACCTGGAGCCTGGTGATCGCCCGGTTCGCCAAGGGCGACTCACATCGACATCTGCAATCTACGGCCCGGAAGGCAATCCGGTCGCCTGCGACACGCTGGAAGACGGCTACCCCATTGTGAGCTTCACGGCCAAGGCGGCGGGCACTTACCGAGCCGTACTCACTACGGTCTCAGGCTCAGTGGAGGGAGGCGGGACATCCTTCGCGGGGAGTGGTCGTGTTGCGGTATGTCGACGATGCGGAAAACGCGGAAGGAATCGGGAAGTGAGGGCGCCGGAGCGTGGTCGCACATCGTCCAGATTGGGCCGTGTCCTCTGGCGAGCCTCGTAGAGTCCGATGCGACCTGATAGCTTCTGGACCAATCCCAGCAAGGACAAGACAAATGAGTGAATTCAACGTTACAAAGGCACGAATCATCACGACCGACGCCTTGCGTCGATTCGTCGGGTACCTCGGCATTCTGCTTGCGTTCATCCTGCTGATCGGCGGATGCCTACTCTGTGAGAAGCCGCTTCAATCGACGGTGAGCGCATACTACTATACCTGCATGCGTGACGTCTTCGTGGGTGTCATGTTCCTGGTAGGCAGTTTTCTGGTCACTTATCGAGGGCATGATTCACGCGACGATTGGATTACGACCTTCGCAGGCCTGTTCGCTTTCACTACGGGACTGGTTCCGCCAGAAGGGTGGTCATTGACCGGAGCCGTTCATTTCGGTGCCGCAACGCTGTTCATCCTGTTCCTCGCCATCATGTCGCACGATCAATTCTCCAAGTGTTCCGATCGAAAAATGAAACAGGTGTACAAGGACTGCGGAGTGATAGTGCTCGGTTGCCTGGTCGTTATCGGCCTGTACATCTTGCTCCAGAGGACGGGGCACTTGGAGGCACAGCACGGATTCATCTTCTGGATGGAAACACTGGCATTGGTTGTCTTCGGGTTCTCCTGGCTGGCGAAGGGCGATGCGGCGTGGACAAAGGCGGCGGTGAGATACTGGCCTCCTCCTCCCTCCGTGACTAGCGCGGCGGATCTGGGGCCAACGTGAGCACCAACGACTCGTGACTGTTTGGCACTGCCATCGACCCGTTCTGTTACTGAGGATCATGACTAACACCAGCCAACCTGGAGTGTTGCGATGAAGAACATCGTTCTCCCCCTCTCCGACGGAACAGAATTGAACGACGGGCTACGGGGAGTGCGAGACTGCCAGATATCGACTGAGGGTTCGGTGACTTGGGTGCTTGTTCGCGACCACGGGCAAATGAACCGGCGGCCATGACCATGGGTGCGCCTTCCGCGTATAGGTCTCAATGTGCGGGTGGAGCACCAGTGGGTCCTCACCTCCTTCGTCTGACCATAGCCACCTTGGCCCTCACAATCCCCGCTCCTTTGGCCAGCCCAAGGCCAGCTGGACACCCTTCGCATCGATTCGCTGATGCCGGTCGCGGCTGACCGGGTCCGGAGCGCCGCAATCGCGGCTGCCCGTGAAGACGCGGCAGTGGTGTTGGACGCCCGCATCGACCTGTTCGGCTACGGCGGCGTATTCGGGGAGGTTCTCGGAGAAATGGCTGCGGCCGGTTGTGAACAGGCTCGCCGTTGGGTGACCAATACGGCGGAGGAGCTCTTCTGGCTCAGCAGTTCGCTGACTCTGGCGGGGGAGCGCTCGGCCGACGGCGAAATGGAGCAATGGCCGCTTGGGCCTGAGGTGATCCTCGACGAACTTGAAGCTCTTCAAGAGATTTGGGCAGGCATCAAGGATGAGAATCGGGAGATGTGCAACCGGCCCGCAGATGTGGTCGTGCGCGACTCGAGAATCGGTGAGGACAGCGGGCCGGGCACCCAGACCGACACCATCAGCTCGGGACTCCCGCCGCCGGGCGGCCCCGTCGTCGTCTATCACGTTCGCGACGCCGCAAGGGCAGATGACGGAACCGACGATCCACCCCTTACGCTAACGGGGCAGATCCGCGTAGCGGTGCCGGCCGTGTACGACCCACGACAGCTCACACGCCTTGCCGCCAAGATCTGGACCACCCCCGGCACCCACCTCGTGGCGGGCGACTGCAATACCACGCCGATGCTGGTCGCGGCCCTCGGAGGAGACCCGTATGGACCGATTCGCCGAGCGGCATACGAAAGCGACCGGAGGTACGCATGAAGGGAATCAAGATTGCCGTGCTCACCCTCCCGCTCCCCTTCCTCCTCGGCCTCGCCGCGCCCGCGGCCACCCAGGAACTCCCCCCCGATGTCCAGCTCGACCGCCTCATGGTGCAAGCGGACCGGCAGATCGCCGGCGAGCAGTTTGGGGCGGCGCTGCGCACCCTGGACCGGATCCTCGAGCTACAGGAGCAACACGATCTGGAACTCCCGGACCCGTTCTGGATGAAGCGTGCGGAGGTGGGCGTCGGGGCGGGGAACCACCTGGAGGCGATGGCGGCAGCGACCCGGTACCTGGAACTCGCCGGCCGCGAAGGCGAGCACTACGAGGCGGCGCTGGAGCTGCTGGACGAGGCGATCGCGCGCGGGTGCACACCGGAGCGAATGACGGAGACGCTGGAGAGCGTGCGGGCCTGCCTGGCGGCGGGTGCGGACCCGAACGGAATAGGCGAGGATGGCCGGTCGACGCTGGACTGGGCGGCGGAGCGGGCGGACCCCGGAATCACGGCGGCGCTGATCGCGGGGGGTGCGGACCCGGCGGCTGCGGCTGCGCGCCGGACGCTCCTGCAGCCTGTCTACTTCGACTGCGTCCTGAATACTCTGGGCGAGCCGTCTGATGCTTGTGTCGTCATTACACCGGCTACGGAAGCGGCGCTCCGCGCCAGGGCCGAAATCCTGCGTGCCAACCCGGGAGTGATGCTACGCATGGAGGGCCATGCGGACGAGCGACACACCACGGAGATGGGCATCGCCTTGGGTAATGACCGCGCAGAGGCGGTCATCCAGGTCTTGGTCAGGCTCGGGTTGAGCGCTGACCGGTTCACCCCGATCTCCTACGGCGAATTGATGCCGGCGGTAGAGGGGTCCAACGAAGAGGCTTGGGCGCTCAACCGCCGGGTCGAGTTCGTGATCACCGCAGGTGGCGAGTCCCTCGTCGGTGCGGTGGCCGCGGCAGCGGCCCCGCAGGCGGCCGGGGAGGCTGCGATGGAGCCGGGGGCGGTTTTCCGCGACTGCGCGGCCTGCCCTGAGATGGTGGTGGTGCCGCCGGGGAGCTTCATGATGGGGTTGCCGGGGGCGGAGGAGGGGCGGTTCGAGCGCGAGAGGCCGCGCCACCGGGTGACGATCGACTACCCGTTTGCTGTGGGCGTGTACGAGGTGACGTTCGCGGAGTGGGATGCTTGCTTGGCGGCTGGGGGGTGTGGGGGCTACCGGCCGGAGGATGAGGGGTGGGGGCGTGGGAGCCGCCCGGTGATCCACGTGAGCTGGGAGGATGCGCGTGAGTACGTGCGGTGGTTGTCTCGGGAGACGGGGGAGGAGTACCGGCTGCTGACGGAGGCGGAATGGGAGTACGTGGCCCGGGCAGGGACGGCGACGGCGCGGTACTGGGGGGAGAGGGAGACCGGGCAGTGCCGGTATGCCAATGGGTATGATCGGACCGGGCAAGCGGAACTGATATTCACCTGGGATCCGGCATCGTGCTCGGACGGCTATGTCCATACCGCGCCGGTGGGCCTGTTCGAGCCGAACGGATTCGGGCTATACGATGTTCTGGGGAATGTCTGGGAATGGACGCAGGACTGCTGGAACGAGAGCTATTGGGGGGCTCCGGCGGATGGCAGCGCGTGGAGTTCGGGCGATTGTTCCCTGCGTGTGGTGCGCGGCGGCTCCTGGGGCAACGCTCCGAGGGACCTCCGTTCGGCGTTCCGCGGCAGGGACTCGGCCGGGGACCGGGACAATCGCTATCTCGGATTCCGAGTCGCCCGGACCATGAATTGACTCCTATGTCCTTACCTCCTTACCTCCAGCGCGGGGGTCCAGGGGCAGCGCCCCCTGGTCGCGGCATGTGACCATCTGCCGGGCGAACACCTGCCGACAGTCTCCAGTTGTCGCCACTGAGTCACAAAAAGCGCCTTTTTTCTCACCCACCGATCATTTTGACCCCATTATATTCAACACCGCCACCCGGTTCCTGAGTCGGGGCCAGGGGTTCCGAGCACGACAGCCCACAGCGCAGGGTCCGCACCGGCGGCTCGCCGCGATAGCAACGACGAAACGAAGAGAGCGAACACCATGAACCGGATTGGCGCCTTCGAGGCAGTGCGAAAGCGAATGCTGCGGATCTGCGCCCTGCTGCTGGCCTGGCTGTCGGTTCCGTCGGGCCTGGTTGGCCGACCGGGAGTCGGTGAACCGCGTGGTGGAGTCACTCCTCGCCGGCGCGGGACTGGTCGGCGACGAGATTCCTCACAGCCAAGCGACCTGGAGTCTTGCGGTTGCCCGGTTCGCCAAAGGCCGCGTGTCGTCCCGGTTGGGCCGGGTCCTCTGGATACCTGCCGTGCTCGTGACCGGCTCATCAGCTTCGGCGGATTCCCCGTTATCTTGGCGACCAAGACCCCTCACCTTACATGATCGGAGAGGAACACATGACCCGCATTGCCCCCAGCAGAGTGATTGGCGGTGCCCTGCGCACGGAGCGATTGTCAAACGGCAAGCGCCGACTGCTGAGAGCCATCGTGGTGTGCGTGGAACGGCATGTCCAACGGTGCGACGACGGAGGCAAAGGGGAAACAGTGGTCGTGCCCGCCGGCTTCCACACAGACTACAGCTCGATCCCTCCGTTCGGTCGATGGTTGGTTCGGTGGTCAAAAGTGGATATTGCGGGCGTCGTCCACGACTACCTCTACAGCCGCGATAGTGCCGAGCCCTACCCCATGAGTAGGCGCAGGGCTGATGAAATCTGGTATCGTATCGCACGCTCGGGGAGGTCACACGCCAATTGGCTCCAGGCGAGGATCTGCTGGTTGGCTCTACGTGTTGTCTCCTGGTGCTTCTGGAGGGCGACGCCCGAGGTTCGCAGACGACCGATTCGCAAGTGTATTGCGATCGCACTAACGCTCTTGCTGCTCTTCGCCTATTTGGTCTTGAGGGGTATCAATCTCGGCGATCTTCTGGCTATGGACGTGTGGGTTGAGATGTGCCGATGCGTGCTCTCGACGCTCCGGATCGTCGCTCTTCTGCTCATCGCACTGCTTCTGCTCAAGTTGCTTGCTGGGGTCATCCGGCGTGCCAAGAGTCGCAACCGAGATCACTAGCAGAGGCGATGAAACGATCCCCCGTTGACGACGAAAACAGGCGCATGACGGACCCCGGGTGGCCTCGCCCTCCCCGAAGACTGTGCCCGCCACACGCCGAAACGCATCCCATCAGCACTGAGAGGCATCTCCATCAATGACCACGACAAACACCGGACCTGCCATTCGGTCCCTTCCGTTACCTACCATCCCCCTCATCGCACTGTGCGCATTGCTTTCCCAAGCAGTCTTCGCCGGCTCCAGCCCCGCGAGTGCCCAAATGACCCGTGCCGCCGCTGTATGCATCGCGTTCGAGGAAGAGAGCGCCTCGGTGCCCGGCCCGGTGGACATCACGCTCGAACACCACACCGAGCTCGTCTGGCGGATTGGCGTCAAGCCGATCAACCAGCAGGACATGGAGCGCCTTGAGGAAGCTCTCGTGTCACGCCTGGATGGCCGGGTATACATTGTCGATGGCGGCACCTGCAACTGGTCCGAGCCCGACGATACTCACCTTGTGGTGATCGCCTACGAGGGGGTAGTGCCCGGGGATACTTCCATAGATCCCGACGACCCCAGGTTCCAGGCCTTTTCAGTCGGGTACGGGAACAGCTGGGACGACGCTGAAGCGGAGGCTGTGGCAAGGGCCCGGCTCAACGGGTACGTCGTCGGGTCCAACTACGACATCGTGGTGCGGGAGACGTGGGATAATCGCCCGCCCGTCACCGCGGCCCGGCAAGGACAAGCGGGTTGGCCGGAGTCGGCGGCCGACGCGGCAGATCCGGAGATTGAGCCGCAACCCGGCAGTATGGAACCGGGGAGGCTCTTCCGGGAATGTGAAGCCTGCCCCGAGATGGTGGTGGTGCCCGCGGGCAACTTCATGATGGGGTCGCCGGAATCGGAGAAGGGTCGGTTCGACACGGAAGGGCCACGGCACAGGGTGACGATCGGGTCGCCGTTCGCGGTGGGCGTGTATGAGGTAATGTTCGCGGAGTGGGACGCGTGTGTGGCGGCCGGGGGGTGCGGTGGCTACCGGCCGGAGGATGAGGGGTGGGGACGTGGGAGCCGTCCGGTGATCGACGTTAGCTGGGAGGACGCGCGGGAGTACGTTCGATGGTTGTCGCGGGAAACGGGGGAGGAGTACCGGCTGCTGACGGACGCGGAGTGGGAGTACGTGGCCCGGGCGGGGACGACGACGGCGCGGTACTGGGGAGAGAGGGAAACCGGGCAATGCCGGTATGGCAATGGAGCGGATGCAGCGTCGTTGGCGGAATACCCGGACTGGACAACGGTATCCTGCAATGACGGCTACATTCGGACCGCGCCGGTGGGCCTGTTCGAGCCGAACGGATTCGGACTGTACGATGTACTGGGGAATGTCTGGGAATGGACGCAGGACTGCTGGAACGGGAGCTATTCGGGGGCACCGGCGGATGGCAGCGCGTGGAGTTCGGGCGATTGCTCCGTTCGTGTGTTGCGCGGCGGCTCCTGGGGCGGCTCTCCGCGGGCCCTCCGTTCGGCCAACCGCATCAGGGACACGGCCGGGAGCCGGAGCTACTACAGCGGGTTCCGGGTCGCCCGGACCCTGAATTGACACCTGTGTCTTTGCCTCGTGACCTCCTGCGCGCGGAGCTCAGGGGCAGCGCCCCGAGTCGCGACACGCGGCCATCTTTCGGGCGGAGACCCGGCCCTCAATCATTGATGATATCTATTCAGTCATAAATTTTACCGTCTTTATCGCCCAAAAATCATTTGCACCCATTATATTCAACACCGGCGCCCGGTCCTTGAGCCTGGGGACAGCCGTTCCGAGCACGACAACCCACAACGCGGGATCCGCACCGGCTGCCCGCCGCGATAGCCACGGCGAAACGAAGAGAGCGAGCAACGTGAACCGGATAGGAGCCTTCGAGGCTGTGCGAACGCAAATGCTGCGGATCTGCGCGCTGCTGCTGGTCTGCCTGCTGGTCCCGTCGGGATTGGCGGGCCAGACCGCCGCCGACCGGGAGTCGGTGAACGAGGTGGTGCCAGGTACCGACCCGGGATCATCACGCGACGGCGTGGACGAAGACGGCGACGGCCCTCTGCACGTGGCCCCGCAAAACCCGGGAGTCTCGGCCCCGGTGGTCGATGGGCTCCTCGAAGCACTCCCATCCGCTGACGGTGGCCCGGAAGAGGCAAACAATGACGGCAACAGTGCCGTCGACTAGACTCAGGAGAGACGAAACGTGGACTACGGCAAGCAAGACTACACGCGAGGAATAATCGGCCTGCTCACAATGACGCTACCGACAGCGCTGTGGCTCGGTGGCATGATCTTCTTTGAGGTGCCCTGGATGAAGACGGTTAGTAGCTACTACTATCATCATCCCGGTCTGGTCAGCGTGTTCATCGGCATCCTGTGCTTCAACGGCCTGTCTCTGATTCTTTATCCGGGTAGCGGAAAGGACCAGAAGGGCAAACGACGAACGACAATCGCAGGCTATCTGGCGGTCATAGTGGCTGTGTTCCCGCAGGGCGATCGCTGCATGCCCCCTTGGATAGGAAACCTGCACTACGTTGCGGCCGCTACTCTCTTGGTCATTCTGGCATACATATCGGCCTTTGACTTCGCTCGATCCCCCGAACGACCAATTTGGCGAATATTGCACCGGCTTCTTGCCGCGATAGTGTTGTTGTGCATACTATTGATCGGCGCTGGCCACTTCTTAGGCATGCCTCAAATAGTGCCGTATCAGGTCTTCATGCTTGAGTCGATAGCCTTGGTTGCTGTCGGAGCATCGTGGTACAAAGCTCGTACGATAAGAGAACTGACAACCAAGACGCTAGAGCAGTTTACCAAGAAGCGCGGCTAAGGGGGAGATCGATGATCCAGAGTACGAAGGAGCTTTGTACAAGTGCGGTAGGCACTCGTCACTCATTTCTCGCCATGCTTATCTTGATTACCGTTGGGGCGATGGGGATCGCCTGTAACGAAACGTCGCGTTCCATCGATGACAACGGCTTTGGGGACGTTGCGATTGGAGAGGTTTCCCTGTCGCGTGAGTCAATCGCGCTGACTGCGGAGGCCCTACCCTGGACAAGTGGACGGCTTAAACATCAGCCGCCCTCCGGCTGAACTTCTCGCGGACGCGGGCCGGGGTCATGTACCCGTGCCGCTGGAGCAGCCAGCCGTTGTTGTAGCGCTCGATGAAGGCCCCGATCGCCTCTCTGGCCTCCTCGAGCGTTTCGAAGTCGTGCAGGTAGATGCACTCCTCCTTGAGCGTCCGGATGAAGTGCTCCGCCACGCCGTTGCACTCCGGCTCGCCCACGTAGGCGGGCGTGGAGCGGATCCCGAACCATTTGATCTCGGCCTGGAACTGCCTGGCCCGGTACTGGGAGCCCCAGTCGTGCCGCAGGCCGAGGCCCAGGGCGATCGCCTTGCCGAAGCCGCCCATGTGGGCCCGAACGCCCTGGCGGACCGGCTCCAGCGCCGCCCAGCGGTCGCCCTTCTTCGCCACGTGCCAGCCGACGACATCCGAGGCGCAGTGGTCGACGGCCCCGAAGAGCCAGCACCAGCCCTCTTCCCTCGTCCAGAACTTCGACGCGTCCGTGCCCCGGAACTCGTCCGGCCCTCTCGGTCCGGATGCGGCCGCTGTGGGTCCGGTCTCCGCGGGGATGCCCGCGGCGCACCGGCGCCAGCAGCCCGTTCGCCCGCATCAGCCTCAGCACCCGGTTCTTGCCGACCCGGATCCCCGTGGCTGCAAGCCGCGCCTTTCACCTTCCTCGCCGAGGAACGGACTCGCCTTCAGCACCGTCCGGATCTCCTGCAGCAGCTCCTCGTCGCTCAGGGCCGTCTTCGGGCCCCGCTTCCCCGGTTGCCGGCGATCGGAGTCCAGCGGCCCTGCAAGCCTGGTCCGCAATGCGTACACGCTCGAACGCCCGACCCGCCACGTCTCACACACCATCGTCAGCGGGTACGGTCGCCTCGTTCGCCGGACTCACCCGTCCAAGCGCCTCAAGAGCTTCCTCAGCTCGTCCCCGTACCCCCTTTTTTCGAGAAGCTCCGCCTGCAACTCGACCCGCATCGTCATCTCTCCCAGCTTCGCCCGGGTCCGCATCAGCTCGCCTCCTGGCCGGTTCTTCTTCTTCAGCCCCTGCCGGCCACCGTCCAGAAAGTCCCTGCGCCACCGCTCCAGCTCCGGCGGCGCAACCCGGATCACTCGGCTCACCTCGCCAATGTCCTCGCCCGGCAGCAGCCGCAACACCACCTCGGCCTTCCGCTGTGAGCTCCACCGCTTCGGCAGGCCTTCCGGCCGTCCGAGGCTCTTCGCCGAATCCTGCTCTTTCGTACTCCCAGACATCCCGTGCCTCCTCTCTCCTGGACCCCGGAAGGGTTGCTAAACTACTGTCCAGGGAAATCGGGGGCACTATAATGGGGCTGGCTCCTGTGGTGGGGGGGCCGGTTATTCGGAACGTATCAGGTAGGCCGCGTGGCAACAACCAGATAGCGCCATCCCCTCGGTCCCGTGACCACGACCAGAAGGCGGCTGCCGTCCTGCGATGCCGCGCACGATGCCTCTTCGTGGAACGCCACCTTGATCCAGATTAGGATGCCTTCGGAGTAGGTGCCCACCCAGCAACTGACGACGGTGGTATCGATGTTCACGCCGGGGAGGCTGACGACGGCACTGCCATCGGACGGAATCGTTCCCGTGCGAGAGATCGAGGTTATGCCCTCGCCCGGCACGCCTTGGGGGCCTTGCAGACCCTGGACTCCCTGCGGACCCTGTGGCCCTTCCGGTCCCATCGGACCCTCACAGGCGAACGTGGCGAGAATGATAGCGGTGGTGGTGAGCAGACGGCGCATGGTCGGGGGTTCCTTCCCGTTGGCGGTGGCCGGCCCGGACACCGGACGTGGTGCCGGGCCTTGGTCACTCACCAGCGGAAAAGCCTACGAGTCGCAGGAGCTACCCGCTCGCCCGTCCTTTCGGCTGTTGTATTCAGCGGGAGACCCGACATGGTGATTCCGCTGTTGAAGTGACTGCCGACAGCGTAGGGGGAAGAATCGGGAACCGCAAGGGGAAAGCGGGTTGCGGTGTCGGATTGGTGACGGTATGGGGAGGAGTGGCGGCGTTCGTCCTCCTCTCGCTGGGGCCATTCGGGATCTGGAGAAACCTCGGCAGCCGTAACCGACAAGCTGGGTATGATAGCTTGAAGGAAGGGACCGAAAAGGTCGAGGAAGGTGTGGGGGCGAGGGTTGAACGGGTTGAGAATCGCGTACGGGGAACGCTTTAGGGTGGAGAGCCGCCTCATGGAGGCTTTCTACTCGCTCTTTGGGAAGCTGAATATCGGCCCCCTCTCGCGGCAGAGTCCGTTGCGGCTGAATGATCTTGGCAAAGCAATTTCCCAAGAGGTGGGCGGTGTCGAATGGGCCAGGAGGGTCGTGAACAGCCTGACCGACTGGATCGAGGGGAAGGACGCCTACCAGATCCAGGAGTACTGCTTCGAGTTCGTAGAAGGCTTTGCGTACACGGATCAAGAGTTGAGCAGGATCAGGGATAGCGCCTACCGGAACGGCCTCCCGACCGAGCAGATCCGCCGCGTTCTTGCCGTCGAGCTTCGGGACAAGTTGCTGGAAATGGCGGGTCTCGAAGCTCCGGACTAGCTAGCTAAGCTAGCTGGCGACCGCCGACCGCCCGTTGTCGGCGATCAGATCCCGCTTCCCATCAGCCGCATCCGCGCGACGACATGCTCCATCTGCCGGATGGTGTCCAGATCCCGGACGTTATGCCGCCCGCAGAACTCGTTGACGTACCGCTGGAGGTGCTTCGCGCTCAGCCGGTGGAACGTCCCCTTGTGCGCCCGCTTGAGCATGCTCCAGAACGATTCCACGCCGCTCGTGTGGATTACGCCGTTCCGCACGAACTCGGCGACCGAGTGCTTCACCGATTCGTGGGGCCGATCGCCACCCTTGTAGGCCGTGGCGTCGTCGGTGTAGAGCGTCGCGCCGGGGCTGGCGTGTTCGTCCACGAACCCCTGTAGGGTCTTCCGGTCGGTTCTCTCGATCACCCGCCTGGCCACCTGTCCGGTCTCCCGGTCCTTGGCACCGACGACCGCCGTCTTGCCCACCGGACCCCGGCCCGTTCCCGCCAGTTCCTTCCGCTTGGCGTTGCTCATGTTGGCCCGCTTGCCGCCAACGTAGGTCTCATCCACTTCGACCGGCCCGCCCATGACGACCGGACCCTCCGCGGCGAACGCCTCCCGGATCCGCTGCTGCATGAACCACGCCGTCTTGTAGCTGACCCCGATGTCCCGGTGGAGCTTCATCGCGGCCACGCCCTTGAGGCTCGTCACGTCCAGGTAGATGGCATAGACCCACTTCCGAACCGGCACCTTGGACCGCTCCATCACGGTCCCCGTCCGAACGCTGAAGTAGGACCGGCAGTCCGAGCACCAGTAGGGCATCTTCGCATGGCTGGCCTCGCACGTCCGGGTGGACCCGCAATGCCCGCAGCACCGCTCCTCCGGCCAGACGACACCCTCGAACCACTCCACCGCCGCTTCCTCGGTCGGGAACCTGCCGGCCAACTCCAGCAGGGTTATCCCCTTCCGGTGGCTTTTTCCGGGTCCGCTCGCCATGTTCAACTCCTTGCCGGGGTGTCTCTTACCGTACAATTGAAGTTAACGGGAAACCCGACCCGCGTCAACCCAAGTACATAATCCTCTTCATGATGGGGTCACCGGAGTCGGAAGAGGGTCGGGACGACGACGAGGGACCGCAGCACCGTGTCACGGTTGGTTGGCCGTTTGCAGTGGGGGCTTACGAAGTCACGTTCGCGGAGTGGGATGCGTGTGTCAGGGATGGCGGATGCGGCGGACATGAGCCCGGTGATCAACGTGAGCTGGGACGATGCGGTGGCGTACGCGGAGTGGCTGAGCGAGGAGACCGGATGGACGTACCGGCTGCTGAGTGAGGCGGAATGGGAATACGTGGCGCGGGCGGGGACGCAGACGGCGCGGTACTGGGGGGAGGGCGAATTGGGACAGTGTCGTAATGCGAATGGCTTTGATCGGACCGCAGAAGCCGAAGTGGAGAGCCCAACTGTGTCGGCGGCCTGCTCGGATGGCTTTGGGCGCAAAACCGCTCCGGTGGGTTCTTTTCTGCCGAACTCGTTTGGATTGTACGATATCCTGGGCAACGTGTGGGAGTGGACACAGGACTGCTGGAATGAGAGCTATTCGGGTGCCCCGACGGATGGCAGCGGCTGGCAATCGGGAGACTACTGTGCCCGTCGTACGAGGCGCGGCGGGTCTGCGGCCTCCGGGCCGGTGCTGCTTCGATCGGCGGGCCGGAGTTGGAGGGCGACCGGGAACCCGAACAGCATCACCGGTTTCCGCGTCGCCCGGACCATGAACTGACATCGCTGTGTCTGTCTTGGCCGATTCTACCCATCCACTACGATGGCAAACCGGCTGCCGTTCGAGACGTTCTGGAACGTTTTGGAACATCGGGACATCCTGTGTGGGTTGACTGCCCTGAGAGTTGCCCCTCAGCGTTTTAGGCATGGAGACATCGAAGCGGCGGTTCACTCCAGCGGTATGCGAAGCGTCGGCCCACCCTGAAGGAACGCGCCAAGGCACTGGAGCCCTTCGGCTGGACGCGACGCCGCGCTGAATGGCTCGCGCTCGCCTGCGTCCACGGGGGCGTGTTCACCCGGGCTGTGGACGAGCTTCCTCGGCTGCCACCACGAGATAGTTGGCCGCGCCGTGCGCAAGCTCATCGCCCAAGGCGTGGCCAGCGAGGAGAAGCCACCCGGCATCAACGGCATCGGCCGGATCTGCCGGATCCACGGTCGCAGGATCTACAAGGCGCTCGGCTTGGGGGACCACCGCCGCCGCCGGATCACGTCGCCGGAGGTGACAATGCGGCGCCTGCTTGCGCTCGACTACGTGCTCGAACATCCCCGCCTGCCGCGGCTGCCGACCGAAGCCGACCGGGTCGCCGCTTTCGAGGCGCTTGGGATCGATCGGAGACTCTTCCCCAACGGGTCTACCGGGGCGCGCTCGGGGGCCTCCGGCGCTTCTTCCCGCTCGGCTTGCCCATCGCGCTGGACACGGAGCGCGCCGTCTTCGTCTACGCCGAACCGGGCCACGGGACCGCGACGGCGCTCCGTTCGTGGGGCGCGAAGCACGGCGATCTCTGGAAGGCGCTCTGGGACCTGGGCCTCAAGATCGAAGTGGTGGCGGTCGTCCGGAGATGGAAGGAATACGGTCGGGCGAGCAGGGTGCTGACCAGCTGGACGCGGTATCCCCGCCCTTCCAAGATCGACGAGGAGACCCAGCGCGAGGTCGCCCGGATCGAGCAGGCCATCATCGGAGGGGATGTCCGCACCCTCGACGAATACGGCGGCTTGCAGGCCGCCCTGAAGCGCGCCGTCGCGCTTGAGGAGCGCCCGCGCAGGCGTGCGGGACGGGGGCTGACGGCACGCGTCGACACGTGGATGACGGTTCGGCTGGCGGGGGCTCGATTCTACTGGGAAGCCTGATGTCTCGCGCCGGGCCGGAGGTGTGAAAGAGACACGGGGGGCCGATGCACACTTTGGCGCTCCGGTGATGCACACCGGCTGGCCCGGCGTATCCGCCGGCGCGGCAAGGTCTTGCGGCTCCGCCGCACGGCCGGTCGTGGCAACAGCAGCCACTCAGGCCATGGAGGGGAGCGACCCCCCTCGCCGAAGGCTCGGTACGGCATAGCGGCGAGCGTGCTTGCACACCCTCGCCGCTTCATGCCTGGGTCGCTCCCGAACCATCAATCCCTGCGGGAAGGCGGTGCAGCGCCGCAAGAGGCGGCGGACCACCCGTTCGCCGACCTCCAGCCGGTCGAGGTGGCGGGCATCACGGCTGACCGCGACTACCCTCCTACTGCGCTTCCTCCGCCGAGACCGCGACCTCGGGCCGAAACGCCAGGCACCAGAAGTAGTCGTTGATGCGCGTGTAGTCCGAATCCTCCGCGTCCAGGAATTCGTCCACGGCTTGCCGCACGGCCTCCATGACCGCCGCCGTCGACTTGCCCGAGAGGATTTCGTCGGCGACGAGTTCGTGGTTAAAGATGTGGTAGTAGCCGTATCCACCGGCCCTCATCGGGTACCTCTCGCGGCGACGGCGGTCGATCGGCCTTTCGCGCACGAAAGCCAGCAGGTCTTTCACAGCCTCCTTGTTCCGGCAATGCGACGGAACCTCCAGCCACACACTGATCTGGCGATACTGGAAGTCCAGGACCCACCGGATACACCAGGGAATCCCCAGCGCCGGAGCCGCTTCCAGCTCCCAGTTCAGCCAGGGCCCCCAGATCGTCGTCTCAATCCCCCGACTCGTAAGCAGGTCGCGAACCTCGTCACGCAACCACCCCGGCTCCTGCCGGACATCCTTCACCAGCCGCACTACGGTGTCGCGGTAGTGCGCATGACCGTCCGGCACCATCTTCCGGACCTTGTGCTCGCCCCGCTCCTCGCCGAGCGCGCCGGACATGTGCTTCAGCAGCGAATGGTGGTCGTCCAGCAGCTTCCTGAAGTAGTCCGCGTCGCTCTCCTCCGGGCCGATCAGCCGGCCGACCGCCACGAGGTATTGGCGGATGAAGGCGGCCACGCTCCTCTCCCCGAAGGCGCCCTCGTCGATCATCGTCTTGATTTGCGTGCCTACATCCCGCCAGCTCACATGGGCAATCGGGTCCGGAGGCCTGTCCTCCCCCTCGATTCCCTTCCGTGAGGTGGAGAGCAGCACGCCGTGGCGCCTGTGGCCCGTGTACTTGGGACGCAAGCGCTCCAGGTGTGCCCGCGCCTGCTCGTAGTGCTCCGGCGAAGCCCGCGACGGCTTGTTCTCCACCGCGACGATGTGCCGGCCCCGATCGCTCTCCAGGAAGATCGTCACGTCCACGTAGTGCAGCTCCCGCTCCACCCGCACCGTCTGCCCGCCGTCCCCGCGGACGATCTCCGGGGGCAACTTCCCCGGCAGCCTCGCCCGGTCCAGAAACCACTCCAGGATCCTTCGGCCAGTCCCGTGGGTCTCGCCGGGATCCAGCAGCCAGGCCATCACGTTGCTGTGACGAATCTCGTACTCCGCATACCGCAGCACGTCGAACGTGTTGAACTCGCGGGGCTTCGCATACTCCGCGTGATACCGCAGGAATCCAGAATCTCCGACCAGCTTGTCCAGCTCCTCGTTCCGTGTCATCTCGTCCGTTGCCCTCCGGTCCATCGTCGCTCCATGGTCGCGGTTTCTGATGTGATCGCGCCCTTCGGCCTCGTTCCAACAGTCACTCATGATACGCCGGAGGCCAGCCCCCTCGCACCTTCGGCGCGGAGGAACGTAAGGCTGGAAAGTCCTCCGCATGTGGCCGAGTGGCTGCCGCCGGGATGGGATGGAAGACGGCCTCCGACCGCGAACTCCCGTCAGAGTGCGGACATCAGGGGGGGTCTGAGGGGGCACAGCCCCCCTGCCAGACCGCAGTGGTGTTCGACATGCGTGGGCTGCCTTCGCCACGCAACGTGACTCAAGCCAGCCCCGCAGCCACCCGCGCCCCCCGGTATCGCCCGAGACGGCGGTGGCCGGACCGTCGCGGGCAAGCTCCTCGGCCTCTCCGCGGCCAACCCCGGGGACGGCCAAGGGCGACGGATAACCCGCCGCACCGCCGTTTTCTGCCGTACCTCTACCCCTCGGAGACCCGACTTCGTCGCCTCCGAGGCGATCCCACCGCTCGTAGACTCCCCGAAATGCCCTTGAAACGCCTCTAAGCGGCCCCCGAGCATGCCGAGCGGCCGAAAATGATGCAATCCGGTCTGCGCCGCGTAGTTCCCTGCCCCGAAGGCTGGCCCTTTACCAGTTGGAGTGGCGCGAAAACGGGCGCAGGCCCACCCAGTCGCTGGGGCGCCGCGAATCGAGGGACGAGCGGGGTCGCCCGCTCCTCGACAGGAACCCGCTCAAGTGCTTCAGGAAGCCCATGAAGAGGAATCGGACCCGGGTGGTGCTCGCCGCGAGGAGTCCTCACCCGGCTTCACCATCCCACTCAAGACTTGCGGTTCCGGACGCCGAGCGGTCGGTTGGCAATCCCAGCAATCACGGCGACTCGATCCGCGAGATCACCGATGTGGCACTGCTCGAACCGTCGCTGGTGACCAAGGGGGTAGTGTTGCAAGGGTCTCGTGGCCGTCTATGTGAGTACCCGCTCCTCCCCGCCGCGAAGTCGGCGTTGCGCGCCCTGCAGGGTGATGACTTCGAGCATCCGCCGTGGCGTCGGCCATGGTACACGCTGTATGTAGCCGAGTTCCGCCGCGGTCCGCCAGTTTGGCGAAGCTACGGCGACCGCAGCTGGATTCCTTCGCCGCAAGGTATTTCGCCCGGCGACCCTGCCGGTTCTCCACGACCGCTTCTTCACCCGGACCCTCAGCACTCCGGCAATCTCCCCGCCGGTCGCGCGCCGCTTGTTGAAATCGCCCTGCAGTTGAGCAGGACCAGCGCGTTGACCACTTGAACCTGGCCTTGGCCCTGGCGCCTCCTGACATATCACGGGCGACACTAGAGCCGCCTACGGGACCATTCCTGCAATCTGGAGATCCGGACTCGATGAGAAACTTGAACCTGGCCTTGGCCCTGGTGCTGACGGCGTGCGGCGGCGGCGCCGATTGCGAGTCGTTGATGGTGGCGCTAAATGAAGTCGCCGACTCCACTTACAACGACGACCCGAATGTCAAGAATCGCAACGAGACGCGTCACGACTCGCTGGCATACTTGGCAATTCAAGCATGTACCGGGGAAACCTGCGAATCATTAGTTGCGAAGGCTGACTCGGCATACGCAGCGTGGGTGCGGGCGGACAACGAGGTGGAAGAGGTGCTGGAAGCTATCCGTCATGCGATACAGCGTGACGTCTATGGACCCGCTTTCGACCGATTGACGGTCAGGCGCGACGAGGCCTTCGCGAAACGGAGCGCAGCGGATTCCGTCGCAGACGCGCTCGCGTGGGATGCGGAGATGTGTACCAACTGGACGACTCGATGAAGTCTGAAGGTGGGTTTCAAGGCTTGACGATCACGGAGCTGCGTCTTGCCGAGGCAGTCCAGAACGGAGCGACGATCAGCAATGGCACGGAACCCGTCGAAGAGGCTGCGGCACGCTGAGTCCTGTTCTCGGTGCTTGCAATGCCGCCCGCGAGACTAGCCGCCCAATCGTCCACGAGCCGACGGCGGCGCCCGAACAGGTGGGAGCGCATGTAGGCGGGCTTGATCAAGTTCCGCCTCCGGTCGGGTCAGACCCGGGCACACCTTGGCGTCCGGTGACATTGGGGGGGCAGAACCTCTTCGTTTTTTTCTACGGCCCAGTCCACGCGCTTCCAACCCCTCCGGCTGGCGGAGACGCCTTCCCGGCTCGAAGTTCCGATATGCAGATCGTGCAGTCCATCAATCGAAAGGAATCGAACGATGGCACGCACGAAACGAAGTCAGCGCTCGTACGGCGCTGGCGAATGGGGCCGGAACCGGGTCCGGGCGTTTCCCGACCCGAAGACCGGCCTGTTCCAGTTGGAGTGGCGAGAGGACGGGCGAAGGATCACCCGGTCGCTGGGGCACCGCGAATGGGTGAGGGCGAAGCGGCAGGCGGACGAGGCCGCCGCGGGCTTCGCGGTCCCGGACCTGAACGGCAAGGCGGAAGCCGAGCCGGAGCCGCTCACGCTGGGAGGGCTTCTTGACATTCACGGTGCGGAGGTGACGCCCACCAAGGGCGCGCATACGCGGGGGCACGACCGGGCCGCCACGCAGATGTTCCTCCGGTTCTTCGGACGGAACCGCGACCCGGTGACACTCTCCCAACGGGACTGGGACCGCTTCATCCGGGAACGCCGGGCGGGCAGGATCGGTCCGAGCGGAAGGCCCGTTTCCGACCGGACGGTCGAATAGGACCTCAAGTTCCTGATCGCGGTTCTGAATTGGGCTGCGAGGTCGAGGGACGAGGAAGGCCTCCCGCTCCTCGTCAGGAACCCGCTCAAGGGCTTCAGGAAGCCCACGGAGAAGAACCCGAAACGGGTCGCGCTCACCGAGGACGAGTACCGGGCGCTCCTGAAGGTGGCGTGCCGGGTTGTGACAATGCGAACTCCTGCCGGGCTGGCAAGGCGCGACGAAGGGCGCATAGCAGAGCTATTCGCCCGAGGAGCAACGCAGAGCGGTGCCTTGGCGCCAGCCAATGTATGGTAAACATGACATACTGTAAGGTTATCTTTACATTGCGAATCGGTGAGGGCATCGCGGCTGGCAGGTTGGCTGAGTCACACATCACGGCAAGAAACCACGTAACTTCAATTAGGACTGCACGATCTGCCATTCTTGCCGTTGGACCAGATCTGAGTCCAGCGTATTGAAACAACCGGGATGCGGCCCTCGAATAGCGGGAGTGCGGGGCGTGCCGGACCCGATGTCCATAAGCACCACGAATGCCGGATGGCGTCCGGTGGTGTCCCTCGGGCCGACCGCACTCGACCGGTTCGGTGCTTTGCCCGGCGGCCGGCGGAGTGGAGCGAGCCGGGCGGCTTGGCGCCCCGATGGTCAACGCTCATCGTTTCCAAGCGGCCGCGTCTGGGATTCCGCGGCTGAACAGCATCTCCAATCCCGGTTGCGCACCGACTTGGGCCGCGTCCATGGCCGCCTGGGTTGGGGCGGGAAGGTCTCGCAAGAAGCCCCTTACCTGTCCGGTTCTCGGATTGCGCAGGATCGCCATCGGGATGTCGCTCTCGCCGTCCAGGGTATACGAGCCGCCGGGGCCGACAAGCGTGATCGCCGCGAGGCTGCCCTCCCACTCGGCCCGCACCGGAATCAAGAGGGCGAAGGATGAGCTCCCGTCACCATCGGCAACTGCCGGCATGTCGAAGGCCAGGGAGAACAGCTCGGTTCCGCGGTCACTCCGTCCGGTCAGCCGGTACTCACCGCGAGCGCGCGGCAACTCGGGTGGAGCATCGACCACGAACACGGGCTCCAGGTACGGCGCGCCATCTGCTCGCACCCCACCCCAAAGGAGCATCGATCTGGACGCGACAGTCGTCGCGGCTGGCGGGCCTTCGGTGCGAAGCCGATACCGGAGCGCGTTGGTGAAATGGTAGTCACTGATCCGCACGCCCGCGCAGTAGGACATCAACTCCTTCGTAAACGGCGGGATCAAACGCCCACCTTCGCGGAAGTCGTAGGCCCATGCCCCGATAGAGCCGTCCGGGTAGGGATATGCTGGGTCCGTGTCAGGCGCGCTGCACGGCGCGTGCTGCAGGCTCATGTTGTGGCCCAGTTCGTGGCCCACCGTGGGACCGTGGGGAGCCGCAAAGGCCGACCGGCCAGGACGGTACGCTATTCCTCTGCCTTGAGTCCTCCCTGCCATCATGCCCATGTAGTAGCCGGCGCCACCCTCCATGAGCCGGATCGCCTCGGTTTGGGCCAGAATCGCCAAGTCCTCGTTGCTCGTGCTCAGAACCGGCTCATGGGACGTCACATCGATATCCGCGACCGGAAGTTGCGTGCGTGCGTGCCAGAGCATCTCGTGGTTCTCGGGATCGGCGGCCATCGCCTCGACCAGGTCCATGATCGACGAATCGGGGGCCGCGCTCCAAAGAAAGGGGACCAGATTCAACTCAAGGAGGGGCATGGCGCGCACGTTCACGCCCAAACGGCCGCTCGCGGGTATGCGCCTGGCGACTCCCAGCGCCGGATCCAGAGTCTCGTCAGGATCGATCT